>CAVXRK010000008.1:0-492261 GCA_963764025.1 uncultured Acidobacteriota bacterium
GATGGAGATTCCCAGAGCCTCCGCGACCTCGGGAAACTTCAATCCTTCTCGAGCAGCGCTGTCCAGTGAATGAAGAGTCGAACGGGGCGACCCCGTTTCAAACCTCTAAGTGGTCGCGCACTAGCCCGGTTCTCCGTGTTTTCTCCGTGTCTTGACGAAAACCGACGAGAGTCCACGACAGTGTGCCGCGAGCCGTTCGAATCGCGCCGGGCGCACCATTTTTCAATGTGACGGCCGGAACGCGCCAACGGCGCCATCGCGCCGTCAAGATCCCTGACCCGAAAGACGGCCGCTCCTGCTACGCGCCTCCGTCGGGTGGCCTTGCTCGATCTCGCGGAGGAGCCAGGCCTTCGCGGTCTTCCAGTCACGCATGACGGTCTCCGGTGAGACTTTCAAAACAGCCGCTGTCTCTTCGACAGTCAGGCCGCCAAAGAACCTCAACTCGACAACCTGGCTCATGCGAGCATCGAACGTCGCCAGTCCGCTGAGTGCATCGTTGAGCGCAACGAGGTCGTGCTCCTTCAAGTCTGGCAGTCCTTGCAGGTCATCGAGATTCACGTGAACCACACCGCCACCACGTTTCTGTCGCTGCCGGCTGCGCGCAGACTCCACCAGGATCCGCCGCATCATCTGCGCCGCCACAGCGAAGAAGTGCGCGCGATTCCGCCATTCGACGCGATTGACGTCGATTAGCCGCAGGTACGCCTCGTTCACCAGCGACGTCGCCTGCAGCGTGTGATCCGGCCGCTCCTGGCGCATATAGCGCCGTGCGAGACGGTGGAGCTCCTCATAGACCAGCGGGATCAGTCGGTCGAGGGCGGATCCGTCGCCCTGGCTCCACGCTCGGAGGAGCTCGGTGGGTCCGCTGTCGGAATTCGGCGACATGACAGTTTCACCGGTCGGATGGCGCCTTCTATAGATAGAGGACGGTATGGTACACCGCGGCGACGCGGTTCCAGCCCAGCATCCAGGAGGCCGACATGAACCAGCCTGTGATGGACCATTGGACGGCGGTCAAACGCATCCATCAGTCTGCTCTCGATGTCGACTCGTCGGAACGTGCCGCATTCCTCGACAAGTCATGCGGCGGTGACGAAGCGCTGCGACGCGAGGTGGAGTCCCTTCTCGCGTACGCGACCGAAGCCGAGACGTTCCTCGAGCGGCCGGCGCTGCACATCGCGGCCCTACCGTCGAGCGAGTCGACTGAGGCGACGCTCGTCGGCAGGACCATCAGTCACTATCAGGTCCTGTCGTTGCTCGGTGCCGGCGGAATGGGAGAGGTCTACCTCGCGCGCGATCCGCGACTGGACCGGACCGTCGCGCTGAAAATCCTGCCCGAAGAATTCTCGGCGGACGCGGAGCTCATGCAACGCTTCAGGCGCGAAGCGAAGGCCGCATCCGCGCTGAACCATCCGAATGTGGCCACCATCTACGACGTCGGCGAGAGCGATGGCGTCCCATTCATCGTCATGGAGCACGTCGAAGGAGAGACCCTTCTGACGAGGATCAGCCGTCGAATGACGCCGCCCGAGGTGGTCGACATCGCCGTGCAGGCCGCGGACGCGTTGGATCTCGCGCACGCAAAGGGCATCACGCACCGTGACATCAAGCCAGCCAACCTGATGCTGACGCACCGCGGTAACGTGAAGGTGCTCGACTTCGGTGTGGCAAAGCTGGCCCGCCACGACGAAGGCAGTCTGAATGGCGAGTGGACCGTCGAGCCCGTGACTGCCGTCGGCAGCGTGGTCGGGTCGGCGCCGTACATGAGCCCCGAGCAGATCGTGGGCGGCGACGCTGATTCGCGCAGTGACGTGTTCAGCCTGGGAGTCGTCATCTACGAGATGGCCACAGGGCAGCTTCCGTTCTCCGGGTCGACGCGGGCGGAAATGAAGGACCGCATCCTGCACGCGGCTCCGGAAACGATGATGCGGCTCAACCCGGATATCCCGCCGGAGCTGGAACGGATCACGCTCAAGTGTCTCGACAAACGCAGAGACGGCCGCTACCAGTCGGCGCGCGAGCTGTTGACCGACCTGTGGCCCCTGAAGCGTCAGCTCGACGCGAACGTGGCTCGAGCGATGCCAGATGCAGTGCGGCTCGAGCTCCTGGGGCGGCCTGGCTCGCATCCAGGCGCCGCCGCCGTCACACCCGCAGGCGCCGACGATGCCTCGCCCACCGATGCGGCGCGTGCATCGGAAGCATCGGAGCTCGTGGCCCGCGGGCGGGCGCATCTGCGCTCGGCGAATTTCTTCGAGCTGTCCGCCGCTGTGTCGGCGTTTCAGGCCGCGACGGTGATCGATCCAACTTACGCCGCCGCATACGCCGGCCTGGCGCACGCGAAGATTGATCGGAGCGAACGATCGCCACGTGCTCGTCGAAGCGTTCGGCGAGGCCAAAGCCGCAGCGCTTCGCGCGTTGCGTTGGACGATGAAAGCGCCGACGCACAGGCCGCGCTGGGACTGGTGATGCTCGTGGCAGAGTGGGATTGGATCGCCGCCGAGCGAAGCTTCCAGCGCGCCCTGGCCATCGACCCGAATCACGCGGAAGCATACCTCCACTACGGCTCCTTGATGGAAGCGCTCGGCAACCTGGAGCGCGGGTTTCAGCCTGAAACTGCAGGGTCTGGAATGCGACTCGACGTCGGCGCTCGCTCACGTCCAGATCGCCGGCTCGTTCTGGCATCAGCGCCGGTACGACGACGTGATCGTGTGGGCCAACAAGGCGCTCGATCGCAATCCACAACATCTGTTCGCTCGTGAATAGCTGGCGGCCGCGTATTGGAAGATGGGCGATCTCGAGCGCTCGCGTAAGTTGCTGGCAGATCGCGTAACAACTCGATCTTGGCAATGAGGAATTATTCCTCGCGGTGCGCTGCGCAGAGGCTGGAGACCTCGACGCGGCCTTCGAGCATCTTCAACGCTTAATCGACGCGCGCGACTTTGCGGTGATTGGTCTCGCGGTCGCGCCTGAGTGGGACAGCTTGCGCGCGGATCCGCGGTTCAACCAGTGCCTTGCACGGATGAACTTGCGGCCGGTCTTGTGACCGCCTTGGCATTTGCAGAACGTGTCGATTTCCGACAAGCTCGTTCGCCGTCCCGCCGGCACGAGGCGCATGCCACGGCACAACCCTTCGTTTTCCGCGGAAAACACGAGCGGCCGCCTCCCGCGGGCTGGACGGTTTGGTACAGTTCTGGCCCGGTCGGGGGAGGGACCTCGGTTCGTTTCGGACCGCGGAGAACTCAAATCCTTGAGAGGGCGAGGCCTCTCGAAGACGTGCTTCCGCTCCGACTGGCATGGGTTATTGGATCCAGGCCCTGAGGAGGTCTTCAATGATCCACTACGAGGAGCGGTGGGCCGTCCCGATGTTCGCTGATCTGGCCCGAACAGCGGGCCCCCGCACTTCAAGGCGGGCGACACCCGCAGCGTAGGGGCGCCGCTCAATGACCTTCACGCGGATCACCGCCGCGGGCGCGGGAACGATGGGCTCGCAGGTCGCGTGGCAAATGGCCTTCCACGGCAAGACCGTCGTCGTTTACGACGCCATTCCCGCGGGCCTGGAGAAGTGCAAGGCGTTTCACCAGGAGTACGCCGAGCACTTCTCGAAGCACCGCAGCGCCTCCCGAAAGCAAATCGACGAGACGTTCGCCCGGCTCACATACACCACCGACCTGGCGGCAGCGGTACGCGATGCCGATCTGATCAGCGAGTCGGTGCCCGAGGCGCTGGCCATCAAGGAATCCTTCTGGCGCGAGGCTTCGCGGCACGCCCCGGCGCGCACCGTGTTCACGACCAACACCTCGACGCTGCCTCCGAGCGCGCTGGCTGGCTTCGTCGACCGGCCGCGGAACTTCCTGGCCCTGCACTTCGCGATCGGCGTTTGGGACTCCAACATCGGCGAGGTCATGGGCCATCCCGGAACCGACCCGGGCGTGTTCGACCGTGTGCTCGAATTCGCCGGAGAGATCGGCCTGGTGCCGATCCCCATTCGCAAGGAGCAGAACGGTTACATCATCAACAGCCTGCTCGTGCCGTGGTGCACGGCCGCGCTCGACCTGCTGGTGCGCGGCGTCAGCGACGTCGAAAGCATCGACCGGACCTGGATGATCACCATGCAGAGCGGCATGGGCCCCTTCGGAATGATGGATCGCATGGGCCTCGGCGTCGTGCATCACGTCGCGAAACTGCTGGGCGAAACCGATCCGCGAGCCAACGAGTCCGCACGCTATCTCGACGAGCACTTCATCCAGAAGGGCCGCCTCGGGGTCGCGAGCGGCCAGGGCTTCTACGCCTACCCGAATCCGGCATTCTCACGGCCGGGGTTCATCTGACGGATCCGGTTTAGGTCATCCGATCGGCGCACTTCTGGCGCCAGCACACCGGGGACGTGTTTCTCCGTGAGAAACTTGCGGAGAAACGAGAACTCGCCTCCATGAACGACGCGCCCGCGCCCCGTCCGACGAACCGGACCCTGTTCGCGCTCGGCATTCTCGCGGTCGGCGTCGTGTTCGCGGCATACTCCAACCACTTTCACAACTCCTTCCACTTCGACGACGGGACCGTCATCCAGAACAACGCTTACTTGCGGAGCCTTCACAACATCCCCCTCTTCTTCCGGGACGCGGCAACCTTCTCAAGTTATCCCCTCAACGCGGCATACCGACCGCTGACGAGCACCTCGTTCGCGTTGGACTACTGGCTGGGCGGCGGCGCTGATCCCTTCTTCTTCCACGTGACGCAGTGGTCTCTGCATCTGGCGCTGGGAATTCTTGTCTATCTCCTCCTCGAGCGGGTGCTCGCGCTCGCGGGCCTGGGAGAGACGCGTGTCCCCGCGCTCTTCGGCGCCGCGCTTTTCTGCCTCCATCGGGTCAACAGCGAGACCGTCAACTTCCTGACGCTTCGCTCCGAGATCCTCGCGGCCCTCGGTGTCGTGGGCTCCTTTGTCCTCTACCAGAGGATGCCCTCGGTCCGCCGGACCTTCGTCTGGCTCCTGCCGGCGCTGGCCGGAGCCTTTGCGAAGCAGTCGGCCCTAGTCTTCGCCCCCTTATTCGCGGTCTATCTTCTGGTGTTTCCGCAAGAACGCGCGACGGGCCCGCGGCGCGGCGACGAAACGAGACCGTGGTCCTGGCTCCGGCTCGCGCTACCAGCCTTCGTCGCGGCCGGCGCCTTCTACATCCTCCAGGCGCGCCTGGGAGGGCCGCATCTGGTCTACGGCGCCACACGTCCGAGGATCTATCTGCAGACACAAGTCTTCGCGTGGCTACACTACTTCCGCCTGTTCCTGCTTCCTCTGGGGCTGTCGGCCGACGCGGACTGGAGCCCGATCCCGCTCTGGTACGACACGCGCGTTCTCGCGGGAGCCGCGTTCGCGATCGTGCTCCTCGCCGCGGCCGCAGCCTATGCGCGACGGCGCCCGGCGGGACGGGCGGCTCTCTTCGGCGCGATCTGGTACTTCGCGGCGCTCGCTCCGACCTCGTCGTTGTTCCCGCTGTCCGAGATGGTCAACGAACATCGGCCCTATCTCCCCTACGTCGGCCTGATCCTCTGCCTGACCGCCGTGGCAGCGGACGCGTGCGCAGCCATGCACTCGCCGCGGTCGGTCCGCTGGCTCGCCACGGCGGCCGCGCTCCTGCTGGTCGCTCACGGTTTTGGCACCTTCCAGCGAAACAGGGCTTGGCGGGATGAAGAGAGTCTCTGGAGGAGCGTGACGGAGGCCAGTCCCAGCAACGGACGGGCCTGGATGAACTACGGGCTGATCTTTCTGGCACGCGCCGACTATCCGAATGCGCGCGCGTGCTTCGAGAAGGCGGCCACCCTCGCCCCGAACTACGACATCCTCGAGATCAATCGGGGCATCCTCGAGGGTGCGACCGGTCACCCGGCTGAGGCCGAGCGACACTTCCGCCGCGCCCTGGCCTTGAACTCGTCGATCGCCACGGCGCACTTCTACTTCGGCCGCTGGCTGCACGAGAATGGCCGCGACCCGGAGGCCGCGGTGGAGCTGGCCGAGGCGGTCGAAATCAACCCGGCGGATCTCGGCGCGCGCGAGCTGCTGCTCGATCTCTACGAGCGGCTCGGCGAGCGAGAGCGCGGGTGCGCCGCCGCGCGGGCAACACTGTCGGTCGTGCCAGGGAATGTGAAGGCTGCGGAAGCAGCCAGCCGGCTTTGCGGGCTGAGCTAGGCGAGCCGGGGGCCGGCGACCCGGAGACTTTTCGGCTCGCAGTTACGGCGCGAACTGTGCGGTCCACTGCCCGGGTGTGCCGGCCGGGGCTGGGGCAGACGCGGAGATGCGGATCGCGACCAGATCACCGGCCGCAAACGGGGCGACGTTGGTCGTGTCCGAGCACTGCCGGAGCGTTCCGTCACCAACGATCGTGCAAGTCACCGCCGAATCGGCCGCGTTCTTGCGGACGGTGAAGGTCCACGAGCGCCCCGCAACAGGCGCCGTCTCCACAAAAACGTAGAAGTTCTTGATGGTCCCGGTGGCGGGAATGACGTTCTGAACGAGCGTTTCGTTGGCGTTCTGGTTGGTCGAGAACATGCCGATGAATCGGCCGCTGACCAGGTTGGTCGTGCCGCTGGTGCCGCCGATGATCGGACTTCCTCCAGTGGGGCCGGTCGGGCCTGTCGGACCTGTCGGGCCCGTAGGGCCAACGGGGCCAGTAGTACCGGTCGGTCCTGTCGGACCGGTAGCTCCCGTGGGGCCCGTCGGTCCAGTTGGACCCGTCGGGCCTGTCGGACCTGTAGATCCAGTAGGTCCCGTGGGACCGGTCACACCGGTGGGTCCCGTCGGACCTGTCGCACCAGTCGGCCCCGTAGGGCCAACGGGGCCTGTAGTACCGGTCGGTCCCGTCGGACCGGTCGCTCCCGTGAGGCCCGTCGGTCCAGTTGGACCCGTTGGGCCTGTGGGACCTGTAGATCCAGTAGGTCCTGTGGGACCGGTCGGGCCAGTTGGTCCTGTTGGCCCCGTTGCGCCGGTTACGCCGGTGGGTCCCGTCGGCCCCGTCGCACCCGTCGGACCTGTGGGACCAGTCCCGCCTGTTGAACCCGTGGGCCCGGTGGGACCAGTTGCACCGGTCGGCCCAGTTTGACCAGTTGGCCCAGTGGGTCCTGTTGACCCTGTCGCTCCGGACTGCGCAAGCAGACTCCAATCGGCCGGGCTTGTGTCTGGCTGGTTGCCCGTGTTGCCGTTCACCAGGCTTATGTAGCTCGATCCGTTGAAGAACACAGCGTCGTCGAGGGCGTATGTCGTCGCGACACTCCACACCTGCTGCCACGTCAGACCTTGGAGCCCCGTGGGACCGGTCGGGCCCGTAGGCCCGGTTGGTCCCGTTGCACCGGTGAATCCTGTCGCACCGGTCGGGCCTGCAGGGCCCACGGGGCCAGTGGTACCGGTCGGTCCTGTCGGACCGGTAGCTCCCGTGGGGCCCGTCGGTCCAGCTGGACCCGTCGGTCCTGTCGGCCCAGCGGGTCCAGAGGGCCCTGTCGCCCCGGACGGCCCGGTCGGCCCCGTCGGACCAGGAGGTCCCGGCAGTCCCGAGCCCGACGAGGGCTGTACCGAGTACGTCACGTACCGCGGGCTATTCGCATCCGTGTACCGTTCGGGAAAGGCGGGCACGTTGAAGACGATGGTTTGATCACCTTCCGCAGAAGGCATCAGCAGGGATACACCGACCGCGAAGCTGTCACCCGAAACGAAAGGCTTCGCCGCGCCAACGTAGGTGACTAGAACCTGGTAGGGATTGAATACGACCGAGAAGTCGGTCGCGAGCAAGGTCGTTGAGTTGATGAAGACGACGGGATCGACGCTCGTGACCCGACTGGAGCCATCGCCGAACGAGATTTGAAACACGTCCCCCGGTTCGAGCTCGGATTGCGTCGATGGGTTCACACTCGCGATCGACAACATCGCGCTCGAGACCTTGGATGGCGGAAAGACCGACGGGAAAATCGTCAGCTCCGGAGTGATTGCAAGGTTGACTCGGAGGACGACCGGGCCGCGGGGTTCGCCCGTGATGCGGGCCAGGGACGATGCTGAAACCAGCAGCCCGACGGCAACTAGAAGAGCAACGCCTTTTCTGACGACTTTTCGATCAATCGGAAGGCGCCGCGAACAGCACCGATGTCCCTGCTCGCGGGACAGAATGCGCGCTCGCGGGTCGCCCCCATGCGGCTCCCTCGACGAAATTGATGCCGTTGAGATTTCAAATTCTAGCATTCGGGGCACTACCGGTCAAACCGCGGTGGCCCGTCGTCGGCGGAGTTCAGGGTCGGAGGAGAGACCCGATGGCAGCACCTTGATCGCCACGTCGGGGATTCCCCACCGTAGCCAAAGGTCGCGCGTTCGAATCGCGCCGGGCGCACGACCTTTCCACCAGCGGGCATCGCCCGCGTCCTCCGCGGGATCGGCAATCGGATAGTCTTCCTGCAAGCGAGTCCGAGACTCGAGGAGGTCAGCGTGAAAAAGCGGAAGAAGTCCAAGAAAACCCCCAGCGAACAGCTCAAGGCCGCGGACCAGATGGTGAGGACACTCAGGCTCGCGCTCAAGAGAGTGGACAGGGAGCTGGGCAAGTGGCGAACGAAGAAATGCTAGTCACTCTCTTCGTAACGAGCCGCTAGGCCAGAAGCGAAGGGGGATGCGCCTCGTCCGAAGCCCCAACGTCGTTGCCTACTGGCGAGGAGCCCGGTTTTGTCTCGAAGAGTTCGTTCGGCGCAGCCGGATCACGGCGGTGCCGCTGGTTGTCGAGCTCCTCGCGGAGTTCGATGAGCCAAGGTCGAGCCATTCGGTCGCCCGGGCCTTCCCGACCTACACGCCGGCCTCGGTCGAGCGGGAGATTCGCAAGCTCGCGAGCCTCGGATTTCTCGTCGAGGCCGGCGACCGGGGCGCCCGCCGGGACGTGGCCGCGGAGTGGAGGGGTTCCTTCCCGGCGGCTCACTTCCACTTCGCCGCTCGGGATGTCTCCTACCTGACGGATCCCGTCAAGCTGACGCGGCATTTCCGCCGCCGGCTGAGGGAGGAGCCGCAGCCCCCTCTGTACAAGAGCTATCCCGGCCAGGCTCGCGTTCCTCTGCCGGATCCGGCTCCCGCCGGGGACGGCGTGAGCCTGAAGAGCGCGCTCGAGCGCCGCAGAACGGTGCGCGAATTCTCGAGTCGCCTGGTGCCGTTTGGCGATTTCGCGAGCGTCATCCGCGGGACCTGGGGTCAGACGGGATGGCTGGATGCCGGGATCTTCGGCAAGCTCATGGCCAAGACGAGCCCGTCCGCGGGCGCCCGTCATCCGATCGAGTGCTATGTCCTGGTCTGGGGCGTCGAGGGCTTGGCGGCGGGCCTGTACCACTACAACGTCCGTGAGAGCTGTCTCGAGCGGCTGCGTCGAGGCGACCTTCGCAACGAGGCCGTCCGCCTCGCCGCCGGACAGAGTTGGATTCGACGGGCGGCATTTTTATGCGTCATGACCGCGGTCGCCGGGCGGCTGTTCTGGAAGTACTCGTCCGACGATTCGTACCGCCTGTTTTTCCTGGACGCCGGCCATCTGGCCCAGACTTTCTCGGTTCTCGCGACCGCGAGGGGTCTCGGACCCTTCACGACGGCCTCCATGAAGGAGAGCCGTATCGAGAAACTTCTCGGCCTGGACGGCGTTCGGGAGTTTCCGGTCTACCTTTGCGGCGCCGGGACCGCACGTCCCGGCCGGCGCGACGGCCACACGCCCCGAAAGGCGCTAGCGGCGCAGCGGCGCGGCCCAGTTGACCACGACCGTGACGGGTGACGGCGTCTGTTGCTCGACCGGGGTATTCACCAGGAACCGCCGGCCGTCCGCTGAAACGTCGAACAGCCCGATATCGCTGGCGGAAGACCTCAAGTGGATGTCGAACAGGTTCTCGATCACCGCGTGCGGGACGGCCGACATGATCTCGGTGTTGACCGCCATCAGTTTGCGATCGGCACCGACGAAGAAGAGCTCGCGGCCGTCGCGACGCCACACCGGCTGCGTGCCCCCATCGACGGAAACGCGCCATTCGGCGCCGGGCGAGGGGAAGGAGCGTACGTAGACCTCGCTTCTTCCCGAATTGTCCGAACAATAGGCGAGCCAGCGGCCGTCGGGCGAGAAACGGCCGCTCGATTCGTTGAACGCCGTCTTGAGAACGGGCGTCGCACGTTCGCCCGCGGTCGAAAAAACCCAGACCTCGTGTCTTTTCTCGCGCCGGGAACCGGCCTGCGGGGCGGCGCTCTCGCCGAAGAGGTCGAAGGCGATGAAGCGGCCATCGGCGGACCAGTCCGTCGGCACTTTGTCGTTGCTGGAGGTGAAGAGAGGCTCCTCGTCTCCGGTGCCGTCCGTCCTTTTTCGGAAGAGGTCGAAGTGTCCGTTCCGGTTCGAGGAAAACACGATCTGGTCGCCGTCCGGGGACCAGACCGGGCTGTCGTGGACGAATTGCCCGGAGGTCAGGCGTGTCAGGACTCCACGCGCCAGATCGCCGAGCCAGACGTCGATGTCTCCGCTCCGGGGATCCGTGATCTCGACCGCATAGCGTCGGCCGACGGGGTCGAGCCGGACCCCGGAGTAATTGCCCGAGCTCCCCACCGTGCCCACGCGGGCGCCGGTCCGATCCAGCCAGAGCAGCTGTGACTGCTCGAGCATGGCGCCCGCCTGATAGGCGAGCAAGCCGGTGCCCGAGACCGAGAAGATTCCCATTCGGCGGTACGGGTGGTAGCTGATCTGCTTCACCAGAGGAACCGGCGGTCCCTGCAACCGAAGAGACCCGGCGTCGAAGGCCGTCGCGAGAAGGGTGCCCTCCCGCACATGGAGCAGGAATCCGGGCGCGGCGTAGAGGGCGTTCGAAATGTCCCGCACGAGCAGGCTCGGCGTCTTCGAATCGAGGGATCCCACGAAGATTCCGTCGCCATCCGAAGCCTGGCTCGGGGTCCAGGAAAGAAAGAGGAAGTGCCGCCCGTCTGGCAGAAACTGCGGCCAGCGGTGGGTCGCGGTCGGTTGCGAGCGATCCACCTGCGTGACGGGAGCCGGCTTTCCCCCCGCGGCGGAAACGCGGAAGAGGGGACCGGCGTTGTCCGGCGTGAACAGGATGACGCCTTCCCGGCTCCACGTTCCTCCCCGGCCGTCCGGCGCATCGCACAGGGTCTGGGCGGGACCTCCGGAGGCCTCGATGCGCCGCAGCTTCCCGTCGGCGAAGAACCCGACGGACCGGCCATCGGACGACCAGAAGGGATAGGTCGCGCCATCGGTTCCCGCGAGTGGCTCGGCAGTGACGCCGTCGAGCGGCCGGATCCAGAGCTGATCCGTTCCCGCGGCGTCTCGGGCCCCGAACACCACGCGGGTCCCATCCGGAGAAACGGCGATCGGGCCCGGCGAGGAGCTGCTGAAGTTAAACGCGGCCTTCTCCGGGGGAAGCAGAGAAAGGCGCATCGGTCGCCCGGGAGCGGCATCGCGCCGGGAGCCGACGAAGAGCAGGACCGCTGCGAGCGCCGAAAGGCCAGCCGTCAGCCACGCCGCTGTTTCCCGAACAGCGCGGCGCCTCCAGCGGCCCGTGTGAATCGGCTCGGCCCTCTCGGTCGAGCTTCCGATTTCGGAAAGGTGGGCGCCGACGCTGGCCAGATCGCGGGCGAGGTCGCGCGTGGAGACGAATCGGTCGCCGGCGTCCTTGGCGAGGCATCGCTCGATGATCCAGATCAGCGGCGGGGGAAGCCCGGGCCGGGCCTGCGCGAGTGGCTCCGGCTCCTTCTGAAGGATGGCGACGAGCGTTTCCACGTCTGACGGCCCGGAAAAGGCCTGCCGCCCGGTGGCCATCTCGTAGAGGACGGATCCCAGGACAAACTGGTCGGATCGAAAGTCGATCGACTCTCCCCGCGCCTGCTCGGGAGACATGTATGCGGCGGTCCCGACGATGTACCCGGGAAGCGTCTTCGGGCCGCTGAGGGTCCTCGCGTGAGTGTCCCCGGCGTCCGATGGCGGCGGCGCCAGCACCTTCGCCAGGCCGAAGTCGAGGATCTTCGCGAAGCCTTCTCGGGAAATCATGATGTTCCCCGGCTTGAGATCGCGGTGGATCACACCCACTTCATGAGCGCTCGAGAGCCCGTCGGCGACCTGCTCGGCGATGTCCAGCAGCTTCTTGATCGGGAGCGGGCCCCTGGCCAGCAGCTCGGCCAGCGTCACGCCGTCCACGAACTCCATGGCGATGTACGAGATCGAATCGGCGGAACCGATGTCATAAACCGTCAGGATGTTCGGGTGGTTGAGCGCCGAGGCCGCACGGGCTTCCGTTTCCAATCGTTTCAACCGCTCGGGATCCGAGGCCAAGGCCGCCGGCAGGACCTTGATGGCGATGTCCCGGCCGAGGCGCGGGTCCCGCGCCCGGTACACCTCCCCCATCCCGCCCGCGCCGAGCGGCGACAGGATCTCGTAGGGGCCAAGACGCGTGCCGGAGGCGAGCGTCAAAGTTCTCGAATCATACGTCGCGGGAACGCGCCTCTCTCGACGGGCGGACTCGCGAAGCGGCGCGCGATCCCGCCTCGACGATCCAGCCCGCGTCCGCGATCAGGAGCAGATCGCACAGGGCGTGATACGCGTAGAGCTGGCGGGACAGGTCGGACGGCGCCTGGGCGAGAGCGCAGACGATGAACGCGAGCCCCGACATCAGGACCAGCAGGAGGATCCCGTCCCGAAAGAGCCGGCCCCTCCGGGTGGAGCGGCGATAGGTCGCGAGCGCGGCGGCGAGGTTGCCCCCGAGCAGGAACACGATCCAGAAGAACGGATGAGCACCGAGCCGCTCGCGCATTCGGCTCCAGAGAGAAAACCGCGTGGCCAGCCGGCTCTCCGGATGTTCGGGCGATCTCTCGAAGTTGCCGAAGTTCGGCCGCAGAGACCACGCCTGTCTCGATGCCCGCTCCAGGCGTCCAACGAGCCGGGGCGGGTGCCGGAGATAAAACCGGAGGATCTGGCGATAGCCGACCTGATGAAGAAAGCGCACTCGGAATCCCGGATCGAGAAGAGGAGAGTCCGGCGCGTAAGGGTTGGATCCCGTGTATTTCACCCAGTCGGGGTCCAGGCGGAGCTCGGCTGCGTCGGCAGCCGGCGCGGCGGAGTGGGCGAGGAGGTCGTCGAAAACGACCTGAAAAGTCGTCGCTTCACGCAGGGTGTACGGCGTGTGGCGGCCATACCAGACCGAGAAGGCGCAGAGCCCGATGCCGAGCCATGCGGCTGCCTGCCGCCAGGCCCCGGAAAACCGCACGCCCGCGAGGCGTAGCCCGAAGAGGGCCAGCAGCGGAGCGGCGAGCCTCTCCTGCGGCTTCGAGCCGACGAAGAGAAGCGCGCAGCCGAAGTAAGCCAGGACGAGTCCGCCGGAGAGCCGCCCTCGTCGAACGCCCTCCGCCGAAATCGCGACGGTGAGCAGGAGGAACAGGAGCGACGCCGTCTGGCTGTAGAACGAGTTGAAAGGCGCGGCATAGCCGACATCCGTGAAGACGAACACGAGCAGGGCGGCGAGGAGCGCCTGGACCGGCACGGCGAGGTCCCGGCAGGCTCGGAGGATCCCCGCCAAAGCGACCAGAAACAGCACGGCGTGAAGCGCGCCCAGCAGGCGAAGGTCGAAGAGCGGCTGTTTCGAGAAGGCCAGATGGACGCACCTCGCGACGAAGGCGAGAAGCGTCTCCGAGGAGTGGTAGCCGCCTCGAAACCACCCGGGGGCAACGATGAGGTATCGCGTTCGCAGAAACGAGAAGTAGCGCTCGGCCGCCACCCCGGTCGTGTGCTGGAACCCCGCGTACCCCATCACCCGCTGGTAGTCCCCGTTGTCCGCGAGGCCGACGACCGGCGGCACGAAGAGCTGGACGGCGAGTATCGCCGCGGCGACCGCCAGCGCGGCCGCGAGGATCGCCGCGTTTACGTGCCGCGGCAACGCTCAGGCCACGTCGGATTCGAGCAGCGCCTCGACGACGACGGACGGTATCCCCAGCCTGGCGACGCTCTGGTAGCCCTGATGGACCTCCGTCCACGCAGCGATCTCCTCACGCCCGCCGGCTGCCCGGATCATGCGCGCGCCGACCTCGCCGTGGATCAGGTAGATGCCGATTCGCCGCTTCGCGCCGGCCGCGGAGCCGGCCCAGCGTCGGGCCGTTGCGACTCCCACCGCTTTGCTCGCCAGCGTCGCGATCACGCGCTCGGGCTTGGAGAGATTCGCCTGCGTCTTTCCCACGTCGTGCATCAGCGCCGCACTCGGCCACAGCGTGTCTCCCCCGTAAACGGTCGGGGCGAGGCGGCGCTGGACCCTCCTCGCGACCCGGGCGGCATGGTCCCGATCGTAGGCCGACTGCCGGGCCCAGAGCTCGAACTCGGCCGGCGTCAGGATCGACCGGACCCAGGCCCGATCGGCCGGATCCTCGGAGATCTTGCGGAGAGCGAGGATCGCCCGTTCCGCCAGCGCCCGAAACGTCGCCCGCGGCAGAGGGGTCGCGCTCTCGTCCCCATGCCCTGGCCGCTCGGCCTGCTCGGATTGGCTCACGCGGAGTTTGCTCTCAGCGAGTCGGTCAGCCTCCGGACGTAGTCCTTTCCGAAACGTAACTGGTCATGAAGGTGGCTGTAAAGGAAACGGCCCGCCCGGCCGACGGTCTCCAGGTTGACGATTCCCTCCAGGGCCTCCAGGATCAACCGCACGTCGCTGGCGTAGCCATTCGTGTAAACGGGATAGGCATTGGCGATGAAGTGATGACGCGAGTCGAGGACGTCCCGCGGATTCAGGAGGCGCAGGGACGTGAGCTCAGCGACGATTCTTTCGGCGAAGCCGTCGGCCGGGAGCCGATCGACGGCGTCCCCCCGGAAGCAGGGCGCTTCCACGACGACCGACGTCTCGCCGTCCGGGGCCATTTCCACGGACCGATTCCTCGGCTCGTAAATCCGGCTGATGCAGAAGGCCGGGTCCGGAATGTAGATCGAAGCATGGCCCGAAATGCGCGCCGACTTGAGCCGGAGGAACAGCAGCAGAACGTGCCGGAAGCGCAGGCGGGATGCAGCCGCCCGCGCCGGCTCGGGCAGAACGTCGCCGAGAAGATTTACCAGAAGCGGGAGCGGGAGCGTGGAAACGACATGGCCGCGCACACCCACGGTCTGTCCCCCCGCAAAGTGAATCCGTCTCACACGTCGACGGCAGCTTCCTGTATCCCCGGAGAGGCTACGGGCAGATCGCCGAAGCGCTCGTCCGCACGCTGCCCTCCGATTCGATCCGCACCGGCTTCGAGGTCACCGCGGCCGAGTGCAAAGTCCTCGAAGCTGACCGCGGCGCAGGCCGGAGCGCAGAAGATCCAGACAGATGCGCCCGGCCTCGCGAGGGCCGTAGGCGAACATGACGTTGAGTGGTGTGGGAGGGAAGCCGATGTACCGCCCGCGGTCCCAGATTGCGCTGGGCGCATCGACTCGAGTCAGGTCATCGCCCATCAACGCGACGAGGTCGCGCGTGATCTCCGGATCCCGATCGTGGAAGCGGTGCGCCCCGCGGTCGTAAAGATGCTCGCCGTATCGCAGCGTGCGGCACATGCCGCCCAGCTCCGAGGAGCCTTCCAGGAGAACGAACGGCAGGCCGGCCCGATGCGCGTAAAACGCGACTCCCAGGCCTGCCGGTCCCCCTCCCAGAATCGCGAGGTCGGTTTCGAGGGGTCCCCGAGAAGACTCGGTGGAGCTTGCCATCGGAGTCATCGAATCATAATTCGCAGGCCTCCGCATTCCAACTCGCCCTCCGACACTTGCCCTCATGCCGCCTTTGGCGTTCGAATCGCGCCCGGGCGCACCACTCCTTGAGGACGCGGTGCCTCAACGAATCGATCGGGAAGGTGGAATGCTCGCGGAGGAGAGATGTCCGACCGGCCCGCGCTCGAGATCGTCCGGCTCGCCGAACGCCCGCAGCATCTCGACACCGTCGCGCGCTGGGTGCGGGAGCAGTGGCGCGACCACTCGAGTCTTTCGCAGGATCAGAAAATCCGGCTCCTCGACCCTGCCGACTGCCCGGCGACGCTACTCACGGAGGAAGGCGACGCCCCCGTCCGGGACTCGCGCCGGACCTCTTCGTCTATACGTCGCAGCGCGACTGGTATCAGCGGCACGGCCGGTCGCTCCTGAAAGTCGATCCCGTGCCCGGGCTGTTCGTCCTGATTCGCGCCACCTGACGTTCCGGATCGAGGGCCCCGTGAACCTCGGGCATCCGGCGGACCGCACGTCTCTCAGCTGCGCGCCAGCGGCTGGCGAGCGGTCATCCACCGCACCACCTCGTCGGCGGCGAGCGGCGGGCTGACGAAGTTCCCCTGCGCGAGATCGCAGCCGAGCTCGACGAGCCTGTTCCAGACTGCCTCGCTTTCGACGCCTTCCGCGACGGCCCGGCAGCCCAGGTGGTGCGCCAGGTCGATGACGGATCGGACGACGGCGGCGTTCGCCTCGTGCGTCTCCATGCCCGTGACGAACGACCGGTCGATCTTGATTTCGTCGACCGGGAGCTGCTTGAGCGTTCGCAGCGACAGGGACCCCACCCCGAAGTCGTCGATCGCGAGGCGCACGCCGGCCGAGCGCAGCTCCGCCAGGGTCGAGAGCGCGTGCAGGGGCTCGGCCGTGACGCTTTCGGTGATCTCGAGCGTCAGCAGGCTGGGCTCGAGCCGGAGCCGCTTGAGCAGCAGGCTCACGCGCTCCGCGAGACCGGTGTCTCGAAGGATCCGGACCGACGCGTTCACGGCGAGGGGCACCGCCGTCCCGGCCGCGAGCCAGTGCCCGCACTGCCGGAGCCCCGTTTCGAGGACCCAGTCAGTCAGCTCGCGGATCAGGCCGATCCGCTCGGCGCCCGAGATGAATTCGTCGGGCAGCACGAGCCCCCGCACCGGATGCCGCCACCGCACGAGAGCCTCGACGCGGGCGAGCCGGCCCGTCCGCAGGTCGACCTCGGGCTGGTAGACGAGAAAGAACTCCCCGGCCTGGAGACCGTGCCGCAGCTCCTCGAGCAGGGCGAGGCGGCTGCGCGTGAAAACGTCCTCGGTCGCCGAGTAGACCGCGTATCCGTTGCTCGAGCGCTTGGCCGCGTACATCGCGACGTCGGCCGACCGCATGAGCATCGGCCCGTCGGTCCCGTGCTCGGGAGAGAGCGCGATGCCGATCGACGCCGAGATCTCGAGCGTGTGCTCGTCCACGCGAAAGGGCGTTTCGAGGGTCTCCAGGATCTTCGCGGCCGTGCGTCCGGCGTCGGCCCGTCCTCCCGACGCCGGAAGGAGCACGACGAACTCGTCGCCGCCGAACCGGGCGACCGTGTCGACCGAGCGCAGGACCGCGCGGAGCCGGGGTCCGACCTGCGCGAGCACGACGTCGCCGACCGAGTGCCCGTAGGAGTCGTTGATCTCCTTGAAACCGTCGAGGTCGATCAGCAGGACAGCGAGCGAACCGCCCTCGCGCCGGGACCCCCGGAGCGTTTGCTCGAGACGGTCGTGCAGGAGGAGACGGTTCGGCAAGCCCGTCAGGGAATCGTGCAGGGCCTGGTGTTCGAGGGCCGCGACGTGCTGGCGGCGCTCGCTGACGTCGCGCAGGATGGCGACCCAGGCAATCGCACCCGCCTTCCGGCCGAGCACGGGCATGAGCTGCAGCTCGACGGTGAGCTCGGTGCCGTCGGGGCGTTTCACGACGAGCTCGCGCTGGAGCCCCTCGCTGGTGGCGAAGGCCCGCCTCGCGTCCGCCAGGACCTCGCCCGGCGAAACGCTCAGCACGTCGAGTGGCCTTCCCAGCACGTCGGTCCGCTCGAGGCCCGTCATTCGGAGGAACCCGCCGTTGGCAAACGTGATGCGCGGCCGCGAGGCCGAAGGGCCCCGCGAGAGAATGACCACGCCCTCGACCGCGCTGTCGACGGCCGACTCGAGCACTGTCGCAAACTGCGTCACGCGCCGCCGCTCCGATACGACCGCGGCGAGAGCCGCCGTCGTCAGCGCCACGACGCCCGCGAAGGCCTGGAGCAGCAGGAGCGACTCGTTGTAGTCGGCCCGGTGAAACGGGCCCGTCCCGCGCAGGGTGCAGGTGATCGCCACGATGGCGAGCAGGAGGTTGGCGAGCGCGGACTCTCGCACTCCCAACCGAAACGCGATCGTCACGAGGAGCGGAAGGCACAGGAACTCGAGCGGCAGGTCCCTGCTCGACGAGGGCGTGGGAATGAGCCCGCCGAAGACGATCAGTCCGATCAGGACGACCCCGAGGAGCAGGAGGGCGGCCTCGATCCGCTCGGCCGGGTCGTGGTGGCCGCCACGCGGCGTCCAGGTCAGCAGCACCGGCGTCACGAGCAGGGCGCCGGAGGCGTCGCCCAGCCACCACGTCAGCCAGATCGGCCCGAAGTTCGCCCACGCGGCGAGGCCGCCCAGGCACAGGCTCACGCTTCCGATCGTGGCACTCAGCGCCGTGGCCGCCGCGGCGAGCCAGGCGAAGCGGAAGATGTCCCGCGCTCGATCGAAGGCCTGCCGTCCGCCGGCGAACCGGTGGACGAGCCAGACGCCGACGATCGCCTCGAGAGTATTCCCGACGGCGATCCCGAGGTTCGGCGCGAGCGCGCCCGAAGGCCACAGGTTCGCCGTCAGGGCGCCGATGAAGACCCCGGGCCAGACGCCATAGCCCAGGATCAGAAGGGCCGCGAGGGCGATGCCGGTCGGTGCCCAGACCGGCGTCGCGCTCGGGTGCAGAAACGCGAGGGAGAGCCCGAGCCTGGCCGCGGCGAAGTAGACTACGGCGAGGGCCGCGACGGTCACGAGGCGCGACTGCAAGCGCCGGGTCATTTTTGGTGGAATTCTCCCACACGGTCTCGAACTTTCGGGCGCGGATGTCGTGTGCGGCCGGTCACGCCGTCAGGCGGACGCCTGCGGCTGGAATGCCTTGCGTCCGGTTTCGGGTTAGCCAATCGGCATGGAGGTGAGGACATGTTGAGACGGACGGGACTGGTGGTCCTCGGCCTGGCTCTGGCCGCGGGCCTCTCGGCGGCGGAGATCCACGGCACGGTCAGCGAGAACGGCAAGCCGATCGCCAGGGGCGTCGCCCTGAAGCTCGACTGCGCCGGCACGACGGCGACCGCGTCGACGGACGAGTTCGGCGGGTACAGCCTGAAGATCGCGGCCAGCGGCCAGTGCACGCTCTCGATCGACTACAAGGGCGGGACGGCCTCGCTCGGAGTCGCCGTCTTCGAGAAGCCCAGCCGCTACGACCTCGCGGTCACGGAGCAGGCGGGCAAGATCTCGCTCTCGCGGAAGTAATGGTCGAAAAGCGCGACGCCTGGGACAAAGCCTCGATCCTGCTCCATCCGGTCGGCGGTCTCCTCACCGCCCTCGCCGTGGCGGTGCTCGGCTTCTGGACCTCGTCGTACCTGCGCGAGCGCGAGCACCGGGACGCGGAGCTGCGGGAGCGCATGCAGACGGCCGACACCAACGCCCGGCTCTACTCGGAGCTCATCAGCCGCCGCGAGGAGTCGGAGAGCGCGCTCCGCAAGGACATGTTCACCTCGATCATCTCGTCCTTCCTCGGGGCCGGGCCGCAGACGCTCGACCAGAAGCTCCTGAATCTGGAGCTTCTGGTCTACAACTTCCACGAGTCCCTGAACCTCAAGCCGCTCTTCCTCCACATCGAGCGCCAGGCGAGGCAGAGCCCGGATCGCCGCGAATATCTCGCGCGTCTGGCACGGGTCGCCGAGGAGGTCGCCAAGAAGCAGATGCTCGTCATCGAGGAGGGCGGAGCGACCTTCGACGCCACGGTGAACACGAAGTCCCTCGCCTTCCCGTCCGCCGACGGCCGCGGCGAGGTCCCCTTCATCGCCCGGGACCTGGAGGTCGACGGCATCCGTCGCAACTTCCGGCTCGAGGTGCTCGGCGTCAACCCCGAACTCGAGCAGCTGCAGCTCCGGGTCACGGTCCGGACCGAGGAGAACGGACGGGCCGACACCACGGCCACCGAGTTCTGGCTGGCGTACTTCGACTTCCCGATGATCGACAACATCCGCCTGCCCCACGACCAGCGTCTGGCCGTCGTGTTGAATGCCTTCGACCCCGCCGGGGGCTACGCGGACGTGACGGTCGCCTACTTCCCCGGCAAGTACGCGGGGCTGCGCGAGAAGCCGTACTACGACGAAGTGCTGGCCAAGCTCCTCGCCGCCAACCGCACGGCCGCCGACGCCCTGACCGCGCCGTCACCGACGCCCGCGCGCTAGCAGGCTGCTGAAAAATGGATGCGGGCGTCGTGTCCGGCACTTTGCATGCGGCGCCCGATCCGAGTTGTGTCACTGCGGACGTTCATCGGCTTTCAGCGGGCGCCGGCAAAGTGCCGGCCACCCTTCGGGTTACGGCGGCGCAGGGTCATCTGCGGCGTCATCGCTCCTCGACGATGCGAAGGCATCGCCATCGTCGCGCTTCCTTGCATCTGACCCCGCGGCCCTCGTAACGCCATCCCACACCCTTTTTCAGCAACCTGCTAGGGTCTCCGGGCTGCTACGGCACCGCGCAGGGCGGCTCGGCGCCGAGCAGGGCCGTCCCGAGCTCGCCCCGAAGCGACAGCAGCCGCACCCGCTCGAGGACCGAGTCGAGGCTCGCCCGGGCCGTCTCTTCGTCGGAGTCCGCCAGGGCAATTTCGCTCTCGTCGAGGTCCGTCGGCTCCCTCCGGCCCTCGCGGACCAGCATCTCTTCGGCCGAGCGGGTCTGGTCGGCGATCCCCCGGGCCCGCCGGGAGAGGCTCTTCTCCGCGGTCGCGCGGGCCACGGCAGCCTCGGTCCGCCGTACCTCCATCGCGACGTCGCCGTGACGCACCTGCAGGTCCGCCTCCGCGCGGTCGAGCCGCGCGCGCGCCTGGCGCTTTCCGTCTTCGAAGCGGCCGCCCGTCCAGAGAGGCAGGAGGATCGACACGCCGACCGCCACGGAATTGGGCGTAAACGACAGGTAGTAGTCGTCGTAATTGTTGAACTTGGCCAGCCGCTGGTAATGCGCCGAGGCCTCGATGACCGGCAGCCAGCGCTTGGCCTCGAGGCTCGCCGACTGGCCGAGGAGCTCGACCTCGCGGCCGAGCGCCTTCAGCGCCGGATCCGCCGCCAGCGCGGCCGTGAGGTTCTCCGCCTGCTGGAGCTCGGGAATGACGGAGTCCGGGTCCCCGGCCAGCCGCAGCGGCGCACTGCCGGGCCAGCCGATGAGACGCTTCAACTCGAGCTCGGAGAGGTCCCGGTCCGACTCGGCGTTGAGGAGCTTCTGCCGCGCCCGGGCCGCCCCGAGCGTCGCGCGCTCGACGTCGAGCCGGGTCCGCCGACCCTCCTCGAAGAGCGACGTGACGCGCCCGGCCATCGCCTCCGAAGCATCCCGGCGCCGGCGCGCGGCTTCGACCTGCACGGCGTCCAGGAACGATCGGGCGTAGGCGCCGACGACGGCCTCGATCGTCGACCGGCAGGTCTGCGCATAGGAGGCGTCCAGGGCCGACTCGGTCGCCTGCGCCTCGAGGGCCACGACCCTCCGGTTCGCGTCGTAGATCGTCTGGCGTATCTCGACGGACGCGATGGCGGGCACCTGGCCCGCCACGGTCGTCGGCAGGCCGTAGGTGTACCCGGGCGTCGTCGAGAAGTACGCGGCGGGATGGAAGGCGTCGCGGGCGAGGGCGGCCGACGCCGCGCCCTCCTCGCGCGCGGCCCGCACGGACGCGAGCTGCGGGGCCCGCTCCAGCGCGAGCTCGACCGCATGCCGCAGGGTCAGCGGCTCCGGACCGGCGACCTGCGCCAGCAGCGCGGCGGGAGCCGAAAGAACGAGCAGAGCGAAACGGACGGTCCAGCGACTATTCATGGTGAAGCGCCTCCGACGGGTTCAAGCTCGATGCGCGGTACGCCGGTACCGCGCCGAAAACGACTGCCACGGCACAGGAAAACAGGAACGCGAGCACGGCCGAGAAGACCGAAACCTCGATGTCGACGTTCCGGATCAGAAGTTTCGACAGGTACGGCAGTCCAACGCCGATCGCGACACCGATCGAGGCGCCGGCCACGCCGAGCGCGAGGGCCTCGAAGAGAAACTGGCCCAGGATGTCCCGCCGGCGCGCCCCGACGGACATGCGCACGCCGATCTCCCGCGTCCGCTGCTCGACCGAAGCGAGCAGGATGTTCATGATCCCGACGCCGCCGACGACGACCGAGACCGCCGCCGCGAGGATGAAGACGACGATCAACGCGACCGAGATCGCGCGCGCCAGGCGCACGACCGTCGTCATGCTCTCGACCTCGTAGACCGAGCCCGCGCGGTGCCGCTCGCGCAGGATCTCCTCGACCGCCTCGACGCCGGCCGGAAGGGAGTCGAAGTCGCGTGTCTCGGCAAAGAGGGTCTTCAGCTGGCGGGTCGGCGTGTAGTACCAGGCCACCGTGATCGGGATGAGGATCGTCTCCGGCACGACTTCCCCGCGGCCGAGCGTGTCGACCGGCTCCTCGAATTCGCCGATGACCTGGAAGGTCGTGCCGAGCGTGCGGATCGTCTTGTCCGCCGACTCGTCGTTGGCGAAGAGCTGGCCATAGAGGTCCCGGTTCACGACGCAGACCCGGGCGCGCGCGAGCGCGTCGTCGTCGTCGATGAAGCGGCCCCGCAGGATCCGCATGTTCTTGCGGACTTCCCCGTAGTTCGGCATGACGCCGAGGACCGTCAGCGTCTTCGACTGCGACTGGACGGTCACGTTCCCGCGCAGAGTCACGATGCCCGTGACCCCCGAGAAGAGGTCGCTGCGGGCGGCGATCGCCTTGACGTCCGTGTCCGTCATGACGTCGTCCGCGATGCGCGAGACGCCGGAGCTGACGGTGCCGCGGTAGTTCGCCCAGACCAGGCGCGAGCCGACGCCCTCGATCTGGCGCAGCACGTACTTTCTTCCCGTCAGCCCGAGGCTGACGACGAGGATGATCGCGGCGGTGCCGACGACGAGGCCCGCGAGCGTGAGCGAGGTCTGCACCGGGTGCTTCCGGAACCGGTCGAGCGCCATGCCGAAGACTTCGCGGTTGAACATGGGTCGAGGGGCGAGGCCCGCCTATGCGCCGCCGGAGCGGACCCGCAGTCCCTCCGACAGGGTCGTCGAGCCCGGAAGGATGACCGCGTCCTTTTCGGAGATGCCGGAGGCGATCTCGACGTCGGTCAAGCCGGAGAGGCCGACCTGGACTTCCCGCCGGCGCGCCCGGCCCTTCTCGAGCAGGTAGACGTAGCGCCGGTCGCCGTCGCGAAGCACCGCCGCCCGGGGCACGACGAGCGTGCCGCTCTTTTCTCCCGTCACGATCTGGACTTCGACGGCGGCGTTGGTCGGCAGCTCCCCCTTCGGATCGTCGACCTCGCCGAGGACCTCGCCGACCTCGCGGCCGCCCACCGTGGAGAGCCCCGGCGAGACGAACGTCACGCGGCCCTCCCAGCGCTCGCGCGGCAGGCCGTCGAACGCCACGATCACCCGCTGGCCCTTCGCGACGCGGGGGAGGTCCGGCTGGTCGACGCGGGCCCGGAGTCGCCGGTGCGCCGCCTCGACGACGCTCGCGACGACCTGTCCCGCCGCGACGGTCTCCCCGACGCGGCGCGGCAGGCCGTAGACGACGCCAGCCGAGGGAGCATGGAAGCTCATCGCCGCGACGCGGCGCTCGAACTCGTCCGCCGCCTTCTCGGCGAGCGCGAGGCGCGAGAGGGGACCGTCGAGGCCCGCAAGGCGCGCGCGCGCCGCGCGGAGGTTGTCCTCGGCCTGGCGAAGCGCCCGCTCGTCGGCGTCGGCGGCCGCGCGCGAGATCGCTCCGGACGCGAGCAGGCGCCCGTCCGCCTCGAAGACCTCGCGGCGGTGCTTCTCCTCGCGGGCGAGATCGGCGAGCTCAGCCTCGGCGCTCGCCCGATCCGCCGCCAGGCGCAGCGCCTCGGAGCGCGCGTCGAGCGCCTTCTGCGAGAGCTCGGCGTTCTCCAGCCGCACGAGCGGCGTTCCGGCCGTGACGCGGTCGCCGTCCCTGGCCGGGATCTCCGCCACCGTGGCGGCCTCGGCGGCCCGCAGCTCGCCGCCGGGCGGCGGCTCCAGCGTCCCGTCGCACTGGACGGGTACGATCAGGTCGCCGCGCTTGACCCCGACGACCTGGACCTGGACCCCCTTGGGCCGCGCCAGGGCCGTCAGAGACGATGGCGACGAGCAGGAGCGCCGCGGCGCCCACGGCCCACCACAGGGGACGGCGTCGGCCCGCCCGCTCTTCCTCGGAAGTCTCCATCCGGCCAATTGTAAGGGGGTCGGCCAGGCTACCTCGGCGGGGCGACCCGGGGCGTGGTCCGGGGCCTGGGAGCGGCCTGGAAGCTCCGTTCGCCCGATCCGGCGGTCACGAAGCTCGCTTTCTGCCGAGAAACCCGTCCCGCGGCGCCGGTGACGGTCAGGCGCACGTCGTACGTGCCCTCCAGGCGGTAGACGTGCAGAGGCTCATGCTCTTCGCTCGTCTCGCCGTCACCGAACTCCCAGTGCCACGACGCCGCCGAGGGGACGTTCGACGCGTCGCGGAACTGAACGGAGAGCGGCGCGACGGCGGGCGCGGCGACCTCCGCCGTGAAATCCGCGACACCGGTCCAGACGATCCGGAAGACGCTCGCGCCGGGCTCCGTGGGCGTCGAGGCGCCGAAGTCCTCGTAGAGGTCGGTGAAGTAGAGACCGTCGGGGCCGGCCGCGAGGCCGACCGCCGTGCCCCGGCCCGCGCCGACGTACTCGACGACGGGCAGCGGCCCGGCCACCCGGTTTCCCGCCGCGTCGAGCACGAACTCGACGATGCGCTTGCCGAGCGATTGCGGGCCCGGGGCATAGGTCGCGCCCGACTCCGAGACGAACGCGTGGTCGAGCCGATCGGAGGGGAAGCCGCTTCCTGCGAAGGTCGAGCCCTGCACGAAGACGATGTTCACCGGAGCGTGCGACGGATACCAGGTGTACGCGGCGTAGTTGCTCATGCTGCCGTCCGAGCCGTCCCACAGATAGTTGCGGCCCGCGACGATCTTCGCCAGGCGGTCCGTGGCCGGCCCGTTTTCGACTTCCCAGTGGGACGCGTCGACGTCCCGCCAGGCGCCCCCGAACGGATTGCGAAGGCCCGAGGCGAACACGAAGTCCTTCGCCGTCAGGCCGTCGCGCGCGTCGTAGAAAGGGTTGTCCTCCGGCGCCGAGCCGTCGAGGTTGACCCGCAGGATCTTTCCGCGCGCCGAGCCGAGGTCCTGGGCCGGCGTCGTCAGGAGTCCGTCCCCGATGTGCACGTAGAGCTTGCCATCGGGCCCGATCGTCAGGTTCGAGATCTGGTGCGAGGCGCCCATGGGCTCGTCCGGAAACTGCAGGATCGCGTCCCGGGCCGAGGCCGTGCGGCCGCCGTCGTCGCTTCGCAGGCGCATCACCTCGGGAAAGTGAAAGTCGGTCACGCCGGCGACCGCGAAGATCGAGCTGACGAAGACGTCGCCCGAGCCGGGGTCGACGACGATGCCCGTGACGCCCTTCTCGCCGGAGCCGGGGAACGCCCCGGCGGGGTCGAAGTTCAGGAGGTCCGTCGCGTAATCGGAGACCGTTCCGTTGCGCAGGACGACTTTGACGGAACCGTAGAGCTCCGTGACGTAAAAGAGAGGAGCGTCGGCCGACGGCCCCGGCGCGGGTGCGAACGCGATGTTGACCGGAAGCTGGAAGCCGCTCGCGAAACGATCGACCCGGAACCCCGGCTGTCTGACGGCCCAGGGCACGGGAGGCTCGGTGACGGGAGAGTCGAACACGGGCGCCGCCGCCGGGTCGCCGCCCGTCGCGTCGGCGAAGGCTCCCCCGCTCTCGGCGATCCACCAGGACGCCGTGCCGTCCGCCGCGAGCGCGATCGGGGGAAGGAAGACCTGCCGATCCTCGCCGCTCCCGTCCGTGAAGAACAGGATCGAGGCCGGAAGCGCGAGCGGGTCCGAGCCGGCCACGACGATGACCCGCAGGGCGCCGTGGGCCGCGACGGGCGCCGGATTCGAGAGGACGTTGATCGCGCCATCGAATCCGGTGAAGGAGAGAACCGTCCCGCCGCCGAGCGCGTCGAGCCGCAGGCTCGCCGCCCGTTCGCCCGCGGCCGGCAGGACCACGTCGAGCCCGGTCTCGTCCCGCCACGCCGGCGCGGGGACGACGGACACGTCCGAGAGGCGGATCGGCTGGACCGCCGTCGCGGCCGCCGTCGCGAACTCCCGCACGGCCCAGTCGCTCCAGTCCGCACCGGCCGGCGCCGCGCCGCCCAGAAAGCGCACGCGGAGCCGGTACGCGCTGCCGGAATTCAACTGGTGGCGGCCGTCGAGGGATCCCGTGAACGTGCCGTCGCCGAGGTGAACGTGCACCTTGCCCGATCCCGTCGCGCAGGGAGCGCTCCAGACGAGCTCGTCGGAGGAGGCCTCCCGGATCTCCCAGTCGCTGCAGACATGAGCCTCGCCGGGAGAGCCCGCGAAGGGGCCCGCGACCATGTGAACGTCGTAGGGGTTGATGACCTGGCCGTCCGAAGCGGGTTCGGTGATCACGGGAGTCGAGACGGAGGCCGCGGACGAGAGCAGAACGGTCGCGCCGCCGGCGAAGACCAGGGCGAGGACGGTCGCGGGTCGAAGCTTTCTCATTCTCCTCCGGAACCGAAGTGCCGCATCGGCCACGGGAACCGCCGCGACTACTTCGCCCCCGGCGCGCTTCCCGCCAGGGTCAGGACGCGTCCGGGCCTCGCTCCCGTCGTCTTCCGGTCCTTCCAGACGGGTTCGCCGTTGACGACCGTCAGGACGATGCCATCCGCAAGACGGCGGGGCTCGGCGAACGTCGAGCGATCGATGACCGTCGCCGGATCGAAGAGGACGAGATCGGCCTTCATCCCGGGCGCGATCCGGCCGCGGTCGGCGAGCTTCATCCGCGACGCCGGCAGCGACGTCATCTTCCGGATCGCTTCCTCGAGCGTGAAGAGGTGTTTCTCGCGCACGAACCGGCCGAGCACCCGGGGGAAAGTCCCCGCGCCCCGCGGGTGGTCGTTGTCGATCCCGCCGTCGGAGGCGACCATGACCCAGGGCTGCTTGTAGAGGGCGAGGACGTCCTCTTCCTTCATGGAGTGGCCGATGATGTCGGCGCCGCCTTCCCCGACCATCTTCGAGTAGAGCGCGACCGGCGTCAGGCCCTCCATCTTCGCGATCTCCTCGAGGTTCTTGCCGGCGTAGCTCGGATGCGCCTTGCAGGCGGTCACCGTGATCCGCGCCGGCCCGCCGAGCACGCGGATCGCCTCGGCGACGCTCCCCGGATCGTCGTACTTTTTGTCGGGAACGATCACCTCGAGGTTCGAATGCCACGCCTCGTACGGATAACAGTCGGCGGTGGCATCGAAGCCGCGGGCGCGCGCCGCGTCGATGAGCGCGATCGCCTCCTTCGTCTTTCCCCAGACTCCGACCGTTCCCAGCTTGATGTGGGAGATCTCGAGGGGCAGTCCGCCCTTCTCGCCGATCGCGATGGCCTCTTCGAAGGCCGGGAAGGTCTTCTCGGCTTCGTCCCGCACGTGCGTCATGTAGAAGCCGCCGTAGCGGGCCGACGCCTTCCCGAGCGCGACGAGCTCTTCGGTCGCGGCATAGCTGCCCACGTCGTATTCGAGGCCGGAGGAGAGCCCGGCCCCGCCCTCGCGCATCCCCTGCTCCACGAGCTCCGCCATCTTCGCGACTTCGTCGGGCGTCGCGACGCGTCGGTAGTCCTTCCCCATCACGAGCTCGCGGACCGTCGCATGGCCGACCATCGTCATCAGGTTAAGGGAGGGGGGCGCGGCGCGGCGCGCCGCGAGGTACTCACCGATCGGCCACGGCGATTCGCCGTCGGGCCCGAGAACGACGGTCGTGATGCCCTGCGAGACTTGCGATTCGGCCAGCGGATCCTTCACGAGCCCGCTTTCCGAGTGATTGTGGACGTCAATGAAGCCTGGCGAGAGCACCAGGCCCTTCCCGTCGACGATCCGCTCACCGGGGGACGGCGAGATCTTCCCGACGGCCACGATGCGGTCGCCGTCGATGCGCACGTCCTGCGCGACGAGCGGCGCTCCCGTTCCGTCCGCCACACGCGCGCCCGCGATGACCCAGGAGGTCGGCGGCTCCGCCGCCAGGGCGAGGCCGCCGGAGACGGCCGCCGCGCCGAGCAATCTCAGCCATGTCTTCATGGCGGACGATTCTATGGGGTCAGAGGCCGCGGCGGGACATGTCGGCGAGGACGCCTCGGACCTCCGCGAGGTCGCGCCCGTACTGACGCGGCGGAGCGGTCTGGACGAAGCGCTCGAGCGCGGCCCGGGCGGTCTTCCACTCGCCCATCTGGCCGGCGACGCGGCCGATGTTGTAGAGGGCGTCGTACTGCTCCGGGTTGAACTCGACGCACTTCTGCCAGCATTCGATCGCCTTGCGGGGATCGCCGAGCCGCAGCCAGGCCACGCCGAGCGCGTTCCACGCGCGGACGCGGCGCTTGCCGAGAGCGACGGCATGCTCGAGGTTCTTGCGGGCCTCCTCCGGCTGATCGAGCTTCAGGAGAGCGATTCCCGTGTTCTGGTAGGCGTCCCCGTTCGACGGGTCGATCTCGATGGCCCGCGCAAAGACGGGAAGGGCCTCCTGCGCACGTCCGGCGTCGGTCAGCGCGATGCCGAGCGAATTGAGCGTCTCGAGCTCGTCGCTCTCCCTGTACGGCAGGAGCACCGCGAGCGCCTCCTTCGGCCGGCCCATTTCCGAGAGCACCATCGCTCGCTGGCGGTCGGTTCTCTCGCCGCCCGCGCCGTTTCTGGAAGCGCTCTCGAAGGCGCGAAGGACTCCCTGGATGTCGCCCTTGCAGCGCAAAACCATCGCGAGGTGCGTGTAACCGAGCTTCATCTTCGGGTTCTCGGCAACGACCTTGCGGGCCATCGGAAGCGCTTCGTCGCACTTCCCGCGATCGCTCAGCTCCATGATCGTGTGGAGCGTCTGGTCGACGGCGATGAGCGTTTTCGGGTCGTCCTGCGGGCCGTAGGTCTCCTTCGTCTCGCCGGAGCCCGTCAGGTAGCCGAGGCTCCGCAGCTTGGCGGCCTCCTCCGAGCCGATCGTGCCCCTCTCGCGCGGCGCCGCGGGGAGCTCCAGCAGGCGCTTGCGCAGCCGCCGCAGCGCGTCGGGCTTTTCGGGGACGAGATTCTTCGCTTCCCTGGGATCCGTCGGAAGGTTGTAGAGCTCCGGGATCGGCAGGTCGATGTACTTGTCCCCGCGCGCCGCCATGCCCCGGAGCGGGGCCCAGCCCCGGTTGAAGGCCGCCGAAAGCGCCTCGAAGTAGCTCCCCTCCTCGGCCTCCTTGCGGCCGGCCGGAAGAAGCGACTGCCCGGTGAGCTCCGCGGGCTTCGGCTCGCCGACGGCGTCGAGGATCGTCGGGAGAATGTCGATGTGCCGCGCCGGGACGTCGTCCCGGCCGGCGGGCAGGAGCGGCGGGCACCAGGCGACGAGCGGAACGTGCAGCGTCGACTCGTAGCAGAAGAGCCCGTGCGTGAGCTCCCCGTGATCGCCCCGGGCCTCGCCGTGATCGCCCGTGACGACGACGAGAGGCGGCGGGCTCGCCGCGCGCAACTCCGCCAGGAGCGGCGCGAGCGACGCGTCCGTGTAGGCCACCTCGCCGAGGTAGAGGTCGTCGGCGAATTTTTCCCGGTACGGCGAGGGCGGATCGTAGGGCGCGTGCGGATCGTAGAGATGGACCCAGAGGAACCGGGGCTTGCCCTTCTCGGCCCGGTACCACTCGACGGCGGCCTTCACCACGTCCTCGGCGCGGGCCTGCTGGATGGAGAACTCGAACTGCTCGTCGAGGTGCCGGTAGAGCTCGTTGTAGACGTCGAAGTCGTGGCCGAGGCCGTAGCGCGAGTCGAGCACGTAGGCCGCGACGAAGGCGCCCGAGGTGTAGCCCCTGGCCTTGAGCCGCCCGGCCGCCGTCGGGATCCTGGACGAAAGGCGGAAGCCCGCGTTCTCCCGTACCCCGTGCTGGTACGGAAGGAGTCCCGTGAGGATGTTCGTGTGCGAGGGAAGAGTGATCACGTTGTGCGCGTGCGCCCGACCGAATACCCGGCCTTCGGCCGCGAGCCGGTCGAGGTTAGGCGTGGTCCCCCGCGGATTGCCGCCGAAGCCGACGGCATCGGCCCGGAGCGTGTCGATCGTGATGACGACCACGTCGCGGGTCACGCGTGGAGCGGAGCGCGGCGGCGCCCCGGGGGCCTCCCGGCGGCACGACGCGAGTGACAGGGCGAGGATCGCGCAGATCCCGGCCGCCCAAATCCGCTGTTTCACGCCCGCCCCAAAACGAAAGGGCCCGCCCGGAATTCCCGGACGGGCCCCGAATGGCGCGGCCCTAGAAGTTGACGTTGATGCCGAGCCTCAGGATGCGCGGACTCTGCACCTCGATGATCTGGTTGAAGTAGCTCGTTCTGGGTGAACGTCCCTCTCGAGGCCCGGTAGTCGCCCGTCCGCTGGTAGCGCTGAAGGATCGTATTCGCATTGGCCACGTTGAAGACCTCGGCGGCCGGGGTGATGCTGAATTCGCCGATCTGGAACGTCTTGGCCAGCCGGAGATCGAGCTCGTAGACGTTGTCGTAGCGGAACGTGTCGAGCTGGTCGATCTGAATGAGATAGGTGTGGGTGATGCCGGTCGCGTCCTCGACGCCGCGAACCCGGACGTAGTACGGATTCGGATAGCCCTGGCGGCCGAAGAAGTTGGCGCCGAGATTGATGCCCCAGGGCCCCTGGTAGAGCGCGTTCACGTTGAACTGCCAGCTTCCGTTCAGGAAGACCGAATCGCGAGAGGACCATCCGGCCGCCAGACACGACGTTTGCGGGACGGAGCCGCAGTTCTGGCTGCCGAGGTTCCACAGGTTGTTCGGATCCTGGATCGATGCCGTCGTCAGGTGCTGCTTGAAGCTGTTCCAGCCGAAGTTGCCGCGGAACATCCAGTGGTCCGACAATCGTTTGACGACCGAGACGTCGACGCCGTAATACTTCTGCGTATTCCCGGGACGGTCGGAAATCGTGACGCCGGACGGTTCCTCGGGAAGCTGCAGGGAGTAGTAGGGCTCGTCGATCGGGAGCGTGAAGCCGTTGGGCGCGACGGCCACGCAGGGCCCCAGGTTGCCGTTGTCGTCCTCGCACTGGGTTCGCCCCGCGAGCGCCCAGTCGTTGAGGCTCGTCACGCCGGTCGGCAACGACTGGATGAGGTTGTTCGTATTGCGATAACTGAAGGTGGCCGACACGGCCAGGGTGTCGGTGAACTGCTGGTCGACGCCGAACGTGAACTCGCTCGTCTTCGGCACCTTCAGGTTCGGCTGGATGGCGTTCGGGACGTTCGGCAGCGTCGCCGGGTCGATGTCGTTGTAGAAGGCGTAGACGCCCTGATCGAAGAGGACCTCGTTCGGCTGGACGAAGTGGTCCTTGTTGATGTCGTTCCAGTAGTAGTAGTAGCCGTTCGATATCGGCACGCCGCTCGCGTAGTAGCCGATGAACCCGAGCTGGTCGGCAAACTGCGCGTACGAGGCCCGCAGGAGGGTCGTCTTCTTCTCGCCCAGGGCGTAGGTCGCCGAAACGCGCGGCTGCCAGTTCGTGAAGTCGAACTGCCAGGTGTCGGCGCCGTGGTACTGGATCGCCGGGAGCAGGTCCGGGAACATCACGTTCTCGAAGCCCGAGCCGGGGAGGTTCTTGGCCTGCTGCCGGTCGTAGCGAACGCCGATCTGCGCCGTGAGGTTGCCCATCGTGATCGTGTCGCCGAGCGTTCCGCTCCAGAACTGGTTCTTGTAGACCGGCCGCACGCCGCGGGAAAGCAGGGCCGTATTCGAGGACGAGTACTCGTACTCGCTCCCGTAGTTCTGATCGCCGGGCCAGCCCGTCGCCGAGTCCGCGATCTGCTGCCGGTAGTTGAAGCTGAACTTCACCTCGTGGTTGACCGAGCCGGTGTTGAAGAACTTGGACATCGTGACGTTGGCCTGCCGCTGCGGGTCCTTGGCGTTGTAGTAACGGTAGTTGTTGTAGAACGTGCCCTGGTTATACCAGGCGTCCCGGGTCGTGCCCTCCTGCGCGCAGGCGACGGTGAAGTCGGTCGGCGCGCAGTTCTTGGAGCCGTTGCCGAGGTCGGTGTAGTCGGGGCTCTGGTAGGCCGCGAAGATCGAGGCGAAGAGGTCCGCGGAGAAGACGTGCGAGTCCTCGACCTTGTAGAAGTTGGTCGGAATCGTGAGCAGGGTCTGCGCCTCGGGCGCGCGCGTCGGCCCGGCGGTCGTGTTGAGCTGCGTCCGGTCGCTGCGCTGGAAGTAGAGCTGCGCCGAGTTGGCGCTGGAGATCTGCGCGTTCAGCTTCGCGCTCCAGGGCTCGAGGTTGACCCAGGTGGGCGAGGCGAAGGTGCCGAAGGTCGTGCTGAACGCGGTCTGGTTCGTGTTAATGGTCTGGTAGGCGCCGGCGAACCACAGCCACAGCTTGTCCTTGACGATCGGGCCGCCGAAGTCCGCGCCGTACTCGCGGATCATCCGCGTGTTGTTCGTCGGGAGACCCTGGTCCACGGCTTCCTGGGGCGTGTTGTCCGACTGCCAGTTGCTCGAGGCGTACAGGTAGCGCGCCGCGCCGTGGAACTCGTTGGTGCCGCGCTTGGTGACGACGTTGATCGTCACGCCCGAGGTCTGCTGCTCGAGAACCGAGCCTCCGGTCGCGACCTCGACGTCCTGGATGGTCGAGAAGTCGAAGAACGTGTTCGTCCCGCCGTTCTGGCGCGCGAACGGGTTGCCGTAGGTGTTGTCCGTCGAGGTCGCGCCGTCGACCTGGTAGACGACGTTGCCCGAGCCCTTGGTGATGAAGTCCGGGCCGCCGGCGATGGCGCTCTGGTTGCCCGCCACGTTCACCGTGTCGATCTGGACGCCCGGCACCTGCTGGATGAGCGACCAGATGTCCCGGGAGGTCGGGATCTCGGTCAACTCGTCACGCGAGAAGTTCTGGCCCGTCTCGACCTTGCGCGGATCGAGCAGCGGCGTTTCGCTCGTGACCGTGACGGTTTCCTGCACGGAGGAGAGCTTGAGCTGCATGTCGATCTGCGTGTTCTGGCCGACCGACACGATCACGTTCTCGCGCGTGACCGTGGTGAAGCCCGGCATCGTCACCGTCACGGAGTACCTGCCGGGAGGCACCTTCAGGAACCGGAAGAGCCCGGTGGCGTCGACGCTGGTGGTCGTCGGCTGGGAAGGCCCGGTGAGCGTGGCGGTCCCGCCCGGAATCGGCGTTCCGGTCTGGTCGATCACGTTGCCGTAGACGTTGCCCGTGTTCTGCTGCGCGAAGGCCTGGAGTCCGAGGCCCGCGAGCGCCACGAACCAGATCAGCACTCGAGCGAGATAGGACCTTCCCATAGACGACCTCCTCCTCAAAGAAAAGCGAGAAACTTCGCCGCGTTCCAGTGGCTTCGATTCATCGTGCGCGCACGCCTCCGAGATCGAATGGACGGCTCCCGTTGAAAGTTGCATTTATGCTATCGCGGTTTCCCGCGGCGTAAAGAGCGAAACGATCAAAACAATGGACGCGGCAGGAATTCAAAATCGCGTACAGGGCCGCGGAGTTTCCGGAGGTCGATGACTTCCGGTCAGGAGGTCGCGATGAGAACGCCGCCGAGCATCTCCGGTCCGGCGAGGCCCGCCGTCGTTCTTCTGGCGCTCGCCTTCGTCCTCGCCGGCTGCTCCTCGGCCACGCCGCCGCCCGCCTCCGCTGCGTCCGGGGCGCCGAAGGGGACTCTTCTCATCGTGGGCGGAGGACCCATCCCCGATGCCATCGTCGAACGCTTCGTGGCATTGGCCGGCGGCGCCGGCCGCGCCCGGATCGTGATCTTTCCGATGGCGTCCGAGTCTGAGGACGCGGGCATTGCGATGGCGGAGCACTGCCGGAAGCTCGGCGCGGCGGCCGAGCGAGTCGTTTTGACCCACGCCGAGGCGGACTCCGAGAGCGCGGCGCGCCGCCTCGACGGCGTGACCGGAATCTGGTTCGGCGGTGGCGACCAGTCGCGCCTGACGGCGGCCCTGCTCCACACGCCGGTCGAGGCGGCGATCGCCGAGCGCTACCGTGCCGGCGCCGTCGTGGGCGGCACCTCCGCCGGCGCCGCCGTCATGACGACACCCATGATCACGGGCGACGAGCGCAAGCCCGGCGGGAGCCGCCCGCCCGAGAAGGATTCGAGCGACGCCTTCATGACGATCGCGCGTGAGAACGTCGTCACGGCCGATGGATTCGGCCTCCTCCCGGGCGTCGTCATCGATCAGCACCACGTCCGCCGCCGGCGCAACAATCGCCTGCTCTCGGTCATCCTGGAGAACCCGACCCTCGTCGGAATCGGCATCGACGAATCGACCGCCCTCGAGGTCGGCCCCGCCGGAGCCTGGAAGGTCCTCGGGGAGAGCGTCGCCGTGGTCTACGACGCCCGGGGGGCGGCCATCACCCCGAAGGGGTCGTCCGCGCTCGGCGCGGCGGGCGTGCGGCTCTCCGTCCTGCCGGCCGGGTCGACCTACCAGCCCCGGACCGGGCTGGCGACGCTGCCCTGACGAGGACGCCGCCGCCCGAACGGCCGCTCTAAAGGTTGCCTAAATCGGTGCCGGGCCCGCCGGGCCGGCCATAGGCTCAATCGCGGGGGTCCGGCCGGCTGGCCGGAAAACGATCATGCGCAAACTCCTTCTCGGCTTCGGTGTCCTGCTCGTCACGCTCCTCGCTCGCGGCGAAGAGGTCACGCTTCCGGCGGCGGCCTCGATCGTCGGAGGCGCGCCGTTCTTCTCCGACGTTCGGGTCTTCAACACGTCGTACTCGACGCCCCTCGGCGTGACGGCCCGGTACCGTTGCTTCATCCCGTCGCCGTGCTCGGCCGTCGGCACGCCCCAGGTCCCGTTCACGCTGGCGCCCCGGGAGTCCCGCGCGTTCGACGACATGGTCGCGGCGACGTTCCTGGCCCCCAACACGGCGGGGGGCATCGAGTTCGAATTCACCGGCGCGAGCGGACAGCTCGTCGTGACGAGCCGCCTGTACTCGACGGCCCCGACGCCGACGGTCGGGATGTTCATCCCCGGGCTCGACAACTCCGAGGCGCACGCCCGAACGGTCCTGACCTCGATCCGCAACGGCGGCCCGAACGCCGGTTTCCGGACCAACGTCGGCGTGTTCAACCGGGAGGATTCCTCCGTCGACGTGACGTTCACGATCTTCGACGGCGGCGTCCAGGTCGGCTCCAGCGTCGCGCGCACCGTGGCGGGGCACTCCGGCGCGCAGGTCTCCGGAATCTTCTCGGCGGCGGGCCAGGCCGGCCAGGTGACCGAGAACGCGGTCGTCGTGGTCACGGCCTCCGGAGATGTGTTCTCTTACGCGGCCGTCCTCGACAACGCCACGACCGACCCGGTCTTCGTCCGCGGCGCCGAGGACCGCACCCCGATCGCGGCGGCCGTCAACCGCACCGTCCACGTCGGCCAGGGCATGACCTTCATGGACGACCAGGGCCAGAGCAGCACGACGCAGATCCAGGCCGGCGAAACGGTGACGTGGGTCTGGGAAGGGACGATGACGCACGGCGTCACGTCCGGCACGTGCTCGGCCGGCGGCTACTACGACAGCGGAGGCTGCGATCCCGACGGCCTGTTCGCGTCAGGGACCCACGCGGGCCCGTTCCAATTCGCCTTCAAGTTCACCCAGGCAGGCACGTTCGCCTATTACTGCCCGATCCACAGGGGCTCCATGACGGGGCGCGTCGTCGTCAGCCCCGCGGGCGGAGCCTCGAAGAAGCGAGGCGGACCGGCCGGGCGCTAGCGGCCCGACGATTCGTCGGCGACCGACAGGATGCGGGGACTTTCCGCGATTCCGCGGCGGCGGTCGCCCCTTCGCCGATCGCCCTGACGGCGATCGCCGACGCGGCGGTCGTGAATGAAGAACTCCGCCGGGTCGAGCGTCGCCGTTTCGGCCGGCAGCGGGTGGACGCGGATCGTGACGGCGCTCGTGGACTCGGGCCGCGGCACGAGGATCTCGCGGATGAAGCCCGACTCGAGGGCGGCCGTCGGAATCCCCAGGACGTCGTTGACGGCGGCCACGATGCGGCGGGCATCGGCCTCGAAAATGGTCTTGGCCAGCGTCCATCCGGCGGCGTTCATGATCGCGCGCCCCTCGTGCGTCCAGGGTTCCGGCTGGTGTTGATCCCGGCCCCATCCTGCCATGCGGTTCTCCCCTCCTCGAACCGAAGCGTCGCATCCGGAGCGGAGCGCCAGGTTCGACAAATGTTAGCACCGAAGGCGTCCGCGCCGAAGACGAACCTGCTCCGCGCCGCGTCATAATCGCGATCCCATGACTTCGGTTCGCGCTCTCTCCCGGCGCACGCGGCCATTTCGCGAGTCCGTGATCCGGGAGATGACGCGGCTCCACGCCGAGGTCGGCGGCGTGAACCTCGCGCAGGGCCTTCCGGACTTCGAGCCTCCCGAATCCCTCGTCGTCGCGCTCGCGCGCGCGGCCCGCGATCCGGCGAGCCACCAGTATGGGTTCACGTGGGGGATGCCCGAGTTTCGAGCCGCCGTCGCCGCCAAGACCGGGCGCATCAACGGGATCCGGGCGGACCCCGACACGGAGATCACGATCACCTGCGGCGTCTCGGAGGCGGTCGCGGCGGCGGTCCTCGCGTTGACCGAGCCTGGCGACGAGGCCGTGATTTTCGAGCCCTGGTACGAGAACTACGTGCCGGCCTGCGTCCTCGCCGGCGTGCGCCCCCGGTTCGTCGCCCTGGCGGGCCGCGATTTCCGTCTCGACCCCGCCCGCCTCGCGCGGGCGATCACCCCGCGCACGCGCCTCGTCCTCGTCAACACGCCAGGCAATCCGTCCGGCCGGGTCTTCTCGCGCGAAGAGCTCGCGGAGATCGCGAAAGTCTGCCAGCGCCACGGCCTCGTCGCCGTGACCGACGAGATCTACGAGCACATTTGGTTCGAGCCCCACCGCCACGTCAGCCTCGGATCTCTCCCCGGCATGGAAGACCGGACGGTGACGCTCTCGGGGCTGGGAAAGACCTACGCCGTCACAGGCTGGCGGGTCGGCTGGGCCGTCGCGGCGCCACGGCTGACCGGGCTCGTGCGCAAGGTCCACGACTACCTGACGATCTGCGCGCCGACGCTCTTCCAGCAAGCGGGGCTCGCGGCGCTCGCGCTGCCCGACACTTACTACGCCGACATGCGCCTCAAGTACGCGGCGCGGCGCGCGATCCTCCTCGGGGCCCTTTCGGCGGCGGGCCTCGCGTTCTCCCCGCCCGAAGGCGCCTACTACGTCATGGCCGACGCGGCGGGTCTGGGCTGGAAGGACGACACGGCCTTCGTCGATTTCCTCGCCCGAAAAGTCGGCGTCACCGCCGTGCCGGGCTCGAGCTTCTATGCCCGCGGCGGAGGGAGGACCAGGGCGCGGTTCAACTTCGCGAAGAAGGAATCGACGCTCCGGGAGGCGGCCCGGCGGCTCGAAGGGGCGGACCTGCGTCAGCGCAGGCCGTCGCCGAGGTAGAGCTCCGAGAAGACGGTCCGTCCGCCGTACACAGGGGATCGTCCGGCCGGGCAGGCGGCGCGAGACCTCGGCTCAATGCAGTCCCTCCACCAGATAGAGCTCGGAAAAGCCCTGAGCGCCGTACACCGCCCACGTGTTTCCGTCGGGCGTCACACGGATCTGGTTGGCAACCAGGGAGTCCTCCACCGGGATCTCCTTCCAGAGATGCCGCTGGCCCGTATCGACGTCGTGGAGCCAGATTTTCGCCGGCCTTTCCGCGCGCCGCCACACGTACAAGCCACGAGAGTCGGCGGTCCACTGAATGACGCGATCGGCCGCGGGCGAGAGGTTCGGCACCGGACGGGGTGTTCCTCCGTCCAGCGGAATCAGGAGCGCCTCGTTGCCATGGATGCCGACGACGTATCGGCCGTCCGGCGAGACCGGGTTGGTCCCGTTCACGAGCCTCGTCCCCGCCGGACCGAGCGGTACCGGCTTTCCGTCCGGGACCGCCTGGAGATAGAGATGCGGGCCGCCATCCTTTTGCGCCCCGTTGATGACGACGCTCCTGGCGTCTGGAAGCCACGCTCCCCATTCGAGAAGGTCGATGCCCGTCGTGTCGAGAGTGCGCGCCTGGCCGGGCCCGGTCGGCAGGAGCTGAAGTCCTTCCGTCCGACCGTGCGCCGAAACCCGCTCCGCGAGCACCCATTGGCCGTCGGGAGAAAGCGCAAACCCTCCTCCCTCGCCGAGCTTGATCGCCGGAGATCCGTCGGTGCGGCGCAGATAGACCTCGGAAATCGGGCCGCTGCCCTCGCCAAATTCGGTCAGCAGGAGGAGCTTCCCGTCGGCGGAGAGATCGCCGAGGTACGACGCGTCGAGCCACGAAAGGTCGCGAAGTTCGGGAGCGCTCCGGGACGCCACCCGCAGCGTGCGCATCAGCGTGTGGTGCGCGACGAGAACACGCCCGTCGCGCGAGACGTCGTCGAGCTCGAGCGATCCGGGAGTCCGCATCAGCAGCCGTTCCCGGCCCGACAGGTCCACGGCCCGGAGAGCTTCGGTTTCTCCGGGTCTCGCCGCCGTAAACCAGACCTCGCGGCCGTCCGCGCTCCAGCACGGGGCTCCCACGTACGTGGTCCAGTTTCCGGAAAGAAGGTGTTTCTTCCCCCCGTCCCGTCCGATCGTCGCCAGTGCATAGGGCTGCTGGCCGTCCCAGAAGGCGATCGAACGGCCGTCGCGCGATACTCGAGGGGCCCCGGCGGAGTCCGGATAGACGACCTTTCCGATCGGGAACTCCAGGCGCGGTCGCCCGTCGACGGTGTGATCGACGGCGAGGTCCTTCCCGTCCGGCGAGAAATCGGCGCCCGCGTATCCGACGTGTTCCAGCACGGGCTTGGGCGTTCCGCCCGACATCGGAACGCGGGACAGCGTTCCCGATCCGCTCCCAGCGTCATGTCGAGGACGGCGAGCTCGTTCGAGGACGAGATCGCGAGAATGTCGCCCTGAAAATCAAACGGAGAAGACTCGGGGCTGCCGATCTGCATCCGGTAGAGCTTCGTTTCGACCATCTCTCCGGCCCAGCGCGCGCCGAAGACGATCGTCTTTCCGTCCGGACCGAACCGCGCATTGCTCAGACCACCGCGGCGAAACGTCAGCCGCGTGAGGGTCGGCGCTGCGGAGGCTGGCTTCGAACGTGCGCGCGTCAGCGCCCATCCGGCGACGAGACCCACGGCCAGAGCGGCGAGGACGAGGGGCTGTGCGTACCGCCGTCTGGGCTTGCCCGTCGCCGACAGCATGGCCTGCGAGCCGCTCGTGACCTCGGAGATGTGGTCCCGCACGCTCGCGAGATCGCGCGCGAGGTCGCGCGTCGAGACGTAGCGCTCCTCCCGGTCCTTCGCCATGCAGCGATCCAGCATCCAGCGCACCGGCAAAGGCAGGTCCGGACGGAGGTTGCCGGCGGGCTCCGGCTCCTCGCGGATGATCGCAGACATCGTTTCGGCGGCCGTCTTTTTCTGGAACGCTTTCTTGCCGGTGGAGATCTCGTAGAGCATCGAGCCCAGCGAGAACTGGTCCGACCGATAGTCCACGGGTTCCCCCGAGGCCTGCTCCGGTGACATGTACGCGACGGTCCCGAGCACCGTCCCCGCCGTAGTTTGGGGCGCCACCGCGGTCGGCATCGCCGAGAGCTGTCCCGGCGGAGGCTCTGAGAGCTTGGCCAGGCCGAAGTCGAGAATCTTCACGAATCCGTCCTTCGACACCATCACGTTCTCGGGTTTGAGGTCTCGGTGCACGATCCCCGCCCCGTGTGCCTTCGCCAGGCCTTCGGAGATCTGCGCCGCGACGTTCAACATCTTTTTCACGGGCATCGGCCCGGCGGCGGATACCTCCCGCAGGGTCCTGCCGTCCACCAGCTCCATCGCGACGAAGGTCGTATCGCCTTCGCGGCCGATCTCGTGGATCGTGACGATGTTGGGATGATTGAGCGCCGAGGCCGCGCGAGCCTCCTGCTCGAACCGCGAAATCCTCGCCCGGTCCGACGCCAGCGCCTCCGGCAAGACCTTCAGAGCCACTTCGCGCCCCAGCCGCGTGTCGCGGGCGCGATAAACCTCTCCCATGCCCCCGGACCCGAGCGGGCCCAGGATTTCGAAGCCGCCCAGCCGTTGGCCGGTCTGAAGGCCCATGGAATTGTCGAGTGGATTCTATGTGCGAAACGCCGCAGGTCCCATGGAGGCTGTCGCCGCTCCCCCCGCGCGCGAAGCTCGCCGCCGCGCGGCGGGAGATCCTCCCGGCGGCCCCCTCGGCGGCGGGTCTCACGTTTTTTTCCGCCCGAGGACGCCGGCGACGTCACGGCCGACGCGGACCAGCGCAAAAAAGGGTATTCGACGGTCCTCAGGGACAGGTCGAAAACGCGCTCGTATCCTGGACGGGAGCGAATGGCGTCCCCTGCGGGTTGACGTAGGTCTGTGCGTCCCCGGTCAGGGAGTCCGTCACCCGCAACGTCACCTCGACGTTGGTCAGCCCGGCCCCGAAAACCCAGTACCGGGGAGGCTGCAGGCCGCAGGCGTTCAGAACCTTGACGACGACCTCGATGTTGGCGGCGTTGAAGAAGGTGAAGTAGCCCGAGTCGGACGTGAGCTCCATGGCCGCCCCGTCTCCGCTCGACTGGGCGGTGCGCCAGGCCGCCGTCACCGCGAAACGATCATTGTTGAGGCAGAGCGTCGTGGGGCTCGGCGTGCACGCGGAGACCACCCCCGGCGCGACCGTCACGGACCGCGTCGTCGTCCCCGTTCCGGTCGCGCTCGCCGCGGCGAGCGTGACGGTGTAAGTGCCGGGAGACGAAAAGGTGTGGCTCGGGTTGCGGACCGTCGAGACGTTGCTCGAGCCCGACCTCGGATCCCCGAAAGTCCACGTCCACACCGTCGGACCGCCCGCCGATCCGTCGGTGAACTCGGTCGGCACGCCGGTGACCGGGGCGGCCGGCGCGAACGTGAAGCTGGCGGTCGGCGGCGTGCCGAGCGAGCCCGCCGTGTAGAGATACTGGATCGCCTCGATGTCGTCCGCCTGCGGCGCGGTGGGTGTCGACGCGGGGACGACGGAGTGCATCACGGCCGCGCTCCAGGAGGCCGACGCGGTCGTGCTGTGCGTGCTGACATCATCGTCCGGGTGCCCGAGGCCGAGGGTGTGGCCGATCTCGTGCATCACGGCGGTCCGGAAGGTCCGGGCGGAATACCCTGTCGGGCAGGTGATCTTGCGCATCGACACGTCGCCGCTCTGCGTGGCGTAGTAGGTGGCGTCGCCGCGGTACGTATACCGCCCCGTCGGCCCGTCCGGGCCGCCGAGCCCGATGACGCCGCCCCCGCAGCCGAGAGCGTTCGTCCAGGAGCTGCCCCCGTAGAAGTCCCGAACCGCATCGAGCTCGAGGTGGACGTTTCCACCGGCCGTCGGCCCGCTGTAGACGATCCGGGTCCCCGCGATTCCGGTCCACCCGTCGACGCCGTGCTGCACGTCGCAGATGGAATCCGTTCCGCAGCCCGCCGCGTCGTCGGCCGTCAGGTTGGTCTGGGTCCCGGTCACCGAGACGACGCCGTCGACCGAGTCCCGCGTGTCCCAGAACCAGCGAAAGAGACACGGGCCGTAGGCGTCGCAGTCGCCGGGCTCGCGGCCGCCGATGTTGACCCACTTGGGACGCCGCCCCGCAGCGTCCTTCGAGGATCTCTCGCGCCACACGATCTCGCCCGGCTCCCGGCCGGCGCCGATCGCCCGCAGCGCCGCGAGGAAAGACTCGGCGTCGCGGGCCGGGGTCGTGGATTTCTCGGCGAGCGAGGCGAGAACGTCGCGGCGGTCGGCGGCGAGGAGGTCTTCGCGGGGGCCGAAGGCCGGGCGCACCGCGAAGGTGCGTCCATCGTCGTCGGTCACGAGATCGAACTTGGACATGCCGAACTCGGTCAGGCGGTAGACGCGGGGAAGTCCCTCGACGCGCTCGAGCAGGAGGACGACCTCGGAGCCTCCCCGAAAGACGGGCGTGCCGGGGATCCACGCCGCCGTGCCGCCGACGCGCCCTCCCGGAAGCCGCACGGAGAAGGCCTCCGGCACCTGCCCCCGGATCGTCTCCAGGGTTGCCAGCGTGACGATCGTGAACGGCCGCAGCCGGCCCCGGACGGTCTCGAGCCGCGACTCCCGGGATACGACCGAAGCCCGGACGATCACCGGGGCGCGGCGCGCGAGGTCGACGTCCGAGCCCGGCTGATAGGTGGCAGCCTGGAGGGAGAGGGCGAACAAGAAACCGACCGCGGCAAAGACGATGCGGCGACCGGGGGAGCGACCAGGGGACATGGAGACCTCCGAAGGCCCGAACGGGGCCCGACGAGGATAACCGGAAACGGCCCCGCCAGGAGTGGTATGGGACACTCTCCGTCACCCATGGAAACGTCCGGGGTTTCGTTCCGCCGCCCCCCGCTGACCCCCGGATTCATCGCCATCATCGTCTTCAAATTCGTCAAATGCGCCGCTTTTCTCCTCGTCGGCGCGGCCGCGCTGCGGATCGCCCGGCTGCCCCACCACTCGCAGCCGCTGGAGATCGCCCGCGCGGTCGGCGTCGACGAAGGGCGCGTGACCATCCGGCACGTCGCGGCGATCCTCTCGGCCTTCACGCCACGACAGGTCCAGGCGCTGGGGCTCGCCGCCGTCGTGATCGGACTCGTCTTCGCGGCGGAGGGCACGTGCCTCCTGGCGCGCCTGTGGTGGTCTCCCTACTTCACGATCTTCTTGACCGCGGCCGCCGTGCCCGCCGAAATCTACGAGATCGTCCGGCGCCCGGCCAGCGCGCGGCGCTACGCGCTGCTCGCGATCAACCTGGCGATCCTCGCGTATCTCTGGAAGCGGAGAAACGAGTTCAGGAGGCCGGCGCCGGCGGCGCGCTGACGTCCGGAAACCGTTTCGCGAGCCAGGCCTCGACTTCCTCGGGGTGGTACCCGAACGGGCCGGGCTTGCCCTTGTAGACGATCGTTCCCGCCTCGTCCACGACGTAGAGGCGCTCGGGCCAGCCGGCGTAAGCCGCGTTGGCCGGATTCTCGATCGGGTCGACGTAGAGCGGGATGTCGTAGCGGAAGCGCCGGACGAAGTCGTTGGCGATCTTCAGGCGGTCGCCCATGCTCGTGGGTTGCGGATAGCAGACGCCCTCGTCGACGTTCGAGTCCATCTGCCACTCGTCAAGCGGGTGCGCTTCCTTGATGTAGAGGGTCACGAAGCGGGCGCGGTCGGCGTACTTTCTCCGCATCGCCTGGACCCGCTCGACCGAGCGGCGAAACGGGGGTCAGGTGAAGCTGCCGAAGATCAGGACCGTCGGTTTCCCGCCGAGCTCGCTCGCGAGCCGCACGGGCGTCGAGCCGTCGAGCGCGACGAGGCCGACGTCCGGCGCTCGCTCGCCCACCCGGAGCGTTCCCTCCTCGCGCTGGTCGTAGCGCAGCATCGCGATCAGGTTGCGCGGCCCGCCGACCATGTACGTGAAGCCGCCCGCGGCGAGCGCCGCGAGCACGCCGACCCCGATCAGCAGTTTCTTCCACGTCTTCATCCACCCGAAATTATATGGGGTCAGGTCTGGATTTTTCGGATCTCCGCGCGGACGCGCTTCAGCAGATCGCGAAATCCGGGCTCGTGAAGGCTCAACCGACGGGCCGAGGCGCAGATTTCATGCGCCGAGGCGATCGAGACACCGAGCGTCGAGCCGAGATCGGCCAGCTTCGCCAGGGAATCTCGGCGGCCGACGTAGGCGACAACGAGCCGCAGCGTCGTTCGCCGCCGGTCGAGAAGCCCTGCGGGGTCCGCTCCGAGCACCCGGACGGAAGCCCGAACGACGTCCACCAGATTCGGCCGGATCGCGCGACGCTGCTCGAGAGGCACCTCCTCGCTGACCTTCCGCGAGGCAAGCATCTCTCGCATTCGCCTCCGAAACTCGTCGCCTCCGAGAAAGAGTTGGCCGGCGATCCGTCTCCACGGCTGGTCCGCAGCCGCCCCTCCGGCTTCGACGAATTCCCGATAGGCGGCGGGAGCGCCTCCACCGCGGCCGAACTGAGCGATGGTCCATTCGGTCTCCAGCCATGCGGGTCGCGGCGCGATTCCAGCGGTCGCGCGGAAGCTGCTCCAAGGCCAATCCGAGGCCGTCGGGACAAGGCCAGCTCGGACCGGATTGAGCACCACGTAGCGCACGACCTCGAGGAGGTGACGTTCCTTCTCGATGAGAATCCCCTTGAAGCGCCCCTGGAGCAGGTGTCCGACGCGCTCATGCCGTCGATTGAACTGCTGCGAGTAGATGGCGTTGAGCCGATGCATGCCGACCGAGAGGTTGGGCTCCGGAGTCTCGACGAGAAGATGGTAGTGGTTCCCCATCAGGACGTAGGCATGCAGGCGCCACCCGTACCGGCCGATCGCGTCAGCGAGGACGCTCACGAAGACTCTGCGGTCGCGATCGTCGCGAAAGATGCGCCGGCGCTCGTTGCCCCGGCTGGTGACGTGCCACAGCGCCCCGGCGTGTTCGAGTCGCAAGGGACGGGCCATCACAAATGAATTGTCGCGACGCGACGCCGGCGGTCGCGCAAACCGAAAATTCGAGACCTGACCCCCGATTATTTCGGGAGTCGGGACTTGGGGATCTTGACGAGGACGGTGTAGAGCGGGTCGACCAGCTCGACGACCGGGGAGACGGCATTCTGGGACACGAATTGGTACGCGTCGAGAACGTCGAGGCCGCTCTTCTCCATGACCCACTGGACCATGTCCTTGAATGCGATGCGGGCGGCGTCCTCGAGCGGCCGCGCGGCGCCGAGCGACATCATCCACTCGGCGTTCTCGATGCGCGGCCACGGCGTTTCCCGGCCCTTGACGAGCTCGACCGTCAGCTCGACGTTCATCGCGCCCTCGATGGCCGTGCCGATGATCTCGCCGTCGCCCATCGCGTAGTGCCCGTCGCCGAACGAGAGCAGAGCGCCCGGAACGCGCACGCCGAGGTAGACGGTGTTGCCGGCGCGCACCTCCGGACAGTCCATGTTGCCGCCGAAGTTGTCGGGCACGATCGTCGACCGCGCCTCGCCGTACGGCGGCGAAACGCCGAGACAGCCGAGGAAGGGCGCGAGCGGAACCTCCCAGCCGCGCTTGCCGTCGGATGAGCGAGTGCGCGCCACGTTCTTGGCGCGGTCGACCTCGTAGAACCAGACGCGCTCCGGCAGGTCCGGCGGGAGCACCGCGGTGCGATCGGTGCCGGAGAGCGCGCCGAACCCGGGGAACTGCGAGGAAATGCCGTAGGCACGGGCCGGCTCGAGCTTCTCGATGTGGATCGCGAGCGTGTCGCCCGGTTGCGCCCCGTCCACGTAGAACGGGCCGGTCTGCGGATTGTCGTGCCCGGCCGGCTGGACCCTGGTTGGAAGCTGTCCGGGTTGCGTGACCGCGCCGTCGTAGCAGTCTTCCGTCCAGGTGATGATCCGCGTTCCCGGGGCGATGTGATGCGTCGGGGCGACGCCGCCGAACGTGTACTTGAGCTCGTCGTGCTTCGGGATGTAACGCAGCGTCGGAGGGTCGGCCGCCGCCGCGACCGCCGCGCACAGGAACCCGAAGGCCACGGACTTCCATCGCATCGATGCACCTCCCGCCTGCTAATCTACCGCCCATCCCGTCACGGGAGCCCAGATGCATTCCGGAATTCGCGCGGCCTGGACGTACCGATGGCGGCGCTCTTGGCCGAGACGTTCGATCGTGCGTCATCGAGGCGGCGGCCGGCATGTGAGTCACCGCCGTGCGTCGCGCGGCGTTGCCCAAGGTCGGGGGCTGCCTCAGCTGGTCGACTCGGACTGTGAACCGTCGTGCGGACGACGCGGCTCAGTAGCCCTTCAACAGCGTGGACTCCGTCCGCTTGTAGACGCGATCGGACCCGTCGCGGCTCCTGAAGACGAGCTGACCGTTCTCGACGCGAAATGGATACCGGCCCGGCGGCTGCCCGAAGATCTCAACGGTCAGCTCGCCGCCTTCGACCTTGTAGGTCCCCCGCAGCGCGACGATTGGCATCCGCACGAAGAGCTTGCCGTCGGCAGTGAACTGGCGGTAGCTCGTCAGCATGTCGAGAAAGAGCGAGCACCACTCGCCGACGATCGGCGAGGCTCCCGGCACCGCCGACCCGATGCGGTCCGAGTAACCCTGCGATTCGCCGTCGGCGCCCTTCTCCGCGAAACGGTCGCCGCCTTCGAACTCGAGGATCAGCTCCGATTCGCGGACCTCGCCCGTCGCTTCGTCGTTGTAGAAGGTCCGGAGCCACTCGCCGTGAACTTCGTACGTCGTGTCGCCCATGGCCGCGGAGGTCTGCGTGATGCGGCCGTCGGGCAGGAATTCGAGGATGTTGCCGACCGCTCCCTTGTTGCGCACCGCGGACTCCCACTGCCCGAGGATGGCGGCGGGCGGCGGGGGGGCAGCCGGCGCGGCCTGGAGGGCCAGGGAGAGCAGGAGTGCAAAGGGCGCCGGAGTCATGGGGGCCAGAACATACCCGAGCGTCGGGCGGATGTCACAGCCGGCGCCCGGAAGCTGACAACCGGCGTCAGGTGACGGCCGTCACCCGGCGCAACGCCTTATGTCCCCTAGCTTTCCGGAGCCCGCCCCCTGGCCCGGTCCTTGCGAATTCCGGCAGAGCGGTCGAGCTGTCGGCATCGCAAGGAGGAGCGGATGAGCGGAAAGACCCTGCGCGCGACGGTTCTGGGGATCGTCGCTGGAGTCGCCGCATTCGCGGCGGCCGCAGCGACGATCTCGAGCCCCTACCGGCCCACGGCTTCGCCCGCCACAGCGGTTCGACTCGCGGCCCCCGGACAGGAAGCTGTCGATCTCGACCGCGATGGCCTCGCCGCCCTTCGCGCGGCGACCGGTGAGATCCGCATCGAAGGTTTCCCGGTCGCGCCCGGCGCGCTCGACACGCTCGTCGTCAAACGCTTCGAAGTCGCGACGGCGGATGCCCGACTGACGGTCGTGTCTGCGGAAGGCGTGAAGTCCCTGCCCCTTCCCGCGCTCGTCCATTTCTCGGGCAAGATCGAGGGCTCGGCCGAGTCGACGGTGTATCTCTCGGCGCAGGCGGACTCGCTCGTCGCGTACCTGCGCCTCCAGGACGGGACGCTCGCGTACGTCGGCCCTCGCGACGCGAAGTCGGATTTCGTCGTCCGGACCGCCGACTCCCCGCTCAACGAGGGACCGCTCGGGGAACCCTGGACCTGCGGCGCGGAGGAACTGCCGGCGCCCCTGACGGCGATGGCGGAGCCGGCCTATCCCTCGATGCCGGAAGCGCCGCTGGCGGGCTTGAAGCAGGCCACCGTGCGGATCGACACCGACTGGGAACTCCTGACGAAGTTCCCGGTATCGGGCAGCAACCCTGTCGTGTACGACCCCAATGCCCTCGCCGCCTGGGTCGCCACGCTCTACGGCGCCATCAACGTCATCTACGAGCGGGATCTGTCGCTCCACCTCTCTCTGGCGGAGATCGTCGTCCGCAGCGGCGGGGCCGCGAGCGACCCTTACGTTTCGACCTCCACGCGCACGCAGCTCGACGAGGTCGGCGACTGGTGGCACGCCAATCGATCGATGGCGAGCTACCCGCGCGCCATGGTCCACTATCTCTCGGGCAAATCCGTTTCGGGCGGCATCGCCTGGCTCGACGTGCTCTGCTCCGGGGATTTTTCCTCGGGCGGCGGCCACTACGGCGGCGCCTACGGGGTCACGCAGGTCTATGGCACGTACCCGCTGCAGTTCTGGGATCAGATGGCGACGTCTCACGAGATGGGACACAACGCCGGCTCTCCTCACACCCACTGCTACGTTCCGCCGATCGACTACTGTTACAACGGCGAGGCCGGATGCTACAGCGGCCCCGAGTCCGTACCGCCGGGCGGCGGCACGATCATGAGCTACTGCCACACCCTGCCGGGCGGGTACGGCAACATCAACCTCGCGTTCCACCAGCGCTGCATCGACGAGCAGATGCTGCCCGAGATCGACGGCGCCGCTTGCCTGACGTCGGCGTCGACCTTCCTCGACGTTCCGCCGTCGCACCCGTTCTTCTCCTACGTCGAGACGCTCGTTTCGAACGGCGTCACCGGCGGATGCGCGCCGAGCTATTACTGTCCCAACTCGCCGGTGACCCGGGCGCAAATGGCGGTCTTCCTGCTCCGGTCGAAGTACGGCGCGGCCCACGTTCCGCCGCCCGCGACCGGCACCGTGTTTGCCGACGTCCCGGCCGGCTCCTTCGGCGCCGCCTGGATCGAGGAGCTCGCAGGACTCGAAGTGACGGCCGGCTGCGGAAGCGGGCTGTACTGCCCCAACTCCGCGGTGACCCGGATGCAGATGGCGATCTTCCTGCTCCGGACCAAGCTCGGCCCGGGCCACGTGCCTCCGGCTCCGGCCGGTATTTTCGCCGACGTTCCGATGGCCGACGTCTCGGCCCCGTGGATCGAGGAGCTTTACGCCGACGCAATCACGGGTGGTTGCCTGACCAACCCGCTTCGCTACTGTCCGTCCAATCCCAACACGCGTGGCCAGATGGCGGTTTTCCTGGTCGAGACCTTCGGCCTGCAGTAGTCGCGCCAATCGCGCCTCGAGCTTTTCGGGGACGTCGCCGCCCAGGAGTAGGGACCTCGACGCGAAGGCTCACGAGATCGGACATAACGCCGGCAGCGACGACACGCACTGCTCGGTGGGTTTCGACGACTTCATCGATTTGTTCGACACGCTCGGCTTGACGGGCGGCTGAAAGACCTCGCCGCTGCGCTCCTGCCCGGACGAACCGAACACGCGCGCGCCGAGGGCGGTCCTCCTGGTCAAGAGGTTCGGCCTCGTCTGGTAGCGGGAGTGTCTGCTCGCCTCGGCCCGACGGAGTCGTGCGGGCCGGGGTGTACCCTTGGGTCAGCCGATGCGGGCCCTGATCCTCGAGGACGACGAGCGCCTGCGCTCGCTCGTGGTGCGTACGCTCTCGCGCACGGGTCTCGCCTGCGACGAGGCGCGGTCGATCGACGAGGCCGAGGAGCTTCTCGGCGTCCATGCATACGACCTTCTCGTGCTCGACCGGCGGCTCCCGGACGGCGACGGTCTCGACGTCTGCCGCCGCGCGCGGGCGAAGGGCTATCGCCACTCGATCCTCATGCTGACGGCGATGGACCACGCCGAGGCGGAGATCGAAGGCCTCTCCGACGGCGCCGACGACTACCTCGGCAAGCCGTTCGACCTCGAGGTCCTCGCGGCGCGCGCGCAGGCGCTCCTGCGCCGGAACGAGTTCCGCGCGCCCCGGGAGCTCGCCGCGGGCGAGCTGCGCCTGGATCCGGCCCGCCGCGCCGCCTGGCGGGGCCGCGAGCCGCTCTCGCTGACGGCGCGCGAGTTCACCATCCTCGAGCTCCTCATGCGCACCCCCGGCGCGGTCGTCTCGCGCGAGGAGATCCTGGAGCAGGCCTGGGGAGAGCGCGAAGAGCCGATGTCGAACACCATCGACGTCCTCGTCGGGCGCCTGCGCCGCAAGATCGACAGGCCGAAGGGTCCGTCTTCGATCGAGACCGTGCGCGGCGCCGGGTATCGGCTGCGATGAAGCTTTTGCGCTTCCGGCGCGCGCGCACCCGCATCGCCCTCTCGGGCGCCGTCGTCTCGGCGGTTTTTCTCGTGGCGCTGGCGCTCGGCGCGCGCACTCTGATCCGGCGGCTTTCCTTCGAGGAGGTGGACGGCGAGCTCGACACGCTGGCGTCGGCGATCGGCTCCGACTACGAGCTCCTCGGCCTCGAAGAGGCCGAACGGCAGGCGCTGACGGCCGGCCTCGAAGCGAACATGTTCGAGTTCCGGCTCGCCAACCACTCGGCGATCCTCTTCAACGGCGAGGTCCCCGTGGCGCTGACGGGCGACCTTCTGCGCTCGCCAGGAGTCGCGTTCGCGCTCTACCGGGGCCGGTCCGACAGGCCGTACACGGCGATCGAGCCCTACAGCGGACAGGGCCGCACGTGCCGGTTCCTCGTCACTCCCCTCCAGGGAAAGGCCCGCGGCGCGACTCTCGTCCTCTTCCGGTGGATCGGCCCGACGTTGCGCTCGCTCGCGCGCGTCGACCGGGCGCTCGCGGGCTTCGTGCTCCTCGGAGTGCTCGGCACGGCGGCGATCCTGGGCTTTGCGGTCCACCGCGCCATCCGCCCCGTCGAGGAGGTCACGCGGCTGGCGGAAGAAGCCGAGGCGACGGACCTCTCGCGCCGCGTCGCGGTGACTTCGGGAGGCGAGGAGTTCCGGCGGCTCTCGGCCGTCATCAACTCGCTCTTCGAGCGGCTCGAGCGCGCCTTCCGCGCGCAGCGGCGGCTGACCGCGGACGCCGCCCACGAGCTCAAGACGCCGACGGCCGTGCTCCTCGGGGAAGCCCAGGACGCCCTGCGGCCGGAAGCCACGGAGGAGGAGCGCCGACGCTCGCTCCAGACGATCGCGGAGGTTTCCCGCGGCCTCGCCCGGGAAGTCGACGGTCTGACGCTGCTCGCGCGCGGCGACGCGGCGCCTCCCCGGCGGATGGAAGAGCTCGACCTGCACGAGGTCGCGGAGGACTCGCTCGCCGCGGCCGCTTCGCTCGGCTCGAGCCGAGGCATCGTCTGCGCCCTGTCGCGCGAGGGGCCGGCGCGTGTGCGCGGCGAGCGCGCGGGGCTCTCGCGCCTCGTCTCCAACCTCGTCTCCAACGCCGTTCTCTACACCGCCCCGGAGACGATGGTCGAGGTCCGCGTCGGAACGCGCGACGGCCGGGCGTTCCTCGAGGTCGCCGACCGGGGGCCAGGCATCGCGCCGGCCGACCGGGGCCGCATCTTCGAGCGTTTCGTGCGGCTCGACCGGACGCGGGCGAGCCATCCGCAGGGCTCGGGGCTCGGGCTCGCCATCGTCGAGCAGGTCATCGAAGCGAACGGAGGTCGGATCGAGGTCCGCGAGAACGAGGGCGGCGGAACGATCTTCATGGCGAGCTTCCCGGCGGTCTGACGCCCCACACCCGGCGGAAAAAACCGGGGTCAGGTCTCGAAATTTCGGTTCGGCACGCAGGCTGCTGCTATCCGAAAAATCGAGACCTGACCCCGCCTTCATTCGAGAGAAGGACCGCCGCGAGCAGTCGCGCCGAACGGCGGTCCCGCTTCTTCGGCGCGAGCATACCCGCGATCCGCCGGCGCCTTGCCGCGGGCTGTCACCTGGGAGACACTGGCGCGGATGAGTCGCACGGCCGTTCTCGCCGGCTACTACGGCTTCGGGAACACGGGCGACGAGGCCATCCTTTCCTCGATCCTCGCCGGCCTCTCCCGGAGGGTCCCCGGCGTCTCCTTCGCCGTGGTCTCGGGGGACCCTGAATCGACGGCGCGCCGCCACCGTGTGGAGGCCATCGCCTGGCGCGACGTGGCCGCCCTCTCGGAGCGGATCGCCGGAAGCGACGTCGTGATCGTCGGCGGCGGGGGCCTCTTCCAGGACTACTGGGGCCTCGACACGTCGACCTTGCTGACGCCCCGCCACGGGGAAATCGCGTTCTACGTGGCGCCGGCCGTTCTCGCGGCCCTCGCGAAGAAACCCGCCCTCCTCTACGGCCTCGGCTTCGGGCCGCTCGTGTCGCCGGAGGCGCGGCGCTATGTCCGCGCGGTCGCGGACACCGCCGTGCACCTCTCGGTCCGCGACGAGGCGTCCCGGGCGCTGCTCGCGGAAATCGGGGTCGACGCTTCTCGCATCGCCCTCTCGGCCGATCCCGCTTTCGCTCTCGAAATCGCCGCGGGCTCGCCCTCGCCCGGCGCGCTCTGCCGTGAGCTCGGAATCGAGCCGCGGGGCCCGATCGTCGGCGTCGCGCTGCGGCCGTGGTCGATCGGCGTCGACCCGGCGGTCTGGGAGGGATGCGTCGCCGCCGCGCTCGACCGTTTTCTCGACCGCAACGAGGGAACGATTCTCTTCGTGCCTCTCGAGAAGAGCCCCTCGTCCGACAAGGACGACTTCGAGCAGGCCGCGCGCCTCGCGGGGCGGCTCGCGCATCGCGACCGCGCGGCCGTCCTCGACCGCCTCCTCCTTCCCGAAGAAACCGCGGGCCTTATCGCCGCCTGCGACCTCGTTCTGGGAATGCGGCTCCACGCTCTCGTCTTCGCCGCCCGCGGCGGCGTGCCCTGCGTGGGCCTGGCCTACGACCCGAAGGTCACCGCTCTTCTCCAGCGCCTCGGCGTCCCGGAGATGGGGCTTGCGCTCACCGAAGCGAAGGCCGACTCCCTATGCGGGAGGCTCGAGGCGGCCAGGCGCTCCGGGCCGTCCATCTCGGCCCGGCTCCGTCAGGCCGCCGAGTCCCTGCGGACGCTCGCCGAAGAAGATCTCGACCGCGCCGGACGCCTCGTCGCGCAGCCTCCGCCCGCGCCGCCTCTGACCGACCGCGTCATCGGCCTCTTCGAGGACGCGCTCGAGGCCAACATCGAAGAGGTCCGGAGCGTCCAGGCGCACCTGGCGGAGTCCGAGGCACGCCTCGAGGCGCTCGAACAGGCGCACGCCCGGCAGCGAGCCCTTCTCGAAGAGCGCCTCGGCGAGACACGGCAGGAGCTCGCGAAAATTCAGACCACCACCCTCTGGCGGGCCGCGAACCTCTACTGGCGGACGCGACGGGCCGCTGGAGGAGCGGCCCGACGGCTTCTGCGCCGTCCGCCGTCGGACTGGGCCGGCGCCGACGATGCCGCGGCGGCGGCGCGGCACGCGCCCCCGTTTGCGGACGAGAGCCGCTACGACGTCGTCTGGCTGGCGCGCGGCGACTGGTCGACGCTTCCCGCGCGCTCGCGTGCGCTCCTCGAGCGGTACGCGGCGGAGGGACACCGCGTCGTCTGCGGGACGCCTGGAAACGGCCCGGCCGCGCCCGCGGCACGGGGAGAACGGATCCTGGAGCTGACGCTTCCGTCCGACGAGGCTGCGGCCCGCGACGCGCTCGCCGCTCACGCCCTCGCCGAGTCCTTCGGCGCCACGGCGATCTTCGTCGAAGTTTCCTCGCGGCGGCCGCTCGGGCGGCGGCTGCGCGTCGAGCGCGGCTGGCTGCTCGTCGACGCGACCGGCGAGCGGGATCACTCCCCCGACCCGGCCGACCTGGTGCTCGATCCTGCGACGTCGCCGGAGGACGTCCTTCATGCCGTTCCGCAGATCTTTCCGAAGGCCTCGATCGTCGTCGTGACCCGCGACAACCTCGACCTCAACCGCCTGTGCCTCTCGGCCCTGCGGGCGCGCACCGAGTGGCCGAACGTCGAGGTGGTCGCCGTCGACAACGGCTCGACCGACGGGACGCGCGCCCTCCTCGAGGAGACGGCGCGAGCCTGGCCTCAGCTTCGCGTCCTCGCCAACGCCGAGAACCGGGGCTTCGCGGCGGCCGTCAACCAGGGTTTCGCGGCGGCCTCCGGCTCGATCTTCGTCATGCTCAACAACGACACCGTCGTCACGCGCGGCTGGCTGACCGCTCTCGTGCGGCACCTGCGTTCGAATCCGACGCTCGGACTCGTGGGCCCCTCGACCAACGCCATCTCCAACGAGGCGCAGGTCGACGTCGGTTATCGCGGCCTCGGGGAGCTGGCGGCGTGGGCGGCGCGCTTTGCCCGCGCGAACGACGGCGACGCGATCGCGATCCCGATGCTCGCATTCTTCTGCACCGCTCTGCGGAAGGGTACCTGGGAGGCGCTCGGACCGCTCGACGAGCGCTTCGGCGTCGGGATGTTCGAGGACGACGACTACTGCCGCCGCGCCCGCGTCCAGGGCTACGAGATCCGCTGCGCGCGCGACGCGTTCGTGCACCACTTCCAGAAGGCCACGTTCCGAAAGCTCGGCGAGAAGGCGTACTTCGCCCTGTACGAGGAGAATCGCCGCAAGTACGAGGAGAAGTGGGGAGCCATGGAGGCCGCGTCCGCCGCGCCCTGCGCCGACGCCGCCCGCGGCGCCGTCGAGCTCCCGGACTTTCTCGACCGGCCGGGGGCGCGCGGCACGGTCGTCTTTCTCCCCTCGGTCGGGTGGGGCATTCACCTCTTCCAGCGCCCCCACCACCTCGCCCGCGCCTTCGCGCGCGCCGGCTGGACGGCGATCTTCGACTGCTCGAACGCCCAGGACAAGGTCGACGGCTTCAAGGAGATCGAGCCGAACCTGTTCCTCTACCGGGGGCCCGCGGGCGTTCTCGAGCGCATTCCGGACCCGCTTCTCTGGAGCTTCCCCTACAACTTCGAACTGACCCGGTCGTTTCCCGGCGCGCGCGTCGTCTACGACTGGATCGACGACCTTTCGGTCTTCCCGTACGACAGGGCGCTCCTCGAGAGGAACCACGCACACGCATTCGCCGAGGCAACGGTCGTTGCGGCGGTCGCCCGGCGGCTCCACGCGGAGGCCCTGGCGGCCCGGCCCGACGCGCTGTACCTGCCAAACGGCGTCGAGTACGAGCGCTTCGCCGCTCCCGCCGCGCCGCCGTCCGCCGACCGGGACCTCGCGCCGCTCCTCTCGGCGGGGCGCCCGATCGCCGGCTACTACGGGGCGCTCGCGGAGTGGTTCGACTACGAGCTCGTCGACGCCGCCGCGCGGCTGCGGACCGACTGGAGCTTTCTTCTCATCGGCCCGATGTACGACCGGAGCCTGCAGGGCAAGCCCATGCTGAGGCGCGAGAACGTGCGCTGGATCGGCCCGCGCGATTACCACCTTCTGCCCGGGTATCTCTCGCTCTTCGAGGTCGCGACGATCCCGTTTCAGATAAACCCCATCACGACGGCAACCTCTCCCCTGAAGCTCTACGAGTACTTTGCGGGCGGCAAGCCCGTCGTGACGACGCCGATGCCGGAGTGCGCGGCGTATCCCGAAGTCGCGATCGCTCGAGATGCCGCGGTGTTCGCCGGCGAGCTCGATCCGGCACGCGAGCGAGGGCGCGATCCGCGGTTCCGAGATCGGCTGCGCGCGCTCGGGCGGGAGAATTCCTGGGACGCGCGTGTGACGGCAGCGCTCGCGGCGCTGGATGCCGCGGCCGCGCCCACCCGGGTCCGGTAGCCGGGCCGTGCTCCGGACCGCTGGGGTTCGCCGATTCTTCCGACTCGCGCCCTACCTTCTCGGCGTCGAGAACCTGGCCGTCTTCGACCGGCCCTCCTCGGGGTATGGGTTTCGTGGGACTTCGTCGGCTCGTACTACGCCACCGTCGCCTAATGGACCGAGGCCGTCAACCACGGGGGCGGCGTGGGTCGCCTGGGTCATTGTCCTCGTCGCGGCTCGGCGCCGGCGAGAACGCCGTTAGGGCGCGGCATCGCGCCGGAACGAGAACCCGCCAGGCCCGGGCAGTTCCACCATCCGGACCCTCTGTCCTTCGGAAAGGACGACGTCTTTCCCGCTGCCGTCGGGCCGGTCGAGCCGCAGACGAATTCGCGAACCGGCCGGCACCGAGGGCACTTCACACGTCGCCCGAGCGGGCGGCCCGCCGGGGGAGGGACGCATCCAGGCTCGCCGCCACTCGAGCGAGGTGACCTCGCCGGTTTCGACGGCGCACCGAGCGAAGACCTTGTCCATTCCCCCGATCTCGAGCGGGAAGCGCGACACGGGGCGCGGCGGCTCGTCGCGGGCCACGACGAACTCTCTCCACCGGGGCTCGATGAGCAGGAGAACGAGGGCCGCGCCGAGCGCGAGGGCCAGCGACCCGGGCCACGTCTTCGAGGATTGCGGAGACGCGAGCGCGGCCGCGCCGAGCGCGATGACGAGGATCTCGAGAGCCGTCGCCGGGACCATGAGGCGGCCCAGCGGCGAAGCGACCGCCTGAAGGGCGAATTTGAGGAGCACGCACGCGGCGAGAACGAGGACAGCGCCGTCCCGTTGCCGGACCCCTCGAACGACGGCCGCGAGGAAGAATCCCTGGATCAGCGCGAGCTCCCAGCGAAGCCGCGGAAACCAGCGGAGGAACAAGGCCGCTCCCCGCGCCCGGGCCGCCAGCGGGAGGGCCTCGGGGGACCCGACGCCCCAGTAGAGGTCGTCGGCGTCGCCATCGACCGCAAGGCGCGCCGCGGCCGCGACGCTCCGCAATGCGTGGAAGCCCGGTCGTCGCGTCCACTCGGCGAGCGCGAGGCCCGATGCGGCGCGCCGGGCCGCGTCCCGGTCCTCGAGGAGCCCGGGGTCGACGCTCGCGAGGTAGGCCTTGGGGTCGACCCATCCGGGCCCGGCCGCGCCCGGCACGACGCTGCCGAGAAGAGCGAAGCCGCCGTGCTCCGTCGTAATGGCGAAGCGCCCCGTTGCGGCGCGGCGCTGGTACGCGAGAGCGAGCAAAGGCAACAGCACGGCGATCGCGAGCCGAAGGGCCCGGCGCGCGCGCGCTCCCCGGTTCCCGAAGAGCCCCGCCGCGGCGAGCGCCGCCGGAACGAGCACGACGAGGAGCTCCTGCCGAATCGCCGCGGCGGCCGCGAGAAGGAGCCCGGCCGCGACCGGGTACGTTCCGCCGCCCTCGATCCGCAACGCCCGAACGGCGAGCGCGCCGAGCGCCACGGTCGGAAGGAGGGCCCAGTTCTCCTGCGCGACGACACCGGAAAAAAAGATCTGGCCGGGCCACAGCGCCAGAAGGGCCCCCGCAAAGACGCGCCAGCGCAGAGGCAGGATCGGCCGCCAGAGAAGCAAAGGAAGGAGAGGCACCAGGCCGGTGGCGATGACCGTTGCCGTGCGGGCGGCGGGCTCGAGCGAGGGCGAGAGGGCCGAGAGAAGCGCCAGGATCATCGGCAGGCCCGGGTTGAACTGGATCCAGTGCCAGGTGTCGGCCGAGAGCCCCTGGCCCGCGATGACGCGGCCGAACTCGATCAAGGCGCGGAAGTCGGAGAACGCCGTCGCCGGGTATCGAGCGGCGAAGGCGGTGCGCACGCCGACGCCCAATGCGAGAAGGGCCGCCGTGGCGAGCACCTCGCGGGAGAGGTGCGATCGTTGCGGCTCGGTCCCGGTCACCGGCGCATTGTCAGCCGGCCCGCCCGGAGCGGCAAGCGCGGATCTACCGGGAGCCCACGGCCGTGGCGGTCGCCGTGGGAGAAGCCCCCTGCGGAGCGTCGACCCGGATCGACGTCGCGACCTTCTTGCCCTCCCGGACGATGTACCGAACGGCGACCCGCTCGCCCGGTTTCAGCTGGCCGCCCGCGAGATGCGTGGCGCCTGTGAGCACGAGCGTCTCCTCGCCGGACGGCGTCTTGAGGACGAACGATCGGGACGGAACGACCGACACGACGCGGCCGTCGACCGCGCGGGCATGGCTTTTCGTCCGCGGGACGGGTGTGGCCTTCGGCGTGGGCGAGAGGGGCATGGCCGCCAGCGCGAAGGCTAACGAGAGTCCCGAAAAGCGCATCATCCGAGCGTACCCTAGGCGCCGGGACGTGAACGCAGCGTGAACGAACATCCGGGACCGGGCGGCCGCCGCGCCGTCGTCGTGGCGGTCGTCTGCACCGCGGCCGCGGCCCTGGCGGGACTCTTCTTTCACGCCGGTTTCCGCGGGGTGATTTACGACTCGTACCACTTCTACGTCCTGTCGCAGATCGTCTCGACCGAGGGCCTCGGCAACCTCTTTTCGCGGGTGCGCGGCTACGGCTACCCCCTCTTTGCGGCCGCCGTCACGGGTTTCACGGCGCCCTCGCCCGAGACGACCCGCGCGCTCGCCGCCACGGCGCAGGTCCTGCTCCACCTCGCGACGTCGTACTGCGCGGCCCGTGTCGGCGAGAGAATCTTCCGCCCTCGTCGTTTGTTCGAGGCGACCTTCGCGGTGATGGCGCTGAATCCGATCGTCCTGATCCGCGCGACGGAGCTTCTCTCGGACTCCGTGTCGGCTTCCCTCGTCGGTCTGGCGCTCTATGTCTCCATCGAGCCCGGCCGAGCCTCCCGCCGCGTCCTGCTGGCGTTTCTCGCCGCCGGGCTCGCGGTCGCCGTGCGGACGGCCAACCTCGCGCTGCTGCCGGCGCTCGTGGTCCTCTGGCTCCTGCGCGGGCGTCAGTACCGGGAGCCGGCGCTGCGTGATCTCGCGCTCGCCGCCCTGGCGGTCGCCCTGACGGTCGTGCCGCAGCTCTACGGCAACTGGAAGGCCTACGGCGAATGGTCGCCTCTCCCCGCAAACCATCTCTACCGCGAGCAGGTGCGCTGGGGCACGGGAATCCTGAAGTACGGCACGCTCGTCGTCCCCGGGCAGGCGCCGACACTGGTCTACGCCAATCCGCTCCGCCCGGAGGGTGTCGACTCGCCGCGCGAATTTCTCCGGCAACGGCCCCTGGGCTATCTCCGGAGCCTCGGGGCCCACGGCTTCGCGATGATCGACCAGGACCTCCCCTTCACGTACATTCAGGATCCCCGGCCGCCCTACCGGTGGCCGCTGTCGCTCGCCAACTACGCATTTTTCTACCTGGCCGGGCTCGGGCTCGTCGTGCTGCTCTTCGAGGGGCGCAAGACGCCTTCCCGGCTCTATGCCGCCGGAGCGACTCTCCTCGGCCTGGCGTGCTTCGCGGTGTACCTGCCGGTCGCCGTCGAGAATCGTTTCTCGCTGCCGCTCTACGTCGTTCTCGCTCCGGCCGCCGTCTTTGCCGTCGCCTGGGCCGCCTCGCGGCGATCCGGGACGATCGTCGCGCTCGTCATCGCGGGCGGCGGATTCGTCGGGGCCTGCGTGCAGCTCTCGCTCTGGCTGACGAAACAGGCGCCGTATCTGGCGGGGCTCGCCCGGCGCTGAAGCGGGCATAGAGTACGGTCCCATGAAAAAGACGCTCTGGCTCCTGGCGCTGCCCCTCTGCCTTCTCGCGCTCGGTCCGCCTCCGCCAGACGAGCCGTTCGACCTTCTGATCACGGGCGGCCACGTCGTCGACGGCAGCGGCGCGCCGTGGTTCGCGGCGGACGTCGGGGTGCGGGGCGGCAAGATCGCCGCGGTCGGTGTCCTCGCGGGGCGGCCGGCGAAGCGGACGATCGACGCCACGGGCATGCTCGTGACGCCCGGCTTCATCGACCTGCTGGGCCAGTCCGAGTACAACGTCCTCGTCGACAAACGCGCCGCCTCGAAGATCACGCAGGGCATCACGACGGAGGTCACGGGAGAGGGCGCCTCGATCGCGCCGTCGAACGACCGGACGCTCGCCGAAGGCAAGGACTTCTTCGCCCGCTACGGCTACACGCCCGAGTTCCGGACGATCGGGGGCTTCTACGAGACCCTCGAGAAGCGCGGGACCGCGATCAACCTCGGCACGTTCGTGGGTGCGGGGACGCTGCGCGACTACGTGATCGGCAACGCCGACCGCCGGGCCACGCCCGAGGAACTCGCGAAAATGGCCGACCTCGTCGACCAGGCCATGAAGGACGGCGCGCTCGGCGTCTCCACTTCGCTCCAGTACGTGCCCGACATGTACAACTCGACCGAGGAGATCATCGCGCTGGCGAAAGTCGCGGCGCGCTACGGCGGCGCATACTTCACGCACCAGCGCTCCGAGGCCAACGCGATCGACAGCTCGCTCGACGAGGTCTTCCGCGTCGCGCAGGAAGCCGGGATCCGCACGCAGATCTGGCACCTCAAGACCGCCTACAAACCCAACTGGGGCAAGATGCCGGCGGTCCTCGCCCGCATTGCGGACGCCCGGTCGCGCGGCATCGACGTGGCTGCCAACGCCTATCCCTGGACGGCCGGCTCCAACGGCCTCGACGCCTGCCTGCCGCCGTGGATCCGCGAAGGAGGCCGCGAGGCGCTGCTGAAGCGCCTGGCGGACCCGACGTTGCGCGCAAAGGCGAAGAAAGAGATGAACGAGGAGACCAGCGCCTGGTCCAACCAGTACCTCGGCGCCGGGGGACCGGACCGCGTGCTCGTCGCCTCGGTCGTGAACGTGAAGCTGAAGCCCTATGAGGGCAAGACCATCGCGCAGATCGCGGCCGAGGAAAAGAAGGACCCGCGCGACGCCCTGATCGACCTCGTCATCGCCGACCGCGCCAACGTCGCCTGCATCATTTTCATGATGGACGAGAACGACGTGCGCACGGCGTTGAAGAGCCCCCTCGTCGCCTTCTGCACCGACTCGGGCGCCGGCGCGACCGACGGGATCTTCTCGGAAGAGAAGTCGCATCCCCGCGGCTGGGCGTCGACCGCGCGCATCCTGGGCCTCTACGTGCGCGACGAGAAGGTCGTCCCGCTCGAGGAGGCCGTCCGCAAGATGACGTCCTTCCCGGCCGAGGCGGCCGCGTTGAAGGGCCGCGGGTTGATCAAGGAAGGCTTCGCGGCGGACCTCGTGGTCGTCGACATGGCGAACGTCAAGGCGCTCGCGACCTACGAAGAGCCCCGGAGCTACAGCTCCGGCTTTCCCTACGTCGCGGTCAACGGCGTGCTCGTCGTCGACGGCGGCAAGATCACCGGGGCGGCGCCGGGACAGGCACTGCGCGGACAGGGGTACCGGGCGCCGTAAGCCATGTCGATCGCACCAGGATCGCGCATCGGCCGATACGTCGTCGTGCGCGCCCTGGGCGCGGGTGGCATGGGTGAGGTCTGGCTGGCGCGCGACGAGACGCTCGGCCGAAGTGCCGCCGTAAAGGCCCTCCCTTTCGAATTCGAACGGGACCCCGAGCGCCGTGCTCGCTGGGAGCGGGAAGCGAGGCTTCTGGCATCGCTCAACCACCCCAACATCGCGACCGTTTACGGCATCGAGCCGACCGAAGGCTCGCACGTGCTCGCGCTCGAGCTCGTCGAGGGGCAAACCCTCGACGAACGGCTGACCGAAGGACCATTGCCGGGCCGTGAGGCGCTGGATGTTTTCCGCCAGATCGCGGCGGCGCTCGAGGCTGCGCACGAAGCCGGGATCATCCATCGCGACTTGAAGCCGGCCAACATCAAGATCACTCCCGAGGGGCGAGTCAAGGTCCTCGACTTCGGCCTGGCCAAGTCGGTCGCGACCCAACCCGGCGGAGGCGACTCGCTCACCTGGACCAGGGAGGCGACCGAGGCAGGCGTCGTCCTCGGAACGGCCGCTTACATGAGCCCCGAGCAGGCCCGGGGACGCGAAGTCGACCGGAGGACCGATGTTTGGGCCTTCGGCTGCACGTTCTTCGAGGCGCTCTCGGGCAGGGCGGCGTTTCGCGGGGCGACGCCGTCGGACACGCTCGCCCGAATCTTGGAGCGCGAACCGGACTGGCAGGCGCTGCCGGAAGGGATGCCGCCTCTCGTGCGTCAGCTCCTGCGACGCTGCCTCCGAAAGGAAGCCTCCGAGCGACTTCGCGACATGAGAGACGCCCGCCTGCTGATCGAGGAGGCGATTGCCGAGTCGAGCGTGCCTCAGTCCACGGTCCCGGTGGCGTCGGCCGGCACGGCGCCACCGCGAGCGCCGCGGCGGCTGGTCTGGCCTGTCGCGGGTTTCGTGCTCGGCGCCGCGGCCGCTGTGCTCGCCTCGCGACTGTTGACGGCGAAGCGGACGGGGAAAGAGGCGGCGGCTCCAGAGCGCCCGCTCGTGAGATTCGCGCTGGCGCTGCCGCCCGGACTCGGCCTCACCCTCTACAACAGCGCCTCCGTGGCGCTTTCCCAGGACGGGAAGCGTCTCGCCTTCGCCGCGCAGGGGATCCACGAGAGCGGAGTCTTCATCCGTTCGCTCGACACTCTCGAAGCCGCCAGGGTTCCCGGCACCGACGGGGCCCGAAGCCCCTTCTTCTATCCCCGCGATGACTGGATCGGGTTCGAGTCGGGGGGCCGTCTCCAGCGCGTCGCCTCCTCCGGGGGTGCGTCGCAGTTGCTCGGCGAGCTCCCGTATCCCGCGGGCGCGACGGCGCCGGAGTCGGGCACGTCGGTCGTGTTCGTTCCGACCTGGACGGGCGGTTTGTTCGAGCTCACCAAATTCGGAACTCCGAGCCGCCGCCTCACGGCTCCGAACCATGCGAAAGGCGAGGGCGCACACCTCTGGCCCGCGTCTCTTCCCGACGGTCGAGGACTTCTTTTCGCGATCTGGAGAGGAGGCCGAAGCCAGGACGAGGGAGCGATTGCGGTCTTGCCTGCCGGCGCGAAGGAGCCTCGCATCGTCCTGGAGGGCGGTTACTTTCCGAGATTTGCGCGCGGGCAGCTCTTCTTCGTTCGGGGCGGCGACATCATGGCGGCGCCGTTCGACCTCGAGCGTCTTTCCGTGACCGGGCCGGCGGCCCGCGTCGCGTCCGGTGTTCTCGCCGAATCCGGGAGCGGCGCGGCGCAGTACGACGTCTCGCCGACGGGTACGCTCGCCTATGCGCCGGGGGGCGCGCGGTCGCACGCGCGCCGGCTCGTCCGGGTCGATCGCTCGGGAACCGCTCGCGCCGTCGGGGAGACCGTCCGTCCCTACTGCTCGGTGCGCCTCTCGCCGGACGGCCGGCGCCTTGCACTCTGGACCGAGGAGTCGGAGACGCACTGCTGGACCTACGATCTGGCCCGAGGCTCTCTCTCGCGCGTCGGATCGAGCGCCGACGATCACTCGCCGATGTGGGCGCCGGACGGCCGCCGAATTGCCTACGAGTCCGGCCGGGAAGGCATCCACCAGGTATTCGTGCTCGCCGACGGCGTCGAGCACCGTGTGACTTCCGGCGAGTACGACCACTATCTCGGCGACTGGTCGCCCGACGGGCGCTGGCTCGTGTACACCGAGTTTCACCCCGAAACGGGCGCGGACCTCTGGGTCGTGGACGCCGAGGGCGCGGGACCGGCGCGCCCGGTCGTCCGCACCCGCTCCTCGGAGCGGGAGCCTGCGATCTCACCCGACGGTGCGTGGATCGCCTATGCCTCGGACGAGTCCGGCCGGTTCGAAGTGTACGCACAGCCATTCCCCGGCCCGGGCGAACGGATCCAGCTCTCTTCCGACGGAGGCGAGCAACCCGCCTGGTCTCGCGACGGACGCGAGCTCTTCTACCGCAGCGGGAACCGGATGATGGCGCTGGCCGTGCGATCCGGGCAGCGCCTCGATTTCGGACGGCCGAGCGTTCTATTCACCGGCTCTTACCATGACAATCTCGCTCCTTCGCGCAGCTACGACGTGGCTCCGGACGGACGATTCCTCATGGCCACCGAGCCGACGGGCGACGAGCTGCCTCGCGAGATCCGCGTCGTGCTCGGGTGGACCCGCGAGCTCGAGAGCCAAGTCCCGCCGCGCTAGGCCTGCGGACCCCTGGACGGGCAGCGCCAGGCAGCCGCCTACTTCACGAGCAGCACGGGGCAGCGGGAGAGGATGCCGACCTTGTAGCTGATCGTTCCCCAGTTCTCGCCGGGGTTCCGGAGGGCGAGACGGTGGGAGCTCATCACGACAAGATCGATCTTCTGCTCCGCGACGGTGCGGAGGATCTCGTCGACCCGCCGTCCGTACCGGATCTCCGCCTTCGCCGAGACGCCCTTCGCCGCCGCGAGCAGGCCCTTCATTTTCTGGTGGGCGCTCGACTCGAGCTTTCGGTAGAAGCCCGCGTACGCGGCGGGATCGCCGAAGTCGATGCGCTCGATGACGTGAAGGAGCGTGACCCGCCCACGGCGCGGCGCCCCGAGCTTCGCGGCCAGCCGGACGGCGCGCAGATTCTTCTTCGTGAAGTCGACGGGGACGAGGATTCGCCGAAACATCCGGGCGCCAGACTAGGTCCCCCGCCGGCGGCTCGCCTGATGCAACCGGATCAGGGCCTCGGCGGGGTCCCTCTCGCCCCGGGCCTACTCGGCCGGCTCTTCGGCGCCGGCGTCGCCGGCGCGGGGAGCGTCCAGGCATCCCTCGAACCGGGCCTTCTGCTCCGGCGTGAGCGTCGCTTCGATCGAGGTCCGCACGCCCTCGCGCTCCTGCCGAGGGTTTCGACGGCCGCCTTGACCGCCAGCGTGTCGGCCCCGATGGTGCAGGCCTCGGGGGTCGGTGCGTCGAGGTCGGCCCGCAGCGTCTCGCGCGCGGCCTTGACGGCCGCGAGGTCGGCCTCGAGCGCCGGCCTGGCCGCCTCGAGGACGCCGAGGATGTCGGTCTTCTGCTGGTCGGTCAGGTCGAGGATCGAAAGGCACTCCCGGAACCGGTGGCGGCCGGGGTGGGGACGGCTCGCCGGATCCTCCCGGGCGAGGCCCGGGAGGGCGAGCGCGAGAGCCAGGAACGCGAGAGCGGAGAGACGGTGGACGCGGCGCATGAGGTACTCCTTCCTCGGGCACGGACGGACGATCGGCCGCGCCCGGGGAGCATGACGACGAGGGTGGGTCCGGGGATTACCGGCTATTCGCCGAGGATCGGCATCTTTCTTCGCGGCTGATCGAGGCCGAAGGTCCGCACCGCGTGCTTGCGGATGTGCTCCATCGCCTCCTCGATCGAATCGGTGACGAGGAGGAGGTCGAGGTCGGTGTTGGAGATCGTCCCCGCCGCGACCATCTTGGCGAGCAGTCCCATGATCGGCCGGTAGTACTCGGTCGACATCAGGACCACCGGGAAGTTCTCGATCTTCATCGTCTGGATGAGCGTCAGGGCCTCGAAGAGCTCGTCCATCGTGCCGAGCCCGCCCGGCATGACCACGAAGGCGTACGAGTACTTCACGAGCATGACCTTGCGCACGAAGAAGTGCTCGAAGGTCACCGACCTGTCGATCCAGGGATTGAGCCTCTGCTCTTCGGGCAGCACGATGTTGCACCCGACGGTGTAGCCGCCGGCTTCCTTCGCCCCGCGGCTCGCGGCCTCCATGACTCCGGGGCCTCCGCCCGTCATGACCGTGAAGCCGAGGCGCGCGAGGCCCTCGCCCACGCGGCGTGTCAGCTCGTAGTAGGGCGTTCCTTCCCGGAAACGGGCGGATCCGAAGACCGTGACGCACGGTCCGACGAAGTGCAGCGTCCGAAATCCCTGGATGAACTCCCAGGCTATCCCGAAGACCGAGCGGAGCTCCTTGAGACGCGAACGCGGCCCGGAGAGAAAGAGCCGTTCGGGAGTGACCGGTTCCCCCCCGACGATCCGGGGTCCGTCTTCGGGAGGATCGCCATCGGCCACCGGAGGATCTTAGCCGCTCCCGTCAGGAGCGCGCCGACCGGCAAGGGCTCGTTCAGGCCAATACGTGGCATCCGCTCGCGGCGCGAGGAATCTCCGCGAGCGCAGCGGAGGACGCCTCGCGCCGCGGGAGCGAGCGGAAACGAGGTGGCCAGCGCTGCGGTCGAGCCCACAGGCGAGCCGCAGCGCGGTGCGCCCGAAGGGCGCAGGACACCGAGCGCGCGCGAGCGACGGTCTACCGGCGCGCCGCCAGGAGCCGCGCCTCGGCGAGCTCCACCCGGGCGCGGATCGCGTCGAGCGTGGCGACGCCGGCCGTCTTCAGCTCCTCCTCGGCGCTCGCGCGGTCGCGCTCGGCGGACGCGGTGTCGACCTCCGAGCCGCGCTCGGCCGAGTCGACGAGAACCGAGACGTGGTCGGACGAAATCTCGGCGAACCCGGTCGAGACCGCGAACGCCTCGGACCGGCCGGCCCGGCGAAACGAGAGGACGCCCGGCTTCAACAGCGTGATGAGCGGCGTGTGGCCGGGCAGGATGCCGAGGTAGCCCTCCGAGCCCGGGAGCTCGACCTCGTCCGCCTCGGCCTCGACGGCCTTGCGCTCCGGGGTGACGACGAGAAGCTGGAGGGCCATCGGGTGCTACGCGACCTTCGCCAGCTGCGCGGCCTTCTCGCGGGCCTCTTCGATCGTTCCGACCATGTAGAAGGCCTGCTCGGGCATGTCGTCGCACTTGCCGTCGACGATTTCGCGGAAGCCCTTGATCGTGTCGGCGATCTTGACGTAGCGGCCCTCGAGTCCCGTGAACTGCTGGGCGACGAAGAAGGGCTGTGACAGGAAGCGCTGGATCTTGCGGGCGCGGGCGACCGTCAGCTTGTCGTCCTCCGAGAGCTCGTCGATGCCGAGGATCGCGATGATGTCCTGCAGGTCCTTGTACTTCTGGAGGATGGCCTGCACGTCGCGGGCGCACTTGTAGTGCTCCGCGCCGACGACGCGCTCGGAGAGGATCGTCGACGTCGAAGCGAGCGGATCGACCGCCGGGTAGATGCCCATCTCGGAGATCGCGCGAGAGAGAACCGTCGTGGCGTCCAGGTGCGCGAAGGCCGCCGCCGGCGCCGGGTCCGTCAGGTCGTCGGCGGGCACGTAGATGGCCTGGACCGACGTGATCGAGCCCTTCTTGGTGGACGTGATCCGCTCCTGGAGCTCGCCCATCTCGGTCGCGAGGTTGGGCTGGTAGCCGACGGCCGAGGGCATGCGGCCGAGCAGCGCCGAGACCTCGGAGCCGGCCTGCGTGAATCGGAAGATGTTGTCGATGAAGAGCAGAACGTCCTTGCCCTCGGTGTCGCGGAAATACTCGGCGACCGTCAGGCCGGTCAGTCCCACGCGCAGGCGCGCGCCCGGCGGCTCGGTCATCTGGCCGTAGATGAGGGCGGCCTTCGACTTGACGGGGTCGCCCGGCGTGATGACGCCCGACTCCGTCATCTCGTGGTAGAGGTCGTTGCCCTCGCGCGTGCGCTCGCCCACGCCCGAGAAGACCGAGAAGCCGCCGTGGTGCATGGCGACGTTGTTGATGAGCTCCTGGATCATGACCGTCTTGCCGACGCCGGCGCCGCCGAAGAGGCCGGTCTTGCCGCCCTTGGTGTACGGCTCGAGCAGATCGATGACCTTGATTCCCGTCTCGAACATCTCGACCGACGTCGCCTGCTCGTCGTAGGCGGGCGGCTCGCGGTGGATCGGCCAGCGCTCCTTGGCTTTGACCGGCCCCAGCCCGTCGATCGGTTCGCCGATGACGTTGAGGATGCGCCCGAGCGTCTCGCGGCCGACGGGCACGGAGATCGGCTGGCCGAGGTCGACGGCCTTCATGCCGCGCACCATGCCGTCGGTCGGCTTCATCGAGACGCAGCGGACGACGCTCTCGCCCAGCTGCTGGGCGACCTCGGTGATGACGTCGATCGGCTCGCCCGTCTCCTTGCCGTCGTCCACGATGTGGACGGCGCTGTAGATCGCGGGGAGCTTCCCCGGGGGAAACTCGATGTCGAGCACGGGCCCGATCACCGCGACGACTTTTCCGACGTTCTGTTCTGCCATGGTCTTTTCCTTGTGCCCTTTTACTCCAGCGCCGCGGCGCCCGAGACGATCTCGATCAGTTCCCTGGTGATGCGCGCCTGGCGGGCGCGGTTCAAGTTCAGCGTGAGCTTGTCGATCATGTCGCCCGCGTTCTTCGAGGCCGAGTCCATGGCCGTCATCCGGGCGCCCATCTCGGCCGCGGCCGACTCGGCGAGCGCGCGGTAGACCGTGAACTCGAGGTAGCGCGGCAGAAGCCAGGCCAGGATCGAGGGCGCGTCGGGTTCGTAGAGGAAGTCGACGGGAGGGCCCTCCGGCCCCTTCGGGGCCGCCGCGTCCTCGCGCGAGAGCGGAAGGAGCTTCAAAGTCCGCACGACCTGCGACAGGATCGATCGGAACTCGTTGACGACGATGTAGACGGCGTCGATCTTCTCCGCCAGGAACTCCTCGGCCAGAAACGACGCGACCTCGCGGCCGTCCGCGTACTTCAAGCCGCCGAGGATGCCGGCGAAGGACTTTTCGGTGAAGGGGTACTTGCGCCGCTTCCAGAACTCGACGGCCTTCTTTCCGACCGGCAGCAGCCGCACCTCGGCCCACTCCGGGTGCGCCGCGAGCAGGCTCGCCGTCGCCCGGTTGACGTTCGTGTTGAAGGCGCCGCAGAGGCCGCGATCGCCGGCGACGACCATGACGATGACGCGCTTCTCCGACCGGACGGCGAGCAGCGGATGCTCGAGGTGTCCCGCCTGCGCCGTGACGGAGGCGAGAACGTCGGAGAGGAGCTTCGCGTACGGGCGCGCGCCGACGACCCGATCCTGGGCCCGGCGGAGCTTCGCCGCCGCGACCATCTTCATGGCCTTGGTGATCTGCTGCGTGCTCTTGACCGAGCGCAGCCGGCGGCGGATGTCGATGAGGGAGGCCATGTTTCAGTAAGCCGTGCTACGCGGCGACGGCCGCGGCGTTTTCCTTGACGAAACGGTCCTTGAACTCCTTGATCGCGGCGGACAGCGCCTCCTCGGTCGCCTTCTCGAGCTTTCCGGTCGAGGCGATGGCCGAGAGGATTTCCTTTTTCGAGGACTTCAGGAACTCGTGCAGGCCGGTCTCGAATGCGCGGACGGACTCGACCTTGAGCGAGTCCATGAAACCCTTCGTTCCGGCGTAGATCGAGGCGATCTGGAGCTCGACGTCGATCGGGTCGAACTGCGGCTGCTTGAGGAGCTCGACCATCCGCTGGCCGCGGGAGAGCTGTGCCTGCGACGCCTTGTCGAGGTCCGAGCCGAACTGGGCGAACGCCGCGAGGTTGCGGTACTGCGCCAGATCCAGGCGCAGCGTGCCGGCCACCTGCTTCATGGCCTTGATCTGGGCGTTGCCGCCGACGCGCGAAACCGAGATGCCGACGTTGACGGCCGGGCGCACGCCCGAATAGAAGAGGTCGTTCTCGAGATAGATCTGGCCGTCGGTGATGGAGATGACGTTGGTCGGGATATAGGCCGACACGTCGCCCGCCTGCGTCTCGATGATCGGGAGCGAGGTCAGGGACCCGCCGCCCTCCTTGTCGGAGAGCTTGGCCGCGCGCTCGAGCAGGCGCGAGTGGAGATAGAAGACGTCTCCCGGGTACGCCTCGCGGCCGGGCGGCCGGCGCAGCAGCAGGGAGATCTCGCGGTACGCCGCGGCGTGCTTGGAGAGGTCGTCGTAGATCGTGAGGGCGTGCTTCTTGTTGTAGAGGAACCACTCGCCCATGGCGCAGCCGGCGTAGGGAGCGAGGTACAGCATCGGCGCGGGATCGGAGGCCGTCGCGGACACGATGATCGTGTGCTCCATCGCGCCGTTTTCCTCGAGCGTCTTGGCGACCTGCGCGACCGTCGACTTCTTCTGGCCGATGACGACGTAGATGCAGACGACGCCCTTGCCCTTCTGGTTGATGATCGTGTCGAGGGCGATGGCGGTCTTTCCGGTCTGCCGGTCGCCGATGATCAGCTCGCGCTGGCCGCGGCCGATCGGGATCATGGCGTCGATCGCCTTGATTCCCGTCTGCACGGGCTCCTTGACGCCCTGCCGGTCGATGACGCCCGGCGCGATGCGCTCGGTCGGGTAGAACTCGGTCGACTTGATCGGGCCCTTGTCGTCGATGGGGCGCCCGAGGGCGTCGACGACGCGGCCGACGAGGGCCGGGCCCACGGGAACCTGGATGATGCGCCGCGTGCGCCGGACCTCCTGGCCTTCCCTGACCATCTGTGCTTCGCCGAGCAGCACGACGCCGACCTGGTCCTGCTCGAGGTTCAGGGCGAGGCCGAAGATGTCGTGGCCGAAGTCCACGAGCTCGCCGGCCATGACCTTGTCGAGGCCGTAGATGCGCGCGATGCCGTCGCCGACCGAGAGTACCGTGCCGACCTCGGCGACGTCGATCGCCTTTTCGTAGTCGACCAGCTGCTGCTTCAGGATGGCCGTGATTTCGTCCGCTTTGATTTCCATCTCACGCTCCCAACGTCTCGTTGACATGCGCCTGGAACCGCCGGATCGCGGCGGCCACCGAACCATCGAACACCCGCGATCCCGCCCTCGCCACGAAGCCGCCGAGCAGCTTCGGGTCGAGGTCGATCTGCATCTTCACCGTCTTCCCCGTCCGCTCGGCGATGACTCCCTGGATCGCCTGCTTCTCGCTCTCGGAAAGCTCGGCCGGGACCGTGACCCGGACCCGCAGGACCCCGAGGAGCTCGTCGTTCAAGTCGCGCAGGGCGCGGAAGACCGCCCCGGCTTCGAGCAGCCGGCGGTTGCGGAGCATCAGCTGCAGGAAGCGAGCGCCATACTCGTTCATCCCGGTCTTCTTCGCGAGTTCGGCGATCGTCTTGCTCTTGGCATCCCGGGGGACGTTGGGCGCCAGCAGGAACGCCCGCAGCTTCGGGTTCGCCTCGAAGGCCTGCGCCATCGACTCGCCCGCTTCGAGGAAGGCGGCGAAGTCGTAACCCTTCGGTGCGGCTTCGACGAACGCCCGGGCGTAGGGACGGGTGAAGGCGCTCATCGGGGAACCTGCCGGAGCTTCTCGACGCTGTCGTCGACCAGGCGGCGGCGGTCTTCCGGGGTGATCGCCTGCCCGAGGATCTCCTCGGCCTTCTTCGCCGTCAGGGCCGCCGCCGTACGGCGCAGCTCGGCTTTCGCCTCGGCGAGGCGCCGCGCGATCTCTTCCTGCGCGTCCCGGCCGGCGCGCGCCGCCTCGGCGTCGGCCCGCGACGCGAGCTCGGCGCGCGCCCGCTCGCCCTCGGCGACCGACTGTTTCCGAATCTCCTCGATTTCGCGCTCGATCTTCGCGGTGCGCTCGCGGATGTCGGCCGAGAGGCGGTCCACTTCGGCGCGCTGCTTTTCAGCCTCGCGGCGGCGCTCCTCGATCTCGTCCTGGCGCTTGCGGAAGGCGGCGCTCATCGGCCGGGCGACGAAGTAGACGAGAACGGCCAGGAAGAGAACCAGGTTGGCGATCTGCCAGATCACCATCGGGATCCCGAGGAAACCGGCCGCGTGCTCCCCCTCTTCGGCGGAGAAAAGGAGCGTCGCCGCAAAGACCGGGAGGACCGAAAGGCTCACGCGACGAGCCTTCGTCCGAGGATCTTCTCCGCGAGCTCGCGGGCGAGGTTCACCGCGCGATCCGGAAGCTGCCCGGAAAGCTCCGTCGCGCGCGCCGCGATTTCCTTCGCGCCGCGGTCGATCTCTTCGGAGGCCTGCTGGCGGGCGCGGGCGAGCTTCTCGTCGAGAATCGCGAGGCCTTCGCCCCGCAGGCCCTCGCGGATCTTCAACCCTTCGCGCCGCGCGGCGGCGAGCTTTTCCTCGCCCGCGGCGACGGCCCGATCGAGAGTCGCGAGGCTGTCGGCGTACGCCTTCTGCGCCTCGGCCTCCTCGCGCTCGCGCGCCTCCAGAATCCCCGCGAGCGGAACGAAGAGGTATTTCTTCAGGATGGCGTAGCTCACCCCGAAGGCGAGGAGCACATAGAGACTCGTGACGTTGGGTAGTTCGATCATGAAGGTTTCCCGGCGACGGAACCGCGGATCAATAGCACAGTCGAGAGTTGAGAGTCGAGGGAAGAACGGGCGGTCACGCGCCGATTCACTCGACTCCGGATGCCCTTCGATGCGCGGCCCGCGACGCTCTCGTCCCGTCTCCTGCCGTCTGCGGTCTGAATCGTGCGGTCGGCCTCCGGCCTACTGTGCCAACCCTTGCCGTCTCAGCTACTTACGTGGACCCGGCATCTCCAGGAGTTTCGGCGCCGATTCGGTTGCCATGTCGCAGGAGCCCTGGAAGTACGCGCCTTCCTCGATCTTCAGCACGGGTGCGTGGAGATCCGCCGTCACACGCGCGCGCGGGTGGATCTCGATGCGCTCGCTCGCGCGGACGGTTCCCTTGAGCGAACCGTTGATCGAAACACGCTCGACGCGGATCTCGGCGTCGACCTCGGCCGAGTCGCCGAGGATGAGCTCGCTGCCCGAAGGGATCGTGCCCTCGAACTTTCCGTCGATGCGGAAGGTTTCCTCGAACGAGAGCTCGCCTTTGAAGTGGCTGCCCTTGTCGAGAAAGCCGTTGAGTGTCGCGCCCTCGTTGCGGGACTTCATGGTCGGCTCCTTGGAAATGGTGAGTAAGCAGTAAGCGCTGCGCCGGATGGATCCTCCCGGCTTACTGCTTACTGCTTCTGCCACTGATCTCACTGCCATTGATTCTTCATGATGCGCTCGAAAAGACCGATCAGCTCTTCCTCGGATCCGAAGGAGAGCTCGATTTTTCCGCCGCGGCGCTTTCGGACGATTTTGACTTTCGTCTGCAGCCGGCGCGAGAGCTTTTCCTCGGCGTCGCGAGTGAACGGATCGCGGCGCTTCTCCTTCACGACCCGGTCGCCGGCCGCCATGTGTGCGGCGCGCTTCTCGGCCTGGCGGACGGATAGCGCGCGACGGACGATCTCCTCGGCGAGAAGCTCCTGGTCATCGACCGAGGCGAGCATCAGCAACGCCTTTGCATGGCCCGCGGAGAGCTCGGCCGAGCGGATCCTGTCCTTCACTGGAGGCGATAACTTTAGCAATCTCAATGAGTTAGCAACGGTCGCCCGCTCTTTACCCACCCGCTCGGAGATCTGCTCCTGGGTCAGTGCGAACTCCTCTCGGAGCCGTGCATAAGCCTCGGCGGCTTCGAGCGGGTTCAGGTCCTCGCGCTGAAGGTTCTCGACGAGGGCGGCTTCGAGGAGGTCGCGGTCCGAGGCTTTGTCCCGCACCGTGATCGGCACCCGTTCGAGGCCGGCGAGACGGGCCGCCCGCAAGCGGCGCTCCCCCGCGACGATTTCGAATCCCTCGCCTCGCGCCACCACCACGATTGGCTGGACTATCCCGATTTCCCGGATCGACTGGGCGAGGTCGGCCAGGGCCGCCTCGGAAAAGTCCCGTCGAGGCTGGAACCGGGACGGCCTGAGGAGGCCGATCTCCGCGTCCCGGGGCGGTGTTCCACGTGGAACATCATCTTTCCCGGGGAGGAGGGCCGAGAGTCCTCGACCGAGTGCGGGCTTCTTGCCGAGGGTCATTTCGCCTCCCGACGCTTCAGGAACTCCCGGGCCAGGGACAGGTACGCCTCGGCGCCCTTCGACTTGATGTCGTAGGAGAGGACGGGCTTCCCGAACGAGGGAGCCTCCCCGAGCCGGATGTTTCTCGGAATCACCGTTTCGAAGACCTTGTCGCCGAAGTGCTGACGGATGTCGTCGACGACCTGTCGGGCGAGGTTAGTCCGCTCGTCGAACATGGTCAAGACGATGCCTTCCATCGACAGCATCGGATTGAACGAATCTCGGACCCGCTCGACGGTCTCGAGGAGCTCCGTCAGGCCTTCGAGGGCGAAGTATTCGGTCTGGATCGGAACGAGGACCGAGTCGGCCGCCGTCAGCGCGTTGACGGTCAGGAGCGAAAGCGACGGTGGGCAATCGATGATGACGTAGTCGTAGGAGCTCCGGATGTCTCCGAGGGCGTAGCGCAGGCGCGCCTCCCGGTCGACTTGCTCGACGAGCTCGATCTCGGCGCCGACGAGATCGCGGCCCGAAGGAACGATCCAGAGGTTGCTGAAGTTGGAGGGACGGACCGAGCTTCCGATCTGGCCCGACACCAGGGCGCTGTAGACCGTCGATTCCTCTCGCTTCGAAAGACCCAGGCCCGAGGTGGCGTTGGCCTGCGGGTCGAGGTCGACGAGGAGAACCCGCCGGTCGAACGCGGCCAGCGCGGCCGCGAGGTTGATCGCGGTCGTGGTCTTCCCGACCCCGCCCTTCTGGTTTGCGACCGCGACGATGCGGCTCATGGAGTCGGGGATTATGGACGGTGTCGGGCGAAGGACCCAGCGAAAACTGGGGTGTGTTCCACGTGGAACAACCCTCGCCCGCGGGTCAGCGCCGGCGCAGGACAGCGATCTGACGCCGCTCGGCACCGGGGATCGGAATGGAGCGGCCCGGCTCGAAAGTCGCCGAGAGGCTCGCCCCGAGCGCCTCCGGGGTCGTCGTCCAGGCGAGAAGAGCGCCTCCCGTGGCGAGAAGGGCTCCTCCACCCAGCCAGCCGGCGATATCGCCCAGGGCTCGAGTGGTCGCGACGTCGAACGTCTGCCCGCCGACTTCCTCGATGCGCCCCTCGAACACAGTCACGTTCGAAAGCTTCAATGTCCGGGCGACGTGCCGAAGGAAGGCGCACTTCTTCGCCCTCGGCTCGACCAGCGTCACCTGTAGATCCGGCCGGGCAATCGCGAGCGGCAGGCCGGGGAATCCAGCCCCCGCGCCGACGTCGACAACCCGTGCGCCATGAGTAATTACATCCGATGCGAGAAGTGACTCGAGCGTATGGTCGACGAGCTCGCCGGCCGAGAGACCGCCGGTCAGGTTGATCCGGCGTCGCCAGTGGTCGAGCTCGGAGAGGTATGTGCCGACGTTCGAGAAGACCGTGGCGGACATCTTGAGCCCGAAGCCGGGCAGGGCGGTCCGCAGAAACGCCTGGAAGGCCTCAGGGGAGAGCGCGGGCTCTTTCCCCGGCTCGGAGGACATGCGCCGAGATTATCGCGATGGCTGCCGGCGTGACGCCGGGAATCCGCGAGGCGTCTCCGACCGTCCGGGGTCTTCGTTGCGAGCATTTCTCGATGACTTCCCGCGAAAGACCGGGGATCGCCTCGTAGGCAAACGTCCGCGGGATCGCTCGCGACTCGAACGGCTTCAGCCGCTCCAGGCGCTCCATCTCGCGCCGGATGTAACCCTCGTACCGCACTCGGCTCTCGAGGTAGCTGACCTGCTCGGCCGACAGTCCGTCGAAGGCCTCCGGCGCGACCGCCTCGAGTGCGGCGATAGATAAGTCATTACGCTGCAATAGTTTAAATGCGCTGACGGGGGCATCGATCTCGATTCCGAGTTTCTCGCGCAGCAGCTCTCGGTTCTCGGCGCTGGGGTTGAAGACCCGCCGGCGCAAAGTCTCTTCGCCGCGGCGAAGCCGCTCCTCGCCCTGCATCGCGTCGTCGAATTCGGCCCGGTCGATCAGCCCGAGGCGGCGCCCGTACGGCAAAAGACGGGGGAGGACGGTGTCGACACCGAGGAGCAGCCGGTACTCCGCGCGCGAGGTGAAGAGGCGATAGGGCTCCTCGACGCCTTTCTGCGTCAGATCGTCGACCATCACCGCGGCATACGCCTCCGACCGCTCGAGGACGAAAGGCCGTTCTTCGCGCACCGCGAGCGCGGCGCTGATCCCGGCGAGAAGTCCCTGCGCCGCCGCCTCCTCGTAGCCCGACGTGCCGTTGATCTGTCCACCGAGAAAGAGGCACGGGACCTCGAGAGCCTCGAGCGTGTTCGAGAGCTGCTGCGGAAACACGAAGTCGTACTCGACGGCGTAGCCCGGCCGGATCATCCGCGCGCGCGTGAGGCCCGGGATCTCCGCGAGGATCGCGCGCTGCACGTCTTCGGGCAGCGAGGTCGAGAGACCGTTGATGTAGATCTCCTCGGAATCGACGCCGTCGGGCTCCAGGAAGATCGTGTGCCCGGACTTGTCGGCGAACTTCACGACCTTGTCTTCGACCGACGGGCAGTAGCGCGGACCGGTTCCGTGGATCTGCCCCGAGTACATCGGGCTTTCGTGCAGGTGTTCGCGAATGAGCGCGTGCACGCGGGGATTCGTCGCCGTCAGCCAGCACAGCGCCTGGCGCTCCGGGAGCGTTCGCGTGCGAAACGAGAACGGCACGGGCGGATCGTCGCCCGGCTGCGGCCGGCACGCGTCGTAGTCGATCGAATTGCGATGGACGCGCGGCGGCGTGCCCGTCTTGAAGCGCCCGAGCGCGAGCCCCAGCCGCGCGAGCGAGCCCGAGAGGCCTGCCGCGGCGGCCTCGCCGACACGGCCGCCCGCGGTCTTTCGCGCGCCCGTGTGCATCAGTCCGTTCAGGAAGGTCCCCGTCGTGACGACGACCGCCCCGGCCGCGATCCGGCGGCCGTCCGCCGTGAGCGCTCCGGTCACGCGGCCCGATTCCGACGTCAGCTCCTCCGCCATTCCCTCGAGAAGCGTCAGGTTCTCCGTCGCTTCGAGACGGCCTCGCGCGAGCCGCGCGTAGAGCGCCCGGTCGCACTGCGCCCGCGGCCCCCAGACGGCCGGGCCGCGTGACCGGTTGAGGATGCGAAACTGGATTCCAGCGGCGTCCGCGAGGCCCCCCATGAGGCCGCCCAGGGCGTCGATCTCGCGCACCAGCTGCCCCTTGGCGAGGCCGCCGATTGCGGGATTGCACGACATCCGCCCGATCGCGTCGAGCGACCCGGTCAGGAGCGCCGTCCGCCGCCCCATGCGCGCCGCGGCGTGCGCGGCCTCGATGCCTGCATGCCCGCCGCCGACGACCAGGACCTCGAATTTCACGCGCGGATTGTCTCGCAAAAGTCGTCGCCAAGAGGAGGGTCTCGCCGGTGGCCCCGAGGAGCAACCCCACCCCACACCCGGAACGCCCCGGCGCTGCCGGCCAGAACATCCGGAGTCGCCGAAGCGCGCGACGACGGGCGGCACAGGCCCCGCCCCTACATACCGGAGCGCCCCACAACCCGCCGTCCGGGAACATCGGCTCGCGGCGCGAGAAATCTCCCGACCGAAGGCAGCGGAGGACGCCTCGCGCCGCGGGAGCGAGCGCGGAGCGGAGGGTCAGGCGAGCGACTCGAGCGCCGTCCGCGAGCCGCTCGACGCCGGTGCGCCGAAGGCGCAGACCCGCAGCGCAGCGCGTAGCGACGGCTACTTCCCGATGCAGAACGTCGAAAACAGCCGGTCGAGCACGTCGTCCGAAGTCGTCTCGCCCGTCAGGTCCGCGAGGGCGTCGAGAGCCGCGTGGCAGTGCGTGACGGCGTACTCCGGCGAGTGGCCCTGCGACAGCGCGGCGAGCGTGGCTTCCGCGGCAGAGCGCGCCCGCTCGACGAGGTCGTGCTGCCGGAGCGAGCCGAGCACCTCGGAGGTCTCCTCGGTCCGGATGTCCGAGACGATTGCCGCGCCGATCAGCTCGCGCAGCCTCTCGCCCGCGCCCGCTTCGAGGCCGCGGAGGCGGTGGGCGCCTGCGGGAACGGGCCCGGCGGGAGGACGGTCCGCCTTGTTGGCGACGAGAAGGCGGGGCTTGTCTTCGAGCGCCGCGAACGCGCGCGCGTCCTCGGCGTCGAAACCGGACGATGCGTCGAAAACGTAGAGCGCGGCGTCCGCCCGCGCGGCCTCTTCCCGGGCGCGCGCGACGCCGATCTTCTCGACCGGATCCTCGCTCGCGCGCAGGCCCGCCGTGTCGACCACGGTCACGGGCACGCCCCGGATGTCGACGACCGCCTCGAGCGCGTCCCGCGTCGTGCCCGGGATCTCCGTCACGATCGCGCGCGCCGAGCCCGCGAGGGCGTTGAAGAGCGTCGACTTCCCCGCGTTCGGGCGCCCGAGGATCGCGACCCGGCAACCGCCGGAAAGAAGTTTCCCCGTCCGGTAGGTCGCCGCGAGGCGGCCGAGCTCTGCGGCGGCGTCCTCGAGCCGCGTCACGGCGCCCGGATCGACCGTCTCGCCGACGTCCTCGGCGAAGTCGACGGAGGCCGAGAGGGCCGCCGCCGCCCCGAGCAGCCTCTCGCGCACGGCGTCGAGCCGACGCGACAGCCCGCCCTCCAGCCGACGCGACGAAAACCGCGCGGCCGCCGCCGTCTTCGCGTCGATCAGCTCCTGGACGGCCTCGGCGCGGACGAGGTCGATCTTCCCGGAGCGGAAAGCGCGCTCGGTGAACTCCCCTGGCCGGGCGGGCCGGGCGCCGGCCGAGACCGCCGCGGCGATCAGGCGCTCGACGACGGCGGGCGAGCCGTGGACCGAGAGCTCGGCGACGTCCTCGCCGGTGAAGGAGGCCGGACCCGCGAAGAACGTCGCGAGCGCCGAGTCGATCGCTTCACCCCCGGCGTCGCGCAGGACGCAGAGATAAGGCCGCCGCGGACGCAGCGTCGCGGGCAGCCGCGGCGCCAGCGCGCGAAGAATCCGAACCGAATCGCGGCCCGAGAGCCGGACGATCGCGATGGCCGACCGCCCGGCCGGCGTCGCGAGCGCGACGATGGTGTCGAGGTGGACGTCGGAGCCACGCATCGGGACCGCCGGCGTTCTATCGGCTCTTGAGGCGGACCTCCACGCGTTTGAGAAACCCCTCGCCCTCGCTCTGCGTCTCGACTTCCGCGTCCTCCGAGAGCGCCATGTGGACGAGCCGGCGCTCCCACGGCGACAGCGGCGGCAGGAGCGTCGGTCGCCGCGAGCGGCGGACCTCCTCGGCCGACTGCCGGGCGAGCTCCTCGAGCGCCTCCTTGCGGTGCGCGCGGAACCCGTCGGCATCGAGCCTCGGGTGCACGGGGCGGCCCAGGCGCTTGGCGGCGATCCGCCCAACGAGAACTTCGAGGCCCGTGAGGCCCTCGCCCTTGTTCGCGAGAAGGGGTTCGACGTCGTCGCCGATCAGCTCAAAGAGCAGCTCGTCGCCCGACGCGTCGCGGCGCCGGATCTCGACGAGGAGCCCCGCGGCCGAGAGAAGCTCGGTCAGCGTCGATTCGACGACGGCGACGGCTTCGGCATCCGTCGCGCCGGGGGCGTTGCGGTCCCACGGCTCCCCCGCGGCCTCCGGCTTCGACGGGGCGGGAGGCGGCACGGCCGCCTCGAACACGCCCGCGGCTTCCCGCGCCGTTTCGTGCTCGTCTGCCTCCTGCCGTCTGCCTCCTGCCTCCTGTTCCTGACCTTCCACCTCGATCTCCACGACCCGGCCGCCCCAGAACGACTTCTCGTCCCGGATGACGACGTAGCGCAGGTCCGCGGCGGGCTTTCCGAGCGTGCGCGCCGCCCCCTCGATGGCTTCCTCGAGCGTCTTGGCTTCGTACCTCATCGGCTTATCGACTGCGCGCGCGCCTGCTTCAGGGCCTTCGGGCCCTTGCCGGGCGGCGCGGGGTCGTCCTCCTTCACGATCCGGTTCATCACGAGCTGCTGCACGATCGTCAGCAGGTTGGAAAAGAGCCAGTACAGCACGAGCCCGGACGGCATGTCCTTCAGGAAGAAGCCCCACAGGACCGGCATGAACATGAAGATCTTCTTCTGCGCGGGGTCGAGCGTCGACGGGGTCATCGCCTGCTGGGCGTACATCGACACGATCATCAGAACCACGAGCACGTAGCTGCCGTCGATTGCCGAGAGGTCCTTGATCCAGAAGATGAACGGCGCGTGGCGCAGCTCGATCGTCTTCGACAGGACGTTGTAGAACGCGACGAGGACCGGCAGCTGCAGCAGGACCGGAAGGCACCCGCTCATCGGGTTGTAGCCCTCTTTCTGGTACAGCTCCATCAGCTCGGCATTCATCTTCGTGCGCTGGGCCGCGTCCGTCTTGGCCTTCTTGTACTTGTCCCGGATCGCATTCATCTTCGGCGAGAGCTTCTGCATCTTCTTCATCGACGTGTAGCTCTTGGCCGTCAGCGGAAAGAGCGCCAGCCGGATGATGAAAGTCACGACGAGGATCGCGACGCCCCAGTTGGGGACGACGGCGTAGGACTTCTTCATCATCCACAGGAGCGGCCGCGCGAGGATCCCGTACCAGCCGAAGTCGATCGTGCGTTCGAGCCCGAGGCCGTAGCTGTCGAGGGTCGCGACCTCCTTGGGGCCGAAGTACGCCGACGCGGCGAAGGTCCCCTGAGCGGAAACGCCGGTCGCGAGCTCCAGGGCGGGCTTGCCGTCGGGATGGGGCACGGCATAGGTGAAGAGCCGCGCCGTCGAAGCCGTCGACGGGATCACGGCCTCGAGGAAGTAGCTGTCCTCGATGCCCGCGAAGGACTTCGCCGGCAGCGTCCAGCTCTCCCCCGCCTTCGCCTTGTCGGGGCGGACGAGCTTGAGGCCCTCGGCCGAGGCGACGACGGCCGACGCCGGCATCACGTACCGCGATTTTTTCTCGTCCTCGGGCGGGTTGCGCAGGCCCGGCCCCAGCAGCACGTCGTAGGGCGGTCCGGAAACGGTCACCCGGACGTCGAAGAGGTAGCCCGCGCCGAGCTTGATCTCCTTCTCGACGGCGATCGTCGCGTCCGCGTACTTCATGCGCAGGACCCGGTCGGACTCCTTCTCGACGACGAAGAGGGCGTTCGAGACGGCCTTCGTCGCCGCGGCGTCGCGGCCGAAGTCGAGAGCGAGCGGCCTGGGGAGCTCCGGCGGGAGCGCGCGCACGAGATCGAGCGGGCGGTTCTTCTCGTCCTGGTACTTCGCCAGGACGAAGGAGGTCAGCACGGCCCCGCGGTTGGAGAACGTGGCGGTGAAGAGCCCGTTGCCGATCGTCGCCGTGGTCTCGGCCGACGCGCTGGCGGGCGGCGGAAGCGCCGCGGCCGCCGACATGGCCGCCGCGGGCGGAGTCTGCGGCGAGGCCGCGCTGCCCGTCGCCGCCGCCGGCATGGCGGGCCCGGAAGTCGAGACGGGCGTGGGCGGGACGGCGACCGGCGCCTTTGGAGGCTTCGGGGCGAGCCACTCCCAGGCGAGCAGAACGGCGAGCGAGAGCCCGGCGGCGAGGAGAAGTCTTTTTTCCATGAGGCGCGCTTTCTTCAGGGCACCGGGTCGAGGCCGCCCGGATGGAACGGGTGACAACGCAGAAGCCGGCGCAGCGCGAGCGCGCTTCCGCGGGCGAGTCCATGCTTCTCGATCGCCTCGCGCGCGTAGACCGAACAGGTCGGCTCGAATCGGCAGGCGCGGGGCAGGAGCGGAGAGACGAAACGCTTGTAGAAACCGAGCAGCGCGGAAGCGGCGCGGGCGGGCGAGCTCACCGTCGCGGAATCCGCGACAGCGCTCGCGTCACGGCGCTCCGATAGTCTTGCGCGAGATCCGCGAACTCCGCGCCGGCCGCCGAGGGCCGGGCGTTGACCACGACCGTCGAGGGCGCCCGCGCGAAGAGGTCCCGCGAGCGGCGAAAGATCTCCCGCAGGCGGCGCCGGACGCGGTTGCGCGTGACGGAGGTCCCGACACGGCGCGGTACCGAGATCCCGAGGCGGGGCCGGCCGTCCGCGGCGGCGGCGAGAACGAAGACCTGGACGTGTCGCCCGGAAACGCGCACCCCGGAGGCGTAGCACTCTTCGAATTCCCTGCGTTTGCGGAGGCGGTCGTCTCTCGAGAAGGTCTCGGAGACGGCCGGGCCCGAGTTCACACCGTGAGTTTCTTGCGCCCCTTGCGCCGACGCGCCGAGAGAACGGCGCGCCCGGCCCGCGTCCGCATCCGGACGAGGAACCCGTGGGTGCGCTTGCGGCGCCGATTGTTGGGCTGGAAGGTGCGCTTCATAAGGAGGGCGAATGCTAGGTGCGGAGGGTGAAGAAGTCAAGGAACAGTTGCGAAAGGCGGCGCGGGACGGGCCGGATGTGCGTCGAGAAAGCCGTAACGGCGGCTTCGGCGTCCGATATACTCCGCCCCCCGGTTCGCCACGAGGCTTCCACAGCTGTGGAAAACTTGTGGAAAAAAGGCTGCGCACCATGACCGAGATTTGGGGCTCCATTCTCAAGCAGATCGAGGGAAAACTCGACCCGAAGGAGCTCAAGACCTGGTTCGGACCGACCCGCCAGGTCGATTTCGACTCCTCCGCCGGCTCGCCGATCCTGACGGTTTCCGTGCCCTCCCGCGTCTTCGCCGACTGGATCGAGTCCCGTCACGGAGAGCTTCTCGGCCGGGAGGCGGAAGCGGCGGGATATCCGGGGCTCGAGATCCGGTTCGAAGCCTCACCCGACGAGCCGGTCCCGCTGCCGCCCGCCAGCGCCGCGCCTCCCCCGGTGCGCGGCCAGACCGGGAACCCGCGCTTCACGTTCGACACCTTCGTCGTCGGCTCCTCCAATCAGTTCGCGCACGCCGCAGCGCGGGCCGTCGCGGAACAGCCCTCGCGTTCTTATAACCCGCTCTTTCTCTACGGCGGCGTCGGCCTGGGAAAGACCCATCTCATGCACGCCATCGCGCAGGAGGTCCTGCGCCGCAACCCCGACGCCCGCGTGCTGTATCTCTCGGCCGAGCGGTTCTTGAACGACCTCATCAACGCGCTGCGCTTCGAGCGGATGCACGAGTTCAAGCGACGGTACCGGGAGCTCGACGTCCTCCTGATGGACGACGTCCAGTTCATCGCCGGCAAGGACTCGACCCAGGAGGAGTTCTTCCACACGTTCAACGCCCTGCACGACGCGCAGAAGCAGATCGTCGTGACCTCCGACGCCCTCCCCAAGGAGATCCCGACGCTCGAGGAACGGCTTCGTTCGCGGTTCGAGTGGGGCCTGATCGCCGACATCCAGCCGCCGGACCTCGAGATGAAGGTCGCGATCATCCGCAAAAAGGCGGCCGCCGAGAAGGCCGATGTTCCCAACGACGTGGCCATGTTCATCGCCGGCACCGTCAAGTCGAACGTGCGGGAGCTTGAGGGGAGGCTCAACCGGGTCATTGCCTTCTCCTCCCTGACGGGCAAGCCTATGTCCGTCGAGCTCGCCCGGGAGACCCTCCGGGACATCGTCGGGACCGAGGAGCACAAGGCCGTCCCCTCCGAGATCCTCAAGGCCGTAGCCTCGCATTACGGACTCCGCGTCTCCGACATGAAGGCCAAGTCGAACGCCAAGCCGGTGGCATTCCCGCGGCAGGTGGCGATGTACCTCTGCCGGAAGCTGACCGAGCTGTCGTACCCGGAGATCGGCCGACTATTCAACGACAAACACCACTCGACCGTCATGCACTCGGTCGAGAAGATCGAACGGATGATCGAGGACGACGCCGATTTCCGCAGGGTCGTCGACGGCTTCCTGCAGCCGTACCGCTGATCGATCGAGGCCGAGCCGGACTTATCCGCCGGCGTGTTTTCCGCACCCCGGGCGAGCCTTCGCAAAAGCCGCTCGATTGCGGAAGACGCCCGCCGGACTCCACAGAGGCGACATCGATTTCGACCCCGTTTTTATTGGGTTTTTTTGATATCCGCGATTCTTCCGCGCCCCTACAATTGCGGCTAAATGTGATAGACTTTTTTCTCTTTCCGGAGGTGGGAAATCCCCATGGAATTAACGCTGAAAAGGGGCGACTTCTTGAATGAGCTCACGCTCATGCAAGGGGTCGTGGAGAGGAAGAATACGATTCCCATTCTCTCCAACATCCTTCTCCGGGCGGCCGACGGTCATCTCTCGTTCACGTCGACGGACCTCGACCTGACGCTGCTCTCGGAGGCCGAGGCGCACGTCAAGCGGCCGGGCAGCGTGACGGTCCCCGCGCGCAAACTTTTCGACCTCATTCGCAACCTGCCGGAGGCCGAGGTCGCATTGAAGCTCCTCGACAACCACTACCTGGGCGTGACCTGCCAGAGGTCGAACTTCCGGCTCGTCGCGCAGCCAGCCGAGGACTTTCCGACGGTCCCGAAAGTCGAGGCCAAGAAGGGCGTCTCCTTCCCGCTCGATCTATGGAAGAGACTGACCCGTAAGGTTTTATACGCCGTTTCGGCAGAGGAGACCCGGTTCCAGCTCATGGGGGCATTGCTCAAGGACAAGGGCAAGGAATTCGAGCTCGTCGCGACCGACGGGCACCGCCTGGCGTTGATCGACTTTCCCAAGGAGGACGCCAAGGCGTCGATTCCGAACGTCCTGATTCCGAAGAAGGCGCTCGCCGAGATCCTCAAGATGGATGGCGGGTCGGACGCGCGCCTGGAGATCCGCCACTCCGAGAATCACCTGCTCTTCACTGTCGGCAGCCGCCAACTCGTCGCGCGGCTGCTCGACGTCAACTTCCCGGACTACGAAAAAATCCTCTCGAAGTCGAATGACCGGGGCGCCAAGGTGCCGGCCTCGGCGACGAAGGACGCGATTCGCCGTGTCGCGCTCTTCTCCTCCGAGCGCTCGCGGGGCGTGAAGCTCTCGTTCGAGAAGAATCTCCTGACCGTCGCTTCCGCGAGCCAGGAGCTCGGCGAGGGCACCGAGACGCTCGACGTCGAGTTCGACGGCGAGCCGCTCTCGATCGGCCTGAACGCGCAATATCTCCTCGACTTCTTCGAGGAAGCCGAGACGGAGACCGTCCGGCTGGACCTCAAGGACGAGAACACCCAGTGCCTGTGCCAGCCGGAGGGAGGCATCGAGGGCGCCTCCCGTTACCTGTACGTCGTCATGCCGATGCGTCTCTGAATTCTCTCGAGGTGGGACAAGACCGCTTGCAGCTCTCCGAACTCTCGAACCAGGGCTTCCGCAATCTCTCTCCCGATCCCGTCTTCTTTGGCGGGGGTGTCACTTTGATCACGGGAGAGAACGCGCAGGGCAAGACCAACCTTCTCGAGGCCGCCGCCCTCGTGTGCGGGCAGCGCTCGTTTCGCGGAGCCACGACCGCGGCCATGGCGCGCGACGGAAAGAGTTTCTCGATCTCGGGCGTCATCGAGGCCGCGGCGCGCCCGGAGCGCGTCTCCGTGACCTGGACGAGCGAGACGGGCCGTGGTTTTCTCCGCGGCGACAAGCCCGCGGGCTTCCGCGAGATCTCGGCGCTCGCGCCGGCCGTCTTCCTCGCGCCCGAGCACCGGGAGTTGCTCACGGGAACGCCGTCGGTGCGGCGCCGTTTCCTCGATCGCCTCGTTCTCGGGTTGAAGCCCGCCGCGGGAGACGACCTGGCGCGCTACGCGACGGCCCTGAAGGAACGCAACGCCCTGCTCGCCCGCGGCCGGCATGGCCGGGGGCCCGCCGCGGCTCCCGGGGAGCTCGAAGCCTGGACGGAGGAGCTCTCGGTCGCCGGAGCCGCCGTCCGTCGCCACCGCCGGTCCGCGCTCTCGGCCTGGGCCGGTGAATTCGACGCGCTCGCCCGCGCCGCCGGGGGAGAGTACGTCGAGGTCCGCGCGGACTACTCGGTTGACCCGGCGGCCGACTCGGTCGAGGCCCTGCGTTCGGCCTGCGAGCGGCTGCTGCCGCTCGAGCGCCGCCGGGGCCACTCGCTCGCCGGACCGCACCGGGACGATCTCGTCTGGACGCGCGCCGGCAAGCCGCTCGCTCTCGAGGCGTCGACGGGGGAGGTTGCGCGCACGGTCGCCCTCGTCAAGCTCGCGGAGTGGAGCGCCGTCGCGAAAGCGGCGGGACAGCCGCCGCTCTTCGCGGCCGACGACTTCGACGCCGGCCTCGCGGAGGGCTGGGTCGAGGCGTTTTTCGACGCCCTCCCGGCGGACACCGCCGTGCTTCTGACGACGGCGGCCCCGACGGCGCGCTGGGCGCGCCGCGCGTCGACCGTGCTGGAAATGCGACAGGGCCGCGTCGGCGCGCCGAGGGCGCTCTACGCCGTCCAGGCCTGAACGGAGACCCATGAGCACCGCGTACACCACCGACTCGATCAAGCTGCTGAAGGGCCTCGAGGCCGTCCGCAAGCGCCCCGGCATGTACATCGGGGACACCGACGACCTCTCGGGCCTCCACCACATGGTCTTCGAGCTCGTCGACAACTCGATCGACGAGGCGCAGGTCGGGTTCGCCGACCACGTGTCGATCACGATCCACGCCGACAACTCGGTGACGGTCGAGGACAACGGCCGCGGCATCCCGGTCGGGCTCCACAAGGAGCACAAGCGCGAGACGCTCGAGATCATCATGACGGACCTGCACTCGGGCGGGAAGTTCGACGACAACTCCTACAAGGTCTCGGGCGGCCTCCACGGTGTCGGCGTCTCGGTCGTCAACGCGTTGTCCAAGAGGCTCGAGGTCGAGGTCCGCCGCGACGGCAAAGTCTGGGAGCAGACCTACGAGCAGGGCAAGCCCGTCGCGCCGATCAAGGCGGTCGGGACCTCCAAGAAGACCGGCACGAAGGTCACCTTCTGGGCGGACCCCAAGATCTTCTCGGTCACCGAATTTCACTTCGACAGCCTCTCGCAGCGGCTGCGGGAGCTCTCGTTCCTCAACCCGGGCGTCAAGATCTCGATCCTCGACGAGCGGACCGAGAAGAAGCACGACTTCGCCTACGAGGGCGGGATCCGGTCCTTCGTCGAGCACCTGAACAAGACCAAGCAGCCGATCCACGACAAGGTCATCTTCTTCCAGGAGGTCCGCAACGGCACGGGCGATCCCAAGCGCGACGCCGACAAGGAGCGCGTGGAAGTGGCCCTCCAGTGGAACGAGGGTTACGCCGAGACGACCTTCGCGTTCACCAACACGATCAACAACCGCGACGGCGGCACGCACGTCGAAGGCTTCAAGACGGCGCTGACCCGTGCGATCCAGAAGTACGCCGAGGGAAACGGCCTGACCAAGGGCCTCAAGGAGACGACGCTCTCCGGCGACGACTGCCGCGAGGGCCTCACGGCGGTCATCTCGGTCAAGGTCCGCGACCCCAAGTTCTCCTCCCAGACCAAGGACAAGCTCGTCTCGTCCGAGGTCAAGACCTGGGTCCAGCAGGTCGTCTACGAGCGGCTCGGCTCCTTCCTCGAGGAGAACCCGCGCGTCGGCAAGAAGATCGTCGAGAAGATCGTCGAATCGGCCCGCGCCCGCGAAGCCGCGCGCAAGGCCCGCGAGCTCGTCCGGCGGAAAGGCGCGCTCGACTCCGGGGCGCTGCCCGGCAAGCTCGCCGACTGCCAGGAAAAGGACCCCGCCTTCTCCGAGATCTTCATCGTCGAGGGCGACTCGGCCGGCGGCTCGGCCAAGATGGGCCGCGACCGACGCTCGCAGGCGATCCTGCCCCTGCGCGGCAAGATCCTGAACGTCGAGAAGGCGAGACTCGACAAGATGCTCGCCTCGGCCGAGATCCGAACGCTCATCACGGCGCTCGGGGCCGGCATCTCGACCGACTTCGACGCCGGGAAGGTCCGCTACCACAAGATCGTCATCATGACGGACGCCGACGTCGACGGCAGTCACATCCGGACGCTGCTCCTGACGTTCTTCTTCCGCCACATGGCGACGCTGATCGACAAGGGCTACCTCTACATCGCGCAGCCTCCCCTCTACAAAGTCGCCGAGGGCAAGAAGGAGACGTACCTGAAGGACGAGAAGGAAATGTCGAAGTTCCTCCTCGGCCGCCTCGGCGAGGACCGCACGCTGACCTCCGAGATGTCGGGGACGAGCGTCTCCGGAGCCAGGCTCGCGGGCCTGCTGGAGAAGATGGAGGAGTACCGGACGCACGTCGGCAAGCTCGGGCACAAGGGGATTCCGGAAGCCCTCCTGCGGGCGCTCCTCGACCGCGGCATGGCCTCGAAGACCGAGTTCGCCGAGAAGAAGAAGCTCGAAGACCTCGTCAAGGTGGTCCGCGCGTTCGGCGTGGAGAAGGCCGAGGTCGTGGCCGACGAGGAGCACTCGGGCTGGGCGCTCGAGATGACCCGCAAGGTCAACGGCGTGCCGCGCTCGGCGCGCATCGACGCCGAATTCGTCTCGTCTTTCGAGTTCCGGCGCATCAAGGAGACCGCCAAGTCGATCGGCGGGTTCCTCGACGGGCCGTACGTCGTGACGCGGGGCGAGGAGACCGAGAAGCACGAGACGCTCTCCTCCGTCGTCGACGCCGTGTACGAGTCGGCCAAGAAGGGCCTCGTGATCAACCGCTACAAGGGCCTCGGGGAGATGAACCCCGAGCAGCTCTGGGACACGACGATGAACCCCGAGACGCGGCGCCTCCTGCAGGTCGCCGTCGAGGACGCCGTCGAGGCCAACGAGGTCTTTTCCGTGCTCATGGGCGACGCCGTCGAGCCGCGGCGCGACTTCATCGAGCAGAACGCATTGAACGTCCGGAACCTGGACATCTGATCCGATGACGACGAACCTGCTGACTCCCGACGAAAAAGTCCCCGTCACGATCGAGGACGAGGTCCGGCGCTCGTACCTCGACTACGCCATGTCCGTCATCATCGGACGGGCTCTCCCGGACGTGCGCGACGGCTTGAAGCCGGTCCACCGCCGTTGCCTCTACGGCATGTGGGAGCAGGGCAACCTCCACAACAAGCCCTACCGCAAGTCCGCGCGCATCGTCGGAGACGTCCTCGGCAAGTATCACCCCCACGGCGAGAGCGCCGTGTACGACTCGGTCGTTCGCATGGCGCAGGACTTCTCGCTGCGCTATCCCCTGGTCGACGGCCAGGGCAACTTCGGGTCGGTCGACGGCGACAACGCCGCGGCCATGCGCTACACCGAGGTGAGGCTCACGAAGCTCGCGGCCGAGCTCCTCGGCGACGACATCGACAAGGAAACCGTCGACTGGACGCCCAACTACGACGGCTCGCTCGTCGAGCCGATGGTGCTCCCGGCGAAGTTTCCCAACCTCCTCGTCAACGGGTCGACCGGCATCGCGGTCGGCATGGCGACCAACATCCCGCCGCACAACCTCTCCGAGGTCATCGACGCGACGATCGAGCTGATCAAGCATCCCGACGCGACCCTCGGCCAGCTCATGCGCAAGCTCCCGGGCCCGGACTTCCCCACCGGCGCCTTCATTCACGGCTCCGAGGGCATCCGGGACGCCTACAAGACGGGCCGGGGCACGGTCCAGGTGCGGGCGCGGGCGATGATCGAGAAGGCCGCCCGCGGGGACAAGGAATCGATCGTCGTCACGGAGATCCCGTACCAGGTCAACAAGGCCAAGCTGATCGAGCGCATTGCCGAGCTCGTCAACGAGAAGAAGATCGAGGGTGTCGCGGACCTGCGCGACGAGTCCAACCGCGAGGGCATGCGGGTCGTCGTCGAGCTGAAGCGCGGCGAGAACGCCCAGGTCGTTCTCAACAAGCTCTACGCCATGACGCCGATGCAGTCCTCGTTCGGCATCATCTTCCTCGCGATCGTCGAGAACCAGCCGCGCGTCCTGCCGCTCCACGACCTGCTCCGCCACTTCGTCGACCACCGCAAGGCGGTCGTCATCCGGCGCACGCAGTTCGACCTCAAGAAGGCCGAGGAGCGGGCCCACCTGCTGCGCGGCCTCGCGCTGGCGCTCGCGAACCTGGACCTCGTCATCAAGATCATCCGGTCCTCCAAGGACCCGCAGGAGGCCAAGGCGCGTTTGACGGCCGAGGTCTCGATGACCCGCGCGGGCCTCGAGAAGTTCATCGGGAGCTCGCTCGGCGACGAGGGCGGCAAGGGCACCCAGGTCCTGCGCCTCGACGAGATCCAGGCGCAGGCGATCCTCGACATGCGCCTCCACCGGCTGACCGGGCTCGAGCGCGACAAGATCGTCGCCGAGTTCAAGGAGATCCTGGCGCTCATCGCGCGGCTGAAGGAGATTCTGGGCTCGGAGAAGCTCGTCCTCGAGATCATCGTCGAGGAGCTCCAGACGATCCGGAAGCAGTTCGGCGACGAGCGGCGCACGGAGATCGTGGCCGAGGCCTCCGACATCGACATCGAGGACCTCATCGTCGAAGAGGACATGGTCATCACCGTGTCCCGCGGCGGCTACATCAAGCGCTCTCCCCTGTCGCTCTACCGCGCCCAGCGCCGCGGCGGCAAGGGGCGGATCGGCGCGACGACGAAGGAAGAGGATCTCGTCGAGCACTTGTTCGTGGCCTCGACCCACGCCTACGTCCTGGCCTTCACGTCGACCGGCCGCATGCACTGGATCAAGGTCTACGACATTCCGCAGCTCGGCCCGGCGACGCGCGGCAAGGCGATCGTCAACCTCCTGAACCTCGGGTCCGAACGAGCGCATGGTCGCCATGGCCGCGACGAAGGACTTTCCGGAGGACCGGTACCTCGTCTTCGCGACGAAGAACGGCCTCGTCAAGAAGACGGCGCTCTCGGCATATTCGAACGTCCGCTCGGGCGGAATCATCGCGATCAACATCGAGAAGGGCGACGAGCTCCTCTCGGTGCGCATCACGAGCGGCGAGAACCAGATCTTCATCGGCACCCGCCAGGGCATGGGCATCCGGTTCCCGGAGAAGGACGTGCGCGGCATGGGCCGCGACACGACGGGCGTCATCGGCGTGTCGCTCAAGAAGAAGGACGACGTCGTCGTCGAGATGGACGTCGTGGACGAGAGCGGCCACCTGCTGTCGGTCACGGAGAACGGCTACGGGAAGCGGTCGGGAGTGGCCGAGTACCGCCTCCAGGGCCGCGGAGGCTCGGGCGTGATCAACGTCAAGGTCACCGAAAAGAACGGCCCGGTCGTGGGGATCAAGTCCGTGACCGACGCCGACCAGCTGCTTCTCATCAGCGAGCGCGGCCAGTTGATCCGCATCAAGGTCAAGGACATCCGCGAGACCGGCCGGGCGGCCCAGGGCGTCCGGGTCATCGACCTCGACGAAGGCGACCGGCTCGTGGCGATGGCCAAGCTCGCCGAGAGCGACGACGCCGAGGACGAGGCCCAGGCCGCCCTTCCCGTGGGTCCGGCGGCCGAAAAGCCGGCCGAGCCCGGCAAGCCCGGAAGGGGCAAGAAGGGCGAGACGGACTTCCTGGACGACGACGAGGAGGACGAGGATTAGCCTCGAGTCCGTTTAAGGGAGGGGCCAGACGCCAGACGGCGGTAGCCTCCCAATTTCCTCCCTATCGGTGTCTGCGGTCCGGTCGCCCCCTCCCTGTCTGCTGCCTCCGGCCGCTTGTCTCCCTGCCGCCCGTCTGCAATGCGGTCCGCCGTCGCCTTTCCTGGCGTCCGCTCCTATAGAATCCCGCCCCCATGCGATTCTTTCTGGACGGGGGCAGCGCCGAAGAGGCCCGCCGCATCAAGGACCTGGGCCTGCTCGACGGGGTCTGGCTCTCGGCCGCGGCGGCGCAGGCGGCGGGCTCGGACTACCGCAAGGCCATCCGCGACCTCGCGTCGATCACCGATGGCCCGGTTCTGGTCGAGCTTTCGGCCGACGACCCGAAGGGCATGTACAAGGAAGCCCGCGAATTCGCGAAGCTCGGCAAGGACGTGATCGTCCGCGTGCCCCTGAAGCCCGAGGGCCTGCGCGTGGCACGACTTCTCGCACAGGATCAGGTCGCTGTCTGCGCCTCGGGCTGCTATTCGGCCTCGCAAGCCCTGATCGCGGCCAAGGCCAACGTCAGCTACGTCGCGCCGGCCGTCGCGCCCCTCGACGACATCGGCACGATCGGAATGGACCTCGTCGAGCAGGTCATCCGGCTGTACGACAACTATGGTTACCAGACGCAGATCGTCGTTTCCGAGGCCAAGAACCCCATCCACGTGCTCGACGCGGCCTTGATGGGGGCCGACGTCGTCGCGCTGCCGGGGTCAGTCATCGAGCAGCTCCTCCGGCACCCGCTGTCGGACGACCTGCGGGCCGGGAGACCCTCGTGAAGGCTTCGGCGGACAGGATCCTGTACCTCGCGCGGGTGGTCCTGAAAAGCCTCAAGGAAAACCGCAACCTCGAGCAGAAATCGGACGATGAAACCGTCCGGCGAGCGGTGGTCCGTGAGCTGACGGATTCGTTCGGAGAGCTCGACTCGATCGAAGAGAAGGTGCGGGCAGCGCTCGCAAAACGGAAGAACCTGTCCGAGAAGGACCGCGAATTTCAGTTCACGCGGACACTCGAGGACGAGCTGCGGAAACACGGCGCCTGATGAAACTATTGTAGGTTTTCACCAACACACTGCGAACAGGCTATTTAATGCATATTAACTGTATTCGTTTGCCCTCTAGCCAGACGCCTTCGTAGACCATACAATTGGCCCGGTGGCAGGCCAATTGGATCTGACGCAGATTTCGGTCGATCGAAGGGCGGGAGTCCCGCTTTCCGAGCAGGTCTATGACGCAATCGAAAGCCGAATCGCCGGCGGCCTGCTCTCCGAGAACAGCCGCCTCCCGACGACACGCGAGCTCGCGGCCGCCCTCGGCGTCAACCGGGGGACGGTGCAGACGGCCTACCGCCGTCTCCAGGAACGGGGGCTGATCGCCGGCCGGGTCGGCAGCGGCACGGTCGTCTGCCGCGTCTCCCCTTCCGACTCCCCTTTCCGCCTTTCCGAAATGCTCTCCCGCCGGGCGACGGAGCTGCCCGGCGAATCCCCGATTGCGATCTCGCAGCCCGTCGTGGCCGATTTTTCGCGACTTGCTCCCGACGAGCGATTTTTCCCGCTCGAGGAGTTCACTCGAACGCTCGCGTACGCCTGGAGCCGCCGCAAGGATCTGTGGCAGTACGCTCCCCCGCTCGGCCTCGAGGAATTGCGCGCCGAGATCTCCCGGCGCCTCGCCGAAATCGGCCTTGCGCGCTCGCCCGAAGAGATCCTCGTCGTCAGTGGCGCGCAGCAGGGCCTCGACCTGATCTTCCGGACCTTCGCCGATCCGTCGGACCTCGTCGCGATGGAGTCCCCGACGTACTCCGGAGCGCTCACGCTGGCGCGGCTGGCCGGCGTCTCGATCCTGCCGCTCCCGATGGACGCGGGCGGTCCCGATCCCGCGCCGCTCTACGGCCGCCGCGTCAAGCTCTGCTACGTGATGCCCGAGCGACAGAATCCGACCGGCATCACGACGGGGCCCCGCCGGCGCGAGGCACTGCTCCAGGCGGCGCTTTCATCGGGCGCTCTCATCGTCGAGGACGGCTACGAAGAGCCCGAGTCGGGCGAGCCGCCGTTGTCGGCCCGGGAACCCCGGCGGACCGTGTGGCTCGGAACGCTCTCGAAGGACCTGGTGCCGGGCTTCCGGATCGGCTGGGTCGCGGCGGACCCGGCGATCGTCGAGCGCCTCGCGCGGCTGAAGAAGGCGACCGACTTTCAGACGCCCGTTCCGCTGCAGGCGGCGGTCGCGGCGTTCCTGCGCGCCAACGGCGACCGCAAGGTCCGGCAGGCGCGGGCGGAGGAAGTGTCGCAGCGCGCCGCCGTCGCCAAGCAGGCTCTCCGCGAGGCGCTGGCGGGCGTGACGTGGTGGGGTGGCGCCGGCGCGAATCCGCTCTTCTGGCTCCAGCTTCCGGAGGGACTCTCCGGCCGGCGCGTCGCCGAAGCGGCGGCCGCGCGGGGCGTGGGTGTCGCACCGGGACAGGATTTCGATCCGCGCGGCGAGGACCGGCCGAATCTGCGTCTGTCCGTCTCGCGGGTGGAGCGGCGGGAGATCGAGCGAGGCATCGCGATCCTCGGCGAGGCGATGCGGGACGTTCAGACGCGGTCGGGCGCGGCGCTGGCCGCGCCGGTCGTTTAGGCGAAATTTGACAGGGAGGTCGTGACGATGACGACGAACGAATCGTTCCGGTTGAAAGTGGGGCTCGCGGAGATGCTGAAGGGCGGCGTCATCATGGACGTCGTCAACGCCGACCAGGCGAAGATCGCGGAGGCCGCGGGCGCCGCGGCCGTCATGGCGCTCGAGCGCGTGCCGGCGGACATCCGGCGGGACGGGGGAGTCGCGCGCATGTCGCCCGTCTCCAAGATCCGCGAAATCCAGCAGGCCGTCTCGATCCCCGTGATGGCCAAGTGCCGCATCGGCCACCTCGCCGAGGCGCGCGTCCTCGAGGCGCTCAAAGTCGACTTCATCGACGAGTCGGAAGTCCTGACGCCGGCCGACGAAGAGAATCACGTCTTCAAGCACGACTTCGCTGTCCCGTTCGTCTGCGGCTGCCGGAACCTCGGCGAAGCCCTGCGGCGCATCGGCGAGGGCGCGGCGATGATCCGGACGAAGGGGGAGGCGGGCACGGGCGACATCGTGCACGCGGTCAAGCACCTGCGCGAGGTGCACCGCGAGATCAAGATGCTCACCCAGCTCTCCAAGGACGAGCTCATGGCCGCCGCCAAGCGCCTGCAGGCCCCGTTCGAGCTCGTCGTCGAAGTCGCCGAGAAGGGGAAGCTGCCGGTGCCCAACTTCGCCGCCGGCGGGATCGCGACCCCGGCGGACGCTGCGCTCTGCATGGAGCTCGGGGCCGAGGCCGTCTTCGTCGGGTCCGGCATCTTCAAGTCGGACGATCCGGAGCGCCGCGCCCGCGCGATCGTCCAGGCCACGACGCACTGGAAGGACCCGCTGGCGCTGCTCGCCGCCGAGGAGTCGCTCGGCTCGGGTATGAAGGGGATCGACGCCGCGAGTCTGCCGCAGGAAGCGCAGCTCCAGACGCGCGGATGGTGATGGATAGACCAGGAGGCAGGAGGCAGGAGGCGGGAGGCAGGGGAGTCGCGGTTCTCGCGCTGCAGGGGGACTTCGAGGCGCACCGGAAGGCCCTGGCGCAGATCGGCGTCGAAAGCTTCGAGGCGAAGCGCCCGGCCGAGCTCTCGGGCGCGGACGGGCTCATCATCCCCGGCGGAGAGTCCACGACGCTCTGGAAGTTCTTCGAGGCCGAGCCGTGGGCGGAGGCCTTCCGAGCGTTCGCGCAAAGCGGCCGCCCCGTCCTCGGCACCTGCGCCGGCGCAATCGTGCTCGCGCGCGAAGTCTCGAACCCCGCGCAGCCGGGCCTGGGGTTGATCGACATCGCGGTCGCGCGCAACGCCTACGGCCGTCAGGTCGATTCGTTCATCGCGGAAGTCGAGACGCCCTCGCTCGGCGCCCCGATGCCGGCCATCTTCATCCGCGCGCCGCGGATCGTCTCGACCGGGCCCGGAGTCGAAATCCTCGGCACGCACGGGGGAGTGCCGGTCCTCGTCCGCCAGGGAAACGTGGCCGCCGCGACCTTCCACCCGGAGCTGACGGCCGACCGGCGGCTCCACCGCCTTCTCTTCGAGCCGGCGGCGGCGCGGCGGAGCGCGTGATCCCATGAGCCTCGTCACGGTCGAGACCCGCGACGACATCGCGATCCTCAAGCTCGACCGGCCGAAGGCCAACGCCTTTTCGCCGGAGCTCGTCGCGGAACTGTCGTCGTCCTTGACGGCGCAGGAGAACGGCCGCGGCATCGTCCTCGCTTCGGCGCTGCCCGGCATCTTCTCCGCCGGCTGGGACCTGCCGCTGCTCGTCGACTCCGAGCGCAGGGCCATGGAACGCTTCGTCGGGGACTACTGCGACCTCGTGCGCCAGATCTTCACGCTGGGCCCGCCCGTCGTGGCGGCGCTTCCGGGTCACGCCATCGCCGGGGGCCTGATCGTCGCGATGGCGGCGGACGAGAGGATCGCGGCCCACGGAAAGGCCAAGTTTGGCCTCTCGGAGGTCGTTCTCGGCGTGTCGGTTCCCCAGTGCCTCATGGAGCCGTTTCGGCACGTCATCGGCGCCCGCCACATGGAGCGCCTGGCCGCGACGGGGGAGAACGTCGGCGTCGAGCAGGCGCTCGCGCTCGGCCTCCTCGACCGCGCCGTCGCCCCCGAGGAGCTCCTCGACCGCGCCGTCGAGCGTGCGCGGTTTCTGGCCGGGCTCTCGGGCGCCGCCTACGCGGCGATCAAGCGGCGCTCGCGTGCGGCCGCGGTCGCGCGGTTCGACCAGGCCCGCGACCACGATCCGTTCCTCGACTTCTGGTTCTCGGACGACGCGCGCCTCCGGGTCCGCGACATGGTGGCGAGGCTGACGAGCCGCGCGTGAGGCCCGCGCCCCTTCCTCCGGTCGAAGAGATCCTCGAAGCCCTCGACCTCTCGCGGGCCGAGCCCGGCTCGGGCTTCCTCGCGGCCCTGTTCGCGAGGTTCAACGCGAAGGTTCCGTTCGAGAACGCGTCGAAGATCGTGCGCGACGCGGAGGTCGAAGATCCGGCCGAAAAACCCCGCACGCCCGACGTCTTCTGGGCCGACCATCTCGAGCTCGGGGCGGGCGGCACCTGCTTTGCGCGGGTTGCGGCGTTCGACGCGGTTCTTTCCGGACTCGGCTTTCGCACCCGCCGGACCCTCGGCCGGGTGCGCGAGGCCGGCGACCACGCGGCCCTCTTCGTCGAGACGCCGGACGGCGAGACGATCGCCGACGTCGGCTTCCCGCTGCCGACGCTCCTGCCGGCACGCCCCGGGCACGTCGAGACGCCGACGGGCACGCTCGCGCTCACGCCCGCCGTGGGGGAGGACGGGTTCGCCGTCGCCTTCGAGGGCGGCGTGCCCGAGGGCCCGCGCGCAATCTCGATCGGATCGTCGACCGTGCCCGGGGACGTCTTCCGCGAGCACTGGCGCCGTACGTTTCGTAAGGATGCGCTTTTCCTCCGGGAGGTCGGGCTCCGCCGCGAGCTCGGCAACCGCGCGCTCGCGTTCTCCCGCGGCGAGGTCCGGGTCGACGATCTGCACTCGCGCCTGCGCGTGCCGCTCCAGGGCCGGCGGGCGGCGACGCTCGCGGCGCTCTTCGATGTGGACGAGGCCCTGCTCGACCGGGCCCTCGCGATCGCCGGCGATGCGGCCCCCGCGGCCGCCGACACGACGCTCACGGCGTACCTCGAGACCGACGCGACGCCCGAGCGCGCCTTCGCGGCGATCGCCGCACCCGCGGGTTACCGGCGGCTCGCCGAGGGGGTCGCGGACGTCTCGCGGTTCGAGGAGACGCCCGCCGGCTTTCGCCTCACCCTCTCGGCGGGCGGCGATCCGGGGGCGAGCCTCGAGGAAGAGGTGGCCGTCGATCCGGCGGCGCGGCGCCTGTCCGTCGTGCGGCGCGCGGGCGCATCCGAGCAGCGCTCCTCCTGGACGGCCGCGACGCGCAGCGGCGGGACGTGGCTCCTGCGCGAGGCGACCCTTCCCGGCGCGCGCGAGGACCTCCTGCGCAACGACTCGCTCCGCGGCCGCTTCGCGGGCACGCTGGCGGTCGACCTGCTGGCGTGGGGGAGGATGCTCTAACCGTCTTCCGGAACCCGCCGACAGCCACCCACGTCCATGGAGCCCGAGGCGGCGCCCCGAAGACAAACTCGATCGGCTCGAGAGCAGCGGAAGCTCCGGGCGAAGGCATGAGATAAAGCCGTGCGTGAGCAGCCCCCGGCCCGCAGCGAAGACGTTCGACCGTTCCCTCGTCGAGGGGCCGATCGGCCCCGCCGTCTGGAAGATCGCCTGGCCGACGATGCTGCAGAACGTGATCGCCGGGCTGCAGGGGATCATCGACCACGCGATGGTCGGACACTTCGTCGGCTACACGGCCAACGCGGCGATCGGCGTGAGCTGGCAGATCATCATCGTCGTCATCGTCTTCGCGAGCTCGGTCTTCAGCGGCATGGGCGTTCTCGTGGCCCGCTTCGCCGGCGCCAACCAGCCCGACAAGGTCAACCGCGTGGTCTACCAGGCGTTCCTGACGGCCGCGGGGATGTCGATCGCGCTCGGCGCCGCGGGGTGGTTCGCGGCCCCGGGCCTGCTGCGGCTCGTCAACGCCACGCCCGCGGTGGCGGCGGAAGCCCTGCCGTTCCTGCGCGCGATGTTCGTCGGCATCCTCGGCATGATGATCTTCTTCCTCTTGAGCGGCGCCTTCCGCGCGGCGGGGGACGCGCGGACGCCCGTTGCGCCTCGGCCTGACCATGACGGCGCTCACGATCGTCTTCAACGTCATCCTGATCCCGCGGCTCGGCACGATCGGCGCGGCCTTCGGGACGATCGCGAGCAGCACGATCGTGTCGGCATGGGGACTGTGGCGGATGCGCAAGCCCGAATCGGTGATTCACCTCGAGCCGGGAATGAGCAAGGCGCCGGACCTCGGGATCATCCGCGCGCTCTTCCGCTTCGGCCTGCCGACGGGCGTGCAGGGCATCGCGATGAACGTCGCGGGTGTGCTGCTCCTGCGGTTCATCGGGTCGCTTCCCAGGAGCGCCGAGTCCCAGGCCGCCTACGCGGTCGGCTACACGGAGCTCTTCTCGCTGATCACGTGGACCGCGGTGGGGCTCATGGGCGCGGCGGCGGCGATTGCCGGGCAGAACCTGGGGGCCGGCCGGCCGGAGCGGGTGATCGAGGGGGTGCGGGTCGCCTCGCGCATCGGCCTGGGACTGGCGGCCTCGGTCGGGGCGCTCTTCCTCCTGGTGCCGAACTTGCTTCTGGCCGTCTTCGGCATGAAAGACCCCGTCGTTCTCGCTCTCGGTCAGCAACTTCTCCGGTTCCTGGCGCTCTCCGGACTCTTCGTCACCGTGGCCCTGTGCTACACGGGCGCCCTGCAGGGGACGGGTGACACGCGCGGCCCCCTCTACATCTCGATCGTGTCGCAGATCGTCGTCCCGCTGGGGCTCTGCACGATCCTCCAGGCGACCCGGGGCCTGACGCCCGGCGGCATCTGGACGGCGATCGTCCTCGGGCACATGACCCGCGCCGCGTTGAGCGTCGCGAGGTTCCGGCTCCAGAAGTGGCGCTCGATCCAGGTCGCGATCCCGTCCTGATCGCCCGCCCGAAAAATTCTCGGAGGCTCTATGAACGAATCCGGTTTCGTGTCGCGCTGGCGCGCAGCGGCGCCCTATCTCCTGAGCGTCCTGCGGATCGTCGCCGCGTTCCTTTTCATCCAGGTGGGAACGGCGAAACTCTTCGCCTTTCCCGGGGCCGTCATGCCGGACGGAGGGACGGCGCCCGCGGGTTCGCTGCCATGGGTGGCGGGGGCCCTCGAGGCCTTCGGAGGCCTCTTCCTGCTGCTCGGCCTGTTCACGCGCCCGGTCGCCTTTCTCCTCTCGGGGGAGATGGCGGTCGCGTACCTCAAGGCCCATGCTCCCCAGGGGCTCTGGCCCGTGCTGAACCAGGGCACGGACGCCGTCCTCTACTGCTTCCTGTGGCTCTACCTGTCGGCGGCGGGAAGCGGGCCGTGGGGGCTCGACGCCCTCCGTTCCCGGAAGGTTCCGTCGATGTCGATCTGAGGTCCGCCCGTTCGTCGTCATCACAGGAGCCAGGGTCGACACCCGGTCGAGGTCGTCCGGGGCCCGGTTCCGGCAAGTCGAAAGGAAGCAGGCAAATGCGAGTGATGGTGCTGGTCAAAGCCACGAAGGATTCGGAGGCAGGGGTGTTGGGTGAAGCAAAGGACTTCGCCGACATGGGCATGTTCAACGAAGAGCTCGTGAAGGCGGGCGTGATGCTCGCCGGCGAGGGGCTCCACCCGAGCTCGAAGGGCAAGCGCGTCCGGTTCTCGGGGTCGAAGCGAACCGTTCTCGACGGCCCGTTCGCCGAGACCAAGGAGCTGGTCGCCGGTTATTGGCTGTGGCAGGTCCGTTCGATGGAGGAAGCCGTCGAGTGGCTCAAGCGCGCGCCCAACCCGTCTCCGGGGCAGGAGTGCGAGGTCGAGATCCGGCCGATCTACGAGGAGCAGGATTTCGGCGCCGAGTTCACGACGGAAGTCCGGGAGCAGGAAGCGCGGCTCCGCGCGCAGATCGAAGCCAGGAAATCCAGGTCGTGATTCCGGCCTGATCGCCTTTTGAAGGACTCTTCGGAGGTTTTATGAACGAATCCGGTCTCGTGTCCCGCTGGAGTTCCGCAGCGCCGTACCTGCTGAGCGTGCTGCGCATCGTCGCCGCTTTCCTCTTCATGCAGGTCGGCACCGCGAAGCTCTTCGCGTTTCCGGGCGCCGTGATGCCGGGCGGCGGGACGGCGTCCACGGGCTCGCTCGCCTGGGTCGCGGGGGTGTTGGAGGCGTTCGGAGGACTCTTCCTGCTCGTCGGCCTCTTCACGCGCCCGGTGGCCTTTCTGCTGTCGGGCGAGATGGCGGTCGCGTACTTCAAGGCCCACGCTCCCCAGGGCCTCTGGCCCGTGCTCAACCAGGGCTCGGGTGCCATCCTCTATTGCTTCGTGTGGCTCTACCTGTCGGCGGCGGGAAGCGGGCCCTGGGGGCGACGCTCGACGCCCGTTCGCGTCATCCCAGGAGGGGCGTCCCGGTCGGTGTCCGGGATCTCGAGGGCCCGCCCGATCGAAGCGAAGAAGTCGCCGTGTCAGTCGGGAGGCTTTCGGGGACCGTTCCCCGGAAGCCGGCTCGCGAGCGTTTCGATGCGCGGCGCGATGCGCGCGTCTCCGAGAGCCTCGGCGGCGGCGGCGAAGCCCGCGGCCGGACCGCGCCAGCGAAGCGCGTCGACGTCGGTGAAGAGCGGGGCGTCGGTCGAGAGCGTCGCGAGCCGCTTGAAGAGCAGGGCCGCGTCGCGGTGGCCGCCGAGGACCTCGTCCGGAAAGGCTTCGAGGGGACCGTGCCGCGCGATCAGGCGCGCCGCGGTTTTCGGCCCCCAGCCCGGGACCCCGGGATATCCGTCCGCCGCGTCGCCGACGAGGGCGAGGTAGTCGGGGATGTGTTCCGGGGCGACGCCGAATTTCTGGAAGACGCCTTGCGCGTCGCGGATCGCCCCGCTGCGCCTGTCGACCTGGACGACGCGCTCGCCCACGACGCACTGCGCGAGGTCCTTGTCGGGAGTCCAGATGCAGACTTTCTCGACGCGTTCGTCCCGGGCGGCGATCGCCGCCGCGGAGGCGAGCGCATCGTCGGCCTCGAGCTCGACCATCGGCCAGACGGCGACGCCCATCGCCGAGAGCGACTCCTCCAGCGGATGAAACTGCGCCCAGAGGGCGGGCTCCATTCCCTCGCCCGTCTTGTAGTCGGCCCAGAGCGCGTTGCGGAAGGACTCGATGACGTGATCGGTCGCGACTCCCAGGTGCGTGGCCCCGCCCTCGAGCATCTGCGCCACCGTGTGGAGGACGCCCGAGACCGCTCCGAACGGGGGGTCCTCGGTCCGGCCCCGCCGGATTCCGTAGAAGTGCCGGAAGAGCTCGTACGTTCCGTCGAGCAGGTGGACGATCATTCGCGGCGTTTTCCGGGGCCTGTTTAGCAGAGACTCGAAGAAAAGGACACGGGCGGTCGATCCGGCGGCCCCCCGTTCGTCGTCTCAATGAAAGCCGGTCAATGGCGAGAGGAGGAACGGACATGCAAGTGCCTCGGATTGCTGAAGGCGGACAAGGATTCGGAAGCGGGCGTGCCACCGAGCCCGGAGCTCATGGAGCGCATGGGCAAGTTCATCGGGGAAATCATGAAGGCCGGCGTACTGGTCGCGACCGACGGGCTCCAGCCGAGTCGAAGGGCAAACGCGTCCGGGTCGAGAACGGCCGGACGACCGTCATCGACGGTCCCTTCACCGAGTCGAAGGAGCTCGTCGCTTCCTACGCGGTGCTGAACGTGAAGTCGATGGACGAGGCCGTGCACTGGACGGGGCGGTTTCTGGAGGCCCTCGGCGGGGGAGAGTGCGAGATCCGGCCGATCTTCGAGCCCGGTGATTTCGGGGGCCACTGAGGGCCCGGGGGAAAGGAGTGCCGCATGAACAGGAAACGTGTCGCCGGATGGGTCTTGAGCTCACTCGCCGTGGCCTTCCTCGTCTTCGACGGCGGCATCAAGCTCGCCCGGATCGGCCCGGTCCTGGAGTCGTTCGAGCACCTCGGCTATCCCGGAGACTTCGCCGTCGGGATGGGCATCCTCGAGCTCCTATGCCGGATCGGCCCGGTCCTGGAGTCGTTCGAGCACCTCGGCTCCCCAGGAGACTTCGACGTCGGGATGGGCATCTTCGAGCTCCTGTGCGTGGCGGCCTACGTCTTCCCGCGCACGGCCGTGCTCGGCGCCGTCCTGCTGACGGGCTATCTCGGCGGCGCGACGGGTCCCGGGTGAGGATCGGCGAGCCGCTCTTCAGCCACATTCTGTTTCCGTCTTACGTCGCGCTGCTCGTCTGGGGAGGTCTGTACTTGCGCGAGGAGCGGCTGGCAGCTCTCGTGCCGGTGCGCCGGGATCTGGAGGCGAAGATGCTCTAATCCGGGGCCGTGGCCACGGATGCGCATCGGGCGATCGACGCCGTCTGGAGAATCGAGTCGCCGAGACTCATCGCCGGGCTGGCGCGGATCGTCCGGGACGTCGGTCTCGCCGAGGACCTCGCGCAGGACGCCCTCGTCGCGGCGCTCGAGCGGTGGCCCGAGACGGGCGTGCCGGAGAACCCCGGCGCCTGGCTCATGGCGGCGGCGAAGAACCGCGCGATCGATCAGCTGCGGCGCCGGTCGCTCCTGGAGCGCAAGCACGGGGAGATTTCGCGGGATCTCGAGGCGGAGACCGAGGCCGAAATCGCGGCGCTCGAGTCTGCGATCGACGACGACATCGGCGACGACCTGCTGCGCCTGCTCTTCACGGCCTGCCATCCGGTCCTTCCGACCGAGGCGCGGGTGGCGCTGACGCTGCGCCTGCTGGGAGGGCTGACGACCGAGGAGATCGCCCGGGCCTTCCTCGTCCCGGCGCCGACGATCGCCCAGCGCATCGTCCGCGCCAAGCGCGCGCTCGCCGAGGCCGGCGTCCCGTTCGAGGTTCCTCGGGGGGAGGAGCGGGCCGCCCGGCTGGCCTCGGTGCTCGAGGTGATCTATCTCGTGTTCAACGAGGGGTACCTCGCGACCGCGGGCGGGCGATCTGATCCGTCACGACCTCTGCGAGGAGGCGCTGCGTCTGGGGCGCATCCTGGCGGAGCTGTCGCCGCGCGAGCCCGAGGTCCACGGTCTCGTCGCCCTGATGGAGATCCAGGCCTCGCGCGCGCGGGCGCGCGTCGGCTCGCGGGGCGAGGCCGGTCCTCCTCGCCGACCAGGACCGCGGCCGCTGGGACCGCGTGCTGATCGGGCGCGGCCTCGCGGCGCTCGCGCGCGCCGAAAAGCTCGGCGAAGCCGTCCGGTCCCTACGTGCTCCAGGCCGCGATCGCCGCATGTCACGCGCGGGCGCGCACGGCGGCCGAGGAGACCGACTGGGCGCGCATCGCGGCGCTCTACGAGGCGCTCGCGCGGCTTCGTGCCGAGCCCCGTGGTGCAGCTCAATCGCGCCGTCGCCCTCGGCATGGCGTCGGGTCCGGCGGCGGGCCTCGCACTGGCCGATACGCTCGTCGCCGAGCCGTCGCTCGCGCGCTACCACCTGCTGCCGGCGGTCCGCGGGCGATCTGCTCGCGAAGGTCGGACGGCTCGCCGAGGCGCGGGGGGAGTTCGAGCGGGCGGCGTCGCTGACGCAGAATGCACGCGAGCGGGAGCTGCTCCACGGAACGCGCCGCGAGCGTGCGGCAGGAATCGGAGGAGGACTGAATCGGATTCGAACGGCGGGAGGTGAGGGATGGCGCTATACGTCGACGGGTTTCTTCTTCCGGTGCCGAAGCGGAAGGTCGAGGCCTACCGGCGAATGTCGGCGAAGGCCGGGAAGATCTGGCGTGAGCTCGGCGCGCTCGAATATCGCGAGTGCGTCGGCGACGATCTGAAGACGGCCGGCGCCGGCCTTCGGCGCGGCGTGAAGCTCAAGGCCGGCGAGGCCGTCGTCTTTTCCTGGATCGTCTACCGGTCCCGGGCGCAGCGCGATCGCATCGATCGCGAAAATCATGAAGGACCCGCGCATCATGCCGATTTGCAAGGACGGCGAGATGCCGTTCGACGTCCGGCGGATGGCCTACGGCGGGTTCCGCGTCTTCGTCGACGGAATAGGACGCGGCCGATCGCCGCCCGCGAACCGCTTCGGGCGACGCGCCGCGAGTGGATCGGCCTCGCGGCGATCGCGTTGCCGTGCGTCGTCTACTCGATGGACCTTTCGGTCCTGAACCTCGCGGTCCCCGCGCTCTCCGCGGAGCTCAAGCCGAGCGCCTCGGAGCTCCTGTGGATCGTGGACATCTACGGTTTCTTGGTCGCGGGGTCGCTCGTCACGATGGGGACCCTCGGCGACCGGATCGGCCGGCGCCGGCTCCTGATGATCGGAGCGGCCGCCTTCGGCGTCGCCTCCGTCTTCGCCGCATTCTCGAGAAGCTGCGGGAACGCTGATCGCGGCCCGTGCGCTCCTCGGGGTCGCCGGCGCGACGCTCGCCCCGTCGACGCTCTCGCTCATCCGCAACATGTTTCACGACCCGAAAGAGCGCACGTTCGCGATCGCGGTGTGGATCACGAGCTATTCGGTCGGGGGCGCGATCGGGCCCCTCGTCGGCGGCCTGATGCTCCAGCGCTTCCACTGGAGCTCGGTCTTCCTGCTCGCCGTGCCGGTGATGGCGCTGCTTCTCGCCGTCGCGCCGCGGCTTCTTCCCGAGTTCCGGGACCCGGCCGCTTCGCGGCTGGATCTGCCGAGCGCGGCCCTGTCGCTGTCGAGCGTGCTCGCCGCGATCTACGGCCTCAAGGAATTCGCGGAGCACGGGGCGGGGTGGGCGCCGGCCGCCGCGATCCTCGCGGGCTCCGTCCTCGGCGTCGTCTTTCTGCGCCGCCAGCAGACGCTCGCGCATCCGCTCGTCGACCTCCGCCTCTTCCGGTCGCCCGCGTTCAGCACGGCCCTCGTGACCTACACCCTGGCGCTTTTCGTGGCGTTCGGGGCCTTCATTTTCGTCGCCCAGTACCTGCAGATGGTGCTCGGCCTCTCGCCGCTCGAATCCGGGCTCTGGACGCTCCCGTGGTCGTTCGGGTTCATCCTCGGTTCGCTCGTGACGCCGGTCCTGGCGCGCCGGTTCCGGCCCGCGCCGCTGATGGCGGCGGGCCTCGTCCTCGCGGCGGCCGGGTTCTGGGTGCTGACGCGCGTCGGCGTCTCCTCCGGGGTCGGGACGATCGTGGTGGCGTCGGTGATGTTCTCGATCGGCCTTTCGCCGTCGGTCACACTCGTTACCGACATGGTCCTCGGCGCGGCGCCGCCGGAGCGCGCGGGCTCCGCCTCGGCCCTTTCCGAGACGAGCGCCGAGCTCGGCGGCGCGCTCGGCATCGCGGTCCTCGGCTCGATCGGGACGGCCGTTTACCGCGGGGCGATGGCCGGCGCGGTGCCGGCGGGCCTTCCGGCCGACGCAGCGGAGGCGGCCCGAGGCACCCTCGGCGCCGCGGTGGACGCGGCGGGGCGGCTCCCGGCGCCCCTGCGCGAGGACCTGCTCGCCGCCGCCCGCGGGGCGTTCACGCACGGGTTCCAGAAGGCTTCGGCGGTCAGCGCCGTCATCGTTGCGGCCCTCGCCGTGCTGGTGGCCGTCCTGCTGCGCGACGGTCCGGAACGTTTCGAGGTCCGGAACGAGGCCCCGGCGGAGGAGGAAGCGGGCCAGGACGGCGGCGCGCTGAGCTAGAAGCGGAAGGAGCGCTCCGACTCGAGCAGCCGCAACCGCGGCTCGCCGAGCGCCGCGACTTCGCGCCGGATCCGCGGAAGCGAGGGTGGCTTCATGTGGTACAGGAAGACCGGAACCCGTGGCGGCGCCTTGGCGAGCTCTCCCGGAAGCTGCTGCGGCGTGAGGTGGCAGGAAACCTCGGCGACCGCCGATTGGGCGTCGGAAAACGAGACTTCGAGAAAGATCGCCTTCAGGTCCTTCGCGAGTCGGGCGCTCGCCCACAGGCGGCGCGTCGGCATCGTGTCCCCCGAAAAGAGGACCGCCCGGCCGGGCTTCGAGACCAGGTAACCGTAGGCCGGAACGACATGGTCGACCGGCACGGGCATGAACCGCACGCCGCCGGCCCGGACCGTCTTCCCGGCCGCGACCGGCCGATAGAGGATCGTCGGCTTCGCGCGCGACGGCAGGCGCGAAAAGTCGGGCCAGGTGACGTCGTTGAAGATGTGGCGCGCCAGTGTCGCGAGCACCGGGGCGGGGGCGATGAGCTCGAGCGGCCGCTCGCGGCCGTAGATGTTCTCGATCAGGAAGGGCAGCGAGGCGACGTGATCGAGATGCGCGTGCGTCAGGACCACGCGCCGGATGCGCCGCTGGGCGGCGAGGGGCAGCGCATCGGTGAGGCCGCCCGCGTCGAGCGCCGTCTCGCCGTCGATCAGGAACGTCGTCATCCGGTAGCCCGGCGCGGAGCCTCCGTAGGGGCCGAGAGCCCTGATCGCGAGCGCTTTCCGGGGAGTCACGTTGGCGGGATTGTAAGTCAGTAAGCCGTAGGCAGTAAGCAGTAAGCGAGCATCCGACGCAGCTGACGGCTGACTGCTTACTGCTGACTGATCCTAAAACTCCGGGCCGAGGTAGAAGAAGAGCTTGAAGTCGGTCAGCTGGTTCTTGAAGTTCCACTGCTTGGCGAAGTCGAAGTGCATCGGCAGGCCGAGGAAGTTCGTCTGGAGGCCGAAGCCCCAGTCCGAGAAGCCGCCCTGGGAACCGTTACACCCGGCCACGGCGCCGTAGCCGCACAGCGTGTAGTCGCTCCAGAACTGCCACGGCTGGTTCTTGAGCGCGGCGCCGCCGACGTCGATGAAGACCTTGCCGCGGATCTCGCGGAACCCCAGGATCGGCGTCGCGATGAAGTCGATCAGCGGGAAGCGGAACTCGACGTTGAGGAACCCGGCCGTGTTGCCGTAAATGCCGTAGACCGGGAACGTGCGCAGCGTGTCGATGCCGCCGAACGCGAGCAGGTCCGGCAGGTTGCCGTCGGCGCGGAACGCGTAGAGGCGGATGGCGAAGAGCGAGCGCCGCGTGAGCTTGAAGTAGTGCCGCAGGTCGATCGACGTGTCGAAGGTCAGGGTCGTCTCGTTCGCGTTCGGGATCTTGGTGCCGCCGATGAAGGGTGCCCAGCTGATGTTGAGCGAGAGTTTGCGTCCGGAGATCGGGCCGAACGACTCGTACTCCGTGGTGTCGCCCACGAGCCGCGCGCCGATCGTGGGGAAGTCGTTGTGCGTGGGAATGAGAATCTGGCCCTGGCCCTCGTCGGTCTTCACCCAGATGGGGTAGCCGTTGTAATCGCGGGAGATGAATCCCAGCGTGCCGTCGACCCGGTAGAAGCGGTTGATCGGGTAAGAAGCGAAGACGTTGCCGCCGATGTAGTCGTAGTTGGTCTGCGTCTTGACGTCGCCGTTGGGTTGCAGGATGTAGTAGTAGAGCCGGTAGTAGAAGGCCTCGAGTCCCTTCTGCATCCGCTGCGACAGGTCGGCGTACTGCAGATTCACGTTGGTGTAGCCCGAAACGGTCTGGATGATGCCCTGCAGGCGCCGGTCGCCGAGGTCGTCGCCGAAGGTCAGGATCGTGTTGGACAGGAACTGCCCGTCGCTCGCGAGGCCCGCCAGGATCTGGGCGTCCTCGAGGAAGAGCTTGTGGCTCGTCTTGGTGACCTTCTCCGGGTCGATCGCGACCTCGATCGACGGCTGGAACGGTGTGATCGTCGCCGGGCCGGCGGGCGAGGGCGCGGGGTTCAGCTCGGCGAGCTTCCGGTAGGGCTTCTTGGAGTCGGTGACGTACAGCGCGAAGCGGCGCTTGTAGTACGCCGAGAAGATCAGCCGCTCGGTCCCGTCGCGGTCCTGAATGACGGCCGGCGAGAAGCAGCCCCCGACGACGTTCGTGAACATGAACGTCTCGCCCGTCTCGAGGTTGACCGAGTAGATGTTGTAGACGCCGCCGTCGCGGTCGGACGAGAAGAAGAGGCGCTTGCCGTCGGGGGAGATATCGGCGTCCTCGTCGTTCGCTTCCCCGTAGGTGATCTGCTCGCGCGAGCCCGGCACGCCGATCTTGAATCGGAAGATTTTCGCCGACGTGCCCTGGACGCCGGAGTAGTAGATCCACTGGCCGTCGGGCGAGAAGGTCGGCGCGAAGTCGAACGAGGCGTCCTGCGTGAGATTGGTGATCAGCTTCGTGTCGAGGCTGTAGGAGTAGATGTCGGCTTCGCCGCCCTTGATGGCCATGAAGGCGATGGTCCGGCCGTCCGGAGAGAACGCCGGGTTCAGCTGCTGGTCGAGGCCCGGCATCGGGATCATCTGCTCGATTTTGCCGTCGAGGGCGTTCAGGAGGAGGAGCTCGCGGCCCCGCTCCTTGCGCACGAAGAATGCGATCGAGTTTCCGTCGGGTGAGACGGCGAGGTCGACGCCGCCGACCGGTCCCGTCGTCAGCCACTGGGCGACGATGTACTCGTACTCGGTCTTGAAGCCCTTGGTGAGGTTGCGGAAGAGCTTGCGGTCGCGGGGGGACCAGACGACGACGTTGGCGTCGTTGCCGAGTGTCGAGATCGCGGCGCCGAAGTCGCCGGAGGGGAACGGCCGAACCGAGACCTCGGCGGAGCCCTCCTCGGCCAGGCGCACGCCGTCGCCGAAGTCGATCGGCTCGCCGCGCTCGGTCAGCATCTTGATGTAGCGCTGCCGCAGGAACCGGCGGAACTTGATGTCGAACTCCTCGGCCGTCAGGCTGAAGGTGCGCCGCAGGACCCGGTCGATGTTCGGGCCGAGCTGGCCGCGGTACTCGAACACGAAGTCCCGCACGCCGTCCTTGCCCCATTCCGACTCGATGTAGTCGAAGACGGCGTGGCCGAAGCGGTACGCGAAGAATCCGTAGATTCCCTTCTCGGCGATCTCGGGCACCTGGTCGGAGAGGACCGCGTCGCGCAGGACCATCTTGTCCCGCGTGTCCTCGTCGGAGGCGAAGTAGGAGGCCATGCCCTCCGTCAGCCACTGGGGCGCGCCCGAGGTGTAGGCCCGGAGGAAGCTTCCGCCGAAGAAAATCTCGAACTGGAAGACGTGCGTCAGCTCGTGCGCGATGAGATGCTGGAGCTTCTCGTCGGGCATGTCGATCGGGAGGACCATGCGATTGCGCGTCGGGAGAGCGAAGGCGCCCAGCCCTTCCGGAAGGAAACCCTGCATGGTGTTGGTCTGCTCGAACTCCGAGTGCGTTGCGTAGTAGATGAGGTTGATCGGCTTCGGGATCTGGAAGTTGAGCTGGCGGGAAATCTCGTCGTAGGCGCTCTCGGCGTAGGAGGCGACCTTCTGGAGAGACACTTCCTCGCGCTCGTGGTAGTAGATGAGGAAGTGGGTCGACCGGTAGTTCTTCCACTTGAACGAGTCGTAGGCGATCTTGTTCTTGCCGAAGTACGTGTAGTACGGGTCGAGGATCTGGGCCTTCGCGGGGGCCGCGGCGGCCAGGGCGACGGCGACGGCCATGGCGGCGAACAGTTTCTTCATGCGGGTCTCGCGCGCGTCAGTTGGTGAAGATGTAGCGCTCGGCCTCGCGGTCGCGCGCGACGAACGTGTTGAGGATCTGGCTCTCGAGGGAGAACAGGTTCTCGAAGAGGCCCTGGAGCTCGTCGGCCTTCCGATTGCTCGTCTGGCGGAAGTCCTTGAACTGGTCCTGCAGGAGCTTCTCGCCCGTGTGCCCGTCGAAGACGAGCAGCACGATGTCGAACATGAACCCCGTCTGCTCGACGTACACCTGCCGGTAGTACGTGCGTCCGTCGATCGGCGACGTGTACTCCTCGGTCTTGTACCCCGAGCGGTCTTCGATCTTGAACTCGAGGCTGCCCGAGACGATGATCTCGGCCCCCGTCTGCGTCCCGACCGACGCCCAGAACTCCTGGGCCTTGGCGAGCTCGGTCAGGTTCTGGGTCGGCAGCTTCACGTCCGCCGGGGTCAGGATGAGTTCGAATTTGGTCTTCTTTTCGAGCTGCTTCTTGAGGAAGCGGTCGAACTCGCCCTGGATGTCGACGTTGGCGAGGCGCTTGTCCCGCGCCTTCTCGGCGTCGGTGACGACGATGAACGGCGCGATCGCAATTCGTTCGTTGCCCCGCAGCGGCAGCTTGGGCTTCAACGGGAGTCGCAGCTTCACCTGGTCGACGCCGGCGAGGGCGGGCATCGCCGCGAGGAGGAAGGCGACGGCGGACGCGAGGATCCTACGGCGCACTGGCAGCCTTTCCGGTCGTCTTCGTGTAGGAGGTGTAGAACTCGGCGAAGCGCGCGTAGTTGCGCCGGATGTAGTTGTTGTTGGGATCGAGCTCGAGCGCCTTCTTGTATTCGGCGAGCGCGCGGCCGAAGTCGCCGCTGGCCTCCATCGCGACGGCGAGGTTGTTGTGGGCGCGCGCGTTGCCCGGGTCCTTGGTGATCGCCTGCTCGTAGCGGAACGCGGCCTCGCGCCAGTGGCCCTTCTTCGCGACGTCGGTCCCGAACCTGATCTGCGTATCGGCGCGCTCGGTGTGGGAGTACGAGGTGCACGCGCTCGCGACAAGAAGTAAGGTGAGAACCAACGTGCGGTGTTGCCTCAAGCGCTCGCCCGCCTCCCGTGTCGGGGTGGCTATTATAGGTTTCCCTTCGACGGGGGATCGGAGAATTGTCGACGCGCCGTCCATGAAAGATGGCTTAAAGCCGTGAGTCCCGCCGTCTCCCTCGGCCGCCGCGCCGCGATCTCGTGGGCGCGGGGGAGCGTGACCCCGCAGCGCCTCTGGCCGGTCCTGCGAGCGCGCGGCGGCGTCGAGGCCGTCCTGTCCTCCGAAGAAGAGGACTTGTCCGCTTTTTTGGGCTCCCGGGATCGCGCGCGGGCGGTGCTGCGGGCGGCCGACGACGTCGAGGCGGATCGCTGGGCCGCCCGCATCGAGTCGACCGGCGTCCGCCTGATCACGGCCTTCGAGCCCGACTACCCGGCGGCGCTCGGGGAGATCGCCGATCCCCCTTTCCTCATTTTCGCGCTGGGCCGGCTCGAACGGCTGCGTCTTCCGGCGGTCGCGATCGTCGGGTCCCGCGACGCCTCGCGCTACGGACGGGACGTGTCCTGGGGGCTCGCGCGGGACCTGTCGGCGGCCGGCGTGACGGTGGTCTCGGGGTTCGCGCGGGGCATCGACGCGGCGGCGCACGAGGCCGCGCTCGACAGCCCCGGCGGCACGATCGCGGTTCTCGGGTGTGGCGTGGACGTCGACTACCCGCGGGAGCACCGGCGCCTGAGGGAGCGAATGGCGGTCGAGAACCTCTTCGTGTCGGAGTACCCGCCCGGGACGGAGCCGCGGCCGCAGAACTTTCCGATCCGCAACCGGATCATCGCCGGGCTCTCGGCCGGAGTCGTCGTCGTCGAGGCGTCACGGCGTTCGGGATCGCTCATCACCGCGAGGCTCGCGGCCGACTTCGGCCGCGACGTGTTCGCGGTGCCGGGCTCGGTCTTCTCGCCGACGTCCGACGGCGCGCACGCCCTGCTGAGGGACGGCGCGATTCTCTGCCGCGGCGCCGAGGACGTGCTCGCCGAGCTCTTCCCCGCGATCGGAACGCCCCGTCCGGCCGGCGCGCCCGCGGCGATTTCCTCCGAGCTCTCGACCGAGGCGCGGCGCATGCTCGAACTTCTCGCCCGCGAGGAGTCGCTCTCGCCCGAGGAGATCGCGCTCTCGCTGGACCTGCCCGCGGCGACCGTGCTCGCCGGTCTCTTCGAGCTCGAGGCGGCGGGGATGGCGGTGGTCGTTGAGGGAGGGAGGTACGGGGTGGGGCGAAGGTGAGTCAGCAGTCAGCGGTCAGCAGTAAGCCGTCGGCGGAACTCCTTTCCTGCTTACTGCTTACTGCTTACGGCTTACGCCCCGGGAATACGCAGGATGTTGCGGCAAGGCGGAATGGTCGAATTTGCGCTTTCCAGATTGATGTGAGACCGTCCCCGCCCCATATGGCCAAGTCCATCGTCATCGTCGAGTCGCCCGCGAAGGCCAAGACCCTCGAGAAGTTTCTCGGCAAGGGGTTCAAAGTCCTCGCGTCGTACGGCCATGTCCGCGACCTGCCGCGCAAGGGCCTCGGCATCGACCGCGGACATTCCTATGCGCCCACGTACGAGGTCCTGGCCGGCAAGGAAAAGACGATCAACGAGCTGAAAAAGGCGGCGAAGGCGGCCGACAACGTCTACCTCGCGGCCGACCCCGACCGCGAGGGCGAGGCCATCTCGTGGCACCTCCAGCAGACCCTGCAGCCCGGAGCGGGCAAGACGAAGTTCCAGCGCGTCCGGTTCAACGAGATCACCAAGAAGGCCGTGCTCGCGGCGATGGAGCAGGCGGGCGAGATCGACGGCCGCCGGGTCGACGCGCAGCAGGCGCGCCGGATCATCGACCGGCTCGTCGGCTACGAGGTCTCGGACCTACTGTGGAAGAAGGTCTGGCGGGGCCTCTCCGCCGGACGGGTACAGACGGTTGCTCTGCGGATCATCTGCGAGCGCGAAAACGAGATCGAAGCGTTCGTCCCGGTCGAGTACTGGTCGGTCGACGCCCGGCTCGTGCCGGCGCAGACGCCGGCTGCAAAGACGCCGGGTGCCGCCGTCGAGTTCACGGCGCGGCTGTCGTCCTTCGACGGCGAGAAGCTCAAGTTCGACGGGACGGATCCCCGCCTGCCGGACGAGGCTTCGGCGAAGAGAGTCCTCGACGAGGTCGCGAAGGCGGCCTGGACCGTCTCCTCCGTCGAGACCTCCGAGCGCCGGAAGAACCCGGCGCCTCCCTTCATCACCTCGCAGCTCCAGCAGGCGGCGGCCCGCCGCGGCTTCGCCGTCCGGCGCACGATGCAGATCGCCCAGCGCCTCTACGAAGGCCGGGAGATTCCGGGGCGGGGCACCGTCGGATTGATCACGTACATGCGCACGGACTCGACCCGCGTTTCGGCCGACGCGTTGACCGGGGTCCGCGAGCACATCGCCGCGAAGTACGGGCCCGACTCGATGCCGGAGTCGGCGCGCTACTTCAAGAGCCGCCGCGACACGCAGGACGCCCACGAGGCGATCCGCCCGACGTACCTCGACCTGCCCCCCGAAGAGGTCGCGAAGTACGTCGCTGCCGACGAGGCGAAGATCTACCGGATCATCTGGGAGCGCTTCGTCGCCTCACAGATGGCGCCCGCCGTCTACGACACGACGTCGGCCGAGATCACGGCCGGCCGCGCCGTCTACCGGGCCTCGGGCTCGACGCTGAAGTTCGCGGGTTACCTCGCCGCCTACGGCGTCTCGGCCGACGAGGACGATGAGGCGGACAAGGACTCGCCGAAGCTGCCGCCGCTTTCGCAGGGCGAGACGTTGAAGCTCGTCGAGGTCCTGCCCGAGAAGAAGGCCACGCAGCCGCCGCCGCGCTTCAACGAGGCCTCGCTCGTCAAGTTCCTCGAGGAAAACGGCATCGGCCGCCCCTCGACCTACGCCGAGATCCTCCGCAAGATCGAGGAGCGCCGCTACGTTCACCGCAAGGACCGCCGGTTCATCCCGACGGCTCTCGGACGCACCGTCATCGAGCTCCTGATCCCGTACTTCGACGACTTCTTCGAGACCGCCTACACGGCGCGGATGGAGGAGGCGCTCGACGACGTCGAGGAGGGCAAGCTTTCCTGGACGAAGGCCCTGACCGACTTCGACAAGACCTTCACCCGCGACCGCGACCGGGCGCTCGACGGGATGGTCTCGGGCAAGGCCGGCATTCCGCTGGCGCAGGCGAAGAAGCTGAAGCTCTCGGCCGTTCCCGTCATGGACGAGAAGTGCCCCAAGTGCGGCAAGAAGTTGAAGCTCCGGATGGGCAAGAACGGTCTCTTCATCGCCTGCAGCGGCTATCCCGAGTGCACGTTCACGCAGGACATCCCGGACCCCGAGGAAGACGCCGTCGACATGTCGGAGATCGAGAAGACGACCTGCGACGAGTGCGGGGAGCCGATGAAGGTGCGGCAGAGCCGCACGGGCTCGACGTTCCTCGGATGCACCGCGTATCCCAAGTGCCGCAACGTCGTGAACATCGCCGTCGCGGGCGGCAAGGCCGAGGCCAAGCCCGACGAGCCGACCGGGGAGCCCTGCCCGCGCTGCGGCAGCGGGCTCGTTCGCCGGCACGGCCGATTCGGGGCGTACGTGTCGTGCTCGAATTACCCGGCCTGCAAGTACAAGCCCCCGAAGCCGGTGAAGGACACCGGAGTGCGGTGCCCCAAGGACGGCGGCATCATCGCCGAGCGGCGCGGACGGTTCCGGCCCTTCTACGGCTGCATCAACTACCCCAACTGCGACTTCTCGCTTTCGGTGCGGCCGATCCCCGAGAAGTGCCCGCAGTGCGGCAACGCGTACCTCCTTTTCCGGGAACGCAAGTCCGGCAACGTCTTCGCCTGCGACAAGGCGGGCTGCGGGTTCGAGAAACCGGCGGGGGAGCTGCCGCCGATCGTCGAGTTCACGCCCGAGGCGCCGCCGGACGTACCGGAGGCGGTCGTCGCGGCGAAGGCGAACAAGAAGGCCGCGAAGCCGCGGGAGCGCAAAGCGGCCAAGGGATAGGGCCCCTCACCCGTCCGATAACGCCGTGCTCCGCCCGGCATTCCTACTGCCGTGGGTCTGCCTTCGGTGGTCGGGTCCCGCTGGGAGAGGGGACCCCAAGACTCCCTCGCCCCCCGAAGGGGGGAGCCGTCCACCGAAGGTCGACCCCGGCCGTAGGCAACGCCGGCGGTTGCCGGCGTTATCGGGTCGGTGAGGGGGTGACCCTAGTTCTCTCCCCCGGGACGCCCGGGATGTTCAGGAACCTCCGGAACGGGTCCTTCCAGGGGAAGATCTGGGCGATTCGCCAGAGGCGGTCCGTCAGCGGGGGTTTGGCCGCCGGGTTCTTGAAGCACTCGGCGCAGCGCGGGAGCTTCGAGAAATCGCCCGAGCGGAAGCCCGCTTCGATCGTCGCCAGAAACGGCGAGGCCGCGATCTCGGGAATCGACTTCTCGCGCACGTTGCCGAGCTTCTGCGTTCCGTCGTAGTCGTAGCAGCAGTGCGTGACGTCGCCGTTGCAGAGGATGACGAACCACTGGTACGGCGTTCCCTGGAAGCAGCCGTAGTAGGCCTGGTGGAGCTCGGTGACCTCGGAGGTGTCGAGGCCCTCGCAGGTCTTCTGGATGATCGTCGCCTGCGGGTAGCGGTCGAGGTGGAAGAAGTCGCGGAAGCTCTGCACGCTCTCGTCGTGCGTCTGGGTCGTGATCATCCGCTGGATCTCGACGACGATCTTCTTCCCCTTCGACATCTCGAGGAAGCGCCGGATGTTCTCGACGACGGCGTCGAACTTCCCGCCCTTGCGGACGATGGGGTAGACCTCGGGCTTCAACGTGTCGATGCAGATGCGGAGCTTCGAGAGCGAGGAGGACAGGATGTCCTTCGCCCACTGCTCGGACAAGAGCGTCCCGTTGGTCGACACGCACACGCCGGGGAAGAGATCGATCGCCTCGCAGAGCCGCTTGTAGAGAAACGGCTCGCCCATCTCGTGGAGGTACTTCATCGGGAGCTTCAGCTCCCGCATCTGACGGGCGACGTCCTCGACCATGTCGAAGGGCGCGTCCTCGAAGGGCCGGGTCAGAACGTCCATGGGGCACATCCCGCAGCGGAGGTTGCAGCGGGAGGTCAGCTCGAGCATGTACTTGAGCGACTTCAGGCGCAGGCCGTTCTTCCCCTTGCTCATGAGGTGCGCCTCGCCTCGAAGCCCGCCATCGCTCCAACGATCGGCAGGGCGTTCTTCTTGTCGAAGAGGATCATCGTGCGCGCGTTGCACTCGTGCGTGCACTTGCAGAGGCGGGCGTGCTTGGATTCGACGAACGCCCTCGCCGCTTCGCCCTCGCGGATCTTCGCCCAGTCGTAGCCGGATGTCCGGACGTTGCCGAGCACGTCGCCGATCAATTCGCAGCCGTGGATGTCGCCCTCTTCGGTCAGAACGTACTCCCTTTCGCCGGCGAGGCAGAACCCCTCGAAGCCCCCGCCCCTGGCCTGGCGGCCGATGTACTCGAAGCGGCGCCGGTTGATCTCGCGCCGCGCCCGGGTCCGCGCGCCCTTCCAGCCGCCCCGGGCTTCGTCCGGAGGATAGCGGAGGTCGATCGACTTCGACAGGCGAAGGTAGAGGTCGACGTCGAGGTTCTCTTTGACCGCGGGATCGTAGGCCTCGCCGCGCACGAACCCGAGCGAGTGATGGTTCGGGCGGTATTTCGCATAGATGAACTCGCAGAAGTCCTCGACCTCTTTCTGGTTGTCGCGCATGAAGACCGTAGTCACGCCGGCCGTCAGGTTCGGCGTCCGGCGCGAGAGGTCGATCAAGGCTTCGAGGGTCGCGAGCGCCCGCTCGTAGAGCCCCGGCACGGCACGCACACGGTCGTGAAACTCCCGGAAGCCGTCGATCGAGACCGTCACGCCGAGTGCGAGGTCGGGCGAGTAGGTGCAGATCTTCTCGGTCGCCCGCGCGATCTCGTCGGGCGAGAAGCCGTTGGTGGGAATCGAGGACGAGAAGAACGCGCAACGCTCGAAGTAGATCCGGATCAACTCCGGCAGGTCGCGCCGGAGAAACGGCTCGCCTCCCGAGATCAGGAGGAGCCGGATCGGCGGCAGGGTCGCCGCGAAGCGGTCCATCTCCTCGAGCGTCAGCTCGTTCTTGCCGGCGTTGATCGGGTAGAAGCAATGCGCGCAGCGCGCGTTGCAGACCGACGTCACGAAGTGGGTCCACTGCGCGATGGCGTCGGACGGAGCGATCCAGTCGCGGGCGAGGGCGAGGCCCTGGGCGAGCTTGCGGGCGGTCATACCGTTCGGGCCTCGCGGGTCTCGGACGGCGCGGCCCGGAGGGGCGCGCGCCGCGCGAGGAAGAACCCCTTGATCCGGGCGACCTCACCCGCGAAGAGCCACGGGAAGAGCGCCGCGGCCTTGCCGCCGTGGCCCGCGCGGAGCATCCGGCCGACCGTGATCCAGAGATGGGGGAAGAGAAAGAGGAGTGCCGGGAAGCGCACGAGGGACTTGCCCGGCCGGTCGTGGTCGCGCCGGGTCTCGTAGATCGTCCGCCCGCAGGCGACCTGTTTTTCCCAGAACGCGCGCCAGTCGAGCCGCTCATGGCGGTGCGTCACGGCGATCGCGGGGTCGTACCAGAGCCGTCCCCCCGGGCGGTGACGGCGAGCGCGAAGACCGTGTCCTCGCCGGTGTTCGACTCGGGGAAGCGCACCGGGCCGATGGCTTGACGGCGGTAGACGATCGCCATCGTCGGGATGTTCGCCTTCGCGGTGGGCTTCCCCGCGGCGATCCATTCGGAATGGTTCATGTAGTAGTCGAGCTCGCCGTAGCGTCCCGGCCGGCCGTTGACGATCCGACCGCCGACGCCGACGATCGTCGGGTCGCCCTCGAGGACTCGCCGGGCGCGCGCCAGCCAGTCGGGCGGGGCGACGGCGTCCGCGTCGAGAAACCCGAGGAGATCGCCCTCGGTCGCGTCGATGCCGGCGTTGCGGGCCCCGCCCGCATTCCGCCGCGAGGCATTGCGGATGACCCGGGCGCCGGCCTGCCGCGCGGTTTCGGCCGATCCATCCGTCGAGGCGTCGTCCACGACGACGACCTCGGAGGGCCGCTCGGACTGGGCGAATGCCGACGCCACGGCCTCGCCCACGGTGCGGGCGGCGTTGCGGCAGGGAACGACGACGCTGACGCGCATGAACCGATCAGTCTATCCCCGGGGTGCGGGCGGGGGCGCGGCGCGCAGGAGGATGCGGTAGCGGAAGAGACGGCCGATCCCGGGCAGCCTCCAGAGGGCCTTCTCGATCCAGCGGACCGCCGGAAACGGGGCGGGGGAGTAGGTCAGCGCGAGCACCCGCCAGCCCGACTCCTCGAGGAGCCGCCGGATCTCCCGCGGCCGGCGCACCGCGATGTGCTCGGGGAACTGCTTCAGCAGGAAGTCGTGCGCCTTCAGCCGCTCGACGTAGTGCTCGCGGTTGGGCGTGTACGCGGCGAGGACGCCACCAGGCTTGAGGACCCGGGCGAGCGCCCGCAGCATGTGCCGGACCGTCCCGTCGTCCACGTGCTCGAGCAGGTCGAAGGCCCCGGCGAGGTCGATCGAGGCGTCGGGGATCCCCTCGAGGGTCGCGACGTCGCTCCGGACGAAGCGCACGTTCTCGAGGCCGCGGCGGGAGCGTTCGGCCTCGGCGATCTCGAGTGCCCGCGCCGAGGCGTCGACGCCGATCGCCTCCCGGACGCGCGTCGCGAGGAGGAAGCAGACGTCGCCGCGGGCCGAGCCGAGATCGAGGACCACCTGGTCCGGCGCGGGGAGAGCGAGCCGGAGGATGTCCCGGTCCCGCTCCCTCCACTTGCGCGTCGGCGCGGCGAAGGGCGTGACCCGGTGCAGGCCGTCGTAGTACTCGTCGGGGTAGAGGTCCGCCTCGAAGGTCACCTCTCCATCTTAGGACTCCCGCATAGAATCGGCGCATGAGGGCTCCCTGGGAGAAGTTCTCCCTCCCGGCCGAGGGCCCGGCCTACGCGGTCGGCCGCTCCGACGAGTTCGCGAAGACGATGCGCTCGACCTTCGGGCCGCTCGTCGAGCGGGTGACGAAGCTGCCGCCCGGCCGCCAGGCCTGGCTGATGGCGGAAGTACCGGCGGAGGGATCGCTGTCGTCCTTCTTCGGCGATCTGGAGAAACGCCTCGAGCCGGCCGGATCCCTCTGGGTCGTCTTTCCGAAGAAGCCGTTCATCGCCGAGCTCTCGTTTCCGTTTCTCTGGATCGACGTGCAGAAGGCGGGGCTCGCGGCGGGGCTCGTCGACAACAAGATCGCGGCCTTCTCGCCGCGCCTGACGTCCATCCGGTTCGTCGTTCCCGTGGCGCGGCGCAAGGTGCGGATCGCGTGAGGGGCGCGGCGGGGCCGTAGAATCGAGGCATGAAAAGAGCCCTCGATCGCGCGCTCCTCGTGTCGATCCTCGCCCTCGCCGCGGCGTCTCTCGCCCCGGCCCGCGAGCTCTCGTGGAGCTCGATCGAGGTCGAGGCCCGCCTCGACGCCGAGGGCGCGTTGCACGTCGTCGAGAGGCAGGCCATCGTCTTCTCGGGCGACTGGAACGGAGGCGAGCGAACGTTCCGCCTCGAGCGCGGGCAGTCGGTGAGGCTCGAGTCCCTTTCGCGCATCGACCCGGACGGCGCGCGGCACGCGCTCTCGGAGGGCGGCCTCTCGGCGGTCGACGAGTACGGGTGGACGGCGCCGGGCGTGCTCCGGTGGAGGAGCCGCCTTCCAACCGATCCCGAGTTTCAGCGGACCGAGCTCGTCTACGAGCTCGCCTACGTTCTCTCGGGCGTCCTCGTGAAGCAGGGGAGCACATACCTTCTCGACCACAACTTCGCGCTTCCGGAGGCGCAGTGGCCGATCCAGAAGCTGAAGGTGTCGCTCGAGCTCGATCCGGTGTGGAAGCCTCTCGGGCCCTTTCCGGGCCACTACGAGAGCGGCGTGCTTCCCGCAGGGTCGAACTTCACCGTGACGGTTCCTCTCGCCTACACGGGAAGCGGTGCACCGGTCGCGTCGGCCTCCGTCATGAGCCCGGGGATGCGCCGCGGCCTCCTCGGCGTGCTCGCGGCGGGAATCGTCCTGTTGTACGCCGCCTGGCGGAGGCGCGAGGTCTCGCTCGGCCGTTTCGCGCCGCTCACGCCGCCCGGTTCGATCGACGGGGCATGGCTCGAGAAGAACCTCCTGTCGCTCGCGCCCGAGGAAGCCGGGGCGCTGTGGGACGAGACGATCGGCGCGCCGGAAGTCGCGGCCGTCCTCGCGCGGCTGGCGGCGGAGAAGAAGATCTCGACGGAAGCGTCCGGCAAGAAGCTCTCGATGCGGCTCCTCGTGCCGATCTCGGAGCTTTCGGGCGACGACCGGGACCTCGTCCAGGCCCTGTTCTTCGGGAGCCGGAAAGAGACCGATACGGACGCGATCAAGGCCCATTACAAGGCGAGCGGGTTCGATCCGTCCTCGAAGATCAAGCCGGGCCTCGAGGCGAAGCTCAAGACGCATCCGGATTTTCAGGACAGGGCGCCAGCGGCCGGCGGCCGGATCACGGCGCTGCTCTTTCTCCTGGGCTTCGCCGCCCACGGGTACGCGGTCCTCACCGACGCCGAGGAGCTCGGCACGGCCATCGGGGCGGGCATCACGTTCTTCGTGATCTACGGAATCGGCGCGCTCTGCGCCTGGGGCTACCAGAAGCGCGTCGACCGCCTCGACGCCTGGTCGCCGCTCTTTCTGTGGGTGCCGGCGCTGCTCTTCTGGTTTGCGTGGATGGGCGTGCGCGAGGGCGGCCGGAGCCCCGCGGTCGTCGTGGTCGGACAGCTGCTCCTGCGGCTCGCGGTCGTGAGCGGAGTGTTCTTCATCGCAAAGACCCGCAACGGCCCGCGGCGCATCGCGCGGCGCAAGGCTCTCGCGTCCGCCCGACGCTACTTCGCCGACGAGCTTCGGAGCCCGGCTCCGCGCCTCGAGGACGAGTGGTTCCCGTACGTCGTCGCTTTCGGCCTGACGGCGGAGGCCGACCAGTGGTTCAAGGCGCACGGCGCGACGGCCGCCGCGACGGCAACGGCCTCCACATGGCGGGGTTCCTCGAGCGGGTCGTCATCCTCCCCGTCGTCTTCCGGCGGGGGCTGGACGGGCGGCGGGGGCGCCTTCGGCGGCGCGGGCGCTTCGGGCACATGGGCCGTGGCCGCGGGGGCGCTCGCGTCCGGCGTGGCCGCGCCCTCTTCGTCCTCGAGCGGGGGCGGGGGCGGCGGCGGCGGAGGAGGCGGCAGCTCGGGCGGGGGCGGCGGGGGCGGCTGGTAGATCGGTTTTCGGGCCGGCCCATAGAATCGGTCCCGTGAGCGACACGGTCTCGATCGTCGGCGCGGGCCTCGCCGGGTCGGAGTGCGCCTGGCAGCTCGCCCGGCGGGGCCACCGGGTGCGGCTTTTCGAGATGCGGCCGAAGGTCCAGACCTCGGCCCACGCGACCGACCGCTGCGCCGAGCTCGTCTGCTCGAATTCCTTCCGCTCCGACAACCCGCGCAATGCCGTCGGCCTCATCAAGCGGGAGATGGAGGCCCTCGACTCGCTCGTGATCCGGTCGGCGCGCGCGGCGGCGGTCCCGGCGGGGGACGCCCTCGCGATGGACCGGCACGTCTTCGCCGGCCTCGTGACCGAGGCGATCGCGGCGCGCCCCGAGATCGAGCTCGTTCGCGAGGAGGTGACGTCGATTCCGCGCGAAGGCTTCGCGGTGATCGCGACGGGGCCGCTGACCTCGCCCGCGCTCGACCGCGCGATCGGGGAGCTCCTCGGGACCCGGGACCTCTACTTCTACGACTCGATGGCGCCGATCGTCGAGGCCTCGTCGCTCGACCTCTCGAAGATGTACGCGATGTCGCGCTACGGCAAGGGGGAGGGCGAGGACTACTGGAACTGCCCGCTCACGCGCGAGGAGTACGAGCGGTTCCTCGACGCGCTTCTCTCGGGCGAGACGGTCCCGATCAAGGACTTCGAGAAGGGCGTGTATTTCGAGGGCTGCCTTCCGATCGAGGTCATGGCCGAGCGCGGACGCGAGACGCTGCGGCACGGGCCGATGAAGCCGATGGGCCTGCCCGACCCGAAGACCGGCCGGCTCCCGTGGGCGGTCGTGCAGCTCCGGCAGGACGATCTCGCCAGGGAGCACTACAACATCGTCGGGTTCCAGACGAAGCTCAAGATCCCGGAGCAGCAGCGGGTCTTCCGGATGATCCCGGGCCTCGAGAGCGCGGTCTTCGCGCGTTACGGCATGCTCCACCGCAACACCTACATCCACGCGCCCGCGCACCTCGACCGGTTCTTCCGGATGCGCCGCGAGCCGCGGATCTTTTTCGCCGGCCAGATCACGGGGGTCGAGGGCTACGTCGAGAGCGCGGCGACCGGCCTCGCCGTCGGCCTCGCGCTCGCGCAGATCCTGGAAGGCCGCGAGCCCGTCCCGGTGCCCTACACGACCGCCATCGGGTCGCTCGCGCGGCACTGCTCGGAGCGCCCGCCCGAGGAGAAGTTCGAACCGATGAACGTGACGTTCGGCCTGATCGAGGACACGTCGCACTCTCCGGTCCGGGACAAGCAGGTGCGGCGCCAGAGGATGGTCGACCGCGCGCTCGCCGCGATCGCGGAGTGGAAGGGACAGATCTCGGCGGCGCCCGCCGTCGTATCGTAGGCAGCCCGGAGGAACGAATGCCCACCTGGGAGGACATCCAAGCGGCGAGAAAGCGCCTCGAAGGCGTCGCCCACCGCACCCCCGTCCTGCGCTCGCGGCAGTTCGACGAGGAGTGCGGGGCCCGCGTCTACTTCAAGGCCGAAAACCTCCAGCGCGGAGGAGCCTTCAAGTTCCGGGGCGCGTACAACAAGATGAAGGCGGAGAGCGAGCGCGGCAAGGTCGAGGCCGTCGTCGCCTTCTCGTCCGGGAACCACGCGCAAGCCGTGGCGCTCGTTGCGAAGCTCCTCGGCCTCTCGGCCACGATCGTGATGCCGAAGGACGCCCCCCAGTCGAAGATCGACGCCACGCGGGGGTACGGCGCCGAGGTCGTGCTCTACGACCGGCAGATGCAGAGCCGCGACGACCTCGCGGCCGAGATCGCGCGGGAGAAGCACGCCCTGCTCGTTCCGCCCTTCGACGACGAGCTCATCATGGCCGGAGCGGCGACGGGCGCCGTCGAGCTCCTCGAGGAGGTCCCGGACCTCGACGCCCTCGTCGTATGCGTGTCGGGCGGGGGCCTGATCGGCGGCTGGGCGACGGCCGCGCGCCACATGCGCCCGCAGATCCGGATCTACGGCGCCGAGCCCGAGACCGCCGACGACACGAAGCGCTCGCTGGACGCCGGCCACCGCGTCGAGGTCCGGGAGAACCCCTCGATCGCCGACGGCCTGCGCGTCACCTCGCCGGGCCGGCTGACGTTTCCGATCGTCCAGGAGAACGTCGCGGACATCCTCCTCGTCTCCGACGACGAGATGATCGAGACGCTGACCTTCATGCTCGAGCGCATGAAGGTTCTCGTCGAGCCGTCGGGCGCCGCCGCCGCGGCCGCGGTGCGCCACCGGAAGGCGGACTTCCGCGGCAAGAAAGTCGGCGTCGTTCTGTCGGGCGGCAACGTCGACCTCGAGAAGCTCTCGGGCTACATCGCCTCGCGAAAGGCCGCGGCCTCCGGATGAGGCGTCTTTTCTCCGGTGTCCTGGCGGCGGCCCTCGTCACCTCGCCGCTCTCGGCGCACGACTTCTGGATCGAGCCCTCGAGCTTCCGACCGGCCGTCGGCTCGACGGTCGCGGTGCGGCTCTTCGTCGGGCCGCATTTCACGGGCGAGCCTTTCCCGCGCGTGCCCCCGCTCGTCTCGAAGTTCGTGCTCGTCTCCGCATCGGGAGAGCAGCCGATCCCCGGCGGCCTCGGCGACGAGCCCGCCGGGACGATCCGCCTCGCGGAGCCCGGCCTCGCGATCGTCGGATATCGCAGCCTCGACTACCCGGTGTCACTCGACGCGGCGAAGTTCGAGGACTACCTCAAGGAGGAGGGCCTGGAGAAGATTTCGACCGCGCGGTCGAAGCGCGGCGAGACGGACAAGCCGGCGCGCGAGGTGTTCTCGCGCTGCGCCAAGGCGCTCCTCGACGTCGGGGGCGCCGGCACGGCGGGCTTCGACCGTCCGCTCGGCTTCACGCTCGAGCTTCTCCCGGAGAAGAACCCCTACGCGCTCCGGCCCGGCGATTCGCTGCCGGTGCGCCTGCTCCTCGACGGAAAGCCGCTTTCCGGAGCCCTCGTCCATGCGCTGCTTCACGGCGAGGCCGCGGCGGCCTCCGCGGCGCGGACCGGCCGCGACGGGCGCGCGACCCTCCGACTGTCGAAGGCCGGGCTCTGGATGATCAAGTCCGTCGAAATGGGACCGGCCCCCGCCGGCGCCGATGCGGACTGGCAGAGCCTTTGGGCTTCCTTAACCTTTGAAATGGCGGCTGCAAATCCTGTAGGAAGGGCGCCGTGAAGAGGGGTCCGACCGCCGTCGCCGTGCTCGTGATCGCGGCCTTCGCCGTTCCGGCTTGCCGACGGAACGCGGAGCTTCCCGCCGGCGCCCCCGCGAAGCCGGCGATCGTGGCCGAAAAACAGGCGCCCGTCGGCCCCGGCGCGAAGCGCTATCCGCTCCGCGGCGTCGTCACCGCGATCGACCCCGCGCGCGCCCGGATCACCGTCAGCCACGAGGAGGTCCCGGGCTACATGGCGGCGATGACGATGGCCTTCCCGATACGGGACGATCCGAAGGTCATCGCGTTCCTGCGCCCCGGCGACCGCATCGAGGCGACACTCGTCGTCGACGGCAGCACCTACTTCCTCGAGCAGGTCCTGACCAAGGGCTTCGTGCCGACGCCGACGCCCTTCGGCGGAGCGGGCGTCAAGCCCGAGCCCAACAAGGGGATCGCGGTCGGCGACACGGTGCCGGACTTCACGCTGACGGACCAGACCGGCGCCCCGGTCCGGCTCTCGCAGTTCCGCGGGCAGCCCGTGGCGGTGACGTTCGTCTACACGCGCTGCCCGGTGGCGACGGCGTGCCCGCTGACGGTCGCGCGGTTCTCGAAGATCCAGGCGGGGCTCGTGAAAGAGAGGTTCGGCCAGCTCCTCACGGTCACGGTCGATCCCGAGAACGACACGCCCGAAGCCCTCCGAAAATACGCGAGCCACGTGGGCGCCGACCCGACGCGGTGGAGGTTCCTCACCGGCGACCCCAGGGCCGTTGCGCGCGTGGCCGAGACGTTCGGGGTCCTCTACTACCCGGACAAGGGCCAGATCGTGCACTCGCAGGCGGTCGCGATCGTCGGGCCCGACGGCCGGCTCGCGACGATTTACTACGGCGAACAGTGGGAGCCCGAAGCGGTGCTCCAGGACCTTGAGAAAGCGAGGAAAGGATGACGCGGACCCGGGTTCTCGGAGGTCTGGTGTTGGGCGCGATCGTGGGTTTCGCGGCTGCGGTCTACGCGGCCGAGACCAGGGCCCCCTCGGAGACGTTCGAGAAGTACTGTGCCAAGTGCCACGGGATCGACGGCAAGGCGAAGACGTCGAAGGGAAAGATGCTCAAGGCCCGCGACTTCACCGACGCCGAGTTTCAGGCCGGCGAGAGCGACGCCAAGCTCATCAAGTCGGTGACCGAGGGCAAGGACGACATGCCCCCGTTCGGAAAGAAGCTGACGCCGGAGGAGATCCAGAGCCTGGTGAAGAACGACGTGCGGGGGTTCGCCCCGAAGAAGTGACCTACCGGCGCAGGAAGCGCCGGTGGATCCAGACGCTGTCGTACTGCGGTCCCGCAATCCGCCCGGTGATCGCGAGCCGGCCGTCCCGGCGGACCATGTCGAAGCCGAGCCCGCGGAGGCAGGCGGACACCTCCGCGTCGAGGCGCTGCCCGCGGAAGAACGGAACGTCCTCGGACTCGACGTGGAGCGCCTTGAGGCCCGTCGCGAGCCCGCCGAGGCCCTCGAGGACGTCGAGCGTCGCTCCCTCGACGTCGATCTTCAGGAGGTCGATCGAGTCTATGCCGACGTGCCGGCAGAACGTGACCAGGGTCTCGACGCGCGCCGGGTGGACTCTGACGGTATCGTCGCTCTCGCGCTCGTAGAGACTGTGGACGCCTTTGACCGACTTCTCGAAGAACCGGGCCTCGCCGTCCTTTCCGCCGATGACCGCGCAGTACGCCTCGACGCCCGGCAGCCAGGAGAGATAGGCGTCGAAGTTCGCCTGCAGCCCCTCGACGGCGATCGTGCGGGCACCTGGGAAGGCCCGGGCGAGCGCGAGCGTGTCGCCGCCGTCCATCGCTCCGACGTCCGCCACGACTCGAATCTCGTCGGGACGCATCCAGTGAAGGACGGTCTGGACGAAATCCGGCATCGTGATCACGCCCGGATACCTCGGCGTCTCCTTCGGCAGGTCCCGCTTCATGCGGACGCCGCACGCCGGGCGCGCCCGGTGATCTCGACGCGGGCGTCGCGCGCGACGAGGGCACGGGCCGCGGCCTCTTCGGGAGAGGGAGCCTGCAGGCGGCCGTAAACCTCGGCCAGGCGCGACGCCGAAGCCCCGGGCGAGAATCGCGTGGCGCGAGGCGGACCTTCCCGGCGCAGACGTGCGGCGAGATCCGGCTCCGTGAGCACGCGCCGGATGGCCCGGGTGAGGGCCCCGGGGTCCGCCGGCTCCACCAGCAGTCCGCTGACGCCCTCTTCGACGATCTCCTCGGGGCCCCCGCTTTTCGTGGCGACGACCGGCGTCGCGCAGGCGAGCGCCTCGAGGACCGCGAGCGAGAAGCCTTCGGAAAGCGACGGCTGGACGAAGATCTCGGCGTGAGAGAGGAGCGAGCGCACGTCGGGCAGCTCGCCCGGAAGACGCACGCCGTCGGAAAGTCCGCGGGCCGCGACGAACCGGCGCAGCTCGTCGGCGTAGGCGGTGTCGGTTTCCGGACCCGCGAGAACGAGGACGAGGCCGGGGAACTCGGGGAGCAAGCGCGCCAGCGCCTCGACGAGGTACATCTGGCCCTTCCGCCGCTGGATGCCCCCGACCGCGACGACGAGGCGCGCGCGCGGCGCGATGTCCAGCCGGGCGAGGAGAGTCGCGCGGCCCTCGACCGGCTGCCGACGGAGCGGCTCGGGATCGAAGCCGTCGGGAATGACGACGCGCTCGGCCCCGACGTGGGCGGCCGCCTCGCGCTCGACAGCCCGCGAAACGCAGACGACGCAATCGCCCAGGCGGTCGACGACACCCAAGAAATAGGGCACGTCGTCGAGATAGGGTGGCGGGAAACCCCTGCCGAACAGCCCGCGGCTGTGCCAGACGTGCGGCAGGCCGGCCGCCGCCGCCGCCGCCGCGCCCTCGAGCGTGACAAGGACGTTGGTGTGCACGACGTCGGGGCGCAAAGCGTCGAGCGCACGGGTCATCGCTTCGCAGCGTTCGTCGAGTCCCTCGAGCTGGTCGAGGAAGGTCCGGGGACTCCAATGCGTTCCGGGAATCCACCACCGCGTCGGCTGGATGCGGACCTCGACCGCCTGCGCCTCGAGCAATGGTGCGAGGGGCCCGTCCTCGGGCAGAAGAACGATCGGGTCGACCGCCTGACGGTCGCGCGCCGCGAGCATCCGTTCCAGGGCCCGCTCGGCGCCCGAGAGTCCCGAAGAATGCGAGACGTAAGTGACTCGCAGAGGGCGCCGGCTCACGCCGCAACACTACCGCACTTGTCCGCGCCGATCGTTCACGGCGCAGCGGGCGTGCGGCAGATCTCGGCGTACACGTCGTTGCCGCGGATCTCGACCCGGCGCGGCGCGAGTTGCGCGGCCGGCGCGAGGCCCGCGATGCTCCGGCGGATCTCGTCGCCCTCGAGGTCCGGCAGCCGCCGCTCGGCCGGCTTGTAGAGATTCGTGTGCACGCAGAACACGTGAAGGCAGTCGGGGTCGCCGGGCGCGAGCGCGGAGCGCAGCCGCTCGTAGAGCTTGGGGTCGTGAAAGTCGAAGTTCCAACTGTCGCGGTGGGCGACGAGCGTCAGGCGTCGGCCGTCCTTCTCCAGCACGTAGCGTTCGACGAGCGGGTTTCGCGGGTCCCTGCCGGCGAAGCGCCAGCGCCAGTCGTCGTGCGTCATGAAGAAGCCGATCAGGTTGAGCTGGTCGACGTGGAGGACCTCCGCGTCGGGGAAGAGCCGGTCGAAGGCGCGCGCCTGTTTGGTAAAATCGACGTGACCGAGGTTCCGGAAGTCCCGCCTGTGCCACGCGAGATTGAGGACGAGGAGGGCCGCGCCGGCGGCGGCGATCGCCGCCCGCGCCCGTGCCCGGTCGACGCCCCGGAGGAGCCGGTCGAAGGCGACGAAGCCCGCCGGGATCGCGAAGAGAAAGTAGAGGAACTGCTGCCGCATCAGGCCGCCGAAGGGATAGGGCCCCTTCAGGCCGAGCGCGATGCCGATTCCGAGCAGCAGGACGAGGACCCCGGCGGGCAGCCCCCGCGCGTCCGCCGACGCCTCGCGCCGCGGGTCCGAGACGGCGAGGGCGAAAGCAACGACGACGAAGCCGAGCAGAAGGACCGCCGCCGGTCGCGGGCTCCAGACGGTGACGGGGGCGAATGTGTTGAACAGATTCCAGAGGTTGCGGACGAGGAAAGCGGCTGCGGTTTCCCGGTCGGGCTGAAAGTAGAACTGCGGAATGGTATTGAATTTCTGCACCCAGGGCCGCGCGAGGACGAGGTAGACGGCGGCCGCGACAGCCGCGGGCGGCGCGAACGCCGCGACGTGGAGCCGGATGCGCCGCGGGAGATCCGTCCGGAGCGCCGCGCGGTAGGCCGGACGGCAGGCCGCGACGAGGACGGGCGCGAGGGCCGCCGCGGCCAGGTAGAAGGCGGTGTAGTACTCGGTCAGGAGACCGAGGCTGACGAGGACGGCGAAGGACGCTGCGCGCCGCGGCCGGGGAAGGTCGGGGCCCGCCAAGTCGATATACGGCAGAAACGACGCGAAAATGAAGAACGCGGCGAGCATGTATGACTGCACGCCGCACGAGAGGATGACGGCCGGCTGGGCCACGGCCATCGTCAGCGCGCCGAGGTCGGCCGCCGACGCCGACGCGCGCAAGCGGAGCAGAATCGAGCGCGTCAGGACGACGACGCCGAGGCCCGAGAGAAGCGACACGGACTGGTAGGCTAGGGAGGAGTGCCGCACCGCGTCGGCGAGCTTCAGGAGGACCAGGAAGAGCGGCGGATGTGCGAGGCCCCCGTACTCCCGCCGGAGGTTTCGGGCGATGAAGACGTGCCAGTACGCGTTGTAGTCGACCGGATGCGTTAGGGCGAAGAAGAGCCGCAGTCCGAGCGCCGCGGCGAGAATCAGCGCGAACCGCCAGGCCGGTCCCGGGCCGTCGCCCTGCGGCGCGACCCGGTCCGTGTTGCCGCCGCGCGTCACGGCGGAAGGATACCCGACGGTCGGAACGGTGAAGGGTGCGAGGCCTGAACCGGCCGAATCAGTACACCGCGTCTTCGAGCGACACGCCGAAGAGACCGGAGTACATCTTGGGGAAGAAGTGCGTGGACTTCTGCGGAAGGCGGTCGCCGGCGCCCACGACCGCCTCGACGTCGGAGACGGTCGTCGCTCGCATCATGATCGCGGCCTGGGCCTTGCCGCCGTCGACGGCGGCGATCGCGCCGGCGGCGTCGGAGGTGAACGAGATCTGCTCGCCCTGGGCGATCGCATCGGTCCGGATGCCGAGCAGCTTGTCGAAAAACGCGACCTCGAGGGCCGCGACGTCGAGCGCCTTCCACTCCTGCGAGCGGCCCTCGGGCCACGGCAGCAGCTCCGGCTTCTCCTTGAGCGTCATCAGCACCGCCTTCGACGGCGGCGCGTACAGCACGAACGCCGGGAAGCGGCGGGCGTGGGCCTCGAGGGCGGCGTGCGCCGCGGCCGGCGAGTCGAACTCCTTCAACTCGAAGTAATCGCGCGCGGCGTGGAGCGTGCGGACCGGCCGCCAGTCCGGCATACCGAAGAGGAGGCGGTGAATCGGCCGCACGATCACGCCCGGCGAGCTCATGTCGACGATGGCGCAGAGCTTGTACTTTGCGCCGGGGAGCTTTTCTGCCGCGGGGTCCTTCGAGAACGCGAGCGCGGTCTCGTAGCGGTGATGGCCGTCGGCGATGATCGCCTCGGCGTTCTTGACGAGGCCCTGGAGCTCGACGTGCGCGGCGTAGTCCGAGATGCGGAAGGCGTCGTGGCGCACGCCGTCCGGGCTGTCGGCCGAGAGGTTCGGTGTGCGCCGCGTGTCGAGCGCCGCCGACAGCGGGGCCCGCGTCAGGAGGAAGATCAGCTCGAGATCGGCCCTCGTCGCCGAAAGCAGCGCCAGCCGGTCCGCCTTGGGCCTGGCGAGGGTCCGCTCGTGGGGGCGGATCGTTCCCGTCTCGTACTCCTCGAGGCGGACGAGGCCCACGAGCGCGTCGCGGACGTGCGTCTTCCCGCCCTCGGTGAAGGTCTGGCGGTAGTTCCAGAGCGCGGGCCGGCGCTCCTTCTCGAGGATCCCGGACGCCAGCCACTCGGCCTGCGTCTTCGCGGCCTCGGCGTAGGGGTCGCCGTCCTTCTTCGGGTAGGTGATGCGCACGATGTTCTCGGGCGCCTGCGCGTAGAGACGATCCTGCAGCTCGGGCGAGATCTGGTCGTAGGGCGGCGCGAAGACGGTGGAGAGCCCCCGCTCGCGGATCACGCGCGGAGAGAACCGGATCGAGCGAAACGGTCGCAATTCCATGGCGGGGCATTCTAAGGGCCGGCGTTCCGGCGCGCTACACTGTTCGGACGTGATCTCGCTTTCGCGGGCAATCGACGGCTTTGCGAGCTACGTGGCCGACGAGCGACGCTTTTCCCCCCGGACCATCGAGGCCTACGGCAAGGACCTGGCCCGGTTCACGGACTTCTGGGAGAAGGAGTTCGCCAACCAGCCGGCGGCCAGGACGCCGCTCTCGAAAGTCGACACCCTCGCGGTGCGGTCGTACCTCGCCCATCTCCACCGGGAGGGCCTCGTCAACCGGTCGCTCGCGCGGCACCTGTCGACGCTGCGCTCGTTCTTCCGCTGGGCCTGCCGCGAGGGGCACCTCGAGAAGAACCCGGCGCGGGGCCTGCCGTCGCCGCGGGTGCCGAAAGCGCTCCCGCGCGCGATGACGCTTCCGGACACGGAGAAGCTCCTCACCGCCGACGAGGACGAGACGTTCGTGCCCGAGCGCGAGCGGGCGCTCTTCGAGCTTCTGTACGCCACGGGCCTGCGCGTCTCGGAAGTGGCGGGCCTCGATCTCGAGGACGTCGACTTCGGCGCGCGCCTTCTCCGCGTCACGGGCAAGGGGAGCCGGCAGCGCATCGTGCCGTTCGGCGACCCGGCGGACGCCGCCCTGCGCGAGTACCTTCCCTCGCGCGACGCGCTGCGCCACCGCGCCCCCGACGCCGGCCGCGCACGGCCCCTCTTCGTCAACGCCCGCGGCGGGCGGCTGACGCCGCGCTCGATGGCGCGGCTGCTCAAACGGCGGCTGCGCGCCGCCGGCCTGCCCGAAGAGATCTCGCCGCACGCGCTGCGGCACACGTTCGCGACCCACCTGCTCCAGGCCGGCGCGGACCTGCGCGCGATCCAGGAGCTCCTGGGCCACGCCTCGCTCTCGACGACGCAGAAGTACACGCACCTGGACGCCGCGAGGCTCGCCGAGGTCTATCGGAATGCGCATCCGAAGGCTTGACCCGGGGCTCTCCCTCGTCCTCGGGCTTCTCGCCGGGTCGGCGGCGGCGCAGCCTGCCCCGGCCGCGCGGCCGCCCGTGCTCGCGGAGATCGACCGGACCATTCGCGACCGCTTTTACGACCCGAAGTTGAAGGGCGTCGACTGGAGCGCCGCGGTCGCCAGAGCGGCCTCGGAGCTCGCGTCGTCGCCGCCGCCGGCGGAGCAGAACGCGATCTACGACCGCCTCCTCGCGGCGTTGAACGACTCGCACACGTTCCGCGTGCCGCCCGGCCGCCTGCCCGAGCGGGCGTGGGCGACGGCGGGCCTGAGGATCGGGCAGGACTCCGGTGGCTATGCCGTGAAGGGCGTCGTTCCGGGCAGCCCCGCCGACCGGGCAGGCCTTCGGATCGGCGACCGCATCCTCGCCGTCGACGGCCGCCCCTACGGCGCCGGGCGCGTCAACTTCCGCGATCTCTTCTTCGTCTTCGAGGGACCGGCCGGCTCCGCGATCAGCGTGACGTGGCAGCGTCCGGGCGAAACGCCCCGAACCGACCGGCTCGTCCGGACGCCCGAAGAAGCCGGAGACGCGCTCGCCTGGAAGAGCGCGCGGGTGATCCGGCACGGCGGCAAGGGCTACGGCTACGCGCGGCTCTGGGGTATGAGCGCCGAGACGGCGCTCGTCGTCGTCGACATGCTCTCGGACCGTTCGATCGCGGCGCAGGGACGCGCGGGTCTCGCGGACTGGCCCACGATCGAGGGATTTCTCCTCGACGTTCGCGGCAACAGCGGCGGCTACGATCCCAACATCCTGACGACGTTTCTCCGGGGCCGCTGGGACACCGGCGACTACTACGTCGTCGACCGCGACGCGAAACGCCTCTTTCCGCCGGCGTACCGGCCGCTGAACGTCGTACTGCTGACGAACTCGGGGACGGCGTCGAACGCCGAGGCCCTCGCCCTGAAGTTCCGCGCGCATTCGATCGGTCCGATCGTGGGCGAGACGACCGCCGGCATGGCGAGCGGCGGCGCATCCGCCGTTCCGCTTCCCGACGGCTCGACGCTCTGGTTCTCGGAGCGCGCGATCGAGAGCCTGGATGGGAAGAGCTACGAGGGGAAGGGAGTCGACCCGGACGTCCTGGTGGCGGACCGGCCGGGGGCGGGTGAGGGACAGGAGGACGCGATCATCGAGGCGGCGATCAAGGTCCTGTCGGGATCGGTCGGCAGTAAGCAGTAAGCAGTAAGCGGTGGCATCAGGCGCAGCCCTGCTTACTGCTTAGCGCTTACGGCTTACTGACCCTGAGGTATCCTCCCTCCGATGCAAAAGTGGCACTCCACGACCGTCCTGTGCGTGCGCCGGGAGGGCAAAGTGGCGATGGCCTCGGACGGCCAGGTGACACTCGGAACCACCGTCATGAAGCAGACGGCGGCGAAGATCCGCCGGCTCGCGGGGGGGTCCGTGATCGCCGGGTTCGCGGGGTCCTCCGCCGACGCGTTCGCTCTTTTCTCGCGCTTTGAGGCCAAGCTCGACGAGCACCGCGGCAACCTCGAGCGCTCGGCGATCGAGCTCGCCAAGGACTGGCGCACCGACAAGATGCTCCGGCAGCTCGAGGCCCTCCTCATCGTCGCCGACCGCCAGAGCTCGCTCCTGATCTCCGGCACGGGCGACCTGATCTCCCCGGAGGAGGGCGTCCTCGCGATCGGCTCGGGCGGCGCCTACGCGCTGGCCGCGGCGCGCGCGCTCCTGAAGCACCGGCCGGACATGTCGGCGACCGACGTCGCGCGCGAGTCGCTCCTCGTGGCCTCGCAGATCGACATCTACACCAACGACCACATCACGCTCGAGGAGCTCTGATGGTTTTCCTGATGCCGGGCGAGCACGAGGCCCAGGCGCCTCCGGCCGCCTCGCGCACGCCGCGCGAGATCGTCGCGGAGCTCGACAAGTACGTCATCGGCCAGCGGCGCGCGAAGAAGGCCGTGGCGATCGCGCTCCGGAATCGCTGGCGCCGGCAGCGCCTGTCGCCCGAGATGTCGCGCGAGATCCTGCCGAAGAACATTCTCATGATCGGGCCGACGGGGGTCGGCAAGACCGAGATCGCGCGGCGCCTGGCGCGCCTGGCCGACGCGCCGTTCCTCAAGGTCGAGGCCTCGAAGTTCACCGAGGTCGGCTACGTCGGCCGCGACGTCGAGTCGATCGTGCGGGACCTGACCGAGGTCGCCGTGCAGATGGTCCGCGAGGAGAAGACGCTCGAGATCCGCGACCGCGCCCAGGGCCGCGCCGAGGCGAGGCTGCTCGACCTGCTGCTGCCGTCCATGGGCGACTCCGAGGCGGAGGAGACGCGGAACCGGTTTCGTACGATGCTCCGCGAGGGCAAGCTCGAGGACCGGATGGTCGAGGTCGAGGTCGCCGACAAGACGTTTCCGTCCTTCGAGATCGTCACCAACCAGGGCGTCGAGGAGATGGACATCAACGTCAAGGAGATGCTGCCGGGGCTCTTCGGCGGCAAGAAGAAGCGCCGCAAGACGTCCGTCGCCGAGGCCCGGCAGATCCTCCAGGCCGAGGAAGAGGGCCGGCTGATCGACCCGGGGCAGGTCGCCCGCGAAGCCGTCGAGCGCGCGCAGTCTTCGGGCATCGTCTTCCTCGACGAGATCGACAAGGTCGCGGGGCGCGAGTCCGGCGGCCGCGGCCCGGACGTCTCCCGCGAGGGCGTGCAGCGGGATCTGCTGCCGATCGTCGAGGGCACCTCCGTCAACACGAAGTACGGGTTCGTCAAGACCGACCACGTGCTCTTCATCGCGGCCGGCGCCTTCCACGTCTCGAAGCCCTCGGACCTGATCCCGGAGCTCCAGGGCCGCTTCCCGATCCGGGTCGAGCTCGACTCGCTGACCGAGGCGGACTTCGTCCGGATCCTGACGGAGCCGGAAAACGCCCTGCTCAAGCAGTACAAGGCGCTGCTCGGCGCCGAGAACGTCGACCTCTCGTTTTCCGACGACGCGATCGGCGAGATCGCGCGCGACGCCGAGCGTGTCAACCGGGCGCTCGAGAACATCGGGGCGCGCCGGCTGCACACGATCCTCGAACGGCTGCTCGAGGACATCTCCTTCGAGGGGCCGGAGAACGCGGGCAAGTCGATCCGCATCGAGATCTCCGACGTGCAGGCGGCGCTGGCCGATCTCGTCAAGGACGAGGACCTGTCGCGTTACGTTCTGTAGCGGCGCGCTCCGCGCGCCGACCGACGAGGGAGGGGAAGTCGCTCGGGTATCCTCTCCCGGGGAAGCACCGCCCCGCATGAGACGCCTTGCTGCCGGCCTCGCGATCTGCCTGCTGGCGCTCGCCTGCGGCAAGAAGGGCGATCCCCAGCCGCCGCTGCCGCGCGGGCCCAACGCCGTCAAGGATCTCGCCGTCGAGCAGGAGGGGGACGACGCCGTCCTGACCTTCACGTTTCCGGACCGGCTCCAGACGGGGACGCCGCTGACGGACCTCGGGGCAATCGAGGTCTACCGCGTCGTCAATCCCTCGGCCGCCCTGACGGCCCCGCCGCGGGCGGCCGCACCGGCGGTCCAGGCGCCGCCGTCCTCGGGATCGTCCGGGGAGCTGCATGGCATGGGAGCCACCGCGCGGCGCACGGCGACGAACGTGCGGCTGGCCGAGGAAGCCTTCTATCGGGACGCGCGTCTCACGGCGGGGCTCGACCTGGCCGCGATCGCCGAGGCGACCCGGGGCGCCTCCGTCGTCTATCGCGACTCGCTACTCACACTCATCACGAAGGAGAAGGGGCCCGAGCCGCTGGCTTACGCCGTCGTCTCGGTCCGGAAGAACGGCGAGCGCAGCCCTCTCTCGAACATCGTTCTCCTCTCCCCCGAGGTTGCCCCCCAGGCACCCGAGCTGCTGCCGCCGCTTCTCGAAGAAGGACGGATCTGCCTGGAATGGACCGCCCCCGAGAAGAACGTCCTTCAGCAGCCGGTCGAGATCGGCGGATACCGCGTTTACCGCCGTCCCCTGTCTCAGGAGGCCTACCAGGCGCCGCTGACGGCGACGCCGGTTCCGGGCACCTCCTTCGTCGATCTGACGGCGCCGTACGACGTGCCGCTCGCGTACACCGTGCGCGCCGTGCTGGCGAAGAACCCGAAGGTCGAGGGCCTGCCCGCCGACGAAATCGTCGCGCTGCCGCGCGACATCTATCCCCCGAAGTCGCCGACGCGCGTCGACGCGCTCTCGGAGGCCAATCTCGTCCGGCTCCTCTGGGACCCGGTCGACTCGGCGGACCTGGCGGGCTACCTCGTTTTCCGTTCGGATGCCGGGGGGCCGCCCGTGCAGTTGACCAAAGAGCCCATCCTCGACCCGTTCTTCAACGACCTCGGCGCGCGGCCGGGCAAGAAATACGCCTATACCGTCCGCGCGGTCGACCGCGCCGGCAACCAGAGCGCCCCGTCCCCGGAGGCGGTGGCCGAGCCGTTCTGAGGCCCTGTCGGCGGCTTCCCTCATCGTTTACACTCCCGCTCCCATGTCCCTGCCCTCGAAGTTCATCAAGATGGCCGGCGGCGGAAACGACTTCCTCGTTTTCGAGGCCGACGGCCGATCGCTGTCGGACGAGGCCCGCCGCCGGCTCGCGCTCGTCTGCCGCCGGGGACTCTCGGTCGGCGCCGACGGCGCGCTCTTCCTGTCGCCGGACGGCCCCGGACGGGCCCGCCTCGACTACTACAACTCCGACGGGGGCCCGGCCACGTTCTGCGCCAACGGGACTCGATGTGCGGCGCGCTACGCCGTCCGCCACGGCCTCGCCGCCGGCCCGAGCCTCGTCCTCGAGACGGGCTGGGGCCCGATCGCCGCGCGTGTCGAGGGCGACAGCGTGACGCTCGCGCTGCCGACCGTCCCGGCGCCCGCGGACCCGGTCTCGATCTCCGGCAAGGGCCTTCCTCCGACGGCGATCCCCATGAAGATCGGCGTGCCGCACCTCGTGGTCTTCATGCGCGGAGACCTCTCGAAGATGGACATCGAGCGCCTGGGGCCGCTCGTCCGCCACCATCCCGCGATGCCCGAGGGGGCCAACGCCAACTTCGTGCGTGCGGGCAAGGACAATCGCATCCAGGTCCGCACCTGGGAGCGCGGCGTCGAGGGCGAAACGCTCTCGTGCGGATCGGGCGTGGTCGCCGCGGCGATCGTCGCCGGCCGCCAGGGCCTCGCCTCTTCGCCGGTCATCTGCGAGACGAAGAGCGGCGTCGACCTGACGGTCGAGTTCTCCGACGAGAAGGAGAACTTCACCGGCGTGCGCCTCACGGGCGACGCCCGCGAGGTCTACGCGGGCGAGCTCCTCGAGGAGGCCTGGCAACCGTGAAATTCGGCTCTCCCGGCGCACCCCCTTTTCCATCGAAGATCGTCGCCGTGGGCAAGAACTACCGCGAGCACGCGGCGGAGTTCGGCGGAGCCGCCCCCGAGGACGAGCCGCTCCTCTTCCTCAAGGCGCCCTCGGCGCTCGTCTTCGACGGCGGCGACATCGTGCGGCCGAAGGAGTCGCAGCGCGTCGACTACGAAGGCGAGCTCGCACTCGTGATCGGGTGGAAGATCAAGTCCTGGCCGCAGGACCGCTGGCTCGATGCGCTGGCGGGTGTCTGCTGCGCCAACGACGTGACGGCGCGGGATCTCCAGAAGAAGGACAAGCAGTTCGCGCGGTCGAAGTCGTTCGACACGTTCTGCCCGGTCGGCCCGGAGATCGTGACGGGCATCGACCCGTCGGACCTCGCGATCGAGACGCGCGTCAACGGCGAAGTTCGCCAGTCGGCGCGGACGTCGGCGATGGTCTTCTCGCCGGCCTTTCTCGTCGCTTACGTGTCCCGGATGATGACGCTGATGCCGGGCGACCTCATCCTCACGGGCACGCCGGCCGGCGTCGGGTCCCTCGCGGCCGGCGACGTCGTCGAAGTCGAGATCGAGCGGATCGGAATCCTCAGGAACCGCGTCGCGTCCTAGGCCTCCATCGCGGCACCCGCCGTGCGCCATACTCTTTGCAGTGTCCCGATTCGTTTCGGAAAGGCTTCGTGCGGGCATGGCGGCCGGCTGCCTCCTCATCCTGGGCGTCTGCCTGGCCTCGCCCGGGCGCTGGCCGGACGTCCGCCAGGACCTCCACCGGCTGCGCCGGGCGCTCGCGGATGAGCCCGCGCCCCAGGGAAGCGGGGGATTCTGGTTCGATCCGGGCTTCGCGGACTTTCTCGAGGACGTGAAGCGCCTCACGCCGCCCGACGCAACCATCGCCGTGCTCGTCCCGGCGCATCCCGACCTCTATCGGTACCAGGCCCTCTACCAGCTCGCTCCACGGCGCACCGTCGACGAGCCGCTTCGGGGCGAAGCGAATTTCGTCGCGGCCTATGGCCGCGGGCCGTGCGGCGCGGGAAAGCGCGTGGCCGTTCGGGGCGGCGAGCTGTGTTCGCAATGACTCTGCCGGCGGCGCTCCTGCGAATCCTCTTCGGCATTCTCGCCTCGACCGGAGCCGGCTGGGCCGCGAGCCGCGCTCTGACCGGCGGGCTGACCCGATCGGAGAGGATGGCGTGGGCCTTCGCGACGGGCTGGATCGTCCAGAGCGCCGCTCTCCTGCTCCTCCTGGCGTTCGCGGTGCGGCCGACGGCGGCCGGATTGCTGCTCCTGGAGGCCGCCCTCGCCGGACTCGCATGGCTCGCCGGACGAAGGGCGGAGGTGAGCGCCGCGGCGCCTCCGTCTCCGCGGAGCTCGCCGCTTCTCGTGGGGACGCTCCTCGCAGTCGCGGGCGCTGCGTGGATGACGTTCCTCATCGGAGCCCTGTCGGATCCGATGTGGTCGACCGACTACCTGGCGATCTGGGGCTTCAAGGGAAAGGTCGTCTACCTGACGGCCCAGGTGCCCCGGCGTCTCTTCGAGGACCCGGCCCTCGCGTTTTCCCATCCCGAGTACCCGCTCCTCCTGCCGCTCGCGCTCGCCGGCCTCGCGGTCGTGGTGGGCCACTGGAGCTCCCAGGCGCTCGCGCTTCTCTTTCCGGTCGCGGAGCTCGCGACGCTTCTGGCGCTGTTCGGCTTCGTGTCGCGGCGCGTCTCGCGCTCGAGCGGCGCGATCGCCGCCACGCTCGCGTCGCTTTGCGTCTTTCTCTACCGCCCCGTGAATGCGGGGACCGCGGAAATCCCGCTGGCGCTCGGCCTGGTTCTGGCCTCCTCCGCGGCGCTCGACCTCATCGGTTCCCCGGAGAAGGGAGCGCTCGCACGGTTCGCCGCGGCGGCCTTCCTGTGCGCTTGCCTGAAGCAGGAAGGAACCGTCTTCGTCGCGCTGCTCGGCGGGGTGGTCCTCTGGAAGCTCCGAGGCGCCGGGACGTCGCGACGGCGAGTCGTCGCGGCCGCCGCCTTCGTGCCGCTCCTCGCGCACTGGGCGCTCCTTCATGCGCTCCGTGGAAATCCGCCGAGGCGCGACTTCGACTTCGCCCTTCTCGAGCCGCCGCGCTGGAGCGAGCTCGTGGCCCGGGCGGGTCTCGTCGCGGGGCGCCTGCTCGGCACCGAGGCGTGGCAGGCGCTGCCGCCGCTTCTTGCGGTCGCGCTCTACCTGTGGCTGACGAGGCGCGGCATCGGGGATGTGCTCGGACCGGCGTTCGCGGCGCAGCTCGGCGTCTACGCGCTGGCCTTCAGTCTCTCCGCCTTCGGTCCTCTCTACGCGATCGACGCCGCCTTCGGCCGACTCGCGACGACTCTCTTTCCGGCCTTCGCGCTCCTGCTCGCCGCGCGCAGCCCCGTGTCGCCGGACCCGGCCGTCTGATTCACAGCGAGTCGAGCAACGTTTCCGGCAAGCCGCCGAAGGCGCCCGAGGACATGAGAAGCAGCACGTCGCCGGGTCGCGCCTCGCGGCGGAGGATCCCGGGGATCTCGTCGATCGCTTCGGGAGCGAAGCCGGGCTTGCCGGCGGCGGTGAAGCGGGCGGCGAGCGCGGCCCGGTCGATCTGTTTGTCGGGCGTGAGGCGCTTCGCGTGGAAGACCGGCGCGAGGACGACGGCGTCGGCGCCGGCGAAGGCTTCGGCGTACTCCTCCTCGAACATCTTCCGTCCCGCCGTGTTCGAGCGGGGCTCGAAGAGGGCCCAGATCCTCCGGCCCGGGAACTTCGCGCGCGCGGCGACGAGCGTCCCGGCAACCGCCGTCGGATGGTGGGCGAAGTCGTCGACGACGAGGATGCCGTTCTTCTCCCCCTTGATCTCGAGCCGGCGCTTGACCCCGCCGAAGCGGGGGAGCGCGCGGGCGATCTCGGTCGAGGAGACGCCGAGGCCGCGGACGAGAGCGATGGCGCCCAGGGCGTTGCGGACGTTGTGCATCCCGCTCAAAGGCGAGGCGAGCCGCGCCGTCGGGAGGCCCGCTTCGAGAAGCGTGAACTGCGTCCCCTCCGGGCCGAACGTGACGTCGCGCGCCGAGAAGTCGGCGCCGGGATCGTCGAGCGACGCGCGGACGACCGCCGCCCGCGCATCCCTCGCGACGTCCATGACGCGCGGGTCGTCGGCGTTGACGACGACCGTGCCGTCCCGGGGCGGCAGGCGCACGACCTGGCGAAACGCCTCGATGATCGACGGAAGGTCCGGGTAGAGGTCGGCGTGGTCGTACTCGATGTTGCCGACGAAGAGGTGCATCGGCTCGTAATGGAGGAACTTCGGCCCGCGATCGAAGAAGGCCGCGTTGTACTCGTCGCCCTCGAGCACGACGTGCGGGCCGCCGCCTCGCCGGTAGCCGCGGCCGAGGTTCTGCATCTGCCCGCCGACGATGAAGCCCGGGTCGCGACCCGAGTCGAGGAGCAGCCAGGCGGTCAGGGCCGAGGTCGTCGTCTTTCCGTGGGTTCCCGTGATGACGATCGAGGTCTTCCCCGGCAGCAGGTACTGCCGGATCGCCTGTGGCAGGGAGAGGACAGGCAGGCCGCGGCGGGTCGCCTCGGCCGCTTCGGCGTTGTCGCGGGAGGCGGCGTTGCCGACGACGACCACGTCGCAGTCCGCCGGGACGTGCCCGGCGGCAAACCCGTCGGCGACCGGGATGCCGAGCCGCTCCAGGGTGGTCGACATGGGCGGATAGAGCTTGAGGTCGCTGCCGGTGACCCGGTGACCCTCCTCGAGGAGCAGGGCCGCGAGAGGGACCATGGCCGTCCCGCCGATGGGGACGAAGTGGAATCGGCGGATTTCCGACATCTCCTCCGCGGAGTCTGGTCTAATCGGACGGTTTTCGGAAATAACCACCGAATTTCGAGGGTTTCAGCGCTTCGGCATCCCGAATTACAGGAGGAAACTGAAGATGCGTCATGTCCTGAAAATCGGCCGGCTCGCGTTCGCCGCGCTCCTGTCGGCCGGGGTGGCCGGTGTGGCCCAAGCCCAGAGGCCCGCCGAGTCCAAGCCCGCGGAATCGGCGTCACCGGCGTCCCAGGCGGCCGCGAAGGCCCCGGCGGCCGGCAAGGCGGTCGCCGCTCCCAAGATCGAGATCGGCCAGGAGACCAAAGACATGGGCACGATCCCGAAAGGGCAGGTCATCGAGACCGACTTCGTGATCAAGAACTCGGGCGGCTCGGACCTGATCATCTCAGACGCCCGTCCCTCCTGCGGCTGCACGGTGTCCTCGTTCGACAAGGTCATCAAGCCCGGCACCGAGGGCAAAGTCCACACGAGCGTCGATACGAAGAGCTTCGCCGGCCCGATCTCCAAGTCGGTGCTCGTCGTCTCCAACGACCCGGACCGCCCGCAGATGAACCTCTTCGTCAAGGCGGTCGTCAAGCCGTTCGTCGACGTGGCTCCCCAGCAGTACGTGCGCTTCTCGGTCGTCAAGGGCGACCCGGCTTCGCAGGACGTCATCCTCATCTCCGAGGAGAAGGGCTTCAAGCCGACCGTGGCCGAGACCGCCCAGCCGTACGTCAAGGCCGAGATCTCGCCGGCCGGCGACAAGGACAAGATCGCCGGGCGCCCGGGCGACCAGTACAAGCTGAACGTCTCGGTGCTTCCCGACGCGCCGGAAGGCCTCCTGAACGCTCCGGTCCGCGTCACGACCGGCGTCCAGCAGCAGCCGACCCTCGAGATCCCGGTCTCGGGCATCGTCCGGCCGCGCGTCTCGGTTTCGCCGATCACGGTCAACTTCGGCAACTTCACCGCGGGCAAGGACCCCATCACCCGCAACATCGTCGTGACGAACAACAAGCCGGGAACGCCGGTCAAGGTCACGAAGGCCGAGGTCTCGATCCCGGGCTTCATGACCGACGTCGTGCCGACCCAGGAGGGCGTCTCCTACACGGTCGTCGTCAAGGCCTCGGACAAGGTCAAGAAGGGCACCGTCGACGGCAAGATCACGCTCCACACGACCGACAAGGAGAAGAGCGTCATCGAGATCCCGCTGAAGGGCGAAGCGCTGTAGGACACTCCGATCCGAAGAACTCGAACGCCCCGGGCAACCGGGGCGTTTTTGTTTGGTTCCATGAGGGCGGCCACAAGGGCCGCCCCTACGACCAGAGCCCGAGCGACCGGCCCCCGGGCGTAGGGGCGGGGCTCGTCCCGCCCTCCTACGGCGTCGGCACCGGCGTCGCGTTCGCGCCGATCGGCCCGGCGCTCACACGCACGGTCCAGCCGAGCGCCGCGCCGGCCGTCGACAGGAGCTCCTGCGCGTGCTCGACGGCGCGGGCCTCGATTCCGGAGTTCTTGGCGGCGCGGGCGAGCTGGCCGCGGGCCCAGAGCATCCAGCGGGTCCGGTCCTGCGGGGTGATGGGGTTGAAGAGGCCGCTCGTCTCGTCGAACCATTCGAGACGTGGATCGATCGCGAGGATGCGCGGCGGCGGAAGCTCGACCGTGAGGACGCGCCGCTCGGCGTCCGGCTTCACGTGAAACTCGGGCGACCCGAGATCGAAGCCCGCGATCGCCTTGCCGCGCATGCGGATCGTCGCCGTCTTGGGAAAGTCGAAGATCAGGAGCGTCTTCACTTCCTCGAAGCGCAGGACGTCGGTGATCTGGGCCTCGACGGTCGCGAGATGCGCGATCTTCCGGATCGCCTCGACGACCGGGGCGGCTTCGGCCCGGCGCGACTCGCGGACGGTCGTTGCCAGGCGCACGATCAACGCCGCGCTCGCCGCCGCGAAGAAGAGCGTCAGGACCCAGGGGACGATCCGTACGATCGTTCGCACGGGGGCTAGCCCGGGGCCACGAGGGCGTCGCCCGGCCGCAGCGTGAAGTCGCCGGCGGGCGTGAAGCAGTAGCCGCGCAGACCGTCGCCGAGGAACTGCAGGACGGGCTTGAGGTCCTGTGGCGAAGCCTCCGCCGCCCCGAGCGAAAAGCGCGAGAACTCGACGCAGGGGTCGGCGACCGCGACTGCCGCGAGCCGCAGAAGCGCGCCGGTCGAAGCGCTCCGGAAGGCGAGCCCGCGGGCGAACTCCTCGAGCCGGTGCACCCCCGGCGCCTCGACGAGGATGTTCTCGCCCGCGCAGCCGGGAACCATGCGTTCCCCGAAGCGCTCCCGCATCGTCGCGTAGTGGCCCGTGAAGCCGAAGGACACCTCGCGCCCGGGTTCCGCCTTCGAGGCGGGATGGTCCGCGTGATGCACGTCGAGGACGACCTCGCCGTGCGGCGTCGCGCCCGCGGCGCCCCGCGGCGAGAGCAGCAGCTCGGTGACGGCCAGCAGCGGCGCCGGGTCGTAGACGCGGTTCGGCCGCTCGCCGAGTTTCAGGCTGCTGGTCTGGACCTGCAGGCGGACGACGCGGCCGAGCTCGCGCATCGTTCCGCTAGACCCACTTGAGGGACTTCAGGATGTCGCCCTTCCAGTCGTAGGAAAGGCGCTTCCTACCCTTCGCCGCGTTTTTCTGGAACGCGTACCCGTAGAGGAGCGGCAGGGCCACCGACGTCTCGATGAAGGCCATCTCGTGGGTCGCCTTCTTCGAGACCTTGCCCCAGGACGTCGCCTCCGAGAGCGTCGATCCGCCGAGACCTCCCCAGTGCGGCGCGTCCGTCGTGATCTGGAGAGCGTACTTGTGGCCGCCCGTGTCGAGCCCGAAGATGTAGGACATCACGATCGAATCGTTGATGTAGTTCTTCGGGACGCCGCCCGAGACGTAGACCGCGGCCGTCGCCGGGCTCTTCACGACGATCTGGGTCAGCTCGTAGTTGTCGGCGATCGAGGAGATCCGGAACGGCTCGCGGCCCTCCTTGCGCGCCCGGTGGTAGTGCTCGGTCAGGCCGATGCCGATCGAGGAATCGTTCAGGGCCGGGACGAAGAGGGGCACGCCGTGGCGCGCGCAGGCGCCGAGGATCGAGCCCCGGTCGCGGCGCGCCCCGCGGGCGAGGAGCGCGAGGAACTGGCGCGAGGACATGGACTGGCCCGAGAGAGAATCCGCAAAGCGCGAGACCGCGAGGTCCGTCGCCCAGTACTTCTCCTCGTCGATGAAGGTGTCGTAGAGCCGATCGATGTACAGGTCGCGCAGCTCCTTGTCGTCGGCGTCGGCGTGGCCGTGATAGTGGCGCCCGCCGAGGACCTGGTAGTAGTCCTGCGAGATGATCGCGCCGGTCGAGACGACGACGTCGACCATGTTCTCCTGGATGAGATCCACGATCACCTGGCGCATGCCGGCGGCGATGAGCGAGCCGGCCAGGCCGAGCATGATCGTGGGCCGCTGGCGATCGCGGAGCATGGCCTCGAAAACCGCCGCCGCCTTGCCGAGGGCCCTCGCCTGGAACGACGCCTCGCGGTAGGAGTCGAGGAGCTGCGAAACCGTCGTCGACTTGCGGATCTTTACCGGCGTCGTCGCCTTGCCGAGGAGCGCTTTTTTCCGCCGGCGGTCGACTCCGACGCCGGCGGCGTGGACGTATTCCCTGGCGCTGTCGGCTCTTTTTCCCTTCGATCCCATCGGCGAGGCCCTCCCGAGAGTATCCGGTAGGCCGCCATGGCGGCGGCGTAGCCGGAGTCGATGTTGACCGCCGTGACCCCGTTGGCGCAGGAGTTGACGGCGGAGAGAAGCGAGGCGAGCCCGCCGAAGGCGGCGCCGTACCCGCGCGAGGTCGGGACGGCGATGATGGGCTTTCCGACGAGGCCGGCGATGACCGAAAAGAGCGAAGCCTCCATGCCGGCGACCGCGAGGATGACGTCGGCGCGCTCGATCTCCTCGAGACGCGAGAGAAGCCGCAGCACCCCGGCCACACCCACGTCCGGGACGATCGTCGAGGCGACGCCGAGATATTCGAGCGCGCGGCGCGCCTCGGAGGCGACCGGCATGTCGGAGGTGCCCGCGGTGACGACCGCGACCGTGCCCTCGACCCGCGGCATGGGCTTGCCGACCGAGAGGTGCAGGGTTTCCGAGCGCGGATCGTAGTCGGCGCGGCCGGGCAGCGGCGAGACCGCGACCTCGGCCCAGGCGTCGGGCGAGAGCCGCGTGACGAGCACGTCGTGCGCGCGGGAGAGCTGCCGGCAGATCTCGACGACCTGCTCCGCGCTCTTGCCCTGGGCGAGCACGACCTCCGGGAAGCCGACGCGCCGGAGGCGATCGAGGTCGAGCGTGTAGTCCGGGCCGCGCATTCTGGCGGCATTCTATGCGCTACGAGGAGGTTGCGCGGAGGCGGGCGAGGCGTTATGGTTCGCAACCCTTCGCGCTCTTTGAATCGTTCGGCCAAGGGAAGTGGGTGTGATTCCCACGCGGCCCCCGCCACTGTCACCGGGGACGCCTCGGGCGGCAAACCACTGGATGCGAGAGATCGGCACACGCCGGTTGCGCAGCCGGGAAGGAGCCCGCAGGCGGTCGATCCGGAAGCCAGGAGACCTGCCGAACGACACGCTTCTCGGACGGGGCCACACGAGACACGCGCCTTCGAATTCCCGGGGCGCGGGACGCTTCTCGAACCGTTCGAGAAATCCGTCCTGTCGAACGGGAGGTTCGAATGACGACCGCCATCCTTCTGGTCCTGCTCGGCGCCCTGTCCCGACTCGTTCCCCATCCTCCCAACTTCGTCGCCCTCGGCGCGCTCGCGCTCTACTCCGGCGCGCGCCTGCCCCGCCGCTGGTCGTGGGCCGTGCCGCTCGCGGCGATGGCAGTCTCCGACGTCTTCCTCGATTTCGGGACCGGGCGCGCGGCAGTTTCCGTCATGCGCATCACGGTCTACGGGACCTTCGGCGCGATCGTCCTGGCGGGGCGCGCGCTCTCGGGACGGGCCGGCGCCGGGCGGCTCGCGGCGTTCTCCGCGGGGGCCTCCGCCGTCTTCTTCACGACGTCGAACGTCGCCGAGTGGGCCGTCGATCCCATGTATCCGAAGACTCCGGCGGGCCTCGTGCTGTGTTTTGCGGCCGCGGTCCCGTTCTTCTGGGCGACGCTCGGCGCGGACCTTCTCGGCACGGCGATGCTCTTCGGCCTCGACGCCTTGTCGCGCCGCCGGCGCGTGCGGGCGTTCGCCGCTGCCGTCCTCTTCGCGGCGGCGGGCCCCGCCTTCGCGCAGCAGGTGCCGCCCGCCTCCGAGAGCATCGTCGTCACGGCGACCTCCGTGCCGGAGGACGAGACGAAGGTCGGCTCGGCGATCACGGTCGTGACCCGCGAGGAGCTCGAGAAGCACGAGTCGGCCGTCGTTTCGGACGTGCTGCGCTCGATCCCCGGGCTCGACGTCGTCCAGTACGGAACGCCCGGCTCGCTGACCTCGCTCTTCACCCGCGGGACCAACTCGACGCAGACGCTCGTCCTGATCGACGGCGTGCGCATGAACTCGCCGTACTTCTCGGGCTACGACTGGTCGGGAATGACGACCGAGAACATCGAGCGGATCGAGATCGCGCGCGGCCCCTACTCCGCGCTCTACGGCTCGGACGCCATCGGCGGCGTCGTGCAGATCTTTACGCGGCCCGGCGCCGACGGCGTCTCGGGTCGGGCGACGGGGGAGGCGGGCAACGAGGGCCAGGGGCAGGGCTCGGCGTTCGTCTCCGCGGGCGAGGGCCCGATCACCGCGACGGCGAGCTACCGCTACGTCGCCTTCGACGGCGACCGCCCGAACTCCGACTGGCGCCAGCGCAACGGCTCGGCGAGCCTGCAGGCGCGTCTGTCCGAAACGAGCCGGATCGGCGTGGAGTGGGGCTTGAACGACGGAGAGGTCGGCAATCCCGGACCCGTCGGCTCGCCGAGCACGGCGCGGGGCACGACGCACGAGGGCCGGCTGTCGATTCCGGGATCCTTCGCCCTCTCGGACACGAACCAGCTCGACGTGGCGCTGGCCGGCGTGCGCTCCGAGCCCTCCTACCGCGACACGGCCGGCGGCTTCGCCTCGCAGACCGACGCGCAGACGCTGCAGGCGAACGTCTCGGACACCGCGAGGCTCGGCGCCCACACGCTGACGGCGTTCGCGTCGTGGCAGCGCTGGCAGGTCAGCGACGAGAGCAACTTCGGCGTCAATCTCGACGACGATCGGACGACCCTCTGGGGCCTCGGCGCCCAGGACTCGGTGACGTTCGGCGCGTTCACGATCGCGGCCGGCCTGCGCTACGACCACTACTCGACCTACGGCGACGCGTGGAGCCCCCGCGGCACGATCTCCTGGCTGTCCTCGGACAGGCTCTGGAAGGTGCGCGCTTCGGGCGGGACGGGGTTTCGCGCGCCGTCGATCGGCGAGCTCTACTACCCGTTCAGCGGGAACCCGGACCTGAAGCCCGAGCGGTCGGTTTCCGCCGAGGTCGGGGCGGAGCGCTACTTCGACGGCGGCCGCGCCGAGGTCTCGGTCTTCTGGAACGATCTGAACGACCTGATCGTCTACGACTTCGCGGCGTTCAGGAACTACAACGTCGGGAACGCGCGGACGTACGGCGCCGAGCTCGGCTGGCAGCAGACCCTTTTTCCGGAGCTCGCGGTGAACGTGACCTACATGTACCTGAAGACCGAAGACCTCGCGACCGGCGACCCGCTCCTGCGCCGTCCCGAGAACAGCGCGAGCGTGGGCTTTTCCTGGATGCCGATTCCGGCCGTCGACGTCTCGCCTCGCCTGCTCTACGTCGGGCCGCGCGCCGACGCGGACCCCCTGACCGGAGATCCCGTCGAGGACCCTTCGTACCTGCGCGTCGACCTCGTGGCCCGCTGGCAGGCCACGCGTTACCTCGCCCCGTACCTGCGGATGATCAACCTGACGAACCACGCGTACGAGGAGGCGGCGGGATATCCGGCCGCGGGGCGGCTCGTCGCGGGCGGATTGGACGTAAAGTTCTAGGAGGTTGCTGAAAAAGGGTGTGGGATGGCGTTACGAGCGCCGCGGGGTCAGATGCAAGGAAGCGCGACGACGGCGATGCCGGCGCATCGTCGAGGAGCGATGAGACGTTGAGCGGCGCTCGACGCGCCGCCGTGAGCCGAAGAGTGGTTCACGGCATTGTCGGCGCCGCAGAAGCCGTCTGGGCTCCGCGCTTAGCACAGACTTCGGCCGCCATTCGCGAGCGCCGCATGCAGAACTGCCCCGGACACGACACCCGCATCCATTTTTCAGCAGCCTTCTAGCTCGATGCCGCGCATCACGAAGGTCTACACGCGCACGGGCGACGACGGAACGACGGCGCTCGGCGGCGGCCAGCGCGTCCCGAAGGACTCGTTGCGCATCGCGGCGTACGGCACGGTCGACGAGCTCAACAGCCACATCGGCGTCGCGGTCGCCGCGGGCGTCAACGAGACGGTCGGGGCGGCCCTCGCGACGATCCAGAACGAGCTCTTTCACCTGGGCTCCGACCTCTGCATCCTCGAGGAGGACAAGGCCGGGCGTCCGGCGCCGAAGATCGAGAGCCGCCACGTCTTCGCGCTCGAAGAGTTGATGGACCGGCTCTCCGACGAGCTTCCGCCGCTCGAGAACTTCGTTCTCCCCGGCGGCTGCCCGTCGGCCGCGGAGCTTCACGTCGCGCGCACGGTCTGCCGCCGCGCCGAGCGCCTCGTGATCGCGCTCTCGCGCAAGGAAGCCGTGGGCGCCCACACGGTCCGGTACCTCAATCGCCTCTCCGACGCCCTCTTCGTCATGGCGCGCCACGAGAACCGGCGGCGCGGCGTCGCCGACGTCCTCTGGAACAGCCGCGCCTAGCGTTTTCCGAGGATTGCGGGGCGCGTCGAGAGGTAGGATTCCGACCATGCGGCGGTTCTCCGGATTCCTGCTGCTGGCGGCGCTCGCGATTCCCGCGAGCCTCGCGCTGCCGTCGACGACGGTGGCGGCCGGTCAAACGTGCGCGATGGCCTGCGAGCACGGAACCGGGATGGCCTGCTGCTGCGCGTCGGGCGGCGGCGAGGTTCCTTGCGGCGCTGCCCGACCCCCGGCGGCTGGTTCCTGACGTCGTCGGCGATGAGGGCCATCGCACCGGAGCTTCCGTCCGGACCGGCGGCGCTGCCGCTCTCGGGATTTCTCGCGCTGATGACGGCCGGATTCGTCCTGAGCGTTCTTTCGGAACGGCCGGACCCGGTCCCCAAACTCCTTTCCTGACCCCCGGAATCCCGGCTCTCCGGCGCGCGCCGGAGCAGGAAAGGAGTCATGGATGCATCGCGGCGATCTCGTTCGCCGCCTGGCGGCGGCGATCAGTCTCACGATTCTCGGCCTCGGGCTCGCAGCCGCTCCGGCGGGCGCCTGTTCGATGTGCCGCTGCAGCGATCCCGTCTTCAGCGCCCTCGGCGAGGGGCTCTACAGCTACGGGGGCTTCCAGCTCGCCCTCGACTGGAGCCGGCTGAACCAGAGCCAGGGCGCAGGTGCGAGGCTGGAGGAGCAGGTCCGCAACTCCATGATCGCGACGCTGTCCTACGGATTTCGCGAGCGCTTCACCGTCGTCGCGCAGGTCCCGTACATGTGGAACCACCTGACCGAGGGCGGGGAGGTCGAAACCGCCGATGGGCCCGGCGATCCGGTCTTCTTCGCCTACGTCCGTCTCTGGTCCTCGCCGTTCCAGTCACCGCTGGGCCGGCGCGCCTGGATCTCGGCCGTCTTCTCCGTCAAGACGGCCTGGGGAAGGAACGACGTCTCGGCGGACGGCGTGCGTCTCGACGAGCACGTGCAGCCGGGGACCGGCGCCACGAATCTCTCGGGCGGGCTCGCGGGGCTCTATCTCGTCGACGACAAGTCGTCGCTCTATCTCTCGGCCGCGTACACGGGGACCGGCCGCAACGACTTCGGCTACAAGTACGGCGACAACGTCCAGGTCAACTTCGTCTACGACCGCAAGCTCACCGACTGGCTCGACGGGCTCGTGGAGGTGAACTTCCTCGATGCCGAGCGCGACCAGGTCGATGCGCTCGGGGTGCCCGATCCGGACACGGGAGGCCGGAGTCTCTACGTCACGCCGCGCGTCGGCATCAACATCGTCAAGGGCCTCGTCGCCCGTGCGGCCGCGCAGTTTCCGGTCTGGGAGAACCTGAACGGCATCCAGGACATCAAGCCCGCGTACACGGCCGGGCTGACCTACGTCTTCTAGGGCGGGGACTACTCGTCCGTGCCGGCGTCCGACGGGGCGCGGCGCTTGGGGTGAAAGGCATAGGCGAGGAGAAAGACCGCGCCGAGCCCGGCGTGCGACCAGCCGGTCAGCCGCGTCGCCGGCTGGCTGACGAAGACCTGCACGAGATACCCCGAGAGCACGAGCGGGAGCGCGAGCCAGAGCATCGCGACTCCCGTCCGGCGGCCGTTCGACTCGCCGCTCCGGATGCGCGCCAGGGCGTGGCGGCGAAGCAGCAGCCCGATCCCGAAGACCGCCAGCGGCGCGACGAGGATGTGCGCCTTCATCAGTCCCGGCTGCCAGGGGTGACCCAGGCGCGAATCGGGGTCCGGGTTGTGGAGGAAATAGCGGGCGAGGCCGTACGCGAGCCCCGTCAGCGAAACGGCGGCGAGCGCCGCGTGGTTCCACCAGGCTTCCCAGCGCTTCATGGCGTCGGCGAGGCGGCGGGCGGTTGAGGATGGAGGACACGGTGGAGCGCGAGGACGCGGCGCGCGGCGTCGGTCGTGGCGCGGGCGGTGAGCGTCGCCCCGGCGACGGGGCGAACGCCGCGCGTCAGCGACATCTCGTCGTTCAGCGGCTTGCCCGTGAACTGCCCGTACCAGCTGGCCCGGGGCAGATAGTCCTCGGGCTCGTCGAAGGACAGGACCTCGATCCGCGCGATCGATCCCCGCGGGTCGACGACGACCATGATCGTCTCGGGCAGCGTGCGGACGAGGTGGGCGTCGAAGTACGCGGTGCCGACCGTCTGCCCGTCCTTGACCGCCGTGTAGTAAGCGGCGAGCGCCGCCGGGAGCTCCGGATCGCCCGAGAGCTTCTGCGCCTCGCGGCGCTGGGCCTCCGTCAGGAATGCGGTCGAGCGCGTGACCGCGGCGCCTGAAAACGCCAGCCGGAGGGCTTCCTCCTTCGTCAGGAAGACCTTGGCCTCGAGCGACGAGGCGAGCAGGGCGGCCGCCCCGACGGCGAGCGCCCGCCCTCGAGCGTTCCCCACTAGAAGATGTACCCGAGCGACATGTTCCACTGGTTCACTCCGGTCGAGGCCGCATTGTGTCGCTGCTGCCAGTCCGCCTTCAGGATGATCTGGTCGATCGGCTTGAAGGCGAGGCCGAGCGTCAGGTCATGGCGGTCGTTTTCGGGGTTGCGGGCGTAGCCGAGCGGGACCTCGGCCTGCGTGTCGTACTGCTCGTAGCGTGCGTAGGGCATGAGCGCGGCGCGCGACCCGCCCGACTTGAGCGAGAAGAGGTCGAAGGCCCCCTGCACGTACCAGCCTTCCTGTACGCTGCCGATCGACTCGTTCCCCGTAAAGCCGTTGAGCTCGTTGATGAGGGCCGCCTGGCCGATCGTCGTGCGCGCGTAGACTCCGCGCAGCCACAGCCCGCGCCAGCGCCAGTCCGCGTGCGCGTCCCAGAGCGTCGTCAGGCCGCCGATCTCCTGCCCCGAAGGCGTTCGTTGTCCCTGGCCCGAGTCGCCCGAGAAGACCGAGGCTCCGAGGAGAAGGCCGGGAACGGCGGTGTAGTCGAGGCGGGCCGTCACGGCGAAGTTCGTGGCCGGCGCCTCCGAGCCTTCCGAGCGGCCCTCCCGGATGCCCTCGTCGGCGGTGAAGCCGGCGGCATTGAGCCCGTTGACGGCGTAGGCCCGGTACGCGAACGGCCCGAGCTCGCCGTAGAGGCCGCCGCCGAGCTCGCGCCAGGTCGTCGGGATGATCACGTCGTCGACGCCAGGCCGCGTGGCCCCGAGAAACGCCGTCGGCTCGTGGAGCTCGTTGACGAGCCCGACCGGAAGAAGAACGAGGCCGGCCCGGGCGTTGAGCTCCCGGGAATGCATGTAATCGAGGTAGGCAAACTCGACCGCGACTTCGCCGTCCTTGTCGGAGGCGACGACCGCGTTCTCGTACTCGAGCTCCGTGTTCAGGACGAAGTGATCGTTGAACTTGTAGCCGAGGTAGACGACCGCGCGCAGGAGCGAGATCTTGTCCTCGGCGTCCGAGGGATCGTCGCTCTGGTTCTTGTTCGCGAAATTCTGGTAGAGCGCCTCGCCGTAGCCTCCGATCGAGACGCCGCGCTTGATGCCGTAGACCTTGGAGGCCGAGAGGCCGAGGCCGAAGCGGTCGATCGACTGTTTCTCCGTGGCGGGCGGCATGGGCGCGGCGGCGACCGCGACCGCTTCGGCGGCGTTCGACGGCGCACCGGCGCCCGCCGCCTCGCCGAGCTTCATCGCTTCGATCTCCTGGGCGAGGATGTCGACCTTGCGCTCGATCTCGGCGAGCCGGGCGTCGGTCGCGGCGCTCGTCGAGGCCGCCTTGATCTGGGCGAGCTCGGAGCGCGTTTCGGCGAGGAGCTTCTCGAGGCGCTGCAAGCGCTCCTCGGGCGTGAGGGCGGCCGGCGTCGGCGTGGGGGACGGCGCCGGGGTCTGCGCCGTCGCGGCGAGCGTGCCCGCGAGGGCGAGGACGGCGGCAACGACGTTCCTCGAGACGCGATGCATGCGGGAGAATCCTCCTCATCTCTCCGTCGCCGTCGAAAGGCCGTGCACGACCGTGGTGTCGACCGAAATCACGAATCCGGGAACTCCGGGGCTGGACCGCGCCTCGAGCGCATCGCCTCGGACGACGAGAAACAGGGCTTCGTTGGAAACTCCCTCGCGCCGCAGCTTTTCCGAGAGCGCGAGGCCCGCGTCCGGTCCGAGGACGAAGAACGCGGTCGACAGGATGTCGGCGTCGAGGGCCGAGGGGGCGATCACCGTGACCGATCCGAAGTCTTCGGCGGGCTCGCCGGTGCGCGGGTCGAGGAGATGGCCGATGCGGCGCCCGCCGACGACGCGGCTCCGCTCCGAGTCGCCCGAGGTCGAGGCCGAGGCGTTCGCCAGGCGCAGCGCGAGGACCGGCCGGCCGCGGCGGCGGGGATCGGCGATCGAGATCGACCAGTCGCGGCCCGAACCGTCGCGGCCGCGGGCCGTCACCTGGCCCCCCAGGTCGATCAGCGCGCCGTCGGCGTCCCGGAGCTTCTCCACCGCCCGATCGAGCGCATAGCCCTTGCCCCAGGCGCCCTCTTCGATCCCGGCGCCGGCCGCGAGCCGGGCCACCGTCCGCCCGTCGGGCCCGAAGCGGAATCGCCCGGTTCCCGTCGCCGCGAGCGCGGCGGCGAGCTCTCCGGGGGTCGGAATGCGCCCGGCGCCGCGCAGGTCCCAGGCGCGGACGAGGGGCGCCACGGTCGAATCGAAGGCGCCGCCCGTGCGCGCCGCCCACGCGAAGGTCGCCGCGAGGAGGCCGGAGAGCTCTTCGTCGAGCGGGAACTCGGACCCGACCGGCGCCGCGTCGAGCCGCGAAAGCGGGCTGTCGCGCCAGGTCGTCAGGAGGTCCTCGACCCGCCGGATCTCCCGAATCGCCCGCTCGGAGGCGTCGAGGCCCCCGTCGCGGGTCGGCGCGGTGATCGCCAGCGCGAGAACGGTGCCCATGGACGACACCCGCCGTTCGACGAGGGCGGGACCGGCGGGGTGCGCCAGCGCGGCGGCGAGGGTCAGGAGCGGCAGCATCGTCGGAATTCGTTTATGTCTGGATTGAGATTCAGTCTCAGTCGCGTCGAAGATAGTGCGGCCGGGCGACGGCCGTCAAGAGGGAAAGTGCGTCGCCCTTCGGGAAGGTGCCCGGGCCGGAAACCGCCGGGGCGACTGACCCATAATGCGCGCGTGCTTCGACGCGCGGCGCGGGCGATCGGACTCGGGGCGGCCATTCTCCTGGCGGCGGCCGGCGCGGCCCCTCCCGGAAAGGGCCCCTCGTCCAAGAGCCCGCACGTCGAGATCACCGCTAAGGCGCTGGTCGAAACGCTGCCGCGGATTGCCGTTCACAAGAACGGCCGGAAGTTTCTGGAGTTCGAGGTCACGCTCGACGCGTACTTCGTGGCCGCCGAGCAGCCGCCCGGTGCCGACCGCAACACTCCCGTGGACATGCAGGGGAGAGTGAAAGTGGTTCACGATCTCTCGTGCGGCGGGGACGCTCTCGCCCTCGCCCCGGGCGACCGGGTCGAGCTCCTCGGGGAGTACGTCGACGTTCCCGGGGGCCGCGACGTCATCCACTTCACGCATGCCGCCGACGCGAAGGCCGGCTGCGGCTCGGGCGGCGGACATCCGGCCGGTTACCTCCGCAAGGTCGCTCCCGTCACGCCGACGCCCGTCGTCACGCCGCCGCGGCCCGCGAACATCGTGCCGGATCAGCCCTGGGTCGGAACCCCGGCCGCCGGCGAGAAGCCATACGCGGCGGTCGTGCGGATGAAGCAGGCCGGGGCCTCGGAAGAGAAGCTTCTCGAGGCGGTGCGGGCGACGAACAAGCGGTACGCGCTGACGACCGCCGAGATTCAGCAGCTGCGCGCGGAAGGAATCTCGCCGCGCGTCATCGAGGCGATGATCCAGTCAGGCGCGGCCGTGACGCCCGGCGTTCGGTACCAGCCGAGCCCGACGTTCCCGCCGCGCTGAGCGCTCAGGCCGCGTTCGTGCTCGGCGCGGCCGGGGCGGCCCCGCGGGCGCGCCACCGCTTCCACCACATCCCGCCCAGCCAGACCGTGGGAATGACCGCGAGGGCGTAGGCGAGCAGATGCCCGATTTTTCCGTCCGGCCCGAGGATCTCGGTGGCGTCGTGGATCGCCTGCGAGGACGGGAAGAGTCGGGCTTCGGAGAGCTCGTGGATTCCGTACAGGACCAGCTGGACGAGGAAGATCGTCAGGAAGACGGCCGAGACGTTCAAGAGCGTCCTCAGGTCGACGCCCTTCCCGAGGCGCGTCCAGAGAATGCCGATGGCGGCGGCCGCGACCAGACCCAGCGCGAGGCCCAGGAAAACGGCGGAGGACTTCATCTGGAAGAGGGCCGTGGCGATCAGGAGGGCGGTCTCCATGCCCTCGCGCGTGATCATCAGGACGGTGAACGCGAAGACTCCCCAGAACGCGCGCACGGGATCGACCGCGCTCGCGCTCGCCTCGATCCGGCTCTCGATGTCCGACTTCAGCCGCGACGCGACGCGCTTCATGTAGACGAGAAGGCTGCCGACGAGCGCCGCGGCGGCGAGCGCCAGGATCCCTTCCCAGAGCGGCTGGTTCACGGCCTTCGAAAAGAACCACCCGGCGAGGGCGCAGGTGACGACCGAGGCGGTGATGCCGGCGTAGACCGCCCGCGCGAGGGCGGGCCGGCGGGTGCGGGCGAGATAGGAAAGGGTCAGCGCGACGATGAGAAACGCCTCGATGCCCTCCCGGAGCGCGATCGTGAATCCCTGCCACATGGCCTCGTTCCCTTCGTTGGACGGCTTGACTTGTCGGCCTGGAAAGGGGAGAGTATCGCAATTGAGACAGAGTCGCAATCACATGGAAAAACGCGAGCTGCAGATTTTTCGTAAGTACCTGGAACGGCGGGGGCTCAAGCTCACGCACGAGCGCCAGGCGCTCTTCGACGAGCTGTTCAGTCGACATGAGCATGTCGAGGCGGATGAGCTCCTCGTGCGGCTGCGCGCCAAGCACAAGAAGATCTCCCGCGCGACGATCTACCGGACGCTCGAGCTCATGGTCGACTCCGGCATCGTTGGGCGCCTGCGCATCGGGGAAGCCGGCTACCGGTACGAGCGGCTGCGCGCCGGCGACCACCACGACCACCTGATCTGCGACCAGTGCGGCCGCGTCATCGAGTTCTTCGAGGAGCGCATCGAGGAGCTCCAGGACGAGGTCGCCGAGCGCCACGGGTTCGTGCTGCTCTCCCACACGCACCAGATGCGGGGGATCTGCCGGTCCTGCCGCCCCCGCCGAAAATCCTCCGAGACCGCGAGCGAGGACGGAGCCGGGGCGGGCCTCGTGCCGTTTACTTCCAGACCACGCGGATGAAGCGGCGCCCGAGGCGCAGGACCGACGCCTCGGCGCCGGCCAGCCTCTCCTCGGGATCGCGCACCTCGCGCGGCTCGCCCGCTCCGCCGGCGTAGACTTTCAGCGCCCCCTCCTCGAGCTTGCGGCGGGCGTCGCGCATCGAGGGGCAGAGGCCCAGGGCGACGAGCGTCTTCGCGGCCGGGCCGCCGCCCTCGGCGGGAAGCTCCCGCGTCTCGAGTTCTGAGGGCACCTCGCCGCGAGAGAACGCCCGGCGGAAGTCCTCGGCCGCGCGGGCGGCGGCCTCGGCGCCGTGGAAGTCGGTCGTGATGCGGCGCGCGAGCTCGGCCTTGGCGTCGCGGGGGTTCTCCTCCCCGGCCTCGACGCGGCGGCGCCGCGCGGCGATTTCTCCGGCCGGCGCGTCGGTCAGCAGCTCGTACCAGCTCCAGAGGAGCGCGTCGGGGATCGACATGACCCTGCCGTACATGTCGCCGGGCGGATCGAGGACGCCGATGGCGTTGCCGAGGGACTTGGACATCTTCTCGACGCCGTCGATCCCGACGAGGAGCGGGAGAGTCATCACGACCTGGGGCTCGAGGCCCTCGGCGCGCATCAGGTCGCGGCCGACGAGCAGGTTGAAGAGCTGGTCCGTGCCCCCGAGCTCGACGTCGGCCTTGAGCGCCACCGAGTCGTACCCCTGGGCGAGCGGGTAGAGAAGCTCGTGGAGAGCGATCGGCTGGTTCGCCCTCCAGCGTTTCTGGAAGTCGTCGCGCTCGAGGATCCGCGCGACGGTGACCCGCGCCGCCAGTCGAACCAGACCCGCGGCGCCGAGGGCGTTCAACCACTTGCCGTTGAACTCGATGACCGTCTTGTCCGCGTCGAGAATCTTGAAGGCCTGCTTCGTGTAGGTGCGGGCGTTCTCCTCGATCTCCTCGCGGGTCAGCTGAGGGCGGGTCGTCTTCTTCCCGGAGGGGTCGCCGATTGCCCCCGTGAAGTCGCCGATCACGAAGACGACCCGGTGACCCGCGTCCTGGAAGTGGCGCATCTTGCGAAGGATCACCGTGTGGCCGAGGTGGATGTCGGGCGCGGACGGGTCGAAGCCGACTTTGACGGTCAAGGGGCCGCGCGCGATCTTGCGCGCGAGGTCCGCCTCCTCGATCAGGTCGACCGAGCCGCGACGCAGAAACTCCAGGGCCGGCGAGGGGGAAGTCACGACGGCTGAGCATTATACGTGCGACATTCTCAAGGCTTCCTAAAACGGCGCGCGGCGGCGCTCGGCGGGCATAGCCTGCAGCCTCGAGGCAGTTTTCGAGTCTCGAGGAGGTTGGCCATGCGGAAGTTTCAGTTGCTCGTCCTGGCGGTTCTTGCGGGAGGCGGGTCTCTCCTGGCGGAGAACGTCACGCTGCCGGCGGCGGCGTCGATCGTCGGGGTCGCGCCGTTCTTCTCGGACGTGCGCGCGTTCAATACGTCCTACACCGCCAGTCTCACGGTCCAGGCGAGCTATCGGTGCTTCATCCCGAGCCCCTGCAACCCCGCGAACCCGTCGCGTGCAGTTCACCCTGGGTCCGCGCGAGTCGAAGGCGTTCAACGACATCGTGGTGTCGCAGTTCAACGCTCCCAACACGGCCGGCGGCATCGAGTTCGACTACACCGGCGACAGCGACCAGCTCGTCGTGACGAGCCGGCTCTATTCGACCAAGCCCGAGCCGACGGTGGGCATGTTCATCCCGGCCCTGAAGAACTCGGAAGCCCACCCGACGACGGTGCTGACTTCGGTCCGTAACGGCGGGTCCAATGCGGGGTTTCGCACCAACGTCGGTGTCTTCAACGGCGAAGACGCCGCGGTCGACGTCACGTTCACGATCTTCGACAGCGGCCACAACCAGGTCGGAAACCCGGTCACGCGCTCGGTCGGAGGTCACTCCGGGGCGCAGGTCAACGCAATTTTTGCGGCGGCGGGCGCCGGCGGGGTGGCCACCGAGAACGCCGTCGTCGTCGTGTCGGCATCGCACGAGGTGTTCTCGTATGCGGCCGTGATCGACAACGCCACCACCGACCCGATCTTCGTGGTCGGAGCGGAGGACCTGCCGCAGCAGGCGATCACGCCGAGCGGTCCGACCTCGACGCCGACTCAAGCCGCGTCGACGCCCACGCCCACGCGAACCCCGGCGCCGCCGACCCCCACCGTGACTCCGGGGCCGCCCGCCACGCGCAACGTCAGCGTCGGGCCGGGCGGGTCGCTGTCCTTCCGTGACGAGGTCAGTGGGACAGCACGACGACGATACGTGGTCGGCCAGAGCGGTCAACTGGAACTGGGCCGGTGGACTCGTTCACAACGTGACGTCGACGTCGGGGGAAACCCTCAATTCCGGCGTGACAAGTCGACGGGCACACGTTCTCGCGGACCTTCAACCAGGCCGGCACCATCAACTACTTCTGCACGATCCACGGCCACGATCATGAGCGGCACCGTCGTCGTCAATCCCTAGCCGATTCCCGGCTTTCCGTCCCCTGGGCCGCCCGCGAGGGCGGCCTTTTTTTTGCCGGCGGGCCGGCCCCCCGAAGGAGGCGCTCGGCTAGAATGAGCGCGTGACGGAAGCCGACGAATCCCGGAAGGAAACGCCGCCCGAGGACCCGGACGACGCGCGCGCGGCGGCCGCCGCGGCCAATCGCAAGCGCGCCGAGAGGGACTGGGAAGAGAAGAAGAAGCGGTGGCGCGAGATGGGCGTGCCGAAAGGGCTTCCGGCGAAGAAGTAGCCATGCGGCTCGAGAGCTCGGCCTTCCGCGACGGCGCTCCGATCCCTTCGGTGCACTCCCGGGACGGCGCCGACTCCCATCCGCCGCTGTCCTGGTCGGGGGTCCCGAAGGAAGCGACGAGCCTCGCGCTCGTCTGCGACGATCCGGATGCGCCGCGCGGCACCTGGGTCCACTGGGTCCTCTACGACCTGCCGGCCTCGGTTTCGACGCTCCCCGGGGCCGTGGCCAGGGCGGAGCGGCACCCCGCGGGCGGCACGCACGGCCGGACCGACTACGGCGAGCTCGGCTGGGGCGGTCCGGCCCCGCCGCGCGGCCACGGCGTGCACCACTACGAGTTCCGGCTCTACGCTCTCGACCGTGTCCTCGGCCTTCCGCCAGGCGCAACGAAGGCCGAGCTCGAGGCCGCGATGAAGGGCCGCATCCTCGCTCAGGCGAAGCTCGTCGGGACCTATCGGCGGGACTGAAGCATCCTCCGGAGTCGACCGGCCCCGACGAAGACCGCGCCGACCCCGGCGACGGATTTCGACCTTCGGATCGTTTTCGGAATCATGGCCGCCGTCACGGTGGTCAAGCTCTGGCTCGCCGTGCATTTCCACGGCTTTCTGTCGGGCGACGACCTGGAAGTCGTGGAGGCCGCGGCGAAGTACGGCCTCGGGCTCGACTACGCGCCGTGGTCGCTCCGATGCCTTTTTCATCCCGTCGTGCTCGTCGCGCCGATCCTCGGAGCCGGCGCGATGCTCGGCGTCCGGGGTGCGATCGATGTCGCCTGGCTCGCCGCGCTCCCGACTCTCGCGGCCTCGACCATCACCGTATGGCTCGTCTTCCGCTTCGCTCTGCTCAGCGGCTGGCCGCGGCGCGTGGGATCGCTCGCCGCGTTCTTCTACGCGAGCCACTGGCTGCCGCTCGGCTACGGTGCGGTGCCCTACCCGCGCCCGATCTCGACGATGCTCTTCATGCTGGCCCTGGTCCTCGTGCCGGAGCGTCCGGCCGCGTGGACCGCCGCGGGCGGATTCCTCCTGGGCGCCGCGTTCGCGGTTCGCTTCAGCGAAGGGGTGCTCCTGGTGCCCTTCCTGTGGGTGGTCTGGGCGCGGCACCGACGCGTCGCGACGCTCGGCCTGGCGCTCGCCGGTTTCCTCGTCGGCGCCGGCCTCTGCGTGGGCGCGACCGACTGGCTCACATGGGGCCGTCCCTTCTCGAGCCTTTCGGAATTCGTGCGCATCACGTATCTGAATCCGCCGCCGAGCTATCCGCGCTACGACAAGCCCTGGTTCTGGTACGGCCTGTCGGCGCTGCGCTGGGCCGGTCCGGTCGCGGTGCTGCTCGTTCTCCCCGCGGCCCGGCGCGCCGGCTGGCGGCGGCCCGCCGTCCTCCTGCTGCTGATCGTGGCGGGGTATTCGATCTTCGCGTACAAGGCGTATCGCTACCTCCAGGCAGCGATTCCGCTGCTCGCCCTGCTCATGGGGATCGGGTGCGCCGAGCTTCTCGCAGCGGCGCAGAAGTGGCGGCGGGCGGCGGCTGTCGCCGCGCTCGTCCTGGCGCCGGCCTGGGGCGCCGAGCGCACCCTCGCCCTGATGCAGGACAAGTCGCGGTCGGCCGTCGAGGCCGCGTCGTTTCTGCGCTCGCCCGGCGTCCGCGTCGTCCTCCTCGAGCAGGCCTGGGCCTACGGAGGCCGGCTGATGCTCGGCCCCGGCGTCGACATCCGGGACCTCGAGCCGCGTACGCCGATCGCGCTCTCCGAATCGGAGCTCGAAGGGGTGGATGCGGCGGCTTTCTACGCGAAGGATCTGTCGCCGGCGGACCTGCAGCGGCTCGAGCGCCGGGGGTTCCGTGAGGTCCGGCGCGTGCCGGGCGGAAAGGCGGTCGTCGTGTTCCGCCGGATCGATCGGCCGACGCCGTGACGGCGAACAGGGCGCCGCGCTCCCGGCAGCGGGCGATCGCCTCGATCGAGCGCGAGGTCGTCGCGTGCCGGCGCTGCCCGCGGCTCGTCGCGTGGCGCGAAGATGCGGCGCGCCATCCCCCGCGGCGGTTCGCCGGGCAGGAATACTGGGCGAAGCCCGTTCCCGCCTTCGGCGATCCCGAGGCACGGATCGTCCTCGTGGGACTCGCGCCCGCGGCCCACGGCGGGAACCGCACGGGACGGATGTTCACGGGCGACGAGTCGGGGCGGTTCCTCTTCGCGGCCCTTCACGCGGAGGGCCTCGCGAACCAGCCCGGGTCGACCGCGAGGGGCGACGGGCTCGCGCTTGCGGGATCATTCCTCAGCGCCGCCTGCCGCTGCGCTCCCCCGGACAACCGCCCGTTGCCGCGGGAGCTCGCCAACTGCCGTGAGTACCTCGCCCGCGAGCTTGCGGTTCTCGACCGGCCGCGGGTCCTCGTGGCGCTCGGGGCGCTGGCGTTTGCGGCCTGCCTCGACGTTCTGGCGAGCGAGGGCGCGGTCCTTCCCAGGCCGAAGCCGCGCTTCGCGCACGGCGCGAGCTACCGCATCGGCGAGGACCGGATCCTCGGCACGTATCACCCCAGCCAGCAGAACACTTTCACCGGCAAGCTGACGCCGGCGATGCTGAGGAAGGTCCTGCGGAAGGCGGTCGCGCTGGCTCGGGTCGGCCCCGCGCCTACTTCTTGAACAGGGCGTCGAAGGCGGCGCGGGCGTCGTCGGGGGTCGCGACCGTGCCGCGGCTGCCCGTCAGATCGAAGGTCTTGGCCGGGGAAAAGAAGGTGCAGTCGTTGGCGGCCTTTTTCGAAGCGATGCGCGCCGGGATCGGCTGCGTGCACTCGAAGCGGGCCGAGGTGTCGAAGTGGGTGCACTGGCTGCAGGCGTGGAGCGCGGCTCCGCACTTGCGGCACGTCGCTCCCACGCCGATCGAATCGAGGTCGATGACCTTCTCTCCGCAGTGCTTGCAGCGGAAGACCACGGCCTTGTTCTGGTCGATGCCGCGCCCGCGCGGAGCGCCGTCGTCGCGATCCGGCCGCGGTCTGGACGGGCGTCGCGGAGCGGAGTCGCGGTCCGATTCCTGGTAGCCGCGATGGCGGTACTTCCGATCGTCGCTCACGGGAGATGTCGATTCTATAATCGTTCCGTGAGCGCGCGATCGGAGCGGGCCCTGGAGCTCTGGCGCGAGGGCACCGACCGGCTACTCTCGGGCGACCTCGAGGACGCCATCGCCCTCTTCACGCGCTCGCTCGAGACCGAGCCCACCGCCGAGGCCTACACCTTCCGCGGCTGGGCGTACTCGTTCGCCGGCCGCCTGCCCGAGGCGATCGAAGAGTGCCGGAAGGCCATCGCGACCGATCCGGACTTCGGCAATCCGTACAACGACATCGGCTGCTATCTCGTCGAGCAGGGCGAGACCGGAGGACGCCATCGGCTGGTTCGAGAAGGCCAAGAAGGCGCCGCGCTACGAGCCGCGGCACTTCCCGTACCTGAACCTCGGCCGGCTGCGGGCCGCGCGCGGCGAGGTCGCCGAAGCGCTGCTGGAGTTCGAGGGAGCGCTCGCGGAGAGCCCGGGCGATCCGGTCGCCCTCCGGTTCCTCGAAGAGCTGCGCTACCGGGTCAACTGACTCTCGGGAATCCCCGACCCCTCCCCGGCCGTTTACACCGGGGGGATAGAATGCCCGCCTCGGAGGACAAATGAACGAATTCGAAATGACCCCGCCGACCGCCTTTTCGCCGACGGCCGCGGCCACCGCGGAGAGGGTGACGGCGTTCCTGCGCAAGGTCTACGGCTGGATGTTCGTCGGTCTCGGCGTGACGGCCGCGGTTTCGCTGGGAGTCGCGAGCTCGCCGACGCTCCTGCAGGCCATCTTCGGCAACAAGATCCTGTTTTTCGGCTTGATCATCGCGGAGCTCGGCCTCGTGTTCTATCTCTCGGCCCGCGTCAGCAAGATCGCGCCGGCGACGGCCTCGGGTCTTTTCCTGCTCTACTCGGCCCTGAACGGCGCCACGCTCGCGATGATCTTCATCGCCTACACCGGAACCTCGATCGCGACGACCTTCGCGGTGACGGCGGGCATGTTCGGCGCTCTCGCGCTCTACGGCACGACCACCAAACGCAGCCTCGCCGGCGTCGGCCAGTTCATGTTCATGGGCCTGATCGGCGTTGATCCTGGCATCGGTCGTCGGGATGTTCCTGAAGTCCGCGGGCCTCCAGTTCGTCATCTCGATCGTCGGCGTCATCGTGTTCACGGGTCTCACGGCCTGGGACGCCCAGAAGCTGAAGGCGATGGCCGTGGCGGTCCCGGAAGGACAGGTCGGCTCCTACGCTGTCGTCGGCGCGCTTTCGTTGTACCTCGACTTCATCAACCTGTTCCTCTTCATGCTGCGTTTCCTGGGCGGCCGCCGCGACTGATCCACCGGTTTTCACGACCTGACGAAAGGGCGGGAGTGATCCCGCCCTTTTTTCGTATCCCTGCTTACTGCTTACTGCTTACTGCTTACTGCTTACCGCTCCCCGGCTCAATTCCCGCCGACCAGCGGCAAGCTCCCCACCGCCCCCGAATCGGCGACCGGCGCCGCTTCGACCTTCTCGTCCTCCTCGACCCGCATGGCCTCGCCGGGATTGAGAAAGAGGTTCGACTCCAGCCCGTACTGGCGCGTGTAGAGATCGGCGTACCGGCCGCCGCGGGCGAGCAGCTCCTCGTGGCGCCCGCGCTCGGCGATCCGGCCGGCCTCGACGACGAGGATCAGGTCGGCGCGCCGGATCGTCGAGAGCCGGTGGGCGATGACGAAGGTCGTCCGCCCCTTCATCAGCTCGGCGAGGCCCTCCTGGATGAGCGCCTCGCTCTCGCTGTCGAGCGAGGAGGTTGCCTCGTCCAGGATCAGGACCCTCGGATCGGCGAGGATCGCGCGGGCGATCGCGACCCGCTGGCGCTGCCCGCCGGAGAGCTTCACGCCCCGCTCGCCGACGATCGTGTCGTAGCCCTGCGGCAGCTTGACCACGAACTCGTCGCAGCGCGCGATCTCGGCGGCCCTGAGGACCGCATCTCGCGGCGCCTCCGGCCGCGAGTAAGCGATGTTCTCGTAGACGCTTCCGTCGAACAGGAAGTTGTCCTGGAAGACGACGCCGATCTGGCCGCGGTAGTCGGACAGACGCACTTTCGAGAGGTCCCGCCCGTCCACGAGGATCGTCCCCTCGGTCGGCCGGTGGAAGGCCGCGACGAGGCCGATGATCGTGCTCTTGCCGGATCCCGACGGGCCGACCAACGCCGTGACGGTCCCCGGCGAGGCGACGAACGAGACGTCGTGCAGGACCGGCACGTTCTCCTCGTAGGAGAAGGAGACGTCCCGGAACTCGACTCTCCCTTCGAGCGGCGGGAGCGGCTCCCGCTCGCGGTCGCCGGCGTCCTCGGCGAGCTCGTCCCGCAGCTCCCGGATCCGCTCGAGGCCGGCGAAGGCCTCGGTGATCTGGCTTCCGATCGAGACGATCTGGATCACCGGCCCGACGAGGAGGCCCAGGTAGAGCGTGAACGAGACGAACGAGCCGACCGTCATGCGGCCGGCCTCGATCTCGTGGGCGCCGACCCACATGATCGAGACGCCCACGACGCCGAGCAGCAGCGTCGAGAAGGCCGCCACGGCGGAGAAGCCCGTCATCGTCTTCGCCACGTTGCTGAAGAGCCGGTGGACCCCCTTGGTGAAAACGAGGGCCTCCCGGCGCTCGGCGCGGTAGGCCTTGACCACGCGGATCCCCGAGAAGGACTCGGTCAGGCGTCCGGAGACTTCGGCGTTGATCTTCGAGCGCTCCCGGAAGAGCGGCCGGAGGGTCTTGAACGCGAAGAGCAGGACGAGGCCGAAGAGCGAGAGGACGGCGAGGGCGATCAGCGTCAGCTTGGCGCTGAAGTAGAAGAGGATTCCCAGGGCGAACAGGGCCGTGACGCTCCCCCCGGCGAGCTCGACGAGGCCCGTGCCGACCAGGTTCCGGACTCCCTCGGCGTCCGTCATGACCCGGGAGAGGAGGATGCCCGTCTTCGTCTGGTCGAAGAAGGCGACGTTCAAGCGGCCGACGTGGCGCTGGACGGACCGCCGCATTTCCGTGATCGAACGCTGGGCCGCCTTGCCGAGCACCTGGGACAGCGCGAAACCGGTGATCGCCTGGACGATGGTTGCGGCACCCGAAACCAGGACGATCGTGAGCAGGAGATCCCGCCGGCCCTTCCCGATCACGTCGTCGAGGAGGATCTTCGTCGTACCTGGCAGCACCAGCCCGCAGAGCCGGCTGACGAGAAGGAGGCCGAATCCCAGGGCGAGCCGGCCCTTCCGGGCCGCGATGAGCTCGGACGCGTCGCGGAGGATGACCTTCACCGGCAGCTTCGCCTTGGGCTTGCCGCTGTCCTCCGGCCGCGCGGACCCCGTGCGGCCGCGGCGCTCGGCACGCATCGAGCGGGACGAGAAGCCGCCCCCTGTCAGGCCGAGCTTCGGCATCCTCAGGCGGCTCCGAACGCGACGGCGAGGAGGAAAGGGGGCACCACCGAGGGATTGTACAGAGCAGACAAGCGGGGGAGCGGAGGACTGTTCACCCTTCAAATACGCCGCCCACCCCGAAAGGGAGCAAAGTGTCGTATTGACAGGTTAAGCTGTCTGTACAAGTATTACTGTCTGTGGAAGCGCAGCCGGGTGCCGCCGCCGTCGGTCTCGAAGCGGTGCAGAGCGCGCGCCGCGCGAGCGCGATTCTGCACCCTCTGAGGTCGCGCCTGCTGGCCCTGGCCCGCGAACCGGCCTCTTCGACCGAGATGGCTCGTCGCCTCGGGCTACCGCGACAGCGGGTCAACTACCACGTCCGGGCGCTCGAGAAGGCCGGGCTCCTGCGCGCGGCCGGCCGCCGACGCCGGCGCAACCTGATCGAGCAGCGCTACGTGGCGACGGCGCGGTCCTACACGCTCTCCCCCGACCTTCTGGGGCCGCTCGCTCCCGATTGGCGGCAGATCGCCGACACCGGCTCGGCCGACTACCTCCTCGCCCTCACCGACCAGGTCCGCTCGGACGTCGGGCGCTCCGCGCAGGCCGCGGCGGCCGAGGGCAAGCGCCTGGCGACCCTGTCGGTGAAGGCGCAGTTCCGGTTCGAGACCCCGGAGCAGCGGACACGGTTCGCCGAGGCCATGCGCGCGGCGATCGTCGAGGTCATCGCCGGGCATTCGACTCCAAGCCTGCGCGAGAACGGCCGTCCGGGACGGGGCCGTCCCTACCGACTCGTTCTCGCCTGCTACCCCGTGGCGGAGGCAGCCGTAGAACCGGTTCCGGAAGAGGAGAGCTGAACGTGGCCGACGGAGTTCATCGCGGACGAAGCCTCGAGGTCGAAATTCGGACACGGGCCACTCCGGAAGCGGTGTGGGGGGCCTGGCCCGACGGCTGCGGGGGGGAGTCGTGATCGCCCAGATCGTTTCGCTCGTCGGCGCCGGGATGATCCTCGCCGCCTTCGCCGCCCAGCAGGCCGGGAAGCTCGGCGGCGAGGACCGCGCCTACCTCGTTCTCAACCTCTTCGGGGCCGTCATCCTCACGTGGTTCGCGGTCGAGGCGAAAAACGCGGGCCTGATCGTCCTCGAAGGCTCCTGGTCGGTCATCAGCCTCGTGTCCCTCGTCAAGAAGCGCGCGGCTTCTCCGCCACGATCAGGAGGCGCGGCGAGCTGAGGGCGAAGGGTTCCTCGGCCGGAGAACCGTACAGGCCGAGGACCCGGAGACCCGCGCGGCCGAGCATCCGCACGAGGTCGCCCGCCAAATAGACGCGCTGCGAAGCGAGCTTTCGCTCCGACCGGCCGTCCCTGGAGAACTCGAAGACGTTTTCGATGCGCGAGGTGACGGGGTCGAAGCGCGTCTCCTCGAGGAAGCGGTATCCGTGGAGCTCGCCCTCGAGCCGGGGCTCGAACCTCGGGAAGACGCCCTCGGCGGTCTGGCCGAAGTCGATCGAGAAGCGTCCGCCGGGCGCGAGCGCGGCCGCGGCGGCCGCGACGAAGGCCTCGTTGCCGGCGTCGTCGAGGTATCCGAAGCTGTTGCCGAAGCAGAAGACGCGCGTCGAAATCGGGCGAAGGCGGGAGGTCGCGCATGTCGCCGCATCGGAAGTCGACGGCGAGACCGTCGGCGGAGGCCGCCGCGGCCGCGGCTTCGAGAAACTCCGGCGAAATGTCGATGCCGGTCATCGCGCAGCCCCGCGCGGCGAGCGGCAGCGTGAGCCGGCCGGCTCCGCAGGGAACGTCGAGGGCGCGGGCGCCCGGCGCGAGCTTCAGGTGCTTCCAGAGAAAGTCGGCGTCGGCCCGGGTCGCCTCGGGCGGCACGGCGGCGCGCCAGAAGCCGACGGCAAGGCCGTCGAAGAAGGTCTTCCACCAATCCGTGGGTGCGTTCAAGGGAACTCCTCTCGGCGGCGAGCCCGTTTCGGGCGCCGCGCATTGACGGCGTTTTCGTGGGACGGCCGGGCCGTCCGAACCGCGCGGTTAGCGAGAGGCGATCATAGGCAGCGGAACCAATTCTAGCGGCCGCTGGCGCGCGTGTACACCTCGCGGTCCACGATTTCCATGCAGCGGCCGGGATCCGCGATCTCCCGGAAGCCGAACTTCCGGTAGAGCCCGTGGGCGTCGCGGGTCATGAGGATCCAGCGGCGGAGCTTCTGGAGGTCGGGGTGCGCCATGACGACTTCCATCAGCCACTCGGCGAGACCGCGGCCGCGGTGGGATTCGAGAACGAAGACGTCTGCGAGATACGCGAACGTCGCCCGGTCGGTGATCACACGGGCGAAGCCGACCTGGCCGCCTCCCGCGTAGACGCCGAAGCAGAGAGCGCCCTCGATCGAGCGGTCGACGACCTCCCGCGGGATGCCCTTCGCCCAGTAGGACCCTGAGAGGAAGGCGTGAACGGCGGCCCGGTCCAGCCGCTCCGGGTCCGTCGAGATCGTGTCGTCGCCCCGGCGCCATTCCATCGGGCGCATCCTACGCCGCTGGCAGTCGGGAGGATAATCCCGCCACTTCGTTTCCCAACCGCACAAGGAGGTGGGTATGGTCGCCCTCGGCTCACTCTGGCTCCCCATCCTGGTCTCCGCGGTCCTCGTCTACATCGCGAGCTCGATCGTCTGGATGTTCCTGCCGCACCACAAGAACGACTGGGCGCAGCTTCCGGGAGAGGCCGGCGTGCTCGAGGCGATGCGCCGGGCGGGCGTGGGGCGCGGGCAGTACCGCTTCCCGTTCTGCGACCCGCGCGACAAGAGCCCCGAGACGAAGAAGAAGATGGAAGAGGGGCCGATGGGGACGATGGTCGTCTGGCCTCCCGGGAAGATGAGCATGGGCAAACAGCTCGGCACCTGGTTCGTCTACCTGCTCGTCGTCTCGACGGCGGTGGCCTGCGTCGCCGGCCGCGTGCTCCCGGTCGGCTCCTCGTACAGGACGGTCTTCCACACCGCCGGCGGGGCCGCCGTCCTGGCATACGCGGCCGCGATCGTGCCGAACGCGATCTGGTGGGGGCGGTCGTGGTCCTCGACGCTGAAGGAAGTCGTCGACGGGATCGTCTACGGCCTCCTGACGGCCGGCGTCTTCGGCTGGCTCTGGCCGCGTTAGGCGGGGCGCCGGGCCGGACCAAGGAGGGGCGGCCCGCGCGGCCGCCCTTTTCGTATCCCTGCTTACTGCTTACTGCCTTACTGCTTATCTCTCTGTTATCTCTCTGTACTGCTTACTGCTTACGGGCGGGCGACTGTCCTATGCTCGGTCCAGCATCTCCATGCGCGGCACCGTCGAGCTTCCCGTCTGGCTCGCCTTCCTGCTGGCGATCCTCGCGGCCTGGGCCGCCCTCGACCGCCTCCTGATTCCGAGCGTGCGGTGGTTCCTCCGGCGGCGCGTCAACCGCGTGCTCGAGGAGATCAACGCCCGGCTGAAGATCCGCATCGCGCACTTCGAGCTGACGAAGCGCGAGGTGCTGATCGACCGGCTCCTCTACGACCCCCAGGTGCAGCAGGCCGTCGAGGCCGAGGCCCGCGAGAAGGCGATGCCGCGCGAGGTCGTGATGGAGCGCGTCCACCGCTACGCGCGCGAGATCGTGCCGGCCTTCAACGCCTACGTCTACTTCCGGATCGGCTACTGGCTCGCCCGCAACCTCGCGCGCTCGCTCTACCGGGTGCGCCTCGGCTACGAGGACGAGGAAGGCCTGGCGGCGATCCCGCCGCAGGCGACGGTCGTGTTCCTCATCAACCACCGCAGCAACATGGATTACGTCCTCGTCTCGTACCTTGCGGCGGAGAAGGCCGCGCTCTCGTATGCCGTCGGCGAGTGGGCCCGCATCTGGCCGCTGCAGACGCTGATCCGGTCGATGGGCGCGTATTTCGTGCGCCGGAACTCGAAGGACCCGCTCTACCGCAAGGTCCTCGAGCGCTACGTCGGTATGGCGACGGCGGCGGGGGTGACCCAGGCGGTCTTTCCCGAGGGAGGTCTCTCCCGCGACGGGAAGCTCCGGCCTCCCAGGCTCGGCATTCTCGACTACATGGTCCGGTCGTTCGACCCGGCGGGCGAGCGCGACATCGTCTTCGTCCCGGTCGGCATCAACTACGACCGGACGTTCGAAGACCGGAGCTTCCTGCGCGAGCTCGACCCGGGGGCCGCTCGCCGCAGCGCGCCGGCCGCTTCGGGAACGACGGCGCGATTCCTCGGCCGCAATCTCTGGCTGATGGCCCGCAACCAGTGGCACCGCTTCGGCTACGCGTGCGTGAACTTCGGCTCGCCCGTCTCGCTTCGCCAACATCTCCAGCGCCATGCGTTCGATTTCCGCGCCCTCGCGGGCGAGGAACGCTCGCGGCGCCTGTCGGACCTGGCGCGCGAGCTGATGGGGGAGATCGCGCGGGTCATTCCGGTCGTCCCGGTCTCGCTCGTCGCGACGGTCTTCGTGCGGGCGCCGGAGCGGACCTGGAGCGAGCTCGAGCTGAAGGGCGAGGTGCTCCGGCTGATCCGGGAGCTCGAGGGACGCGGGGCGCACGTTTACGTGCCGCGGGGCGACCAGGACTACGCGATCACCGTGGGGCTGCGCATGCTGACGCTGCGCCGCCTCGTCGACGACGCCGACGGCCTCTTCCGCGCCCGGCCGGAGGAGGTCCCGCTCCTCGGCTACTACGCAAGCTCGATCGCGCACCTCTTCTGACGCCCGCGAGCGCGAGGAGTCCCAGAATCGTGGCCGAGGCAGCCCTGGCCGCGGCCCCGGTGCGCAGCCCGGCGGGAGGCAGCGGCAGACGTTCCCCCTCGCCGGCCGGGACGCGGACCGCGAGAAAAGCGCCGTTGGCGGCCAGAGCCGGTAGCGCGTTGCCTCCGGCGAACGCCGTCCAGCCGCCGTCGGTCGTCTCCGGGATCACGAGGACGCCGGCCGCATTGGCCGCGTCCGAGACCCGCCGTGATATCTCTCGGCCGCGCAAAAACGCGGGAGGACGCGATGCTCGATCGCCGGTCACTTCTCAAGAGCGGAGTCCTGGGAGGCGCCGCCGCGGCGATCTCCCGTAACGCTTCGGCGGCGCCGCCGCCGTCCGCCGCCCAGCCGCCGCCCTCCGAGCTCGACGAGCTGACGGTCGCCGATCTCCAGAAACGACTCGCGTCGGGCGCGGACTCCGCGCGCACGCTCGCCGAAAAGTACATGGCGAAGATCGAGGCGGTCGACCGCCAGGGGCCGACGCTGCGGGCGGTCCTCGAGGTGAACCCCGACGCCCTGGCGATCGCCGACCGACTCGACGCGGAGCGCAAGGCCGGCAAGGTCCGCGGCCCGCTCCACGGGATCCCCGTCCTGATCAAGGACAACATCGGGACCGCCGACCGCATGCAGACGACGGCCGGCTCGCTCGCCCTCGTCGGCGCGGTTCCCGAGAAGGACGCCCACATCGTCCAGCGGCTGCGCGACGCGGGCGCGGTGATCCTCGGCAAGACGAACCTCTCGGAGTGGGCAAACTTCCGCTCGACGCACTCCCAGAGCGGCTGGAGCGGCCGCGGCGGGCAGTGCCGCAACCCGTACGCCCTCGACCGCGATCCGTCGGGCTCGAGCTCGGGCTCGGGGGCCGCGGCGGCGGCGAGCCTCTGCGCGATCACCATCGGGACGGAGACCGACGGCTCGATCGTCTCGCCGTCCAACAACTGCGGCCTCGTCGGCCTGAAGCCCACGCTCGGCCTCGTGTCGCGCAACGGCATCATTCCCATCGCGCACAGCCAGGACACCGCCGGCCCGATGACCCGCACCGTCGCCGACGCGGCGATCCTGCTGACCGCGATCTGCGGCTTCGATCCGGGGGACCCGGCGACGCGCGACCTCGCCGGAAAGGCGCCAATCGACTACGCGACCTTCCTCGATCCGCGCGGCCTCGCCGGCGCCCGCATCGGCGTGCCGCGCAAGAAGCTCTACGGGCAGAGCCCGGCGGCCGACGCCGTCGCCGAGGAGGCTCTCGCGGTCATGCGGCGGGAGGGCGCCGTCATCGTGGACCCGGCCGACATCTCATCGGCGGGCGAGTTCGGCGAGTCCGAGTTCGAAGTGCTCCTCTACGAGTTCAAGGCGGATCTCAACGCCCATCTCGCGGGGCTCGGCTCCCGGACGCGGTACCGCACGCTGGCGGACCTGATCCTCTTCAACGCGAAGAACCGCGAAAGCGAGATGCCGTACTTCGGGCAGGAGATCTTCGAGAAGGCGGAGGCGAAGGGTCCGCTGACGGACAAGGCCTACGTCGACGCGCTCGCGAAGGACCTCCGGCTGTCGCGCGTCGAGGGCATCGACAAGACGATGGACGAGCACCGCCTCGACTGCCTCGTCGCGCCGACCTCGGGGCCCGCCTCGCTGATCGACCTCGTCAACGGCGGCTACGGCGCCGACGGGAGCTCGTCGATTCCGGCGATCGCGGGCTACCCGGACATCACCGTGCCCGCGGGCTGGCACTTCGGGCTGCCGGTCGGGCTGTCGTTCTTCGGCCGCGCCGGCAGCGAGCCGACGCTCCTGAAGATCGCCTACGCGTTCGAGCAGGCCACGAAGGTGCGGCGGCCGCCGCGGTATCTGGCGACGGTGGATTTGAAAATCGGTAAGCAGTAAGCAGGGGCCGAAGGCCGGCTCAGTCGGGAAAGGAGCCCGGGTCCTCGACGGCGCGGCGGTGGAGGGCCTCGTCGATGTTGCGGCCGGTGACGACGAGGACGATCCGTCCCTCGTCGACTGAAAGCGGAAGCTGAGGCAGCGCGGCGAGGCCCGCCGCCGCGGCGCCCTCGGCGCGGATTCCGGCGCGGTGAAACGCGCCGATCGCCTCTGCCATGGACCGCTCGGACACCAGGAGCATCCGATCGACGACCCCGTTGACGAGCTCGACCGCTTCCGGGATCGCGACCCGGACCGCGAGGCCGTCGGCGAAGGTCCCCATGCGGTCGCTCTCGACGGGGCGTCCCGCCCGGTGGGACAGCGCCATGACCGGGGCTTCCTTCGCGGCGACGCCGAGGAGGGACGTCGCGGGAGAGCGGCGCTTCAGGGTCCGGCCGATGCCGCCGATCAAGGCGCCGTTGCCGACCGGGACGATGACGGCGGCCGGCGGTTCCTCCCGCTGGTCGAGGATCTCGTCGGCGATCGCCCCGTAGCCTTCGTACTGCGTCGGTTCGACGCCGTCTTCGAAGAAGGGGAGCCGAGTCTCGGCCGCAAAGCGCTTGCCTTCGTCCTTGGCGAAGTCGAGGTCGGTCCCGATGAGGCGGATCTCGGCGCCGAGCGAGTCGATCAGCGCGAGCTTCGCGAGCGACGCGCCCGCGGGCGCGTAGACCATCGCGCGCAGCCCCAGCCGCCGCGAGGCCCAGGCGACCGCCGCCCCGTGATTCCCGGTCGAGGCCGTGACGACGGCCGAGGCGCCGTGCCGCTTGTAGGCCTCGACCGTCGGGAGCGCCCCGCGCCACTTGAACGCGCCGAGCTCGTGCACGTCCTCGCGCTTCAAGTCCAGGGGCCGGCCGCCGGCGAGCTCCGCCGGCGCCGCCTCGAGCGGCGTGGGGAGGTTCACTCTGCGGGCAGGCTACCTCAGGACCGGCGCCGCCGGTAGTGCGAGACGACCCGTCCGTGAAGAGAGCGGGGCGCGGGGGCTCAGGCCCTCGGGAACCACGGCACGAAGGCCGACGTCGTGCGCTGGTACTGGCGATAGTCGTCGCCGCGCGAGGCGAGGGCCTGGGCCTCGGTCGCCGGAATTCCCGTCACGCGCAGCAGGAAGAAGAGCATCAGCGCGGGGCAGAGGAGCGCAAACGCTCCGCCGGGCGAAGCGAGGGCGAACACGGCCCAGGCGATCCAGACCAGCCATTCGAAGAAATAGTTCGGATGGCGCGAGTAGCGCCAGAGGCCGGCGCGGCAGGTGCGGCCGCGATGGGCCGGGTCCGCCTTGAAGCGCTCGAGCTGCCGGTCGGCGGCCGTCTCGCCGGCGAGCGCGACCGCCCAGATCGCGACCCCCGCCCACTCGAGGAGCGCCACCGGCGCCGACGGGTTCAGCGACGCGACGAGGAACGGGATCGCGAGGACGAGATCGAGCAGCCCCTGGAAGAGGAAGAAGACGAGGAACTTCATCGCGATGTTTCCGCCCCACTCCCGCCGGAGCGTCGCGTAGCGCCCGTCCTCCGGACGTCCGTGGCCGCGCGCGTGGATGTGCCAGGCGAGCCGCAGGCCCGAGGCGCCGCCCATGAGGGCGACGAGCCCGCGGCGCAGCGGAAGCCCGGGGCCGAGAGCCGCGTACAGCGCCGCGAGCAGCGCGAGGTTCAACGACCAGGCGACGTCGACCACGCCGGCGTTCCGGGTCTTGAGGTGCGCGGCCCACGCCGCGAGCATCACGGCGGTCACGAGGACCCCGCCCCGCAGGGCGAGGGACGCGGCTTCAGGCCACATGGTCGATTCCCTCGTCGTCCGGCGCCGCGCCGGGCCCGAGCCGCCGGGCGAGCGCGCGGAGCGCCGGACGGGTCCCGTAATACGCGGCGGCGACGATCAGCGGCGTCACGAGCGCCCAGGCCAGGACCGCGTGGCCGAGCGTCGAGGAGAGCCGCGCGATCGTGCCGAACGGGTCCGCCCGGGCCATCCCGACGAGCTCCTCGAGCGAAAGGGCGAGCCGGGGCGCGCGGAAGATCTTCTCGCCGAGCCGGATGAACGGAAAGATCAGCAGGAGCTGGAGCGCGTAGGACGTCCAGTTGATCGTCTGGATGATCGGCTGGTTGAGCTTGAGGGCCCAGGCGGCGAGGAAGCTCAGAACGGTCGTGACGCCGACGACCGGGATCACGGCGATGGCGAGGCCGACGCCGATCGTCAGGGCGACGGTGTCGGGCGACAGGCCCTGCGTGAGCTGTTCGAGGATCGGCCGCAGGAGCCTCGACCGGGCGAGCTCCCGCAGCCTCATGCCCGGGCCGTCACGCCGGGCATGCGCCCGGGACCGCCGCGATGGCAAGTGTCCGACCGGCCTTCACGCGCTTCTCCGCTGCGCGCCGGCCCGGTGGGACGGCCGGACGGGGGAGACGGCCGCCTTCGCCAGGAGGACCTGGGCGTCGCCGATGTAGCGCTCCGCGAAGGCGCCCTGGCAGTAAGCGAGGTAGTAGTCCCACATCCGGATGAAGGTCTCGGGGAACCCGAGCGCGCGGACGCGGTCGCGCGCGCCGAGGAAGGCACGGCGCCAGGCCGTCAGCGTCGCGACGTAATGGTCGCCGATCTCCTCGATCCGGGCGACCGAGAAGGCCGTCGCGCGCGCGAGCGAACGGCGGATCTCCGCGAGCGAGGCGAGCTCGCTGCCGGGGAAGACGTGGCGCTGGATGAAATCGGGCTCGGCGTGGTAGCCGGGGAAGCGCGCCTCGTTCATCCAGATGGTCTGCAGCAGAAAGGATCCTCCCGGCTCGAGGAGCCGGTCGACGGAGGAAAAGTAGTCGTCGTAGTAGCCGAGACCGACGGCCTCGAACATCTCGATCGACACCGCCTTGTCGTACCGGCCTGTCAGCCGGCGGTAGTCCTCGAAGAGGAGCTCGACGCGGCCGCCCGCGTCTTCGCGCGCGAGCCGCTCGCGGACGTGGTCGTGCTGGGATCGGCTGATCGTCGTCGTGGTGACTCGGCAGCCGTAGTGTCGCGCCGCATGCAGCGCGAAGGAGCCCCAGCCCGATCCGATCTCGAGGAGCCGGTCGCCCGGCGACAGCTCGAGCATCCGCGCGATGCGGTCGAACTTCGCGACCTGTGCCTCTTCGAGGGAGAGGCCCGGCGACTCGAAGAGCGCGCAGGAGTAGGTCAGGGTGGGATCGAGGAAGAGGGAGTAGAAGTCCGTGCCCAGGTCGTAGTGGTAGGAGATGTTCAGGCGGCTGCCCGAGAGGGTGTTCCGGCGGAGCCGGTGCCGCAGCCGCGCCCCCCAGCGGGAGAGCGCCGAGGCCGCGCGGAGGCCGGCGTCGAACGCGTCGATGTTGCGGACCGCCAGGCGCACGACCGACGGGAGGTCCGGCGAGGTCCAGAGGCCCTCCGCATACGTTTCGCCGAACGCGATGTCGCCGCCGAGAACGAACCGGGTCAACGCGGCCGCGTCCCGGATCTCGACGGCCGCGCGGAGGGGCGAGGCCGGGTCGCCGAAGGCGCGGACGCCGCCGCCGGGAAGGAAGACTTCCAGCCGGCCGTCCCGGATCCGCTCGAGGCCTCGAAAGAAGAGCTCCCGGAAAATCGTCATCGGCTGGCCTGCGTCCGCGCGAGCTATCCCGTCTGAGCGTCCGGCAGGCCGAGGGACTCGGCCGTCGCGACGAGGCGCTGCAGGATCTCGAGGAGGTGCGCGCGGGCCTTCTCGATTTCGCGGTGGATCTCCTCGAGGCGCCGGCCCGCCCGCGCCCCGGCCGCGGCGGCTTCGGCGTGGAGGTGCTCGAGCCGCGCCGCGGCGCGCAGGCGCGCGGCCTCGAGCTCGGCGAGCGCGTCGTGCGCCGTGACGCGCACGGACGCGTGCAGCTCTCCCCAGCGCGCGGTCAGGGTTTTCACCTCGACGTGCAGGCGGGCGGAGGAGAAGGCGCGGCCGGTCCGAGCCGCCTCGCGCGCCGCCTGGCGCCAGTGCTGCGGCGGGCGGTGCAGGTCGCGCAGGAGCCCCAGCTTTTCGCCGAGCCACAGGAGGTAGTAGCTCGCGTCGACCTCCCACCAGCGGAATCCCTGGGCCGCCGAGCCTTGCGCCCAGTGGTGGTTGTTGTGCCAACCCTCGCCCATCGTGACGAGCGCGAGGAGGAAGCTGTTGCGCGAGTCGTCGGTCGTCGCGAACGAACGGCGGCCGAAGACGTGCATCACGCTGTTGATCGAGAACGTGCCGTGCCAGAGGAGGACGGTCGAGAGGAAATAGCCGTAGAAGAGACCGACCGGACCGAAGGCGAGCGCGAGCGCGACGGCGTAGAGGGCCGTCGGCACGTACTGGTGCCGGTCGAGCCACTTCAGCTCCGGGTATTTCGCCAGGTCCGGGACCCGCGACAGGTCGGTCTCGACGTAGTCCGGCGAAAGGATCCAGCCCATGTGGCTCCACCAGATCCCGCCCTGGAGCGGGCTGTGGATGTCCTCGGGCCGGTCCGAGTACTTGTGATGATGGCGGTGGTTGGAGGCCCACCAGAGGACGCCTTTCTGCGCCGCCGTCTGCCCGAGGAAGGCGAGCAGGAACTGCGGCACGCGCCCCAGGCGGTACGCGCGGTGGCTGAAGTACCGGTGGAAGCCGGCCGTGATCGCGAACATCCTCAGGTAGTAGGAGGCGAGGCACAGGGCCACGCCCCACCAGGAGAAGCCGACGACGACGACGCCGAGGGCCGCGGCGTGAACGAGCGCGAAACCCGCCGCGGCGGATGGCCGGACGGTCCGCTTCCGGGAGGTTCTTTCCTCGGCGGTCCGGGGACGCTGCGCGGCGACTGTGGTCTTCATGAGGGGAACTTTACCGCCGCCTCCGTCCGAATTTGAGCACGTCCCGCGCGGAGTCGGGATGCCAGGCGGGGCTTCCGGGAGCGAGTTGTCCGGAAAAGGCGAGGGCGGCCGCGGGGCCGCCCTCGGACCGGTGGAGACGAAACGAGTCATTTGGCCGGGGCGGCCGCCTCGGCCTTCTTCTTGACGGTTTCCAGGCTGACCGTGACTTCGACGTCGTCGGACAGCATGAACCCGCCCGCGTCGAGCGCCTTGTTCCAGTTGATCCCCCAGTCCTTGCGGTTCAACGTCGTCGTGACCTCGAAGCTCGCGCGCTCGTTGCCCCAGGGGTCCTTGGTGCTTCCGAGGTACTCGACCGGGAGGGTCACCTCCTTCGAGACGCAGTGCATCGTGAGCATCCCCGTCACGGTGTACTTGTCCTTGCCGGCCGGGACGATCCTGGAGCTCTTGAAGGAGAGCTCGGGACACTTCGCGGCGTCGAAGAAGTCCGGGGACTGGAGGTGCTTGTCGCGGTCGGGGTTGTTGGTGCTGATCGAGGCCGTCTTGATCGTGAAGACCACCGAGGACATCTCGGGCCTGGCGGGATCGGCCTGGATCGCGCCCTCGAAGTCGCCGAAGTTGCCGCGGACCTTGGAGGCGAAGTGCCGGACCCGGAAGCTGGCGTCGGAGTGGTTCTTGTCGACGGTGTAGGTGTCGGCCGCGATGAGGGGCGCCGAGGCGGCGAAGAGCAGGACGAGAAGCGAGGCGAACGAGCGGAACGAACGGGGCATCGGTGTTACTCCTTTCGAGCGTTGGAAGACGAGGCCTGGTCGGCCTGGTCCGTGGGAGGATCATCGGCCGAGAGGCCGGCGCGGATCGTGTCGAGAATGCGGATGAGCGTCGCGAGCTGCGCGTCCGTGAGCATCGCCAGCGAGTCGTCGGCGCGTCGGATGGGCGCGTCCATGCGCGAAAGCAGCCGCTTTCCCGCAGGGGCGAGCGTGCAGAGCACCTGCCGCCGGTCCTTCCGGCATCGCTCGCGGGTGACGAGCTTCTTGGCCTCGAGCCGGTCGAGGAGGCGCGTGATTCCCGGGGCGTGCTCGACCATGCGGTCCGCGATGTCGAGGGTCGGCAGCCCCTCCGCACCCGCGCCGCGCAGGATGCGCAGGACGTTGTATTGCTGATCCGTGACGCCCCAGGGCTCGAGCACCCGTGCCATGCGCGCCCGGAGCCGATCGACGGTCTTGAGCAGCCCGAGCGCGGCCTCCTGGCGAGCCGAGTGGAACGGCTTCTTCTGCCGGATCTCCCGGGCGAGGGCGCTCGAACGTTCCCGCATCACTCAGGTACATTACATGTCAATAGTTAACTAGTCAAGTATATCGGACCACGCGTTCGCGCGCGGATGGCGGGCCGGGTCCTACTGGACGCAGCCCCGCGCCGCGACCGTGATCTGCCCCTCGACCCGCCCGCCGCGGACGGCGACCAGGCGGTCGTGCAGGTTCGACACGATGCAGGCGTGGTTGGGCAGGATCCGCACGCGCTCGCCGACGGCGAAGGACTCGCCCGGCTCGACCGCGATCACGCCGTGCTCCTCGGAGAGGCGCGCGAGCCGGCTGCGGCGGCCGAGGATCGCTCCGTGGCCCGGGCCCTCCGGCCGCAGCGGATCGTTCGAAAGGGTCTTCGAGCCGGCGTCGACGACGGCGCGGTCCGGCGCGGGAGAGCTGACCACGGTTGCGACGATCGTCATGGCGCAGTCCTCGAGCCGGCAGCTTCCGAGCTGCACCTGCGAGAAGTCGTTGTAGACGTAGGTCCCGGGCCGCGTCTCGGTGACCCCGCGCTCCGACATCCCCGCGCGCGCGGTCGGAGTCGAGCCGAGGGACACCTCGCCGACGGGAAGCCCGGCGGACCGGATCGCCTCGGCCGCCGCGGCGACCACGCGACCCTCGAGATGGCCGGCCTCGGCGACTTCTTCGGGGGTGCGTCCCGCGTAGCCCTGCCCGCCGTGCGTGAAGACGCCGGCGAATTCGACTCCCGGGAGCGCCGCGATCCGCTGCGCCATGACGACGGCCTCCTCGGGCGCGACACCGACGCGGTGGTATCCGCAGTCGATCTTGAGCCGCACCGGGAGCCGCCGCCCCGCGGCGTGGAAGACGTCGCCGAGGCTCTTTGCCCCGGCTTCGCTGTCGACGCCGACGGCGAGACGGATGCGGTCCGCGAGCGCCAGGAGCCGCCGGGCCTTGTCCGCGCCGTAGATCGGGTAGCCGAGAAAGATGTCCTCGAATCCGAGCGACGCGAAGACCTCGGCCTCGGACGTCTTGGCGAGCGTGAGGCCCACGGCGCCCGAAGCGATCTGCAGCCTCCCGACTTCCGGGGACTTGTGCGTCTTGGCGTGGGGACGCAGCTTCAGGCCCGCCTCCCGGGCGCGGCCCTGCATGCCGCGGACGTTCGACTCGAGGACGTCGAGGTCGACGAGGACCGACGGGGTCGGGAGGTCTTCGATCGATGGCATGGGCCAAAGCCTATCGTGCCGTGGGGTAGAGTCCCCGCCAACGGGAGGTCCCCATGAAACGGAAACGAACGGCCGCGCTTCTCGCCGCGCTCGGGATCGCCGGGGCGCTCGCGGCGCAGACGGAGAAGCCGACCGCCGACGAGCTCGTCGCCCGGAGCATCCAGGCGCGGGGCGGCCTCGAGAAGATCAAGTCGATCCAGTCGATGCGGATGACCGGCAAGATGAAGCTGGCCGACGAGACCCTCCCGACGGTGCTCGAAATCAAGCGCCCCTCGATGACGCGCTGGGAATTCACCTTCGAGGGTCAGACCGCCGTGCAGGCTTACGACGGGAAGACCGCCTGGATGCTCATGCCGTTCGCCGGCGTCACCCAGCCCCAGAAGATGTCGCCGTCCGAGACGGCGGACATCGAGCTCCAGGCCGACATCGACGGGCCGCTCGTCGACGCCGCCGCCAAGGGCAACACGATCGAGGTCGTCGGCCGCGAGAAGATCGAGGGGGACGTCGACGCCTGGCGCCTGAGGATCAAGCGCAAGACCGGCGACACGCGCGACGTGTACCTCGACGCCAAGACCTACCTTCAGATCCTCGCCGTGACGAAGCGGTCGGTCGACGGCAAGGACGTCGAGATCCGCAGCACGATCGGCGACTACCGCGACGTGTCGGGCCTGATGCTTCCGCACTCCTTCGAAGCGTCGGCGTCCGGCGTCGACCAGACGCAGTCGCTGAAGTTCGAGAAGATCGAGCTGAACGTGCCGATCGACGACTCGCGCTTCGCGATGCCGTCGAAGCCCGAGCCTCCGGGCGTCGGCGGCGGGGGCGGCCGATGAAGGGCGGCCGGACCGCTGCGGCCCTCGTCGCGGCGCTCGCCGCGGCGCTTCCGGCCGCCGCGCAGACGAAGCTCAAGGTCTACATCTCGGCCGACATGGAAGGCGTCGCGGGTGTCGTGACGGGCGACCAGCTCGGCCCCCAGGGCTTCGAGTACGAGCGGTTCCGCGGGTTCATGACCGACGAAGTCCTGGCGGCAATCGACGGCGCTCGCGCCGCGGGCGCGACGGAGATCCTCGTTTCCGACTCGCACGGCAACGGCGAGAACCTCCTGATCGAGCGCTTTCCGAAGGACGTGCAGATCGTCCGGTCGTGGCCGCGCCCGCTCGCGATGATGGAGGGGATCGACGCGAGCTTCGACGCGGTGCTCTTCGTCGGCTACCACGCCTCGACCACCAATCCGCAGGGCGTGCGCGCGCACACGATGTCCTCGGCGACCCTCGCGGATGTCCGGTTGAACGGCGTCTCCGTGCTGGAGGCGGGCCTGAACGCCGCGATCGCGGGGCACTTCCACGTTCCGGTCGCGATGATCTCGGGCGACGACGCGGCCGTGAAGGAAGCGCAGGCCCTGCTCGGGCCGATCGAAGGAGCCGTCGTCAAGTGGAACGCCGGCTTCCACTCGGCCCGGACGCTGACGCCCGAAGCGAGCTGCGACCGGATCCGCGCGGCCGCGAAAGCGGCGCTCGGCCGCCTCGCGTCGATGAAGGTCTACGAGGTGAAGGCGCCCATCATCCTGGACCTGCGCTTCAAGAACTACCGGCCGTCGGAGGTCCTGTCTTACCTGCCGATCGTCGAGCGCACCGACGCCCACGCGATCCGGTTCCGGGGCAAGGACATGCTCGAGACGATCCGCTTTCTCGAGTTCGTCGAGAACTACGAGCCGGGACTGTCGCCGTAAGGGCGGCGGACGGCAGGACGGCAGGAGGCGGGAGGCCGCCCTCTTTCGTACCCTGCTTACTGCTTACTGCTTACTGCTTCGGTTTCTCGAACAGCACCTTGTACTGCCCGTAGCCTTCTTTCTCGAGGTCCTCGGCCGGGATGAACCGCATCGCCGCCGAGTTCATGCAGTAGCGCAGCCCGGTCGGCTTCGGTCCGTCGTGGAAGACGTGGCCGAGGTGAGAGTCGGCGTTGGCCGACCGGATCTCCGCGTACGGCATGATCAACGAGAGCTCCGCGCCCGTCTTGACGTTCGCCGGCTCGAGGGCTTTCCAGAAGCTCGGCCAGCCGGTCCCCGAGTCGTACTTCTCGAGCGAGGAGAAGAGCGGCTCGCCCGAGACGATGTCGACGTAGATGCCGGCCCGCTTGTTGTCCCAGTACTCGTTGGAGAACGCGCGCTCCGTGCCCTCCTGCTGGGTGACGGCGTACTGGAGCGGCGTCAGGAGCTTTCGGAGCTCGTCGCTGGAAGGCTTCTGAAACCGGCCGGTCCCCGTCCAGCGCGGCGTCGAGGTCGCGCGGGCATCCGGCGTCGGAGCGGGGGACGGCGCGAGGGTCGCGGCGAGTGTTGCGCCGAGCACGAGAACCGCCGCGAACGCGCCGAGCATCGCGCGCGTCACGGGTGGCTCCCGGCGTCGTCGCCCCAGATCGCCTTGAGACGCGCCGCGCGGCCGCAGCCCGCGGCGTACATCTTGTAGCGGAGCGGATTGACCTTGCAGTAGTTCTGGTGGTGCTCCTCGGCCGGATAGAACTTCGAGGCCGGCACGATCTGCGTCGCGATCTTCCCGCGGAACCGCGGGTCCTGCTCGAGCTTCGCCTTCGAGGCCTCCGCCGCCCGCTTCTGCGCGTCGTTCAGGTAGAAGATCGCGGAGCGATACTGCGAGCCGTGATCGCAGAACTGGCCGTCCGACTGCGTGGGATCGATGTTGTGCCAGAAGACCTGGAGCAGCCCCTCGTAGGAGATCTTCGCCGGGTCGAACGTGATCTCCGCCGACTCGGCGTGGCCGGTCATGCCGGTCGAGACCTGCTCGTAGGTCGGGTCGGCGGTGCGGCCGCCGGTGTAACCCGAGACGGCCGAGACCACGCCAGGCAGGTCCTCGAACGCGCTCTCCTCGCACCAGAAGCAGCCTCCGGCGAAGATGGCCTTCTCGTTGGGCGCGGCGAGCGCCGGCGCGGCCAGGACGTCGAGGCCGAGACCGAGACTCAAAATCGCGAGCCACCGGGTTTTCAAGGGTGTGAATCCTCCTCCGGCGAGAACCCTGCCGGACAGCCTTAGATTCCGGCGGGCCTCGCCGGTTTCACCCGGAGTACGTTCCGATCGGCGGCGCGGATTCCGTGGCTTGCAAGCGTCCTACCGTGAGAGAGTTGCGCGCAAACCGGGGGATCCATGAAGCGCCGATTCGCGTTCGCCCTGACCGTTCTCGTCGCGGTTGGCTTCGTCCTCCGGGCGGAGACACCGTCGGCGGCGGGGAGGTGGGAGGGCTCGATCGAGCTTCCCTGCCCCGGCGTCGAGTTCCGCTTCCGCGAGCTGACCGGCGACTCGGTCCGGTTCGCGCCGGACGCAAGGGGAAAGTCGACGAGATCCTCGTCGTCCAGCCGGACGGCGTGTACAAGGGAAGACGGAAACCGTGACCCGGAAGGGGGAAGCCTCATGAAATTCGAAACGCTCGCCGTCCACGCCGGGGGAGCCCGCGACCGGACGACCTTCGACGTCGCGCCGCCGATCCACCTTTCGACGACCTTCGAGCACGGCCCGGCGGCCGAGCGCCCGGGCGGGCACATCTACATCCGGGAATCCAACCCGACGCAGAGCCTGCTCGCCGAGGCCCTCGCGGCGATCGAGGGCGGCGAGGGCGCGCTCGTGTTCGCGTCGGGTCTCGCGGCCGGCGCGGCCTACCTCCAGGCGATGCCGCCGGGATCGCACGTGCTCTTCCCGGACGACGTCTACTACGGCTTCCGGCACATGGCCGAGGAGTTTCTTCCACGCTGGGGCATGACGGCGTCCGCCGTCGACATGGGCGACCTCGCGCGCGTCGCGGCCGCGACGACGCCCGCGACGCGGCTGATCTGGGCGGAGACTCCGTCGAATCCCCTGATGAAGATCGCGGACCTCGCCGGGCTCGCGGAGATCGCGCGCCGGGCGGGCGCGAAGCTCGTCGTCGACGGGACCTTCGCGACGCCGGCCCTGCAGCGCCCGCTGGACCTCGGCGGCGACGCGGTCCTCCACTCGACGACCAAGTACCTCGGCGGCCACAGCGACGTGCAGGGCGGGGCCCTCGTTTTCCGGCGGAAGGACGAGACCTTCGAGAAGGCCGAGGAGGTGCGGTACATCCTCGGCGCGGTGGCGGCGCCCTTCAACTCGTGGCTCGTGCTCCGGGGCCTGCGGACGCTGGCCTGCCGGATGGAGCGCCACTCCGAAAACGCCCTCGCACTCGCCCGGGCCCTCGAGGCGCACCCGGCCGTCGAGGCGGTGCACTACCCGGGGCTGCCCTCGCACGCCGGGCACGCGATCGCGCGGCGGCAGATGAGCGCCTTCGGCGGGATGCTGTCGGTGCGGATCCGGGGCGGCCGCGAGGGCGCCCTCCGCGCGGCCTCGCGCATGAAGATCTTCGTCAACGCGACGAGTCTCGGCGGGACCGAGAGCCTTCTCGAGCACCGGGCCTCGAGCGAGGGCGCGGGCTCGCCGACGCCGCCGAACCTCCTGCGGGTCTCCGTCGGCCTCGAGCACCCGGACGACCTCGTCGAGGACTTCCGCCAGGCGCTCGCCTGACGGATCAGTCCGTCTCGCGGTAGAGCCAGGCGCCGGCGAGCGTCGCGGCGACGCACTCGACGAGCGTCCACACGAGCGCGAGCGCCGAGATCCCGAAGAGGCCCATCGCCCGCATGGCGATGATCGCGAGAAGCGACGTGAAGAACCAGACCGCGACACCGGCCCGGACGGCGGTCGCGGCGCCGGCGCCGAAGCGCGGCCGGATGGCGGCATAGAGCCAGACCGCGGCGATCCCGAGCGCAAATCCCCAGAACGTCCAGACGGCGGTGACCGCGCCGCCCTGGGGCAGTCCCTTGCCGAGCGCCCGCATGCCGGACTCGTACTCTCCCCGCATGACCACGTCGTAGCGCAGGTACTCGGAGATGTTGATCAGAATGCCGGCCAGGACGCCGCCGAGAACGACGCGGGAAAAGTTGATCCGGCCCATGGTGTCCTCCTTGCGCGGATCGAACGCGCCCTGCGAGGGAGCCCTCTACTTCGGCTTGTACTGGTCGGGGATCGGATTGCCGGGCCGCTCGACGTCCCAGACGACCGAGGCCACCCACCAGCGCTCGCCGTCGTTGATGATCTGGATGCTGTTGATTCCGCTGACGAACGGCTTCTCGTCCGACGGCGCGCGGCGCGCCTCGTAGGTCGAGAAGGCCTGGCAGACGTTGCCGAAGCAGTCGAGCCGGCGCGCGACCTCCTTCTCGTAGAAGGCGGTCGAGGTCCCCTTCTCCTTCGCCTCGGCGGCGCCCTTGCGCACCCGGTCGCGGAAGCCGTCGACGTCCAGCACCGTGAACATCTCCTCCTTCGGGCGCTTGGGCGGGATGAACATGCCGACGGAGAGCATCACCCCGCGCATCCGCGCCCAGTCGGGCTCGGCACCGTCGGGATGGCTGACCGATGCGTAGAGGGCCGCGAGGATGGAATCGATCGAAGCGCCGTCGCCAGCGGGCGGAGCCCCCGGGCGCCGAGCGGCGTCGCTCGGCGGGGGCGTCCCCGGCGCCGGGTGACGGGTCGCCTGGGCCGCGGCAATCGACGAGATGAGCAGGACGGCGAGGGCGAGCAGGGGTTTCTTCACGAGAGCTCCTTTCATGCGCGGGCCCGCCGCGCCAGAAGCGCGTCGAGCGAGAAACGGTCGGCATCGCGGGGAAGCATCAGGACGAAGACGAGCAGCGCGAGGCGCGGGATGACGTGCGTGTGAAACTCGTAGAGCGGCTCCTTGAGCAAGTGACCGAACGTGACGACGAGGAGCACTCCGCCGAGCGCGATCGAAGCCTCGCGCACCCGCCAGCCGACGAGCATCAGCGCCCCGCCGATGAGCTCGACGAAGGGGATCGTCACGCCGGTCGCCCAGAGCGACCAGGCCGGGAGAAACGTGTCGGCGTAGGGATCGACGAACCAGCGGTGTGCGTGGACGACCGGCGTCAGGCGGAAGACCTTCCAGAAACCGGCCATGAAAAAGATCAGGCCCAGCACGCCGCGGGCAAAGAGGAGAGCCCAGCCCCGGCCCGCCGCTTCGCTCGCGCTCATGCTCACGCCCCGGCCCTCCTTCGCCCGGCCCGACTCCGGTAAGATCCGCGGAGTTTTGCGGCGGGCACCGTCCGGACACGATAGCCCAACCGCCGCGGGAGGGCCGATGGAGGGAGTCGCGTCCGAGACCCAGTCGCTGCCGGAGAACGCCTACCGGCCTCTCGCGACCGGCGAGGTCTATCAGCCCGTCGTGCCGGCCTCCGCGAACCTCCCCGAGGCGACGTGGCGCTCGGTCCTGTGGGGCCTCTTTCTCTGCGCGATCTTTACCGCGGCATCGGCTTATTCCGGGCTCAAGGTCGGGCAGGTCATGGAAGCCGCCATCCCGATCTCGATTCTGGCGATCGGCCTGGCGCGCGTCTACGGCCGCCGCTCATCGATTCTCGAGAACGTCATCATCACCGGAATCGGGGGCGTGTCGGCGTCGGTCGTCGCCGGCGCGATCTTCACGCTGCCGGCTCTCTACATCCTGAAGCTCGATCCCCATCCCTGGCAGACGATCTTCATCTGCCTCGCCGGCGGCGCCCTCGGGGTGCTGTTCATCATTCCCCTTCGCCGCTATTTCGTCCGGGACATGCATGGGCAGTTCCCCTTCCCCGAGGCGACGGCCATCACCGAGGTCCTCGTCACCGGCGAGAAGGGCGGTTCGCAGGCGAAGCTCCTTCTCCAGGCGACCGGTATCTCCGCCGTGTACGACTTCTTCGTGACGACCTTCCAGGTCTGGAAGGAGTTCGTCGATTTCCGGTTCCTGAAGGTCTTCGACGACCTGGCGGTCAAGGCCCGCATGGTCCTGCGTTTCGACGCCGTCGCCTTCATTCTCGGCCTCGGCTACGTAATGGGCCTGCGGGCCTCGACGCTGCTCTGCGCGGGCGGCGTGCTGTCGAACTTCGTGCTCGTGCCGCTGATCTGGTTCATCGGCCGGAAGTTCCCGGACGCGGTCGTCTACCCGGGCACCCTTCCGATCGCCGAGATGACCGGAACGGACATCTACCGCGCCTACGTCCGCTTCATGGGCGTCGGGGCCATCGCAACCGCGGGCATCTTCGGCATCATCAAGTCGCTCAAGATCGTCGCCGGCTCGTTCTCGATCGCCGCCAAAGCCTTCCGCCACGGCGAGGCCGAAGGGCTGGAGCGGACCGACCGGGACATGGCGATCATGAAGATCCTGGTCGGCGTCGTGGTGTCGACCGTGGCCGTCGCGATCTTCCTGGGCAATCTCGACGCGACGTCCGTCGTCGTCCTCATCGGCCTCGGGCTGACGATGGTGTTCTCGTTCTTCTTCACCTCCGTCGCGGCCAACGCGATCGCGACGACGGCGCGCAACCCGGTCTCCGGAATGACGATGCTGACGATCATCATCTCGTCGCTGATTCTCCTCGAGTTCGGCGTGTCGGGGCGGACGGGCATGTTCTTCGTCATGGCGATCGCCGGGATGGTCTGCACGGCGCTGTCGGTCTCCGGCCAGACGATCACGGACCTGAAGACCGGTTACTGGCTGGGGTCGACCCCCGCCGTCCAGGAGCGCGTCAAGTTCTACGGCGTGCTGGTCTCCTCGGTCGTCGTCGGCCTGGTGATCGTGCTCCTCGCGAAGACCTTCCAGTTCGGCGAGTCCGCGCCGGGCGACCTGCGTCCGGTCCTGGCCTCCCCGCAGGCCTCGATCATGAAGGCGCTCGTCGAGGGCTTCATGAGCCGCCAGCCGGTCGCCTACATCCTCTTCGGCGCCGGCGCGATGATCGCCGTCGCCATGGAGATGCTCCAGGTTCCGCCGCTGATCTTCGCCCTCGGGATGTACCTGCCGCTCGAGCTCAATACGCCGGCGCTCGTCGGAGGAGTCATCTCGCACTTCGTCAACAAGCGCTCCGAATCGGTCGGCGGCGCGCCCGGCCGCTCGATGCGCGAGCGGGCGATCATCATCGCGTCGGGCCTGATGGCCGGCGGGGCGCTCGGCGGCGTCTTCGGCGCGGGGCTGCGCGTCGTACCCGGGTTCCGCGAGGACCTGATCAAGCTGCCCTTCTACGACATCGATCCGGTGTCCCAGACCGTGAGCGCGGCGGGCTTCGTCCTGCTGTGTCTCTACCTCTGGTTCGGCTCCATGAAGAAGGAGAAGCCCGCCTGACCGACCGGCTCGGAGCGCTCACGGCGACGGCCCTCCTCGGGATCGACACGCTCTGGGGCGGGGACGTGATGAACCCGTCGGGAACCGGGCGGGCCGTCGTCGACTCGTGGTTCTCGGACGAGCCGATGCCCGAGGCGTACACGCACCCCGCGGCGGCGCGTCTCCGGTCCGCCGGCGGCGTCGCGGCCAAAGAGCCCGACCGCGCCGCGGTCGACGCCTACCTCGCCGCGATCGACGTGAAAGGGGCGATCGACGCGGTCGCGGCGGCGGGCGAGACGCTTCCGGGCCTGCGCGGCGCGTTCTACGACGGCCTCTCGCAGTGTCTGTCGGCGATGTGGGACCTCTCGATGGAACTTTTGCGGCGAGGCCCGGCCGTGCCGTACGAGCGCTGCGTCGTCGCGGCGACCGGCCGGCCGCCCGAACCCTCCCGGCCCGAGGAAAAGCGCCGCCGGCTTGCGGAGCTCCTCGCCCGCGCCGGCCACCCGTCGAAGACGGGCGGCGAGCTCCTCGCCGCGGTCGACGCCTGGCGCAGGGAGCGGATGGTGCCCCCGAAGACGATCGCGACGCTCGCGAACGCCTTCATCGCCCGCTTCGACGCCGGCACGACGAAGCATCTCGCGCCGCACCTGCCGGCGGACCTCCGCGACGTCCCGCGCTCGAACATGACGTTCGTCCCGATCCAGGACGCATGGTTCTCGGGCTTCATGAACTACATCGGGCGCGCGCGCAACGCCGACGGCTCGCCGCAGTACGAGGCGACCTACGAGATCAACGCCTCGCTTCAGATCTCGGTCCCGGAGTTCGAGCAGCTCGTCGGCCACGAGGTCGTGCCAGGGCACGTGACGACGGGGGCCCTGATGCAGGGCCTCTACGTGCGGGGCCGGGTCGGCTTCGAGGCCACGATCCTCGCGATGAACACACGCTGGGGAACGCTCGCCGAGGGCATCGGCAACAACGCGGTCCTGATGGCGATGGGCCTGACCGAGGTCGAGCAGGTTCCCGACGCGGACCTCCAGATCGGCCTCTGGCTCGCGCACCTCCAGGACGACGCCAAGAACCAGGCTTCGTACCGGACCTGGGGCGAAGGCGCGCCCGCCGACGAGATCGCCGCTTCGCTCCGCCGCGACTGCCTCGTCTCCGAGGAGCGCGCGGGCAAGTTCGCCGACGCCTGGGGCAGGCACCCGCTCTTCGGCCGCATGAACCTGCCCGCCTACCGCGCCGGGACCGAGGTCGTCGCGGACCTGCGGCGCCGGCACCCGCCGTCGAAGGTGCTCCCCGCGCTCTACGGCTGCGCGGGGCTCGTCGACGTCGTCACCCTGCCGGCCGCGCTCCGGGACTGACTTCCGGCGAGGGCCGGTCGAGCCCGCGGTCGTCCCAGGAGACGGGGTCCTCGCGCGGCTCGAGGTGCGTGATCGCGTGGGAGCCGGGAAGGGTCTCGCGAACGGCCGCCTCGATCGATTCGCAGAGGTCGTGGCCCCTCTGCACGGTCCACGTGCCGGGCACGAGAACGTGCATCGTCACGAAGCGGCGGCGGCCAGCCACGCGCGACAGGATCGCGTGGAAGAGGATGCCCTGCTCCTGAAACGGAGCGAGCGCCTCGGTCACCGCCTTGCGCTCGTCCTCCGGAAGCGAAGAGTCCATGAGCCCGAGGCCCGTGTCGCGCACCAGCCTCCAGCCGGTCCAGACGATGTTCACGGCGACGGCGGCGGCGATGAGAGGGTCGAGGCGGACCCAGCCCGTCAGCGCGACGAGAGCGATCCCCACGATGACGCCCGCCGAGGTCCAGACGTCGGTCAGCAGGTGGTGCGCGTCGGCGGTCAGCGTGATCGACCGCAGCCTCCGTCCCGCGGCCAGAAGCATCACGGCGACCGACCCGTTGATCGCGGAGGCGACGACGGACACGCCGACGCCGAGCCACGCGTCGGTCAGGGGCTGCGGCGTCTGCCAGCGCTCCCACGCGGCGACCACGATGCCGGCCGCCGCGGCGATGATGAGAAAGCCCTCGACGCCGCTCGAGAAGTACTCCGCCTTCGTGTACCCGAAGGCGTGCTTCTGGTCCGGCGGTTTCGCGGCCACGGTCAGCGCCCACAGGGCGATCAGCGCGGCGACGAGGTTGACGACGGACTCCGCGGCGTCCGAGAGGAGGCCGACCGAGCCGGTCAGCTTCCAGGCCGCGAGCTTCAACGCGATCGTCACGACCGCCGCGGCGATCGACACGAAGGCGTAGAACCGCGCGGAGCGGGCGGGGGCTGGCGCGGCTGCCGCGGTCACGGCGAAATCATAGTGCCCGCGGCCGAATCGGCCCTCGCGTAAACTCCGCCGCGTGGAACGCGACCGACGCAGCGGGCTCGATCGACGCAAGCCGCGCACCGGGCGGCACGACCGCGCGGACCTGAAGGCGATCGCCCGGCAGGCGATGGTCGACCGGGGGTTGTCTCCCGACTTCTCGCGCGACGTGCTCGCGGAGCTTTCCGCGATCCGCGGGCCCGCGCTTCCCTCGGGCGCCGGCATCCGGGACCTGCGCGACCGGCTCTGGATCTCGATCGACAACGACGACTCGCGCGACCTCGACCAGCTGACCGTGTCCGAGGGCCTTCCCGGCGGAGGCACGCGCATCTTCGTGGCGATCGCCGACGTCGACGCGCTCGTTCCGAAGGGCTCGTCCATCGACGAGCATGCGCGCACGAACACGACCTCGATCTACACGGCGGCGGAGATCTTCCCGATGCTGCCGGAGAAGCTCTCGACCGACCTGACGTCCTTGAACGAGGCCCGGGACCGTCGGGCGGTCGTCGCCGAGATGGATTTCGAGAAGGACGGAACGCTCGTTCGTTCCGACCTCTATCGCGCGGCCGTCCACAACCGGGCCAAGCTCGCCTACGACAGCGTCTCGGTCGGGCTCGAGGGCGGGGCGATGCCGGAGAAGGTCGACTCGACTCCGGGCGCGGCGGAGCAGCTCCGCGTCCAGGACGCGGTGGCGCAGGCGCTGCGGACCCGGCGGCACGAGGAGGGCGCGCTCGATCTCGAAACGATCGAGCCCCGCGCGGTCTTCGTCGACGACACCGTGACGGACCTCGCGGTCCAGCCCAAGAACCGCGCGCGGGAGCTCATCGAGGACTTCATGATCGCCGCCAACGGCGTGACCGCCCGGTTCCTCGCGTCGCGCGGGATCGCGTCGCTCCGCCGCGTCGTCCGCTCCCCCGAGAGGTGGTCGAAGATCGTCGCCGTCGCGGCACAGGCGGGGGAGCGCCTGCCGGCCGAGCCCGACGCGCGGGCCCTCGAGGCGTTTCTGGTCAAGCGGCGGCGGGCCGATCCTCTCCGGTTCCCGGACCTGTCGCTCGTGATCATCAAGCTGATGGGGGCCGGCGAGTACGTCGTCGAGCGGCCGGGCCAGGCGCCGATCGGCCACTTCGGGCTGGCGGTCCGCGACTACACGCACTCGACGGCGCCCAACCGCCGATACCCCGACCTCATCACGCAGCGCCTCGTCAAGGCCGCGCTCGCGGGCGAGCCGCCGGCCTACGACGTCGCCGAGCTCGGCTTCCTCGCCACCCACTGCACGGAGCAGGAGGACGATGCCGACAAGGTCGAGCGGCAGGTCCGGAAATCCGCGGCGGCGCTTCTTCTCGAAAAGAGGATCGGCCAGGCCTTCGACGCCGTCGTCACGGGCGCGTCGGAGAAGGGGACCTGGGTCCGCATCTTCCAGCCGCCCGTCGAAGGCAAGCTCGTCCACGGCTGGGAGGACCTCGAGGTCGGCGACCGCCTGCGCGTCAAGCTCATCTCGACCGACGTCGAGCGCGGCTTCATCGACTTCGTGCGGATCGGATAGAAGAGGCCGGCGCAAGGGTCATTTGACTCAGGGCACGTACGTCGCCTTCCGTCCGTCGGGCTGAGGTAGATTTCCCTCCGTGTCGAGAACGATGCCGAACGCGGGGGGAAAACGTGACGAGACGGATTTCCGGCCTGATGGCCTTTCTTGTGACATCGCTGGGGCTCGCGGTGGCCGCTGACGTGGCCGCTCAGTCGCAGGGCCCCCCGCCGAGACCCGCGACCGCCGAAGAGGCGAAGAAGTTCGTCGAGGCGGCCGAGCACGACCTGTTGAGGCTCTGGATCGACGCGGGCCGCGCCGACTGGGTCAAGTCGACGTACATCACCGACGACACCGAGATCCTCGCGGCGCAGGCCAACGAGAAGGCGATCTCGGCCGGAGTCCGGTACGCCAAGCAGGCGACGCGGTTCGACGGCGTCGAAGTCGACGCCGAGACCGCGCGCAAGCTGAAGCTTCTGAAGCTCGCGCTGACCGTCGCGGCGCCCGGGGACCCGGCCGAGGCGGCGGAGCTGACGCGGCTCGGGGCCGCGATGGAAGGCATGTACGGCAAGGGCAAGTACTGCCCGCCCGAGGGAAAGTGCCTCGACCTCGAGGACATCACGAAGATCATGGCCACGTCACGCGACGCGAAGCAGCTCCTCGACGTCTGGGCCGGCTGGCACGCGATCGCGCCGCCGATCAAGCCCAACTACGTGCGGTACGTCGAGCTTGCCAACAAGGGCGCGCGGGAGCTCGGTTACAAGGACACGGGCGCGATGTGGCGCTCGAAGTACGACATGGCGCCGGAGGCGTTCGCGGCCGAGCTCGACCGGCTCTGGGAGCAGGTGCGTCCGCTCTACGTCTCGCTCCACGCTTACGTGCGGTGGAAGCTGCGGGAAAAGTACGGCGACGCCGTGCCGGCGACCGGACCGATCCCGGCTCATCTGCTCGGCAACATGTGGGCCCAGACCTGGGACAACGTTTATCCGCTGGTCGCGCCGCGGGGGGCCGATCCCGGCTACGACCTGACCGAGATCCTCAAGTCGCGGAAGACCGACGCGCGCCAGATGGTCAGGTACGGCGAGGGCTTCTTCAGCTCGCTCGGCTTCGACCCGCTCCCGAAGACTTTCTGGGAGCGCTCGATGTTCGTCAAGCCGCAGGACCGCGAGGTCGTCTGCCACGCGAGCGCGTGGGACATCGACTACGTCGACGACCTCCGGATCAAGATGTGCATCGACATCACGGCCGAGGATTTCGTCACCGTGCATCACGAGCTCGGCCACAACTATTACCAGCGTGCCTACGACAAGCAGCCCGTGCTCTTCCGCGACAGCGCCAACGACGGCTTTCACGAAGCGATCGGCGACACGGTCGCGCTCTCGGTGACGCCGGAGTACCTGGTGAAGCTCGGCCTCCTCTCCTCGGCCCCCGACGCATCCCGGGACATCGGCCTGCTTCTCCAGAAGGCGCTCGAGAAGGTGGCCTTCCTGCCCTTCGGTCTCCTGATCGACCAGTGGCGGTGGAAGGTCTTCTCCGGGGAGATTCCGCCCGCCGACTACAACAAGGCGTTCTGGGACCTGCGCTTGAAGTACCAGGGAATCGCGCCGCCGATCGCGCGTCCGGGCGACGCGTTCGACCCGGGCGCGAAGTACCACGTGCCCGCGGGCGTTCCGTACACGCGCTACTTCCTCGCCGACATCCTGCAGTTCCAGTTCCACCGTGCGCTGACGAAGACCGCGGGTTGCACGGGAGCGCTCAACCGCTGCTCGATCTACGGAAACGAGGCGGCGGGCAAGCGCCTGCGCGACACGCTCGCGATGGGGCAGTCCCGCCCCTGGCCCGACGCGCTCGAGGCGCTGACCGGCCAGCGGCAGATGGACGCGACCGCGATCCGCGACTACTTCGCCCCGCTCCAGAAGTGGCTCGACGAGCAGAACAAGGGCAAGCCGATCGGCTGGTAGGCCGCTAGTACCGCAACCGCACGAGCGCCGCCTTCCCGGACTCCTTCGGCACGACGATGAAGAGGTTGTCGTACTCGTCGCCCTCGATCGTGACCGGCTCGCCGCAGCCGAGGGCCGAGAGGATCGGCGGGACCGTGTTGCTGTGGCCGACGACGAGCACGGTCCCGCGCGGCGCCTCCCGGCGGAGCCGCTCGACGAACGGGACGGCGTCGATCCGGCCGTCCGGCCACTTCCCGGTCTCGTAGATCGCGATCTTCAGGCCGAGGGCCTCGGCGAGCGGCCGGGCGGTGCCGAGCGTGCGATCGGTGTCGGTCGAGTAGATCGCGGTGATCCCCGAGCGCCGGAGCATCGCGGAAAGACGCGCGGCCCGGGTGCGGCCGGCCTCGGACAGCCGCTCGTCCTCGTCCGAGATCTTTTCGGCGTGGCGGACGACGAAGACGAGCTGCTGGGCCGCGGCTTCCGCGGCGCCCAGGATCGCAACGACGGCAGCGAGCAGTGCGACCCGGCGCATGGCCCCTTATAGCGGGGGTCAGGTCTTCATTTTTCGGGTTTTTCAACTTGGCCTCCGGTCTCGATGGCCAGGGCCGATCCCATCGCGAAATCCGAAATTTGAAGACCTGACCCCACGAACGAAACGCTCCCGGCCGACGTCCAAGCAGCCGGGAATGGTTCCTTCGACCGGACCGGAGGCAGGTGTATCGTTCGCATCGCACAGACGGCAAAGGAGTTCGTCCTGTCAGGCAGCGACGTCCGGCCCGGCGAAGGGGAGCATCTCGAGGGTCTTCGGGCAGGCCGTCTGCCCGCCTTCGAGCGGCTCTTCACGGAGCACGGAGACAGGATGAAGTCGATCGCGGCCAATCTTCTGGGCAACTTCGCCGACGCCGAGGACGCGGTCCAGGAGGCGATGCTCAAGGCCTACCGGGCCGCGCCGGGCTTTCGCGGCGGCGCCAGCGTCTCGACCTGGCTCTACCGGATTCTCGTCAACACCTGTTACGACCTGATGCGCAAGAACCGCCGCCGCGCGGAGGGCCCGCTGCCGGCGACGATCGCCCTCGAACCGGGCCGCGACACCGATCCTCCGCTCCGGCTCGCGATCGCGGCGGCGCTCGCGCGCCTGGACGCGCGGGAGCGCGCGGCCTTCCTCCTGTGCGAGGTCGAGGGTCTTTCGCACCGCGAGGCCGGCGAGATCCTCGACGTGCCCGAGGCGGCCTCCCGGGGCCTGCTCTTTCGCGCGAAGCGGCGGCTGCAGAAGACGCTGTCGGCGGCGGGCGCCTTTCTTCCGGCGGAGACTCCGTGAAAGCCTCGTGCCGCGACCTCGAACGGGCGCTCGAAAGCGCGGACCCGAAGCTCCTCGAAGCCGTCGAAGAGCACGCCCGGGAATGTGCGGCCTGCGCCGGCGAGCTCGCCGAATGGCGCCGGCTCTCGGCGGCGGCGCCCTCGCTCCGGGTGGCATGGTCCTCGCCCGAGCTCTGGCCCTCGATCCGGCAGCGCCTGGCCGGGGAGTCCGTGAAGGCGGCGGCCGACGCGCCGGCGCCCCCGGCGTCGACCTCCTGGCTGCGGTTTCTGCCGGCCGGAGCGCTCGTCGCGCTCTTCGCGATCGCGACCGCCGGCCTCTGGGTCTTCCGCAACAGCGGCGGCCGCGATCCGCTGGCCAGCCGCTGGGAGACGACCCGCGATCCGATCCTGGCCGACGCCGCCGCCGACGAAGTCGAAGCGGCCGAGAAGGGCTACGTCGAGTCGATCGAGAAGCTGTCGCGCCTGGCCGCGCCGAAGCTCCAGGCCGCGAGCTCCCCGCTCGCCCTGAACTACCGGGAGAAGCTCGCGGTCCTCGACTCCGCGATCGCCGACCTGAAGTCGTCGATCGAACAGAACCGTTACAACACCCACCTGCGCCGGGAGCTGCTCGCCGCCTACCGCGAGAAGCAGCGAACCCTGCAGGATCTGATGAAAGAGGTCAAGTCATGATCCCTCGATCTTCCCGATGGGCCGCGGCGGCGCTTCTGGCGTTCGCCACGCTCGCCCCCGCGCTTTCCGCCGCGAGCCGCGAGGCCCGCGACGATTACGAGCGCGACTTCTCGAAGACGCTCGCCGTCAAGCCCGGACAGCGCTTCGAGATCGATCACAGCCAGGGGGCGGTGCGGATCACGACGCACGCGCTGCCCGAGGTTCGGATCCGCGCGCACGTCGCGGTCTCGACCTCGGCGAGCGGCGAGGCGAAGACGTTCGGCGACGGCATCTCGATCTCGGTCGACGAGACGGCGGCCGCGATCGTGGTCAAGACGCGGTATCCCGAGAAGAAGTGGAAGTTCTCGGGCTCCGGGTTCGTGTCCTACTCCGTCGACTACGACGTCATCCTGCCCGAGACGATGCCCCTCTCGGCGCGGAACAAGTTCGGCGACGTTTCGGTCGAGGGGCTCAAGGCCCCGGGCTCGATCGCCAACGCCAACGGCAAGATCGTCTTCCGCAACGGGCGCGGCGACCAGAAGATCGAGAACGCCTTCGGAGCGATCGAGCTGACCTCCAACGCGGGCGACGTCGAGATCAGCGGCTCCAACGGCGGCATCGCGGTCAACGACGTCGCCGGCGCGGCCCAGGTCCGCAACCGCTTCGGCCCGATCTCGGCGGCGAGGATCCTGGGTCGGCTGACGATCTCCGGCTCCAACGGCGCGGTCAACGTCAACGACGCGAAGGGGCCGGTGTCGGTCGCCAACTCGTTCGGGAGCGTCGAGGCGCGCAATCTGTCGGCTTCGCTCGACGTCGAGAATTCCAACGGCGCCGTCAGCGCGGACACGATCAAGGGGACGGCCACCGTCCGCTCGTCCTTCGGCAGCGTCGTCATGTCGGCTATCGGCGGCGACCTCACCGTGACGTGCTCGAACGGCGCCATTTCGGTCAACGACGTGGCGGGCAAGGCGGAGCTGCGGGGCTCTTTCGCCAAGCTCTCGGCGTCCAACGTGAAGAAGGGCCTCCGCATCATCGCGGAGAACGCGCCGGTGTCGGCGACGGACGTTCTCGGCGGCGCCTACCTGAAGACGAGCTTCGGGGTGGCGGAAGCGGTCCGCGTGGTCGGAGATCTGACCGTCGAGAACGCCAACGGCGCCGTCAAAGCCCAGGGAGTCCGGGGCGCGGCCCAGGTGCGGACCTCGTTCGGATCGGTCTGGCTTCAGGAGGTGACCGGCAAGATCGACGTCGACAACTCGAACGGAGGCATCGAGGTGCGCGCGGCCGGGGGCAAGGGCGGCGAGTGTCAGCCGCTCAACCTGCGGACCTCATTTGGCCCGATCACCGTCCACCTCCCGGAGGGCGCGGGCTACACGGTCGACGCGAGGACGTCCTTCGGCAAGATCAAGACCGAGTTGCCGCTCTCGATCGCCGGGTCGCCCTCGAGCGAGAGCCTCAACGGGCGCATCGGGGACGGCAAGTGCCCGCTGACCCTGACCGACTCGAACGGGTCGATCGACATCCTGAAGGGGAACTAGCGGGTCTCTTTGAGCGGCGCTCGACACGCCGACGGGAGCGAGGAGTCCTGCGCGCAGGTGCTCGAATGAGGGACAACCAGCGGAAGCGACCCCTCACGTGCCCGCGGTGGGGTCAGGTCTTCTTTTTTCGGGCCCCGGTTCCATCGGCGGCGACAGTCCGTTCATCCCCGGGGCCTCCGAAAAAAGGAAGACGCTGACCCCTAGTACTGGCCCGACGCGCCGCCGCCGCCGAATTCTCCGCCGCCCGTCGAGAGGCCGCTGTCGGGCTCGTGGGGCGCGGCCGGCGCGGCGAGATGGGCGCCGAGGGCGCCGAGCGGCGACACGCCGGGCTCGGCGTCCGAGTACAGGGGCTCCGCGGTGAGGCCGCGCCACGTCCGGCCCGGGGCCTCGCGCAGCCGCCGGTGGACCCAGAGCGCCGCGGCGACGAGGACGGCGCCGCAGGCCGCGAGGTACGCCCAGCGCGGCCCGATCGGGACGTAATGCCGGAACGTCGCGACCGAGAGCGCGGCCGCGACGATGCCGATGGCGAGAAGCAGCGTGCGCCGGGCCCGGATTCCCCAGGCGAGGAACACGGCGGGGAAAGCCGCCGTCGCGAGGATCGACACGACACGGACGGGCGAGGCGCCGGCCGCCGACAGCCGGGCGCCTCCGGAAAGCGAGAGCCGAATCCGCTCCAGCGCGAGCATGTCGAAGGAATAGAGGTTGGTCGCGGCATACAGCGCCGCCGCGGACACCGCGAACACGGCGGCGAGGCCGGACCGGTGCGGCGGAGCGATCGCCGCGCGGTCCAGCCGGCGGAAGGTGAAGGCCATGGCGGCGAGCGAGAGCACGATCCACGCGGTGCGGGCGAAGGGCTGCCGGGCGACGGCGAAGAAGAAGGCCGTCGTTCCGGCGGCGGCGAAGAACCAGAAGCCCCAGCGCCAGGCGGCGAGCGCGCCGAGGAGGGCCGCAGCCCAGAGCATCAGGGTGACGGCACCGTCGTTTTCCATGTGGAGGTTGTCGGTCAGGAAGATGCCGGCCGCCGCGAGCAGGAATCCGGTCGCCCAGAACGCCGTGGCGGCGTCGGCTCCGGTCCCCGAGAGCCGGGAGCCGCGGACCATCTCCGTCGCCGCGGCCAGGGCGGCGCCGAAGACGAGGCAGGACGCGACCATTCCCCCCGAGCCGCGGAACACGCCGAAGAAGACGGCGGCGATCGCGATCGTGACGAGGACGAAGACGAGCACCCGCCAGGCCTTGTGGAGGGCGATCCGCGTGTCGGGATACTCGGCCTGGATGGCGGCCAGGGCGGACGGGTCGATCGCTCCTGCTCCCTTCCAGCCGCGCGCGGCGTCCCGGACCGCTTCGGCCCGCGAGGTCGCGGCCCAGGCGCTCCTCACTCCGTCCTCCGCAACCGCCGTGTGGCGGCGATCAGGACGACGAGTGCCCCGATGCTCCAGGCCGCGACGATCAGCATGTCGCCGGGGCCCGAAATGAGGCCTTCGAGCGCGCGCAGGCCGCCGACGTAGACGGCGGCGAGAGCGATCGCGAAGTCGAGCGGCCGGCGGAGGCGGTAGGCGATCGTCATGACGACGCCCGCGAGGAGGAAGAGCGCGACCTCCCAGAGCGGCCAGGGCTCGGCTCCGCGCCCCCACGCGCCGGACAGCAGCGCGCCGAAGACGAGGACGAGGCCGGCCGTCACCCAGACCGGCTCGAAGTGGGCCTTGCGTCGGCGGCGCACGGAGACGATGCCGGCCGCGACGTAGAGGAGCCCGAGGACGATCGCGTTGGCGCGGACCGCGCCGGGCGAGCCCGTCGCCGCCCCTCCGTCCGTGAAGGGCATTCCGACCGAGACGCCGCGCCACGCCGCGAACGAGGTCAGCGCGAGCGTGAGGACCGCGCGCGAGTCGAAGCGGTAAGCCGCCGCGAAGCCCGCGATGGCGACGATGAGCAGGTGCCAGGGCCAGTTCGGTCCGAGCAGCCGAAACTGCGCCTCGATGTACGCGAGGTCGGCGGCGAAGACGAGCATCGCCAGGAGCAGCAGGTAGTCGACCGCGATGTGCGGCGAGGCGACCGGTCCCCAGGAGAAAGCGGGCGCGCGCCGGACGACGTAGGCGAAGCAGCCGAGGGCGGCCGCTCCGGCGAGCGCGGCGATCAACGCGGGGCCCAGGCGCTCGTGGTTCTCCTTCAGGAAGAGCCCGATGCCTCCGGCGAGAAGCAGAACGCCACCGTAGAGGAGCAGTCGCAGCCCGCCCCGCACGGAGAGGCGCTCCCCGCGCGCGACCGGAGCGAAGGCCTCCGCCTGCGCGTCCGACAGGATGCGTTTGGCGTGGAGGTTCTCGATCGCGGCGACGACTTCGGGGTTCGTGCGGCCGATCTTACCGCCCGGCCGGGCTCAGGGGTCCCGGTAGTTCGTGTAGCGGGGGTCGGCCGGGAGGGGATGGCTCTCGAAGTACTCCCAGATCTCGGGGTTGATCCGGTCGGAGACTTCGGCGTAGCTGTGCCGGTGGTCCGGGATCTCCTTGTAGAGCAGGGGGAAGTTGCGGGCCTTCAGGGCCTCGCTCGTGGCGCGCACCACGTCGAGCGGAAAGAACTGGTCCTGCGTGCCGATGTAGATCGCGAGGGGGATCTTGCGGGTCGCGGCGTCGAAGATCGAGAAGTAGTCGGAGCTGATGGCGCCGGCGTGAATGGCGGCGGCGGCGAAGTATTCGGACTCGAGAACCGCCATCTGCAGGGCGAAGACGGCGCCCGCGGACTGGCCGAAGAGGTACATGCGGCGGCCGTCGACCGGGTGCTTGGCGGAGACGTCGTCGACGACGTCCTTCAGGAACAGCGGACCGTCCTGCGGCGAGGCCCAGCGCGCGCTGTCGGTCGCGTCGGGGCCGGCGAGGATGATCCCTTTCTCGGAGGCCATCGTCTTCCAGCGCTCGATGAGCGAGCGGCCGTCGGCCGTCGAGCCGTGGATCGTCACGAGGAGCGGCGCCTTCCTGTCGGCCTTGTCGGCGGCGAGGCGGTCCGGGACGAAGAGATAGTAGGTGCGCTTCTTTCCGCGCGAGGTCACGGTCCGCTTTTCGACGCTCGCGCCCGCGAGCGCCGCCGCCGGAAGGGCGCAGAGCAGGAGCGCGGCCAGGCGCCGCAGGAGTCGGGCGCTCACCACCGGTGGTACGCGGGGTGGCCCGGCTGGACGGCCACGAAGGTTCCTCGGCAGCTCGCCGTGACCTTGCCGTTGGCCTCGATCGACGCCTCGACGACGGCCCGGTCCTCCGTCGAATCGATCACGCGCGCGGTCAGCTTCAGCGGCACGTCCATCGGCGTGGGCCGCTTCAGCGTCACATGGAAATCCGCGGTCACCGTGGAGGGCGGCGTGGAACTGCCGGACTGTTTCATGAGATGGTGCGTCGCCGCCCAGTTGCTGTGGCAGTCGAGGAGCGCCCCGCAGATGCCGCCGTTCAGCACGCCTTCGAAGGCGAGGTGATGGGGCTGTGGCCGCCACTCGGCCACGACCGAGTCGCCCTCCACGAAGCTCTTGATCCGAAGCCCCTTCTCGTTGGCGGGCCCGCAACCGAAGCAGCGGTTCTGCGGAGCATAGGTGTCCTGGAGGCTCGCGGCCGGTGTCGTCATGACCGTTATCCTCTCGCGGCCTTCCCCTTCCCGCAATCCTTTCGATCGAAAGCCGGCGCGAGGGTAAACATCCTGGAAAAGTATTCCTTGCGCCAGCACGGGCGCTCGCGGTCGAGCAGGAGCGCCTCGCCGGCCCCGAGCGGGTAGACGACCACGCGCCGCGCCTCGGGCAGGGTGAGCTTCGAGAGCTCGGTCGAGATCGTGTCGACGAGCGACCGCGCCAGCGCCCCGTACGTCACGAACCCCGGCAGCGCCACGAAGTCCGGAAGAGGCTCGTACCCGGACGCCGCGAAGCGCGCCACGCGAACCTGCGTGTATCGCGCCACGCCCTCCTTCCAGAGCTGGAAATCGAGGTACCTCAGATCGTCCGGCGAAAGCGTCGCGCGGAACTTCGCCCGCGCGGCGAGGAAGACGGCGGAGTCCGTGCCCGCGACGGCCCCGCGCAGCGCCGACGCCGCGGCGCGGTAAGCCTCGTCGACCGGCGGCGAATCGTAGGGGAAGGGGAAATCGAGCATCCACATCCCCGTCTCGTCGCCGCGGGCGAGGCCGAGCGCGGCGACTTTCCCCATGAAGCCGGGCTGCGCGTCCTGCAGCTGATGGAAGTGCTCGTGGAGAAGCGTCACGACCCAGTCGGTCGGCGAGCTCGTCGCGGTGTTCGCGGCCTGGCCGACGACGACGGTCGAGATCCCTTCGATCGGGAAGGTCGCGAGCAGGTTCGTCGGAAAGGTCCGCGGGCGGGCGTAGATCTCGGAGCCGAGGAGCGAATCCCTTCCGAGGGATCGGGCGCCCGCCGGGGGCTTCTCGTGGCGTACGAAATACTCCGTCTCGTTCGTGACGAGCACCACGGCGAACGGGATGCGGCCCCAGCCCGGCCAGATCCGGTCGCCGACGTGGTCGGCCAGGCGGAAGGCCTCGGCGAGGCGGACCCGGTCCTCGCGGGGGATGCCCTCCGGCGGGGCCGGCGGGCGGGGGGAAAGTCCTGAAACGGCCGTTGCGGCGAGGAGGGCCAGAGCGGCCCATCGCGACGAGATCCGGTGCATGCGTGCCTCCCGCCGGGAGACGCGCCGTTCCGGGTGAGGTTCCGCCCGAACTTGATGCAAATGCATCGTCCCGGTCTCATGGTCCTGGGGTATTCCATTCTCATGGACACTCAAACTTTGTGCCCGGGGCCCGTCGCCGCCCTCGGCGCCGGACGCTGGCCCTGGTGGGACTGGTGGATCGACCGCAAGACCCGGTGGGTCCGGGACGAGCAGCGGCAGCTTTCCGAGGGGGTCTTCCGCGCCCTCGCGGCGGGCACCGGTCTGCCGCCGATCCACCAGAAGTCCAACTTCGCCTTCCGCAGCGTGCGCGACGGCGCCGACCGCTTCCTCGGGCTGACCCGGGGGGGTGAGCGGCCGTACGCCCGGATCTACACCCGCCTCGGCAACCCGACGACCGAATACCTCGAGCGCGTCCTCTTCCAGCTCGAGGCCCACCACGTCGTCGAAAAGGCGCTGGCCGAGGACGAGCTCGAGCCGACGATCGGCACGCTCATCTTTTCCTCCGGCATGGGCGCCGTCTCGGCGCTCTTCGCCTCGGTCCTCACTGCCGGCGACACGGTGCTCGCGGGCAACGTGTACGGCTGCACGGACAGCCTCCTGCGTGGAATGGCCAAGTTCGGGGTGGGGTCCGTCTTCTGCGACATGGGCAACCTCGCGGCCGTCGAAGCCGCCCTCGACGAGCACCCCAACGTCTCGCTCGTCTTCCTCGAGAGCCCCGAGAACCCGACCCTGCGCCTGGCCGACATCGAGCGCATCTCGCGCCTGACGGAGGAGCGGGGGATCCTCCTCGCCGTCGACAACACATTCTGCTCCCCCTACCTCCAGCAGCCCTTCCGCCTCGGGGCGGACTTCGTCCTGCACTCGCTGACGAAGTACGTCAACGGGCACTCGACGTCGGTCGGCGGCGCCGTGCTCGGCCCGTTCCGGTTCATGAAGGAGGGTCTCTTCAACTGGTACAAGGACCTGGGGGCCACCCCCTCGCCCTTCGACTCGTGGCTGAACTCCATGACCGTGCAGAGCCTGGCCGTGCGCCAGAAGGAGCAGTGCCGGAGCGCGGCCCTGATCGCCGGGTTCCTGCGCGGCCACCCCGAGGTCGCGCACGTTCATTACCCCGGATTTCCCGATTTCCCGCAGGCCGAGCTCGCCCGCCGGCAGATGCGCCGCGGCGGGGGGATCATCAGCTTCGACCTCGCCGGGGGAGCCCCGGCCGGCGAGAGGCTGATGAACTACTTCGCCCGCCGGGACACCCCGATGGAGCTCGCCGTGAGCCTGGGTTCGGCGATCTCCTACATCCAGCACCCCGCGTCGATGACTCATTCCGCCGTGCCCGAGGCCGACCGTCTCGCCCGGGGAATCACGCCGGGGCTGATCCGGCTATCCGTCGGGCTCGAAGGCCCCGACGTCCTGATCGAGCACCTCGATCGCGGACTTTGCAGGACATAGGCGCGCGGTCGCAGCTTTCGTTAGAGAATAGGAATTCGGAGGTTTTCCCATGGCCATCGTGGAAACGGCGAAGGAAGAGACGGCGTCGGCGGCTCAGGTCCGCAAGGACGCGCTGACGATCAAGGACGAGCGGACCGGGCGCGTCTACGAAGTCCCGATCAAGAACGGCACGATCAAGGCGATGGATCTGCGGCAGATCAAGACCGGGCCCGAGGACTTCGGCCTGATGGCGTACGACCCCGCGTTCATGAACACGGCCTCGTGCACGAGCCGCATCACCTTCATCGACGGCGACAAAGGGATCCTGCAGTACCGCGGCTACCCGATCGAGGTGCTGGCCGAGAAGTGCACTTACCTCGAGGTCGCGTACCTGCTCCTCTACGGCGAGCTGCCGAACCGCAAGCAGTACGACGAGTGGATCCACGCGATCACGTACCACACGATGATCCACGAGAGCCTGAAGAAGGTCATGGATGCCTTCAACTACGACGCGCACCCGATGGGGATGCTGATCGCGACGGTCGCCGCGATGTCGACCTTCTACCCCGAAGGGCGTGACGTCCACGACCCGGAGGTGCGGACCAAGCAGGTCCACCGCCTGATCGCCAAGATGCCCACGATCGCGGCGTTTGCCTACAAGCACTCGATGGGGATGCCCTATGTCTACCCCTCGAACGACCTGGACTACACCTCGAACTTCCTCACGATGCTCTTCAAGACGCCCGCCGAGAACTACAAGCCGAACCCGACACTGGTGCGCGCGCTCGACGTCCTCTTCATCCTCCACGCGGATCACGAGCAGAACTGCGGCACCAACGCCATGCGGGGGATCGGCTCGGCGCATACGGACCCGTACTCGGCGCTCTCGGGAGCGGCGGCGGCGCTCTACGGGCCGCTCCACGGCGGGGCCAACGAGGAAGTTCTGAAGATGCTGGCGGAGATCGGTTCGACCTCGCGAGTGCCGGGGTTCATCAAAGAAGTCAAGGAAGGCAAGGGCGAGAAGCGGCTGATGGGTTTCGGCCACCGCGTCTACAAGAACTTCGACCCGCGCGCCAAGATCATCAAGAAAATGGCCGAGGAGGTCTTCGAGGTCACCGGGCGCAATCCGCTGCTCGACATCGCGCTCGAGCTCGAGCGCATCGCCCTCCAGGACGACTACTTCGTCAAGCGCAAGCTCTATCCCAACGTCGACTTCTATTCGGGCCTGATCTACCAGGCGATCGGCCTGCCGACGGCGGCCTTCACGGTCCTCTTCGCGATCCCGCGCACCTCCGGCTGGCTCGCGCAGTGGGGGGAGCTCCTCGAGGACCCGGAGGAGAAGATCGCCCGGCCCCGGCAGGTGTACCTCGGCCCGGGCGAGCGGCCGTTCAAGCCGATGGACAAGCGTTAGGGGGTCCCCGGCGATCCTTTCCCTGGCGCTCGCGGCGGCCGTTCTCGCGACCCCGGCGGATTCCCGAATCGAAGTTCCCGGCGGAACGATCGAGGTGTCGTTCGCGGGCTCCGGCGATTCGCCGTCGCGCGCGCGACCTCCTCGCCTGGGTCGAGAAGGCCGCGCGCGCCGTGGCGGGGTATTACGGCGGGTTCCCGGTCGAGCGCGTCGACCTGACGATCCGGACCGGGCGGGCCGGCGGAATCGCCGGCGGCCGGACGTTCGGCGATCGGGGGCGGGCCGCGATCGTCATCACCGCCGGCGAGGACACGACGGCCGAAGACCTCGCCTCGAATTGGGTGCTCGTCCACGAGATGGTGCACCTCGCCTTTCCCTCGATGACCGGCCACGAATGGATCGAGGAGGGTCTGGCGACCTACGTCGAGCCGCTCGCGCGCGCCCGCGCGGGGTTGATCCCGCCGGACGAGATCTGGCGCTGGCTCCTGTGGGGCCTGCCGAAGGGGATCGAGGGCACGGGGGGCGTCGGCCTCGACGAGGCCCGGAGCTGGGGGGCGACGTACTGGGGCGGCGCGGTCTTCTGCTTCCTCGCCGACGTCGAGATCCGGAAGCGAAGCGGCCACAGGAAGTCGCTCGACGACGCGCTTCGGGGGATCGTGAAGGCCGGGGGCAACGTCACCGTCTCCTGGCCGATCGAGCGCGCCTTCGCGGCGGGCGACCGCGCGACCGGGGTGCCGGTGCTGTCGGAGCTCTACGCGAAGCTCGGGAAGGCGCCGATGAAGGTCGACCTGCCGGCGCTGTGGAGGGAGCTCGGCGTCGCGGCGGATGGCCGCCGGACCGTCTTCGACGACAGCGCTCCTCTCGCGTCGATTCGCCGGGGCATTACGACGGGCAAATGACTCGCCGCGCCGCGAGCGCAGTCACGCGAGGGGCAACAACTCGGCGGGGTCGGCGTCCGGGGAAGAGGGCTCGGTGAGGAGGCCGTGGACGGAGACGCCGAGGAGGCGCACGGGACGCCGGCCGGCCTCCGTCTTCGCCAGCAGCGCGCCGGCGCGCGCGGCGATCCCGTCGGCGTCGCGCGAGGCGGGGTCCTGCGTGCCGCTGCGGGTGATCGTCGTGAAGTCGGCGTACCGCAGCTTGAGCGTCACGGTGCGCGCGAAGAGGGCCTTGCGCTCCAGGATCGAAGCGGTCCGGCGGGCGAGCCGCTCGACCTCGCTCGCGATCGCCGCGAGGTCCTCGAGGTCCTTCGCGTACGTCTCCTCGCAGCCGATCGACTTGCGCTCGCGGTTGGGCTCGACCGTCCGGTCGTCCTCGCCGAAGGAAAGCCGGCGAAGCGACTCCGCCCAGCTTCCGACGGCCCGCTGGAGCACGTCGGCGGGCGCGGTGCGCACGTCGACGAGGCGGTGAATCCCGGCGGAGCGCAGCCGGCCCGCCGTCACGGGGCCCACGCCCCACAGCGCGTCGACCGGGAGCTCCTGCAGGAACCGCTCGACGCGCTCCGGCGCGATCACGGTCAGGCCATCCGGCTTCTTCCAGCCCGAGGCGATCTTTGCGAGGAACTTGTTCGGCGCGACGCCGGCCGAGGCGGTCAGCCGCGTCTCCTCGTGGATCCGGCGCTTCAGGTGCCGTGCGACCTCGACGCCGAGCGGGAGGCCGAGGGCGTTCTCCGTGACGTCGAGATACGCCTCGTCGAGCGAGAGAGGCTCGACGAGCGGCGTCACGCTTCGAAAGATGCCGAAGACCTGCTCCGAGACGGCGGCGTATTTCCGAAAGTCCGGGCGCAGGATCGTCAGCTCGGGGCACAGCCGCACGGCACGCGCCATCGGGATCGCGGAGCGCACGCCGAACTTCCGCGCCTCGTAGCTCGCCGCCGCGACAACCCCGCGGCTCTCGGGCGGACCTCCCACGGCGACCGGCTTTCCCTTGAGCGAAGGGTCGTCGCGCTGTTCGACGGACGCGTAGAAGGCGTCCATGTCGACGTGAAGGATGCGGCGGACTCGCTGTCCTCCCTCTCCCGGCGGGAGAGGGTCGGGGTGAGGGGCGTCGCTCACGGCGTGTATTGTGCCGCGAGGAGGGGGGAGCCCCCTCACCCTGCCCTCTCCCCCCCACTGGGGGAGAGGGGATCGAGGGCGGGCTTAGGCCTCGGCCCCCTCGTAGTAGTCGAGTCCCGAGTGGTCGATGACCTCTTCGCCGACCAGGATGCGCAGCGTGTTGGCGAGCTTCATGTGCTGCACGAAGAGGTCGTGCTCGGGCCGCAGGTCCGGCCGCGCCATCGGCGACTTGAAGTAGAAGGACAGCCACTCCTGGATGCCCGCGAGGCCGGCCCGGCCGGCGAGGTCGAGAAAGAGGAGGAGATCGAGGACGACCGGCGCCGCGAGGATCGAGTCGCGGCACAGGAAGTCGATCTTGATCTGCATCGGCTGACCGAGCCAGCCGACGATGTCGATGTTGTCCCAGCCTTCCTTGGCGTCCCCGCGGGGCGGGTAATACTCGATCCGGACCTTGTGAAAGTAGTCGCCGTAGAGCTCGGGGTAGAGCTCGGGCTGGAGGATCGCGTCCAGCACGGAGGCCTTGGAGACCTCCTTGGAGCGGAAGGAACCCGGGTCGTCGAGGACCTCGCCGTCGCGGTTGCCGAGGATGTTGGTCGAGAACCAGCCCTTGAGTCCGAGCATCCGCGCCTTCAATCCCGGCGCGATGATCGTCTTCATCAGGGTCTGGCCGGTCTTGAAGTCCTTGCCGGCGACCGGGACGCCCCTCGCCTTCGCCATGTCCCAGAGCGCGGGGACGTCGACCGAGAGGTTCGGTGCGCCGTTGGCGTACGGCGTGCCGCTCGCAATCGCGGCGTAGGCGTAGATCATCGAGGGAGGGATGTCGGGCGAGTTCTCCTTGAGGCCCTTCTCGAACGCGGCGAGCGTCTCGTGGACCGGCTTCTGCTGGGCGTAGACCTCGGTCGAGCCGCACCAGACCATGACGGCGCGCGCGGCCCCCGAGGACTTGCGGAAGGCCTCGATGTCCCGGACGAGCGCCTCCGCGAGGTCCATCTTCGTCGCGCCCTTCTTGACGTTGGGGCCGTCGAGGTTCTTGACCCAGGAGCGCTCGAAGACCGCGGACATGGGGCGGACCGACTCGAGCTCCGGCCGGACGGCCGACAGCATGTCCGCCGAGAGCACCCCGGCCTTGGTCGCCGCTTCGAAGGCGTTGTCGGTGAAGATGTCCCAGCCGCCGAAGACGAGGTCGGAGAGGTCCGAGAGGGGGACGAGCTCCCGGACGGGGACGAAGCGCGGCTTCGACCGCTTTCCGAGGCGCAGCTTCTGCATCTGGGTCACGGAGCCGAACGGCCGGGCGAGGCCCTTGCGGATCAGGTGCACGCCGGCGATGAGAGTCGTCGAGACGGCGCCGAGACCGGGCAGCAGGACGGCGAGCTTGCCCTGCGCGGGGGCGATCGTCTTCGCGAGCTCGGGGTAATAGGAAGTCCGGTCCGTCATCAGGCACTCCTTGGGCGGCGTCTTTCGGCCAGCGCGATCGCCGTCAGCACGAAAAAGTAAACCGGCGCTCCGACGGCCGTGAGAACGAGGAACCAGGCGGCCTTGCCGAACGCGGACAGTATCAGAACGAGATAGATGAAGTCCCGGCGGGACAGGGCGTCGGCGGCCCGCGAGAGCCGCGTTTCGGCGACGGTCGAGACCGAGGTGTAGAGCGGCCCTTCCCGGGGCGCCGCCATCGTCCTCGAGTAGACGAGGAACGCGGAAGCGAGCGCGCCACCGACCGCGAGTGCCCCGAGCGCGAGAGGCCAGGCGGCGCCGACGGCGCGGCTCCAGCCAGCCGCCATCGCCGCGAAGACCGCGACGTGGACGACGTTGTCGCCCCAGAAGTCGAGCAGGCCTCCCCAGCGCGACTCCTGAAACTTCAGCCGCGCGAGCTCGCCGTCGCAGCCGTCCAGGATCGAATGGAGCAGGAAGAGCAGGGCGCCCACCGTCTGGCTCGCCGCCGTGCTCTCGAGGAAGAAGGTCGCGCCGAAGAGGCCGATCGCGACCGAAACGAGCGTCATGACGTTCGGCGTGATGGTCGTCGACGCGAGACGCCGGCTGACGGCGAGCGAGACCTTCCGCTCGACGTGGCGCGACATGAAGCCCTCGGTGTCCTTCACGAGGCTCGCGAGCAGGTGGTCTTCGGCGCGGCGAAGGTCGGCGGGGGAGTCGACCGCGACCCCCGCCCCTGAAGGCGCGGCGCCATCGCGGATCGCCTCGAGGTCTCGGACCGTGACGACGCGGTTCCAGCCGACCCGCACGGCGTCGGGTGGCGGCTCGGCGAGCGCCTCGGCGTCGGTGCCCACGAGCGCGGCGCGAACGGCGAGGGGCGGCTCGAGCACGCCGATTTCCTCGAAACCGGCACGGCGCGCCGCGAGGGCCGTGCGCCGGACGATCGGAAGGCCGAGGAGGACCGATTCGGGCGCGACTCCGGGCGGCCCCTCCGGGGGCCCGAGGACGAGGACGCGACTCACCGGCGCGCGCCCGCCATGCGCTCGACCGGCAGCGGCACGCCGCCCTGCCGGCTCGACTCGCGCGCGAGAGCGAGCACGTTGGCGCAGAGGGTCGCCTCGGCGAGGTTGCGTCCGCGCCACTTCGCGTCCGCGACCTCGTCGAGGAAACTCTGGATCACGCCGGAGAACCAGTCCGGGTGATGGGATCCCTCGGAGAGCGAGGGCAGGCTCCACTCGTCCTTGCGCTGCTTCCCGTCGGCCTCGAAGAGCGTGAGGCGGCCGTCGTCGAGCCGCAGGACGCCTTTCGACCCGGTGATTCGGCGCGGTTCGCCCGCTCCGGGTCCGCCCAGGTCAACAGGATTTCGGCCGACGCCGCGGGGTAGACGAGAAAGAGGTCGGCCGTGTCTTCGACCGGCCATTCGTGGAACTTGCGCGTCTCGAGCGACGCCGCGACGGTCCGGGGCGCCGCGCCCATCCAGCCCGACACGACGTACAGGGCGTGCCAGCCGTGGTCGACGAGTATTCCGCCGCCGGACTGCGCCGGGTCGATGCGCCAGTTGCCGGCCTCGCCCACGGTCGCGGCCGGCTTGTTGCGGAGGGTCTTCCAGCGCACGCGCCGGAGCTCGCCGATCGTTCCGGCGGCGAGAAGCTCGGTGATCCGGACCACGGCGGGCGCGTAGCGCCAGTTGTGCACGGTGACGACCGCGCGTTCCTTCTCGGCCGACAGCGCGGGCAGGCCCCGCAGCTCCTGCGGGGACACGACGAGGGGCTTTTCGCAGAGCACGTGGAGCGAGCGGGAGAGCGCCTGCCGGATGAGCATGGCGTGGGAGCCGGGCGGCGTGCAGATGTCGACGAAGTCGAGCTCTTCCTTCGTCAGGAGGTCTTCGGCCGTCGTGTACCAGCGGCCCTGCGGAAACGTCTCGAAGAAGGCGGTGCTGCGCCCGGGCCGCGCGTCGGCCGCGGCGACGATCTCGATGTCCTTGCGAGCGAGCCAGCCGGGCACGTGGCCTTCCGCCGCGACGTGTCCGAAGCCGAGGAGGGCGCCCTTCAGCATGACCGTCGCGATCGCTTTCTCGGGACCTGGCTGTCGCCACCGGCCCGCGGCTCGCCGGGCTGCCGGCTCGACCGCGGGCCTGGTCCCTCGCCGCGCGCTCGCTCCCGCGGCGCGAGCCTCCTCCCTCGGTGACTTCGGGAGACGACTCGCGCCGCGGACCGGGGCCGGGAGGCACGGCCGGATCGTGTCCTCACGCCAGTTTCCATTGGCTCGCGGTCGCGCCGATCGCCTCGTCCAGGATCTCGAGCCCCTCGAGCGCGGTGGGCTCGTCGATCGAGAGCGGCGGGTTGATGCGGATGACGGGCGCGTAGGACATCGCCAGCAGTCCGCGCCGCAGGCACTCCTGGAACAGCGCTCGCGCGAAATCCTTCGGCACCAGCTCCTTCGTCGTCCGGTCCTTCACGAGCTCGACGCCCAGGAGGAGGCCCTTCCCGCGGACGTCGCCGATGACGCGGTGCTTTTCCTGCATCGCCCGGAGGCGGGCGAGCATGGCGGCCCCGACGCGGCGCGAGTTCTCGACGAGGTTCTCGCGCGTGATGATCTCGAGCGCCGCGAGTCCCGCGGCCGAGCCGAGCGGGTTGCCGCCGTAGGAGGAGGAGCTGCCGGAGGGGTTCGACCAGGGCTTTGCGGCCGTCAGTGCGTCGGTCGAGACGACGGCCGCGAGCGGGAAGCCGCCGCCGATGCCCTTGCCGCACGTCATGACGTCGGGGACGACGCCGTCGTGCTCGACTCCCCAGAACGTCCCGGTGCGCCCGAACCCCGTGATCATTTCGTCGGCGATGAAGAGGGCCCCGTTCTCTTTCGCGATCGACTGGACGGCGGACAGGAACCCCGGCGGGGGAATCACGTTGCCCGCGGTGCCCTGCATCGGCTCGACGATGATCGCGGCCACCTGCCGGCCGGTCTGGTTCCGGATCAGGTCGCGCGTCTTCTCGGCGCACGCGATCCCGCAGTCGGGGTAGGTGAGGTTGAGCGGGCAGCGGTAGCAGTCGGCGTACGGCGCCGAGTAGGTGCCCGGGACGAAGGGGCCCAACCCCTCCTTGAAGTCGCCCCACAGGAGCGGCAGCACGCCGCCGGTCTTCCCGTGAAAGGCGCCCGAGTAGCCGACGAACTCGAACTTCTTGGTCACGGCCTTGGCGAGCCGGAAGGCCGCCTCGACCGCCTCCGCGCCGCCCGAGAAGAGCTGGATGCGGGTCAGGCCCGGGGGCGTCACGCTCGCGAGGAGGTTCAGGAACTTCGCGCGGACCTCGGTCGTGAAACTGCCGAAGGTGAGCTTCGCGGCCTGCTCCTGCAGGGTCTTGACGTAGTGGGGGTGGCAGTGGCCGACCGAGCCCACGGCGATCCCGGCGATGAAGTCGACGTAGCCGTTGCCGTCCTCGTCGAAGATCCGGCTTCCCTGGCCGCGCGCCATGGCGAGGCCGGAGTACAGGGCGAAGGACTGCAGGCCCGGCGCCATGTGCCGCTGTTCGAGCTCGACGATCGCCTTCGAGCGCGGTCCGACCTCGATGCGGTGGCGCACCTCGGTCACCGGGAGGCCTCGAGCGGGGCGCCGGCCCGGGCGAAGCGCGCGGCGAGCAGGGCGGCGATCGACGCCGCGGCCACGGGGCGAAAGAGCGCGAAGCTCGGCCAGGCGTTCACGTCGATGACGTGGATGCGGCCGTCCGCCGAGACGATCGCGTCGCCGCCGTAGACCTCGAGCGAGAGGGCCGCGGCGGCGCGGGCCGTCGCCGCCTCCAGGGCGGCGGCGTCGAACGGATGGTTCGCGAGCGTCTGGTCGCGGTGGTAGAACCACTGGAACCAGGACGGCCGGCCGGGCGGATCGTCGATCCCGGCGACGGCGTAGAACTTGATCAGGTCGCCGGGGACGTGGTCCTGCACGACCGCGCGGAGGATGCCGCGGGCGGCGAGGTGCTCCAGGTGCGCGGCGAACCCGCCCGGATCTCCCGCGAAGGCGACGTCGCCCGGTTCGGTCGCGTGGACGTCGCCCCGCTTGATCCAGCACTCTCCGGGAAACACGGCGTCGCCCTTCCCGGTCTCGACGAGGACGCTCCGGGGATGGGGAACCCCGTGCCGGCCGAAGAGCCCGATCGTCCGCTCGCGGTCCGTGTTGCGGATGCCGGCCGGCCGGTTGACGATGCGCGCCCCGCGCCGCTCCCAGGCCGCGAGCTTCTCGACGACCGGGACCCGCTCGCACATGACGAAGAGAAACGGTGGCACCGATTCGAAGTCGCCGACGTCGACCAGCTCCTCGGTCGTCTTGAGGGCCACGTCGAACCCGCGAGCCGCCAGCTCCTCGCCCGTCGCGCGCAGGATCTCGGCGTCGTCGGTCTCGCGGCCGGGCGAATGGGCGAGCTCGCGGTAGATGCCCCAGCAGCGCGACCCGAAACCCGTCATCGCGCGGCCGCCAGCTCTTCGGCCACCGCGAGGTCCTCGGCCCGGTCGACGTCGACGACCTTTCCGATCTCGAGGGCCTCGATCGGCTCGCCCGACTTCGCGAGCCACGAAAGAAAGTCGCGCAGGCGGCCGAGCTCGTGCGGGACGCCGAGCCGCCGCACCTTCTCCGGGAAGACGTAAATGCCGGCGGTCACGGCATCCCCGGTGGATCCGCCCACGGCCGAGACCCGGCCGTGTCCGGCGATGTTGACCCAGAGCGGCTTTTCGTCGTCGACGAAGCGGGTCACGCCGAGGACCGTGGAGTGGGCGGGCCGCTCGCCGGCGCGCTCGACGAACCGGACGAAATCCTTGCGGGGGCAGAACGCGTCGACGGTCGAGACCAGGAGCCGTCCCCTGGGGGCGACCTCGAGCACGGCGCGGAAGCTCTCGAGCGAGGAGCGCGTCGTCCTCACGAGGACCGTCTTCACGAGGCGCCCGAAGCGCTCGCGGACGAAGGCCTCGCAGTCCCGCTCGGACTCGTTGAAGATGACGGCGGCCGACGCGATCCCGGCGGCCTCGAAGTTGGAGAGGACGTGCTCGATCAGCGGCACGCCCGCCACCTCGAGGAGGGGCTTGGGCACTCCGAACTGCTTCAGCCGCGAGCCCTCTCCGGCCGCGATGACCGCTCCCGAGACGATCGCGCTCACGGGACGATCCCCGGCGCGGTCTCCTGGGCGCGAGCCGTCACGCGGCGTGCGATGCGGACGTCGGCGCACACGGCGGGAAGGTTACCGTAGAAGCCCGTCATGGCCGCGCCTGCCTCCCGGAGGGCCCGAGCCGTTCGAGCCTCAAGTGCGCCACGTCGATCAAATGGTGCTTCAGGAGCACGACGGCCCCGGGCGCGAGCCACAGCAGCTCGCGGGCCCGCCGCACGAGAGCATAGGCCGCGCCCTGCGCGGGCGTCAGGCCCACGAGGGCCGCGACCCCCAGGCGGATCGCCTCGGCGCTGCCGATCCGGGCCGGGATGAAGAGCAGGATGCCGTTGAGGATCATCGCCAGGGACTCGACCGCGAAGGCGGACGCGAAGCTGTGCGACGGGGACAGGAGCGTCAGGACGATCCACGTCTCGACGAGCCCTCCGCACCATCCGAGGAAGCCCCACCCGACGGCGATCGCGAACTGCGCGCCGTGCTCCTCGCGCCGGTAGTAGACCCGGATCCTCGCGTCGACTTCCTCGGCATGGGCCTCGAGCCCCGAGAGCCGCTTCTGGAGCACGGGAACCTTCTTCAGGAGCCGCAGGATCGGCCCGAAGAACCCCCGCCGCTGCATCCCGGTGAAGCCGAGCGCGAGCGCGCCGAGCACCGTCAGCCCGGCGATCACGAGGAAGCGGGGCAGCGGCGGCAGGGAATATCGGGTCAGCGCGACGGCCGCCCCGGCGACGAGGAAGAGCCACTGCGCGAGCACGTCCGCGTTGCGGTTGACCCAGATGGTGGCGAGAGCGGGGCCGAAGCCGAGCTTTCCCCGCAGCAGATGGGCCTTGACCGGCTCGCCGCCGACGCTCGTGAAGTAGTTGATCGAGTCGCCGGCGAGATACGCGGCGAAGAGGTCCCGGAACGACGCGGGGCCGCGCCGTCCGGCGATCACCCACCATCCGAGAGTGAATGCGATCTGCGCGCCGGCATAGAGGCCGACGAGGACGACGAAGTACGGACCGATGAGAGCGAGGTTCTCGGCGATCGGCTTCCAGCCGACGAGCGCGAGCCCCGCGCCGAGGACTGCGAGCCCGCCGGCGAAGAGCGCGAACCTCCAGGCCCGCGAGCGCGCGCCCGACGGCCGTTTCCCGCCGTCGGAAAGCTCCGAAACGGAGCGAGGGGCCGCGACGGGCGCGGTGGGGAGAGTCATGCGGGATGTCGACGCGTCAGACTCTGACGGGCAGAAGGGCTTTCAACTCCTGGGGAAGCGGGAAGTGGACGTCTTCCTTGACGGTCTCGAACTCTTCGACGACCGTCACGCCGAGCTTCTCGCGCGCGAAGGTCACCACTTCCTGGACCAGGATCTCGGGAGCGGACGCCGACGCGGTCAGCCCCAGGGTCCGGACGCCCTGGAGCCACTCGGGCCGGATGTCCCGGGCGCGTTCGATCAGGTGCGACGCGACGCCGTTGGCGCGCGCGACCTCGCACATCCGGAGCGAGTTGGAGGAGTTGGGCGCCCCGAGCACCAGCAGCATGTCGACGTGCGGCGCCATCGCCTTGACGGCGTCCTGGCGGTTCTGCGTGGCATAGCAGATGTCCTGCTTCGACGGCGCCTTCAGGTTCGGGAACCGGCGCTTCAACACGGCGAGGATGTCGCGCGTATCGTCGATCGAGAGCGTCGTCTGCGTCAGGTAGGCGACGCGGTCGGGGTCCGGCACCGTGACCTTTTCGGCGTCCTCGCGCGTCTCGACGAGGCGGATCGCGTCCGGCGCCTCGCCGAGCGTGCCCACGGTCTCGTCGTGGTCGTGGTGTCCGACGAGGATGATCGTGTAGCCCTGCTTGGCGTAGTGGATGGCCTCGAGGTGCACCTTCGTGACGAGGGGGCAGGTCGCGTCGATCGTCTGGAGCTTCTTCTGCTGCGCCAGGGAGCGGACCTGGGGCGCGATGCCGTGCGCGGAGAAGATGAGCGATGCGTTGTCCGGGACTTCGTCGACTTCCTCGACGAAGCGGGCGCCCTTGTCGCGCAGCTCGTCGACGACGTAACGGTTGTGGATGATCTCCTTGCGGACGTAGACCGGCCCGTCGATGGCCTCGAGGGCCTTCTCGACGACGTCGATCGCGCGGACGACGCCGGCGCAGAAGCCGCGCAGGCCGGCGATCAGCAGCTTCTCGACGCGGATCCCGGAAAGGTCGCCCGGCACGCTCACCAGTTCACCGTCTCGGCGAATTTTTCCTTCTTGCTGCGCGGGTCGGTGGCGCCCGCCGCGGCCGCGGAGGAACGCGCGAGGTCCGGGAAGAGCTCGAAGGTCTTCTCGACGACGCCCTCGACGTCGAGTTTGAGGTTGTGGCGCTGCTGGAGCTGGGGGCTGTGGTCGATGAACTGGTCCGGGATCGCGTGGACCCGGAGCCCGGCCGTCGGCAGGTTCGCCGCGTGGAAGGCCTCGAGCACGCCGGCGCCGAAGCCCCCGGCCGCCAGGTGCTCCTCGAGCGTCATCAGGCGCGGGCAGGAAGCGGCGACCTTCGCGAGCAGGTCCATGTCGAGCGGCTTGGCGAACCGGGCGTTGACGACGCCGACCGAGAGCCCGCGGCCCTCGAGCTCCGCGGCCGCGGTGCTCGCGACCGAGACCATCGAGCCATACGCCACGAACGTGAGGTCGCGCCCCTCGCGCAGCATCTCGCCCTTGCCGATCGGCACGGTCTTCAATTCCGCGTCGAGCTCGACCCCGAGCGCCAGGCCGCGCGGGTAGCGCACGACGAACGGCCGTCCGGAGTTGATCGCGGTGAAGAGCACGTGCTGGAGCTCGTTCTCGTCCTTGGGCGCGGCGATCGTCATGTTCGGGATCATCCGGGTGTAGGAGATGTCGAAGACCCCCTGGTGCGTCTTGCCGTCGTCGCCGACGAGGCCGGCCCGGTCGACGCAGATCGTGACCGGCAGATTCTGGAGCGCGACGTCGTGGATCAGCTGGTCGAAGGAGCGCTGCAGGAAGGTCGAGTAGATCGAGACGACCGGTTTCCAGCCCTCCTTGGCCATGCCGCCGGCGCAGATCACGGCGTGCTCCTCGGCGATGCCGACGTCGAAGACGCGGCCCGGGAACTTCTTCTGGACCTCGATCAGCCCCGTTCCCTCGAGCATCGCGGCCGAGAAGGCCACGATCTTGGGATCCTTCTCCATCATGGAGATGAGCGTCTTCGCGAAGACCTGGGAGTAGGTGTAGCGGGTGCCCGCGCCGCCCGCGCCCGTCGGAGTGCCCGGCTGGTGAAACTTCGACGGGTTCTGCTCGGCCTGCTGGAACCCGCGGCCCTTGTGCGTCAGCGCGTGGATGACGACGGGCGTGCCGTCGGCGGAGACGTCCTTGGCGCGCGCCAGGGCCTCCTCGAGCTCCTTGAAGTCGTGGCCGTTGACGGGGCCGACGTAGTGGAACCCGAGCTCGTCCCAGATGAGGTTGGGGAAGAACAGTCCCTCGACCGAGCTCTTCAGCTTGCGCGCGAGCTCCCACGCCATGTCGCCCTTGGGCAGCCGCTTGAAGAAGCTGTGGCCCGCGTCGACGAACTTCTGGTAGGTCGGGTGGAGCTCGAAGCGGTTGCGCCAGTGGGCGAGCCAGCCGACGTTCTCGGAGATCGACCAGCCGTTGTCGTTCAGGATGACGATCAGCCGCTTGGGCTTGACGTGGACGATGTTGTTCATCGCCTCGTACGACGGGCCCGAAGTGAGCGCGCCGTCGCCCACGATGACGATGACGTACGGTTCGTTGGACCGGTCCTGGAGCGCCATCGAGACGCCGAGGCCGTAGGAGAGACCCGTCCCGGCGTGTCCCGCGGCGAGGGTGTCGTGATCGCTCTCGGACGGCTCCGCGAAGCCCGAGAGTCCCCCCGGCGTGCGGATCGACGCGAACTGGTCGCGCCGGCCGGTCACGAGCTTGTGGGTGTAGCACTGGTTCGAGGTGTCCCAGACCAGGCGGTCCTTCGGGCTGTCGAAGGCGCGGTGGAGGGCGATGGTCAGCTCGACGACTCCCAGGTTGGAGGCGAGGTGGCCTCCGGTCTTGGTGATCGTCTGGACGATCACCTCCCGGCAGTCCTGCGAAAGCTCGGCTAACTCTCCGTAGGAGAGAGCCTTGAGGTCCTTCGGACCCTGGATTCGGCTCAGAATGGACATACGGTTTCCTACCCCCCACCGACCGAGAAAACGCGGATGATACTCTACAACTTCGTATGGCCAATGCGCTCAAGATCGGCAGCCCGGAGCACAAAGAGCTGCTCTGTCGGATGTTCATCGACACCCACGATCCCTTCAAACCGGCCGAAATCCGGTGGCCGGACATGGACGACGAAACCCTCGCCCGCTTGAAGGCCATGCCCATCTGGAACGAGGCCACTCGGACGGAGGCGGCCACGGCCGTCAAGGTGCAGTCTCTGGGTGACACCGAGAAGGACCCGCTTCTGGCCGAGGCGATCAGCCTCCAGGGCTACGAAGAGGCCCGGCACGCCGAGGTCCTGCAGCTCTTGACCCGGCACTACGGGATCGAAGTCCGCCCGTTCCCGCCCCCCGAGGTCCCGAAAGACCCGACGCTGGCATTCCTGCGGACGGGCTACGGGGAGTGCCTGGACTCCTTCTTCGCTTTCGGGCTCTTCCGGCTCGGGGCGAGCGCGGAAATTTTCCCCAAGCCCTTCATCGCGATCTTCGAGACGATCATGCAGGAAGAGGCGCGGCACATCCTCTTCATCGTCAACTGGGCGGCGTACCTCCGGGCCCAGCGCCCCGTCCTCCTTCGCCCCGGCTTCGACGCCTGGCGCGGGTGGAACATCGTGGCGCAGGCCTTCGATCGGCTGAAGGGCGCCCTCCAGATGGCCGGCGGCGACGGAAAGAAAAAGGGGCCGAAGCAGGACCCGCCGACCGGGCGGGACACGACGCAGGCCGGGTTCACCCTGAAAGCTCACTCCGTCTTCGGCGACTTCTCGCTGCGCGCGTTCCTCGAGACCTGTCTCGAGGAGAACGAAAAGCGCCTGGCGCCGTACGACCCGCGTCTCCTTCGGCCGAACCTCGTGCCGTCGGTCATCCGGCAGTTCGTCAAGGTGCTGCCGCGCCGCGCCTCGACCCGCCCGCCGAGCCCCGAGGAGAAAGCGGCCTAGGCCTTGCGGCCCGGCCCGGGCGCGATTCGCGCGGCCGCCCTCGCAATCTCTCTCGTCCTCGCCTCTTTCGGCTGCGGCCGCAAAGGGGACTCCACCGCGGTCGCTCGGCGCGACGCGGCGATGGGCGAGCGGATCTTCCGGCGCACGCAAACGCTCGCGGCCGCGCTCGGCTCGAACGCCCTCGCGTGCACCAACTGTCACCTCGAGGGTGGACGAATGGCCGGCGCCCTGGCGCTGACGGGCGCGGCGGCGGCCTATCCGCGCCGGGACGCTTCGGGCGCGGAGGTCACCCTCGAGGATCGCATCGCCCGGTGCTTCCAGCACAGCCTCGCCGGCCGCGCGCCGGAGAAGTCGAGCGAGATCGTCGCGGCGCTCGCGGCCTACGTGGCTTCGATCGCGAAGCCCGGGGATTCCGCCGCGTCGGACGCGAGCCGGATTGCCGCGCCGAACGTCGTACCGATTCCCGAGCTGAACGCCGAGCGCGGCCGCGCGCGCTATGGCGACCTCTGCTCGGGATGCCATGGCCTCGACGGCCAGGGTTACAGCGAGCGCCGGGATCCTCTGCCGTACGAAGACGTTCCGCCGGTCTGGGGCCCGCGGTCGTACGACGACGTCGCGGGACTGGCGCGCGTGGACACGCTTGCCGGGTTTCTGCGCCACGCCATGCCGCGCGACGAGCCCGGAACGATCGACGAGCGGGATGCGCAGGAGATCGCGGCGTTCGTCGACGGCCAGCCGCGCCCCGCGTACCCCGACAAGCTGGCGTGGGACGGGACTTCCACGGCCGACGCGGTGTACGACACGGCGCGGTACCCGGCCAATCCGTTCCGAGTGCCGCTGGCGATCGGCCCTCGAGGGGACGCAGGCGGCAGGAGGCAGGGTGCCGTAGGCAGGGACGGTAAGCAGTAAGCGGTAAGCAGTAAGCAGAGCCACGGGATTTTGGCCTGCCTCGTGCCGCCCGCCGCCTGCCTCATCGAGCACTCGTCGGGCCGCGTGTACGCGGCGGCTGGAGGGCCCGGAACGGGGTTTTCGTGCTGGTATTCTTCGACGGTTAAATGCCTCCTCAACGCGGGCGCGGGTTCGGCGCCAGACATGCTCGAGCCATCCTTCTTTTCGTCGGCATCGGCATCGCCTTCGTCCTGGTGTGGCGGGCGGGCTGGCCGGCGGTCAAGGCGAACCTCGCCCTGATCGGCTGGAGGTTCCTGGGGCTGGTGGCCCTGAACCTCGTGGCCGAAGTCGCGTTCGTGATGGGCTGGCGTGGCGTGATGGAGCCGCGGCCCCCGCTCTCGAGCATTCCGGATCTGCTGCGTATCTATCTGGCGGGCAATGCTTTGAATTACCTCGCGCCCGGCAGCGTGGCGGGGGAGCCCGTCCGCGCGAACATGCTGCGCGACCGGATGGACACCCCCAGCGCCATCGCCTCGGTGACGATCTTCAAGCACGCCCACGTGCTTTCGCAGTCCTTCTTCGTTGCCGTCGGCCTCGGTGTGGCCGTCGTCTACTTCGATCTTCCCGCCGCCGTGCGCTGGACGGCCCTGGCGAGCCTCGTCGTTCTGACCGGCCTTCTGGTCCTCATGACCTGGGCGCTGCAGAAGGGAACCTTCGAGCCTCTGCTCTCCGGCCTCTCCCGATTCAAGTTTCTGGCGCACCGGCTCGCCCGGTACCGGGACGGTGCGAAGGCCCTCGACGATCTGATCCGCCGCTTCTATGCCGACCGTCCCCACCATTTCTTCCTGGCGGCGGCGTGGTGCCTGCTCGGCTGGTGCGGCGGGCTCCTCGAGCTCTACATCGTGCTGCGCCTCATGGCCCCCGGCCGCGGCTGGGCGACGGCGTTCGCCGCCTCGGCTCTCGCCATGCTGCTCAACAACTTTTTCCTCTTCATTCCGGGACGCGCCGGGACGGCGGAGAGCGTCCGCACCTTCGTGTTCGTCCTCCTGGGGCTTCCCGCCTCGACCGGCGTTGCCTATGGGCTCGTCCGGCGGGCGCGCGAGCTCCTGTGGACCGTGCCCGGGCTCGTGATCCTCGCGCACCGGCCGGTGGCGAAGGCGGCGGTGATCCCGGTGGTTCCAGACCCGAAGCTCGCCGCCGGGTCCGAGCGGGCCCGATGACCGCGCCCGCCGGGGCGGTTTTTCTTCCCGCCCGCGCCCTGCTCTTCGACTTCGGCGGCACGCTCGACGCCGAGGGCGTGCCGTGGAAGGACCGCTTCTTCGAGGCGGCCCTGCGGGAAGGGCTCGAAATTCCCCAGTCCGAGTTCGATCCGGCGTTCTACGGGGCGACGGATTCGCTCGAGGGCCGGATTCCCGCAGGCGCGGGCTTGCGCGAGACGGTCGAGCGGGTGGCCGCGGGCCTCGCGACGAGGCTCGGCCGCGAGAACGATCTCCTGCGGAGGATCGGCGAACGATTCACCCGCGACTCCCTGCGCCAGCTCGCCGAGAGCGCGTCGATCCTGTCGCGCCTCGCCGGCCGTTACCGGATCGGTGTCGTCTCCAACTTCTACGGGAACCTGCAGGCCGTCCTCGACGAGGCGGGCCTCGCTCCATCGGTCTCCGTGGCGGTCGACTCGACGCTCGCGGGCTGCAAGAAGCCGGATCCCCGGATTTTCCAGGCGGCGCTCGACGTCCTCGGGGCCGCGCCCGCGCAAGCGGTTTTCGTGGGCGACTCCCTCCGGCGCGACATGGCCGGCGCGCGCGGGATGGGAATGCCTCACGTGTGGCTGCGCCCCGAAGGCGCGGCCTCGAACGGCGGACCCTGCTGCCCGGGGGACCCCGTGATCGCCCGCCTGGCCGAGATCCTGCGGCTCGTCCCATGACAGGCCGCACAGGACACGGACAGGCGGCGGCTGCCTGCTGGGGCGTTTTCCGCGAGCTCGAGCACTCGCCGGGCCGCGAGGCCGACGATGCCGGGATCCTCGAGGCGACGGGCCGCCGCCTCGGCGACGGGGGCGCGGGATTTCTCGTCGACTACCGCGCGCCGGCCACCCTCACCGGCGACGAAGACGCGCTGCCCGCGCTCGTCTTTTCGATGTGCGAGGGTCTCGCGGCGCTCGAGCGGGTGAGCCGGTGGGAGAGCCGCGGAGTCTGCGTCGTCAACAGCGCCCGCTCGGTCGCCAACACGCACCGCGAGCGGATGATCCCCCTTCTCGACGGGCGGCGCGTTCCGACGCCCGAAAGCCGGCTTCTCGACGGCGACGGCCCGCTTCCCCGGGGGGCGAGCGAAGACGATCTCTTCTCGGCGTGCTGGGTCAAGCAGGCGACCGAGCACAAGACGCGCGAAGGCGACGTGGTCTTCGCCACGAGCGCTTCCGCCGTCCGGGACGCCGTCGGTCGCCTCCGGAGCCTCGGGCTTCCGCGCGCCGTCGTGCAGCGGCACGTGGACGGTGACCTCGTGAAGTTCTACGGCGTCGGCCGCGGGCCCGACGCCGCGCTCGGCGGGACCGCCGGGGCGTCGTGGTTCCGCTGGTTCTACCCGAAGGAGAAGCCCGTGTCGGGGCATGCCTTCGACGAGCGGGCGCTCGGCGAAATCGCGTGCCGCGCCGCGGACGCGCTGGGCCTCGAGGTCTGGGGCGGAGACGCCATCGTCACGCCCGCGGGCGAGATTTTCGTGATCGACGTCAACGCCTGGCCGAGCTTCGCCCTCTTCCGCGACGAGGCGGCCGACCACATCGCCGCGCACCTTGCGTCCCGCCTGCGCCGGCGGATCCGCGTCGCCGTATGAACTCGGGCGCGACGCTTCTTCTGGCCCCCTCCGGCACGCCGGCGCCGGCCTCTCCGTCGACGGAGACCCCGCTCCTCGGCCTGCCGCTCATCCGTCGCACGGCGCTCGCGGCCCGGCGGGCAGGGTTCGACCGCGTGTACGTGCTCGGCGACGGGGCCGCGAGCCCGGTCCTCGAAGGAACGGGCGCGCTCGCGTTCCCGCGCGACGCCGCCGAGCCGGCGCTGCCCGCAGGTCGGATCGTCCTGCTCCCGGATCGAATCGTCGCGAGCACGCCGTGGCTTCGCGACCTGCGCGAGATGCCCGTCGAGCCCGACCGCCTCCGGCGCTTCGGCGCCGGCGTCGTCGTCGAGGCCTCCGAGCCGGCGCCGCTCGCCCGGGTGCTGTCGCGCGAAACGCTCCTGCCCTCCGTCGTCGCCGCGTGGGTCGCGCAGCTTCCGGCGAGCGCCGCTCCGAACGCCCCGGAGATCGCCCCGCCCTTCGAGGTCACGACGGCGGCGGACCTCGCCGCTGCGGAAGACCGCCTCCTCGGCGGCCTCGTCAAGAAGGAAGACGGCATCCTGACGCGGTACATCAGCCGGAAGATCTCCCTCGCCGTGACGCGGCGTCTGGCCCCGACGCGCGTCACGCCCAACGCGATGACGTTCGTCAGCGTGGCCCTGGGACTGGCGGGCGCCTGGTGCTTTCTTTCCCCGGCGCTTCCCCGCCAGGCCGCGGGCGGCCTCCTCTTTCTCCTTCACTCGATCCTGGACGGCTGCGACGGCGAGCTCGCGCGGCTGAAGTTCCAGGAATCCCGCTTCGGCGGCGTTCTCGACTTCTGGGGCGACAACCTCGTCCACGTCGCCGTCTTCTCGGCCTTCGCCGTCGCGTGGAGCTCGGCGTCCGGGGAGTCGTGGCCGCTCTACCTCGGCGCTCTCGCGGTCTCGGGAACGGCCCTCTGCGCGGGGTTCATCTACACGTACGCGATGCGCCCGCGGCCGGGCGGGGGGCCGCTCCTGACGACGGTCTCCCCTTCGCGCCGGTCGAAGCTGACGCAGGTCCTCGACGCGCTCGCCCGGCGCGACTTCATCTACCTCGTGATGGTCCTCGGGCTCTTCGGGAAGGCCTACTGGTTCCTGGCGCCCGTTTCGGTGGGCACGCCCGGCTTCTTCCTCGCGCTCGTCGTCATGGCGCTCGGCAGCCGCCGGCTCCAGGGCGCGCCGGGCCCGGGGCAGTCGAGCCCGCAGTCCGCCGGCTGAGACGACGGCCCGCCGGCGCCGGGACGCGGCTCAGTAGTAGTGGTACGGAGAGCCCGGGCCGTACCACTTGTGGTCGAAGAGGTTGTAATAGACCCCGACCTGCGTGAAGGGGAAGCGGAAGAACTGGAAGATCGCGTGCAGCCCCGTGCCCCACCACGTCTTCTCGTCGACTCCCACGGCCCGCAGGATCTCCGGGAAGTTGAGTCCCCACCTCGAAGCCGACCTCCTGGTAGCGCGTCGGGAGCGGAGGGTCGTACCCGAAGCCGCGGGTGAAGTAGACGAACGACGTCAGGAAGAACCGCTCGAAGCCGGGCTTTCCGCCGAGACGCCGGACGATGCCGGCAGGCTTCAGGTCGGCCGCGTAGATCTCGGTCGTTGTAGCTCCGGCCGAGCGTCGCCACGCTCGAGCCGACGGCCTCGGGGGGGATCGGTGTGTCCGCGAGGCCCAGGCGCAGCCCGAGCATGTCTTCGAGGTGATTGCGCTGGATCAGCAGGCCGGCGGCCGTCCCGAGGGCGTCCACCGTGAGGTCCTGGAACGAGAAGCCGTAGACGGACACGCCGTCCATGATCTCCACGAACGCGCCCGCCATGAATGCCGTCGCGAAGGCGAGGTTGAAGGACTGGTCCACCGTGTGGCCCTGGGCGATGTACGCCTCGTAGATCGCCCGCGAGACACCGCTCGAGATGGTGAAGTGCGAGACCTTGTCGGCTCCGCCGACGTACGTGTCGCGGCTGAACCAGCCTTCGTTGGTCGTGTGGAAGCTCTTCCATCCGTACTGCAACGGCGCCCCGAGCCCCTGCAGGAACCCTCCGACGAGCGTGCCGGCCGTCACGAGGGTCGTCGACGTCGTAAAGAGCCTGGGGGCCGGGGTCTTCACGGACGGCGGAGGAGGCTCCTGAGGGTTGCCCGCCGCGAGCAGAGCGTCGTGGAAGTCGAAGCCTTCCGCCAGCGCCTCGAGCTCCGTGCCGGGATCCGGGTTGCCGGCGTTCCACGGATACGCGTTCTCGACGTCGAGGATGTGAAGCTCCGGCTCGACGGCCTGCGGGGCGCCAACCGCGCGGGCGCCGGCGGGCGAGTCGGGGAAGAGGTGGAATTCCTCCGCTCCTGCGCCGGAGGCGGCGGCGAAGAGCGCCACGCCGAGCAGCACCGCCCCGGGCAGGCGCACGTCGATCGGGGTCCGGTTTTTGATTCGAGTCATGCGTCGGCTCTTGGGGGGCGGCGGCATTATCTCCGAATCGGGGGCCGCCGCAAGCTCCGTCGCTCAGCGGACGACGGCCGGCTCTCCGCGGTCGAGGGCCCGCTTCAAGCGCTGCGTGATCAGAAAGACCTCCGGGCGCGAGACCTTCGAGCCCGGCCCACGCTTCTCGACCTGCTCGAGGGCGGCCCAGGCGAGCTGCACGGGCAGCGCCGTGAACTCGACCAGGCCCCGGGGCGCGTCGGCTTTCTGCAGCGCGCGTATGTATTCGCCGGCGACCCCCAGGTCGCGGCGTGCGAGCGCGAAGACCTCGGCTGTCGGAACCTCCGCCGGCAGGTAGCGGCGGCCCTCCTCGGCGTCGGAGGCGGAATCCTTGAGGATGTTCACGAGCTGGAGGGCTTCCCCGAAGGTCGCGGCGCGCTCGCGGAGGTATGCCCCGATGCCGTCGAGCCCCGGCCGGTCGAGGAGGAAGAGCTCCGAGAGCATCTCCCCGACGATGCCGGCGACGATGTAGCAGTAGTCCTGGAGCTCGCGGACCGAGTGGAGCGTGAGCTGCCCGCCCCGCGTGCGGGCGACGATCGAGGCCATGCCCTCGGCGGAGCGTACGACGTGCTCGCGGATGGGCGGAATGGCGCGAGGCGAGAGGGCGTAGAAGGCGTCGAGGACGAAGGGAGTCTCGGCCATCAGCTCCTGGTACCCGGCGTGGTGGGCGACCTCGCGGGCGACCCAGTCCCGCGCCAGCCGCTCGGCGCGCGGGCGGTCGTACGCGGAGAGAAGCGCGTTGAAGTCGGCGATCGCGCCAATCCGCGCCTCGGGCGTCCAGTGCGAGGCGTCCTCGAAGGTGTCGGCGATGCGGAAGAGCAGGTACGCAATCATCACCTCGCGCCGCGTCGGCTCGGGCAGCACCGGGATCGACAGCGCGAAGGTGCGGCTGGTCTTTTCGAGGAGGTGCTCGAGGGAAGTCATGGGCGCTTCGGGTCCCCGACGATCGCGGCGAGGACCTCGCCGAGCTTCTCCGCACACGCCGCCACGCGGCGGTGCATGCGCACCAGATCCGGAATGGTGGCCGGATGAAGAAGGGCGCGGAACGTCACGGCGGCGCGGCTGATCCCTCCTCCGGCTTTCATGCACCGCGCAAGATATCGCGGCAGATCCTCGTCGGCCGTGTCGCTGACGGCGCGAAGAACGACGTACGGGACCCCCGCGGCGGCCGCGGCCCGGGCCCATGCGGCCGATTCCATGTCGCACACGGCGGGGGCCCCGGTCGTCGAGGCGAGCTCGGCCTTCTCGGCGGCGGAGACGGCCGGCCGCTCGAGCGTCAGGAGAGTGCCGGCGCGGGCGCCCGTCGCGGCGAGGACGGCTTCGAGAAGCTTGCGCGAGGGGGGAGGAGCCTCGCCTTCCGGGTCGAGGACGCGGGCCGAGGCGACGAGGTCTCCGACGGCGAGGCCGGGAGTCAGCGCGCCGCCGACGCCGGCCCCGAAGAGGACTCTCGGTCGGTAGCGCTCGATCGCCTCGGCCGCGCCGCGGGCGGCCCGGCGGGGGCCGTCACCCGTCGCGACGACGACGGTCCGGCCGTTCGAGAGTCTCCTCGCGATCGCGGATCGCTCTTCGGGGATCGCCGTGAGGACGAGGGCCGGCGCGTCCTCAGCTTCGGACATAGCCGCTCGACCGGAACCATTCGACCGCCCGGGCGAGCGCCTCCTCGACCGGCGTCTGGGGCAGGCCGAGCTCGCGCACCGCCTTCGAGGCGTCGAAGAACATCCGGTGGGTCGACATCCGCACGCTCTCGAGCGAGACGCCGGGCGGCCGGCCCGTGACCCGCGCAACGCCCGTCGACACGGCGGCGGCGGCGAGCGGGATCCAGTGCGGCAGGCGCACCGTCGGAGCGGGCAGTCCCGTGAGCGAGGCGAGCGTGTCGAGGATCTGCTTCAACGTCATGTCGCGGTGGCCGAGGATGTATCGCTCGCCGGGCTTTCCCTTCGCCGCCGCCGCGAGGTGGCCGGCGGCGACGTCGCGCACGTCGATCAGGTTCAGGCCCGTGTCGACGTAGGCGGGCATCTTGCGGTTCAGGAAGTCGACGATCAGCCGGCCGGTCGGCGTCGGCTTGATGTCGCGCTCGCCGACCGGCGTCGAGGGGTTGACGATGACGACCGGCAGGCCCTTCTTCGCCCAGCCGAGGGCCACCCGCTCGGCGTCGAATTTGGATTTCTTGTAGTGGCCGATGATCTTCTCGCGCTCGACCGGCGTCTCTTCGGACCCCGGCGAGCCGTCGACGGTCAGTCCCAGGGCGGCCACCGAGCTCGTGTAGACGACCCGCGAGACTCCGGCCTCGGCGGCCGCGCGCAGGATGCTCTCGGTCCCGCCGGCGTTGGCTCGATAGAGCTCCTGCGGGTCCTTCGCCCAGAGACGGTAGTCTGCGGCGACGTGGTAGAGCGTCGCGACGCCTCGCATGGCGCGCTCGAGCGAGGCGGGATCGGTCAGGTCGCCCGGGACGATCTCGACGTCGAGACCCTCGAGGTTCTCGCGGCGGCTCGCGGGCCGCGCGAGCACACGCACCGAGCTTCCCTGCGCGAGGAGCGCGCGGACGACGTGCGTGCCGACGAACCCCGTTCCGCCGGTCACCAGGTTCATGAAACTGTGAGGTTAGATCAGGCTGCCAGGTTCCAGGCGATCATCCGGACCATGTCGCCCGGGTGCTTCGGGAGCTCCATCACGACCGAGGCCTCGAACCCCGAGTGCATCAGGCAGTTCTGGCACATGGGGTCCTTTCGGGACTCCCAGTAGCTCCAGTCGGTGCCGTTCCAGAACTCCTCGAAGGTCGGGGACCAGGTCTTCCCGATCAGGTAGCAGGGCCCCTTCCAGCCGTTGGGCGTGTAGGTCACGGTCGACCACGGCGAGCACTTGTACTCGCGCAGGCCCGCGGCGAACTCGAGGAACATCGGGGTGGAGGTCAGCTTGTACTTCTTCGAGATGTCGAGCACGCGCTGGAACTTCTTGTGGATCTCGGACTTCGTCAGGAAGATGTCGGCGCCGACCGAGTCGTAGTGGTAGCCGGGCGATACGAGCATCCCCTCGACACCCATGTTGGTGAGCAGCTCGCAGAGCTCCTCGACTTCGTCGACGTTGGTCTCCTTGAAGACCGTCGTGTTGGCCATCATGTGGTGGCCGAGCGAGACGCCCTTCTCGATCATCGCGATCGCCTTGTCGAAGACGCCCTCGCGCGCGCACACGTAGTCGTGCGTCTCGCGCATGCCGTCGAGGTGAACGTTGATCATGAGGCGCTTGTGGGGCTTGATCTCGCCGTAGACGTTTTCGTCGAGGAGGAGGCCGTTGGTGCAGAGGTAGATGTGGCGCTTGCGCTTGATGATTTCCTCGACGAGCTGCGGCAGTTCCGGGTAGATCGTCGGCTCGCCGCCGCAGATCGACACGACGGGCGCCTCGGAGCGCTCGACGGCCTCGATGCACTGGTCGAGGGTGAGCCGGTCCTTGAGCTTGCCCGTGTGGCGCTCGATCGCGCAGCCCGAGGCAGGCGAGGTTGCACGTGTAGAGCGGCTCGAGCATCAGGACGAACGGGTATCGCTTGTTGCCGCGGATCGCGTTCCTGACCGAGTTCTGGATCGTATCGGTCATGATGTGGGTGGGAAAACGCATCAGTTCACTCCGTGATCGTTTCGCCGGGGGGCGTGGACGTTCTCGCCGTATTCGGCTCTGCGGGACACTCCGGTCGTTCCCTCGCGCGCGTAGAGCGCGAGCGCCCGGAGAGGGAAGTAGGTCGCGTAGAGGTGATAACGCAGGTAGAAGACCTTCGGGAACCCGGTCGCCGTCCAGTGGTCGTCCTTCCAGGAGCCGTCGTAGAGCTGGTGCGACAGCAGGTACTCGACCCCGCGGCGCACCGAATCGGAGTCGCGATCGCCCGTCGAGAAGAGCGCCACCAGCGCCCAGGCCGTCTGCGAGGGCGTCGAGGGGCCCTGGCCCTTGGTCGACGGATCGTCGTACGAGTGCGGAAGCTCGCCCCAGCCGCCGTCGGGGTTCTGGCAGGACCGGATCCACGCGGCCGTCCTCTGGAAACGGGGCTCGCGCAGGTCCGCTCCGGCGTGGAGCAGTCCCCGCAGCGCGAGGAACGAGCCGTAGATGTAGTTGCAGCCCCAGCGGCCGTACCAGGTGCCGTCGGGATACTGCTTGCTCTCGACGAACTCGGCCGCGCGGCGAACCGCCGGATGGTCGGCCGGCACGCCGATCGCGTGGAAGGCCTCGAGCGCGCGGCCGGTGATGTCCTCGCAGCTCGGATCGATCATCGCGTTGTGGTCGGCGAAGGGGATGTAGGTCAGGACCTCGTTGTCGCAGTCCTTGTCGAAGGCGCCCCAGCCGCCGTCGCTGTTCTGCATCGCGAGCAGCCACGCCTGGCCGCGTGCGATCGCGCCCTGGCGGGCCAGGTCGTCGGCTTCGCCGGGGAACTTCGCCCGCGACAGGGCCGTCAGGACCTCGGCCGTGTCGTCGGTGTCGGGGTACCACTCGTTGGCGTACTCGAAGTACCAGCCGCCGGGCTCGGCCTCGGGGCAGGCCTTCTTGCAGTCGCCGATCGTCTTGACTTCCTTGTCGAGCAGCCAGCGGGCGGCCTTGCAGCATCGCCGGATCGTCGGCCGGCGTCCCGCCGTCGGAGAGGGCCTCCATGACGAGCGCCGTGTCCCAGATCGGGGAGAAACAGGGCTGGATGTGGAGCGTTTCCTCGTCCTCGAGCTCGAGCCGTTCGAGCTCCTTGACCTGCTTCTGGAGCCGCGGGTCGTCCATCGTGTAGCCGAGACAGCGGAACGCGATGATCGTGTTGATGATCGGGGGGAAGATGGCGCCGAGCCCGTCGGACTGGACCAGCCGCTCGTGGATCCACTGCTCGCAGGCCGCCAGGGCCTTCTGGCGCAGGGGGGTCATGCCCGCCGCCTCGAGACGCTTGAATGCGTGGTCGATCTTGACGAAGAAGGCCCGCCAGTAGCGTTCCCTGCGCGAGCGCGGAACGTGCGGGGCCTTCTTGTGCTTGATGTGGAGCTCCGGGATCGCGGCGAAGTCGGGCACCGGGCAGAGAGGCTTCGAGGCCCAGATGACCGAGAGCGGGACGACGATGCCGCGCGACCAGGAGGACATCTTGTAGATGTTGAAGACGAACGAGTCCGGCAGCAGCACGATCTCCGGAGGCACGGCCGGGCAGTCGTCCCACGAGCACTGTCCGAAGACCGCGAGATAAATCCGCGTGAAGGAGTTGCAGGCTTCGATCCCGCCGAGCGACAGGATGGTCTCGCGCGCCTTCACCATGTGCGGCGCGTTGGGATCGTCGCCCATGAGCTTCAGGACGAAGTAAGCCTTGACTGAAGACGAGACCTCGGGAGGGCCGCCCTCGTAGATCGCCCAGCCGCCCCCCGGCAGCTGCTTGCGGCGGAGGTGTTCGGCGGCCTTCCGGCACCGGTCTTCCCGGACGCGGCCGAGAAAGTGCATGGTCAGCACGTACTCGGATTCCAGGATGGTGTCGCCCTCGAGCTCGCCGCACCAGTGGCCGTCCTCGGCCTGAATCGAAAGGAGATATCGTTGTGCGGCTTCGACGGCGTTTCGGACGGACGCGCGCTGCGCCTGGCTCGGGACGCTATCGGGCCCCAAGCCCGAATCATTTCGGACGGACATTATTCGTCGATCCTCGATGTCTTACGGTTTCGTGAGCTGGGCGGGATCCCCACCACCCGTGCCGGAATCGGCCCTGTTTCGCCCAGGCCTTTGAGTCTATACCATAGCCGTCCTGACCCAAAGAACAGGGGGGTGTCATCCATGTTTCGCCTGCTGAGCTGCTTTCTGGCCGGGGCGCTGGCGGCCTCCGCCTCCTCCGCGGCCTCGTCCCGTTACTACGCCCTCGAACTGAAAGGCGGTTCGCAGGTTTTCTCGGCGGACGTCCCCCTGAAGAAAGGGCGGGTGCTGGTTTTCCACAGGTACCCGGACGGCACTTACATGAGCCTTTCGGCCTCGGAAGTCGAGAAAATCGTGGCCCGGGAGGGGGAGCCGCCGAAGCCGGAGAAGCTCGCCCCCGGCGAGACGGTCTACGTCGGGAACGCGGTCGAGGGACCGGGTTACGTCATGCCGGAAGCCCCGCCGGAGCCGGCCTACGGGGGTTATTACGACCCGGGGTACGGATACAACGAGTACTACTGGGGCGGCGGCTACTACCCTGGGCCGCGCCCCCCGCGGCCGCCCGGTCCGCCGCCGCCCTCTCGCATCGGGCCGAACGGATTATCCGATCCTCGCGCCGCCTGGGACGGCCGGGGTCGGTCCCGCCGCCGATCGGGCCGAACGGCTATCCGATCCTCGCGCCGCCCCCGGTCGTGGCCTCGCCCCGTCGCCCGTAGCCCATGCCGCACCTGACGGGCGTGCTCGAGGCGGGCGGCGGTCGTCGTCAGCGCCGTCTCCGGAATGATCACGGCCGCGCGCAAGCGCATGGACATCGTCGGCACGTATTGCCTCGCCGTCGTCACCGCGCTCGGCGGCGGAACGCTGCGCGATCTCCTGATCGACCGCCGGCCTTTCTTCTGGGTCAGCCACGAGGAGTACCTGCTCGTCATCGTGGTCCTCTGCGTCGGATTCGTGTACAGCAGGGCGGTCTACGAGCGGGTCAGCCGCTGGCACGGCCAGGCGGTCTTCGTCGACGCGATGGGCCTGGCTCTCTTCACCCTGACGGGAACGAGCTTCGCGCTGCACCAGGGGATGCCGCCCTTCGTGGCCTCGCTGATCGGGGTGATCACCGGGACCTTTGGCGGCGTGCTGCGCGACGTGGTGTCGACGGAGATCCCCGTGGTCTTTCGCCCCGGCGAGCTCTACGCGGTCTCGTCCTTCGCCGGGGCGTGGGCCTTCCTCGGCTCGACCTGGCTCGGCGCCTCGCCGCTCCTCGGTGCGGGGCTCGGCTTCGTGACGATCGTGGCGCTGCGGATGGTCTCGGTCCGCTTCGGGGTCCGGGTACCGGACCCGCTGTGGATCGAGAAGGAGAAAACCGGGACGAGATTTCGCTCCTGAGGGGCGCTTACGGGTGTTCGTCGAAGTCTATGACCGGGGCCGGATGAGGGCTTTGACGACGGACAGCTTCTCCATGTCCGCCAGCGCCTCGTTGGTTTTGTCGAGCGGGTACTCGCGGGTGACGAGCTCGCGCCAGCGGAACCGGCCGTCGTGGCGCGCCATCAGGGCGAGCGACCGGTGGAGATGCGAGAACTCGTAGCCCCAGCAGCCGAGGACGGTCGCGTGCTTGCGGTTGATCTGGCGGTGGGGGTTGACCGTGGTGTCTCCGGAGTCCGTGTACTGTCCGACGACGACGTAGCGGCCGCCGTCGCGGAGCATCTCGAGGCCCTCCGGAACGGCCGCCGGGTTGCCCGAGGCCTCGACGACGACGTCCGCACCTCGGCCGCGCGTGCGGTCGCGCACCCAGGCCACGCGATCGGCGAGCTCAGGGACTCGGGTGATGTCGAGCGTTTCGTCCGCGCCGAGGCGCCGCGCCGCCGCGAGCCTTCCCTCCGGCGCACCGATGACGTAGACCGCCAGCGCCCCCGAGAGCTGCGCGAAGATCGCGGCGTTCAGGCCCACGGGCCCCGAGCCCTGCACGACGACGGTGTCACCCATCGCGATGCCGGCGCGCTCGACGGCGTGGAACCCGGTCGGCAGACCGCATCCACCGCCGAGGAAGTCCTCCGCGCCGATCCCCTCGGGCAGCGGCACCAGCTTGACGCCCGGAAGGATTTCGATCCGCTCCGACCAGCCTCCGAGCAGGCCGTCCGCCGCCGCCGCGGTGATGCCGTAGACCTTGCGATGCGGGCAGCGCGTCGCGGCGCGCGCGACGAGGCAGTGCCAGCAGGCTCCGCACGTTCCGTAAACGTCGTAGAAGGTGACGAGCGTTCCGGGCGCGATCGCGCGCCCCTCGACGTCGGAGAGCGGCCCGTTCGTCTCGAGGACGCGGCCGACGCTCACGTGGCCCGGGATGATCGGGTAGGGAACGCCCGAGAGCCGGCCGTGGTGGAGGTGGACGTCGGTGCCGCAGACCTCGCTCGCGACCGTCTCGAGCACCGCTCCGCCGGGGCGCGGGCGCGGCGCGGGAACGCGCCGAATCTCGAGCGCGCGGCCGGGCGCCGTCATGAAAACGGCCTGGACGGAATCTGATCCCACGGCTACTCGGGGAGGATCCGGAACGCGCTTCGAACCGTTGATTCGGTAGACGCCGAAGTCGCGTCGGTCCGTCGTCAGCACGTCGCGAGTGTCGAGTTCCTCCGCCAGCACGACGAGCGTTGCGTCGGCAAAATCCATGGGCAGGTCTTCGTATCGATCCATCAAGGACTGCGCTCTGCGAAGCATCGGCGTCGTGAGAGGGAGAAGTGTCGCGGCTCCGTCCAGAAACGTGTCGAGGCATGCCCGGCGGGCCGGAGGAGAGGCGCCGAGCAGATGACACGCCTCGGTCAGGACGGCCTCCGTGCTGACGAGGAGGCCCTGCCATCCGAGAATGGCCTGAACACAGTAATCGTGTGGTCGCTGGCGCCGGTCGATCAGCGAGACCAGGCCTCCGGTGTCGAGAAGAAGCTCACCGGCCACGCTTGAGTGACTCGAGAACGTACTCGCTGTGCTTTTCGGCGAGATCGGGGATGCCGGAGTCGATGGAGCCGATGAGATGTTTCATGCGATCGTAGGCCGTGCCCGGGACCCGGCGCGCTGGCTCCAGGTATGCGCGGAGCGCCGCTCGGACGATCTCGGAGGGCTTGGAGTGCGAACGGCGCGCGGCGGCGGAAAGCAGGCGGCTGAGGTCTTTCGGAAGCGGACGGTCATTTGTTCGCGCATGGCATTGAAGTATAACGCAATGCGCGAGTTGAGAGCCCTGGAGAGCGCCGCTCTGTGGTATTCCTCCGCCATGCTCCGGAGGTGCGCCGGAATCCTGCTGGCGAGCCTTTCGATCGCCAGCGCGCGCATGCTCGGCCAGGACGCGCCCGACCCCGTTCCGACGGCCGTTCCCGCGCCCGAGGCGCGGACTCCAGCCGAGCCCGTCTCGACAGTGCCGCCCGCGGACACCGCACCCGCCGCCACGCCGACGCCGTCCCCGATCGACGTGCTCGGGGCGCTCGTAAAGGACGGCCACCTGACCGTCGAGGCCGACCTGGTGCCGGGCAGTGTCCCCGCGATCCCGAAGTACGCGCTCGTCGTCGAGGGCACGCCGAAAACCACCATCACCGCCGAGGCCGCCGACGGCGCGGTGACGAAGATGAGTTTCGCCGTCGAGAACGGGATGCTCGTCGTGCGCGGCCAGGGCCTGCGACCGAAGGTCGCGATCGAGGGGCTCGAGTTCGAGGCGCCGAAGGGCGTCACGACGCTGAAGTTCCATGGCATCGGCATCTGGAGGCCGATCGTCGCGATCTTCGGCGGCATCGCCCGCTCGGCCGTCCGGAAGATGCAGTTCCGCACGGACATCCCGTCGATCCTGAAGGGCGAGGTCATGGGCGGCAAGAAGGAGCCGGCCACGCCCGCCCCGGCCGGACCGCCGCCCTCGCCGACGCCGTCGTTTCTTGATCTCGTCCGGGAGGTCCGCGTGCGCGACGTCGAGGTGACGGCGTTCGGCGGCCGGCTGTTCCGGCTGCGTCCGTTCATCGAGTTCGAGACCGCGGAGGCGCCCGCCTCCGGCGAGGCCATGACGCTGACGATCCAGAAAGGCATCTACCGTCCCCCGCGCGACGGCGCTCCGAGCTTCCTGGAGTTCTCCGGGCACCTCGACGGCGAGATCCAGAACGGCGTCATGGAGTTCGAGGCCAACCGCACCACGATCTCGCGCGGCCGCCTGAGCCGGGCGGCCTTCCAGCTGACGACGGGGGACGACGGAAAGATCGCCTCGGCGCTTCAGGCGGAAAACCTCTTCTTCGAGCTTTCCTCCGGAAAATTCGTCGTGCCGGGAGGAATGGGCGTGGAGCTCGATGCAGGCTCGACATTCGAGGTCGCGGACCTGAAGGTCACGTCGGCCGGGCGCTTCTCGGGTCTCGCCAAACTCGACCTCGCCGGCAAGACCGGCGAGCTCTCCCGCAAGGGCGCCACGATCTCGGCCTCCAACATCCACGTGACGACGCCGGGGCTGACGGTCGTCGACGGCCGCGCCACGGGGCCTCTGGAGGTCGCGTTCGACTACCAGCTCGAGTACCCGTTCGTCGTGAAGTACCCGATCGAGGAGATCCCCGAGAAGAAGCTCCTCCTCGACTTTCACGGCCCCTTCGCCTCCTCGCTCCAGCTCAAGGACGCGGGAGGCGAGGAGGGAGAAGTCACCGGCACCTACGTCTTCAAGGCCCCGTGGGACCCGATCGAGCAGGCGGCCCTCGTCGCCCTCGAGGCGAAGTGGCGGCAGGACCTCGCGATCAAGAACATCGACTTCACGATCACGCCGAAGACGTTCCGCCCGTGCGGGGAATCCTGCTTCACGCTCTCGATCGAGGTCACGGCGGAAAAGAAGGCGAAGAAGGGCCTGAAGAAGCTCTTCTCTCAGTTCTGCGCGCCCATCGGGTCGGCGAACCTCTTCGTCGACAAGGCGGCGCGCGCGTTCATCTTGCGCGACGTGAAGATCGAGACCCACTGCAAGGGCGTCGTGGGTTTCTTCATCAACTTCCTGACGCCATTCCTGACCAAGAGCTACAGCGAGATGAAGCTCTTCCAGATGCCGCCCGGCCTGCCGCTGACGATCGATACGGTGCGCGGGGGAGCGCACGTCGTCGAGATCGCCGGCTCGATCGACTGGGAGGCGGGGGAGCCGAAGCTGGAGGTCCCGCCCGAGCCGCAGCCGGTGGTGGTGGAGCCGTCGCGGTAGCCACGTCGCTCGCGCACGCGCGGTGTCCTGCGCCCTTCGGGCGCACCGCCCTGCGGCTCGCCCGGATGCGGGCTCGACCGCAGGGGCTGGCCACCGCGCTTCCGCTCGCTCCCGCGGCGCGAGCCTCCTCTCCGGTCGGGAGACTACTCGCGCCGCGAACGGATGCTCGAGCGAGGCGCTTCTACTTCTCCGCCGGCGGATAAACCCGCGGGTACTTCTCCAGCATCCCGTCTTCCTTCATCGCCTTCTCGATCGCGTCGATGTCCCAGGGGGCGTCGGTCGAGACGACCTCGGCGCCGTTCGCGTGGATGAAGATCATGTCCTCGAGGCGCACGTAGATCTTCTCGTCGGGCACGGTCAGCGCCGGCTCGATGGTGAAGACCATGCCCGGCTTCGAGCGGGCCGTGTGCGGGCCGACGTCGTGCGTCGCCATGCCGACCCAGTGGCCGATGTACGGGATATTCGCTTTCGCCGCTCTTCTTGTAGCTTCGCGACGAAGTCCTCGGCGGCCTTGCGGTGCGAGGGCTTCGAGAACTTCGCGGCGGCGAGGATCGGGTCCATCGCGGCGCCGGCCTCGCGGATGATCTCCGTCCCGGTCTTGCCGGGAGCGATCGCCTTCAGAATTGCGCGATAGCAGGCGAGGTAGAAACCGTAGAGCTCGCGCTGCCACGGTCGAGAACTTTCCGTTGACCGGGTACATCCGCGTGACGTCGGCCATGTAGTAGCCGTAGTCCGGCGCATAGTCGAACAGGAGGAAGTCGCCGTCCTGCATCTTTCGCTTGCCGGCGTTGTAGTGAGGCCAGTACGCGTTGGGCCCGCTGCCGATGAGCGAGAAGTACGCGTCGCCCTGCGCGCCGTTGCGGTAGAAGACGAACTTTGCGACGGCGTCGAGCTCCCGCTCGTACTGGCCGGGACGCGTCGAGCGCATGCCCTCGAGGATCGCGAGGCCGGCGAGCTTCGTGGCCTTGCGGATCATCGCCATCTCGCGCTCGCTCTTGATCAGGCGCAGCGCGTCGAGCGTCGGGGAGAGGTCCTTGATCTCGAAGATACGGGAACCGCTCGTGCAGCAGCGCGTGAAGTGGCCCTCGCGGGACGGGCGCCCGTCGAAGGGATCGGAGGCCGCGTCGGCGACGAAGCGCAGCGCCAGGTCTCGGCTCATCGCGCCGCCCTCGGCGGGTGCGAGCGGCGTGTAGAGGATGCGCTTGCCGGCCCGGGCATACCGGTTCTGGATCTGTTCGGCGAGGACGTCCGTCGAGGCCACGGCATCGACACCCGTGAGCTTCTTGACCTCCTCGGCGTCCTCGGCCGAGAGGACCTTGCCTTCGCCCTTCTCGCGTCCCTCGTTGCGGTTGGGCAGATACAGCGTCGCCTTTTTCGTCGCGCCGTCCATGAAGGAGATAGGCGTGGGGCACCTCGACGCCGCAGACGTAGTACAGCTCGTTGGACTGCCGGAAGCGCGTGTAGCTCGGCGGGGAGGGCGCGCCCTGGATGACGGCGAAGGCGTCGTTGCCGATCGCCTCGTAGACCTTCGCGCGCCGCGCCGCGAATTCCTCGGGAGGGAAGTCGGTCGTGAAGAGGGGGAAGCCTTCCTGGGCGAGGAGCGGGAACCGCGAGGGTCAGGATCCACGCGGCAACGATGAGGGGGCGGCGAAACGACATGAGGCTCCTCCTAATCTTCGAGATGCGCGCCGGAAAACGCCGGCCGGCCGCCGAGCGCGATGCGGAAACCATATACCGCGACGCCGGCGAGAACGAGCAGGAGAAAGAGCGATGTCCCGGCGTACCAGGCGGAAGGGTCGGCCGTCAGCGGGAACTGCAGGCTGTGGCCGAAGAGGTTGGAAAAGACCAGGGCGAGCAGGCCGAAGCGCAGGAAGACGAGGATCTCGGCGGCGGCCACGACGAGAGCGAAAGCCCCCGAAATCGGGCCGCCGTCGAGAAACGAAGGCACGGCGAAGAACAGAACGAAGGCGGAGGCCGCGAGCCATTCCTTCCGGAGAACCGCGCGCAGGAGGAAGTAGAGCATCGCGATGGCGAGCGCGAAGAACATGGCGACCGCGGGATTGGAGAGGTGACTCGCGACGGCTCGCGGGCCACGCAGCGTCGTGTCCCACGGGAAGGGGGGAATCGGCGGCGTCGCCGCGAAGTCCCGGAGCGCGAGCTCCCGCAGTTCGCGGGAGATGGCCGCGAAAACGCCGAGCAGGGCGCCTGCCAGGAGCACCCGCCCGACCAGCGGGTCGGAGAAGCGGCCCGAAAGCAGACGCGTCCAGGCGATCAGCGAGTCCGGCCAGCGGCGCCGGATGAGGGGCTCGAGAGCGACATACAACAGCCAGGACACGCCGGCGAGGAAGAGGAAGACGCTCGCCCCCAGGAGGAGCAGGGTGAGCTCCGAATCGCCCGCGACGTGACTCGCCAGGAACACCCAACTGAGCATCGATCCAGCGAACGTCAGGACGGCCAGGCGCATGGCTCCCCGGCGATCACTGCGGCCCAGACGCAGGTTCCGCCGGGCGATCAGCGCCGCGCCGACGACCAGTATGCCGAGGAACAAGAGGTCGAAGTCCCGGCCGACCCCCGTGAGCTCGGCCGGACGAGTCGTGCGGGGCGGACGGCTCCAGGGGCCGGCGAGCTCGAAGAAGACGGGTCGTCCGCCGACGGCCGCCGCCTCGACGCGCAGCGGCCGGTCGGGTCGTTCGGGTTTGCTCTCGACCAACGCCGCCCGGGCGTCCGCATACGAGGGAGGAAGCCATTGCGGCTCGGACGGCGAGAGGGCTGCGGCGTCGAGCCCGGCTTCGGCGAGGAGAACCGACCAATCGACCGCGTTGGACGACGCCGGCCGCGCTCCCGAAGACGGGACCGCCTCGAAGCGAATCAGGCGGCCCAATGGGTCGAGCTCGACGCCGATCATGCCGCTCGTCGCTTGCGGCGGATCGCTCTCGGTGACTTGTATCCCCCCGAAGTCTTCCCCGCGGAAGCGCTCGGGAATGAGCTGGCCGGGGCTCTGCCGGTACCAGAAATAGATCGCCGCCGGTCGCCCGTCCTCCATGTCCTTCCCATCGGCTCTTGGACTTGTCGTGCTCCTCGACCCAGCTCCGATATTCGCCGTTGCCGGAAAACCCCCACGCGGTGCCGAGCGGCTTCTCGGAGTAACCGAGCCTCCGGATGATCTCCTTCGACCGTTCGACGAGGACCTCGGGAGGCTTCTCGAGCGGCACGTTGCCGTGACGGTAGGCACGCGGCGAGAGCCAGGCGGTGAGCGCCAGCCCCGCGAGAATCAGGAGCAGGCAGGTCCAGGCCGCCGCGGGCTTCATGCCTTCTTCGCCGCCGGCGGCGGCGACCATTTCGGGCGACGGCGTTTCACCGGCGGCGATGGCGGCCGCCAGCGGGTCGCCTCCCGGCAGCGCGGCAGCGACGGCGGCGACGGAGCGAGGCCTCGCCTTCGGATCCTTCTCGAGGCAGCGCAGGATGACGCGCTCGACGACCGGATCGAAGCCCGGCGTCACCGTCGAAGGCGAGGTGGGCTGCTCTTCGGCGTGCTTGCGCCTCCACTCGGCGAGCGTCGCCGCTTCGAAGGCCTTGCGCCCGGTGAAGAGCTCGTAGAGGACGAGGCCGAGCGCGTAGAGGTCGCTCTGGACTGACGAGCCGCTGCCGGCGAGCTGTTCGGGCGCCATGTAGGCCGGCGTGCCCGAGACCTCGGCGCCGCCCTTGTCGTCGTCGACGGCGACGGCGAGGCCGAAGTCGGTGATCTTCGCCCGTCCGCGGCCGTCGATCATGACGTTGCCGGGCTTGAGGTCCCGATGCAGGACGCCCTTGTCGTGCGCGGCGGCAAGGCCCGCGCAGAGCTCGCGCGCGATCTCGATCGCCTTGTCCTGGGGAAGCCGCCCGATCCGCCGCAGGAGCGAGGCGAGGTCTTCGCCGTCGACGTACTCCATGGAGAGGAAGTGCCGCCCGTCGATCTCGCCGACGTCGTGGACGCGGCAGACGTTGGGATGCGAGACGCCGCGCGCGTGACGCACCTCGGCGTAGAAGCGCTCGATGAAGGCGGGCTCCGAGGCGAGTTTCTGCGGCAGGAATTTCAGCGCGACCGGCTGGCCGAGCTTCAGATCGTCGGCGCGGTAGACCTCGCCCATGCCGCCGTGGCCGATCAACCCGATGATGCGGTACCGGTCGGCCAGGATCGTCCCGGGCGAAAATCCGCCGCCATCGAGCGAGGGCGAGGAGGCGAGGCGTCCGACCGGACTGTCCGAGGAACTGCGTCGCATCGCCGCCTGCGCGACCGACGGCGTCGCCAGACCCGTCGGAAGCTGCGACTGGGATCCCGCGGGCGCGCCGCAGGCCGGACAGAAGCGACTCGCTTCCGGCAGCTCGGCCGAGCACGAGGAGCAGCGCATGTGCGAGATTTGAAACCCGGAGCGGATGCTACTTCAGGTGCTCACCAGGAGAGGAGGAACTGCGCCTGCACGACCACGTAGGGACCGGGCTCGGCGTTGAAGACCGGGTTCCAGACGAGCTGGAGGTCCGGTTCGAACCGGGACATCGGCGAAAGCTGAAGGGTGAAGAAGGTCTCGGCGACGTACTCGTCGTGGTGGTACACGGTCCGCGTCGTGGCCGAAGGCTGGCTCCAGACGAAGCCGACGCCCGCGAGGTCGTTCGTCAGGTCCTGCAGGACGTCGAACCCCTGGAACGGCGCCTTGACGACGAGGCCGGTCCCGACCTGCGTCGAGGCTCCCGCGGACGCCTGCGAGCCTCCGACGCCGAACCGGCCGAAGGCGGCAAAGCGCGATTCGTGGCCGAGCTGCTGCTGGAAGTTGAAGCCCACTCCACCCTGGGTCGGCCCGCCGGCGCGCGCCAGAAACGGCTGGATGCGGTAGACGCCTTCGCCGAGGCCGAGAAAGTCGGACGGGCGCGTAGCCGACCTCCGAGACGACGGACCAGGTTTCCCAGGAGAAGTCGGTCCACGGCGTTTCGCCCGCGGTCGCGTTGCCGGCCGTCGCGCCGAGGATGGCGTACCACTCTTCCGCGGGTTGCCACTGGAGGTTGACGGCGAAGTTGAACTGGGGCAAGGGCAGCACCATCGAGTTGATGAGGGCGGAGTTCAGGAACTGGCCGCGCCCGGTGTTCGCGTAGGTGTTGGTGTCGAGGTAGTTGCCCTGGTCGACGACGCCGGCGAGCGCGACGAGTCGGCCCGTTCGCCAGCGACTGCTGCCAGGCGAGCTCGGGAATGCGAGCGCCGTTGCGGAGCGAGACGATGCCGGTCGAGTTGGTGAGGCTTCCGAGGTTCGCTTGCGCGCTCTGGTTCGCGCCGGCGCCGCCGAGCCCCTCCTTCGATGCTCACCTCGGCGCTCAGCCATCCCGCCGCGCCGGAGGCGGGCGAGTCGTAGACGGCCCACTTCGCGAAGATCTTCGCGAGGTAGTACCCCATGTCGGGCGAGCCCGAGGGCGTGTCGGGGACTCCGGTATAGGTGAAGACCTGGGAGATGCTGTAGCGCAGGCCGCGCGCTCCGAGCCAGTACTTGGCGCCCTGGACCAGGCCCTCGGCCGGGGCGACGCCGAGCAACGGGCCGGGCTGGATCGCCGTGTTGCCGAGCTCGTCGAGCCCGGCGAGGTACGACGCGAGCGCTGGAGGCACGGCGGGAAAGAGCGTGAACGCGGTCCGGCGGCCGGAATCCATTCGCCGGAGAAGCTCGGGCGAGAGCTTCGAGCCGGCCGGCGCATCGGGCACCTGCTGTTCGATCGGGAGGTCGGGCGGCGGCCGGAGGCTCGGGTGCACCTTCGACGCCGGCACGACGACCACGTGCCCGAAGTTGTCGATCAGGATCAGGTCGCCCGGGGAGGAAGGCGTCGAGGGCTCCTCGGCCGCGGCGAGGGGCGCGGCGAGTGCGAGCAGCAGGGCGGACCGGCGGAGGCGACCGATCGCTGCGCCCTCCCGCGGCTTTCAGGCCGCGGCGGTGGTCCGAGGGATGCGGTACCGGCCGAGGACGACGGTGACGTTGTCCTTGCCGCCGGCCTCGAGCGCGAGGTCGACGAGACGACGGCAGACGGGGGCCGCCTTGCCCGGAGCCGCGAGTTCGCGGGCGATCACGTCGTCCGGCACCATTTCGGTCAGGCCGTCGGAGCACAGGAGAATCTGGTCGCCGTCCGAAAAGTGCGTGCGCTTCAACTCCACCTGCACGAACGCGCCACGGGTCGCGAGCGCGCTCGTCAGCACGTGGCGGTAGGGGCTCGTCGCCACCTCGGCCTGGGTGATCGCTCCGGAGTCGGCGAGCGACTGCGCCATCGTCTGGTCCCGCGTCAGGCGCTCGAGGCGGCCGTCCTTGCGGAAGACGTACGCGCGCGAGTCGCCGACGTGCGCCGTCAGGAGCTCCGACCCGAGGCTGCACGCGACCGTCATGGTCGTTCCCATGCCGCGGAGCGTCGGGTCCGCGGCGGCGTGCTCGACGAGGGTCTCGCGGATCTGCTGGAACCGGCGCTCCATCCTCTGGAGGATCTCGCGGGAGCGCGCTTCGTCCAGGCGCATGATCCAGTCGGGCGTCTCGATGGCGAGGTCGACGAGGGCCAGGACCGCCGTCCGGCTCGCGATCTCGCCCGCCGCCGCGCCGCCGACGCCGTCGGCGACGAGCATCCCGTAAGCGGTCTCGGAATACCAGGGCGGAATCTCGCCCGCGGGCAGGTTCGTCTGGAGCATCCGCATCGAGCGGTCGAAGCGCGCGGCGAAAAACGTGTCCTCGTTGTTCTTTCGGACCCGGCCCGGATCCGAGAGCGCGGCGAGATCGAGCTCGACGAGCGAGGAGACGCCCGCGGGCTGCAGAGGCTCCTCGGGCTCCAACGCCGGCAGCTCGGCCGTGTCGTCCAGGTCCTCGGTCACACGGCCGATGCTACCGCAGAGGTGGCAGGGTGCAGCAGTCGGTGGGCTCGATCAGCATCCCGTCGCCGAGGACGGTCGTCGTCTCGGCATGCAGGCAGCGCGGCCCGCACAGCCCCTGCTCCTGCAGGATGCCGTTGCGCCCGCAGCAGGGGCATTTGACGACCGTACCCTCGTCCGGAACGGTCCGGCCCTCGGGGAGCGCCGTGAAGATCTCGATCGTCATCATTGTTCCCTCCCCGCCGGCGCCTCGTCTTCGGGACGCCAGCTCTGCAACACCCGCATGTACTGAACCCGCTCGAGGGCGGCCGGGCTCGCGCCGCGGCCGGCGCTCATGCTCCCCTGCATCTGCCGGAGCGACTCGTACCCGTGCTCCTCGAGCCACCGGGCGAGCTCCGCGCGAATGCGGCGAGAGCGCCCCGGGCCCCCGGCGTAGCAAGACCGAGACCAGCTGCACGGCGTGGGCCCCGGCCATGACGGCCTTGATGGCGTCGACGGCGGTGTGGACGCCGCCGGTGACGGCGAGCGAGAGGTCGACCTGGCCCGAGAGAATCGAGAGCCACCGCAGCCGCAGGAGGAGCTCCGTCGGGCTCGAGAGACGCGCCTTCGGCACGACCTCGAGGTTCTCGACGTCGAAGTCGGGCTGGTAGAAGCGGTTGAAGATCACGAGGCCGTCGGCCTTCGCGAGCTCCAGCCGCCGCGCGAGGCTCGCGAGCGACGTGTAGAAGGGCGAAAGCTTGACGGCGAGCGGCAGGCTGACCGCCTCGCGCAGCGTCGTGACGACGTCGAGGACGCGGCGCTCCACGTCTTCGCTCGACTCCCGCGGGTCGGTCGGCAGGTCGTAGATGTTGAGCTCGAGCGCGTCGGCCCCGCCCTGGGCGATCAGGCGCGCGTACTCGATCCAGTTGTCGGGCGTCGTCCCGTTCAACGACGCGATCACCGGGATCGCGACGGCCGCCTTGATGCGCTGGAGCTGCTCGAGGTACTCGTGGGTGCCGAGCGAGAAGATCGACGGCTCCGGAAGGTAGGACAGCGCCTCGGCGTAGGACTCGCTCGGCGCCTCGTGCGCGTGGTAGGTCGCCATCTCGTCGCCGATGATCTGTTCTTCGAAGAGCGAGCGCATGACGATCGCGGCCGCTCCCGCGTCCTCGAGGCGCCGGACGGTGTCGAGGTCGTCGGCGAGCGGGGAGGACCCGGGCATGAGCGGATGCGGCAGGTGGAGGCCGAGGTAGGTCGTCGAGAGGTCCATGGTCACTTCACCTCCGCCATCTCCCGGAGGCGCCGCGGTCGGCGCCTTCGCCGGGATCGGTGCGGTCGTCGTCGCCGCTGCCGTTGCGGTCGTCGTCGCCGCCGCCGCGGGCTTCCACTCCGACAGGTGCTTGTAGAGGGCGAGCCGCCGGACCGCGTCCGCGCCGGCCTCGGCCGACAGCCGCTTCCAGCGCGCGGGGTCCGCGGCCTCGACCATCCGGAAGCGGCTCTCGTTCAGCATGAAGCGGTCGGGGGGCACCTTCGCCGCTCCCGAATCGAGCTGCAGCGGCGCGAGGCCCTGCGCGAGGCGCCGCGGGTCGAAGCGGTAGAGGGGCCACAGGCCCGACTCGACGATGAGCTTCTGCTGTTCGCAGCCCTGGGCCATGTCGTATCCGTGGGCGATGCAGTGGCTGTAGGCGATGACGAGGGAGGGCCCCGGGTGCGCCTCGGCCTCCTGGATCGCCTTGAGGGTCTGGGAGTCCTTCGCGCCCATCGCGACCCGCGCGACGTAGACGTGCCCGTAGGTCATCGCCATCAAGCCGAGGTCCTTCTTGCCGGTCGACTTGCCGCTGACGGCGAACTTCGCGGCCGCGCCCATCGGCGTGGCCTTGGACTGCTGGCCGCCCGTGTTGGAGTAGACCTCCGTGTCGAGGACGAGCACGTTGACGTCGTAGGGGAGCGACAGGACGTGGTCGAGGCCGCCGAACCCGATGTCGTAGGCCCAGCCGTCGCCGCCGACGATCCAGACGCTCTTGCGGACGAGGTCGTCGGCCGCGTCGGCGAGCTGCCGGGCTTCGGGGGAGCGGGACCTGGAGAGGCGCGCCTTGAGCGTCGCCACCCGCGCGCGCTGCTCCTTGATGCCGGCGGCGTTCTTCTGGTCGGCCTCGAGGATCTCCCGGGCGAGCTCGCCTCCGGCGAACGCGGCTCCGCTTCGAGGAGGCGCCGCGCCCGCGCTTCCCGGCTGTCGAGCGCCACGCGCATCCCGAGGCCGAACTCCGCGTTGTCCTCGAAGAGCGAGTTCGACCAGGCGGGCCCGCGGCCGTCCCGATCCACGGTCCACGGCGTCGTCGGCAGGTTGCCGCCGTAGATCGACGTGCAGCCGGTGGCGTTGGCGACGAGCGCGCGGTCGCCGAAGAGCTGGGAGACGAGCTTGATGTAGGGCGTTTCGCCGCAGCCCGAGCACGCCCCCGAGTACTCGAAGAGCGGGCGGGCGAACTGCGAGCCCTTGACGTCCATCTGCCGCAGCCGCGAAAGGTCCGGGTCCGGCAGGTCGAGGAAGAAGGCGTAGTTGTCGCGCTCGGCGTCCCGCAGCGGCTCCTGCGGCGCCATGCCGATCGCCTTGCGGCTGGGGTTGGCCTTGTCCTTGGCCGGACAGAACGCGACGCAGAGCGAGCAGCCCGTGCAGTCCTCGGGAGCGACCTGGATCGTGTAAAGGAACCCTTCGTAGTCCGCGGCGCGGAAGGTGTCGGACTTGAACGTCGCCGGGACCTTCGCGCCGAGGGCCGGCTCGAAGACCTTGGCCCGGATCGCGGCGTGGGGGCAGATCAGGGCGCACTTGTTGCACTGGATGCAGAGCGAGGGCTCCCAGACCGGGATCTCGGTCGCGATGTTGCGCTTCTCCCACTGGGCCGTCGCCGTCGGCCAGGTGCCGTCGACGGGGAAGGCGGAGACCGGGAGCCGGTCGCCGTGGCCGGCGATGATCGTCGCCGTCACGCGCTGGACGAACTCGGGCGCCGCCGCGGGCACGACCGGCGGCCGCGCGTGGACGGAGGTCGCTTTCTCGGGGAGGCGGACCTCGAAGAGGCCCTCGAGCGCGCGATCGACCGCCGCGAAGTTGCGCTTCAGCACCTCGGGGCCCTTCTTCGCGTAGGTCTCCTGGATCGCCTTCTTGATCTTCGCGATCGCCGCCTCGCGCGGCAGCGTGCCGGAGAGCGCGAAGTAGCACGTCTGCATGATGGTGTTGATGCGACCCTTGAGCCCCGCCTCGCGCGCGACCTTGTACGCGTCGACCGCGAAGAGCTTGACCTTCCGGGCGATCGCTTCGTCCTGGACCTCGCGCGGGAGGCGGTCCCACAGCTCGTCGGGGCCGTACGGCGCGTTGAGAAGCAGGGTCGCGCCGTTCGAGGCGAGCTCGACGACGTCCTGGCGCTGCAGCAGCTCGAACTGGTGGCACGCGACGAAGCTCGCGCGGCGCACGAGATACGCCGAGCGGATCGGGCGCGGCGAGACGCGCAGGTGCGAGACGGTGACGGCGCCCGACTTCTTGGAGTCGTACACGAAGTACGCCTGGACGAAGGAATCCGTCTCCTCGCCCAGGATCTTCACGGAGTTGCGGTTGGCGCCCACCGTGCCGTCCGAGCCGAGGCCGAAGAAGACCGCCCGCGAGACCTCCTCCGGCTCGATGTCGAGGTCGCCGTCCCACGAAAGCGACGTGTGCGTGACGTCGTCGACGATTCCCACGGTGAAGTGATTGCGCGGCTCCGGCTTCGCAAGCTCCTCGAAGACGCCCGCGACCATCGCCGGCGTGAACTCCTTCGAGGAGAGTCCGTACCTCCCGCCGACGACGCGCGCGGGAAGCGTCCCGCCGCCGGATTCCGAGAGCGCCGTGACGACGTCCTGGTACAGCGGCTCGCCGACCGAGCCCGGCTCCTTGGTGCGGTCGAGCACGGCGATCGCGCGCACGGTCTTCGGCAGCGCGGCCGCGAAGCGCGCGACGTCGAAGGGGCGGAAGAGGCGGACCTTGAGAACGCCGACCTTCTCGCCCTTCGCGACGAGCCAGTCGGCCGCCTCGTGCGCGGTCTCGGCGCCCGAGCCCATCAGCACGACGACGCGCTCGGCCTCCGGATGGCCGGCGTAGTCGAAGAGGGAGTAGGACCGGCCCGTGAGCTCCTCGAACCGCCGCATCGTGGCCTCGACGATGTCGGGACATGCGAGGTAGAAGCGGTTGCCCGCTTCGCGCGCCTGGAAGAACGTGTCGGGGTTCTGGGCCGTGCCGCGCAGGACCGGCCGGTCGGGCGTCAGGCCCCGGCTGCGGTGGGTCGAAAGGCCGTCGGCGTCGAAGAGCGCGAGGAGGTCCGCATCCGACAGCGCTTCGATCTTGGCGATCTCGTGCGAGGTCCGGAAACCGTCGAAGAAATGCAGGAAGGGGATCCGCGAGGAGAGCGTCGCGGCGTGTGCGATCGCGGCGAAGTCCTGGGCCTCCTGGACCGAGCCCGCGCCGAGCAGGGCGAATCCCGTCTGCCGGCAGGCCATGACGTCGGAGTGGTCGCCGAAGATCGAGAGCGCGTGGGTCGCGACCGTGCGCGCGGCGACGTGCATCGTGAACGCCGTCAGCTCGCCGGCGATCTTGTACATGTTCGGGATCATCAGCAGGAGGCCCTGCGAGGCCGTGAAGGTCGTCGCGAGCGCGCCCGTCTGGAGGGCCCCGTGGACGGCTCCCGCCGCGCCCGCCTCCGACTGCATCTCGACGACCTGGGGGACCTGGCCCCAGAGGTTCGGCCGGGACTTCGCCGACCAGGCGTCGGCGAGCTCGCCCATGCCGGAGGAGGGCGTGATGGGGTAGATCGCGATGACTTCGCTCGCCCGGTGGGCGACGGATGCGACGGCTTCGTTGGCGTCGAGGATGACCCGGGATCTAGGACTCGGCGTTCGACGCCGTTGGGTCGCCCGGGCAGCGACCGAGGCGGCGGCTTCGTTGGATTCGAGGATGGCCCGGGAAAGGGGGCTTGGCATGAGACGACCGTAGCGTTCGGGCGCTCCGGGCGGGATGATGCTTTTGCATCATTTCCCGTGCAGGCGCGGCGCCGCGACCGTCAAACGCCGCGCCGGCGCGGCGTTCTTACTGGAGGCGGGCCAGCGCCTTCGTCGTCTCGTTCAGGAGCGCCGCCGCGCCGACGGGCGCGCCGGTCGCCTGCATCATCCAGATGTCCGGCGCGATGTTGCCGGCCTTCGCCATCCGCTCGAACTCCGAGCCGAGGTTTCCGGACTTCTGGATCTGCTGCTCGATCTGGAACGCGATCAGGTGGCCGATCGGGTAGTCCGGCAGGTAGAGGAACGAGTGGATCATGTGCGAGTAGATGCCGAGCGTCGAGACGACGTCCTTCTTCTTGAAGGCCGGCGCGTAGTACTGGTTCCAGATGTCCTTGCAGATCTGGAGCGTCGCCGCCTTCAGCTGCGCGGGTGTCGCGTCGGGGTGGTCGTACATCCAATGCCACACGCCCATGTCGACGAGCGCGACCCCGGCGATCTCGTAGGTCATCCAGAAGTCGTTCAGGGTCTTCAGCGCCTCGCTTTTCGGGTCGGGCTTCGCGAGGCCGAGGAGCTCGAGGTCGTGCGCCTGGAAGACGAACGCGAGGGCCTCGGTGAACGCGGTGTTCGGAACGCCCGCGAGCAGCGTCGAGTCCACGTCGTTCAACGAGAAGGTCTGCTCGACGTTGTGGCCGAGCTCGTGGACGGCGATGTTGAACCCCTTGTAGTTCATGCCCTCCTTCTCGACGCGCGTGCGCAGGTGCGACTTGTCGGCCCGCCGCGCGGCGCCGAGGGCGTGGCCCGAGCCGCGCGCGGGGTCGACCACGATGTGCTCGGCGACGTAGTGCGCGCGGTCCTGGGTGAATCCGAGCTTGACGAGGATGTTCGGGATGTCCTCCTGGAAGGCCTCGGCCGTGGGGTACTTCTTGCGGACGATCGCGTCGAGCTCTTCCTCGGTGTACTTGCCGCGCGGCCGGAAGCCGTTGTACCAGACGTCGAACGGCTCGAGCGGCCGGCCGAGCCGGCTCTCGATGATCGCCGCGACCTTCGGGACGAGCGGCGAAGTCAGGACCTCGACGAGCATCGCGCGGACCCGCTCCTCGGGGATCTGGCGGTTTTCGTCGAAGCGGCGCGCGATCAGCGTCGGCGCGGTCGGCGAGTACGGGTCGGCCAGCCGGGCCGCCTGGAAGGTCTTCAGCAGCACGGCGTAGCGGGTGTCGGGCTCCGGCGCGTTGGTGATCTTCAGGTCCGGCGGCGCGGCCCGGTCGGAGTCGCGCTCGGGCGAGGCCGTGACGGCGTTCGTGAAGGGGTCCCAGTCGACGTACGGATTGTCGACGACGACCTCCGGAATCGTCTGCGTGACGATGCGATCACACACCATGGCGATGATCCGCTGCTTGGCGAGGCCGTTCTTGTCGGAGTAGTCGGCCTTGATCTGGTCGCGCAGGTTCCAGTGCGACAGCAGCCGCATCTTCGGCGGGAAGAGCCGCGTTCCCTTGACGTCGACGAGATGGTGCGTCCAGATGTTGTACCGGGCGATGTAGCGGTCGGCCTCGGCGTTGGCTTCGGTGATCGCGAGGTTGACGCTCGCCGGCACGCGCTTGGAGAACCGCTCGGCCAGGCGCGACTCGGCCCACTGGCGCCGGGTCCACGTCGGCCCCTGCTCGAGCCGCTCCTTCAACGTCGTGACCGGGAAGTTCAGGAGGATGGCGAAGGCGAGGCGGTTGCGGAAGGAGTCGTCGACGAAGTGCGCCGACGGGTCGTAGCCGGCGAGGACCTCGTCGAAAGGGTAGATCTCGCCGAGGTCGAGGTCCGACTGCCAGCGGAAGTCCCGGGCGATCTCGTTCATGTGGCCGTCGAGCGACTCGAGCGAGCGCTCCATGCGGGAGAAGAGGGCGTTGCGGACGGTCGAGTCGGCGGCGATGTAGGTCGTCACGACCTCGCCGAAGGCTTTCTCGTCCCCGTCCTCGGGGCGCCAGAAGCGGGCGGCCTGCTCGATCCCCATCTGGATGCGAGGCCGCTCGGACTGGCCGTACTTCGCGACGAGCTCGTTCTCGAGGCGCGCCATCGTCTGCTTCATGGCTTCGGTCTGACCTCCCTGCGGGACGGCCACGGCGAGGATTCCCGCGAGAATGGCGGCTGTGAAAGACGGCATGGACCCTCCGGCGGGGGAGTCTAACGGGGTCAGGTCTCGATTTTTCGGATTTCAGGTCCGGCGGCGCGCAAGCCGCTCCAGGTCAGAAATCCGAAAAATCGAGACCTGACCCCCAAACCTTTCGGCTGCGGATCCGGATAATTCGGGGTCGAAGTCCGTTCAAAGGAGCATTCAAAATGCCGGAAAGACGCGTTTTGCGCCGTTTTCGCCTTGCCGCCGCTCTCGTTCTGGCCGCCGGGCCGGCCCTCGCCGCCTCGGATCCCGAGCCGCCGAAGCTGCGGCTGCCGGCGACGGCGGCGCCGACGGGCTACCGGGTGGCGCTGACGGTCGACCCCAACGCGACGACGTTCCGCGGAGTCGTCGACGTCGGGATCCGGCTCTCCGTTCCGACCGATTTCCTGTGGTTGAACGCCACGGAGCTCAAGGTCGAGAAGGCGACGGCCTCCGCCGGCGGTTCCGCCGTCGCGGTCCGCGTCGTGCCGGGCGGAAACGACTTCCTGGGCTTCGCCTTCGCGAAGCCAATCGCCGCGGGCGAGCTCTCGCTCCACGTCGAGTACACGGGCTCGATCGCCGGGACCTCGACGCAGGGGATCTTCCGCGAGAAGGACGGCGATGCCTGGTACGTCTACACGCAGCTCGAGACGACCGACGGCCGGCGCGTGTTCCCGTGCTTCGACGAGCCCTCGTACAAGTCGCCCTGGGAGCTGACGCTGACGATCCCCGCGGGCTCGAGCGCGGTGTCGAACACGCCGATCGTCTCCGAATCTCCCGCGCCGGGCGGCGGCCGCGCCGTGCGCTTCGGGAAGACCGAGCCCCTGCCGGCGTACCTCGTCGCCTTCGGCGTGGGCCCCTTCGACTACGTCGACGCCGGGCGCGCCGGAATGAAGAAGACGCCGATCCGAATCGTCGTCCCGAAGGGGAAGGCCCCGCGCGCTCGCTACGCGGCCGAGACGACGGGGCCGATCCTCGAGCGGCTCGAGGCTTACTTCGGCATGCCGTTTCCGTTCGCCAAGCTCGACCAGCTCGTCATTCCCCAGGCGGTGAGCTTCAGCGCCATGGAAAACGCCGGCCTGATCACGTGGGCCGAGTCGGCGCTGCTCGCTCCGCCGCAGGAGGAGACGATCCGGTTCAAGCGGGTCCAGGCCTCGATCAACGCCCACGAGATGGCGCACCAGTGGTTCGGCGACTACGTGACGCTCGCGTGGTGGGACGACGTCTGGCTGAACGAGTCGTTCGCGACGTGGATGGCCGACCGCACGCTGCAGGAATGGCAGCCGACCTGGGGTGTGGCGATCGACCGGGTCGTCGACCGCTCCAACGTCATGGCGGTGGACACCCTCGTCTCGGCGCGCAAGATCCGCCAGGAGATCGTGACCTCCGACGACATCTACAACGCCTTCGACGGCATCTCCTACCAGAAGGGCGGCGCCGTCATCTCGATGTTCGAGTCGTGGATCGGATCGGACAAGTTCCGCGACGGAGTTCGCCGGTACATGCGGGAGCATCCCTACGGCACCGCGACCTCGAAGGATTTTCTCGAGGCGATTCAGGCGGAGAGCCGTCCGGGTGTCGCGGCCGCGTTCTCGAGCTTTCTCGACCAGGCGGGCGTGCCCGTCGTCGACGTCTCGCTCGAGTGCGGCGGCGGCGCGAAGCTGTCGCTCTCGCAGAAACGGTTCCTCCCGGTCGGATCGGCCGGCGCCGCGGGGCAGACGTGGCAGATCCCCGTCTGCGCCCGGAGCGGGGACGGCCCGAAGGAGTGCATGCTCCTGAAGGACGCTTCCGGAACGATGCCGGCGCCGTCGGCCGGGGGCGGCTGCCCGTCCTGGGTGCTCGGCAACGACGGCGAGATCGGCTACTACCGGGCGGCCTACCGCGGCGACCTGCTCGAGAAGCTCATGTCGGTCGCCGACGCGAAGCTGACGGTCGCCGAACGGGTCGGGCTCCTGCGCGACCTCGACGCTCTCGCGATGGGGGGAGCCTTCCCGCTCGGGCGGGCGATGGCGCTCGCGCCGCGCTTCGCCGGCGACTCCGAAAGGCAGATCGTGCAGGCCGCCATGCGGATCTCCTCCGACGCCGGTGAAAAAGTCCTGCCCGAGGACCTGCGCCCGGCCTACGCGCGCTACGTCTCGAAGACCTACGGCGCGCGGGCGCGCGCCCTCGGCTTTGCGAGCAAGCCCGGCGACAGCGAGGAAACGCGCCTTCTTCGCGCCTCGCTCGTGCCGTTCGTCGCGACCGACGGCGACGAGCCCGCGCTCTCCGCCGAGGCGCGCCGGCTCGCCCTCGCGTGGCTGAAGGACCGGTCGGCCGTCGAGGCCGAGATGGTCGGGGGCGTTCTCGAGAGCGCGGCCCGTCACGGCGACCGCGCGCTCTTCGACGCCTATCGGACGGGCGTGAAGGCCGCGAAGGAGCGGCGCGACCGTGTCCGGCTCTTCCGCGGCCTCGGCGCGTTCGGGGATCCCGCGCTCGCGAAGGACGCGATGGAGTTCGCCCTCTCGGGCGAGTTCGACTCGCGCGAGGCCGACGCGATCCTCTACGCGGCGCTCGGCTTTCCTGTCGGGCGCGAGGCCGCGTGGCAGTTCATGAAGGCGAATTACGACGCGATCGTCGGGCGCATGCCGCGCGAAGCGACGGGGTTCATGCCGTACTTCGCGGAGGGCTTCTGCGACGCGCCGCACCGCCAGGAGGTCGCCGAGTTCTTCGCCGGCCGGGCGGAGAAGCTCCCCGGCGGCTCGCGCAACCTCGCCCAGGTGCTCGAGGGGATGGAGCTCTGCATCGCCCTGCGTGGAGCGCAGGAGGGAAGCCTGCGGGAGGAGCTGGCGCGGTACTGGTCAGACCGCGAGGTCGCTACGCCTTGGCCGCCTTCGTGACCGACTTCAGAAGCGCCTCGAAGTCCTTCTCCGCCTTCGCGATCGTCGCGGAGGGGCCCGTGCACTTGAAGAAGACCATTCCCTCCGGCGCTTCGATGATCGCTCCGAGGAGCCGCCAGCCGGCCTTCTTTCCCTGCGACTGCATCATCGGCCCGCCCGGGGCGAGGTAGGTCCCGGAGACGTCGATCGTGTGGACCTTGAGCCCGTTGACGGTGCGTTCGCCCTTCTTCGGCGTCGACGGGGACTCGAACTGGCCGACCCACCGCGACAGGTTGTCGTCGACGGAGCCGCCCTGGCCCTGCCCGAAGAAGAAGACGCCGCACTCGCCGGCCTCCTGGGAGGCCGCGGCGGGGATCGTGTACGTCGCCACGCGCATCGGCCGCTCCTTGGCGGCGGACCAGGTCGCGGGGACGGTCCAGTGGAGGCCTCCGGCGGTTCCGTCGGCCGCGAGAAGCAGGGCGGCGGCGAGAAGGGGGGTGGCGGCGGCGATGAGCCGTGTCGAGAGCTTGTTCATTTCCGCAGGATATCCAAAAGGAACCGGCCGCGGCGTTGAATAGAATTTGGGGGGGAGAAAAACATCCATGCGCTCCGCCGCCCGGGTCGTCCTCGCGACCGTCCTTTCGGGATTCGCCGCCGCCGCCCTGGCGCTGCCGGAGCCGCCGAAGCCCGGGCCGGAATTGGGGCGGCTCGAGTACTTCGTGGGTAAGTGGCATTCGACCGGCACGATGAAGGCCGGTCCCTGGGGTGCCGGCGGGCCGATGTCGGGCGACGACGACTGCGCGAAGATGCCGGGCGGTTTCTTCGTCGTCTGCCGCTCGGAAGGCTCGGGGCCGATGGGGGCGATGCACGGCCTCGGCGTCATGGGCTACGACGCGGGCAAGAAGGTCTACACCTGGAACGGCTTCAACAGCATGGGGGAGAACGAGAGCGCCGCGGGCCGCGTCGCCGGAAAGGTCTGGACCTACACCGGCGAGCATTCGATGGGCGGCTCCTCCTTCCAGACGCGCTATACGATCACCGAAGGCACGGCGGCGAGCTACGACTTCAAGGCCGAAACCTCCCAGGACGGCAGGACCTGGTCGCCCGTCATGGAAGGCCACGTCACGAAAAAGTAGGGGGTCAGGTCTCGATTTTTCGGTTCTTAGGCAGCATTCGAAAAGGAGGGGTCGATGCGGAAGTTCTCGATCGGCGCATTGAGCGTGGCGGTGATCATGTCGGCGGGTCTCGCCATGGCCCAGCAGGGGCCGCCCAAGCCCGGGCCGGAGACGAAGAAACTCGAGCCCTTCGCCGGCAAGTGGAAGGGCGAGGCGGACATGAAGCCCGGCCCCTGGGGGCCCGGCGGAAAGATGACGAGCGAGTCGGAGTGCACTTGGTTCGACGGCGGCTTCCAGCTCATCTGCCGCGAGAGCGGCGCGGGCGCGATGGGCAAGATGAAGAGCGAGGCGATCCTCGGCTGGAGCCCCGAGGAAAAAGTCTACAAGTACATGGGCTTCGACAGCATGGGCATGATGGGCTCGGCCACGGGCACCAACACCGGAAACACCTGGAACTGGAGCGGCGAGGACAAGATGGGCGGCAAGATCATCCATTCGAAGTACACCGTCGTCCTGACGTCGCCGACGAGCGCAGACCTTCAAGTGGGAGACCTCCGAGGACGGGAAGACCTGGACGACGGCGGCGGAGGGCAAGTCGACGAAACAGTAGTTGGGTCCCCCCTCACCCCGAGCCTCTCCCCCCGCCGGGGGGAGAGGGAGTTTAAGAAGGAACGAGCATTACCCTCTCCCTCCCGTGAGGGGAGAGGGAGGTTGAGTAGAAGCGAGAACATTACCCTCTCCCCCGTGAGGGGGAGAGGGCAGGGTGAGGGGGCTCTCTCTTCCCTTTCGCCGACCCCTTAGAATTCCCCCACCTTGATCCGCTGCCCCAAGTGCGCCGCTGAGGTCCCGGCCCCGGCGCGGTTCTGTCCGTCGTGCGGCGAGGGGATCTCCTCGGTCTCGCAGATGCCGACGAACCTGGCGTCACCCTCGGTCGCCGAAGCGGCGCGCCGCCGAACTCCTTCCTCCTCGAAGGTCGGCCGCCTCGCTCCGACGGAATCGATCGACTCGGGCGGCTTCACGCCGGGCGCGATCCTGGCCGAGCGCTACCGGATCATCGGCCTGCTCGGCCGCGGCGGGATGGGCGAGGTCTACCGCGCCGACGACCTCAAGCTCGGCCAGCCGGTCGCGCTGAAGTTCCTCCCGCGTCACCTCGCCTCGGACGCCGAGAGGCTCGAGCGCTTCTACGCCGAGGTCCGCATCGCGCGCCAGGTCTCGCACCCCAACGTCTGCCGCGTCTACGACGTCGGCGAGATCGAGGGGCAGCAGTACCTCTCGATGGAGTACGTCGACGGCGAGGACCTCGCCTCGCTCCTGAAGCGCATCGGGCGCCTTCCCGCGGACAAGGCGCTCGACATCGCGCGCGAGCTCTGCGCGGGGCTCGCGGCGGCGCATGACAAGGGCGTGCTGCATCGGGACCTGAAGCCCGCCAACGTCATGGTCGACGGCCGCGGGCGCGCGCGCATCACGGACTTCGGCCTCGCGGTCGCGGCCGGCGAGGCGACGGAGGGCGAAGTCTCCGGAACGCCCGCCTACATGGCCCCGGAGCAGCTCGCGGGCAAGGGCGCCTCTGTCCGCAGCGACGTCTACGCGCTCGGCCTCGTGCTCTACGAGCTCTACACGGGGCGCAAGGCTTTCGACGGCGCGACCTTCCAGGAGCTCAAGCGCAAGCACGCCGAAGCACCCCCGGCCTCGCCCTCGACGATCTCGCCCGGCTTCGATCCGGTCGTCGAGCGCGTGATCCTGCGCTGCCTCGAGAAGGACCCGGCTTCGCGTCCCGCCTCGGCCTCGCAGGTCGCCGCGGCTCTTCCGGGCGGCGATCCGCTCGCCGCGGCGCTCGCCGCGGGCGAGACGCCATCGCCGGAGATGATCGCCGCCGCGGGCGAGCAGGGCGCCCTCGCGCCGGCGAAGGCGTGGACGCTTCTCGGCGTCACCCTGGCTCTCGTCGCCGGTCTCGTGGTCATTTCGCGTTACGCGACGGACCAGGGTGTGGCCCCCTTCCCGAAGAGCCCCGATGCCCTCGAGGACCGAGCGCGCGAGGTCGTCCAGTCGCTCGGCTACACGGCGCCGCCCGCCGACAGCGCGACCTGGTGGGAGCGCCAGTACGAATATCTGACCTACCGCGCCCGGAGCATCCCTTCGACGCGGAACCTGCGCGAGCTCGCGGCCGCCCAGCCGCACCCGTGGTGGTTCTGGTACCGCCAGAGCCCGCGCGATCTCGTCGCGAGCGACCGCGCCGGCGTCCGGTCGAATGACCCGCCCTTCGAGGTCTCGGGGATGGTCGCGGTCGCGCTCGACGCGCGCGGCAACCTCGTGGGCTTTCGCGCGGCGCCGCCCCAGGTCGAGCCGCCCGGGGTCGCGCCGGCGCCCGACTGGAAGCCGCTCTTCGACGCGGCGGGACTCGACCCGGCCCGATTCACGCCGTCGGTCCCCCGGTGGCTGCCGGGCGAGCCCTTCGACGCGCGCGCCGACTGGGACGGCGCCTACGCGTCGACGCCGAGCGTCCCGATCCACGTGAGCGCCGCCGCGTGGCGGGGACGGCCCGTGTCCTTCGAGATCATCGGTCCGTGGAGCGTGCCCGGACGGATGCAGGCGACGCCCCGCGCGGCCGGGGTGATCGCGCGCGACGCGGCGATTCTCTTCATCATCCTGTCGATCATGGTCGCCGGCGCGCTCGTGGCGCGCCGGAACCTGCGCATGGGGCGCGGCGATCGGCGCGGGGCGTTCCGGGTCTCGGCCTTCGTGTTCGCCCTCTCCCTGGTTTCGTGGCTCTTCCAGGCGCACCACGTTCCCGGGCCGGGCGAAGAGGCGGGCCTCTTCTTCCAGGCGATCGGCGACGGACTCTTCGACGCCATCCTCATGTGGATCGTCTACGTCGCGATCGAGCCGATCGTGCGCCGCCGCTGGCCGGACCTTCTCTTCTCGTGGAGCCGGGTGCTCGCGGGCCGGTTCCGCGATCCGCTCGTCGGGCGCGACGCGCTCGCGGGCCTGCTTCTCGGATCCGCCTGGACGCTGGCGTTCGTCCTGTCGAACGCCCTGCCCTGCTGGTTCAATCTGCCCGGGATGACGCCCGTGCCGCCGGCGCGGGGGCTCCTCGTCGGAATTCCGATGACCGCGGGATACCTGCTGGAATATCTCGAGGGCGCCATTCAGCGGGGACTCGCAATCACGTCGGTGCTCGTCCTCGCGCAGGTCCTGACGCGCCGGAGGTGGCTCGCCGGCGCGCTCGGCGCCCTGCTTCTGGTCGCGCTCTCCCTTTCCGGCGAGAACTACGCCGTCGAGCTGCCGGCAGGGATCGTCGTCGCGGCCCTGACGATCTTCGTCGCCGTGCGCTACGGGATCCTGGCGCTGTGCCTGGCTTTCTTCGCCAACCTCGTCCTGACCCAGGCGCCGCTGACGCTTGACCTCTCCCGTTGGTACGCGGGACGCGGCCTCTTTGCCGTCGCCGTCATCGCCGCGCTCGCGGTCTACGCCTTCCGCCTCTCGCTCGGCGGCAAGCCGGCGTTCGGCGGAGCCGCGCTCGACGAGAGTTAGGCGTCCGCGCTTGCGCCGGAGAAGGCGGTCGCGGTCCGACCACCAGCGGACAGCCGCCGGCAGTAGGAGAGACGGCCGCAGGCCGTCGGCAACTCAGGGCCGCCCCTACGACCGAAGGGACCTTCATCACCATTGCCGGAAGGAAACATCCGTTCGCGGCGCGAATAGTCTCCCGACCGGAGGGAGGCAGGAGGTTCGCGCCGCGGGAGCGAAGGGCCGGATTCGGGATCAGGCGAGCGGTCGAGCCGGCATCCCGGCGAGCCGCTCGCCGGTGCGGCCTCCGGCCGCAGATCCCGAACTGGCCCGGAGCGACGGTTACCGCATCGCCTCCATGGGGGAGAGCCGCGAGGCGCGGACGGCGGGATAGAGGCCGAAGGTGACCGCGAGAACGAGCGCGGTGACCCAGGCGACGAGGAGGCCCATCGGGTTGACGACGAGGCCGTAGGGGAAGTTCGCCGACAGGGCCTTGCACACGACGGTGCCGAGGAACGTGCCGAACGTCGCGCCGACCGCGGCGAGCACGCAGGCCTCGAGCAGGAACTGAACCAGGATCTCGAAGTCCGAAGCGCCCATGGCCTTGCGCAGCCCGATCTCGTAGCGGCGGTCGGAGAAGGAGATGAGCATCACCGAGAGGACTCCGACGCCTCCGACGAGCAGCACCGTCGCTGCCAGACTCATGAGCACGACCTTCCAGCCGAAGATCTGGTCCAGGAAGTGCTCCCACGCGCGCGCGGCCTCGGCCTCCAGGTCCACGATCTTCACGTCCTCGATCCCGTGGTGCGCCTGCTTGGCACGGCCGATCATCAGGGCCGAGACCTCGGCGGTGTCGCGCTTGCGGGCGAGCTTGACGGCGACGTTCGAGAGCTTGTGCTCGGAGTCGATCCGGTCCACGTAGGTCTGGAGCGGGATCGAGATGCCGTTGGCGTCGTACCACAGCTCCTCGGTGAAGATCTGGCTGGGAGCCTGGACGCCGATGACGCGGAAGCGAACGCCCTCGACGGTGATGTCGCGCCCGACGGGGTCCGCGCCGCCGAAGAGCTTGGAGCCGAGCGTGGCGCCGACGACCGCGACCGTGGAGCGGCGGCGCTCGTCGTCGTCCGTCAGGCCGCGTCCCATCGCGATCGGCCGGTTCATCCAGCGGGCATAGTCCGGCCAGACGCCGTTGACCCAGCAGCGCTCGGTGCCGCCCGCGATCTTGACCGCCGACTGCTTGGTCGCCCGAGGCAGGTAGGCCATGACCTTCGGATCGGGCGCGGTCAGGCGCGGCAGGTCCTCCCAGCGCAGTCCCGGGCTCATCGCGAACCGCTTCTGCTCCTCGGTCGTGGCCGGAGAGTCGGGAGCGAGCATGACCGTCCCGTCCCAGCTCATGCCGGAGAAGCCGGTCGCGATCTTGTCCATCACTCCGTCCATGACCGACGTCATGACGACCAACGCGAAGACGCCGAGCATCAGGAGCGTCAGCGTCAGCGTCGAGCGCAGCTTGTGCGCCCAGAGCTCGATCAGGCCGCCCTTGATGATCTCCCAGCCCAACGAGAGCTTGGCGGAGAGCGACAGGCGCCGCGGAGGCGCCGACCCGGCCGCGACCGGCAGCGGGACCGCGCGGCTACTCATACCGCAGCGCCTCCATCGGCGAGAGGCGCGACGCCTTCCAGGCCGGGTACAGCGCGAAGAGGAAGCCGAAGACCGCCGCGAGCGCGTACGCCGACACGAAGCTCTTCGGGTCGATGTGGAGCGGCACCCCGATCGAGGCCGTGATGACCTTCGAGAACCCGACGCCGATCACGAGGCCGGCGAGCGAGCCCGCCGCCGTCAGGAGCAACGCCTCGGTCATGAACTCCTTGAAGATCTCGCGGCCCGGCGCGCCGATCGCCATCTTGACGCCGACCTCGCGGATCCGCTCCTTGAGCGTCGCCATCTGGATGTTGACGTTGACGATGCCGCCGCCGATCAGCGACAGGAACCCCGACAGGAGAAAGATGACGTCGTAGACGTTCCCCTGCGACTGCTCCTTCTTCACGCGGGCCGCGACGTCGTCGAGGCGGAAGTCTTCCTGCTGGCGGTGGTTCGACTTCAGCAGCGAGGAAAGCCCCTTGGTGAACTTCGACATCGCGTCGAGGTCGCGGATGCGGAACGTCATGCGGTCCACGCGGTGGTACTGATCCCCCTCGAAGCGGCGCGCCACGAGCGTGTTGGGCAGGGCGATGATCCGATTCCGCCAGCGGAACATGTTGCGGTTGGACTTGCGGAAGCGGAAGACCCGCTCCTTGAGCACGCCCACGACCTGCACGGGCGTGTCCCCGACGCGCAGCGTTCGTCCCACGGCGTCGCCGTTGGGGAAGAAGACCGACACGGCTTCCGTGCCGAGGATCGCGACCGGCGCCGCCGCATCGAGGTCGTGGGCGGTGAACGCGCGGCCCTGGTCGACCTCGTAGCCGTCGAGAGCCAGGAAATCCCCGCCGATGCCGCGGATCTCGCGCTCCTGGTCGGCGTACGGGGAACGCACGCGCGCCCGGGCGTCCTTGCGGAGCGAGATGCCGTTGACCGTCGACGTGTCGAGGTCCTGGCCCTCGTCGGCGTCGGCGCTGCGAAGCCCGAGGTTGGCCATCTGCAGGGCGGTCGGCGCGCCTTCCTTGATGACCGCCGACTGCCGGACGTTCAGCTTGTCGAGGCCGCCCATCTTCACGTAGAGCTCCATCGACCGCCGCCGCATGCTGTCGGAGATCGAGAAACCCCCGAGCACGGCGGCGACCCCGAGGATGACGCCGAGCGACTGGAGGACCGAGCGGGTGAGGTTCTCCCGCATCTCGACCCACGAGTTGCGAAGTCGTTCGCGGAAGGCGCCGGAGAGTTTCACGCGGCCTCGGCCACCTTGATCAAACCGTCGTGGATCTCGACCTGGCGCTGCGCCATGCCGGCGATCGAGAGGTCGTGCGTGACGATGATGATGGTGTTGCCCTGGCGGTGGATGTCGGCGAAGAGCTCGAGGACCTCGTGGCCGGTCTTCGAATCCAGCGCTCCGGTCGGCTCGTCCGCGAGGAGGAGCGCCGGCCGGTTGGCGAGCGCGCGCGCGACCGCGACGCGCTGCCGCTGGCCGCCCGACAGCGCCCCGGGAAGGACCTTCGCCTTGTCGGGGATTCCGACCTTCTCGAGGAGCTCGAGGGCCCGCGCCCTCCTTTCCTTGCGAGGGACGCCGGCATAGAGCATCGGAAGCTCGACGTTGCGGAGGACCGAGGCCTTCGGCAACAGGTTGTACTGCTGGAAGACGAACCCGACTTTCTCGTTGCGGATCTCGGCGAGCTCGCGGCCCGAGAGCCCCTCGACCTGCGACCCGTCGAGCGCGTAGGTCCCGGCCGTCGGCTTGTCGAGGCAACCGAGGATCGCCATGAGCGTCGACTTGCCCGAGCCCGAAGGCCCGATCAACGCCACGAACTCGCCGCGCTCGACCGCCATGTCGACGCCCCGCAGGGCGTGGACCGCGGCGCCGTTGGAGCCGAAAACCTTCGTCAGGCCGTGGGTTCTGATGATTGCCGACATGGTCTCAGACCTCGAGCGGTCCGCTTCGCGGACCGTGGAAATGAGAGGGAAAGTCGCGGGTGGATCCTCTCCCGGTATTCAACCTTCGGCCTCCGACGATCGGGTCGGATGGGCGGGGACGAGCCCCGCCCCGACGCGACCGGGCTAGTTGTCCTCTTCGTCCTTCTCGACGCGCTTCTTCGTCGGGTCCTCGAGGCTGACTTCCTGGCCGGACTTCAGCCCGGCGACGATCTCGACGCGCTCGAGCGTCGCGATGCCGGCCTGGACGGGAACGACCTCGAAGTAGTCCTTCCAGTGATCCGACAGCCAGATGAACTTGTTGCGTCCGGAGAGCCCTTCCTTGGCCGCCGAGAGCTGCTTCGGCGTCAGGTTGCTCTTGAGGCGGTATGCGACGGTCTGTCCGTCGCGCTTCTGGAGCGCCTCGAGCGGGATCGACGTCGCCTTGTCGCGCTTCTCGCCCAGGATCTCGACGTTGGCGCTCATGCCCGTGCGGAACGCATCGCCGAGCTCGTCGAGCGTGACCTCGACCTTGAACACCTTGATCTTCTCGACGAGCTCGGCCGACGGCGCGACGAAGCTGACCTTGCCGGTGAAGACCTTCTGCGGATACGCGTCGAGCGTGATGCGCACGGGCTGGCCGACGTGGACCTTGGCGATGTCGACCTCGTTCAGGTTGACGCGGATGATGAGCGACTTCAGGTCCGCCACCGTGAAGAGCACGGTGCCGGCGTTGAACGAGGAGACGCCCGAGGTCACCGTCTCGCCGAGCTCGACGCCCTTCTTGATCACGACGCCGGACATCGGCGAGGTGACCCGCGCGTTCTGCGACGAGGCGTTGCCCGAGATGGGAATGCCCCGGTCTTCGACGATCTGGTAACGCATCTTCGCCGCGCGCAGGTTGTCGGCGGCCTGGTCGCGCTTGATCTCGGCGGCGCGGAACGGGTCGCGGCCGACGAGGCCCTGGTCGAAGAGCGCCTTCTGCATCGTGTACTCGCGCTCGGCGTCCTGGAGCTTGAGATCGAACTCCCGGACGCTCGCCTGGACGTCCGAGAGCGACTGCGCCTGGTTGACGTCCGGCTCGATCGTCGCCAGCACGTCGCCCGACTTGACGACGGCGCCCTCGCGGACCGAGAGCGAGAGCACGCGGCCCGAAACGACCGACTTCACGTCGACCTTGGTCACCGGGTCGACGACGCCGACCTCGCGGACGGAAACCTGCAGGTCTTCGGCCTGGACCTTGCCCAGCCGGAAGGGCGAGTTTTCGGCCTTGGGGTCCTTTTCCTTGCTCTTGGCGGCCACGATCGCCACCACGCCGATAGCCGCGGCGATCGTCAAAATGGCGATCCACTTCTTCTTTTTCACGAGAAACCCCCCTAAGGCGGAGAAAACACGAGCCACGACCCCTTTATACGCAGGCCGGCTTGAGAATGTTCGATGGGGCCCGGGGGGGTGCCGGGAAGGCAGTAAGCAGTAGGCGGTAAGCGGTTCGGTGCGGTCAGGTCTTGCATTTTTCGGCTCTCGCTGCCTGTTCGGGCGACGGCTGAAAAATGAAGCCGCCCTCAACGGGAACTCGCTCGACGGATGCTGCGTTTGTGACCCCGAGGGAAGACTTGATGCTTTCGATCCGGTCTCTGGGCAAGCGGTATCCGGGGGGCACGGTGGGGCTTTCGGACTTCTCGCTCGAGGCGGGCGAAGGGGTCCTGGGGCTGCTCGGCCCCAACGGCGCGGGGAAAACGACGCTGATGTCGATCCTCGCGACCGTGACGAAGCCGACTTCCGGCACCTTCTTCTGGGAGGGCCGGGATGCCGTCGCCGATCCGCTCCCGCTCCGGCGGCGCCTCGGCTACCTGCCCCAGGACTTCGGCGTCTACGAGCGGCTGACGGCGCGCGAGTTTCTTCTCTATCTCGGACGCCTGAAGGGGCTCTCCGGAGCCGACCTCTCGCGCCGCGTGCAGGAGCTCCTCGAGCTGACGAACCTCCACGGCGCGGCGGACCGGCGGCTCGGCGGCTACTCGGGCGGCATGCGCCAGCGCGTCGGCATCGCGCAGGCGCTGCTGGGCGACCCGAAGCTCGTCATCGTCGACGAGCCGACCGTCGGCCTCGACCCGGAGGAGCGCGTGCGCTTCCGCAACCTGCTCTCCGAGATCGCGCACGGCCGCATCGTCATCCTCTCGACGCACATCGTCTCGGACGTCGAGGCCGTCGCGTCGCAGATCGCCGTGATCCGCAACGGCCGGCTCGTCGCGCAGTCGACGCCGGAGGAGCTCCTGCGAAAAGCCGCCGGCCGCGTCTTCACGGCCGTCGTCCCGTCGGAGCGGCTCCCGGATGCGCAGCAGCGCGTGCACGTCTCCAACCTCATCCGCCGCGCCGACGGCGTCCACGTGCGCTACGTCTCCAACGGCAACGGCGCGTCGCTTCCGGACGCCCGCGCGATCGAGCCGAGCCTCGAGGACGCCTACCTGATGCTGAACCTGGAGGCGGGACCGTCCCCGAAGGCCGCGGAACGCCCGTCATGAACCCGCTCCTGGCGCAGATCGGCGCCGAGGTGCGGATGAGGCTCCGCTCCTTCGCGACGCCTATCGCGGTTGCGGCATTCGTCGCGGCCGCGTTCTTCTGGATCCCGGACCCGAAGGGCAACGCGACGTCGCTCTCGTGGGAGCTCCCGGACGGGCGGGTGCAGGCCCCCGTCTACAGCGCGGCCTACGTCGGCTTCGCCGTCTCGGTGCTCTCGGGGATCATCCTCGCGATGGGCGGCTTCTATCTCGTCGCCGGTTCCGTGCGGCGCGACCGCGAGCGGGGCGTCGGCGCCATCCTCGCCGCGACGCCGCTGTCGAAGACGGCGTACCTCGGCGGCAAGCTCGCCGCGCACTTCGTCTATCTCCTGGTGCTCGCGACCTTCGGTCTCGCTGCGGCGCTCGTTGCGTTCGTCCGGTTCGGCGCGGGGCCCTTCTCGCCCGTCGCCTTCGCGCTGCCGTACTTCCTCTCGGCGATCCCGGCGATCGCCGTCGTCGCCGCCTTCGCCGTGCTCTTCGACGTGACGCCGGGCCTGCGCGGACGCGGCGGCCTCGTGATCTGGTTCTTCGTCTTCCTCTTCGGCCTCGTCAAGCTTCCGCTCGATCTCGCGGGCGAGGACGTCGACGATCCCGCGGCGCGGCCGATGCCGATGGTCCGGCTGCCGATCTACGACCCGACGGGCCTCGCGACCGACCAGTACCTCGTCCGCAAGTCGCTGCCCGAGGGAGTCAAGGGCGTCTCCTCCGGCCACGTCACTCACAGCAAGCCCTTCGAGCGCGTGCCCTGGCCCGGAATTGAGGTGACCCCGTCGCTCGCCGCCATGCGCGCTCTCAACCTCGCCCTCGCCCTCGTTCCCCTCGCTTTCGCGATTCTCGTCTTCGACCGCTTCGACCCCGCCCGCTCCCACCCGAAAAAAGCGGGGGTCAGGTCTCGAATCTTCGGATTGCTCCGAAAACCGAAAAAACCAGACCTGACCCCGGAAGTTTTCGGTTTGGAGGGGGCGAGGAAGCGGGACCTGATGGCGGTGAATCCGGAGCCGACGTCGATGCGGGCGGTGCTCGCCGAGGCGCTGCTGATCTGGGAGAGCGCTTCGTGGATCAAGTGGCCGCTCGCCCTCGCGGCGATCGTCGCGGGGCTCCTGCCCGGCAACCTCGCCCAGGGGATCTTCCTCGTGCTGCTCGTGCCGGTCATCTCGGAGGCGGCGGCGCGCGAAGACCTCGCCGGCACCCGCTCGCTCGTCTTCTCGCAGCCGGGCGTCCCGGATCGCCGGTCCTCTGGAAGGCCGCGGCGCTGGGGCTCGTCGTGCTGATGCTCGGTACGCCGATGACGATCCACGGATTCGCGGCGTCGCCGGTCAAGGGGCTCGCGTGCGTGGCCGGGCTGCTGGCGGTCGCCGCGACTTGCGTCGGCCTCGGGTCGCTGACCTCGGGCGGCAAGCTCTTCACGGGTCTCTACGTCGTCGCCTGGTACATGGCGATGTCCGGCGGCACCGAAGCGGATTTCACGGGTGCGCTCGGCAAGGCGCCGTCGCTCGCGGTGAGCGGGCTGTATCTCGCCGGGGGGCTCGCGGCGCTCGCGCTCGCGCTGGGACGCGAGAAGCTGCGGCTGGCGCGGGCGTAGGGGACACACCCTCACCCTGGCCCTCGCCCCCTCGAGGGGGAGAGGGAATTCGGTCCGGCGGCCTACCCGGCCAGATCCTTCGGCAGCTCGACGCCGTCGCGCTCGTTGTCCCAGAGCGTCGACATGATCCACCAGCGTTCGCCGTCGTGCATGAGCTGGATGCTGTTGACTCCCTTGCGCAGGACCTTCCCGGCGGGCGCCGGCGCCGTGCGCGCCTCGTACGACGACAGCACGTTCGCGATCGCGCCGAACCGGAACTCGCGCCGCCCGATCTCGACCTCGTAGAAGTCGTTCGCCTCGAGGAACGGGCCGCGCGACGCGACGAACCCGTCCATGTCGAAGACGCCCGCCCCGGGCCCGCCGGAGGCCTGCCGCGCCGGGATCAGGAGCGCCTTCGGGTGATGGAGCGCGCGGTCGCGGTCCCACTGCCGCGGCTCGCCGGCCTTGCCGGAAATCGACTCGTACATGGCCCGGATGATCCCGTCGATCGACGTGACGTCGGAGTTCGTCATGAGTGGCTCACCTCGCGGCCGGCATTATTGCCGAAGACCGTCCGTCGGCGCTGTACGATCGCCTCGTGGCGGAATCCGCGCGGTCGCAGATGCTCGAGCACGTCCGCGGCCTCGCCATCTCGGCCGCCGTCGGCGTCGGCATCGTGTATCTCGTCACGGTCGGCGAGACCGGAGGCTTCCGGGCCGGCGACGGCCGCCTACGGCGCGCTCATCGGGATCTTCGGCTACGTCTGCTGCGTGAGCCTCGCAGGTCTGCTCCGCGGACGGCTCGCCTCGACGCGGATCCCGGGCTGGCTCGCTCACGGCGCGGTCTACTTCGTGGGCGGCATCGCCGGGTGGCTTCTCGCCAACCGCACGGCCTCGGCGCTCGGCCTCGTGCAGTTCCGCATCGGACTTCGCGGTTCTGCGCGCGTACTTCCCGGTCGCAGGGACGCTCGGCCTGCTCGTGGGACTTCTCTTCTACTCTTTCGACCTGCTCCAGACGCGTCTCGCGAAATCCGTCGAGCGCCTCAAGGAGGCCGAGTTCGCGGAGAAGGAGATCGAGCTCGCGCGCTCGATCCAGCAGCGCATCCTTCCGCCGCAGGAGCTCTCGGGCGACGGCTATCGGATCGCCGCGCGAAACCTCCCGGCCCGCTTCGTCGCCGGCGACTTCTACGATGTCTTCCTCCTTCCCGACGGCGCGGTCGGCCTCGTCGTCGCCGACGTCGCGGGCAAGGGCATGGGGGCGAGCCTCATCATGGCGACGGTCAAGGCGGCGCTCCCGTTCCTGGCGGCCGACCGCTCGGTCGACGAGGCGCTGCGGGAGTCGAATCGCCGGCTGAAGCCGCGCCTTCACCCGCGCGAGTTCGTGGCGCTGACCTACGCGCGCTACGACCCGGGGACGGGCGCCTTCGAGCTCGCCAACGCGGGCATGCCGGACCCGTACGTTCTGGACGGCAACGGCGATCCCCGCGCGATCTCGGCCCCCGGCCCGCGCTTCCCGCTCGGCGTGCGGAGCGAAGTCGCGTACGAGAAGGTCGGCGGAGTGCTCCAGGCGGGAGAGCGGCTCATGCTGCTTTCCGACGGGCTTCCCGAGGCGCCGACGGCGAAGGGTGAGCCGCTCGGCTACGAGCGCTTCGAGGCGTTGCTCGCCGGCGCTCGCACTGTCGATAAACTGCTCGAGTCGGTGCGGGAGGCCACGGGGCCCGCGTTGAACGACGACTGGACCGTCCTCGTGCTCGAAAGGACGACATGAACCGCGAAGACCTGCTCTCGGACCTCTCGGACTACGCTCCCGGCGACCCGCGCGAAGCCGCTTCGCTCGTCTGGATGCGCCGCTTCCTCGCGAGCGCCGGCCGACCCGTTCGCGCGACAGAACCCCGAGGGCCACATCACGGCGAGCGCCCTCGTGGCGCGGCCGGACGGCTCGGCGTTTCTGCTTCTGCATCACCGCAAGCTCGGCCGCTGGCTTCAGCCGGGCGGGCACACGGAGCCGGACGACGCCTCGACCTTCGACGCGGCGCTCCGCGAGGCGCGCGAGGAGACGGGCATCGCGGCCCTCGAGTCGCCGTTCGGACGCGCGATCTTCGACATCGACGTCCATCCCATCCCGCCGCGCGGGGGCGAGCCCGCCCATCATCACTTCGACGTGCGCTACCTCTTTACGACGGAAGGCGGCATCGACCTCGCGGCCGCCGAGGACGCGGGGCGGCCCATGGAATGGCGGAGCTTCGAGGCGGCGCTCGCCTCGGGCGTCGACGCGTCGCTGACGCGCGCGCTCGAGAAGGCGCGGATGGTCCTCGCGCCGAGCCTGAAGGGCGAGCGAACGTGAGGAAGAGGTACGCGTCGGAAGACATCGCGGTCAGCTTCGACCCGAGACGGTGTATCCACGCGGCGCGCTGCGTCGAGGGCGCTCCCGAAGTCTTCGATCCGAACGCGAGGCCGTGGATCCGGCCCGGGAACTCCGGCGCCGGCAAGATCGCGGACGTCGTCGCCCGCTGCCCGACCGGGGCGCTCCGATTCGAGCGCCTCGACGGCGGCCCGGCCGAACCGGTCCCCTTGGAAGTCACGATCTCGGTCGAGAAGAACGGCCCGATCCATGTCCGCGGCCCAATGCCCCTCGTCGACCCCGCGGGCGAGCGCTGGTCGGACGCCGGCAACCGCTACGCCCTCTGCCGCTGCGGCGCCTCGGCCAACAAGCCGTACTGCGACAACACGCACGAAAAGGTCGGGTTCGCCGCTGACTGACGACGCCTACGACGGCGTCGCGGTGGGGGTGTGGGCGCGGAGACGGTCGGGGATCGGGATCGTCGGAGCGTGGTTGGCGGAGGTCTTCAGGAAGAGGTAGACGAGGCCGACGGCGATCACGAAGACGCCGGTCGCGCGGTTGACCAGCACCAGCCGCTTGAAGTCGAAGTGGCGGCGGAGGGCCCAGGCGCCCGCGCACAGGATGATCCACCAGGCGCCCGATCCCGCGAAGACGCCGCCCACGAGCTCGATCGTCAACATCGGCCGCCCGCGCACGGCCCCGATGCCCATCGTCGCGAAGATGGCGGCGAAAGCGACGAAGGTCATCGGGTTCGTCAGCGTCAGCACGAAGGTCGACAGGAAGTCGCCGGCGAGGCCGCGGCTTCCGCCCTTGGAGTTCGAGTTCTCGCGCTCGAACGGCTTCATGAAGAGGAGCCGCAGCCCGAGGACGATCAGAATCACGCCGCCGACCCGCTGGAGCCACTCGTGCTCGGTGATCAGGAACTCCGAGACGATCGTCGCGCCGAAGGCCGCGACGGCGCCGTAGACGGCGTCGGCCGCCGCCGCGCCGAGCCCCGAGACGACGCCCGAGATGAAGCGCTTGGCGATCGTTCGCCGTACGCAGATCGCGGCGATCGGCCCGACGGGCGCCGCCAGGCAGAATCCCACGATCATTCCCTTGACGAAGAGGCTCATCGATCCGGGTGTGTCCTTGGGTCGAAGGATACCGGTCGACGGCCCCGTCAAGCGAGGGCCGATCGGGCGGCGGCGCGGCCCTACGTCCCGAAAGACTGCGGGAGGGGCTCGCCGTCGGGGATGAAAATCTCCTCGATCAAGGAGCCGAAGAGCTTCGCGATGCCGAAGGCGAGGGGCAGGCTCGGATCGTAGCGCCCGGTCTCGATCGCATTGACGGTCTGGCGCGAGACGAAGAGCCGCTCCGCCAGGTCCGCCTGGGACCAGTCCCGCTCGGCCCGCAGGACGCGCAGGCGGTTTCTCACCGGAACCCGTAGCGCCGCGCCGCGACGGCCATTCCGGCGACGCGGAGGACGAGGCCGATCTGCCCGACGTGGCGGAAGCTCCAGTCGGCGGGCGAGACCGCGATGCCGGAAAGCTGGAGCAAACCGAGCGTCATGAGGAGCACGAGGACCGCGGGGCAGGCGAGCGCGAGGGCTTCGAGCTGGGTGCGGCGCGAGAGCTCGTCCATGCCGCGCACCAGGCGGACGAAGGCGGCGAGAAAGAAAACGAAGAGGGAATCGGCGCGAGCGTGACGGCGAGTCGCCGGAAGATCGGGCCGCTCGAGAAGGACGCGGCTCGCGAAGTAGGCGGCCAGAGCGGCCAGACCGGACGCGAGGGCGAGCCAGCGGCAACGAGGCGGTGGAGCGGAAGCCTGGATTCGGCTCGTTTTTCGTCATGTGACCTCGATACTTAGAGCTATGAATGTAATGTTTACTTTACATCACGTCAAGCTCGATTTACATATCAAACTACATCTTGAGTTACGCCTTATTTACGCCTATCGTTACTCCCTACATCTATAGGGGGGCTCATGGGCGCGCTCGCCATCGAGAGGCTGCTGGAAGAATCGGGCGCCCGGCTCACGCGCGCCTCGGAGCTGCCGTCACTCGCGGACGCGCGCAACCCGGTCGCGACGAAAGTCTCCGCGCTCGACCGACTGCTCTCTGGCGGGCTGCCACGCGGCGCGCTGACGGAAATCTCTGGGCGGCGCTCGTGCGGCCGCTTCTCGATCGGCATCGCGTCGCTCGCCGCCGTGACTTCCGCCGGCGAATCCGCGGCGCTCGTCGATCTCGGCGGCCACCTCGATCCGCAGTCGGCCCAGGACGCGGGCGTCGAGCTCGAGCGTCTCCTCTGGGTGCGGCCGTCGAAACTGAAGGAAGCCGTCGCGAGCGCGGAGATGCTTCTCGCGGCGGGCTTCCCGCTCGTCGTCGTCGACCTGGGACTTGCGCCCGTGCGCGGCCGGTTCGTGCCCGACGCCGCGTGGGTGCGCCTGACGCGCGCGGCCCGCGACCGCCGCGCGGCGCTGCTCGTGCTCGCGCCTTACCGCGTCAGCGGCGTCGCCGCCGAGGCCGTCGTCTCCGCGCAGACCGCGCGGGCGATCTGGCGCGGCGCGGGAAAATCGCCGCGGCTTCTCGAGGGCGTCGGCGTGCGGCTGACGCTCGAGAAGGACGGGCGGGCGCGGAGCGGCGTTGGAGACGGAATGTCGTTGTCGATCACCGGGGTTGGCTCCCTCACCCTTCCCTCTCCCTCCGCCACCGGGGGGAGAGGGGATTTTTCGTATCCCCTCTCCCGGCGGGAGAGGGTCGGGGTGAGGGGCGCTCCGTCTCTGCATGATCGCCTGCCTCTTCGTCCCGCTCTTCCCGCTCGCGGCGCGGCTGCGGAGCGAGCCGGAATTGAAAGGCGAGGCCGTCGCGATCTTCGAGGGCAACGGCAACGCCGCCCATGTCGTCGCCGCGACGCGCAAGGCCCGCCGGGCCGGCATCGTTCCCGGCATGACGCTGCCCCAGGCACGCGCACACATGCCCGGCCTCGTCGCGCGCGGACGCGACGCCGAGTGCGAGCGCGCCGCGTCGGAGGCGCTGCTCGAGGTCGCGGAATCCTTCTCGCCTCGCATCGAGGACGCGGGGGAGGGAGTGGTTTACGTCGATCTGGAGGGGCACGCGAGACTGGACGGCAGACGGAAGACGGCAGACGGCGCCGTGCGAGAGCTCGCACAAGACATGATCCGCGCGGCGGAGAAGGCAGGGTTGCCGGCGCGCGTGGGAGTCGCGGCGTCGAAGCTCGCCGCGCGCGTCGCCGCGGGGCTTCCCGAATCGCCGACCGTCGTCGCCGAAGGCGCCGAGGCGAGCTTCCTCGCGCCGCTCCCGCTCGAGAAGCTCGCACCCCAGCTCGAGATCGCCGCGACCCTCGACCGCTGGGGCCTTTCGACGATCGGCGAGCTCGCGAAGCTGCCCGAAGGCGAAGTCGCGAGCCGGCTCGGCGAGATCGGCCGCGCCCTCCACATGTCCGCGCGCGGCCTCGACCCGCAGCCGCTGGAGCCCTGGGTCCCGCCGCCCTCCTTCACCGAAGGCATGGACCTCGAGTGGCCGCTCGCGACCCTCGAGCCCTTCCTCTTTCTCGCGCACGCCGCGCTCGAGCGCCTGCTCGCGCGGCTCGAGTCCCGCGCCCTCTCCTGCACGCGCCTCGAGGTGACGCTGAAGCTCGACCCCGACGGCCACGACGCGCGCGCGATCGCATTGCCCGCGCCGACCCGCGACGCGAAGACGCTTCTGACCCTCGTCCGCCTCGAGCTCGAAGCGCGCCCGCCCGGTGCGCCCGTCGCCGGATTCGTCTTCTCGGCGCACCCGGACTCGCCGCGCCGCGCGCAGCTTTCCCTCTTCGGACCCGCGGCCCTCTCGCCCGACCGCCTCGCGACGACGATCGCGCGCCTCGCGGCGCTGCTCGGCGCCGACCGCGTCGGCTCGCCGCGCTCGATCGACGGCCACCGCCCCGAGCGTTACGCCTCGACCGGCTACACGCCGCCTCCTCCGCCGAAGCTGCGCTCGCCGGCGAGGAACGGACGCGGCCTTCTCTCAGTGCGCGTGCTGCGGCCGCCGGTGGCGGTGGAGGTGCTGGTGGACAATCGTCCGTCGGCAGCCGACAACAGGCCCGTGTCCATCCAGTCGCCGCCCGACGCGACGCCGCCCATCTCCGGGTCCGTGCGCGTAGCCTCGGGTCCCTGGTCCCTCGAGGACGGCTGGTGGACCGAGGCGCCGGCCGACCGTGACTACTGGGACATCGAGCTCTCCGACGGCGGCCTCTACCGAATCTACCGAGAGCGTCCGGTCGACAAGTGGTTTGCTGACGGAGTTTACGACTGAATATCAGGAACGTACACGTAAATACGTGCTACACTTGTTTACGTGACAGATAGCCCTCGCGACAACACCCATAAAGGTAGACCCGTGGAAACCCAGAACGTGACCCTCGCTCTCCCCAAAACGCTCCTGCGAAAGGTCAAGCACCTCGCCGTCGAGAAGGAGAAATCCATCTCCCGGCTTCTCGTCGAAGCGCTCGAGGAGATGGTGCGTCACAACGACGCCTACGAGCAGGCCTACGAGCGCTGGCGCGAAAGCATGAAGAATCCTCGCGACCTCGGCACCGGCGGCAAGATCACATGGACGCGCGATGAGCTCCACGAGCGCCGCTGAGCCGGCGCCGGAGTTCGTCGACACCAACGTTCTCGTCTATTCGTACGACCACAGCGCCGGCCCCAAGCGCGAGTTCGCGCTGCGACTCATCGACCGGCTCTGGGTCTCCGGCGCCGGCTGCCTGAGCGTCCAGGTCCTCCAGGAGTTCTACGTCACCGCGACCGGGCGCCTTCGCCCGGCACTCACTCACGCGGAAGCCGCGTCGGAAACTTCCATCCTTGCGCAGTGGCGGCTCCACGAGGCCAACCGGAGCGACCTGCTCTCCGCCGTCGAGCTCCACCAGCGCCTGCGCGTCTCCTTTTGGAACGCCATGATTCTCCAGAGCGCCCGACGCATGGGCTGCGGGACGCTCTGGACCGAGGACCTCAGTCACGGCCAGACATACGAGGGCGTAACCGTCCGAAATCCCTTCGCATAGACCCCTGCCTCGTCTCGCTCGCGACAACTCTTATGTAGATGTCTCCGTCGGGGCCGTTCCCCGGGCCGCCCCCTTCCGGCCAGCCTCGCTTGCTCGACCGCGTGCGCGAGGCGATCCGCGCCCGCCACTACAGCCTGCGGACCGAAGAGGCCTACGTCGGCTGGATCCGTCGCTACATCCTCTTTCACAACAAGCGCCATCCGCTCGAGATGGCCGAGCCCGAGATCAACGCCTTCGTCACCCATCTCGCCGTCGAGGGCCCCGTCAGCGCGTCCACCCAGACCCAGGCCCTCTCGGCCCTGATGTTCCTCTACCGCCACGTCCTCGGAAAGTCGCTACCCGAGCTCGACACCGTCATTCGCGCCAAGCGCCCCGGCCGACTTCCGAGCGTCCTGACGCGCGCCGAAGTTCGCCGCATTCTCGGCCGCATGAACGGCACGCCCCGCCTGGTGTCGACGCTTCTCTATGTCACGGGAATGCGCCTGCTCGAGTGCCTGCGCCTGCGCGTCAAGGACCTCGAGTTCGGCAACAACCGCATCGTCGTCCGAGACACCAAGAGCGGCGAAGACCGCGTCGTCCCTTTCCCGCTCGTCGCACGCGCGGAGATGCCGGCCTGGCTTTCGCGCATCAAGCGCATCCACGAGAAGGACCTCGCCGACGGCTTCGGCAGCGTCTACCTTCCCGATGCGATCGCGAAGAAGTTCCCCGGCGCCGAGCGCGAATGGGGCTGGCAGTACGTCTTCCCCGGCGAGCACCGCAGCCACGATCCCCGCGGGGGAGAGAGGAAGCCCGGTCGGCCGGGGCCGGCACCTCGGCCAGCGGCGGCCGGAGCGCCGCCGGCCTGTTCGACTCCGCCGGCCGCCCAACCCGAGCGGCGCCATCACTTGCACGAGACGGTGATCCAGCGGGCGCTTCGCCGCGCCGTGATCGACGTTGGCATCTCGCGGCGGATCAGCTGCCACACCTTCCGCCACTCTTTCGCGACCCACCTGCTCGAGGAGGGTTACGATATCCGCACCATCCAGGAGCTCCTCGGCCACAGAGACGTGAAGACGACGATGATCTACACCCACGTACTGAACCGTGGCGGCCGCGGCGTCCGCAGCCCGGCCGACGTCCTGTGGACCGGAACGACAGGCGGCGTGGATAGACAGCTTTCTGCGCAGTCCAACTACCTGACCAGCCTCGTCCCTCCCGAACGCCAGCTTCTGGCCGGGGAGGAACTTCCCGACGATTCGGACGCCGGCGACACAGATGAATAGGCTGCAATGAGAGGCCTGCGATGCGTCAAGTAGCCGGTGCGCTTCGGAAGTCTAAGTTGCAGCCTATGCGCCCGTTAGGCGTCGGAAGAGACAGATCAGCGGGTTGGCGTTGGTTGCGGTCGCGCCGGCACGGCTTCCTCCGTCCTCCAGCCGCTACGGATATCCGGCGCGCGGCAGGGGTTGATATTTCCCTGACAGGCCGCGTTGTTCCCATTGAGGCAGCTCAGCACGACGGCGCACGCCTGCTCAGGCGTCATGTCGTCTGGCTGCGGGATAGTGACGCGGCACCAGCCGGAGTAGTACTGGTTGCTGAAGGCGCAGTCAGCTTTCCGCAGCGTAGCAGTGGGTGGCGTACCAGTCGCGCCAGATGTTGGCGTCAGACACAGGGCTGCAAGACCAAGAATCCACGTGGCGGGTCTGTTCGTGCGGCTCATGTCGGTCTCCGTCCGTCGAGATCTTCTCACGCAAGGGGAGCCTACAGTGCCGTCGCCTAACACGCGCGTGCAGCGGACTCGTTCGTCGCCTTCGGCTCCTCACTCGCCGCTGACGCGCCACCCGTTAGGCCTCCCGAAGAGGCGGGAGCGGTGATTTGGGAGTCCGACTTTTGGAAACGCGATCTCTTGGCTCGGGCGTCTTCGATTCGCAAACGGCGGACCCAAAAACGCTGGTCGGGCGCGTCGTTCGCTCGGCTCGAGCGAGACGTGATGCTTGGGTTCTATGCAATCCGCAAGTTGATAGAGGCGAGGAAGATCTCGGACGACGTGGCCACCCGAGCCGTTGTTCTCAGCTCGCACCCCACGCGAGGAAAGCCGATCACTCGTCTCAATTGGCACCGCTTGGCCGAGCTATACGACCTTGAGAAAGGCAGGAAGGAGTCGCGCCATCTTCCCTTCGTGTGCGATCAGATCATCCATAGCTATGTGTTCATGCCGAGCGTGTCGCCGCGCGGCCTGGAGGGCATCCTGTTTGCCTCTGATCGGCAGAAGAATGAGCGCGTCTTCGGGCTCTCGGCCGACCGACTCGTTGAGCTGTTCGACGTTGTCGGCGGGAACGACCCGCTCTACTTCGCGATGCGCAAGAATGATCGATCGGGTGATTACGACATTGTGGTCGGACGCCATGTACGCCCTGACGAGGAGGCCTAACCCGCGGGTGCAGCGGACTCGCTCCTCGCCTTCGGCTCGGAGCTCGCCGCTGACCCGCCACCCGTTAGGCGGACGTGGGGGAGAAATGAGGTCCCCGAGTTACGGCCTCCTGCCCTGGGCTTTTCCAGCATGGCGGGGCGCTCGGGTCGACAACGATAGTTCTGAACGCGGAGCGAGTTGCGGTGTCTCTATTTGTGGGGCTGTCGTGGCTCCCGGGGAAGCACCGTCATGGGCGTAGGTCCCGAAAGGCTTTCGGCTGCAGGTCACCGTGGCGGTGAAGCGCCGCCTAACCCGCGGGTGCAGCGGACGCGTTCATCGCCTTCGGCTCTTCACGCGCCGCTGACCCGCCACCCGTTAGGCGGCGGATATCGGCAGTCAGTGTTTTTGAGCTGGCTGATCCGCCGGTCGAACCTGCTCGAACTTCCAGCCCATCCGATTGGATGGGTCGCAGATATGGATATAGCCTTCGCACGGACCACCGTTCAGGCATGGCACCACGGCCTCGCAGGCCTGTTGCGGTGTAATTCCGTTAGGGACAGGCACCATCAGCCAGCACCATCCGGAGGAACTCCGGTTGCTGTAACCGCAATTCACTCTCGGTCGGGAAGGTACTGCCTCCTCCAGCTTCCACGTTTTCGACACGCCCGGGTTGTAGCAGTACTTCTCTGCATCTCGGCACAGCGTTCCGTTGATGCAACGCAACACCGCATCACAAGCCTGTTGCGGAGTCGAGTGTTGGGGCACCGGCACCGTCACGTTGCACCGGCCTGGTAATTGGGGGTGACTAAAGGAGCAGTCGGCGTTGGCGGGGGGCGCGCTTGGCGTTGGTGAAGTCCCGGCTCGGAGGACAGAAATGAGCAGTAGTGACGGCATGGCAACGAGCACAAGCCACTTCATCGTGAATTCCTCCCGTGCGGCGGGAGTAATTCTCGCACGTGTTTCGGAGGCGTTTATCGGCCCGCCGCCTAACACGCGCGTGCAGCGGACTCGTTCGTCGCCTTCGGCTCCTCACTCGCCGCTGACGCGCCACCCGTTAGGCGGCAAAGAATGACTGCGGGGCGTTGGTTCGAGGTTGGGATTGGGTTCGTGGTCCCTACCGCAGCGCTCATTTGGATACTTTGGAAACTTTTCCGCTGGTACAGCCCAGGCGCGATGAGACAACCTGAGGGATTTGCTGTGGGCGTCGCAGAATTCTTGCTGGTTTGTGTCTTCGTGATCCTCATCATCCTGGCTTGGGAGTTGTTCAAGACATGGAGACAGCCACAGCATTCGGCGGAATCGCGCGCGCCCGCAACCGACTTCCTGCGGTCGCGGTATGAACGTCACGGTTCTGCCGCCTAACCCGCGGGTGCAGCGGACTCGCGCCTACGCTTCGCTACGGCGCTCGCCGCTGACCCGCCACCCGTTAGGCGACGGGGACTTGCAGTTCGCTTTAGCCCCGACGTGGGGAGTGAGGCTAGAGAATGGCTTTCGATGCGTCCGTGCCCAAACTCGGAGGAACCAAAGGAGGTTTTCTAATGATACGAAAAACGTTATTGACGACAGCCTATGGGATTGCTCTGGCTACGTTGGCCTCCATGTCGGCAATCGCTCAGAATGGCATGGGAGGACCTCAGGGCTCGCCGCGATACGACCCGAAGACAGAGCTGACGGTCAAAGGGACGGTGGAGGAGGTGAAGGAGTACCCGAGCGGGGGTGGCTGGCACACCGGTCAGCACGTGACGCTCAAGACGGACAAGGGCAAACTGGATATCCACCTCGGCCCGACCGACTACTGGAAAAAGCATGGATTCGAGCTCGCCAAGGGGGACTTGATCGAGGTGATCGGCTCGAAGATCAACGTCGATGACGCAGAAGTGGTGCTGGCTCGCGAGGTCAAGAAGGGGGAGAAGGTAGTCACGCTTCGCGACGCCCAGGGAGTTCCGGGCTGGTCTCAGGGACGGCGATCTCCTTAAGGTTGATTGCCACGTCGCCTAACACGCGGGTACAGCGGACTCGCTCATCGCCTTCGGCTCTTCGCGAGCCGCTGACCCTCCGGCCGTTAGGCGGCCCGAGGACACGTGATGCTTTGGCCAGTCCCTAGTGACGCTCAGAGGAGGTTCATCGTGAGTACACGAGCGCTTGGGTTCTTGTTAGCTGGCGCCCTCTTGTCGACAGGCCAGGTGGTCGCTCAATCGGCCGCGAAAGATGCCGGGAAATCCGTAGACACCAAGCACAGTGTACTGCTCACCTTGAAGATTTCCGACAGCCCGAGTGGGCTAGCACTCACGGCGACGAAGGCAGTCCCTCTCGGCTCTAACGCCTTGCAGGTTCTTCAGGACACGATCATGGTTAAGTACAAGACCTATCCAGAATTGGGCGCCTTCGTAACCAGCCTTTGCGGTATTGCCGCACCGGAGGGGAAAGTGTGGACCTTCACGGTCGATGACAAGTGGTCGAACCAGGGGATTGGGAAGGTGACGCTGGAGCGAGACACCGTAATCGAATGGGCAATGCGCTGATGCTGAGTCTCGTCCCAGTCGGTGCGTGGCCGCCTAACACGCGGGTGCAGCGGACGCGTTCATCGCCTTCGGCTCTTCACGCGCCGCTGACCCGCCACCCGTTAGGCGGGCGCTAACATGAGTCCGGCGCCCTTGAGGCGGCGGGATCGCGCCGTTGTCGTCGGGATGATCCTCATCTTCGTGTGTGGGTTTGCGCTACTCGGTGTGCTGTTCCTTCCGAGTCGGCCTGGTCAGCCATGGTCGCCGGCCGACCTGCTTCCTCTCGGTCTCCTCATCATCTTTGCCCTACTCTTCATTGCGATGAGTCGTCGACCACTTCGGGCAGAAGAGCCGCCGAGTCCTCAGTTGGAAGCAGGGGAGGCGAGGATGCCAGTTCCTCAAGAGCCTCCAAAGGCAGCGATTGGGAGCGACTGCGCATGAATACTTCGCCGCCTAACCCGCGGGTGCAGCGGACGCGTTCATCGCCTTCGGCTCTTCACGCGCCGCTGACCCGCCACCCGTTAGGCTGCGGAAGCCGCATCACACCTCAAGATATTTAGGCGACCCTACAAAGACAAGGAGGCCACTCATGCGCCTCAGTTTCAGCTCGAGGCTCTTCACTTTCGCCGCGCTCTTCGCTATAGCTACGACCGCAACTGCGCAATCAGCCAAAGTGTGGAGCTATGAAGAGCTAGCCTGGAAGGCAGACAGCGCTTTGCCCTCCGTTCAAAGTGTGCTGCTTTGGGGCGACCCCTCGACGGGCGAGCATGCAATGCTGCGCAAATTTCCTGCGGGCTTCGCTCCGCCGCCGCACCGGCACTCGGCGACCGAACGCTTTGTGGTTGTCTCTGGATCCCTCGTGGTTCGTTACGCTGGCTCGCAGGAAAAGAGGCTCGGGCCAGGGTCCTATTCGGAAACACCGGCAAATATGGTCCACGCGGTCAAATGCCTTGAGGACGCTGCGTGCGTCTTTGTCTTAGCATCTTCAGGTGCCTTTGCCATTATTCCAGCTTCACCAGGTGACAAGAAGTGAGCTGCAAAGGGCCGCTGCTAAACACGCGCGTGCAGCGGCCTCGCTCATCGTCTTCGACTCTTCGCTTGCCGCTGACGCGCCACCCGTTAGACGGCAACAAGTGAGTTCGCCCCAGATCCACGATTGGTCATCGCTGTCGCCCGGCTTTCGCGATGGGTTGCTCTTTGGCAACGGCGCTTCGATGGCGGTTGACAGCCGCTTCGGCTATTTCGTCCCTTTGGGAGCATGCCCAAAAGACGAGTGCAGTTGGTGAGGATGTCCAAGCGGTCTTCTCATTCCTCAAGACGGCCGACTTCGAGTTCTTGTGCTTCGGACGCTGTGGCACGCACAGAATGTGAACGGAGCCCTCGGCCTATCGGAGCGGCGAACCGCGGAGGCGTACGAGTCTGTGCGCCGCGCACTCGTCGCGGTAGTGCGGGCGATCCATCCAGACCATGCGAAGGTCGAGCCCGCCCTCAAGAGAGGTGTCGCCTTTCTCGGCCAATTCACTACGGTTGCATCCCTTTGCTACGACCTGCTGGTGTACTGGACGATTCTCCTTGGGAACACGGATACGCCTCATCGGTTCAAGGATTGCTTTCTGGGTGGTGAGTTTCGGGGCAGGACTGGCGGCGGTTTCGAGAGCCCTACGGCGCGGCAGGTGCTGCTCGGCTCCCGGGCTATGACCGCACGGGAACCTGGCGCTCGGAGCCGACCTGATGGGCGTAGAGGTAAAGATCTCTGCAGACGAGTTCGGCAATCTTCTCGACAGAGTCGTGGAAGAGTGGCAGGGCGGCCGGCTCGGCCCAGTCGATGTTAGCGAGGGGACAAGTGCCCAAAAGCTCCGTGCAATCCGGCGCAGCCCCTACCTCCTCACGGTTTACGAGGAGGCGCTGCCCGAGCTTGGAGAATCGGTCGCGATCCTTCTTGGCTGGTCTATGAGTGATCAGGATGATCACATTTTCGCGTACTTGGTCGGTGCGGTTTCAGGAGGATCGCGGTCGCCGTAAGACCGCAGTCGCCGCGCTTGCGGAGACCATGGCCGGGACCCAACGTAAGCTGGATCAGAACTTAGGTCAAGAGAGGTATGAGCTGTTCTTCTTCGATGCGGCAAGTAAAGGAGTGTGGGTTGCCGCCTAACCCGCGGGTGCAGCGGACTCGCTCCTCGGCTTCGCCTCGGAGCTCGCCGCTGACCCGCCACCCGTTAGGCGCCGCGACCTGAAGTCGAGGTAGTCTAAGGCTAGCCTTCCGATGCAAATAAACCATGGCCCTAGCATACCGTCCGCTATAGATAAGATATAGGCGACCATGAAACCAGCCGCGACCGACGGGCACGTTGTATCCGATGAGATCCCCTTGGTTGTTCTGGAACTCGTCGATCACATCGATGCGATGGTGGCCTACTGGGACATAAACGAAGAGTGCGTGTTTGCAAATGACGCCTACCGCCAGCTGGTCCGGCAAGACAAGCGATGAACTACTTGGTACCAAGTTGAAAACACTCCTCGGGCCCCTTTACGAGAAGAACCTGCCGCAGCATCCGCAAAGCCTACGAAGGGCACAGACAAGTATTCGAGAGATCAATCACAAGCCCGGACGGAACCGTCCGCCATAGTCTGGCGACAGATGCGCCGGATGCGGTCGGTGACGAGGTTCATGGAATCTTCGTGCACGTCGCCAACGTCACGCCCCTCAAGCGTCTCGAGGAGGAGCTCCGGGTAGGCGTAAGTGTCGGCGGAACACATGGCAACACACGACGTCTCTACCGGCTCACCCAATCGCGTTCTCCTTTCGGACCGACTCGACCAGGCGTTGGCGAGCGCTGAACGCAACCGTGAGCTGGTCGCAGTACTCAGCTTGGACGTAGACAACTTGAAGACCGTCAACGACACATTCGGGCATGCCGGGGGCGATCAGGTCCTTGTGGCTGTGGCATCGCGGATAGCTACCTCGCTGCGAGCATGCGACACGGCAACGCGCTTGGGCGGCGATGAATTAATTGTTGTAATTCCAGACCTGACGTCAGTGGCGGAAGTGGATGTCGTTGCAAATCGACTATTGATGAATGTTCGAACGCCCTGCCTCATAGGGGAGGCGACTATCGTACCCACGGTTAGCGTGGGCATCGCGATGTATCCAGCTCATGGGACGACACCTAAAGCCTTGCTCGATGCATCGGACAGAGCACTCTACGTGTCCAAGGCGCACGGCAGGGAACCGCAGTTCGTATGCGGGAGCGTAGAGCGTGTTGTCCTTCGGGCGCGCACGCGTACTTCTGAATCGGCAATTCGGCGCCCGCAGCGATGCTAGAACGGTGAGCCCAGCGCCGCCTAACCCGTCTTTGCAGCGGACTCGCTAACGCTCGCCGATGAACGCCAACCCGTTAGGCCGCTGAAACGAATGGGTAGGCGTAACGGCCCATACAACGCCGACTTCCCGGCTGGGACGCGGGTGCGCGTGGTACCCAAAGAGAAGCTCGTTCGGTTCATGGCAACGTGGATGTATCACCACACGCTTGAGTAGGAACAGCTCGACTTCGCTGGCCAAGTCGCGACGGTGAAGAGCGTCGGGTACTACCACGGTGGCGACGAGCTCTATTGGCTCAAAGAAGTACCCGGTACATGGCACGAGGTCTGCCTTGAAGTCTCTGACAAAGATGGCGCGGCCTAACCCGCGGGTGAGCGGACCTGGTTCGGCGCCTTCGGCGCCTCACGAGCCGCTCCACCCGCCACCCGTTAGGCAGCGCCAAGGAAGCTCGCGGTGGAGCACAATCGGGCAACATGAGACAACGCGTGTCCGCTTTCCAGATCCAAGCCATCCCGTAGCAGCAATACGGAGGTTCTCGATATGCGACGCAAGGCCGTACTAATTTGTGTCGGCTTATCCTCGCTCTAGGCGTACCGCGACGCCCACGGCCAGGACCACAAGCCCATCAATGTAGGAACAGCGCAAGGCCTCCCGTACAACGACGGGATACTCGCCATAAACACTCTATACATAGCAGGCCAAGAGGGTGAGGACGCATCGGGAAAGATAGTAAGCGGAGGCATCGTAGTGGAAACAAAGGTTGCACTTGCTAACGTGGACAAAGTGTTGAAGGCCGCAGGTCTCGAACTAAAGAACATAGTCTCCGTAACCGTATACCCCGCAGACATAAGCGACTTCGCCGCCACTAACAAACGGACAATAAAGACATTATGCCAGACCCCAAACCAGTGCGCGCAACAATATAGGCGGCCGCCTTAGTAAATAATGCGCGCATCGAGATCGCGGCGATTGCTGTCAAGTGAGGAATGCGGCGCGTGTAGAATTCATTTGGACACGCTGCCTAACATGCGCGTGCAGCGGACTCGCTCGTCGGCTCCGCCTCCTCGCTCGCCGCTGACGCGCGGGCGGTTAGGCCGCGTGGTCTAGAGGAGGGGTTTATGGAGGTCTGGCTAATTGGGTTCTTCTTCGTGGGCGGGATCGCCTGTACGTGGGCGATGATCAGGAACCGGAATGCCAAGGCTCAGAACGATCACCTGATGCGAATGGCAGACCTCGACAGAATCAGCGCGAAGCATGGTCGACTGAGAAGTCAGGATGACTCGCGGTGATCATGACTCGGCCTAACACGCGGGTACAGCGGACTCGCTCATACGCTTTCGCCTACGTGGCGAGCCGCTGACCCGCCACCCGTTAGGCCGCTATGTCAGGCGTCGATAGTTCCAGCGAAAGCCGACGGCGGATCGCTGATCTCCTCTTCGAGACACGTGCCGTGACGACGCGGCGAACCTTCGGCATCTCGAGGCTGATCGCTTGCGGTGCTGTCCTTCTCTACTCTGACCCTGGTTGCGATGGCTTGGCCGACTTCCAGCCAGCAGGCCAAGCGATCTTCTCGGGGCGGCGTCCAACGCCGCGTGTGGCGTCAGCCGATGCCGCCGCCCATGCGGTGCGGCAGCGGTTCCTGGACATGTTCGCTCGGGCATACTTTCCCGGGCGAACTGGCCAACTCCTCATCGTTCCTCGCGAAGGCGACTTGATCACCCGGCCTGACCCGGATGTGGTGTTCATGCACGGTTCGCCATGGGAGTATGACGTCTCGATTCCGCTCATGTTTGCGGGCCCTGCAGTGAGAACGGGAGAGTACTCGATGCCGGCGGCGCAGCAGGACGTAGCGCCAACTCTCGCAGCTGCCCTTGGCGTGCAGATGCCCCCTACCGCGACAGGCCGTGTCTGCCGGTGTTGCGGACTTCGTTTACCCGACCGCGAGTGATCATGCTCCTCGTCCTGGATGGCATGCGCCGGGATTACTTCGATCAGTACGCCGGCTCCATGCCGACGCTCGCCGCCCTGCGCCAGCGCGGCGCCTGGTTCACTCGGGCGCGGGTCAACACCCTTCCGTCGAATACCGCCGTCGGGCACTCGACCATCTCGACGGGAACCGATCCCCGCGTGCACGGAATAACCGGAGTGAGCGTGTACGATCGCATCAACCGCCGGCGCCACAACCTGTTCGAAGGAGCGACGCCGCAAGATCTGATGGCATTGACGCTGGCAGACGCCTGGCAGCTCGCAACAGCTGGTCGCGCGATCATCCTGGCGCAGGGAAGCATCGACCGAGCGGCGACGCCGCTCGCGGGGCATGGAGCGTGTCAGTTGAACGGAGCGCCGGTTGTGCTCGCAGCCTACGATCAGCAGACGGGAGGCTGGACCACGAATCCCAATTGTTACCGGCTGCCCGAGTATCTGAAGGATCGAAACGCCATGACATTGCGGCCGGCGGACGGAGAGTGGATGCATCACCGAAGTCGATTCGCCCGCCGCGGTCCGCTATTCGGCCTTGTTTCCGTCATTCGAGGCCGATGCGATGACCGCGATGTTCGAGCACGAGCCCCTGGGTGAAGACAACGTGGCCGATCTTGTTCTGTTGAACTTCAAGGGCGCGGATTTCGTGGGCCACAGGTACGGCCCGGATTCCAACGAGCTCCGCGTCACACTCGGCGAAATGGATGGTCAGCTGGCCCGGATGCTGACTGCGCTCGAGGCAAAGGTTGGGAGTAACTATCTTCTCGCGGTGACCGCCGACCATGGCATGCCGTCGGAACCGCCGGCGCCGGACCGCCGTCACTTTGCACCGTCGATCGTAGATTTGTTGCACGAGAAGTTCGATCCTGAGGCGAAGAAGCTGATTACGTCCTTCGATGTGGAGAACTGCCAGATCTTCGTTGATGAAGACCGGCTGTCGGAGCTTGGTCTGACGTTGCGAGGCCTGGCTGACTTCCTCGAATCGCTGCCGTTCCTTTTCGCAGTCTTCACAGACGACGACGTGCGGCGTGCGTCTGACGAGGCGAACCCTGTGACGCCGACGCGCGGGCACACGAGGTACAAATGAGTCGGCCTACACTTCATCGCAGGTGCATATTTGCGGCGGCCTAACACGCGGGTGCAGCGGACTCGCTCATCGCCTTCGGCTCTTCGCTCGCCGCTGACGCGCCAGCCGTTAGGCCGCTCTAGGTCATGAGAGAGCTTCAGTTCTGCATCGGCTCCCCGTCCCGATCACAGTCCACATCTTGGAAGGTCTGGACACAGCGCGGTGACGTCTACTTGGCGTCACGCAGCATAGCCTCGGATCTCAAGGTCAGAGTCTCCATGAGTCAGGCGAATGCCAATATTCGATTACACGTCAAAATGAGCAAATCAAAGAGAGGCGCGAAACCATGAACAACAAGTCTTGAGCGGTCGAAGCACCAGAGACCTCATCCCATCAGCCATACTGTTCACCTGTTCCACGTAAAACTCCCAGGGAGCGAACTCAGGCGCGCAACGGCGGATCTTCGTCGAGCCTCCGCATGGCTTGGTTACATAATTTTCCGCCACCGCCATCAGGGCCAAAGTCTTCACGTCGACCTTTGGCTCACGCCTCCTGATTCAGAGCGCCAGACACAGGCTCATTTTTGATGAACGACCTTCTTGGTACATTGACCCTAGACGGCGCCCGCATCCCTGGTGTCACTGCGAGGTCTCAGGCAGTGACCGTCTGCAGATAGTCGTAGCCTGATTCGCCTTTCGTAAGGTCGTCGCTGAGCGGGAGAGCCGGCGTGGACCTAGGAGTCACGGATGAGCACTGGCAAGAAACTACCGGCACGTCACATCCTTAGTCGAATTTACGCACCCTTTGAAGATCAGGCGGCCTAACACGCAGGTGCAGCGGACTCGGCCCTCCGCTTCACGGCGGGCCTTGCCGCTGACCCGCCACCCGTTAGGCCGCAAGAGAGTTGCGCGTTGCCAAAGAGGGAGGTTCGCCATGAGCCTGAATTCGAGCGCGGTGTTGGTGCTTTGTTTACTGGGGGCAACCGAAGTCGTCGGTCAGGAAGCCGTCACCGCACTCGACCGCACTCTTTCGAAGACCCACATGCGACAGGACACCACTTCCGTCGCGATCGTCGACGCGCCAGTACAAGCATTCGCTCCGACGACGATTCAGTGTGGAAAGCAGAGTTGCACGGTGAGGGTTGAGGTCTCCAGTCAGTTTTTCAATGTCACTTCTGGGAACGCCGTTAGACTGCATGTCAAAGCGGATGGCGCCCCATTCCCAGTCTCAGGATTTGAAATCGATGGCGGAATCAACAGACCGGTGGCGCATCTCACCACGGTGTCATCGCTGAAGAGCGATCTCAGTCCAGGACCACACACCATTTCGGTTGACTTTGATATGCGATCGCCGGGTGGCAAAGCGGAGGCGTCAATTCGTACATTGACCATTCAAGTGTTTACACCTTGAATAAGCCAGAAATCGCAGTGCTGCCTAGCAACAGCATGCAGCTGACGGCGCGTCGCGCCGCAGGATCGGATTCCGGGCGGCCTAACCCGCGGGTGCAGCGACTCGCTCCTCGGCTTCGCCTCGGAGCTCGCCGCTGACCCGCCGCCCGTTAGGCTGCGGAAGCCGCATCACACCTCAAGATATTTAGGCGACCCTACAAAGACAAGGAGGCCACTCATGCGCCTCAGTTTCAGCTCGAGGCTCTTCACTTTCGCCGCGCTCTTCGCTATAGCTACGACCGCAACTGCGCAATCAGCCAAAGTGTGGAGCTATGAAGAGCTAGCCTGGAAGGCAGACAGCGCTTTGCCCTCCGTTCAAAGTGTGCTGCTTTGGGGCGACCCCTCGACGGGCGAGCATGCAATGCTGCGCAAGTTTCCTGCGGGCTTCGCTCCGCCGCCGCACCGGCACTCGGCGACCGAACGCGTTGTGGTTGTCTCTGGAACCCTCGTGGTTCGTTACGCTGGCTCGCAGGAAAAGAGGCTCGGGCCAGGGTCCTATTCGGAAATACCGGCAAATATGGTCCACGCGGTCAAATGCCTTGAGGACGCTGCGTGCGTCTTTGTCTTAGCATCTTCAGGTGCCTTTGCCATTATTCCAGCTTCACCAGGTGACAAGAAGTGAGCTGCAAAGGGCCGCTGCCTAACACGCGCGTGCAGCGGACTCGCTCATCGTCTTCGACTCTTCGCTCGCCGCTGACGCGCCACCCGTTAGACGGCTCTGACCGTCCACAGATCCTTTGAAGGAGAGTTCTGATGAGATGGACATTCGTCATAGCCATCCTGGCCCTGACACCAACCGGTATCGTCCTAGGGCAAGAGCAGAGCACAAGCAGAGATCAAGAAGCAGCGTTGAGCGGGCCATAAGACAGCTGGATAATGAACGCATTGGCGCGCAGATCGGTGCTGATGCGGTGGCCCTTGACCGCATCTACGCTGATGATTTTATCGGCGTGGGACCAAGCGGCACAGTGAGAACCAAGGCGCAGGTGATTTCGGATTTCACGTCTGGTGATTTGAGGTTTCAGTCTATTGTCACCGACGAGGTTCATGTGCGCGTCTACGAAAACACTGCTGTGGAAACGGGCCTCTCAACAATGGTTGGGCAAGAAAAGGGCAAAGCTGTTCCCCGTGACACTCGGTTTACCAGGTTATGGGTAAAGCAGGAAGGGCGCTGGCGGTTGGTTGCCAACCACTACTCATCACGGATTACGCAACATTAAGGCCCCGTCGCCTAACACGCGCGTGCAGCGGACTCGTTCGTCGCCTTCGGCTCCTCACTCGCCGCTGACGCGCCACCCGTTAGGCGGCCTGAAGACTGAGGTAGGGATCAGGGAGGACCACAGATGAAAAGGCTCGTCGGATTGATGGCAACGCTGAGTGTTGCGATGTTGGCGTTGTCGGAGGAGGTGGTAAAGCCGACCGCGGAGCGGGAGGGGGAGGGGTCTTCGCCGCTCATGGTGTCATACGCGCAGCTGAAGTGGATCGACCTTCCCGACGTAAAGGGAACGCAGTTCGCAGTCATCTCAGGTGACCCCAAGACCGGGCCGTATACGCAGATGCGCAGGATTCCTGCAGGAACTGACAATCCGCTGCACACACACAGCAGCCAGATTACGAACGTGATCATCCAGGGTGTGTTGTACACCGGAGTGAACTCGGGAGCGGCCAAGGACTTCGGTCCAGGGTCTGTCATCGTCATGCCAGCGGACTGGGTGCACGTGAGTGGCTGCCGCCCCGGAAGCGATTGCTTGTTCTACCAAGAGGGGAAGGGGAAGTTCGACTACCACCCGGCTCCGGCGTCGACTGCCAAGTAGCAGCAGGATGATTATTCCACCACCATCCAGCATGCATGACTGGCCGCCTAACCCGCGGGTGCAGCGGACTCGCTCCTCGGCTTCGCCTCGGCGCTCGCCGCTGACCCGCCACCCGTTAGGCCGCGCAGGCACCGCTGTGTGGGTATCAGGTGCTGCAGGGTGATGTACGCTGACCCCTGCGCGGTATCGTGAGCTGAGGACGTGGTCGGGCCACACACTAGCGTTGGGCTGGTCGAACCCGACGAAGGACACGCGAGTTGACCGAAGCAGCCAACACCCCACACGGTCTCGAAGACCTCAAGGTCAACGTGAAGATCAAGCTGTCAGCCCTCTGGGCCAGCGTAATGCTCTGCTACATCTATGCTGACTACTTCGGCCTATACGAACCAGGAAAGGTGCAGGACATCCTCAACGGTCAGTTTTTTGGAGTCGGGCCGACGACTCAAGGGGTTTTGTTGGGCGCTTCACTCATGTTGGCGATCCCGAGCTTAATGATCTTTCTGTCAGTGGCTTTGCCACCGGTCTTGAATCGATGGCTAAACATCGTCGCCGGAGCGGCCTATACGGCAATAATCCTGAAAACAATGTGGGGCTGGGTGTTCTATATCTTCTACGGAGTCATTGAAATCTCGCTCACATCACTCGTCGTCTGGTACGCGTGGCGATGGCCGAAGACTCCAGCAAGTACTTAGTCACCGGAGATTCTCCAGGGTCTCTCGTCCGCGCAAGGCGGCCGAACATGCGCGTGCAGCGGACTCGCTCATCGCCTTCGGCTCTTCGCGCGCCGCTGACGCGCCACCCGTTAGGCGGCACGGAGGCCGTGGTGGCTCGGCGAGACCCGGCGCGCGGGCTGGCGGTTTCGCGTTGTTGCGAGCGGGCTGTAATCGCACTAGGAGTGGCGTATGCCTGAGCTACCGTCGTCTAATCCGAGACAATTTGTTCAAGGTGTGCCAGTGCTGCACGTACCTGACGTCGTGGGGACGGCGGCGTTCTATCGTGATGTGCTGGGGTTTACATGGGACTTCGGCGATGACAGATATGCGGTCGTCTGGCGAGACAACTCAGCAATTCACTTCGTAAAAGACGCGACGAGCCCCAGTGGCATCCACTTGTTTCAGTGGGTGAAAGACGTCGACGCCTACTACAAAGAGATCGTCGATCGAGGGGCCACAGTTACCAAAGCGCCTACCAACCAGCCGTATGGCATTCGAGAGTGTGGTGTGAGCGATGTCAATGGTGTGGGCATCGTCTTTGGTCAGGACATTGAGCACCGGTGAGGCTTTCGTTTGTGTTGCCGCCTAACCCGCGGGTGCAGCGGACTCGCTCTCGCCTTCGGCTCTTCGCTAGCCGCTGACGCGCCACCCGTTAGGCGACAGTCGGAAGGTTAGCTAGGCGTCATCTCAGGAGTCGGACAGCAATGCCCTCCAGCTGAAACAGGCGGCCCTGGAGGTATCAACCGGCTCAGCGAGTCCCGACCGGCCATGGGCCGAACGAAGTGGAAGGCCGGCGACGACGTCCGGCGTTCAGATTGCCGGATCGTCGCATTTGATCGAAGCGTTACACGCCACAGCAACTTACGGGCAGAGAGTACGTACTTGTCTCAGCGGGCGTTCGCGTCCGAACCCTGAGGTGACGCCAACTGCAGCCCGGACGGAGTGAGACGATGAAGATTAGCCGCCGATCCTTTCTCAAAGCTGCAGCAGCAATCGGTGCTTCGCTCGCATGGGTCGGACCGGCTCGAGGTTCGCGTGTCCACTGGCATGAGCGGCGTGATCTCTATCCCCAAGGGGTCGCCTCGGGCGATCCCGATCCGCACAGCGTCATCCTGTGGACGAGGCGTCCGTTTGCCCAGGGCACACGCCAGCTCCTGACCGTCGAGGTGGCCGAGGATGAGGCATTCCGCCGAGTCATTGCGCACGCGCAGGCACCGGTCTCAAGCGCCGCGGACTGGACCGCGCGCGTTCTGATTGGCGGACTCAAGCCGGCGCGCACTTACTGGTATCGGTTTACCGACACCGACGGAAACGGCAGCCGGGTCGGCCGCACGATCACTGCGCCGTTGCCAAACGATCCGCGCACGGTGAACTTCGCATTCGTGAGCTGTCAGGATGTCAATGAGGGCAAGCTCAACGCCTATCGCCGGATGATTTACGAAGATGAACGCGCTCCCGCCGCCGAACAGCTCGACTTCGTTCTGCACCTGGGCGATTTCATCTACGAGGTGGTCGAGTATCCCGACGAGGTGAAGACACGCTACGACCGCACGATCTATGAGGTTGCGCGCCTCCCGGACGGCCCAAAGGTCGGCAACTTCCACATCCCGCTGACCGTCGATGGCTACCGGGCCATCTACAAGGGCTATCTCGCCGATCCCGACCTCCAGGACGCTCGCGCGCGCTGGCCGTTCGTCGCCATCTGGGACAACCACGAATTCTCGTGGCAAGGTTGGCAAAGCATCGTCAAGGCGGGGTCGTTCGAGCAGCCTGGCCAGAGCGTCAAGGTCGCGGCGAATCAGGCCTGGTTCGAATACCTCCCCGCACGTGTCGCTCCGCCGAGCGGGTTGCTCGAGCGCTTCGATCCACCCTCCGTGAAAGACGTTCCAATCAAGGAGTTCGATAGCGATGGGCTGGGGATGGAACCGAACAACCTGACGGCGATCAACAGCCTCAAGGGCTACCGGGCGCTGCGGTACGGTCAGCACCTGGACCTGATCATCACCGACCAGCACAGCTATCGGAGCGCGGACCCCTTCAGCGATCCGTCTCTCGAAAAGCTCGGCGGCGACGAGTTCATGGGAATGTTTCCCGAGTCTGCGATGCAGGTTCTCGACGGCGGGCGCGGCTTCAACGGCGGCAATCCTCCTCCGGAAATCCGGTTCAACGATGCGCATGTCCCCAACCCGCAACGGAGCGCGCCGCCGCAAACGATTCTCGGGGCGGAGCAGAAGGCATGGTTCAAGGACAAGCTCAAGAGCTCAACAGCGGCGTGGAAAATCTGGGCCAACTCTCTGGGCGCGCTGGATTGGCGCGCCGACCCGCAGAACCTGCCGGCGGGTCTCACCAAGGAGTCCTGGCCCCAAAACACCTTCGCAGCCCTGGGCGGGGGTGATTACGGCACAGCGTACGCAGAGCGCGCTGAAATCTACAATCTCGTGCGCGACGCGAAGATTACGGGCTTCGCCATCGTCTCGGGCGACCGCCACAGCTTCTGGGCCGGATATGCGACTGCGGAACTTCCCCCCGGCAAGTTCGAGCCGGTAGGCTTGAGTTTCGTTGGCGCGTCACTCGTCAGTCCCGGCGCCATGGAGGCCTATGAGCACAAACTTCCGAAGGACGCTCCGCTACGACCGCTGTTTCTTGCGGACAAGGATGCGGGGGCGAAGCCGGACTGGACCTTCAACATGCTGCTGAAGCACGGCGTCCGTGCGTGCTTCGAATATGCAAAGAGCTTCGACCTCAAGCGCGCACGGTCGCTGTCCAACCCGGATCTCGCTCCGCACCTCGAGTTCGTCGATCTTGGAGGACACGGTTATGCGAAGGTCCAATTGTCGGCCGATGAGATGCGCACCGAGTATGTCTGCATCCCACGCCCCATTGCGCGCAGCGAAAGACCGGACGGGGGGCCCATCCGGTATCGGGTATTACACACTGCTGCACTGTGGAAGAGCGGAGAGCGCCCGCAGCTGAAGACATCGGTGCTCGAAGGCGACGTTGGACTGGCGATTTGACGGACTCACGGCGCTCGTATCCACAACACGCGGGTGCAGCGGCCTCGCGCATCGCCGTCGGCTCTTCGCTCGCCGCTGACGCGCCGCCCGTTAGGCGGGCCACTGGAGGATTGACGTCTTAACGTCAAAGCGCTAAGATGGCGGCATGAGTGGCGTTAAGCGAGCGACCGTGTATTTCGAACCCGAGATCCATCGGGCCTTGCGGCTCAAGGCAGCGGCATCGGACAAGTCGATCTCCGACATGGTGAATGACGCGGTGAAATTGACCCTGGCCGAGGACGCTGAGGACCTGGAGGCGATCGAGTCGCGCAAGCGAGAGCCGAATCTCGACTTTGAACAGTTCGTAAAGGCTCTCAAACGGCGTGGCAAGTTATAGGGTCCTGATCAAGCCGTCCGCGGCCAAGGAGATCGAGGCCGTTGACCAAAAGAAAGACCGTCAGCGCATCGTGGCGAGCATTCTGACGCTGGCCAGGGAGCCACGCCCGGTCGGGTGCGAGAAGCTGGCGGGGAGGGCGATCGTTATAGGGTTCGCGTCGGCCCATATCGGGTTGTGTACACGATCGCTGATGCCGAGCTTCAGGTGCTCGTTGTACGAGTCGCAGATCGTAAAGATGTCTATCGATAGGCTGCCTAACACGCAGGTGCAGCGGACTCGTTCCTCGGCTTCGCCTCGGGGCTCGCCGCTGACCCGCCACCCGTTAGGCGGCCCTATCACTAGAGGAGGTCTTACGTAATGCGACCCCTTCGGTATTCCATCAACGTCACATTGGACGGGTGCTGCGACCACCGTGCAATGATCGCGGACGAAGAGATACATCGTCACGCGATCGAGAACATCGAACGGGCCGATGCCCTGCTCCTTGGCCGGGTGACGTACCAAATGATGGAGGCAGCGTGGCGGTCCCCGGCGGGGATGGGAGCGATGCCTGATTGGACGAAACCCTTCGCCCGGACGATCGACGCGGCGAAGAAGTACGTCGTGTCGAGCACCCTGGACCGGGTCGATTGGAACGCGGAGCTCGTGCGCGGGGATCTGGGCAAGGCCGTTCAGCAGCTCAAACGGCAGTCGGGTAAGGGACTGGGCGTGGGAGGTGTGAAGCTCCCGCTGGCGTTGGCGGAGCTGGGATTGATCGATGAGTACGAGTTCGTGGTGCAGCCGAGGCTGGCGGGCCATGGGCCGACGTTGTTCGCGGGGCTATCGAAGCGTATCGACTTGAAGCTCTTGAGCCGGCTGGAGTTCGACTCGGGGGCGGTGGCGATGCGGTATGAGCCGAGAAGGTAGCAGAAAGGCCTCGTGGCGACGAAGCTGGGGGCCGCCTAACCCGCGGGTGCAGCGGACTCGCTGCGCTTCGCTACGGGGCTCGCCGTTGACCCGCCACCCGTTAGGCGGCCCTGATGGTGGGCCAACGGCAGATAATTCCAGGTGATGAGCGCCGATTTTGCAAGAAAGGACAAGGCGGACCATGAGAATGCTACTCACTGTTGAGTTTCCCCACGAACCCTTCAACTCGCTGGTCAGAAGCGGGAAGGCGGGGCAGGTTCTTGGCCGAATCCTGGATGCGATCAAGCCGGAAGCAGCCTACCTCACGGAGCAAGAGGGGATGCGGGGCGGAATCTTCGTCATCAACTTAAAAAGCCCGTCCGACGTTCCCGCTTTCTCGGAGCCGTTTTTTCTCAACTTCCACGCCAACTGCAAATTTCGCATTGTCATGAGTCCCGAGGATCTCAAGAAGGCAGGGCTGGAGGAGCTCGGCAAGAAGTGGAGCTGAGGCGGCCTAACACGCGCGTGCAGCGGACTCGCTCATCGCTTTCGGCTCTTCGCTCGCCGCGCGACCTAGGCGGGCGCGACAGTGACGATCCCTCCTCCCCCCCCCTCCTCCCTCCCCCCCCCCTCCCTCGTCCTCGGTGGCACGAGCTTCGGGGCCGGCGGTCGTCGAGGCCGCGGTCGTCGCGGGCCACACCGTGCTCTTCAACCGCGGCGTGACGAACCCGGCTCTCTTCCCGAACCTCGAGAAGCTGAGGGGATTCCGCAGCCCCGAGGCCACGGACGAGAACTTCACGGCTCTCGGCGAGCGGCGCTGGGACGCGGTGATCGACGTGTGGCCCTCCGACCCCGCGCTCGCCGAGACCGCGGCGCGTCGGCTGCGCGACCGCACGAAGCACTACCTCTACGTCTCCTCGATCGCCGCCTACGACGCGAAGGATTGGGCGCAGCCGGGCCTGACCGAGGATGCGCCGCTGAACCCCTGGGATCCCTCCGTGCCCCCGTACAACCGCGGCAAGGCGGAGAGCGAACGGCGCCTGAAAGCCCTCCTCGACGGCCGGCTCACCGTCGTCCGGCCGGGGCCGATCAAGGGCGACCGGGACACGACGCCCAACCTCCTCGCCTGGCTCATGCGCGCCCAGGCGGGCGGCGCCCACATCGGGCCCGGGAGCGGCGAAGACCACGTGCAGATGGTCGACGTCAAGGACGTCGCGCGCTTCCTCGTCCTCGCCATCGACCGCCCCCTCTATGGAACGTACAACCTGACCGGCGCCCCGATGACGTTTCGCGACTTCCTCGGACGCTGCGTGGCCGTCACGCGCTCGAATGCCGAGTTCGTCTGGGTGCCGCAGGAGTTCCTGCACGCGCAGGGACTCGATCCCGATCCGTCCTTCCTCGGCAAGTTTCCGTCGTGGCACCCCGAGCCCGAGCGCCGGGGCTTATTCCAGATCAGCAGCCGGAAGGCGTTCGATGCCGGCTGGTCGCAGCGGCCCTTCAACGAAACCGCGCTCGACTCGCTCTGGTACTTCGACTCGCTCGACCCCGTCGTGTGGTCGTGGACCGACGAGCTCTCGCCTCAGGCCGAGGCACGGGTGCTGGAGGCGTGGCGCGAGGCGTCACCGGCCGCGCGTCCCGGCGCATCACCGTGAGCGCCGCGCTGCCCCCGTAAGCGGCAATGCTGGCAAGCCGCGGTTCCTTGGATGAACCTAAAGGAGGAAACGATGACGACCTTCCGGCTCATGCAGGCGCCGACTCAGACGAAAGGCGTCACGGAGAAGCTACTTGCCACAATCGACCTTGGACCCGAGATCGAGAGTATGGCGGGGCGGCAGCTTCGGATGCGCCTGATAACGATCGAACCTGGAGGCGCCACTGCGATTCACAGCCACAAGGACAGGCCGGGCACGGTATACATTCTGCAAGGCAAGATCACCGATCATCGGGATGACGTTGCCACGGAGTATGGTCAAGGAGTCGGCTGGCCCGAGGACAACACCACCACGCACTGGATCCAGAACACGGGAACGACGCCAGCCGTGGAGATCTCGGTCGACGTATTCAAGAAGCCCTAGGCTGAGGAGCCGACATTCCGCCGCCTAACCCGCGGGTGCAGCGGATTCGCCCCTAAGCTTCGCTCCGGGGCCTAGCCGCTGATCCGCCACCCCGCTGGCGGCAGAGATTCCTCTATCCCCACTGCGCAAACGGAGGTCACATGAAACGAGTCACTGGCATCGGCGGCATCTTCTTCAAGGCCAAAGACGCTCCATCACTGCAGGCTTGGTACAAGCGGCACCTGGGAATCGATGTCCAAGCCTGGGGCGGAGCGGCCTTCGCTTGGACCGACGCCGAGGGCAAGCCGGTTGCAGGCACAACCGCCTGGTTAATCGACCGCAGGAAAGCGATCACTTTGCTCCGAGCTCTGCTCCCTTCATGGTCAACTACCGGGTGGAAGACCTCCACGCCTTGGTCAAGGTCTTGAAGGAAGAAGGCTGCAATGTGCTCGAGAAGATTGACGAATCCGAGTACGGGAAGTTTGCCTGGGTCATTGATCCGGAGGGAAACAAGGTCGAGCTATGGCAGCCGCCGCAAGGCCAATGAGCAGGCTCGTTACTCACGGCCGCGTGCATGAGCCAGGGCGCTGCGCTGGCCAAGTCTCTGCTGGCCGCTTTCCTGGCGGTGGGAACCTTGGGGCGCCTGTTCGGGAAAGGTCTCAGCAACTGGATGGCCGATGACGCCAGTTGCCGCGAGAGGCGGCGTCGCCATGCGCAATGCCAAATAATCCATCGCGAAATGTGCCATCGACCCCCGCTGAGTTCGAGCGGCCTAACAGGCGCGAGCAGCGGACTCGCGCATCGCTTTCGGCTCTTCGCTCGCCGCTGACGCGTCACCCGTCGGGCGGACAACCCTACAATAGCGCCCGGGCGTGGCCTCAACACGAAGGAGATCGCAAGTGACGGCAAGATTCCTCATAGAGGTTCCGCACGAAGAGGCGACGGTGGCCTGTGCTCGGGTCGTCGAAGTCTTTCTCAGGACCGGGTCCCATTTCTTGAGCAATGCAGATTGGGGATGCAAGGACGGGGTGCACAAAGCATGGATGGTGGTTGAGGTCGATAGCAAAGATGAGGCTCGGGGCATTGTCCCGCCGGCGTTTCGCGCGCAGGCGACGATCGTGCAGCTTAACGCGTATACGCTTGAGGAAATCGAGAGCGTCGTCGTGATCACAAGTCCTCGCTGCACCCGTCCGCCTAACCCGCGGGTGCAGCGGACTCGCTCCTCTCCGATCGGCCGTGGACTCCAGAAGAACCCTCGCCTTCCGGCCACGCAGCAGACAAAGTCCCTGCCGGGTTATTCTCACTCAGGAAAGCCCAATGAAGAGGCGTTTCACCTTTCTCACCTGCATGACGCTTTTGCTCGGGAGTGGGTTATCGGCCCGGGTCGAGGAGATACCGAAGCCCGCGTCCGAGCTGAAGAAACTCGACTACTTCGTCGGCACATGGACCACGGAAGGCGAGATCAAGCCGGGGCCCATGGGCTCGGGCGGCAAATTCACGGGAACAAACCACGTCCAATGGATGGACGGTGCATTTTTCCTGGTGACGCACTCCGAGTTCAATGGCGCCATGGGCAAAGGTGCGGAAACGGCGTACATGGGCTACGACAGCAACGACAAGATGTACACCTACGACTCTTTCAACACCCTGGGCGAAGCCGATCACGCCAAAGGCAACGTGGACGGCAACACGTGGACCTGGCAGAGCGAGACGAGGATGGCGGCGCAGACCGCAAGAGGACGACTCATCATCAAGGTGCTTTCGGCCACGGCCTACAACTTCAGGTTCGAAATGTCGCCGGACGGCACCACCTGGACCACCGTATTGGAAGGCACAACCACGAAGAAAAAGATGGCCAGCACCGATGTTCCTGGTTGGGGCTGGGTTCGTCTGGTCGGGACTCAGGCCTGAAGGGTAGAGGTAAAGAAGAATGGTGGGCTCGCCTAACACGGGCGTGCAGCGGACTCGCTCATCGCCTCCGGTTCTTCGCTCGCCGCTGATGCGCCACCCGTTGGGCCGCGGAAAGTCGCGGAAGTGGTTCGGCGGCCTCGTGCTTGTCGCGATTGTGGCTGTGGGGTGTACCTCCGCAACCCAGGCGGTCTCCGCGGCACCAGCGGTGGCGCGGCCGAGGTCGAGCTTTGGCCAGAGCTTGAGCCTCGCGATGTCATTGGGAAGCGCCCTGGCGGTGGGCGACAGGTCGGTGACGGCGAAGTTCACTCTCACCAACGACGGGTCCGCGGTATTCGATGGGTGCTTTGGGCCGTCGTGGGGCGTCAGCGTGATTGTGGGAGGGCACGATGCAGGCCACCTCGTTCACGTTGACCATCCGAGTTGCGAAGAGAGGTTTACGCTCTTGCCGGGCCAGAAGATTGTTTGGTCGAAGACGATTCCGCTCAGTAATCTGCGCGCTGGCACGGCGAAAGTCACTGGATGGGTGAAAGTCGTCGATCCAGCTGCGTGCGATCAGCGCTACGGTTGCCACGAGGCGTCCGTTGCGTCTCAGACGATGTCAATAGCGATCGGAGAGAGGTCAAAATGACGCGCCGCCGGTTACGCCGCGCCACGGAGCCTGGCGCCCTTTTCGCGAGCGCCCGAAGACCTGTTCCCAATCACCCGGAGGGCATATGACGAAGAGCGCGAATGCTCGGTTCGCCATCACCAGGTGGGATGAAGAACCTTATAGTGAGGGTCAGGACCAGCCGAGACTCACTCGGGCGAGCGTCACCAAGACCTACACGGGCGATATCGAGGGGGAGGGGCAGGTCGAGTACCTGATGATGTATCGCAGCGACGGCTCCGCAACCTTCGTAGGCCTCGAGCGGTTCGTTGGACGAATCGGCGGCAAAACCGGCAGCTTCGTGCTCCAACGCACTGGCATATTCGAAAGCGGGCAGGCGAAGGAGTCCTATTCCGTCATCCCCGGCTCCGCAACGGGAGACCTGCAAGGCCTCCTGGGCGACGGCAGCTCCGCCGTTGGGCACGGCATGGAGCATCCTTTCACCCTGAGCTATGAGTTGGCCTAGCACCTGCGTCACAGCGCTGCCTGACACGCGGGTGCAGCAGACTCGCTCATCGCATTCGGGTCTTCGCGAGCCGCTGACTCCCCACCCGTCAGGCCGCGCGAACAAGCACTCGAGACTGAGTGGCGAGGTGTTCGAGAGATACGAAGGCGAGGAGCTCCAATGCCGTTAGTTCGTATCGATACCCTGGACGGGTACACGGCGGAAGAAAGGGCTGCGCTGGGCGACGGTGTGCATCAGGCTTTGGTCGAGGCAATCGGAGTGCCAACGGAAGATCGGTTTCAGGTAATTAGCGCTCACAAGGCAGGTGGGCTCGTCTTCGACCCCGAGTACCTGGGCATCCGGCGGACTCGGGGTGTCGTCTTTGTGCAAATCACGTTGAGCGCTGGTCGCACGCTGGAGCAGAAGCGCGACCTGTTCGGAGCCATCGCCCGGAACCTGGCTGCGCGGCCTGGCGTCCGGCAGGAGGATGTGTTCGTCAACCTGGTCGAAGTCTCGAAGGAGAACTGGTCATTTGGCAACGGCGTCGCCCAGTACGCCCAATAACAGTGCCAGCGCGGCGCGGCCTGACCCGCGGTGAAGCGGACTCGCCCCTGCGGATCGCTACGGATCTCGCCGCTGACCCGCCACCTGTTGGGCGGTTCCAAGTGGTCGCTGCTCGCGGGACCCACAACGCTCGAACATGGACGGTATTGCAAGAACAGGAGGATTCATGACCCGTATTCTGCTGCTCGGCTACGACCCGCAGACTGTGGATTTCTCCGACCCTGCTTTGCCACCAGGCATGAGCGTCGAGAAGGTTCACGCCGGCATTGAGGTGGCGATGAAGCAGTTCGCTTCACGCGGATGGGAGGCCGATCTCTGCTACATCCGGCCGGATGAGACCGCCGGGCCGACCGTGGAGCGTCAGCTCGCCTCGACGAGATATGACTGCGTCGTCATCGGCGCTGGAGTCCGCCTGCCGCCACGGCGACTGGCAATATTTGAAGCCGTCATCAACGCGGTCCGCAGGACGGCTCCCGGTGCGGCGATAGCCTTCAATACACGACCCGACGATAGCGCCGACGCGGCCTCCCGATGGCTCCCGGTTGGAGCCGGGCGGTGAAGTCCGGGATCCAAAGAACGACCGGCAACTGGCGCCGCCTGACACGCGCGTCAAGCGGACTCGCTCATCGCCTTCGGCTCGTCGAGGACTGCCGACGCCCTCTCGTCAGGCGCAGCAACGTCCGGAGGAGGCCGCACGTGACGACCGCGAAGGGACCCTCGGGTGTGAAGGCGGCGAAGCGATGAGCATCGGGTGCCGCGGCATCAGTGTCTTGTGAGCGTGAAAGAGCCCTTGTCCTCGATCGGTCAGCTGGTACCAGAGCTACCTGTGGCGGATGTCGAACGAGCGCAGCACCACTATCGAGACGCTCTCGGCTTCGAGATCGGCTGGCTCGAGCCGGACAGGGAGATCGGAGCCGTCTCACGTGGAAAGGTTGTGATCTTTTTCCGGCGGAGAAAGCCGCCGTTCGAGCCTGCGGTTCACTGGGTGTTCGCGGAAGACATCGATGCTTCGTACCGCGAGCTGAAGTCGTCAGGAGCAAATATCGTCGAACCCTTGGAAACCAAGCCATGGGGGCTGAGGCAGTTTACCGTCGCCGATGTGGATGGGAACCGCTTCTACTTTCACCATGATTGACTTTCGTCGTGCAGAGGAGCAGCTCGGCAACCCGCGGGTGCGGCGGACTCGCTCCTCGGCTTCGACGCGTGGACGGCCATGGAACTGATGGTGCGAGACGAGGAGCATGCTCTTCGCGATCAAAGCCGAGGTTAGCGATCCGTGGGCGGACGCGTTTTCGTTCATCGCACAGAAGACGATGTATGGCGGCAAGCACATCGCCAGAGGCGATGGGATCTTCGTCTTCGCGAGCGAGAACGAAGGCGGGCCAGGTCTCATCGCGAGCGGCGTCGTGACCTCGGCCAGGGCGATCGCGAAGAAGAGCGGGATCGCCCGGCAAACGCCCCGCGTGAGCATCACCATCAGGCGCACCGCGCGCGCGAAGCGGCGCCTGGGGCGGAGCGAGCTCAAGCTCTTTACCCGCTGGAACGACGGCCGACCGGAGACCGAGCTCAATTTCAAGTTCTATCGGCAGGCCACGAACAAGATTGTCGGCGTCTCGGATGAAGCGGCAGCGTTCCTCCGGGGGTTCTTTTGACGCAGGCCGAGGTCGACATGAACACGATCTGGCTTGACCATCAGACAGGTCAACCGAACGGAGCCTTTCCACCTTGAAGCCATACTTGCGGAGGCATATGAGTTTTCGATCTCGTCGCCGTCGGCCTGACCCGCGACGACAGCCGACGCCCTTGCGGGCGCCTCTGAGCGGCAAGCCGTCAGGCCGGGGAGTCAGGTGATGTCGCTGAGGTTGCAGATGTCGATCAAGGGTCTGGCCGGGGCGGCCATCGGGTTCGCACTGCTCATGGGCGTGGCGGCGGGTGCCTGGGGACAATCCGTGGGCGAGTCCGAGCCCCGAATCATCCCGATTCACCCGATGGCCGAGGACGTCGAGATTCTTTATGGCGATCCCGAGAAGCCGGGGGAGCCGTTCGTCATGAGAATTCGTGAACTTCCCGGGGGCATCATTCCTCCCCACAAACACCCCGTGGACGAGAACATCACGGTGCTCCAGGGAACCCTCTACTTCGCGGTTGGCGACAAATTCGACCGCGGAACGATGAAGGAGCTGAAAGCCGGAAGCTACGCATTCATCCCGAAAGGAAGCACGATGTTCGGGTGGACACCGGAGGCCGCCATCGTTCAGGTCCACGGTATCGGTCCGTTCCACATTCACTGGCGAGCGGGAGCCACCTGGCGTGACAAGCTGAAGACGTTGGACGATCCGGACGCCGCGTCCTTTTTCAAGTTCAAGCGAGGTCAATCCGTCGTCAGCAAGCGAGGAACCGGTCGCATTCGACAGGGATACGATTCCGGGGAGATGATCGGGTACGAGATCGTCGGCGCGGACGGCAGTCTGTTTGCGGCAGAGGAGAGCGAACTCAGTCCGGCGGCGGAGCGGTGATCAACACGCCGCGTTCCCGGCCGGACACGTCCGTGCCGCGGACGCGCTCGTCGGCTTCGGCTGTTCGCTCGACGCTGACGCGCAACCCGTCAGGCCGCTCGAGAGGGGCAGCGTGACGTGAGTCGCGCGGCGCTCGTCCTGGTGGGCGCAAATGCCCTGGCGTGGGTCATTTTTCTCGGTACCCGGCCCGCAATACCGTGGGCAGAGCTGGAGGCCCGCCGCCCCCATGTCGCGCCGGGTGGCGTATCGGTCGAACACGACACGGCGTGGGGCACACCGCTGTTCGGACGGGAGTTCGGTGGTCGGCATCCGGAAAGCCGGGCAGCCTCGTTCTTCGTGCTGATCAATACGCCGGCTTTCCTCGCTTCGGTGACGGCCTTTGACCTGCTCGAACCGACGTCCCTGTCGATCACATGGATCTCGTTCGTCGCGGGATTCGTCGCCGTATTCGTGTCGTGCGCACAGTGGCTCGCAATCGGTCTGTTGTGGGGGCGCCGTCACCGTGCTGTACCCGCGGCCTGACCTGCGCGTGCAGCGGCCTCGCTTATCGCCCTCGGCTCGGCGCTTGCGGCTGATCCGCCGCCCGTCGGGCGGCTCGGGTAGGAATTGATGAACTCCCTCACTTCAGGTGGCGGCCTGGCTCGCTCGCATCATTCTTTCCTGGGTTCAGAGCGACCCGCCACCGTTCGGCGGCACGGGTCGATGGGGCGATGGGTGGACACGAGGTTGCGCGGGAGGTGAGTCCTGGCCGAATCGAACGTTGACAAGGCGAGACGGTGGTTCGATCAGGTGTGGAATCTGCGTCGCGACGCCGCCGTTCATGAACTCCTTCATGCCAGAGGTATCGGCCATCTTGAAGGCATGGACGTTCAGGGGCCCGACCATTTTCTGGCCGCCCGGGCTGCGCTTCTCGGCGCCTTCTCTGACCTGCGCGTCACCGTGGATGCGGCGGTTTCGGAGGGGGCGGATGTCGTGGTGAGATGGTCGGCCAGAGGCACGCATGATGGCGACGGTCTGGGGTTCCCGGCCACCGCACGTCAGGCGTCGTTCCGCGGCATCACCTGGCTGCGATTCTCGGACGGCCAGATCGTCGAGGGATGGGACAGTTGGAACCTGGGCCAGTTGCTGCAGGAGCTGCGGACGACGGCAGCGAATTTCGGTGCCGCCTAGCCCGCGCATTCAGCGGACCCGCTCATCGCCTTCGGCGCTTCGTTCGCCGCTGACTCGGCACCCGCTACACCGCACAAGCGGGAGCGCCGGGCGGGGAAGGAGACGTCCTTGAGACACACGCGCGTCATCGTCACTCACTATGGCGGGCCCGACGCACTTCAGGTGATCGAAGAAGAGTGCCCCGAGCCGAAGGATCGTGAAGTGCGGGTCAGAGTGCTGGCCGCCGGTGTCTCCTTGCCCGACATCATGGCGCGCGAGGGCGTTCATCCCGAAACGCCCCCGGTGCCCTTCACGCCGGGGTGGGATCTTGTGGGCGTGGTGGATCGGCTCGGCGACGGTGTCTCTGGAATCGAACCAGGCCAGATCGTTGCCGCGCTGCCGATCCACGGTGCTTACGCGGAGTTCGTCTGCCTGCCGCAACGTGAGCTGATTCCGGTGCCACCCGGGTTGGATGCCGCGGAGGCTGTCAGCCTCGGGCTGAACTACGTGACGGCGTACCAGATGCTGCATCGTTCCGCCATGGTCAGATCGGGCCAGCGCGTGCTGATCCACGGCGCGGCAGGCGGGGTCGGCACCGCGCTATTGCAGCTTGGGCGCCTCGCCGGGCTGGAGATGTACGGTACCTGTTCATCGCGAGGGGCGTCAGCGGTCTCCGACCTGGGCGGTATCCCCATTGACTACCAGAATCAGGACTTCGTGAAAGAGATCCACCGCCTCACGGACGAGGGCGTGGACGTCGTCTTCGACCCCATCGGGGGCACCCACATGTGGCAGTCCCGCAAGGCTCTCCGTCCTGGCGGGAGGGTGGTGGGCTATGGCCTCATCTCCTCACTGCGTGGGGAAGGATTGGCTTCAGGTCGACCAGGTCGTCGTCAACGCTTTCGGGGAACCGCCATCTTCGGGTTGTACATCGTCGGCGGCTGGCTTCTCCCGGGCCGGAAACGAGTGGTCCCCTACAGCATCCAGACGCTCAAACGTCTGAAACCGGAATTCTTTCGGGCGGATTGGATCGCCCTGTTGGAACTTCTTCGGCAGAAGAAGATCAAGCCGCTCGTCGCGCAGCGATTTCCGCTCGTCGAGGCGAGACGTGCGCATGAGTTGCTCGGGAAGGGAGGCGTGACGGGCAAGATCGTCCTCGTGTGCAACGGGTCATCGCTTGAATGATGACCGGCGCAGCAACGGCATGCAGCGGACGGCGCTTCACGCCTCGCCGCTGATGCCGAGCGTTGGGCGGCATCGGGAAATGAAGTGGCTGCGCGCCTCGCTGTTTGCTCAGGCGATTCTCGCCCTCTACTTTCAGGTCATCCAGTGGATTCCGCTGGGTCGGTGGAACTACCAGCCGGGATTTACGCCGCTCGGTGTCGAGGTGATCCAGGGTCGTGCGACGACACGAGATGTTCTGTTGACGACTGCGTTCGTTGCGCCTTTCCTGATCTTTTGGTTTGCCTTCTCGAAGGGCCTGCGATGGCTGATGTGGAGCGGTACGTTTGGCTACTCCATCTGGTTGGCGCTGCAGGTCAAGACGTGGTGGGTGGCCTACGCACTCGGTGCGAGCGATTCATGGGAGCGGGTCTATCGGAGGGTCTTCAGTCAGTCGACCCAGCTTCTGCCGTCATTCGGTCGCCATCTTCCACCCGATGGCATGCACCTGGTTCTTCAGGTTCTTCTCACGGCCGTCGTCGTCTTCGCCGGCGTCGGGCTGCTGAAGACTTCCCTGCCGGCGGACTCCGCATGAGCAGATCGATATCGAGGTCGCCTGACCCGCGGTTGCGGCAGACTCGCTCATCGCCTCAGGCTCATCGCTCGCCGCCGATGTCAACAGGTGGTGTCAAATCTCTAGAGGCAAGGTGCGGCGAGGCCCGCCGAACCCCCGGGTACGGCGAATTCGCTCATCTCGGCTCGCCGCTCGCCGTTGACGCGCCGCCCGTCGGGCGGCAGAAAGGTGCCGGATGCTCAGCCACGATGAACTGATCGATCGTTGCTTCGACCTCAGCCCGGACGTGCGGTATGTCGCGGTGTACCGCGACGGGAAACTGCGGAGCCGTGAGCGCGCGGGAGTGGCTGGCGCCAGTGCGACCGAGTCGGATCGATACGAGGAGCTGTTGGTCAACCCGACGGTGCTCACTCTCGTTCGGCAGCGCGGAAACATCGACTGCGGCGGAGCTCGTTGGGTGCTGATCCGCTATGGCAACTTCTTCGCGTTCGTCTTTCCGGCGACGGGCGGTCACGTTGCGGTGGGCTTCGAGCCGACGGCCGATCTCCAGCGACTGATCGGCCCGCTCGAGAGCAACCTTGGAGAGTGGGCGGGTGTGTCCGATGCCGTCTGACCCGCGGATGCAGCGGACGCGGCTTTCGCTTTCGGCCGGACCAGGGAAGCGCCGAGGACCTCGCAGGGCGTGATGGGAGCGGCTTCACCGTGATACGGTTCCGCCAAGTCGGATTGCCGCAATGACAACAGCCTCGGCCGCCGAAGGCGCGCCCCGTTTGCCGGTCCGTGAGCCCGGGACGTACGACCGCCTGTTCTACGGCGGCATGGCCATCGCAATGGGGCTCACGGTGTTCGCTGGATTTGCGCCGACGTACTATCTGCGTTTCCTCAACGGCGGCCCGAAGGCCACGCTCGGCGGGGGGCCTTTCACGGCGATCTTCCACGTGCACGGCGCGCTCTTCACGGCCTGGGTGATCCTCTTCATCGTCCAGACGGCTCTCGTTGCGGGTCACCGCGTCGCGGTGCATCGGCGGCTGGGAATCGCGGGTGCCGTGCTCGCGGCGGCGATGATCGTGGCGGGCACTTTCGCTGCCATTACCGCCGCCGCGCGGGGCTCGACGGCACCGGGAGCGGATCCGCTGGCCTTCCTGGTCATTCCCCTCTTCGACATGGCCCTGTTCGGGACCTTCGTCACCGCCGCCCTCGCGCTGAGACGCGACAAGCAGGCGCACAAGAGGCTCATGCTGCTCGCCTACATCAGCATCATCGTGGCCGCCGTCGCGCGCCTCCCCGGCATCTTGCAGGGCGGCCCCCCGGTATTCTTCGGCCTGTCGTTTCTCTTTGTCGTGGCGGCGGGGATCTACGACTTCCTCTCGAGGCGGCGTGTGCACAAGGTCTATCTCTGGGGTGGAGCGCTCATCGCGGTCTCCGTGCCGTTGCGTTTGATGATCTCGAAGACCGCCGCCTGGCGATCGTTCGCGGAGATGTTGACGAGATAACGCCGCGCGTCGGGGAGGAGCTTCGTGACTCCCGACGAAGCCCCGGAGTCTTCCGGCGAAGCTCTCACAAGTCGAGGGCGAGGAACTTCGTGCCCGGAACGGGATTGAAGACGTAGGGCTCGATGGGAACGAATCCCAGGGATTCGTAAAGGGACTGCGCCGAGACCATCATGGGAAGGGTGTCCAGGCAGATTCGTGCATAGCCGGCCTCCCGAGCCTCCCGGCAGACTCGGTCGACGAGTCGACGTCCAAGCTGCTCGCCGCGCGCCTCGGGTCGGACGTAGAGACGCTTCATCTCGCAGGTGTTGGCATCCAGAGGGCGCAGCGCGATGCAGCCAACGGCTCGTGCGCCGTTCCACGCGAGAAGAAGTCGTCCGGCCGGAGGCTGGTACTTCCCGGGCAATTCAGCCAGCTCGCCTTCGAAGCCCTGAAACGCCAGGTCGATGCCCAGGCCATCGACGTACTCCTCGAAAAGTCCGCGAACGACTTCGAGGTCTCGCGGGAGGTCGGCAGGCTGAATGTCTGTCATCATTCCATCCTGTGCGCCGTGACACAGCGACCGCGTGAGCCGGTCGAGGGAGATTGCCCGAGCGACGTCGCCTGTTGATCTTAGCCGACGGATTCTCTACCTGGCCTCCGGCCGCAACCTGTGGCTGCCGATTCTGGTGCACGGACTCGTCGATACGACGAGCGTCTTCCTGCTCTATCCGGGCGATCACCCCTGACAATGAGGGCGTTCGACCCGTTAGGCCCTTCGCGACAGGTCCCTCACCCGCTGCCGTGCTGACGAAGCTGTCGTTCGCCGGACTCGTGCTCATGGCGGGCGCCCTGCTGGGCCTGCTCGCCATCAATTCCCTGCTGGCGAGCTCCCTTGCCGGCATCTCGATCCAGATCGCCGCAATCTGCCTGATGATGTGGGCGCGGGTGACCTTCGGCCGCCGCAGCTTCCACGGCGGCGCGGATCCTACGCCGGGAGGATTGGTCACGGGCGGCCCGTACCGCTTCATCCGGCACCCGATCTACACGGCGGGTTGTCTCTTCGGGTGGGCCGGCGTGTTGTCGAACTGGTCGCCGCCCGCCCTTGGCCTCGGCATTCTCCTGCTCGTTGGAGCTTTCATTCGTATGCTTTGCGAGGAGAGGCTCATGACCGAGGCCTACCCCGAGTATCGGCAGTACGCGCGGAGGACGAAGCGCATGGTGCCCCATGTGTTCTAGCCGTCGTTTCTCAGGACGTTGTTCGCGACCTGGCGGCGCGCCTGACCCGCGGCCGAAGCGCACTCGAACTCGATGAGGTTGGGCCGGTGTGACGCGGTCCCGCGGGCAGGCGGGTGGCCGGTTCCTCGACTGGCTGGATCGACGGAGCCGGGGCATACTGTCTGCGATTTCCGGTGATCCAGGATTCTGAATGCTCGTGTCGGGGGAGGGTCCGAGAGATGGCTGAAGTCTCAGGCGAACGCGGACGGAAGAATGGCGCAGAAGGTCACGCCCGCTGGGTCCGGATCTCTCATTGGATCGTCACCCTGAGCGTCCTGACACTCGCGTTCAGCGGATTCGAGATCCTGATGGTCCATCCGCGGCTCTACTGGGGCAACGCGGGAAACGACCTCACGCCGGCGCTCCTCGAACTGCCGATCAGCCGGAACTACAGGCACGGCGGATGGGACGAGCCCACGCCCTTCTTCCAGAACTCCGCGGGTCCGGTGAGCGCCAACCGGACGTACGACATCTTCAATCAGAACGGCTGGGGACGGAGCCTTCACTTCCTGGCCGCGTGGTTTCTCGTGCTGCCCGGCGTCGTGTACCTCCTGTTCGGAATCTTCGGCGGTCACTTTCGCTCGCACATCTGGCCCGGGGCCAGAGAGCTCGCGCCGCGTCGGGTGTGGCGCGACGTGGCTGCTCACCTGCGCCTCCGGATTCCGGCCGCGAGCGGCGGGCCGCGGTACGGCTTGCTGCAGAAATGCGCGTACTCGTTCGTGGTGTTCGTCGCGGCTCCGCTGATGGTGGTGACGGGCCTGACGATGTCGCCGACGGTCACCGCCGCGTTTCCCATCCTGTTGCGGCTCTTCGGTGGTTTCCAGTCCGCCCGCACGATCCATTTCTTCACCTCCGGCGCGCTCGTGCTGTTCGTGATCGTGCATGTCGTGATGGTCATCAGGTCCGGATTCCGGCGCCAGATCCGGGCCATGACCCTGGGGGAATGAGATGAAGACGACCGGGCTGATCACTCGCCGCGGGGCGATCATCGCGGGACTGGCCGCCGCCGGCGGCCTCGTGCTGACGCGCTTCCCGAAGCGCCTGCCGCCCACCTGCGGCAACGTGCTGCGGACGGGCGACGCCTTCACTTACGGCGCGCAGCGTGCGCTGCTGTCGGACCAGGCGCTGGTCAGGGAGTACGGCCTGCGGGACGTCACGTCGTTTCCGGCGACGGGCACCGTCGATCCCGGCGTCAAGACGAAATCGGAGCTCGGCGACGCATATCGGCGATTGCGGAGCGGAGCGTTCGCGGACTGGCGGCTCCCGGTCGAGGGCCGCGTGGCGAGGCCGCGCACGTTCTCGCTCGCCGAGCTGAGGCAGCTCCCGTCCCGGACGCAGATTACGCGACACACCTGCGAAGAAGGCTGGACCGCCATCGGGCAGTGGACGGGCGTGCCGCTCTCCGCGGTACTCGATGCGGTGGGCATCCTGCCGTCCGCCCGGTTCGTGGTGTTCTATTCGTACGACGACTGGGCGGACAGCATCGACATGTCCGACGCCCGGCACCCGCAGACGATTCTGGCCTACGGAATGAACGGCCGCGATCTCCCGATCCCGCACGGCGCGCCGGTGCGGCTGCGGGTGGAAAGACAGATGGGCTACAAGAGCATGAAATACCTCAAGCGCATCGTCGCGACGGACGAGTTCGAGGACGGCGGAAAGAAGGGGAACATTCAGAGCGGGTGGGCCTGGTACACGGGGATCTGACCGCGCGGCTGGCCCGCAATCCGTTGGAGCGCGCGAGAAGGGGGCCTCGAGGTGTGGTTACGAGCAATCATTGCGGGTATCGCGGGTGGAGCTCTCACGGCCCTGGTGGGATGGTCGTCGTTCATTCCGGACCCGTTGGCGTTTCACTCGGTCGCTCTCGCGGTCATCGCCGCGATCTACGTGGGTTTCGCCCTTGCGGATGGACGGATCTCCATCGTGATCCTCGAGCTGTCGGTGGGGACCGCGTTCGTCGTTCTCGCGCTCCTGGGTCTCTGGCAGGCCCCGATGTTCGTCGCGGTCGGCCTGGGACTGCATGGCGTCTGGGACCTGATGCACCGGCCGCATGGGATACCGACGAAGATTCCCGGCTGGTATCCGCCATTCTGTGCGGCCTACGACTTCGTCTTTGCCGGAGTTTTCCTTGGCCTGGCGCGCCACATTGCGGCTCGCGCGGTCTGACCGCTCGCCGACCGGCCGCGCGCCGGGCCGCCATGGTCCGTGGCGCGCAGCCTTTCCCGTGTGCAAGGAGGTTCCATGAGCACCGTCACTGCGTCCGAGCTCGATCAACTCCGCGACCCGTCCCGCGATCCCGTCGTCACCGACGGCGACAAGTACAAGGTCGTCCTCGAAAACGAGCGCGTCCGGGTGCTCGAATACCGCGACTCTCCCGGCCAGCGAACGTCGCCGCACCGTCATCCCGACTACGTGCTCTGTGCGCTGAGCGCGTTCAAGCGCAGGCTGGTCGTGACCGACGGGCGGGAAGCCGTTCGCGAGTTTCGCCCGGGAGAGGTCGCTTTTGGAAAGTCCCAGTCGCACATCGGCGAGAACATCGGCTCGACCGATACGCACGTCCTGATCGTCGAGCTCAAGTGATCGAATGCCGAAGACACCGGTCGTCTTCAAGACCACGCACAGAATCAAGTTCTCCGAGCTCGATCCCTACAATCACGCGCGCACCGCGGTCTATTCGGGCTACTTCGTGGATCATCGGATGGACGGCCTGCGTGAACGCATCGGATGGGACCTGAAGGCCCTGGCGAAGCTGCCGTTCATGGCCTGGGTCAGGCGCATGGAGGTCGACTTCCTGCAGCCGGCCCTCGGCGATCAGGTGGTCACCATCACCTCGTTCGTTCGCGAGTTCCGCGGGCCGGATGCGCACATCGAGTGCACCATGGTCGACGAGGCCGGGAAGAACGTGTCTCGCTGCCTGATGGTCGTCGCCTGCGTCGACCGGCGGACGAGCCGGGCGATGGACTGGCCCGAGGACGCGATGGCGCTGTTCTTCGAAGAACAGGTCCCGAGCCGGGCGTAAGAGCCGACGGGACTGCCGGATGACCGATTCGGACCGCGCGCCGACGCCGCCGGCCTCGATATTGTTCGTCTGTTCGGGGAACACCTGCCGGAGCGTCATGGCGGCGGCGCTGGCCCGACGGCGTTTTGGCGACGAAGTGCGAGTCGAGTCTGCCGGGCTTCGCCCTCAGCGCGCCGCCGATGCCCGGGCCGCGATCGACACCCTGCGGGTTCTGTACGGCATCGACGCGTCGAGCCACGTCCCCCGATCGGTCGCTAACGTGAACCTCGGCGAGTACGACCTCGTGGTTGCGATGGACCGGGAAGTGGCGGTGGCGTTGCCGCCGGTGGAGAGCCGAAGGCTCGTGGCCTGGCAGATCGACGATCCTTTCGGCGACCCCGCCCGGTATCATGAGTGTGCACGCAAGATCAGCCACGCCGTGTCGATGCTTCAGGGTCTGCCGAGCCGGGCGTCACGATCGCGGTCCAGACGCCCGACGGACTCCGAACCGGGGGATGAGTGAAAATGATCCTCGTCGCCGTGATCGCGTTCGTGATGGCGCTGTCGTCTTCCCCGGACACCGTGGTGCCGGTCGAGGAGGAACCGCATCACAAGACGGTCTTGAAGAACGAGTACGTGCAGGTCTTTCGCGTGAATCTCGAGCCCGGCGAAGCCTCGCTGATGCACAGGCATGCGCATGACGATGCCGCCGTTCGTCTGAGCAGGGCGACGGTCGCGGCCGACAGCCCCGGGGAGCCGATGGGTGCGCCCGAGGTCGTGTATCCCGGTCTCGTGTCGGCGCGAGAAAACGAGAAGAAGCCGCACACGCATCGGGTCCACAACATCGGCACGACCCTGTTCGACGTGATGGACGTGCAGATCCTGAGTCGGCCGGACGGTCCCGCGGCGCCCCCGATGACGGCACCCGCCGCGGAGAATCCGCAGATGCGGGTCTACCGTTACGACCTCGGGCCAGGCGCTGCATCGGCGCAGCACGCTCACGCACGACCGTACCTGATCGTCGCCGCAACCGACATGAACCTGCGCATGTCGTCGCCCGACGGCGGGTCCATGGCGCATCCGGTCAGGGCCGGCGACTTCCATTGGATCGAGACGGCCGTGACGCACACTCTCGTCAACGAGGGCCCGATGGATGGCGTGGTCGTCGAATTCGAACTGAAATAGGCCCGGACGCGGGACCTGTTGGACCGCCCGGGCAATACTCGTCACGTCATGACGCCGTCAGCATGGGGAACATGGCTCAAACTCTCGTGACCTACCGGGGAACCGTCTACCCGTCGCAGTGCGACCACATGGGTCACATGAACGTGATGTGGTACGTCGGCAAATTCGACGAGGCGAGCTGGCAGCTGTTCGCCGCCATCGGGCTCACGCGATCGCGCCTGCGCGTCGAAAACATCGGAATGGCGGGCGTCGAGCAGCACATCGAATACAAGCGCGAGCTGTACCCCGGCGACGTCGTCACGGTCACTTCCACGATCCTCGAAGTCAAGGAAAAGGCGATTCGGTTTGCCCATGAGATGAAGGACGACGCCACGGGAGAGGTGGCCGCGAGGACGGTCCTCGTCGCCGTTCACCTCGATGCCGCCACACGACGGGCGCGCGCCTTGCCGGCGGACGTTCGGGAGCGAGCAAACTCGCTGATCGATGGGCGGCAGTCCTGAGGGCCGGGGCGTGACCCGCCGCCGGTTCGGCGGCCTCCGGCCTGCCCGGTGGCTCGCCGGTCTGGTGCTGATCTTCGGCGCCTGCGCGTCGAGCGACACTCCACCCACTCACTTCGGGCCATGGGGGCCGGTGACCCCGGTTCGGGAGCCGGATCGTTCCGTGCTGGTGGCCGCCATCGCGGGACTGACGGCCGGGAACGCCAACTCGGTCGTTCTCGCAAGGTATGCGGGCGATCGCTACAAACGGCTCGACCTGGCTTCGCTCAACAGGCAGGTACCGGTGGCCGTCGACGCCGACGGCCGGCTCGGGCCGATCGACACCGGCCCGCCGAAATATCGCGCCCGGGTGTTCGAAGCGGATTTCCGCGGGAAGACGACGATTCTCGAGGTATCGGCTCCGAACATTCACGGCAGGTCGGCGACGATCACGGCGTGGCGCTGGGATGCGCTCGCCTGGAATTGCAGGCTGCCCGGGAAATCGGAGCAGGTCACCCTCGCGCTCGAGAACGATCACTGGAAGGTGACGGGCACGTCCGTCGATCCCGAAGCTCTGGAGCTGCGCGCGGGGTGCCCGTGACGGTGCCTCCTCGCGGTTGCGCGGGTTCGGTCATCGCCGCCGCCCTTCGCGGGCGCGCGATATGAGCGTCTTCGAGAAGGGCCTCTCGACGATTCTCGCGTGCTCGCTTCTGGGCGTGCTCCTCGGGATTCCCCTGATGCTTCGGAGGATTCCGCGCAATGTCGTTTACGGGTTTCGGACCCGCTCCACGCTGAGCGACGACCGCGTCTGGTACGAGGCGAACGCTCACTTCGGGCGCCGGCTCATCGCCGCCAGCGCGGCGACCGGGATCGCCATCGTGGTTCTGTATCGGGCGGGCCTCGCGCCGGCGCTCTTTCTCAAGCTGTCGGTCGTCGCGCTGGTCGTGCCGCTGTTCCTGGCGATCCTCGCCACCTCGCGCTTCGTTCGATCGCTCACCGTGAGCGGTCGAGATCGCAGTGAGCGGCGTTAGACCCCTTTCCGGGACTCCTTGTTATAAAGGCGAGATGAGCACGAACGCCATCATCGCCGGAGCCCTGTCGACCGTGATGCTCCTCGCCGCGCCGGCCTCCGCCCAGACCAACATCAAGCAGCAGCCGGTCGAGTTCAAGGAGGGCGAGACGGGCGCCCGGATCAAGGGCCAGATCAAGGGCGACGAGATCGTCGACTACAAGGTTCGCGCCGGCGCCGGACAGTGGATGACGGTGCGGTTCAAGCCCCGCAACCCTTCGGCCTATTTCAACGTCCTGCCCCCGGGATCGGATAAGGCGATGTTCGTGGGTTCCACTTCGGGCAACGAGTTCTCGGCCGACCTGAAGGCCGGAGGCGAGTACACGATCCGCGTCTACCTGATGCGCAACGCCGCGCGGCGCAACGAGTCCGCGAACTACACGCTCGACGTGGGCGTGTCCGGCGCCGTGAAGAAGTCCGAAGCCGCCGCCCCGCCGGGACCGCCCGCGGGCCCGCTCCCGGCGACCGGCAACGCCGGGCCCACGCCGGCTGCGCCGTCGGACGTGGGCACGATCGAGGACATCGTGCGGGTGTCCTACGAGGTCATCAGCGGGCCGGCGGGCGCTCCTCGCCAGTGGGAGCGCGACCGCACGCTCTACATGCCGGGCGCCACGTTCGTGGTGACGAGCAAGCGGGACGGCAAGGTCGAAACGACGATCATGACGACGGAGGAGTATCGGCGGAAATCCGACGCCCGGTTCGTCGCGCAGGGCCTGTTCGAGACGGAAATCGGCTCCCGCGTGGAACGCTTCGGCAACGTGGCCCAGGTGCGAAGCGTCTCGGAATCGCGCCGCGCGCCCGGGGGCCCGGTCGAGGCCCGCTACGTGAACTACCTTCAACTCTTCTGGGACGGCACCCGGTGGTGGATCGCCGGCGCGGTGTGGGACCAGGAGCGGCCGGACAGTCCGATCCCCGAGGAGTGGTTGAATTCGCCGAAGAAGGGTTCCGAGTAGGCGGAACCGAGCTGGAACGGCGCAGCCGGGCCGCGGGCTCGCAGTCGAGTTTGGAGATTCGTTTTCTCGTGAGAGGAAGGAGGAGGGGAGTGAGATACGGACCGCGAGGAATCCTCGGCCCGCTCGGTCTCATATTGGTCCTTTCCGGCTGTTCCCCGGATGGAGCCCGGCACGCGGCGGAAGCGAAGACGAGCCTCTCGCTGCCGGAACCCGTCGTGAACCACCCGGCCTCGGACGCCGAGCCAGGGCAGCGGATCGAGCACGGCGAGCTGATCCTCGCCGTCGATCCGGCGAAGCGGGCGCTGCACGCGAAGCATCATCCCCACAAGGTGCTGGAGACGCGCCGCGTGCCGGGACCGTTCAAGCCGCCCGCGATGACCGACGTCAGGGACTTCGCCCTCTCGAAGGGCCAGCTCGATGTGATCAATCCGGGCCCCGGCGAGTACGTCCACGTCATGGAGGGACAGAGGCACGGGTATCAAAACCTGACGATCGGAATCACCTCCACGGCGCCGGGCGGGGCTCCGCCCATGCACACGCACCTGGGCGAAGAGTCCCATGTCCTCGTGAAGGGGCAGAAGGTCATGTACGCGCTCGGCGACGAGATGTTCGTGATGGAGGGGCCCTACGTCGTCAACATTCCCCCGATGGTGCCGCACTCGTTTCAGAACCTGGACAAGGACGTCGCGGAGCTCGTCGTCATCTTTCCGACGAACGTCTGGGAGTACGACGTGCTGGACTACTTTCCGTTCAGCAGTCAGCGGGCGAAGACTCTGGCCGAGCAGGCCAGACGAGCTCAGCAACAGCCGAAGAGCGAGTGACCACGGAGCACGGGGGGGTGCCGGTCGGCCGCCCGCGGGCGGCCATCGCACTGCTCGCCTCGGCGCTCCTCGCGTGCGGCTGTGACCCGCGGGACGCGAGGCCGGCCCATGTCGTCGTCCGCAACCCGGGCTACCTCGTGGTGAGGTCGATCCGGCGAGTCGCGGACGCCGAGCACACGAATCTCGTCGAGCTTCCCTATTCCGGTGCGGGACATGGCTTCGCGTCGTCTGCGACGCTCTTCGACCTGAACTCGTTCGACCTCGGAGGCGCCGCTTTCGCGGGCGGGAGGACGAGCATCGCGGGTGAAGCGACGATCTGGTTGCCGCTGACGCCGGAAGCGAGTCGCCGGCTCGCGGCCTGGTCGAACGGGCACGGGGGCGACTACCTGGGCATATTCCTCGAGGGGAAGCTGGTTGCGGCGCCTCAGATCGGGAGCCAGGCGGGGGGCGGGATACCCCTGAGAGTGTCGAGCAAGAGCGAGGGAGACCGGGTGCTCGAAGAGTTGCGCCACGGCGGTGTGGCGCGGTAGTCGGCGCTGACCCGCCGAGCGTTCGGCGGTATAAAGAAGGACGCTGAGGCCCGAGGCGCGACGTGCGGGCTCTTTCGGAAGGAGATGGCAGAGGATGGCAAGGTTCCAGATCGAGCTCCCGCACGAGGCAACCACGGTGGCCTGTGCCCGGGCCGTCGAAGAAGTCCTCAAGACCGGGTCGCATTTCTTCACGCACGCGGACTGGGGATGCAAGGACGGGGAGCACAAGGCGTGGATCACCGTCGACGTCGGCAGCAAGGATGAAGCCCGGGCCATCGTGCCCCCCCGCTTCCGGTCCCAGGCGAAGGTCGTTCAGCTCAACGGGTTCACGATCGAGGAGATCGAGGAGATTCTGCGTCAGCACAAGGCCTAGCGACCGGCGCTCGCGGCCTTCGTCCCGGAGATCCGCGATGACTCCCGTCCGGCTCGCGGAGGTTCGGACGGACGAAATCGGTCCTCTCCTCGCCGCATCGGAGGCCGAGGGTTTTCGCTTCGTCCGGCGTGTCGTGAGCGAGTGGGACGCGGGCACGAACCGGTTCGCGGGACAGGGCGAAGCGCTGCTCGGCTGTTATCTCGAGGACCGTCTCGTGGCGATCTGCGGGCTCATGCGGGACCCGTATCAGAGCGAGGGAGGAGTCGGCCGCCTGCGGAATCTGTATGTCCTCCCGGAGCACCGTGGCCGCTCGATCGGCGCAACGCTGACGCGCCGCGTCATCGAGCTCGCGAGGTCGTCCTTCCGGGTTCTCCGTCTTCGGGCGAGCACGGCGCAGGCGGCCGCGCTGTACGAACGCCTCGGTTTCACGGCGACCGACGAGATCGAGCACTGCACGCACGTCATGCGCTTTCCCGAGCCGGGGGCCGGCGTCCGGTGAGCCTGCGCGGGGACGAGTCGGGCGTCCATCGCGGCTACGTCGCCTATCACGCGCCGCGCTTCCGCTTTCTCCTGGAGCTCTGCCGGCGGAGCCTCCCGTCGGGTGCCGGGCGGGTTCTCGACATCGGGCCCTCGCCATTCTCGAAGCTGCTCCGCGAAGCGCTGCCGTGCAGCGTCGATACGCTCGGGCTCGAGTCGCCCGGGAACGTGAACGCGGACGGCGCAGAGCACTACCAGGCGAACCTGAACCGCCCGGAGTCGCTGCCGCACGGACTGCCGAGATACGACCTGATCGTCTTCGCGGAGGTGATCGAGCACCTGCATGCGGCCCCGGGCCGGGTGCTCGCGGCGCTCCGGGAGCACCTGACGGATCGGGGAGTGCTGATTCTCCAGACTCCCAATGCCGCCGCGCTGCCGAAGCGGCTGAAGCTGCTGGCGGGCCGGAATCCCTACGAGCTGATCCGCGAAGACCCCTCGAACCCGGGTCACTTCCGGGAGTACACGCTGCGGGAGCTTCGCGCGATCGCGGCGCGGTCGGGCTTCGAGGTCATCGCGCGAGTTCCGGCGCTTCTATTTCGACGCCCGGTACGCGCACCACGAGGGCGGCGTCGACGCGAGCCGCGTCCGATCCTCGGAGGCGCCAAGAACCTCGTTTACCGCGCGCTGCCTCCGTTCCTGCGCGAAGGCATCACCCTCGTCCTGCGGCCGGCCGCATGACGTCCCATCGCATCGCGCCGATTCCCGGCTACGCGCCGACGATCGGCCGGCTCGTCGGCATGCTGTCGTACTCCCGGGAGACCCTGCTCGCGGCGGTCGACGGCCTCTCGCGCGACGAGCTGGATCATCTGCACGACGCCGCGAGCAACTCGATCGGCGCGCTGGTCGCCCACGTCGGGGCGGTCGAGCGCTGGTATCAGATCCTGACCTTCGAGGGACGCGAGCCCTCGGCGGGCGATCTGAAGCCGTGGCTCCCGGCGCTCGACCTCGGGGACGAGGGGCGGCGGCAGCTCCGCGGTCGGGAGCTCGAATCGTACGTGGACGACCTGGCCCGCACCCGCGCGGAAACCCTCGCGGCGCTCGCTCAGCGTGACGACGAATGGCTCGAAGCGCCGCTCGCGGCGAAGCCCGAGCTCAACGCGCACTGGGCGTGGTTCCACGTGGCCGAGGACGAGATCAACCACCGCGGCCAGATCCGCTGGCTCCGCGCGAGGCTCCCGCCGGCGTCGCGATAGTGTCTCGCCATCGGGCGCATCCAAGAGGACGAACGACACGGAGGCCGCTCATGCAGAAGCACTGGATTCTCGCGTCGTCTCTCGTTCTCGCCGGCTTCCTGCCGCCGGCTCCGGCGACAGCGCAGGAAGCCGACGTCGCGGCCATTCGGGAGCTCCAGGCCCGACAGGCCGACGCGTGGAACCGGCATGACGCCGCCGCCTATGCGGAGCTGTTCGCGCCGGACGGCGACGTCGTGAACGTCCTGGGCTGGTGGTGGAAGGGCCGGGCGGAGATCCGGAGCAAGCTGTCGGATGCGTTCGCCTGGGTCTTCCGCGACAGCAAGCTCACGGTCACGGACGTCGACGTCCGGTTCCTCGATCCGAACTGCGCCGTCGCCCACGTGCGCTGGACGCTGGACGGCGCGAAGGTCCCCCCGGGCGCTCCCGCGCCGCCGCGGGAAGGCATCCAGCTCCAGGTCCTGCAGAAGCAGGGCGGCCGGTGGCAGATCGCGAGCTTCCAGAACACGAACGGGATTCCCGAGACGCCGTTCCCCAAGGGCCCGCCGCCGGCGGCGAGACCGTGAGTTGCTGCCGTGTCCACTGATCGCCGGAGGCTCGGAATGCGCATCCTGGTCGTTGGTGCCACCGGCACGATCGGCCGCGCCGTCGTCGCGGCGCTCCAGGGAGACCACGACGTCCTTCCCGTCAGCCGAAAGAGCGCGCCTGTCTCCGTCGACATCTCGAGCCCGGAGTCGATCGTCGCCATGTACGGGAAAGTGGGAGCCCTCGACGCGGTCGTGAGCGCCGCGGGCAACGCGAGGTTCGCGCCCCTCGGCGACCTGACGGATGCCGACTTCGCGTTCTCGCTCGCCAACAAGCTGATGGGGCAGGTCAATCTCGTGCGATACGGCATTCCCGTCGTCCATCGGAACGGCTCCTTCACGCTCACCAGCGGAGTCCTGGCTCGCTCGCCCATGGTCGGGAGCGCGGCCATCAGTCTCGTCAACGCGGCCCTGGAGGGTTTCGCGCGCGCCGCGGCCCTCGAAGCGCCGCAAGGAATACGGGTCAACGTCGTGAGCCCGCCCTGGGTCATCGAGACGCTGAAGGCTCTCGGCATGGACCCCTCGCACGGCCTTCCCGCGGCGACGGTGGCCCGGGCGTACGTTCAGAGCATTACCGGCAATGCGACGGGCGCGGTCATCGATCCCCGTGCGTGAAGGCCCGGTCGGGCCAGAGAGAGAAGGAGCTCCAGTGGACGTGAAACTCCTCGCGACGGTGTTCGCCACCGTGTTCGTGGCCGAACTCGGCGACAAGACCCAGCTCAGCACGATGCTGTACGCGGCCGGGGCGGAGAACAACAAATGGGTCGTGTTTCTGGGCTCGGCGCTCGCGCTGGTCGTGGCCTCGGCGCTCGGAGTCTTCGCCGGCGGGCTCATCGGGCCGAGGATCAACCCGAAGGTCCTGGCACGAATCGCCGGCGCCGGCTTCATCGCCGTCGGCGTCTGGACGATGTTCAAGGGGTAGGAGAGGGAGCGAGGAGAATCCGGCCATGAAAGCGTCCGTGTTCGTCGGAACGAGCGTCGACGGGTTCATCGCGCGGGCGGACGGGAGCTACGACTTCCTGCCGGAGGGCGGCGGCGAGCCCCACGGGTACGAGGAATTCATGGCGACCGTCGACGCGCTCGTCATCGGACGCAAGACCTACGAGGTCGTCCTCGCGCTGCCCGGGTGGCCCTACGGCTCCCGGCCGGTCTTCGTGCTCACGACCCGCGCGCTCCTGCCGCCGCCGCCCGGGGCCAACGTGGAGCGCATGTCCGGAGAGCCGGCCGAGATCGCGGCGCGGCTCGATGCTCGCGGGATCCGCCACGCCTACGTGGACGGCGGGATCACGGTCCAGCGGTTCCTGCGCGCCGGGCTCATCCAGCGCCTCATCGTCACGCGGGTCCCGGTGCTGATCGGGGAGGGCATCCCGCTCTTCGGCCTTACGGGGCGCGACATCCGGCTGAAGCACGTCGCGACCCGCCAGTACGCGAGCGGCCTCGTGCAGAGCGAGTACGAGGTCGTCGCCTGAGGCGTCAGTGGCCCGGATCCTCCAGGCGGCAGACGAATCCCCAGCCGCCGCCGAGCTCGCTCAACGCGAGGACGAGCTCGTTGGAGCCCTTCGTCAGCGGCAGGTAGACGGCGTCGTTCTCGGGATTGACGATCCCGAGGAAGCCGGGATCGCGGAAGCCCTGGGCGCTGCGGCCGCGCCAGAGGATCTTCCCGTTCAGGAAGACGCTGACGTCGTCGCTGTAGCCGATGTCGAGCCTCTTGACCTGGTCGCGGTCGGAGTCGATGCGGGTCCGCGCGTAGAGGACCTTCATTCCCGGCTGGGGCTCCAAGCGTTTGGAGAAGTCGCCCTGGAACGAAACCCTCGGGTGGGGAGCCTCGCGCTGGCGGTAAAGGACGACGAAGCCGGGCGGTTCCGCCTCGACGTCCTGCCAGCGGATGGCGTCGATCTCGGACGGCGTCAGCGGCCGCTCGAGGTAGCGCTCGAGGGCATCGTATGACGGCGAGATGCCCCACTTCGTCAGCGTGTGGGGAGGCATGGGCGGCGGGCGCCGCTCCCAGGGCGCGTCGGGCGTCGTACGCACCTCGAAGTTCGAGAAATACGTCGCGCCCGTCAGGACGGCGAGGGCCACCTGGCCTTTCTGGATCCCGCTCTTCAAATCGTTCATGACGAGCGCTGGCTTTTCCATGTCCTTGACGTAGAACCTCGCCTGGGCCCCGGCGACTTCGAGGCGCAGATGGAACCAGGCGTCTTTCGGGATGTCGACGGCCGCGGTGAACCCGGGCCCGTTGTAGATCTGCCAGTTCAAGCCGGTGGCGAGGACCGGCGTGTACTGGATCGCGTCGGGTAGCCCGGTCTTGTGCTGTCGCAGGTAGACCCACTCCGCGTTGGCGCCTTCATTGGCGATCCGAAACTGAATGCCGAAGAAGCCGCGGTTCGCCGGGGTGGCGACGTCGACGTCGATGACGCCGTCGCGCATCTCGAAGTCCTTCAGGATGGCCGCGCCGCCGTCGAGGAGCAGGGCGGGACGGCCAAGGTAGTCGGCCGGCTGGGCCGTGGCCTCGAGCTCCCAACGCAGCGAGCTCGGGGGAACGGAGAGCGTCGGCGTCGCCTGGGGAGCGGCCGGGGCCGCGGCACAAGCGCCGAGGCCCAGCGCCGCCGCGAAGGCCGAGGCAAGGCCCGAGACTGGGCGCGGTTTTCGCGTCATCATGTAATGGTGCATCCTTGCCCCGAGATACGTTCGTTGGAGAGAAGTGTTGCATCGAGGGGGCCGTGCGCCGGAGCCGCTGGATCGAGTCGGCAGGCGGCGGGACGAAGCCCATTCTTGCGGGGATGAACTCATGACGGAAATCAGCCCGATCGAGCTCGGCGTCCTCGCCGCGTCCGAGACCGATGCGATGGCGAGGCTTCTCGCCGACGTATTCAGCCGCCGCGATCCTCCCGCCGTCGCCGCCGGCGTGACGGCTCCCGAGTTCGAGGCTTTCGTCCGGCTGTTGTGCCCGAGAGCGGCGATCGAGGGACTGACCGTCGTGGCGCGCCTCACGGACACGGGCGAGCTGGTGGGGGCGCTGCTGACGGAGGACTCCGCCTCGGCGATGCCCGACGGGATCGACCGGCTGAGCCCGAAGTTCGACCCGATATTCGACATCCTGGGCGAGCTCGACGCCGAGTATCGGGGCGACCGGACGCTGTCGCCCGGCGAATCGCTCCACCTCTTTCTCCTGGGCGTCGCCGATCGGGCCGCCGGACGGGGAATCGCCCAGCGGCTCGTCGCGGCCGGCCTCGAGCACGGCGCGCAGAGGGGGTACCGGCGGGCGGTGACGGAGGCGACGAACACCGTGTCGCAGCGGGTTTTCCGCAAGCACGGTTTCGTGGAGCGCGCGCGGAGGTCCTACGCGGAGCATCGCTTCGGCGGCCGGAGCGTGTTCGCTTCGATCGCCGGGCAGAGGGCGGCCCGATGCTCATGGACCGGGAGCTGAAACCGTGAGCCGGGAGCTGGAGGAGGGGTCGTGACGTTCTTGTTTTCTCTCGCGCTCGCCTCAATGGTCTGCAACGGCGACTCCGGTCGCGATCGCGCCGACGCCGCCGGAAGCGGCGCCGGCTCCGCGCGCCGCCGTCGAGGCCGCGACCGCGGCGTTTCACCAGGCCCTCCGGGCCAACGATGCCGGCGCCCTGTTCGCGTACGTGGCGGACGACGTCGTGATGATGCCGCCCGGGGAGGCGCCGGTCCGCGGCAAGGCCGCGATGCGCGCCTGGTACGCCGGGTTTTTGTCGCAGTTCCGGACGTCGTCGCTGATCCTCACGGACCGCGAGGTGTTCGTCGGCGACGGCTGGGCGGTGGAAGCAGGCGCGTTCGAGTGGGGGCTCGCGCCCGCGGCCGGCGGCGAGACGACGGTCGATCGCGGCCACTACATGCAGGTCTGGAAGGCGCAACCGGACGGTCAATGGCGATTTGCCCGGGAAATCTGGAACGGCTCCGCGCCGGAGGGCGCAAGGCCGTGATCACGGCCGACGAAGCGGTCCGACGCCTCCGGACCGGGAACCGCCGCTTCGCGGCGGGATCCGGGAGCGGCGCCGTCGCGAGCCTGCTCCGGCGCACCGAGCTCGCCGAAGGACAGGAGCCCTTCGCGGTCATCCTCGGCTGCTCCGATTCGCGCGTCCCCGCGGAGATCGTGTTCGATCAGGGGCTCGGCGATCTCTTCGTGATCCGGGTCGCAGGCAACGTCGTGGCTCCCTCGCAGATCGGCAGTGTCGAGTTCGCGGTCGAGCGATTCGGGACGCCCCTCGTCGTCGTCCTGGGCCACTCCCGGTGCGGCGCGATCCTCGCCACGGTGGACGAGCTGAATCGACCCTCGGAGCGACAGTCCCGCAACCTGAGGTCGATCGTCGACCGGGTGCGGCCTTCCGTCGAGGCGCTGCTCGCGACCGAGCTGCGCAACGATCTGGCCGAGCTCGTGGCGCAGGCGGTACGCGCCAACGTGCGCGCGTCCGTCGACCACCTTCGTCACGGGTCCGAGATTCTGGAGCAGTGCATCCAGGATCGGCGTCTCGTCGTCGTGGGCGCCGAGTACTCCCTGGAGTCCGGGGTCGTCGAATTCTTCGAAGGCCCGGGCGTTTCCGGGCGGAAAGGTCGAGCATGAATCGTTTAGTCCCTGCCGCCCTGGCGGCGTCGGTTGTGGCCTGCGCGGCCTGCGCCTCTGCGAGCCGTCCGATCGACGTCGAAGCCGAGATCCGGCGGCTCGACGCCGAGTGGTCCCGCGCGGCCGGGTCCCGGGACGTCGAGCGCTCCGTCTCGTTTTGGTCCGCCGATGCGAGCGTCTTTCCGCCGGGCGGCCCGCCCGTCGAGGGCAAGGCCGCGATCCGGGAGTTCGTCACGAAGAGCTTCCAGACGCCCGGTTTCTCGATCTCCTGGAAGACGACGACGGTCGTGGTATCGGCGGGCGGCGACATGGCCTACACGACCGGCTCCAACCGGGTGACCTTCGCCGCGCTCGACGGGAAGGCGGTCACGGTGGACGGAAAAGCCGTCGAGGTCTGGCGGAGGCAGAAGGACGGCCAGTGGAAGTGCGTGATCGACATCTGGAACGATGCGGCGCCGCCGCCGCAATGAGCCCGGGCCTCGCCCTCCGGAGCATTCTCTGGACCGTCCTCCTGCCGGGTGTCGTCGCCGGGTACGTGCCCTGGAGGTTCTTCGGACTTTCCGCCGTGCGGCTCGACCCGCGCCGCCCCGCCGACCTGCTCGGCTTGCTGTGCGCGGTCGTCGGCGCAATGATCCTCGCAACGTGCATCTGGAATTTTGCCCGCATGGGCCGCGGGACGCTGTCGCCGGTCGATCCGCCGCGGGAGCTCGTGGTGCGCGGGCTCTATCGTTACGTGCGCAATCCGATGTACGTGGGCGTGAGCCTCATCCTGCTGGGCGAAGCCGCCGTGGTCCGATCCCGCGCGCTGCTTCTCTACTGGGGGGCCTTCTTCGCGATGGTGAACGTCTTCGTCATCGGCTACGAGGAGCCGAACCTCCGACGGCGCTTCGGCGAATCGTACGTCCGGTACGCGCGGAGCGTGGGGAGATGGGTCCCGCGCCTGCGCTCCGGACCTTCGTGAGGCGCTGTTCCTGGGAGCGGCCGACCGAGTGAAGCCGACGCTCTTGTCCGTCACACCCCTGATCCCGACCGGCGGAAGCCTCGCGGACGCGCTCGCCTTCTACACGCGGCACATGGGCTTCGAGACGCAGTGGCAGAGCGAGACCATGGCGGGCATCCGGCGCGATGGAATCGCCTTCCACCTCGTCGCCAGCGACAATCGCGAATGGGCCGGCAACGCGAGCTTCAGCATCGGCGTCTCGGACCTCGAGACGCTGTACGAGGAGTACCGCGGGATACCCGCGAGGGTCGGTCCGCTCGAAATGAAGTCCTGGGGACGCCGCGAGTTCCACATGATCGTTCCCTCGGGAGTCTGCCTCCAGTTCTACGAGCAGGAGCCCGCGGCGAAGGCTCCGGACGGTTAGCCGCGGCGCCGGCGACCATGCGACCTGAGACGCAGGCCGGTCCGGCGGCCTACTGGAGTCTCCCCGCCGAGCGACTGCTCTCGGACCTCGGCAGCTCGACCCGGGGTCTCGCGAGCGCCGAGGCCGAGGCCCGCGTCCAGGCAGTACGGGCCGAACGCGCTCGCCCCGAAGCGCCGGGCGACGGCGCTCGGCCTCTTCGTCAGCCAGTTCAAGAGCCCGCTGGTTCTCATCCTCATCTTCGCCGCGACGGTTTCCAGCTTCGTGGGGCAGTGGACCGACGCCGTGATCGTGCTGGCCGTGGTCGTCGGCAGCACGATGCTCGGGTTCGTGCAGGAGTACCGGGCGAGCAGCGCCGTCGAAAGACTGCGGTCGCAGGTCAGCATCAAGGCGAGCGTCCTGCGCGACGGGGAGACGCGGCTGCTCCCGTCCGAGCAGCTCGTGCCGGGCGACGTGGTCCTGCTCTCGGCGGGCAGCCTGGTCCCGGGCGACGGCGTCGTGCTGGAGGCCAACGACTTCTTCGTCAAGCAAGCGGTGCTGACCGGGGAGACCTTCCCCACGGAGAAGACGCCCGGGGTCGTCGCCGCGACGGCGAGCCTGGCGGAGCGCACCAACGCCGTCTTCATGGGAACGAGCGTCGGCAGCGGCGCGGCGCGCGTCCTGATCGTGCAGACGGGCCGGGCCACGGTATTCGGCCAGATCGCCCAGCGGCTGAGCCTGCGGCCGCCGGAGACCGAGTTCGAGCGGGGCATCCAGCGATTCGGCTACCTCCTGACCCGCGTCATGCTCGTCATGGTGGTCGTCGTTCTCGCCGCCAACGTCGTCCGCGCGCGGCCCCCCATCGACTCGCTGCTCTTCGCGCTCGCGCTGGCGGTCGGGCTGGCGCCGGAGCTCCTGCCGGCGATCATCAGCATCACCCTCTCGCACGGCGCCCAGCGGATGGCGAAGCGCGGCGTCATCGTGCGCCGGCTCAACGCGATCGAGAACTTCGGCAGCATGGACGTTCTCTGCACCGACAAGACCGGCACGCTCACCGAAGGAGTGATCCGGCTCGACGCCGCGCTCGACCCCGAGGGCCGGCCCTCGACCGAGGTTCTGCGCTGCACCTATCTCAACGCTCTCTACCAGACGGGGCTCGCCAACCCGCTCGACGAGGCGGTCCGGGCGTGCGCGGAAGAGGCCGGTGTGACCGGCGGATCGGACCGCAAGGTCGACGAGATTCCCTACGACTTCGTGCGCAAGCGGCTGAGCGTGGTGACGGCCGACGCGAAGGACGAGCGGACCCTCATCACCAAGGGCGCCCTCGAGAACGTCCTGGCCGTCTGCCGCCGCGTGCAGGAGGGAGGGGAAGCCCGTCCGCTCGACGAGGCCAGGCGGGCCGGCATCGAGCGGCGATACAGCGATTGGAGCGCCGAGGGCTTTCGCGTGCTGGGAGTCGCGACCAGGATGGTCGACGGGCGGCCGGGCTCCTATTCGTTCGCCGACGAGAGCGACCTGACCTTCGCCGGCTTCCTGCTGTTCTTCGACCGGCCCAAGCCCGGCGTCGAGAAGGCGATCGCGGACCTCGCGAAACGGGGCGTCCGGCTCAAGATCATCACGGGGGACAACCAGAAGGTGGCCCGGCACGTCGGGGAGGCCGTGAGGCTGCCGGTCGAGGGCGTCCTGACCGGCCGCGCCCTGAACGACATGCGGGACGAGGCGCTGTGGCACGCCGCCGAGCGCACCACGATCTTCGCCGAGGTGGACCCGAACCAGAAGGAGCGCATCATTCTCGCGCTCCGCAAGCGGGGGCACGTCGTCGGCTACATGGGCGACGGCATCAACGACGCGCCGGCCCTGCAGGCGGCGGACGTGGGGATCTCTGTGGATACCGCGGTCGACGTGGCCCGGGACGCCGCGGACTTCGTCCTCCTCAAGCGGGACCTCGACATTCTCCGCGAGGGCATCGACGAGGGCCGCGTCACGTTCGCGAACACGCTCAAGTACGTGCTGACGACCATCAGCGCGAACTTCGGCAACATGTTCAGCGTGGCCGCGGCCTCGTTCTTCCTGCCGTTCCTGCCCCTGCTCGCTCCCCAGATCCTGCTCAACAACTTCCTGTCCGACATTCCCTCCGCGGCGATCGCCGGCGACAACGTGGACGCGGAATGGGTGGAGAGACCGCGCCGCTGGAACACCCGGTTCATCCGCGACTACATGGTGCTCTTCGGCCTCGTCAGCTCGATCTTCGATTTCCTGGCCTTCGGGGTGCTGCTCTTCGTCTTCCGCGCGGCGCCGCCGGAGTTCCGCACCGGATGGTTCGTCGAGTCCCTGCTGACGGAGCTCGTCATCGCGCTCGTCGTGCGAACGCGCCATCCCTTCTTCCGCAGCCGCCCGAGCATGTTGCTGCTGGCGAGCACGGCGGCCGTCGCCGCGGTGACGCTCGCGCTGCCGTACCTGCCCTTCCGGGCGCTCTTCGGATTCGTTCCGTTGCCGGCGCCGCTCATGCTGGCGATGATCGGACTGACCGCCCTCTACGTCGTGGTCACGGAGGCCGCCAAGAAGTACTTCTACGCTCGGCCGCGCAACGCGACCGCCTGACGAGTGGCAGAATCACGTTGCGTCCCGTCGTGACCGGGCCAGGGGAGGAAATCCGTGGACTTCGATTTTGACGAGGGCGTGCCGGTTCTCCGGCGAACGCCCGTGGTTCTCCGCGCGCTGCTCCAGGACCTTCCCGGCCCCTGGATCGGGGCCACCGAGGGGCCGGGGACGTGGAGCCCGGTCGACGTCGTGGGGCACCTGATCCACGCCGAGCGGACCGACTGGATGCCTCGCGTCGAGCACCTGCTCCGGCACGGCGACGCCGTCCCGTTCCCGACTTTCGACCGGGAGGCGATGTTCGCCGCGTCGCGGGGGTTCTCCCTCGGCGAGCTCCTCGACACTTTCTCGGGTTTGAGGGCCGGGAGCCTCGACCGGCTGGCCGCGCTCCGCCTGACGGAGGCCGACCTGGCGCGTCCGGGCCTCCACCCGCAGCTCGGCGCCGTGACGCTCCGCCAGCACCTGTCGACCTGGGTGGCCCACGACCTGAGCCACCTCGGGCAGGTCGTCCGCGTGATGGCGCGCCAGTACACGGAGGCGGTCGGCCCGTGGAAGGCCTATCTCTCGATTCTTCGCACGCCCTGAGAATCTTTCATTCCGAGATGAAACCGGAGGCCGGTCGTCTCGATATCCTCCGAGAGTCATCACCCGGAGGCCGGCGCATGAACATCCTGGATGCCATCGGAAACACCTCGATGGTCCGGCTCCGCAAGCTCGTTCCGCGCGGTTCGGCCGAGATCTTCGCGAAGCTCGAGTGGGAGAACCCCACCGGCAGCATGAAGGACCGCATGGCGCTCGCCGTGATCACGCGGGCCGAGGCGGACGGCCGGCTGAAGCCCGGCGACACCGTCGTCGAGTACACCGGAGGAAGCACCGGGACCTCGCTCGCCCTGGTCTGCGCCGCCAGGGGCTACCGCCTCCGGATCGTCACGTCCGACGCTTTCAGCCAGGAGAAGCGGGACCACATGGCGGCGCTCGGCGCGGAGCTGACCCTCGTCCCGAGCGAAGGCGGTCTGACGACCCCGAAGCTGATCCAGGACATGATCGAGGCCGCCCGGAAGATGAGCCGGGAGCCTCACACCTACTGGATCGACCAGCTCAACAACCAGGACAGCATCGCCGGCTACCACTCGCTCGGGGAGGAGATCTGGAGCCAGATGAACGGCCGGATCGACGCGTTCGTTCACTCCGCGGGCGCGGCCGCGTCCTCGCGCGGGGTCGCCGCCATTCTGAAGCGCCACGATCCGGGCGTCCGGAACGTCGTCGTCGAGCCGGCGGAATCCTCGGTGCTGCGGGGCGGTCCGCCGGGAGCGCACCGGATCGAGGGAATCGGAATCGGACGCACGCCCCCCCTCTGGGAGCCGAGTCTCGTGGACGAGATCCTGGCGGTCAGCACCGACGAGGCGGAGACGATGGCGAGGCGGCTCGCGCGCGAGGAGGCTCTCTTCGCGGGGACGTCCTCCGGCGCCAACGTCGTGGCTGCGCTCGAGGTGGCCCGGCGGCTCGGGGCGGGCGCCCGGGTGGTCACGCTGATGGTCGACTCGGGGCTGAAGTATCTGAGCACCAATGTTTACCGGAGCCGATGATCCGGTCGCGTCCTGGGTCATCATGAGGGCGACGAAGGGAGATCAACGGTGGCGAGACCTGCACGAACGCTCGGCTGGCTGAGCGCGCTCGTCGTCCTTCCAGTCGGAGTCTGGTTCGAAGCCTCGCGGGCTCGAGGGTTCGCGGGCAAGAGCCTCTCGAACCTGAGCCTCGAGCCGCTCGTGATCGCCATCCTGGGCGGGCTCGTCTTCGCGGGCTGGTATTTCTCGTCGCGGTCGGAGCTCTCGCCGCTGACCGGCCTCGTCCTCCTCGTCCTCCTCGCGGCCGCAGCGTTCGCCATCCAGCGGTTCGTTCCCGGCCTTCATGAGTAGGGCGGCGACGCCCGCTCGCGCAGTTCTTCTCCTCGCGCTCGCCGCGCTTCGCCACGCGGCATCCGCCGCCGCGGACCTTTCGACGGGGTTCCTCGACCGCACGGTCACCGTCGGCGGCGAGGCGCATCGCTACCAGGTCTACGTCCCGGCCGACTACTCGGTCACGAAGGCGTGGCCCGTGATCGTGTCCCTCCATGGCAACGGCCGGCAGGGGAGCGACGGTATGCGGCCGACGGGAACCGATTTCGCGACCCGCATCCGCGAGAACGGCGCGCCCTTCCCGGCGATCGTCATCTTCCCGCAGGCGAAGGTCGGCACGCGCTGGTTCTATCCCCGGATGGAGGAGCTCGCCATGGCGGAGCTCGATCGCACGATCTCGGAGTTTCGCGTGGACACGGCGCGCATCTATCTCCAGGGCTACTCGATGGGCGGAAGCGGCAGCTACCGGCTCGCGGCCAAATGGCCCGAGCGATTCGCGGCCGTCGTCGTCGTCGCGGGTCGGATCACGCCGGGAGCGAACTACACGGCCGAAGAAATCGAGATCGATCGCGAGGCGAACCCGGCTGTCGCAGCCCCGGACCCCTATTCGGCGTTTGCGGCGAAGCTCGGGAAGACGCCCCTGTGGATCTTTCACGGAGACGCGGATGCGGTGGTCCCGGTCGACGACTCGCGCAAACTTGCCGCCGCGCTGAAGGCCGCCGGGGCGCCCGTGCGATACACGGAGCTGGCGGGCGCCGACCACATGGACGCGCCGCTGAAGGCCTACGCCGACCCCGACCTCTTTCGATGGCTGTTCGACCAGCACCGGTGAGGCCGTGGGCGAACCGGGTGAGATGATCCCGGTATGACGCGCTCCGGAAAGACCGTGCTCGGCGGTGCGACCGTCGTTCAGCTCGTCGCGAGCGTTGCGCTCTTTTACGCCGATCTCGATCTCACCCTAATCGTCGGAGTCCTCGTGCTGCAGGCGGCACTCCTGCTGGTCTATCTCTGGGACGTCGGAAAGAACGGCCTCGTGCCCGAGGGGACCGAGCGCGCATGGCGGCTCGGCATCCTCCTCGCGGGCCCGCTGGTCGAGCCCGTGTACTTCTGGCTGTTCATCCTGCGAGGGGAGGCCTAGCCGCGATGACCACGGTCGAAGCCGAGCTGCGCGAGGCCGTCGAGGCCGCGACGCCGCGCCTCCTCGCCCTCTCGGAAGCCGACGCGTCGAAGTCGCCGGCTCCGGGGAAGTGGTCCCCGAAGCAGGTCATCGGCCACCTGATCGATTCCGCCTCGAACAACCATCAGCGCTTCGTCCGCGTCCGGTTCATGGACGATCTCGTCTTCGCCGGATACGAGCAGGAGGCGTGGGTCGCGGCGCAGAACTATCAGGGCGCGCCATGGGCGGACCTCGTCGGGCTCTGGCGCCTCTTCAACCTCCACCTGGCGCGAGTGATCGAGGGCCTGCCGGCGGCCGTCCGCGAGACGCCGCGGGCGCAGCACAACCTGTACGAGCTCGCCTGGCAGGCGGTTCCGAAGGAGAAGCCCGCGACGCTCGAGTACTTCATGCACGACTACGTCGGCCACTTGAAGCACCACCTCGCGCAGATCCCGGGGGCCTCGGTCTAGAATTCCCCCCAACGCGATGAGGCTTCCCCGGGAGCGAAGCTCCGCGGCCGTCGACCTGCTCCGGCGCATGAAACTCGCGTCTCGACCGAAGGGTGGAAGGGGAACGCAGGCATGAAACGCACCGCGATCGGGAGGATCTTGCTGGGTCTCGTCGTCGTTGCCGGCTCGGCGTGGGCAATGCGGGCACAATCTTCCGCCGCCCGCACCCTGCGTACGCCGCAGTTCGAAAACGAAGACGTGAAGGTGTGGAAATCGGTCATCCGGCCGGGGTCGCCGCTGCCGCCGCACCGGCACGACCATCCCCGGGTGATCGTCGCGCTCGTCGGCGGGAAGATGAAGATCGTCGAAGGGGACGGATCCTCGCAGGTCCATGACTGGGAGTCGGGGAAGGCGTACTGGCTGCCGGCCAACCCTCCGGGCAAGTTGCACTCGGACGTCAATGCCGGCGATCAGCCGATCGAGGTCATGGTCGTCGAGCTGCAGAAGGCCAACTGAGACGGCCATGATCGTCGCGCTGGCGTCGCCCCGGATCGCCTCGAGCCTCGAGGAGGGGCTCGCGAAGGTCGAGCGGCTGATGTCGGAGGCTTCGGCGCAGGGCGCGCAGATCGTGTGCTTTCCCGAGGCCTACCTCCCGGGCTTGCGTGAACAGGATTTCGACGTCCCGCCCTTCGACGTGGCCGGGCAGGACCGGGCGCTAAGGGCCGTCGCGCAGTGGGCGCGCGCCCGCCGGCTGGCGACGATCCTCGGGATCGAGAGGCCGACGCCGGCGGGCCGGCAGATCGCCGCGTACGTCATCGACGCGCGGGGCGAGGTCCTGGGATTCCAGACGAAGAACCAGATCGATCCGAGCGAGGAGCCGTCCTACGTGCCCGGAAAGCGGCCGGCGCATCTTCGAGGTCGACGGGGTCCGGTTCGGAATCGCGATCTGCCACGAGGGCTGGCGCTATCCCGAGACGGTGCGATGGGCCGCGGTGCGGGGCGCGAAGATTGTCTTTCATCCCCAGCTCACCGGGAGCGACCGGGATGGCGTACGGTTGACGCGCTGGGGCGCCGCCGGCGGGCCGTACTACGAGAAGGCCATGATGATGCGGAGCATCGAGAACACGATCTATTTCGCGAGCGTCAACTACGCGATGCGCTTCCAGGAATCGGCGACGAGCTTGATCGACCCATCGGGCGGGTGCCAGGCGCATCTCCCGTACGGCGAAGAAGGCGTGCTGGTGCAGTCGATCGACGTCGCGAAGGCGACCGGGCGGCTCGCATCCCGGTACGCCCCCGAGCGCCATCGGGAGTTAGCCGCGTCCGTCGAGGAGGCCGGAACGCCATCGGGAGGAAGGGTGCGATGAGCAAGGTCGTCGTATTCACGAACCTGACGCTCGACGGCGTCATGCAGGCGCCCGGCCGGCCCGACGAGGACCGCCGCGGCGGCTTCGAGCACGGCGGCTGGGCCGCGCCGTTCGCCGCGATGCAGGAAGCCGGAGCAGCCGTGGGGGAGGCCGGCGCCCTGCTCTTCGGCCGGCGGACCTACGAGGACTTCTACGCCGTCTGGCCCGGACGCAAGGACAACCCGTTCACGGAAATCCTGAACGCCATGCCGAAGTACGTGGCGTCGCGGACGCTGAAGGAGCCGCTGCCCTGGATGAACTCGACGCTTCTCCCGCGCGAGGCCGGGGACGCGGTGGCGAAGCTCCGGCAGGGCTCGGGCCCGGACCTCCTGATTTTCGGCAGCGGCGAGCTCGTCCGGTCCCTCATGCGGAGCCACCTCGTCGACGAGTACCTGCTCCTGATCCACCCGCTCGTTCTCGGCTCGGGCCGCCGCCTCTTTCCCGACGGCGGACCCCTGGCGGCGCTGCGGCTCGTCCACAGCAAGGCGACGTCCAAAGGGGTCGTCATCGCCAGCTACGTCCCGGCCTGAGCCCGTTCGTCGATTCGGCGGAATGAAGCGGGTCCCCCGCGGTTAGGATTCGTTCGAGGGGCAGCGGCGATGATCCGAAAGCTCAAGTCCGGCCAGTACCGGCTGTACTCCCGCAAGAAAGACCCGAAGACCGGCAAGCGGCGCAACCTCGGGACGTTCAAGAGCCGCGCGGCCGCGGAAAGACAGGAGCGTGCCGTCCAGTACTTCAAGAGGCGGTAGGGCCGGTTTCCCGGGTGCTCTCGGTTTCTGGATCACGTTCGGCGAGCCGGTGCGCAGGTCGGGGAGGAGCGGAGGAGAGCATGAATGAGTCATCCGGCCGCAGGGCTCGGCGCGGCTCGGCTCGGCCCGAATCGTCGCCGAACGATCCGGGGGAGCTGATTCTCGCGGCGTGGGACACGAACGTCCGGGTCACGAGCTTTCTCTTCGAGGTGCTGCCGGACGAACTCTGGGAGGCTCCCGTCCCGGGGGTGCGGGGCAAGTCGATCCGCACGATCGCCGCGCACCTCCACAACAGCCGGCGCTCCTGGACGCGGACGCTCGGCCGCGAAAACGGAATCGCGGTGCCGGAGAGCGTGGACCGCCGGCGCGTCCGACGGAGGGAGCTGCTGTCCGCGCTCCCGCAGAGCGGCGCCGGCATTCGCGCGCTCCTCGAGTTCGGCCTGGCGCACGGCGGCCGGATCCCGGCGCCGCCGGCCTACGTCTGGAGAAACCTTCCCCTCGACGTCGCGCACGTGCTTTCGTATTTCGTGGCGCACGAAGCGCACCACCGGGGGCAGATCCTCCTGATCGCCCGGCAACTCGATCGACCACTTCCGCGGGAGATCTCGGGCGGTCTCTGGGAGTGGACGAGGCGGGCCCGCGAGTCCGCGGCGGCGCGGCCCGTGCGGAAGCGGCGCGGGTAGACGATGCCCGAGTCGATCCGCTCCCTCGTGCCGATGGCTTTCGTCCGGAGTGTCCCCGACTCGATCGCGTTCTACCGCCGGCTCGGCCTGGAGCCCGAGAACACGTTCACGTCGGAGGGGAGGGCGAACCGTCGTGGGCGTACCTCGTGTCCGGGCGGGCGCAGCTCATGGTGGCGCGCGCGAGCGAGCCGGTCGATGCGCGGCCGCAGGCCGTGCTGTTCTACGCGTACTGCGACGACGTCGCCGCGTTCCGCGAGCGGCTCTCAGCCGAGAGAATCGAGGCGGGCGCGATCCGGTACCCGTTCTACGCGCCGCGCGGCGAGTTCCGGATCCACGATCCCGACGGCCATGTCGTCATGGTCACGCACACGTGAGAGGCGCGATGAAGGGGACGGGCCGCAAGTCGAGCGGAGCCTCGAACGAGGGCGGGGAGGTCGAGGTCGTTTCTCGCGGCTCTCGATCACCCGCACAAGACGGAGATCGCGGCGCTCCGGAAGATCATTCTCGGCGCCGGTCCCGCGATCTCCGAGGGGATCAAGTGGAACGCGCCGAGCTTCCGCACGTCGGAATGGTTTGCGACATTCCATCTGCGCGCGAAGGACGAAGTTCACCTGATCCTTCACCTTGGCGCGAAGAAGCGGAAGGGCGCGAGCCCGCGCGCGGCGATTGCGGACCCGGAGTCGCTCCTCGATTGGCTGGGGCCGGATCGCGCTTCGGTCCGGTTCCGGGACGGAAAGGAGATCGCCGCCCGGCGCTCCGCCTTCCAGAAGGTTCTCCGCCAGTGGATCGAGCACGTCGTCTGAGGCGAACGCGCGAGACGACGGCTCGACGGCTCGACGGCGTCTTTATGTACGATTCCGCTGCTTCGACAGGAGGCCCGATGAACACCCGGCGGCAATCGCTCCGCACCGGCCTGCTCTCCGTGGCCGGCGTGCTCCTCGCGTTTGCGGCGGCCGTGAACGCGTTCATCAACGTTCCGCATCTGCGGGAAGACATGATCGAGATCCAGGTCCGCCCGACCCTTCTGCAGGCGGTCTCGCTCGGTCTCTATTTCGGCGCGTTCGCCATGGCCGGGCTCGCCCTCGTCGTCCTCGCCGCGGCGGTCGAGTCCGCGCGGACCGGCTCGGGGAACCGGACTCTGCTCGCGATCGTCTCGGCGGTCTTTCTCGCCTTCGGCGCGACCGCGATCGTTTCGGGAGACGCGAGCCCCCACATGCTGGGATACGCGGCCGCGGGAGTGCTCGTCGCCGTTGCGGCGGCGCTGTCCGGACCGGCACGGGAAGGCGGCACCGTTGCCGGACGGTAGGGCACGGCGCGCGAGCCGCGTCGCGACCGGGCTTCTCGCGATCGGTCTCGCGGCGGGAGGCTGCGCGTCGTCCTCGCGCGCCCTGACCGGCAGCGCGCGCAACACGGCGCTGCTCTGCCGCGGCCACGTCTCGGTGCGCGTCCCGGGAACGGCCGTGAGGATCGTGGCCGGCCGGACGGTCGACCCGTCCGGGCAGGCGTTGCCGGACGTGGCGGTCATCCTGATCGCGGAGGACGCGACCACGTCGGTCTACCAGGCGACGAGCGACGGGACCGGCCGCTTCGTCGTGGGCGGCGTGCCGGACGGGCGCTATCTCCTCAAGACCTGCCGCGCCGGGTTCGAGACCGTCGAGATGGACCTCCAGGTTTCCGGAGACGGCCAGGACGCGCCGCTGGTGCTTTCGATGGCGCCCGGGACGTGAGAGCGGAGTGAAGCCTTCCGCCGCCCCGTTCGGTCACATCGTCATTCCCGCGCCGGACCTGGAGAAGGCCCGGCGGTTCTACGAAGGCGTGTTCGGATGGACGGTACGTCGAAACGAGCCGGGACCAGGGTACTGGTTCTTCGAGTCGGGCAACGTCGGCGGCGCACTCGACCGGGACGGCCAGCCGGCCGCCGGTTCGGTGCAGCTCATCCTGCGGGTCTCGGACATGGCGGAGACGCTCGAGCGCATCGCGGCGCACGGTGGAACGGTCACCCGGGGACGCGAGGCGATCGGCGAGGCGGACCCGGGGTACGACGCGTACTTCCTCGACCCGAACGGCAACGCGCTGGGGATCTACTCGGACCGCTGAGACGCCAGGAACCGTGCGAGCTTGTCGTAGAGCTCCGAGGCTCCCGTCTGCAGGCCGGACTTGAGAATCGTGTCGCGCACCTGCTCGGTCGGGTAGAGGATCGTGCAGGTGTACGCCGTGCGGCCGGCGTCCTCCTCTAGGACGGTCGTCACGAGGCACTCGCCGGGGTCCCAGCCCTCCCACCGTTCCGTGTGGACGAGTCTCTCCGGCGGCACGATCTCGCGGTAGACGCCGTACTGGCCGACCTCCTTGCCGTCCGGCTTGCGGGACACGAAACGGAACGCGCCGCCGACGCGAAGGTCCACGTCGCAGACGGTCATCGTCCAGCCGGCCGGCCCGTACCATCGGCGCAGCAGCTCCGGCTTCGTCAGCGCGTCGAAGACGAGCCGGCGCGGCGCGTCAAACTCGCGTGACAGAACCGTCTCCCGCGGAGTCGGCGTCGTGATGCGGACGGCTTCGGCGGTCTTCATGGGGCGGCTCCTCTCATCGTTTCGTCTTTCCGCGTCGGCGCATGGCCTCGATGCGCCCCGTCACGGAGGGCCCTGTGAGCTCCCGCAGGGCGTCCTTGCCGACCCATCGCGCGGACGCGTTCGGCGAGTCCGCCAGCTGCGCACCGTCTTCAGCGCGGCGGCGTGGAGTGCGGGGTTACGCTTGCCGATCGCACGCAGGGCCATGTTGACGGCCTTGGAGACGAAGTGGCGCTCGTCTTCGGCGGCGCGTCCGATCCGGGAGAGGCCGTCGAGGAACGGGGCGTCGCCCGCCGTCCTGTCGTGGACGCTGAGGCTCCAGAGCAGGGCGAAGGCCGCGCGCTTGACGAACTCGGCCCGCTTCCCGCTCCACGCCGCGACCCGGGACCACGCGTGCGGCGTACGGTCGAAGAGATTGAAGCAGAGCGTATCGCAGATGCCCCAGTTGTCGAAGTCGCGGCACCAGCGATCCATTTGCGCCGCCGTGACGAGCGCGGGCTCGTCGACGAACGAGGTCAGCATGCGGGCCTCGTACGACGCCCGTCTTCCAGAGGCCGGCGGCGAACGCGTGGTCGCGGCCGACCTGTCTCGCGAGAACCTGGATGTCCTTCATCGACACGCCGAGGGCGTCGTCGGAGGGGAGGCCGTAGCGCGCCAACGCCTCGCGCGTCCGCCGGGTGGCGTGCCGTTCGAGCCACCGGAGGCAGGAGCGGACGCGGTCGTCGATCGACGCCTCCGCGTCCGCCGATTGTCCGCGCTTCGCCAAAGGGCTCATCGTCCCTCGTACGCCTGCTGAAGCCCGGCGACGTCGATCTTCTTCATCTGGAGCATGGCCTGCATGACCCTCCCCGCCTTCGCGGGGTCCTTGTCGGACATCAGCTTCCCGAGGGCCGAGGGAATGATCTGCCATGAGAGGCCGAACTTGTCCTTCAACCAGCCGCACATCTGGATCTCGCCGTCCGCCGAGAGCTTCTCCCAGAGCTCGTCGACTTCGGCCTGGTTTGCGCAGTCGACGTAGAGCGAGACGGCCTCGGTGAACCTGAACCTGGGGCCGCCGTTCAAGGCCTGAAAATCCTGGCCTTCGAGCTGGAAGGTCATGTGGAAGACGGTGCCGTCGGGCCCGCGGTTGGCGCTCACGATCCGAGAGTTCTTGAAAATGGAAACGTAGAAATTGACGGCCGCCTCGGCCTTCCCATCGAACCACAGGAACGGAGTGATCTTCTGCACGGTCGCTTCTCCTCGAAAGAGGTTTTCGAAAAAGCTCAGTTCTTCGAGGCGCGCTTCTGCGCCAGGAGCTCGTCGAGCCGGACGTAGCCCGCCTCCATGCCCTTCTCCATGCCGGACTGCAGGGCGCCGTCGCGCGCGGCCTTCGAAGCGTAGAGGATCGTGTTCGTGCTGGTGGTGCGTCCGTCCTTCTCCGTGAGGACGAGCGTTCCGACGGCCTCGCCGCCCGTCCAGTCCTGGTCGAAGCGCTGCGTGTTGACGATCCGCTCCGGGGGCACGACTTCGCGATGCACGCCGCCCATGCCCATCTCGATTCCGTCCGGGCCGCGCCAGACGAATCGGTAGGCGCCACCGACGCGGAGGTCGACATCGCAGACGACGAAGGACCACCCGGGGGGCCCCGTCAGCCAGCGCTTGAGAAGCTCGGGCTTCGTCCAGCAGTCGAAGACCAGGGGCCGCGGAGCGTCGAAATCGCGCGTGATCCGGATCTCGCGGTCGCTCGGCGTGTCGACTTTCAGTTTTCCGAAGTTCGTCATGGGCACGCTCCTCTATTTCTTGCCTTCGTTGGGATCGAGTTTCGGCCGGGTGGCTTTGAGCTCGTCGAGCAGGGCATCGAGGCGCTGGAAGCTGCTCTCGAGCGCTTCGATCCACTGCGTGGCTGCGACGAGGGGCTGCGCCTCGAGCCGGCGCGGCCGGCGCTGCGCGTCGCGGCCGGTCGAGACGAGTCCGGCGCGCTCCAGCACCTTCAGGTGCTTCGAGATGGCGGGCTGGCTCATCCGAAAGGGCGCGGCGAGATCCGTCACCGACGCCGCGCCCTCCGCGAGTCGGGCGAGGATCGCGCGGCGGGTGGGGTCCGCGAGAGCCGCGAACGTGGCATCCAGCGATCCGGGCGCGGGTTGTGTATAACTAGTCAGTTCCATAACTATAGAGTAATATACATGCACCAGGATCGGCCGTCAACCCCGGAAAATCGCCGCCCGCAGAGGGAGCCCTCCCGACCGTAAACTCAGTCTCCGGAAGGAGAAAGAAGGATGAGGGCCTGGGTCCGAAGCGGCCGAAGCAGGGTCGCGCGTTCGCTGCCGCTGACCCTCGGATCCTATCTGGGGGTGCTCGCGCACGCGCGCGACGTTGAGTACGTCCGCTCGCTCGGCGCGACGGAACCGGCCGACGCGAAGGCGGAGCGTTTCGAGGTGCGTTTTCAAGGACGTCCGGAGTCGTGCTCGACGCGCTCGGCGGCGAGACGTCTCGGGCGGTCGTTCGATGTGCTCGTACCCGGTGACGTCCTCGTCTCCGCGGCCGCGCCGCCCGACCCGGAGGGCGCCGCGCGGCGGGGCGCGAGGGCTGAAGGATGACGGCAGACGGCGGACGGCGATGAAGGCCCTCGTTTCGTTGGTCGCGGCGGCCGTGATTCTCGTCGTCATCTGGGCGGTCGGCGGGGCCGTGGGCGCGTGGCTCAACGCGCCGGGGCTTCTGCTGCTGCGAGCCGCGTCGGCGCTCGGCATTCCGGAACCCATCACGGAGCCCACGCTCCGGAGCTGGCTCTGGCTCGCGACGGCGCTGAGCACTCTCTTCTGGGGACTGGTAGCGTATGCGGCGTCGATGCTCGCCGCACGGCGCGGGCGCGCCGGCCCGGAGAAGCGAACGAACGCGGAGGGTGGTTCGTGAAGGGAATCTTCCGGAAGGACGTGCTGAAAAAGGGTCTGCTCGGCCTCGTCGTCGCGCTCGTGGCCATTCAGCTCGTTCCCGTCGACCGGACGAGCCCGCCGGTCACGGCGGACATCGCGGCGCCGGCGAACGTGCGCGCCGTTCTCAAGCGGGCCTGCTACGACTGCCACTCCAACGAAACGACCTGGCCCTGGTACAGCCGGGTCGCCCCGGTCTCCTGGCTCGTCGCGCGCGACGTCCGCGAGGGCCGGAAGGAGCTGAACTTTTCGGACTGGGGCGGATACGCCGCGAAGCGGCAGGCCCGCAAGTTCAAAGAGGTGCGGGAGCAGGTCGCCGAGGGCGAGATGCCGCCGTGGTTCTACGTCGCCCTGCACCGCGGCGCCGGGTTGTCGGCCGAAGACAAGGCCCTTCTCCGGGAGTGGACTCTGGCCGGCGCGCCGGCGTCCGCGCCGTGATAGCTCTGTGAGACCGAAACCCGGCGGTCCGCGTCAAGGTTCGAGAGATCGGGAGAGGAGTGATCGACGATGAACCCGCTGCAGAAGGTGATCGACTTCATCGACAGGCTCCGGGCCGCCAATCTGGCGTTCCGGCTCGACAGCGTCCGCGAGGCGGTGATGGTCGAGGTCATGGTTCCGGGCGAGCACTGGGAGGTCGAGTTCTTCCCGGACGGGCACGTGGAGGTCGAGGTCTACAGCAGCCCCGGGGCGGAGGCGGGGCTCGAAGACGAGTCGTCTCTGGAGCGCCTGTTCGCGGAGAGCGTACGAGGAGTAGGCAAGTGCGGCGCCGGATCGCGCGCATCGCTGCGGCCTCGGCGGTTTCGCCGGAGCACTCACGGCGCCGCTCTCCGCCCAGGAAACCGTCTTTTTCCGGGCGCAGGACGGCGCGCGTATTTACGCCGACGTGTACGGCTCGGGGGCCGACGCCGTGGTTCTCGCCCACGGCGGGCGTTTCGACAAGGCGAGCTGGGCCGAGCAGGCGCGCGCTCTCGTCCAGGCCGGATACCGCGTGCTCGCCCTCGACTTTCGGGGCTACGGGAAGTCCCGCGGTCCCGCCTCCGCGGATCCGATGAGCGCGCCCCTTCAGAACGACGTGCTCGCCGCCGTGCGGTATCTGCGGCGCGAAGGCGCGACGAAGGTCTCGGTCGTCGGGGCGAGCATGGGCGGGTTCGCCGCCGGCAATGCCGCCGCGGCGGCGAAGCCGGGTGAGATCGACGCGCTCGTGCTGCTCGGCGCGCGCGCCGGCCGCGATCCGCAGAAGATCGCCTGCCCCAAGCTCTTCATCGTCGCCCGCGACGACGCCGACGGGACCGGCCAGAAGCGGCTGCCCGGGATTCAGGCCTCCTTCGATGCGTCGCCCCAACCGAAGCAGCTCCTGGTCCTCGAGGGTTCGGCGCACGCCCAGTTCCTCTTCGCCACCCCGGAGGGGTCGAAGGTGCTCGCGGCGATCCTGCGCTTCCTGCCGAAGCCGGAGCGCCGGACGCGATGACGCCGCCGCCGCTGCGGACGCGCTTCGAGAGCATCGATCCCATCCTCCGGGTCGAAGACATGGCCCGGAGCGTCGCTTATTACGTCGACGTGCTCGGCTTCGAGCAGGCGCCGTGGGGCAACGACGACTTCAGCTTCGTCGGCCGGAACGGCCGGGGGATCTACCTCTGCCGGGGCGGCCAGGGGCGCGGCGGCGCGTGGGTATGGGTCGGCGTTGACGACGTGCGCGCGCTGCACCGGGAGTACGCGGCGCGCGGCGCGATCGTGCGGCTCGAGCCGACGAATTTTCCGTGGGCGCTCGAGATGCGGATCGAGGACCCCGACGGCAACGTGTTGCGGTTCGGGTCGGACCCCGAGGAGGACGCATGAGATGTTTCATCCGGACGATCCTCTTCGCATGGTTGCTTCCCGGCGTCCTCGGGGCGCAGCCGAAGCCGCGCGGAAGGGAGCTCGGCATCCCGTTTCCGGGCAAGACGGGCCCGGAGAACGCGATCACGGACGTGGCGGGGGTCGCCGTCGCGCACGTCACGCTGATCTCGGGCGAGGGCAAGGTCGTGCCCGGCCAGGGCCCCGTCCGCACCGGGGTGACGGCGATCCTGACGCGGCCCCGGGGCGACTGGGACTTCGTGATGGCGGCGACTTTCAACCAGAACGGCAACGGCGACATGACCGGCGTCAACTGGATCAGGGAGTCGGGTTTCCTGGAAGGCCCGATCCTGCTGACGGGGACGCACAGCGTCGGCACGGTGCGCGACGCCGCGATCCAGTGGGAGATCGCGCGCGGGAGGCAGTTCGAGTTCACGTACCCGATCGTCTCGGAGACGTTCGATTCGCTGTCGGACGCCAACGGCCAGTACGTCAAGCCCGAGCACGTCTGGGCGGCGCTCGACGGCGCGAAGGGCGGGCGCGTCACGGAGGGAGCGGTCGGCGGCGGGACCGGGATGATCTGCAACGGGTTCAAGGGCGGGATCGGCACCTCGTCGCGGGTCGTGGCCGAAAAAGGCGCCCCGTCCTACACCGTCGGGGTTCTGGTGCAGTGCAATTACGGCGGCGATCTCCAGATTCTCGGCGTGCCGGTCCGCCGCGAGATCACGGGCCTCAGGCCCTGCCTCGCCCTCGAGGGAGAGCCGACGCGGGCCTGGTTGAAGGAGACGCCGCACTGCGGCGCCCCGGGCCAGGGCGCGTTGCGGGCGGACGCCGACCGAGAGTTCGGCCGCGGGTCGATCGTCGTGATCGTCGGGACGGACGCGCCGCTTCTCCCGACGCAGCTCGAACGCCTCGCCAAGCGCGTCGGCATGGGCCTCGGCCGGCTGGGGAGCTGGGCGGGAAATCAGTCGGGAGACCTCTTCCTCGCCTTCTCCACCGCCAACCGCTCGAACGAAAAGTCGAAGGGCGAAGCGGCCGTCCGGATGCTCGCCAACGACGACCTCAACCCGTTCTTCCGTGCCACCATCGAGGCGACGGAGGAGGCGGTCGTCAACGCGATGCTGGCCGCCGACACGATGACCGGGGCCGACGGGCTGCGGGTGTACGGCCTTCCGGGGGACGAAGTGATGAAGGCGCTTCGCAAGTACGGCCGCGTGGGCGCGGGAGGGGAGACACGATGACCGTCCGAGCCTCGGGCTCCTTCGACGTGAAGATGACGTCGCAGCCCCCTGACGAGAAGATCGGCGACCCGAAGATCGGTCGCATGGCGCTCGACAAGCATTATCACGGCGACCTCGAGGCCTCGGGCCGCGGACAGATGCTCGCGGTCATGGACCAGGCGAAGGGCTCGGGCGGATACGTCGCGCTCGAGGTCGTCGAGGGAACTCTCGCGGGAAACAAGGGGACGTTCGCGCTGCAGCACGGCGGCTTGATGGACGGGGGCCGGCCGTCACTGACGATCGTGGTGGTTCCCGGCTCCGGCACGGGGGAGCTCGAGGGCATCGCGGGAACACTCGCGATCAGGATCGAGAACGGGAAGCACTCCTACGATTTCGAGTACACGCTGCCGGACGCGCCTTGAAGGGACCGGGCGAGCGCCGTTGATACGATGACGCGCATGAGAAACCGCCTGCCGGTTTGGCTGATGGTGACCGTCCTCGCCGCCGCGGCCGACTGCTCGAGCGCGCCGTCGGCGCAGGTCGGCGTCGTCCGCGGCGTCGTCGTCGACTCGAACGGCAACGTTCTTCCGGGGATCACGGTGTCCCTTCAGGCGCCGGACGGCAAGCTCGTCCAGACGGTGACGACGGGCGAGGACGGCGGCTACGACTTCCCGGCGGTGCCGGTGGGCCAGTACCAGGTCCTGAGCACGTTTGCCGGATACACGACGCCGAAGCCGCTCGACGCGAAGGTCACGCCGTCGGGGCTGGCGTACCTGCCGAAGCTCGTGCTCGTCTCGCCCCAGTAGGCCGACGCGATGGCTTACGACGAGGCGCTGGCGGAACGGGTCCGGGCGGCCCTCGCCAGCCGCGACGGCATCGTCGAGAAGAAGATGTTCGGCGGCGTGGCGTTCATGATCCGCGGCCACATGAGCTGCGGCGTCGTGAACGAGACGCTCATGGTCCGCGTCGATCCCGAGCGCGAGGGAGCCCTGCTCCGGGAGCCCGGGGCGCGCCCGATGGACTTCACCGGGACGGCCCATGCGCGGGTTCCTCTTCGTCGAGGGAATCGGGCTCGCGGGCGCGGCGCTGCGCCGCTGGGTCAAGCGCGCCGCGGATTTCGCGGAATCCCGCCCGCCGAAGTCGCGCCCGCCGCGGCGCACGAGGAGCCGGCCCACGCGCTAGGGGGTCAGGTCTTCATTTTTCAGCTCTCAATAGCAGTTCGCGACTGCCGAAAAATGAAGACCGTTCCCCCCGCCCCGGCAACGGAGTCCTCTACTTCGTGTACTTCCAGCTTCCCTTCCACTTGTTCGCTTGGCGCCCGTCCTTCCACGCCGCGCTCGGCTCGTAGGTGCCGCCGCCCTCGACGGTGACCCACTTCCCGGTGCCGCCCAGGAAGCCCCAGCGGCCCGCGGTGCCCTCGGAGCGCCACCAGAAGAAGGCGACGTCGCCGTCGTTGTCGACGGAGTCGCAGCTGCCGCCCGAGCGGATGGGCTTGCCGTCCTTGGCGACGACGGCGGTGCCCTTGCAGACCATGCTGGCCAGCCGGAGCGGGTTGGTCGGATCGTCCGCCGTGATGAAGCCGTTGAACTCCATGCGATTGACGGTCGTTCCGTCCGCCAGGGTGAAGGTCTCCTCGACCTTCGGGACGAACATGTTGGTTCCCGAGCCCTTGATCTCCTGGGCGGACAGACCCGAAGCGACCGGAATCAGACCCAGGAGTGCGACCCCGAGGTAGACCCGAGTTCTTGGCGACATCTTGGCGTCCTCCCTGGGCGGATACTAGTCCCGCACGGCAGAGGAACGGGGTCAGGTCTTCATTTTTCAGCTCTCGTTTGCAGTTCGCGACGGCCGAAAAATGAAGACCTGACCCCGCAGGCCTAAGCCGGCGCCCGGTCCTACTGGATCTCGAGCTGGTCCTTGGAGGGCAGCTTCGGGAACGGCGCGTGCGGCTCGCGCTGGTACCAGTAGACGACCGAGGCGATGTCGTCCTGGAGCGGCAGGTACCGGTCGCCCGAGCGCCAGCCGAGGGCCTGGATCGTGACGCGCAGGTCCTTCTCGAAGCGGATCGGGTCGGTGATGTGCCAGCGATAGAGGCCGAAGCGCTGCTGCGACTGGTAGAGCCCGTCCGGCTTCACGACGAGCGGCAGCCCGGCGTAGGGCGTGGTGAACTCCTGGTACTGCTTCGTCGCCCTGTTCTCGAAGTTGTAGGAGCCGCAGAAGTAGTCCTCGGTGCCGGTGCCGCAGATCGTCGGGAAGTCGGTGTCGCCGTCCATGTAGAACTTGATCTCGCCCTCGCCCCACCAGCCGTTGTTGTGGACGCCCCAGGCCATGTAGGTGCCGACGTAGTGGCCCTGGCCCTTGATGCCGTCGAGGATCGTGTAGACCTCCTTGTAGGGCAGGGGATTGACGCGGCGGAACTGGGCGTGGAAGTAGGCCTCGTCGGCGCCGATGTCGGTCAGGGCGTAGTTGACCTGGTAGTAGAGCGTCATCTCCTTCTCGCCGATGTTCTCGAGCGTGATCCGCGCACTCTTGCGGAACGGCATGACCCAGTAGCAGTTGAAGGCGCTGCCGGGGTTGACGCGACGGCGAGCGAGGAGATCTGGGCGTAACGCTGCCAGGCCGAGGCGAAGAAGTCGCCGACGGGGACCTCGACGGAGGGCGTCGTCTCGCCGTCCCAGTAGATGCGGAGGATCGAGTAGCGCCAAGTGCCGGTCGGCGTCATCCAGATGTGCTGGATCGCGCCGGAGCCCGCGATGTCGGCGAGCGTGAAGACCTGGCCGGGCTTGATGACGACGGAGGGCGAGATTTTCCAGCCGACGCCGAGGTCTTTCGCGTCGGTCTTTCCGGTGCCTTCGGTGGCCATGCCGCCCTTGCCCTTCTCCCCGGTGAAGTTCTCCGGAGAGATCGACCGCGTTTTCGCCTTCGAGAGGCGCGGCAGGTCGCCGACTCCGGTCGTGATGCCGTTGAAAGGCGTCGGCGGCGGCTGCTGGGCGAAGACTGGAGCGGCGGCGACGGCGAAACCCGCGAGGGCGGCGAAGACGGCGGCGCGGGGGAGCCTCGGCATGTCTCCTCCTTCTCTGGAATGTCTGGCGCGGGAGTCTAGCGCCAAACGTCCCGGGACTCCCCCCGGTGATACGGTGCGCGCCGTGAAGGTCGTCCTCTTCGGGGCGAGCGGCATGGTCGGCGGGGGCGTGCTCCTCGAGTGCCTCGACGATGCGCGGGTCGAGTCGGTCCTCGTCGTCGGCCGCCGGGCGTGCGGGGTCTCGCACCCGAAGCTGACCGAGATCCTTCATGAGGACTTCTTCGACTTCAAGGCGCTCGCGACGCGCTTCCGGGGACTCGACGCGTGCTTCTTCTGCCTCGGCGTCTCGGCCGCGGGACTCTCGGAAGCCGAGTACACACGGCGCACCTACGACCTGACGCTCGCGGCCGCGCGGGCGCTCGCGGCGGCGAGTCCGCACATCGTTTTCACCTACGTCTCCGGCGCGGGCACCGACTCGACCGAGCGCGGGCGTGTGATGTGGGCCCGCGTCAAGGGCCGGACGGAGAACGCGCTCCTCGCGCTTCCGATCGGCGGGGCCTACATGCTCCGCCCGGGCTTCATCCAGCCGATGCGGGGCGTGCGGTCGGGCACGCGGCTCTACCGGGTGTTCTACGTCGTCTTCGGTCCCCTCCTTCCCCTGTTGCGCCGGCTCTTCCCGCGGCAGATCACGACGACCGTCGCCGTCGGCCGCGCGATGATCGCGCTCGCCGAGCGCGGCGACGCGAGGAAGATCCTGGGCCCGGCCGACATCAACCGGCTGGCCGCCGCTGGAGGTGAACGATGAACGGAACCCTCGCCGCCGCCCTGTGGGGCGGCCTCGCGGCCGCGTCTCTGCTCCTGGGCGCGGCGCTTGCGCTGCGCTGGACCCTGTCGGAGCGCCTGACCGGCGCGATCATGGGCTTCGGGTCGGGCGCCCTCGTCTCGAGCATCGGCTACGAGCTCGTGCCGGCCTCCCTCGTGCGCGGCGCCGGGCGCGGGATGGTCTGGGCGTTCGCCGCGGGTGCGCTCGTCTTCTTCGGCGCCGACTGGCTGATCGACCGGAGCGGCGGCGAGAAGCGCAAGAGCCTCGCGCCGGGCGAGGGAGGCGGTTCGGGCACCGCGATCTTCCTCGGCACCCTGCTCGACGGCGTGCCCGAGTCGCTGATCCTGGGGATGGGCCTCGCGACGGGCGGCGCGATCAGCGTCGCGTTCCTGACGGCGGTCTTCGTGTCGAACGTGCCGGAGGGTGTCGCGGGGACGCGTTCGCTCGTCGCCGCGGGCCGCTCCCCGAAGCGAGTCGCCGGCATGTGGACGACGCTCGTGATCGCCTCGGCCCTCGCGGCGGCCGCGGGCTACGCGATCGTCCGGTCCGTCCCGGCGGCCGACGGGCGGTACGCCAAGGCGTTCGCCGCGGGGGCCGTGCTGACGATGCTGTCCGACGTGATGATGCCGGAGGCTTTCGAGCACGGCGGCAAGATCGTGGGCCTGCTCGCGACCCTCGGCTTCCTGACCGCGGCGATCCTTTCGGTGATGGAGTGAGAATGACGAGAAAGACCGGACACGGATTCCACGCCCGGCGCGCCGCGGCCGCCGCGGTGCTCGCCGCCGGTTGCGCGCTGCCCGAGCTCCTCGGCGCCCCGGCGAAGGCCGCGCCGAAGTCCGCGCTCTCCGAGCCCCGTTTCGAGGTCGCGCTCGAGGAGGCCCGCATTCGGATGCCGGACGGCGTCTTCCTCGCGGCCGACATCTGGAGGCCGAAGGGAGCGGGCGCGAAGGAGCGGTTCCCGGTCCTCCTCGAGTACCTGCCGTACCGCAAGACCGAGGGCCGCGCCGACCGGTATGGCTTCTACTCCTATTTCGTCAGGCGCGGCTACGTCGTCGCGCGGGTCGACATCCGCGGGACAGGCAACAGCGAGGGCACGCTCATCCCGTACGAGTACAGCGAGATCGAGCAGAAGGACGGGGACGAAGTCATCGCGTGGCTCGCGCGCCAGTCCTTCTCGACCGGCAAGGTCGGGATGTTCGGCATCTCGTGGGGCGGTTTCAACTCGATCCACATGGCGATGCGCCGGCCCCCGGCCCTGAAGGCAATCATCGCCGTCGACGCGACGGACGACCTCTACCAGGACGACGTCCACTTCATGGACGGCATGATTCACGTCGACTCCTGGGAGATGGGCATGGACGTCGCCAACTCCATGCCCGGGGCGCCCGGGTACGTCATCGACGAGGCCTACTTCCGCGAGCGTTTCGACCAGCCGCCCTGGATGCTGACCTACAAGCGGCAGCAGCGCGACGGGCCGTTCTGGGACCGCACGGCCCTGAAGACCCGGTACGACGCGATCCAGATCCCGACCTTCGTCATCGGGGGCTGGTACGACGGCTACAGGGACAGCGTGCCGCGGATGCTCGAGCACATGAAGGCGCCGGTGAAGGCGATCGTCGGCGCGTGGAACCACACCTATCCCGACGAGCCCTATCCGCGCCCCGGCTTCGACTGGCGGCGCGAGGCGCTCCGGTGGTTCGACCGGTGGTTGAAGGGCCGCGACACCGGGATCATGGAGGAGCCGCGCCTGGCGATCTACGTGCGGGAGTGGCACCCGCCGGGGCCGTACCTCGACTTCGCGCCGGGAAAGTGGCGGTACGAGGAGGGCTGGCCGATCGCGCGGATCGAGGATCGCATCCTCTATCCGCGGCCGGACGGCTCGCTCTCGCAGGGGGCGCCGGCGGCCGCGGAAGCGGAGCTGCGCTACGTGCCGACGACCGGCGTCGAGGCCGGCGGCCCGGTGATGTGGTTCGGCGACGTCGCGCCGGACCAGCGCCCGACCGACGCGTTCAGCCTGGTCTACGAGACGCCGCCCCTCGAGAAGGAGGTCGAGATCCTGGGCCTGCCGAAGGCGCTCCTCCAGGTTTCGGCCGACGCGCCGCACGCCGACTGGTTCGCGCGGCTGAACGACGTCGCGCCGGACGGCACGGTCACCCTCGTCACCGGCGCCGGACAGAACGGCGCGCATCGCGAGTCCGCGCGCGAGCCGAAGGCGATCGAGCCGGGCAAGCCCTTTCCCCTCGAGATCGAGCTCCACTTCACGTCCTGGGTGTTTCCGAAGGGACACCGCATCCGCTTCGCCGTCTCGAACGCGCAGTGGCCGATGATCTGGCCGACACCCTATCCGATGACGACGAAGCTCTTCATGGGCGCCTCGGCGACCCGTCTCGTCCTGCCCGTCGCCCCGCCGGCCGAGCGGCCGAGCCCGCAGTACCTGCCGCTCGGCCCGCCCGAGCCGCGGTATCCGGGCTACGAGACGCTCGACACCGGTACGCCCTCGGGCTACGGCGAGATCTCGTCGGTCGACCGCAATCCGCGCACGGGCAAGGCGAAGGTCGTCGCGACGTCGACCTCCGCCACGCGCTTTCCCTGGGGCGAGGAGCACAACGACGAGTCGATCACGCACGAGGCCGAGGACGGGCACCCGGAGAAGACCTCAGTCAGGGGCGAGTACTGGACGGAGGTCAAGCTGCCGGACCGGACGCTGCGCTGGGAGTCCGTCGTGACGTTCCGGAGCGACCGGGAGAACTTCTACTATTCGGGCGCGCGCAAGCTCAAGAAGGACGGCGTGCTCGTGCGCGAGAAGAGCTGGGAGCAGACGATTCCGCGGGACTTCCAGTGAGGCGCGGGCTGGGACTCGGGGCTTTCTTCCTCGTCGCCACCGCAGGGTCGGCGGCGCCGCCCGAGGTTACGGCGATCCGCTTCGGCCGGCTCGTCGACGGCCGCGGGGGCGTGGTGCCGGACGCCGTCGTCGTGGTCGAGAGCGAGCGCATCACGAGCGTCGGGTCGGGAAACGCGGCGGTCCCCGCGGGCGCGACGGTGATCGACCTGCGGGCGTTCACGGGCATCCCGGGACTCATCGACGCGCACACGCACATGACGTTCTACTGGGACCGCGCCCCGGGAACGCGGCCGTGGTCGCAGCTGGGAACGCTCGGTCCCGCCGTCACCGTCTTTCTCGCGCAGGAGAACGCGCGAAGGACCCTCGAAACCGGCGTGACGACCGTGCGGGATCTCGGCTCCTCCGAGGGGATGGATCTCGCCATGCGCGACCTGATCGGGCGCGGGGCGATGACCGGGCCGCGCATGTTCGTGGCCGGCGACGGACTGCACGTGACGAGCACTCCCTACCGGGCCGGCGCCGCGGCGCCCGATCCCGGCCAGGCCGACGGTGTCGACGAAGTGCGGCGCGCGGCGCGCCGGCAGATCGCCGCCGGCGTCGACTGGATCAAGGTCTACGGGTCGACCGGCAGCGACCAGGACGTGACGGGCTTCCAGACCTATTCGGAAGAGGAAATGAAGGCGGCGGCGGACGTGGCCCACCAGGCCGGCAAGCGGATCGCGATCCATTCCTATGGCCCCGACGGCGCGCGGGCGGCGGTCCGGGCCGGCGCCGACTCGGTCGAGCACGCGACCGACATGGACGAGGCGACGCTGGCGGAGATGGTCCGGCGCGGGACCTTCTACGTCCCGACCGTGGATCACAACCGTTACTACGTCGCGCACCGGGACGAGTACGGCTATGACCAGGCGGTGGCCGACCGGTTGAACGATTACGTCCGCCGGAACCTCGAGACGCTTCGACACGCCGTCCGCGCGGGCGTGCGGATCGCGATGGGATCGGATGCGGTCTTCACGGGCTTCGGCGAGAACACGCGCGAGCTCGAGTGGTTCGTGAAGGCCGGGATGACCCCGGCGCAGGCGCTCGACGCCGCCACGCGTCAGGGGGCCGCCCTGCTCGGCATGGAGAAGAGCCTCGGCGCAATCGCGCCCGGCTGTTTCGCCGACCTCGTCGCGGTCGAGGGCGATCCCCTCGCGAGCGTCGACGCGGTCGTGCACGGGGTGCGGTGGGTGATGAAGGGCGGACGCGTGGTCGTCGACCGGTCCGGGTCTTCCGGTCGGTAGGGCGCGCCGCGCTGGAGACGGGGATGACGACGATGGTGCTCGAGCGAGGCACCCTTCCCGATCCGAGATGGGCGGTCTGGTCGGGGGCCTCCGGTCTCGGCGCACTCGGCAGCTATATCGCGCTGATGGCGCTGCCGGCGCCGCCTCCGGTCCAGGCGCTCCTCGTGTTCGGCTTCGCCTTCGGCCTCACGGTCGCGAGCATCGGCGTTCACCTCGGCGTGACCCGCGCGGTCGCCCCGCGGCTCGGCCTCGTCGCGGCCGTCGCGAATACGGTCGCGGCGGGCGAGCTCGCGGCGATGCTTCTCGTGCAGATGGCGGTCAAGGCGGCGGTGCCGAAGCCGGATGCGGCCTTAACCGCGATCTGGCTCGGGATGGACGTGGCGTGGGACCTCTTCGTCGGGGCCGGGACCGTGCTCTTCGGCCTCGCGCTCTGGTTCCACCCGCGCTTCCGGCCGTTCACGGCCGCGGGCGGAATCCTCACGGGACTCCTGCTCCTCGCCCTGAACATCGCGACGTTCCCCGTGCCGCCGGCCGAGGCGGGTCTCTTCGACGCCGGGCCGTTCGTCGGACTCTGGTACGTCGTTCTGTCGGCGCGCGTGCTGATCGTCGCGATGCGCGGGCGCCTGTCCGGAGTCGACGACGCCGCCTGACTCCGCCGCTCGGGGGCCCTCCTCAACCTGTGGCAGACTCCATGCACTTCGGCGTCTCCCCGACGCCGCTCTTGTTCGTGCGACCGTTTACGGTCGCAGGAGGTGCGTGATGTCCACCCGGCGTTTCCCGGCGGGTCTACTCGTCCTTTCCCTCGTCGCCATCGCAGGCGTGGCCTCGGCCCAGACCTGGAGCGCGGACCAGCAGGAGATCTGGCGTGTCGAGGAGCAGCAGTGGAAGATGAGCAAGGACAAGGACCTCACCTGGATCGACAAGCTCGTCCATGCCAACATCAGCGCGTGGGAAGTCGGCCGCCCGGCGCCGCAGAATAAGGCCAGCCTGACGCGGTGGGCCCGCTTCAGCGACGCCAGCTCGACGATCCTGGAGCAGGAGATCTTTCCGATCTCCATCACGGTCACCGGCAACGTCGCCGTTGCGCAGTACACCTACATGGTCGTGCGGGAGAACTACAAGAAGGACCGCGAAGCTTCGACGGGCCGGTGGACGGACGTCTTCATCAAGGACGGCGGCCGCTGGCAGTTCATCGCTTGGGCCGGCGGGGACGACCCGAAGAAGTAGAGCGCGTGGCGGTCGGCCGGCCGCTCGTACGAAGGAAGGAGAGGAGCATGAAGGGCAAGTTCCTTCTGGGCGTGGGTCGCTGTGTTCGTGGTGTGGATGGCCGGCAGCTTCCTCGTGCACGGCGTGCTGCTGCACGACGATTACGGGAAGCTGCCGAACCTGATGCGGACGGAGGCCGATTCGCAGCAGCATTTTCCGCTGATGATCCTGGCGCACGTGATCATGGCGGGCGCGTTCGTCTGGATCTACGCGCGGGGCATCGAGCCGAAGCCGTGGATGGCGCAGGGGATCCGGTTCGGCATCGCGGTCGCGCTGCTCGGGGTCGTTCCGACGTACATCATTTATTACGTGGTGCAGCCGATGCCGGGCGCACTCGTCGTCAAGCAGATCGTCTTCGACGGGATCCTGGTCGTGGTCCTCGGAGCGGTCGCCGCGTTCGTCTATCGGTCGCAGCCCGCGAGGGGCTGAGTTCCCGATCGCGCCCCGAGAAGTGCCAGAACGTCCCGCTGTGCCGGAGAGGCGCGCCCGTCGGGGGGCGCGCCTCGCGCGGGGTTAGGATCGTGGACCGTGATGATCGACTTCGGTGGCAATCTCGCCGTTCTGCTCCTGCGCGAGCTCGCGGGATTCGAGCGGGAGCTCGGCCTCTTCCCGGACGACGCGAGTGTGTGGAGGACGGCGGCGGGGCTGCCGAACGCAGCTGGAAACCTGGCGCTCCACGTCGCGGGAAACCTGCAGCACTACGTCGGCGCGGTGCTCGGCGCGAGCGGCTACGTCCGCAACCGCGAGCTCGAGTTCGGCCGGCGCTCCGGGCCGCGTGGCGACGTTCTCGCGGAGCTCCGCGGGGCGTCCCGGATCGTCGACGCCGTCCTGCGGTCCCTTCCGCCCGAGCGCCTCGGGGGCGCATACCCGGAGCCCGTCGACGGCCTGCGGCTTCGCACGGATCGCTTCCTGATGCACCTCTGCGCGCACGCGGCGTTTCACCTGGGCCAGGCGGGCTACGTGCGCCGGGCGGTGACCGGGGATGCCCGGTCGAGCCGGCCCGTGCCGCTCCAGGCATTGACGTCCGAGCCGCTGGCGAAATAATCCGTTTCCACCGACCCCGGAGGGGACGTGGAGGAGACGCATGGCCCGCTATCGAAATTCCCTGCCGCAGCTCGACGGCCGCCTCTTCCTGACCGACGGCGGTATCGAGACGACGCTCATTTTTCGCGAGGGGCTCGACCTTCCGCTCTTCGCGGCGTTCGACCTCCTGAAGAATGCCGGGGGCGAAGCGGCGCTGCGCCGGTATTTCGAGGGTTACGCCGCGCTCGCGCGCCGCCTCGGGGCCGGGGTGATTCTCGAAAGCGCCACCTGGCGCTCCAACCCGGACTGGGGAGCGCGCCTCGGGTACTCCCGCGAGGCCCTGGCGGATGCCAACCGGAAGGCGATCCGCCTCCTGGAGGAGATCCGGAACGGGATCGACGACGGAAAGACGCCGGCCGTGATCAGCGGATGCGTGGGGCCGCGGGGCGACGGATACGAGCCCGGCCGGAGGATGACCGACGCGGAGGCCGAGAGCTATCACGCCGAGCAGATCGAGACCTTCGCCGGCACGGCGGCGGACATGATCACCGCGATCACCATGAACTCTGTCGAGGAAGCGATCGGCGTGGCCCGGGCGGCCCGGCAGGCGGGAATGCCGGCGGTCATTTCCTTCACCGTCGAGACCGACGGACGCCTCCCGACCGGGCAGTCGCTCCGGGACGCGATCGAGAGGACGGACGCGGCGACCGGCTCCTCGCCCGCCTACTACATGATCAACTGCGCGCACCCCGCGCACTTCGAGGGCGCTCTCGAACCGGGGGAGCCCTGGACCGGCCGGATCCGGGGCCTGCGCGCCAATGCCTCGATCAAGAGCCACGCCCAGCTCAACGAATCCTCCGAGCTCGACGCCGGCGACCCGGCCGGCCTCGGCGCGGACCACGCCCGGCTCAAGCGGAAGCTCCCGCGGATCAACGTGCTGGGCGGATGCTGCGGCACCGACGAGCGGCACGTCGAGCAGATGGCTCTGGCGTGCGCGCCGTTTTTCCGGTGACGGCGGTGCGCGCGAACGCCATCCGGTACTTCGAGAGCGCGGGAGCGTTCGGGGAGTGGCTCGAGAAGCACCGGACGGCGAAGGCGGAGCTCTGGGTCGGCTTCCACAAGAAGGGAACGGGTCGGCCGAGCCTGACCTGGCCGGAATCCGTGGACGAGGCGCTTTGCCACGGCTGGATCGACGGGATCCGCAAGCGGGTGGACGGGGACCGGTACACGATCCGGTTCACTCCGCGAAAGCCCGGCAGCATCTGGAGCGCGATCAACTTGCGAAAGGCGAAGGCGCTGATCGCCTCCGGTCGGATGCGTCCGGCCGGCCTCGCGGCCTTCCGGTCCCGCCGCGACGACCGCACGGCGGTCTACTCCTTCGAGCAGGCGCGCGCCCCGAGGCTTCCCGCGGACCTCGAGCGGATCATGCGGAGAAGCGCCGCGGCCTGGGACTTCTTCCGCTCCCGCACCGACTGGTACCGCCGCACCGCCAGCTGGTGGGTCGTCAGCGCAAAGAGGGAAGAAACGCGGAAGAAGCGGCTCGCGGTTCTGATCGCGTGCTCCGAGGCGAAGCGGCCGATTCCGCCCCTGCCTCGGGCCCCGGAGAAGCGGAGGTCGAAGTGAAACCCAAGGCGGCGTACCTTGCGCTCTGTGTCGCGGGCGTCCTGCTCCCGTACTCTCAGTTCCTGCCCTTCCTGCGGGACCACGGACTCGACCTGCGGCTCTTCGTCGAGGAGCTGTTCTCGACGCGCATCGGCGCCTTCTTCGGGATGGACGTCGTCGTGTCGGCGTTCGCCCTCGCCGTGCTCGTGCGGGTGGAGAGCCGGCGGCTCCACATGCGGCGGCGCTGGCTGCCGATCGCGGCGGTCCTCCTGGTGGGTGTGTCTCTCGGGCTTCCGCTCTTTCTCTACATGCGGGAGTCGGCGCTCGAGCAGAGGCCCGGCGCTCGAGGAGAGCCGACGGCGCCCGGGTTTGCATAGAGTACGGGTCTCCAAGGAGGGCTCATGGTGACCGTCGCGTTGCTGGTGCGTCTGGAAGCGAAACCCGGAAAAGAGGCCGAAGTCGAGAGCTTCCTGAAGGGAGGCCTCGCGATCGTCAACGAGGAGCCGGCGACGACGGCCTGGTTCGCGATCCGGCTGGGGCCTTCGAGCTTCGGCATCTTCGACGCCTTTCCCGGCGAGGCCGGGCGGCAGGCGCACCTCTCCGGGCGCGTCGCCGCGGCGCTGATGGCGAAGGCGGCAGACCTCCTGTCGAAGCCTCCCTCGATCGAAAAAGTCGACGTCCTCGCCGCGAAGCTTCCCGGGTAGGCGAGGCGGTCGATCCGCGGCTTCGCGATGACCACGCACGCCGACCTCGCCGCGGCGGCCGACGAGAACCTGGCGGCGCACTTCACGTGGGTCCAGGGCCGGACTCGCGGGATGCGCGCGTCCGTCGGCGAGGACCTGGTCCTGACCGAGTGCGGGATGTCCTGCGACACGTTCAACGCCGTCTGCCGCTCGCGCCTCGCGCCGGCGGAGGCTTCGGCGCGCATCCGGGAGGCGATCGCGTGGTTCGCGGGCCGCCCGTTCTCCTGGTGGGTCGGGCCGGCCGACACGCCCGGGGACCTCGTGCGCGGCTGTCCGACGCGGGCCTCTCGGCCGCCGGAATCGGAGGTCGCGATGGCGGCCGACCTGTCGCGGCTCGCGGCCGTCGAGACCGTCGCCGGGCGGCCTCGCCATCCGTCGGGTCGGCACGCCGAGGCGAGATCGCCGAATACGCGCGCGATCAACGCGGCCAATTGGGCACCGCCCGATCGCCTCCTCGTCCGCTTCTACGAGCTGGCGGCTCCCGTGCTTCTCGCGCGCGCGAGCCCGCTCCGGATGTACGTCGGGTACGCGGACGGGGAGGCGGTCGCGACGTGCGAACTGACGGTTGCGGGCGGCGTCGCCGGCCTCTACGGAATCTCGACGCTCGCGGCGCATCGCCATCGGGGCTACGGGTCGGCCCTGACGGGGCACGCGCTCCTCGAGGCGCGGCGGGACGGGATCTCGAGGGCGGTGCTCCAGGCCTCCGCCGACGGCCTCGGCGTCTACGAGAGAATCGGATTCGAGAAGTTCGGACAGATCACGGAATACAAACCGGAGGTGGCACGTGAGGGCTCTTAGAGTGGCGGCGGCGGCCGCGCTGACGCTGGCGATCGCGCGCGGACTCGCCGGCCGCGCCCACGCGCCGGGACGAGATCCTGGGGACCTGGACGGGCACTTCGACGTGCGTCGACCGCGCGCGGCACCCAGCTTGCAAGGACGAGGTCGTCGTCTACGAGTTCCGCGAGAAACCCGGCGCGCCCGACAGCGTCTCGCTGCAGGCCGACAAGATCGTCGACGGGCAACGGGTCACGATGGGCGAGCTGGATTTCGTCTGGGATTCGGGAGAGGGCGCCTGGCTCGGAGAGTTTCGCAATCGGAACAACCACGATCCTCTGGAGATTCGTCGTGCACGGGACGTCCATGGAGGGAACGCTCGTGGATCTGCCGGAGAAGAACCTCGTGCGGAAGGTCGCGGTGAAGAGGCCGTGAGGCCGGGAGAACGCCGATGGCGGAGCTGAGGACGAAGAAGACGAAGGCGGCGGCGAAAAGTCGTCAGAACGGCCGCGGCCTGGTCCGGGAGGAAATGACGATGAGCCGGATCGACGAACGCCTCCGCGAGCTCGGGATCGAGCTGCCGGAGCCGAGCAAGCCGGGGGCGAACTACGTGCCGTGGGTCCGGACGGGAGCGCTCGTCTACCTGACGGGGCAGCTTTCCCAGTGGAACGGCGAGCGGCGTTTCATCGGCAAGCTCGGCCGGGAGTTTTCGGTCGAGGAGGGCCGTCAGGCGGCGCGCCTCTGCGCCCTGAATCTCATCGCGCACGCCAGGGACGCGTGCGGGGGCGACCTCGACCGGGTCAGGCGCTGCGTGCGGGTCGCGGGCTTCGTCAACTCGACGCCGGATTTCACGGCGCATTCCCAGGTCGTCAACGGCGCGTCGGACGTCTTCGTGGACGTCTTCGGGGACGCCGGGCGCCACACGCGGATGGCCGTGGGCGTCGCCGCGCTGCCCTACGACGTCGCCGTGGAGGTCGAGGCGGTCTTCGAGGTCCGCCCCGGCCGGGAGGGGGCGTGATGCTCGCCGCATTGACCGCGTTTCTGTTTGCGACCCAGGCGACACGGGTCCCGCCGCGCCGCGCCGATGCCGGGCGTCACGCTGCCGCCGGAGCTCGCGCGCGTCCTGACGGACTACGAGACCGCGTGGGGCGCGAAGGACGCCGCCGCGCTCGCGCGCCTCTTCGCGGAGGACGGCTTCGTCCTCTCGAACGGCGCTCCGCCGGTGCGCGGACGCGCGGCGATCGAGAAGGCCTACGCGGGCTCGGGCGGGCCACTCGTCCTGCGGGCGCTGGCGTTCGCGACGGAGGGCCGGATCGGGTACATCATCGGCGCCTTCGCGCGCAAGGCGGGCGAGCCGGACGTCGGCAAGTTCACGCTGACGCTGACGAAGGATGCCGCCGGGACCTGGCTCATCGCGTCCGACATGGACAACGGCAACCGGAGCTCCCGATGAAGGACGCGGGCGCGCGCTGGCGCCCGGCCGGAGGAGCTCGTGCGCGTCAGCGAACGGCTCCTCGCGGCGATCGTTTCGCGGGACGCCGCGGTCCTCGAGGAGCTGCTCGCCCCGGAGTTCGCGCATTTCGACGCGGCGGGGACCCGGACGGAACGGCGCGACTTCATCGCGCAGGTCCTCGGCTCGACCTACACGGTCGTCCACGCCGGTTTCGAGTCGCTCGCGGTCGACGTCGTCGGCGAGCTCGCGGTCGTCAACGGCGTGCAGCGGGCCGAGGTCGCCCTCGGCGCGGGAGAGAGCGTCGTCTCGCGGGGCGCGTTCACGGACGTCTTCGTCGCGACACCGTCGGGCTGGCGGATCCGGCTGGCGCGCTCCGTCGAGCTCGACGGGGCAGGCGAAGAGGGAGCGAAGTGAAGAGAAAGGGTCTCCTCATCGCGGCGCTCGTCGTCGCCGCCCTGCCGCTGCTGTTCCTCGGGGCCTACCGGATCGCGGCGAAGAAGCTCCTCTCGGGGCCGATGCTGCGGGCCGAGATCAACAAGAAGCCCGAGGAGATGTTCATCGACTGGGACGAGGCCGTGTCGACCTGGCCCGGCTCCGTCTGGCTGAGAAACCTCCGCATCCGGGGCAGCGATCCCAACGTGCAATGGATCGTGACGGTCCCGGAGGCGACGCTCTCCTACGAGGTGCTGACCCTCGCCCGGCGCACGTTCCGCGTGACCGCGCTGCGGCCCAAATCGATCCAGTTCCGCCTCCGGCAGAAGGTGCTCGCGGCGCAGGCGACGCCCGAGCGGCTCAAGAACCTGCCGGAGATCCCGGGATTCCCGGACCCGCCGCTGCGCGATCCGGACGCGAAGCTCGGCCCGCCCGACCCGAATCCATGGAAGGTCGAGGTGCTCGACGTTGCGACCGACGCGTTCGACGACATCTGGGTGGACGCCATGCGCCACCGCGGCAATGCGGCATTGAAGGGGCGTTTCCGCCTGACGCCCGGCCACCGCGCGCAGATCGGACCCGCCTCGGTCGTGTTCTCGGGGGGCGAGTTCGCGCTCGGGCCGAACCCGGTCATGACCGAGACGCAGGGGAAGCTCGAGGCGACATTCGCCGACTGGGACGTGCAGGAGCTCGTGGCCGACAAGGTCTGGACGGTCGTCACCGCGAAGGCGGAGCTCTCGGGCCCGACGGAGAGCGTCGATTTTCTCGAGGGCCTGCTGCAGCTGGGTCGGGGAGTTCACGTTTCGGGAGGGCCCGGACGCCTCGCGCTGGCGGGCGGGATCGAGAAGGGCGTGGCCTCGGGATCGGTCGAGCTGACCGCGAAGAAGGGCAGGTACGCGCGGCCCGGCCTCGTCCTCGAGGGCAGCGCCGAGGCGAAGACGAGGTTCGCGAGCTGGACGCTCGATGGAGGCGGCCCGAACATCGGAGGCAGCTCGGTCAAGTTCACCGAGGTGTTCGTCGCCGGCGCCACCGACCGCTCGCATGGCTGGTGGGGCAACTTCGAGATCCCGTCGGGCCGCCTGAAGAACGGCCTCACCGGGAAGGTGGCGCTCGACTGCAAGGACGGTCGGCCGCTGGTCGCCTTCCTGGGCGCGTCGCTGCCGAAGTGGACCCAGGGCCTGATCAACCTCGACGGACTCAAGGCGACCTCGGACGTCATCTTCTCGGAGCCTCGGACGGCCGTGCGCAACCTCCACGCCGAGGGCGGCGACTTCCAGATCGATGGGGAGTACGACCGGCGCGGCGAGCACTCCAACGGCGCCTTCCTGATCGAGACCGGCATCCTGACCGTCGGGGTGGAGCTCGACGACGGGAAAGCCGCCGTCCGGCCCTTCCTCGCGAAACAGTGGTTCGCGAAGGCGCGCGGGACGGTGGCGGGGGACACGAAGGCGGAGGCCGCCTCAGGCGCGGAGAGCGGGGCGAAAGTCCGAAAAGTGAAGATCCGGCCGCCGCGCTAGAATCCCCCCGCTTCGCTGGTTCTATCGGAAGGGTGAAGGGGGGACTCGATGAGGAACGTTCTCCGGACGTCCGTTCTCGGGTCTCGGCGCGGTGCTGGCTTCCGGTCTCGCTCCCGCGCCGGCACTCGCGCAGACCGGCCCCGCTTCCGCCCCTCGACGCCCTGCGCTTTTCGCAGATGAAGGACGCGAAGGCCGAGCGCGTCTCCTCGTCGAGCCCGAACCCCGACTCCAACAACGACAGCAAGCAACCCATCCCGGGCGAGACGCTGACGCTCGCGGACCTCGAGGGGCCGGGCGTCGTCACGCACATCTGGCTGACGATCGCGGCCAACGAGTACGCGTGGCCGCGCCTGATGCGCCTGCGGGTGTACTACGACGGGAACGCGGAGCCGTCGGTCGACGCGCCGGTCGGCGACTTCTTCGCCGTCGGCCACGGGTTCGAGCGCTGGGTGAAGTCGGAGATGATCCGCGCGAGCTCCGACGGGCGCGCCCGCAACAGCTACTGGCCGATGCCGTTCGCGAAGTCCTGCCGCATCACGCTGACGAACGAAGGCCGGCGCCCGGTCGATCACGTCTACTACCACGTCGACTGGTCCAAGGTCCCGGCGCTTCCGCCGGACACGCTCTATTTCCACGCCCGGTACAAGCAGGAGCTGCCGGCGCCGGCGGAGAAGAAGCTCTACACGTTCCTCGACGTGAAGGGCCGCGGCTTCTACGCCGGCACGGTGCTCTCCGTCATCCAGCCCGAGGCCGGCTGGTTCGGCGAGGGCGACGAGCGCATCTACGTCGACGGCGAGAAGGAGCCGTCGATCGTCGGGACGGGCTCGGAGGATTACTTCAACGACGCCTGGGGGCTCCACGTGGTCGACGGGCCCTACACCGGGGTCACCGTCGCCGACGGGACGGGCCTCGGGTCGCGCATGACCGGGTACCGCTGGCACATCAAGGATCCGATTCCGTTCAAGACGTCGTTCCGGTTCGACATCGAGCACCTGGGCTGGACCTTCAACAACGACGGCTCGCTCAAGTCGCCCTACGGCACGCGCGACGACCTGATGTCCTCGGTCGCGTACTGGTATCAGGACGGAGTCGCGACGGGCCTCTGGCCCGTGCCGTACGGGTCGGCGAGGCTACCGCAGGGCAACGCCATCCAGTTCGAAGTCGAAACGGCGGTCGAGCAGGTGAAGACGGAGAAGGGCACGGCCGAGGTCTTCCCGGACCTCTTCTGGTCCAAGGACGTCCTCATCTTCAAGGGCGAGGGCCCGGGCTCGAAGCTCGAGATCCCGTTCGAGGTTCCGGAATCGGGCGATTACGAGCTCTACACGCAGGTCGCGCAGGGCTCGGACTACGGCATCTACACGGTGCTTCTCGACGGCAAGCCGCCGGTCGCGCCGGTCCTCGAGCACGAGCCGGGCGCGGACGTGCGGCCGCAGCTCTCGTTCGACGGCTACGCCTACGAGATCTACGTCGGCATGGACTACCAGGTCGGCTGGCCGCGGCTGACGAAGGGGCGGCACACGCTGACGTACGTGTGTCTCGGGAAGAACGCCGCCTCGACGGGTTACGTGCTCGGCGTCGACAACATCGTGCTGGCGCAGGTCGGCGCGGCCGGCTGGGCGAAGGCGGCGGCGGTGAAGGCCCCGCAGATTCCGACGGACCTCGCCGGCGCGACGCGGGCGCTCTCGGAACCCGGACGCCGGTCGTGCGGGGGCTCGCCGCGCGCGAGCTCGGCGGAAGATGGGCGTCGCGGCGGCTCCGGCCGTCGACGCCCTCGCCGCCCGGCTGAAGGATTCCGACCGCGTCGTGCGGATGGCGGCGGCCGAGGCGCTCGGCGTCGATCGGTCCGAAGGCGGCGCCGGCCGTGCCCGCGCTCATCGCGGCCGCGGGCGTGGCGGACGAGGACCTCAACGTCCTGCGGGCGTGCGCGGAGGCGCTCGGCGCGATCGGTCCGGCGGCGAAGGCGGCGCTGCCGGTGCTTCGGCAGATCGACGCCCGGGCGATCTCGAACGTCGGCGGGGTGATCGACCGGTCGCCGTCGTACGCCGCAGAGCATCGCGATCCGGCAGATCGAAGGGAAATGACCCCGGCCGGTGGCGAGCGGCTGGCGCGTGATTTTTTACGGATTCTGCGCCGCGGCCGGCGCGGCCGTGCTCGCGGCGACGGTCCTGTCGATCTCCGGGCTCGTTCCGATCCGCGGCGCGTATGCCGGATTCTTCCGCGCGCTGATCTTCCGGTTCGGGCTCGTGCTCGCGGCCGCCCTCGCGTGCGTCGGTCGTGCTCGGCGCGGGCGGTGGCCCGGCCGCGGGAAGCCGGGGCGGAACGCGGCGCGGGCCTCGCGTTCGCGGCGTCGCCGTTTCTCATCCGCGGGCTCTGCGTCTCGGTCGTCGCTCGCGTTCCTCGCGACGGAGCTCGGAAAGCTCGCGCACGATTGGGAGATGCGGGCCTTCTTCGCGTCGTCGGGCTACGCCGGTCTGGTTTCTGTACGCCGTCATCGCATTCGAGACGATCGGCGCGTTCGCTCTTCTCGCGCCGGGCGTGCGGCTCGTGGCGGCGGGGGGGCTCGCGCTCGTCATGGTCGGCGCGATCGCGACGCACGCGAAGAAACGGCGACCCGGCCACGGACTCCCTCGAGGCGGCGCACCTGCTCTTCATCCTGGTCTGCATCCTCTGGATCGGCGTGGTCCGCACGCGGCCGGAGATCGGCGGAGCAGACGACGTAGAATTCCGGCACTCGACGCGGGAGGCACGATGAGCGACGGGACCAGCCGGCGGGAGTTCGTGACGAAGGCGGTTCTCTCGCGCGGCGGCCGCACCGCTCGCCTCGAGGCTCTCGGCGCTCGGCGTGACGGGTCGCCGGCGGCGTCTCCACGCGGCGGCCGGCCCGAAGACCTTCCTCGACGCCTTCGACTACGAGGGCGTGTCGCTGCTGCCGGGCCCGATGAAGGCTCAGTTCGACACGATGCGCGCGTACTACTACGCGATCCCCGACGACGACATCCTCAAAGGGTTCCGGATGCGCGCCGGCCAGCGCGCCCGCGGCAACGACCTCGGCGGCTGGTACAGCGGCGAGCCGAACCGCCGCTTCTGGTGGTCGAACGGCGACACCTTCAACACGTTCGGCCAGTGGCTCTCGGGGATGGCGCGCATGTCGAAGGCGACCGGGGACGCCGAGATGCGCTCGAAGGCGATCTTCCTGATGGGGGAGTGGGCCTCGACGATCGAGCCCGACGGCTGGTTCTTCTACTCGCGCCGCCCCTGGCAGCCGCACTACATCTACGACAAGCAGGTCGGCGGCCTCGTCGACATGGCGGTCTATGCCGGCCGCAAGGACGCTCTGACGCATCTCTCGAAGATCACGGACTGGGCGATCGAGAACCTCGACCGCAGCCGCAAGCTCGACTCGGACACCGAGTGGTACACGCTCCCGGAGAACCTCTACCGCGCGTACCAGGTCACCGGCGACGAGAAGTACCGTCGGTTCGGGGACCTCTGGCGGTTCGACGCCTACTGGAACGCGTTCTCGGGCGCGGCGCCGACGGACGTCAAGAGGCACGGCCACCACGCCTACAGCCACGTCAACACGATGTCCTCGTGCGCGATGACCTACGCTGTGACGGGCGAGAAGCCGTACCTCGACGCGATCGTCAACGAGTACGACTGGCTCCAGAAGACGCAGTGCTATGCGACCGGCGGATACGGGCCCGAGGAAGACCTCGTCCCCGAGGACGGCGAGCTCGGCCGCCGGCTCGAGACGACCTCCTATTCCTTCGAGACGACCTGCGGCTCGTGGGGCGGATTCAAGCTCGCCCGCTACCTGCTGGCGTACACCGGACAGGCCCGCTACGGCGACTGGATCGAGAAGCTCCTCTACAACGGAATGCTCGGCGCGCTGCCGATGGGGCCGAAGGGCGCGACGTTCTACTACTCGGATTACCGGATGGGGGGCGCGCGCAAGTTCTACCATCCCGACGGCAACTGGCCGTGTTGCTCGGGCACGTACCCGCAGGTGCTCGCCGACTACCACAACGTCGTCTACTTCCGGGATGCGGGCGGCCTGCTCGTCAACCTCTTCGTCCCGTCGCGGGCGGCGTGGAACCAGGCCGGCACGCTCGTTTCGGTCGAGCAGGAGACGACGTTCCCGGACTCGGACACGACGACCCTGACGGTGCGGCCCGGCAAGAGCGCCGCCTTCGACGTGAAGTTCCGGGTTCCTGGCTGGACGTCGGGCGTCGAGGTCGCGGTCAACGGCAAGCCGTTTCCGGTCGACGCCCGGCCCGGGACGTGGGCCGTTCTCCGCCGGACCTGGAATGCGGGAGATCGCGTCACCCTGCGCCTCCCGATGCGACTGGCGCTTTCGCCGATCGATCCCCAGCACCCGAAGCGCGTCGCGGTCGCGTACGGCCCGGTCGTCCTCGTCCGCGACGAGACGCCGCGGCTGAAGCTCCAGGGCGGGCCGACGGAGTGGATGGTGGGCCGCCCCGGCCTCGAGTTCGCCGCGCCCGGACAGCCGGAAGGGCTCTTCCTTCCGTTCTACAAGGTGGGGGCCGACCGGCCGTACGACATGTACTTCGACCTGCAAGCCTGAAGGAGAGACATACCCATGAGTACCGTCAAGCCCGGAGCGAAGGAAGTGGTCCTCGTCGCGAGCGGCGACTCTCGGATCTCGGCCAACCAGAGATGCTGGCCGGCGCAGCAGACCCTCGAGAAGGCCGTGGACAAGGCCTTCGGCGAGCTCGGCGCGCGGATCACCCGCGGGCACGCGTACGACCCCGAGAAGAAGCACGGCTTCATCGACGGCCAGGCGCGGGGCATCCAGATATTCCGCAAGATCGATCCGGAGGCGCCGCTCGTCGTGGCCGAGGCGGTATGGGAGTACACGAGCCACGTCCTCGCCGGCCTCACCAAGCACCGCGGGCCAATCCTGACGCTCGCCAACTGGAGCGGCGAGTGGCCGGGCCTCGTCGGGATGCTCAACGTCAACGCCTCGCTGACGAAGGCGGGGATTCCGTACAGCTCGATCTGGAGCGAGGACTTCGAGGACGGCTTCGCGCGCGGGGCGCTGCGACAGTGGCTGTCGGAGGGGGCCATCGCGCACGACACGAGCCACGCGCAGGCCATCGAGGACCGGACGTTCAACGGCAACTACGCCGAGGACCGGGCGCGCGGTGTCGCGCTCGGCGAGACCCTGAGGAGAGACCAGGCCATCCTGGGCGTGTTCGACGAGGGCTGCATGGGGATGTACAACGCGATCATCCCCGACGACCTCATGCACTCCATGGGACTCTTCAAGGAGCGGCTCTCGCAGTCGATGCTGTACGCCGCGATGCGCGAGGTGCCGGACGACACGGCGCGGCGACACTACGCCTGGCTGACCTCGCGCGGGATGAAGTTCGCGCTCGGCCGGGACGAAGCGACCGAGCTGACCGAATGGCAGGTCCTCGAGGGCCTCAAGATGTACGACGCCGCCGTGCGGATGGCCGACGATTTCGGTTGCGCCGCGATCGGCATCCAGTACCAGCAGGGCCTGAAGGACATCTGCGTCGCGTCGGACCTGACGGAGGGCCTGCTCAACAACCCCGACCGGCCGCCGGTGCGGGGCGCCGGAGGGAAGACGCTCTTCGAGGGCCTCGCCGTGCCGCACTTCAACGAGGTTGACGAGTGCGCCGGCGTCGACGCGCTCCTGACCAACCGCGTCTGGACGGACCTCGGCATCGATCCTTCGACGACGCTCCACGACGTGCGCTGGGGCGCGCCGGTCGCCGAGAACGGCGTCGACGGCTACGTCTGGGTCTTCGAGATCTCGGGCGCGGCCCCGGCCTCCCACTTCAGCGGCGGTTACGCCGGCGCCCGAGGCGAGCGACAGCCGCCCATGTATTTCCCGAAGGGCGGGTCGACGCTCAAGGGCGTCTCGAAGCCGGGCGAGATCGTCTTCTCGCGCATCTACGTCAAGAACCACGCGCTCCACATGGACATCGGCCGTGGCGGCGTCGTGAAGCTCTCCGACGCCGAGACCGAGCGGCGCTGGCAGGCGACGACGCCGCAGTGGCCGATCATGCATGCCGTGCTCTACGGAATCACGCGCGACCAGATGATGGCCAAGCACATGGCCAACCACATCCAGGTCGCGTACGCGCCGGACGCGACGACGGCCAACCGGGCGCTCGTGCGCAAGGCCTCGATGGCCCGCGCGCTCGGCATGCAGGTCAACCTGTGCGGCGACCCCGAGCAGACGCTCGACCGGCACCAGGCGGCGAAGTACCGGGCGTGACGGAACCGCAGGCGCCCTGCGCGCTCGGCCTCGATTTCGGCACGGCGTCCGTTCGGGCGCTCGTCGTCGAGACGCACACCGGCAAAGAGCGCGGCTCGGCGGTCGTGGACTATCCGCACGGCGTGATCGACGCGGCGCTCCCGGACTCGGGCGTCCGGCTCGGAGCCGACTGGGCGCTGCAGCACCCGGGCGACTGGATCGCCTCGATCGAGAAGGCCGTGCCGCAGGCGCTCGCCGCCGCGGGCGTCCCGAAGGAGTCGATCGTCGGGATCGGCGTCGACTTCACCTCCTGCACGGTCCTGCCGGTCGACGCGTCCGGCCGACCGCTCTGTTTGCTGCCGAAGTGGGCGTCCCGGCCGCACGCCTGGGCCAAGCTCTGGAAGCACCACGCGGCGCAGCCGCAGGCCGACCGGATCAACGCGCTCGCCGGGAAGCGCGGCGAGGCGTTTCTCTCCGATTACGGAGGGAAGAGCTCCTCGGAATGGCTCGCGGCCAAGGCGCTCCAGGTCCTCGAGGAGGACCCCGAGGTCTACGATGCGGCCGCTTCGATCGTCGAGGGCGGCGACTGGATCGTCGGCGAGCTCTCGGGCGCGCGGGTGCGCAACTCCTGCGGCGCCGGATACAAGGGATTCTGGAGCCGCGAGCGCGGATTTCCGTCGAGGGAGTTCTTCGCGGCGTTGAACCCGCGCTTCGGGGACCTGCCATCGAAGCTCTCGGGCGAGATCGTGCCGCCCGGGCGGCGCGTCGGCGGCCTCACGGAGGCGATGGCGGCGCGGCTCGGACTCCCGGCGGGCACGGCGGTCGCCGCGGCGATCATCGACGCGCACAGCGCGGTGCCGGCGGCGACGGTCGTCGAGGCCGGACGGATGGTCATGGTCATGGGCACCTCGACCTGCCACATGCTGCTCTCGGACCGGCACGCGCTCGTCGAGGGCGTGGGCGGAGTCGTTCGCGACGGCATCGTCGAGGGCTTTTCGGGGTACGAGGCGGGGCAGCCGGCCGTCGGCGACATCTTCGGCTGGTTCGCGAAGCTCGTCGCGGGCTCCGGAGCGGGGTTCGCCGCGCTCGAGCGCGAGGCCGCCGAGGCGCCGCCGGGCGGCCACGGCCTGCTCGCGCTCGACTGGTGGAACGGAAACCGCTCGGTCCTGGTCGACGCCAACCTCACGGGCCTTCTCGTCGGCATGACGCTCGCGACGACCGCGGGCGACATCTACCGGGCGCTCATCGAGGCCACGGCGTTCTCGACGCGCCGGATCCTCGACGCCTTCGACCAGAAACAGATCCCCGTGACGGAGCTGATCGCGGTGGGCGGCCTGGCCGAGCGCAGCCCTCTGCTCCTCCAGATCTACGCGGACGTGACACGGCGGCCGATCGGCCTCGCGGCGGCGCCGAACGCGTCGGCTCTCGGCGCGGCGATGCTCGGCGCGGTCGCGGCGGGCCCCGAGCGGGGCGGCCACGCCGGCTTCGCCGACGCCGCGCGCGCGATGGCGCGGCTGAAGCCCGAGCGCGTGACGCCGTCGACCCGAGGCGGCCAACGCGTACGACGCGCTGTACCGGGACTGGCTCGAGCTGCACGACCACTTCGGGAAGAAGACGGACCTGATGAAACGGCTGAAACAACTTCCCCTCTCCCCCCCGCGGGGGGAGAGGGCAGGGTGAGGGGGCGATGACGCCGCCGTACGGCTCGACTGCGATTACGAAGCCCCCTCACCCCGTCCCTCTCCCGCCGGGAGAGGGAGGTGGCGGAGCCGACGCTCCGCGTCGCGATGTCCGAATGACCTCCCTCGTCGAGGCGCGCGGGGTGTCGATGGAGTTCCCGGGCGTGCGGGCGCTCGATGCAGTCGACTTCGACGTGCGGCCCGGCGAAGTGCACGCGTTGATCGGCGAGAACGGCGCGGGCAAATCGACCCTCATCAAGATCCTTTCGGGCGAGATCACCGGCTACGCGGGCGAGGTCCGGATCGACGGCGCGGCGCGGCGCATGGAGAGCCCGCGCGAGGCGATCGCGGCCGGGATCGCGGTGATTCCCCAGGAGCTACAGCTCGTCTCGTCTCTCTCGGTCGCCGAGAACATCTTCCTCGGCCGGCCGCGGTCGCTGTTGCCGGGGGCCGCGAAGGCGCTCGAGGCTCTCGGCGAAACGCACGTTCCGGCGGACGAAACCGTCGGGCGGCTCGAGGCGGGGCAGCGCCAGCTCGTCGCGATCGCGCGGGCGCTGTCGCTCGACGCGCGCCTCATCATCATGGACGAGCCGACGACGTCCCTCTCGTCCTCGGAGGCCGCGCGGCTCGAGCGCCTCATCCGCCGCCTCACCGAGCGCGGGGTCGCCATCGTCTACATCTCCCACAAACTCGACGAGGTGCGGCGTCTGGCGAACCGGATCACGGTGCTGCGCGACGGGAAGCGCATCGTCACGCGCGAGGCCGAGGGCGTCGGCGAGGACGAGATGGTCCGTCTGATGGTCGGCCGCAACATCGAGCGCGTGGAGCTGTCGGCGCTCGGGGCGGGCGCGCCGGAGGTCCTCCGGGTCGAGAACCTCTCGGTCGAGGACCCCGAGCGCCCCGGGGGCCGGCGCCTGTCGAACGTCTCGCTGACCCTTCGCCGCGGCGAGATCCTGGGCCTCGCCGGCTTGATCGGGGCGGGCCGCACGGAGCTGCTCCTCGCCCTGACGGGGGCGCTCGAGCGTCCCGTGTCGGGGCGCATCCTCGTCGGCGGGTCGGAGTACCGTCCGGCCTCGCCGGCCGAGGCGCGCGACGCCGGCATCGTTCTCCTTCCCGAGGAGCGCAAGTCGCAGGCGATCTTCCCGGACCTCTCGGTGTCGGAGAACGTGACCGTGGGGTCCCTGCCGAAAGTGTCGCGTCTCGGCTGGATCGACCGGGCGCGCGCCCGCGAGGCGGGAGCTTCGCTCATGCGGGACACGGGCGTGCGCGCGGCGTCGCCGGAGGTCCCCATCGCGACCCTCTCCGGCGGCAACCAGCAGAAGGCGATCCTCGCGCGCTGCCTCTTCGCCTCGCCGTCGGTCCTGCTGCTCGACGAGCCGACGCGGGGGATCGACCTCGCCGCGAAGGCCGAGGTCTACGGGCTGCTCCGCCGGCTCGCGACGCAGGGCTTCGGGATCATCCTCTGCTCTTCCGAGATGTCGGAGATCCTGACGCAGTGCCACCGGGTGCTGGTCTTCCGCGAGGGCCGCGTGACCGCCGAGCTGCCGCACGCCGAAGCGACCGAGGAGCGGGTGCTGGCCGCGGCGGCGGGAACGACCGCGGCGGAGCGGCGGGAGGAGTCGGGCGGCGGTCCGCCGGGCGGGCCTCCCGTCCGGGGACGGCGCGGGCTCGGGCGCTACACCGGCCTCTTCGGGCTCGCGGCCGTGCTTCTTCTCTCCGTCGTCTTCTCGCCCGTGCGGGGCGGGCGGCCGGTCTTTCTCGACATCGGGAACCTGACCGACATCCTCCGCCAGGTCGCGGAGAAGGGAATCCTCGCCGTCGGCATGACCGCCGTCGTCATCTCGGGCGGCATCGATCTCTCGGTCGGCTCCGTGCTGGCGCTCGCCGCGACGCTGACGGCCTGGGTCTTCATGAAGGCCGGTCTCGGGCTCGGGGCGGCGGTCCTCGCCGTTCTCGCCGTCGGCGCGCTCTGCGGAGCGGTCAATGGCTTCGTCGTCGCGCGCTGGAAGCTGCAGCCCTTCATCGCGACGCTCGCGACGATGAGCGCGGCCCGGGGCGTCGCCCGGTACGTCAGCGGGGGAATGGCGATCCCGCTCGGGTTCGGCGAGGGCGGGGCGCCGGAGTCGGTTCACCGGATCGCCGGGACGCTCCTGCCCTTCGTCCCGGCGCCGGCGGTCCTGTTCCTGCTGACGGTCGCGGGCATGCACGTCTTCCTGACGCGGACGAGCGCCGGGCGCTACCTCTACGCGATCGGCGACAACGAGACGGCGGCGCGGCTGTCGGGCATCCGCGTCGCCTGGCACAAGGCCGGCGTCTACGTGATCGCCGCGACCCTGGCGGCCCTCGCGGGCATCGTCCACTGCGCGCAGCTCGAGCAGGGCAATCCCAACGACGGGATCGCGTACGAGCTCGACGCGATCGCCGCGGTCGTCATCGGCGGAACGAGCCTCTCGGGCGGAACCGGATCGGTCGGCGGCACGCTCGTCGGCGTGCTGATCATCGGAGTCATCAACAACATCATGGGGTTGAACAATGTCGATGCGAACCTGCAGCTCATCCTCAAGGGCGTCATCATCCTCGGCGCGGTCTGGCTCCAGCGAAAGAAGCGCTAGGGGTCAGGTCTCCATTTTTCGAAGGTCCCGGACGAGCTCCAGACTCTCGCCGCGGACGAGAGCCGGGGCCCGAAAAAACGAAGACCTGACCCCCGTCTGTGTCTCGGATCGTGCCGTGGTGGTCGCGTTCGCCGCGCGGGCTCGCTCGTTCGCGTCCCGGCTGCGGGAAGGCGAGGTCCGGCAAGCACCTGATCGGCTTCTCCCAGTGCAACCTGGGGGAGCCGTGGCGCGTGTCCATGAACGCCGACGTGGCCGCGGCCGCGAAGGCGGCCCCCGACATCGAGGTCGCCTACGCCGACGCGCAGCAGGACAACGCCAAGCAGGTCGCCGACGTCGAAAATTTCCTGCGCCAGAAGATCGACCTGCTCATCATCTCGCCGAACGAGGCCAAGCCCCTGACGCCAATCGTGCGGCGGGTCTACGAGCAGGGCATCCCGGTCATCGTGCTCGACCGCGCGATCGAGGGAGACACCTACACGACTTTCATCGGAGCGGACAACCGGGAGATCGGCAAGGCCGCCGGCGAGTACATCGCCAGGATCCTCAAGGGCAAGGGCGACGTCGTCGAGATCAAGGGCCTGCCGGGCTCGCCGCCGGCCCGCGACCGGAGCGAGGGCTTCCGCGAGGCGATCGCCGGGTTCCCCGACATCCACATCATCCACGACCCGGTGGCCAACTGGCTGCGCGAGGAGGCGATGGCGCAGATGGAGTCGGCGCTCTCGGCCCACGAGAAGATCGACCTCGTCTACGCCCACAACGACCCGATGGCGATGGGCGCGTTCCTCGCCGCCAAGGCCAAGGGCCGCGACGGGCAGATGCTCTTCGTCGGCATCGACGCGCTGCCGGGCCTCGACGGCGGGCGCCAGGCCGTCGCCGACGGCAAGCTCTCGGCGACGTTCATCTACCCGACGGGCGGCAAGGAAGCGATCGACGTCGCCGAAAAGATCTTCAAGGGCGAGAAGGTCCCGAAGAAGATCGTTCTCCCGACGGCAATGATCACGAAGGACAACGTGCAGCAGTACCTGGGGAAATAGGTGGAGAAGTGACGACGGGGACCGAGGGCGCCCCTCACCCCTGCGTCCCCTCTCCCGCCGGGAGAGGGGACCCTTGACTACCCCCTCGCCCCCCGTAGGGGGGAGAGGGTCGGGGTGAGGGGGGGAATGGTCCTGCTCGTTGCCGTTCTTCTTCTCTGCGCCGCCGCGCCGGCCGCCGCGCCGGCGAGCCGCAAGGCGGTCCGCGCGAGGGCGATGCTCGACGTCGTCGCCGGGCGAATCGTCGAGAACCCGGTGGTTCTGATCGAGGGAGAGCGGATCACTGCCGTCGGGCCCGGGCTCGCGATCCCGCCCGGCTCCGAGGTCTTCGACCTGGGCGACGCAACCATGCTTCCCGGCCTCATCGACTGTCATACGCATCTCACGACGACCTACAAGTACCTCCTCGAGGGCGGCCCGATGCAGGACGCGGTGACCTCGTACCGTCCGCGCGAAGGTCACGCTCGAGGCCGGCTTCACCACCGTCCGGGACCTCTGGGCCAAGGACTTCACGGACGTGGCCCTGCGCGATGCGATCGCCCGCGGCGACGTCGCCGGTCCGCGCATGCTCGTCGCGACGCTCGCCATCGGCTCGACGGGCGGGCACAACGAAGACGTCGAGGGACTGTCGCCGACCATCACGGTCGGAGGCGAATCGGGGATCGCGGACGGGGTCGACGGCGTGCGAAAGCTCGCGCGATACGAGATCAAGTACGGCGCCGACGTCATCAAGATCATGGCGACGGAAGGCGGAAGCGAGGGCAAGAACGTCGCGAGCGAAACGCAGTTCACGCTGGAGGAGATGAAGGCGATCGTCGACGAGGCCCACCGCTACGGCAAGAAGGTCGCCGCCCACGCGCACGGCACGGACGGGATCAAGACGGCGATCCGCGCCGGCGTCGATTCCGTCGAGCACGGCACGCTCCTCGACGACGAGGGCGTGCGGATGCTCAAGGAGAAGGGCGTCTTCCTCGTCCCGACCGGCGCGATCTGGGAGATGGAAGAAGAGGCCCCTTCGGCGGACACGCCGGCCTGGCAGCGGGAGCGGCAGGAGGGGTTCCGGCGGGGAAGCGAGGAGGGGTTCCGGAAGGCCGTTGCGGCGGGCGTGAAGATCGCGATGGGGTCCGACGCCTCGGTGCTGCCGCAGGGCGAAAACGCGAAGGAGATCGTCTGGATGGCGACCCACGGCATGACGCCGCTCGCGGCGATCCGCGCGTCGACGGTCGACGCGGCGGAGCTGCTCGGCTGGTCGGACCGCGTCGGCGCGATCGCACCGGGCCGTTACGCCGACATCATCGCGGTGCGGGGCAATCCACTCCAGGACGTGGCGGCGCTCGAGCACGTCGCATGGGTCATGAAGGGCGGCGTGGTGTTCAAGGACGCGCTCGGAATCGCGAAGGTGCAGGAGTTCGTCGCGGCGAGAAAGCGGGGCGACGAGGCGGCGGCGAGCGCCCTGATGGCGCCGGACGCGAAGATCTGGTGGGAAGCGAAGACCGGTCCCGGCGAGCCGTGGACGCTCGGCGGAAAGTGGAGCGGCTGGGACGCGTACTTCCATTCGACGAACGAGTACTCGGACTGGCGCGAGGGGCGCGACTCGGTGACGGCCGCGGGCGTCGAGATGAACGACTTCTACCGGCTGATCGACCGGTCGCCGCAGAAGTTCCGGGCGACGTGGTGGCTGGACCCCGCCGGAAAGATCTCCGGCTTCCTCTTCGAGCCGCGCGGGGCGGTCCTCCCGGGCGATCGTTTCGACGAGTTCAAGGCCTGGGCGCGTCGCGAAAGGCCGGCCGAGCTCGAGTACCTGATGCCCGGCGGCCGGATCGATCCGACGGGAGACCGTCCGCAGCGCTTCCACGCGCTCCTCGTCGAGTGGCGCAAGGCGGCGGGGCTTTCGCCGGTCGTCCCGACGGAATCGGCGCCCGCGCCGGCGAAGGCGCCCGAGCCGGCGCTGACCGCCGTCGGCTGGAGGCTCGTCTCCCTCGGGAACGAGGCGGTCCCGGCCGAAACGGGCGGCCGCCCGATCGAGCTCCGCTTCACCTCCGACGGCAAGGTCCAGGGCTCGGCGGGATGCAATCGCGTCTCGGGCGCGTACACGCTCGCGGGGGAGTCGCTCAGGTTCGGTCCCCTCATGACGACGAAGATGGCCTGCCCGGCGATGGAGCTCGAACGCCGCTTCCTCGAGGCCCTCCATTCGACCGCCCGCTGGCGGATCGCCTCCGGCGCCCTCGAATCCTCGACGCCTCCGGCAAGGCCCTGGCCCGCTTCCTGGGGTCAGCCCTGCATCCCTGACTCTTTTGTCGAAAGAGTCAGCTAAAGTCAGGTCAGGCCGCGTCAGGAGCCGAAAGAGTCAGGAAGGCAGGTCGGGCCCCATGACCCGGTTTCCTCCATTGGCTCGAAGACTCCCGCTGCGATAGGGGGTGCGCCGATGATCCAGGGGCTCCGCACGGTGATTTACCAGGTCCCGGACCTCGAGACGGCGAAAGCGTGGTACACGCGGGCGCTCGGGATCGAGCCCTACTTCGCCCAGCCGTTCTACGTCGGATTCGAGGTCGGCGGCTTCGAGCTCGGCCTCGACCCCGACATGAGCGGGGCGGGCCCGGCCGGAGGAGTCGTGGCGTACTGGGCCGTCGACGACGCCCCGGCCGAGCTCGCGCGGCTCCTCGCGCTCGGCGCGAAGCCCTTCAAGGATCGTCGCCGACGTCGGCGAGGGCATTCGCGTCGCGGTCGTCAAGGACCCGTTCGGCAACCCTTTCGGGATCATCCAGAACCCGCACTTCTCGCGCGAGAAGGTGCGCTAGGAAAGCGGCGGAGTCGTGCCCGTTCTCTCGACCGAGCGCCTCGACCTTGTGGCGGCGACGCTCGCCCACGTCGAAGCCGAGCTCGTCGCGCCCGAGCGCCTGGCCGACCTGCTCTCGGCGCAGGTGCCGCCGAGCTGGCCGCCGGGCGAGTACGACCGGAGCGCGATGGAGTTCTTTCGCGGCCGGTTGCGCGAGGGCGGCCCTTCGGTCGAGGGCTGGTACGGCTGGTACGCCATCCGACGCGCGGCGCCGGGGTCGCCGGCGGCCCTCGTGGGCGCGGGCGGATTCCTCGGCCCGCCGTCCGAGGGAGTCGCCGAGCTCGGGTACTCCGTGGCGCCTGAGCACCGCGGCCGCGGCTACGCGACGGAAATGGCGCGCGCCCTGGTGCGCCGGGCGCTCGACACTCCCGGAGTCCGGAAAGTCGTCGCGCACACGACCCGCGGCAACGCACCTTCGGTCTTCGTGCTCGAGGCCTGCGGCTTTCGGCCGACCGGGGAAGACGCGGCGACCGGGCGTGTCCGTTTCGAGACCCCGGAAGGCGGGCTCGGGCTTCGTCTTGCGACGATGGGCGATCTGCCGGCGCTCGTCGAGCTGATTCCCCGCTCCGCCCGCGAGCTCTCGCGCGGCTTCTACACCGAGGAGCAGACGGAGGCGGCGATTCGCCACATCTTCGGCCCGGACACGCGCCTGATCTCCGACGGTACCTACTTCGTGGCCGAGGAGGTCGGACTCCTCGCCGGCTGCGGGGGCTGGAGCCGCCGGCGCACGCTCTACGGCGGCGACCAGATGAAGGGGGTCGAGGACCCGTTCCTGGATCCGCGGACCGACGCCGCCCGGATCCGCGCCTTCTTCGTCCACCCCGGATTCGCGCGGCGGGGCGTCGGGCGCGCGATTCTCGAGGCCTGCCTCGACGCGGCGCGCGCCGCGGGCTTCCAGCGCGTCGAGCTCGCGTCGACCCTGCCGGGCGTGCCGTTCTACCTCGCTTTCGGTTTCCTGGAACGCGAAGCGATGGAGGTCCCGCTGCCGGGCGGCGCGAATCTGCCGGTCGTCCGCATGGAGCGCGATCTGCCGCCCGGCGACTTATGATCCGACCGCGACGGGAGGTGTCTCGATGAGCGTCGGTTCCGCGGTCGAGGCGCCGTGACGCGGCTCGCCCTCGTCGGCTTCCGCAGCGACGCGAACTCGTCGTACCTGCGGGGCGCGGCCGAGGCGCCGCCGCTGATCCGCGAGGCGATGTTCTGCGAGTCCTCGAACACGTGGACCGAGGGCGGCGTCGACCTCCCGCGCGCCGCGTTTTACGACGCCGGCGACCTCGGCGAGGAGCCCGGCACGGATACGTTCGCGCGCATCGAGGCCGCGGTGACGCACTTGCTCGACCGGGATCACGCCCCGGTCTCCCTCGGGGGCGACCACGCGATCACGTACCCGATCCTGCGCGCCTTCGCGAAGCGGCATCCGCGGCTGTCGGTGCTGCACTTCGACGCCCACCCCGACCTCTACGACGAGTTCGGCGGCAACCGGCTCTCGCACGCCTGCCCGTTTGCGCGGATCATGGAGAACCGGCTGGCGCAGCGTCTCGTGCAGGTCGGCATCCGGGCCGCCACCCCGCCGCAGCGCGCCCAGGTCGAACGGTTCGGCGTCGAGATGATCGAGATGAAGGACTTTCGCGATGACCTCGTCCTCGAGTTCGACACGCCGGTGTACGTGACGTTCGACCTGGACGGCCTCGATCCCTCGTGCGCGCCGGGAGTCTCGCACCGCGAACCCGGCGGCCTGACGACGCGCCAGGCAGTCGACGTGATCCGTCGCCTGCGGGGCCGGGTCGTGGGCGCCGACGTCGTGGAGTTCAATCCCCGGATGGATTCGTCGGGAATGACGGCGATGGTCGCGGCCAAGCTGGCGCGGGAGATCGCCGCGAAGATCGTCGAGACCGGAGGCCAGACGTGAGCGAAGACCAACAAGGACATCATCCGGCGGCTATTCGACGACGTGCTGAACGGCGGCAAGCTCGGCCTCCTCGACACGATCGTCGGCGCGGCGTACGTCGATCACAGCCCGGCCGCCGGCCAGGCGGCCGGCGCGGCCGGCGTCAAGGCGAAGGTCACCGCGCCTGCGCGAGGGGTTCCCGGACGTGCGCTTCACGCTCGAGGAGCTCGTCGGCGAAGACGAGATCGTGGCGGCGCGTTACCACTGGCGCGGCACGCACCGCGGCGCGTTCCTCGGCATTCCGGCGACCGGCAAGACGATCCTCGTCCGCGGCATGGACTTCTACCGGCTGCGCGACAACCGGATCGTGGAGCACTGGGACAACGTCGACGACCTCGGGCATGCTGACGCAGCTCGGAGACCTCGAGGGCGGATGAGAGTCCCCGGGAACGATCGGAGAGGGATGGACCCGATGTGGCTGAGGCACGCGGTGGCGACGGTGGCGTACCGGGGCGGCAAGGCGGTGCGCGGAGCGCCGGCGACGTTCGCCGGGTTCCGGGCGGGGCCGGGAACCCGCACGCCGGCGCAGATTCTCGCCCACGTCAACGATCTCTTCGACTGGGCGCTCCAGCTCGCCGACGGCCGGCACGTCTGGCACGACTCGGACGCCGCTGCCGTGGGCCGCGGAGGTGGACGCGTTTCCACGCGGGCCTCGCGCGCCTCGACGCGCGCCTCGCCTCCGGCCGGCCGCTCGGGTCGACCGAGGAGAAGCTCTTCCAGGGGCCCGTCGCCGACGCGCTGACGCACATCGGGCAGCTCGCGATGCTGCGCCGGATGGCGGGCGCGCCGATGAAGGGCGAGAACTACTTCAAGGCGGACATCGAGGCCGGACGCGTGGGCGAGGAGCAGGCTCCGCCGCGCATGGAGTTCGATTGAGTCTCGCGACCCGGGACCTTCCCACTCTCGCGCGGGCCGGCGCCGGGATCGCTCTCGCGGGACAGACGCGATGACCTGCTGGAGCTGTCGGGCCGAGAACAAGCTCGACGAACGGCAGACCTGCGTGCGCTGCGGCGCCCCGCTCGAGAAGGCCTTCTCGCTCTTCCAGCGGCCGATCGTCCTCGGGGCGGCGAGCCTCCTGGCGTTCGGCTGGCTGGCCGTGGTCGTCTGGGCGCTGTTTCTTCACGGGTGCCGGTGAAGGCGGACGTGCCCGCCACGGCGGCGGTCCGAGCGCTCCGCGCGGCGGGCGTCGAGTTCGCGCCGCGGGTCTACGCGTACGTGGAGCGCGGGGGAACGAAGCACTCGGCCGAGGCCCTCGGCGTCGACGAGCATGCCGTCGTCAAGACGCTCGTCATGGAGTCGCGCGGACGGGAGGGCCGGCCGCAGCCGCTCATCGTGCTGATGCACGGCGACCGTGAGGTCTCGACGAAGGAGCTCGCGCGCCAGATCGGCGCCCGGGAGGTCGCGCCGGCGACCCCGGCGGCGGTCGAGAGGCACACCGGTTATGTCCCGGGCGGCGTCAGCCCGTTCGGCACGCGGGCCCGGCTGCCCGTCTACGTCGAGGAGACGATCCTCGCGCTCGATCGCTTCCTCATCAACGGCGGGCGGCGCGGGTTTCTCGTGGAAATCGCCCCGGCGGACCTCGAGCGCGTGCTCGCGCCGGTCCCGGTCCGCGTCGCGATCGAGAGCCGGCATGGTTGAGATTTTCGCGGCCCTCGAGGCGGACCGGCCCGTGGTGGTCCGCCTGGTCGCGCGGCTGCTCGCGGAGCTCGAGGATTCGCCCGCCGAGTTCGCCGGGCTCGACGAAGCCGGCGCGCTGCGCTCGCTCGGGACCGACGGGAGCGCGTTCCACGCGTTTCTCGCGCGCGAGGGCGGCAACGAGCCGGTCGGGGTCCTGACGCTCGCCGAGACCTTCGCGATCTACGCGGGCGGGCGCTATGGCGTCATCGACGAGCTCTACGTCGCACCCGAGCACCGGTCGAGCGGCATCGGTCGCCGGCTGCTGGACGCGGCGGTCACCTTCGGCCGCGCCCGGGGATGGCGTCGAATCGAGGTGACCGCGCCGCCCGGTCCGAAGTGGGAGCGCACGGTCCGGTTCTACGAGTCGCAGGGCTTCATCTTCACCGGGCCGAAGCTGCGCCGGCCGATGTCCTGACGGGCTTCCCAGGATTCAGAAATGCAGGTCAGGCCCCGGAGTCGGCGAACGGCTATGATCCGGCCCAAGAAAAGGGGGCAAAAGACGATGAGGACGAGGTTTGCGGCGGCGGCTCTGGCTTGCGGAATTTTGCTTTCGGCGGCGGCCCTGCGGGCCGAGGAGGGGGCGAAATCGGTCGACGCCGCCTGGCTGAAAGCGGTCAAGGCGAACGACGTCGACGCGCTCGTGGCCTGCTACGCGGGGGACGCCGTGCTGTGGTTGCCGGACGCTCCGGAGGCCCGCGGCTCGAAGGCGATCCGCGACGCGTACGCCGGCCTGCTCGCGGCCAACACCGTCGTCGACGCGACCATCGTAAACGCGGTCTACCAGACGTCGGGCGACCTCTCGACGGGCTGGGGCAACTTCACGCTCACTCTCAAGCCGAAGAAGGGCGGGGACGCCGTCACGATGAAGGGGCGCTTCGTCGACGTCACGAAGAAGACGGGCGGGAAATGGGCCTACGTCGCCGACCTGGCGTCCGCCGACCCCGCTCCGGCCCCGGCGCCGGCCGCCAGGCCGTAGCGGCCCGGCCGTGGCTCCGCCGGCCGAAGAGAAGGACACGGGCCGCATCGAGGCCTTCAGCGACGGCGTGTTCGCGATCGCGATCACGCTGCTGATCCTCGAGATCCGCGTCCCTCACCTGCCGGCGGAGAGCGGCGCCGCCGCGCTGTGCGCCGCCCTCGCCGGACTCTGGCCCTCGTACGTGGCCTTCCTGACGAGCTTTCTGACGATCTTCATCATGTGGGCCAATCACCACGCGATCTTCCGCCTGGTGCGAAAGTCCGACGCCCGGTTTCTCTACACGAACGGCCTGCTGCTGCTTCTCGTGACCTTCGTTCCCTTTCCGACGGCCATCCTCGCCGAGTACCTCGAGCGTCCGGCGGCCTCCGCCGCGGCGGCCTTCTACGCGGGCACCTTCGTCGCGATCGGCGTGGCCTTCTGGCTCCTCTGGCAGGCGGCGATCTGCGAGCGGCGGCTGCTCCGCTCCGACGTCACGGAGGAGATGATCGCGGCGTTCACGAAGAGCTATCGTCTCGGCGCGCCGGGATACCTCGTCGCCACGGCCGCCGCCTTCGTCAACGTCTTCGTCAGCATCGGCATCTGCGCGGCCCTCGCCGGGCTCTGGATCGCGGTGAGCCGCCATGGATAGAGCGCGCGGCCCTCGACCGCACGCCCGCGTCGAGGAATGCGCGTCGTGAGAAAGAGGAGGTCACCATGTCGTCTCCGTGTCACGTCCTGCCGATCGTCGTCGCCGCGGTGGCGGCGTTCACCCTCGGCGCCCTCTGGTACTCGCCGATGCTCCTCGGGAAAGCCTGGGTGGCGGCGAACGGCCTGACGGCGGAGAAGATCGAGTCGATGCGGGCTTCGGCCTCCCGCGCCTACACCGTGTCCTTCCTGTGCAACCTCGTGATGGCCGGAGCGCTCTGCGTGCTCCTGCAGCGGATCGGGATCGTGTCGTGGCTGACCGGCGCCAAGCTCGGCGCCCTCGTCGGCCTCGGCTTCGCGGCGACGCTCGGCCTGGCCGCCAACATGTACTCCGATCGGAAGCTCTCGGCCTGGGCGATCGACGCCGCATACCAGGTCGCCTACCTCGTCCTCATGGGCGCGATCCTGGCGGCGTGGCGCTGAGGAGGCGCGCGGGCCTCGCGGCCCTCCTCGCGCTCTGGTCGGCCAGGGTCCTCGCCCAGGCGGCGCCGTCCGCGGCCGCCGGGTCCGGGGGCGCGATCGAGCGGTCGCGCGCGATCGTCGAGCTCGGCATGTTCCGCACGCTCGCTCCGGGCGCGCAGATCGCCGTGTCGCGCGCCGGCCGCATCGTCTGGAGCGAGAGCTTCGGCTGCGCGGACGTCGAGCTCGACGTCCCCGTCGCCTCCGACACGCGCCTGCGGATCGGCAGCGTTTCGAAGCCGCTGACGGCGGCGGCGCTGGGTCTCCTCGTCGAGGAGGGCCGACTCGATCTCGATCGCCCGGTGCAAGCCTACGTGCCCGACTTTCCCCGGAAGGCCTGGCCGATCACGACGCGGCAGCTCGCCGGGCACCTCGCCGGAATCCGCCACTACGAGGCGGGCGAGTTCGACATCCGCGACCACTACGACACGGTGCGCGCCGGCCTCGCGATCTTCGAAAAGGACGCCCTGATCTTCGAACCCGGGACGAAGTTCTCCTATTCGTCCTACGGCTGGAACCTGATCTCCGCGGTGATCGAGGGAGCGAGCGGCGAGCCGTTTCTCGCCTTCATGCAGAAGCGCGTCTTCGCTCCGGCCGGCATGACGCACACCGCGGCGGACGATCCGACGCCGATCGTTCCGGGCCGCGCCCGCTTCTACACGCGCGACGACTCGACCGGCGCCGTCCGGAACGCCGCCTACGTCGACAACAGCTACAAGTGGGCCGGGGGAGGGTTCCTGTCGACCGCGGAAGACCTCGTCGCCTTCGGCAACGCGCTGCTCGAGGGCCGGCTGCTCAAGCCCGAGACCCTCGCCCTCCTGTGGACGTCGCAGAAGACGAAGGACGGGAAGGACACCGAGTACGGCATCGGGTGGACGGTCGACCGCGACGCGAAGGGCCGTCGGCGGGTGCGGCATTCCGGCGGCGCGATGGGCGGGACCGCCAACCTCGTGATCTACCCGGACGAGCGTCTCGTGGTCGCCCTGCTCGTCAACAGCGACGAATCGTTCACCGGCCGGGCGCCGGCCATCGCGGAGGAGTTTCTCGATGAGCCGTAGATCGTCCCGGGCGCCCGGCACGACCGTCGGCTACGTCGCGTTCATCTCCGCGGTCGCCGCCCTCGGCGGATTCCTGTTCGGCTACGACACGGCGGTCGTCAACGGGACGGTCGGCGCGCTCGAGCGGCACTTCGGGGCTGACCCCGGCCGGCTCGGCTTCGCGATCGCGTCGGCGCTGCTGGGCTCGGCCGTCGGCGCACTCATCGCCGGACGAGTGGCGGACCGGGCAGGCCGGGTCCAGGCGATGCGCCTGACGGCCCTCCTCTTCGCGCGTCAGCTCGCTCGGCTCGGGCATCGCCCAGAGCCTGCTGGCCTTCTCGACCTGGCGCTTCCTCGGCGGCATCGCGGTCGGCGCCGCCAGCGTCATCGCGCCCGCCTACATCGCGGAGGTCGCGCCGGCGCGCATCCGGGGTCGCCTGGGATCGCTTCAGCAGCTCGCGATCGTCGTCGGCATCTTCCTGGCGCTCGGCGTCAACGACCTGATCGCGCACACGGCCGGGTCGCCCGACGCGCCGTTCTGGTTCGGCGTGCCGGCCTGGCGGTGGATGTTCTGGGTCGAGGTGATCCCGTCCATGATCTACGGCCTCGGGGCCTTCTTCATCCCGGAGTCGCCGCGCTACCTCGTCGCGACGGATCGTTCGGCCGAGGCGGCCGCCGTCCTGGCGCGGATCGGGGAGCCCGGGGTCGATGAGCGGATCGCCGACATCCAGAAGACCTTGGTCGAGCACCGCCCGTCGCGGCTGGCGGACCTGCGTTCGCCGAAGAGCCTGCTGCTCCCGATCGTGTGGGTTGGGATCGGGCTCTCGGTCTTCCAGCAGTTCGTCGGGATCAACGTCATCTTCTACTACAGCACCGCGCTCTGGCACTCGGTCGGCTTCACCGAGGCGGACTCGATGCGCATCAGCACGATCACCGGCGTGATCAACATCGTCACGACCCTCATCGCGATCGCGTTCGTCGACCGCTTCGGGCGAAGGCCCCTTCTTCTCGCCGGCTCGGTCGGCATGGCGTTGACCCTCGGCACGATGGCGGTCCTCTTCGCGAGCGCGCCGCTCGATCCGACCGGCTCGCCGGTGCTCACCGGCGTGCACGGGACCGCGGCCCTCGTCGCCGCCAATCTCTACGTCTTCGCCTTCGGCTTCTCGTGGGGACCGATCGTGTGGGTCCTGCTCGGCGAGATGTTCAACAACCGGATCCGCGGGGCGGCGCTTGCCCTCGCGGCGGCGGCGCAGTGGATCGCGAACTGGCTGGTCACGCTGACGTTCCCGGGGCTCTCGCGGATGGGCCTCGGGCTGGCGTACGGTCTCTACACGGCCGCGGCGGCGCTGTCGTTCGTTCTCGTGCTCAGGTTCGTGCGGGAGACGAAGGGCCGGACGCTCGAAGAAATGTAAGAATCGGCGGCGCGGCGGGTGCGCCGAAAAGGAGACCGCGATGTACCGCGACAAGTGGCGAGTCCGTCTCGCCGATGCGTTGAAGCAGCTTCCGGGACCCGGCGGCGACCGCTTCGTGAAGGTCCTCGAGCACGGAAGCCTGGAGGTCGAAATCTACGCCCCGCGCGGCACCGATCCCCAGAAGCCCCACACCCGCGACGAGCTCTACGTCGTCATGGCCGGGAGCGGCGAGTTCCGGAACGGTTCGACGGTCGATCGGTTCGGGCCGGGAGACGTTCTGTTCGTCCCGGCGTTCTCCGAGCACCGGTTCGAGAACTTCACCGACGATCTCGTCGTGTGGGTGATGTTCTACGGGCCGGAGGGCGGAGAGGCGGGAATGGCCGGGGCCCCGTGAGTCGTCTGCCGGCCTATCTCTGGGCCGGACCGGTCTCGCTCGCCGCGCTGCCGTTCGCCGCGGCGGCGGCCCTGACCGGGGGACGGGTGCGGATCGAGAACGGCGTCCTCGAGGCGGGCGGCGGGATCCTGCGGCCGTTGCTCACGCGGGGGCTGCCGTGGTTCTCCATCCACGCGATCACGCTCGGCCACGTGGTGCTCGGCGCGGGCGAACGGGAGCTCGAGGTGTGCCGCGCGCACGAGCGGGTCCACGTCGCGCAGTACGAGCGGTGGGGCTTCCTCTTCCCGATCGCCTACGCCGCGTCGAGCCTCGCGGCATTGGCCCGCGGACGGCGTCTCTACGAAGACAACGCGTTCGAACGCCAGGCGGTGCGGCGCGGGAAGGAGTCCGCGTCGGCATGAGGGGGGCGAGGGCCCTCGCTTCCGCGGCCGACGAGCACCGGAAAGCCGTCGCCGACTGCGTGGCGACGATCCGCGGGGTCCCTCGGGACGACTGGGGACGGTCCGCGCGGCCCGGCGGGTGGACGCGCGCCGAGATCGCCGAGCACCTCGCGGTCTCGTACGCGCCGCCGCTCTCGGAGCTCGCGGGCGGCCCGGGTTTCGCGATCCGGCTGTCGTGGTGGAAGCGGCTGGCGCTGCGCTGGACGGTCCTCCCGAAGATCCGGCGAGGCGGCTTTCCGCAGGGAGCGCCGGCCCCGCGCGAGATCCGTCCGTCCGAGGCCTCGTCCGACCCCGAGCGCGCGGCGGTCCGCCTCTCCGAGCAGGCGGCGACCTTCCTCGAGCGCCTCGAGCATGCGTGCCGGGAGCGGCCCGTGCGCCTGACGCACGCCTACTTCGGGAAGCTCCCGGCGGTCGACGCGGTGCGGATCCTGACCTCGCACGCGAACCACCATCGCCGGCAACTGACGGGGAAGGCCGGCCGCGGAGTCTGAGATATGTTGCGGCCGACGCTCGAAAGGGGACCGCAACGCATGATCGAGAGACTGAAGGAAAGCGAGGGGCGGGCCTTCGGCTTCCGGGCCAAGGGCAAGGTCACGGCCGAGGAAGTCGCGGCCTTTCTGCCGCAGCTCGAGTTCGCGATCAAGGAACGCGGGAAGCGCACGATCGGGATCCTGGCGGACCTCTCGGAGATGGACCGGACCGAGTGGAACGCCCGCTGGGAGGAGATCAAGTTCCTCTCGAAGTACTCCGCGCACATCGAGCGCGTGGCCGTCGTCGGCGCCCACAAGTGGGAGGAGCTGAAGGCGGAGATCCTCGGCGGCACCGTTCTCATCCAGGCCGAGACGCGCTACTACCACGCCCCCGACATCCTTCACGCCTGGCACTGGGTCAAGACCGGCGAGGACTCGGCCGGCGGGTCGGGCCGCACGATCCTTCCGAAGGGGAGCCTCATGTCCGGTTACGCTCCGGAGTACATGGACGTCTAGCTCCGCTCCGTCCTCCGCGGCCTTCCGTGTCGAGCCGATGACGCCCGGCGACTGGGACGGGGTGCGCCGCATCTACGCCGAGGGGATCGCGACCGGCAACGCGACGATGGAGGCCGCTCCGCCTCCGTGGGAGTCGTGGGACGCGAAACACCGTCCGGACTGCCGGCTCGTCGCGCGCGGCGGCGGGAGTGTTCTCGGTTGGGCGGCGCTCTCGCCCGTCTCGGACCGGTGCGCCTACGGTGGCGTGGCGGAGGTCAGCGTCTACGTCGCCGCGGCGGCGCGCGGTCGGGGCGTCGGACGCGCCCTGCTCGCGGCCCTCGTCGAGGCGTCGGAGAAGGCCGGTGTCTGGACGCTCCAGGCCGGGATCTTCCCGGAGAACACGGCCTCGCTCGCGATCCACCAGGCCTGCGGGTTCCGGGTCGTCGGGGTGCGCGAAAAGCTCGGCAAGCTCGCCGGCGTCTGGCGGGACGTCGCGCTGCTCGAGCGGCGCAGCGCGAGCGTCGGCGTCGAGGGCTGAGCCGCACGAAAAGTCAGAGAATGCAGGGCTGACCCCATGCGCGTCGTCGTGGTCGGGGGGACCGGATTCGTCAGCGGGGCGGTGGTGCGGCGGCTGCTGGCGCAGGGGCACGCCGTCGCGGCCTTCCACCGCGGCGCGGATTCGGGCGGCGCGGAGACGATCCGGGGGGATCGAGCGCAACTCGCGACCCATCGCGACGAGTTCCGTCGCTTCGCGCCCGACGTCGTCGTCGACACGATCGCCTACAGCGAGGCGGACGGGAGGGCGCTGGCCGAAGCATTCAGCGGCATCGCGGGCCGCCTCGTCGTTCTCTCGAGCCAGGACGTGTACGCCGCGTACGGCCGGCTGCTGCGCCTCGAGAGCGGCGCGGCGGACCCGTCGCCCCTGACCGAGACCTCCGCGCTGAGGACGAGCCGCCATCCCTATCGTGCGATCGCGAAGCCCGGCGAGATCGCGTACGACTACGACAAGGTGCTGGTCGAGTCGGCCGTCGTTCGCTTCGCGGATGCGCCCGTGACGATCCTGCGTTTGCCCTGCGTCTACGGCCCGGGAGATCCGCACCGCCGCCTTCAGCCTTACCTCGACCGCATGTGGCGCGCGTCCGGGCCGTTTCCGGTCGACCTGGCCAAGGCGCGGTGGCGATGGACGCGGGGGTACGTCGAGGACGTGGCCGACGCGATCGCCCTGGCCGCGACGAGGACGGAAGCGGCCGGGCGCGTCTACAACGTGGGCGAACCGGACGCCCTGGGCGAAGCCGACTGGATTCGGGCGATCAGCGCGGCGGCGGGGTGGCGGGGCGAGGTGCGGGAGCTCTCGCGCGATGAGCTTCCGCCGGAGCTCGTCGAGCCCTTCGATTTCTCCCACGATCTCGTCGCCGATACCCGGAGGATCCGGGAGGAGCTCGGCTATCGCGAGTCGGTCGGGCGGAGCCGGGGGCTTCGCCTGGCCGTGGCCGCGGAGGAGAAGCCCGGGGCGCGTTAGGGACCGACGGGGCCGGTTGACTTACGCCTTTTTACCGCCTATCGTTCCGGGGTGGCCGACAAGCGCACGCGACCCTCGGGAAGCCCTCCGGAAATGCCGCCGTCCCGCAACCTGGGAGTCGGCAACGCGAGTTGCGGGGAGCGCCACGCGGAGGCGGATCCTCTCTCGCTGATCGTCGCGGCGGGGGCGCGCAAGGAGAAGCTCCGGCAGCGCGACTTTCCGCGCCCGTTGAAGCTCGCGCCGCCGGCGCCGCGCCCCTACGTCGAGATGCGCGCCGCGTCCGCGTTCTCGTTCCTCGACGGCGCATCGCTGCCGGAGGACCTCGTCGAGGAGGCCGCGCGCCTGGAGATCCCGGCCGTCGCGCTCGTCGACCGCAACGGCGTCTACGGTGCGCCGCGGTTCTGGAAGGCGGCGAAGGCGGCGGGGGTGAGGGCGCTCGTGGGGGCGGAGGTGACGCTCGGCGAGGAGGCAGGAGGCAGGAAGGGCGAGGAGGCAGGAAGCAGGAGGCAGGCGGCAGGCGAAGGACCGCGACTGACACTCCTCGTCGAGAATCGGACTGGCTATCGGAACCTCTGCCGTCTCATCACCGCCGGCGCGCTCGGCAAACCGAAGGGCGAGACCGCGGTCACGCTCGAACAGGTCGCCGCGCACGCGGAGGGGTTGCACGTCGCGACGGGCGGCGACGAGTCGCCCGTCGCTCGCTCGCTCGCGGGGGGCGGGCCCGACGCGGCGCGGGCGTTGCTCGAACGGCTCGGCGCGATCTTCCCGGGACGGCTCCACGTCGAGCTCCAGCGGCATCGTCTCCGGGAGGAGGAGCGGCGCAACCAGGCGCTCGTGGATATCGCGCGGCGGCTGCGGCTCCCGCTCTTTGCCTCCAACGGCGTGCGCTACGCGCGGAAGAAGGACAAGGAGCTCCACGACGTCTTCACCTGCATCCGCCACCACACGGCGCTCGACCGCGCGGGCCGCCTCCTCGCCGCGCAGCGCGAGCGGCACTTCCGGGGCCCGGCCGAGATGGCCGGACTGTTTTCCGACCTGCCCGGAACACTCGACGCGGCCGTCGATCTCTCGCGCCGGCTCGACTTCACTCTCGCGGACCTCGGCTACAAGTTCCCGGACTACCCGCTGCCGCCCGGCGAGACGCCGTCCTCGTACCTGCGGCAGGTCGCCTGGAACGGCGCCCGCGCACGCTTCCGGCCGCTGACGGCGAAGGCCCAGGCGCAGATCGAGAAGGAGCTCGCGATGATCGAGAAGCTCGATCTCGCCGGCTACTTCCTGATCGTGTGGGACATCGTGCGCTTCTGCATGGAGAACCGCATCCTCGCGCAGGGCCGGGGGTCGGCCGCCAACAGCGCCGTCTGCTACGCGCTCTCGATCACGGCCGTCGATCCGGTGAAGATGGAGCTCCTCTTCGAGCGGTTCCTCTCGGAGGAACGCGGCGAGTGGCCCGACATCGACCTGGACCTCCCGTCGGGGGACCAGCGCGAAAAAGTCATCCAGCACGTCTACGAGAAGTACGGCCCCCACGGCGCCGGCATGACGGCCAACGTCATCACCTACCGCGACCGCTCCTCGGCGCGCGAGACCGCCAAGGCCCTCGGCTACTCGCCGGAGCAGGTGGACGCGCTCTCCAAGCAGCTCGGGGGCTGGAACTTCGGCGAGATCCGCGATCCGCCGGAAGAGCTCGCCCGGGAGGTCCGCGCGGCGGGTCTCGATCCGGAGGAGCGGCGCGCGCGGCACTTCCTGCGCCTCTTTCTCCAGATCCAGAACCTCCCGCGCCACCTCGGCCAGCACTCGGGCGGGATCGTCGTCGCGGCGGGAAGGCTCGACGAGGTCGTTCCGCTCGAGCCGGCCTCGATGCCGGGGCGCGTCGTCGTGCAGTGGGACAAGGACGACTGCGCGGACCTCGGGATCGTGAAAGTGGACCTGCTCGGCCTCGGGATGCTCGCCGCGATCGAGGAGGCGATCCCGATGATCTCGACCCACGAGAAGGTCGAGGTGGACCTGGCGCATCTGCCGCAGGACGACCCCGCGGTCTATCGGATGCTGAACGCGGCCGATACGGTCGGCCTCTTCCAGGTCGAGAGCCGCGCGCAGATGGCTTCGTTGCCGCGAAACGCCCCGAAGTGCTTCTACGACATCGTCGTCCAGGTCGCGATCATCCGGCCCGGGCCGATCGTCGGCGGCATGGTCCGGCCGTTCTTCGAACGCCGGCAGGGAAGGGCGAAGGTCGAGTACCCGGACCCCTGTCTCGAGCCGATCCTGAAGCGCACGCTCGGCGTTCCGCTCTTCCAGGAGCAGATCCTGAAGATGGCGATGGTCGCGGCGGGATTTTCGGGCGGCGAAGCCGAGGAGCTGCGGCGGGCGATGGGCTTCAAGCGCTCGGTCGAGCGGATGGAGTCGATCGAGGCGCGGCTGCGCCAGGGGATGGCCGAGCGCGGCATCGGTCCCGAGGCCCAGGAGCAGATCGTCAAGTCGATCACGTCCTTCGCGCTCTACGGGTTTCCCGAGTCGCACGCGGCGAGCTTCGCGCTGATCGCGTACGCGAGCGCGTACCTGAAGGCGCACCATCCGGCGGCGTTTCTCGCGGCGTTGTTGAACGCGTGGCCGATGGGCTTCTACCACCCGGCCACACTCGTCAAGGACGCGCAGCTCCACGGAACGCGGGTCTGGCCCGTCGACGTGGCCTCCTCGGGCTGGAAGTGCCGGTGGGAGCGCGGGGGCGTCCGGCTGGGGATGCGCTTCGTCAAGGGCCTGAAGCAGGAGACGGGCGAGTCGATCGAGCGCGCCCAGGCGGCGGCGCCCTTCGTCTCGATCGACGACCTCGCCCGCCGCTGCCGCCTGCGCGACGGGGAGCTCGAGCTCCTCGCCCACGCCGGAGCGCTCGCGGCGTTCGGGCGGACGCGTCGGGCCGCGCTCTGGCAGGTGGCGAAGGTCGCCCGCGAGGCCGGGCCGCTCTTTGCGGATATCCCGACGGACGACCCCTCACCGCTGCCCGAGATGTCGCCGATCGAGGAGACCCGCGCCGACTACGCGACGACGGAGATCACGACGGGACCGCACATGCTGTCGCACCTGCGCAAGTCGCTGGCGCGCCGGGGCGTTCTGTCGGCGTCGGAGCTTCGTCGCCAGCGGGATGGCGACCGGGTCACGGCGGCCGGCGCCGTCATCGTGCGCCAGAGGCCGGGGACGGCGAAGGGGTTCGTCTTCCTGACGCTCGAGGACGAGACCGGTATGTTGCAGGCGATCGTCCGGCCCGACCTCTTCCGCGAGCAGCGCGCCGTGGTCGTCGGGTCGGGGGCCCTCGTCGTGAAGGGAAAGCTCCAGCGACAGGACGGCTCCTTGTCGGTCAAGGCCGAGCAGTTCTGGACGATCCCCGAGTTCGCGCGCCTCCCGAGCCACGATTTCCGCTAGAACAATCCGAAAAACCAGGGGGTCAGGTCTCGAATTTTCGGCTTCGGGACGCCTCGCCTGGACACGGAGCCGGGATCCGAAAAATCCAGACCTGACCCCACCGTGACTTCCGGTCAGGCGCAACCTTCCCTTCTCGAAACCCGTAGGATCACGACAATGAGGCTCCGAGCGCTGGCCGCCGTGGCCGTGGTGTGCGCGCCGTCCTTTCTCCTCCCCGCCGAGGAGCCCGAAAAGCCGAAGCTCAAGCTCGGCCGGATCACCACGCCGATCAAGGTCGACGGCGACCTCTCGGACCCCGGCTGGGCGGAGGCCACCGAGGTTCCGCTGATCTACGAGATCAATCCCGGCGACAACGTGACGCCGCCGGTCCGGACGATCGCCCGGATCGGCTACGACGACGATTTCTTCTATGCCTCGTTCTGGTCCGAGGAGCCCGACGTCTCCAAGATCCGCGCCCCCTACGTCGACCGCGACGGGATCAACGACGACCAGGACTACGTCGGCGTCCTGCTCGACGTCGAGAACCAGAACCACTCCGCGATCGACTTCTGGATCGGACCGCGCGGCATCCAGGCGGACTCGGTCTTCAACGAGGGGACCTTCACCGAGGATTTCGGCCCGGACTACTTCTGGCAGTCGGCCGGCCGGATCGGCACCGACTCCTGGGTCGCCGAGGTCGCGATCCCGCTGTCCTCGCTCCGCTACCCGGAGAAAGAGCCGCAGGACTGGGCGCTGATGCTCTACCGCGTCTGGCCCCGCGACCGGAACTACCAGTTCTACAACGTGCGGGTGCCGCGCGGCTCGAGCTGCTTCCTGTGCCAGTCGGCAACGATCGAGGGAATCACCGGACTGTCCAAGGGCGCGCACTGGGTGCTCGCGCCGTACGGTGCGGTCACGAGCACGAAGACGTACGCCGGATCGAACGGGCTCGCCGACGACGACACGACGACCAAGGGCAAGGTCGGGCTGGACGCGAAGTGGCTCCCGGACGCCGACACGATCGTCGACGCGACGATCAACCCCGACTTCTCCCAGATCGAGTCCGACACGGCCCAGATCTCCGTCAACGAGCGCTTCGCGCTCTTCTACCCGGAGAAGCGCCCGTTCTTCCTCGAGCACGTGGATCTGCTGCAGACTCCGATCCAGGCGGTCTACACGCGAACGATCACCTCGCCCCTCTGGGGCGCGCGGGTCACCGGCAAGACGAGCGGGACGAACTACATTGCCCTCGTCGGCAACGACCGGGGCGGGGGGACGGTCATCATCCCGGGACCGGTGTTCTCGGACGTCGCTCCCCAGGACTATCAGTCGACCGTCGCGATCCTGCGCGTGCGCCAGGACCTCGGCGACTCCTTCGCCGGGTTCATGGGGACCGCGCGGTCCATCGACGGCGCCGACGGCGGCGGCTACAACTATGTCGTGGGCGGTGACTTCCACCTGCAGGCGGGCGCGAACGACGTCGTCAACGGGCAGTACCTCTACAGCTTCTCGAAGAACCCGGACCGCCCCGACCTCTACCCCGGCTGGACCGGGCAGAACCAGTCGGGCTTCGGTTGGACGACGGCGTGGACCCACTCGACGCGGCACTGGGACTGGAACCTGAGCTACGACGATTTCGCGCCCGGCTTCATCGCCGACGATGGATTCGTTCCCCAGGTCGGGTATCGCGAGGGGGAGGCGGGACTCGGATACCGTTTCTTCCCGACGGGCTTCTTCTCGCGGCTGCGCCCGCTCGTGGGCGGGAACTATGCGACCGACCGCGAGGGGGACCTCATCTCGCGCCGCTACTTCCCGGGGATCTCCTTTCAGGGGCAGTGGAGCCTGCGCGGCGAGATCGACTACAACTTCGAGGCTGTCCGGATCGACGGGCAGACGCTCGAGTTCGACCGCCTCGTCTGGACGCTGCAGGCTTCGCCGTCGCGCCTCGTTCCGCGGCTGACGTTTGCAGGAAACTACGGCGACCAGCCCGACGTCTCCAACGTGCGCGTCGGGAGCGGCGGCTCGCTGACGATGACCGCGACGATCCGCCCGACGGACCACCTGGGCCTCGACCTCGTTGGCGAGCGCCAGTGGATCGACGAGACCGTGGACGGGCGCTCGGGACGTCTCTTCACCGCCACCGTCGCGCGCGCCAAGGCGATCTACGTCTTCAACTCCCGAATGCTGTTCCGCGTGATCGGCCAGTACATCGAGACGACCCGCGACCCATCGCTCTGGAGCGTTCCCGTCCTGCCGAAGGAGTCCGAGTTCTCCGGCTCGGCCCTCTTCTCCTACAAGCTCAACTGGCAGACCGTGCTCTACGTCGGCTACGGCGACAACCGGGCCCTCTTCGAGACCAACTACGTCGACCTCCGCCCCCAGAACCGCCAGTTCCTCATCAAGCTTTCCTACGCCTTCCAGCACTAGTGGGGTCAGCCCTGAAAGAATGACACTTCAGCTCAATCTTTCAGACTGTCAGGTCAGGCACCAACTTTCAGACTTGCAGGGCTGACCCCAGGAACCCAGGAACTTTTTGGGGGCGGGCGGGTTCCTGTGTTGGCAGAATGACGGGAATGCGCGCGCCCGGACGATGGGTCGGAGTGGCGGCGGCGTCGGCGCTGGCGGCGCTGGCAGGAACGGCGTCGACCGCGCCTCCGCAGAAGAAAGCCGCCGTCGCGGTCGCGGCGACGCGCACGCCGACACCCGCTCCGGCGTCTCCCGCCTCCTGGAGGGAGGTCGACCGGCTCGTCTCGGAGCAGAAGTTCGAGGAGGCCTCGCGGCAGGTCGACGCGCTCCTGCAGTCGGCGAAGGCGCGGCGCGACTCCACCGACTGGACGAAAGCGCTCATCCGGTCGGTCCAGCTCCGCACGGGCCTCCACGGCTACGAGACCGCGGTCCGGTTCCTCAAGGACGAGCCGTGGCCGCCGGACCTTCTCTCGCGCACGGCGCTCCAGCTCTTCTACGCGCAGTCCCTCGTGAACTACGCGCAGATGTACTCGTGGGAGATCTCCCGGCGCGAGCGGGTCGAGTCGACGGGCGCGGTGGATCTCAAGGCCTGGACGCGCGAGCAGATCTACGACGAGGCCGCGCGGGTCTACGTCGCGCTCTGGAAGGAGCGGGAGGCGCTCGGCGGCGAGAAAGTCCAGGCCCTGTCGGACTTCGTCCAGCCGAACGACTACCCGCCCGGGATTCGCGACACGCTGCGCGATGCGGTCGGCTACTTCTTCGCCGCGCTGCTGGCGGATTCCTCGGGCTGGAGCCCGGCGCAGTCGAACGCCGTCTTCACGCTGGACCTGCCGGAGCTCCTGCGCGCCGACGCGAAGACGACCGCCGCCGTCCGGCTCGACGACCCCGCGACGCATCCCTTGACACGGCTCGTCGCCGTCCTCGCGGACCTCGAGGGATGGCACGCCGGCCGCGGCGAACGCGAGGCGGCCTTCGAGGCGCGCCTCGAGCGCGAGCGCCGGCTCGCCGATTCCTTCACGGGGCAGAGCGACCGCGAGACCATCTCCCGAGACCTCGAGGACCGTCTTCCGGCGATGGCGTCGCTGCCCTGGTTCGCGATGGGAGAGTCCCAGCTCGCCGAGCTGCTCGAGCAGGGAAACCGGCCCGACCGCCTCGCCCGCGCCCGCGAGGCCGCGCAGAAGGGCCGGCGCGCCTTTCCGGATTCGCCCGGCGGAAGGCGCTGCCTCGCGATCGTCGAGCGCATCGAGGCGCCGGCCTACCAGCTGACGACGATGAAGAGCGACGGCCCGGATCGCCGGTCGATCCTCGTGCGGCACAAGAACGTCGCGAGGCTTTCCTTCCGCGCCTACGCGATCGACCTGCCGTCGCGCGTCGCCTCCGAGAAGGACCTGCGCAACATCCTGCCGCAGGGCCAGGAGCTCGAGCGTGTTCTGTCCGGACGTCCCTCCGCGGAGTGGTCGGCCGTCCTTCCGGCGACGCCGGACTACCTCGACCATCAGACATTCGTCGTTCCGCCGATGCGGACGAAGGGCTACTACGTCGTCGCAGCTTCGGGCGATCCGGATTTCTCGGCGGGCCGCGGGTTTCCGGTCGTCGCGGCGGGATTCCTGCTCTCGGACCTCGTCCTGGTCGAGACGGCGGCCGCGCCGGGCGCCGGCGGGCGCCAGAAGATCGAGGTCCTCGCCCTGTCGGGTGAAACGGGGCGCCCGCTCGACGGCGTCGCGATCACCGTCCTGAAAGGCCGCTGGAATCCGACGTCGACCGAACGGATCGGCGAGGCCGTGACCGACCGCGACGGCCGGGCCGCCCTCGACTTTCCCGCCGAGCGGGGCTGGGCGGAACGCTTCGTCTTCGCCCGCCGCGGAGCGGACCTCGCCGTCGGAAGCGGAACGCCTTACGGCTGGCGTGCCGGGACGGGTGGAGGTCCGACGACGGCGTCGCTCGTCTTCACCGACCGGAGCGTCTATCGGCCGCTCCAGAAGATCCTCTGGAAGGTGCTCGCCTACCAGGGCGACGCCCGCTCGGGCCGGTTCCGAGCCTTTCCCCGGTCGCCGCTGACGGTCACGCTCTACGACCAGAACGGCCAGTCGGTCGAGGGCCGTTCGGTGACGACGAACGATTTCGGGACGGCGGCGGGCGAGTTCGCGATTCCCGCCGGTCGGGCGCTCGGCGCGTGGCGGGTCTCGACCTCGCTCGACGGCGGCGGCGGCGCGACCGTCCGGGTCGAGGAGTACAAGCGGCCGACCTTCGAGGTCACGCTGAAGCTCTCGACCGAAGCCCTCCGCCTCAACCGGCCCGCGCGCGTGACCGGAGAGGCGCGCTACTACTTCGGCCTGCCGGTCTCTTCCGGCACCGTGCGCTGGAACGTGACACGCACGCCGAGCTTCCCGTGGTGGTTCTGGTGGCGAGGATTCCACCCCGAGGTCCGGACGGAGACGATCGCGGCCGGCAGCTCTGCCCTCCAGGCAGACGGCTCGTTCACGATCGCGTTCACGCCGAAAGCCGACGAGCGGCTCGCCGGCCAGAGCGCGACGACCTATCAGTACGCCGTCTCCGCCGACGCCTCGGACGAGGGCGGCGAGACCCGCTCGGCGACGCGCACCTTCCGACTCGGATTCGTCGCGGTCGAGGCGCGCATCGACCTGCCCGGCGGGTTCCTGCGCGCGGGCGGCCGGTCCGAGGTCACGGTCGTCCGGACGAACCTCGACGGGGCGCCGCGCCCGGGTCAGGGCGGGTGGCGCCTCTTCCGCCTCGAGCAACCGTCCGAGGCGCCGCTCCCGGCGGACCTTCCGCCGGATCCGACCGAGACGGCGAAGGGCGGCCTCCGGACGCCGGGCGACGCTCTGCGCCCCCGGTGGCAGACCGGGTACGCGGCGGAGCAGGTCATGGCGCAGTGGAAGAACGGCGTCGAGGTGGCGCAGGGCGACCTCACGCACGACGCGAAGGGCATCGCGCGGATCGCGGTCGCGAACCTTCCCGCCGGCGCCTACCGCCTCGTCTACCGGACCCGCGACGAATTCGGCGCCGAGTACGAGGCGCCGCGCGAGATCGTCGTCGCCGCCGGGAGCACGCCGCTCGCGCTTCCGGCCGTCCTTCTCGTCGAGGCACCCTCGGTCCCGGTCGGCGGGACGGCTCGGCTCCTGGCGGCGTCGGGCCTGCCCGGCCAGAACCTGTATTTCGAGATCGATCGGGACGGGACGGCCGTCGAGCGCCGGACACTCGTCGCGGGGAAGTCGGCGGCGGTCATCGAGATCCCGATCGAGGAGAGGCATCGCGGAGGATTCGCCGTCAAGCTGACGATGGTCCGGGACCACCAGCTCGTCACGCAGACCCAGACCGTCTTCGTGCCGTGGGACGACAAGGAGCTCAAGGTCAGCTTCGCTACTTTCCGCGACAAGCTCCGGCCGGGACAGGCGGAGACGTGGACGGTCAAGGTCGAGGCCCCGGGCGGCGCGCCGGTCGAGGCGGCCGCGGCGGAACTCCTCGCCAGCATGTACGACCGGAGCCTCGACGCCTTCGCGCCCTACTCCCCGCCGAACCCGCTCTCGCTGTACCCGTCGCACACGGGCGTCTGGCCGAGCAACTCGAATCTCGGCGAGTCGTACTTCGGGCACGTGCGCGGAAACTTCCCAGAACTGCCGGCCTATCCGCCGCTTCGGCCCGACACGCTGAAGTTCCCCGGCGGCTACGCCTTCGGCGGGCCGGGGCGGCGCGGCATGATGGCGATGGCGAAGGCGTCGGCAGTCGGTCGACGCCGCCGCACCGGCCTCCGCGCCGGTCGCCGAGGGTGACCTCGCGGCCAACACCGCGCCCGGCCGGCAGAACGCCGAGGTTCGTCTCAAGGAGGAGAGCAAGGCCCGGGCCGACGCCGCCGCTCCCGTCGCGATTCGCGCGGACTTCTCCGAGACCGCGTTCTGGAAGCCGCAGCTCCTGACCGGAGCCGACGGCTCGGCCTCGATCGAATTCACGGTCCCCGACTCGGTGACGTCCTGGAGCGTCTGGGTCCACGCCGTGACGAAGGACCTGAAAGCCGGCTCGGTCCAGAAGGAGACGCGGAGCGTCAAGGACTTGATGGTCCGGCCCTACGTCCCGAGGTTCCTCCGCGAGGGCGACACGGCGGACCTCAAGGTCGTCGTCAACAACGCGTCCGAGGGCGGGCTGTCGGGCCGCGTGCGGCTCGAGATCCTCGACACCTCTACGAACGCGAGCGCATTGACGGAGTTCGGCCTCTCGGCGGAGCGCGCGACGCTTCCGTTTTCCGCCGCCGCGGGCGCCGGGGCGGACGTGACGTTCCGGTTGTCGACGCCGCGTCGCGTCGGTTCCTACGCGATCCAGGCGACGGCCATCGCCGGCGACCTGTCGGACGGGGAGCGGCGCCCGGTGCCCGTTCTTCCGGGCCGCATGCAGCTCGCGCAGTCGAGGTTCGCGGCGCTCCGCGGCGGCGAGCGGCGGACACTGACCTTCGCCGACATGGCGAAGTCGGACGATCCGTCGCGCATCGACGAGCAGCTCGTCGTCACGGTCGACGGACAACTCTTCTACTCGGTGCTGTCGGCGCTGCCGTACCTCGTGAACTATCCCTACGAGTGCACCGAGCAGACGCTCAACCGCTTCCTCTCGACCGGAATCGTCTCGTCGGTCTTCCGCGACTACCCGGCGGTCGCGGCGATGGCGCAGGAGCTCTCGAAGCGCGACACCCGGCTCGAGCCGTGGGACGCGGCCGACCCCAACCGGAAGATGCAGCTCGAGGAGACGCCGTGGCTCGAGGAGGCCCGGGGCGGAAAGCCCGGCGCGGACCTGACGCGCGTCCTCGATCCGCGGATCGCGAAGGCCGACCGGGACTCCGCGCTCGCGAAGCTCCGCCAGGCGCAGACCGACTCGGGAGGGTTCCCCTGGTGGCCGGGCGGGCCGCCCTCGCCGTACATGACGCTCTACATCCTCAACGGCTTCGCGCACGCCCTCGAGTTCGGAGTCGACGTGCCGAAGGACATGGCGCTCGCCGCGTGGAAGTACGCCGGGGCCGAGATCCGCCGCGACATCGACCGCTGCATGGCCGACAAGGGCACCTGCGAGTACGCGACGTTCGTCAACTACGTGCTGTCCTCCTACCCGGACGCCGGCTGGTACGGACCGGCGTTCGACGAGGCCTATCGCCGGAAGCTCCTCGACTACTCCTTCGCCCGCTGGAAGGCGCACTCGCCGCTCCTGAAGGGCCAGCTCGCGCTGACGCTGCAGCGCATGGACCGGCCGAAGGACGCGAAGCTCGTGCTGGAACTCGGTGATGGACGCGGCGAAGACCGACCCGGACCTCGGCACCGCGTTCACCCCCGAGGACCGCTCCTGGCTCTGGTACAACGACACGGTCGAGACCCAGGCCTTCGCCCTGCGCGTGCTCGCGGAGCTCGACCCGTCCGATCCGCGCCGGCACGGCCTCGTGCAGTGGCTCTTCCTCAACAAGAAGATGAACCAGTGGAAGTCGACCCGCGCGACCGCGGAGGCGATCTACGCGCTCGTGTGGTACCTCAAGAAGGAGGGAGCGCTGGCGGTCCGGGAAGACGTCACGGTCGACGTCGCAAGCCAGAAGACGACCTTCGTCTTCGAGCCCGACCGTTACACGGGCCGGCGCAACCAGGTCGTGGTGCCGGGGGAGAAGATCGACCCGCGCCGCGACGCCTCGATCGGCGTCGAAAAGACCGGGAAGGGCCTGGCGTTCGCCTCGGCCACCTGGCACTTCTCGACGGAGAAGCTGCCCGAGGAGGACCGGGGAGACTTCTTCTCCGTTTCGCGCAAGTACTTCCTGCGCGAGTCGACGCCCTCAGGCTTCGTGCTGAAGCCGCTGGCCGAAGGCGCGGTGGTCAGGCCCGGCGACGAGATCGAGGTCCAGATCTCGCTTCGCTCGAAGCACGCGGCGGAATACGTCCACCTTCGGGATCCGCGCCCGGCCGGCGCCGAACCCGAGAACGTTCTGTCGCGTTACAAGTGGGACCTCGGGATCTCCTGGTACGAGGAGACCCGCGACTCGGGAGCGAACTTCTTCTTCGAGCGGCTCCCGGTCGGGGAGTACACCTTCAAGCACCGCATCCGCGCCAACATGGGCGGAACGTTCAAGGTAGCGCCGGCGACCGTGCAGTCCATGTACGCCCCGGAGTTCAACGCGTACACGGCGGGAGCGACGCTGACGATCCGCTAGGCGAGGGCAACCCGGCCGCGCCCCTACTTCTTTCTGTTCGGCGGGACCTTCGTGGCCAGCAGCGCGATGTCGACCGTGACCTTGTTCCCGACCGCCTTCGCCTCGGTGTTGCCGGCCCAGGCCATCCCGTAGTCGCGGCGGTCGAACGAGAAGGTCGTGTGGATCCCGAGGTGCTCGTCGGGATTCGGGCCGTCGAAGCGGCCCTGGATCGCGAAGGGCAGGGTGATCTCCTTCGTGACGCCGTGGAGCGAGAGGGGCCCGACCGCCTCCCACTTCCCGCCCGCCTTCCGGACCCTGCGGCTCTCGAAGCGGATCTCGGGGTACTTCGCGGCGTCGAAGAAGGCCGGCGTCCGGAGTTTCCCGTCCCAGGAGTCGCTGCCGGTGTCGACGCTCGCCATCTCGATGACCGCGACGACCCTGGCCTGCGACAGGTCCCGGGCCTTCCCGGCGTTGATCTTGACGTCGTAGCGCATGAACTTTCCGGTGACCTTCGAAACCAGCATCAGCGGCACGGAGAACTGGACGTTGGAGGATCCGGGATCGATGGCGTAGTCGGCGGCGCGTGCGACGGCGGGCGCGCCGCTCGCGACCAGACCGGCCGCGAGAGGTATGAGCGCGGCGCGCAGGACGAGCGGCGAATCGTCTCCGCGAGGCCCTCATCGCGCCGGCTCCACCGGCAACCCCTGCTTCCGAAGAAACTCGCGGATCGTCGCCCAGATCCGGTCGTTCTCGGCGGACGTGAAGTCGCCGTGCTTGCCGCCGGCGATCGTCAGCAGCTGATTCGGAAGCGCCGCTTTCTGCAGCGCCTCGTGGAGGCGCGCGCCGTCGCTGTACGGGACCCAGGGGTCCTGGTCGCCGTGGATCGTCAGGATCGGCGGGATGCCGGGTCGGATCATCGCGAGCGGGGACACGCTCGTCGCGAGCGCGAACGCGTTGGCGGCATTTCCGATCCATTCGACCGCATAGCCGCGGGCGTTCGGCGCGCCCTCCAGCATTCCGGCGACGTCGGTGATCCCGAACCAGTTGACGATCGCCGCGACCTTCGGCATCGGCGGCGGGCCGACGCCCCAGTAGTCCATCGTGCGCTTGCCCGGGCAGCCGCGGTCGAACCCCGCCTTCGGCTCGAGCATTCCGGTCGTCAGCGCGAGGTGGCCCCCGGCGGAGTATCCGGTCGTCACGATGCGCGTGACGTCGAAGCGGTACTCGTCGGCGTTCTGGAGGATCCAGCCGAGCGCGCAGCGGCAGTCCTCGACGGCCGCCGGGGCCGTCGAGACCTCGGCGAGGCGGTACTCGACGTTCACCGCGGCCCAGCCCATCGCGAGGTATGGGAGGAACGTCAGCGCGTTCTCTTCCTTGTTGCCCGCGACCCAGCCGCCGCCGTGGATGACCATGACGACTGGCGTCTTCGCCTTGCGGTCCGGAGGCAGATAGACGTCGAGCTTCAGGTCGACGTTGTTCGCCCGGCGGTAGACGACGTCGGGCATGACCTGGTACTCGAAGCTCGCGCGGTCGAGCCAGGGAGAGGACTGGGCGGACGCGGCCGAAGAGCCCGCGAGGAGCAGGATGGCGGCGCCCGCACGGCGGACGAGTCCCGAGATCATCGAAACCTCCTGAAAGCTCGCGCCATGCTATGGGATTTCGCTCGGGCGTAGAATCCCCGCGCCCGATCAGGAGAAAAACGATGAAACGTTCCCTCGCCGTCCTGGCGCTCGCTTCGTGGCCGCTCGCCTCGGCCGCCCAGGTGGTTCCCGGACACCGTCTGCCCGAAGGCCCGGAGCGGCCGGTCCGCGAGCGGACCTTCCACATCCAGAGTTACAAGGCGGAGCTCGCGTTCGACATGGCCGCCGCCTCGATCGCCGGGACCGCGACCGTGACGTTCCAGGCGCTGCGCGCACCGCTCGCGACGCTGTCGCTCGACGCCGCGGACCTCGCCGTCGCGAAGGTCGAGCGGGGCGGCAAGCCGCAGAAGTTCACGACGGACGCCGGAAACTTCAAGCTCGACATCGCCCTCGATCCGCCCGTCGGGATCGGAGAGTCGGCGACGGTCGCGATCGCGTATTCGTGCAAGCCGCGCGGCGGCATGTACTTCTACCCGCCCGTCGGCAAGCGCACGGCCGAGGCCTGGAACTACGGCGAGGGCGGGCTCCACCGCGCCTGGCTGCCGATCTACAACGACACCAACGACCGCTTCCCGGTGGAGTGGATCGTGACGGCGCCGAAGCCCCTCTCGGTCGTCGCCAACGGCCGGCTCGAGGACGTGCGAGAGAACGCGGACGGCACGCGGACCTTCCACTGGGTCCAGGAGGGCCCGATCCCGAACTACCTCGTGACCGTCGACGTGGCCGAGCTGACGAACGTGCCGCTGCGCGACGCAAAGGTCCCGCTCCGCGGCGCGGAACAGGAAGTCAAGACCGTGCCGCTCTCCGCGTGGACGCCGCCGGGCACCGAGGAAGCCGCGAAGTTCGTCTTCGGCAAGACGCCCGACATGGTCGAGTTCTTCTCGCAGAAGATGGGCTACCCGTATCCCTGGGTCAAGTACGACCAGGTCGTGCTGCGGGAGTTCTCGGGAGCGATGGAAACGACGAGCGCGACGGGCTTCACCGAGTCGGAGCTCCGGCTCGCCGGGGCGCCGCCGGACATGTCGCCGACCTTCGAGGAGGCGTGGCCGGTCTTCACGTACGAGGACGTCGTCGCGCACGAGCTCGCGCACCACTGGTTCGGCGACATGGTGACCTGCCGGTCGCTCGGCTCCATATGGCTCAACGAGTCCTTCGCCACGTTCTGGCACACGCTGTGGAACGCGAAGGCGCACGGCGAGGACGACCTGACGTACCAGCGCTGGTCGTACCTGAACGACTACGTCGATTACGTCCGTTCGACGGGCAGCGTCCGGCCCATGGAGTACCTGCGCTACAAGGAGCCGGGCGCGATGTATCAGCAGGACACGACGTACGTGAAGGGCTCGCTCGTCCTGCACATGATCCGGCACTTCCTGGGAGAAGCCGACTTCGACCGAATGATCGCGGCGTACCTGAAGAAGCACGAATTCTCCAACGTCGACTCCGCGGACCTGAAGGAAGCGATCGAGCGCGCCGCGGGGCGCAACCTCTCCTGGTTCTTCGAGGACTGGGTCGTCGGCGGCGGAGGCCATCCGCGCTTCGAGGTGTCGTACCGGTGGTCGCCGGAGAGAAAGCAGGTCGACCTGACCGTCAAGCAGATCCAGGCCGATCTGCCGTTCGAGAACGAGTTTCGTCTTCCGGTCGAGATCGAGATCGCGGAGGCGGGCGGGACGAAGACGCACACCGTGCAACTGTCCGGATGGGAGACGAAGGTCGCCCTGCCCGCACAGACCCGGCCGACGCGCGTCACGTTCGACAAGGGCGGCTGGCTCGTCTGCGAGGTGGCCTACGCGAGGCCGATCACCGAGGTGCTCGCCGAGCTCTCCGGCGGGGATCTCGCCGCGAAGCTGCGGGCGGCGCGCCAGCTCGCGGACGACTTCGGAACGGACCCGCGGTCCGTCGACGCGCTGACGAAGGTCCTCACCGATCCGTCGGCGCACTGGGGCCTGAAGCAGGAGGCGGCCCTCGATCTCGGGCGCATCGGCGGCTCGGCGGGGGCGGCGCCGCTCGTCCGGGCGCTCGAACACCCGGACCCGCGCGTGCGCCGTGCCGTGGCCCTCGCCCTGGGCGAGGCGGGAGAGGCCTCCGCGGCCGAAGCTCTCCGCCGCACGATCGAGACCGACCGGGCCGAGGACGTCGTTGCGGCCGCCGAGATCTCCCTCGGGCGGCTGCGCGCGCCGGGCGCGAAGGAATACTTGACGCGGCAACTCTCGCGCGACTCGCGCTGGTGGGACTCGGTGCGGATCGGCGCGCTCATCGGCCTCTCGAAGCTCGGCGATCCGACGCTCGCCGGAACGTTCGAAAAGTACACGGGCCCGACGCACGTGGCCGACGTGCGGCTGGCGGCGCTCAAGGGCTGGGAGGCCTCGGCCCCCGGCGATCCGAAACTCGCGGCGACCCTGCGGATCCTGACCACCGACCTCAATCGGAGCGTTCGCCTGGACGCGATCCAGAGACTCGGCAAGCTCCACCGCGCCGAGGACCTCGACCTGCTCGAGGCCCTCACGAAGGATCCCGATCCCAACGTCGTGGTGTTCGCGAAGGACGGAATCGACGAGACGAAGGCGTTCTCCGCGCCGGCGTCCCGATGAGTTTCCAATAATCGCCGCCCGCTCGCGGGTGCTAGTGTGACCGGCGACCGATGAAGTCGCGAACGCCGCTCCTCGCCCTCCTCGCCGCGGCGGCGTGCGCGCCGCTTTCGGCGCAGCCGTCGCGGATTACGATCCCGGCCGCGGCGTCGATCGTCGGCGTGTCGCCTTTCTTTTCCGACGTCCGCGTGTTCAACACCTCCTACGCCTCGGGAGCCGAGATCACGGCGACCTATCGCTGCTTCCTGGGGACCTGCCCGGCGTCCGCGCCGGCGACGTTCACGCTCTCGCCGCGGGAATCGAGAGGCTTCGACGACATGGTGGCCTCCACGTTCGCCGCCCCGAACTCGGCCGGCGGCGTCGAGTTCGAGGTCGCCTCTCCCGCGACGGCGTCGGACGTCGTCGTGACGAGCCGCCTGTACTCGACCGCGCCCAGGCCCACCGTCGGGATGTTCATCCCGGGCGTCGGAGCGTCCGTCGCTCACCGATACTCCGTGCTCACGCAGATCGCCAACGGCGGGTCCGGAGCAGGATTCCGGACCAACGTCGGCGCGTTCAACGGTGAGGACACGGCCGCGAACGTGGTCTTCGCGGTGTACTGGCAGGGCCACTGGGTGGGCCAGGTCGAGCGAGCGGTCCCGGCGCACTCGGGCGTCCAGATCAACGACATCTTCGGCTCGAGCGGGATCAACCACCCGTTGCTCGAGACCTCCGACTCGGTCGTCACGGTGCAGACCGACGGCCCGGCGGTCTTCGGCTATGCCGCCGTGATCGACAACGCCACGACCGATCCCATCTTCGTGGCCGGAGCCGCGGACGCCTCTCCCGTCCTCTCGGTGGGAGGGGTCTACTCGACCCAGGTCTCGCTCGTCCCCGGGCAGAACACCTGCGGCAACGTCACCGTGCAGGACAACCCCACAACAGTCGTCCAGACGCCGGGCTCGCACGCGCTGGCTCTGACCCACGCGGGCATCACCTACGAGGGCACCGTGGAGGACGACGGCTCCTTCGCGATGCAGCCCGAGGCCGTGGGCGGCCAGTTCACGATCACGATCCAGGGGCAGTTCACGCCCCAGGGTTTCACGGCCACGGTGCGCGTCGACCAGGCCGCGCCGGCCTGCTTCTATCTCGTGGACTGGGTCGGCCTGAAGGACATCGGCGCGAACTTCTTCCCCGGCCCCTAGGCTGCGGCCTCGCCGTCGCGCACGACCTTCCCGTCGTGGATCTCGACGATGCGGCTCGCCCGACGCGCGAGCGTCATGTCGTGCGTGATGACGACGAGGGTCGAGCCCTGCTTCCAGAGCTCGGTGAACAGGCCCATGATGTCGCCGCCGGCCGAGGAGTCGAGGTTTCCGGTAGGCTCGTCGGCCAGGACGACGTCCGGCTGCATGGCGAGCGCCCTCGCAATCGCGACGCGCTGCATCTGGCCGCCGGAGAGCTCGGTCGGCTTGTGGTCCATGCGCTCGCCGAGGCCGACGCGGGTCAGGAGCTCCGTGACGCGCTCGCGACGCTTCTTCGGGTTGACGCCGCCGAAGAGGAGCGGCATCTCGACGTTTTCGAACGCCGTGATCTGGGGCAGGAGATTGAAGCCCTGGAACACGAACCCGACGCGGCGATTGCGGACGTCGGCGAGCTCGTCGCGCGTGAACTTCGAGACGTCCTCGCCGCCCAGCCGGTAGGTGCCGTTCGAAGGAGTGTCGAGGCAGCCGATGAGGTTCATCAGCGTCGACTTGCCGGAGCCGGAAGGCCCGACGATGGCCACGAACTCGCCCGGCTCGACGACCAGGTCGATGCCCTTCAGGGCCTCGACCTTGACCTTGCCGGTGTCGTAGATCTTCTTGATCGCCTGCATGTCGATGATCGACGTCATGGTCTCTCCGTTCGTTCTGGGCGCCGGCCGTTCACTCGTAGCGCAGGGTCGACGCCGGGTCGATCGACGCGGCGCGGCGGGCGGGGAAGTATCCGGCGAGCAGTCCGCAGGTCCCGAGGATCGCGATCGTGGCGAGGCCGATGGGCCAGGAAAGCGTGGGCCGGCCCATGAACTCCAGGACGTCGTTGCCCTCGATCGGCAGGAAGGACAGGCCCGTCACGAGGAGGATCGCGATGAGGGCGCCGAAGAGACCTCCGACGAGCGTGTAGACGAGGCCCTCCAGGATGAAGGGTCCGGTGATCCAGCCCCGCCGGGCGCCGAGCGCCATCTTGACGCCGATCTCCTTGGTCCGTTCCTTGACGACGGCGTACATGATGTTGGCGACGCCGACGCCGCCGATGATCAGCGTGAGCGTTCCGATGACGCCGAAGAAGATCTCGAGGCCGATGAAGATCTTCTCCTGCATCTTCTGGCCCTTCACGGTGTCCCAGAGACCCCACACGCGCGGGTCGTCGGGATCGAAGCCCAGGCGGGGGCCGAGGACCTCGTTGAAGTGCTTGAGCGCGGCCGGCATGTCGTCGGCCTTCTTCACGCGGAAGACGACGACGTTGAGGCGGTCGCTGCCGAGCACCGCCTTGAAGGTCGACTGCGGGATGACGGCGTGCGCCGCGTCGGGCCCGCCGTACGTCGAGGTCTGGCGCTTGCGCTGCATGACGCCGATCACCGTGAAGGGCGAGTTGTTGATCAGGAGCTGCTTTCCGAGGGGATCCTCCGGGCCGAAGATGTCCTTGGCCATCTCGTTGCCGAGGAACACGACCCGCCGCTTCTCCTCCTCGTCCCTCGGGTTGATGAAACGGCCCCGGGCCTTCGGGAAGTGCTTGCGGGCGTCGCCGAAGTCGAAACGCGTGCCCGTGACCCGGCCGTTGACGGTCTTTCTTCCATAAGAGAGCGCCGTGCGCCACGAGGTCAGCTCGCCCCAGATCGCGTCGAGCTCGGGCAGGCGCTCGCGGGCGTAATCGATGTCCTCCAGCTTCGGCCGGATCGGCCGCCCCTCGGGCAGGCCCTTGTAGGGCTTGGAGGTCTCGCCGGGCCACATGATCGCGAGGTTGTTCCCCATGGCCTGGTCGTTGGACATCATCTGGCGCTTCAGTCCCTCGCCGAAGGCGAGGAGCAGCAGGATCGTCACCGTGCCCCAGGCGAGCGAGGCGATCGTCAGCGTCGCGCGCTTCTTCTGGAGCCGCGCCGAGGCGAGGAAGAGGTGGAGGACGACGGACAAGTCTCTTCTGAATGGGCGCTCGACGCGCCCGACGGGAGCGAAGAAGCCTCCGACCGTCCGAGCCCCGGCGCCCCGTTGATCAACCTTCGCGTCGGTCATCCATACCTCGAAGACCTAGAGCTTCATCGCCACGACGGGGTCGAGCCGCGACGCGTCCCGTGCGGGGAAGTACCCGGCGAGCAGGCCCGTGACGCCGAGGATCGCCGCGGTCAGGGCCGCGACCGAGAGCGAGAGGTCGGGGTCGCCGACGAACTCGGTCGCGCCGAACTTCGGGAAGACGGCGCACACGGTGAACGAGATCGCGAAGCCGAGGGCGCCGCCCATGGCCGTGATGAGGAGCGTCTCGAGCAGGAGCTGCCGCATCAGCCAGCGGTCGCGGGCGCCGAGCGCCATCTTGATTCCGATCTCCTTGGTGCGCTCCTCGACGACGACGTTCATGATGTTCGAGACGCCGATGCCGCCGACGATCAGCGTGAAGGAGCCGATGATCCCGAGAAAGAGCCGGAAGGACAGGAAGAACGTCGCGAAGAACTTGAGGTTCTCCGTCGTGTCCCAGACCGAGAAGGCTTCCTTGTCGTCGGGGTCGAAGCGCTGGCGGCCGGCGATGACGCGGCGCACGTCGTCGGTGACCTGCTCGGCCTGGGCGGCGACCTTCGGCTGGTAGATCAGGTTGTCGACCCACTTCTCGCCCGTGATGGCCCGGTAGGTCGTGCCGGGGATGAAGCCCTTCTGGTTGTCGCGGCCGCTGTAGCTCGAGTTCTGGACCTTGCTCTGGAGGACGCCGACGACGAGGAAGGGCGATCCACCCAGCATGACCGTCTTGCCAACCGCGTCGACGCCCTGGCCGAAGATGTCGTCGGCCATCTTGTTGCCGATGAAGAGGACCCGCCGCTGGTCGGTCATGTCGGTCGGGTTGACGAAACGTCCGCCGGCCTGGGGGATGAGGTTGCGCATCCCGCCGAACTCGGGCGAGACGCCGGAGATGTCGATCGCGATCGTCTTGGCGCCGTAATTGAGCTTCAGCGTCTTCGAGTATTCGCTCGAGATGGCGTTGAGGCCGCGGGCCTCGCGGCGGATCGCCTCGACGTCGTCCTCGTTCAGGCGGATCTTGCGGCCCTTGCCGAGGCCCTCGAAGGGGACGGACGTCAGCCCCGGCCACGCGATGCAGATCGCGTCGCCGAGCCCCGAGCTGTTCAGGATCATCTGGCGCTGGAGGCCCTTGCCGAAGGCCAGCAGGAGGCTGACCGAGACGGTGCCCCACACGATCCCGAAGACCGTCAGGAAGGTGCGGAGCTTCTGGCTCCGGATGTCCCGCCACATCTGGCGGAACGCGTCGCGGATCGAGAGCACGGCGCGTCGTCCTAGTCGACTGCCGACGTCAACTTCTTGGGCGGGCGCTCGAGGACCTTCGCCCCCTTCGGCAGGCCCTCGGCGACCTCGACGTTCAAGCCGTCCGAGACGCCCAGCTTGACGGCCGTCTTGACGGGCGCCGCCTTCTCGGTCGCGCCGGGGACCTCGACGAACGTCTTCTTGCCGCCATCCTCGAAGATCACGACGCGCTCCGGGATCGTCAGGACGTCCTTGCGCTCGCGGATGATCAGGTCGGCGTTGGCCGAGTAGCCCGCGCGCAGAGTCACGTTCGCGGTCGAGTCGAGCTCGATCTCGACGTCGAAGAGCGTCGCGCCGTCCTTCTGCTGGGCCTGGGGCGCGATCCGCGCGACTTTTCCGGTGACGACGTCGGTCGGCAGCGCTCCGACCTTGATCCGCGCCGGCAGGGACATCTTGAGCTTGCCGACGTCGATCTCGTCGACCGTGCCCTTGAAGATGAGGTCGCTCATGTCGGCGATCGCCGCGAGCTCCGTGCCCGGCTGGTAGGAGGTCAGCGGCACGACGGGGTCGCCGGGGTTGACCGCGCGGGTCAGGATCGTTCCGGCCGCGGGCGCGCGGATGATCGACTCCATCGAGACGGTGTCGGTCTGGATGCGGCCCTTGCGGGTCAGGTCGCGGCCCTGCTCGGCGCGGGCGACGGCCACCTTGGCGAGCTCGAAGGCCTCGCGCTTGACGTCGAGCTCGGACTTCGGGATGACACCCTGCTTGACCAGCTCCTGCGCCCGCTCGAAGTCGGCCTTCGCCCGGTCGTAGGAGGCCTTCGTCGAATCGAGCTGCCGGTCGACGTCCGTCAGCTCCTGCGGCGTCGGGTCGGGCGCGATCTCGAAGAGCGGATCGCCGGCCTTGACCTTGTCGCCGACGTTGACCATGCACCGCTTGACGATCCCCGAGATCTTCGACTTGATCGAGAACTTCTGGCGCGGCTGGATCTGGCCGACGGCCAGGGCCTTCTCCGTAATCGAGCCTTTTTCGACCGTCACGAGCTTCTTTTCGCCGTCGTTTCCCTTGCCGTTGCGGGCCAGGGCATAGACGCCCGCGGCGGCCGCCACGAGAATGGCCAGAAGCAGCAGCGTCTTGAAGAGCTTCGACATACCGTCCTCCCTGAATCGAAGAGCGCCGGAAACCGGGCCGGCGCGGGAAAATCGGGCCTCGATAGGGAGTTACGCAGGGGCCGGCAGCAGGTTCCGCAGCCGGTGGGCGGCCTGCCGCGGTTTCCCGTCTCCGCAGGCGGTCCAGGATCGGATATCTTTGCGGATCAAGGAGTTGCGTGTGATCCGAGGCGAACGGCTGTATCTCCGCTCAATCGAACGCGACGACCTCGAGCGCTGCCACGACTGGATCAACGACGAGGACTTGCGCTCGACGCTCGCGCAGCGCTATCCGATGTCGCTCGCGCAGGAAGCCGACTGGATCGAGCGGACGACGCGGGGGCAGGATCCGTCCCGTCTGATCTTCGCGATCTGCCTCTTCGAGGGCGACCGCCACATCGGCAACTGCGGGCTCGAAGGCGTCGACCGGGACAACGCCGTCGCGACCTTCGGCATCCTCATCGGCGAGGCGGACTGCCGCGGCAAGGGGCTCGGCGAAGAGGCCACGCGCATCCTCTGCCGCTTCGGCTTCGACGAGATGAACCTGCACAAGATTCGCCTCGACGTCCACTCCGGCAACACGGCCGCGATTCGAACGTACGAGCGTGTCGGTTTCCGGAAGGAGGGAGTCCTGCGCGAAGAAGCGTTCCGGCGCGGCGAGTACATCGACGTGTTCCGGATGGGCCTTCTGCGAGGGGAGCTCAAAGCGCCGGCGCGGCGCAAGGCGCGGCGGGACTGAATGAGCGCTTCCGAGTATCGCTTCGTGACCCGCTGGAGGGTGTTCGGCACCGTCGAGGAGGTCGCCGACGTGCTGAGGGACGTCCGCGAGCTCGCGCGCTGGTGGCCGGCGGTTTACCTCGACGTCGAGGAGCTCGAGCCGGGAGGCGAAGACGGCGTGGGCCGGCGCGCCCGGCTCCACACGAAGGGTTGGCTGCCGTACACGCTCGACTGGGAGCTGCGCGTCGTCGAGTCGAGGCATCCCCATGGCTTCTCGATCGAGGCGACTGGAGACCTCGCCGGGCGCGGCGAGTGGACGCTCACGGAAGCGGGCGCCTGGACACTCGTGACCTACCACTGGACCGTCCGGGCCGAGAAGCCGCTGCTGCGGCTGCTCTCGCCGTTCGTTCGGCCCCTCCTCGCCGCCAACCATCGTTGGGCGATGCGCACGGGAGAGGAGAGCCTCGCGCTGGAGCTCGCGCGGCGCCGCGTGACGACGGCCGTCGAACGCGCGAAGATCCCGCCCCCGCCGGGCCCGGTTCCGGCGGGCCCGGTGCTCCTGGCCGGGGCCGCGGTCGCCGTCGGGAGCTTCCTGCTCGCCCGGGGAATGGCGCGCCGCCGTCGTCGCCGCCTCCTCCGCCTCCGGTTGCCGCGGTGGTGAACGGCGCGCTTTCCGGCCGGCGTTGACCGGAACGGAGCTTCGGCGGGGAATCGGCCGCCTCGACGCGACGGCGCTCGTCGTCGGCTCGATGATCGGCTCCGGCATCTTCATCGTGTCGGCCGAGAGCGCCCGGCTCGTCGGCTCCTCGATCGGGCTCCTCGCCGTCTGGGGAATCGCCGGCCTGCTGACGATGTCGGCCGCGCTGTCGTGCGCGGAGCTCGCCGCGATGCTGCCGCGCGCCGGCGGCCAGTACGCCTTCTTCCGCGAGGCGTACGGGCCGCTCTCGGGCTTTCTCTTCGGCTGGGCCATGTTCCTCGTCATCCAGACGGGCACGATCGCCGCCGTCGCGGTCGCCTTCGCCAAGTTCCTCGGCGTCCTCGCCCCCGCCGTTTCGGACGCGCCGTGGATTGCGGCCGGGCCTCTCTCGCTGTCTCCCCAGAGGCTCTGCGCGATCGCGGTGATCGGTCTTCTGACGGCGTCGAACGCCACGGGCCTGCGGGCCGGCACGACGACGCAGAACGTCTTCACCGCCGCCAAGCTCGCCGGTCTCGCGGCGCTCGCGATCGGGGGTCTCCTCCTGGGCCGCGCCTCCGGCGTGTTCGCTTCGGCCGCGGACGCTTCGCTTCCGGTTGGAATGGGCATGGCCACGGCGGTGGCGGCGGCGATGGTCGGGCCTCTCTTCTCGCAGTCGGCGTGGAACAACGTGACGTTCGCGGGCGAGGAGGTCCGGGACCCCGGACGCACGCTGCCGTTTGCCCTCCTCGTCGGATGTCTCGTCGTGACGTTCCTCTACGTCCTGACGAACGCGGCCTACCTCCGGTCGCTCGGGCTCGCCGGCATCCAGAACGCTCCCGCAGATCGCGTCGGGACGGCGGCCGCCGAACGCCTCTTCGGACCGGTCGGCGGCGGAGCGATGGCCGCGGCGATTCTCGTCTCGACGTTCGGCTGCGTGAACGGCCTCGTCCTTTCGGGTGCCCGGGTCTCCTTTGCGATGGCCCGCGACGGGCTCTTCTTCCGCGGGCTCGCGAGGCTGAACGGCGGGGGAGTTCCCGGCAACGCGCTCCGGCTCCAGGGCGTGTGGTCGAGCCTTCTCGTGCTGACGGGCACCTACAGCCAGCTTCTCAAGTACGTCATCTCGGCCGACCTCCTGCTCTATGTCCTTCTCGTTCTCGCGGTGGTCGTGCTCCGGCGGCGGCAGCCCGAGTGGCCGCGCCCGTTCCGCGCACCCGGGTATCCATGGCTGCAGGTCGGTTATGCGGCCGCGGGGCTCGTGCTGATCGCTCTGCTTCTGGCCGGCAATCCGTCGACGACGTGGCCCGGGTATGTGCTGCGTCGGATCGGGGGTGCCGGTGTATTTGTGGTGGAGGAGGCGGGGGCAGTAAGCCGTAAGCAGTAAGCAGGAGGCAGGAGGCAGGGTGCAGGCGGTTCTTCGGGACGTGCGAGACGGGGTGATCCTGGTGGAGTACCCCGGATCTTCCGGCGACGAGGCGAATGCCGCGGCAGTTTCTCTGGGAAGGCGGCTGCGCGAGGCGGGGGAAGAGGGACTGCTCGACGCGGTTCCCGGAGCGCGGACGCTTCTCGTGGTGTTCGACCCCGATCGGCTGAGCGTCGAGCGGCTGAGGCGTTTGGTCGAGCGCGCGATCGTCATGGCGACGGACGAGGGAGCCGGATCGCGATTGTTGCGCGTTCCCGTCGTGTACGACGGCGAGGACCTCGCCGAGCTCGCGTCGGCACGCTGGATCTCTGCAACGGAGCTCGCGCGGCGTCACGCGGCCGGCCGCTATCGTGTGGCGTTCGTCGGCTTCGCGCCAGGATTCGCCTATCTCTCCGGCCTTCCCGAGGAGCTCTCGACCCCACGGTTGGCGACACCGCGACCGCGGGTGCCGGCCGGAAGCGTCGCGATCGGCGGCTCTTGGACCGGCATCTACCCGGCCGTCCTGCCGGGGGGCTGGCGGCTGATCGGCCGGACCTCCTTGCGTCTCTTCGATGCGCACGCGGACCCGCCGTCGCTCCTGGTGCCGGGGGACCGCGTGGAGTTCGAGAGTGTCGGCCCGGCGCAACTGCCCGTTCCGGAGCCTCCCCGCCCGCGAGAGACCGGCGGGCCGGTCGTCGCGCGCGTTCTCTCGCCGGGACTCTCGACCACGGTTCAGGGCGCGCCGCGATACGGCCTCGCCTCCTCGGGCGTGCCTTCGGGAGGCGCGATGGATCTCGCCTCGCTCGAGTTCGCCAACGCGCTCGTCGGCAACCGTCCGGGGGCGCCGGCGCTCGAGATCACGCTCGCCGGACCGGAACTCGAGATCCTCGGGGACACGCTCCTCGCGGTCGCGGGGGGCGAGGCGCCGGTCGAGACCGGGGGAGGAGCTCTCATGCGGCGCGAGCCGTTTGCCGCGGCGGCCGGCGACCGGGTTCGCATCGGCCGCGTCACGCGGGGGGCCCGCGTCTACCTCGCAGTCCGCGGAGGCGTGGGGGGCGATGCCGGGAGGCGGCTCTCCGCCGGAGACACCCTGACAGTCCGCACCGGCCCGGGCGGGTCGACAGTACGCACCGGCCGGGCGGGTCGACAGTACGCACCGACCCGGGCGGACCGGTCCCCCGGCTTCCGGAGCCCGACGTTGGAGGGGAGACGGTCGTGCTTCGCGTCCTGCCCGGGCCCGAGGCGGCGCAGTTCCCTCCCGTGGAAGTCGAGCGGTTTTTCGCTTCTCCCTGGCGCGTCACCCCGGAGAGCGACCGGCGGGGACTGCGGCTCTCGGGCGATCCGGTGGCCCACGGCTCGACAGCCGAGATCGAGTCTTCGGGAACCGTGCCGGGCACGATCCAGGTGCCGGGCGACGGCCGGCCCATCGTTCTCGGTCCGGACGGGCCGGTGACCGGGGGTTACCCGAGGATCGCAACGGTCGTCTCGGCCGATCTGGCGCGGGTGGGTCAGGTCCGGCCGGGGGACGTCCTGCGCTTTCAGCGGATTTCTCTCGGGCAGGCTCACGCCGCGCGGGCCCCGGCGGGAGTACGATGAGCGTCCCGTGAGCATCGACCTGAATGCCGACGTCGGTGAGGGAATGGACGATGCGGCCCTGCTGCCCTTCGTCACCTCCGCCAACGTGGCCTGCGGCGTCCACGCGGGCGATCCGCTCGTCATGGACTCGACCGTCACTCTCGCGCTGTCGCGGGGCGTGCGCGTCGGAGCGCATCCGGGTTACGCCGACCGGGAACATTTCGGGCGCCTCGCCGTCGACATGCCGGCCGAGGCCGTCGAGGCCCTGGTGCTCTACCAGATCGCGGCGCTCGACGGTTTCGTGCGCTCGCGCGGCGGCACGCTGACACACGTCAAGCCCCACGGCGCGCTCTACCACGCGGGAAGCGAGTTTCCGGACGTCGCGCGCGCAATCGCCGAGGGCGTGCGGCGGTTCCGCCCGACCCTCGTTCTCGTGGGCGCGGCGGGCTCCATGCTGATCGAGGCGGGGCGCGAGGCGGAACTCGCCGTGGCGCCCGAAGCCTTCGTCGACCGTCGCTACCTCCCCGACGGCTCGATCATGCCCCGCGCCGAGCCGAGGGCCCTGATCACGGATCCCGACGAGGCGGCGGACCAGGCCCTGCGGCTGGCTCGCGACCATTCCGTCGTCGCCTCCGACGGCTCGCGCGTGGAAGTGCGCGCCGACACAATCTGCATCCACGGCGACACCCCCGGGGCCGTCGCCATCGCGGGCCGGATTCACGACAGGTTTCGCACCGAGGGCATCCGGATTGCACCGCTCCAGACCGGGCGTGCCCCGCGGCGCGAAGGTTTCGTCATTCCGCCGGGCTGAAGCTAAACTGGTGAATCCATGAGCACCGAGGGAGCGGAACTTCCCGAGGAGGAAGGCGCGCGGTCGTGGGCCGAGCGGGCGGCTGGCCTCGCGGGCTCGGCGCGCTCGCTGCTCCGGACGCGGCTCGCGATCTTCGGAGAGGAGTTTTCGAGCAAGGCCTCGCTCCTCGGCAAGGGGCTCGGAATCGTCGCGGTGGCGGCCGCGCTGGGCGTCGGCGCGCTGCTGCTCCTCGCGGCGCTCCTCGCGGCGATCCTCGCCCAGCTCTTCAAGAGCGTGCCGCTCGGGATTCTCGGGGCGATGCTGGTCTACGCCGGGGGCGCGGCGCTCGCCGGGCGCGCCGGCTGGAAGGCCCTGTCGGCCGTGAAGCCGAAGGATTTCCCGGTGACGAAGCGCGAGCTCGCGCGCGACTGGGAAGCGATCCGGGAGTCGCTCGCGACCGACGCGGAGCCCGACGACGAGCCGGAAGCGGGCGGGATCGAGCCGAACGAAGGGGAAGTCGAGGCGCTCGAGGCGCGCCTGCGAGGGGAGCCGCAGTGACTCAACGGGAAGACCGGCTCGCGGCCCTTTCGCGCCGAGCGGCGTGGGAGCGCGAGGACCTCGCCGGAGCGCTTTCCGAAGCGCGGGCGGACATCACCGCGTTTCGCCAGCGCTGGCGGTTCGCGGGCCTCGCGGCTTCGGGGCTCGCGGCCGCGGCGACGGCGGCCTGGAAGCTCTTCGGCCGCAATTCGCTCGCGGCCAAGGCCGGCCGCATCGCGTCGGCGGCCTCGCTTCTGATCGGCCTCGGGCGCGGCGTGCGCGCCGGCCGCCGCTTCTGGTAAACGAAACTCGACGGGGTCAGGTCTCGAAATTTCGGCTCCTGACGATTTCCGAAAAATCGAGACCTGACCCCCATCTAATCCACGGACTGCAGCACCCGCTCCGCGATCATCCCGTAGCCTTTTCGGTTCGGGTGGTAGTGGTCCGCGCTCAGCCGGTCCGTGCGAGCCTGGAAGATGTCGAAGGTCGGTACGACCGTAACGCCGGGAAACGCGAGCGCGGTTTCGGCGGCGAGGTTGTTCCACTGCAGGATGACCGAGGAGCCGAGGCGTCCCGGACCCGACTCGCCGGAGAACGGGTCGTAGAGGCCGATGACCGCAATCGGCGCCGTCGGGTTCGAATCGCGGAGCGCGCGCAGGATCGCGCGCAGGTTGTCGACGTAGGTCGTGCGCGCGGCGGTCACGGCATCGGCGAGGTCGGCCGGCGAACCGGTCGAGCGGCTGGCGGCGTGGGAAAGGTCGTTTCCGCCCGCCGAGACGAGGATCAGATCGGCCTGCGCGGCGAGGGCCCGGACGTTCGGCGACTCGACGAGCGCGCGCACCTCCGTGGACTCCATTCCGTTGACACCCAGGTTCGTCAGCTCCGCGGGCCCCCGCTTCTTGAGGGCGTCGAGCACGTCGATGGCGAAGCCCCGCGCCGCCTCGTCGCCGGTGCCGCGGGCGAGCGAGTCGCCGACCACGAGAATGCGGCGCGCGCCGTGCTTCGCGGGCCGGGCCGTGGGCCGGGACGGCGGGGGCGGAGGCTCCCCGATGGGATCGCCGACGGCGCCGCGCAGGGCCAGCACGAAACCGGCCGCGAGAACGAGGGCCGCGACGGTCCCCACCCCCACGGGGGCCGTCCACAGCCAGAAGCGCGACGGAACGCGTGCCATGCGAAGGCCGATGATACGTTCAAGGCGATGCTCCAACGGCTTTCGGTCGAGGGTCTCGGTGGCTGAGGCCGAGGTCGTCCTCGCCGCCGAGCACCTCACCAAGCGCTTCGGCCGCCGCGAGGCGGTTTCGGACGTCTCCTTCGAGGTCCACGCCGGCGAGGTCTTCGGATTCCTGGGCCCGAACGGGGCCGGCAAGACCACGACGATCCGGATGCTCGTCGGCCTCGCGCGTCCGGACCGCGGTCACGTCCGGATCCGCGGCCTCGACGTGGCGCGGGACTTCACGCGCGCCATGGCGCACGTCGGAGCGATCGTCGAGGCGCCGGACCTCTACCGCTACCTGACGGGACGGGAGAACCTGCTGCACTTCTGCCGGATGCTCCCGCGGGGAGCCGCCGATCGGATCGAGGAGCTGGCGAGCATGGTCGCCCTTCAGGAGAGGCTCGACGACAAGGTGTCGACGTACTCGCTCGGCATGCGCCAGCGCCTCGGCATCGCGCAGGCGCTCCTCGGAAACCCCGACATCCTGATCCTCGACGAGCCGGCCAACGGGCTCGATCCCGCCGGCATCCGCGAGATCCGCCGGCTCGTCCGCCGCCTCGCCTCCGAGCGCGGGATCGCCGTCTTCGTCTCGAGCCACCTGCTCTCGGAGATCGAGCAGACCTGCGACCGCGTCGCCATCGTCCATCGGGGCCGCACGCTCGCCGCGGGTTCCGTCCGCGAGCTGTCGGCGCGCGCGGCTTCGGACCGGGTCCGGTTGCGGGCCAAGCCCGCGGCGGCGGCGGCGGAAAGGCTCGCGGCGTTCGGCGAGGTCGAGTCGGAGGCGTCCGCGGCCGACGGCGAAGGGACGGTGTCGGTGCGTCTCTCCCCGGAGAAGGTTCCCGAGGCGCTGCGAGCGCTGCTCGCGGCCGGAATCGACGTTTTCACCGTGGAGCGGCCGGCCTCGACCCTCGAAGAGGTGTTCCTCGAGATCACGGGAGGCGAGACGGTATGAGGTTCCCGGGGCTCGTCGAGAACGAGCTGCTCAAGATCGCCCGCCAGCGGCGCTTCCGGGTCGTCGTCCTGATCCTGGTCGCGCTCATCGGGCTGATCGTCTTCGCGCAGTCGCGCGCGCGCGAGCGGTTTCACGAGAAGGACTGGAGGGTCGAAGCCCAGGAGCGCATGTCGTGGCTGCAGGGGAGGCTGCGCGACGCGCGCACGCCGCCGACCTGGCAGCGCTGGGCGCGCTTCGAGCTCGGCCGGCTCCAGTACCACGTCGACCGCAACGTCGACCCCGATGCGATCTCGGGGCCGCTCTTCGCGCGCGCCTTCGCGAACGCATCGAGCTACCTCTTGCTGCCGCTGCTGGCGATCGTGTTCGCGTCGGACATCGTGTCGGCCGAGTTCCAGCAGGGCACGATCAAGCTCCTGCTCACGCGGCCGGTCGGGAGATCGCGGGTCCTCGCGTCGAAGCTCGTGGCCCTCTTTCTGGCGATCACTCTCACGGTGCTCTTCGGCGGGCTCGTGGCCTACCTCTTCGGGGGCTTCGCCTACGGGTACTCGGGCTGGGGGGCGCCCGTCCTGACGGGTTTCCGGGTGGGCGGCGAAACCTTCGACGCCTCGACGGTCCGGTCGGTCGCCCTCTGGAAGGAGACGATCCTCGTCTACGGCCTGGCCTGGTTCGCGATGCTCTGCGTGGGCGCGATCGCGCTGCTGACCTCGGTCCTGCTGCGATCGACGGCCGCTTCGATGGGGACGATGCTGGCGGCGCTGATCGCCGGCACGATCCTGCCGCGGCTCGCCTCCTCCTGGGAGGCCCAGAGGTTCCTTTTCGTGACGAATTTGCCGCTGCCCGACTACTACTCGGGCTCACCGCCGCCGATCCCCGGCTTGAGCGTCGCCTTCGCGGCGACCGTTCTGGGCGCATGGGCGGTCGCCGCCCTCGCGGCCGCTTTCCTCGTTTTCGTGAGGCGCGACGTCCTCGCCTGAAACCGCCGTCCGGGCTGGTATAGACTGCCCGGCCCCCAGCAGGGGACACCAGGCCCAACCGGGCTGTGGCGCGCTTTTTGAAGCGTTGGCAAAGGGGAGTAGGCTACTTCCCCCGGAGCAAAATGGCAGAGAGGAAGACCGATCCGCCGGCCAGGGGTCCGAGCGAGGACTCCCGGTCCGCGAAAAGACTCAAGCCGGAGCAGTACGAGCTGAAGATCCGGTGGGAGAAGGCGCGTCAGGTGCTCGACGTGTCTCCGACCGGCGTCCGCTTCGACTTCGACGCCCCCCTGAAGGTCGGCACCAAGTACCCGGTCAGCCTCACCGCCCCGGGGGTCTCGTTCTCGACGACGCTCGAGGTTTCGCGCTGCCAGCTCACCGTCGAGCCTCCGAGCGGCCGGTTCTTCCGCGTCACCGGCCGGTTTTTCCCGTACGTCGAGTAGGCCCCGCGCCCTCACCGCGCGTGAAGCGGTAAGCCACGTGCCAGGCCGAGAGGCGGGCCTCGCGGTCGCCGTTCAATCCTTCCTTCGCGAATCCCTTCCGCAGGTCGTCGGCCTCGAGACGCTCGGAGGCCGGGGTCCTCGGTCCCTGCACCTTCTTCATCGCCGTCACGACCCAGAGGCGGCCTCCGGGTTCGAGCCGCTTGACGGCGTGTTCGAAAAGCGCGCGCGACCCGACGCGGCTTTCCTGCCAGAGCAGGATCCAGTCGAAGGAGTCCTTGACGGATCGGATGGCGCGCGCTTCCGCGGTCCGCACGGAGCGGTCGGGAGACGTGGCGGCGGCCTCGAGCAGCCGCTCGAACTCCGGAGGGGCGTCGACGACGAGAAGACGCTCGGCGGATGCGATCTCCAGTTTCGAGGCGATCTCGGCCGAGCCGCGCAGCGGAATCACGGGCCGATTCTACGTGGGAGATACTGCCTGCCGTGGCGGAGATCTTCTTCGGCACCGCGAGCTTCGCCTACGAAGGCTGGAAGGGCATCGTCTACCACGACCGCTACCGGCAGGCGACGTTCAAGGTCGACTGCCTGCGCGAGTACGCGCGCTACGAACCGTTCCGGACCGTCGAGTTCGACTTCACGTTCTACCGGCCGCCGACCGAGCGTCAGCTCGCGCGCTACGCGGCGGCGCTGCCGCCCGGCTTCCCCGTTCTCTCCAAGGTCTGGGAGGAGCTGACGATGCCGCGCTTCCCGGACCTGCCGCGCCACGCGGGCCGCGCCGGGCAGGACAATCCCCGCTGGCTCGATCCGCGCGTCTTCCGGGACGAAGTGCTGCCGCCGTACCGGGCGGCGTTCGGCGGCCACACGGGGCCCTTCATCCTGGAGTTTTCCACGGAGTGGCAACCTTCGCCGGAGCGCCGCCGCGAATTCCTCGAGAGGCTCGACCGCTTCCTGCAGGAGTCGCCCGCGGGGCTGCGCTGGGCCGTCGAGATCCGCACGCCGGAGTACTTCGAGCCGGACTACTTCGACGTGCTCCGGCGCCGCGGCGCCGCGCACGTCTTCAACTGGTGGACGCGCACGCCGCCGCTCTCCGAGCAGTGGGAGGCGGCGCAGCCTCTTGCGGCCGACTTCTCCGTGACCCGGATCCTGGTTCCGCCGGGCGTGCCGTACGAGCAGGCCGTCGAGCGCTTCCGACCGTACGACCGGATCCTCGCGCCGCGCGAGGACATGCGGCGCGACCTGGTGCGCCTCGTCCGCCACATCACCGAGGCCGGCGCGGATGCGTTCGTCCTGGTCAACAACCGCGCCGAGGGCTGCGCGCCCCTCACGATCCGCGCGCTCGCCCGTGAGCTCGGCATCCCGATCCGGGACTCCGGCCCGCCGCGGAGCCTCTTCGACTAACCGAAAGTTCCTGGGGTCAGGTCTGGATTTTTCGGATCGAGGACGACCTTGGAAGAAACCGAAAAAACGAGACCTGACCCCGCCTAATTTCGGGTCTTGTTGAAGATCCAGGCGAGGTAAGCGATGACGCCGACGCCCGCGAGCATGACGGCGAGGCTGGCGACGGGGGAGAAACGGTAGAGCATGCGGTACGTCAGGAAGAAGATCACGGCGAAGATCGGGATCGAGACGAGCGCCGCGACCGCGACGAAGCGGTTGCCTTTGCGCCGGCCCTCGGTCGGAACGTACTTCATCAGCTCGAGCTTCTTCGACACGTCGGCGGGAAGGCCGGGCCGCTCGACCCACTTGAGGGCGTCGGGCTCCGCGTGGCCGTCCTTCAGGCCCTCCGGGAACGCCTCGCCGCAGTACACGCAGTGATTCAGCCGCCAGGCGGCCAGGGGCCGGTGGCAGCGCGGACAGCGGGGGCCGGCGGCGGTACTCACGGTCTTTTTTCTCGATCCCGGATGCGAAACGATTATACGGTTGGCTCCCCCGGATCCGCCGCAATGAAGGAGGCCTCGTGAAGACGAGCGGTAAACGCGTGGACTGGAGAGGCTGCGGCACGGCGCTCGTGACCCCGTTCGACGACAAGGGCCGCATCGCGTTCGGTCCGCTCGAACAGCTGGTCGACTGGCAGATCGGCCAGGGTGTCGACTTCCTCGTTCCCTGCGGAACGACCGGCGAGTCGCCGACGCTTTCGCGCGACGAGCGCAAGGCCGTCACCGCCGCGGTCGTTCGCGCGGCCAACGGCCGCGTCCCGGTGATCGCGGGCGCCGGCGGAAACCACACGGCCCGCGCGGTCTTCTGGGCGCGCGACGCCGCCGCGGCCAAGGCCGACGGCATCGTCTCGGTGACGCCGATGTACAACCAGCCGAGCACGGATGGCCTGCTGCGCCATTTCTCGGCAATCGCCGACGCCACCGACCTGCCGATGATCGTCTACAACACGCCGGTCCGGTCGGGCCTCGACCTCGACGTCGAAACCATCCTGCGCCTGTCGGAGATCCCCAACGTCGCGGGGCTGCAGGAGTCTTCCTCGGACTTCGGCAAGCTCGCGAAGCTCATGGCGACGCTGCCACCCGATTTCGCCGTCTTTTCCGGCAACGACGCGACGGCCCTCGCCCTGATCGCGCTCGGCGCGCGCGGGGTGGTCTCCGTGGTCGCCAACGAGATCCCGAAGGAGATGGGCGAGCTCGTCCGCGCCGCCCTCGACAACAACCGCGAGCGGGCGCTCGAGCTCCAGCGCAAGTACGAGCCGCTCATGGAAATGAACTACTGGGAGTCGAATCCCGGACCCGTCAAGTGCGCCCTCTCCCTCATGAAGAAGTGCGGCGAGACGCTCCGTCTCCCGCTCGTCCCGGTGCGGGACGATACGCGCCGGAAGATCGAGCGGATGCTCGGGAGCTACCGACTGCTGACGAAGAGGGCGGCCGGAAGCCGTTGAGCGACGCGCTGGGGCGGCGGATCGACGCGCTCTTCAGCGACCCGGCCGCGCACGGGGACGAGGCGCGGCGGGCCGTCGCGGACCTGCTCGCGGAGCTCGACGCGGGGCGGGTGCGCGCCGCCGACAACGAGGGCGGCCGCTGGGTGCCGCGTCCCTGGGTCAAACGCGGAATCCTCCTCGGCTTTCGCATCGGCACGCTGACGGAGCTTCCGATGGCCGGGCCGCTGCGGTTCATCGACAAGGACACCTTTCCCTTGAAGACGTTGTCGGCCGCGAGCGGCGTGCGTGTCGTCCCGGGCGGCACCTCGGTGCGGCGGGGCGTGTACCTCGCCTCCGGCGTCATCCTCATGCCGCCCTCCTACGTGAACGTCGGCGCGTACGTCGACGCCGGAACGATGATCGATTCGCACGCCCTGGTGGGCTCGTGCGCGCAGCTCGGGAAGCGCGTCCACATCTCCGCGGGCGCCCAGGTCGGAGGAGTCCTCGAGCCCGTGGGCGCCCTGCCCGTCATTCTCGAGGACGACGTCCTCGTCGGCGGCAACAGCGGGATCTACGAGGGAGCGATCCTGCGCGCGGGAGCGGTCGTCGGCGCCGGCGTCATCCTGACCGCCTCGACGCCGGTCTACGACGTCGTGCGCGGGCAGATCTACCGCCGGACCGAGGACGCGCCGCTCGAGATCCCGGCGGGCGCGGTCGTGGTGCCCGGCGCGCGGGCGCTCCGCGAGGGCCGTGGCGCGGAGTGGGGCCTGTCGCTCCAGACGCCCGTGATCGTCAAGTATCGCGACGGGCGCACCGACGCGTCGGCGGTCCTGGAGTCCGTGCTCCGCTGAGTCGCCCCGGGGGGTTCTGGGTGTGGCCCGCGCGGACGGCATCGTCTCGGTGACGCCGATGGACGACCAGGAATCGGCGGTGGCCCGCAAGGGGCGGGTGCCACCGCCGGAAAAAGACGGAGCTAGCTCGAGTGGCGCACGCGCCGGGCGAGCGTCAGTGCGAGCGCGGCGAGGAGTGCCATGGCTCCCGCGGCGCCGATCATGGGAACCAGGCTCGCGGTTTTCGGAAGCTTCTTCGCCGGGGCCGCGGCCGGTGCCGGAGCCGCGGCGGGCGCGGGAGCGGCCGCCGGCGCCCGGGGAGGCGGAGCCGCTGCAGCCTGCGGAGCGGGGGCCGACGCGCCCTGGACCATCGCCTTGGCCTCGCGTTCGCTGACGACCTTGGGCGGCTCGTCGGTGACGATCACGGCAGTGAACACGTCTCCGGCCTTGAGCTGGTGGAGCTCGATGTCCTTGACCCTGGGCGTTCTGGAGCTTGACGTGCCTCTTGTCGAGGTCCGGCTGGTCGAACCGGCGGATGCCACTCGGCCCGCGGACGATGACGGTCTGGCCGGAGACCGCGAGGACCTTCCCCTTGCGAATCTGCGTGACGGTGACCGGAGTCGAGGTCGTCGTCGTCGTGACGGACGCCGAGACTCTCATTCCCGGCTTGAGGTCCGCGACGCCGATGTCCTTCCCACCCGTCTGGAACTTGAATCCCTCGGGCACGGTGTATTCCCGTGTGCTCCCGTTGCCTTCCACGACGACTTTGTTGCCGTCGACGCTGACGATCTTTCCGGAGATGTGGCGGGTCGACGAGGTCGTCGTCGGCTTGCCCATCTCCGTCGTGGTCGTGGCGCTCGGCTGCTGTGCCGCCACCGCACCCGCCACGGTCATGAGGAACGCCGCGGCGAGCACGCTTCCCATCCTGCTTTGCATAGACCCTCCTTTCAGGTTCTGGATCCTACCTCGCCTTCGCGGGACCCACTTGATGCCGACGCATGATCCCCGGGCCGGGCGAGCGCCCGGGGGCCCGGTGACCGCCCGGAGGGGCCGGGCTAGCGCCTGGCGGGGCCCGGCGGCAGGTTCTCCGTCAGGAAGCGTGCGAGGAGCTCGTGAAGGTGGAGCGAGGTGCCCACGCCCTCGTCGATCGCGTGCGTGCGGTTCGGGTAGACCATGAAATCGAAGGGCTTCCCGAGGACGATCAGGCGGTTGACGAGCCGCTCCGAGCCCTGGTAGTGGACGTTGTCGTCGCCGGAGCCGTGGACGAGGAGGAGCTTGCCCTTGAGTCCCTCGGCGAAGTTGATGGGCGATCCCTTCCGGTACCCGTCGCCGTTGTCCTTCGGCAGGCCCATGTACCGCTCCTGGTAAATGGTGTCGTAGAGCGTCTGATCGGGGACCGGCGCGACCGACATGCCGACCTTGTAGACGTCGGGTGAGCGGAAGAGGAGGTTCAGGGTCATCGAGCCGCCCCCGCTCCAGCCCCAGGAGGCGACGCGCTCGGGATCGAGCCAGGGGCGCGCGGCGAGCAGGGCCTTGACCGCGGCGGTCTGGTCCTGCGTCGCGAGCACGCCGATCTCGCCGTAGATCATCTTGCGCCACTCGCGTCCCTTGAGCGAGGGCGTCCCCCGGTTGTCGACGCAGCCGACGACGTAGCCGGCCTCGGCGAGCGCGCGGTGGAAGAGCATCCGGTGCGACGGGCCGCCCACCCACTTGTCGGTGACCTGGACTCCGGCGGGCTCCCCGTAGACGTACATGAGGAGCGGGTACTTCCGGGACGGGTCGAAGTTCTTCGGCTTGACCATCCAGCCGTCGAGCGTCACGCCGCCGCCGATGTCGACCTGGAAGAACTCGGTCGCCGGAGTCAGAAGCGGCGCGACCGCGGCGGCGAGCTCCTTGTTGTCCTCGAGGACGCGGACCGTCCGATGGGAGGGGAGCTGGACGAGGTCGGTCACCGGGGGGCGGTCCATCGTCGAGAAGGTGCGGACGGCGTACTTGCCGTCGGGCGAGATCTTGTAGGCGTGGGTCCCGGCCTGGCCCGCGGGGGTCACGCGTTCCGGCGTGCCGCGGCCGTCGAGCCGGGCGCGGTAGAGGTACCGGCGCGTGGCGTCCGTCGGGGAGGCGATGAAGTAGAGGTACTCGTTGCGGTCGTCGATTCCCTCGACGGACACGATGTCGAAGTCGCCGGGGGTCAGGAGGCGCCAGTCGGTGCCGTCGCGGGGCGCGGCGTAGGCGTGGCGCCAGCCGTGCTTCTCGCTGATCCAGAGGAGCTCCTTCCCGGGGAGCCACTGCCACGACTCGACGACGTCGAGCCACGCCCGGTCCTCGTCGTGGAGCATCCTGCGCGCCTTGCCGGTCGCGGGCGTCACGAGCCAGACGTCGTTGGTGTTCTGGAGGCGGTTCAACTGCTGGATCACGATCTCGCCGGAGAAATCGACGTACTCCATCCGCGCGACGTACATGTTGCGCGGGTCGCCCGGCAGGTCCACCCAGCGCGGGGTCCCGCCAGCCGCGGAGACGATCCCGACCTTCACCGCCGAGTTCGTCGTTCCGACCTTCGGATACGGGATGTGCGTCACCACCGGGTAGAGGGTGTCCGTGTCGTTGATGAGCTGGAAGTCGCCGATGCCGCTCGCGTCGAAGTGCCAGAACGCGATGTCCTGGCCGTCCGGGCTCCAGCGGAAGCCGTCGCGGATGTCGAGCTCCTCCTCGTAGACCCAGTCGGCCGTTCCGTTGATCGTCGTCGGGCCGCCGTCCGAGGTCAGGCGCGCGACCTTGCCCGAGACGAGGTCCTCGACCCAGAGGTCGTTGCCCTGCACGTAGGCGACCCGCCCGCCGTCCGGCGAGAACTTCGCGAACATGAGAGTCGAGGCCGGCTTGTCGGCGCCGACCTGGCGGAGCCGTCCCGAAGCGAGGTCGAGCACCCAGTAATCGCCGCGCGTGTTCTGCCGCCAGACCTTCTTCGTGTTGGTGAAGAGGAGGAGCTTCTTGCCGTCCTTCGACCAGTCGTACCCGTCGATCGCGAGGGGCTTGCCGCCGGCGGCGGGGACGAGGCTCGGGGCCGGGACGAGGACCCGGCGCGTTCCGGTCGCGGCGTCGTAACGGACGATGTCCTTTCCGCCGGCGGTCGCGGCGGAGGGCTCGACCGTGGTGTAGGCCTTGCCGCGGTCGAGCCACTGGAAGGGTCCGAACGTCTTCTCGTCGTAGGCGTTCTGGTTGAAGATCCGGTCGAGCTGAGCGGAAAGGGGATCGCCGGGCTTCGCGGCCGGCGTCTGGGCGGGGAGCGGGGCCGCGGCGAGGAGCAGAAGGCCGACGAGCAGGCGAAGGCGCATCATCAGTCCCCCGGTCGTAGGGGCGGCCCGTGGGGCCGCCCGGACCTGGATAGGGCGGGGGCGAGCCCCGCCCCTACATTTCCGAGAGTCTCCGGAAGTAATCCGCGAACGCCGCGATGCCGCCCTCGGCCTGCGGCCAGTCGTAGTTCTCGTTGGGCGCGTGGTAGCCGTGCTCGGGAAGGGAGAGCCCGAGGAAGAGGACCGGAGCCTTGAGCACCCTCTCCATCGACAGCACGGCGCCGATCGAGCCGCCCTCGCGCACGAAGACGGGCTCCCGGCCGAACGCGAACTTCATCGCGCCGCGGATCGCGTCGGCGTACGGCCCGGTGGTCTTGCCCTCGTAGGGCGGCAGTTCGTGCTCGGCCGAGACCTTCACGTCCGGGTTCCTGTCCTTCACGAACGCCTTGACGAGCTTGACGACCTTCGCCGCGCTCATCTTCGGCACGAGACGGCAGGAGATGATCGCCGTCGCCTTGGGCGGGATGATGGTCTTGACGCCCGGCCCCTGGTAGCCGCCGGCGATGCCGTGAACCTCGAAGGTCGGCATCATCCAGATCCGCTTCATGACCTCCATCGCGTCGTCGACGCGGAGCGAACGGAACAGATGGTCCTTCTTGAAGTCCTTGACGGTGAAGCCGCACTTCTTCAGGTCCTCGAGCTCCTTCTTCGTCGGAGGCGTCACATCCTTGTAAAAGCCGGGGATCTTGACCCGTCCGGTCTTCCCGTCGACGCAGTCGGCGACCAGCTGACAAAGCTCGGTCACGGGATTGCGCGCCGCGCCGCCCGCCGTCCCCGAGTGCTGATCGGTCTCGCCCGTCTGGAGCTCGAAGCGGAAGCCCTGGAGACCCCGCAGGCCCGCCGGGCAGGCCGGCCGGGCGCGGGAGACCCAGACGGTGTCGCAGACGACGATGGAGTCCGTCGCGAAGTCCCTGGCATTGGCGCGGATCGTCGTCTCGAAGCTCGGGCTGCCGATCTCCTCCTCGAGCTCCCAGAGGAAGTGGATGTTGAGCGGGATCTTCTGCTCGAACGCATAGCGCCCGCCGAAGAGGGCCGTCATCGCCGGGCCCTTGTCGTCGGTCGTCCCGCGGCCGCGGTAGACGTCGCCCTCGCGGATGAACGCGAACGGCTCCGTGTTCCAATCGGGGCCCTCCGCAGGCTGGACGTCGAGGTGGTTGTAGACGGTGACCGTGGGGTAATCCGGGCCGCGGTCGAACCGGCCGTGGACGATGGGGTGGCCCTTCGTCTCGTAGAGGCGGGCCTTCGCGCCGAAGGACTGGAGGAGCGACACCGCGTACTCGGCGGCGCGGTGGACCTCGCCCTTGCGTTCCGGCTCGACCGAGACCGAGGGGATCTCGACGATCTTCTTGAGGACGTCCTCGAACTCGGTGCGCCGGCTGCGAGCGTGGGTCAGAAGCTCTTGTCGGTTGAATCCGGACATCCTCGGCTCCTCGCTACTTTTTCTTCTTGGGCTGCGGTTTCTTCGCGGCGGGCTTCTTGCCCGTCTTCTTCGGGTGCGCGGCCCTGGCCTTCGATGCCGGCTTCGCCTTGGCGGGCGGCGCGGCGGGCTTCAGGGGCTTGCCGGCGGCCGCGGCCTTGGCGGCGGCTCCGGCGGCCCGGGCGGCCTTCTTTGCGGCGGCCGCGGCTTCCTTCTTCTGGCGGGCCCGCTCGGCGGCGTCCTTCTCCATCTGGGCGAGCCTTCCGGAGAGCTCGTTTTCGGTTACGAGCTCGGCCTTCGGGAGGCGCTTCATCACGGCCTCCTTCCGGTCCGTCGGAACGCGGAGCAGGAAGAGCTTCACGTCCTTGGTCTCCCGGGCCTTGGACATGTAGTCCGCGGTCTCGAGCGAATGGGACGGCGCCTGAGAGAAGTCGATCGCGATCGCGTAGGGCTTTTCGCGCTTGGCGAGCTCGAAAAAGCCGGGCCAGCGGGGCGCGGCGACCACCACGTGGGCGCCGCTCTTCTGGAGCCTGGCGAGCCGCCCGGCGCGCTCGTCGGTCTCGAAATGCAGGTAAAGAACGCTCATAACGGGGGGGACTATAGCCCAAGGCAGGGGTCGAACCGCGGCACTGTCACATTCGTTCGCGGCGTGAGTAGTCTCCCGACCGAAGGGAGGGAGGAGGCTCGCGCCGCGGAGCGTAGCGGAACGTCGGGATCAGGCCCGCGGTCGAGCGCGCATCCGGGCGAGCCGCGGGCCGGTGCGAAGCAGATCCCGCCGTTCCGCGGAGCGACGGTTATCCGTCGACGCGGTAATGGCAACCTCGCGACACCCGGTTGTCCGACGCCGCGCGGTGGATGGCCAGGGCGGTCTGGACGCCGTTGCGCAGGCCGAGGAGCGCGTCGGACATGGTGCCGCGCCGGTAGAAGTTCTCGATCTCCTCGCGGAGCTCGCCGAGAATCCGGCGGGCGCGGTCGAGCCGGCGCTCGGAGCGCAGGAGCCCGACGTAGTTCCACATCGTGTGCCGGATGACCATCCAGTCCTGCGCGATCAGGGCCGGGTCGACGGGCTCGTTCTCCGGCTGCCACGGCCTCACCTCCGGGTAGGGGCGAGGGCGCAGCCGCTCGGCCTCGCGTGCGGCGGCCCGTCCCGCCCGCCAGCCCCAGAGGAGCCCCTCGAGGAGCGACGTCGAGGCGAGGCGGTTGGCGCCGTGGACGCCCGTGCAGGAGACTTCGCCGACCGCGCGGAGATGCCCGAGCGTCGTGCGCCCGTTGGCGTCGCAGGCGACACCGCCGCAGGCGTAGTGCGCCGCCGGCACGACCGGAACCGGTCCGGCCGTCAGATCGAACCCGAGCTCCCGGCAGCGCGCGACGAGGGTCGGGAAGCGCTGCTCCACCCAGGCGGCGCTCTTGTGCGAGATGTCGAGGAGGGCGTACGGCTCGTCGCGTTCCAGCATCCGCTGGTGGATCGCGCGGGCGACGACGTCGCGCGGCGCGAGCTCGCCGTCGGGATGAACTTCGCGCAGGAACTCCTTCCCGTTGGCGTCGGTGATTCGAGCGCCCTCGCCCCGAAGCGCCTCGGTCAGGAGGAGGCGGCCCCTGGAGTGCAGGAGCGCGGTCGGGTGGAATTGGATGTACTCCAGGTTCAGCAGGCGCGCCCCCGCGCGCCGCGCCATCGCGAAGCCGTCGCCACGGGCGCCGGGAGGGTTCGTCGTGTGCAAGTAGACCTGGCCGAGGCCTCCGGTCGCGAGGATCGTCTCCCGCGCCAGGCAGGGCGTGACGGTGCCGCCGTTCTTGCGCTCGAGCAGGTGCGCGCCGATGACGACCGGGGGGTGATACCGGTCGGTCGGATCGACCGAGTCGTGAGAGAGGGTCAGCAGATCGACCGCCGTCGTCTCGAGGAGCCATTGGATGTTCTTCTCGCGGTGGCAGGCCTCGACGAGCGCCCGCTCGATCGGGGCGCCGGTCTCGTCCTTGACGTGGAGGACCCGCGGAACCCCGTGCGCTCCCTCGAGCGTCCAGTGGAAGCCCGAGCCTTCGCGGTCGAAGGGAACCTGGAGCTCCTCGACGAGAAGCTTCTGGACGAGGTCGGGCCCCTCCCGCGCGATCAGCGCGACGGCCTCCGGCGAGCAGATACCGTCGCCGGCGCGCTCGATGTCGGCGGCGAGCTTCTCGGGCGAGTCGCCGGGGGGGCGCGCGACGATGCCGCCCTGGGCGTACAGGGTGTTCGACTCGCGGGCCTCGGCCGCGCGCGTGACGAGGGTGACGGCGGCGCCGTCGCGCGCCGCGGCGAGCGCCGCGGTGCATCCCGCGACACCCGTGCCGAGGACGAGGACGTCGGTCGTCTCGACGCTCATGCGAGATCGAGCTCGAGGGAGACGTCGGCCGCCACGACCGAGTGCGTCAGCGCGCCCACCGAGACCGCGTCGACGCCGGCGAGGGCATAGGCGCGCACGGTCGAGAGGTCCATGTTGCCCGAGGCCTCGATGAAGACCGGGCGGCCGGCCCCGCGGGCGGCGGCGCACCATCGCGCCACGGTCTCCGGCCTCTGGTTGTCGATCAGGATCCGGTCTGCGCCCGCCGAGAGTGCCTCCCCGAGGTCATCTTCCGACTCGACCTCGACCTCGATCTCGGTGCCGGCCGGCGCGAGAGCCTTCGCCGCGGCGACGGCGCGCTCGACTCCTCCCGCCAGCCGACGGTGGTTGTCCTTGATGAGGACCATCTGTGCCAGATCGTACCGGTGATTCCGGCCGCCCCCGTCCCGGACGGCCTGGCGGTCGAAGGGACGAAGACCCGGCGCGGTCTTCCGCGTGTCGAGGATCTGGCAGGGCGTTCCCGCGACGGCCTCGACGAAACGCCGGGTCGCCGTCGCGATCCCGCACATGCGCTGGAGGAGGTTGAGGGCGACCCGCTCCCCGGTCAGGATCGCCCGGGCGCGCCCGGAGAGCCGAGCGAGCACCGACGGGGCGGATACCGCGGTGCCGGCGGCCGTCTCGTCCGCCCAGTGGAGCTCCGGGTCCAGCAGCTCCAGGACCCGGCGCGCGACCGGGAGTCCGGAGACGACGCACGCGGACTTCGCCACGAGCTCGCCGCGCGTCGCGCGTCCCGGCCGGAACGGTCGCCTCGGTGGTGACGTCGCCGCGGCCCACGTCCTCCGAAAGGAACCGCCGGAGACAGTCGTCGAGCGCCTCGGCGGACAGGGGCTCCATGGCCGCGGAGGATATCGGAGTCGGGGTGCCGGGGTCAGGACGCGGCGCGGGAGTCTCCCGAGGTAACGAGGGAGGAGCCCGCGCCGCGGGAGCGAAGGCGCAGCGGAGGATCAGGCGGGCGCTCGAGCCCGCATCCGGGCGAGCCGCCCGCCGGTGCGCCCTTCCGGCGCAGATCCCCCGCAAGCCGTAGCGACGGTCAGGACAGCTCGAGCATGCGAAGCAGAGGCTTTTCGGCGGCCTTCCGGAGATCCTCGGGCAGAACGATCTCGGGCCGCTCGTCCCGCAGGCACAGGTAGAGCTTCTCGAGCGTGTTGAGCTTCATGAAGGGGCACTCGTTGCAGCGGCAGCCGTTGTCGGGCGGAACCGGAATGTACTCGCGGTCGGGCGCGAGCTTCTTCATCTGGTGGATGATCCCTTCCTCGGTCGCGATGAGGAACGTCCGGAAGGGCGCCGTCGTGACGTAATTCAGGATCGAGCGCGTCGAGCCGACGTGGTCGGCGTACTTGAGGATCGCCTCCGGGCATTCCGGGTGCGCGGCGAGCTTCGCGTCGGGATGCTTCGCCTTGAGCTTCAGGATCTCGCGCTCCGAGAACTGCTCGTGCACGATGCACGTGCCCGGCCAGAGGGTCATGGGTCGGTCGAGAGTCTTCGAGAGGAACGCCCCGAGGTGCCTGTCCGGCGCGAAGAGGATCTCCTGGTCGGCGGGAATGGACCGGACGATCTTCTCGGCGTTCGAGGACGTCACGATGATGTCCGAGAGCGCCTTCACGGCCGCCGAACAGTTGATGTACGTCAGGGAGACGGCGCCCGGGTGCTGCTCGCGCCACCTCCGGAAGGCCTCCGGCGGGCAGGAGTCCTCGAGCGAGCATCCCGCCTCGTAGTCCGGAAGGACGACCTTTCGGGTGGGGTTCAGGATCTTCGCCGTCTCCGCCATGAAGCGCACGCCGGCGAAGGCGATGATCTTCGCGTCGCTCTGCTGGGCGCGGCGGGAGAGGTCGAGCGAGTCGCCGACGAAGTCGGCCAGGTCCTGGATGGCCTCTTCTTGGTAGTAGTGGGCGAGAAGGACTGCATTTTTTTGTCGCTTGAGATTCCGGATCTCGGCCTCGAGGTCCAGGCGCGGATCGATCGTCGAGAGGTCCGGCGGCGCGGGCCGCGTCGGAAACCCCGGATAGGTGGGCACTCCCGGCACCGAGCTCATGGGAGGCGAAGCATAGCAAGGCGTCGGGGTAAACGTTTTGACCCGTTCACTCGTAACTCTCGTCGTGGCACAAGTTCTGCAACCCAGAAATCCGTGAGCTCCGAGCATTTGCAGTCCGACCCCCGGCTGGACGTCAAAGCCGTCCTGTTTCTGGTCGTCACGCTGGGCCTCGCGGCCCTCGAACTCTGGGGCTTCGTCAAGCTTTTCTAGCGCCCCGGCGCGTGCCTTCCGCCACGCGTCCCGCCCGAACCCCTTTGGTATATTCGCCGCCGGAGGCGAAATGGCGACCGAGGTCCGAACCGAGAGATACCGCGGCCTCGATCCGCAGGCGCTGATCGCCGCCTACCGCAACGTCTATCTTTCCCGTCGTTTCGACGACAAAGAGATCCAGCTCAAGCGCCAGAACAAGATCTATTTTCAGATCAACAGCGCCGGCCACGAGGCGATCGGCACGGCGGCCGGGATGGTCCTGAAGCCCGCGTACGACTGGTTCGACTGCTACTACCGGGACCGCGCGCTCATCCTTCAGCTCGGGGTCACCCCCTACGAGATGTTCCTCCAGTCCGTCGGCGCGAAGGACGACCCGGCCTCCGCCGGGCGCCAGATGCCGGCCCACTGGGGATCCAAGCGGCTGAACATCATCTCCAAGTCATCGTGCACCGGGACCCAGTTCCTCCATGCCGTCGGCGCGGCCGAAGCCGGCTGGCGCATGAGCCGGATCCCGGCGCTCGCAGGGGAGGGGGCCTCCTCTTTTCAGAGGGACGAGGTCGCTTACGTCTCGGGGGGCGAAGGGCAGACTTCCGAAGGGGAGTTCTGGGAGGCCCTCTCATCGGCGAGCAATCTGAAGCTTCCCGTGGTGTTCGTCATCGAAGACAACGGTTACGCCATCTCGGTGCCGGTCGAGGTCAACACCCCCGGCGGCTCGATCTCGAAGCTCGTCCGAAGCTTCCCGAACCTCTTCGTCGCCGAAGTCGACGGGACGGACTTTCTCGAGTCGTACGACGCGATGCGCTACGCGGCGGAATACTGCCGCAAGCGGATGGGCCCGGCCTTCGTGCACGCCCACGTGATCCGGCCCTACAGCCATTCCCTCTCGGACGACGAAGCCAATTACCGCCCGAAGGCCGAACGCGATCAGGAGATCGAGCGCGATCCGGTGACCCGGTTCTCGAAGTTCCTCCTCGCCGAGAGTGTGCTCTCCGAGGCGGAGCTCGAGCGGCTCCACTCGGAGGTCGACGCCGAGATCAACGAGGCCGCCGACCGCGCCCTCGCGGCTCCGATCCCGGAGCCCGAGTCCGCCTACGACTTCGTGTACTCGCCGGACGTGGATCCGACGGGGCAGGCGTTCTCGACTCCGCCCGTCCAGGCCACCGGCTCCCAGCCGACGACGATGGTCGACCTCATCAACGCATGCCTCAAGGACGAGATGAAGGCGAACCCGAGGATGGTCGTCTTCGGCGAAGACGTCGCCGACGCATCACGCGACGCCGTGCTCGACGAGTGCAAGGGCAAGGGCGGCGTCTTCAAGGTGACCGCCGGCCTCCAGCGGCTCTACGGCTCGGACCGCGTCTTCAACTCCCCGCTCGCCGAGGCCAACATCCTCGGCCGCGCGATCGGCATGGCCGTGCGCGGCCTGAAGCCCGTCGTCGAGATCCAGTTCTACGACTACATCTGGCCGGCCTACATGCAGATACGCAACGAGCTGTCGAACATGCGGTGGCGCTCCGGGAACGCCTTCTCGTGCCCGGTCGTCGTTCGAGTCGCCGCGGGCGGATACATCGGCGGCGGCGCCGTCTATCACTCGCAGTCGGGCGCCGTGCTCATGACGCACAACCCCGGGCTGCGCGTCGTCATGCCCTCCAACGCGCTCGACGCCAACGGGCTGCTCCGCACCGCCATTCGCTGCGACGACCCGGTCATCTTCATGGAGCACAAGCACCTCTACCGGCAGACGCACAACAAGGGCACGTACCCGGGTCCGGACTACATGATCCCGTTCGGGAAGGCGTCGGTCGTCCAGGAGGGCGCCGACGTCACGATCGTGACCTACGGAGCGACGGTGTACCGCTCCTGGCAGGCCGCGAAGGCGTTCACGGAGGAGACGGGCAAGACCGTCGAAATCCTCGACCTGCGGACCCTCTCGCCCTATGATTGGGACGCCATCGTCACCTCGGTGAAGAAGACGTCCCGCGCGATCGTGGTCTACGAGGACCCGATGTCCTGGGGCTACGGCGCCGAGATCGCCGCCCGAATCTCTTCGGAGCTCTTTTCGTATCTGGATGCGCCGGTCGAGCGCGTGGCGGCGACCGACACGTTCGTGGCCTACCAGCCCCGGGTCGAGGACTTCATCCTTCCGCAGGCGGCGCACGTTCGGAAGGCGCTCGACAAGGCCACGACGTTCTAGCTCTCTGACCTCGGCGGAGGACTCGGTCGCCTGAGAAGGCGACACTCTTCCGGCGGCGCGCGCCGCTAAGTCGCGTATGGTGAGTGTTTGCGGATTGGGTACGGGTCGTGCTGTATCGATTCGTGTATCGAAGCCGAAAGGATGGAAATGATCAGACGCCAGGAAGCGGTGCTCGACTTGAACGCCCATCATCGGGCGCTTCGCCGGTGCCACGGCTGCGGCAGCTACGCGCGGCCGGGCGGCGAGGTGCAGGGCCGGCTTCTGTGTGAAAAGTGCCACGAGAAGGCCCGGCGCGAGTCGCCGGAGATCGAATTGAACGGCGAGATCCAGGTCTGATTCCGCACTGCGGATAGAATCGCGTCTCGGTGAAGGCTGACCACCGAGCGACGCTCCTCCGGCGCCACGTTTTCTCGCCCGGCCTCTTTTCCGTCACCTTCCGCTGCCCCCCGCTCGCCGCCGCCATCTCTCCCGGGCAGTTCGTCATGCTCGAGGTTCCCGACCGGCTCCGGCCCTACCTGCGCCGGGCCTATTCGGTCGCGGACGCGGAGGCGCTGCCGGGAACGGTGGAGCTCCTGATCAAGACGATCGGCGCGGGCACGGGGGCTCTCGAGGAGCTCCCCGAGGGCTCGCCCGTGCGCCTGCTCGGCCCGCTCGGAAACGCCTTCGGCCTGTCCGACCTTCCGCGCGGCTCCCGGGTCGCGATCGTCGCCGGCGGCATCGGCGCGGCGCCCTTCCCGCTGCTCCTGAAAGCCCTCCGGGTTGCGGGCATCCCGGGGGACCTCTACCTCGGTGGCCGCAACGAGCGCGAGCTGTCGATCCGATCGCGCTTCGACGGGATCGTGCGGGGCGAAACGGTGCTCGCTTCCGACGACGGCTCGCTCGGCGAGAAGGGCTTCGTCACCGAGGCGCTCGCCCGCCGGCTCGACGCCGGCTCGACCTACGCGCGCGTGTACGCATGCGGCCCCATGCCCATGTTCGCCTCGCTCGCGAAGGTCGTCGCGAAGGCCGGCGTTCCCGCGGAGTTCTCGACCGAGGCCGAGATGGGATGCGGCTTTGGCGCCTGCCTGGGGTGCGTGATTCCGGGGACCGAGAAGCCGTTCATCGTCTCGTGCAGCGAGGGGCCGATCCTGCCGCCGGAGAAGATCCGGTGGTGAGGAGCGGAGGGCGCCCCTCACCCCGTCCCGATACCACCGGCCTGCGGCCGTTGTTGCCTACGGCCGGGGGTTGCCCACGGTGGTCGGCTTCCGCCGGGAGAGCGAGTCTTCCATTCCCCTCTCCCCCCAGCGGGGGGAGAGGGACAGGGTGAGGGGGGAGAACCGTGACGAGCCCCCTCGCCGTCCGCCTCGGACCGCTCTCCCTCGCGAACCCGATCACGACCGCGTCGGGAACCTTCGGCTACGGCCTCGACTTCACCGACTTCGTGGACCTCGCGAAGATCGGCGGGCTCTGCACGAAGGGGCTCTCTCTGAAGCCGCACGCCGGGAACGCCCCGCCGAGGATCTGCGAGACGCCGGGCGGGATGCTGAACGCGATCGGCCTGCAGAACGTGGGCGTCGAGGCGTTCCTGACCGAGAAGCTCCCGAGGCTGCGCTCGCTCGGGGCGACGGTGATCGCGAACGTCTGGGGAGATCTCGAGGAGGACTACGTCACCGTCGTGCGCGCGCTCGAGGACGCCGAAGGCATCGCGGCCGTGGAGCTCAACATCTCGTGCCCCAACGTGCAGCGGGGCGGGATGCTGTTCGGCAACTCGCCGGAGCTGACGCGCTCGCTCGTCGCGAAGGTCCGCGCCGCCACGAAGCGGCCCCTCGTCGTCAAGCTCTCGCCGAACGCACCCGATCTCGTCGAGTCCGCGCGGGCGGCGCGCGAGGGCGGCGCCGACATCCTTTCGCTCGTGAACACCTTCGTCGGCATGGTCATCGATCCCGAGACGGCGAAGCCGCGGACGTCTTTCGGCACCGGCGGCCTCTCCGGTCCCGCGATCCGTCCCCTCGCCGTCCGCATGGTCTACCAGGTGCACAAGGCCATGCCCGACGTGCCGATCATGGGAATCGGCGGGATCTCCGACCTTTCGGACGTGCTGGAGTTCCTCGCCGCGGGCGCGACGGCCGTGCAGGTCGGCACCGCCAACTTCAAGGACCCCGGCGTCTCGGGGCGCCTGGTCGACGAGCTCGCGGCGTACTGCGAGCGGAAGAAGACGACGGTGTCGCAGCTCGTCGGCCGCGCGCACCGGATCGCGGCGAAGGTCGGAGGTGAGGCGGGAGCCGAAGGATGAGCGCCTCCGAGCGCGTCTGCATCGCCCTCGACTACCCGGCGCGCGCCGAGGTTCTCGCCGCGGCGAAGCGCTTCGGCGGCCGGGCCGCCTGGCTGAAGGTGGGTCTCGAGGCCTTCGTGGCGGAGGGCCCGTCCCTCGTTGCGGAGGCCGCCTCCGTGTCGGGCGCGAAGATCTTTCTCGACCTCAAGTTCCACGACATTCCCGCGACGGTCGCCGGCGCCGTGGCCTCGGCCGGCCGGTCGCGCGCGGCGATGGTCAATGTCCACTGCTCGGGTGGGCGCGCGATGCTCGAGGCCGCCCGCGAGGCCGCGCGGCGGGCGGGCATCGCAAAGCTCATCGGCGTGACGCTGCTGACGTCGATCGACTCCCGGGCGCTCGCCGACCTTCCCATGGCGGGGCACCCGGAGGGCATCGCGCGGCGGCTGTCGATCCTGGCCAAAGACTGCGGCCTCGACGGCGTCGTCTGCTCGGCGAACGATCTCGCGGGCATCCGCGCGGCCTGCGGCCCGGGCTTTTTCACCGTGGTTCCCGGAATCCGGCCCGCCGGGGCGGCCGCGGGAGACCAGAAGCGCACCGCGACGCCGGCCTCGGCGATCGCGGCCGGGGCGGATCTGCTCGTGATCGGCCGGCCCGTGACCGCCGCTCCGGACCCGGACGCCGCCCTCGACGCGATCCTCGCCGAAGTGGCGGCCGCGACATAATGCGCCTGCGATGAGCGACTGGAAGAGCCCCCACCCGACCTGGATCGTCGGCCACCGCGGCGCGCCGCGGAGGGCCCGCGAGAACACGATCGCGAGCTTCGATTTCGCCGAGAGCTTCGGCGCCGACGCGATCGAGCTCGACGTGCGCCTCACGCGCGACGGCGAGGCGGTCGTTTTCCACGACGAGGACGTCCTCCTCGGGACCCAGCGGCTGCCCGTGCGGACGTTCACCGCCCGGGAGCTCGAGAAGCTCGTCATCCCCTCCGAGCTCGGCGAGTACCGCATCCCGAGGCTCGAGCAGGTCTTTCACCGCTACGGAACGGCGCTTCGCTACATCGTGGAGGTCAAGAGCTCGCCCGGAACGCCGGCGGGCGCCGGGGGCACCATGGCCCGCCGGGTGGCGAAGCTCGCCTCGGTTTTCGGGCTGACGTCGCGCTGCCTCGTCGGCTCCTTCGACGCCGAGTTCGTCAAGCGCATGCACGAGGCCTTCCCGGAGATCGCGACGAGCTACATCTTCGACCACGGCGTCGCGCTGCCCGCGCCGGGCCAGCCCGCGCCCCTCTTTCCCCCGGTCGACGCGATCGCGCCGCGCAAGGACCTCGTCACGCCGGCGCTCCTCGCGCAGGCCGCGGCGGCGAACCTCTCGGTGCATCCCTGGACCGTCGACGAGCCCGAGGAGGTCCGGAAGCTTCTCGCGGCGGGCGTCGCCTCGATCACGACCAACGCCCCCGACGCCGCGCTCGAGATCCGCGACGGCACCGAGGCGCACGAGACCGGGCTCGCTTATCCCGCGGTTTAGCGAGAGGCAGGAGGCAGGATGCAGGTGGCGGGGCTGATCCTGGTCGGCGTCCTCGCGGGCGTCTTCGCCGGCATGTTCGGCATCGGCGGCGGGCTCATCGTCGTGCCGGCGCTCGCCGTGCTGTACGGGATGAAGCAGCACGAGGCGGTCGGCACCTCGCTCGGCGCGCTGCTGCTGCCGGTCGGCGCGCTGTCGGCCTGGGTCTACTGGAAGAACGGGCAGCTCAACGTCAAGTACTCCGCGCTCATCGCGGCGGGCCTGCTCGTTGGCGCCTTCGTGGGCGCCAAGCTCGTCGAGCCCGTATCCGACCTGGCCCTGCGGCGCATGTTCGGCGCGTTCCTGCTCGTCGTGTCGCTGAAGATGCTGTGGGGGAAGTGACGGGTCTCTCTCCCCGGCGGGGGGAGAGGGCGGGGTGAGGGGGGCCGTGCTCGCCGCGCTCCTTCTGGCCGGCGCCGCGACCGTCTGGATCCCCCAGCCGAGCGGCTCGGATGCGGAGCTTCGGGGCCTCGCCGTCAGCGACGGCACGCACGCCTGGGCGAGCGGCGCGGGCGGCACGGTGCTGCGCACGCGAGACGGCGAGCGATGGGAGAAGGTCGCCATCCCCGGCGGCGAGGCTCTGGATTTCCGCGACGTCGAGGCGCTCTCCGGCGACGCGCTCGTGCTGATGTCCGCGGGCCCGGGCGCCGCGTCCCGCATCTATCGCTCGACCGACGCCGGAGCGTGGCGGCTCGTCCACACGAATCCGGAGGAGTCGGGCTTCTACGACGCCATTGCGTTCTGGGACGCGAAGAACGGGCTCGTCCTCGGCGATCCCGTGGGCGGGAAGTTCCGGGTCCGCACCACGAGCGACGGCGGCCTGACCTGGTACACCGTGAAGGGCGAGGTCATGCCGCCGGCCCTCGAGGGCGAGGGCGCGTTTGCCGCAAGCGGCACCTGCCTTTTCGCGTTGAAGGGTGGAAACGACGCCTGGTTCGTCACCGGCGGCGCGAAAGTTGCGCGCGTTTTCCACACGGCCGACCGGGGAAAGACCTGGACCGTCGCGGAAGCGCCCGTGCGCGCCGCCAACGCATCGTCCGGCCTGTTCTCGATCGCGTTTCTTGACGGCCGGCGCGGGGTTGTGACCGGCGGCGACTACAAGCAGCCGGCCTTCGAGGGCCTGAACGGCGCGCGCACGGAAGACGGCGGCGCGACCTGGCAGCCGGCGCCGCTCTCGAAGACCGGCTTCTTCTCCGCCCTCGCCGTCGTCCCCGGAGCCGGCGAGCGCCTCGTGGCGGTCGGCCTGGCCGGAACGGCCGAGAGCCGCGACGCGGGGAAGACGTGGAAGCTCCTCGACTCGACTCCGTACAACGCCGTGGCCTTCGGCGCCGACGGGGCTGGTTGGGCGATTGGACCCAAGGGCGCCATCGCAAAGTTCCGGAGCGCGCGACCGGCGACTTCCAGTCCCCCGTTGAGCTGAAACGCGGCCCAGTCTTTCGGCCGGGAGTCGTCGGCGGAAATGGATCAGGTCGCCGCCCTACTCCGTTCCCGCCTTCTCCCAGGCTTCGCGGCTCAGGAGCTCGACTTTTGCCTGTCCCTTGGCCGCGAGCGCCTGGTTGATGCCGGGCAGCTCCTTGCCCGCCCACGCGTCGAACTCCTTCACGACGTCGGAGAGCTCCCGGCCGATCGCGTCGGTCCGCTGGACCTGGGTCGCGGAGGGGCGGCCCTCGTAGGTGGCGACGTTCGAGTAGAGGTCCGTCAGGTCTTCGCGCAGGCGTTCCTCGCCGGTGATCATGCCGCCCTCCTTGGTGGCGACGATTTTCCGGCGAAGCGAGTCGGCCTCCGACGAGGCCTTCCGGAGCTCGAGCGCGAGAGGATCGCTCGCGGGCAGCTTCGCCGCCCGCTCCTCGAGGGCGGCACGGACGCCATTGATGCGATCGACGGCGAAGGTCATGTCCCCGAGCATCCCGTAGAGCTTCATGGCGAGCGCGAACTGCGCCTTGCGGTCCTCGGGCGTGTGCTTGGAGCGCGGATCCGGGACGAGCTGGATCTTCGTCTCGTAGACCTTCTTGTCCTTCGTCATCCGGACCGTGTAGGTCCCGGGCAGGACGCGGGGCCCGGTGTTGGCGCCGTAGGCGACCGACGCCGCCGGGGGGACGCGCGGGCCCTTCAGCCGCATCGACCAGCTCGAGCGCGAGAGGCCCCGGCGCTTGCTCGTCGGCAGGGTCGTCAGGAGCTTGCCGTCCGGTCCGAGGACCTCGATCTTCAGGTCGCCGAAGATGTGGCGCTTCTTCTGGTAGTAGACGATCTGGGCGTCGGAGGAAGGATTGGGCGCTTCGAACGCCGCGTCGCCCCAACCCCAGCCGCCGAACGCCCGGATGCGCTGGACGACGGGCTGGCCGGCCACGAAAGTCGCGTCGCGCGCCAGCATGTCCTCGGTCAGGGAGCGCAGCGGCGTAATGTCGTCGACGATCCAGATGCCGCGCCCGTGCGTCGCGAGGACGAGCGACGAGTCGCGCGGGTGAACGGCGACGTCGCGCACGGCCACGTTCGGCAGATCGCCGCCCTTGTACTGGGCCCAGCGCCTGCCGCCGTCGAGCGAGACCCACAGGCCGAGCTCCGTGCCGACGAAGAGGAGCTTCGCATCGACCGGATCCTCCTTGACTACGTGGGCGTAGCCCTTCATCGAGCCGTCGGCGGGCGCGAGCGCCGTCCAGGTCTTTCCGAAGTCGGCCGTCCGGTAGACGTACGGCTTCATGTCGCCGAACGTGTGGAGGTCGAAGGTCGCGTACGCCGTTCCCGCGGCGAAGTGGCCGGGCTCGACCGAGGACACCCAGGCGCTCTTCGGGAGCCCGGCGATGTTGCCGGCGACGTTCGTCCAGGTCTTGCCGCCGTCGCGCGTCAACTGCACATTGCCGTCGTCGGTTCCGACCCAGATGAGGTTGGGGTCCCTCGGCGACTCCGCGATCGAGTAGATCGTCGTGTGCATCTCGGCGGCCGAGTTGTCGACGGTCACGCCGCCCGACTGTTCCTGCTTCTGTTTCTCGGGGTCGTTCGTCGTCAGGTCCGGCGAGATGCGGTCCCACGTCTGACCGTGGTCGCGCGAGCGGAAGAGGAACTGCGCGCCGATGTACACGACGCCCTTCTGGGTCGGGCTCATGTGGATCGGGGTGTTCCAGTTGTAGCGGAGCTTGCCCTCCTTGTAGCCGGGGAGGGGCTTGATCGCCCGCGTTTCGTGCGTCTTCCGGTTGACGCGCCCGATCTCGCCGCCCTGGGACTCGGCGTAGATGAAGGTCGAGTCGGCGGTGTCGGCAAACATCCAGAAGCCGTCGCCGCCGTACATGTTCTCCCACTGGGCGTTCGTGATGCCGCCGGGGTACGCCGACATGCCGACCCAGGAGCTGTTGTCCTGGAGGCCGCCGTAGACGTTGTACGGCCGTTCCATGTCGAGGCTCACGTGGTAGAACTGCGAGATCGGCAGGTTGTCCGCCTTCCACCACTTGTTCCCGCCGTCGTAGGAGTACCAGACGCCGCCGTCGTCGCCCGCGATGAGACGGTCGGTGTTCGACGGATCGATCCAGACGCGCGTGGAAGTCTCCGTGCGCGCCGCCGCCGATGTCCGAGAAGCTCTTGCCGCCGTCGTTCGAGGCGATCAGCGTCAGGTCGGGCTTGTAGAGCTTGTTCTCGTCCTTCGGGTCGACGATCAGGCTGGCGAAATAAAAGGGCCGCCAGACCATCATCTGGCTGCGGTCCATCGCCTGCCACGTGGCGCCGGAGTCGTCCGAGCGGTAGAGGCCGTTCTTGGGAACGGCGGCCTCGATGAACGCGTAGACGACGCTGGGCCTGGAGGGGGCGACCGTCACGGCGACGCGGCCCCAGGGCTTGGAGGGCAGGCCCTTGACGCTCTTCTCGTCGAGCTCGCTCCAGGTCGCGCCGCCGTCCTGCGACTTGAAGAGTCCGCTCGCGCTCGGGGCGTTCTCCCCGTCGCCCCCCGAGCGGAACGTCCAGCCCTTGCGCCGGAAATCCCACATCCCGGCGTAGAGCGTCTTCGGATTCTGGCGATCGAGGGAGATCATCGAGCAACCCGTCGAGAGGTTCTTTCCCGCGAGGACCTTCGTCCAGGTCTTGCCGCCGTCGGTGGTTTTGAACACGCCGCGTTCGTCGCTGTCGGACCAGAGCTTTCCGGGCGCGCAGGCGTACACGGTGTCGGGGGCCGTCGGGTCGACGAGGATCTTGACGATCCGCTCGGTGCCCGCGAGGCCGACGTTCGTCCAGTTCTCGCCGCCGTCGACGGACTTGTAGATCCCGTCGCCGATCGAGACGGTGTTGCGCGTCCAGGATTCTCCCGTTCCGACCCAGACGACCTTCGGATTCGTCGGATCGACCGTGACGGCGCCGATCGACTGCACGGCCTGCTTGTCGAAGACGGGCTTGTAAGTCGTGCCGCCGTTGACCGATTTCCAGACGCCGCCGGAGGCCGCTCCGATGAAGACCGTCAGGCGATCGCCGTCGCGCACGGCGTCGATCGCCGCGACGCGGCCGCTCATCGCGGCCGATCCGATGTTGCGGGCGCCGAGACCGGAGATCGTCTCGGAATCGATCGTGACGGCGGAGGCCGCCGGCGCGGGGGTTTGCGCGTGCGCCGCGAGGGCGGCGGTGAGAAGGAGCGATCCGACGGTGGCGGTTTTCGTCTTCATGGCGGGCCTCACTTCGCCGCCCCGGCCGTCGGCGCGGGGGGATGGAACAGAGCGTCGTCGAGCGGCACGTTGGCCTCGATGCGGTCGAAGACGACCTTGGCTCGACTCGAGCTGCCCTTTGCGCCCGTCTCGAAGGAGTAGGGCATGTAGACGCCCGCGACCTCCTTGTAGTCGCCGAGCGAGGTTTCCGACTCGCGTTCCGCGCCCCGGATCATGCGCTTCGTCTCGATCTTGATCGGAACGAAGTAATCCGTGTCCATGAAGTAGAAGCGAACGTCCCCGTTCTTCAGCGTGACCTTGAGCTTGAAGGCGTCCGTCCCCTCGACGGGCTCGGTGCCGGCGAGCTCGATCGAATTGCCCTTCTCCCTGTAACGGACGAGCGGGCCGTCGAAGTCGGCGTCCTCGACGATCTGCTTCAACTCCTCTTCGCCGAGAGGCTCGACGTCCTTCTTGCCCTGCCAGGGCTCGATCTTCCAGCCGGTCTGGCCGTCCCAGGCGGTGACGCCCACCATTCCCTGGAGAAACATCTCCTGTCGCACGAAGTCGGGCCGCTTGCTCTCCTGGACGATCCGGATTTCGTACCCTCCCCGGCCGGTGTAACGGCCGGTCTTCTTGAGGGACTTGATGGCGTCGATCTTCTCCATGCCGCCGATCGTCTTCACGTATTTCGCGACGATCTCGTCGGCGGTCTGTGCGGGAAGAGCCGCCGCGACGAGCGCGAGACCCGCGAGTAGTCCGGTGATTTTCCGCATCTGTTCCTCCGTGCGCACGCGGGCCCCGGGGCCCGCAGGGGATCCGCGGGAGATTACTACGGCGGGGAGGGTGTCCGGTTTCCCTACGGCTGGATCGTCAGGTGCGTTCCGCCGAAGACCTCGAGCGCCGTGCCGGTGATCGCGGCGGCGTCGTCGGAGGCGAGAAACAGCACCGCCCGGGCGACGTCCCGCGGCCAGAGCTTCTCGGCGAGGGGCTCGGCGTGGAGGGCGTCGCCCTCCTCCTTCTTGTTCTCGACGGTGCCGGGGCAGACGGCGTTGACCGCGACGTTGTGGGAACGGAACTCGCGGGCGAGGCTCTGGGTCAGCCCGATCAGGCCGAACTTGGCGGCGGCCTGGGCGGCGACGTTGGCGTCGCCCCGCATTCCATGGATGGAGGAGACGTTGACGATGCGGCCGCGCCGCCGCTCGACCATCCCGGGCAGGACGGCCCGGCAGAACGCGGCGGCGCCGGTCAGGTTCGTCGCGATGACCCGGTCCCAGTCGGCGGGTGACATCTTGAGAAACGGCCGCCAGATGAAGACCCCCGCGTTGTTGACGAGAACGTCGACCGGCCCGATCTCGCGCTCGGTGCGCGCCACGCACTCGTCCGCGAAGCCCGGCACGGTGATGTCGCCGCAAATCGCCAGCCCTCGTCCGCCGCACGCCGTGATGCGCGCCGCGGTTTCCTCGAGATCGGCGAGCGTTCGCGCGACCAGGGCCACGCGCGCGCCCTCCTCGGCGAAGCGCAGGGCGATCGAGCGGCCGATGCCGCGGCCGGCGCCCGTGACGAGCACGGTGCGATCCTGAAACATCATTCGGATGTCGCCTTTCCGAGCTCCGCGAAGAGCTCGTCGGAAAAGAGGCCATTGGCGTCGGCCCCGCCGAAGGTCGGCCCCGTCAGGAGCGCCACCCGTCCCTCCGCGGCGTCCGGGCGATCGAGGCGGACGCGCTCGACGCGGAGCGGGAAGAGGCGGCGTCCGGGGTCCGTCCCGCAGACGCGCGCGCGGCCGGCCCGCGCCTGGACGGACGCGGTCAGGAGGCGATGGAGATAGAGAAGCGTCGCCGTGCCCCGGCGGACGAGGTTGAACGCGGTGCGGCTGCCGGCGCGGACGGCGACGCAGAGCTCGTCGGACGAGTTCGCCCGGACCTCCGCCAGGGTCAGGAGAGCCACGCGCGGGAAGCCTTCGGGGTCGGTCGTGAGAAGGGGCAGGACCTGGCGCCGGCGCCGCCGGAATCCTTCGCCCGCCAGCACGCGTTGCAGCTCCCTGGGCATGCGCTCGAGATCCGCCACGCCTCCAGTGTATCGGGGTCGGGCCTATGATCCGGCCATGAAAGCGCGAGAGACCCGCGCGCGCGGGACGGCGCCCGCCGTCCGGCTTTTCGCGCTCGCCGGACTCCTCGCGGCGGCGCGAGCCGCCGGCGCGACGACCGGCGTCAGTTACGAGCGGGTCGAGACGGCGTCGATGCCGGCGGCGGTGCGCTGCCTGGTGATCCTGCCGCCCTCCTACGCCGCGTCGCCGTCCCGGCGGTACCCGGTTCTCTACTTCCTGCACGACGGCTACGGCGACGGCCGGACGCTCGAGCGGCGCGGCGTCGCCGGGGACGCGCTCGAGCGGATGCGGGACGGACGGCTGCCCGAGTTCCTGATCGTCGCGCCGGACGGCTCGGGAAGCTGGTTCTCCGACTCGCACGACGGGAAGATGCTCTACGAGAGATTTCTCACCGTCGACCTGCCGCTCTGGGTCGCCTCCCGGTACCGGGTCCTTCCCGGCCAGGGCAGCCGCGGCATCACGGGCATCTCGATGGGAGGCTACGGCGCCGTCAAGACCGCGCTCCGCCACCCGGACCTCTATGGCTCGGTCTCGGCGCTCTCGGGGGCGCTGATCCCGTTCGGCTGGGAGGACCTCAAGCGCTACAACGTCGTCGCGCGGTACTCGTTGAAGCGCATCTTCGGGAAGGACGAACACGACAATTCACTGAACGAGAACGACGCGTGGAACGTGCTGTGGGGCCGCTGCTTCGTCGCGCCGCCCTTCGCCGTCCACATGCGCGGAGGAAGCGAAGACATATACGGGCTCGAGCGCGTCGCCGCCCAGTACGGCATGCTCCTGAACGAACGAGGCGTGCCGACGACGGTCGTGATCGAGCCGGGGACGCACGACTGGAGCTACTGGCGCAAGGCGATGATGGACATCCTCCAATGGCACGGACGGCGCTTTGAATATGATGCGGAGTGATGCCTGACTCATCCGCCAACGGCCACAAACTGGTCCTCTTCGACATCGACGGAACCCTCCTTTCGGCGGGCCGGGTCGCGCGCGACTCCATCCTGAAGGCGCTCGAAGCGGCCTTCGCCTGGAAGGCCGGGGAAGTGCACCAGGACCGGGGCCGGTTCGACTTCTCGGGCAAGACCGATCCGCAGATCGTCCGAGAGCTCGTGGCCGAGGACGTCGGTCCCGAGCGCTTCGAGGCGGGCCTCGCGCGCGCGCTCGACCTCTACCTCGCGGAGCTTGAGCGGGGGCTCGTCCCCGGTGTCGTCGTCCCGAAGCCCGGAATCACCCCGCTCCTCGAGCGGCTCGCGTCGGAGCCGCACGTGACGCTCGGGCTCCTGACCGGGAATCTCGAGCGCGGGGCGAGGCTGAAGCTCGCGCCTCCCGACTACAACCGCTACTTCCCGTTCGGCGCGTACGGCAGCGACTCCGCCGATCGCTACACGCTGCCGCCGGTGGCTGTCGAGCGCGCCCTGACCCACACGGGACGGCGTTACTCCGGGAAATCGATCGTGATCGTCGGCGACTCGGTGCACGACGTCGCCTGCGGTCGCGCCCTCGGCGTGCGGGCGGTCGCCGTCGCGACGGGGATCACGAGCGTCGAGCGGCTCGGCGCCGAGAATCCGGACGCCCTGCTGCCGGATTTCTCGGACACCGCCCGCGCCGTCGAGGCGATCCTGGGATGAAGCGGCTCGTCGGCGCCGTCCTCCTCGGCGTCGGGTGCGCCGCCGCGCCCCCGCCTCCTCCGTTCACCATCCCGGCGGGCAGCGCGTCGCGGGCGCCCTACGATCTGCCGCCCGTCGGGAGCGACACGGTCGGGATCACGATCGACATGCGCGCGGCCCGCGAGATTCTGGCGCTCCTCATCCGCCCCTCGTTCTCCCCGGCCGACGCGAAGCAGCTCGAGTCCGTGCCCGCGGTGGAGTACGCGATCCGGGAATCGAACCGCCCGCCCGAGACCTTCGAGCGGGATCTCGCCGCGGCCTTCGACGAGCAGACGCGGATCGCGGTCTTCGACTTCCGCAAGATCCGGGAGGACAACGCTCTCTGGGAAGACCTGCTCGCGACGATCTCGACGCGCGAAGTCGAGCTTGCGAAGCTCGCCTCGGACCGGGCGCGGGCGCTGCTTCCGGGGGACCGGGTCGTTTCGGTGACGCTGCCCTTCTACCTGACGTTCGGGTTGCCGGGGCGGGCGGACCACATCATGGTGCGGGGCGCCGGCGGCGAGGAGTGGGGCGTGGTCGTGGACCTGGCGCGCGCGCTGTCGGACGTCGAAGCCTCGGCTCCCTCCGAGAAGATCAAGCACCTCTCGCGGCTCATGGCGAGCGAGGCGTACCAGCGCGCGTGGGCCGAGTACCGCGCCGCGAGCCCCGCGTGGAACCGGCACGACACGACCCTCGGCCAGCTCGAGCCGCTTCTCCTCGCCGTGGCCGATGCGGGGCCGGTCGCGATCTACAGCGTCGACGAGAACTTCTTCCCGCTGTCGGTGTGGCTGCGCGAGCCCATGAAGTCCTCGATCGACGACCTGAACCGCGTCGCCGACCGGCTGATGTCGGCGGAGGCGGACCTCGACGCCCGCATGGAAGTCGCCGCGGAGATCAAGAAGCCCGACTTCGGCGCTCGGGTGGCGGGGCCCGCGGGCGCGTTTCTGGCCGACGGGATCATCCAGGCTTCGGGTCTCGAGGCGTACCGGGCCGCGCTCGCCGGCGGGCCGCGGACGTTCTTCGAAGCATACGACCGCGCCGCGAGCGTGAAGGGGAGCGGGCTCGTGCCGCTCGCGAAGTCGATCAAGGAACGGCTGGCGGCGCCGGTGGCGCCCGCCCGCGCCGCGCCATAGCGTCCGGAGCGCCGATGGATAAGCCTGGGGTCAGCCCTGAAAGTCTGACAGTTGGGGTCAGCCCTGAAAGTCTGAAAGATCGGATCGATCGATTCAGGCGGCTCTTCGGAGGGGATAGGGCCCGCGCATCAGCGCCTCCGCCGGCTTCGGTGAATACGAGCCGACCACGGACCGCCGACACAGCGCTGAGGACGGACCCGTCCCCAGGCGAGGTCCGGTGTGAGCTCAAACCTCATTCGCCCGGTGGTTTCAGGCGAACTGTCAGACTTTCAGGGCTGACCCTGACCCTCGTGCTGGTGGCGGGGGGGGCGGCGGCTCAGCCCATCGCGCTCGCGGTCGACGCGAGCGATGCGCCGCGGCGGATCTTCCGGGTGAAGGAGACGATCCCCGTCGCGCCGGGGCCGCTGACGCTCGCCTATCCGAAGTGGATCCCGGGCGAGCACTCGGCCGCGGGACCGATCACCGACCTCACGGGCCTCACGATCACCGCCGCCGGCCGGTCCGTGGCGTGGAAGCGGTCGCCGAAGGAGATGTGGAACTTCGAGATCGTGGTGCCGCCCGACGTGTCGACGCTGGAAGTGTCTTTCGACTACCTCGGATCCCTTTCCTCCTATACGACGGCGACGGCGCGCGTCGGCTACGTCAACTGGTGGTCGGTGCTGCTGTACCCGCGCGGGCCGGCCGCGAACGCCACGATGTTCCAGGCGACGCTGACGCTTCCTTCCGGCTGGAGATACGGCACCGCGCTCCCGGTCGAGCGGACGGCCGGCGATACGGTCGTCTTCGCGCCCGCCTCGCTCGTGACACTCATCGACTCGCCGGTCCTCGCGGGCCGGTATTTCCGATCGATCGATCTCTCGCCGGGAGACAAAATCGGGCACTTCCTCGACATCGCGGGCGACAGCGCGGCCTCGATCGAAATCCCGCCGGACGACGTCGCGCACTACCGGCGCCTGGTGGCCGAGGCGCAGGCGCTCTTCGGCGCGCGCCACTACCGCGACTATCACCTCCTGCTCGCCTTGACCGATCTGTTCCCGTCCAACGGTCTCGAGCACCACGAGTCGAGCGACAACCGCGCGGCCGAACGCGCGCTCATCGACGAGTCGGCGCGCCGCTACCTCGGAACGCTCCTGTCGCACGAATACGTTCATTCCTGGAACGGAAAATTCCGCTCGCCCGCGGGCCTCGTCTCGGGCGTCACGGACGATTACCAGGCGCCGCTCGACAGCGAGCTGCTCTGGGTCTACGAAGGGCTGACGGAGTACTACGGCGAGGTCCTCGGCGCCCGTTCCGGCCTGCGGACGCCGGAGCAGTTTCGGGAGGCCTTCGCTCTCTTCGCGGCGCGGATGGACCGCCAGACCGGACGCGCGTGGCGGCCGCTCGCCGATACGGCCGTCGCCGCGCAGCTTCTCTACGACGGTCGCGCCGACGGGGCCTCCTGGCGGCGGGGCGTCGACTTCTACTCCGAGGGCGCGCTGGTGTGGCTCGATGCCGACGTGCTCATCCGGTCGAAATCCGGCGGCAAGAAGTCTCTCGACGATTTCGTGCGGGCGTTCCACGGGGGTCCGGGGGGCGCGTCGGACGTCCGCACGTACACGGCCGAGGACGTCTATGCCGGCTTGAACGCGGTCTGGCCCAACGATTGGGAAGGATTCTTCCGCGCGCGAGTCTACGACGTGGCGCCCCGCGCTCCGATCGGCGGGCTCGAGAACGCGGGCTGGAAGCTGACTTTCACCGACATCCCGCCGGAGCTGGTCGCCGCCGAGGAAGACGAAAACGAGATCTACGACTTCTGGGAATCCCTGGGGATCATGGTGCAGGGCGACGGCACGGCGGGTCCGGGCGTCATCACGGACGTCGTTCCCGGGATGCCCGCGGCGCAAGCTGGCGTTGGCGGCGGGATGAGGCTTCTCGCCGTCGAGGGCCGGCGATACACGAGCCGCCGGCTGCGGGACGCCCTCCGGCTCGCCAGGGCCGGGACGGAGCCGATCGAGCTCCTCGTGGAAAACGCCGACGTCTACAAGGTCTGCCGGGTCGATTACCACGGGGGGGAGCGCTATCCCGTCCTCGTGCGGGAGCCGTCCCGGCCGGACCTGCTGTCGGCGATCGGGAAGCCTTTGGTGCCGGGCAGCAGTCAACGGTAAGCAGCAAGCGGTGGCCCTCGCGGTCCGCCGCCCGCCGTCCGCAATCTGATTTATGATCGCGTTCCTCTCTCCCGAGCGCACATGAGCCAGGTCCTGAACGCGCCGCTTCCCGAGAACGAGCCCCAGCGGCTCGCGGCCCTCGAGCGCTACCGCGTGCTCGACACGCCCGCCGAGGCTGCGTTCGACGACCTCGCGCTGCTCGCGTCGCAGATCTGCGGAACGCCCGTGGCGCTGGTGACTCTGGTCGACGGCACGCGCCAGTGGTTCAAGTCGCGGGTCAACTTCGAGAAGGCCGAAACGCCGCGCGAGATCGCCTTCTGCGCGCATGCGATCCTCGGCGAGGACCTCTTCGTCGTGCCCGACGCCTCCGCGGACCCGCGCTTCTCGGAGAACCCCCTCGTGAAAGACGACGGGATCCGGTTCTACGCCGGCGCTCCGCTCGTGAGCGCGGGGGGCCACGCGGTCGGGACGCTGTGCGTGATGGACCGCCGACCCCGGACGCTGTCGGACGCCCAGGCCGCCGCCCTGCGCGCTCTCTCCCGGCAGGTCGTGGCCCAGCTCGAGCTGCGGCGGACCATGGAGGTCGAGCGCGCGGAGGCCGGAGAGGTCATCCACGAGCGCGACGAAGCCTTTCGGATCGTCGCGTCGGAGCTTCCGGGCGTCTTCTGGACGACCGACCGCGATCTCCGCTTCACGGCGAGCATCGGCGCCGGCCGCAAGGCGCTCGGCGTGCCGCCCGACATCCTCGGGATGAGTCTCTTCGCCTACTTCAGGACGACCGACCCGGAGTTCCTGCCGATCGCGGCCCACCGCCGTGCGCTCGCGGGCGAGTCGGTGACCTACGAGATCGAGTGGAACGGGCGCGCCTTCCAGTCGCACGTCGAGCCGCAGCACGACGCCGAAGGAGTCGTCCGGGGCGTCGTGGGCGTCGCGTTCGACGTCACCGAGCGCAAGAACGCGCAGGCCGAGCTGGAGCGCTCGGTCTCTCTCCTGAAGGCGACCGTGGACGCGACCGCCGACGGCATCCTCGTCGTCGACGCCAACGGCCGGATGGTCCACTTCAACCGCCGGTTCGTGGAGATGTGGGGCATCCCGGAGGACGTCGCCGAGAGCCGCGACGAACACCAGGCGCTCGCCTTCGTCCTCGGCAGGCTCCGCGACCCCGCGTCCTTCGTCAAGAAGGTCATGACGGTCTACGCGCAGCCGGGCGCCGCCAGCCACGATGTCGTCGAGCTCTCCGACGGCCGTCTCATCGAGCGCGACTCCCTGCCCCAGGTCGTCGACGGCCGCACCGTCGGCCGCGTCTGGAGCTTCCGGGACGTCACCGACCGCACCCACGCCGGGGAGGAGATCGAGGAGACCCTGTCGCTCCTGAAGGCCACGCTCGAGGCCACGGCCGACGGAATCCTGGTCGTCGACCGGGAAGGCCGCATCGTCAGCTTCAACAAGAAGTTCGTCGAAATGTGGCGCATTCCGCCCGACGTCATCGCTTCGCGCGACGACGCGCGTGCGATCGAGTTCGTGCTCGATCAGCTGCGCGAACCGGACCGCTTCGCCAAGAAGGTCCGGGAGCTCTATGACGAGCCCGAAGCCAAGAGCTACGACTGGCTGGAGTTCAAGGACGGCCGGATGTTCGAACGGTATTCCTCGCCGCAGAAGATCGGAGGAAAGACCGTCGGGCGCGTCTGGAGCTTCCACGACGTGACGCGGCTGCGCCTGATGGAGGACACGATCCGCCGCCACGCGCGCGCGTTCGACCACATCTCCGATGCCGTCATCACGATGGATCTCGAGGCGCGGATCGTCGACTGGAACCCGGGCGCCGAGAAGATGTTCGGCTACGCGCAGGACGAAATGCTCGGCAAGACTCCCGACGTGCTGCGGCCGGCGGACGTGACGACGACGGCGAAGGAGCTTCTCGGAACGATGCGTCGCGACGGGCGCTGGAGCGGCGAGATGCGCTTCGTCCGCAAGGACGGCACCGCCGGCGTGGTCGATACGACGATCGTGCCGCTCTACGACGACTTCGGCCGAACGCTCGCCGCCCTGGCGGTCTGCCGCGACGTCACCGACCGCAAGAGCCTGGAGGAGTACCGGCGGCGCGAGACCAATCCCTAGCTGTCGTTTCTCAGGACGTTGTTCACCGGTGAACGTCAAACAAGAGAACCCTCTCCCCCCGAAAGGGGGAGAGGGCAGGGTGAGGGGGTTGGGACCACTGGCCAGATGAGAATCGTTGTGGGCAGATCGAGCTGTTAGGAGTGCCCCTCACCGCCCCGCCACCCGTTGCCTCCTCCTCCCCCCGCCGGGAGAGGGGGAAAGGCCGCCCAGCCCGGTCGTGGCCGTGAACAACGTGTTGAGAATCCACACCTAGCGGCCGCGCCGCCCGACAGCGTTCAGTCGAAGAGCGTCGGGATCGCGCGGGCGCTCGCCCCCTCGATCTCGAGGATGCGCAGCTTCGTCCCCGTCCCTCCCGGCGCCGAGAACCCGCCCGTGCGTCCCCCCGCCGCGAGCACGCGGTGGCAGGGGACGACGATCGCGAACGGGTTCTGGGCGAGGGCCTGGCCGACGGCGCGCGCCTGCCGCGGGTCGCCCAGTCGGCGCGCGATCTCGCCGTAGGTGAGCGTCTCTCCCGGAGGGATCGTCCGTGCGGCCTCGTAGACGCGGCGGTGGAGCTCGGGCAGGCCCTCCATGTCGAGCGCGACCGAGGAGAGATCCCGGCGCTCGCCGGAAAGGAGAGCCACGATGCCGTCGATCGCCCGCTGGACTTCGGCCGGAGGGGCGATTTCGGCGGCTTCGGGAAAGCGACGGACAATGCGCTCGCGGGTCTGCCGGTCGCTTCTTCCCGGCAGGTGGACTCCGACGATTCCGCGCTCGTTCCAGGCGACGCCGCACCGGCCGATCGCGGTGTCGAAGAGGGTGAAACCGGCAGCGTTCATGGCGAGTTCTCACAACCCGCGTTCGGGCAGAAAAGTTGCGGCCCTCAGTGGGTGCGGGCGTACGCCTCGACGTCCGCGAGCATCCGGTCGAGGTCGGCCCGCCCGTAGGCGCGGCCGTTCGCGACGACGGCCGAGATCTTTCGCGTGCTGGCGATGTCCTTCGTCGGGTCGGCGTCGAGCAGAACGAGGTCGGCGAGGCGGCCCGCCGCCACGGTACCGAGATCGTTCGTCCGCTCGAAGTATCGGGCCGGGAGGATCGTCGCGGTCTGGAGGGCCTCCATGGGCGTAAACCCGGCCGCAACGAAGCGCTCGAGCTCCCGGTGGAGGCTGACCCCGGGCACGACGTCGACCCCGGCCGGCGTGTCCGTGCCGGCGAGGAAGGGAACCCCGGCCTTGTGGAGCCGCGCGACGATCTCGAGCTCGTGCTGGACGAACTTCTCCCGGACCGGCAGGGGATCGGTTGCGAGGTCCTTGAGGATCCCGGCCGAGAACCTGGGCCAGCTCTTCTCGCGCCACGAAGCCGGCGCGAGCTTCGCGTCGGGATCGCTTCTCACGTCGACGACGTCGACGAGCCACTGGCCCCGCTCCCAGTAGAGCGTGGGACACTGCCAGGTCTGGTTCGTCGCGAGGAGCGCGATGAGCGCGGCCTCCCTGGCCGGGTCGAAGGCTTCGAGAAAGCGCGCCGGCCCCTTCGGGCCCTTCATGAGCTGGTCTTCGATCGGCGTGCTTCCCTCGAAGACGCCGATCAGGTGCTCGAAGCTCTTCTGGCCGGCGGTCGAGGCTTCCGAGGCGCGCACGGCGTCGGGGACGTGGCCCGCGAAGACGATCTTCTGGCGGCGGCACTCGTCCGCGATCGCGAACCACGCATCGCGCGGCACGTAGGACTGGATCTTGATGAAGTCGACGCCGCGCTCCTTCAACATCCGGACCGCGCGGCGGCCGTCCTCGGGCGTCACGATCGGAAGCGCCGCCGGGAACTGCGTCTTCGGCCCGTCGAGCATGGGACCGGAGACGATCATCCGCGGGCCGGCCAGCTTGCCGGAGGCGACGTCGCGGCGCGCGGCGAGAATCGGCTCGAGGTCGCTTCCCATGTCGCGAACGCCGGTGACGCCGTGAGCGAGGAAGAGGGGGAGCGTGACTTCCCGCCCGCCGGGCACCCAGTCTCCGAAGAACGTATGGATGTGCATGTCCCAGAGGCCGGGGATGACGAACTTGCCCGTGCCATCGATCGTCCGAACGCCCTCCGGGACCTTTTCGCTCGCTGCGGGCGCGACGCGGGCGATGCGGTCGCCCTCGACGACGACCGTCATGTCGGGCCGCGCGGGGCCGCCCGTGGTGTCGATGACGGTGACGTGGGTGATGGCGAGGGTGGTCGCGGGCGTCGCGGGCACGGCCGGGCGGAGAAGGGCCGCGGCGAGCACGAGCGGAAGCATCGTTGCTCCGACTCTACCGGACGGAATCGCCGAAAAACAGAGGTCGGCGTCCGCCTAGTTCGGCGAGGGATCGGGGGCGCCGGCCGGGCGAGGCCCCCGATGCGGGCGAGGACCGATGCGACCATCCGATCGCAGCGCGCCCCGAGAAAGGGGAACGCCTGCTCGACTCCCGCACCGGCGCGTGCGAGAAGCTCTCGGCGGAGCGCGGTGCGCGCCCGGTGGAGGCGCGTCTTCACGGTTTCTTCGGTCAACTCCAGAAGCTCCGCCGTCTCCGCGGTCGAAAGCTCCTCGACGTGCCGCAGCATGAAGACCGTGCGGTAAATCTCCGGCAGGCCTTCGACTGCGGCCTCGACGAGAGATCGCACTTCGCGCTCGAACGCCGCCTTCTCGGGGTCCGCGGCCGAGAAGTCCCTCGTCACGGTGCGGTCCTCGACGCCCGGGTCGGGCTCCAGGCTCTCCTGGCGGCGGCCTCGCCGCGCACGGGACCACGACTCGTGCAGGGCGATCCGGCCGAGCCACGTGCGAAACGCCGCGCGCCCGGCGAACTGATCGAGGTGCGCATAGGCCCGGACCCAGGTCTCCTGCGTGACGTCCTCGGCTTCGGTGTCGGTGCGAAGCACGGCCCGGGCGATCCGGTAGACGCGCTGGTTGTAGCGGCGCATGAGGACCTCGAAGAGGTCGATCTGACCCGCACGGACTCTCCGGACGACCTCCTCGTCTGCGAGGGCATCCTGCTCCCTTTCTCTGAGGACTCTGGGCCTCACCATCTCGAGATTCACCCTAACAGAGTCGGACGCGGCCAAAGGGTTACAGTAACGGTGTCTCCCGATCGGTAACCAAAACACCGCCGGGGACTCTAGTCAGGACGATGGAGGCAAATGACCATGAACGCTGAGAAACACCTCGACTCGGCCTGGTGGGCCCTGCGCATCGGGCTGGGACTGGGGCCCTTCCTCGCGGGCCTCGACAAATTCTTCAACCTGCTCACGAACTGGGAGATGTACCTGAGCCCGGCCGTGACCGGGGTCCTGCCCGTCAGCGCGCCGACCTTCATGCGCGTCGTCGGCGTGATCGAAATGATCGTGGGCCTGGCGATCCTGACTCGCTGGACCCGGATCGGCGCCTACGTCGCGATGGCCTGGCTCGTCGCCATCGCCGTCAACCTCGTGACGACCGGGATGTTCTTCGATCTGGCCGTCCGGGATCTCGAGATCGCGATCGGGGCCTTCGTGCTGGCGCGGTTGACGGAGGTTCGCGAGGCGGCCGGGGAGCCCGAGGCCCGCCGTGTCCCGGGCGGGAATCTTGCACACGGAGTCAGCCGTTGAACCCAGCGTCCGGCGATCGGGCCGGCGCACGACGAAAGGAACCCGTGATGAAGAAGATGATCCTGGCGATCCTGGCGGTGGCCGCGATTTCCCCGGCGCTCCTGGCGGAGACCTGGAAGAACGCTTCGTTGGTGGATTCGATGTGTGCGGCCAAGGCGAATGTCAAGGCGAACCCGGACGCGCACCCGACGAAGTGCGCCATCCAGTGCCAGAAGAGCGGCTACGGGATCCTGACGCCGGACGGCACGTTCCTGAAGTTCGACGCCACCGGGAACACCCAGGTGGCCGCGGCCCTGAAGGCGACGACGAAGACGGACCACCTGCGCGTCACGGTCGACGGCGAGCGCAAGGGCGGCGAGATCGTGGTCAAGTCCGTCAAGCTCGACTGACAGCTCGGGCCTCTCAGAGGCCCAGGTCGGAGAGCCCGGGATGGTCGTCCGGCCGGCGGCCGAGCGGCCAGCGGTACTTTCGGTCCGCTTCGGCGATCGGCAGATCGTTGATGCTGGCGATTCGCCTGCGCATCAGGCCGTGCTCGTCGAACTCCCAGTTCTCGTTGCCGTAGGAGCGGAACCAGTTGCCGGAATCGTCGTGCGACTCGTAGGCGAAGCGGACGGCGATCCGGTTCTCGTGAAAGGCCCAGAGCTCCTTGATCAGGCGGTAGTCGAGCTCCTTCGACCACTTGCGCCGGAGAAACTGCACGATGGCCTCGCGGCCCGAGATGAACTCGGCGCGGTTTCGCCACACGCTGTCGGTCGTGTACGCGAGCGCGACGCGCTCCGGGTCGCGCGAGTTCCAGGCGTCTTCCGCGAGGCGCGCCTTCCGGGTGGCGGTCTCGCGCGTGAAGGGCGGGACGGGTGGGCGGGTTTCGGTCATCACTTCCTCCGGACGACGGCAATCGGCCAGCGTGGGCGCTCCCGTCGGCGTCGCTCGTTCTCGACGGCCAGGCAGGCGGACTCGAGAAGGAGCACTCGAACATTCTAATGCTCGCGGCTCCGTTGACGCGCCTTGCCCCGGGCGTGGAGACTCGAAGGCCGCCGACGTGTCCGGTGCGTTGATGAGTTCGGATCAGGCGGCGGAGCCCGCAATCTCGAACAATTTTGAGTGATGAGCCTCGAATCCGTTTCACCCCCGAACGCGTTGCGGCCGGTATCCCGGATGATCGCCGAGAATTGCGGAGTGGCCGCGCGCTTCGAGGAAGTCGCTTCGTTGCTCGAGGGACAGGGGGCGAATCCATTTCGAGTGGAGGCGTACCGGCGCGGCGCGCGCACGTTGCGCGAGTTGAAGCGGCCGGTCTCGGAGATCCTCGCGCGCGAGGGCCTCGACGGTCTCGATCGACTGCCGGGAATCGGGCCGATTCTGGCCCGGGCGAATCTTCGCCATCCTCGGCACGGGCCGCCTTCCGATGCTCGAACGCCTGCGCGGCGAAAGCGATCCGACGTCGATTCTCGCGTCGGTCCCCGGCATCGGCCGGACGCTCGCCGACCGGCTCTACCACGACCTCGGAGTCGCGACCCTCGAAGATCTGGAGGCGGCCGCTCACGACGGGCGTCTGGCGAGCGTGGCCGGGTTCGGTCGCAAGAGGATCGTCGGAATCCGCGATTCCCTCGCGGCGCGCCTCGCGAGGGTGCGGCCTCCGGCGTCCTCCGACAGCCCCGAGCCGCCGGTGTCCGAGCTTCTCGACGTGGACCGCGAATACCGGGAAGCGGCGGCTGCGGGGAGGCTTCCGAGGATCGCCCCGCGGCGCTTCAATCCGCGCCGCGAGGCCTGGCTTCCCGTGCTCCACACCCAGCGCGGGCCACGGCACTACACCGCCCTGTTCTCCAATACCTCTCGCGCTCACGCGCTCGGCCGCTCGCGGGACTGGGTCGTTCTCTATGCCGACGGGACGCGCGGGGAACGGCAGTGGACCGTCGTCACGGAGACGGCAGGCGACCTGCGCGGCCGGCGCGTCGTCCGCGGGCGGGAGAAAGAGTGTCTCGAGATCGTAACTCGCGCCGCCGAGCGCGCGGACTGAGCGTCTCGCCGTCGACCCGGCGCCGTCAGACCCGTTCGGACCGCACCGGGATCTGGCGCCGCGGCGCGGCGACTCCTCGCGCGCGCGGGTGGGTCTTGACCTTGCCGCGGCGTCGGCGTTCGTAGTCTTCGACCTTTCGCCGCGCGGCGTCGAACGCGTCGCGAATGGAAACATAGACGTCGTCCTCGGAAGGCTGGCGCTCGATGACGATCTCTTCGCCCGGAACCGTCAGCCGAATGTGGAGTGCGTTCACGCTCCCTTTCCGGTGGTGCCCGTGCGGAGACTGGACCCGAACTTCGCATTTCACGATATCGCTCGAAAAGCGCGTCAGTTGCTCCGCTCTCTCCCGGATCTTCGCGTCGATCGCCTCGGAGCTCGGCATGTCGAGGAAGTGAATGCTGAGAATCATGGTTCCTCCCTCTCGAGCCCAGGCTACATCCGGGCGGCGAAGCCCTCAAGATGCGCGTGCATCAAGGAGGTCAGAACGGCGAAAGCCGGAAAGCGCGGCGTGTGCGTGTTCTCACGTCCCCCGGAGGGCCTGGGGCAAATGGATCTTTCCGCGCGCGCCCGGGCGCGTCAGGATGGGCCTGGAGACCGATCGAAGAGGAGGACGACATGCTGGCGGAATTGACGATCGTTCCTGTGGGAGGAGACGCCCACCTGGCGGGGCGGATTGCCGAGGCCCTCAAGATCGTGGACGCCTCCGGCCTTGCGTACCAGCTGACACCGTCGGGAACGTGCATCGAAGGCGAGTGGGATGAGGTCATGCCGGTCATCCGGTTGTGCCACGATCGAGTGCGCGGTCTGGCCCCGCACGTCTTCACCACGATTCGGATCGAGGACGAGGAAGGAGAGCATCACAAGCTGCTCCGCAACGTGGCTTCCGTCGAGGAAAGAGCGGGACGCACATTTCGCAAGAGCTGATCATCGACGGGCGTCGAGCGCGCCACGCCCGGTGGCAGGGGAGGGGGAAATGGAAAACGCGGAAACGATGGGTTTCCTGACCACGAACGGCGTTCTGTTTTGCTCGCAGGCCTGCGCCGGCGCGCGGGGACACGCCGAAGGCATGGAGGTTGACCAGGACGACTACGAGGCGCTCGTCGATGACGGTAAACAGGAGGGGGTGACTGTGTGCCCGGGCTGCGGTGCCCCATTCGCCGTCGAGTGGCCGGAACGCGAGCCGTCCTGAGCGGAGGCCCTCGCTCTCATTGAGCTTCGGACCACGCTCGGAGCAGAACGGAGTATCCGGGTCGGCTCTCCGATTCGGGCACTCCCCTCGCCGACGGCTCCTCCTCAGCGGGCCGCCGCGAGACGAGCCTCGGATCCGCGCGACTCCAACTGGCGCCGCATCGCGTTGAGGATGTGCCGATGGAACGCGTGGCAGACGGCCGCCTCGACGAGTCTCGCCAGCCAGCGAGGGCGCGCGGAGCCGACGTACCGGGTTTCGAGCGAGACTCGGGTCGAGCCGTCGGGGAGCTCGAGCAGGGAGTAGCTTCCGCCCATGAGCCGGATCCCGCCGCCGATGGCGAGGTCCTGTTCGACGACGTCGAACCCATAGTGCCGCGACGGGTCGATGCGGGTCACGCGCTTGAGCAGATGGCCACGATCGTAGACACAGCGGGTTTCGTCTCCGACGGAAGATCGCCTGCCCTCGGTCCGCACGGGCGCCGGCAACACGAGGCGGAGATGGAGTGGTGGGACGTACGGTATCTGTTCGTAATACATCAGACCGTCCCAGACCTGGCCGGGTGAAGCGGAGAACCGCACTCCGGTCACGATCGACGTCGTCGCGCTCGGACCGCTCCCGGCGAGCTTCACAGCGCTGCCGCCGGTTTGACTTCGACGATCCCCCAGAGCATCGAGCGGTCCTCGGCGGCCCGGTTCGTCGCCGACGCGGCCGGTGGGTCGCGGAAGCTGCGGAGGACCACGATCGCGCCCGGCGCCGCGGCTCGTCGGACGGCGGCCGCCAACCGCTGCCGATAGGCGTCTCCGGCCCCGTCCAGAATGTTCGAGAGCGTGAATCCGTCGAAGCTCCCGGGCGCCTCGGTCTCGAGACAGGTCGCGGCGTCGGCGTCGACGAGGCGGATCTGCGTCGCCTGCGCGGGTACCGGAGAGTCCGCGAATTCGCCGAGAAGCAGCGAACGTGCGTGGATGTTGTCGCGGTTGGGGTGGCGGGCGAAGCATCGCTCCATGCGGGCGCGCAGGACGATCCCGAACTTCCGAGGAAGGGAGCGAAGCAGGGGTCTCGCGTAGAACAGGGCCAGGACGGCCGGCGAGAGGACGGCGCTCATCGCCGCGCGGAATCGCCGGGTGTCCAGGTGCCGCCGCCAGTAGGCCATCTGCTCCGCCGTTTCCGCGAATTCGAGAAACTCACGCACCCGCGGCGTCGACCATCCCACCAGAGGCGCGAATCCGCGCGCGAAAGCCATCATGCGCTCCGCGGCGCCGCGGCCGCCGGGCTCTCCCAGGAACCGCCGCCTCGCGTACGCGACCTGGACGGGATTGATGTCGGCGGCAACGACCTCGTGCCGGGGCGACAGCGCCATGGCGGTGCAACCCGCCGACGCGATGCAGAAGATTCGCCCGCCTGGGCGGAATGCGCCGAGCTCGACCGACGCGTCCTCGTGCATGCGTCCGAAGAGAAGCTTGCTCGGGCCGGCCCGCGCGTCGAGGCGGCCCCGCTCCCAGGCGGTTCCGGCGAGGCTCGACATCAGCTCCATCCGCGCAGGCCGGCCGCCACCCAGACGAGGACCAGGAAGGCGAAGTTCTTGACCACCATGCCGGCCGGGTCGTGGATGATTTGCCGCGCGAAGACGAGGCCGCCGGCGTTCAGGGACACGAGCAAGAGCGTCTGGGCCGCCGCGCACGGAATCGGTGCCACGCCGGTGAACGCCCAGATCGCCAGTCCGACTTCGGCGACTCCCAGAAGCTTCAGGAAGAGCGCGCTCGTCCGCGCATCGAAGCGAGGCACGGCCCCGACGACCTCGAGCTGATGCGGCTGCCCGCGGAGCAGCTTGCACCAGAGCCCCTCGTAGAGCCACACCGCGGACACGGCGACGCGAATCAGCCAGATCGGCGGGAGGAGTTCGTTCATCACGGCTTAAAACCGCGAAGGTTCCGGTAGCCGGCGGAAAGTCCCCTCGTAGATGACGGGACCGCCGTGCGTGAACGTGCGACCGGCGACAGGGCGGTTGTACTCGGTGAGAGGCCCGGGCGGGTCCTTCTCCCATCCGGCTCGGAACAGCTCCTCCGTCAGCTGCGTCTCGGTCAGGAAGCACTGGGGCTCGCCGGCGAACTGGGTGAATACGAAGGGTTCGCCGGGGATGGGCCGGTCCTCGGGCGCGAGTGTCGTGCGCGAGAAGGTGAAGAGGAACAATCCCGCGCCTGGCCGGGCGACGCGGGCCGCCTCGGCGACTGCTCGACGAGGGTCAGTGGCGGAGCGCGCGAGGTTGCAGATTCCGTGCGCGACCACGAGGTCGATGGTGGCGTCGCGGAGCGGCAGGTCATCCATGGACGCGAGCATGAGTCCGACTCGTCCGGCGACGCCTTCCGACGCGACTCGCAGGCGTGCCGCTTCCAGCATGGGCCAGGACACGTCCGTACCAATCACCGTGCCATCGTGTGTCGCCATGGATGCGGCGTTGCGGGCCGCACCACAACCCACGTCCAGGATGCGCAGCCTCGGGCAACGGGCAATTTCGGTGCGGACGAACTCCAGGAGGACTTTATTGGCGGCGGCTGTGGAGAAGCTTCCGACGGTCCCCGCCTCCTCCCAGCGGCTGGATCTGGTCAGTGAAAGCGCTCCGCCGGCTCTATTTCTTCGTTCGAGAACAACCGGCGCGCTGCGGCAGAGATCACTTGCGGGAGGGGGCTCATGCCCTGATCATGAGGAGAAGCATCTTGAAGGGAGTGATTGCCTTCACCGCGTGCGGTTGTCCGGCAGGGAGCTTGAGAAGTTGGCCTTCGCTGAGGCGGTGGGCCGTGCCGGCAATGGAAATGTCGGCTTCGCCGTCCAGGTCCAGGGCCAGGGCGTCGAACGGCGCCGTGTGCTCGCTCAAGCCCTCGCCGGCATCAAACGCGAAGACCGTGACCGTGCCCTCCGGCTTTCTTACGAGCGTGCGGCTGACGACGGTTCCGGGCTGGTAGTCAACGAGGGCCGTGGCGAGCACCACGCCTTCGAGTCCTGGAGCGACGGCTGGATCTTGCGACACGAGACCTCCGACTCTGAGTGGGAGGAAATCCCCCAAACTGGCCAGCAACCGACCACACGGTCCGGCATCCGAAACTCGTTGCATGACGATGCTATCGCGATATTCAGCATGATCTCCTTCACTTCCCGGCATCGCGGCAGGCGACGGTGCCCGCCGCGTCGTCGTCGTGCCGGCCAGGCAGTCGAGCTCGGGAAGCCGGACGCCCGCGGTTTCCTTGAGGCGGGGGATTTGACAAGATCCCTCCACTCGTGGCGCTCGCCGCCGGCACGCGACTCGGTCCATACGAGGTTGTCTCGCCCATCGGTGCCGGCGGGATGGGCGAGGTTTACCGGGCGCGGGACACGCGGCTGGGCCGGGACGTCGCGATCAAGGTCCTTCCCGCGGATCTCGCAGCAAACGAGGAGCGGCTCAAGCGTTTCGAGAAGGAGGCCCGCTCGGCCTCCGCGCTGAGCCACCCCAACATCGTCACCGTTTTCGACATCGGCGCGACGAACGGCGTCTCGTGGATGGCGATGGAACTCGTCGACGGGGACAACCTGCGCAAGCTCCTGTCGGCCGGACCTCTGCCCCTGAAGAAGCTGCTGGGAATCGCCGGGCAGATGGCCGAGGGGCTCGCCAAGGCGCATGCCACGGGAATCGTTCACCGCGACCTGAAGCCCGAGAACGTGATGGTGACGCGGGAGAACATCGTCAAGATCCTGGACTTCGGCCTCGCCAAGCTGACGTCGCCGACCGGCGAGACGGGCGAGGTGACGCAATCGCCGACGGTCTCGGCCGGGACGGAGGCCGGCGTCGTGCTGGGGACGGTCGGCTACATGTCTCCGGAGCAGGCGCTCGGCCAGGCGCTCGATTTCCGGTCGGACCAGTTTTCCTTCGGAGCGATTCTCTACGAAATGATCACGGGCCGGCGCGCCTTCGCGCGCCCGAGCGCGCCGGAGACGATGACGGCGATCATCCGCGAGGAACCGGCGAGCTCTCGGCTAGGCGGCGGCCGGATTCTCCGGTTCCGCTGCGATGGATCGCGGAACGGTGCCTCGCGAAGGAGCGCGAGGAGCGGTACGCGTCGACGAAGGACCTCGCATACGACCTCGCGCGTCTTCGGGACGGTCTGACCGACGGAAGCCTGTCGGGAGCCGTCGTCCCCGGCGTCGCGACGAAGCGTGTCTCGCGGCTGGGCCTGATCGTCGGCGTGGCCGGCCTCGTCGTGGGCGCGGCGGCCGCGGCCGTCGCCCTCCGGAGGCCGAGCGAAGGGCCACCCACCTACCGGCCCGTCAGCTTCCACCGGGGTTCGATCGGCAACGCGCGCTTCGCGCTGGACGGCAAGACCATCCTCTATTCGGCGGCCTGGGAAGGAAAGCCGCCGCAGATCTTTTCGACGCGGCTCGACTCGACCGAGTCGACGGCGCTTCCGTTTCCGAGCGCCGACCTGCTCTCGATCTCGGCGGCAGGCAAGCTCGCGATCCTCGTCCTGCACGGCAGCGAAAGCGCCGCGATCGCCGAGGTCTCGCTGGCCGGCGGCGCTCCGCGCGAGCTCGTCGTGGCGGATCCTCCCGAGGCGCTGCAGTTCTCGCAGCAGATCGCGGACTACGCGCCGGGCGAGGAGCGTCTCGCCGTCGTTCGCAACGGCCAACTCGAGTTTCCCATCGGGAAGGTGCTCGTGCCGGCCGCTCCCGACGGGCAGGTCGCCGCGATCCGGTTTCTGGGGGACGACAAACAGATCGCCTACAGCCTCGAGAACAGATCCGACAACATGGCGCTTGGCGTCGTCGATCTGTCGGGCCATCGAAAAATCCTGACGTCGGGGTGGGAAATCATCTCGTCGATCGCCTGGAATCCGGTCGCCCGGGAAATCTGGTTCTCCGGACGCAGGAAGACCAACCACATCGGCGTCGTCGAGCTCCACGCGGTCTCGCTGTCCGGCAAGGAGCGGCTCGTCGCCCAGAACCCGCAATTGATCATCGTCCAGGACATCGCGCCGGACGGACGCGTTCTCGCCCGCAGCGACGACTGGCCGGAGACGATGATGTGCCTTCCGCCGGGGGCGAGTCGGGAAGTCAACCTGACCTGGCTCGACTTTTCCCAGGGCGTGGCGCTGTCCGCGGACGGGCAGGACCTCCTCTTCATCGAAGGAGGCGCGGGCGCCGGTGCAGCCGGCGGCGTCTACATGCGCAAAACCGACGGCTCGACCGCGGCGGTGCGCCTGGGAGACGGCTGGACCGATCGCCAGGACCTCTCGCCCGACAAGAAGTGGATCGTGCAGGCCCAGCCGGACCGGCTGATCCTGCTTCCGGTCGGGCCGGGGGAGCCGAAGACCATCCAGGACAAGGATTTTCAGTACCGCCGGGCGCTGTGGTTCCCGGACGGCAAGCGCCTGCTCGTTTTGGTGTCGACCCCGGGCCACGGGCTGCGGATGTACGTGCGCGACCTGGAGCAGGGACCGCCCCGGCCGATCACGCCCGAGGGCACGGCATATGCGCAGCTCTCGCGCGACGGGACGCGCGTCGTCGTCGTCGACCTCAAGACCCGGAAGTGGACGATGTATCCCGTGGACGGAGGCTCGCCCGTCGCCCTCCCCGGCATTCGAGAAGACGAGGAAGTGCTCGGGTTCGACGACAAGGGGCAGAATCTCTATGTGGCATCTCAGGGTCTCTCGAAGAAGATCGATCGGCTGGATCTCGCCACCGGAAAACGAACCTTTTTCAAGGAGGTCACGCCGGCCGATCCGACGGGGGTCGGCTCGATTGCGGCGATCCAGCTGACTCCGGACGGCAGGAGCTACTGCTACAGCTTCATGCGCGCGCTGTCGCGCCTCTACGTGGTCGACGGGTTGCGCTAGTCGTCGCGACCCGGGACGTTCCGTTTCGTGCGGACACGCGGTTCAACGAGATTCAGGATTTACAGAGCCCCCGAATCTTTCAGGTCGGGATCCGGGCTGCCTTCTGAGGCGCGGGGCGCTGGGGGCGCGGGACTGGCGGAGGAGGAGGGATTAAACGCTGCGCTTCGCACAGCGTTCCCTACTGCCGTGGGTCTGGTTACCGCCGTGCTCCGCACGGCGTTTCCTACTGCCGGGGGTCTGCCTTCGGTGTGGGTCGGGTCGGTGGCCGGGTCGAACCCCCTGCTGACATCTCCCGCGAGGGGACTGGCGGACGCGTTCGCCAAGAATTCGAACCGCTGGGAAGATTGACTTTCGCGCGATTCTGTTCGACGGGTCCACCCCCGTCTACCAACGTATCGCGGCTGAGGTGAGTCAGTTACGGGCGTTGGGCTTAGCCTCGTCAAGATCGCTACCCACCTTGGGTTCTCGAAGATGACGATCATCCGGGCGCTTGCGTGGGCAAAGCCGCCGCATTGACTCTGACGCGCCGGAGAGCCACTCGGAAGTCGGCCCGCCGACTTCCGAGGGTCAGCAGCGGCTGGGAGGTTTCGACGTCACACCTCACGGCAGAAGTCAGCAAATCAAGACTGACCCCAATCCGACCAGCACGATACGATGGGCCACTTTTCTCGCCATGACCGACGAGACCCAGATCCCGACGTTCACGTTCGCAGGCCCCGTGAAGCGCTCAACAGACGTTCCGCTGCCGAACGAGATCGGCGGTTTCCGCATCCTCTCGGTGCTCGGCCGCGGCGGGATGGGGATCGTCTACGAAGCCGAGCAAGAGACGCCCCACCGCCGCGTCGCCCTCAAGGTCATCCGAGCGGGCGGCCACAGCGATGAGCTGCGGCTGCGTCTCTTCCGACGCGAGGCGGAGACGCTCGCGCGCCTGGTCCATCCCAACATCGCCGCCATCTACGAGGCCGGCCGCACCGAGGATGGCCAGCACTTCTTCACGATGGAGCTGGTCGCCGGGCAGCCGCTCGACTGCTACGTGCACGACCACATGGGCGGCGACCTTCCGACACCCGCGCAGCTGCGCGACCGATTGCGTCTCTTTGCGACGATCTGCCGGGCCGTCAGCTACGCCCACCAGCGCGGAGTCATCCACCGCGACCTGAAGCCGTCGAACATCCTCGTCGTCGCGGGAACGCACGGCGCCTCGACCTCAGGAGCGAGCCACGCGTCGGCGTCGTCGCGCCTCCCTCAGATCAAGATCCTCGACTTCGGCCTTGCGCGCATCGTGGACGCGGACTCCAGGGCGAGCCAGCTGAGCGAGCTCGGCGACATCCGCGGAACGGTGACCTACATGAGCCCCGAGCAGGCGCGAGGCGCCACCGACGAGATCGACCTGCGCAGCGACGTCTACACGCTCGGCGTCCTCCTCTACGAGCTCATCACCTCGCGCTTTCCGTACGACACGTCGGGCTCTCTCGTCGCCGCGCTGCGCGCGATCCTCGAGCAGGCGCCGAAGCCGCTCCAGCAGACGTTCCGCGGCGGCTACCGCATCGACTCCGACCTCCAGACGATCGTCGGCAAAGCGCTCGAGAAGGGGCCAGACCGCCGCTACGCCAGCGCGGACGCGCTCGCCGAGGACGTCGAGCGCTATCTCGCGAACGAGCCGATCCTCGCGCACCGGCCGAGCACGGCGTACCTCCTCCGCAAAACGATCTCGCGGCACCGCGTCGTCGCCGGGCTCGCGGCGGCAATCCTCGTTCTCCTCGCCGCCGGCGCGGTCGTGATGACGATCCAGTCGCAGCGGATCCGCCGAGAGCGCGACCGCGCGGAGCAGGAGGCGGCGCGCGCCACCGCGATCAACCAGTTCCTCGAGAAGACATTCGGCGCCGCCGATCCGTGGCAGCGCGGAACCCGCGGGGTCTCGCTCGTCGACGCGCTCAAGCAGGCGGAGGGAGAGGTCCACGGCGCGTTCGCCGGCCAGCCTGCGGTCGAGGCGGGAGTGCTCGAGACGCTCGCGCGCACCTACAGCGGGCTCGGCCAGTTCAAGGAGGCCGAAGTCCTCGTTCGCCGGGCGCTCGCGCTGCGCGGCGCGGCGAAGACCGTCGCGGTCGCCGACACGCTCGGTCTCCTCTCCCGGACGCTGTGGGAGCAGAGCCGGTACGCCGAGGCGGCCAAAGTCGCGCGCGAGGAGCTTGCGATCCGAACGCGTCTGCAGGGAACTGACGGCGGACCCGCGGCGGAGGCGATGGACGATCTGGCCTCCACCCTCGCGGGCAAGGGCGAGTTCAAGGAGGCGGAGAGGCTCGCGACCGCTGCGCTCGCGATCCGCCGGCGCGTCTTCGGGCCGCGAAGCGATGAGGCGGCCGCGAGTCTCCGAACCATCGCGAGCCTCGATGTGGACGAGGAGGACCACGCGCGCACCGAGCGGGCCGACCACGAGAGGCTCGCCATCCTTCGGGAGAGGCACGGCAACGAGAGCCCCCAGGTGGCCCTCGCCCTGAACGACGTCGGCATCTCGCGCATGAACGCCGGAGACCTGGCCGCCGCGGAGAAGTTCCTCCAGGAGGCGCTGGCGACCAACCGGCGGCTGTTCGGCGATGATCATCCCCAGGTCGCGATCAACATGGAGAACCTCAGCTACGTAGCGTCCCTGCAGGGGCGGTACGCCGAGTCAATCCAGACTCTCGAGCGGGTCCTGGTCATCCGCCGGCGCGCGTTCGGCGAAGACTCGGAGCCGGTTGCGCGCTCGGTCGGCAACCTCGCGATCGAGCTGTCGCGCAGCGGAGACGCCGTGAAGGCGGAGCCGCTCTTTCGGGAGTCGGTGGAGAAGTTGACGCGCTTCCTGGGGCCGGACAATCTCGACGTGTCCGAGGTCCTCACCTCACAGGGCCGCAACTTCCAGCGGCTGGGCCGGTTTGCCGAGGCGGAGGGCCCGCTCCGCCGCTCCCTCGCGATTCGCGTCGCGAATCTGTCCGCGGACAGCCAGGACACGGCGCGCACGAGGCTGATCCTCGGGGCCGTGCTCGCCAAACAGAAGAAGTACGCGGAGGCGGAGGAGGTGCTACGGCTTTCGGAGGACGCGTTTCGAAAGAAGGAAGGCGCGACGGGATCGAACACGCAGAAGGCGATCCACGAGCAGGTCGACATGTACCGGTCGTGGGGAAAGACGGAGAAAGCGGCGCAGCTCGCGGCGGAGTTGACACCGGGGAAGCCATAAGAGGCTGGGCCTGCTGCGGAAGGCCCAGAATGCGGTCCACAGTGTTCCCCAGCACGTCTGGATAGAGGAACGTGTCTCCACCCCTCATCAGGTCCTGGAGAGGCGACGGAGCTATCAGCGCGGCTGGCGGAGGAGGAGGGATTTGAACCCCCGGTACCGTTTCCGGTACAGCGGTTTTCAAGACCGCCGCCTTAAACCACTCGGCCACTCCTCCGAGAGATCTAATGTACTGCAGACGAGAGACATCGTTGATCTAAGGCCGGATCGTGTCGGCGGTCGAAACAGTCCGTGTGCTATCTGGTGTGCCATTCCCGATTTTTTCGAGAGTAGATCGAATCGACCTGCTTAAGACGCTTGGGCCACCCGCCAACAGCTCGTCCGACGGTAAGAACGGAAGGATTCTTGAATGGCACACCGACGTGGACCTTGGGAAGAAGGAAAATGTCGGTGCATCTTCTGGAAGCTGGTCGCAGTACACGCTCACCATCAAGAGTGACTATTTTCTTATGAGAAGGGTCAGATCTATTTGGCAAACTGTCTCGAGGGGCAGACTCAGACCAAGACAACGGACTAGGTACCTGTGTCATGACAGGCTTGGTGCTTTTGCGGAAGCCGCCGCCTAACCCGCGGGTGCAGCCGGGGAGAGGCTTGCCCCTGCCCGGGATGACCACGCCGCCAGAGCTGCGTCTCACGGTCTCCGTGACATGTAGTAGCCGGGGGCCTCGTAGCGGACGACCTTGCCGGCGGGGTCGAGGATGAACGTGACAGTCTCGCCGGTGGCGTCGCCGCCCTTCTGCTTGAAGACGTTGGTCGAAACGGGCTCGAGCACGACCTTCGACTCCCAGGGGTTGTCCTCGGAAGGGATCGAACATCGTGAGCTTGCCGTCGAGGATCGCGACGTGGATCTCCTCGTCCTCCCAGGTGTAGACGCCGACGTACTTGTTCCAGGCTGGGTCGGCCGTCGGGACCTTCGCCTCCGCGGCCGTTGCCTTCGCGATCGCGGGCTGGACGATGGCGTAGGCCTGGTTGACGTAGAGGCCGGGCCTCCCGTCCTCGGAGTTCGTGAGCGCGATGACGGCGAACTTCGAGGCCGGCGCGAAGGAAATCTGCGTGCGATGGCCGGGGACGGAGCCCCCATGGCCGATGCGCGTGACGTCGTCGCGGCGCGAGATGCCCCAACCGAGCCCCCAGCCACTCTTCCAGTCGGGCTGGAGCCACTGGATCCGCTGCATCTCGGCGAGCGTGGAGCCCTTGAGAATCTGTGCGCCGCCGGCCGGGCCGGTGCGGAACTGAAGCGAGGCGTACTTCGCCAGGTCGTCGACGGTCGACGCGAGGTTCGACGCGGGGACCATGTAGGCGCCGTTGAAGAACGGCTCGACCCGCCGCGGCTTGCCGGGCATGCGCCGGCCGTAGCCGACCGCGAGGGTCGGCATGTCGGTCGGAGGAATCACGCGCGTTCCCGTCATGCCGAGGGGCGCGAGGACGTGGCGCGCGATGTACTCCGCGTAGGGCTCGCCGGAAGCGGCCTCGACGATGTAGCCCGCGAGCGAGAGCGCGACGTTCGAGTACTTCCACTCGGTCTCCGGCGGAAGGGCCACGCCCATGCGGTTCAGGACCGGGAGCATGGCTTCCCGCGACGGGAAATTCATGTCGTTCCAGTACGTGCCGTCGACCTCGCGCGGAATGCCGGCGGTGTGGGTCAGGAGCTGGCGGATCGTGATCGCGGGACTCTGGGGATCGACCTTCGCGAGCTTCAGCTCCGGGATCCACTTCGTGATCGGGTCGTCGAGCTGGAGCTTGCCCGCGTCGCGCAGCTGCAGGAGCGCGTGGGCCGTGAAAGTCTTCGAGATCGACGCGATGCGGTACGCGGTCGCGGGCGTCGCCGGGATCTTCCGGCCGAGATCCGCGTAGCCGTAGCCCTTCGCGAAGACGAGCTGCTGGTCGTAGACGATCCCGATCGAGACAGCCGGCTGGTCGCGGTTCTTCGCGGTCCAGTCCGCCCAGGCGTCGAAGACCTCGACCGCGGCGGCGACCTGGGGATTCTGCGCCAGCGGCGGGGCCGGGTCGGCGGCGGAGAGCGGCGAGCGCGGCCGCGAGGATCGAGAGGATCCCGAGGGTCACCAGGGCCACGAGGGTCCGGCGTGCGCGAGTCATGCGATCGGCCTCCTTCATTCTCTCGACTCCTGGAGCTTTCGTGCGATGGCGGTCACGAGCCGGCGCGGCGTGATGCGTTCGGCCTGGACGAGAACCCGGTTGGCGATCCCCGGAATGACGACGCGCTTGCCCCGCTTCATCGCGTCCCAGCCCTCGCGCGCGACGTCCGCGGCCTTCGAAACGAGCCCCGCGCTGAAGAGCGGCACCGGAAGTATTCCGGCGCGCTGCTGGAACTCGGTGCGCGTCGGGCCGGGGCACAGGGCCGTGACCGTGACTCCGGTTCCGGCGGTCTCGTTGGCGAGCGCCTCGGAGAACGAAAGGACGTAGGCCTTGGTGGCGTAGTAGACGGCCATGATGGGGCCCGGCTGGAAGGCTGCCGTGGAGGCGACGTTGAGGATCCGTCCGCGCCGCCGCTCGAGCATGCCGGGAAGAAAGAGCTTTCGTCAGGTGCGTCAGCGCGGCCACGTTGACCTGGATCATCTCGAGCTCGCGGTCGAGGGGCGTCTTCGCGAAGAACCCGTAGAGACCGAAGCCGGCGTTGTTGACGAGGACGTCGATCGTGGTGCCGCGCTCGGCGAGCTCGCGCCCGACTTCCGCCGGCGCCGAGGGCTCGCGGAGGTCCTTCGCGAGGACCGAGACCCGGACGCCGAACTCTTCGGCGAGGCCGCGGCCGATCGAGTCGAGGCGCTCGCGGCTTCGGGCGAGGAGGACGAGGTCATGTCGATCCCGCGCCGCCACGGACGCGAGCTCCAGTCCGATTCCGCTCGAGGCGCCCGTGATGAGTGCCGTCGGCATGCGCGGAGACGATATGCGAGTGAGAGGCGAGACGAAAGGAATGTTCCTGGGCCCCCTCACCCTGACCCGATACCGCCGTGCGTTCGCACGGCGTTCCCTACTGCCGTGGGCTTGCCTGCGGTGGTCGGGTCCCCCCGTTTGGGGGGAGAGGGGATATCTCTACGACCCCCTCTCCCGGCGGGAGCCGTCCACCGTGTCAGACCCCCGGCATTAGGCAACACCGGCGTCAGCCGGTGGTATCGGGTTGGGGTGAGGGGCGCTCCCCCGACTCAGCGCGCCGAAATGCTCTGCGGTTCGGGGGCCGGGGCGGCCGCCGATTCGGGCTTCGTCATCGGCTTCGGCCGGATGACGTAGGTCCAGGCGTTGGCGAGCTCGGCCTTGCCCCAGCGGAGCAGTCCGTGGAAGAGCATGACCCACATCGAGCTTCGGATCGAGAAGCCCACGAAACTCGGCCTTCGGCCGGCGTTGTGGTTGCCGTAGATGCCGAGAGACTTCTTGCGCTGCGCGATCTTCACGAGGCGCCGGTTGTAGAAGCGGATCGGGTAGAAACCGACCTCGGCGCCGTCCTCGAAGAACGGCGGCACGCCCAGGCGCTCGTGCGACCAGCGGTAGATCGGCATGACGGCGGCGAAGTAGTAGAGCGCGGTGTCGAGGAGGAACGCGATCGTCATGGTGTCGTAGTCGCCCATGACGTAGTACTTGTCCCGGTAGATCGACTCGTAGAAGTACTTGAAGAAGCGGCCGTACTGGCGGTTGTGCTCGGCGTAGGCCTTGCTCATCTCCTCGGCCGGCGCGCCCGCGAGGTCCTTGAGGATCAGCCGCGTGCGCGTCCAGACCGAGAAGGCCATCTGGTCGAGGCCGGGGGAGTAGAAGGGATCGAGAAAGCCTCCCGCGTCGCCGACCTGCGCCCAGCCCGGTCCGACGAACTTGTCGACGAAGTAGGGCAGGTGCGCGTAGTAGCGGCAGTCGCCCTCGATCGGCGTCGCGCCCTCGATCAACTGGCGGGAGAGAGGATTTCCGTCGAGGAATCGAGTCAGCTTTTCGAGCGGCGTCCCGCCCTCGGGATTCACGAGGCGCTTGTCCCAGACGAGGCCGACGCTCGTCTGGCCGTCCTGGAGCGGGATGAACCAGATCCAGTAGCCCCAGCCCGTAAAGTGATTCGTCGCCAGGCGCCGGGCGGTCAGCACCGCGCGCGACCACGGATTGGCGGGGTCGGTGCCCGCGATGTCGACGCCGTCCATGTCCTTGACGTTGTCGTAGCGGACCCAGATCGCCGCCGTCGGGTGCGAGTCGATCGGAGTCACGCCGCCGCGCTTTCGGGCGAGCATCGCCTGCCGCCCGGTCGCGTCGACGAGCCACCGGCAGGAGACCGTCGCCGTCGTGCCGTCGTTCTTCTCGACCGTCAGCGTGTTCGGGGCCGCGCCCTCGCCGAGCGTGTACGAAACGACCTTCGCGGGGCGCCAGACCTCGGACCCTTCCTCGCGGGCGACCTTCAGCAGGTTTTCGTCGAGCTTCGCGCGGTCGAGCTGGAAGGACGGCGTACGGGCGAGCATCGTCGGCCCGGTTTCGGAGGCCTCCTGGAGGCACGTGACTTCGTCGTTGTGGAACCAGAACCGGAAGGCCTGTTTGGGAAGCTGGTCCTGCGAGAGGTGGCGGTACTGCTTGAGGACGCGCGTCAGGAAGTAGGCCGAGATTTCGACGGTCGACTCTCCGACCTTCCAGTCGAACTTGTCGGTCTTCTCGACGACGAGGATCTTCAGGTCCGGCTTGCCGCGCTTCAGGAGAATTGCCGCCGAGGCGCCGGAGACGGCGCCGCCCACGACGACGACGTCATAGTGAAGCGAGTCGAGCGGATCGCGGGTCGGGGTCTCCATGGATCCGCCTAGTCTAACGCGGCCGAGCCGCCGAAACCTGGACGACGGGGCCGGCTTCGTCGACGCGCAGCTCGCGGTCGACCGCGTCGATCCGACCCAGATTCTGGACCTTGCCGGAGGGCCAGGTGACGACGAGACTCTCGATCGATTCGGCCTTCCCGAGCCCGAGGTGAACGATGGCACTCCCCGTCGAGAGATACCCGCTCGCGTTGGCGTTCTCGGTCACGATGCGGCGTCCGCCGGGCAGCCGTGCCTCGATGCGGGCGCCGATGCCGTCCCGGTTGTCGACGCCGGGCGTGCCCGCGAGCCGCAGCCGCAGATAGTGCTCGTCCGGCCGGCGAGCGCCGAGGAAGAGCGCCTCGGGGGCCTGCACCGATCGGACGAAGATGTCGAGCGCTCCGTCGCCGTTGGCGTCGAAGGCGACGACGGCACGGCCGTTTGACTCGAGATCGAGCCCGTCGAGAAACGCCCGCTCCTCGAAGAGCGGCGCTCCGGCGGCGGCGCCGCCGCGGTTGCGGAAAAAGCGGTCCCGCTCGATGCCGTTGATGCCGGCGCCCTTCCGGTCGAACGTCCTCGTGCCGGCGACGTAGTCGTCCCAGTACGCCAGCGTCTGCCACCAGAACTCGAGCGCGACGTCCCGGTCCCGGCCGTCGCCCCAGAGGCCGTTGGTTGCGTAGATGTCGGGCCAGCCGTCGTCGTCGAGGTCGGCGGCGATCGAGCTCCAGTTCCAGCCGGCGTGCTTTGCGCCCGAGCGCGTCGTCGCGTCCTCGAAGGTGTGGTCGGGCCGCTGGAGGAGGAGCGTGTTGCCCGAAGCCATGTCCTCGCACCACTGCACGGCGGTCCGCAGAAAGACGCGGCCCCAGAACGTCACCGGGATCGACGGGTATTCGTGAAGGAAGTACCACTGCGTGTCGGTGCCCGTCGCGTAGATGTCGGGCCGGCCGTCGCCGTCGTAGTCCGCCCAGGCGCCGGACATGCCGTACGCACGCGAGAGGGTGCCGGTCTTCTTCGCGACGTCTTCGAAGCGGCTTCCGGCGTTGCGATAGAGGTTCTTCAAGCCGAAGTCGTTCGTCGCCAGGAGGTCCTCGCGCCCGTCCTGGTCGTAGTCCTGGAAGAGGGCGGAGAGGGTCCAGCGCGTCTCGCCGGCGATGCCCCAGGCTTTCGTGGCGTCGGTGAAGCGGCCGTGTCCGTCGTTCAGGTAGAGGAAGTTCGCGCGGCCGTCCTTCGCGTCGAAGGCGGGATCCGGCATCTGGCTGTAGTAGTCGCCGGTGACGGCCACGAAGAGGTCGAGGTCCCCGTCGCCGTCGACGTCCGCGAACGCCGCCGAGCGCGCGTTGGCCGGGACCGCGACGCCGGAGGAGGCGGTCGTCTCCTCGAACGTCCCATCGCCGCGGTTCCGGAAGAGCCGAGCCGGGCCGAAGGCGTTGGTCACGAGGAGGTCCGGGTAGCCGTCACCGTCGACGTCGCCCGCCGCGAGCCCGGTCGCGGGGATGCCCTCCGTGGGCGACTTTGCCAGGCCAGCCTTTTCCGTGACGTCGGTGAAATGCCCGGCGCCGTCGCCCTTATACAGGATCGAGCGCATCCCGTCTCCGACGAAGAGGTCCTCCGCGCCGTCCCGGTCGAAGTCGAGCACCGCGACGCCCGAACCCGGCCAGAGGTCCGCGACGAGATGGTTGACCTTGTCGATCGGCGGATCCCTCCGGGGCGCGCCGAGGCCGGCTTCGGCGGTGGCGTTGCGGAAGCGGGGGGAGGTCTCGGTGCGCTCGGCGAGCGCTTTCTCGAATCGGACCGACGCCTTGCCGGCCGCATCCGTCACCACGACCGAGGCCGATCGCTCGACGCGCGCGCCGTCGGGCTGGAAGCCGCCCACCGTGAACGTCACCCGTCCCGTCGTCGACTCGCCCTCGTGCGCCGGTTTTTCCACGCGGTAGTCGACGTAGGCGAGCCTTTCGAGCCCGCTCCAAGTCCAGGCGCGGAGCTCGGCGATTCCCGCGGGGTCGCCGGACGTCGCGACACGGCTCCGCAGCGCGCGCCGCGCCGCCTCGTTCGCATCCCGCCAGCGCTCGAGCCGCGCCATCCACGGCCGGAACTCCGCGCGCAGGCGCTCGATCGACGCATTGCGCCACAGGAACCAGGCGAGGCCGGCGAGCACGAGGAGGCCAACGACGACGAGGGCTCTGCGCACGGTCCCGCATGGTAGCGCGGGGAGGCTGCGCGCGTCGGGAAGCTAGGGCGTCGGCTTCCTCGCCGGCGAGGATGACCCCCGGAGCTGGTCTCCCCACCTGTAACTCACCTTGACCGAGCAATCGGAGTCCGACACCTCGAAGCTCGCGTCGCCCCCGGTTCGGCCGACGACCGCAGGAAAGATGACTTGCTTCAAGGTCCCTTCGGCGTTCCCCTTGCCCGTGAAGTACCCGACCTCGTTGACCGAAATGCTCACGATCTGCAGCTTCTTGTTCGGCTTGAAGCCGGAGCCGGTGATGGAAAAGATCTGACCACTCGGATGCATCGGTTTCACGAACAGGCGACAGCCGCCTTTTCCTTCGGCCTGGATCGGAAATGGCGTGATCTCGACGAAGGCCTTCGCATTCCCATCCCCCGAGACAAGGGCGAAGGTGGCGAATTCTCCCGGAAACATCCGCCCGAGCGTGAGCCGGACCTCGTCTCCGTCCTCGGACACCAGGCCGCCGGATTCGTCGATGGTGATTCCCCTGGCGACCTCGGTCGATCGGCCGTCCATCCATCGGCCGAACAGCGCGTAGCGTTTGTCCCTGGGAAAGCCGTCCGCCTTGAGGACGTAGTGGACCATTTCCAGATCGTCCTCCGTGCCGCGCGACTTCTCCTCGGACCTCAGGCTCATGCCGGGCGAGTTCGAAATCTGGGGCCGGGGTGTCGACGTCTGTCCCGCGACGTTCCTCGAGCCGCAGAGGCAGGCGAGCAGGCTCACGAGGAACGACCGGAGCGACGTCTTCATGGCGGCCTCCCTTGTCGAAGGAGTGCCCAGTTGGGGCGATTGTATGCCCCTGGACGACACGAACGCGGCTTGGGATAGTGGCTTGAGTCGAGGCGCGCAGCGCCGACACAGCGCCGGGCCAGCCGGCGCTCACCCAGCGGCGCCGCGTCGCGGCGAACCGCTGGTTCCAGATTGAAGCGTATGCGCTAACATCGGCCACTCGGTCGATTCCGGAGAGGTGGGTGAGTGGCTTGGCCGAGCGCCCGCGTCAGCGGGCCGAGGCAGCGCCGGCTTCGCCGGCGCTCACCCAGCGGCGCCGCGTCGCGGCGAACCGCTGGTTCCAGATTGAAGCGTATGCGCTAACATCGGCCACTCGGTCGATTCCGGAGAGGTGGGTGAGTGGCTTAAACCAGCGGTTTGCTAAACCGCCGTAGGGGCTTAAACCTCTACCACGGGTTCAAATCCCGTCCTCTCCGCCACTTGAAACGAGGCGCCGCCATCCCGGACCCGAATTGACATGCGCCGCGCCACGGCAATCACCGCATTGGCGACACTCGGAGTCGCCGTCGGCCTCGGGTTGTACACGTTCGTTTACGCCAAGGGTTGGTCCTACCTGACGAACGACCCGAAGGCCTGCGCCAACTGCCACGTGATGAACGAGCAGTACGACGGGTGGTTGAAGGGCAGCCACCGCGCGGTCGCGGTCTGCAACGACTGCCACGTTCCCCACAACCTCGCGGGGAAGTACTACACGAAGGCGCGCAACGGCTTCTGGCACTCCTTCTACTTCACGACCCAGACCTTCCACGAACCGATCCGCGCGACTCCCGGCAGCCGCAGGGTCACGGAGGCCGCCTGCCGCTACTGCCACGCCGCCGTCGTCCAGGCGATGGGCACTCCGGCCCACGCGGGAGCGCCGGACATATCGTGCATCCGCTGCCACGGCTCCGTGGGGCACATGGAGCTTTCCCCGACGTCCGTCGGGACCGACATGAGGTGAGTCATGACTGAACCCCACCCCCGTCGAACATCGATCCTCGTGCTCGGCCTGATGGCCGCGCTCGCGGCCGCCGCGATCACCGCGCTCCTCGTGAACATCTTCGAGCGCAAGCAGGAAGCGAAGAATCCGTTCTTTCGCGTCGTGGAGCTCACCGACGAGACGATCGACCCGGCCGTCTGGGGCAAGAACTTTCCCATGCAGTACGACGCGTACCTGCGCACGACGGACCAGAAGCGGACGCGCTACGGCGGCAGCGAGGCGCTCCCGCAGACGCCGACGGACGCCGATCCCCGCTCGGTCGTGGCGCAGGAGCGCCTGGAGGAAGACCCGCGGCTGAAGACGATGTGGGCGGGATACGCGTTCTCGGTCGACTTCCGCAAGAAGCGCGGGCACGCCTACATGCTCGAGGACCAGACCTACACGGAGCGGGTGAAGGAGTTCAAGCAGCCGGGCACCTGCATCCACTGCCACGCGTCGGTCTACGTCGCGTACAAGAAGGCCGGCGGCGGCGACCTCATCAAGGGCTTCGAGGTCTTCAACAAGATGCCTTACGCCGAGGCGCGCAAGAGCTTCACGCATCCGATCGCGTGCATCGACTGCCACGATCCGGCGACGATGGCCCTGCGCGTGACGCGCCCCGGTTTCATCGAGGGCATCCGGGCGCTGAAGGCGAGCCAGGGTGTCCCGGACTACGACGTGAACGCGATGGCGACGCGCCAGGAGATGCGCAGCTACGTCTGCGGGCAGTGCCACGTCGAGTACTACTTCAAGGGCGACGAAAAGCGGCTGACGTACCCGTGGGCCAAGGGGCTGCGCGTCGACCAGATCGCGGACTACTACGACGAGGTCGGCTTCAAGGACTGGGTCCATGCGGAGACCGGGACGCCGCAGCTGAAGGCGCAACACCCCGAGTTCGAGATGTGGAGCCAGGGGATCCATGCCCGGTCGGGCGTGGCGTGCGCCGACTGCCACATGCCGTACACCCGGGTCGGGGCGCTGAAAATCACCGACCATCACGTCCGCAGCCCGTTGCTGAACATCAACAACGCCTGCCAGACGTGCCACAAGTGGCCGGAGGCGGAGCTCCTCGCCCGCGCGGAGAAGATCCAGGAGCGCACGGTCGATCTGCGCAATCGGGCCATGGACGCCCTCATGGCCCTGATCGCGGACATCAAGGCGGCACGGGAGTCGGGTGTGACGGATGCGGAGCTCGAGGCGGCGCGCAAGGCGCAGCGGCGAGGCCAGTTCTACCTGGATTTCGTCGAGTCCGAGAATTCCAACGGCTTCCATGCGCCGCAGGAGGCCGCCCGGATCCTGGGCGAGGCGATCGATCTCTTCCGACAGGGGCAGGTTTCGCTGCGGCCCCTGAAGCGCGGGACGGCGACCGCCGCGAAGAATTGACCGGGCGGACCGCCTAGCTGTGGATTCTCAACACGTTGTTCACGGCCACGATCGGGCTGGGCGGCCTTTCCCCCCTCTCCCGGCGGGAGCGTCCACCAGAGGCGGACCTACGGCGGTAGGCAACACCGGCGTGAGCCGGTGGTATAGGGTCGGGGTGAGGGGCACTCCTCGCTCGATCTGCCCACAATGCTCCTCATCTGGCCCGAGGCCCCAACCCCCTCACCCTGCCCTCTCCCCCTTTCGGGGGGAGAGGGTTCTCCTACTTGACGTTCACCGGTGAACAACGTCCTGAGAAACGACACCTAGCGCGGCAGAATCACGCGCGTCCGGCGAATGCGCTCCTCGTAGACGCCGGCCGAGGTCGCCGCATGCACGACGCCCCCGTCCGCGGAGACGGCCAGGTCGAGAGCTCCGGTCGTCGGCAGGCGGAGATTCCCGAAGGAGCGGCCGCCGTCGCCGCTGGCGTAGACCCCGCCGGGCGGCAGGATGCCAGCGACGTAACTCGCGCAGGCGTAAATGCGCGACGCATCCGTCGGATCGAAGGCAAGGTCCGTGACGTAGACGCCCGAGAGACCGGGCGCGGACCAGCTGGCTCCGCCATTGGCGCTGCGATAGACGCCGCCGCACTGGAAGCCGCCGGCGCCGAGCACGCCGGTCCCCGCGAGGAACGCCGAGGGATCCGCGGGGTCGATCCGCAGGGACAGGAGCCCCGGACAGGCCGGCGGGGCCGCGCCCGCGTCGACCCACGTCGATCCGCCGGTCACGCTCCGAAAGATGTGCGAGACGCTGTACGCGTAGAGCGCGCCGCCGCCGCCGGCCGTCAAGCGGACGTTCTCGGTGAACGGCGTCACCGGCTCTTCCCAGGAAACTCCCGCGTCGCTCGTTCGGAAGAATCGTGTCCCGCACGTGAAGAGCAGCGAGTCGGCGGCCGCCCCGGTCTCGAAGGACGGCACGCAGCGGCTCGAGACAGTCAAGACCGTGTCCCAGTTGTCGCCGCGGTCGAGCGAGCGCAGGATGTCCGTGGTTCCGTTTCCCTTCTGCAGCGCGGCGAAGACGCGTCCGGCGAGGCGCGGATCGGCAAAGACCTGCGCGTAGGAATCGCCCCGCGAAGCCTCGGCGAGGGCCGTCCACGACATTCCGGCGTCGGCCGTCCGGTACAGGACGCTCGTCGACGATTCGAAGATCGTAGCGGCCGCGTAGGCGATGGCCGGATCGTCGCCCGCCGCGCTGACCGCGTTGGCGCGCGCGCCCGCCGGCCCCGAGGTCTGCCACGCGGCCCGGACGGCGGCGGCCGGCGTCAGCAGCGCGACGAGGCAGAGCGCGGCGAGCCGGAATCGCATCGCCGTCCATTGTACGAGTTAGGATGAAATCGATGCCGGCGACCTTCGGGACCCGACTGCGGCGCTACTACGTGGCCGGCATCCTCGTCCTCGCGCCTTCGGCGCTGACGGCCTGGGTCGTCTGGACGCTCTTCAAGTTCTTCGACGACATCCTCGGCGGCGAGCTCCGCGCGCGAGGCATCTCGGTGCTCGGTCTCGGCTTCGTCCTCCTGAACGTGCTGCTGCTCGTCCTCGGGTTCGTCGCGACGAAAGTTCTCGGCAAGCGGCTCTTCGGTCTGTGGGACCGGCTCATGCACCGGGTCCCGCTCATCAACAAGATCTACGCGACGCTCCGCCAGATCGCGGAGCTTCTGCTCGGGCCGTCGCGAGCCGGCACCTTCGGCCGTGTGGCGATCGTCGAGTTCCCGTCGCCGGGCACCTGGGGTCTCGGGTTCGTGACGTCGACGGCCGCGAGCGAAGCGAGCGAGAAGACCGGGCGAAAGCTCTGCAGCCTCTTCATTCCGAGCGCCGTCAACCCGACGACGGGCTTCCTGCTCGTCGTGCCCGAAGAGAAGGTGACTTATCTCGACATGACGCCCGAGCAGGCGATGAAGATGATCGTCTCGGCGGGGGCCCTGGTCCCGCCCCGCTAGGGGGTCAGGTCTCGTTTTTTCGGAAACCGAAACTCTACGGGGTCAGGTCTCGTTTTTTCGGATCGGCGGAACCGAAATTTCGAGACCTGACCCCACGAATTTTCGGGCGGTCACGAGCAGTTGTTCGCTGCCGAGCATGGCGGGGCGGGTCATCCAGAAGAAGAGGTCGTCTTCGCCGCGGGCGTGCTCGGGGCCGCCGCGGTGGCGGCGCGTCTCGATCCGCGTCGAAAGCCAGACGAAGGGGTAGAGCAGAAAGAGCCACGCGTGCTTCCACTTGAACCGCGTGACGTCGATCCGCTCGATCGAGAGATCCGACTGGCGCAAGACCGTGTGGAGCAGCGGGAAGTCCACCGGGCTGATGTGGTACGCGTAGAGATCCTCGGCCGAGAGGTCCCAACCCGTGCGCCGGCGGATCAACTTGTGGGTCCCGGTCCAGAAGAAATGCCAGCGCGAGTGCAGGCGCGCGACGTTCGGCGTCGAGAGGACGAGGCTTCCGCCCGGCGCGAGCACGCGGCCGATCTCCGAGACGATCGGCATCCAGGTCGGCAGGTGTTCGGCGACCTCGCAGAGGATGACGAGGTCGAACGCCGCGTCGGCGTACGGGAGCGCTCGGGTCAGGTCGACGTCGGCGTCGATGGGAAGACCGGCGGTCTGCGCCGGCTTCGCCGGGTCGGCGAGTTTGTAGTCGTCGGCGCGGAAGTGCGTCCCTCGGACCGCGCAGCCGTCCCGGGCGAGCGCCGCGGCGACTTCGCCCCGCCCGGCGGAGAGGTCGAGCACCCGCAGCTTGGGATATCCGGGCCGGCGCCGCGCGGCGCGGAGAACCGCCTCGAGGACGTGCTTCTGAGGCACTAGGCCAGGCGGATCTCCGACAGGCCGCGCATGTACGGGCGAAGCGCTTCCGGAATCTCCACGGATCCGTCCGGCCGCTGGTAGTTCTCGAGAATTGCGACCATCGTCCGGCCGACCGGCAGCCCCGAGCCGTTCAGCGTGTGGACGAACTCGGGCCTGTCGCCCTCGCCCCGCCGGAATCGGATCGAGGCGCGCCGCGCCTGGAACGCCTCGAAGTTCGAACAGGACGAGATCTCCTTGTACGCGTTCATCCCGGGAAGCCAGACTTCGATGTCGTAGGTCTTCGCCGAGGCGAACCCGAGGTCTCCGGTCGAGAGCGTGACGACCCGGTAGGGAAGGTTCAGCCGCCGGAGCAGCTCCTCGGCGTGGTCGGTCAGGACCTCGTGCGCCGCCGCCGATTCTTCGGGCCGGACGAACATGACGACCTCGACCTTGTCGAACTGGTGCTGCCGGATCATTCCGCGCGTGTCGCGCCCGGCCGCGCCCGCCTCCGAGCGGAAGCACGGCGTGTAGGCGGTGTAGAGCTTCGGGAGCTCCTCGGCCTTCAGGATCTCGTCGCGGTGCAGGTTCGTGACGGGCACTTCGGCCGTCGGCACGAGGTAATAGCCCGCGCTCGTCTTGAAGAGATCGCCTTCGAACTTGGGCAGCTGGCCCGTCCCGAAGAGCGAGTCGGCGTTGGCGAGGAAAGGCGGCAGCAGCTCCCGATAGCCGTGCTCCTCGACGTGCACGTCGAGGAAGAAGTTGATGAGGGCGCGGGAAAGGCGCGCTCCCGCTCCCGAGAGGACCGTGAACCGCGCGCCCGCGATCTTCGCGCCGCGCTCGAAGTCGAGGATGCCGAGGGCCGGCCCGAGGTCCCAGTGCGCCTGGGGCTCGAAGTCGAACTTGCGGGGCTTCCCCCACTGGCGCTCGACGCGGTTCGCGGTCTCGTCGGCGCCCCGCGGGACCGAGTCCTGCGGGACGTTGGGAACCTGCTTCTCGACGGCGGCGAGCATCCCGTCGGCGTCCTCGACACGTTGCTCGAGCCCGCGGATCTCCTCCTTGAGCGCCTTCATCTCCTCCAGCGCCTCCGGGGACGGCTTGCCGCGGACGGACGTGAGCTCGTTGCGGCGGCGGCGCTTCTCTTCCAGGAGCGTGACGGCCTCGCGGCGCTCGCGGTCGAGCTCCGTATACGTCTCGAGGCCCGCGCCGCCGAAGCGCTCCGGCATCTCCTGCAGCAGGCGGGCCGCGTTCTCCCGCAGATACTCGCGTGGTAGCATGAAAAGGCGATTTCATATCGCGCACGCCGATCGAGTCAACCGCAATCGAGTCAACCGCTTGAGCGGGCACTCCCGAACGCCGGACGTGGATTGCGTCGTCGTCAATCGCGACGGCGGCGACGCGCTCTTTCGGGCCCTGGCGTCCCTGGAGCGCCAGACCGACGTCCACCTGTCGGCCGTCGTGGTCGACAACGGGTCCCGGCCCGAGGAACGGGGACGCCTCGGCGCCGAAGCGCCCTCGGCGCGCGTCATCGGGTTCTCCCGCAACCTGGGCTTCGCGGGCGCCGCCAACGAGGGCATCGCCCGAACGCGGGCGCCGTTCGTCCTCCTGTTGAATAACGACGCCGTGCTCGAGCCGGACTACGCGGCGCGGCTGGCGGCCCGGCTCGGCGCCGACGACCGGATCGCCGCCGCCCAGGGCCTCGTTCTGTCGCAGGACGGCCGAATCGTCGACACGGCGGGGATCGGCTGGAACCGCCGCGGCGAGGCCGTTCCCCTCTACGGCGGCGCGGATGCGTCCCAGGTCCCGCGGGAGCCCTTCGAGATTCCGGGCGTTTCGGCCACCGCGACGATCTACCGGCGCGAGGCCCTCGAGGCCGTCGCGGCGCCGGGCGCCGTCTTCGACGACTCCTTCTTCGCCTACTACGAGGACGTAGACCTGTCGCTTCGCCTGACGCGCGCCGGCTGGAGGTTCGCGTGCGACCCACGCGCGGTCGCCCGGCACGAGGGCTCGCTCACCGGCCGCCGCACGCCGTGGAGACGGGCGTTCTGGACGGCGCGCAACCGCTGGCGCACGCTCTTTCGAAACTTCGAGCCGGGCCTGCTCGCGCGCAACCTCGGGCCGCTGCTGGCGGCGGACCTCGCGCACGTCCGCCAGGTCGGATGGCGCGGCCTCGCGCTGCCGCTCCTCGTCTGGCCCCGGCTGCCGGCGATGGCGCTCGGGTCGCGCCACGAATCGCGGCGGCTGGAGCGCTTTCCGGGGACCGGGCCGGGCGCGCCGTGATCCGGAAGATCGCGGTCGTCTACGTCTCCTGGGGGACGGCGAGGAGCTTCGAGAGGCCGTCGCTTCGCTTGCGCAGGCGCGCCGTCGCATCGCGCCGGGAGGAGTCGACGTCGGCCTCACGATCGTCGACAACGGGGCCGGCGTCCCGGCGGAGCCGATTCGCGCCCTCTGGCCGGGCGCCTCGATCCTCGTCAACCCCGAAAACCGCGGTTTCGGCCCGGCGGCCAACCAGGCGGCACGGTCGGCGTCGGCGGACGTTCTTCTCTTTCTGAATCCCGACACCCGGGCGGAGGGCGAGCCCTTCTCGACGATCGCCGCGGCGTTCGACGAGGACCCGGGTGCCGTCGCCGTGGCGCCGCGCCTGACCGACTTGCAGAGCGAAGCGGCCGCGAAGGGGCCGCTGCGGCTCGAGCCGCCCGGCCGGGAAGACCAGGCGACCTTCCAGTTGCGCCGGCTCCCGACGCTCGGCTCGGATGCGCGCGAGCTTCTGCTCTTCGACCATCTCCGGCCGAACAACGCCGGGCGCCGCGCCTCTCGCTACGCCGACTTCGACCGCGGACGTTCGTTCCCGGTCGAGCAGGCGGCCGCGGCGGCGCTCGCCGTCCGGGCGGACGTGTTTGCGCGCGTCGGCGGATTCGATGAGCGGTTCGTTCCGGCGTGGCACGAAGACGTGGACCTGTGCGCCCGGCTCGGCCGGGAGGGACGGATCCTGTACCTGCCGGGCGCGCGATTCCGGCACCGCGGCGGGATCTCCGCGTCGCGTCTCGGCTACGATCGATTCCTGCCGATCTTCTATCGCAATGCAATTCGGTATCGGGGCGCGCACTACGGGGCGGCCGCGCGCGTCGTCTACCGGCTCCTGCTCGCCAAGGGGATGGCGCTGCGTCTCCTCATCCTCCCGTTGCGCCGGAGCGTTCCGCGCCCGCGTCCCGAAGCGGCCCGCGCCTACTTCCGGGTGCTGAAGCTCGCCCTCGGGCTCGACGCCGCATGACTTCGGCGCCGGACGTTTCGATCGTCGTGGTGTCCAAGGAGGACGCCGCGGACCTGCCGGTCTCGCTCGGCTCGGCCCTCGCGCAGTCGGGAGTCGCCTGCGAGGTCCTCCTCGTCGACAACGCTTCGGTCGATTCGTCGCTCGAGGTCGCGCGGAGCCTTTCCCCGGACGTGCGGGTTCTGGCCCTGCCCGAGAACGTGGGTTTCGCCGCGGCGATGAACGCCGGGATCGACGCCTCGACGGGCCGTTACGTCCTCGCCGTGAATCCGGACTGCCGGCTCGAGCCCGACTTCGCCTCGATCCTGGCACGGCGTCTCGACGCGAAGGACGCCGCGGACGTCGGCTCGGCCTCGGGGCGGCTCCTGCGGGGAGACGGCGTCCATCTCTCGGAAAACGGCCTTCTCGACTCGGCCGGGATCTACTTCACCGCCGCGGGCCGCCACTTCGACCGCGGCTCCGGCGAATCGGCGGCGGGACGCTACGGCCGGGAGGAGGAGGTTTTCGGAGCTTCGGGGGCGGCCGGGTTCTATCGCCGCGCCGCGCTCGAGAGCGCGAAGATCTCGACCGGCTACTTCGATTCGGACTTCTTCCTGTACCGAGAGGACGCGGACCTCGCGTGGCGGCTGCGCAGGCTCGGCTGGAGGGCGCTCTACGTCCCTTCGGCCGTGGCGTACCACCGAAGACGCAACGTGCCCGAGCGCCGGCGACAGATGACGGCCCTCGCCAACCTGCATTCGGTCAAGAACCGGTTCGTCCTGCGGATCAACAACCAGACGCCGGGCGAGTTCGTTCGGACGTTCATTCCGACCTTCGCGCGCGACCTGGTCGTCGTGGGCGCGTGCCTGACCGTCGAGCGCAGCTCCCTTCCGGCGTTCGGCTGGCTGTGGAGGAACCGGAAGCGGTTGTGGGCGAAGCGGAGGGAGATTCGGGAGATGGTTGATGGGAGGGGCGCCCCTCACCCTGTCCCGATACCACCGGCTGACGCCGGTGTTGCCTAATGCCGGGGGCCTGCCACGGTGGACGGCTCCCGCCGGGAGAGGGGACACTGAGATCCCCCTCTCCCCTTGGGGGGAGAGGGTCGGGGTGAGGGGGGGTCCCCCTGCGATAGCGTCCCTTCCGCATGCGCATCGGCATCCTCGGCACCCGCGGCATCCCCGCGCGCTACGGCGGCTTCGAGACGCTCGCCGAGGAGCTGTCGGCCGGCCTCGCGGCGCGCGGGCACGACGTCACCGTGTACACGCGCACCCGCTACGCGCAGCCGGGCCTTCGCGAGTGGCGCGGCGCGAAGATCCGCGTGCTTCCGACGATCCCGACGAAGTACCTCGACACGGTCGTGCACGGTCTTCTGTCGGGGATCGACTCGGCGTTCGAGCGATTCGACGCCGTCCTCGTCTGCAATGCCATCAATGCGGCCACGTCGTTCCTGCCGCGCCTGTCGGGCAAGACGCGGGTCGTCCTGAACGTCGACGGTCTCGAGCGCAATCGGCGAAAGTGGAGCGCGGCGGGAAAGCTCGCCTATCGGATCTCCGAGTCGCTCTCGACGCGCATTCCCGACGTCGTGGTCTCCGACGCGCGCGTGATCCAGGCGTACTACCGGGAGCGGTACGGCCTCGCCTCGGTCTTCATCCCCTATGGCGGCGACCTTCCGGTGCCCGCCGGCGTCGACGCCCTCGAACGTCTCGGCCTCGTCCCCGAGAAGTACGTGCTCTACGTGTCGCGCCTCGAGCCGGAAAACAACGCCGAGGAAGCGGTCCGCGAGTACCGGGACGTTCCGGGGGACGTTCCGTTCGTCGTCGTGGGCGACGCGCCGTACGCCGCCGATTACATCGCGCGCATCCGGGCCGCGGCCGACCGCCGTGTGGTCCTGGCGGGCGCGATCTACGGCGAGGGCTACCGACAGCTCCTGTCGCACGCCGCCGTCTACGTCCAGGCGACCGAGATCGGAGGAACGCACCCGGCGCTCGTAGAGGCCCTCGGATACGGGCGCGTCGTCTGCTACCACGCGACGCCCGAAAACGAGGAGGTGGCGCGGGGCGCGGCGCTGCCTTTCGACGTGCACGAAAAGGGCAGCCTGGCGCGCCTTCTGGCCCGGGTCCTGGATGATCCGGCCGGCCACTCCGTATGGAAGGAACGGGCACGCGAACGGGTCGAGGAGAGATATCGTTGGCACGATGTGGTGGACCGGTACGAGGCCGTCCTTGAAGCGGGGCGTGCCATCCCGTAACATCGGCGGGGCCGCCCCGTCGTCCCGCCAGAGTCGAGTTAGATGCTGAGACAGAAAGCCCGCGCCGTTGCCCTCGGGGTACTCCTGACGGACCTCGCCTTGACGGCGGTGTCGTTCCCCCTGACCTGGATCCTGCGCAACGGCTACCTCACCTCGGCGCTTCCCGAGCTCTTCCCTCTGCCGCTCGCTCCGGTGAACGAGTATCTGCCGCTGCTGCTCTTCATCCTCCCGATCTGGGGGCTGCTGCTCTATGCCGCGGGCTTCTACCGCAGCCACCGGACCCTGCCGCTCGGCGAGGAGCTCTGGGCGGCGGCCCGGGTTTCGTTCGGCGGGACGGCGCTGCTGGTGCTCCTCATCTACGGCCTGCGTCTGGACTTCGTGAGCCGCTGGTTCCTCGTCCTTTTCGGCGCCGTGAACTTCCTCTTCCTCGCGAGCGAGAAGACGGCTCTGCGCCTGACCTCCCGTTGGGTGCGCTCCCGAGGCTTCAACTTCCGCACGGCCGTGATCGTCGGGACCGGACCGAAGGCCTCCCAGTTCGCCGACTTCCTGGAGGCGCACCCGTACTGGGGCTTTCGCGTGCTCGGCTATCTCGACGACAACAACGGGGGAGAGATCGGCCTGAGCGGCCGGTGGCCGTGCCTCGGCGGCATCCAGGACATGGAGTCGATCCTCGTCCGGGAAGTCGTCGACGAGGTGATCTTCGTGATCGAGAAGGGCAAGCTCGGCGAGTACGAAGAGGCGCTACTCGCGGCCGAGAGGCACGGCGTGCGGGCGCACGTCTCGCTCGACATCTTCCCGCATGTCCTGGCGCGGCCCGTCCTCGAGGAGCTCGACGGGATTCCGCTTCTCTCCTTCACGACGACGCCCTCGAACCCGGTCGAGCTGGTCGCCAAGCGGGCGATCGACCTGGGGCTCTCCCTCGTCCTCTTCCTGGTGACGCTGCCGATCCAACTCCTGTCGGCGGCCGGGATCCTGGTGACCTCCGGCCGGCCGGTGTTCTTCCGGCAGGTCCGCTGCGGCCTGAACGGACGCCACTTCACCCTGCTGAAGTTCCGCACGATGGGGCCGGGAGCGGAGGAGCGCCTTTCCGAGATCTCGCACTTGAACGAGATGACCGGTCCGGTCTTCAAGGTCTCCCGGGACCCGCGCCTGACCTACGTGGGCCGGATCCTGCGGCGCCTGTCGATCGACGAGCTCCCCCAGCTCTGGAACGTCATCGTGGGCGACATGAGCCTCGTCGGGCCGCGCCCGCCGCTGCCGGACGAGGTGTCGCGCTACGAGCCCTGGCAGCGGCGCCGGCTGAGCATGAAGCCCGGGCTGACGTGTCTCTGGCAGGTCTCGGGGCGAAGCGAGCTCGACTTCGACCGGTGGATGGCGCTCGACCTCAAGTACATCGACACCTGGTCGCCGCTGCTGGATTTGAAGATCCTGCTGAAAACAGTCCCGGCCGTGCTCAGCGGAAGAGGCGCTAGATAGCGTTACACGCTACGCTCGGGGTCAGGTGTTCGAGTTTTTCGGGCGACCCCCGCTCCTCCCGACGCCGTACAGCCCCCGAGCCCGAAAAACCGAAGACCTGACCCCATCGAAGCGCGCCAGCTTCTGGCGGGTTGGCGCTTTTCGTGCAGCCCCTCGAAGCCCGCGGGACTCGCGGCTGCATCCCGAGCCCGAAAAACCGAAGACCTGACCCCATCGAAGCGCGCCAGCTTCTGGCGGGGTGGCGCTTTGCGTGCAGCCCCTCGAAGCCCGCGGGACTCGCGGGCTCCAAGCCCGGTCGCCTTTCCTACCGGTTTCCGTCCCGGTCCGGCTCTCCGCTTTCGGACTCCTTGAACATGTACTTGATCGAGGCCTTCGGGATCAGGAGGTTGGCGCCCTTCTCCCGATTCACCTTCAGGCAGGCCTTGTCGTACCACTCGATCCAGCCATGGACCTCCTCGCCGTCCGTCAGCACGACGACCATGGGGGTCTTGGCCGCCATCTGCTTGAGGTAGTAGTAGCTCTCCGCATTGGTCTGCTCGGGCGGGACCTGCTTGCGCTGGGCGAAGGAGCGCGTGGGGTAGCGGTCGGCGAGCTCGGAGAGGTTCGGTCGGATCAGCTTGCGGTTGGCGGTTGCCTCGTCTTCGCCTCGGAAGGCTCCGCCGGTATTACGGTTAGCCACGGCTGTCTCTCTCGGTCCCGGGTAAAAGGTGGGACGCTTTGAAAAGGCTAAACCGGGAGTTCGGCGGGATTATTCTGCTTTCGGGGGGCCGAAGCGGACGGGCCTTCGTCCTCGTAGGCGAGACAGCACATCAGCCGGCCGCACATCCCCGAGATTTTTGACGGGTTGAGCGACAGATTCTGGTTTTTGGCCATTTTGATGGTTACCGGGTGGAAGGACTTGAGAAAGGTCGAGCAGCAGAGGGTCAGACCGCAGGGCCCGATCCCGCCCCTCATCTTGGTCTCGTCGCGGGGCCCGACCTGGCGCATCTCGATCCGGACGGGATGTTTCATCGCGAGGTCCGAGACGAGCTTCCGATAGTCGATCCGGGCCTCGGAAGTGTAATAAACCGTGACCTTTCGGCCGTCGAAGGTCTCCTCGGCGCGGACGACCTTGATGGCGAGACGCTTCTCGAAGGCGAGAGCCTGCGTGTCCGAGAGGAAGCGCTGCTCCCGGGCCACCTTGGCCCGGTAGGAGACCAGGTCCGTATCGCTGGCGACCCGGACGAGACGCTTGGAGTCCCGCAGCTGGCACTGCTTGAGGATCATGGGCTGGAGGTTCGTCACCTCGGCGTGCTCCATGCCCGAGTCCGCTTCGACGATCACGCGCTGGCCGCGCGAAACCTCGACGCCCATCGTGTCGCAGAGGACGTTTCGGCCGTCCTCGTGTTCGTTGATCCGAATCCCGACGTACTGGCCCGGGTTGTACGAGTTCCCGACCCCGCAGCCGCCGCCGGTGCCACAGCCACCCATAGGTAAATCTCCCAACTGGCGAAGTTACCATGACCCCTCGACTCAGAGCGCCCGAATCGAGCCGGCGGGGACACCTGTCCGTTCGGACAGCCAGTCCCTGACCCCCTGTTCTTCTTGACAGCGGGTGCGCCGAGTCTTAGCTTAGGCGGCGGTGGGGCTCCGCGAGGGGCTCGAGGAGGAGGGCGCGGACAGCAAGACTTTCCGCGCTGACTTTCGAGGGCGGCGTTAGCCGCCCTTTTTCATTTCCGGAGTCACCGCGGTCCGATGACGCCCAGGAGCTCCGCGATGAGCTCCGGGCCGCCGGCGCCCGAAAGGCTCTGGACACCCGGGATGGCCCCGGCGGCCGCCGGCGCGAAGAGGGGGGGAGCGCCCGGGTCTTCCTCGCGCACGAGCCGCGCGGTCTCGGCCGCATCCGGCTGGGCGAGGATCAGGACCGCGTCGATGCGGCGATTGCGCGCCAACCTCTCCAGCGCATCCTCGGCGCCGTTTGCGGTCACGATCTCGACGGACGGGTGGGCCGCGCCGAACGCGGCCAGGGGCTCGGCCTCGGCGCCGACGGCGAGAACGGTGATCACGGCGAGGCGGGCTCCAGCCACACGACCGCGGCGCCGCCGGGGCGGGACCTCTGGCGGCCGTCGGTCGCGTAGAAGACGAACGTCCACAGCCCGGCCTTCGCGGGCGCGAAGCGGAACGCGAACTCGCCGTTGCCGCCCAGCCGGATGCGGTCTTCCGTCTCGGTGCCGACGACCCGGATCGACTTGTGGCCCTCGGGAACGAACGCCCACTGCGGCTCGGGGTAGGAATACGTCGTCCGCGAGCGGGCCTGCTCGCGGGTCAGCCGCTTCGGGACGAGGCTCCTGCGCGATCGTCACGAAGCTCAGCGTGCGCCCGGCCTGGGTGCGGCCCCTGACCGACAGCGCGTCGCCCTCTTTCTGGATCGTGAGCTCGGCGAGCCGGCGCGCCAGGAACTCCTCGGCCATCCGGAAGCTTCCGCCGTGCAGCGCGTAGCCGACGCCGACGTGGGTCGCCTCGGGGTCGAGGATCGTGCGCCGGTGGCCGTCGTTCGGCGGCGTCTCGCGCATCATGTCTTCGTGGCCGGAGAGCGCGAGCTCCTTCGCCGAGTCGCTGAAGGATTTCCCGGTCGTGTGCCAGGCGACCGCGTTTTCCGAGCCCATGCCGAAGATGCCGGCGAAGCCGGTCCGTGCATAGGGCGCCATCCCGTCGGTCAGGAAGTGCCCGCTCGTGCCCTCGGCCACCTGTGCCGTCGTGTAGGCCTTCGCGACGAGCGCGGCCGCCGGGTCCCATGCGACGGGCGGCAGATTCGCGTCGGCGCGGTCCTTGTTGATGCGGTCGAAAACGGCGGCCTCGACCGGGTCCGTCGGGCGGGAGCTCGAAGGCGTCGATTCGCTCACGGGGAGCTTCGGCGCGCGGACCTCGAGGCGCATCGGAGCGCGCGGCGCGGGCAGCGCGGCGCAGGCCGCGACGACGAGGACGGCCGCCGCCGGCGCGACCCGTGTAAGCTTCACGACGTGACGGCTCCGCCGATCAAGTTCGGGACCTCGGGCTGGCGCTCCGTCCTGGCCGAGGACTTCACGTTCGGGAACGCGCGCCGGGTCGTCGCGGCGATCGCGCGGGTTCTGGCCTCCGGGGAGCGCCCGGGCGGTCTCGTTCTGGTCGGGTATGACACGCGCTTTCTCGCCGACCGATTCGCCGCGGAGGCCGCGCGGATCCTGATCCGCCACGGCTTCCCGGCCGAGGTCAGCGCCCGGCCGGTCCCGACACCCGTTCTCGCCTTCGAGATCCGGCGGCGCGGCGCCGCCGGCGCGATCAACTTTACCGCAAGCCACAATCCGCCCCGTTACCTCGGGATCAAGTTCTCGACGTCGGACGGCGCCCCGGCGCTCCCGGGGATCACGAAGAAGATCGAGGAGGAGATCCTCGCGATTCCCGACGAGCCGGCCCCGCCCGAGGACGTCGTCGCGCGCTTCGATCCGGCGCCCCCGTATCTGACGGACCTCGGAACGAAGGTCGCCGGCCGCGACGTCGGCCGCGGCGTTCCGCGTTTCGGCCTCGACTTCCGCTTCGGAACCGCGGCCGGGTTCCTCGACGCCTGGCTCGAAACGACCGGCTCCGCGCTCTCGCGCCTCCACGCCAACCCGGACCCGCTCTTCGGCGGCAAGTCGCCGCAGTGCGGCGAGCCCGAGCTCGCCGAGCTCGCCGAGGTCGTCCGGGCGAGCGGCGCCCGCCTCGGCCTCGCGTGCGACGGCGACGCCGACCGCTTCGGCGTCCTCGACGAGAAGGGCGCGTACGTGCAGCCGAACGAGATCCTGTCCCTCCTGGCCGCGGACCTTCTCGGCCGGAAGGGCCGGCGGGGAGGCATCGCCCGGAGTGTGGCGACGACGCACGCGCTCGACGCGATCGCCGCCCGGGCCGGGGTTCCGCTCCACGAGACGCCCGTCGGGTTCAAGTACATCGGGGAGCTCCTGCTCGACGGAAAGATCATCTTCGGCGGGGAGGAGAGCGCCGGCCTGACCGTCGAGGGCCACGTCCCGGAAAAGGACGGGATCCTCGCGGACCTGCTCGCGGCGGAGCTCGTCGGGGCGACCGGCAAGACCATCGGACAGCTCCGCTCGGAGCTCTGGAAGGACATCGGCCCGTTCCTGACGCGCCGGATCGACCTCGAGCTCTCGGCCGAGGCGCGCATCCGGCTGGCCGAGAAGAAGCGGACGCCGCCGGAGTCGGTCGCCGGCCGCCGCGTCGCGTCGGTGAACGCGATCGACGGAATCAAGTTGATTTTCCAGGACGGTTCCTGGATTCTGGTTCGCGAGTCCGGAACGGAGCCCGTGGCGCGTGTCTACATCGAAGCGCAGTCCGCTTCGGACCTGGACGCCCTCGCAAAGGCGGGGCGGGAGCTGATCGCATGAGCTTCTCGATCGAAGGCATTCACGGGCGCGAGATCCTCGATTCCCGCGGCAATCCCACGCTCGAGGTCGAGGTCCTGCTCTCGGGCGGCGTCTCCGGCCGGGCCGGCGTGCCCTCGGGCGCGTCGACGGGCACGCGCGAGGCGCTCGAGCTTCGCGACGGAGACAAGAAGCGCTACGGCGGCAAGGGCGTCCTCAAGGCGATCTCCCACGTCAACGGCGAGATCGCCGAGGAGCTCGAGGGCGCCGACGCGCGGGACCAGGCCCTGATCGACCGCGTGATGATCGAGCTCGACGGGACGCCGAACAAGGGCCGTCTCGGCGCGAACGCGATCCTCGGCGTGTCCCTCGCCGTCGCGCGCGCGGCGGCGGAGGCCTCGGGCGTGCCGCTGTACCGGTACATCGGCGGGACCGGCGCGACGACGCTGCCGGTGCCACTCATGAACGTGATCAACGGCGGAGCGCACGCCGACAATCGCCTCGACCCCCAGGAGTTCATGGTCTGCCCGGTCGGTTTCGCGACGTTCGCCGAGGCCCTGCGTGCCGGCGCCGAAACCTTCCACGCGCTGAAGTCGATTCTCAAGAAGAAGGGCCTCTCGACCGGCGTGGGCGACGAGGGCGGCTTCGCTCCCGACATCGCGTCGTCGAAGGAGGCGGTCGAGCTGCTGCTCTCGGCGGTCGAGTCGGCGGGCTACAAGCCGGGCAAGGACCTGGTGATCGCGCTCGACCCGGCGGCCTCGGAGTTCTACGAGGGCGGCAAGTACCACCTGAAGGGCGAAAAGAAGACGCTCACGACCGACGGCATGATCCGTTTCTGGGCGGACCTCGCGGCGGCCTATCCGATCGTTTCGATCGAGGACGGCCTCGCCGAGCAGGACTGGAAGGGCTGGCAGGCGCTGACGGCGGAGCTCGGCTCGAAGATCCTCCTCGTCGGCGACGACGTCTTCGTGACGAACCCCGAGATCCTCTCGCGCGGCATCGCGGAGGGTGTGGGCAACGCGCTCCTCGTCAAGCTCAACCAGATCGGGACTCTCACCGAGACCCTCGAGGCCGTGCGCATGGCGCAGACCTCGGGCTATCGGACGATCTGTTCGCACCGCTCGGGCGAAACGCCCGACGACACGCTCGCGGACCTCGCCGTCGCGGTCAACGCGGGCCTCATCAAGACCGGGTCCGCCTGCCGCGGCGAGCGGCTGGCGAAGTACAACCGCCTCCTCGCGATCGAGGAAGAGCTCGAGGGCGCGGGCCGCTACGCCGGCCGCGCGGCTTTCCCCGATGAAGAACAAGCAGCACATCGGGCGCGGGCCGCGACCGGTGACGGCGTTTCTGATCTCGCTCGGCGCCTCGACGGTCATCATGGGCGTCCTGCTCCTGTCGGACCGGAGGGTGCTCGAGCTGCGGCGTGCGCGGACCGAGGTGCAGACGCTCGACCGCCAGATCGCGGAGCGCAAGGCGGAGAACGAAAAGCTCAAGGCCTCGATCGAGGCGGCCAATCGCCACGAGTTCCCGGCCGAGCAGGTCGCGCGCGAGGAGCTTCACCTCGTCGCGCCCGACGAAGTCGTCCTTCTCTACCCGGCGGGCAGCCTCACGAAACCGAAGACGACGCCGATCCCGCTCCCGGCAGCGCCGCCCGCCGAAGCCCGGCCCTGAGCCTTTTCGGACCGCCGGCTCAGAGCCGCCCGGTGACGAGCAGAACGACGACGATGATCAGGATGACGCCGAGAATGCCGCTCGGCCCGTAGCCCCAGTTGCGGCTGTAATTCCAGCGAGGGATCGCTCCGAGGAGAAGCAGCACCAGGACGATCAAGAGGAGCTGGCCCATCGGCAACCTCCTTCGAATGACGTCTTCATTCTGCACCCGGAATGCCGGCGCCGGTGCGCCCCGGGGGAACGGTCGAAGAAGCTCGCGGAGCTCGGGACCCCGCGCCTTGAATCAAAGGCGCCCGCCCGGCCTCCCGGTCCGGTTGAATCTCGACACCCGGCCGTCCCTCGACTAGGGTGAACGCGATGAGCCGGAGAGAGGACCGTTCGGTCAATCCGCGACCGGCATGGCACGCCCGGACCTCGGCGGACGTGGCTGGGGAGTTTCGAACCCACTCGGAGAGGGGCCTGGCTATCGAGAACCTCCCGGCTCCTTCTCGAACGGTCGATTCCCGGGCCTCGACCTCCCGACTGATCTGGCGGATCCTCTGGACACAATTGAAGGGCGGGGTGATCCTGGTGCTGCTCGTCGCCAGTGCCGCCTCCATCCTGCTCGGACACACCAGCGACGCACTGGCGATCGTTGCATCGGTCGTCTTTTCAGTCGCATTCGGGTTCGCCACCGACTGGCGTGCGGAGAGGGCGCTCGAGGCATTGCGCACCCTTTCGGCGCCGACCGCGCGAGTCGTTCGGGGCGGGCTCGAGCGCGAGATCCGGACCGACGATGTCCGCCGCGGCGACCTTCTGATTCTCTCCGCCGGACAGGTCGTCGCCGCGGACGGGCGGCTGGCTGCGGTGCGCGACCTGCAGATCGACGAGTCGGCCCTCACAGGCGAGAGTGTCCCGGTCACGAAGGCCGTGGAGGTGATTGCGGGCGCCGCTCCCCTGCCCGAGCGCACCAACATGGCTTACGCCGGAACGACCGTCTTGAGTGGCTGGGGTCGAATGATCGTGACCGAGGCGCCGGGGCAGACCGAACTGTCACGCATCGGCGAGCTCGTCGCCGCGCAGCAGAGGGAGCCGACGCCGCTCGAGAGGCGCGCCGAGCAGCTCGGCCGGAGGCTCGCCGCCGTGGCGATCTTGCTTTCCGCGGCCGTGACGCTGCTCGGCATCCTGAGGGGCCGTTCCCTATGGCTCATGGTGGAGACGGGGGCGATCCTCGCCATCGCGGCGATTCCGGAAGGGCTTCCCGCGGTGACGACGATCGCCCTGGCCGTCGGAGTGCGCCGGATGGCGAGGGCGCACAGCCTCGTGCGGCGACTCGGGTCGGTCGAGACGCTCGGCTGCACGTCGGTCATCTGCACCGACAAGACCGGAACTCTGACGGAGAACGCCATGCGCGTCACCCGCATCTGGCTCTCGGAGCGCGAGCTCGAGGTGACCGGCTCGGGATACTCGCCGGACGGAGAGATCCTCGAGAACGGGCGCGCCGTCGCCGCCCACGACGACCCCGCACTCGGGCGGCTGATCGAAATCGCGTCGCTCTGCAACGACGCCCGGTTGGAGCCCCACGACGGGTGGCACATTCACGGCTCTTCAACGGAAGGCGCTCTCCTCGCCCTGGCCCGAAAGGGCGGCGCCGACCCCACGGTGCTTTCGGCCCGCTACGAACGCCTTCAAGACATCGCCTTTACGTCCAGCCGCAAACGCATGGCGGTCGTGGTCCGGGAAGCCGGGGGCGCGGTCTGGACATTCGTGAAGGGCTCTCCCGAGGCTCTCCTCGCGCTTTCCTCGCGCGTGCTCGCCTCGGGTCGCGAGAGACCGCTCGACCCGGAGGAGCGCGCACGTCTACTGGCACGGGCGCGCGCTCTCGGCGAGTGCGGCCACCGCGTGCTGGCCTTCGCCTTCCGATCGCTTCCGTCCGCACGGGAGCTGGACGTCGCAGAGGAGGATCTCACCTGGGTGGGCCTGGCGGGCCTCGTCGACCCCCCGCGGGCGGGCGTGCGCGACGCCATCGCGGAACTGCGTGGCGCCGGGATCCGGACCGTCATGGTCACGGGCGACCAGAAGGGGACCGCCATGGCCATCGCGCGAGAGCTCGAAATCGCCGGCCCGGGCGACCTCTGCGTCGATTCCGGCGAACTCGCCGAGCTCGTCCGCGAGCGCAGATGGGAGGATCTGCGCCAAACGGCCGTCTTCGCTCGGGTCTCGCCCGAGGACAAGCTCTCCATCGTCCGCGCGCTCAAGGCGGCGGGCCACATCGTCGCGATGACAGGCGACGGCATCAACGACGCGCCCGCGCTCAAGGCCGCCGACATCGGGATCGCGATCGGCCTCCGCTCTGCCGACGTGGCCCGCGAGTCTTCCGATCTCGTCGTAACGAGCGGCGACTACGGAACCCTCCCGACCGCCGTGGCCGAAGGGCGACGGATCTACGCGAACATCCGCCGGTCGGTCCACTTCCTGATTCTCTGCAGCTTCTCGACGATCGGCGTCATGCTCGTGTCGGTCGTCGCGAACCTTCCGTTGCCGATGAGCCCTCTCCAGATCCTCTGGCTGAATCTCGTGGTGCACATCTTCCCGGCCATCGCTCTGGTGGTCATGCCGGGCGAGCCCGACCTGCTCCGCCAGCCGCCGCGCGATCCCCGCGAGCCGTTGCTGACGTGGCGCGCGACGGGCTTGATCGCGCTGCGCAGCTGTGTCGTCGCAGCCGCCGTGCTGTGGATCTTCACGACGGGCGGCGACCGGGACGACCCGCTGCGGAGCCAGACCCTCGCGATGGCGACGCTCGCTCTGGCGTTGCTCGCTCAGACGCTCGCGGCGCTTTCCGACCAAAGGCCGTTCTGGGCGATGAGCCGGAGCCTGACGTCTCCGTTCTGGCTCGCCCTTTCCGGAGGCCTCGCGCTGCAGGCCCTTGCGGTCTTCTGGGGCCCGCTCGCGTCCCTTCTGCCGACGGCCCCTCTGTCTCCCGCCGACTGGCTTCACGTGGTCGCCATGACGATCCTGGCGCTCGCGGTCGTCGAAGCAGGAAAGGCGCTCGTGCCGGGTCCGCGGCCGGCGGGGCCGCTCTCGTGACCGATCGGACGAGCCCATCGGGGCCGACCACGCGGCACGGAGGCGCCGTCTTTCGCGCCCGCGGCCTCACGAAGACGTACCGGATGGGCGAGGTCGACGTGCACGCGCTGCGCGGCGTCGATCTCGACCTCTACGAGGGCGAGTTCGTCGTCCTGCTCGGGCCCTTCGGGCAGCGGCAAGTCGACCCTGCTCAACATCCTCGGCGGCCTCGACGTGCCGACGCGCGGGACGCGTCCGGTTCTGCGATCACGACCTGACCGCCGCCGACGAGCGCGGAGCTGACGCGCTTACCGCCGCGACCACGTCGGCTTCGTCTTCCAGTTCTACAACCTGATCCCCAGCCTGACCGCGCGCGAGAACGTCGCGCTCGTCACCGAGATCGCGCGACGACCCGATGACGCCGGAGGAGGCGCTGCGCGCTGGTCGGGCTCGGGCGACCGCCTGGACCATTTCCCGGCGCAGCTCTCGGGCGGCGAGCAGCAGCGCGTCGCGATCGCGCGCGCCATCGCCAAGCGCCCGGACGTGCTGCTCTGCGACGAGCCGACCGGCGCGCTCGACTTCCAGACCGGCATCATCGTGCTCGAGGCGCTCGGCGCGCGTCAACCGCGAGCTCGGCACGACCGACGGCCGTCATCACGCACAACGCCGCGATCGCCGGCATGGCCGACCGCGTGATCCGCACTGCGCGACGGCCGGATCGTCGAGCGTCGAGCCGCAACGCGACGAAGCTCGCGCCGCGACGAGATCTGCGTGGTGAGGCGCGCATGACGGCGCTCGACCGCAAGCTGCTGCGCGACTCTGGCACCATGCGCGGGCAGGCGGTCGCCATCGCGCTCGTCGTCGCCTGCGGCGTCGCCACGTTCGTCATGACGCGCTCGCGACCTATCGCTCGCTTCAGCAGACGCGCGACGCCTACTACGGGCGGTACCGCTTCGCCGACGTGTTCGCTCGTCTCAAGCGCGCGCCGCAATGCGCTCCTCGAGCGCGATTGCGGCGATTCCCGGCGTCGCCGCGTCGCAGACGCGCGCGTCGTCGCCGACGTGACGCTCGACGTGCCCGGCCTCGCGGAGCCGGCCACCGGCCGCCTCGTCTCGGTGCCGGAAGGCGCGCGGCCCCGCGCTCAACGAGCTGTGATCCTGCGCGCGGCCGGCTGCTCGAGCCGGCGCGCGCGCGACGAGGTGGTCGCGAGCGAGGCGTTCGCGACGCGCCAACCGACTCTCAAGCCGGGCGACCGCGTCGGGGCGCGTCATCAACGGCCGCTGGACGACCTGCGCATCGTCGGCGTCGCGCTCTCGCCCGAGTACGTCTACGGGATCCGGCCGCGGCGACTGATCTTCCCGGACAACCAGCGCTTCGGCGTCTTCTGGATGAGCCGGCGCGCGCTCGGCCCGCGTTCGACATGGAAGGGCGGCTTCAACGACGTCGTCCTGCGCTCTGCGCCGCGGCGCCGGCCAGGCGCGACGTCATCGCGCGCGCTCGACCGATCTGCTCGCGCCGCTACGGCGGGCTCGGCGCGCTACGGCCGCGAGGATCAGCTGTCCGACCATGTCCTCGACGACGAGCTCGCGGCAGCTGCGGACGCATGGACGCTCGTCCCGGCGATCTTCCTCGGCGTCGCGGCCTTCCTGCTCAACGTCGTCGCTCACGCGCCTGCGTCGAGCACGCAGCGCGAGCAGATCGCCGCTCCTCAAGGCGCTCGGCTACTCGAACCCGGCGATCGGCCTGCACTACCTCGAGTTCGTGCTCGTCATCGTCGTCATCGGCGTGGCGCTCGGCATCGGCCGTCGGCGCTCTGGCTCGGCAGCGGGCTGACCGGCGCTCTACAGCGAGTTCTTCCGCTTTCCGTGCCTCGACTACCGAGCGTCGGATTCGGCGCTGGCTGTCGTCGTCGCGTCGGCAGCCTCGGCGCCGGCGGCGCTCGGCGCGGTCGGCGCGTGAACCGTGCCGTGCGCCTGCCGCCGGCCGAGGCGATGCGTCCCGAGGCGCCGGCGCGGTACCGCGCCAGCTTCTTCGAGCGCCTCCGGCCGGCGCGTCTGCTCTCGCCGGCGGCGCGCATGGTGGTTCGCAACCTCGACCGCCGTCCCATCCGATTCGCCCTGTCGGTCCTGGGCGTTTCGCTCGCCGTCGGCATCCTGGTTCTCGGCCGCTATTTCTGGGACATGGTCGACGAGGCCATGGACCTGCAGTTTTTCCGATCGAGCGCCAGGAGACGACGGTAGGATTCACCGATCCCCGGTCGGCGCGCGCCGCCCACGAGCTGGCGCGCCTGACCGGCGTTCTCGTCTCGGAGCCCTTCCGCGTCGTCCCGGTGCGCCTGCGCCACGAGCACCGCTCGAAGCGGCTCGCCGTTCTCGGGCTCGAACCGCAGGCGGACCTGAGGCGAGTGGTCGACCGCAACCGCAGGCCCGTGCCGCTGCCCGCCGACGGGATCGTGCTCACGGCCCACCTCGCGGACAAGCTCGGCGTTCGCCCGGGAGACTCGCTGACCGTGGAAGTCCTGGAGGGGGAACGCCCCGTCCGTTCCGTCGTCGTCGCTGCCGTCGTCTACGAGGTCCTCGGCATCAACGCCTACATGGCGCTCGACGCCCTCCACCGTCTCCTTCGGGAATCGGGCTCCATCTCGGGCGGATATCTGAAGGCCGATCCCGTCAGCGCGGACCGCTCTATGCGCTGTTGAAGGCGATGCCGGCCGTCGCCGGGGTCACCGTTCAACGCGCCATGATCCAGAGCTTCCAGGACACGATCGCGGAGCTGCTCGGGATGTTCACGTCCGTGCTCGTCACGCTCGCGTCCATCATCGCGATCGCGATGGTCTACAATGGCGCCCGGATCGCGCTGTCGGAACGCGGCCGGGAGCTGGCGAGCCTTCGAGTCTTGGGCTTCACTCGGGAAGAGGTGTCGACCCTGCTGCTCGGCGAGCAGGCGCTCGTCACGGTCCCTCGCGATTCCGCTCGGCTGGGCGATCGGGTTCGGCGCCTGCGCGCTGCTCTCGGCTCTCTACGACACCGACCTGATGCGGATGCCCTGGTGGCCACGCCCCGAAGCTACATCATCGCGGCTCTCACGGTCGCCGCGGCGACGATCGCCTCTGGCATGATCGTGCGGCGCCGGATCAACCGGATGGACCTGGTCGCGGTGCTCAAGACGAGGGAGTGAAGCCGATGACCGTCACCTGGAAACGATCCCTGGCGGCGCTGGCAACGCTGGCGCTCGTCGCCGCCATTGCGATCGCACTCCGCCCCGCGCCGGTGCCCGTCGAGCTGGGCTCCGTTGCGCGGGGTGATCTCCGGTGACCGTCGAGGAGGAGGGCAAGACCCGCACCCGCGACCGATTCGTCGTGTCCACCCCGGCGACCGGGCGGCTGCTGCGTGTGCGGCTCGAGGAAGGAGACGCCGTGCGTGAGGGCGACGTGGTCGCCCGCCTCGAGCCGCTGCCTCTCGACGAGCGCGCGCGGGCGGAAGCACGGGCCCGGCTCAAGGCCGCCGAGGCTGCCCATCGCGCCGCCGAGGCACGGGTGCGGCAGACGAACACCTCTCTCGAGCAGGCCCGGCGCAACCACGAGCGGGCGGACAAGCTCGCCGGAGAGGGCCTGCGATCTCCGGAGGAACGCGAGCAGGCGGAGCTGGCGGAGGCGAGCCTGGCGAGGGAGCTGGACGCCGCGAAGTTTTCCGCGCGCGCTGCCACCTTCGAGGCCGAGGTGGCGAGGGCCACTCTCGAAGCCGACCTGCCCGGCCGCCCGGCTGGCAATGTGATCTCCCTGAAATCTCCGGTGAACGGACGGGTCCTTCGCGTGCTGCAGGAAAGCGAGCGATCCATTCTTGCCGGAAGCCCCGTCCTGGAGGTCGGCGACCCCTCGAACCTTGAAATCGTGATCGATCTGCTGTCGACCAACGCCGTGCGCGTGAAGCCCGGTGCGGCGATGACGCTGGATGGCGGCGAGGGACGAATCCTGCGCGCGAGGGTTCGACCAGTCGAACCCTCGGCCTTTACGAAAATCTCCGCGCTTGGAGTCGAGGAGCAGCGCGTCAACGTCATTGGCGATCTCGAGGAGCCGCCGGGCCGCCTCGGCGACGCCTACCGCGTCGAAGCGAGCATCACGCTGTGGGAGGGCAAGGGGGTCCTCAAGGTGCCGGCGAGCGCCCTGTTCCGTCGCGGGTCCGGGTGGTCGGTGTTCGTGAAGGAGGGCGGTCGGGCGCGGTTGCGAAGCGTCGAGGTCGGCCAGCGCAATCCCGCCCAAGCCCAGGTTCTCGGGGGCCTGAAGGACGGAGAGACGGTCGTGCTCC
>CAVXRK010000009.1:0-890882 GCA_963764025.1 uncultured Acidobacteriota bacterium
CGGCGACGCGACGCAAGAATACTCCAAACCCTTTGCTTGCTGAGCGTTCGGTGCGCGTCTGGACCCCTCATCCATAACTAGATCGCCTGCTTTTCGGTCGCTGTGGCCTTTGGCGTGGCCTCTTGGCGGAAATCCACAACGTTGCCTGTGACTTCCGGTCCATCGATCAGGCTCGCCGCCCGGTTGATGGCTTCTCGACGGCGTCGAGCTGGGGCCTGACGTAGAGCCCGGTCACGTCGGCTGCCGCATGGCCCAAGAAGGCCCTGGCGACGGCGTAGGAGGAACAGGATTCGACCCGGGTCGCCGCGGTCTTCCTGAGGTCGTGGAACCGGGGGCGCTTCTCGCCCGGCTTCGAGGGTTTCCAAATCGTCTCGACGGTGCGGGTGAAGACGTGCTCGATCGTTGATGCGCTGACGGGTCGCCCGTCGTCACGGCGGAAGACTGGAGCATCCGGATCGGTCCCGGACTCAGCCTGCCGTTCGAGGATGTCGAGCGCCACCTGCCCAAGGGCAACGTCCCGGGCCTTCTTCGCCTTCGCGTACCGTTCCTCGACGGTCACGGTCTGCTGGTCGAGGGTCACGCTCCGCCACCGGAGGGTGATGATCTCGTTGAGCCGCATCCCGGTGTGGACCGCGAACCGAACGAAGGGGAGGGCGTCGGCCGAGATCGCTTCGTAGATGCCGCGAAGCTCTCCAGGCTTGAAGATGTACCCACGTTCGCCACGGGCAAACATGCGCTTGCGGTCGGCCCTGCTGGTCTCTTCGAAGGGAGAGCCGGCGATGCCGGTCTTGCGCTTATTCTCCCGACCCCAGTTGTAGGCACGGCGAAGTAGAGCGAACGCTTTCCGCCGAGAGTCGGGCGCGAGCGGGGGAGTCGAGCTTTCGAGCCTGCCGGCCATGTCTCGTAGGTCTTCGGCGGTGAGGCGGTCAGCGCGTCGCGTCGCGTCCAGCGCAACTCTTGATCCGTGCACTCGTAGAGCGATCGGTGCGCCACGAACGCTTCGCTCCAGGCTGCTCCGCCAAGTTCTCCCGATCGAACTCGCGGGATTCTGCCTTGAGATAGAGGTCGAGAAGCCGGTCTACCGACGGGGGATCTGGCAACTCTTCGAGAAGGCCGCTTCGCTTCTGGGCTAGCCTACCTAGCTCCGCGTCGCGAATGCGTCTGGCTGCGGCTACTTCTGACTTCGGGCAGCCGGTAGTTTTGCGGAACCTTCGCCCTTCGGTCCTGACGCAGATCCACCACGTACCTCCGCGGAGCACGAGGTTTCGATCTGTCGCAGGTCTCTTTCGCTTCATTGCTTGCTTCCCTTCTTCGGCTTGATGCCGAGGTACTCGCGGAGCGCTGCCGCGATTACGTCCTGTAGGTTGGTTTTCTCCTGGGCCGCCCTGATTTTGGCGGCAGTCCATACTTCCTCCGGGATCTCGATCGACGTCCTCATCGTCTTCACTCCCTCTCTTTTCCACGTTGATGCTTTCATGCGTGTAATCCTACGCGCCTAATAGAAGGCGAGTCAAATTGGACGAGGCTCCGAGTTAGAGGCCTTTCTTGCCGTCCCAAATGCCTTCCGTGACAAGGAATATGCGCAACGTGACAGTGGGAAGCAGGAACACGCCGGCCGCATCGGAGAGCGATGTCTTCGCGGGCTTCGTATGGTAGTCGTCTGTGATGATGGTGACCCCCTCGTAACCGTTTTCCCGCCGATCGAGACCGTGCGCTACGACGTAGGGATCGGCGTCATCGAGGTCGCCGTTGCTTGGCTTGTTGGGGTCGATCAGATTCGGCAGGCGACTTAAGATCTCGCGCGCCTTCGGATAGAGATCCGCGATCGTGCGGCGACCGGTCCATTTGCTCTCGCCCATAGCAGAGGGGCGTCGGGTGCGGGACCTGTGTAGCGCTCAAGCTCAGCGAGCACCTGTTTTGGAAAGAAGAGCTGATTGGTCTCAACCAGAGCTTCCAGGGCGTTGAGGACGTCGCTCTTGATGACGTTCGGTAGCTGCTTGACTTCAAGGAGCGAGGACGTGTCCAGTATCCAGGCCCGCCCCATGCCTTACCTTGGGTGACGTGCGCCGCGCTCCGCCTGTGACAAGCCAGAATCGGTCATGTCGAGGTAGTCGAGCACGTCCGCACGCCCTAGCAGGTCGCTCCGGAGGGCCTCCACGAATAGCCCGATCGTTCGATCACCGTAGCGGTCTCGCTTCTGGTCGTCGCGGCTGCGGCCCTCGCCCGGCGCGCCGCCTGACGGCTTCCGTTCGCTGCTTGGTTTGAGAAGGGAATAGAGATCCCAACTGGCGAAACCCAGCTCAATGAGGCGGATCGTCGCGGCTCTTATGCTCACCTGGAACTGTCGCGCTACCGCCGTAGCCACCCTAAGGTCGGTAACGCGATCTCCGGAGGTAACATCGAGTCGCTCAGCCAAGAACTGGGTAACGTCTGCCGGTGGCAGGAGAAGCGCGGCTGCGAACTCCTCGCACCATCTCTCTACTTGGTCGGTGGGTTTCTTGAATTTGCCCGAATCGTGCTCCAAACAGACGGAGCTGGTACCCGTTACCAAGTGTCCGAATTCGTGAAACAGAGTGAATACCCGGGCTTGGTCTCGCCAAAATGTGTTAACCGCGACGACTGGTGCGAACTGATCATCAAGGGAGAACCCCTGGGCCGACTCCTCGCCCATGGGAAACAGGAACACGAGAGCGCCAATCGCTTCGAGAGCCGATCGCCAAGAATCAAAAGCGCGAGATGGACTGGACCAGTTCTCATCGGCCTTGGGCAGAAACGGCGCTATGGCGCTTCTGGCCGTGGCGGCGGCTTCGGACGGGTCGGAGTCCTGGCCAAGGCGCGGAATCCCCGAAGGCGTTCCAATCTGACTGCCAATCCAGCGACTAGCCTCCTGCAGGCGAGACGCTTCTCTTAGGAAGTAGTGCTCCTCCGGTGTCGGCGCTCTTCTCGTCGAGCCCTGGGGATGGCGAAACTTAACCTCCGGACGCCTTAGCGCCGGCGGGGCGGGCAACAAGAAGGTCGCGGGCGTGCGGCGGAGCGTGGAGCTGAGCTTTCGGAACTGCGTCAGAGTCGGCTTGGCGTCGCCGCTTCGCCACGCCATGAGCAGCTCGGGCGAGATTCCAAGCGCCTCAGCGGCGTCTGCGTAGTCGTGGTACCCGGCCTCCTGGAGCGCCCAGTCCAAGACGGAAGGCGTGATCGGAACGACCGTCGCCCTTGCCACGAGGGAATGGTACTCCGAACTCAACTGGTCGCCCCTCTAAGGCAGCCAGAGGCCACGCCGCAGGCCACGGCAGAAGCAACGGCGTCAAGAACCCGTACCAGGCCGTTGGTCCGTCGCCTCGGCATCGGACTTCTAGTCCTTCGCTAGCCGCCGGGAGGCCAAAAACGCCCCACGTCGCCCACCGAGAAGAGCATCTTCCGTCCGACCCGGTAGTAGGGCAGTTCCCGACGGAGGGCAAACTCCCGGACGCCCTGAGGCCGAATCCTCAGCCTCTCCGCCACCTCGAAGCTAGTCAGCAAGCGATCGCTCGGAGTAGCGGCCAGCAAGCGAGTCGAGCTAGACACGGTCCGAGACCTCCTCCGGGGCCACCGGAAGTGCAGGAAATCCGTCTAGCGCCTCCTCGATGTGCGAGACGAAAGGGGTGCCAATTCCGCGCCCACCGCCTCCGAGCTTAGCCACGGAGTTCCTCCCAAGGCGAGGGCCCAGCTACCAGGCGCTCGAAGTCAGCTACCGCCTCCATGTCGCCGGCGGCCATCCGAAGGAGGACTTCAAGAATGACTTGGGCGGCCTCGACCGTCGGCGGCTCCATGTCCGTGTACGGGAAGGCGACGTACCGGGCCGCCTGCCGTATCTCCTCAATCGAGGGGAACCTGCAGCCGATCGGCGAAACTGGCTCGCACGACTTCGACTTGCCGTCCCCTAGGAGCGTCGGACCAACGTCCGTCGAGAGGGATGCCTTTTCCTCTCGGCCGCGACCGATGATCGAAAGAAAACCGAGGCGATACTCGGGGTACCGCAGAGCGTCAGTCAAACGGATTCCCCCTCTCCTTGCACAACCGCGCAACGCGAAACCAGCAGCCAGGGTGACCGGCTTCGTGGGCGTCCTCCCTGCTGGTCGCGTAACTCTCCACGCTGGCGTGTGGGATCTGCCAGACGGGACGGTCGCCGCGGAAGGCAAGGGTCCCCAATAGGTTCCCGCCTTCAATCAGCGCTTTGGTCTGCCGGCGGGACAAGCAGAGCAGCCACGCGGCTTCGCCGAGGTTGAGATGGTCTGGCAGTCCAGGCGTGCGCCGGCGGTCCCTCGAGATCCGCAGCCGCACCTCGCTGGACCCGCCTCCCGCATGGTAGTAGCCGTTGGCAGCCCGGAGAGCCTCTTCTAGCGTAAGGCACTGCGGCGCAATGGTCCGCGTCCAGGGGATGGGACGGCGAAACCCTGGCCCGTTTCGTTTCGCAGCGCGTAGCTCAAGCGCTCGGCGTGTATGATTCCCGCCTAGGGAGGCAAGCGCTTCCGGGTTCGGGCGAGTTCGGCGGCGCCGCAGAAAACGACTGGGTCACAATAGAAGCCAGCGGCAGGGCTTCCGGCGGGCACGTCTTCTGCCGCCCAGTATCCATGCGGTCCGCAGAAGATGCCTCGTGCAAGCCACTGAGAGTGTTGGCTTTTGCGCCCCGGATGTCTTCTGCCGCACGGTCGATGGTTTCGAGTAGCTTCGGACGTCCACGTCGCGTGAGATCCTCCCGAAGCACCCAGCTCTGCCCATCCTCGCGCTGGAGCACTGCCCGGGCTGCTTCCCTGGTCAACCCCGCTTCCTGCAGGATCGGGACACCATCTCGCTGAGCGACAAGAGGCTCCTTGGTCTCGGCAATGGCCTGTCGCAGCCGAGCGATCGCCGAGCTCTCCTTCCGCTCACGTGCTTCGCGACCAGCTTCGTCTACCTCAGAGGTCACGTCGCGCAGAGTCCAAGCATCTCCTGATAGGTCGACCTCGAGAATGAAAGGCTCGGGTTCCTCACCGAGACGGAACTTCGTGGAGACAAAGGCCAGTCTGTACAAATCCTTCCGGCCTCTACGTGCTGCACGCTCCTGCCACTCTGCTGCTCCTGAGGCGGGAAGCTCTTGGAACCAAGGCTTACTGCCAGAAGGCGCAAATCCTGTCGCGTCTCTGACCTCGTACACCAGATCCGCTCGATCCTCGACTACACCGCTTCCTCTCGAGTGGGCGCCGCTCTTAACAACGTTGCCGAGAACGAGGATTGCAGGCCCACGCTCCTTCCGCGCGACATCCAGAATCGAAGCGAGGGCTTTCGAGGGCCTTGCTGAGTCTTGTTCGCCTACGCCTTCAGCAGACGAGTCGAGCGAGTCGATGATCACGATGTCGTAGTCGTCTGTCGGAAACATGGCCCACGCCCGAGCGTCGGTGAGTGACGGAGCCCGGTCACGCGTGAGTACATCCAGAGACACCAACCCGTCTGCGCCCCAGCCGCGAAGCCTGCGCCTGGTCTCCCGCGGCGAGTTGTCGCGATCGATCAGGAGTACACGCACGCCCGCCCTTGCTTGGCGCACGGCGATTGCATGGGCGACGTGCGTCTTCCCGAGACCACGAGGGCTGAAAAACTCCGTAATTGAGCCTCTGGCGAGGAGCTTCGGCTCTAGGAAGTCGGCTTCGGGGTCGCAGGCATCGAGGAACACTTGAACTGGCCTGGCCGCGGCCCACGGTGAGGATCGGTGGCTCTCCGTCCCGCCAGGCGATCCGCTGCCGGAAGGACCATCGCTTGAGCTAGCGGCAGGCTCGTAGCGGGCAACGCTACGGGCGATTCTCTGGACCTCCTCATCTTCAAGGGGCGGCTCGCAGCGCTTCTGATTGATGACCCGGAGCGCTTCTACTATCTCGGCCTCGGCTGCCCGTCTTCGGCGCAAGGACCCCGCGACGCTGGTTAGTTGGCTATTTCTATCGCCGAGGCGGATCTTCTCCGGCAGAGGAGCCGCGGGACCCCTTCCGTAGCTCGTCGATGTGCGGAGCGACCGCAGGAGCGCTTCCGGGGCGTTCTCGAGACCCCCTCCGTTCTCGACCCACTGGTACCCGGGTGACGGCGGGACTATGACGTAGCCCCCTTCGCCGCGAACGTCGACGCCGGGACCGATTACTCCAGCACCAGACCTGACGTTGATACCCTCCGGAACCGCAAAGTAGAGGTGACTTCCGCCGCTCGGCGTTCTCGCCTCGACCGTGTATGGGAGCGCTCCGTTCTCCGCCTCCCAGGCGGCAAGCGTGGCGCCGCCACCGTGTCGTGGGTCGATGTCGACTACGAAAGAGCCTCCTCCTGTCGCACGCCCGATCCATGCTTCAGGCGATCGAGTCCACCAGGCCGCGATCTGGTCCGCGTCAGTCGTGGCATCCTTGAATCCACGCGAGGTCAGAGGCGTCTTGTCAGGCGCGCAGGGAAAAACAGCCCACCCCTTTCGCCCATAGGCGAGTGCGGCGGCAAGCATTTGTTGCTTTTCCATGTCCTATTCCCCCGATTCGCGGAGGACTGCCTCTAATCGGTCGATCTGCGCCGGAGCCAAGCCCACCTCACCCCGCTCGAAGCGAGAGAGGCGGGCGAACGGAACGCCTCCTCGGGCGGCGAGCACATGGAGTTGTAGGCGAGCGCGAAGGCGTCGAACGCGAAACTCGGTCAATGGGGGAAGCGGTCGGGGATCAGGATTTGATTTCTTCATGACGCGCCCAGTTTAGAAAAGTGGGCACGTGGGTAGGCCAAACGATGCCCCTAGGCCGAACGTTGCCCGGCCTACCCGGCGAGATCAACCTTGATATTTATGACTGGCTGGGTAGAAGGAAGCGAAGATGCGCGTTTCTGAGGCCGCCCGAAGCTGTTCGGCCAAGCATCGATGGCCGCTGTCGCACTCGGGCCTTCAGCGTGCGGCCACCGAACCTATGCTCCAAACCCGGCTGAATGAAGTTCTTCGAGAACTTCCGAGCATCGAAATCCTCGCCCGCCCGAATTCGCAGAGGTGCCAGTGCCGACGACGCCCATCGCTGCCTAAAGTCTCGTGCCCGGTTAAGGGTCTGGGAGAGGGCCACCGCGGTCAGCAGGACCGGCTGCATTGACTTCTCATACAGTCGAGCTTGCGGCGGCCTGAGCCAATGCCTGAGTGCGCGACCGATCAGCCTCTTCACCTCGGGGGCCTTCGCCGCAAGGTCGATCACGGCAGGGTCCCGTTCCGAAGGACGTTTCTTCAGTTCCTTTGCGACAAACAGGTAGCAGAGCGCTGCCTTTACGCGAACGCTTACGAGAAACGCGCCGCCAGTCGCATGAGCTCCACGCGGCAACTTTTTTCTTCGATTCCGATAACGACGTCTTTGATCGTACTCGACCAAGACCTGCCGAAGAGCTTCGGAGAGCTGCAGCCAATCCTCGGGCCGACGCGTCTCGAGAGCCGCGAGCTCAGCTTCTAGTTCATGTTCGGGCGGCCGGCGGAAGTAAGGACGCACTCGCCCACCGACGCAGGTCTTGATCGACCAGCCCGTGTATTTACTCGAGTACGAGACTTGAGGATAAGAGGCGGGGGTCTTGGAATAGATGCCAATGAATTGGTCTAAGCCAGCAGGCACTTCACCTCTGTCGACCTGCCTGTCGCGGACGCGAGCCTTCTTCTTGCTCACAGCGCGATTCTGCGCTCAGCGGGTCCGGGTGCCAGGTGCCAGATGGCACGGGCGCACGTTTGGGTTTTTACGTTGTGGCCCGGCTGGATCGGATGTATCCCCGGTTTCTCACGCGGCGATGCCGCTGGCGGGCAGACGCCACGGGAGAGGCCCCTGTCCCTCTTCTGTCCCACTTCCCTCGTGGACTGGCGTATCGATGAGAGTACACGCCCAAGCCTAGACTGCTGTATTCGTTGGCCGACGGGATCAGAGGTGATCCTGCGGATCAGCAGGTGGTGGTGTGGGACCGAGCAGGTCCTCTTCGATTGATCCGTTCGCATCATTCGCTCGTCGTTTCCACAGGATTGACTGGACGCGTTAGGAGGGACGGCTCCTCGTTTGCCGCGAGCCTATGCTTTTTGTTCTGGGCCGCCAAACGTGTCCTGGGTGCACTTCCAAGCATGGTCGGCGTCCTTTTCGTGGCCCTGTCGAGCCGGAGCCGCCCCATCGGCGCGGCTGTTCTTGAACTCAAGAATGTTGATACCGACGCCCGCGACTCGGAACTCAAGAGCGCCGGGAGTCTTCTGCTCCGCAGCCCCGGCGAGCCGACAGTGAGCGCCCGTCCTGTATGAAGACCTACGACTCGGATACTCTGCTCCATCGTCGCCAATTCATTCTCGGGAGCCGATTTGTCGAGTCACGCCGACACTGGCAGCGCGTGTGCGTGCGCGAGGCCATTTGCGTGACGGCGCACCCGGACCTCAACGTACGACAGGTAAGGCGCGACGGCAGATCTCTCACGCTGCTGGGCTATCTGCTCGACGCCGAGCATCCCGAGTATGAACATCCTCCAGGGGTTGATCGACCATCTCCTCGCCAACTCTGCGTTCGCCGACTGGGTCAAGCACACCTATCCGCTCGCCGGCCGCTGGATCCTCATCGTGGACGACGGCCGCGACGTCCGAATGTTCACCGACCCCATGGGATTGCGACAGGTGTTCTACACAGATCCGGCCCTGTCGGCCGAGTGTTGGTGCGCAACGCAATCCCGGCTGATCGCTGAAGAGCTGAAGCTCGGCATGGATCCTGTGGCTGTCGGCGAGTACGTCAATTCGCCGCCGTTTCGAGCGTGGCCGGAGTATCTCTGGCCAGGCGACACCTCGCCATACATCGAAATCCGGCATCTGCTGCCGAACCATGTGCTCGACCTGAATAGCCGTGCGTGCACGCGCTTCTGGCCCGATGGGCCCATCGGCGCGCTCTCGTTGCACGACAGCGCATCGATCAGCGCCGAATTCCTTCGCCGGATCATGCGCTCCGCCGCTGCACGGTTTGACCTGGCGGTCAGTGTGAGTGCCGGCTGGGATTCCCGCCTCGTGCTCGCGGCATCGAGGGAAATCGCCAATCGGGTCTATTTCTACACGTATTCGCGAGAGACGGAGACGGTTGACGCGACGATCGCGCCGCGCCTGCTGACCTCGCTCGGCCTTACCCCGCACCTCGTGCCAGTCCCGCCGCAGATGGACACTGGTCTGGAACGGTTGTACAACCGGAGTTACTCCCTCGCCCATGCCTACACGGGGCGCTTCCTGCAGGCCCTCTGGAACGAGGTGCCTGCGGGCAAGCTCAAGGTGACGGGAAACGCGGGCGAGATCACGCGCGTGCGGTGCCGGTTGCCGAACGGTGCAACGGTCGTGACGTCGCAGAGCCTGGCCCGCTTCACGATGAGCCCCGGGGGCCAATTTGCCGACCAGATGGAGCAGATCCCGTTCGTCCTGCGCGCGTGGGAGAGATGGCTCGCCGGGGTCGGCAACACTTACGATGTGCATATCCTCGATCTGTTCTATTGGGAGCACTGGGCCGGCAACTTCGCGGCGATGGACCAGGCCCAGGAGGATATGGCTCTCGACGTCCTGACACCCTTCAACTGTCGATTGTTGCTCACACGAATGCTTGCTGCTCCCGAGGAGTTTCGGGACCATGACCATACCCGGCTGTACGAGGAAATGATCCGGCAGCTGTGGCCCGAGGCCCTCGCAGAGCCAGTCAACCCGCCCCCCCCGATGAGCCTTGCGGGAAAGTTACGCCGTGCGGCCAGGAGCCCCTCGCGCAGCGTCAGGTCTGCGGTGATCCTGGCGCTCCGTGCGTCCGGCCTATACACCGCTGCCAAGGCCGCGTTCGATCGCATCCAGAAGAAACGTCACATGGAATGATGCGACGATTGGAACTGACATGGCAGGTTCGCCGAAAGTGTGGATGGTTTCGTGTGGCGGGATAGCTCGGTCGTGCTTAGAGGATAGGCGCCCGGTTCTGGGGAGTGAGTCGGGACGGCCTCGCGCTCGCGTATCTCGATCGGAAAGAGGAAGCGATTCGGGAGGGACAGCGCGGCGTCGCGCTCGATCCGGTGGCGAAGGGCGCCCTGAACGGCCCCAACTACCAGCACCAGTATTTGCTCGTCGGCGAGCCGGAGAAGGCGCTCGACGAGCTCGAGCCGCTGCTGAAGATCCCCTACTTCCTCTCGCCCGGCTGGCTTGCGATCGACCCTAACTTCGACACGCTGCGCAAGAGCCCGAGGTTCCAGAAGCTCGTCGCCATCACAAGGTGATCGCTGAGAGGTTCGGCAGCTCGATGCCGATCAACCGGGTCAGTCCCCTAGCCTTGGCTGAGCGCGGTCGCTTGGGGGGCAGTCGGCAGGAGGGCGGCCGGGGTTGGACCGGCTGTCCCACTTTTGTCCCACTTCCTGCGTGATCTCACGTTTCCCTGGGAATCGCGCCTGCTGACTCAGGGCGGTGTTTCGGGTCTTTCGTGTTTCCTTGTCTCCCTGCTATCGCCCTCCGAGCGGTTCGGGACCGAGTGGTCGGAGCGTCTAATCCTCCCGCCCCGACCAATCCTCTCAGTCACTTGCGAGAAGTCCTCACTGATGGGCGCAAGTTAGTCGTCTTTCTGACCGGCGCTTTCCGAGGCTCGCATCTCCGGCCTGCGACTCGGCTTGGTGAGGCGGGCCCGACGGCCCACTCCTGCCGTAGCCCGAGCACTGCGGTTATAGTTGCCCGGCACGTCTGCGAATTGCTAGAGTCACGCTAGTGTTTCGTGCATCAGCGATTCGGTCGGATGCCCTCGCTGCCTTCGTCTGCGGGGTCCTGGCCATGAGTGTCGGCGTGCCGGCGGCGGAGGCCGTCGACACCGATATAGCGATTGACACCACCACGCTCAACTTCGGCCAGACCAATGTCGGCAACACCAGTCCGCCGATGTCGGTCACGTTGACCAACACCGGCGGGGACCCCTTCGGTCCGATCAACATATTCGGCGGTGCCCCGCCGACCGCGGAGTTCAACGCGTCGCAGAATTGCCAGGGCACGACGCTGCCCGCCGGTGGGTCGTGCAACGTCAATTACACCTTTTCGCCACTGTCCCCCGGACCGTTCACCGACACCTCCGCCTTCACCATCAGCGAGACGGCGAACCAGTCCGACGGGGAGGATTTCTCGGTCAGTCTCGCGGGTGTCGGAGTCAACCCGATCACGGCCGTTCCGCTGAGTCACAACTTCGGTAGCGTGATCGTCGGGACGACGAGCCCACCCATGACTACCGTGATCACCAACACCAGCGCCGCAAACTTCGGTCCGATCAACATATTCGGCGGTGCCCCGCCGACCGCGGAGTTCAACGCGTCGCAGAATTGCCAGGGCACGACGCTGCCCGCCGGTGGGTCGTGCAACGTCAATTACACCTTCTCGCCGACTGCACCGGGCGTCTTCAACGATGTCTCCGCATTCACCATCAGCGCCACCGCTTCGCAGGCTGCCGGAGTCGATTTCAGCGTCGCCCTCACCGGTTGCGGCGCCGTGGTAGGCGGGCAATGCCCGCTGCCCGACGTCACTCTGAACCCGGGCTCGCTCAGCGTCACGCTGGCTCCTAACCAGAGCAACGTCCAGTCATTCGCGATCGGCAACGTCGGCGGTGCCCCGCTCAACTGGACGATCGCCGAGAACAACGCGACCACCGGCGCCTGCGTCGCGCTGGACATTCCGTGGGCAAGCGCGCTGCCCGCCGGCGGCAGCACGGCGCCCGGCGGCGCCAGCAACGTTGACGTCACCTTCAACTCGACCGGCCTCGCGCCCGGGACCTATCAGGCGCGGCTGTGTGTAGACAGCAACGATCCCGATGAGCAGCAATTGACCGTGGCGCTGACCTTGACCGTGTCCCAGAGTGTTGTGGCCGAGGTTCCGACCCTGTCGCCCCTCGCCCTGCTTGCGTTCGCGGGATTGTTGGTCGTGACGGCAGCGCTCATCCTGCGGCGGTGAGGAGGCCTCCAACCGCCTCGGATGAGCGGATGGGTGTGGCCTCTCGCCTCGTCAGGGGCGCCAAGTAATTCGGCCGATTCGGCGAGTTTTTTCACCCCCTCGATATGCGAGGCGACCCTTTGGGCGGAGCGGCTCGCTGGCGGAGGTCCGACCACCCCCGGGGCGGCGAGGCTCGGATGGGGCGTGCAGAAGAAACCAATCGTGACGGGGTCTATCCCTCGCATTTTGCTCGAGAGTCCGTGGATCTGCCACGATGGATCGTGAATCCCTGCGTCTCGATTTTTCAAGGAGTATTGGCTTGACCCGCGCAGCTCTGGATCGCTCCTTTCTGCACACCGGTGATGATGCCTGCAGCCTTTAGCTCATTGGTCACGTGGCTCACGCAGCGGACGAAATCACCGTGGTTTTTCGCGCTCGCCTTACACTGAACAATTCTGTCTGTGATCGTACCGCCGCCCGAAAGAAGCACATTCGGAACTCCGGAATCGCAGCTGCCGATCGTGACTGTGGTTGTGAGCCGGCCGATCTGGTCGGCCCCGGTTTCGGTGAACCAGAGGTTGCCGTCCGGGCCGGCCGTAATGTCAGAAGGTGAGGCGTTGAACGTGGGAAGAGAGAACTCGGTGATGACGCCGGCCGTTGTGAGCCGGCCGATCTGGTCGGCCCCGGTTTCGGTGAACCAGAGGTTGCCGTCTGGGCCGGCTGCGATTCCCACGGGGAGACTGTTGGCCGTGGGGATGGGGAACTCAGTGACGATGCCTGCTGTCGTGATCCGCCCGATCTGGTTGCCGACGAATTCGGTGAACCAGAGATTGCCGTCCGGGCCGGCCGCAATTCCCTCGGGGCGACTGTCGGGCAAGGGGACCGCGAAGTCGGTGATGATGCCTGCTGTCGTGATCCGGCCGATCCGGGCGGCCAACGATTCGGTGAACCAGAGATTGCCGTCCGGGCCGGCTGCGATCCCAGCGGGTTCACTGAGGGGGATGGGGAACTCGGTGACAACGCCGGACGTTGTGATCCGGCCGATCCAGCCAGATTCTTCCGTGAACCAGAGGTTGCCGTCCGGGCCGGCTGCGATTCCACGTGGTATTTTGAATTCACCGAAGGGGATCGGAAACTCGGTGACAACGCCGGCGGTGGTGATCCGGCCGATCTTGCCAGATGTTTCCGCGAACCAGAGGTTGCCGTCCGGGCCGGCTGCGATTCCCAAGGGGCGACTGTTGGCCGTGGGGATCGGGAACTCGGTGACGATGCCTGCTGTCGTGATCCGCCCGATCTGGTTGCCATCCAGTTCGGTGAACCAGAGGTTGCCATCGGGGCCGGCCGCGATTCCACCAGGCCCGCTGTTGGTTGTGGGAACCGGGAACTCGGTCACGACGACTTGACCACGGGCGACGCTGGCCAGGCCTGCCGCGATGAGAGCCAGGATCAAAACTGCTCGCCCGATGTGCCACGAGGATTCAATGCCATGCGGAATCGAAGGATGGAATTTTCCCAGTCTCATCAGCGCACCTCCTCGTTCAGATCCATAAAACCGCTTGTCAGAGTGCGAGTCTCTGCCTGACCCTCGCCTCCGCAATGATGCAAAGGCATCTTTTACGGGTACGCCGCAGCACTCGCCCGGCTGCTTCGGCGTGTGGGGCTTGGGACGCGGCATGAGCGGCTGGCTGTTCTCGAGCACCACAGCGCCAGATCCGCGGGGCTTCTCACCGAGCGCACTCGCCGACGCCTCTGGCAGACTCGTTACGGCCGTACCCGCCACGTCGAAGCCAAGCTCCCCGGCGACCTGGTCTACCTGGACTGCTTCTATATCGGCAAGCTCAAGGGCGTGGCACGCTCTGGCAGGTCACGGCCTGCGATGCGGCCTGCTCCTTCGCCTTCGCCCAGGTCATCCCGTCGGTGGAGGCGATCCACTGCGCTCGGTTCCTCAAGCGCGTCCTGCTTCCGTCCTATCGAAAGGCCGGCCGGAAGCTCAAGCGCGTCCTCACAGACCACGGAAGCGAGTTCAAAGGCCTCTTCGACGCCGTCTGCTCCCAGCTCGGCATCCACCACACGCGGACCAAGCCTCGTCATTGCTGGACCAATGGCTTCGTCGAGCGGCTTCAAGGAACCATCTTCCACGAGCACTGGAGAGTCGCCTTCCGGCGTCGCCACTTCACATCCGCGGCCGCTCTTGATCGCTCCCTCCAGAGCGGCCTTCTACAACCACCAGCGACCTCATCAGGGATACAGACTCAAGGGCCGGACCCCAGCCGACCTCTTCCTCGGTGCGATACAGTGAACAACCAATCTCTCGGACCAGAAAAGTGTCAACACCCTTCCGAAGCTGGACATCCTAGTGGCAGTCCGTCCGCCGCTTGCGTCGTCAGAAACTCGAACCCGCTGCGCAAGAACCCGAGGCTCCAGAAGCTCGTCGCCGGCGCCAAGTAACTTGGCCGATTCGGCGAGTCTTTTCACCCCCTCGATATACGAGGCGACCCTCTGGGCGGAGCGGCTCCCTGGCGGAGGTCCGACCACCCCCGGGGGTGGCTCGACTGTCAGCGATTTTGTCAGCGAACTACCCGTCACTTGCCGTCGATTGACCCCTTCGATCCTTCAGCAGAAAAGAGAAGCGCCCGATTTCTCAGGCGCTTGTGACATGAAGCGACGAGAGCTTGGCGGAAGCGTGTGGGAGTCGAACCCACTCGCCAGGCGCCGAACACCTCAACGGTTTGGATCTTGGCCTACGACCCGTCCAGTCGGCTACCCGCGCACCAACATCCACCTGGACGCGGCCGGCAGATGAAGCCGCTGTCCATCGGAAAATTTTCGTCCAAGCGCCGCTGGACCGGTCAAGAACCGCAGTCCCTGGCCGCCAAGCGCCTCCAGTTTGGCTTTGAATTCCTCTACCAGCTGCTGACGCACCGGAGGGCAGCGGTCAAGTCTGGACGGCGCCTCCTGCAGCTGCCTTACGTCGGCGCCCGAGTCGGGGTGGGGGAGGGCGGTTTCGGAGTCGGCGGGGGCTCACTGGCCGGCGAGCGTGACTACGACGAAGGCGTTGAAGTCCGGTCCGGTAGGAAGGGGTGCAAGGATGCCGTTGGGGCTCGCGACCGAGAGGCCGGTCAAGGGAATGCGAACTAGGCCACCGCTGTAGACCGCCGCCACCACAGGAGCGCCGAAGTAGTCTTGGGCGTTACGGACTTCGTACACGGCGCCGCGCGGGACGATGCTTCCGAGATCGACGTCAATAAAACTCTTCCGATCCCAGTTGTAAACGGCGATGTTAGCGCGGCCAGCCTCGTATTGATTTTTCCGGACAAGAACGCGGGCTCCAGTTGGACGGGTCGTTGTGTACGTATTGTTAGGGAACGCCTTAACGTCCAGGGCGGTCACGGGCGCACCGTAGGTCGTCTGGCTATATGTCAATCCATAGAAGGTGTTACCAGCGAGGATGAGCCCGGACGTACACTTGGTCCAGGCGGTCGTTCCGACAAAGTAATTGTTGGTCACGGTCGGGTTGGTGCAGCCAGCCGAGAGCCCGAACCGGTTGTTCCACAGGTTACCGGGGGCCGCTTTGTATGTGGCGTTGGCGTTGATGACGGGGGAGATCGCGACGGCATCTCCCCCTACCAGAAGGTCAGTCCGCGGGGGGTTACCTCCGAGCATGCCGTTGTTGAAGAGGATGTTGCCGACGACGCTGACATTGAGCAGGGAGGAGTCGCTGGCGTGCGGGAAGGCATGGACTCCGAGGCCGGAGTTGTTGAAGACGATGTTGTCCATGGCTTTCTTGTAGCCGGAGACATTCTGGATATAGATGCCGTGCGCGAGGCCGGAGGTGGCTTTGGCATCGCCGTAGTAAACGAGGGAGCCATAGACTTCGGTGTTGGTGGCCTCCGTGCACAAATCGAAGCCTATTCCCACGTCATGGACGATCAGGTTGATGAATTTGAGGTGGTCGGAGAGCCGGACGTAGAAAGCGACGACTGGGAATCGGGTGGAGCGGTTGGGGTCGGAGTTGGTGACCTCGAAGTTTTTGAAGTTGACGTAAGCGGCCCCGGAGGGGTTGGGGCTGTTGGTGAAGAAGAAGCCCTGGGCGGCGCCCTTGATGTCGATCGTGGCTCGTTCGCCAGGGTACTGAGCGACGGTGATGGGCGCGGTGGCCGTGCCTCTCAAACCGCAGAGGATGCGCCCTCCCGAAGGAATCTTGTACGTCCCGCCGCGCAGCCAGATCTTGTCCCCGGGATGGACCGCTGCAGGTGCAGCCATCGCGGTGGCCAAGGCCCACGGACGGCCGAGGCTCCCGTCTGCGCCGGAACCGCTGGTGGGGGACACATAGAATTCAGCCGCCGCGGCCAGCGCGGAAAGAGCCAGCCCGACGAGCATTGCGAGGAGTCTCTTCGGCGTCTGCTTGAACATTCGTCCTTCCTTCCTTGTTCTGCTTTCGTTTCTGGAAGGACGTTATGCGAGCAAACACCACCAGCCTACTGGCCGGCAGGGTCGAATAAGACCACGTCGACCCTGACCTGGCTGGCAGGGTCGAAGGGCCACGCCGATCCTGACCTTTCGGACAGGGAGGAAGAGGCGAAGGTCTATCGCAATCGGTTTAAGGCGAAGGTCGTCCTGCCGCGAAAGTCAGCGAATCCACGCCGCCTCTTCCTCCGCCGCGTGTTCGATGAATGTCCGGAACGGGTCCATCCGACTCTGAAGGTTCTTCGCGAGCCGCCATCGTCCTGGTAAAAGAAGCCGGACGGCACCCAGACAGCAGCGTTCCAGTTTTGCGAGACCGCAAACGCTCACCAGATTGGCCTCGCGCTGATCTGGACGTGTTCGAGGCGCACCAGGGCATCCTCCGCACTCTCACCGAGACTTACGCCGAGGCGCTCTCGGCCTCGGACGCCATGGAGCTCCCGGAAGAGCGAAACCTTGCGCGGCAAGCTCGACTCGGGGCCGATCGCGCAGAACCAGGCGGTGGATTATGCGTTGCAGGTCGCCAGAGGTCCGAGAAAGGGATCGTCCATCGGGATCTGAAGCCCGAGAACCTCGTCGTTTCGAAAGACGGCCACTTCAAGATCCTCAACTTCTGACTTGTGAAACGAGTCGAGGCCGTTGCGCCGGGCGAAGAAACAAGCGCGCCGACGGCGTCGGGGCATAAAGGCCTGCGACACGCGCCGGGAGATACGGATTTGCTGGGTACGCGCGGACATCCGCGTCCAGCCTTCAACCGACGAGTCATGGATGAAATGTGGTGGAGCGGCGGTGAGCCGGTTGGCGAGGATTGAAATCAATCAGAATGGTGCATGAATCCAGAGTGACCCAATTCTTCCCGGCTCGTCAACGGCACGGGTCCGGAGGAGGACCGTGATGCGACAACTTTTCAGACTGCTCGTCGTTGTCTGTGTGTTCGCCCCTTCCTGCTCAACTGGCAAGGTCAAGCCCGACACCAACGATGACACCCCGCCCGAAATCACCTTGAGTGTGACGGCGCTGGACCCGGAGGATCAGAGGGCCAAATCGACTGCGGCGCCGCCTGGCAGTAGCATGAATCTGCCCGCAACCGAAAACACCGACATCATCATTGTCGTCACCGCGAAGGATCCGGGAGGCATCAAAGCCGTGCGGATCTGGAACATCGGTGCGCCCCTCAAGGATATGGCGAAGGGCGAGGTGCTCGGGACGATCAACGCCGCGTTCGAGAGCGTCACCGCGGAGGCTACTATGGTTGCGGTACCCGGTCTCAAGCTTGGTGTCTTTGCGGAGGCGGAGAACTTCGGCAGCGGTGGTTCGTCGCAGACCAAAGTCACGAGCGGGGTGGTTTCGCTGCCCGTCAGCGGCATCGCGAAGCCTGAATATCTCGGGGGCACGGGCGAGACAACCCTAACGTTCAACTGGGACGCTTCCGTGAAGGCTTACGTGGCCTCCGGCCTGCCGTCTCCGGCGTCCGGGGCGAAAATCGTCGGAATCGACGTGGGCAACCCATTTGGTGCCGGGCTGTTCGTCAGCCTCTACCGCGGCTCCGGGAACATCAACTCTCTCGACCTTCGGACAGACTTCGTGCGGGTATGGCAGAACGAGCGCGGGAACTTTTTCAACGGGAACTGGTCAAGCCAGCCCTGGTACCTGTTGCGCGGAAACACGCACACGCAAGGCGGCGTTTTAAGCCCGACGGTCGATCTGCGCTGGGAGAAACCGTAGCCGTCCAGACAACTCGATCAAGAAGGTGCCCGAGTTCGCCAGTCAGCCGTTGCGGCTGAGGGGGACGAGGTCGTATGGCGGGGACGGATCACGGAGCTCACCACGGAGTAGGTCGAGGGCAGCTTCGACAAGCTCAGGGGACACGTTGAAGCCATGAATGCCTCCGTCGGAGCTTCGGAAAGGCCCTGTGTTGGGTTCGCCTATTCGCGTGAATGTCGTCATGCCGGACGTCGTTGACGCACGCGGACATGGCGACAATTCGTGAAGGGATCAGGGCTCGCCGCTGCTCAAGATCTTCGTACTACCTCTCACCCGGCTGGCTCAAGATCGACCCCAACTTCGACCCGCTGCGCAAGGACCCGAGGTTCCAAAAGCTCGTCGCCGGCGTGAGGTGATCGCTGAGAGGTTCGGCAGCTCGACTCCGATCAACCGTGTCAGACCCCTAGCCTTGGCTGAGCGCGGTCGCTTGGGGGGCATTCGGCTGGGGGGAAGGAGGGGCCCGGGGTCGGACCGGACCTGTCGTCTCCTCTTAGATCATGGGTGTGGCCTTTGGCGTGGCCTCTGTGCTCGAATGATGCCGGAGGTCGACCGATTCAAACGAAAGGAAACGTAACTCACGAGCCGCGCAGAAACGCCAGTATTGACGCGCTCTTTCTGCGCACTTGCTAAGGAATCCGCGGTTGCGCCGAGACGGATTTTGAGTCCCCTGCGTCTGCCATTCCGCCACTCCGGCAGGGATTGCGGATGATAGCCCGAACCCGCCAATCCTCGAGTCGTAGAATCCGCGCAGCGGTGATCCGATAACACTTTCCGCCGGTACTCGTCTCGGCCCCTACGAGATCCTCTCGCCGCTGGGCGCGGGCGGGATGGGGGAGGTGTACCGGGCGCGAGACTCGAAGCTGAAGCGCGAGGTGGCGATCAAGGTCTTGCCGCAGGCGCTCGCCGCAGACCCCGAAGCTCTGGCGAGGTTCGAGCGGGAGGCTCTGGCGGTTGCCGCGCTCTCGCATCCCAACATCCTCTCGATCTTCGACTTCGGCAATGAGGACGGCATCGCCTACGCCGTCATGGAGCTCTTGGAGGGCGAGACGCTGCGCGGGAAGCTCGACGGCTCGCCGGTCATGCAGCGCCAGGCTATCGACTACGCCCTCCAAATCGCCAGGGGACTCTCGGCGGCCCATGGAAAAGGCGTGGTGCATCGGGATCTGAAGCCGGAGAACGTCTTCGTCTCGACGGACGGGCACGTCAAGATTCTCGACTTCGGCCTGGCCAAGCGCGTGGATGCCGCGGCCGAGCAGACGAGCGCGCCGACGGGCTCGGGCCACACCCGGCCCGGGACGGTGATGGGGACGATGGGCTACATGTCTCCGGAGCAGCTCCGGGGACTGTCTGTGGATCACCGCTCGGACATTTTCTCCTTCGGCGCGATTCTGTACGAGCTTCTCTCGGGTCGGAAGGCGTTCAAGCGGGACACCGCGAGCGACACGATTGCGGCGATTTTGAAGGAGGAGCCGCCGGAGCTGACGCAGTCGAGCAGGAACATCTCGCCGGCGCTGGATCGCCTCGTGCGGCACTGCTTGGAGAAAGATCGGGAGAACCGGTTCCAGACGGCCAAGGACATCGCGTTCGCGCTCTCGGAGGCATCGTCGCCGACCACGGCGGTCACGAGCGGGGTGCACGTCGCCGTTGCGGAGGGATCCGACCGGAAGAAGCTGGCGATTGCGGCCGCGATGGTCGTCGTTCTGGCGGCGGCGGGTCTCTTCCTGTGGAAGCGGCCGAAGACAGGTTCGCCGGTCTCCTCCGGCGGTGTGAGGCGTGTCGCGGTGTTGCCGTTCGAGAACCTGGGGGCTCCGTCGGACGACTACTTCGCCGACGGCATCGCGGATGAGGTGAGGGCCAAGTTGACCTCGCTGCCGAGCCTCCAGGTGATCGCGCGTGGCAGCTCGACGCCCTACAAGAAGACGGCCAAGACGCCCAAGCAGATCGCCGAAGAGCTGAATGCCTCGTACCTCCTCACCGCCACGGTGCGATGGGAGAAGACCGGCGGCAGCAGCCGAGTCCACGTAACTCCCGAGCTCGTGGACGTGACGCGCCCGGATGCTCCAACCTCGAAGTGGCAGCAGCCGTTCGACGCGGCGATGACGGACGTATTTCAGGTCCAGTCGGACATCGCGACGAGAGGTGGCACACGCGTTGGGAGTCGCGCTCGGGGCGGGCGAGGAGAAGAGTTTTTCGGAGAAACCGACACAGAATCTCGCCGCCTACGACGCCTTTTTGAAGGGAGAGGAGATTTGGAATAGCACGGGCGTCGATACGCCGAGTCTTCGGAAGCAACTCGGCTTCTACGAGCAGGCCGTGGCACTCGATCCCGGGTTTGCGCAGGCGTGGGCGAAGGTCTCGTGGGTCAATTCGCTCCTGTACGGCATGAGCACCCCCACGCCCGCGATCGCGAAGCGTGCGCGGGAGGCGGCGGAGAAGGCGAGCGCCCTTGCACCAAGCCGCCCCGAGGGATACCTGGCTCTCGGCGCCTACGAACGGTGGGTTTCCAAGGACTTCAGCCGCGCCCTCGAGCAGTACGCGAAGGGTCGGGGCGTCGCGCCCGGCAACGCCGATCTCCTTCATGGAACGGCGCGTGCCGAGCAGGGCCTCGGACGCTGGGATGCGGCGGTGGAACACTTGAGGCAGTCGGAGCGCCTCGATCCGCGGTCGGCTTTCAAGATAGCGGATCTCGGCGACGCGCTCCTTCGTCTGCGGGACTACCGCGAGGCCCGGGCGGCGTTAGACCGTGGTCTCGCCCTCGCGCCCGCCAATCTCGATCTGACCGAGGGCAAGGCTTTGACGCTCCTCGGCGAGGGAGATCTTGCCGGTGCCAGGGCCGTGCTCAAGGCCACGCCGAAGGACGTCGACCCCACCGCGCTCGTCGCCGACGTGGCAAGCCACTGGGATCTCGTCTGGGTCCTCGACGAACAGCAGCGAGAGCTCCTCCTACGACTCACGCCGAGCGCATTCGACGACGACCGGGGCAGATGGGCTCTCTGTTTCGTCCAGGCGTACGCCTTGAAGGGCGATGAAGCGAACGTGCGCACCTACGCCGAGGAAGCCAGGAAGGCTTTCGAGGAGCAGCTGCGCGGATCACCCGATAGCGCGCAGCGCCACGTCGAGCTGGGCCACGCGCTGGCGTTTCTCGGTCGGAGAGAGGACGCGATTCGGGAGGGAGAGCGCGGCGTCGCCCTCGATCCGGTGGCGAAGGATGCGCTGATGGGCCCCTACATCCAGCACCGGCTCGTACGGATCTACATGCTCGTCGGCGAGCCGGAAAAGGCGCTCGACCAGCTGGAGCCGCTGCTCAAGATCCCGTACTTCCTCTCGCCCGGCTGGCTCAAGATCGACCCCAACTTCGACCCGCTACGCAAGAACCCGAGATTCCAGAAGCTCGTCGCGGGCGGGAAGTGATTTTTCCGCCCTGAGTGGATCGGCTCCCGGCGCCCAGCCGACTTGCCAACGCTCCCCGGAGGGGTGCCATCTCGTGTGCCATTTCAAACCGACGCTACTCGATGCAAAACAGAACGAAACAGCACCAAACGCAACTACGAAAAAATGGGAAACGCATCGGCAGGACGTGTGTTTTCGGGCGTTTTCTGCTACCGAGCGGAGTAGGGTTTTGAGTCCCCTGCGTCTGCCATTCCGCCACTCCGGCGAGCGTGCCGATGATAGCCCGAAGCCGCTCATCCCTGCGTCGTAGAATCCGCGCAGCGGTGAACGGATAACACTCTCAGCCGGGACTCGGCTCGGCCCCTACGAGATTTTGTCGCCATTGGGCGCGGGCGGGATGGGGGAGGTGTATCGGGCGCGAGATCCGCGGCTGGGTCGCGAAGTAGCCATCAAGGTCCTGCCGGAGGCTCTCGCGGCTGATGGCGATCGACTCGCGCGCTTCGAGCAGGAGGCTCGCGCGGCCTCTGCGCTCAATCACCCGAACATCGTCACGATCTACGAGATCGGGAGGGCCGGCTTCCTCCATGGAAAAAAGGGCCGGCGCGTACTCGGCGCCGGCCCCGAGGAAGTACCGAACCCGACGAATCTACTTTCCGGATTTGCAGCCAGGGATCTTGACGCTGCCGATGCGCGTCTGCCAGCCGGCCGGCGAGCTGGCCTGGCCTTCGGCCGTGTAGTACTCGTTGGCGTACCAGAACGTGCAGTCGTCCGACGGATCGATGTTCATCGAGGTGTAGTCGCCCCAGCGGGAGTTGGTCGTCGTCTGCACGCCGGTCCCGTCGATGATGGTCCCTTCGCCCAGGGTCATCTGGCCGAGCGGGTCGCCGGCCAGGCGGCCCGTGTAGCGGATGCCGGGAAAGACGTCCGTGCCGTCGACGACGCTGTAGCCGAGAAGCATGTTGCCGTCCTGGTCCTGAGCGATCGAGCCCATCCAGCGGTGGACGCCGTCGTCCGGTGAGTACGTGCCTTGCTGGTAGATGGAGTAGGTGCTCCCGCCCGCCGGATTGACGTTGCTGCCGTCCGGGTTCGCCCGCCGGATCTCGTACCAGCGGGTCCCGGCGATGCCTGGCCTGGCCTCGACCGACTGGTTCGTGACGAGCGCCTCGTGGTCGTTGAAGTTGCGATAGGCGAGCCGCCAGATGGGCCGCTGGCGGTAGGAGAGAACGTCGAGGTATTGCGCCGGATCGACGATTCCGGGCTGCGGCAGGCAGTCGCGGGAGGTCGGCGCGCACGGGAAGATCGAATCGAAGGGTTCCGTCGGCAGCTGGATGGGCCCCTCGAGCGACGCCTCCGGATTCGCCTTCCACTTGATGGAGAGCTCCCAGATGTTGATCGCGTCGAACGTTGCCCCGTAACCGGCGTTGTCGTCCTGCGTACCGACGATCGGGATCTTCGCCTGCGGCGGCGGCTGCTTGTTGCCGTCGACGTCGGCCGGCAGGAGGCCGTCACCGATCAGGTTGAGGGATGTGACGTCGGGGTATTCGAGGAAGAACTGCACGGACCGGGCGTCCGGTTGGCCACCCAGCATCTTGTTCTTCTCGAGCGCGTAGACGCTGATCCCATAGCGGTCGACCCACCCGAAGTCCCGGGTCGTCAGCACGAGGTTGTCGCGCCAGATGCTGTACTTCGGGTAGTCAGGGAAGAACCACCCGCCGTCGATGTCGTCGGGCTGGGTTTCGAAGGCGTAACGGTAGTAGCTGCCCGTGGGGTCACCCGTCATAGAGACGGCGACGCAGTCGTAGATCGGTACCTGAGCGTCCAGGCCCCTGGTCGTGAACTGCGTCATGAACCACCGGTTGCTGACCCGGTCGTAGAGGACGATCGGGTCGCCCGAGGGGTCTGTGCAGTCGGGGATGGCGAAACCCGCCCAGAGGGTGCCGGTGTCCACCGGCCCGAGCAGGAGGTTCCCGGTCTTGTCGTACACGCCGTAAACGAGGTTGATCATCTCGACGTAGTGATGCTTCCCCACGGCACCGTTGGTGTCCGGCGGATTGACGCGGCCGCCAAAGATGTCGAAGTTGTCCTGGTTGCTCAACCCCTCGAAATTCGCCATCGGCGAGGGAATCGCTGCAACTTGCTTGAAGCGCAGGGCCTCGGATTCCTGCAGCGCGCCGTCACCGGCCCAGCCTGTGTCCTTCATGACGGGGCCGGGCTCGGGCCGGATCTCGGTGACTCCGGCCGTCGGGGCGAAGGGCCGCGTCCGGAAGTGTTGCTGCTGCGCGAGCACGGCCAGAGGCGGCGAAACGTCGAACGCCACGGCCGTCGTGACCCTGGATTTCAGGGGCGCCTTCGCCTTGCCCGCCGGTTCGCCCAGCGCGAGCGTCCCCGTGAGAGCGAAGAAAGCCAGGGCCACGATTGCCGTTCTCACCACTTTCGACACGAATTGCTGTCGCATTCGAAACCTCCTTTCCCAGCTGCACTCTTTCGCGATGCCGCCGCAAAAGTCAATGATTCGTCCTAGTCATCTGCGGTCAAGCAGTTCTTCGCACTGCGCGGGCTCGAAGCGTTGAGACACCGCGGCAAAGACATGGCAAGGTGCGCGCGCATTGAACAGTTGAAAAAAGTGCCAAGCGCGCCGTGGATGATTTTCAAGCGCGGCCTCATGCGCCGTTGCAACGAAAGGAGCTTGGACTCCTGCTCGAGAAGCGCGCGGTTTCGAGGTCCCGGGCCATTGCTTGGAGATCTGCTCTTGACGTGGCAGACAGTGTGGGTCAAGCGACGAGCCGGACCCCGCCTGGTTCTCCAAGTCGAATTCGCGGTCGATCGGGCGATGAAACTCAGAATGATCTGGGGCGCGTCGCTGGCCGTGCTGATCGCCGACTGGGAAACGCTGCGTCGCCTGCGGGTCGATCCGAGCGCACCAATGGCCCTGCGTCGATTCGTAGCGAGGGTCGAGAGACCGACCCACCGGAGGGGCGCGCGGACGTTAAGGGGGTGGTGCCGTTAAATGCGCCGTTCGAGACGCCAGCAGGCGACGGAAACGTCCTCAAACGCTCCCTGAGGGGGTGCCATCTCGTGTGCCATTTCAGAGCGATGCTATTCGGTGCAAGACAGGACGAAACAGCAGCAAACACAACAACGAAAAATGGGAGACGCACCGGCAGGATGTAGGTTTTTGGGGTCTTCTGCTACCGACCGGAGTAGGATTTTGAGTCCCCTGCGTCTGCCATTCCGCCACTCCGGCAGCGAGTGCAGATGATAGACGCAAAACCGGCCGCCGGTCTCCGGCCCACCTGATGCAAGCGCATCACGGGGCCTCGAGGGCGGCGGCCTACGATGACAGGGGTCGACGCTGACGAAAAGGGGCGCACATGGCTTCCAATGAGAACCGGATCCTCATCCTCGGAGCGGCCGGACGCGACTTCCACAATTTCAACACGGTGTACCGGGACGACCCCTCGGCGCAGGTGGTGGCCTTCACGGCGACCCAGATCCCGGGCATTTCCGGGCGCCGCTATCCGGCCGTCCTCGCCGGGCCCCTCTATCCGCAGGGCATCCCGATCGTGGCGGAGGAGGAGCTTCCGCGGCTCGATTCGAGAGGAACGAATCGACACCTGCGTGTTCTCGTACTCCGACGTCACCCACGAGCACGTCATGCACGTGGCGTCGCAGTCGATCGCGCTCGGAGCCGACTTTCTGCTGCTTTCGGCCCGACGGACGATGATCCCGACGAAGGTGCCGGTCATCGCGGTCACCGCCGTGCGGACCGGGGCCGGAAAGAGCCAGACGACGCGGTATCTCTCGGGAATACTCAAGACCCTCGGAAAGCGGGTCGTGGCGATTCGCCACCCGATGCCGTACGGAGACCTGGCCGACCAGGTCTGCCAGCGCTTCGCGACCTACGCCGACCTCGACTCCCAGAAGTGCACGATCGAAGAGCGGGAGGAGTACGAGCCGCTCATCGACCATGGCTTCGTCGTTTACGCGGGCGTGGACTACGGGCGGATTCTCGCGCGCGCCGAAGAGGAGGCCGACATCATCCTCTGGGACGGGGGGAACAACGATCTTCCCTTCTACGTGCCGACCCTGCATATCTGCATCGCGGACCCTCATCGCGCCGGCCACGAGACTTCGTACCACCCCGGAGAGGCGAATTTTCGCCGGGCGGACGTCATCGTCCTCAACAAGTGCGACACGGCGGAGCCCCAGGGAATCGCGGCCGTCGAGGCGGCGGCGGCGCGGGTGAACCCGCGCGCCCGGGTGCTGCGGGCGGACTCGCCGGTGACGGTGGAGCACGCCGAGCTGCTGGCGGGTGCCCGGGTGCTCGCCGTGGAAGACGGACCGACCCTCACGCACGGCGGCATGCGCTACGGCGCCGCGGTCGTGGCGGCGAAGCAGTCCGGCGCCGCCAGTTTCGTGGACCCCTCTCCCTACGCCGTCGGCTCGATCCGGGACACCTACGCGAAGTACCCGAACGCCGTCGGCATCCTGCCGGCCATGGGCTACGGTCCGACCCAGGTCGCCGAGCTCGAGGAGACGATCCGCCGCACGCCGTGCGACGTCGTCGTGATCGGGACGCCGATCGATCTGCTCCGCGTGCTCACGCTCGACAAGAAGGCGGTGCGGGTCCGCTACGACCTTCGCGAGCAGGTTCCCGGACGGCTGGAGGCGGAAGTCCGCAAGGCGATCGGCATCGGGGTCAGTCCGGACTTGCTGGTTTCGGCCACGCCCTGAGTCGGTTCTCCGCCCGCGGGTCCCCGAATCGTCGGATGCAGGTCGGCGGATAATCGTTGGCGATGCCGACCTCGCGCGCCTGGTTCGTGGATCGCTGCGGGGGCCCGGAGCGTCTGGTGCTCCGCGCGCGGCCAGACCCGGTTCCCGGCCCGGGCGAGGTGCTGATCCGCACGGCGGCAATCGGGTTGAACTTCGCGGACCTCTTCGTGCGATCGGGCGACTACCCGCGCACGCCGAAGCCCCCGTTCGTGCCGGGAATGGAGGTGTCAGGGACGGTCGAAGCGGTCGGGCCCGGCGTGACCAGTTTCGCGCCCGGACGCGCAGTGGTGGGTGTGCCGATCTTCGGAGGTCACGCCGAGAGGGTCGTCGTTCCCGAAGCCCGGGTCTTCCCGTTGCCGGACGGAGTCGACCTCGTGGAGGCCGCGGCGGTCCCGGTCGTCTTTCTGACGGCCTGGTACGCGTGCGCGCGCGCTCAGGTGACGCGCCAGGATCGGGTCGTCGTGACGGCGGCATCCGGGGGAGTCGGGACGGCCCTCCTGCAGGTCCTGCGGGAGCGCGGCGCGAAGACGCTCGCGCTCGTCGGCTCGGAGTCCAAGACGGCTATGTGCCGCGAGCTCGGCGCCGTCGAAGCCGGGACATACCCGCGAGCCGGCGAGCTGCTCGAGCGAGCCTTCGGCGGGAGTGCGGATGTCGTGGTCGACGCAATCGGGGGAAAAGTGTTCCGGACTCTCTGGCGACGGCTCGAGCCGGGTGGTCGTTACGTGCTCTACGGTTTTGCCGCGGCATCCGGGGCCCGGCGGCGTGGCGAAGCTGGCCGGGCTGCGCGAGCTCGCCGCGATGGGGCTCTTCTCGCCGTACTCCTTCGTCCAGAGTTGCAGAACGTTGGTCGGGTTCAACCTTTCCCTCCTGCCGGACCGAACCGGCGAGCTCCAGCGCGCGGCGAAGGAGCTCTTCGGCCTCTGGACCGCCGGGCGGATTCGCCCGATTCTCGGGCCGCGGTTTCTCTTCGAGCGCCTGCCGGACGCGCACCGCGCACTCGCCGGGCGCGGCACGCAGGGAAAAGTCGTCATCACGGTCGGCTGATACGATCGCTGCACTTTCAGCGAGGTTGCGTCATGCGCATCGACACTTTTCAGATGGAGCGCGCGCAGTCGCTCTTCGAAAACGAGGTCCGCTGGAATCTCTCGGAGAGCGGCGTTTCACCGCTCAAGGTCGAGGAGCTTCTCGAGAGCGAAGCCGAACGCAGCGAGCTCCTCGCGACCGCGCTGAAGTACCCCGAGTCGAACGGGTCGCGCCCCCTGCGGGAGCGGATCGCGAAGTTCTATCCGGGCGCGACCGCGCAGAACGTCCTCGTCACGACGGGAACCTCCGAGGCCAACTTCACGACGCTGTGGGGCCTCCTCGAAAAGGGAGACCGGGCCGCGGTGATGCTCCCGTCCTATCTCCAGGCCTGGGGCCTCGCGCGGGCCTATGCCGGCCGGGCGGACGCCTATCGCCTGGTCGAGAAGCGGCGCGGCCTCGCGAAGCGCTGGGTGCTCGACGTCGACGGGTTGCGGCGCGCCGTCTCGAAACGCACGAAGCTCATCATGGTCACCAACCCGAACAACCCCACGGGCGCCGTCCTCTCCCGAGAGGAGATGGACGCGATCGTGGAGGCGGCCCGCCGCGTCGGCGCCTGGATCGTGTCGGACGAGGTGTACCGCGGGGCGGAAGTCGAAGGGGACGCGCCTTCGCCGACGTTCTGGGGCCGATACTCACGGGTGATCGTCACGGCGGGGCTGTCGAAGGCCTTCGGCCTGCCGGGCCTGCGGATCGGCTGGATCGTCGCACCACCGGCGCAGACCGCGCGCTTCTGGTCCTACCAGGACTACACGACCCTGACGCCGACCATGCTGTCCGACCGGCTCGCCCGGGCGGCCATGGAGCCGCGTCGCCGCGACGCGATCCTGACCCGCACCCGGGAGATCATTCGCCGGCAGCTTCCGACGGTCGAGGCCTGGGTGCGCTCGCACGACGGGTGGCTCGAATCGATCCGGCCGGCCGCCGGAGCGATTGCGCTCGTCAAGTACCGCTTTCCGATCGGGTCGGTCGCGCTCTTCGACCGGCTGCGGCGGGAAAAGTCGGTCCTGATCACCCCGGGCGCCCACTTCGGGATCGGCAGGTACATCCGGGTCGGCTACGGCTACGACCCCGACACGGTGAAGCGGGGGCTCGACCGGATCGACGAATTATTTTCGGAGCTTCGCGGCCCCGCGAGCCGGCGCCGCGCCTCCTGAACGGACGTCCTTCGACCGACCGGATCGTCTTGCAAGCGTTGGGGTTCGGCTGAACTGACCCCTTTTGAGGCCAGTGTGACGGGCCTCACAATTTCATGGTAAGTTGCTGCAACAGCATAAGTTCGGGGCGCCAAAAGGGCCCTCGGAGATTGAGTTTCAAGCTTCTTTTCCCTATAATCCGCGGCTCCCGTATCAGGTCTTTTTTAACTATCGAGGAGGGGCGAGTGGGATTCAAGGTGGGAGAGAAGATCGTGTACCCCAACCATGGGGTATCGGTGGTCGAGAAGATCGGCGAAGGCTTTGCCACGGAGCCGGTCGCGCCGCGGAGCTTCTATCATCTGCGCCTCCTGTCCAACAATTCCCGGGTGATGGTCCCCGTCGGCAACACGGGGCTCATCGGACTGCGCCGGCTGACCCAGCGCAAGGACATCACGGGTCTGATGAAGACCCTGGGCGACGGCCGCTTCTCCGCGACGGGCGACTGGAAGGGCCGGTACAAGCAGAACCTCGACAAGATGAAGTCCGGGGAGCTCCACGCGATCGCCGACGTGCTCAAGACGCTCAATTACATCTCTTCGCGCAAGACCCTGTCGTTCCGGGAGAAGAAGATGTACGAGCGGGCAAAGTATCTCATCGTGTCCGAGATCGCGGTCATCAACAACCTCGACGAGAAGGAAGTGGAGCGTCAGGTCGACAAGGCGCTCGCGCGGTCGGCCTCGAGCCGCGCCGCCTCGGTCTCGAGCCGCCCGGTCCCGGTGGCGGCCCGCGCCGCTTCGCACTGATCCGGTCCAGCCAATCGACTCGAGGGGCGGCGCGAGCCGCCCCTTTTCGTTTCTGAGAGAATGGCGGCCATGGAAGCCGCAACGCGCTCTGCCGTTCCCCGCATCGTCGTGGCCTTGTTCGTGGGAGGACTCGTCGGGTTCTCCGCCGGGTACTTCGCCGGAGGCGGAGGGCGCCCGAAAGGCGTGCCGGCGTCCACGGCCGCGGGCGGCGGCCGCGCCGGCGAGCTCAAGCAGGCGATCGACCGCGACCCGGAGAACCCGGCCCTGTGGATCGAGCTCGGCAACCTCGAGTACGACAAAGAAGACTGGGACGCCGCCATCGCGGCCTACGAGAAGGCGCGGCGCAAGGCGCCCAAGAACGCCAATCTGCTCTCGGACCTGGGCGCCGCCCACCGAAACGCCGGCGAGTTCGAGCTGGCCGTCGCGTTCTTCGGCAAGGCCCGGGAGGCCGATCCGAACCAGTGGCAGTCGCTTCTGAACTGGGTCCTCGTCGAGGCGTTCGATCGCCGGAACGCCGTGGCGGCGCAGCGCCTCTTCGACGAGCTCAAGCAGAAGTACCCGGAGATTCCCCAGCTCGACCGCATTCAGGCGCAGATTACGAGTCTCCGCACGGGGGCGTAGGTGGTGGCGCGGGTCCTCCTCCTCGTCTTCGCGCTCTTCATGCTCCTGACGGTGCTGCGCGGGCTGCGGATCTTCTTTCACGCGGTGCGCTCCTCCGGGCGAATGTCCGCCGGCCGGCGCACGCCCGCGCCCCGAGAGGAAGAAATGGTCCGCGACCCGGTCTGCGGCACCTGGATCGACCGCAAGCTGGCTCTCCCGGCGCAACGCGGCGGCGAGACGATCGCCGTCTGTTCGAAGGAATGCCAGCGCTCCCTCGAGGCGGCGCGGTGACGGCGGACCTCTTCGATTCGGACCCGCCCGCCGCTCTCCGGGAGACCGGCGCCCTGGCGGCTTCGTCGCCGCTCGCCGACCGCATGCGGCCGCGCTCCCTCGACGAGGTCGAGGGCCCGGAGACCGTCGTCGGCGCCAATGGGTTCCTGCGGCGGGCGGTCGCCGAGGATCGCGTGCCGTCCCTCATCCTCTGGGGGCCGCCGGGTGTCGGGAAGACGACCCTGGCGCGTCTGATCGCCACGCAGACGTCCTCGCTCTTCCTGTCGTACTCGGCCGTCGCGACGGGCGTCAAGGAGATGCGCGAGGTCCTCGAGGAGGCGCGGCGTCTGCGCGCCCGTCAGGGCAAGCGCACGATCCTGTTTCTCGACGAGATCCACCGGTTCAACCGCTCCCAGCAGGACGTCTTCCTCCCGTACGTCGAATCCGGGGACGTCGTCCTCGTCGGCGCCACGACCGAGAATCCTTCGTTCGAGCTCAACGGTGCGCTCCTGTCCCGGTGCAAGGTGGTCGTACTCGAGCCTCTCGCGCCGGAGGCGATCGCGCGGATCGTCGAACGTGCCCTCCACGACATCCCGCGGGGGCTCGGCGCGCGCAACTTCCGGCTCGACGACGACGGCCTCTCGTTCATCGCCCAGGCCTCCGGCGGCGACGCCCGGCGGGCCCTCAACCTGCTCGAAGCGGCGGCCGCCGACGCCGAAGCCTCCAAGTCGACGGTCATCGAAGTCGCGCGGCTCACGGACCTTCTGCAGCGCAAGGTCCTCCTCTACGACAAGGCCGGCGAGGAGCACTACAACCTCATCTCCGCTCTCCACAAGTCGATGCGGGAGTCCGACCCGGACGCCACGATCTACTGGCTGGTCCGCATGCTCGAGGCGGGGGAGGACCCCCTCTACGTCGCGCGACGGATCGTGCGCTTCGCCTCGGAAGACGTCGGCCTCGCCGACCCGCGCGCCCTGCGCGTGGCGCTCGACGCCAAGGAGGCCTTCGACTTTCTCGGGATGCCGGAAGGCTCCCTGGCGCTGGCGGAGGCGGCCGTCTACTGCGCCCTCGCTCCGAAGTCGAACGCGCTGTACGAGGCCGAGAGCGAGGCCAAGAACGACGTCGCCGACAAGCCGGCGGAGCCGGTCCCGGCCGTGATCCGGAACGCCGTGACGAAGCTGATGCGCCAGGTCGGGTACGGGCGGGGCTACCGCTACGCGCACGCCGAGCCCGAGGGCGTCGGCGGGATCGAGTGTCTGCCGGACAACCTCCGGGGCCGCCGTTACTACCGACCCCGGTCCTCGGGGGAAGAGGCGGAACTCGCGAAACGCCTGGAGGCGGTCCTGAAGCTGCGCCAGGACAAGTGGGCGCGGGACGCCGAGGCCAAGGAGAAGCGGAAGAAGGAACGGCCGAGTCGCGACCCGGCCTAGACGTCGCCCCCGCGGTAGTTCGGCGCTTCCTTGGTGATGATCACGTCGTGGGCGTGGGACTCCTTGAGGCCCGCGGCCGTGATCCGGATGAGCTTCGACTCGGTGCGCAGCTCCTCGATCGTCTTGCATCCGGACAGGCCCATGCCGGACCGGACGCCGCCCGTCAGCTGCAGGACGAGGCCCTCGACGCTGCCCTTGTACGGGACCATTCCCTCGATCCCCTCGGGAACGAGCTTGGAGAGTGAGCCGCCATTGCGGGAGGCCGCGGAGGTCTCGAACTCCATGGACTCCTGGAAGTAGCGGTCGGAGGACCCGGCCTTCATCGCCCCGAGCGAGCCCATGCCACGGTAGGCCTTGAACGTCCGGCCCTGGTAGAGGATGGTCTCTCCGGGCGACTCCTCCGTACCGGCGAGCAGCGACCCGATCATCACCAGGTGCGCGCCCGCGGCGAGGGCCTTCGTGATGTCGCCGGAGAACTTGATTCCGCCGTCGGCGATCAGCGGCACCTTCGTGCCCCGCGTCGCCTTCGCGCACTCCCGGATCGCGTGAATCTGGGGAACGCCCGCGCCGGTGACGACCCGGGTCGTGCAGATCGAGCCCGGCCCGATGCCGACCTTGACGGCGTCGGCGCCCCGCCGGATGAGGTCCCGCGCCCCCTCTTCGGTCGCGACGTTGCCGGCGATGATGGGGGTGGAGGGGAAGCGCTTGCGGACGAGCCGGAGCGCGTCGAGAACCCCCTGGCTGTGGCCGTGCGAGGAATCGAGGACGAGGACGTCGACCTTGGCGCCGATCAGCTCGCGCGAGCGGTCGAGGATGTCCTTCGTGACGCCGATCGCGGCGCCGACCCGCAGCCGACCGAGGCCGTCCTTGGCCGCGTTGGGGTACTTGATGGCTTTCTGGATGTCCTTGACGGTGATGAGGCCTTTGAGGTTCCCGGCCTTGTCGACGACGAGGAGCTTCTCGATGCGGTACTTGTGGAGGAGCTCCTTGGCCTGCTCGAGGGTCGTGCCGACGGGGGTCGTGATCAGGTTCTTCTTCGTCATCCGCGACGAGATCGGCTGGTCGGTCCGGGTCTCGAAGCGCAGGTCGCGGTTGGTCAGGATGCCGACGAGCTTGCCGCGGTTGTCGACGACCGGGACGCCCGAGATCTTGTAGCGGGACATCACCTCGAGGGCCTCGGTGATGGTCTGCTCGGGCCGGCAGGTGACGGGGTCGACGATCATGCCCGACTCCGAGCGCTTGACCTTGTCGACCTCCGCGGCCTGGGACTCGATCGAGAGGTTCTTGTGGATGACGCCGAGCCCGCCCTGCTGGGCCATCGCGATCGCCAGGCGCGATTCGGTGACCGTGTCCATCGCCGCCGAGATCAGGGGGATGTTGAGGCCGATCGCGGCGGTCAGGGTCGTCGAGAGGTCGACCTCGCGGGGGTGGACCTCGGAATGAGCCGGGAGCAGCAGGACGTCGTCGAAGGTCAGGGCCAGGGGGATGTTCCCGTCGTGCGGTCGTGTCGCGCGTCGCTTCGCCATTACGCTCCCGCCGCCCCTTGGTTTGCTCCGTGGCACTTCTTGTATTTCCGGCCTGAGCCGCAGGGGCACGGATCGTTGCGGCCGACCTTGGGCGCCTGACGCTGGATGGTTTCAACCTTGGCGTCCTGGCCACCGGAGGCCGCGGCGCCGTACGAGTAGTTGACGTTGGACGGCGCCCGGCGCGAGGGCATCGCGACCGGAGTCCGGCGGGGGCCGGCCTCCGCGGAGACTTCGGCCTCCTCCTTCGGCACGGGCTGGAGCTTGAACAGGTACTGGACGATCTGGTCCTCGATGCGCTCCTTCATCAGCGTGAAGAGTTCGAAGGACTCCTTCTTGTACTCGATGAGCGGGTCGCGCTGGCCGTAGCCCCGCAGGCCGATGCCCTCCTTGAGGTGGTCGATCGCGAGGAGGTGGTCCTTCCACTGCTGGTCGACGACCTGGAGCATGACGAACTTCTCGTGCGTCCGCATCATCTCGGCGCCGAGGATCGACTCCTTGCGGTCGTACACGGCCGTCAGAGCCGCCCAGATCTCCTCGCGGATCGCCTCGCGGTTCTTCTCGGCGTACTGGATCGAGCCGGCCTTCAGGCCGAAGTACTCCTGCAGGTCGACGTCGGCGGCCTCGAGGTCCCACTCCTGCGCGCCCTTGTTCTCGTCGAGGTGCCGGCCCAGGACGTAGTCGAGGATCGTCTCGGCGAGTCCGAGGACGTGGTCGCGCGCGAGCTCGCCCTTGAGGATCCCGCGGCGCATGCCGTAGATCTCCTCGCGCTGCCGGTTCATGACGTCGTCGTACTCCAGCAGGTGCTTGCGGGTCTCGAAGTTGCGGCCCTCGACCTGCTTCTGGGCGCGCTCGATCGAGCGCGAGACCATGCCGTGCTCGATGGGGACGCCCTCCTCCATGCCCAGCCGGCGCATGATGTTCTGCAGCCGGTCCGAGCCGAAGATGCGCATCAGGTCGTCTTCGAGCGACAGGTAGAAGCGCGACGAGCCCGGGTCGCCCTGGCGGCCCGACCGGCCCCGGAGCTGGTTGTCGACGCGCCGCGATTCGTGGCGCTCGGTGCCGATGATGTGGAGTCCTCCCGCCGCGAGGACCCTCCTCTTGTCCTCGGCGCAGCTCTCGTAGAGCTTCGCGAGCCGGCGGGCGCGCTCCTCGGCGTCGTCGATCGCGGCGAGCTCGTGGGTCGCGACGGCCTCGGGATTGCCGCCGAGGACGATGTCGGTGCCGCGGCCCGCCATGTTGGTCGCGATCGTCACGGACCCGGAACGTCCGGCCTGGACGACGATCTCGGCTTCCTTCTCGTGGAACTTGGCGTTCAGGACGACGTGGGGGACCTTGCGCTTCTTCAGGAGCTCGGAGAGGGTCTCGGACTTCTCGATCGAGACGGTGCCGACGAGCACCGGCTGGCCTTTCTCGCGGAGCGCCACGATCTCGTCGGCGACGGCGTCGTACTTCTCGCGCTCCGAGGCGTAGACGACGTCCTGGTGGTCCTCGCGGATCATCGGCATGTTCGTCGGGATGACGACGACGTCGAGCTTGTAGATCTGGTGGAACTCGGAGGCCTCGGTGTCGGCCGTGCCGGTCATGCCGGCGAGCTTCTCGTAGAGGCGGAAGTAGTTCTGGAGAGTGATCGTCGCGAGGGTCTGGTTCTCGCGCTCGATCTTGACGTTCTCCTTCGCCTCGACGGCCTGGTGGAGGCCGTCGGACCAGCGCCGGCCCGGCAGCACGCGACCCGTGAACTCGTCGACGATCAGGACCTGGCCGTCCTTGATCATGTACTCGACGTCCTTGCGGTAGAGAGCGTGGGCCCGCAGCGCCTGCTCGACCCCGTGGAGGAGGTCGATGTTCGTGAGCTCGTACATGTTGTCGATCCCGAGGAGCTTCTCGGCCTTCGCCACGCCCTCCTCCGTCAGGACCGCGGTCCGGGCCTTCTCATCCACGAGGTAGTCGCCGGTCGTCGTCTTGTTGCCGTGCTTGTCCTTCTCCTCCTTGCCCTTGGAGAGGTGCGGGATGACGCGGTTGCAGCGGTAGTAGACGTCCGTGTTCTCCTCGGACGGGCCCGAGATGATGAGCGGCGTGCGGGCCTCGTCGATGAGGATCGAGTCGACTTCGTCGACGATGGCGTACACGTGGTCACGCTGCACCATGTTGTCGAGCTCGAACTTCATGTTGTCGCGGAGATAGTCGAAACCGAACTCGTTGTTCGTCCCGTAGGTGACGTCGCAGGCGTACGCCTTCTTGCGCTCGTCGTCGAGCAGGTTGTTCTGGATGCAGCCGACCGTCAGGCCCAGGAACCCGTAGATCTTGCCCATCCACTCGGCGTCGCGCCGGGCGAGGTAGTCGTTGACCGTCACGACGTGGACCCCGCGGCCCGTCAGGGCGTTCAGGTACACGGGCATGGTCGCGACGAGGGTCTTGCCCTCGCCGGTCTTCATCTCGGCGATCTTGCCCTGGTGAAGGACCATGCCCCCGATGAGCTGGACGTCGAAGGGCCGCATCCCGAGCGCCCGGACGGAGGCCTCGCGGGCCACGGCGAAGGCTTCCTCCAGGATCTCGTCGAGGACCGCGTCGCGCGCGGCCTTCCGGTCGTCCTCGTGGGCGCCCTCGACGGCCCTGGCGATCCGGGCCCGGAACTCGGCCGTCTTCCCGCGCAGCTCCTCGTCCGAGAGCTTCTGGATCCCGGGCTCCAGGGCGTTGATCCGCTCGACCCGCGGAGCGAGCTTCTTCAAGTCGCGCTCGTGCTGCGTGCCGAAAATCTTGGCGAGGAATCGGTCGATCATGTTCTGGCCGTTAACACCTGAAGGGCGGGAGTTTATTTCGGATTCGCGGGGGAGTCGAGGGGCGTCAGCGCTTCCGGCGCTCCGGGAAGCCGACGGTCCGGGCGGTCAGCGCGATTCCAGGATGTACTCGAGCGGGTTGACCGCCCGGCCGTCGACGTGCACCTCGTAGTGCAGGTGAGGCGCGGTCGAGCGTCCGGTCGAGCCGACGAGGCCCACGCGATCGCCCCGGCGGATCGTCTGGCCTTCGGAGACGAGCGTCTGGTCGAGGTGACCGTAGAGCGTGACGTAGCGGTCATTGTGGACGATCTCGATCGCCCGTCCGTACTCGCCCGCCCAGCCCGACAGCAGGACCGTGCCGTCGGCCGTCGCCAGCACGGGCTCGCCGCGAGAGGTCGAGATGTCGATGCCTTCGTGCGCGGCGGCTCCGCCGTCGAACGGATCGGTCCGCAGCCCGAAGGCCGAGGTCACGACGCCGTGCACGGGCCAGACCGTGGGCGTCGACGCGATCAGCGCCGAGCGCCGCGAGAACTGCTTCTCGAGCAGAGAGAGCCTCGAGTCGAGCAGCGCGCTCTGGTCGCTCCACGCGGGACCGCTTCCGGAGTGCACGTCCGGACCGCCGACGCCGCCCGAGACGGAGTCGGAGAGGCCGGCGACGATCGCGAGCCGACGGGTCCGCGCCTCGAACTCCGAGAGCCGCCGGGTGATGCCGTCGAGCCGCTGATGGAGGGCCGTGGCACTCGAACGCAGGCGCGCGTTCTCGGCGACGGCGAACCGGTACTGCCGGTCGCGGCGCGCCGACGCGAAGTAGGCCCATCCGAACACGACCGCGGCGACGAGAAGCGTCGCGGCGGCCGCCGCCGAGAGGCCGAGGAACCGGGAAGAGATGGTCAGCTTGCGAAAACGCGCCCGGGCGTGCGGCACGAAGATGATCGTGTTGTACTTCAACGGTTCCTCCTTCCTCGGCTCGCGCGAGCATCTTCCGTGTACGCCCGCCGGACCGGTTCGAGAGTTGACTCCGGAGCCGACGCTCCGGATGTTGCCGTCGATCCTATGGGCGCCTCCCCCCCCTGTCAACCTGCTCGTCCGGGCAGGAAACGGAAGGCGCGAAGGCCGGGGGACGAAAAGCCAGCGCTTCGGACAGGTGCGGCGGCGTGACACATTCGCTCTCTTCGAGATCGGCGATCGTGCGCGCGACGCGCAGGGCCCGGTGGATCGCCCGCGCCGAGAGCTGCAGGCGCCACACGCCGGTCTCCAGGACGCGCCGGCCGGCGGCATCGAGCGCGGCGCATTGCACAAGTTCCTGTGCAGTGAGGTCGGCATTGCGGGAGCCCGGCCTTCCGGCGCGGCGCGCGGCGCGTGCCCGCGCCCGCTCGACGCGCGCCCGGATCCGTTCGGACGTTTCCGCAGGCCGCGCGGTCTGGAGGTCGGACCACGCGAGCGCGCGCATCGTGACGTGCAGGTCGATCCGATCGAGCAGGGGGCCGGAGACCCTGCGGGCGTAGCGCGCGCGCTCCCTCGGGTCGCAGGCGCAGGCCCGCCGCGGGTCGCCCGCGAAACCGCAGGGGCAGGGATTGCGCGCCGCGACGAGCAGCACGTCGCAGGGAAAGACGCAGGCGCCGCCGACGCGAACGACCGTGATCGATCGTTCCTCGAGCGGCTGGCGGATCGCCTCGAGCGCGTCGCGCCGGAACTCCGGAAGCTCGTCGAGGAAGAGGACGCCGCGGTGAGCGAGCGAGATCTCGCCGGGGACCGGGCGAGCGCCCCCGCCGACGAGCCCGGCCGTCGAAGTCCCGTGATGGGGGGCGCGAAACGGCGGCGCCCCGACGAGGCCCGCGCCGGCGGGAAGAACCCCGGCGACGGAGTGGATGCGCGTGACCTCGATCGCCTCGGAGCGCGAAAGTGGCGCGAGGATCCCGGGCAGCCGCCGGGCGAGCATCGTCTTGCCGGCGCCGGGCGGCCCCGTCAGGAGCAGATGGTGGCCTCCGGCCGCGGCGATCTCGGCCGCGCGGCGGGCGACGAGCTGCCCGCGGAGGTCGCCGAAATCGGGGGCGGGATTGTCGCCGCCCATGCCCTCGCCGAGGGCGAGGGGCGCGATCGGCCGGGTCCCGAGGACGTGCTCGACGGCGGCGGTCAGGTGGGCGACGGGAATGACCTCGATGCCCTCGATGGCCGCGGCCTCGAGCGCGCTCGCGGCGGGCAGCACGATCTGCTGGAAGCCGGCGTCGCGGGCCGCGAGCGCCAGGCACAACGCGCCCCGCACGGCGCGAACCTGTCCACCCAGGCCGAGCTCGCCGACGAAGACGCGGCGGGTCGGGCCCGCCGGCCGCGTCCCGCCGAGCCACAGCAGGCCGAGGGCCACCGGAAGGTCGAGCGCCGCGCCGCATTTCCGGAAGTCGGCCGGGGCGAGGTTGACGGTGACGGCCCCCGACGGGACCGCGAAGCCCGCGTTGCGCAGGGCGGACCGGACGCGATCGCGCGCCTCGCGCACTCCGGCGTCGGGGAGGCCGACGATGGTGAATCGAGGCAGGCCGTCGGACGCATCGACCTCGATGTCGAGCACGCGCGCCTCGATTCCGAGCGTGGCGGCGGAATGAACCCGGGCGAGCATGGAACCTCCTCGGGGCCGAGGAGGCCTGATCGGGGATGAGGACGAGGAGATGGTAGCAGACGCAGGGAGCGGACGGCGGACGGCAAACGGCAGGAGTAGCCTGCTTACTGCTTACTGCTTACTGCTTACTGCTTACTTCCCGGTATTCGGGATCTTCAGCTTGTCCCCCGGCTTGATCAGTCCCGGACCCGCCGAGGCCGTTGACCGCGAGGATTTCGGCCACGGTCGTCCCGTGCCGAAGGGCGATCTGATAGAGCGTGTCTCCGTCTCTGACCTTGTAGCTCTTGGCGGGGGCCGGCTTGGCCGGTGCTTCGACCTTGCGGGCCACGCGCGCCGTGCCGTTCTTGGAGGTCTTCTTGTTCGAGGCGCTCGCCGACTTCACCGGAACCATGATTTCCTGGCCGCTGGCCACCCGGGACTTGGTCGTCATCGAGTTGGCGGACGCGAGCGTGCTGACAGGAACGCCGTAGCGGCGCGCGATCTTCGGCAAGGTGTCGCCCTTCTTGGCGACATGCGTCTTGAAGGAGGGCGGGCGGGCCGTCGGAACGGACGCGAGCGCGAGAAGCAGCGCCTCGCGGCTTCCGCCCGGCACCTTCAGGTCGTAGCCTTCGGGCTGCTGGGGGGTGATCGGCGAGCGCAGCTCCGGGTTGAGGCCCTGGAGATCCTCGAACGGAATCGCCGTCACGCGGGCCACGTCCTGAATGCTGATCGGCCGCTCGAGGCGCACGGTCTCGAACTCGAGGGGCGGCTCGAGCACGACCTCGAACCCGTAGTGCTCCGGGTTCTTCGAGATGAGGACGGCCGCGAGAAACGCCGGCACGTAGTTCTGCGTCTGCTTGCGGATCGCGTTGGTGCGAGCGAGGTCCCAGAAATCGCGTGCACCGGTGCGGTCCATCGCCCGCAGGATCTTGCCTTCGCCCGCGTTGTAGGCCGCCATCGCGAGGTACCAGTCCTCGAAGATCTCGTGCAGGTACCCGAGGTACTTCGCCGCGGCGCGGGTCGCCTTCTCCGGGTCGCTGCGCTCGTCGACGATGCCGTTGGACTTCAGGCCGTACTGCCGGCCGGTCCGGGGCATGAACTGCCAGATGCCGTGGGCCGACTTGGGGGACCGGGCGTGGGGGAGGAACGAGGATTCGATGAACGCGATCATCGCGAGGTCCTGCGGCAGCCCCTCCTCCGCGAAGACCTGGTGGATCATGGGCAGGTACCGCCCCGAACGGGAGAGCCCGGCCGCGATCTTGTCGTGCAGCGTGTCGCTCTGGAAGGCGGCGATGACCCGCAGGACGGCGTCGTTGACGACGATCGGCACGTCCGGCCGGACCGGCGGAACGTCCGACGCGACGGCTTGCCGCGCCGTCGCGATCGCCTCGGGGCTCGCCTCGGGCGCCTCGATGTCGGCCGCGAGCTCCGGAGTCACCTCCCCGTGCGAGGTGCCGGCTTCCTCGGTCGCGCCGGCGAGCGCCTCGTAGCGCTGGATCCCGTCGTAGAGCTCGAACGAGAAGGACTGCATCTCGGGCGACGGGAGCGGCCCGGTCGGCGGGCGAAGCGTCGTGATCGCGCGCCCGAACTGGTACCGCGCGCACTCGAAGTCCCCGGCGAGAGCGGCGTCGCGTCCGAGTTGGAACTCCTCGGTGGCGGCGGCCATCACCTGCTCCTCGGCGCTCGGCGGTTTCGCCGGCATCCCGGTCGCGCCGGGCGTCGGCCGCGGAGTACTCGCGCAACCCGCCGCGACGCACGCGGCGAAGACGGCAAAGCCATGCCGCGTGACGTTCAGGCGGGTCCGCATGGAAAAAGGTTAAACCTCCGGCTCCAGGGAATGCAAAGTCTTTTCCGTACAGTGTCTCGGGGGGGGGACAGTTTCGACGGCTATGCGCGAATCAGTTGGACCTTCGCCGCCCGGGAGGATGACCTCGCACGTGCGCGAACTCACTTTCCGAGGATGTGGAACTTCAACGACAGGAGGAGCCGCTCGATGTCGCTGCGCGACTGGAGCTCGAACGAGAACGACTGGGCGTTGCCGAGCTCCTTGCCCGCCTTGTCCTCGAACCGGAGCCCGACGGTGACCTGGTGCCCCTGGGAAAGCTGGCGCCGCGGGACCTGGATCTCGAAGACCTTGCTGACTTCCTTGCGATGGTTGAGGCTCGAGGCGAGAAGGTCGTCGACCGAGATTCCCGTCGCGGGTCGGCGGGGCTTCGCCTTGTCGCCCTCCGCGGGTCCGGAGGTCGACGTCTTCCGGAGGCGCTCGAGCTCCGCGAGGATGTCGATGTTGGAGCGGACCTTGACGTGGCGAACTTCTTCGACGATCGCCTTTTCCGGCTCGGGCCGCGACGCCTCGGCAAAGGTCACCTCGGCGATCTCGCCGTCCGGCGGCGAAACCGCGGAGCTCGAGGCGGCGGCTGCGGCCGGGGCCTCCGGCAGCGGAGCGTCCAGGGAATCCAGGGCCTGCTCGAACTCCTGCACCGTCTCGACGTCGGTGGCGTCGAACGCGCCCGGCGGCTGATTGAGCTCGTAGGCCTTGGCGACGACCGGCGGGCCCTCCGAGAAGGTGCCGGGGTCGACGTCGAGCGCCTCCTGCAGATCGTCGGCCGGCGGGGGAGGCGGCGGCGGGGCCGGGGAGGGACGGGGTGCCGGCGGCTGTTCCGCCGCGGCGGCCAGGGGCTTCGGTGGCGCCGCCGGTTTCGAGGCGGCCGGAGCCTTTTCTTCGCCGAGCATTCTCTTCTTCAGCGATCGCAGCGTCAGCCTCGAAATCGCCTTGAGGGTCTCGAAGACGCCCTGGCCGAGAACCGCGCAAGCCTCGTAGCTCTCGAAGAGCTTCTCGGGGTTCAGGCTCGCTTCGAGTTCTTCGAGCGACAGGATGTTGGCGAGATCGCGCTTGTTGTACTGGAGGACGAGCGGGATCTCGTCGAGCTTCACGCCGATCTCGGCGAGATTCGTCTTCAGGTTCGCGAGCGACTCGACGTTGGCTTCCCTCATCGCCCGCTGCGAGTCGGCCACGAACACGATGCCGTCGACGCCCTTCAGGACGAGCTTGCGGGTGGTGTTGTAGAAGACCTGGCCCGGGACCGTGTAGAGCTGCACCCGGGTCTTGAACCCTCCGATGACGCCGACGTCGAGCGGCAGCAGATCGAAAAACAGGGTGCGGTCGGTCTCCGTCTCGAGGGAAACCATCTCGCCCCGGGAGCCGGGCGCCGTTCGGCCGTAGATGTGGTGGAGATTGGTGGTCTTCCCGCACAGACCGGGGCCGTAGTACACGACCTTGGCCGCCATCTGCATCGTGGCGTAATTGAAGAACACCATGGCTTTGGGTCCGAGCGCGCGGCGCCACCGGCGGCTCGCGGGCTGCGGACTACCCGAAATTGTAACACCCTGAGAGGGTTACGGGCACCCCGCTTGCACCCCTAACGCCGCGCAGCGGCGTCGGCGAGAATCCGCCGGATCTCCGATTCCCTTCCGCGCCCGGGCGTGCGCTCGAGAATCTCGTTCGCCAGCGTGCGATAGAGCACCAGGACGTCGGAGCGCCCGGCGAGGGCCTCGGCGTGCGCCTCGACCGTGCCGACGTCGCGTCGCGCGACGGCTCCGGTGAAGGCTTCCGCGAACGTTCGGTGGCCGACGGCGTCCACGGCGCGGACCGCGAGCGCCGAAAGCGCCTCGCGCGCGACATCCTCGGGGATGCCCGCATCCACCCATCCGCGCACCGCGACGGCCAGGACCGCGGCCGCCCCGCCGGCGGCGAGCGAGGCCGAGGCGTGGTACAGCGGCTTGGCGCCCGGAGCGATCGAATGCGGCCGGGCACCGACCGCTCGGGCGATCCGGTCTCCGAGCACGGCGCCCGCCGGATTTCCCTCGATCGCGACGAAAGCGCCCCGCCAGTCCTCGCTCGGAGCGCCCGTGAACGGGCGGACGGGATGGACCGACGCCACGGCGGCTCCGCGGTCGGCAAACGGTTTGAGGACCTCGCTCGAGAGCGCGCCCGAGAGATGAATGACGCAGCCGCAGGACAGCCGGGGCGCGAGCTCGGCCGCGACCTGAGCGATCGCGTCGTCCGGCACCGCGAGCACGAGCACGTCGCACGCCGGACCCGGGGAATCGGCTGAGGCGCGCGGCGTCCCCTCGAGGCCCGCCGGCAACCGCTTCGCCGCGTCGCGGCCGATGAGCCGCGCGATCGAGCCACCGGCGGCCCGCCAGGATCGGGCGAACGCGGCTCCCGCCCGGCCCGCCCCGACGAGCACCAGCGACTGGGCGACGACATCGTCCGGCACCCGCCGAGTCTAAAGCCGGCCGTCCGCGGTCTGGTATCATTAGCACTCTCGATGGAAGAGTGCTAGGCATGGCTTCTCTCGACGCCCGAAGCCGCGCGATCCTGCGGGAGATCATCCGGGTCCACGTCGACACCGGGCACCCGGTCTCCTCGCGGACGCTTTTCAAGTCGAACCGCTTCGGTCTTTCACCGGCGTCGATCCGCAACATCATGGCCGACCTGACGGACGGGGGATATCTCGCCCAGCCCCACACCTCGGCCGGCCGTGTGCCGACCGACCGCGCCTACCGGGTCTACATCGACGAGCTCATGCGGCAGCGCAAAGTCGGGGCCGACGTCCGCGAGCAGGTCGACTCGGACCTCGACTCCGCCGGAGCCGACGTCAGCCGGCTCTTCACGGCGGCCTCGCGCCTCCTGTCGCAGCTTTCGGGCGAGGTGGGCTTCGTCGTCGCCCCGGACGCGCTCCACACGGTCGTCAAGAGCCTTCGGTTCCTGGCCGTCGCCCCGGGCAAGATCCTCTGCGTCCAGGTCAACGATCCCGACGTCGTCATCTCGCGCGTGCTCGAGACCGACGTGACCTACTCGAACGCCGAGCTCGACGCGCTGTCGGAGCGGCTGACCCGCGAGTACGGCGGCCTGACGCTCCACGAGGTCCGCCGGCGGCTGGCGGCGGCGCTCGCCCGCGAGCGCGCCGAAGCCGGCCGAATCCTGGGCGGAGCGTCGGTCCTCGCGCGGCGGGCCCTCGAACGCAAGGACGGGGAAGATCAACTCTTCTATGACGGAACGGCGAGGCTCCTCGAAAAGCCCGAGTTCGCCGACGTCTTCTCGATGAAGCGCATCTTCCAGGCCTTCGACGAAAAGGCCCGGGTGCTCGACCTTGTCTCCCGGTATCTCGATTCGCCCGGCACGAGCGTCGTTTTGGGGTCCGAGGACGACCATTCGGTCGATCCCCGCCTTTCGGCCGTCTTGACCTCCTACGGCACGGGAGAGACACTGACGGGAATGCTGGGAGTCATCGGACCCGCCCGGCGGGAGTACACGCGCGTGATTCCCGTCGTGGAACTGCTGGGGCGGGCCGTCTCGGAGCGGCTCGACCGGCGCGAGGAACGCCTGAGGGAGGGCCTTCCCGAATGAGCGACCGCGACCGCGACGGACGGCCGATCGACGAGGACACGCTCGAGGTCCGGGACTCGGGCGACTCCCTCGAGGCCGCCCTCGGCGAAGTGGAGGTCACGGCGCTCGCCGCCGCCGAGGACAAGCTCCGCGGGATCCAGAAGGAGATCGAGGAGCTCAAGGACCGGCACCTGCGCAAGCTCGCCGAGTTCGAGAACCACAAGAAGCGCAGCGAGCGGGAACGGCAGGAGTACTTCAAGATCGCGCTCGCGGGCTTCGCCCACGACTTCCTGCCGATCCTCGACAACTTCGAACGGGCCCTGGCGCACGCGCGGCCGGAGGACCTCGAGAGCGACTTCGGCCAGGGCATCGCCATCATCCGCAAGCAGCTCGGCGAGCTGTGGAAACGCTACGGGTTGATCCCGATCGACACGAGCGGAACGTTCGATCCGAACCTCCACGAGGCGGTCGCCACGGAAAAGACGGAGTCGGTTCCCGCCAACACCATCGTCGAGGAGATGCAGAAGGGCTACTTCCTGAACGACCGCCTCATCCGGCCGGCGTTCGTGAAGGTGGCGGTGCGCGACAGCGGCGGCGACGGCGAGCCGCCGGCCGGGAACGAGTAGGAAAGCAGGAGGCAGCGTGGGCAAGATCCTCGGCATCGACCTCGGAACCACCAATTGCTGCGTCTCCGTGGTCGAGGGGGCGACCCCCCAGGTCCTGACGAACCGCGAGGGCAGCCGGACGACGCCCTCGATCGTCGGCTTCACCGAGGACGGGGAGCGGCTCGTCGGCCAGATCGCCAAGCGGCAGTCCATCACCAACCCGATGAACACGGTCTTCGCGGTCAAGCGGCTGGTCGGCCGGAAATACGACGCCGAGGAGACCCAGCACGCGCGGGAGGTCCTGCCCTACGAGATCGTGCGCGCGGTCAACGGCGACGTCAAGATCCGCGCCCGGGCCCGCGAGTACAGCCCCGAGGAAATCTCGGCCTTCATCCTGTCGGAGATCAAGGAGTTCTCGGAGGAGGCCCTCGGCGAGGAGATCACCGAGGCGATCATCACGGTTCCCGCCTACTTCGACGACGCCCAGCGCCAGGCCACGCGCGACGCCGGCCGCATCGCCGGCCTCGAAGTCCTGCGCATCATCAACGAGCCCACGGCCGCCTCGCTCGCGTACGGTCTCGACCGCAAGGGCAGCGAGACCGTGGCCGTGTACGACCTGGGCGGCGGCACGTTCGACATCTCGATCCTGCAGCTCGGCGACGGGATCTACGAGGTCAAGGCCACGGCCGGCGACACGTACCTCGGCGGCGAGGACTTCGACAAGAAGATCATGGACTGGTTGCTCGACGACTTCCGCAAGGCGACGGGCATCGACCTGCGCCAGGACCGGATGGCCCTCCAGCGCCTCAAGGAGGCGGCCGAGAAAGCCAAGTGCGAGCTGTCGACCGCCAACGAGACGACGATCACGCTGCCGTTCATCTCGGCCGACGCCTCGGGCCCCAAGCACATCAACCGGACCATCACGCGGGAGCGGTTTGAAGGCCTGGTCGCGGACCTCATCGATCGGACGGCCGCTCCGTGCCTCGACGCCCTGGCCGCGGCGGGCCTGAAGCCCTCGGACGTCGACCAGGTCATCCTCGTCGGCGGCCAGACGCGCACGCCCAAGGTCCAGCGCATGGTGGCGGAGCTCTTCGGCCGCGAGCCCAACCGCGACATCAACCCGGACGAGGTCGTCGCGATCGGCGCGGCGATCCAGGGCGGCGTGTTGAAGGGCGAGATCAAGGACGTCGTCCTCCTCGACGTGACGCCGCTCTCGCTCGGCATCGAGATGCACGGGGGCGTCTTCGAAAAGCTGATCGAGCGCAACTCCACCATCCCGACCAAGAACACGAAGGTCTTCACGACCGTCGCGGACAACCAGTCGGTCGTCGAGATCCACGTCCTCCAGGGCGAGCGCGAGATCGCCAAGGACAACAAGTCGCTCGGCCGGTTCGAGCTCGTCGGAATCCCGGCGGCCCCGCGCGGCGTACCCCAGATCGAAGTGACGTTCGCCATCGACTCCAACGGCATCGTGAACACGTCGGCCCGCGACCTCGCCACGGGCAAGGCCCAGGGCATGCAGATCAATCCGGCCGGCGGCCTGTCGCAGCACGAGATCGACAAGATCATCAAGGAGGCCTCGGCCTTCGCCGAGGCGGACCACGAACGGCGCGAGATCGCGGCGATCAAGAACCGGCTGGAGGGAATGATCGCCTCCAACGAGCGGGTCCTCGGAGAGTTCGGTGGAGGGCTCGCCGACGACGAGCGACAGCGCATCGAGGAGACGCTGAAGCGCTCCCGCGAGATCGCCGTCGGCGACTCGCGCGAGGCGTTCAACGAGGCCATTTTCGACATGCAGGGCGTCTCCAAGGTCCTGACGCGGGTCATGCTGGCTCGCGCCGGCGCCGGGGGCGCGGCCGCGACGAGCTGACCGAATCGGGCGCGGCGGGTTCGCGAGAATCCGAACGCGAAGAGAGCATCCATGAAATCCAAGCGCGACTATTACGAAATCCTCGCCGTATCCCGCGACGCCGACGCCGCCGGGTTGAAGTCCGCCTACCGCAAGCTCGCGCTGACGTACCATCCCGACCGCAACCCCAACAATCCGGACGCCGCCGAGAAGTTCAAGGAGGCCTCCGAGGCGTACGCCGTGCTCTCGGACCCCGAGAAGCGGGCCCGTTACGACCAGTTCGGCCACGCGGCCTCCGCGGCGGGCGGCGGGTTCGGGGGCTTTCCGGGCTTCGACGCGTCGGGATTCGGCGACCTTTCGGATCTCTTCAGCGGCATCTTCGGTTTCGGCGGGGGAGGGCCGTCGGGCCCGACGCCGGGAAGCGACCTCGTCTATCGGATGGAAATCTCGTTTCGCGACGCGGCCCACGGCGTCGAGGCGCCGATCGCCATCTCGCGCCTCGAGGTCTGCGACGTCTGCGAGGGTTCCGGGGCGGCCGGGGGGACGGCGCCGCGGACCTGCCCCACCTGCCGGGGCGCCGGGCGCCAGCGCGTCTCGCAGGGCTTCCTGACGATGACGCGGCCGTGCGCCGCCTGCCGGGGTGAAGGACGCCTCATCGATCACCCCTGCCGGACGTGCTCGGGCGAGGGCCGCCGACGCGCCAAGAAGGAGCTGTCGATCCGGATCCCGGGCGGCGTCGAGTCGGGCTCGCGCCTCCGGCTCACCGGCGAGGGAGACGCGGGCCCCAACGGCGGGCCGGCCGGCGATCTCTACGTCGTTCTGACCGTCGCCGACGACGAGGTCTTCCAGCGCGAGGGCGACGACGTGGTCGTTCGCCTCGAACTGCCGTTCCCGACGCTCGTCCTCGGGGGCGAGGTCACGGCGCCGACACTCGAGGGCGAGGAAAAGGTCTCGATCGACGCCGGGACGGCGGTCGGCGCCGAGGTCCGGTTGCGCGGCAAGGGTGTCCGCCGGCTCGGCCGCTCGGGCCGCGGCGACCTGATCGTCCGCGTCGGCGTGCGCATCCCGGAAAAGCCGTCCAAGGCGGAGAAGGAACTCCTCCGAAAGTACGCGGAGCTGACGGGCGCGCCCGTCGCGGACAAGGGCGTCCTCGGCAAGGCGAAGAAGATATTCTCCTAGGGAGTTGCACCGCTCCCGCTTCAGCCGCCTCCTCGTTCCCCGCAAGGCCGGCGACGACGCCGTGCTCGGCCTCCTCTCGCTCCACGATCCCCTCGGTTTCGAGCAGGAAGGCCGCGATCTCGTCGCGTTCTTCCGGGAGGCGGAAACGGCCCGCGACGCGTCGGGGCGCCTGCGCGCCCGCGGCATCCGCCACGCGCTGACGACCGACATCCCGGAGGGCGATCCGCTCGAGGCGTTCCGTGCCGCGTCCCGCGCATTCACGGTCGGCCGGCGCCTCTGGATCGATCCGGGGGACCCGAGCGACGCCGAGCCGCCGATCGGCCGGATCGCCCTTCGCCTGCCGGCCTCCCGGGCCTTCGGCACCGGCGCGCACGAGTCGACGCGGCTCGCGCTCCTCGCCCTCGAGGAGGAGGAGCTTTCGGGACGCTCGGTCCTCGACGTGGGGACGGGCTCGGGCGTTCTGGCGCTCGCCTCGGCGGCCTTGGGCGCGCGCGCCGCGTTCGGCCTCGACACCGACGCCGAGGCCGTCTTCGTCGCGCGGGAGAACCTGCGTCGCCACGCGTTCGGCGGGAGGGTGCACCTGTACGCCGGCCCGCTCGCCGCGGCGGCGGGGGTCTTCGACCTGGTGCTCGCCAACATGCTCGCCGAGGAGATCCTGCCGGAAGCCGGGCGGATCCTGGCGCGCGCCGGCCGGAGCGGCCGCGTCATCCTGTCCGGCGTCACGCGGGAGCGAGAGCCGGACGTGCTCGCCCGGATGCGGACCGGACGCTGGAAGCTCGCCGGGCGCCGGACGGAAAAGGAGTGGGCATGTCTCTGCCTCGCGCGCGCTTCGTCGTAGATCGGTTGCCCGCGGCCGGCGAGACCTTCCGTCTCGAAGGCGCCGACGTCGCGCATGCCCGCGCGCGGCGGCTCTCGCCCGGAGATTTTGTCGTCCTCGTCGACGGCAGCGGCCGCGAGGCCGAGGGGCCGATCGCCGACGCCGGCCGCGGCGCGTTCGAGGTCCGCGTTGCGCGCGTCGGGGAGACGCCGCCGGACCCGCTCCCGCCCATCCACATCCTCGCCGCCGCGGTGCGCCCCGAGCGCCTCTCTTGGATCGCCGAGAAGTCGACGGAGCTCGGCGCGGCGACGCTGACGATCGTCGTCAGCGAGCGGACGCAGTCCGAGCGGGCGAGCGGGTCGCTTGCGGCGCGGCTGTCGCGCGTGATCGCCGAGGCCGCCAAGCAGTCGGAGCGGGCCCGCTGGCCGCGCGTCGAGGGACCGGTCGACCTGGCGCAGGCGCTCGCCGCCGCTCCGGCGGGACACCGGTTCCTGCTCGACCCGCGCGGCGAACCGTTTCCGGCGGAGCTCGCGCCGGCGCCGACCTCGCTTCTCGTGGGGCCGGAAGGCGGCTGGACCGGGGAGGAGGAGCGTGCGGCGATCGCGGCCGGCTGGATGACGGCGTCACTTTCGGCCGGAAAGCTCCGCGCGGAAACGGCCGTCGTCTCCGCGCTGGCGCTCGCGCGGGCCGCGCTCGCACGCGGCGTGCATTGACTCCTTCCCCGGGGCGGGGAATACTCGCGGTCATCTCGTCCGAGCGGAGGCCATCAATGTCCTACGACGACGTCAAGAAGGTCTGGATGAACGGCCGGCTGGTGGACTTCGCCGACGCGAAGATCCACGCCTTCGCCCACGTCTTTCACTACGGCTCGGCCATGTTCGAGGGCGCCCGCCTCTACAGGACGAAGCAGGGCTCGGCCGTTTTCCGCATCGACGAGCACATCAAGCGGCTCTTCGACTCCTGCAAGGTCTACCGGATGGACGTCCCGCACTCCCCGGCGGAGTTCAAGGAGGCGATCTTCGAGACCATCCGGGCGAACGGCTACGACGAGTGCTACATCCGGCCGGTCATCTACCGCGGGCTGGGCGCCCTCGGCGTCAACCCGCTCAACAGCGCGGTCGACGTCATGATCGCGGTCTGGCGCTGGGGCAAGTACCTCGGCGAGGAGGCCCTGGAGCGGGGAGTCGACGTCTGCGTGTCGTCCTGGAACCGCATGGCGCCGAACACGTTTCCGGCGATGGCGAAGGCCACCGGCAACTACCTCAACTCGGCTCTCATCAAGATGGAGGCCGTGACGAACGGTTTCAGCGAGGGCATCGCTCTCGACAACGCGGGCCGGGTCTCGGAGGGCAGCGGCGAGAACATCTTCGTCGTTTACGGGGGCCGCATCCTGACGCCGCCGCTCGCCGGCACGATCCTCCCGGGCATCACCCGTGACTCGGTCATGACGATCGCCCGCGACGCCGGATACACGGTGGTCGAGCAGCAGATCGCCCGCGAGATGCTCTACATCGCCGACGAGATTTTCTTCACCGGCACGGCCGCGGAGATCACGCCCATCCGATCGGTCGACCGCATCGTCGTCGGCGCGGGCCGGCGGGGACCGATCACCGAGCGGATCCAGAAGGACTTCTTTTCCCTGATTGCCGGCGACGCCCCGGACCGGTACGGCTGGCTGACGCCGCTGCCGGTCGAAGCGGCGGTCCGGTAAGTGTCGGCTATCCTTTTTTAGCTCAATGAGTTAAACGGAGAGCCGCAGGTCGCCACCCGGGCAGCGGCGCGCGGACGGCGGAAAGCTGACAGCTTTCATTCCCCCGACAACGAGCGTAATCTAGCCTCCAACCGAGGAAAACAAACCCATGCATATCAACGATCTGCTGAAGATTGCAGTCGAGCGGAAGGCGTCCGACTTGCACCTGAAAGTCGGCGCATTTCCCGTCATCCGCATCGACGGAACGCTCATTCCGCTGGCGGACATGCGGCGGCTGATGCAGGAAGACACGATCGCCATGGCCTTTTCGATCATGTCGGCCCGCCAGAAAGAGAAGTTCAAGAACAACTTCGAGATCGACATCGCCTACAACGTGCCGAACCTGGGACGTTTCCGCTGCAACATCTTTCAGCAGCGCGGCACCGTCGGCCTCGTGCTCCGCGTCATTCCGGCCAAGATCCTCTCGATCCGGGACCTCCTCCTGCCGCCGGTCCTCGAGAAGATCTGCCAGGAGCAGCGCGGCCTGGTCCTGTGCACCGGGACGACCGGGTCGGGCAAGTCGACGACGCTCGCCGCGATGATCGACCACATCAACACGACTCGCAACGAGCACGTGATGACGGTCGAGGACCCGATCGAGTTCCTGCACCGCGACAAGAAGTCGATCGTGAACCAGCGCGAGGTCGACGTCGACACCAAGGGCTTCTCCATCGCGCTGCGCAGCGCCCTGCGCCAGGATCCCGACGTCATCCTCGTCGGCGAAATGCGCGACTACGAGACGATCGAGACGGCCCTCACGGCCGCCGAGACGGGCCACCTCGTGTTCTCGACGCTCCACACGCTCGACGCCACCGAAACGATCAACCGCATCATCGCGGTCTTCCCGCCCCACCAGCAGAAGCAGATCCGGCTCCAGCTCGGCGCGGTGCTGAAGGCGGCGGTTTCGCTCCGCCTGATGCCGCGGGCCGACGGCCTCGGCCGCGTGCCGGCGGCGGAGATCCTGATCCGGACCAACTACGTCCGGGAGTGCATCGAGAACAAGGAAAAGACGAAGTACATCAAGGACGCGATCCAGCAGGGAACGTCGCAGTACGGGATGCAGACTTTCGACCAGTCGCTCTACGGTCTCTACAAGTCCGGCCTCATCACGCTCGAGGAAGCTTTGAAGCGCGCGACGAACCCCAACGAGTTCAAGCTCAAGATCCAGGGCATCCAGTCGACCTCGGACGTCGCCCGCGAGGAAATGGACGCGGCCCTCGACACGCCCAACGACTTCAACCCGCTCCAGGAGGAGTCGCCCTTCGACTTCTCCAACCAGACGCCCACGGGAAGAACCTAAACGGCGGGGCGAAAGTCACCTCCCCGGGAGCCCTCGTCCGCGGCGGCGGCCCGCGAGAGGGCCCTGCGCCTGCTCTCGGTCCGGGCGCGCGGCCGCGCGGAGCTCGCGCGGGCGCTCGGCGAACGGGGCTTCGCGGCCGGCGCGATCGCGGAGGCGCTCGACCGGCTGGCCGAGCAGGGTCTGCTCGACGACCTTGCGGCCGCACGCTCGGCCGTCCGGCTTCGGGGCGCCCGGCACGGCCGCGCGCGGATCGAGCGGGAGCTCCGATCCCGGGGCTTCGCGAAGGAGACGATCGCGGAGGCGTTCGCGGCCGAAGGCGCCGAGGACCGGGAAGACGCCGCCCTCCGGAAAGCGTTCGACAGGCTCTGGAAGGCGCGCGCGCACATGGCGCCGCCGGTTCGGCGGCGCCGGGTCTTCGACGCGCTGATGCGACGAGGTTTTCCGGCGGAAAGGATTTCTGAGATCATCCGGGGCTGGTATGAAATCGACTGAGGTTCGCGAGCGATTCCTGGCTTACTTCGAGGGGCGTGGCCACCGCCGCGTGCCCTCGTCTTCCCTGATCCCGGCCGAGGACCCGACACTCCTCTTCGCCAACGCGGGGATGAACCAGTTCAAGGACGTCTTCACCGGCCGCGAGCGGCGCGATTACGCGCGCGCCACGACCGCGCAGAAGTGCGTCCGGGCCGGGGGCAAGCACAACGACCTCGACAACGTCGGATACACCGGCCGCCACCACACGTTCTTCGAGATGCTCGGCAACTTCTCGTTCGGCGACTACTTCAAGGACGACGCCATCCGCTTCGCCTGGGAGCTCGTCACCGACCCGGCGTCCGGCTACGGCCTCGATCCGGAGCGGCTCTGGGCGACCGTCTACACCGACGACGACGAGGCCGCGGCGCTGTGGGCGAGGTACCTTCCGGCCTCCCGCGTCCTGCGCTTCGGGGCCAAGGACAACTTCTGGGCGATGGGGGAGACCGGGCCCTGCGGGCCGTGCTCCGAGCTCCACTACTACCGTGGCGCGAGCCTCGCCGGCAACACGCCCGACCGGGTCAACGGGCCGGGAGACGACACGCTCGAGATCTGGAACCTCGTGTTCATGCAGTTCGAGCGGGATTCTTCCGGCAAGATGACGCCCCTGCCGCGCCCCTCCGTCGACACGGGGGCGGGGCTCGAACGGATCACGGCGATTCTCCAGGGCGTCAACAACAACTTCGACACGGACCTCTTCGCGCCGATCCTGCGGCAGATCGAAGGGATGTCGGGCCAGACGTACCGCGGCGGGATGGCCGCCGAGGATGCGCCCTTCCGCGTCATCGCCGACCACGTGCGCGCCTCGACGATGCTGATCGCCGACGGAGCCCTGCCATCCAACGAGGGGCGCGGCTACGTGCTGCGCCGCATTCTCCGGCGGGCGATGCGATACGGACGCCGGCTCGGCCTCGACCGCCCGTTCCTTCACGAGCTCGCGCCGACGGTCGTCCGGGGCTTCGCCGGCGTCTACTTCGAGCCGGGTGCGGCGGCGTCGGTGGGGCAGGCCGTCGCGGGCGTGCTCGCGCCGGAAGAGGAGCGGTTCGGCAAGACCCTCTCCGAGGGAGCCGATCGCGTTGGCGAAGCCATCGAGCGCCTGCGCCGGGAGGGAGCGACCGCCCTTTCCGGCGACACCGTCTTCCGCTTCTACGACACCTACGGCATTCCGCTCGAGGTCATCGAGGAGATCGCCGGCGACGAGGGCGTGGCGGTCGATCGCGCGGGCTTCGAGGAGTCGCTGGAGCGCCAGCGCGCGTCCTCGCGGGCCTCGCAGAAGTTCGACGCGGCCGATGCGTCCATCTTCGAGCGCCTCGAGCTGCCTGAAGCGCATTCGGTCTTCCGCGGCTATCCGGAGCAGGACTTCGTCCGGCTCGCGGGCGCCCGCGTCGAGGCCATGGTCCGGGACGGGCGGGAGGTCTCCCTGCTCGAGGCCGGCCAGAGCGGAGACGTCGTCACCGACCGGACGGTCTTTTACCCGGAGGGCGGCGGCCAGGTCGCCGACCGCGGACGCTGGACCTGGACCGGCGGCGAAGCCGAGGTCTCGGACGTCCAGAAGCCGGTGCCGAACCTCATCGCCCACCGGGTGACGGTCGGCCGGGGGCGGCTCGAGCTCGGGCAGGTCGTCGACATGGAAGTTCCGGAGTGGACCCGACGCCGGACACAGGCCAACCACACCGGCACGCACCTGCTGCACGCGGCCCTGCGCAAGGTCCTCGGCCCCTCGGCCCGGCAGATGGGCTCGCTCGTGGCGCCCGACCGCCTGCGCTTCGACTACGCGGCTGCTTCTCCCACGACGCCGGCGCAGCTTTCCGAAATCGAGCGGCTCGTCAACGAGGAGGTTCTCCGGGACCAGCCGGTCGCCAAGGAAGTCATGTCCATGGACGACGCCCGGCGGCGGGGCGCCGACATGTTCTTCGGCGAGAAGTACGGCGAGCGGGTGAGGGTCGTCGAGGTCCCCGGATTTTCGACCGAACTCTGCGGCGGATGCCACGTGCCGCGGACCGGCGAGATCGGCGCCTTCAAGATCGTCTCCGACCGCGGCATCGCTCAGGGGCAGCGGCGCATCGAGGCGGTGACCTCGCTCGGCGCGGTCGACCTGCTTTCGAAGGACGAGCGGATCCTGAACGACCTGGCCGCGTTCGCGCAGGTCGAGCGCGACGTGCTCCCCGCGAAGTGGAGCGAGCGCGAGGAGCGCGTCAAGGCGCTCGAGCGCGAGATCGCGTCGCTGAAGCTGAAGCTCGCGTCGGGCGACTCCGGCTCCGACGGCAGTCGCATCGAGGTCGGCGGGATCCCGGTCGTCACGCGCGTCGTCGAGGGCCTTTCGATTCCCGAGCTGCGCAACCTCTCGGACACGCTGCGCTCGAAGGTCAAGAGCGGCGTCGTTGCGGTCGGCACGGCGGGCGACGGCAAGACCTCCGTCATCATCGCCGTCACTCCGGACCTCGTGCGCCGGCTCCCGGCCTCGCAGATCGCCTCCCGGGTCGGCCGGGCGCTCGCGGGAAGCGGCGGAGGGAAGCCGGACCTGGCGCAGGCGGGCGGCAAGAACCCGGACCTTCTCCCGGCGGGCCTGAAGGCGGCGGCGGAGGCCGTGCGGGACCTCCTCGCCGAGCCCCCGCGGGTCGCGGCGTCGTAGGGCGCGACCCGTGACGCGGCGCACAGGCCGGGCGCCGAGGAACCTCCGGAGCCTCAGGCGTTTGCCTCCACCGGGCGGTCGGCTATAATTTTCATTCCCAATCCATGAAGATTCGAACGCTCCTCCTTCTGGGAGTGGTCGTCGGTCTTGCGCCGGCGGCCGGAGCCGAGGTGCGTGTCAAGGTCGAATCCGGGCGGCACGTCATTTACAACGACGGTCCGGCCAAGCTCGCGGCGAGCGAGGACTGGCTCGCGGCCCGCGTTCGCCGCGCCTCGGCCTTCGACGATCTGATCGAGGCCTCGGCGCAGGCGAACTCGGTCGATCCGAAGCTCGTCAAGTCCGTGATGCTCGTCGAGTCGGGGTTCAACCCCGCCGCCATCTCCAGGAAGGGGGCTCGGGGCCTCATGCAGCTGATGCCCGCGATCGCGGCCGAGCACGGCGTCTCCGACGTTCACGACCCGAGGCAGAACATCGCGGCCGGCACGCAACACCTCTCGCGCCTCCTGTCCTACTACGGCGGCGACCTCGTCAAGTCGCTCGCCGCATACAACGCGGGCGAGGCGGCGGTGGACCGCTACGACGGCGTGCCGCCGTACGACGAGACGCAGCTCTACGTTCGAAAGACGCTGGCCGCCTACTACGGGAAGTCGACGCTCGGCGGCGGATTCGGCAAGCCCGCCTCGGAGACCTTTCGCGGCATCCCGACCTCCGAGGGAAAGCCCGTCCACTGGATGCGCGACGAGCGCACGAACCGCGTCATCCTGACGACGAAGGGACGCGCGCCCCGTCGCGTCGGGTAGCCGCGCGCCAGGGACGACTTTGGAGACCGCGTCCGGCGACCCGTCCCCCGTCGATCAGGGCCTCTTTCTCCTTCACCTGAATCGGGCGCGGCGCGGCGTACGCGAGGGCCGCCTCGAGGGCGCCTGGGAAGAGCTCGACAAGGCCCGCGGCATCCGTCCCAACGACGAAGACGTCCTGAACCTTCTCTCCCTCCTCGAATTCAAGCGCGGGCACTATAACGAGGCGGCCAACGCGGCGCGCACCCTGCTCGCGGACAATCCCGGTTCGGAAGTGCTCCGCGCGAACCTGGGACTCATCCTCTTCAAGGCCGGGTTCCTGGCGGAGGCGGAACTGGAGCTCCGCAAGGCGATCGAGATGCGCCCCGGTCACCTGCGCAGCCACCTCTACCTCGGGCTCCTGTACCAGACGCGGGGCAAGCTCGGCCTCGCCCTGGAGCATCTTCGGGTCGCCGGTGCGCGGCGCCGCGTCGTCGAGATCGAAGAGGCGTTGCGCCGCAACAGCCGCGAGGCCGCCGCCCGCCCGAGCCTGTCGGACACGGCGCCGACCTCGAAGCCGTTGGCTCCCGAGTCGCCGCCGCCCGCAGCCCCGGGCCGCGCGACGGTCGAGGGTCCGCTCGCTGAGCCGCCCGAGTTCCAGCCCGCGTTCCCGGAGCCGCCCGAAAAGCCGACGTCGATCGCAATCGGGGCTCCCGAGGCGCGGCCGCTCTTCAAGATCCGGACCGAGGGCGGACTCGAGGTGGCATCGCGCGGCACGGTCTTCGTCCGCAAGGGGTGCGTTGCCTGGTACAGCGGGAAGCTGCGATTCGCCCCGCTTCCGGAGTTCCGCGGCACGTCGCTCGAGCGGATCCTTCGCGCCACGGGTGTCGGGGCCCTGCTGATCAACGATCCCGGCCGGCGCGCTTACCGGCGCGACCTGTCGGGCCAGACCCTCTTCGTCGAGGGCTCCCGCCTGCTCGCCCTCGACCACGGCCTGACCTTCCGGATCGACGCCATCCACGACTTCCGCCGCAACCGCCGGGTCGACGTGCTCCGCGTCCAGGGGCGCGGCAGCGCCATCTTCTCGGTCGGCGGGCCGGTCCTCGCGCACGAGGTTTCGGCGGATTATCCGCTGTCGATCTCGTCGCGCGACCTCGTGGCCTGGTCGGGCGACCTGGTCGCCTCGGTGCTCGACGACGACTTCCTCGAGGAGGTCATGCACGCGGACGTGGCGAGCCCGCCCAAGCTGCGCTTCGAGGGCGAGGGGACCGTGCTGACCGAGCCTCCCCGCCCGCGGCGCCGCGCCTCGGACCAGGACCGCCCGGTCGATCAGCGGCGGGGCTAGACGGCCGGCCCCAGGGCCCGGGCCCCGTTCACGAACCGCGTCAGGCGGTCCTCGGCTTCGTCGAGAATCGCGGCCATCGTCTTCCCGTCCTCGTGCTCGCAGTACAGACGCACCATCGGCTCGGTGCCCGACAGCCGGTGGAGGAGCCACCCGCGCTCGCCGAAGACGTACTTGATTCCGTCGCGGTCGAGAACCGACGTGACGGCCTCGCCCGCGATCGACGGTGGACGGGAGTTGCGGACGCCGTCGAGGTATCGGGCGGCGACGTCGACTGGCAGCCGCACGTCGCGCCGCCCGTACTCGAAACGCCCGAACTCCGCGGAGAGCGCGTCGAGCGCCTGACCGAGGGTCCGGCGGGACATGGCGAGGCTTTCGAGCAGCAGGAGCGCCGACAGCACCCCGTCGCGCTCGGGCAGGTGGAACCCGAAGGCGTAGCCCCCGCTCTCTTCGCCGCCGGCGGCCGCCTCGCCGCGGTTCATCAGCTCCGCCACGTACTTGAAGCCGATGCCCGTCTCGATGAGCGGCGCACCGAGGCTCCGGGCGATCCGGTCGATCTGGAACGACGTCGAAAAAGTCTTGGCGATTCCGCCGCGCAGGCCGCGTGCGCGGAAGGCGTGGAGGAGGAGGAGCGCGAGGATCTGGTGCGGCGAGACGAAGCGCCCTTCCGCGTCGAGGACGCCGAGCCGGTCGGCGTCGCCGTCCTGGGCGACCGCGAGATCCAGTCTTCCGGAGCGCACGAGCGCCGCGGCGGCCTCGAGGTTCTCGCGGATCGGCTCCGGGTGCACTCCGCCGAACAGGGGATCGCGCGAGGTCCGGAACGGCGCGACCCTCAGGCTCCCGCCGGAGAGCAGGTCCGGCAGGAGCGATCCCGCGGCTCCGTGCATCGCGTCGGTCAGGACCGCGAGGGACGACGCGCGGATCGCGGGCAGGTCGACGAGCCCGGCGAGCCGGTCGGCGTAATCGCGCCGCAGGTCCGCGACCTCGATCCGCCCCGGGCTCGCCGCGCGGGGCAGCGGACGATCGGCCTCGGCTGCCACCGCCGCATAGGTCTCGGGCGGGGCGCTGCCGCCGAAGTGGGCCTTGATCTTGAACCCGTTGTAGTGGCCCGGGTTGTGGCTCGCCGTGATCGCGATCCCGGCCTTGAGCCCGAGCCGGCGCACGTGAAACGACACCGCCGGAGTCGGAATGGGGCGGTCGGTCAGGAGTACGTCGATGCCCGCGTCGGCGAAGACCTCGGCCGCGGCGCGCGCGAACTCCGGCGAGAAGAAGCGGGGATCGTGTCCGACGACGATCCGCCGGGCGTCGCCGGGGCCCGTGTCCGACGCGTACCAGCGCGCGGTGGCGCGCGCGATCCGGCGGATCTCGTCGAAGGTGCAGGCGTCGGCGATGATGCCGCGCCAGCCGTCGGTGCCGAACGCGATCGTCAACGCCCGCCCGCGGAAGGGGCGCGGAACTCGGCGAGGCGGCCGGCGTCGTAGCCCTGGCGCTCGAGAAACTCGGACGCCCGGGCGAACCGGAATCCCCGCTGGGCGAGCCCGTCGAGCAGCACGTCGATCCGGGCCGCGACCGGCTCCTCGCGATCGCTGCCGAGGTGCAGCAGCACGATGCCGCCGTTCTCCGCGCGACTGGACGAGACGCGACAGCAGGCGGTCGGCGGACTGGTATCCCCGGGCCCGGGGGTCCGTGATCCAGTCGAGGCCGTCGAGGCCGGTCCGGCCGCCCGTCCAGCCGACGTGCCAGTAGCCCTGCTCGGCCGCCCAGCGGCGGATGTCGGCGTTGTGCTCGCCGAAGGGCGCCCGCCACAACGGCGCCATGGTGCGGCCGGTGGCCTCTCGGTAGAGGCGGGCCGTGCGCGCCAGCTCGCCCGCGAGAAACGCGCGGTCGACTCCTTCCCGCGTGACCTGGCGGCCGTCGGCCGCGTACGTCGTCAGGTGAGGGTGCGTGTCGGTGTGATTGCCGACCTCGTGGCCGTCCTCGGCGATGCGGCGCGCGAGCGCGGGATAGCGTCGGATGAACTCGCCCGTCAGGAAGACCGTCGTGCGGATGCGGCGTCGGGCGAGTGCGTCGAGGATCGCCTCGGCGCCCCGGTCCGACGAGCCGGCGTCGAACGAAACGACGACCTCCTCGCGGTCCGCGGGGCCCCGGGTCAGGTCCGGCGCGGCGGGGCCGCGCGGGGGAAGAGGAGCGAGAGGCGGCGCGGCCGCCGAAGCGGAGGGAGCCGGCCGTCGGAGCGCCGCCTCGGGCGCCGGAATCGCCGTCGGTGCGACCGGAAGCGCCGCGATCGGCGGCCGGGCGGGAGCTCGCGCCAGAGCGGCAGGCGTCGGCGCGTAGGCCGCTTCCGCCGAGAGAGACATCGCGCCGACCCGGTAGGGCCCCTTCTCGCGGATTCCCTCGAAGCGGAAGCGTCCGCCCTCGGACGGCACGCTCGCGACGAAGCGGCCGCCGGCGAAGAGAAAGACCGCCGAGCCTTCCGAGGCCGTTCCCTCGAGCCGCGTCCCGGACGGGCCGTCCTGGACCGTGTCGAGTCTCGCTGCCGGCGCCGGGCGGCGGGGCGAGCTGGCCGGGGATGGTGTGGAGAGGGAGTCGAGCTCGCGGACGGTCCTCAGGGCGAGAATCACCGGCGCGGAGGCTGCCATCGCCACGAGCACCACGGCCACCCGTCCCGAGACCGGCCGCAGAAGTCTTCCCCGGACGGCGCGCCAGGCGGCGTGCCGCCCGGCATCCCGCGCGCAGCGGGTCGAGCAGTAGATGTGGCCCCGCATGCGGACTTCGCACAGCCGGCAGGCCGGCGTGCGGCAGAAGTGGCAGCTCTTGTGGGCCCGCCGGCCGGAATGGGTCGGGCAGGGGACGTTCACCCGCCTATTATGCGGGAACGGGGCATCCCGTATATTTGCCGCGCCGTGAAGATCAACCTGCCCAACGGGCTGACCCTGACGCGCATCTTTCTGGTGCCGTTTCTGGTCGTCGTTCTCCTGACGAAATTCGAGGGCCGCGAGACGGTGGGCCTGCTGATCTTCCTGACGGCCGTCGCGACCGATTTCCTGGATGGCTGGCTCGCTCGACGCCGCGGCGAGATCACGACGCTCGGTACGCTGCTCGATCCGATCGCCGACAAGCTCCTGATCTCGGCGGCGTTCATCTCGCTCGTCGAGCTGAAGATGGCGCCGGCCTGGATGGTCGTCGTCGTCATCGGACGCGAGTTCGCGGTGTCGGGCCTGCGCTCGATCGGCTCCGCCCGGGGGATCGTCATCCCCGCCTCGAGATGGGGGAAGGCCAAGATGATCACGCAGATCGCGGCGGTGTCCCTCCTGATCCTCTCACTGCGCCACGAGCGCTTCCTGGAGGCCGGCCGGTTCACGCTCTGGCTCGTCGTGGCGGTGGCCCTCGCCTCGGGCACGGAGTACTTCCTGCGGTTCTTCCGCCGGATCGTCCTCGAAGACGGCGAACCGGGCAACGCTAAGCCCGGGCGGCGCGCCGCAAACCGCCAGATGGGCCGCCCCTCCTCGATGTACTTCAGCTCGTAGTGGGTCGGGGGCGGCGCGGGCAGGCTCGACCAGTCGAGCCGCTCGAGGCGTTCCACCGTCTCGAGGAGCGAGCCGAGCTCGGCGCCGTAGTCGGGATGGTCGGTCGCGATGCGCAGCGTCCCTCGGGGCTCGAGCCGCGAGGCGAGCAGGTCGAGGAACACGCCGTCGAGGAGCCGCCGTTTCCGCTGCTTCTTCTTCGGCCATGGGTCCGGGAAGTAGATGTGAAACGCGTGCACGGAGGCCGGGGCGAGGGCGGTCTCGACGAACATCCGTCCGTCGGCCCGCACGACCCGCACGTTGTCGAGTCCGGCGCGCGTGATGCGCTCGCGGCAGAGCCGGTAATAGGAGAGCGAGCGCTCGACACCCAGAAAATCGTGCGAGGGGCAGGCCCGCGCCGAGGCCAGGAGAAAGCGCGCCTTGCCGCTGCCGATCTCGACCTCGAGCGGGGCGCGCCGCGCGAACGACGGCTCCGGGTCGAACGGACGCCCGAACCAGAGCTCCTCGTCCGGTGCGCCCGGCCACCGTCCCGGCGAATCCGCTGTGCTACCCTGATTTCGCAGAGCCGCGATTTTCATGCCCACGATCGTCTTCGTCAACGAGGGGAAAGCGGGCACGGTCGAGGAGGGCACCACCGTCCTCCAGGCGGCCCTGGACCTCGGAGTCAAGATCAGCCACGTCTGCGGCGGCAACGGGACCTGCTCGACCTGCCGCGTGGAGGTGGTCGTCGGGGGCGAAAACCTGACCCCCGTCAACCCGCAGGAGCTCGCCTACGACATGGGCAACGGGCGTCGTCTGGGCTGCCAGGCAAAGGTTCGGGGCAACTGCGCGGTGCGTGCCCTGATGATCCCGAAGGTCGAGCTGTACTAGCCGCCGACGGGCTAGCCGCGGGCCCGGTCGGCCACCGCCCGTGCGAAGGCCTTCGTGCCCGCCGTTCCGCCGATGTCGGGCGTCTTGATCCCGGCCTCGAACGTTGCGATGAGCGCCCGCTCCGTGCGCTCCGCGAGCTCGGGAAGGTCGATGTGCCGGAGCATCAGGATCGCCGACATGAGGAGCGCCGTCGGGTTCGCGCGGTCCTGCCCCGCGATGTCGGGGGCCGTTCCGTGGACGGCCTCGAAGATCGCCGCGTTCTCGCCGAGGTTGGCCCCCGGCACGAGGCCCAGCCCGCCGACGAGTCCCGCGGCGAGGTCCGACACGATGTCCCCGTAGAGATTGGGCATGAGGAGCAGGTCGTACTTCTCGGGGCGCATCACCAGCTCCATCGACGCGGCATCCACGATGCGATCGTCGGATGCGATGTCGGGATACTCCTCGGCGACCCTGCGGACGCAGTCGAGGAAGAGGCCATCGGAGAGCTTCATGATGTTGGCCTTGTGCACCGCCGTGACCCGCCGCCGGCCGCGCGCCCGGGCGTACTCGAAGGCATAGCGCGCGATCCGCGTCGACGCGACGGCGGTGATGATCTTGAGCGACTCGACGACGCCCGGGACGACGGTGTGCTCCAGGCCGCTGTAGAGGTCCTCCGTGTTCTCGCGGACGATGACGAGATCGACTCCGGAAAACCGGCTGGCGATCGTCGGGACGTTCCTGACCGGGCGCACGTTCGCGTAGAGCTCGAGCGCCTGGCGCATGCGCACGTTGACGGACTGGAAGCCCTTCCCGATCGGCGTGCCCACGGGTCCCTTGAGCGCCACGCCGTTGGCGCGGATCGAGTCGAGGGCGCGCTCCGGCAGCGGGTCGCCCTCGGCCTTCTCGGCGTCGCGGCCGACGAGAACCTCCTCCCACGCGATCGGCGCGCCGACGGCCTCGAGGATCGAGACCACGGCGTCGGCGACTTCGGGACCGATGCCGTCTCCGCGGATCAGGGTCACACGGCGGTTGGCGCTCAATGGGCCTCCTTCTTCTCGGGCGGGGTGGGCAGGATCATCCGGATCCGCTTGACGGCCGTGGGGGTCGCGTCTTCGATGACGAAGTCCGCGAAGCGCCCCTTCCAGCGCTCGCCCTTTCGCGGAATCCGGCCGAACCGGAGCATCAGGTGGCCGGCGATGGTTTCGGCCTCGTCGCGGGGGAGCGTGATCCCGAACTGCTCCTCGAGATCGTCCAGCCGCAGCGCGCCCTCGAGAACGTAGGCGCGGTCGCCGGCCGGCTCGAATCCCGGCTTCTCCTCGTCGTACTCGTCCTGGATCTGTCCGAGGAGCTCCTCGATCGCGTTCTCGATCGTCACGAGACCCGCGGTGCCGCCGTGCTCGTCCACGACGATCGCCATGTGGGTGTGGCGCCGGCGCATTTCGCGGAAGAGGTCCTCGGCGTGCTTGAACTCGGGCACGAGGAAGGGGGGATCCACGTACTTCGAGAGCTCGAAGGACTTCTCCTCCTCGTCGGTGAGGTCGAAGAGGTCCTTGGCGTGGAGGACTCCGGTCACGTTGTCGAGGGTGCCGCGGTAGATCGGTAGCCGCGAGAGCTTGTGCTCGCGCAGGAGCAACTTCACGTCGGCGAACGAGGCGGACTCGGGCAGGGCGACGATCTTCGTCCGGGGCACCATGATGTCCCGCACGGTCTTGTCCCCGAACTCGACGACCTTGTGCAGGAGCTGCCGCTCGCCGCGGTGGATGACGCCTTCGTCCGCGCCGAGGTTGAAGATGCTCTTGAGCTCGTCCTCGGTCAGCCCCGGCCGGTGCTCGGCGACCCCGAAGATCCGGAGGGTCGCGTTGGTCATCTTGACGCAGACCTCGGCCACGGGAGAGAGGATCCGCATCATCCAGGAGAGGGGCACGGCGACCGCCCGCGAGACCGGCACGGGCGAGGCGGCGGCGACGGCCTTGGGCATCATTTCGGCGAAGACGAAGAGGGTCAGGGTGGAGAAGACGACCGCGATCAGGATCCCGTATTTCGCGCCGAACCACCGCTCGGCGAGCGTGGTGGCCGAGGCCGAGGCGGCGCTCAGGAAGAGGTTCTGCGCGATGAGAATGACGGCGAGCAGCCGCGAGGTGTTCGCCCGGAGGCTGCGGATCAGGGCCCCGCGGCGGTCGCCCTTCTCGCGCATCGCCTGGAGGTCGATCCGTCCGAGCGAGACGAGGGCCGTCTCCGAGCCGGCAAAGAACCCCGAGGCCAGCGTGGCCAGGGCGAAGGCCAGGGCGTAGAGGACGATCTGCGGATCCATGGGTCGCGTCCTTTCGAAATCGAGGCGCGATCTTACAGGGGAAGGCGGCCGATCCGGTCGAGCGCCCAGCGCGCGGCGTCCGCGAGGCCGGCCTCCTCGACGCGGGCGGCGGCTTCGAGGGCCGGACGGGCCCCGGCGTCCCCGCAGGCGCCGGCCGAGGCCGCGGCGTTGCGCTGGAGGCCGCGCCGCGCCGGGCGGGTCACAGCGGTCCGGGAAAAGCGCCGGTCCCACGCGCCCCGGCCCATGCCGAGGATCTCGGCACGGGTCGGAGGCGGGGGCGAGTCCGGGGCGGCGAGCTCGAGCGGCGCGTTCCAGGGGCAGACCTCCTGGCAGACGTCGCAGCCGAAGACGCTCTCGCCGAGAGCCGCCTTCCACGCGTCGGGGATCGCGCCCCGGTGCTCGATCGTCCAGTACGCGAGGCAGCGGCCGGCGTCGAGGACGCCGGGCTCGAGGAAGGCGCCGGTGGGACACGCATCGAGGCAAAGGGTGCAGGAGCCGCAGCGCTCGGCCGTGGGCGCGTCGGGCGGCAGATCGAGGTCGGTCAGGATCTCGGCGAGAAGAAGGTACGAGCCGTGGATCTCGTCCATCAGGCAGCCGTTCTTTCCGATCCAGCCGAGGCCCGCCGCCGCGGCGAAAGAGCGCTCGGCGATCGGAGTCGAGTCGACGCACACACGGGACGCCCAGCCGCCGCCGAGGCGCCGGCGCGCGCCTTCGACGACGGCGAGGGCGCGGGAGCGCAGCGACGCGTGGTAGTCGGCGCCGCGCGCGTAGCGGGCGAACCTCGAGCCGTCGGATGCCACCCAGGGGGCGGCGGAGTGGGGCGCGGCGAGGCAGACGACGGACCGCGCCCCCGCCCCCGGAAGGAGCGTCCGGGGCGAGGCGCGGATCTTCCGGGTCTCCTCGAGGTAGCGCATCCCCGCGTGGCGGCCCGCGTCGATCCAGGCCTCGAAGCGCTCGCGGCCCGGCGGCCCCTCGGCTGCCGCGATGCCGACTTTCGCGAAGCCCGCCTCGATCGCCTCCTCGCGCAGAACGCGCGCGGCGAGCAGCCGGTCCGGAAGGGAAGAGCCCACCGCGTCGATGCTAGCATCGCGCCGACGATGCCTTCCGACCGCTTCGCCACGAGGGTCTTCGGCCTCGCGGTCCTCGCGATTCTCGCCTACGCGCTCTTCCTGATCTTCCGGCCGTTCTACGGTCCGATCGTCTGGGCGCTCCTGATCGCGTTCCTCCTTTTCCCCGTCGTTCGGCGCGTCCGGCGCGCGGTCCGGGACCGGCGCGGCCTGGCCGCGATCCTGGTGACACTGGGGGTCATCCTGGGCGTCGTCCTTCCGACCGCGGTGGTGGCGGCCGCGTTCGGCGGGCAGGCCGTCGACCTGGGGCAGCAGCTGAGGGTGCTCGCGCAGCAATATCAGATTCGCGGCGCGCAGGACCTGACGCAGATCCCGGTGTTCGGGGACCTGGTGAAGTGGGTGGACGAGCGCATCCCGGCCTCGGCCGGGGACATCCAGGAGTGGCTGATCCAGACGCTCCAGTCGATTCTCCACTTCCTCCTCTCGCACAGCGGGGACTTCGTGGTCGGCGCCTTCGGCGTGTTCGGCAGCCTGTCGCTGATGCTCTTCGTCCTGTTCTTCTTCTTCCGCGACGGCGACGCGATGGCCGCCCGCGCGATCCGGCTCGTTCCGATGGACCCGAAAAAGAAGGCGCGGCTCGTCGAGCACCTGGGCGAGGTGACGCACGCGGTGGTCTTCGGAACGCTGGTGACCGCCCTCGCGCAGGGGATTCTCATCGGGGTCGCCTTCTGGATCACGGGCCTTCCCTCGCCGGTGGTCTTCGGCGGGCTCGGGTTCATCGCCTCGTTCGTCCCGTTCGTGGGGACGGCGCTCGTGGTCGCGCCGGCCTGCCTCTATCTCTTCGCGAAGGGAGTCGTCTGGAAGACGGTCTTCATGCTCGTCTGGGGGGTCGTCGTCGCCGGAAGCGCCGACAATTTCCTCAGGCCGGCCCTCGTCTCGGGCCGGGCCCAGATCGGGACGCTGACCGCGTTTTTCGGCGTGATCGGCGGGATCGCGGCCTTCGGGTTCGTGGGGCTCTTCCTCGGACCCGTGTTCCTGGCCCTGGTCCTCGCGCTGATCGAGTTCGTCGAGGAGGACCGGGCCCTCCAGACGTCCGCTCCGCCCGCGCCCGCGCCGTCGCCCTGAGCCGGCCGCCCGGCTACTTCCGGACCCAGTCGGCGACGAAGATGTTCGTCTCGTGCGGTTTCGAGCCGTTGCGGTTGGAGGCGAACACGAGCCGCTTGCCGTCGCGCGTCAGCATCGGGAAGCCGTCGAAGTCGGGACTGTGCGTGACCTGCGTCAGGTTCGTGCCGTCCTCGCGGATCAGGTAGAGCTCGAACTCGCGGCCCTTCGGGTCGCCGAGATTGGAGGAAAAGATGATCTCGCGACCTCCCGGCAGAAAGAACGGCGCGAAGTTGGCGGCGCCGTTGGACGTGACGGCGTGGTCGTTGGAGCCGTCGGCGTTCATCACGCGGATCTCGAGCCCGTGCGGGGCGTACAGGTGTCGGGCCAGGTTCTCGCGGAAGAGCGCGAGGCCCTCGGGCGTCGCCGGGTGGTCCGCCCGATAGACGATCTTCTTGCCGTCGTCCGAAAAGAACGGGCCGCCGTCGTAACCCGGCGTGTTCGTCAGCCGGCGGACGTTCGTGCCGTCGGCCTTCATGGTGTAGATCTCGAGGTCCCCGTCGCGCGCCGAGGTGAAGACGATCGTCTTGCCGTCGGGCGAGATCGTGGCCTCGGCGTCGTACGCGGGGGAGGCGAAGAGGGGCTGGACGTCGCGGCCGTCGCTCCTGGCGGCGTAGATGTCGTAGTCGTCGAGGGCCCAGACGTATCCATGGGAGCGGTCCGGCCGCGGCGGGCACTCGGCGCCGGAGCGAAACGTCGAAGCGTAAAGGATCCGCTCGCCGTCGGGGAAAAAATACGAGCAGGTCGTCTTGCCCTGGCCGTTGGAAACCCGGCGGCGGCCCGAGCCGTCCGCCTGCATCGTGAAGATCTGGTCGCAGGGCAGCGTGCCCTCGTCGGACTGGAAGATCAGCCGCGCGCCGTCCGAGGACCAGTAGGCCTCGGCGTTCTGGCCGCCGAAGGTCAGCTGGCGCAGGTTCGCGAGGAACGGCTCCTCGCCCGGCCGAACGAGGGACTCGGGCGCGGCCGGGGCCGGCCGGGGCGGCGGCTCCTGCCCGAACGCGGAAAGAGCGGCCACGGCGACGAGGAGAGCGGGGGCGACGTATCGGTAGAACATGCGGGCGGGCATTCTAGCCGCGAATTGCCTTATCCTCGAACCGGATTCCCGATGGATTCGCCCCAAGACCTGAAACGAGTGCTCGCGGACGAGGTCCGCGCCGCGATCGCCGAAACCGCAGCCCCGGCCGCCTCGGCCGGCGGGCGGGGCGACGCGGCGAGCGAGGGCGTCCGCACGGCTCTGGCGCGCGCCGAGGACGTCCTGACGCCAGCCGTGCCCGAGGGCGCGCCGCTTTCGGGTTTGAAGAGCCTCGCGGTCCGCGCCCTCCGGTTCCTCTGGCGCAATCAGTCGTCCTTCAACGCGCTCTCGCTCTCCGCCTCGGCCGGCCTCGCCGACGGGATCGATCGTCTCCGCGCCGAGGTCTCGCGCGGGCTCGACGAGCTGTCGCGGCGCGCCGGGATCCAGGAGGCGCGGCTGACGCTCGTCGAATCGGCCTCGGCGGCCCGACCCGGCCCGGCACCTCGCCCGGCCGCCACGCCGGCCCCGGGGATTCCGGCCGGCGTGTACGCCCTCTTCGAGGAGCGCTTCCGGGGCCGCCCCGAGGAGATCGCCCGTGGTCAGCGCGTCTACCTCGAGGAACTGCGGGACCTGCCGGGCCCCGTTCTGGACGTCGGGTGCGGGCGCGGCGAGTTCCTCGGCATGCTCAAGGCCGCGGGAATCCCGGCCACCGGCCTCGAATCGAACCCGGTCGCGGTCGAGGCGTGCCGCCGCGCCGGGCTGGAGGTCGAGACGGGCGACGCACTCGAGCTCATGGGACGACGCCCGGCAGGGAAGCTCGGTGCCGTGGTGGCGTTCCAGGTCGTCGAGCACTGGCCGCCCGAAGGCATTTTTCGATTCCTGCAGGACGCCCGGCGCGCGCTCGCCCCCGGGGGCGTCCTGATCGCCGAAACGATCAATGCCGACTCGCTGTCGGCCCTGCGGGCGTTCTACCTCGACCCGACGCACGTCCGCCCGGTGCCTCCTCAGGCGCTGCGATTTCTCGCCGAGGCGGCGGGGTTCACGGACGCGCGGATCGTGTACCGCTCGCCGCTTCCGGCCGGGGAACGGCTGGAGGAGACTTCGGAGAATGCGAAGCGGTTGAACGCGCTCCTGTACGCGCCCCAGGACTATGCGCTCATCGGCCGCGTGCCGAACGCCGCGTGAGATCGCGCCGCGTCCTCGTGCTCGCGGTGCAGACGCCCTTCGCCCGGGGCGGCGCCGAGCGTCACGTGCAGCGCCTGACCGAGGAGCTCGTTCGGCGGGGAGTCGAGGCGGACCTCGTCACACTGCCTCTGGTGGAACGGGAGCGCTTCGACCTCGTGCGGAGCGCCGCGGCCTGGCGGAGCCTCGATCTCACGGAGGCCGGCGGGCGGCCGGTCGACGCGGTGATCGCGACCCGCTTCCCGAGCTACGCCGTGCGGCACCCCAACAAGCTCGTCTGGCTGATCCACCAATATCGGCAGGCCTACGATCAGTTCGGTACGCCGTTCTCCGACCTGACCGCGTCCCCCGAGGACCGGCGCACCCGCGAGGTGATCGCCGAGATCGACCGCGTCGGCCTCACGGAAGCGCGCAAGGTCTTCGCCAACTCGCAGACAGTGGCCGCGCGGCTGCTGCGCTTCAACGGCATCCGCTCGGAGCCGCTCTACCATCCTCCGCCGCTCGCGGGCCGGCACCGCAGCGGCGACTTCGGCGACACGGTGCTCTGGGTCGGGCGGCTCGACGCCTGGAAGCGTCCGGGGCTCCTGCTCGAGTCGCTGCCTCACGCCCCGGAGGCCCGCGCGGTCTTCGTCGGCCGGGGACCGGAGGAGGACCGTCTTCGCCGCCGTGCGGCGGAGCTCGGCCTGGAGTCGAGAGTCAACTTCCTCGCGGCCGTCGGCGACGAGGAGCTTCTCGACCTCTACGCGAACGCCCGGATCGTGGCGGTGACCGCGTCGGGCGAGGACCTGGGCTACGTGCCGATCGAGGCGCATCTCTCGGGGAAGCCAGTCCTGACGACGGAGGACGCGGGCGGGCCTCTCGAATTCGTCCGGGACGGGGAGACCGGCCTCGTGGTCGCGCCGCGCCCCGAGGCCCTCGGCGTGGCCCTTCGGCTGGCGTGGACGAGGCTCGAGGCCCTGAAGGCGATGGGGGAGGCGGGGAGGCGCCGCGCCGCCCGATTGACCTGGGACGAGCCGGTGGACCGGCTGCTCGCCGCGGCGGGCCTCGCGTGAGCGGCGCGGTCGATCCCCTCCGGCGGCTCGCGCAGGAGCGGGGCCGCGTCCTCGGAGAGCTCGGCGTACGGCCCGACGACGCCCGCTGGGCGCGGGCCGAGGCCGAAATGCTCGCGAGCCTCCTGACGGTGTCGCGGCGGCTCCGCCTGCCGGGAGCGCTCGGGCGCATGCTGCGGCGGCTCGGTCGCCGGGTCCGCTAGCGACGCGACGCGACGGCGCGCTGGCGCGCGGAAAAGAGACGTGCGCGATTGCGGCCCGTGTCCTTTGCGAAGTAGAGCGCCTTGTCCGCGCGGACGAGCAGCTCCTGGCGGTCTTCGCCCGGAAGCTCGTGTGTGTCGGCGACGCCGACCGAAACGGTCACTCGGAAGGGCCGTTCGGCCGAGAACGGCTCGCGCTCGACGGTGCGCCGGATCCGGTCGGCGACGGCGAGGGCCGAGCGCGCCGAGGTTTCCGGGAACAGGACCGCGAACTCCTCGCCCCCGTAGCGGCACGCCAGGTCCGTCGAGCGGACGGCCGCGCGGACGATCTCGCCGAAGCGCCGTATCGCCTTGTCCCCGGCTCCGTGGCCGAGCGTGTCGTTTAACCGCTTGAAGTGGTCGAGATCGAAGAGGGCGACGGCGATCGGCGCCCCGTAGCGCCGGTGCCGCGCCCATTCCTCGACGAGCCGTGTTTCGAAGTAGCGGCGGGACGAAAGTCCCGACAGCTCGTCGGTGACCGCGATCTCCCAGTTGCGGGATGCGTGCAGCGAGGCGGTCAGCGGCGCGAGGAGGGCGCGGATCTCGGCCTTGCGCCCTTCCTCGACGGGCCGAGGGGAAACGAGGATGAGGTACGCCACGAGGGCGTCGCCCGAGTAGAGCGGCAGGTGCAGGACCTGCGTCGGCTCGGCGCCGGGCAGCAGGTCGATCGGGGCGAAGGAGCGCTCGGTCTCGGTGGCGGCGAACTGGAGCTCGACGGCGCGCGAATCGACGCGATCGCCGAGCCGGGGGTGCCGCGGATCGCTTTCCGGCCGCCGCTCGACGCCGTGTCGCTCGGGCGGGAGCGTCCAGACCTCCGTGATGCGCTGGGAGGCGTCGACCCGGTAGAGGTCGAAGCGCGACAGCGGCAGGATCTCCGAGGCGGCCCGGAAGGCGTGCTGGAGAATCAGGCGGGGGTCGGGAGACTCGCCGAGGAAGTGCGATTCGCGCTCGCGCGCCTGGAGCCGGGCTTCGAGCTGCGCGATCCGCTGCCGCAACCGCCAGGCGCGCCGCACGGCCCAGCTCGCGGCGGCGACGAGCACGAGCTCCGCCCAGACGGGAAGCACCGTGTCGAGTTTAGCGCGCGAACGGAGGCGCCCGAAAAGGAAAGGCCCCCTTGCGGGGGCCGATAGGGACCGCCCTCCCGAAGCTCAGTGAGCGGCGGGCGTGGTCGTGGCCGGGGCGGTCTCGGTCGACGTCGTCGTCGTCGTGGTCTCGGTCGAGGTCGTCGCGGTCGTGGCCGCGGTTCCAGTCTCCTCGACGACCGCCGGGGCTTCCGCTGCCGGCGCGGGGGCGGCCGCTTCCTTCTTCTGGCAGCCGGTAGTGAGCGCCATCGCCGCCACGGCCGCAAAACCCAGGGTCAGAACCTTCTTCATATCCCTCATCTCCTTCTTCTGTTAACGCAGACGCTCCCTCGGAGCGCAAAAAAATCCCCACGGAAAATCGACGCGGAATCATAACCGAACGGCAGCCGCTGTCAACCCGAGAAGGCGGCTTCGACTCGGGAGCGCCGCTCGGCTATTCTGCGGCTCGGGGGCGTTCCGCCCTCCCGGCGATCAGCCGAAACGGAGGTTACACGGTGTTCGAAGGTCTGTCAGAGCGGATGCAGGGTGTCTTCAAAGAGCTTCGGGGCGAAGGCCACCTGACCGACTACCACCTGGAGCAGGCCCTCCGGCAGATCCGGCTCTCCCTGCTCGAGGCGGACGTGGCCCTGCCCGTCGTCAAGAAGTTCACCGAGAAGGTCAAGGAAAGGGCGGTCGGGGCGAAGGTGACCCAACAGCTCTCGCCGGCCCAGGAAGTCACGCGAATCGTGCGCGACGAGCTGATGGCGCTGCTCGGCGGCGAGGCGGCCGACATCGTCCTGACGGGCAAGCCCGCGGTCATCGCGCTCGTGGGTCTCCAGGGCTCCGGAAAGACGACCTCGGCGGCGAAGCTCGCGCTCCATCTCAAGACGCGGGGCCGGTATCCGCTGGTCGTCGCGGCTGACCTCGCCCGTCCGGCGGCGGTTGCCCAGCTCGTCACGCTCGGCCGCCAGATCGGCGTCCCGGTCTTCGAGCCCGGGGGGGAGACCGACCCCGTCGAGGTCGCGCGGCGGGGTGTGCGCGAGGCTCGCCAGACGGGCCGCGACACGGTCATCGTCGACACGGCGGGCCGGTTGCACGTCGACGACGAGTTGATGCGCCAGGTGAAGGCGGTGGCCGCGGCCGTCGAGCCGCAGGAGATTCTCTTCGTCGCCGACGCGATGACGGGGCAGGACGCGGTGCGCTCGGCCGCGGGCTTCGCCGAGGCCCTCGACCTGACGGGGATCATCCTGACGAAGACCGACGGTGACGCGCGCGGCGGCGCGGCCCTGACCGTCGTGACGACGACCGGAAAACCGATCAAGTTCGTCGGCGTCGGCGAAAAGCCCGAGGACTTCGAGGCGTTCCACCCGGACCGGATGGCCTCGCGGATCCTCGGCCTCGGCGACGTCCTCACGCTGATCGAGAAGGTCGAAGCCTCCGTCGATGCGGACGCGGCGCGCAAGCTCGCGGCCAAGACCGCGGCGGGCGAGTTCACGCTCGAGGACCTGCGCGACCAGCTCGCGTCGATGAAGAAGATGGGGCCGCTCGAGGGGCTCCTCGACCTGCTGCCCAAGGGAGGCGCGTTCAAGGCGCTCAAGCAGCCCGAAAGCGTCGATGAGAAAGCCCTCGTCCGGGTCACGGCGATGATCGACTCGATGACGGTCGAGGAGCGACGGTATCCCCAGGTCTTGAACGGCAGCCGGAAGAAGCGGATCGCCGGCGGTTCGGGCACGTCGGTCGCCGAGATCAACCGGCTGCTCAAGCAGTACCAGCAGATGCGCCGCATGATGCGGACGGCCCGCAAGGGAATGCGGGGGTTGGATTTGTCGAAGCTGGCGTTGCCGAGAGGCCAGTAGGCAGTAAGCGGTAAGCAGCAAGCCGTAAGCGGTCGACGAAGCAGCCGCACTGCTGGGAGGCACGGTCCACGGCTTACTGCCTGCCGCTTACCGCTTACCGCTTACCGCTTACTGGTGTAGAATGCCCCGCTTTTGAATAGGCCAAGAAGGAACTGAAATGCTCAAAATCCGCCTCCGCCGCATGGGCGCCCGAAATCGTCCCTACTACCGCATCGTCGTCTCCGACTCGCGCCGGACCGCGCGCGCCGAGGTGCTCGAAGAGCTCGGCTCGTACGACCCGGTCCTGAATCCTCCCGCGCTGTCCTTCAATCGCGAGCGGGCGCGCGTCTGGATCGCCAAGGGGGCGACCCTCTCGCCGACCGTGCAGTCGCTGTTCGAACGGCCCGAGGCCGCGCCGGTCCCGGCGGCCTGAGCGCATGAAGCGCCTCGTCGAAACGATCGTCCGCCGCCTCTCGGACCGGCCGGACGAAACGCGGGTCCATGAAAGCTTCGAAGGCCGGACGTCGGTCTACGACATCGACGTCCCGGAAGTCGACCGCGGCCGCCTCATCGGCCGCGAGGGCCGCACGATCCGCGCCCTGCGCGGGTTCGTGTCCGCCGCCGCCACGGCGCGCGGCAAGAAGGTCCTCATCCGCGTCCGCGACTAACTCGCGCGGCGCGCCCCCGGGCGCGATGCCGGACCTTCCCGAACTTCTCGTCGTCGCCCGCGTCGAGCGGCCGCACGGGCTCGCGGGGGAGGTCTCGGCTTCGATCATCACCGACTTTCCGGAGCGTCTTGCGCCGGGCGGCGTCTTCGTCTGGAAGCGGGGAAGCGAGGAGCGGTCGCTGACGCTGTCGGCCGTCCGGCCGCACGGGGGGCGGCTGCTCCTGGCGTTCGAGGGGATCGACGGACCCGAGGACGCACGCTCGCTGTCCGGAGGAGATCTCTGCGTGGCGGCGGGGGACGCAGTGCCCGCCCCGCCGGGGTTTTTCTACGACCACGAGATCCGCGGCTGGGTCTGCGAGGACGCCGCCGGACGCCGGCTCGGCGAAGCCGCGGGACTCGAGAGCACGCCGGCCGGTCCTCTGCTCTCGGTCGAGATCCGGCCCGGAAAGGTCGCGCTCGTTCCGTTCGTGGAGGGCATCGTGCTCGAAGTCGACCGACCGGGCCGCCGCATCGTGCTCGACCCGCCCGAGGGGCTTCTGGAGCTCGCAGAGAGCTGACCCGCCCGCCGCCGGGCCCGCGGCCTCCCCGCGTGAGAACATGGCGGTCAACGCAGGCCCCATGCAGATCGAGATCCTGACCATCTTCCCGGGCTACTTCGCCTCGCCGCTCAAGGAGAGCCTCCTCGGCAAGGCGATCGCGGCGGGCCTGGTGGACGTGACGGCGACCGACCTGCGGGGCTTTGCCCTCGATCGGCACCGGAAGGTCGACGACGAGCCCTACGGCGGAGGCGCCGGCATGGTGATGATGGCGCCGGTCGTCGCTTCGGCGATCGAAGCCCGCCGCGAGCCGCCGGGGCGGCCTCGCGGATGGGTCGTGCTCATGGCCCCGGAGGGCGATCGGCTGGATCACGCGCGGGCGGCCGCCCTGGCTCGGCGGGAGCGGCTCCTGCTGGTCTGCGGCCGTTACGAGGGCATCGACGAGCGGGTGCGCGATCTCGGCCTCTACGACGAGGAGATCTCGCTGGGGGACTTCGTCCTGCCCGGCGGAGAGGCGGCGGCCCTCGCGCTGACGGAAGCGGTCTCGCGGCTCCTGCCGGGCGTGGTGGGCGCGGCCGAGTCTCTCGAGAACGAGTCGTTCCTGCGGGAGCGCCTGGACTACCCCCACTACACCCGCCCCCGCGAATTCCGGGGCCTCGAGGTCCCGGAGGTCCTCCTCTCGGGGGACCACAAGCGAATCGAGGCCTTCCGGCGGGCGAGGGCGCTGGAGCGGACCCGCCGGAAGCGGCCGGATCTGCTCGTCAGACGCCCGGAGGAGCCGGGCGAGCGGGGGGATTGAGGCGGGTTGCCCGGAAGGGTCCGCTTCGATTAGAATTCGCCGTTTCCTGACGCTTTCGCGCTTGTTTTGGGAGAGCCTTGTCATGACCGACCTACTGCTCGATATCGAAAAGCCGACGCTCAAGAGCGGCGTGCCCGCCTTTTCCCCCGGTGACAGCGTCCGCGTGCACGTCAAGGTGCGCGAGGGCGAGAAGGAACGCATCCAGCTCTTCGCCGGCGTCGTGATCGCCCGCCGTGGCGGCGGGGCCCGCGAGACCTTCACCGTGCGCAAGATGTCGGGCGGGATCGGCGTGGAGCGCGTTTTCCCGCTCCACTCGCCGATCATCGACAAGATCGACGTGGAGCGCCACGGGGCCGTGCGCCGGGCCAAGCTGTACTACCTGCGGGACCGCAAGGGCAAGGCCGCGCGCATCGACGAGAAGCAGACGGACCGCTCGTAGGTCCGTTCCAGGACGTGAATCCCGACCCGCTCGCCGCATTCTTCGCGGAGCTGGGTCGGCTGCGCGAGTTGACGCGGGCCGAATTCGAGCTCGCGCGGCGCGGGTTCTCGCGCATCGCCGGCGTGGATGAAGCGGGCCGGGGCTCGCTCGCGGGACCGGTCGTCGCCGCCGCGGTGGTGCTTCCGGCCGGGTGCGTCCTGCCCGGGATCGACGACTCCAAGAAGCTCGACGCGGAGGCACGGGAGAAGCTCGCGCCCGAGATCCGCCGACGCGCGCTCGCCGTCGCGGTCGGCGTGGTCTCGGCCCGCGACATCGACACGGGCGACATCCTGCGTGCGAGCCTGCAGGCGATGCGGCTCGCCGTCGAGGCGCTCTCGCCCGCGCCGCAGGTCCTCCTCGTCGACGCCGTTTCGGTCCCCGGCGTCCGCATGCCCCAGATCCCGATCGTTCACGGCGACGCGCTGTCGGCCTCGATCGCCGCGGCCTCGATCGTCGCCAAGGTGTATCGCGACGCCCTGCTCGACGACCTCGGGCGCCGGCACCCGGCCTACGGATTCCAGCACCACAAGGGCTACGGCACGCCCGAGCACTGGGACGCCCTGCGGCGCTGCGGGCCGTGCGCGGAGCACCGTTTGACCTACCGGGGCGTCGTGCCGGAGCCCTCGGATGCGGCGATCCTCGGGCGTGCGGCGCGCGGTCGCGGTTAGAATCGACAGTTAGAAATGGCGGTCAACCGCGAACAGGTCCTCCAGTCCGCCGAAAAGCTGCTCGCCAAAGGCAAGCTCGACCAGGCGCTGAAGGAGTACCTGCGCGTCCTCGAGGACAACGCCAGGGACATCTCGACCCTCAACAAGGTGGGGGACCTCTACGTCCGGATGAACCGTCCGGCCGATTCGATCCCGTTTTTCACCCGGATCGCCGACTTCTACTCTCGGGACGGCTTCTTCCTGAAGGCGATCGCGATCTTCAAGAAGATCAACAAGATCGACCCCGCGCAGCTCGAGGTCTACGACAAGCTCGCCGACCTGTACCACAAGCAGGGACTCGTCCAGGACGCACGCAGCCAGTACCAGGTGCTGGCCGACCACTACCAGAAGAACAACCGGGTGGCCGACGCGATCTCCGTCTACAAGAAGATGGCGGCGATCGACCCGGCCGACATGCGCATTCAGGTCCGCCTCGCGGACCTCTACCGCTCCGCGAATCAGAAGGACGAGGCCGTGATGCAGTACGGCCTGATCGGCTCGATGCTCCTGAAGCGGGGGGCGCACGACGAGGCCGCGCAGGTTTTCCAGAAGGCCCTCGAGCTCTCCCCCGACGACGTCGATTCGCAGAAGAACCTGGTCCGGTCCCTCCTCGCCCAGAACAACACGGACGCCGCCATGGCCGTCCTCAAAGCCGCGCCCCGCACGGCCGCGAGTCTCGCGCTCTTCGCCGAGGCGCAGCTCGAGATGGGGCAGCGGGCCGAGGCGGTGCGGACGGCCGAGCAGGCCCTCCAGCTCGACGCGGACGCCGAGGCGCCGCGCGTCTTCCTGTGCCGGCTGCGGATGCAGGAACAGGCGCCGGATCGCGCCGCCGCCGTGATCGGCCCGGCCGTCGACGCGGCGGTCGCCCGTCGCGAGTTTGCCCGGGCGGCCGACCTCCTCGAGCCGATTCTCTCGGCCGATCCGCACCACGCCGCGGCGCTCGAGAAACTCGCGCACGTGCACGAGGTGGAGGGCAATCGGGCGGCGCTCGCGCGCGTCCACGTCGCGCTCGGCGAAGCGGCGGAGAAACGGCAGGATCCGGCGGAGGCCCTCGAGCACTATCGCCGGGCGCAGGAGGCGAACCCTTCGAACGTCCGGGCCGCCGAGAAGATCAAGGAGATCGGAGCGCCGTCGGAAGCCGCGCCGCCGCCGCCGCCGGCGGAGACGCCGACCGTGGCGGCTCCCGAGACGGGCCCCGAGACTGCCCCGGAGTATCAGGAATTCGTGATCGACCTCGAGGAGTCCGCCTCGATCCATGCGCCGCAGCCCAGGGTGCCATCGATCGAGTTCGAGCCGGCCCCGGCCGAACCGGCGGCGGAGCCCGGGCCGCCGGCCGTCCCCTCGGCCGAGGCCGTGCCCGTCGACGACCAGCAGATCGAGACCCTGATCGTCGAGGCCGAAGTTTTCGCCAAGTACGGCCTCGTCGACAAGGCCATCGAGCGGCTCTTCTCGCTCGTCCGGCGCCGCCCCGATCTCTTCAAGGCACGCGAGCGCCTCGTCGAGCTCCTGGCGGAATCGAAGAACCCGGCGCTCGTGCGCGAGGCCGAATCCCTCGCGGCCGCGTACCGCGAGGCCGATCAGCCCGCCCTGGCGCAGCGGGTCCTCACGATGGCCGGCGTTCCGCCGGCTCGGGGCGCCGAGCCCTCGGTCGCGCCACCGCCAGCGCCCGCGCCGACCGCGCACGAGGTCGAGTTCGAGGAGTTCGACATCGGCCACACCGTCTCCCCGCCCCGACCGGCCGCGGCCGCCCTGCCCGCCGAGTCGATCGACTTCGGCGAGATCGAGGCGGCGAGCGCCCCCCCGGTCTTCGAGCGGCTCGCGACGCCGCAGCCCGAGGCGTCGGCGGACACGGAGTTCGTTTCCTACGAGCAGCTCGGAAACCTCCTCGAAGACGAGATGCAGCGCGCCGGGGACAGTCCCGCCGCCGAGTCCGCCGACGTACCGCTGGTCGACGAGGCCAACCTCTTTGCCGACGAGCAGAAGTTCTTCAATCTCGCCGAGGAGCTCGAAAAAGAGCTGGGCGAGGAGGCCGTGCCCGAGGAATCGGGAGAGATCTCGACCCCGCAGGGCGAGGTTTCCCTCGAGGAGATCTTCCGCGAATTCAAGAAAGGGGTCGAGCAGCAGCTCTCGGCCGAGGACTACGAGACCCACTACAACCTCGGTATTGCCTACAAGGAGATGGGCCTCGTCGACGAGGCGATCGGCGAGTTTCAACTTGCGAGCAAGGACCCCGGGCGGGCCCTGGAGTGCTGCAGCATGCTCGGCCACTGCTTCCTCGAGAAGGGCATGCCGCAGCTGGCGATCAAGTGGTTCCGCAAGGGGCTCGAGACGCCCGCGATCCAGGAGGCCCAGACGACCGGGATGCTCTACGATCTCGCCGCCGTCTATCAGGACACCGGCGACACGGACATGGCCTACAAGACCTTCCAGGAGGTTTACGGTCTGAACGCGAACTACCGCGACGTCGTCCAGCGCGTCCGCGATCTCGAGGCCGTGCGGAAGAACGTCTGAGCGATTCGTGGCGGGTGAACCGATGACACCGCGGCCCGCCGCCGCCCCCGGAGGCGTCCTCCTTCGCGTCGAAGACCTCCGCGTGGAGCTGCCGGTCGGCGGCCGGATGCTCCCCGCCGTCGACGGCGTCGCGTTCGGGCTCTCCGAGGGCGAGAGTGTCGCGGTCGTGGGCGAGAGCGGGAGCGGCAAGACCCAGCTCGCCCGCGCGATCCTGGGGCTGTCGCCCCCCGGGGCGCGGGTCACGGGCCGCTTGATTTTTCGCGGAAGCGACCTCGTGGGCCTGCCGGAACGCCGGTGGCAGGCGCTGCGCGGCGCCGGAATCGGCATGGTCTTCCAGGAGCCGGCGGCGGCACTCGATCCCGTGCGGACGATCGGGGCCGAGATCGAGGAGTCGATTCGGCTGCACTCCCGCGTGACCCGCGCGCGCGCGCGCGAGCTCGCCCGGGCGGCCCTTGCCGAGGTCGCGTTTCCCGACCCGGACGGCGGGCTGGACGAGTATCCTCACCGGCTCTCGGGAGGGCTCCGGCAGCGGGCGCATCTCGCCTCGGTGCTGGCCGCGGGACCGAGTCTCCTGCTCGCCGACGAGCCCACGGCCTCGCTCGACGCCACTGTCGCCCGCGATATCCTGGAGCTGCTCGACCGTCTTCGCCGCGAGCGCGGCCTCACGGTGCTTCTCATCACGCACGATCTCGGCGTGGTCGCCCGACACTGCGACCGCGTTCTCGTCGTGTACGCCGGCCGCATCGTCGAGGAGGCACCGACCGCGGCGCTCTTCCGGTCGCCCGGCCACCCGTACACCCGCGGACTGCTGCGATCGGTGCCCCGCCTCGGCGCCGCCGTCCGACCAACGGGCGAGCGGTACGACGCGATCCCGGGAGCGCTTCCGGACCTGGGGGAGCGCCCGCCTTCGGGCTGCGCGTTCGCCCCGCGCTGCCCGGATCGATTCGCGCCCTGCGACGTCCGCGAGCCCGAGCTCTATCCGACGGAGTCCGGGCGTGCTCGTTGCTTCCTTCACGAAAGCGGGCCGCGCGCGATTCCCGGATGAGCGAGCCGCTGCTTTCGGCCGAGGGTCTGGAGAAGCGCTTCGCGATTCGACGGGGCGTGTTCGGGACCGCGCGCGGCACGCTTCCCGCCCTGCGGGGCGTCGACTTCCGAATCGAAGCCGGCGAGTCGTTCGCCCTCGTCGGCGAATCGGGCAGCGGCAAGACCACGGCCGGGCGAATCGTGGCCCGGCTGCTCGCGCCGGACGCCGGAAAGATTTGCTTCGGCGGTGTCGACTGGCTGGAGCTCGAGGGCAAGGAGCTCCGCCGCCGCCGCCGCGAGCTGCAGGTCGTCTTCCAGGATCCCCAGTCCTCGCTCAACCCGCGCATGCGGGCGGGCGATCAGGTCGCCGAGCCGCTCCGCGTGCAGAAGCTCGCCCGCGGGCGCGCGCTGTCGGAGCGCGTCGGCGCGCTTCTCGCGAGCGTGGGACTCTCGGCCGGCGTGGGGTCGCGCTTTCCCGCGGAGCTCTCCGGCGGCCAGCGCCAGCGGGTCGCGATCGCGCGCGCCCTCGCCACCGAACCCCGCCTCATCGTCTGCGACGAGCCGGTCTCCGCGCTCGACGTGTCCGTCGCCGCGCAGATCGTGAATCTCCTGATCGATCTGCGCGAGCGCTCGGGGCTCTCCTACCTCTTCATCTCGCACGACCTCGCGGTCGTCGCGCGGATCGCCGATCGGATCGGCGTGCTCTATCTCGGACGGATCGTCGAGGAAGGCTCGGTCGCCGAGGTGACGGCCCGCCCTCTCCATCCCTACACGGCCGCGCTCGTCGCGGCCGCCCCGGATCCGGACCCGGACGCGCCGCGCTCGCGTCACGCCGTCGCGGGCGAGTCCCCCTCGGCGGGGCAGCCCCCGCCCGGTTGTCCCTTCCACCCCCGGTGCCCGATCGCGCGGGACCGCTGCCGGCAGGAGCGGCCGGAGCTTGAGCAAGTCGCTTTGGGACGCCGCGTTGCGTGCTTTTTCCCGGGCGAAATGCCGTGATATGAGGAGTTACCGAAACATTCGCCGGCCCGATGCGTAGATTGGGGTGACATAAGGAGTCATGGCATGAAGAGCTCGTTGAGGTTCCGGGGAGCGTGTGCGGCCGCGGCCGCGGGCCTCCTCATCGCGACGACCGCCGCGCTTTCCGCGCAGACGGCCGGCGCCGTCGTGAACGCCCAGCCCGGGCAGCGCCAGCCGCTGGCCGTTCCGCCTCCGGGGGCCGAAGGCCTTCCGCTGTCGCTCGAACAGGCGATCCGGATCGCCCTCGCCAACAACCAGGACCTGAACGTTTCGGTCAACGCTTCGGAATCGTCGCAGTTCTTCCTCTTTCAGAACATGGGGATCTACGATCCGCTGCTGACGACCAACGTGCTGCGATCGCACACGGACCAGCCGACTTCGTCGAATCTCGCCGGCGCCGAGGTCCTGAAGAACGACAACTGGGATGCGGACATCGGCTTGAACCAGCTGACGCCCTGGGGCGGCAGCGTCCGATTCGGACTGAGCGGCTCGCGCCTGCTGACGAACAACTCGTTCGCGAACGTGAACCCGGCCCTGCCCTCGGCCCTGTCGCTCAGCCTCTCTCAGCCCCTCCTGCGGAACTTTGGCCGCCTCCCGACCGAGATCAACATCTGGATCGCGCGCAACAGCCGGGATGCGTCGTACCAGACTCTCGTGCGCAGCGTCCAGACCGTCATCAACTCGGTCGAGCAATCCTACTGGGACCTCGTGTACGCGCGCGCGAACCTCAAGGTGAAGGTCGAGGCCCGGGACGTCGCCCTGGAGTTGAACCGCATCACGAAGATCAAGATCGACGTGGGCTCGCTCGCCCCGATCGACGTCGTACAGACCGAGGTCGGCGTCGCGACGGCCGAGCAGGACATCATCAACGCCGATGCCGTCGTCGGCCTCGCCGAGGATCAGCTGCGCCGCGACCTGAACTACGAGGCCGATACGCCGACGACCAATCACATCGTTCCGACCGACGAATTGAAAGTCGAGCGGCGGCCCTACGATCTCGCGGAAGGAGTCCGGACGGCGCTGTCCCGCCGTCCCGAGATCGTGGCCCAGAACTACAACGTCGCGACGAACACGCTGCGCTACGACTACTGGAAGAACCAGACCATGCCGCAGCTCGACCTGGTGGCCGGCTACGGAAAGAACGGGCTGTCGGGCACCTTCTTCGACACCAGCGTCAACCCGCCCGCCGTGACCGGCCGCGGCAACTGGTGGGACTCGGCCGACCAGCTCTTCTCAGAGAACTTCAAGAACTGGCGGGTCGGGCTCGTATTCTCGTACCCGATCCTCAATCGCGCCGCCAGGGGGGCGCGGGGCGTGGCGCAGTACGACCTCGAAACCTCGAAAGCCTCGCTCACCGTCCTCGAGCAGGACATCGTTCTCAACGTGCGAAACGCCCATCGCGCCATCGTGACGGGAAGCCGGCAGATCGACGCCGCCGCGAAGGGGCAGGAGCTGGCCGAGCGCAACCTCGACGCCGCGCGCAAGAAGTACGACAACGGGATGACGACCTCCTTCGAGGTCTCCCAGATTCAGAACCAGTTGTCCGACGCCCAGTCCAAGTACCTCAACGCCCTCGCGCTGTACCGCAAGGCCGTGGCGGCCTACCACCAGGCGATCGCGGACATCCTCGACTGGAAGAACGTGAAGATCGAGGGAATGCCGGAGATGACGCCTCCGCCGACAGTCGAGGCCCGCGCCGCACTGGTCGAGCGCGCGCTCGGCCTCGGCACGCCCGCGGGCGCGCCTTGATCGGATGAGCGAAGCCGCGAAGGCGGCTCCGCCGGTCGGCGATGACTCCGGCTCCGCCTTCGGGCGGCTGGTCGGAGTCTTCGCTTCTCCGGTCCGCACGTTCGCGGCGATCGCCGCGCGGCCGACCTGGCTGCTTCCGGTCGCGATCACGGCGGGTCTTTCGCTCCCCGCCTCCGAGCTGATCCTGGCGAAGACGGACTGGCGCGCGGTCGTCTCGGCCCAGATCGCGAAGTCCGGGCGCCACCTCTCCGAGGCGCAGATCGACCAGGCCGCGGAGCGGGCGCAGCGCCTGACCTGGCTCTGGGACGTGATCGCGGTCGCCGGGCCGATCCTCGTCCTCTTCATCGTGGCGGCCGTGCTCTGGGCCGCCTGCAACGCGTTCGCGTGGGACGTGAAATTCCGGCAATCTCTCGGCGTCGCATCGCACGCCTTCCTCCCGAGCATTCTGGCGGCGCTCGGCCTGATGGCCGCGCTCTGGAACCGGCCGACCGTCGATCCCCGGAAGGTTGGAGATGCGCTCCCGACCAATCTCGGGCACTTCGCCCCGGGCACCGACGAGGTGACCCACGGCCTGCTGGCGTCGATCGACCTCTTCTCGTTCTGGAGCATGGCCCTGATCATCCTGGGCCTGTCGGCCGCCGCGAAGGCGCCCCGGGGCCGCATGGCGGCCCTGGTGGTCGGTCTGTGGGCGCTCTACGTCCTCGGGAAGGCGGGTGCCACGGCGCTGATGGGCTGATCGGGCGTCCCCGAAACAGGACGCCCGGAAATCCGTATAGACAGACAGAGAGGGCTCCGCCTGATGCTGATCGACATTCGGGACATTACGAAGGTGTACGAGATGGGGCAGGAGAAGGTCCACGCCCTCTCGGGGGTTTCGCTCGGCGTCGAGCGGGGCGAATACGTCGCGATCATGGGCCCCTCCGGCTCGGGAAAGTCGACGTTGATGAACCTCGTCGGCTGCCTCGACACCCCGACGTCCGGCTCCTACGTCCTGAACGGCAAGGAAGTCGCGCGGATGACCGACGACGAACTCGCCGCGATCCGGAACCAGGAGATCGGCTTCGTGTTCCAGACCTTCAACCTCCTGCCGCGCACCTCGGCAATCCAGCAGGTCGAGCTGCCGCTCGTCTACGCGGGCCTTCCGCGCAAGGAACGCCGCGAACGCGCCGTCAAGGCGCTGAAGGCCGTGGGTTTGGGCGATCGCATGAACCATACACCCAACGAAATGTCGGGCGGCCAGCGCCAGCGGGTGGCCGTCGCCCGCGCGCTCATCAACGATCCGTCGATCCTGCTGGCCGACGAGCCGACGGGGAACCTCGACTCGCAGACCGGCGCCGAGATCATGGCCCTCTTCGACGAGCTGAACGCGCGCGGCAACACGATCGTCGTCGTGACGCACGAGGAAGACATCGCCGCCCACGCGCGTCGCATCGTGCGCCTGAAGGACGGCAAGGTCCGCGACGACCAGATCAACGACCGCAAGCGCTCGGCACTCCGCTCCGGAGCGCCCGCCGCCGTCTGACCGCTCCGCAAGCCGGCTGCAGCGAAGTTCGAGCGCGCGGGCCTAGGACCCTCGGGCCGGCGAGCAACCGCTGACGGTTTCCCCGGTGCGCCGGCCGGGAGCGCCCCGAAGGCGGGCGACTTCGATGCTGGTACTCTCGGGGCGTGGCGACCGGCAACGTCGAGAGGCAGGCGGCCGGCGTCCTGCGCGCGCTCGAGCGCCACGGCCTCCTGCTCGAGACCGACGCGAAACTGCCGAGCCTCGTGGCCCTCGTCGCCGGAGGGCCCGTTCAGGGCTCGTGGTGGGGACATCCGCTCGGACACACGATCTTCGCGACGGGCGAGGCGCTGTTCGCCCACCGCGACGTGCTCCTCGTCAAGCTCGTCTCGGGAAAGGCGACCTGGGTCCACCGCCGCCTGTGGCCGGCGCTCCTCGCCGTGGCGCGGTCGCGGGAACCCTGGCAAATCGACGGGCTTTCCGAGCCGGCGCGTGCTCTGCTCTCGGTGGTCGAGCGCGAGGGACAAGCCCGCGGTGCGGGGCCGGTCGCGCTCGAACTCGAAACGCGCCTGCTCGCGCGCGGGGAGCAGGCGCACACCTCCAGCGGGCGGCACGCGAAAGTCCTCGAGTCGTGGGACCGCTGGGCCGCGCGCGTCCGTCCGGCCGTCGCGGCGCTGCCGCCCGAGAAGGGCCGGCAGGAGCTCGAGGGCATTCTCGAGACGCTCAACGCGAGCCACGCCGGGCGGGGACGGCTTCCGTGGCAGCGCCCGGCGCGCCGCCGCGCGTCTCCGGGTTAGAATCCGCGCCTCGAACCCATGGCCGAAACCGGAAAGTTTCTCTTTCGCAAAGTCGAGAAGGCGATCCAGGCGATCGAGCGGACGGCGGATGCCTCCGCCACGATCATGCAGACGGCCTCGACCGTGATCGAGCAGTTCTCGGAGGTGCTCGGCGTGCGCGGCGGCCGTCTCTACGTGCGCCGGGACGGGGGCTACGAGCTCGTCCGCACCTTCGGCAACGTTCCGGCCATTCCGCCCGGCCTCTTCATCCCGGAGGACTACGTTCCGATCGAGCGCGTGGTCGACGAGGGCGTGCTGGTCATGGATCTCTCGGCCCCCGGTGTCGACGCCGAGCTCGAGCGGCGCCTGGGCGCCGAGCGCTTCGCGGCGATCGCCGTGGGCGACGACGAGTACATCCTGTCCTTCACGGTCGATCCGGCCGCGCCGGAGGACGATCTGCTGTCTTCGCTCGGCATCCTGCGGCTGGCCGTCGACCAGAAGCTGCGGCAGGACCGCTACGTCTCCGCGCTCCAGGAAGCCCGCCGGATCCAGATGTCGATCCTTCCGAAGCGGGCGCTCCGCCGGGGGTCGATCGAGGTCGCGGGCTACACGACGCCGGCGGAGCTCGTCGGCGGCGACTACTTCGACTTCATCTCCGTGTCCGACCGCATCCTCGGGATCGCGATCGCGGACGCCTCGGGGCACGGCCTGCCGGCGGCGCTGCAGGTGCGGGACGTGTACACGGGCCTGCGCATGGCGGTCGAGCGCGACTTCAAGATCGTCCGCACGGTCGAGCGCCTGAACCGGATCATTCACGAGTCGCGCCTCACGACCCGGTTCGTCTCGCTCTTCTACGGGGAGATCGAGGACGACGGGAACCTGATGTACGTCAACGCCGGCCACCCGCACCCGCTCCACTTCCACGGCATGAGCGTCACGCCCCTCGTCCAGACCGGCCTGGTGCTCGGCCCGACCGCCAACGCCACTTACAGCCGCGGGTTCCGCCGGATCGAGCCGGGCGACGCGCTCCTTTTCTACACCGACGGCATGGTCGAGGCGCACGACGACAACGGCGAGGAGTACGGCCCAGGGCGGCTGACACGGGCGTTCCTGGAGCTCCGCGAGCGGCCCTGCGACGAGATCGCGCGGGAGCTCATCAAGCGCGTCACCGAGTGGTGCGGGGGCGGCGAGCCCGAGGACGACCGCACGGTCGTGGTCCTGAAGCGCCACTTCGGACCGGCGCCGGCCGGCGAGCCGCGGCCGAGCTCGGGGACCTACCCGGTGCCGAAGGTCCCGGCGTAGGGAAGCCTCTCTCGCGACGATTCCCGAGTCAGGCTTTGTGCCGGCTCCGGAAGAACTCGGCCGTCTGATTCAATCCGTCTTCGAGCCGTGTCCAGGGCGGCAGGCCGAAGTCCTTGCACACGAGCGCGCCGTCGAGGACGCTCCGCATCTGCTCGCCGGCCGGAGCCGGGACGTGCGGGGGAGTCGCCGTGTAGCCGTACTCCTTGGCGAGAAGCGCGAAAAGCCGGTTGACCGAGGTCTCGACCCCGGTGCCGAGGTTCCAGACGCCGCTCTTGTCGCTTCAGCCGCGGCGGCCGCGGCCGCTCGCACGAGGTCGCCGACGTAGACGTAGTCGCGGGTCTGCTCGCCGTCGCCGTTGATCTTGAGAGGCCGGCTGCCGAGCATCGATTCCGAAAAGATCGCAACCACGCCGGCTTCGCCCGTGCCGTCCTGCCACGGACCATAGACGTTGGCGTACCGGAAGACCTGCGTCTGGAAGCCGTGCACGACGCGGTAGTAGTGCATGTACTTCTCGATCGAAAGCTTGGCGCAGCCGTAGGGCGAGATGGGGTTGGTCGGGTGGGACTCGGGCGCGGGGCGCCCGCCCTCGGGCTCGCCGTAGATCGCGCCGCCGGTCGACGAGAAGAGGACGTGGCGGACGCCGGCGCGCCGCATGGCCTCGAAGAGCATGAGGCTGCCGATGATGTTGGCGCGCGCGTCGCCGATCGGATCGGCCACGCTGTGGCGGAGGTCGATCTGCGCGGCGTGGTGCGAGATGAACTCGATCTTCTCTTCGCGCAGGAGGGGCTCGAGGTCGACCGACGCGATGTCGGCCTGGACGAAGCGCGCGGCGTCCGGCAGGCGCTCGCGCCGGCCGGAGGAGAGGTCGTCGACGATCACGACCCGGTGGCCGTCCGCGAGGTGCCGCTTCGCCATGTGCGAGCCGATGAAGCCCGCGCCGCCCGTCACGAGGATGTTCATAGAATGCGTCGGTCCTTTCGAATGCCGACATGATATCGAACCCGCGCCCCGATCCCCGCCTCGCGATCGACCCGCGCGCTCTCGGGCTGCGCGAGCCTTCCCGCGCGTTCTTCCGCCGCGACACGATACGCGTCGCGCGCGAACTCGTCGGAGCGTGGATCGCCCGGCGATGGAGGGGTCGCTGGTACGGGGCGCGGCTCGTCGAGACCGAGGCGTACCTGGGGCCGACCGACCGCGCGGCGCATTCCTTTGGCGGGCGGCGAACGGCACGCATCGAGCCGATGTACGCCGACGGAGGGCACCTCTACGTCTTTCTCGTCTACGGCATGCACCACTGCGCCAACGTCGTCACGCGTCGCGAGGGCGTCGCGGAAGCGGTGCTCTTACGGGCCGCGGAGCCGCCCGCGGGCGCGCCGTCCCGGCTCCTCGCGGGTCCCGGCAAGCTCTGCCGGGCGCTGGGCATCACCGTTCGGCACAGCGGCCTCGATACGCTCGCCGATTCGCCAATCCGGATCTTCCTCGCCCCTCGCCACCGTCTCTCCCTCGGTGTGTCGCCTCGCGTAGGAGTCGACTACGCCGGCGACGCGAAGGAGTGGCCGCTGCGTTTCTACGACAAGAAGTCCGATTCGGTCTCGAAGTAGCCCAGCCCCCCTCACCCTGGCCCTCTCCCCCCCGTTGGGGGGAGAGGGGAATGGACTCACGGCACTCTGTCTGAAGTTCGCGGCGCGGATAGTCTCCCGAGCGAAGCGAGGGAGGAGGTCCGCGCCGCGGGAGCGAAGCGCGCAGCGCAGGGTCAGGCCTGCGGTCGAGCGCCGTCCGCGAGCCGCAGGCCGGTGCGCCGCAGGCGCAGACCCGAAGCGGAGCGCGAAGCGACGGTCAGTGCGGCAGTAGCGGCAGCTGACCCGGCCCCGGCTCGGACGTCGCGACGACGGCGTTCTTGCCGCCGTGCTTGGCGCGGTACAGCGCGGCATCGGCTTTCTCGACGAGGGCCTTCTTCTCGGTCGAGTCGTCGGGATAGGTGGCGAGCCCGATCGAGACGGTGGCACGGAGGATCTCCCGGGAGTCGGGCATGCGGAACAGCCGCTCGTTCACGCGCCGACGTACGCGCTCGGCGACCAGGACGGCCTCGCTGACCGGGGTCTCGGGCAGCACGAGCGCGAACTCGTCTCCGCCGTAGCGGGCGAGCAGGTCCATGTCTCCGCGGACCTCGCTTCGAATTTCGCCGACGATGCCCTGGAGGACGGCGTCGCCGACGGGATGTCCGTATCGGTCGTTGATGGCCTTGAAGTCGTCGATGTCGAGCATGACGACGGTCAGCGGACGGCCGAGCCGCTCGGCGCGGCCGAGCTCGCGCTGGAGCACTTCCTGGAAGTGGCGGTGGTTGTAGGCGCCGGTCAACGAATCCCGGATGGATTGCTCGCGGGCCTCGCCGTAGGACCGTGCATTTTCGATCGCGGCGACGGCCTGGTTGGCGAAGATCTCGAGCGATCGGATCGTCTCGACCGTGGGGGTTTCGCCGTTCTTCGGGTCGTCGACCGAGAGGCATCCGAGCAGGCGGTCGCCGGCGTAGAGGGGGATCCAGAGGAGCTCGCCCGGGTGCCAGCCCTCCTCGCCGGCCGTGACGACCTTCCGTGCCGCCGCGACGGCGGGCGCGGCTTCGCGCGCCGACCGGTCCCGGACGTAGAAAGACTTGGAGACGCGGTTCCTTTCGGTCCAGTGGCGGGTGATCTCCTCCGCGGGGACGTCCCGCTGCCGAAGGTCCGGCCAGCGGTCGTCGAGGCCGAAATGGGCCCGTGGGGAAAAGACGTTGCGCTCGCGGTCGTAGAGCGAGAGAACGACCTGCTGGAACCCGAGGCCCTTGGCGACCGCCGAGGTGATCGAGGGGAAGAGATCGTCGAGGGTCCGGTTCTTCTTCAGGTCGTTGGAGATTTCGAGGATCTGGTTCAGGGTCTCGGCGCGTTCCCGGTTGCGCTCCGAGAGTTGTTCGATCTGCGCCCGGATGCTCCGGTCCTGGAGGACGAGCGCGATGTGGTCGGCGATCGTGCGGAGGGAAGCGACCGTGGCCGGCGCGTGAAGCGCGGGATCGGAGCCCTCGAGCAAGAAGGAGGCCCGAGTGCAACTCGAAGGTCGAGAGCCGGACGCGGACCTGGTAAAGCGTGCCGGGCGCCAGGCGGATCTCCCGCGCGTCGCCGACGGCGAGCTCCTCGGGGGCGCTTCCGCGCTCGACGCGGCGCTCGTCGAGCCGGCTGCGCCTCGCCCAGGCCACGATCTCGCGGCGGGCCCCGGCGGCCTTCTCGGAGACGTGCACCGCGAGGTCCTCGTCCTCGCCGCCGGGCCACTCGATGACGGCCATGGCGTCGACCGGCAGCAGGCGGGCGACGGCGGAAAAGACGCGCTCGTAGCGGTCGACGCGCGCGCTCACCCCGAAGGTGGTCGAGATCTCGCGCATGACGTCGAGCTCGCGGTTCTGCCGCGACACTTCGGCCACGCGCCGCTCCATCGAGGAGAGATTCCGCACGACGAACGAGGCGAGGACGACCGGAAAGAAGGCCAGCAACATCCCGGCCGGCCCGTACGGCGGATAGACGAGGACTTCGAGGATGACGAGGGGCGCGAGCAACAGGAGCGCCGCGAGCTGGAAGAAGGCGATCTCGAGGAGGCGCTCGCGCGACGCCATCCCGCCGAGCTCGAGATACGCGAACACGAGCGCCGTGTTGACGAAGAAGAAGACGAGGAGAACGCCCGTGGCGAGGGCCGCGACCGTGACCCATCCGGCGCCGGCGGCATGCAGCGCCCGGCAGAACAGGGCCGCCGCGCCGTAGGCGAGCGAGAGCTGGGCGACGTCGAACGCGTTGGCGAGGTTCAGGCGCCGGGGGCGGGCCAGGAGCTTCGAGGCGCCGTCCGCGATGACGCAGACGAGCATCGCCGCGCCCGGAGAGTCGAGGAGGAGGATGGCGGGAACGAGGGCCGCGGCCTCCAGTCCGACGTAATTGCCGGCGTAGCGCACGCGCAGCCGAAAGGCGACCACCGAGAGGCCCGCGAAGAACAGGAGCTCGGGCCAGCGCTCCCACGGGATGCCGGGGAGGAGCAGCGCGAGCATCACGCCCGCCCCGGCGCAGGCGGCGACCTGCAGGCTACGGAAGGCGCCTCCGCCCGGGCGCGCGGCCTCGCGGATCACGCCGCTTTTCCCTTCCAGCGAATGACGCCGTCCTTGAGCAGCTTCTGGAAGATCACGAGAACATCGAGCTCCTTCATCGGCGAGATCTTCATGATCGATTTGACGTCCCACTGCCCGTTGATCCGCGACAGCACGAAGCCCTCGTGGGGCGAGAAGGAGAGCTTCGTCAGCGAACCGAGCGGAATGGCGAGCTCCGGGACTTTCTCGCCCGTGACGCCGTCATTGTCGAGGGCCGCCTTGATCGCCCGCTCGGCTTCGCGGAGGGCCTCGGTGGTGCGGCCGTCGCCCTGGTCGAGCTCGTGGGCGGCCTTGAACAGGCGATACGCGGCATGCGGGTCGTCCTTGAGCTGGGAGTGGCCGCGCTGGAGGAAGTGGTCGACCTCGCTCGCGCCCGCCGGGAAGTCCGGCGTCGACGGCCGCTGGGGCCGCCTTTCGGCCAGGCGCATCGTTCCGGTGCGCAGGCCATCCGAGACGAGCTTGGACACGACGAACTCCGCGTTGTGCGTCTGCAGGGCGATCTCCTCGATCGACCGCTGGCCGTCGATGTACGGGATGATCAGCTTTTCCCGGTCGCCCACCGACTCCATGTCGAGGGTTCGAATGACGTCCGGCACGACGCTCGAGTCGGGGACCCGTTGGCGGATGAGCTGCCACTCGTCGTAGCGGCGCATCCCCTCCATGATGATCCCCGTGACGTCGAGCGACAGGGGCACCATCTTCTGGTCCGGCATCTGGCCGTCGACGAACTCGAAGCTGCCCTCGGTCCACAGGAAAACGTCGTAGATCGACTCCTCGGCCTTCTTGCGCATCAACCGGAGCAGGTCGGTCTCGGCGATGGCGTTGATCATGACGAGGATCTTGCCGAGGAGGATCTGCGACTCCTCCTGGACCTCCATCGCCATCTTGAGCTCCTCCTCGGTGATGAACCCGTTGGAGACGAGGAAGTGCCCGAGATACTCGCGCTGGTCGGACGAGGAGGTCGACGCGATGCGGCCTTCCTGGAAATAGATGCGCTTCTCCACGCCGTGCCCGTCGATGAGGAGGGTCCCGGTCTTCGAGCCGAGGGAGAGCCATTGAAACAGCTCTCCCAGCTGCATCGTCTTGAGATTGCCGGTAATTCCCAACGGTGATGTCTCGAGCCGGGTATTTTAGCGCAAGAGACTGAGGGTCAGTAATTTCCGCCCGGTTATGGAGTCCGTTTGGGACAGGGAGCAGCGGGTAAGCAGTAAGCAGTAAGCGGTAAGCGGGGCTGGTCGCCGTGCCGTCGGCTTACTGCTTACCGCTTACGGCTGACTTTTCGTTACTCCATGGGCGGGTTATACGACGCCACGCCGGTGACCGCCTCTCCGATGATCAGGGTGTGGATGTCGTGCGTTCCCTCGTAGGTGTACACGCTCTCGATGTTGGCGAGGTGGCGGAAGACGGGGTACTCGTTGACGACGCCGTTCGCGCCCAGGGTCTCGCGGGAGAGCTTCGCGCACTCGCGGGCGACCCAGACGTTGTTGCGCTTGGCCATGGAGACGTGGTGGGGCTTCATCGTCTTGTCGTCCTTCATCCGGCCGAGGCGCCAGGCGAGGAGCTGACCCTTGGTGATCTCGGTGATCATCCAGGCCAGGCGCTCCTGGACGAGCTGGTGCGCCGCGATCGGGCGGTCCTTCCACTGCTTTCGGCTCTTGGAGTACTCGAGCGCGCAGCCGTAGGTGGCCATGGCGCTGCCGAGGGCGCCCCACGCGATGCCGTAGCGGGCCTGCGTCAGGCAGGAGAGAGGGCCCTTGAGGCCCTCGACGCCGGGAAGGATGTTCTCGGCCGGGATCCGGCAGTCCTCGAAGGCGAGCTGCGAGGTGACCGAGGCGCGGAGCGACATCTTTCCCTTGTGCTCGAAGGTCGAGAATCCCCTGGTTCCCTTCTCGACGAGGAAGCCCCGGATCACACCATCGAGCTTGGCCCAGACGACCGCGACGTCGGCGATCGAGCCGCTGGTGATCCAGGCCTTGGCGCCGTTCAACACATAGGAGTCGCCGTCCTTCTTCGCGGTCGTTCGCATCCCGCCCGGGTTGGAGCCGAAGTCCGGCTCCGTCAGGCCGAAGCAGCCGAGGGCCTCGGCCTTCGCGAGCTGCGGGATCCACTTGTCCTTCTGCGCCTTCGAGCCGTACGCGTAGATCGGAAACATGACGAGGGCCGACTGCACGGAAACGAAGGACCGGAGGCCCGAGTCGCCACGCTCGAGCTCCTGCATGATCAGGCCGTAGGAGACGTTGTCGAGACCCGGGAGGCCGTACTCGGCGATCGTCGAGCCGAAGAGGCTCATCGCGGCCATCTCGGGGACGAGCTCCTTCGGGAAGCGCCCCTCCCAGGCCGCGTCCTCGATGATGGGGAGGACCTTGTCGTCGACCCAGGAGCCCACGGTGTCCCGGACCATGCGCTGGTCCTCGGTCAGGAGACCGTCGATGTCGAGATAGTCGGCGTGCGAAGCCAAGATGAGCCCTCCCGCAAAGGGCGGAATCCTATCCCGGAGGGGCCCTTCCGGGGAAGCGATGTCCGGGCCGCGGCCCCGGACCGGGTTACACTTTTGAGGACGTGAGCGCGTTTCTCGGCGGTTCCGCGTATGCCATGGTTCGCGACGTGGCCGACGGCTACATCATCGCGTCGGAGCTGACGTTCCGGAAGTTCCAGTTGGGCGACTTCCAGGCCTTCGGCGTCGAGGCGGACAAGCTCATGCGAGAGATCCGCGGCAACGTGCCGCCGACCGGCGACGTCGAGGCGACGCAGAAGCGGCATCGCCGCATGCAGCGGCTGCAGCAGGCCATCAACCTCGCCAACAACGTGCGCATGCGGTTGCGGTGAACCTGGGGCCGCCGGCGCCCCCGGCCCGCGCCCGGGAAACGATCCTCGCCGCGCTCCTCGTATCTGGCCCTGACGGTGCTCATGACCTGGCCGCAGGCCGCCCACATGAGCGACGCCCTGTCCGATTCCGGCGATGGCAAGCTCAACGCCCGGATCCTCCAGTGGGACTATGCGCAGTCGCTGCGCGACCCCTCGCGCCTCTTTCAGCTCGACTTCTTCCACCCGGCGCGGTACGTGCTGGCGTTTTCCGAAAATCTCTTCGGCGATCTCCCTGTTCGGATTTCCCGTGCTCGCCTTGGGTGGCTCGGCCGTCCTCAACTACAACGTGCTGCTCCTGTTCGGCATGTTCCTTTCCGCGCTCGCGGCCTGGGCGCTCGCGCGACACGTCACCGGCGATCCGATCGCGGCGGCCGTGGCGGGGATGGTGTACGCGTTCCTCCCGTGGAGGATCGACCAGATCCCCCACCTTCAGCACCAGTGGGGGGCGTTCCTCTGCCTGGTCCTGCTCAGCCTGCTCCGCTACCTCGAGCAGGGCCGGCGTCGCGATCTCGTCCTCTACGGCGTCGCGTTCGCCTGGAACGCGCTCGCGAACGTGCACTTCGCGCTCTTCTCCGGATTTCTCGTCGCGGTGACGCTCGTCTGGTTCGCCCTGCGACGGACGCCCGAAGCGGGGCGCGCGCATCCGGTGGGCGCTCGTCGCGACGTTCGTCGGGTCCCTGCCCGTTTCTCCCGTTCGCGGCGGGGTACCGGCACGCGGAGAAGCTCTACGGGTTCCGCCGGTACCTCAGCGAAATCGAGACGTACTCGGGACGCTGGACCGATTTCCTGGCGGCGGGCCGCCGCAACCATCTCTGGGGACGGGTGACCGAGCGCTGGGTGGCCGCGGAGGGGGTGTTTTTCCCGGGAGCGCTTCCGGTCCTGCTCGCCGTCCTGGCGGTCGTCATCCTGTGGAAGCGCCGGTCGTCCGATCCGCAGACGATCGCGCCTCACACCGCCGGCCGCGGACGGATCCTCGCGCTGAGAGCGGCCGACGTCGTGATTGCCGGCCTCGCGCTCGTCGGACTGACGGCGGCGCTGGCGCCCGGGCTGAGGCTCGGGCCCGTCCGTGTCGGGGATCCGGGACGGGTCCTCGTGATCCTCACGGTGGCCGTCGCGGTGCGCCTTTTCGTCGGGGTTCCGGGCCGGGGGCAGCGCACGCTCGGCGGCCTCCTCCGCGGGACGGGGCTCGAGCCCCGGGCAGCGCTGATGCTCTCGCTCGCGCTCTGCGGCCTCGTCGTCGCGCTCGGCTCACACACGCCGTTCTACCGTTTCCTGCCCCAGACGTTCGGAGCGATCTTCCGGGCGATTCGAGCGCCGTCGCGAGGGCATCGTCCTCTTCCACATCGCGCTTTCCGTCCTCGCCGCCTGGGGCCTCTCGCTTCTGACGCGCCGCCGGCCGGCCGGCCTCCGTGTCGCCGCCGCGGCGGCGGCGCTCGGCCTGCTCGTCCTCGAGTTCCGGGCGTTTCCCCTCCCGCTTTCGCCGACGCCGGGGGAGCCCGCGCCCGTCTACGCGTGGCTGCGCGGGGCCTCGTTTTCGGGCGGGGTCGTCGAGTGGCCCCTCGGGATCCGGTACGACTTCGAGTACGTTCTCCGCCAGGCCTCGCACGAGAAACCGCTCGTCAACGGCTACTCCGGATTCTTCCCGCGGGGCTACGACGAGCTCGCCGAGCTCGTCCGCCAGCGCCCGATCCCCGACGCCGCCTGGGACCGGGCGAGCGCTCTCGACGCCGGCCTCATGGTGCTGCACATGGATTCTCGCGCCAGCCCGCTGGAGCTCCTCGAGTTCGTCCGGTTCGTCCGGAGGGGCATCGCCTCGGGACGCATCGAGGTGGCCGGCACCATCCCGCACGACGGCGAAACGGATGTGATCCTCCTTCCGGCGGGGGCGTCTCCCGCGGCCCCGCCTCCGCCGGGGTCGCCGCAGCAGGCGCTCAACGCGATCAGCGTCGCCGACGCGCGCATCGCGCCGCCGTTCGGCGAGATCACATTTCCGGAGCCCCTCTCGCCCGGGCAGTGGCACGGCGCCTGGGCCCTCGACGACTCCGGGATCGCCGAGGTCCGCATCGCGTCGGAGCGCGGCTACGAGGGATCGGCCCTCCTCCACATGCGAATGGCCCGGCCTCTTCCAGCACCTACCCGAGTACCCGGAGGCGAAGGACGACCGCGGCGGGTTCGGCTTCGCCATCCCCGATCTGTCGCCCGGAACGCACGTGCTCACGTTCACCCTCATCGCCAACGACGGCGGCCGGACGATTCTGAAGCGGACGGTCGAGATTCGCCCGGTCCCAACCCGGTCGCGCGCGCCGGCCCCGGCGCGAACGCCGGGACGCTGAGCCGGCCGCGATCCGATCGGCGCCCCGGGACCCCTTATAATCCGCGCCCTCATGGAAGCGACCTCGATCTCGAAGATCGGCCCGAAGGCCGGCGCAACGGCCGTCGTGAAGGGCTGGCTCTACAACAAGCGCTCGTCGGGCAAGATCCAATTCCTCATCGTGCGCGACGGCACGGGCTACATCCAGGTCGTCGTGCCGAAGGCCGAAGTTCCGGCGGAGGTCTGGGAAGCGGCCGAGAAGGCGACGCAGGAGTGCTCGCTCGAGGTCGAGGGCACGGTGCGGGAGGAAAAGCGGGCCCCGGGCGGCTACGAGATGAGCGCCTCGCGCGTCGTCGTGCTCGGCGCCTCGCCCGAGTACCCGATCTCGCCCAAGGAGCACGGCGTCGACTTCCTGATGAACCTGCGGCACCTCTGGATGCGTTCCTCACAACAGCACGCGGTCCTGCGCGTGCGCTCGGAGATGGAGCAGGCGATCGCCGACTTCTTCTACGAGCGCGAGTACGTCCGCATCGACTCGCCGATCCTGACGGGCTCCTCGGTCGAGGGGACCTCGACGCTCTTCGAGACCGACTATTTCGGCGACAAGGCGTACCTCTCGCAGTCCGGGCAGCTCTACCTCGAGCCCGCGGCCGCGGCCTTCGGCAAGGTCTACTGCTTCGGGCCGACGTTCCGGGCGGAGAAGTCGAAGACGCGCCGGCACCTGACCGAGTTCTGGATGGTCGAGCCGGAGGTCGCGTTCCTCGAGTTCGAGGGACTCTGCGAGCTCGCCGAGGACTTCATCGTCGCTCTCGTCGGGCGCGCACTCGAGCGCTGCCGGGAGGACCTGAAGCGCCTCGAGCGCGACACCGCGAAGCTCGAGCGGATCGCGAAGCCCTTCCCGCGCATCACGTACCGGGAGGGCATCGTCGCGCTGCAGGGCAAGGGGTTCCCGGTGAAGTTCGGCGACGACCTCGGAGCCGACGAGGAGACGGCGCTCTGCGCCGACTCGGAGAAGCCCCTCATCGTGTCGCGCTTCCCGGTCGCCATCAAGTCGTTCTACATGCAGCCCGACCCGCAGGATCCGGAGGTCGTCCTCGGCCTCGACATGCTCGCCCCGGAAGGCTACGGCGAGATCATCGGCGGCTCGCAGCGCATCCACGATCTCGCCCTCCTCGAGAAGCGCCTCGAGGAGCACAGGCTGCCGCGCGAGGCGTACGAGTGGTACCTCGACGTCCGGCGGTACGGCACGTTCCCGCACGCCGGGTTCGGAATGGGCCTCGAGCGGCTCGTCGCCTGGGTCTGCGGCATCCATCACCTCCGCGAGGCGATTCCGTACCCGCGCACGCTGAAGCGGATCTATCCTTAAGCCGGGCTTCGGCCCTCCCCGAATGAGCTCCAAGACTTTGCCCTCCGTCGGCGTCGTCTCGCTCGGCTGCCCGAAGAACCTCGTCGACACCGAGGTGATGCTCGGGCACCTGCAGCGGGCCGGCCACGCCATCGTCCCGGACGGGGAGGCCCGCGTCGTTCTCGTGAACACCTGCGGCTTCATCGACCGCGCGAAGGAAGAGTCGGTCGAGACGATCCTCGAGCAGGTCGAGCGCAAGAAGAGGGGCGAGATCGACCGCGTGGTCGTCGCCGGCTGCATGGTCCAGAAGTACGGCCGCGAGCTCTCGGCGGAGATCCCGGAGGTCGATGCCTTCGTCGGTCTCGACGAGCTCGAGAACGCCCCCGCCGCGGCCGCCGGCCTGCCGACGCTGCCGCGCTTCACGGAAAAGCCGCTCGCCACGCGGCTCTACGACGAGCTCGCGCCGCGCGTCCTGTCGCGGCGGCGGGGCTATGCGTATCTCAAGGTGGGCGAGGGCTGCGACAATCCCTGCACCTTCTGCACGATCCCGCAGATGCGGGGCCTCCAGCGGAGCCGCACCGTCGCCTCGCTCGTCGCGGAGGCGAGGGCGCTTGAGGCCCAGGGCGTCTCCGAGCTCGTCCTGATCTCGCAGGACACGACCCGTTACGGCGAGGATCTGGGGATGGGCCGCGCGGGTCTCGCCCGCCTCGTCGAGGCGCTGGCCGCGCAGACGACCTTCCCGTGGATCCGTTTCCTCTACGCTTACCCGAAGACGCTCGACGACTCGGTGCTCGACCTGATGGCGGGGGAGCCGCGCTTTCTGCCCTACGTCGACATCCCGCTGCAGCACGTCGCGCGACCGGTGCTCGCGGCGATGCGCCGGGGAGGCGACTCGGCCTCCTACCTTCGCATGATCGAGCGGATGCGGGAGCGGGCGCCGGGCATCGCGATCCGCACGACCTTCATTCTGGGGTTTCCCGCCGAAGGGGAAGCGGAATTCGCCGAGCTCTGCCGGTTCGTGCGGGACGCGGGGTTCGACAACCTCGGAGCGTTCACATACTCGCCGGAACCGGGCTCGGGCTCCGAGGCGCTCGGGGACCCGGTTCCCGACGAGGAAAAGGAGCGGCGGAAGGACTTCGTGCTGTCGCTCCAGCAGCCGATCGCCCGCGGCAAGCTCCGGAGCCTGCGGGGACGCGAAGTCGAGGCCATCGTCGAGGGCCCCTCGGACGAGCACGAGTACCTGCTCGACGGCCGGCTTCCGTCGCAGGCCCCCGAGATCGACGGGCGCCTCCTGATCACCGACGCCGGCGGACGGACGCTCTTCCCGGGCGACATCGTTCGAGTCAGGATCGAAAAGACCTTCGACTATGACGTCACGGGAGTGGTCGTCGGGTCGGCCCGGGAACGGCTGACGGCCGAACGCTGAGAGCCTCCGTATGCAGGTGATCCGCGACCCTCTCCGGCAGACGGACCTCCCGCGCGGCGGCATCGGCACGATCGGCAACTTCGACGGCGTTCACCTCGGCCACCGCCGCATCCTCGAAACCGTCGTCGCCCGGGCCCGCGAGGCCGGCCGGCCCTCTTTCGCGATCACGTTCGAGCCCCATCCGATGGCGGTCCTCCGGCCCGACCGCGCGCCGCGGCGCATCCAGACGCTCCGCCAGAAGGAGGAGACGATCGAGGCGATCGGGATCGATGCGCTGCTCGTGATTCCCTTCACCCGCGACTTCTCCCTGACCGAGCCGGAGGATTTCGTCCGGACCCTGCTGGCCGACCGGCTCGGCGCCTCGGAGCTCTACATCGGCGCGCACTTCGCGTTCGGCCGGGGCAAGCGCGGCGACCTGGCCCTCCTGACGCGGCTGGGCGCCGAGTGCGGCTTCGTGGCCTCGGCGGTGGGAGAGGTCCTGCACGGGGGAGAGGCCGTGTCCTCGAGCAGGATCCGGCGGGCGCTCGAGCGTGGGGAGATTCCGGAGGCGAACGCCATGCTCGGCCGGGAGTACGAGCTCGACGGTCTCGTCTCGCGGGGCGAGCGGGTCGGCCACCAGATCGGCGTGCCGACGATCAACCTCTCGCCCGAGAACGAGCTCTCGCCGGCCGACGGCGTCTACGTGACCGAGATCGAGATCCGCTCGTTCGGGCGCCGGTTCACGAGCGTGACGAACATCGGCCGCCGTCCGACTCTGTACGAGGAGTACCGCACGACGATCGAGACGTTCGTTCTCGACTTCTCCTCCGACGTCTACGGTGAAAGAGTCCGCCTCTTCTTTCTCGACCGCCTGCGCGAGGAGCGCAAGTTCCCCTCGGTCATGGAGCTGAGGGCCCAGATCCAGCGCGACATCGCTTCGACGCGGGAATACTTCGCGGCCCGCCGCGGGCCGGCCGGACCGCCGGACCCTTGAGCGGAGGCCCTCAGCTCAGGCTGCCTGGCGGACCCCCACGAGCCAGCGGACGGCCGCGAGGAGTATCAGGGCGGCGCCGAAGGTCGCCACGATCGTGGCGCCCGTGGGAAGGTCGAGCAGGAAGGAAAACGCGACCCCCGCCGCCGAGACCGCGGCGCCCATGCCCCAGCCGATCGCGAGCCGCGTCCCGAGCCTCTCGGCGAAGAGCATCGCGGTGACCGAGGGGACGATCAGGAAGCAGAAAACCAGCAGGACGCCGGCGATCGCGACCGAAGAGGTCACGACGAAGCCGAAGGAGACGTAGAAGAGGAAGTCCCAGAAGCGGACATTGAGTCCCTGCCGTTCGGCGTCCTGCTCGTTCATGGAGATCAGCAGGAAGCGCCGGCGAAAGACGAAGTGGAACGCGCCGACGACGGCATAGAGGGCGGCCGTCTTGGCCAGCTCCGGCCAGGAGACCGAGAGGATGTTGCCGACGAGCATCTCCTTGAGGTGCTCGGTCTCCTGCGTCGCCTTGGACATCACGAGGATCGCGACAGCGGCCGACGACCGCATAAACGATGCCGATGATGGCCTCCTGGGGGATACGGGTCTTGCGGTGGACGCGTGAGATCGCGAAGATCGCCGCGCCGAGGAACGTGAAGCCGAGCGAGAAGAGGTAGGCCGTGGTCCGGAGTGCAGGTCGTAGCCTGCGAGGTAGGCGACCGTCGTGCCGAGCGCGGCGATCTGCGCGAGCGAAAGGTCGACGAAGATGACGCCGCGCTCGACGACATGCACGCCGAGGTACGCGTGGATGCCGGTCAGGATCAGGCTCGGCGACGAACGCCGGAAGCAGAACCTCGAGAATCGTCATGGCTGTCGCCTTTCTTCGCGGCGAGCGCGTCGGCGAGGAGCTTGACGTCGTAGTCGAAGAGGGCGAAGTAGTCCGAAGCCTGCGGGACGCCCCCCACCGAGGGGATGAAGACGAGAAGCGTCGCCCCCGTCTTCTCGGCGATCTGCGCCGGCGTCTTGCGGTCGAAGTAGGGCTCCATGAGGATGACGGGGATCTTCTTCGCGCGCATCATGTCGATCAGCTCGACGGTGTGCGAGGGCGAGGGCGGAACGCCCGGCTTGGGCTCGACGTATCCCGCGGCGACGAGCTTGAAGTCGCTTGAGGAAGTTGGGCCAGGAGTTGTGGTACGTCACGAGCTCGGTCCCGGCGTAGGGCGCGAGCGCGGCCTGCCAGCGCTTTTCGCCCTCGGCCAGCTTCGCCTCGAAGGCGGCGAGGTTGGCGGCGTACTCCGCGGCGCCCGGCGGATCGAGCTTCGTCAGGCGCGTCGGCGATCGACGCGCGCGATGACGCGCCCGTTGTCCGGATCCAGCCAGTAGTGGGGGTTTCCGAAGGGGTGGACGTCGCCCATCGCCCGCGTCACCGTGCCCGTCGGCCGCTCGAGGATGTCGCAGCCCGCCGAGACGTCGAGGTAGCCCGCGGCGCCCGGCCGGATCTTGTCGTTGCGGCTCTGGTCGATCAGCGGCGGCAGGTAGCCGATCTCGAGCTCGAGCCCCGCGACGATCAGGAGGTCGGCCCGCGAGAGCTTCAGGACGAAGGAAGGCTTGGGCTCGACGAAGTGGGGGTCCTGGTATCCCTTCGCGAGCGCGAAGGTCTCCACGCGCTTGCCGCCGACGGCGTCGGCGATCGAGGCGAAGTCCTGGAGGCTGGTGACGATCCGGACGGTCGCGAGGGCCGACGACGCGGTCAGGGTCAGGAGGGTGGCGAGGGCGAGAGTCGTGATGCGTTTCATGCGTACCTCAAAAAGGATGGGCGCCGTGGGCGCCGATGGCAAACTGGATCTGGAGGAAGCCTTCGTTGGCCTTGATGCCGGGGGCGTACTCGCGATAGCGGTACTCGGCGCGAAGCATGGAAAACTCGCTCGGCATGAAGGTGAACGTCGCGGCGACGCCCTTGTCGCGCTGCGTCGCATCCGTCGCGTGGTCGGAGAACTCGTACCGCGCGCCCGTGTACCAGCGGCGGGCGAGCTGGTAGTCGCCGGCGACGAAGAAGCCCTGCGCGTCCTGCTTGCCGTCGGGCTGCTCCCGCTGGCTCCAGAAGTACTCGCTGCGAAGGATGAAGGAGCGGTACGGCGCTCCCTGGAGCGGCTTCCAGCGGTAGACGAGGTGGACGTTCTGGAGGCTCGTCGTGTTGGTCAGCGACGTGCCGTTGTGGCCGTATGCGTACGAGAAGCCCATCTCGAGGTTGTGGTCGTCGCCGAAGTCCCGGTACGCGCGGTACTGGCCGTTGTAGGAGAGGTCGCCCTTGGACGGCGCCGCGAAGAGGGGCTCCGAGTTCCCGTCGACGACCTGGAAGTAGGCCTCCGAATAGGTGTCTCCCGGAAGCTCGATGACTTTCGAGAACGAGACGCCTTCGCCCTCCCAGGTGTCCGGGGAGAGCAGGATGTCGTCGATCGGCAGGGGCTCGTCCACCCACGGGAGGACGTGCAGGTGCAGGGTATTGATCTTGCCGAACTGCAACTTGAACTTGCCGGCCTTGGCCTGCATCTGCCAGGGCAGCGTCAGGAAGGTGACGTAACCCTCCTCGACGTCGACGCCGTCGTTGGTGAACGACAGGAACAGGTCGGCCCGGGCATAGGGGTCGACGACCGCCTGGAAAGAGATTTCCGACTCCTCGACCTGGAACGCGGGGGAGGGCTGGACGGGGTTGTGGCCGACGGATGCGAGGAAGTTCCCGATGACCGCGATCGCGGGATTGAAGAACGTGGGATTGACCACCGGGGCCGCCGCCGGGGCCGGCGGAGGGGGCGCGGGTTCCGGCGTCGGCTCGGGGGCGGGCGCGACGGGTTCCGGCGTGGGCGACGGGGAGGGCGCGGGCGTTTCCTGCGAAAACGCCGCGAGCGCGACGCAGAACGCCGCGGCGAAAACCAGAGTTGTTCGGATTCTCAAGATCTCCTCCCGGGCTCGACTCGGAGCGGGCCGCGGAATGCGGCCTCGCGTGCTACGAGCGGCCGGCGGGAGGAGAGCGGCCTGGAAGCTCGAGGGCCGCGCGGAGGGAGAGCGCGTCGGTCGCGAGGGCGAATACGGTGCCGGTGTCGGAGGAGTCGATGCGGAGCGGATCGACGGCCGGAGTCAGCAGCGCGGCCGCGTGTGTCAGGCAAACGGGGCAAGCGTGGGGGGCGTCGTCCTGGTGTGCGCTCGAGAGCCCCCGGTGCGACGCGAACCCGCCGGCCCCGAGCGGCTCCGGGTGCAGGCCGAAGGACGCGAGCAGCGCCAGGGCCGCGGCCGCCACCAGGACGGCCCGAATCGCGGGCGCGAGTCTCATCCGACGCAGCATTTCAGGCTCCCCAAGCGGGCGCCCGCGCATTCTATTCCGCGAAGGCCTCTTCCGGCTGCGTAGAATGCCGCCGTGACCACCGGACCCCACGTTCTCGCGGCCCCCGGGCACGCGGCCCCGGCGGCCCCGGAGGCCCTGCGCCGGCGCATGCACTGGCTGCTCGGCCTGACCTTCGTCCACGTCTTCGGCGAGGGGGGGCTCGCCCTGTTCGAGGCGGCCCGTACGGGAAGCCTCGCCCTCCTCGCCTTCGGCCTCGAGAGCGTGATCGAGGGGGGAGCCGCCTTTCTCGCAGTGCGTCACCTGCGGCATCTGGCCGACGAGGAGGAGGACCACGCGCACCGCGACCAGATGCTCGCCCGCTGGATCGGCGTGTCGTTCCTGCTTCTCGCGACCTACACGCTGGCCCGCGGAATCTACGAGCTCATCGAGGGCAATCGCGTCGAACCGAGCGTGCTCGGCCTTCTTCTCACGATCTTCGCCACCTTCGGCATGCCCGTCGTCGGGTACTTCAAGTGGAAGACGAGCCGCAGCCTCGGCAGCAAGGGGCTCGCCGCCGAAGCCAAGGAATCGATCGCGTGCTCGATCGACTCGGGGCTCACCATGCTGGCGATGGTCGCGGGCCTGCTCGCGGCGCCGCACTGGGTCGATCCGGCCGTCTCGCTCCTGATGGTGCCGTGGTTCCTGCGGGAAGGCCTCGCCCACGTGCGCGGCCGCGTCCACGCGCACGTTCACTGACGCGCGCCGCCGCCGCCCCGGCGGACGGGACCGCGTTTGATAGAATGCCGGCGCCTGAATCCCGGGGCGGGTTCATCGCATATTTCACCTCGAAGGAGCATTTTGCCGATGTCGAATCCCAACGTTTCCCAGGTCTCCGACGCGAGCTTCGACGGGGACATCCTGAAGAGCCAGGTGCCCGTGCTGGTGGATTTCTGGGCGCCCTGGTGCGGCCCCTGTCGCTCCGTCGCCCCCATCGTGGACGACCTGGCGACGCAGTACGCGGGCAAGATCAAGGTGGCCAAGATCAACGTCGACGAGTCGACCGAGGTCGCCATGCGGTACCAGATCACCTCCATCCCCACGTTCATCCTCTTCAAGAACGGCCAGGTCGCCGACCGGGCGCTCGGCGCTCTCCCGAGAAGCGAGTTCGTCAAGCTCATCGACCGCAACTTGTAAAGCGGGTGCATCGCGGGATGTAAAAAAGGGCCCTCGCGGGCCCTTTTGCTTTGTCCGCGTTGTAACCTCGCGCGTCGCCGTCCCCCGCGAAGGACGACTCGGGGAAGAAGGCCCGGGCGGGGCCGGTTAAAGGGGGCGCATGAAGAAGGCATTCCTGTGGGCCGGCATCGTGCTCGTCGTCGGCGCGGGCGCCTTCCTCCTTCTCGGAAGCCGGCGCAAGGCCGAGCCCAAGTACCGCACGGCGAAGGTCGAGCGCGGCAGCATCACGCAGACGGTCGCGGCCACGGGCACCCTGTCCGCCGTGACGACCGTCAAGGTCGGGAGCGTCGTGTCCGGCAACGTCGCGGCACTGCATGCCGACTTCAACACGAAGGTCAAGAAGGGCGACCTCCTGGCGGAGCTCGATCCGGCCCCCTTCCAGGACAAGCTCGCGCAGGTGCGCGCCGCCCTCGAGAAGGCGCAGGTCGATCTTCGCAACTCCGAGATCTCGCTGCGGCGCCAGAAGGCGCTCTGGAACGAGAAGCTCGCCGCCCAGGCGGACCTCGACCAGGCCCAGGCCAACTACGACTCGGCGGCCGCCGCCGTCAACCAGGCGAAGGCGTCGCTCGCGCAGGCCGAGACGGACCTGCGCAACAGCCGGATCACGGCCCCGATCGACGGCGTCGTCGTCGACCGCCAGTACGACGTCGGGCAGCCGGTCGCGGCGTCCTTCACCGCCCCCACGATCTTCACCATCGCGCAGGACCTCACCAAGATGCAGGTCTCGGCCGACGTCTCGGAATCCGACATCGGCATGTGCAAGGTCGGCCAGCCGGTCCGGTTCACCGTCGATGCCTATCCCGAGGAGACCTTCCGCGGAACGATCGCGCAGATCCGGCTCAACGCGACCGTCAACCAGAACGTCGTGACCTACCCGGTGATCATCGAGGTCGACAACCCCGATCTCGCCCTGCGGCCGAGCATGACCGCCAACGTGTCGATCGACGTCGCCACCGTGCGCGACGTGCTGCGCGTCCCGAACGCCGCCCTGCGCTTCAAGCCGGAGGAGTCCGCGGCATCTCCGGCCCCGACCCCGGCCGCGGGCGGCGCTTCGGTCGAGGAGCGCGCGGCGCGCGGCGCCGGGACCGGGCCCGCCGGGGCGGCCCGCCAGTTCGACCGCTCGGCCGGGCCCGGCGGCGGAAAGCCGCGGCGCCCGGGGCAGACGGTTTACACGCTCGGTGCCGGGGAGAACGGCGCCCTGAAGCCAGTCGACATCCGCGGCGGGATCACCGACGGACGTTACACGCAGGTCCTCTCCGGCGAGCTCAAGGAAGGGGAGACCGTCGTCGTCGGGCTCGCCACCGCGAAGGTGGACGGCGCGGCGGCGCGCAGTCCCGTGGGCGGCCGGAGATTCTGAGGTTGGGGGGAACCGACGTCATCCGCGTCGAGGACCTCGTCCGCGTGTATCAGATGGGCGAGGTCGAGGTTCGGGCCCTCGACGGCGTGACGCTCTCGATCATGCCCGGGGAGTTCGTCGCGGTCATGGGCGCGTCGGGCTCGGGCAAGAGCACGTTCATGAACATCGTCGGGTGCCTCGACCGGCCGACCTCCGGCCGCTACTTTCTCGACGGGGTCGACGTATCCGGGCTCGATCGGGACGATCGGGCCGAGATCCGCAACGGCAAGATCGGGTTCGTCTTCCAGTCCTTCAACCTGCTTCCGCGCACCTCCGCGCTCGACAACGTCGAGCTGCCGCTGATCTACTCGAACGACAGCCACGGGGCGAAGGACCGCGAGGCGCGGGCGCGCCGCTGCCTGGCGGCGGTGGGCCTGGCGGGACGGGAGGACCATCAACCGAGCCAGCTTTCGGGCGGGCAGCAGCAGCGGGTGGCGATCGCCCGCGCGCTGATCAACGACCCGAAGCTGATGCTCGCCGACGAGCCGACCGGCAACCTCGACACGAAGACCTCGGAGGAAGTCATGGGCGTCTTCCAGCGGCTGAACGACGAGGGGAAGACGGTGGTGGTGATCACGCACGAGACCGACATTTCCGAGTACGCTCGGCGGGTCGTCGTCTTCCGCGACGGGCGCGTCGTCGAGGACCGCCCGGTGACCAACCGTCGCATCGCGCCGGCGGCGCACTGAGGAGGCCATGCTCAAGTTCCTGACGATCCTGAAGGTCGGACTCAAGGCGATCGCGCGCAACAAGATGCGCTCGATCCTGACGGCGCTCGGGATCATCATCGGCGTCGCGTGCGTGATCGCCATGATCGCGGTCGGCCAGGGCTCGCAGGAGGCAATCCAGGCCCAGATCTCCTCGCTCGGAACGAACTTCCTCATGATCTTTCCCGGGGTCGCGACGCAATCCGGGGCGAGAATCTTCACGGGCCAGTCGACGATCACCGAAGAAGACGTCGAGGCCGTGCGGGCCGAGTGTCCCGCCGTCGCCTACGTGACGCCGATGTCGCGGTCGGCCGCCCAGATCGTGTCGGGCAGCCTCAACTGGGGCACGAGCGTGCAGGGGGTCGGAGTCGAGTGGCCCTTCGTGCGCTCGTGGAACGTCGACCGGGGCGTCTTCTTCGGCGAGTCCGACGTGCGCGCCGCGGCCAAGGTCTGTGTCATCGGATCGACCGTCTCGAACGCCCTCTTCGAGGGCCAGGACCCGGTCGGCCAGACCGTGCGGATCAAGAACTTTCCCTTCCGCGTGATCGGCGTGCTCGAGACCAAGGGCGGCAACTCCATGGGCCAGGACCAGGACGACGTCGTCATCGCACCGTACACGACGGTGATGCGTCTGCTGAAGAAGACCCAGAAGATCGACATGTTCATGGCGTCGGCTGTTTCCCGCGCGGCGGTGGACGATGCGCAGAAGCAGATCGAGGCGCTCCTGCGCCAGCGCCACCGGCTCGGGCCCGGACAGGACTCGGACTTCATGATCCGCTCGCAGCAGGAGATCGCCCAGACGGCCGACCAGACGTCGAAGACCCTCTCGGTGCTGCTCGCGTCGGCGGCGTCGATCTCGCTGCTCGTCGGAGGGATCGGGATCATGAACATCATGCTGGTCTCGGTGACCGAGCGGACGCGGGAGATCGGGATCCGCATGGCGATCGGAGCCAAGGGCCGGGACGTCCTCACGCAGTTCCTGATCGAGGCCCTGACCCTTTCGATCGCCGGCGGAGCCATCGGAGTCACGCTCGGCGTCGGCGCGTCCCGGATTCTCGCCTGGAAGGCCGGCTGGCCGATCCATCTCGACGGCAGCGCTATCGCTCTGGCGTTCGGCTTCTCGGCCGCGATCGGGGTCTTTTTCGGCTTCTACCCGGCACGAAAGGCATCGCGGCTGGATCCGATCGAGGCGCTGCGATACGAGTACGCAGTCAGGCAGTAAGCAGTAAGCGATGCGGGTGGACCAGCCCGGCTTACTGCTTACGGCTTACCGCTGACTGACCCTCGGCGCTACAATTCCTCAGTGAACCCGCTTCCCTTCGAGCGCCTCTGGCGGCGCTTCGACCCGCGGACGAGCCTCGCGGCCCGGCTGCTCCTGGGGTCGCTCGTCGCGTTCCTGCTGCCGGCGGGCTTTTACGTTTTTCTGGTCCAGCGTCGCCTCTCGGCGCTGCAGACGGCGTCCGGCGAGCAGGTGGCGGCCGTCCGGGTCACGGAGGCCTCGATCCGGATGGCGCAGGACGCGATCTTTCGGGCCGAGGGGATCGAGCGGCGGACTCAGATCGCCGAGGAGGCGGCCTGGGCGATCGCGGCGGCGGCCGGAGAGGCCCTGCAGGGACCGGAGGTCTCGAGGGAGCGGAGCGCGGCGCTGCCCGACGCGCACGGGCATGTCTGGACCGCGACGCCGGAGGCGGACTCGGTGGCCGTCGTCTCCGAGCGCCGCCCGGACGAGGCCGCGGCCCGCCGGGACCTGGACCGGACCCGCACGCTCGCTCCGCTCATGGAGAAACTCCGGCGCCGGCGGCCCTCGTTCCGGTCCGTGAGCATCTGGACCGCATCCGGCGTCGTGCGGTTGTCTCCCTGGGTCGATTTCCACCGGGCCAACCAGGAGTCGCGAGGGAGAGCTCGAGCGGTTCGTGTTCAATCGCGTCGCCCGCTTTCCCGAGGCGCCGCCGGCGGGAGGCGAGAAGGCGGTCTGGACGGAGGCCCACGCGGGGCCTTCGACAGAGACCGTCGATCCGCGCTACCCGACCGTCTTCGTGCCCGTGCGGGACGCGGCGGGACAGCTTCTGGCCGGCGTCGCGATCGAAGTCGACGCGCGGCGGTACGTCGCCGACGCGATGGAGACGTGGCAGGCGCCCGGCGACTTCTGGTTCGCAACCGACTCCGACGGGCACGTGGTCTACATGACCCCGCGCGCCGCGGCCGTCCTCGGCTGGAGCGGATCGAGCGGCGCGCCGCTCACCTCGGCTCCCGCGCCCGCGTTGAAGGACCTGGCGGCCCGGGGACGGTCGGCGACGCGCTCGAACGAGGAGTACCTGATCGACGGCGAGCGCGTCCGCGTCGCCTCGGCGAGGATCGCCTCGACCGGCTGGGTTTTCTACGAGGGCCTGTCGCGCGAGGCCCTCGACACCATCCGCGGCGAGGCGGCCGGTGCGTTCTCGCCCGCCTCGCTCTCGACGCTGCGCCGCGACGTCCTGCTGCTCTTCGTGCTTCTCCTGCCGGCGGCCCTCGTCGTCATCGGCATCGTGTCGCGGCGCGTGTCGGCTCCCGTCTCGCAGCTCGTCGGGGCCGCCGAGGAGATCGGGCGCGGCCGGACGGTCCAGGTCGGCGGCGGGGACCAGTCGGACGAGCTCGGCCGGCTCGCCGCCGCGATCGACACGATGGGACGCCGCGTTGCCCGGCGGGTGGAGACGCTCCGGCGGCTGCACCAGTTCTCGCGGTCGGCCTACCGCATGACCGACGTGAATGAAGTCCTGGCGCGCTCGGCCCACGCGATCGCGGCCTTCACCAACGCCGAGCGAGTCTGGTTCTACCTGTACGACCGGAACACCCACCGGCTGGAAGCGGCCGTGCCGGCTTTCAATCTCACGGAGGAGGTCGCTTCCCGGCTGAAGGTCTCGGTCGACGCCCGCTCGATCGAGGGCATGGTCTTCCGGACCGGCGAGCCGTACAGCAGCCCCGACGTGGATCGGGACCCGTACGCCAACCGCGAGCTCAGCCGCCTCGTCGGGGCCTCCAACGGCGTCTACGCGCCGCTGAAGACGGAAGAGGAGACGCTCGGCGTCGCGGTCGCGATCAATCGGGCGGAGGGATTCGGCCAGGAAGAGATCGACGCGGTCACGTCCTTCGCGGACCTCGCATCGCTCCTGCTGCGCAACGCCCGGCTCTACACGACGCTCTCCGGCACGGTCGACGAGCTGCGCCGGGCGAGCCGCCTCAAGGACCACTTCCTCCAGAACGTCAACCACGAGCTGCGGACGCCGCTGACGGCGATCGTCGGATGGACGGACCTGTTCGAAGAACAGGAGCTCGACGAGGCGACCCGCCGTCGGGGCCTGCGCCAGATCCGGCAGTCGGCGCGCGTTCTGCTCGCCCTGATCGACGACCTGCTCGACCTCGCCCGCCTCGACCGCGGCGCGCTGACCCTCGACTTGAAGCCCGTCTTTCTCTCGGAAGTCGTGCAGCGCTCGATCGAGACCGTGCGGCTCATGGCCGAAGCGCGCGGCGTCGTGCTGATGGCCGCGCCGATGCCCGAGCCGATGGCCCCGGTGCGCGCCGACGCGCTCCGGCTCCAGCAGGTCCTCTGGAACCTGCTCGCGAACGCGATCCACTTCACACCCGAGCACGGACGGGTCGTCGTCCGGGTCGAGCGCGAGCCCGAGCGTTTTCTCGTCAGCGTGGAGGACGACGGCATCGGCATTCCCGACAGCGAGCTGCCCCACGTCTTCGAGCGGTTCCGGCAGGTCGACGGCTCGGCGACGCGGGGCCACGCGGGGATGGGCATCGGACTGGCGCTCGCGCGGTCGCTCGTCGAGCTCCACGGAGGGACGATCTGGGCCTCGAGCGTGGTCGGGCAGGGGAGCCGGTTCACGTTCGGCATCCCGATCCGGGGGCGGAGCGGCGAGCGACGGATTCCGGGGTGGTCGCGTCGGTGACCGGGACGCCCGAGACCGAGGGCGAGTGAGCTAGGCCGAGGCGGCCGGAAGCCCCGTGCCCTTGAGGAGGTCCTTGACGACCCTGGCCGTTTCTTCCTTCCCCGGCACGCAGAGGTTGGGGTCCTTCTCCTTGCCGTTGGCGAGCGCCACCGCGTAGCCCTCGCAGTCGTAGCCGCAGGCCGTGCAGTCCGTCTGGGCCATCGCCGCGTAGAGCTTCAACGCGAGGTTGCCGTCCTTCGCCATTTCCATGCGCTTCGGGAGCGGGATCGTCTCGTCGTGGAAGGCCGGCGCTTCCTTCTTGGGCTTGGGCGCGGCCACGACCTCGTCTTCCTCGCGGCCGGTCTCGATCCACTGCCCGTAGGAGAGGCAGTTGGGGCAGACGAAGCCGTAGTCCCAGCCCTGGGGCAGGAACACCGCCGGCGTCCGGTAGACGAAGAGGGCCGTGAAGTCCTGGGGGCAGGTCGGGGACTCGCGCTCCTGGGCGTCCCGGACCATCGTCTTCAGGTGGGGCCGCGAGAACTCGATCTGCTTGGGCTTCTGCGCGAACCGGTGCATCTCTTTGCCGCGCGGGCAGACCATGACGACCTGCGGCTTGTAGACCCGGTCCACGAAGAAGGTCCGCATCGGCACGTCGTGCGTCGGGCAGACCGACGGGGCGTCCTTCCAGAACGAGGCGACGAGGGCGGACTTTTCCGGAATCGACAGTCTCATCGAGCGACGATTATAGACGGGTCAGAGAGCGGCAAAAGGGTTCAGCCGCTTCTCCTCGGCGATCGTCGTGTCGTCCCCGTGGCCGCAGACGACCGGGGTCGATCCGTCGAGCGGGAAAAGCCGGTCCCGGATCGATGCGAGGATCGCCTCGGTGTCACCGCCCCAGAGATCGGTCCGGCCGATCGAGCGCCGGAAGAGCGTGTCGCCCGAGAAGAGGACGGGAGAGTCGCCCTCGAGGAGAAAGCACGTCGAGCCGGGGGTGTGGCCCGGCGTGTGGATCGCCCTCAGCCGGTAGGGCCCGAACCGCACGATCTCTCCGTCGGAAAGCGGCGCGTCCGGCGGAAGCGGCGCGTCGGCGCGCAGGCCGAAGAACGCCGCCTGCTCCGGAAGGGCGTCGTAGAGCGGGCGGTCGGCCGGATGAAGGCGGATCGGTGCGCCGGTCGACTCCTTCACCGCTCGCGAGGCCGTGATGTGGTCGAGGTGCGCGTGGGTGTGGAGCAGGGCGACCGCCTTCAGCCTGGCCCCTTCGAGGGCCCGGAGGATCCGCTCGGGCTCGTCTCCGGGATCGATCACGACGGCTTCGCGCGAAACCGGGTCGGCGAGAACGGTGCAGTTGCACTGCAACGGACCGACCGGGAAGGTTTCGACGATCGGCTTCGCCGTCACGGGTGGACCGCCACCACGGTGTCGACGTCGTGGCGCTCGCGGGACGCGCCATTGGCCCACACCGTCTCGGGGGAGGCCAGGTTCAACTGGACGGCCCACTCCTCGTTGTCGGGGCGCCGGTACTCCGAGGCGAAGAGCTTGCGGCGGCTCTTCGGAGTGAAGATCTCCCAGCGGATGTAGCCGAAGTCGACGGTGTCGCCATGGAGATAGAACGCGGGGATCTTCTCGCCCGGCTCGATCTTCGCGTCCCGGACGGTGGTCGGGGAGAAGCCATTGACGCCGAGCCGCTCCTCGAACTCGCGGGCGACGAGCCGGTCCCTCCAGCGCAGGCTGTGACGGCCGCGGGCGACGCCGCGGCCGAGGATGAGGTCGTCGAGAGCCGACGAAAGCTCCGGGTCCATTGGAAGCCGAATCTTAGCGCCCCGCGATGTCGCCGGGCCGGCGAGGCGCCGCTCGGGCCGCCGAGACGCGCCGTGACGGGGAGGGGGTAGACTCGCGCGCCTTGGACTTTCCTTCGCTCGCGGTGCGGTTCGCGCTCGCCCTCTGGGTGGGCGGGACGCTCGTCGTCGTCATCGCCGCTCCGGTCGTTTTCTCGAAAATCGCGTCGCGGGACGCGGCCGGCGGCGTCTTCGGCGAAATCCTGCGGCGCTTCGAGATCGTCAAGCAGGTCCTCTCGCTCGTGCTCGTGATCGGCGTGTTCGTCGCCCTCGAGCGGGGCCTCGTGCTGCACGGCCGCGCGGCGGCCGGCGCGATCGGGATCTTCGTCGCGATCGCGACCAACGTCTATCTGGCGATGGTGCTCCGGCCGAGAATGGACTACTTCCGGATGAAGGTCGGCTCCTTCGACGCCGCACCGGCGGACGATCCGTTCCGGGCCCGATTCGACCGGCTCCACCGCCGCTCGACGCGCGTGCTCGTGCTCGGCTGGCTCGCGGCGGCGCTCGGCCTCGCGCTCTGGGCCTAGCTTCTCAGGACTTGAGCCGCGCGATCACGTCGATCTCGACGGAGGCGCCCTTGGGCAGCTCCGCGACGGCGACCGTCGAACGGGCGGGACGGTGGCTGCCGAACCGGCGCGCGTAAACCCCGTTCATGGCGGCGAAGTCGGACATCCGGAGCAGGTAGACCGTCGACTTGACGACATCCTGAAGGGTGGCGCCGGCCTGACTCAGGACGGCCTCGAGGTTGTCGAACACTCGCTCGACACCGGCCTCGAAACCTCCGGAGACCAGCTCGCCCGTCTTCGGGTCGAGCGGGACCTGTCCGGAGGCGAACAGCAGGCCGCCGTCGACGATCGCCTGGCTGTACGGTCCGATGGCCTTCGGGGCGCCTTCCGCGGCGATGATTTTCATCGTTTTCACACCTCGGCGGCGCCGGTTCCCGGCCTGCGCCGCAGTCTTTCCGCGCTAAGATACCGGGAACCGCGGAACAAGACGATGTCCGTCGAGCGAATCCAGCTTCTTCACGAAGACTACATTCGCCTGACCGAGAGGTTCAAGGCGTCATGGACGTTCCACCAGTTTCTGCGTGGCGTCCAGAAAACCTTCTTCGCGACCGAGCCGGGGTACGCGCTCGACTTCTCGAAGCTGTACGACGACGTGCGCTCGGTCGCCGGCGCGATCGACACGACGTCGCCCGAGAAAGTCGCGCCGCGCATCCGGGAGCTCTCGGACCGCCTCGACGCCTTCGGCCACAAGCTCCGGGACGCCGACCGGCACGTGTCGCCCTCCTACGTCCGCCGCTTCTTCGAGAAGGTGCAGCCCCAGGACGAGAAGATCGCCTTTCACCTTCTACGTTTCTACTTCTCACAGCCGGACGTCGACGAGGACGTCGTCGACAAGGTCGACTTCCTGGCGACCGTCCTGGCGGCCGGGCAGGGCGGCGACGCATCCTCGGCGCGGCCCCGCCCGGAGGTGCGCAAATTTTTCGAGTCGGCGACGGCCACCTCCGTCTGGCCCCGGATCGAAGCCGAGACGGCTCCGACGATCGCCCGCGCCTTCGACGACCTCGCGGCCGAGATGGCGCGCGCGCAGGAGTTCGAGGACCTCGTGACGGCGAAGCTCCTGCACAACGTGCGCATCCTCAAGCGACAGGTCGCCGGCGGCCTCGCCCACCCGGAGGTGCTCGCCGCGGCGGCCACGTGCAACCTCCGCACGCGGTCGGTCTTCCACCGGCTCTACGAGACGGAGGAACGTCGGCTCGACGAGGCCACCGAACGGATCGGCGACCTGGAGAAGGAGCTGGCGCGCGGCGGCCTCGAGGCGTCGGCGGCCGACGAGTTCCGCAAGTTCCACGAGTCCCGGCAGCGTTTCGAGCGACAGTCGCGCGAGTCGAACCTCAAGGCCCGGCAGGTCATCGAGTTGAAGGAAGCCATCGGCCACGTCCTCGGACGCTTCGAGCTCGCGGGGCTCGCCGCCGAGGACATCGACGAGGCGCTCAGCCTCGTCGAGGAGGTCGAGTCGGACGCCGCCGACGACGCGTTCTGGAAGCCGACGGTCGATCGGGTGCTCGCCGCCGTCGAGCACTCCGACGACGGCACGGGGCCGCTGCGGACGGACCTCGCCGGGCTGGCGAACCTGCGACTCGAGTCCTGGGAGCTCAAGGCCGCGCGTCACGCCGTCGCGGCGGGCGGATGGCCGCCGAGCGACCGGGACCGGATCCTCCTGCGCGCCGCCGCCCTGCGCCTGAAGGCCGAGGAGGAGACCGAGGCTCTCGCTCGGTCCGGCGGCGAGCCGCGGGCCGAAACGCTCCGGGCGGCCCGCTCGACTCTCGGCCGGGTGCCGGCTCTCGACGCCGCGCTCTCGAGCGTGGTCGACGAGGCCGAAGCGGTCAGCTCGTCCGAGGAGATCCGGTCCTGGACCCGCACGCGGTTCCGGCTCCTGCGCGCGACGGCCGACCTCTGGCTGATGCAGGACGGGCCCCGCGGCGAGCGCCGCGACTCGCGGCCGTAAGCCGGCAGCCGCCGGGACCGACCGTATACTCCGCTCCGATGAGCGATTCGGGGGAGCGCCCGGAGGCCGAGCCGGCGGCGCAGAGCGACCTCGTCCACAACCGCCGCGAGAACCTGAAGAGGCTCGAGGAACTCGGAGTTCCCGTCGCGCCGTTCGAGTTCCCGGTCACGGCGACGGTCTCCGAGATCGTCCGCCGCTACGGGGCGGTCGTCGCGGACGCGCTGGAATCGTCCCCCGCGCCCGTCGCGACGGCCGGGCGGGTGCTCGCCCTGCGCACGGCCGGCAAGGCCGGATTCCTCGACCTCTCGGACGGGCGCGCGCGCGTCCAGGTCTATCTGCGCCGGGACGCCGTCGGCGACGCGGCTTTCGAGCTCTATCGCGCCCTGGATCTGGGCGACTGGCTGGGGGTCGAAGGGGAGATGTTCCGGACGCGGACGGGGGAGCTCTCGGTCAAGGCGAAGTCTCTGACGTTCCTCGCCAAGTGCTTCCGGCCCCTTCCCGAGAAGTGGCACGGCCTGAAGGACGTCGAGCGCCGGTACCGCCAGCGATACCTCGACCTCGCCGTGAACCCGGAGTCGCGGGAGGTCTTCGAGCGGCGCGCCGCGATCGTGGGATACCTGCGGCGGTTCCTCGACGAGCGCGGCTACCTCGAGGTCGAGACGCCGATGATGCAGCCGATCGCCGGTGGCGCGGTCGCCCGGCCGTTCGTCACGCACCACAATGCGCTCGACCTCGACCTCTTCCTGCGCATCGCGCCGGAGCTGTACCTGAAGCGCCTCGTCGTGGGCGGGATCCCGCGCGTCTACGAGATCAACCGGAACTTCCGCAACGAGGGCATCTCGACGCACCACAACCCCGAGTTCACCATGCTCGAGTTCTACCAGGCCTACGCCCGCGGCGAGCACCTGATGCAGCTCTCGCAGGAGATGCTTTCGGGCCTCGCCCGCGAGATCGCAGGTGCCGCGAAGACGCCGTGGGGCGAAGCCGAGATCGACTGGACGCCGCCCTTCCGGCGCCTGACCATGCGCGATGCCGTCGTCGAGTTCACGCGCGAGGACCCGCGGGGCCCCGTGCGCCGCGAGGACCTCGGGAACGCCGACCGGCTCCTCGAAGCGGCCGGGCGATTCGGCGTCGAGAAGCCCGAGCGCTTCCGCGGAAAGAAGGGCAAGCTGCTCGCCGAGCTCTTCGAGGCCGTCGGCGAGGCGCGCCTGGTGCAGCCGACCTTCCTTCACGAGTTCCCGACCGAGATCTCGCCGCTCTCGCGGCCGCTGCCGGGCGATCCCGAGTGGGCCGACCGCTTCGAGCTCTACGCCGGCGGAATGGAGATCGCCAACGGGTTCTCGGAGCTCAACGACCCCGCCGAGCAGGCCGCGCGCTTCGCCCGACAGATGGAGGAGCGGGCGCAGGGCGACCTCGAGGCGGCCCCGTACGACGAGGACTACGTCGAGGCCCTCGAGCATGGCATGCCGCCGACGGCGGGCGAAGGCCTCGGGATCGACCGGCTGACCATGCTGCTGACCGACCGCCACTCGATCCGGGACGTCATTCTCTTTCCGCTTCTCCGGCCGCGCGGGTGAGCTTGCGGTTCGAGACCTCCGTCGCGCTGCGCTACCTGGCCGCGTCCCGGCGCCGGGCCCACGTCGCTCTCATCGCGACGATCTCGATCGTCGGGCTCGCGGTCGGGGTCGCCGCGCTGATCGTCTCTCTCGCCCTACTCTCGGGCTTTCAGGACCGCATCCGGCGGCAGATGATGGACCGGACGGCGCACCTGACGGTCTCACCCGCCCGAGGGGCGCTGCTGCAGGACGCCGGTGCCGCGCGGCACGCGCTCGAAGCGGTGGCGGGAGCCTCGGGCGTCGAGGCGGCGATCGAGGGGCGAGGCTGGGCCTCCGACCTCGATGGCTCGTCCATCCAACCCGTCCACTTCCGCAACGGGCGCGCCGCCGGGGCGGCATCGCGCGACCTGCCCGGCGCCGTCATCACGCGGCCGCTCGCCGCGCGGCTCCGCCTGGAGATCGGCGACCTGATGCGGGTGACCTCGTCGCGCACCCGTCTCTCGCCGGTCGGCCCCATTCCGGTCTCCGTCGTCCTCGAGGTCTCCGACGTCCGAGGGGCGGGACTGCTGGAGAAAGCCGCGGAGGTCGAGGTGTCGGAGGCGACGGCGCGGCTTCTGACGGGAATCGCGGCGGGCGCCTTCGCCTACGAAGCCCGCCTCGAGAACCCCGAGCGGGCCGACGACGCCGCGGCCGCGCTGCGCGCGACGCTGCCGGCGGGATACAAGGTCGAGACCTGGCGGGACCGCAATGCGCCGCTCGCCTTCGCCCTGCGGCTGGAGAAGGCCGTCATCTTCGTGACGGTCGGTCTCGTGATCGTCGTCGCGGCGCTCAACATCGTGGCGTCGATCGCGCTGACGGTCGTGGAAAAGAAGAGGGATCTCGGCGTCCTGACCTCGATGGGAGCGTCCCCGGGCGCCCTGCTCCGGATCTACCTCACCCTCGGCGCGGTGATCGGCGTCCTCGGAACGTCGGCCGGCGTCGCGATCGGGGTCGGCATCTCGTTCGCGGCCGATCGGTGGGAGCTCGTGTCCCTGCCGCCCGAGGTCTACACGATCTCGCACGTTCCGTTCGCCATTCACCCGGCGGAGGTCGCGGCGTGTTCCGCGTTCGCCATCGCCACGGCGCTCGCGGCGGCGGTTCTGCCGGCGCGGGCGGCCGCGCGGCTGGCGCCGGGCGAGGCGATCCGGCTGTCCCGATGACCGCGCTCGCCGTCTGGGCCCAGAACCTCTCGAAAACCTACACGGGGGAGGGCGCGCCCGTGACCGTCTTCTCGGGTCTGTCCTTCGACTTGCGCGCGGGAACGTTCGCCGCGGTCATGGGTCCGTCGGGCGTCGGGAAGTCGACCCTGCTCCACCTGATCGGCGGAATCGACCGGCCGGACTCCGGGCGGGTCGAGGTCTTCGGCCAGGCCATCGAGGAGCTGACGCCCCGCGCGCGCGCCCGGTTCCGCAACGAAAAGGTCGGATTCGTGTTCCAGTTTCATCACCTGCTGCCCGAATTCACGGCCGAAGAGAACGTCGCCATGCCGCACCGCATCGCCGGAGTGCCGGATGCCGAGGCGCGCCGGAAGGCCGCCGAGCTGCTGGAGCGCGTCGGTCTCGGAGATCGCCGGGACCACGGGGCGCGCGCCCTGTCGGGCGGCGAGCAGCAACGCGTCGCCATCGCGCGCGCTCTCGCGCGCGGCCCGGGGCTCCTCCTGGCCGACGAGCCGACCGGCAATCTCGACGCGGCGGCGGCCCAGGCGGTCTTTCGGCTCCTGCGGGAGCTCCACCGCGAGCGGGGAATGACGACCATTCTCGTCACGCACAACCCGGACCTGGCGAATCGCTGTGATAGACTTTTCACGATGTCCCGGGAAGGAATTACTCCGTCGCCCGGTTTGCCAGAGCGAGGCTAGTCCGGAGACTTCGCTCGATGGCTGTCCACCACAAATCTCCCACGGCGACAGGTTCCTTCCATGTTTGAGAAGTACAACGAAAAAGCGCGCCGCGCGCTGTTCTTCGCCCGCTACGAGGCGTCCAAGCTCGGCTCCAAGGTGATCGAGTCCGAGCACCTCCTGCTCGGGATCCTCCGGGAGGGCGAGGACGTGATCAAGGAGATCTTCGCCCGGTTCAACGTCAAGCCCGAGGACGTCCGGCGGGAGATCGAGGGCGACCGGATCTTCGTCGAGCGGATCTCCTCGACGGCCGAGCTGCCCCTGTCCGAGGAGTCCAAGAAGATCCTGGCCTACGCCTCCCACGAGGCCGAGTCCATGATGCACCCCTACGTCGGCACCGAGCACCTCCTGATCGGGCTGCTCCGGGTCGACGGCTGCGTGGCGGGACGTCTTCTCGCGGCCCGGGGCTTCAACCTGTACGGCGTGCGCGAGGAGACGATCTCGCTCATCAAGGAGCGGGAGGTCTCGAAGCAGAAGAAGGAGCTCCCGTTCCTCGCCGAGTACAGCCGGGACCTCACTCAGCTCGCGGGGACCGGGACGTTCGATCCCCTGATCGGGCGCGACAAGGAAGTCGAGCGGATCATCCAGATCCTCTCGCGCCGCACCAAGAACAATCCGATTCTTCTGGGCGAGCCGGGCGTCGGCAAGACCGCGATCGTCGAGGGCCTCGCGACCCGCATCGTCGAGGGCGGCGTCCCGATGTTCCTGTCGTCCAAGAAGATTCTCGCCCTCGACCTCTCGCTGATCGTCGCCGGGACGAAGTACCGCGGCCAGTTCGAGGAGCGCCTGAAGGGGATCATCCGGGAGCTCCGCGAGAACCCGGACCTGATCATCTTCATCGACGAGATCCACTCGCTGATCGGCGCGGGCTCGGCCGAAGGCTCGCTCGATGCCGCCAACATTTTGAAGCCGGCTCTCTCGCGTGGCGAAGTGTCCTGCATTGGAGCGACGACGCTGAAGGAGTACCGGAAGTACATCGAGAAGGACCGGAGCCTCCTGCGGCGGTTCCAGGCGATCCACGTCACGGCGCCTTCGGAGATCGAGACCTTCGAGATCCTCGAGGGGGTCAAGGACCGGTACGAGCAGTTCCACAAGGTCCGCTACTCGGCCGAGGCGATCAAGACCGCCGTCTACCAGTCCAACCGCTACATCACCGACCGCTTCTTCCCGGACAAGGCGATCGACATCCTCGACGAGGCCGGGGCCAAGGTGAAGCTGAAGCGGGTCGCCGACACCCAGAACCTGCGCAAGCTCGAGCTCGAGATCCGCCAGATCGTCAAGGAGATGAAGAAGGCGATCTCGGACAAGGATTTCGAGAAGGCCGTCTTCCTCCGCGAGCGCGAAATCGAGCTCAAGGAAGAAATCGAGCGGGCCAAGGCCCAGTCGGCCGAGAAGAGCGAAGCGACCCAGGAAGTCACGCGCCGCGACATCGAAGAGATCATCTCGTCCTGGACGGGCATCCCGGTCGCCTCCCTCGAGATGGAGGAAGCCGAGAAGCTCCTCCACATGGAGGACGCCCTCCGCCGGCGGATCGTCGGCCAGGAGGCTGCGATCATCGGGGTCTCGAAGGCGATCCGGCGGTCCCGCCTCGGCGTCAACAACCCCAACCGGCCGATGGGCTCCTTCATCTTCCTGGGGCCGTCGGGCGTGGGAAAGACGGAGGTCGCGCGGCGGCTGGCCGAGTTCATGTTCGAGAACCAGAAGTCACTCGTCCGCTTCGACATGTCGGAGTACATGGAGAAGCACGCGGTTTCCAAGCTGATCGGCTCGCCCCCCGGCTACGTCGGCCACGAGGAGGGCGGTCAGCTCACCGAACGGATCCGCCGCAATCCGTACAGCGTCATCCTCTTCGACGAGATCGAGAAGGCGCACCCTGACATCGCGAACCTCCTGCTCCAGATCCTCGAGGACGGGATCCTGACGGACGCCTACGGCAACGTGGTCGACTTCAAGAACACGCTGATCATCATGACGTCGAACATCGGGACGAAGCACCTCGTCAACCGGACGCGGGTGGGCTTCGGCGGCAACCGGGAGCAGCAGAGCAACAAGGAGATCGAGGACCTCGTCCTGAAGGAGCTGCGGCGCGACTTTTCGCCCGAGTTCATCAACCGCATCGACGACATCATCGTCTTCCATCCGCTGGCGCGGCCCGACCTCGCGAAGATCTGCCGGCTGCTGATCGACGACGTCAACACCACGATCGCCTCCAAGGGCGCCGTGATCGACATCGACGACGCGGCGATCGAGTGGCTTCTCGCGCAGAGCGGCGAGGACCCCAACATGGGCGCGCGGCCCCTGCGCCGCGCCATCCAGAAGCACGTCGAGGACCCGGTGTCGGAGCTGCTGATCGCCGCCCGCGAGGAGCGGATCGAGGCGATCGAGGTTCGGGTCGGGCCCGAGGGACTGCGCGTGACGGTTCGCGAAGACGAGCCGATCACTCAGGGGCGCTGAGCGTTTGCGTCGGGGCCTTTGCACGGCCGCGGTCCTCGCCGCGGCGGCGGTGAGTTTTGGGGCCGCGGCCCAGGAACCCGTCCCGCCACCGCTTCCCGTCCCGACCCCGCCGGCGACGACCCCGGCCGCTCCAGCGGCTCCCCCCGATCAGGCCGCACCGTCCGTCCCGCCGGCCTCCGCGGCGGCTGCCGGCGAACCGATCCTCGGGATCCGCGTCGTCGGGTTCCAGACCGTGTCCCCGGACACCATCGCCCACTACCTCGGCATCAAGGTCGGCGACCCGTACGACCCCGAGAAGATCCGGGCCAATTTTCACGCGCTGTGGGAGGTGGGGCTCCTCGAGAACGTCCAGATCGAAGCCGAGCGCGAGCCCGCGGGCGTCACGCTCGTCGTCACAATCGAGGAGCGGCCGATCATCAAAGAGGTCGACTTCACCGGCAACAAGAAGCTGACGACGACGCAGATCCGGGACGTCCTGAAGGAGGCGAAGGTTGAGGTCAAGGCGGGCGCCCCGCTCTCGCTCCGGGACATCGCCCGGGCCCGCGCCGCCATCGCCGATGCCTACCTCGCGCAGGGCTTCCGCAGCGCCACGGTCGACTACCGGATCGAGGACCTTTCGAAGACCGAGAAGAAGGTCCTCTTCCTGATCGACGAGGGCGACAAGGTCAAGATCGAGTCGATCACGTTCACCGGCAACGAGCACGTCTCCGCCCAGACGCTGCGCAATGCCATGCAGAAGACGAAGGTCGCCGTCTTCTGGCGCTTCCTTTCGGACAACACCGTCTACAGCCAGGCCAACTACGAGGCCGACGTCGAGAGCCTCAAGGGCGTCTACCAGGCCAAGGGATACAAGGACATCGTCATCAAGGACCCGATCCTCGACGTCTACGTCGTGAACCCCGACGCCAAGCCCGAGAAGCTCAAGCGGCGGGTGAGGATCACGATCCCGGTCGTCGAGGGAGACCTTTTCTACACCAACGAGGTCCGCATCATCGCGGTCGGCCAGAACGGTCAGCCCACGGAGTCCGGACAGCCCCAGGTCTTCTCCGCGAGGGAGCTTCTGAAGCCCTTCTGGGAGTTGAAGCCCGGCACGATCCTGAACCGGGACCGGATCGTCGAGGGCCTGATGCAGGTCGAGACCATGTACAAGTCGCGCGGGTACATCTACTCGTACCCGAACCCGGTCTTCAAGGAGGTCGGCGACCACAAGGTCGACGTCGAAATCTCGATCTTCGAAGGCGAGAAGTTCTACCTCGGCCGCCTCGAGGTCCAGGGCAACACCCAGACGCGGGACAAGGTCATCCGGCGCGAATTCGCCCTCGACGAGGGCGACGTCATGGACATGGACGCGATCAAGAAGAGCGTGACCAAGATCCAGCAGCTCGGCTACTTCAAGATGACCGAGGACCCACAGTTTGCCGTCCGCGCCGAGGAGAAGAAGGTCGACATCACGATCAAGGGGCAGGAGACGTCCCGCAACGAGATCCAGTTCGGCGCCGGCTACTCCGGCTTCGACGGGTTCTTCGGACAGTTCTCCTTCCAGACGCGCAATTTCCTGGGCCGCGGCGAGATCATCGGGGCCTCCGCCCAGCTCGGGAAGGTCTCCAACTTCTTCGACCTCTCGTACACGATCCCGTGGTTCATGGACAAGAACCAGTCGGTCGGCGCGGCGCTCTTCCGTCGCAACGTCAACTACCTGTCGCAGGAGGAGCGGCGAACCGGCGGCTCGATCTTCTACGGCAAGGGCCTGTCGCTCTTCGACTCGGTCTCGCTCCTGTACGCGTACGAAGACGTCACGGCGAACTTCCCCGTCCGGAGCGCGCCGACGCCGCCCGGACAGCCGCCGCCGCCGCAGAAGTTCACCGAGACGACCGGGACGACGTCGTCCTTCACGCCGGGTTACCGCTACGACAGCCGGAACGACCCCTTCGATCCGACGCGGGGCCTTCGCCTGTCGGCTTCGGTCCAGATCGCGCCGTCGCTGCTCGGCGGGACGAGCTCGTTCATCAAGGCCATCGGCGGCGGCACCATTTACCTCCCGGTGCGCATTCCGCGCAACGCCCTTCTGGCCTTCAACCTCGAGGTCGGCTACGTGGGCGCGTTCAACTCCGTCGAGATCCCGATCTTCGAGCGGTTCCAGCTCGGCGGCGAGCAAAGCCTGCGCGGGTTCCAGCAGGGCGCCGTCGTGCCCGTCAACCCGACCACTTACGAGGTCTTCACCGACCCGCTCGGGCGCATCCTCGGCGGCAACAAGTTCTTCGTCTTCAACGTCGAGTACCAGTTCATCCAGATCGGCCCTGCGAAGCTGCTCGCCTTCTTCGACGTCGGCCAGAACTACTACGACACCCAGAGCTTCGGAATCGGCAACGTCCGCTCCTCGGCCGGAGCGGAGCTGCGGATCTTCCTGCCGATCTTCCAGGCGCCCCTGCGCTTCATCTATGCCTTCAATCTGAACCCCATCCAGCCGGTCGACCAGTTCGGCTTCCCGATCAGCTACCTCGCCGAGAAGCCCTCGGGCTTCACCTTTTCCATTGGTCGGACGTTTTAAGCGGCGCTCGACGCGCTGGAGGGGGAGAGGCGGTCGGCGGGTGGCGCAAACGAAGCGATTGCGTAACGGGGGATCCTGCTCCCGGTGGCTGTTTAGGCGGAATGACGGTCTGACGGGCCCTGTTGCCTAAGCGGTGATTTTTGCTACACTTCCGCGCTTTCTCGAAGCACAGTGAAGAAGGAGACGGAATGAAACGCTTTGTCTTGACGGTGGCGGCCGCGTTCGTGGCGGCAGTCGCCGGTGCTCAGGGGTCCACGGGGGCGACGGCGCCGGCCGGTCCGATCAAGATCGGAACGATCAACGTCGAGCGCCTGGTTCAGGAATCGGCGCTCGGCAAAGAGGCTTTCAACCGCGTCAAGAAGCTCAACGACCAGAAGAAGGACGAAGGCGACAAGCTCCAGAAGGAGCTTCGCGACATGGAGCAGAAACTCGCCGATCAGGGCTCGGCCCTGGCCGAGGACAAGCGCGATGCGCTCCAGAAGTCGTACCAGGAGAAGGCGATCGCCTTCAAGCGCTTCCAGGACGACGCCAATCGTGAGCTCGAGGCCTCGCAGAAGAAAGAGCTTTCCGAGCTCGAACGGCGCGTCTTTCCGGTGATCAATCAGGTCGGCAAGGAGAAGGGCTACACGCTCATCTTCAACAAGTTTCAGTCGGGCCTGGTCTACGCCGAGGATGCCGTCGACATCACCGACGAGGTTCTGAAGGTGTTCAACACGACCGTGGCCGTTCCCGCGGCGAAGCCCGCCGGCGACGGCGCGGCCGCCAAGGCGCCCGCGAAGCCGGCCCCGGGGCCGGCGCCGACCAAGAAGCCGTAGCGCAGCAGGCCGGAACCCAGCCGCCGTGGCCCGCTCAAAGCACCCGATCCGGGGGAAGGGCGGGCCGCGGCGTCCCGCCGCTCGGCGTGGCGGCTTTTCGCTGGCCGACGTCGCCGCCGCCGTCGGCGGCCGCGCGCGCGGTTCCGCCGGGCGCCTGAACGGGGTCGCGGGCCTCGACGCGGCGGGTCCATCCGACCTCTCCTGGGTGGCCGACGAGCGCCGGGCGGCGGAGGCGGCCGGCAGCCGCGCGGGGGCCCTTCTCGTTTCCGACGAGGCGTTCGCCGGGGGCAAACCCTGCGTCGTCGTCGAGCGTCCGCAGCTCGCGCTCGGGCGGTGGCTCGCCGTGTTCCGCCCGACAACGCGCCCCAAGGCCGGTGTCGCCCGCGGCGCGTTCGTCGCGAGGTCGGCGACGCTCGGCCCGGGCGTCTCCGTGGCCGCCGGAGCGACCGTGTCCGCCGGCGCCCGCGTCGGCGCGCGAACGATGATCGCGGCCGGGGCGTTCGTCGGCGAGGGCGCGGTGGTCGGCGAGGACTGCGTCCTCCACCCCAACGCCGCCGTGCTTTCCGGTTGCCTCGTCGGGGCGCGCTGTGTGCTCCAGGCCGGGGCGGTCGTCGGTTCGGACGGATTCGGCTATGTCTGGGACGGGTCGGCGCACCACAAGATCCCGCAGGTCGGCACGGTGCGGGTCGAGGACGACGTCGAGATCGGCGCCAACGCCGCGATCGACCGCGCGACTCTCGGCGAGACGGTCATCGGCCGGGGAACCAAGATCGACAACCTGGTGCAGATCGGGCACAACGTGTCGATCGGGGAGAACTCGATCCTCTGCGGGCAGGCGGGGGTGGGCGGGTCCTCGACCCTGGGCCGGGGAGTGACGCTGGCCGGACAGGTCGGGATCTCGGACCACGTCCGCATCGGCGACGGCGCGACCCTCACCGGGCAGGCCGGGATCGCCCGGCAGGGGCGCGTCGAGGCGGGCGCGGTACTCTCCGGGATGCCGGCGCTGCCGCACCGCGAGTTTCTCCGGCGCGCGGCGCTGCTCGGCCGGCTCGAGCGGGCCCTCGAGCGCCTCGCCGAGATCGAGAAGAAGCTCGGCTAGTCGACCAGCCGACAGGAGGTATCGTGGAGATCCGAATCGACGAGATCCTGAAGATCCTGCCGCACCGTTATCCCTTCCTCCTCGTGGATCGCATCCTCGAGGTCGAGCAGGGCAAGCGGGTCGTCGGCATCAAGAACGTCACGTTCAACGAGGAGTTTTTCCAGGGCCACTTTCCCGGAAATCCCGTGATGCCGGGCGTGCTCGTCCTGGAGGCGATGGCGCAGGTCGCCGCGTTCGTTTTGCTCGGCGTGGTCCCCGATCGGGAGAGCAAGCTGCTCTACCTCTCGGGCGTCGACCGGTGCAAGTTCCGGCGGCCCGTCGTCCCGGGCGACCAGCTTCGGATCGCGGCCGAGATCGTCTCCCTGAAGACCCGCGTCTGCAAGTGCCGCGCGACCGCGACCGTGGATGGCGCGGTCTGCGCGGAAGCGGAGCTGCTTTCGGTCCTGGTGGACCGGCCGTGACGACCGCGATCCATCCCACGGCGGTCGTGGCCGAGGGCGCGGTGCTCGGGGAAGGGGTCGAGGTCGGGGCCTACGCGGTCATCGGGGAGGACGTGACGCTCGGCGCGCGGACCACCGTGGGCGCGCACGCTTCGGTGCAGGGCCCGGCCGTCTTCGGCGAGGACAACCGGATCTTTGCCCATGCGGCCCTCGGGTTCGAGCCCCAGGACCTGAAGTATCGGGGCGAGCGGACCCGGCTCGTCGTGGGGTCGCGCAACGTCTTCCGCGAGTTCACGACCGTGCAGCGGGGGACCTCCAGCGGCCACGCCGAGACGGTGATCGGCGACGACAACTACTTCATGAACTACACGCACGTGGGCCACGACAACCGCATCGGGTCCCGCGTCGTCATGGCGAACTCCGCCGTGCTCGCCGGCCACGTGGAGGTCGGCAACCACGCGATCATCGGCGCCTTCAACGCCATCCACCAGTTCTGCCGTGTCGGCGCCTACGCGTTCCTCGGCGCCTACACGGGCTGCCGCCAGGACGTCCTGCCGTTCTGCCGCACCGACGGCCTCGACGCGCGGACCTACGGACTGAACACGATCGGCCTGAAGCGCAACGGCTTCTCCGACGAGAGGATCGAGGCGCTTCAGAAGGCCTACCGGTTCCTGGTTAAGTCGAAGCTCAACACGAGCCAGGCGCTCGAGCGGATCGCGGCGGAGCTCGCAGGGCAGCCCGACGTCGAGGAGCTGGTGCGCTTCATCAAGACGAGCGAGCGAGGCTTCATCAAGTGAACGGCGCCGAGCCGGTGCGTCTCGCCGTCGTCGGCGTCGGCCACCTCGGGCGCCACCATGCCCGCGTGGCGGCGAGGCTGCCGGGGGTCGCGCTCGTGGGAGTCCACGACCACCACGAGGGCCGCGCCGAGGAAGTCGCCCGCGAGTCCGGCTTGCGGGTGCTGTCGGGGCCCGAGGAGGTCGCCGACGCCGCCGAGGCGGTCGTCGTCGCGACACCGACGAGCTCCCACGGCGAGCTCGGGCGGTTCTTCCTCGGGCGCGGACTCGACGTCCTGATGGAGAAGCCCCTCGCCCCGGAAGTGGCCGAAGCGACGGAGCTCGTCGAGCTCGCCCGCCGCAACGCCCGCGTGCTCGCGGTCGGACACGTCGAGCGCTACAACCCGGCGGTCGAGGCGCTGCTGGCGACGGGCCGGGCGCCGGCGTACATCGAGGGGCACCGGCTGGGCATCTTCACGACCCGGAGTCTCGACGTCGACGTGGTCCTCGACCTGATGATCCACGACCTGCAGATCGTCTCCGACCTCGTGCGCCGCCCGGTGCGCGAGATTCGCGCCGTCGGAATGCCCGTCGTGACGCCCCGGATCGACATCGCCAACGCCCGGATCGAGTTCGAGGGCGGCTGTGTCGCGACGCTGACGGCCTCGCGGGTCTCCTCCGAGCGCGTCCGCAAGCTCCGGGTGTTCGCCCCGCCCCTCTATTGCTCCGTCGACATGCACGCCCGGACCGTGCGCGCTCTGGGGCTCGAAGCCGGGGCGGAGGGCCCGGAGATCGTCTCCATCGACGTCCCCGTCGGCGACGGAGACCCGCTGGCGCGGGAGCTCTCCGATTTCGCGGGGGCGGTGCGGGAGCGGCGCGACCCGGTCGTGTCGGGCGAGGTCGGGCGGGACGCCCTCGTCCTCGCGCACCGGGTGCTCGCGGCCATCGAGACGCATCGCGGGAGTTTCGAGGGAATGCGCGTTTGACGGAGCGCGGGCGCATCGGCCTCATCGGGGGCAGCGGGGTCTACGACCTCTCGACGATCGACGGGCTGCGCGAGGAACGCCTCGACACGCCGTTCGGCAAACCCTCGGACGCCTACATGACGGGCACCCTCTCGGGCATCCCGGTCGCGTTCCTGTCCCGCCACGGCCGGGGGCATCGCCTCGCTCCTTCCGAGATCAACTACCGCGCCAACGTTTGCGGGTTCAAGATGCTCTCCTGCGACGCGTTGCTGTCGGCCTCGGCCTGCGGCAGCCTCCGGGCCGAGCTCGCTCCGCGCCAGGCCGTGATCCCCGACCAGTTCATCGACCGCACTCGCCATCGAGAAGACACGTTTTTCGGCGAGGGCGTCGTGGCTCACGCGGGCCTGGCCGACCCGGTCTGCCCGTCGCTCGCGGCGTCGCTGGAGGACGGTGCCCGGCGCGGGGGCCTGCGGGTGCGGCGGGGCGGGACCTACATCTGCATGGAGGGCCCGCAGTTCTCGACCCGGGCCGAATCGCACCTGTACCGCTCCTGGGGCGCCGACGTCATCGGGATGACGAACCTGACCGAGGCGCGCCTCGCCCGCGAGGCCGAGATGTGCTACGCGAGCCTCGCGCTCGTCACCGACTACGACTGCTGGCACGACGCGGAAGAGGACGTGACGGTCGAGGCGATCCTGTCGATCCTGGCGGAGAATGCGGCGGCCGCGCGGCGGTCGCTCGCCGAGACGGTCGCGCGGGTCGATCCCGGGCGCGCGTGCGGGTGCCGCGAGGCGATGCGTTTCGCGATCATCACGGACCGGAGCGCGATCCCCGGAGCGGCGAAGGAGCGGCTGAAGGCGATCGTGGGGAGATACCTTTGAGGAAACAGGGCCGTATCGTGGTCACGGGATCCGTCGCCTTCGACTACCTGATGACTTTCCCCGGCCGGTTCACGGAGCACCTGATCCCCGACCGGATGTCGCGGTTGTCGGTGTCCTTTCTGGTCGACGAGATGCGGCGCGTTCCGGGGGGCTGCGGGCCCAACATCGCCTACGGCCTGTCGCTTCTGGGCGAGCGTCCGGTCCTCCTGGCGACCGCCGGAGCCGACGCCGCCGAGTACCGGGACCGGCTCGCCCGGGAGGGCGTGGACGTCTCGGGCCTTCGTCTGGAAAACGACGTCTTCACGGCCTCTTTCTTCGTGTCGACCGACCAGGACCAGAACCAGCTCGCGTCGTTCTACACCGGCGCGATGGCCCGGGCCCGGGACTTGCCCCTCGAATCCGTCGACCCGGCCTCGATCGCCTTCGTCGTGATCTCACCCAACGATCCGCCGGCCATGGCGGCGCACGCCGAGGCCTGCCGGCGACATGGGATCCCGTTCCTCTACGATCCCAGCCAGCAGGTCACGCGGCTTTCGGGCGAGGAGATGGCCGAGGGCTTCCTCGGCGCCGCGATCCTGATCGTGAACGAGTACGAGTTCGGGATCCTGACCCACAAGACGGGCCTGACGCGCGAGCAGATGCTGGAACGCGTGCCGACCGTCATCGTCACGAGCGGGGCCGACGGCTCGACGATCCACGCCGCGGACGGCGGCGGCGCCGTCGCAACCCACGCGATCCCCCCGGCCCGCGTCGAGGGAGAGGCGGTCGACCCGACGGGGGTGGGGGACATGTACCGCGCCGGGCTGCTGCGGGGCCTGCGGATCGGCGCGCCCTGGCCGGTCGCCGGCCGCATCGGGAGCGTCAACGCGGTCTTCGGGCTCGAGGCACTTGGGCCGCAGCCTCCCCGTTACGCCCCGTCGGAGTTCGTCGAGCGCTACCGGCGCAACTTCGGCGACACCCCCGAGCTCGCACGCCTGTTCTCCTGAGCGGCCGGGCCGGGTTACAATTCGACTTTCAACGAGGGCGGTCCTTTGAGCATGCGCGTTTCGCGCCGCGTGGCGGTGTCTTTCTCGCCGAAGCAGTACGAGGGAAGCCTCGACGCCTCGGGGTTGCGGCTCGCCGTCGTGTGCGCCCGGTGGAATCCCACCGTGACCGACGCCATGCTCGCCGCCGCGCTCGACACCCTCCGCCGCCGGGGCGCCCGGCCCGAAGACGTCTCGGTCGCCCGCGTGCCCGGAGCGTTCGAGGTCGCCTCCGGCGTCCGCGCCGTCGTCGACGCGCGCAAGCCCCACGCCGTCATTGCGCTCGCCGCGATCGTCCGCGGCGAGACCAGCCATCACGAGGTGCTGGGCCACGCGGTGGCCTCGGCGCTCGCCGCGCTTACGGTCGAGACGGGGGTGCCGGTCGGGTTCGGGATTCTCACCTGCGACACGATGGAGCAGGCGCGCCGCCGGACGGACAAGGGCGTCGAGGCTGCCGAGGCCGCCATCGAGATGGCGAACCTTCGCCGCCACCTGAAGGCCCGTTAGATGGGGGCGCGGCGCAAGGCCCGGGAACTCGCGCTCCAGATGCTCTACGAGCATGATGTCTCCGGCACGGAGCCGCAGGAGATGTTTCGCCGCTCGGACGACCTGAGGAAGGCCTCCGAGGGTGTCCAGGACTTCACCCGCCGCCTCGTCTCGGGGACGCTCGACCACCGCGAAGATCTCGACGCGCTGATCTCCCGACAGGCGGACCACTGGCGACTGGCCCGCATGCCCGTCGTCGACCGCAACATCCTGCGCCTCGCCCTCTTCGAGCTCCTCCACGAGCCGGAAACGCCGCGGCCGGTCGTCATCGACGAGGCGCTCGAGATCGCCAAGCGTTTCTCGACGCCCAAGTCCTCGCAGTTCATCAACGGCATTCTCGACGGCGTGCTGAAGGCCCGCCGCGGCGAGGTTCCGTCGGCGTGAGCCGGGCGGCCCGGGCCCTTCTCTTCGCCGCGCTTCTCGCCGCCTGCCTCCGGGACGCCGGCGCCGACGAACTCGCGGTCTACCGCGCGACCGGGCCGGACGCGAAGCTCTTCGACCAGTACGACAACGACGGTTATTCGCTGGCGGTCTCGCCCCGCCGCGACGGGGGTCTCGACCTGACGGTCCGGGTCTCGGGCGGCCCGCTCGCGAGCCGCGCGCCGTTCCCGACGGCCGCCCCCCGCGACGCCGACATCCTCGCCTCGCCCGAGCGCGACGCGTTCGCGCGGACGCTCGCGGGCGACGCGCGCTCGCAGGCCGACGCGGTCGAGCGTGTGCTGGCGGGAATGGCTTCCTACCTGCGCTACGACCCCGACCGCAGCCGCCTCCAGGACCCGGCCTCGGTCTTCGCCTCGCGGCGCGCTCACTGCGTCGGCTTCGCCGAGCTCGCCGTCGACCTCCTCCGGCGAATCGGCATCGCCGCGCGAACGGTCCAGGGCATCCTGCGGACGAAGCCGGAAACCGACGGCTACGACGCCTCGATCGGCGGCGTCTATCACCGGTGGATCGAGGTCTACTACCCGGACCGCGGGTTCGTGTTTTCGGACCCCTTCTCGTCGATCAACGCCGTCGATGCGCGATACGTGCCGTTCGGGCGCCGGGCGCTCGAACGGCCCCGGGACCTGACGGTCACGGCCGTCGAGGCTTCCGGCACGCTCGATTTTCCGGTCCGCCGCCTTCCCGACGCGACGCTGAGGGTCCGCCCGGCCACCCGGTAGCCGGGGCCCCGGAACGCCGGGATGCTTCGGGTATATTGCCCGCTCCCATGGCGGAGAAGTACTCACCCGCGGAGATCGAAGGCAAGTGGCAGCGGCGCTGGGCCGAGGCGCGCGTCGCCTACGTCGACACGGCCGTGCCGGGCGACGAGTTCTACATGCTGAACATGTATCCGTACCCGTCCGGCAGCCGGCTCCACGTGGGCCACGGGCGCAACTACATCCTGGGGGACGCGCTCTACCGCCGGGAAAGGATGGCCGGCCGGAAGGCCCTGAACCCGATGGGCTGGGACGCCTTCGGCCTGCCGGCCGAGAACGCCGCGATCCAGGGAGGCGTCCACCCGCGGGAGTACACGCTCGCGAACATCGGCCGGATGAAGGAGCAGCTCTTCAGCCTGGGCTGCCTGTACGACTGGTCGAAGGAGCTCGCCTCCTGCGATCCGGCGTATTACCGGTGGAACCAGTGGCTGTTCCTCCGGATGTGGGAGCGCGGGCTCGCGTACCGCAAGACCGCCCCGGTCAACTGGTGCCCGGGCTGCCGCACCGTCCTCGCCAACGAACAGGTCGTGGACGGTCGATGCGAGCGTTCCGACGACCTCGTGGAGGTCCGCGACCTGACGCAGTGGTTCTTCCGCGTGACCGACTACGCGGAGCGCCTGCTCGAGGGCCTCGATCGGCTGCCGAACTGGTCCGAGCGCGTCAAGACGATGCAGCGCAACTGGATCGGCCGCTCCGACGGGGCCGAGATCCTCTTCCGCATCGACGGGCTCGCCGAGCCGGTCAAGGTCTTCACGACCCGTCCCGACACCCTCTACGGCGCGACGTTCCTGGCGCTCGCGCCCGAGCATCCCGCCGTCGAGCGCCTGGCGGAGCGGTCCCCCCGGCGGACCGAGATCGAGGCTTTCGTGGAGCGCGTGCGCCGGGAGTCGCGCCTCGAGCGCGAGGCCGAGGGCGCCGAGAAGGAAGGCCTCGACACCGGTGCGGTGGCGATCAATCCGGCCACGGGGGAGCCGATCCCCGTGTGGCTCGCCAACTTCGTCCTTCCGGACTACGGCACCGGCGCGATCATGGGCGTCCCCGCGCACGACGATCGCGACTTCGCGTTCGCGCGCGCCTACGGCCTCGAGGTGCGCCCGGTGTACCGCCGCGGCGAGGACGAGCCCGAGGGCGCGGCGATGACCGAGGCGCGGCCGCACGGCGGAGTCCTCCACCGCTCCGGGAGCTGGGACGGCACGCCGAACGGCCCGGAGGCCATTCGAGTGGCGATCGCGTGGCTGGAGGAGAAGGGATTCGGGAAGCGCAAAGTCGGCTATCGCCTGCGCGACTGGCTGATCTCGCGGCAGCGCTACTGGGGCACGCCGATTCCTGCCGTCCACTGCCCGGACTGCGGCGTCGTGCCCGTGCCGGACGCGGACCTTCCGGTGCTCCTGCCCGAGGACGTGGAGTTTCGCGGCGCCGAGGGCAATCCGCTCGAGAAGTCGGAGGCCTTCGTGAAGACCCGCTGCCCCAGGTGCGGGGGGCCCGCGCGCCGGGAGACCGACACGATGGACACCTTCGTCGACTCCTCCTGGTACTACCTGCGGTTTCTCAACCCGGACGACACGGAGAAGATGGTCGACACCGCGCGCGTCGACCGGTGGCTGCCGGTCGACCAGTACATCGGCGGCATCGAGCACGCGATCCTGCACCTGCTCTACGCCCGGTTCGTCTGCCGGGTCCTCAAGGACATGGGCCTCGTCCATCTCGAGGAGCCCTTCGAGCGCCTCTTCAACCAGGGCATGATCACGCGTCTGAATCCCTCGACCGGCAAGATCGAGAAGATGTCGAAGTCGCGGGGCAACACGGTCTCTCCGGACGAGCTCATCGCGCGCTTCGGCGCCGATACCCTCCGGCTCTCCACGCTCTTCATCGGGCCGCCGGAGAAGGAATCGGAGTGGTCGGAAGAGGGCGTGCTCGGGGCGTCGCGCTTCCTCCATCGCGTGCACGAGCTGTGCGGCCGGGTGGCGGAGCTGCCGCCGGGCGGCCCGGCCGGCTCGCGCGATACGCCGCTCTTGCGGCTGACCCACCGCACGATCGACCGCGTCACGCGGGACGCCTCGGCCTTTCACTTTCACACGGCCGCCGCGGCCCTGATGGAGTTCCAGCGGGGCATCGCGGAGGCTCTCGAGGCCGGAAACGAGTCGGCTCAGGCCCTGCGGGACGCCGTCCGCACTCTCGTGAAGCTCCTGCATCCGATCGCCCCGCACCTGACCGAGGAGTGGTGGGAGCGGTTCGGCGAGAAGGGGTTCCTCGTCGAGGCGTCCTGGCCGCAGGCCGATCCGGAGCTCGCGACGACGCTCGCCGTGACCCTGGTGGTCCAGGTCAACGGTAAGGTGCGCGGGAAGCTCGAGGTGGCCCGTGGCGCCACGGAGTCGGAGGCGATGGCGCGGGCGCGCGAAGACCCGCGGATCCAGTCCTGGGTCGAGGGCAAAGAGATCGCGCGCGCCGTGTTCGTGCCGGACCGGCTGCTGAATCTGGTGGTGCGTTGAGGCGAGCGGCCGGCCTCGGGTCGCTGGCGGCGATCCTGGCCGTGACCGCCGGATGCGGATACGCGCTCGTCGGCAAGGGCTCGTCGCTGCCGGAGAACATCCGGGTCGTCCAGTTCACGACGCTCGAGAACATGACCCAGCGGGTCGGTCTCGAACAGCGGCTCTCCGGCGAGATCGCACGGGAGCTCGCGTCCCGCGGTCGTTTCAAGGTCCAGGCCGCGGCCGACGGGGCGGACGCCGTGCTCACGGGCGCCGTCGTGGGCTTCAATCTCTTCCCGGTGGCCTTCGATTCGCAGGGACGCGCGACCGATTACCAGGTCCAGATCACCACCCGGGCCTCGCTCAAGACGCTCCCGGAGGAAAAGGTCCTCTGGGAGAACCCGGCCTTCACCTTCCGGGACAACTACCAGTTCAATGCAACGGCCGCGACCTACGTCGACCGGGAGAACGACGCCATCGACCGCGTCGCGGACCGGTACGCGCAGAGCCTCGTGACGAGCATGCTGGAGGGGTTTTAGCCGTCGCTGCGCGCTTCGCTTCGGGTCTGCGCCTTCGGCGCACCGGCCTGCGGCTCGCGGACGGCGCTCGACCGCAGGCCTGACCCTTCGCTTCGCGCTTCGCTCCCGCGGCGCGAACCTCCTCCCTCCCTTCGGTCGGGAGACTATTCGCGCCGCGAACTTGAGGGAGACGGCCGATAACGAAACCCCCTCTCCACCCGGAGGAGGGAGAGGGTCGGGGTGAGGGGGGCGGCGGCTACTTCGCCGAGGTCGCGGCTTTGCGGGCGAGTCTCGACTTGTAGCGGGCGGCGGCGTTGCGGTGAATCACGCCCTTGGAAAGCGCCCGGTCGATCGCCGAGTGCGTCGCGGGCAGGGCCTCGGCCTTCTTCTTCGAGTCGGCCGCGGCGTACTTCTTGACGACTCCGCGCAGGCGCGAGATGCGGGCCTTGTTGCGGGCGCGCTTCTTGGCGTTGGTGCGGATGCGTTTCTCTGCGGACTTGATGTTGGCCATGGTGGCTGCTGTTCGCTCCTAAGCTATTTCGTTCCGATTCGGGCCGCGGGTCGGGCGGACCGGGTGGGGGAGAATATCGCGTTTCGGCGCGGGCCGTTCAACCCGGCCCGGCTACTTGGCGTCCACCCCGAGGGTCTTCAGCCGCGCCCGGGCCAGTCGGGCCTCCTCGGAGGACGGGAACTCGTGGATGACGTACTGGAGCTGGACGATGCCCTCGGCCTTCTGGCCCAGCTCGAGCAGGGCGTAGGCCTTCTTCAACAGGGCCGCAGCCGCCTTGTCGCTCGCCGGCCACTGTCTTGAGGAGCTCCGTGAAATCGGCGATCGACTCCTGAAACTTCCGCTGCGCGAAGTGCGATTCGCCGATCCAGTACTGGGCGTTGTCGGAGAGGTCGGTCGAGGGATAGGTCGAGAGGTAATCCTGGAATCCCTGGATCGCGAGAGCGTATCGCCCCTTGGAGTAGTCGCCGTACGCGGTGTCGTAGAGCTCGGACGGCGAGGGCCCGGCGGCCCCGGGGCGGGCGGTCGTCGCGGGTGAACCGGCCGCGCCCGCGGGCGGAGCGCCGGGCATCGTCGCTCCACCGCCGGCGTTACGCAGCCGGAGGAGCTCGCTCTGGGTCTCGGCGATCTGCTGGGAGAGCTGCGAGAGGCGGCGGTTGGTGTCCTCGAGCTTGGCCTCGAGCTGCTCCATCTTGGTCGTCAGCTCGGAGAGGCGGATCGCCGTGTCCGCATTCGACTTCAGGAGTTGCGTCGTCTGTGTCGCGACGTTCTGGTTGAGCTTCTCGACTTCTTCCTTGCTCGACGACTTCTTCTCGAGCGTCTGGATCTGCTTCTGGATGTCGCCCATCTGGCGGTGCAGACCCTCGATGTCGTCGGAGGAAACGCAGGCGGCGCCGGTCAGCGACGCCGCCGCGAGCAGGCCATACAGGCCGAAGCGCCGGGGGCCCGTCAAGCTACTTGGCCGTGATCACGAGGTGAGCGCGGCGGTTTTGCTGCCAGCAGCTCTCGTTCGAGTCCGTGCAGAACGGACGCTCTTTGCCGTACGACACGGTCTTGATCCGGGAGCCGTCGATGCCGAGCGACACCAGATATTCCTTGGCGGCGTTGGCGCGGCGGTCGCCGAGCGCGAGGTTGTAGCTTCCGGTGCCGCGCTCGTCGCAGTGGCCCTCGATCAGGATCTGCACCGAGGGGTACTTCTTGAGCCACTCGGCGTCGGCCGGCGAGCGCCGTGCGGGCGTCCTCGCGCAGGTCGGACTGGTCGTAGTCGAAGTAGGCGTCGGTCAGGTAGCCCTTCTTGTTCATCTCCGCGACGTCCTGCTTGAGCACGTCCGACGTCACGTCGCGGCTGGTGGTCGGCGCCGCCGGCGGCGGGACCTGCGTTTCCGAGGGGGTCTTGGCGGTGACCGGGGGCCGGGCATCCTGGGTGGTCGTGGGAGCCTTCTTCTTGCAACCGGAAGTCACGACGAGCGCCACCGTGGCGAGGAGAACGAGTGTGATGAGACCCCTGAGATTCTTCGTCATTCGGTACTCCCTTAAGTCGATGGAGCGGAGCTCGCAGCGCGGGGACACCGCCCGGAAACCCAGTGTAGCAAAGACGTTCGCCAAACCCCAGTCCGAAAAGTTCTCTACGGAATCCACCAGGGCGCAGAGTGATTTCCTCCTCGCGTCAGCTGGCGTTTGTTCTGCCCGTTCGCGTCCATTGTGTAGATCTGAGTCGATCCGTTGCGCCGCGAAGCGTACACGATCTTTTCGCCGTCGGGCGACCACGACGGGTGGCCGTTCGAGCCCTCGGAGGTGATCTGGATCGTCTGGCCGGTCGAGAAATCCATCACGCAGATATTGAAGTCGCCCTCGTTGCGGCAGGCGAACGCGATGCGCGACCCGTCGGGCGACCAGGCCGCCTCGTCGTTCCAGTTCCCGGCGAGCGTGACGCGGCGCGAACCCGTGCCCTCGGCGTCCATCACGTAGATCTGGGGCGTTCCCGTCAGGTCCGAAGTGTAGAGGATCTGCCGTCCCGTGGGCGACCAGGCGGGGGAGGCCTCGAGGGCGCGGCTCGTCGTCAGGCGCCGGGCCGGGCCGCCCGCGACGCCGATCGTGTAGATGTCCGTGTTGCCTTTGGCCGAGCCGGCGAAGGCGATCTGCGAGGCGTCGGGCGAGAGCGAGGGCGAGGCGTTGAGCTCGAGGCCCGTCGAAATCTCGCGCTTGTCGCCGCCGTCGAGGGACATCGTCCAGATCTGCGGATAGAGGTGGACGTAGGAGGTGTAGGCGATCCGGCCGTTCGACCCGTTCGGGTTGAGGGCGATCGACTTGTGCGAGGTCAGCTGCCGCACGCCGCGCCCGTCGAAGTCCATGGCCGCAATCTCTTTGAGGGGCGGCTGATCGGTCACGAAGAGGATCGTCGAGAGAAAGAGTCCCGGCTTTCCGGTGAAGTACTTGACGATGTCGTTGGCGATCGTGTGCGCGATGCGCTCGACATAGCTCGCGCCGCCCGAGTAGCGGCGCCCCATGATGAGCTTGCGGGACTTCAGGTCCCAGACGCGGGCCTCGATGGAGACCTTGTCTCCCGTGATCTCGCCGCGGGTGTCGATGAGGGCCTCGGCGCCCGTGCCGAGCCACCGGTCGGCCGCCTCCGGGGTCGTCGGGTCGCGATAGCCGGCCGGATAAAGCGCCGGTTCGGCGACGGCGAAGGCGCCGGCGTACTCGAGGTCCGAGCGCAGCGTCGCCGTGAAAGGCTCGGCGACCTTGTCCTGGAGCCCGGCCGTCCCGGGCGCGAAGAGCGCCGGAACCGCGACCGTCAGCCGGCGGCCCTCCCCGCCCCTGATCGTAATCTGGATGTCTTGGGCGGGAGCCGGCGTGGGCGCCGGCGCCTGGGCGAGGAGGGGGAGCGCGCCGGCGGCGAGCGCCACCGCGAAGACGAAGCGTCGGACCATCGGTGACTCCTGGGTCATTCAAAAACGACCTGTATGCCGAGATGCGACCCCGGGTATTCGGTGGGTAGCGGCGGAAGAGGCGAGGAGGCGATCACCGCCCGTAGGGCCGCCCGGTCGACGAACGGGAGTCCGCTCGAGACCACCAGCCGCGGGTCGGTGATCGATCCGTCGCGCTCGATCTGGAAATGGACGACGGGGTTGGTTTGCACGACCTGGGCGGGCTTGAACCAGTTGAGGCTCATGATCCCGACCATCCGCTCGATGTAGATCGGGTACTTGAAGTCGGCCTGGTCGATCTTGAAGCCCCCGATGCCGGCCGAGCCCCCGGCGCCGGGCGCGGCGCCGACCGAGGTCCCGGGCGTCTCGTCCTCGGACGTCGGCAGGCTGACGGCGGGCGTCGCCGCGCGCCCCGGCCGGCTGACGGGCGGCGGCGTCGGTTTCTTCTTGTCCTCCTTGGCGGGAAGGAGGACGGCCTTCTTCGAAGGCTCGGGAACTTCCTCGATGGGCTTCTCGATTTTTGGCCTTTCGGCGGCCGGCGGCGCGACGGGCGCGGGAACCGGAGCCGGCGCCGGCTTGACCTTCGGCGCCTGGATCGACCCGGAGCGAAGGAGGCGAATCGCCACGGCGCGCGGCGGCGAGATGCGCATGGGCCGGGCCATGAACGAGGCGAGCAGGCCGCCGAGGACGACTCCGTGGAGAATCATCGCGAGGATCGTCGCCGGCGCCCACGGCATCCGCTCCTCCTGCCGCGCGGCGAGGATGCTTCCGACGGCGTCCATCAGCGCCTCGAGGCGGTGTGGCGGGAAGTCACTTCTTCGAGGCTCCCGAGGTGTCGGTCACGAGGCCGAGGCTTTCGATTCCCATCCGGTTCAGGAGGTCGAGGGTCTCGATCACGGTCCCGTACGACAGCCCGCGGTCGGCCTTCAGCAGCACGGCCTTCTCGCGCCGGCCGCGGAGAATCGCCCGGAGCCGGTCGCGCAGGAGGCCGCGGGCGACCGGGGTCTCGTTGATGTAGAAGAGCCCGTCGCGCGAGATCGAGAGCACGATCGGGTCCTCGGGGTTCGACTGGAGGTTGGTCGTGGCCGTCTTCGGCAGCGCCACCGAGATTCCCTGGTGGAGCATGGGGGCCGTGACCATGAAGATGATCAGAAGCACGAGCATCACGTCCACCAGCGGCGTGACGTTGATGTCCGCGAGGTGGTCGAATTCGTCGGCGGACTGGCGCTGGAAAGCCATGCTCTAGGGAGACACCGCGGCCTACGTGAAGTTCCTCTCCGCCAGGTTGATGAACTCGAGGGAGAAGTCCTCCATGCCGGCGCGCTGCTGGCGCACCTTGCCCATGAAGTAGTTGTAGAAAATCATGGCGGGGATCGCCGCGGCGAGGCCCGCGGCCGTGTTGACGAGGGCTTCGGAGATGCCCGGCGCGACCGCCGCGATCGACGTCGATCCGGTCAGCCCGATCGCCCGGAACGACTGCATGATGCCCCACACCGTACCGAAGAGGCCGATGAACGGGCAGGCCGAGGCGGTCGTGGCGAGGAACGTCATCCACTTGGTCAGCCGCGACAGTTCCACGCCGATCGCGCGTTCGAGCGCCCGCTCGATCCCGGAGATGTTCTTGATCACGAGCTTGCCCGGCGAGCCGCCGGCGGTCGTCGGCGCGTCGTCGGCCCGGTTGGCCTTGACCTGCGCGTCGAGCTCGGCGTAACCGGCTTTGAAGAGCGTCGTCAGGGGCGTGTCCGCGAGCTCGCCGGCGAAGGTGTTGACCTCGGAGAACCTCTTGGACTTGCGGAAGAAGGCCACGAACTTCTCCGACTGGCGGGACACCCGGCGAAGCCGGATGTACTTGGCGAAAATGATCGCCCAGGAGACGAACGAGAAGAAAAGGAGGATGCCCAGGACGACCTTGGCGGTTGTCCCGGTTTCCCAGAAAAAAGAGAGGATGGAGGTCTGACCCGGCAGATTTTCGGTGGATACGGGCTGAAAAACGGTCGCCAACATCGATTTCGACCGTAACATAGGGGCAGGAGAGGGTCAAAGGGAATGGAGCGGCGGAGTCGGGGCGTTGTGCCGTTCGTGAGACTGCTCTCGGGCCGTCGGTTGAGCCTCATGCTGCTCGGAGCGCTCTTCGCAGCGGCCGCGGCGACCGCGACCGAGATCTTCCCCGTCAAGGACCTCGCTCCCGGGATGCGGGGCTTCACGCTCTCCGACCTCGGCGACGGCAAGGGCGTCCAGCGCTACGACATCGAGATCGTCGGGGTTCTCCAGAGCTACGCCCCCAAGCAGGACCTGGTCCTGGCCCGCGTCCTGAACGAGGCGATCGAGAAGACCGGGATCATCGCGGGCATGAGCGGCAGCCCCGTCTACGTCGACGGGAAGCTCGTCGGGGCGCTCGCCTACGGATGGCCCTTCTCGCGGGAGCCGATCTGCGGCATCACGCCCATCCAGAGCATGCTCGACATCCGCAAGGCGCCTGCGGCGCCGCCCGTTCCGATCGGCGGCGCGGCCGCGCCGGCGGCGCAGTTCGTCTCGACCTTCGGAGGTCGCGACTTCGCGGGCGGGCTGACGGCGCTCCTGTCCCCCCTCAAAGGCGACGCGGCGAGCGCGGGTCCCGTGCCGCTTCCCCTGCCGGTATCCCTCACCGGCGCCAGCACGGGCAGTTCCCTCTTCGGTCGGGTGGCGGAAGCCGCCGGCTGGCTCGTCGCGCCGTCAGGGGCCTCGGCCGGGGCTCGAGCCGCGGCGGCTCCGGGCACGGCCGGAGTCGCGCCGGACGCCGCCCACCGCCTCGAGCCGGGCTCGGCGGTCGCCGCCGTTCTTCTTTCGGGCGACATGGTCCTTTCGGCCACGGGCACCGTGACCTGGGTCGATGGCAACTCGATCCTGGCCTTCGGCCACCCGTTCCTCTCGATGGGCCCGGTCGACATGCCCATGGCGCAGGCCGAGGTCCTGACGGTGCTGCCGTCGCTCTACCGCTCGTTCAAGTTCTCGACGACGGGATCGGTGCTCGGCTCGATCTCGCAGGACCGCTCGACCGGAATCCTCGGCAGCTTCGGCAAGCCGCCCACCATGGTGCCGGTGACGATCCGCATGACCTCCGAGGATGTGCCGACCCAGACCTTCAAGTTCGAGGTCGTGCACAACGCGATGCTGACGCCGATCCTCGTGGCGCTCGCGACGGACAACGTGCTGACGACCCTGGAGAAGCGGGCCGGGGAACGCACGATCGTCTGGAAGTCGGCGATCGCCACGGACGATCGCACGGTGCGCTGGGACTCGGTCTTCTCCGGCCTCTCCGCTCGCGAGGAAGCCGTCGGATCGCTCGCGCTGCTGACGAACTACCTCATGGCCAATGAGTTTCACGACCTCTCGATCCGGGGCGTCGAGATCGAGATCGTGCACTCCGACCGTCTCCAGAGCGCCCGCATCATCCACGTCGAGGCGCAGAAGGAGCGCGTGCGCCCCGGCGAGACGGTGCCGGTCTGGGTCGACCTCGAGGACTTCCGCGGCGGTCCCCGCCGCGTGGTGATGTCGGCCCGCGTCCCCGAAGACGCGCCGCCGGGTCCGCTCACGGTCTTCGTCGGCGACGGAAATGCCGCAACCGCGTACGATCTGGCCCTCTACCCGCCGGACCCGCACTCGCTCGATCAGGTCCTCGACTTCATCTCGCGCATGCGGCCGGCGAACACGTTGAACCTCCTGACCTACCGGGCCGCTCCCGGCGCGGTCGTCAACGGCGAAGCGCTCGCCGCGCTGCCGCCGACGCGCGCCGCCCTGCTGAAGGACCGCGGACCGGGGGACGGCACGCCGGACCTCGGCTATCTGCGGCTCCAGGCCGAGTCGATCGAGCAACCCGTTCCCGTGACCGGTTCGGCGCGGCTGAACCTGGAAGTGTTGCCGAGGGTCTGGTGAGGCGGGGCCTCACCCGGGTCGGCGCGCCGGCGCTCGCGGCGGTGCTCGCGGCAGCGCCGCTTTCGGCGTCATCCGTGCGGATCTGGGTCTGCGACACCTCGGCGGACTTCTCGCTCGGCGAAGCCCGCGGCATCTCGGTCACCGCCGACGGGGCGCTTGTGGCGGGCCGGAACCTTTTGAAGGTCGACGGGGTCTCGGAGGCGGTCCTCTTCGGGGCCGCCGCGGGCAAGGGCGGCGAGCTCTACGTGGGCACGGGAGACTCCGGCCGGATCCTGCGCGTGTCCTCGTCGGGCGCGGTCGACATCTGGGCGACCCTTCCCGAGCAGGAGGTCACCGCGCTCGCCGTCGGTCCGGACGGCACCGTCTACGCCGGGGGCTCGCCGGGCGGCAAGGTCTACCGCGTCGAGAACGGGAAGGCCGCGGTCTACTACGAGACGAAGGCGCAGTACGTATGGGCCCTGGCGTTCTCGGGCCCCGTGCTGTACGTCGCGACCGGACTGCCGGGCGAGATCCACCGCATTCGCGCGTCGGGCCAGGGCGAACGCGTCTACGCGACGACCGACGCGCACGTGCGCGCCCTCTTCGCCGATGGCGTCGGCCGCGTCTGGGCGGGCACGTCGGGCTCCGGCCTGGTGCTGCGGATCGACAAGACCGGCCGCGTGTCGACGCTCTACGACTCGGGGAAGCCCGAGATCACCGCGATCACGGCGGACTCGAGCGGTCGCGTCTGGGCGGCCGCCGGCGCCGCGGACATGGCGTCGCCGAGCGCCGAGCCGATCTCGGTTCCCGTCGTCGCGACGGCGGCGAAGCCCGCGCGCGGCGGCTCCCCGACGGACGAAGAGGACCGCTCGAAGCCCGAAGTCACGGTGACCGTCTCGACGCCGCGCCTGGCCCCCTCCCGGGGATCCGGGCGGGGCGGATACTCCTCCGAGATCGTCGTGTTCGAGGAGGGAGAGCCGCCACGCCAGGTCTGGACGGGGTCGGACGAGGTCGTCTTCGATCTCGCCCGGGACGAGTCCGGCAGCGGGGTCGTGGCGGCCACGGGGCCCCGCGGCAAGCTCTACGCGATCTCGACCGAAACCGCCGCCCTGGTGCGGACGTTCGACGAGAAGCAGGTGACGTTCCTCGCGGGCGGCGACGTCGGGCTGAACGCCTCGACGGCGCTCTACCGCGGCAAACCCGGAAGCTCGGTCGGCGAGTACGTCTCGCCGGTCAAGGACACCGGCCGCACCAGCCGGTTCGGTGCGTTTCGCTGGGAAGGGGACTCGCCCGCGGGCTCGAAGATCCAGTTCGCGTTCCGGTCCGGCGAGTCGTCCAATCCCGATGCGACGTGGAGCGAGTGGACGGCGTGGGAAGAGGGCGCCCGGTCCGTAGAGATCGCGGTCCCCGACGGTCGGTTCCTGCAATGGAAGGTCCGGATGGAATCGGACGGTTCGCGGACGCCCCGGATCCAGCGCACGGAGGCGGCCTACCGCAACCGCAATTCTGCGCCCCTGATCGAGAGCGTGGTTGCGCTCGAGCCGGCCGAGATCCTGGCGCGGTCGGGCTCGACCGGGACGAACGTGTTCGAGTCTTCGGCCCCCGACGAGAAGGGCATCTTCACGAGCCTCGAGGAGCCGAAGTCCGAGGGCTCCCCGCGCAAACTCTTCCGCAAGGGCTACCGGACGATCCAGTGGAAGGCGACCGATCCCGACGGAGATCCGATGTCCTACGAGATCGACTTCCGGCCGGCCGCCGGCTCGAAATGGATGGTGTTGCGCAAGGATGTTCGCGACTCGTCGTATTCGTTCGACTCGACGTCCCTGCCTGACGGCGAGTACGTTTTCCGCGTGACCGCGTCGGACGCCGAGGCCAACCCGACCGACGCGAAGTCGACGCCCCGCGATTCCTCGCCCGTGCGTCTCGACAATTCGCCCCCGGTGATCCGCGAGGTCTCCCGCTCGGCCGGGGTGCTCGAGGTCGAGGTCACGGATGCGGGCTCGCCCCTGACCGAGGCCGAATACAGCGTCGACGCCCGCCGGTGGACCCGCGTCGAGGCCAAGGACGGGCTCTCCGATTCGCCCCGCGAGAACTACGTGATCCGCCTCCCGGCGGACGTCCGGGGCGGCTACCTGCTCGTGCGCGTCACGGACTCCGCCCGCAACGTCGCGACCGAGTCCTACATCGCGCCGTAGCCGGCGAGGCTCCGGCCCTCGGAGGGCCGCCCCGGCGCCGAGTCCGTCATAATCTGAAGCGATGCGGCGGGCTTGGGGGTTGGCGGCGCTCCTGGTCCTGGCGGCGTGCCGCGCGCGCACGGAGGCGCCCGCTTCGGCTCCGACGCCACGCGCCGCGACCCCCGCGGCTACGCTCGACGAATCCTCGGAGGGCCCGGTTCGCGAGGGCGGCACGCTCCAGCGGCGCCTCGTGGGTGAGCCGACGACCCTGAATGCCGTGCTGCAGACGAGCCTGCCCGAGGCCCTGGTTCTCGCGTACGTACAGCGGAACCTGTTCGACTTCGACGCCCGGCTCGAGCCTCGGCCGAGCCTCGCCGAGCGAATGGACGTCTCCGCCGACGGCCGCGATTACGTCGTCACGCTGCGCGCGGAGGCGGTCTGGGAGGACGGCCGGCCGGTCACTTCGGAAGACGCCGTCTTCACCATCCGGAAGATCGTCGATCCCGACGTCCCGTCGCCCGTCTTCAAGGCCCTCTTCGAGGACCTCGAGAAGGTCGAGGCGCTCGATGCCCGGCGCTTCCGCGTCCGCTTCCGGGAGCCCTACGCCTTCCGCGCCATGGCGTTCGTGTTCCCGCCGCTTCCCGCGCACCGGTTCGTGGGGCAGGTGTTCCTGGAGGCGAAGGACAATCGCGCCCCGCTCTCCAACGGTCCGTACCGGATGGTGTCGTGGAAGCCCGGGGAGTCGGTCGAACTGGCCCCGAACCCGAAAGCCTGGGGTCCCCGCGGTCACTTCGAGCGTGTCGTCTTTCGCATCCTGCCGGACAACACGACGGCCTACCGCGGTCTGACCTCGGACAGCCTCGACGAGGACCAGCTCGACGCGACGCTGAAGGCCCGGGCGGAGACCGACCCCGCCTTCGCGTCCTGCTGCCGGCTCGTCGAGTTCTACAACCTCGACTGGAGCTACGTCGCCCTCAACAACCGGTCCCCCTTCTTCTCCGATGCCCGCGTGCGGCGGGCGCTCACGATGTTGTCCGACCGCGCCTCGATCGCCAGGAACCTCTACCGCGGCTCCGCGAGGGTCATCTCGGGGCCGTGGGCGCCGGATTCGCCGGCTTACGATCCGGCCCTTCCCCCGCTCGCCTTCGACCCCGCGGCCGCGAAGAAGCTGCTTTCGGAGGCGGGGTGGCGCGACACCAACGGGAACGGCACGCTCGACCGCGAGGGACGGGAGTTCGACTTCGAGCTCCTCGTCCCGGCGGGCTCCGAGACCGGCCGCCAGGTCGACGAGATGCTCGCCGCGGAACTGGCGCGCGCCGGCGTGACGGCTCGCGTCCGAACCCTCGAGTGGGCGGCCCTCGTCGAGCGGATCGATGCCGGCAGTTTCGAGGCGGCGTCGCTCGCCTGGTCCGCCGTCGACCCGAATCCCGACCCGTACCCGTACTGGCACTCCTCGCAGTGCCCGCCGAACGGGTTGAACAACGGCTGTTACCGGAGCGCCGAGGCCGACCGCCTCATGGTCGAGGCCCGGCGGGAGCTCGACGCCTCGCGCCGCAACGCGATCTTCCACCGGCTGCACGCGATTTTCCGCGAGGACGCTCCGGCGATCTTTCTCGTGAACTCCACGCAGAAGTTCGGCTTCAGTCGGCGCGTGCGCGGGCTGACCACCTCGCCGCTGGGGCTCTTCGGGATCTGGCCCGGTCCTCTCGGCTGGTGGGCGACCTCGGGGGCGGCGGCCGCCGGAAGGCCCGCGGCGTGATTCGCTACGTTGTCCGGAGGCTCGCGCTCGCGATCCCGACGCTCTTCGGAATCGCGGTCGTCGTATTCCTTCTCGTGCACCTGGCCCCGGGCAGCCCCGTCTCCGGCAGCGACTCGTCGCTCCGCCGCACGACGGGCCGGGCCGCCGAGCAGATGCGCCGCCTCTACGGGCTCGACCGGCCGCTGCCCGAGCGCTTCGCCGCCTGGCTCTCGCGGGCCGCGCGATTCGACCTGGGGGAGAGCTTCGTCGACCACCGGCCGGTCTCGGCCCGGATCCGCGAGGCCCTGCCGAATACTCTCTTCCTGAACGGGCTCGCGCTCCTTCTCGCACTTTCGGTCGCGATCCCTCTCGGCGTCGTGGCGGGCGCCCGGCCGGAAAGCGCGTTCGACCGCCTCTCGGGGGCGGCGCTCTTCGCGCTGTACTCGATGCCGACCTTCTGGGCGGCGCTGCTGCTCCAGACTCTCTTCGCGGTCAGGCTGCGCTGGCTGCCGCTCTACGGAGTGGCTTCGGACGCGGCGCCGCCGGGCCTCGCCGGCCTCCCGGACCGCCTGGCGCACGTGGCGCTACCGGCCACGTGCCTCGCGTACGGCACGCTCGCCTTCGTGGCGCGGCTGGTCCGTTCGGGGGTCGCCGAGGCGCGGGAGAGCGACTACGTGCTGGCGTCCCGCGCGCGCGGGGCCTCGCCGCGACGGGCGATCTGGACCCATGCGTTCCGGAACGCGATGCTTCCCCTGATCACGCTCTTCGGCCTGCTGCTGCCGGCCCTGCTTTCGGGCAGCGTGATCGTCGAGAAGATCTTCGCCTGGCCGGGGCTCGGCCGTCTGTACTTCGATTCCATCCTGTCGCGCGACTACCCGGTCATCCTGGCGCTCTCGCTGTTGTCGGCGGTGGCGACGCTCGCCGCGACACTCGCCTCCGACGTCGCGAGCGCGGCCGCCGACCCGCGCGTCCGGGACGGCGCGGCGCCGTGACGGAGCGCTCCGTCGTGCGAGGCTCCCTCCCGTGGAGCGGACGGGTGGCGCTCGCCGTGGTGGCGCTCCTGTGGCTCGTGGCCGCCTGCTCGCCGCTCTTCCGGGCGCGCGCCGGCGAGATCCGACTGGAGGATCGGCTGCGGCCCCCCTCGGCCGAGCACCCGTTCGGCACGGACGACCTCGGGCGCGACCTGCTCGCCAGGGTCGTCGTCGCGACCCCCATCTCGCTCGGGATCGGGCTCGTGTCGGCGGCGGTCGCGCTCGGCGTCGGCTTCGCGGTGGGCGCGACGGCGGGATGGCTGGGCGGGTTCGCGGACCTCGCGCTGTCGCGCGTGATCGAGGTCGTCCTCTGCTTTCCGGTGCTCTTCCTCCTCCTCGCCCTCGCCGCGTTCCTTCCGCCGTCGCCGTTGACGATCATTCTCGCGATCGGCCTGACGGCCTGGCCGGGCGACGCGCGGTATGCCCGGGCCGAGGTCATGAAGATCCGCGAGCTCGACTACGCCCGCGCCGCCCGAGCTGCCGGGGCCTCGACACCCCGGATCCTCGCGCGGCACCTCCTTCCCAACGCGCTGCCGCCGTTGATCGTCTCGGCCGCATTCGGAATCGGATGGGCGATCCTCGCCGAGGCGGCGCTCTCGTTTCTGGGCGTCGGCCTGCCGGCGCCGGCCGTCTCGTGGGGCGGGATCCTCTCGGCCGCGCCGATCTACATCGACGAGGCCTGGTGGATCGCGCTCTTCCCCGGCCTCGCCCTCTTCCTGACGGTGTCCGCCTATAATCTGCTGGCCGAAGGACTTCGCGTCGCGACGACGGAGAGAGGCAGGCACGCATGACGGACCGAATCGCCGTCTACCCGGGCTCCTTCGATCCCCTGACCAACGGGCACCTCGACATCCTCGCGCGGGCGCGGCGGCTGGCGGACCGGGTCATCGTCGCGATCCTCGAACAGGACCAGAAAACGCCCCTGTTCACGGTCGAGGAGCGCATCGGGATGATCCGCGAGATCATCGGCAGCGACACCTCCGTCGCGGTCGCCTCCTTCACGGGCCTTCTGGTCGACTTCGCCGGACGGACGGGCGCCACGATCATCGTGCGGGGACTGCGCGCGGTGTCGGACTACGAGTACGAGCTCCAGATGGCCCTGATGAACCGAAGGCTCGCGCCGTCGATCGAGACGGTTTTCCTGATGGCCAAGGAAGAGTACTCCTACGTCTCGAGCCGGCTCGTCAAGGAGCTCGCCCGGCTCGGGGGCGATGTGACGGGGCTCGTGCCGAACATCGTGCGCCAGCGCCTGGCGGACCGCTTCTGAGCGTCCGCACCGCCGCCTCGCGGATGGTCGAGACGAGCCTCCGGGTGCGCTACTCGGAGACGGACCAGATGCGGATCGTCTACCACGCCCACTACCTGGTCTGGTTCGAGATCGGCCGCACCGAGTGGTGCCGGGCGGCCGGCATCCCTTACGCCGCGATGGAGCGGGCCGGGCTCTTCATTCCGGTGACCCGGGTCGAGGCGTCCTTCCGCCGCCGGTCGACCTACGACGACGCGGTGCGGGTGCAGACGCGGATGGCGGAGCTCTCGAGCCGCGGCTGCGCCTTCGGTTACGAAGTCCGCGGGGACGAGGGCGAGCTCCTCGCGGACGGTGCCACCCGCCACGTGTTCACGGACCCGTCCGGCCGCCCCAGGAAATCCCCCGCCGAGATTCTCGACGTCCTCGTGCGATTCCGCGGCGCGGCCTGAAGCCCCGGCGCTTGCCGCGGGTCGCCGGACGCGATATGACGTCGCGACGCTCGCGGTTTCGAAAGGAGGAGGTATGACTCTCGGCAAGAGGGCCACGGCGGAGTTCCTCGGCACGCTCTGGCTCGTCCTCGGAGGCTGCGGAAGCGCGGTGCTGGCGGCCGTCTTCAAGGACATCGGGATCGGGCTCCTCGGCGTGTCCCTGGCCTTCGGTTTGACCCTGCTGACGATGGCGTTCGCGATCGGGCCGATCTCGGGCTGCCACATCAATCCGGCCGTGACGGTCGGTCTCGTCGCGGCAAGGCGGTTCCCCGCATCCGAGCTCGTCCCGTACGTCGTCGCCCAGGTCCTCGGGGGGATCGCGGGGGCCGGGATCCTCTACCTGATCGCGACCGGCCGGCCCGAGTTCCAGGTGTCGGCGGGCTTCGCCGCGAACGGGTACGGCGAGCACTCGCCCGGCGGCTACTCGCTCGGCGCGGCGCTCGTCTGCGAGCTCGTAATGACCTTCTTCTTCCTGCTCGTCATCGTCGGCGCGACGGACAAGCGTGCGCCGGCCGGTTTTGCGGGAATCCCGATCGGTCTCGCCCTGACGCTCATCCACCTGATCAGCATTCCGGTGACCGCCACGTCGGTGAACCCGGCGCGCTCGCACGGGTCCGGCGATCTTCGTCGGCGGCTGGGCGGTCTCTCAGCTCTGGCTCTTCTGGGTCGCGCCGATCGTCGGCGCGGCCGTTGCGGGCATGACGTATCGAAGCTTTTTCGAGGAGAAGTGAAGTGGGTTTGAGGAAACACGGAATCCTGGGAATCGTAGCGGGCCTGGCGTTCGGCGGAGCCGTGTTCGCGCAGGAGCCGAAACCGACGCCGGGCGAGATGAAGAAGGCGGGAGAGGCGGTCTCGAAGTCGACCGCCAAGGCCGGCGAGGCGGCCGCGGACGCCGGGAAAGCGGCCGGCGAAGAGGCGACGAAAGTCGGGGACGCGGCGGCGAAGGACGCCACGAAGGCCGGCGACGCGACGGTCAAGGGCACCAAGGACGCCGGCAAGGCCGTCGGCAAGGATGCCACGGCCGCGGCCGATGCGACCGCGAAGGGAGCGACGAAGGCCGGGGATGCCACGGTCAAGGGCGCCAAGGATGCCGGCATGGCCGTCGGAACCGAGGCCACGAAGGTCGGGGACGCGGCGGCGAAGGACGCCAGGAAGGCCGACGCCGGCGCGAAGAAGGCCGCCGATGCGACGGCCGCGGGCGCCAGGGACGCGGGGAAAGCCGTCGGCGAGGAGGCCAAGAAGGTCGGAGACGCCACGGCGACAGGCGCCAAGGATGCCGCCCAGGCGGTCGACACGGAAGCCACGAAGGTCGACGAGGGCCTCTCCGAGGAAGTCAAGAAGCTCGAAGGCAAGGACAAGAAGCCCACGCCGAAACCGTAGCCCTTCCCGACTCTGAGGCGGTCGCCCGGCTCAGGGAACGGGCCGGGCGATCAGCCGTCCCCGCAGGACCGTGATGCCGAGGCCCGCGAAGATCAGCGCCGCCGCGACCGCGGTCTTTCCCGTGAACGCCTCGCCGAGGATCAGGATGGCGAGCGCCGTCGTGATCACCGGCTGGAGGAACACGTAGAAGGCGACGTGCGAGGCGTGCGTGCGCGCGAGCGCCCAGGAATTGAGAAGGTACGGGATCGCGGTGCAGAACACAATGACCGCCCCGAGACACGCCCAGGCGAGGGGCGGCACCCGGCTCGGTGAGAAGCGCGCGAGGTCGGGGAGGGCGGCCAGGACGATGAGGACCGCGCCGTAGCGGAACACCGCGGCGGTGAACGTCGCGACGTTGTAGTGCTCCAGGATGGGCCGCGAGAGGACGAGGTAGAGCGAGTAGGACGTGCAGTTCAGGAGGAGCAGGAGGACGCCGCGGGAGGAGTCGCTCGACCAGTCGAAGCGCTGGACGTTCAGGAGCGTCAGTGCGCCCGCGCCCGCGAGCGCGATCCCGAGGGCGCCCCGGACGCTCATGAGCTCGCGCCGGAGGGCGACCGCGGCCGCCAGCGTGAAGACCGGGATCGTGGCCGTCAGGATCGAGGTGTTGATGGCGGTCGTGAGCGACAGCCCCAGGATGAAGAGGATCTGGTTGAACGAGACCCCGAGCAGGGCGTAGGTCAGGATGCGTCGGCGATCGGCCGGGCGGATCGGCTCGCGGGTGTGCGATAGCCGGACCGCGTCGAGGATCACGACGGCGCCGACGACCCGGAAAGCGGAAAATACGAACGGCGGGATGGACGCCAGGGCGAGCTTGCCGAAGATCGGAAAGAGGGCGAAGCCCACCTGGGCGCTCGTCAGGGCGGCGTGGATGCGCCAGGGCGCCACCGCGGAGCGGCGGCTCACGCGAAGGGCAGCCCGACGACGATGGCGGCCTCGGGGCCGCCCCCCGCGGCCGGAAACGACGCGCCGTCGGCCACGTCCCGGAAGACGTATCCGAGGCCGATCGGCCCGAGTCGCGGCGACACGACGGCGCTCGTCACCCGGGCGAGCTCGAGCGACGGCTTGTCGGGGTCGGTGAACGCCGTTCCCGGGGCGAGGATCCCGCCCGGGAAGCGGAAGCCCGCGAGCCGGCGATTCGCCCGGCCATAAGTGCGCATGCGCGCCACGATCTCCTGTCCGACGTAGCAGCCCTTGTTCGACGCGATCGCGGCGGACAGACCGGCCTCGTCCGCCAGATGCGACTCGTCGGCGTCGCGGCCGAGCCGCGGCCGCCCGGCTTCGACGCGCAGCGCTTCGGCGGACTCGTCGGAGAGCGGCGTGGAGCCCGACGACTCGATCGACCGGCGAAGCTCCGGCCCGGCGGAGGCAGGAGCGAGCCACTCACCGGCGAGATCCCACTCCGGCGGCAGCCGCACCGCCGGAGAGGGCACCGCGAGCGATGCGGCGCGCGGGCCGTACAGCGCGATCCGGACGACGTCGGCGGTCGCGTCGCGCACGGTCACCTTCTGGAAGACGGCGTACCTCGCAAGGTGCGCAGCCGCGGCGGCCACGGCGTCGGAGGGCAGAAGGACGAGGAAGCGGTCGGCTTCGGCGACGAGCCGTCCGAAGTAGAGGAGCTTGCCCTTCGGCGTGAGGCCCGCGGCCGGGCGCGACTGCCCGGGCGCGAGCCCCCGGACTTCCTGGGTCAGCTGTCCCTGGAGGAAGGCCTCGCGATCCGGGCCGTCGACCGCGATCGCGCCCGAGCGGACACGGTGCGCGAGCCCGCTCCGGGCGGCGGAGTAGTCGGCGGGAAGGGCCGCGCCGTTACCTGGGGACGATCTGGGCACGGATGCGGACCTTGGGCGAGTCGGCGGCGTCGATCGTCCTCATCCGCGTGGAGACGCGATACTCGTCGCTCTCGAAGCCGTCGATCGTGACGCTGCGATCGCCCGACTTCACGATCTGGCCGGCCTTGTCGAGGACCTCGACGAAGAGCTTGATCTTGAGCTTCTCGGGTCCCCGGTTGTCGACCGAGAACTCCCACCACAGCCAGGAAGTGTCCTTCGGGTCGGAGGCCCGCGCCTTCTCGATGTCCTCGGCGTCGGGGAAGTTGCGCACGACGACGCTGCGAATGGTGCACTTGCGTGCCGTGAAGTCGAGGGTGGCCGGGTTCCGGGGAAACTTGATCGTCTTCTCGAACTGGCCGTCCTCCGCGGCGAGGGAGGCGGCTGCGAGCAGGGCGGCGGCGGCGATCGTCCGGCGCAACATGCGGACCTCCTTTCGGCGGCGGGAGAGCGTATCATTGCCCGCCATGCCGCTCGAAGAAGGAGACGCGCCGGACCGGCACGTCATCGACATCTTCATGATGTCGCTGAAGTGCGGGAACTGCGACACCTACCAGACGATCGTGAAGTTCCGGAAGCTCCCGGACAAGAACGTGTACACGTACGAGTGCGAGAACGAGATCTGCGACCCCAACGTGACCCGCACGATCGTCGAGGTGCCGCGCCATCTCGACAACTCGACCCGCCGCGCCGAGGAGCTGCCGTACTACGAAAAAGAGGGGCTCACGGACGAACCGGCCGGCTGACCCGGGCCCCTCCCCGGAATCGCATAGAATAGGGGCTTCGTGAGCCTGCATACGGCCACGCGGGAGCCGGCGGGGATCGCCCCCGACCTCCTGCAGCGCCTGCGGAAACGCCTCGCCGATTCGCCCGCCCTGGGTTGGCTGTCCCCGAGCCTCGAGGAGCTCGGCCTGGACCGGTGTGTCCTGGCCCTGCCGCTGCAGGAACGGGCCACCAATGGCTCGGGCACCGTGCACGGCGGCGTCCTCGCGATGCTGGCGGACACGGCCGTGGCGTTCGCCCTCGCGACGAACTTCGACGGCAAGATGGGGTTCGCGACGGCCGACATGACGATTCACTTTCTGCGGCGGGCCCGGAGCGGCGTCCGGGTCCGGGCGCGGATCATCAAGAAAGGACAGCGCGTGAACGTGGGGGAAGTGGAGATCGTGGACGAGGAGGGGCGGGACGTCGCCCGCGCGCTCGCGACCTTCATCCTGACGACCTCCTCCTTCGACTACGCGCCGGAAAGGAAACAGGCAAAGACATGATGGACGACACCGTTCCGTTCCCCGCGGCGGAGGCCGTGGAGGCGGAAAGAAAACCCTCCCGCCGCCGACGTGGCGGCGCGCGGCGGCACAAGGCGTTCCCGGCGCCGGCCGAGGAGGCGGCGGCCGCGCCGCCGCCGGCCCTCGCGGCCCCGGTGCCCGCGTCGATGAGCGTGAGCGCGGGGCCCCCCGCCCGGGCGAGCGTCGATCAGCGCCTCGCGCTCTTCATCGACTTCGAGAACATCGCCCTCGGCGTGCGCGACGCGCAGTACAAGAAATTCGACATCCACCTCGTGCTCCAGCGGCTGATCGAGAAAGGCCGCATCGTCTACAAGAAGGCCTACTCGGACTGGACGCGCTACTCGGAGTACAAGCGGGAATTCCACGAGGCCGCCATCGAGCTGATCGACATCCCGCAGCGCAACTACTCGGCCAAGAATTCCGCCGACATCCGCATGGTCGTCGACGCGATGGATCTCGTGGCGTCCAAGGGCCACATCACGACGTTCGTGATCTGCTCCGGGGACTCCGATTTCTCGCCTCTCGTCTCCAAGCTCAAGGAGAACGACAAGAGCGTGATCGGGGTCGGCGTCAAGAACTCGACGTCGAATCTCCTGATCTCCAATTGCGACGAGTTCATCTTCTACGAGGACCTCGTCCGGGAGACCCGGGCGCTGCCGTCGATCGACAATCTGCCCAAGAAGAAGCAGGAGGTCTTCCGGCTGGTCATCGACTCGATCCAGGCTCTCGGCCGCGAGAACTACGACGTCATCTGGGGCTCGATGATCAAGCAGACCATGCAGCGCAAGCAGCCGTACTTCAACGAGTCCTACTACGGCTACAAGTCGTTCTCGGAATTGCTCGAGGACGCCCAGCGCCACGGCATCCTCTCGATGAAGAAGGACGCGAAGAGCGGCGGATACGTGGTCTCGGCCTGAGCGCGCGCGGCGCCCGGCCGGGCGCTACCTGCGGCGGAGGACGACGCGGTCGTTTGTGCCGGCGGGCTGCGAGATCGTAACCGCCACGTTCAGGCCGACGAAATCGGCGGCGCCGGACAGGTCCCAGACGAGGTTCCGGAAGCCGCGCAGCGAGCTGTCGGGGCCGGGGTGGATGACCTTCGACAGCGCTTCGGCTCCCCGGGTGGCGGTGTACGCCGGCGAGAGGTACAGGTAGGAGAGAAAGCCGGTGGCGTTGACGCCGGCCTGGACGAGATAGTCCGGCTCCCGGGACTCGAGCAGGAGGTACGTCGTTTCCTCCGGGCTTCTGCGCTGGCCTTCGATCGCCCTCCAGGTCCGTTCGCGGCGCGGCATCCACGGAGCAAACGGGATGAAGTCGATCGCCACGGCCGCCCCGGCGGGGGAAGAGGCCAGCGCGGAGGCGAGCTCCCGCACCCGGCGTCCCCCATCCGGGACCGTGAGATACCCGGCGCCCGCACCGCCCCGCCCCGGATCGGTCAGGGTGACGCCGGCGGCCACCACGTTGCCCGAGCGGTCCGTCTCGACGAAGATCTCGCGCAGGGCCGGCCGGGGAGGCGTGCCGGCGATCGTCGTCGCGATCTTGCCCTCCCAGCGCCCGGTCAGGTCGAGCGCCCAGGGTTCCGGGGTCGTCGAGGCCGGCGGCGCGCCTACGTCGGCGGTTCCGGCGGAGCGGGATCCCCAGACGAGGACACCCGTGATCACGGCGAGCCCGAGGGCCGCGAGAACGAAGAGGTACTGGCGGGGAATGGCGGCCAGAATGGCACCCGGGGAGGACGGAGGGGCGGGGGGCGGCGCAGGTGCGGGCTCAGCCGGCGTGGGCCGGTCGAGGCCTTTCTTGCACTTGAGGCACTTTGCCGCGGGGATTTGCGTGAACCCGCAATGAGGACACGTCACCCAGGCCATGGACAGATGGTAACCGATCGGGCGTAAGTTCCGGTGCAGTAAGCAGTAAGCAGTAAGCGGTAAGCAGTAAGCCGGGAGCCGACCGTCGCGACGCCTGCTGATTACCGCCTACGGCTTACCGGCTCTCAGATCTCCCGGAAGAAGAACCGGTCGAGGACCGACATCCGTTCCTTGAGCTGCTTCGGTTCCGGGTCCATGAGCCACAGGGCGGCATTGATCGAGGACGCGAGCGAGTTGCCGTCCTGCGGGGTGAAACAGAAGCCGACGATCTCGTGGCCGCCGGGGACCGCGATCGTGGGGGACGCGATGACCGCCTGGGACAGGATGCGGCCGTAGTACCCGTGGTCGCGGCCGAACGAGAAGATCTGGTTGGCCGAGCGGCGCTCGGTCACCGCGATCCGCCGGTTGGCCTTGAGCTTCGCGAGCACCTGCTCCTTCGACGTCGGCTCGGACACGTCCATGTCGAACCAGAGAGCGTGCATGTACTGCGTGTTCATCTTCATCGCGGACGAGAAGATGGGCGGCTCCCACCCGATCGTCGAGAGCAGGGCCGACGCGTCGCGAGCGTGGTGCGTGCCGAACTCGGGATCGTCGTGTTTGCCGACCGAGGGGGCGGGCGCAAAGCCCGAGTCCTGCGACACGTCGTTGGCCCGGCGCATGCACACGAAGCGCCCCCGCGTCAGGATGTGACCGCCCGCGTCGTTCGTCCCGAGCGTCTTGATGAGGCAGGAGATGTTGTGGGTGTTGCAGGAGACGATCTGGAGGAAACGGTCCTGCCCGGGAACCAGGGCCTCGTCGTTGATCCCCATGGCGTACATCTTCCCGAACCCGAACTCGCTGCCCTGGGCGAGGAACCCTCTGGGGCCCGATATCTTCTCGTAGACCTTCTTGTTCTCGTTGCCGGCCGGCGTGCAGTCGATCACGACGGTCGCCCGCTCGAGGGCCGGGCCGGCCTCGTGCGAGACCTTGTGCCCCAGGGCCTCGAAGTCGGCGAGCTTGTCGGAGTCGACGGCGAGCTTCGCCCCCCGCGCCATGAGGTGGTTGACCTTCGCGCGCTCGGTCGTCATCGGCGTGCGCTTGTGGAAGGTGACCTCGTCGACGCCGAGATGCTTGCCAAAGTCGGTGAAGAGACCGATCAGCGGCTCTCCGATCGTGCCCGTCCCGACGATATGGACGATCCGTTTCATCGCGTTCTCCTGTCGACCGAAGGCGTCTGGCTCAATCCGGAACGGCCGGAAGGATACGATGAGACGGGTATTTCGCCAACCGGAGGAGGATGGTGGCGGGCAGGCTTCGCTCCGTGACTTTTCGCGGCCCCGCGGGGGCTCTCGAGGGCCTCTGGAAGGAGGCGTCGGAGCCGCGCCGGGGCTCGGCGGTCTTCGCACACCCGCATCCGATGCACGGCGGCACGCTCCACAACAAGGTCGTCTATCGTGCCGTGCAGGCCCTGGCACGGTCGGGTTGGGAAACGCTCCGGTTCAACTTCCGGGGCGTGGGGGTGTCGGAGGGCCGGTACGACGCGGGCCGCGGCGAGGTCGAGGACTTCCGCGCGGCCCTGGACGAGGCCGAGCGCACGGTCGGCCGGCCGATCGTCGCGGGAGGGTTCTCGTTCGGATCGGCCGTCTGCCTGAAGGCGGCGGCCGGGGACCCGCGGGTCGCGGCGTTCATCGCGATCGGCGTGCCGCTCGCGACCGAGTCGGGGCGCATGGTTCCCGTGCCCGCCGTCCCCGCCCTCTTCGTCGTCGGTGAGAACGACCGCTTCGGACCTCCCGAGGACCTCGCCCGGTTCCTGGCCGGCCGGCACCGCATGGTCGTGATTCCCGGGGCCGACCACTTCTTCGAGGGGCAGCTGGATGTCCTCGGCGAGACGGTCATGAACTTCCTCGCGTCGCTGCCGGCGGCGCCGCGGCCCGCCGTGGAAACGCCGGCGTGAGCGTGCCGGCACGGGCGCTTTCCGAGGAGGGCCGGCGGGATCTCCTGCGTCTGGCCCGCGCGAGCCTCGAGGCGCACTTTCGCGGCGAGGCCGCGCCCCGGCTCTCGTCGGATCGCGCGGAGGCCTTCGGCCAGACGCGGGGCCTCTTCGTCACGTTGCACAAGGACGGGGACCTGCGGGGCTGCATCGGAACGCTCGCGCCCCACGGCGACCTGACGCGCGTCGTCGCCGAGTACGCGCGGCGGGCGGCCTTCGAGGACCCGCGGTTCCCGCCGCTCGAGGCCGCGGAGCTGCCCGCCTGCCGCCTCGAGATTTCGGTCCTGACCGCGCCCCAGCCGATCGCGGGTCTCCTGGACATCGAGGTCGGGCGGGACGGTCTGATCCTCGAGTGCCGCGGCCGGCGCGGGCTCCTCCTGCCCCAGGTCGCGACGGAGTGGGGATTCGACCGCGAGCGGTTCGTCCAGGAGGTCTCGCGCAAGGCCGGCCTTCCTCCGGACGCCTGGAAGGACCCGGGCTCGCGCGTCTGGATCTTCCAGGCGGAGGTGTTTTCGGAATGAAGGGCATCGGCAACCGGCAGAAGAAGACGGTCGCTCCGCGGAAGGAATGGACCGGGGGCAAGCCCGCCGCTAAAGGCGGCGGAGCGAAGGCGAGTAGAGGAGCAGCGCCGTGGCTACGGCCGCGTTCAAAGAATCGACCGGCGCCCGCATCGGGATCGTGAGCCGCCGATCGAGATACCGGTAGGCGCCGGCCGGCAGTCCCGTGCCCTCGGCGCCGACCACGACGACCGAGCGCGGATCGAGCGGGGCTTCGAAGACGTTCTCGCCTCCGACGGACGTCGCCCCGCAGATCGCCCGGCCGGCCGCCTTCGCGTCGGCGGCGAACGGCTCGAACGAGACGCGCCCCGAGACAGGCAGGCGCAGAACGCTGCCGGCGCTTCCGCGCACGGCGCGCGGATGAAAGAAGTCCGCCGTGCCCGGCGCGGCGACCACACCGGCGCCGCCCGCGGCCTCGGCCACGCGCACGATCGCGCCGAGGTTGCCGGGGTCCTGGACGCCGAACGCGAAGACGATCGGTCCGTCCCGCGCCAGGATCTCGGCGACGGGAACGTCCCGCCGCTTCGCGACGGCGAGCAGGTGCTGCGGGGTGCGGGCGTCGGCGAGGCGCTCGAGCACGGCGCGCGACACGAGGCGCGGGTGGGCCGAGGTCAGCGCCGACAGGCGGCCCGGGCGGACGCTCTCGTCGTGGAGGACGTGTTCGAGCGCAATTCCCGCGGCGACCGCGTCGAGAATCGCCTTCTCGCCTTCGAGCAGGAGGTACGTGCGCTCCTCGAGGTGGCGCGCGATGTCGCGGATCAGAGGGTTCGACGGCGACTCGATCGCGGGCACGACGGCCCATGCTATAACCGCGCGCCATGAAGTGGCTCCGCGGCGAAAAGCTCATCGCGGCCGCCGCGGAGCACGGGCCGCCCGGCTCGGCCCTGTCGGCGCTCTGGACCTTCCCGGCGATGATCGGGGCGGCGTTCGTCGTGGCATGGGGAGCCGAGGCCGCCGAGTTCCTCATCTCGCAGGGCCTCGCCCTCGCGATCCTCGCCCTGATCCAGACGATGCCCGAGTTCGCGGTCGAGGCCGTCATTGCGTGGAAGGCCGGCAAGAACCCCGACATGGTGCACCTGGCGATCGCCAACTTCACCGGCAGCCTGCGGCTTCTGACGGGCTTCGGCTGGCCGATGATCTACGCCGTCGCCGCCTTCTACTCGCGCCGGCGCCGTGGGCGCAAGCTCGGCGCCATCCACATGCACGACGATCACGCGGTCGAGGTCATCGGCCTCCTTCCGCCCCTGGCCTACTTCGTCCTGGTCTGGGCGAAGGGCAACCTGTCCCTCGTCGACGCGGTCGTTCTGACGGCGACCTACGTGATCTACCTCTTCGTCCTCCTGAGGATGCCGCCGCGGGAGGACTCGGAAGAGGAAGACGAGGAGATTCCGCGGGTGTCGCGCTGGGCCCTTTCCTTTTCGGGCTGGAAACGGTGGGCCGCGGTGCTCGGACTCTTTGGCCTCGGCGGCCTCGTGATCTTCGTGGTCGCCGAGCCGTTTCTCAACTCGATGCTCGCCGTCGCGATCAGCCTCGGCATCTCTCAGTTCACCTTCATCCAGTGGGTCGCGCCGTTCATCTCGGAGTTTCCGGAGAAGACCTCGGCCTTCGCGTGGGCGCGCCGCATCACCCGGGCGCCCGTGGCGCTGATGAACATGGTTTCGTCGAACATCAACCAGTGGGGGGTCCTCTCGGGGCTCCTCGCCGTCGTGTACTGCTGGAGCCACGGGAGCACGGAGCCGCTGCCGTTCGACGACTTTCAGCGTCTCGAGATCCTGCTGACGATCCTCCAGGCATTCCTCGGCTGGATCTTCCTCGCGTCGATGACGCTGGAGTGGTACGAGGCGGGCGGGCTCTTCGTGCTCTGGCTGGTCCAGTTCCTCTTCCCGTCGCTCCGCCATACGATGCTCTGGGTCTACGGAGGCTGGATCGGCGTGGAGCTCGTCCTGGTGGCGCTCGGCCGCAAGAAGTTCAAGGCGTTCGGCGCGTTCGCGCGCTCCTGGAAGGGAAGGCGATGATGGAATTGCGCCTGTCGCGCCGGATCGCCGCGCTCGCACCCTCGTCCACCACCGCCGCCGGCCGGAAGGCCAAGGCGCTGGCCGCCTCGGGCGTCGACGTGGTGGACTTCTCGATCGGCGAGCCCGACTTCGCCACACCGGCCCACGTCGGCCGAGCGGGTGTCCGCGCGATCGAGGCCGGGCGCACCAAGTACACCGACGTCGCGGGAGAGGCCGCGCTCCGGGACGCGATCGCCGCCAAGTACGCCCGCGAGCAGAGCGCGAAGCTCGGCCGCGAGAGCATCATCGTGACCGCCGGAGCCAAGCAGGCCGTGTTCAACGTCTGCATGGCGCTCTTCGACGAGGGCGACGACGTCGCGCTCTTCTCGCCGTACTGGGTCTCGTTTCCCGAGATGGTGCGGCTGACGGGGGCGAGGCCCCTCTTCGTCGGGACCTCCCTCGAGGACGGCTGGCACGCGCGGGCGAAGACCCTGGAGGCGGCCGCGACGGACCGCGTCCGGGGCGTCATCGTCAACTCGCCCAACAACCCGACCGGTGCGGTCATCGACGCCGTCGAGCTCTCGCGGATCGTGGACTGGTGCGCGGCGCGAAGCGCCTGGCTCATCTACGACGAGACGTACGACCGATTCCTCTACGACGGCCGATCGCACGCGTCGGCGGCGGCCCTCCGCGAACGGTACGAGCGGATCGTCGTCACCGGTGCGGCCTCGAAGACCTTCGCGATGACCGGCTGGCGCCTCGGCTGGGCCATCGGACCGCCCGAATTGATCACGGCCCTGGCCTCGTACCAGAGCCACACGACCTCGAACGCCTCCTCGATCTCGCAGGCGGCGGCGCTGGAGGCCTTGACCGACCTCGAGGACTCCGCGGCTTCGGTGGCCGACATGCTGTCCCACTACGAGAGGCGACGGACCGCGATGGTTGAAGGCCTCGGGGCGATCCCGAACGTGCACTGCCCGATGCCCGAGGGCGCGTTCTACGCCTTCGCCGACGTGTCGCGCCTCTACGGCCGCAAGGGCGTCCGGGGTTCGGGCGCTTTCTGCGACCGGCTCCTCCAGGAAGCCCACGTCGCGGCCGTGCCGGGCGACGCATTCGGAGACGACCGCTGCATCCGCCTGTCCTTCGCCACGAAGACGGAACGAATCCGCGAGGGCGTGCGCCGGATCGCCGACTGGTCCGCCCGCTAGCCCTTCCGGTCGGCGCTCAGAGAAGGGGGGAAGCCGGGGCGGCTGCGACCGTGACCGCGACGGGCCGCACCGGGGCGGCGGCGGGGAGGGCGCGTTCCGCGCGCTGGTCGAGAAACTCGAGGTAGGAACTCCAGGCTGCGACGCGCACCGCCGCGCGCACCCAGAGAACGAGGAACTGGAGGAGGAAGAGCGCGGCGATCGCGGCGGGTGAAACGGCCGGCATCGACCACGCCAGGGCGAAGAGACCGAACCAGACGGCTCCGCCCGCGACGAGCCAGAAGACGAAGAGGCCCAGAGCCCCGAGCCAGGAGCCCCGGAGCGCGCGTCGCGCGAACCCCCAGGCGCGCCAGGCTCCGATCGACGGAGAGTAGCGCCGCGCCGCGCGGGCGAAGTCGTAGAGGAGGGAGGCCATCCCCCAGAGGAGAACCGCGAAAACGACGAGCGCCGACTTCCACGCCGCAAGGCGAGTGGCGTCGGGCGGAACGTCCTCGAGGACCTTCTTTCCGGCCTCATGCAGTCCGAAGAGTGCACCGAGGACGACGGCGAGCAGGGCCGCGAAGAGGAAGAAGCACTTGGCGTTGTGCCAGAAGTTCCGCCGCGCCGGCTCGAAGAACTGGCCGAAGGTGAACCGGCCCCGCCCGAGGACGGCGACGATCCCGCCGGCGAAGAACATCTGGAGAAGGATCGTCAGCAGGACGCCGTAGCGCGAGCCGGACAGGACGCCGGTGACCGCGCCCGCGTTGAACCGGAGGAAGTCGAAGAAGTCGGTCGGCGCCGCCGTCGGGTGGTTCCTCAGGAAGTGGTCGCCCGCCAGCGTTCCGCCGAGCTCCTTCGTGAAGACCCCGTGGAGCGGCGCCGCGCTGCCGGCGGCGGTCAGAACCGTCGCCGCGGCGAGGAGAAAGATGAGCTTGCCGTGCCCGAGCGCGCGAAATCCGGCGGCGAGGCTTCTCATGCCAGTGCCCAGGCGAGCTGGTTCCACAGCCCGAGAAGGAAGGCCGCCATGCCCGTGTACTTGGCCGGCGCGCGGCGCGAGAGCACGGCCGACGCCCCGCGGCCGCTCGCGAGGACCTTCGAGTCATTGAGCCGGTTCCAGTCCCACGCGTTCCTGCGGTCGGGATCGACGACCGCCCACGCGAGCTTCGACTTGTAGCGGATCTCGTAACGCACCCACTTGGCCGCGGCGGGAAGGTCGCGCTCGAGGATGGTCCCGTCTTCGAAGGCGATGCGGGCGTGAGCCGAGTGATCCCACCCGCCGGTGTTGCCGAAGAGCACCCGGGTCGCATACATCCTGGGCTTCTTGCCCTGCGGCGGCTCCTGCTCGTCCTTCGCGGGCCGGACGACGCGGCCGTCCTCGAAGGTCACGCGCCCCGAGGGGCGGTCGAAGACGCCCTCGTCGCGGCTGGCCTCGGCCGTCCGGGCCGTGACGACCCCCCAGTCGAGGCGCGCCGTGCCCTCGACCAGGTTGCGGCGGTAGGTCGAAAGGTCCCGGCCCGAAACGCGCTCGAAGGTCCGGAAGAAGTCCGAGGTCGTCGGATGGCGGAACGACCACTCCTGGAAGTAGGCCCGCTGGGCGCGCGCGAAGACGCCGGCGCCGAGGTCGTTCTTGAGCTGGGCCATGAACAGGCCGACCTTCGGATAGGAGTTGACGCCGTAGGACGCTCCCGAGGCGTAGCACCAGGCGCAACGCCGGATCGGGTCGAGGTTGGGAAGGAAGTTGTACTCGGAGTGGGCGACGGAGAGCGAGTCCGTGCCGATCCCGCCGGGCAGGTTGATCTCGTCGCGCTCGCCGTAAGCCAGCGCCATTGCCCGGTGCTCGGAGTCGTCGTTGAGGCCCTCGTCGAGCCAGGACTCCTCGAACTCGTTGGAGCCGACCATGCCGTACCAGTACTGGTGCCCGAACTCGTGGATCGTCACGACCTCGACGACCCGGACGCGGCGGAACGGCCAGCGGATGAGGAACCTGTTGATGACGCCGCCCGTGATGAACGTCGGGTACTCCATGCCGGCGGAGCCCATGCCGTCTTCCGGGGGATCGACCACCGTCAGGGTCTCGTACGGGTAGGCGCCGTACCAGAGACCGTAGAAGGACAGGGCCTCCCTGGTGCAGCGCAGGTAGCGGTCGCGAACCGACTCGTGGCCGGGCTGGAGCAGGAGGCGGACCTGCACGGGCTTCAACGCGATCTCGGCTTCCGTCATGCCCAGCTCTCCGGCGGCCTTCGCGCTCCATCCCGCAGGCACGTCGCGGGCCGGGTCGAAGGTGAACTCGGTGACGAGCCAGCGCGGGTCGGCCGTCCAGGCAAAGTCGTGGACGTCGTTCTGCACATACCGGTATGTGGTCTGGTCGCCGGCTTTCGTCTCCGAGACTCGCTTGCCGGTCGCCCCGACGATGAACTTCGACGGCACCGTCATGGACACGTCGAAGTTGCCGTAGTCCGCGTAGAACTCGGAGTTTCCGTGGAACGCGTGGCAATTCCAGCCCCCGGCCGTGCGCTCGCGCATTCCCGCCGGCTCGTAGACGCCGATCTTCGGAAACCACTGGCCGACGAGGAAGTAGTCGCGCACGAAGCCCGTGCGGGCGAAGATGCGCGGGAGCTTGGCTTCGAAGACGATGTCGAGGGCGATCTCCCCGCGCGGCGGGACGGGGGAGGAGAGGGGCACCCGGAGCACCGTCTGATCGTCCGGGTCGTTGCCGTCGGGCTGGATGAAGCGGGCGCCCGGCCGGAGCTCCTCTCCCGCGCCGGTCTTCATCGACGACACGTCGATCCAGCCCCAGTCGCCGGGCTTCTCGCCCCTCTCGTCGCCTCGCAGCTGCCCGCCCGATTCGCGCATAAAGGTCGAGCGGTTGTTCTTGAAGGCGTTCAGGTACATGTGGAACCGCAGCTCGGACACGGTGTCCGTCGAGGGGTTGCGCCAGGTCAGGCGCTCGCGGCCCTTGAGCATCTTCGTCGAGGGATCCAGCGACACCTCGATGCGGTATTCGACGACGGGCGGCGACGGCGGGGATGCGGCGAGGGAGACGCGGGCGGGCGCCGAAAGCGCGAGGGCGGCGAGCGACGCGCCCAGGATGTTCCGATCAAATCGCATGAGCCCGGCGAATGCTGTCGTGAGAGCCGGAGGGAGTCAATACAATTCCCCGGATGCGGACCGCGTTTCTGACGGGGGGCACCGGCTTCGTGGGCGCTCACGTCGCACGCGCGCTCGTCCGGGAGGGCTGGTCGGTTCGCCTCCTCGCGCGCGACCCCCGGCGCGTCGATCCGGCGCTCGTTTCGGGTCAGCCGATCGAGGTCGTCGCCGGGGGCCTCGACGATCGCCCGTCGCTCTCGCGGGCGGTCGCGGGCGTCGGGGCCATCGTCCACGTGGCCGGGCTGACCAAGGCGCGGACACTCGACGAATACCGGGACGTCAACGTCGGGGGCACCGAGCGCCTGCTCGAAGTCGGCCTGGGCGTTTCGCCGGAGGCCCACTTCGTGCTCGTCTCGAGTCAGGCCGCGGCGGGCCCGTCGACCGGTGGCCCGCCCGTCGTCCACGCCGACCCCGCGCGGCCCATCTCCTGGTACGGACTCTCGAAGCGCGAGGGCGAACAAGTCGTGGAGCGTTCGTGGCGGGGTCCCTGGACGGTCCTGCGTCCGGGAGTCGTCTACGGCCCCGGCGACCGCAGCCTCTTCGTCTACTTCAAGATGGCCTCGAGCGGTTGGGTCCCGGTCCCGGCTGGCCGCTCCCGGATCCAGGTGATCGGGGCCGAGCGCGCCGCGGTGGCCGTGGCACGGGCCGCCTCGGCGCCCCACCTGGCGGGACAGATCCGGTTCCTGTGCGACCCGGACTCGGTCTCGGTCGGCGAGCTCGCCTCCGCGATCGCCGGGGCTTCGGGCCGCCCGGGGCGAATGATCCGCGTGCCGGATCTCGTCGTGCGGGCCCTCGGCGGGGCCGAAACCCTGGTGGAAGCGGTTACCCGGCGATCCCGTCCGTTCAACGCCGACAAGGCCCGGGAACTCCTGGCGGGCGATTGGCTCTGCGACGCCGGCCCGGTCGAGCGGGAGCTCTCCCTGCCGCCCCCGGTTCCTCTCGCCGAAGGCCTGGCCGCCGCCTGGGCCTGGTACCGGGGGGCCGGTTGGCTCCCGGGAGGCCCCCGGGGCGAGACTTTGTAAAATTTGCTAAGATCCGGGCGCTGATCCGGCAGACGGGGACAAGGCAGGGGGGAGAAATGAGCAAGGTCGCCCGGGCAATCCGACCGGAGACGGTAGGGACGGCTCCGGTTTTCGAGAAGTGCTACCGGTACGAAGACGCGACCCGCGTCCGTCAGACCGGCTACTACTCCTTCTTTCGCGTGATCGAGTCCGCCCAGGACCCGGAGGTCGTCCTCGAGGGCCGACGCCTGGTCATGATGGGGTCGAACAACTACCTCGGGCTCACCAATGATCCGCGCGTCAAAGAAGCGGCGATCGAAGCGATCCGAAAGTACGGATCGGGGTGCGCGGGCAGCCGTTTCTTGAACGGAACCTTGGATCTGCACGTCCGGCTGGAGGAACGCCTCGCCCAGTTCATGCGGCAGGAGGCGGCCGTGACTTTTTCGACCGGCTTCCAGGTCAACCTCGGCGCGATCGCGTGCCTGGTCGGCAAGGGAGACACGGTCTACCTCGACAAGCAGGATCACGCCTGCATCATCGACGGCGCCCGGCTTTCGTTCGGCGACGTCAAGAAGTTCAAGCACTGCGATCCGGCCGACCTGCGCCGCCAGATGCGCAACGACGGCGAGGCCAAAGGCCGGCTCGTCGTGGTCGACGGCGTTTTCTCGATGGAGGGCGACGTCGCCCCGCTTCCCGAGATCGTGGCGGTCGCGCGCGAGTTCGCCGCGGGCGTGATGGTCGACGACGCGCACGGCATCGGCGTGCTCGGCCCGACCGGCCGGGGCACCGCCGAGCATTTCGGCCTCGAGCACGAGGTCGACCTGATCATGGGGACCTTCTCGAAGTCGATGGCCTCGGTCGGCGGCTTCATCGCGGGCAATTCCACGGTCATCGACTACGTCAAGCACCGCGCGCGGACGCTGATCTTCTCGGCGGCCCCGCCGCCGGCCTCGGCGGCTGCCGCGCTCGCGACCGTCGAGATCATGGACCGGGAGCCGGAGCGGCGCGAGCGGCTCTGGGAGAACACCCGCTTCTTCGCCGAGGGGCTGCGCTCGCTCGGTTTCGACACCGGCGAGTCCCGGACCCCCGTCGTTCCCATCGTCGTCGGCGAGGACCTGACGGCTCTCCGGATGGTCCATCGACTCCAGGAAGAGGGCGTGTTCGTCAACTGCGTCCTCTCGCCGGCGACGCCGCCGGGCCGCGCCCTGATCCGCACGTCGTTGATGGCCACGCACTCCCGCGGACAGCTCGTCCGGGCGCTCGAGGCCTTCGAAAAAGTCGGCCGAGAAGTCGGCCTCGTGCGGGTCGCCGTCGTCTGACGCCGCCGCGTCGCCCTTGAGCCCCACACCGCCGGCCGACGTCGTCATCCAGCGGATCGGCCGAAGCAAGGCCGACCTGGAACGCTTTTTCGACGTCGCCGACCGCATCTACGCGGGCGACGCGAATTTCGTCGCACCCCTGCGCTCGGACGTCGCCAAGGTCTTCCAGGACGAGAACCCGTTCTTCCGGCACGGCGAGATTCAGCTCTTCGTTGCCCGGCGGGGCTCCGAGGACGTCGGCCGTGTCGCCGCGATCGTCGACCGCAACCACAACACGTTCCACGGCGAGAAGGCGGCCTTCTTCGGGTTCTTCGAGTCGATCGACGACCCGGCCGTGGCCGGACGGCTCCTCGACGCCGCCGCGCTCTGGGGCCGCGAGCGTAAGATGACCGTCCTCCGCGGGCCGACCAACCCCACGCTGAACGACGAGGCGGGGCTGCTCGTGGACGGCTTCGATTCGCCGCCGGTGTTGATGATGACGTACAACCCCCGCTTCTATGCCGGCCTCATCGAGGGGCAGGGGTTCCACAAGGCCAAGGACATGCTGGCCTACTGGTTCCCGCTCGAGGAGAAGCCACTCGAGCGCCTTTCCCGCGTGGCCGACCGGTTCCGCAAGCGGTCGCCGGACATCACCGTCCGCAACGTCCGGAAATCCGGCCTGGCCCGCGACCTCGCAAAGATCCGGGAGGTTTACAACGAGGCCTGGGAGAAGAACTGGGGCTTCGTCCCGATGACCCCCGAGGAGATGGACTTCATGGCCGCTCGCCTGAAGCCGCTGCTCGTCGCCGAGCTTCTCTGGATCGCCGAGGCGAAGAAGCCGGACGGGGCGCTCGAGCCGATCGCCTTCATGCTGATGCTCCCGGACTACAACGTCGCGATCGCTCCGACGCGGGGCCGGCTCCTGCCCTTCGGCTGGCTGAAGTTCCTGCTCGCGCAGAGGAAGATCAAGACCGTGCGCGTCCTGATCCTCGGCGTCAAGCGGCCCTGGCGGATGTCGGGCGTCCAGTCGATCATGATGGCCGACTCGCTGCGCTTCCTGCTCGGGAAGGGCTACACCGGAGCGGAGGTGTCCTGGCTCCTCGAGGACAACGAGCTCGTCATTTCCGCCGTCCGCCTCTGGGGCGGAAAGCTCTACAAAACTTACCGGATCTACGAGAAGACGCTCTAAACGGCGGCGCCCTCGGGGGCCGACGCCCGGGCCCGGCCGGCCATGATCCGATCGTAGATCCAGTCCCCGATCGGCACGCTGACGAACGCGAGCGCCGTTCCGGCGATCAGGTCGATCACGTAGTGGAACCGGCAGAACACCGTCGAGATGATCAGGCCGGTCGCGATCGGCAGCAGGATCCAGAACACGTCCCGCGCACGCTTCCACGCGACGAGCAGGACCGCCACCGAAATCATCGTGTGCCCCGAGGGGAAGACGTCGAGCTTGGTCTTCTCGAGATGGTTGATGCTGTCGTTGATGATCCGCGCGACGGGCGATTCGGTCAGCGACTTCGTGTAGAGCGAGACCTGGGCGAACCGCGGCCCGAGCGCCGGGATCGTGAAGTAGCCGGCGTACGAGACGTAATAGACGACCATGAGGGTGAAGACGTAGCGCCGGGCGGTCGCGCGGTCGCGGGCCCACAGGACGAGGCCGAGCGACAGGGCGATGAAGTAGTACGTCGAGTAGAAGACGTAAAAGACGTCGTTGACCCCGGGGCGGGCGAACCGCTCCAGCCAGACCGTCACGTCGACGCCGAAGATCGCCCGGTCGGCGGCGATCAGGAGCTCGTCCCGGGCTCCGCCCCGCGTCGCCATGATGAGCGGCGAGAGGGTATTGAAGAGGATCGGCAGGAAGATCGCGGGGTAGAAGTCGAGAAAGAGGGTGACGGGCGCCGGCAGGTCGTCCTCGCGCTTGGCGAGCGGAACGATGACTCCGATCGCCGCAGCGAGCGCGCCGTAGGCGAGCAGGTTGCCGTTGGGATTGCCCAGGCGGTTGTAGAAAATGACCGTCAGGACCGCGAGGATGGCGATCGCCCCCAGGTGAATGGCCTCCGTCGGTCGGATGCGCACGCGCCTTTATAACCGACCCGGAGCGGGTGCGATAGACTCGGACCTCCGATGAAAGCGCGCGCGTGGCTCGCCGCCGCGGCGTTCGCGGCCGTAGCCGCTTCGCCCGGGGCGCCGTCCACACCCCTGGTCGTGACCGGCCGGATCGACACGATCGTCCATCCCGCGGCGGCCGACTACCTCAAGCGATTGCTGGCGGACGCGCAGTCGGAGGGCGCGGAGCTCGTCGTCCTCCAGCTGTCGACGCCGGGCGGTCTCTTCGCCTCGACGCGCGACATGAGCTCCGCGATCCTCGCGTCGAAGGTCCCGGTGGCCACGTTCGTGGCGCCCTCGGGGGCGCAGGCGGCGTCGGCCGGATTCTTTCTCCTTCTCTCGGGGGATGTCGCGGCGATGGCCCCGGGGACCAACACCGGCGCGGCCCATCCGGTCGGCGGCGAAGGACAGGATCTGCCCAAGACGATGAACGAAAAGGCCGAGCAGGACGCGCGCGCATTCGTCCGCACGCTCGCCCGGCAGCGCGGCCGCAACGTCGCGAAGGCGGAGGCCGCGGTCGAGAAAAGCGTTTCGTACACGGACACGGAAGCCCGGGACGCGGGCCTCGTCGAACTGATCGCCCGCGACGTCCCCGACCTCGTGGCCCAGCTCGACGGACGCACGCTCCGGCGGGTCGGCGGGGGGGAGACGAAACTCGCGCTCGCGGGGGCCCGGATCGAGAGTCGCGACATGGGCCGCATGGAAAAGCTCCTCGGAGTCGTTTCGCACCCCAACGTCGCCTACGTCCTCTTCCTCCTGGGGCTCGTCGGCCTCTATTTCGAGCTCTCGACGCCGGGCGCCATCCTGCCGGGCGTCGTCGGGGGAATCTCGCTCCTGCTGGCGCTGTACGCCTTCTCCGTCCTTCCGGTCAACATCGCGGGTCTCGCCCTGATCCTCTTCGCGATCCTGCTGTTCGTGGCCGAGATCAAGGTCGTCAGCCACGGCCTGCTGTCGCTCGGCGGATCGATCGCGCTGATCGCGGGCTCGCTAATGCTCTTCTCGGGGAAAGGGGACGCCGCGGGATACCGGGTCGATCTGGGAATCATCGTCCCGGGGCTCGTGCTCGCTCTGGCGATCGTCGGTCTCCTGACCTGGAAGACCCTCCAGCTGCGGCGGACCGCCCCGCGCACGGGTCTCGAGGCCATGGTCGGCGCGCACGGCCGGGTGGTGGACGGCTTCGGTCCCGGCGCCGCGCAGGGGCGCGTCCACGTCGTCGGAGAGTACTGGGAGGCGGCCGGACCGGAGGGCCTCGCCCCCGGCGACGCGGTCCGCGTCGTGCGGGTCGATGGAGACACGCTGCGCGTGGAACGGAGGAACGCATGAGTCTTTTCTCGCTACCGGGCCTCGCGGTCGCCGGATTCATCGGTCTGCTCTTCGTCTTCAAGTGGATCAACGTCCTGAACGAGTACGAGCGCGCCGTGACGTTCTGGCTCGGCCGGCTGGGCAAGGTCCCCAAGGGGCCGGGACTCGTCCTCATCTTCTGGCCCTTCGAGCGCATGGTGCGGATCTCGCTGCGGACGGTCGTGCACGACGTGCCGTCCCAGGACATCATCACCAGAGACAACGTCTCGGTGAAGGTCAACGCGGTCGTCTATTTCCGCGTCGTCGCGCCCGAGAAGGCCGTCGTCCAGGTCGAGAACTACCTTTACGCGACCTCGCAGCTCGCCCAGACGACGCTCCGCAGCGTCCTCGGCCAGGCCCTCCTCGACGAGCTCCTCTCGGAGCGGGAGAAGCTCAACCTCGACCTCCAGAAGGTCATCGACGAGCACACGCAGCCGTGGGGCATCAAGGTCTCGCTCGTCGAGGTCAAGCAGGTCGACCTGCCGCCGGAGATGCAGCGCGCGATGGCCAAGCAGGCTGAGGCCGAGCGCGAGAAGCGAGCGAAGATCATCCACGCCCAGGGCGAGCTGGAGGCCGCGACCGCGCTGTCGAAGGCCGCCGAGATCATCGACCGTCAGCCGGCGACGCTGCAGTTGCGGTACCTCCAGACTCTGACCGAAATCGCCAACGAGAAAAACTCGACGATCGTTTTTCCGCTGCCGATCGACCTGATCTCGATGTTCCTGAAACGGGGCTAGGACTCTCTTTCCCGGCCAGCTTCGTCACGCTAAACTGCCTCCGTGCCCGAGCCCCGGACTCACTATCTGATCTCGCTGACCGCCCGGCAGGCGGTCGGAGCCTTCCTCGCCCTCGTGGTGTCGCTCGCCGTCGCCTTCTTCTTCGGCCTGATGGCGGGCTCCTCCGGCCGGGGGCGGGCCGCCTCCGCGCCCGTCGAGATCGCAGCGGCTGCGCCTGCGCCCGCCGCCGGGGGAGAAGCGGCCGAGGCGATGCCACCCGTCGAGACCGCGATCCCGACGGCCGTCGTCCCGTCCGGGCCGCTCGGCTCCCGCACCGAGCTCGCCCGGGGCGCCGTGGCCGCCACTCCGCCTCCCTCCGAACCGACCGTGCCGGCGACGCTCCATCCCTTCGAGGACGCAACCGCCGAGGAGTCTTCTCCGGTCGCCTCGGCCTCGCGAGGACCGGCGGCGGCCAGGCCCGCGGAGCCGGCGAACGGGAAGACGGCGGGCAAGTTCTGGGTGCAGGTCGCCTCGCTGTCGTCCCACGACGAAGCGGGGGCGCTGTCGAGCCGCCTTGCCAGGCGCGGCTTCAAGTCCCAGATCCTGACGGCCGCCGGCCCGAAGGGCAAGGGCAAGGTCTATCGCGTCCGCGTCGGGCCTTATCGCACGGAGGACGACGCCAACCGCGCCGCCGGCAAGCTCACGAAACAGGAGAACGTCAAGTCTCCCTGGGTCGTGCCGGACGGCCAGTGAAGGACGAGCTCGCTCCGCTTCAGGTCCGGGCCCCGGAGTGGATCCGCGCGCGCAAGCTCAAGCTCTCCGACCTCCACGCGGTCCGCTCCGTCATGCGCGAGAACGCGCTCCACACCGTCTGCGAGGAGGCCCGCTGTCCGAACCGCGGCGAGTGCTTCGCCCTCGGCACCGCGACGTTCCTTCTGCTCGGCGACGTCTGCACGCGCGCCTGCGGCTTCTGCCACATCGCCAACGGCAAGCCGCGGCCGGTCGACCCCCTCGAGCCCGGTCGCGTGCGGTCGGCGGCCGAGAGGATGAAGCTCAAGTTCGTCGTGCTGACGTCGGTCGACCGGGACGACCTTCCCGACGGCGGAGCCGGGCACTTCGCGGCGACGATGCGGGCGGTGCGGACCCTCGACCCCGCGCCCGGCGTCGAAGTCCTGACTCCCGACTTTCTCGGGCGGCGGGAGTCGCTCGCCGCCGTCCTGGCGGAGAAGCCCGACGTTTTCAACCACAACGTCGAGACGGTGCCCCGGCTGTACCGCGACGTGCGCCGGGGAGCGAAGCTCGAGCGCTCGCTGGGGCTTCTCGCCGCGGCCCGCGCGATGGAGCCGGGCCTGACGACGAAGTCCGGCTTCATGCTCGGCCTCGGCGAACGCCCGGACGAGGTCGCGGACCTCCTCGCCCGGATGCGCGACGCCGGGGTCGACATCGTGACGATCGGACAGTACCTGCAGCCCTCGCGGGAGAACCTGCCGGTCGTCGAGTACGTTCGTCCAGAGGTTTTCGAGCGCTACCGCGAGAAAGGCGAGGCCCTCGGATTCCGCCACGTCTTCTCGGGCCCGTTCGTGCGCTCGTCGTACCACGCCGAGGAGGCGCTCCTCGCCGCAGGAACCCCCTCCGGGGACGCGGCCCGACCGGTCTGACCGCGTGGCGGTGATGGCGGGCCGCTGGCGCACCCTCGGGGCGGGCGCCGTTTCGGGGATCCTCTTCGCCCTGGCGTTTCCCCCGTTCGGGTGTGTCGTCCTGCTGCCGCTCGCGTTGATCCCCTGGATCGTCGCGCTCGTCTTCGAAGAGAGCCGGGCGCGGGCCCTCGGCTCCGGAGTCGTCTTCGCCTTCGCGTACTGGTGCCTCTCGATCCGATGGATCGCCTACGTCGTCACCGTCTACGGCGGCCAGAGCGGCGTCATGGGGATCGTGAGCCTCGGCCTGACGGCGGCGATCCTGTCGCCACCCTTCGCGCTGCTGGCCTGGGGCACGGCCGCGGTCGCTCCCCCGGGACGGGGCGCGAGGCTCGCGGCCTTTCCGGTGCTGTGGATGGCGGGGGAGCACCTGCGCACGGTCTTCGCCGCAGGGTTCCCGTGGAACCTGACCGCGCACGCGCTCTACCGTCACCCGGTCTGGCTCCAGTCGGCGTCGGTCTGGGGAGCGTACGGCGTGGGGGCCGCCGTCGTCGCCGTCTCGGCGCTCCTCGCGTCCGTCGCCGTGACGCGCCGCGTCCGCCCCGCCGCGCTCGCCGCCGCTCTCGTCCTGGCGTTCGGTGTGTTCGGAGCGATGCGGCTCGCGCGCCCCGACGAGGCGGGACCGGCGCTCTCGGTCGCGCTGCTCCAGCCGAACCTGACGGAGGAGGACCGGTCGACCTCCCGCGGGCGGGTCGACGGATACCTCGCCGTCCTCGCCCAGCTCGAGGAGGCCGCGCGGCGCGGGGCGGACCTTCTCGTCATTCCCGAGTCGACCCTGCCGATTCACTGGCAGGCGAGCGACCGCCTGCGGAGCGATCTCGGAGCGATCGCCGCCCGCGGCCCGCTGATCCTCTTCAACGACTTCGAGGAGGAGAGCGAGGAGCGCTACTTCAACGTGGCCCGGCTGCTCGCCCGGGACGGCCTCGCCGGACCGCCGTACCGCAAAGTGCATCTGGTGCCGTTCGGGGAGTACGTGCCGCTGCCGCAGGTCTTCTTCTTCGTCCGCCGGATCTCGCGGGCGATCGGCGATTTCACGCCGGCGCCCGGCCCCGTGCTCCTGAAGAGCGGTCCGGTCGCGATCGGCGTCGGCGTGTGTTACGAGATCATCTACCCGTCGCTCGCGCGGCAGGAGGTCGCCGACGGCGCCAATCTGCTCGCGACGATCTCGAACGACTCCTGGTACGGGCGGGGCGGCGCTCAGGAGCAGCACTTCGCCGGCGCGGTCATGCGTTCGGTCGAGACGCAACGCTACCTGGTGCGGGCCGCCATCACGGGGATCTCGGGCATCGCCGACGCGCGGGGCCGGATCCTCGCGGAGTCCCGTCCCGACGAGAGGGTGACCGTCACCGGGACGGTGCGTCTCGAAACCGGAATGACGGCCTGGACGCGGTGGGGCTACCGGCTTCCCCTCGCCGCCGATGCCGCCGCGCTCGGCATGCTAATCTTCGGCCTCGCCCGCCCCGGGCGCGACCGCTCACGACGCATGACGCACGACACGCGAACCTCCGCATGACCGAACGCGACGATCTCGTCTCCTCCCTCGCGGCTGCCTCGGAGCGCCTCCGGGCGCTTCGGGGCTATCTTTGATCAGGACGCCGCGCGGAGCGCGCTCGAAGCCCTGAGGGAGAAGGCGGCCGCACCCGACTTCTGGTCGCGGCCCGAAGAGGCGCAGGAGAATCAGCGCCAGACCCGGGGCTTCGAGAAGAAGATCGAGAGCGTCAAGCGTCTCGACGACCTCCGGGGCGAGCTCGAGGCGTTCGCCGAGCTCCTGCGCGAAGGCGAGCCGGCCGACAAGGACGCGCGCGAGTCGCTCGCGGCGGCGACTTCGTTCGCCGACGAGCTCGAGCTCGCCGTCAAGATGAGCGCCCCCGAGGACTCCAAGAACGCCTGGATGTCGATCCACGCGGGCGCCGGCGGCACGGAGTCCCAGGACTGGGCCGAGATGCTTCTCCGGATGTACATGCGCTTTGCCGAGGCGCGCGGGTGGAAGGCCGACCTCATCGATCGGCAGGACGGCGAGGAGGCGGGAATCAAGAGCGCCACGCTCCACATCGTGGGGGACCACGCCTACGGATACCTGAAGAGCGAGATGGGGGTCCACCGGCTGGTGCGGATCTCTCCTTTCGACGCGGCGCAGCGGCGGCACACCTCGTTCGCTTCCGTCTACATGGCCCCCGAGATCGACGACGACATCGAGATCGAGGTCGCCGACAAGGACATCCGTGTCGACACCTATCGCTCGAGCGGCGCCGGGGGGCAGCATGTCAACGTCACGGACTCGGCCGTGCGCATCACGCATCTGCCGACCGGGATCGTCGTGACCTGCCAGAACGAGCGCAGCCAGGGCCGCAACCGCGAGATGGCGATGCGGGTCCTGAAGGGTCGCCTCTACCAGAAGGCCCTCGACGAGCGCCGCGCCGACGAGGAGAAGCGCGCCGGCGAAAAGAAGTCGATCGAGTGGGGAAGCCAGATCCGGTCCTACGTCCTGCACCCGTACCGCATGGTCAAGGACCACCGCACGGGCTTCGAGAGCGGCGATACCGACCGCGTGCTCGACGGGGGACTCACGCCCTTCGTGGAGGCGTACCTGAAGTCGGCGGCGGACGGCAGCCGCGCCCGTGCCTCCTCCTGACCCCGGTCCGCTCGAAACGCCGGGCGTTCCCCCGTGGATGGCCGAAGTCCGGGCGCGCCTGGCCTCCCGCGAACGTGTCGGCCTCGATCCGTCGGAAGGCCAGCGCCGGGCCGGCGTGCTCGTCCCCCTCTACGTGCGCGACGGCTCGCTCTGGGTCCTGCTGACGAGGCGCACCGAGAGCGTCGAACGTCACCGCGGCCAGATCGCCTTCCCGGGCGGCGCCGAAGAGGACGAGGACGGGACCCTGTACCGCACGGCCCTGCGCGAGACCGAGGAAGAGATCGGCGTCTCGGCGGCCGACGTCCGGTACCTCGGCGCCCTTTCGGCGCTCGCGACGGTCACCGATTACTACATCGAGCCTTACGTCGCGGCGATCCCGCACCCGTATCCCTTCCGCCTCCAGGAAACCGAGATCGCCGCGCTCGTGGAGGTTCCGGTGCGGGCCGTGCTCGACCCGAAGGCGCTCGAGACGCGACTCTTCCCGGAGCGCGAGGAGCCGGTCCTCTTCTACCACTACGGCGAGCAGGTGATCTGGGGCGCGACCGCGCGGATGCTGAAGGAACTGCTGGACGCGCTGCGCTGACCGATGACGGGGGAAGCGCGGTCGTCGCCGGAGTCGAGGCTCGTCACCGAGGTCACGGCGCCGCGGGACTCGAGTGCGCGTACTCCTTTTCTCCCGCCTCGACCGGGATCGGCAGCTTGTTCTGCGGCGGCGGGAGGGGACAGGTGGCGAAGTCGGTGAAGACGCACGGCGGGTTGTAGGCCTTGTTGAAATCGATCACGGTCTTCCCTCCGACCGGCGGCGCGACGTAGAGGAACCGTCCGGCCCCGTACGTCGTTTTGCCGTTCGTGCGGTCCCCGAAGATCACGAAGTAGTCCGTCTCGCCGGACTCGAGGACGGGGTCCAGCCGGTAGGTCTTTCCCCCGTGCTCGAAGACGATCGCGCCGGGCGACTTCTCGTCGTTGTCCTGGCCGAGGACGTTCGGGACGGAGATCGAGCGGGGCGGGTCGTAAGGCTCGAAGCGGGCTTCGATTCGCCAGCCCGGATCGATCGGGAAGTAGTCGAGGCCGCGGAAGTTGCGCCGGGCCTCGCTCTGGCTGTCCTTGACGCGCACGCCGATCTTGTCGCCGCGACGGATCAGGTAGAAGAGGAGGCTTCCCCGGCGGAGCATGGTCGTCTGGTCGTCGGCGTCCGTCGACAGAACGAGGGGGCCGGCGACGGGCGCTCCATCGGCCGTCAGGTCGGAGCCCGCGGCCGGGCGCAGCGCCGCGCGACCGTCCGCAAGGTCGATGGAGCCGAGTCGGGCCGGGGACGCCGGAGCCGGCAGCCGGACGCGGCTCCCGGGCGCGCTGCCGATGGTGTTCTCGCCCTCCTCGAGCCAGAAGAGACCGACGACCGAGAGCCAGCCGTCCTCGGCTCGGAGCTTCGCGACGCGCCGTGCGCGCCAGGCCTCGATGTCGGCGCGGTAGGCCGCGCTCGGGGGATCGACCGTCGGCGCCAGCATGAGGAGGAGGAGGGGGAGAAGCCCCACGCTACGAAGCGGCCTTCTCCAGCGCCGCGAGTTCGTTGGAGCGGGCGAGATTCGCTCGGGCCGCCTCGAAGCTGCCGTCGAGCGAGATTGCCTTCTGGAAGGCCTCCGCGGCCCCGGCGTAGTTGCCGCGGGAGGCCCGCGCGACGCCGAGGTTGTTCCAGAGCGCCGGCGACTTGGTGTTGTTCTCGATCGCCTTCGCCAGAGCGTCTTCGGCGTCGGCGACCTTCCCGGCCGACGTCAGCACCGCCCCGAGCGAGGCCGCCGCCTCCTCGTTGAGGGGCTCGAGCGTGAGAGCCGTCGCGTAGGCGGACGCCGCGGCGTCGAGCTCGTTCTGGGCGGCCCGGACCTGCCCGAGAGCCGTCCAGACGCCGGCGTCGTTGGGGGCGAGGCGCGCGGCCTCGGCGAGCTCGCGCTCGGACTCGTTCCACATGCTCTTCTTGCGGTACGCCCGCCCGAGATTCTCGTGGTACGCCGCCGGCGCGCCGTCCAGGCGCACGGCCTCGATCAGCTCCTCGACCGCCCGGTCGGTCTCGTCGGACCGGAAGAGGAACACGCCGAGGTCGTTTCGAGACGCGGCCGAAGCGGGATCGATCTCGATCGCCCGGCCGAACGCGATGCGGGCCGCGCTCTTGTCGCCGAGCTCGCCCATCGCGCGGCCGAGCCCGCGCGCCGCCGCGACGTTTTTGGGATCGAGGTCGAGGGCCCGGCGATAGAGGCTCGCCGCGGTGTTCCACTTCTTCTGCTGCTCGGCGAGCGTCGCGAGGCCGAAGACGGCCCTGGCGTTGCCCGGTTCGAGCACGATCGCGGCGGTGAACTCGCGTTCGGCCTCGGCCGGCTGCCCCCCGAGGAGCGCGGCGTCGCCGAGGAGGCGGTGCGCCTCGGCGTTCTTGGGGTCGGCGTCGGAGGCGAGGCGCGCAAAGGACGCGGCCGCTCGATAGTCGCCCGCGCCGAGGGCCTTCTCCGCGCTCTCGAGCATCGGTCCGATGGCGGGAACGGGACCGCCCGGCGCGGCGAGCGCGCCGGTGTCGAGGGGAGTGCCGATCGGCGCCGAGCTGACGAGCGCCTTCTCGAGGTCGGCCGCGCGCTGCCGGGCCGCGTCGGCCTCGGTCGTTCGGCCGAGCCGGTCGTTGGCCTCGGCCTGGATGCGGGCGATCTCCGGATCCTTCGAGCCGGCGGCGCGCTTCAGATCGAAGAGCGCTTCCTCGGCCTTCCCGTCGGCGAGCTTGGCCCGGGCCGAGCGTTTGAGCTCCTCCAAGTCGATCGCCGGAACGTTCTGACCCGCAAGCTCGGCGCGAACGGCCGTGGCGAGTTTGGCGAAGTCCGGACTGTAGAAGTCCGGGATGACCTGGAGATCCGGGCGGGCCTGCAGCGCGACCTTGAGCTCTTCGCGGGCGCTCCTGGAGTTGCCTGCGATGTAATAGGCCCAGCCGCTCTGGAGCGAGAGCTCCGCCTTGCGGTCGTTCGAGAGCCCGGCCGCCTCCGCGGCGCGGGCGTACTTCTCGGCGGCCTCTTTGAAGCGGCCCGAGTCGAACGCCTTCTTGGCGTCCGTCTCGAGCTTCGGGTCCTGCGCGAGCGCGGGCCACGAAAGGAGGCCGAAGACGAGGGCGAGGGGGAGGATTCGTCGCATCAATTGCCTCCGGGGGCCGCGGGCGAGGGCGGCGACGCGTTCCACGTCTTGGGCGATCCTTCCGGAACGTCGATCTTCTCTGTCAGCGGATTGGCCCCTTCGCGCGAGAGCGTCACGCTGTAGGAGCCGGGTGGCAGTTTGAGACGCGCGGCATCGGGCAGCGTGCCGCGGAACTTCCCGTCGACGAGGACACGTGCGCCCGCCCAGCCCGGCGCCTGGATGACGAGCATGGAGATCGGGAACTGGTAGTGGACGCGGTTCTCGGACCTGGGGCCCACGTGAAACTTCTTCTCGTAGGGCGGAAAGTCCTTGGCGACCAGGCGGACGGTGTGCTCGCCCTCGTCGAGCGAGAGCGTCCTTGCGGGAATGGAGGGCCCGATCGTCTTTCCGTCGACCGAAAGCGTCGCGACGGGGATCGAGGAGAACTGCACCTTGAACTGCTGCGGGGCGGCCGGCTTTTCCGTGGGCTGCGCCGCCGGAGCGGGGGCGGCCGTCGCGGCGGGTGCGGCTGCCACCGGAGCGGCGGGGACCGCAGGCGCTTCGCCGGCGCCGAGCTTGGGCTCCGGGAACTCGAGGGCAGGGGTCGGCGCGGCGGCGGCCGGCGTGGGAGCCGCCGGGGCCGGGGCGGGCGGAACCCCGGGTCGGGTCACGACGTAGGCGACCGAGACGGCGACGATGATCGCGAACACGATGCCGCCGACCACCATGCGCGTTTTCCCGACGCCCGGCGCGGGCGCGATGGCCGCGTCGATCGACCGCCGCGCGGTCTCGTCGACGAGCGACTCGGACGAGGGGTCGCGGAAGTTCACGAGCTCGAGGTTCGGCCGCGCGCCGGACATCGCCCCGGAGATGGGCGTCCGGTCCGACGGCGATCGCGCCCGCGCGAGGGCGCCGGACGGGGGAGTGATATTGACCCGGTTGGCGACGACGCCGCTCGAAGGCGTCGCGAGCGTGGTGTCGTCATCGGCTTCGGACCGCACGGTGCGAACCGTGTCGCCTTGAACCGCGGGGTACATCCCGGAGCTGCCGACGAGCTCGCGGTGGATCCCGTGGAGGTCCTTCCGGAATGCCTCCATCGTCGGGTAACGGTCCCCCGGAGCCTTGGCCATCGCACGGTTGACCGCCGCGATCAGGGCCGGCGGAGCATCCAGCACCAGCCCCTCGATCGGCTCGGGCGTCTCGTTCAGGATCTTGTAGAGCACGGTCGAGAGGTGCTCGCCCCGGAACGGCTTGCGATACGTGAGCAACTCGTAGGCGAGGACGCCGAGCGCGAAGATGTCGGTGCGGCCGTCGATCGGCTCGCCGCGGATCTGCTCGGGAGCGAGGTACGCCGAGGTTCCGAGCGTGATGCCCGTCTGGGTCAGGTTCGACTCGGTCTGCAGCGACTTGGCGATCCCGAAGTCCATGACCTTGACCGTGCCGTCGTCGAGGACCCGCACGTTGGCGGGCTTGACGTCCCGGTGCACGATCGACGCGCCGTGGGCGTACCCGAGCCCGTCGGCGATCGCCATCACGACCTCGACCTTGCGGGAGATCGGGATCGGGTCGCCGCGCTTGATCTTCTTGTCGAGATCCTCGCCGGTCAGAAACTCCTGGACGATGTAGGGGATCCCGTTCTCGACGCCGAAGTCGTAGATCGTCGTGATGTGGCGGTGATGGAGGTTGCCCGCGAGCTCCGCCTCGCGAAAGAACCGGTGCTTGATCTCCTCGTCGTTGACCTGGCAGGTCTTGATGGCGACCGTCCGCTTGATGAACGGATCCCGGCCCCGGTAGACGGCGCCGAAGCCGCCCACGCCGATCTGTTCGGAGACCTCGTATTTTCCGATTTTGTCGAGCATCCGTCCGCCGCGAACTCCGCTAGTGTAAACGAACGCCGAGCGCGCGGAAACCATTCGCGCAAAAGGGGCTAGCGATGGGTAGACTGAGTTCCGTGCGGCGACCCCCGTGGACCTTCTTCGCGATCGCCCTGACGGCGGGCGCCTCGGCGTGTCGGAGGGGCGAGCCCGGGAGACTCGAGCCCGTCCGGGCGATCCGCAGCCGCGTGGAGCCGGCGTTCCGGCCGCCGGCGGACGGCCGGCTGACCCCCGCCCAGCTCGACACGTACCTCAAGGTTCGCCGCGCCGTCCGGGGAGCGACTTCCGACACCGACGCCGCACGGAGCCTCGGCGTCGACCCGGCCGAGTTCGATTGGATCCGCGCCCGGATCATCGAGGCCCTCGCGGTGCTCGATGCGCGCCGCCTCGCCGAATCGGGTCTGGAGAGCTACGGGCGGGCGATCGCGTCCCTCCGCGCGGCCCGGGAGTCCGCCGCCGATTCGAAGACGGCGGCGCGGATCGACGCCGAGATCGCGGCGCTCGAGCGCGAGCGGGCGGCTCTTCGCCGCCCCGACCCCGCGGGTCCGGCGGCCGTCGCCAACGCGGCGCGTGTCGAGGCGCGCCGCGCGGAGATCGAGGCTCTCGGCCCGTGACGCCGCTCGAACGCTTTCTCGCCGACGAGATCGAGGCGGGCTCGTTTCCGGGGGCCTGCGCGGTCGTGGGCTCGGGTGAGCGCGTGCTCGCCGAGGCGGCGGCGGGCCGCGCCGTGGTCGAGCCGTCTCCGGTCGCGGCGACTCCCGGCACGCTCTTCGACCTGGCGAGCCTGACGAAGCCGCTCTGCGCCGCGGCCCTCGCTGCGGCGGCGGGCCGCGCGCTGCCGCTCGGCGCGTCCCCCGGCCGGTTTCTGCCGGAGTGGAAGACGCTCCGGTTCGACGGCGTCACGATCGAGCGCCTGCTGACCCACACCTCGGGGTTGCCGGCCTGGCACCCGCTCTACGTCTTCGGCGAAGGTGCAGTCGCCTACCGGCGCACGCTCGCGGGCATCGAACCGGAGGCCGTTCCGGGGGAACGCGTCATCTACAGCGACCTCAACATCCTGCTCCTGACGGAAATCCTCGAGAAGATCTTCGCCTCGCCGATCGACCGGGCGTTCGAGGAGCTCGTGGCCCGTCCCGTCGGTTCGTCCGCCGCGTTCCTGCCGAGGGACGCCGGAGCCACGGCCGCGACGGAGCGGGGCGATCGGTTCGAGCGGGCGATGGTCGCGTCCCGAGGCCTTTCATATGCGTGGTTCCGGGACGGCGTCGTGCGGGGAGAGGTCCACGACGGCAACGCGTTTCGACGGGGGGGCGTCTCGGGCCATGCCGGGCTCTTCGCGACGGCGCGGGACGTCTGGGCGCTGGCGCGCCCGTGGCTCGACCCGGCGTGCCGGGAGCTCACGCGCGACCGGACGCCCGACCTCGCCGAAGCCCGCGGCCTCGGCTGGCAGGGTCGGCGGGGCGCGGGCTCGGCCATACCAGCGATGTCGGAAGCGAGTTTCGGCCACACCGGCTTCACCGGCACCTCCGTATGGGTCGACCCGGCGCGGAACCTCGTCGCCGTTCTGTTGACGAACCGCATCCACCCGGAGGTCCGCGAGATCCCGTTCAACGAGGTCCGGCAGCGCTTTCACGAGGTCGTCTGGGAGGGCTTCGCCTGACGCCGCGGCCCCCGCCGCGCTGAGGTAAACTCGCCCGCTCTATGGCCCAATCGACCGGCGTTTTCATTCTCGACGGCGCACGCACTGCGATGGCGGAATACAACGGCGCCTTCGCCGACGTCACGGCGATCGACCTCGGCGTCCATGCCGCCCGCGAGGCCCTGCGCCGCAGCGGTGTCGAGCCCGGCCGGATCGACCACGCGATCTTCGGCAACGCCCTCCAGACTTCGGGCGACGCGATCTACGGTGCACGGCACGTGGCGCTCAAGGCGGGGGTGCCGAAGGAAGTGCCGGCGCTGACCGTCAACCGCCTGTGCGGGTCCGGCTTCGAATCGATCGTGCAGGGGGCGCACCGCATTCTCCTCGGGGAGGCGAAGACGGTCCTCGCGGGCGGGATGGAGAACATGTCCCAGGCGCCGCACGTCATCCGCGGGGCGCGCAAGGGCTTCCGCCTCGGCCAGGGGCAGCTCGAGGACTCGCTGATGGTCGCCTTGCTCGACTCCTACTGCGGCCTCTACATGGCCCAGACGTCCGACCGCGTGGCCGCCAGGTACGGCATCACCCGCGCCGCGCAGGATGCCTACGCGCTCTCCTCGCAGCAGCGGGCCGCCGCGGCCTGGGAATCCGGCCGCTTCGCCGAGGAGGTCGTCGCCGTCGAGGTCAAGGCCGGGCGCAAGACCGTGCGCGTCGAGCGGGACGATCACCTGCGTCCGGACTCGACGCTCGAAGGCCTCGCGGGCCTGCCCCCGTCGTTCGGCAAGGACGGATCGGTGACTGCCGGAAACGCTTCCGGCATCGTGGACGGCGCGGCCGCGGTCGTCGTCGCGTCGGAGGAGGCGGCCCGGGGCCACAAGCCGCTCGGCCGCCTCGTGTCCTGGGCCGTCGTGGGCGTCGAGCCGGAGCTGATGGGGCTCGGCCCGGCCCCGGCGGCGCGCGCGGCGATCGCCAGGGCGGGACTCTCCCAGAACGACATCGGACTCTGGGAGATCAACGAGGCCTTCGCCGGCCAGATCCTCGGCGTCGTCAAGGAGCTGGGGCTCGATCTCGAGAAACTCAATGTGAATGGCGGCGCGATCGCCCTCGGCCATCCCCTGGCCGCGACCGGCACGCGCTGCACGCTGACCCTCCTCAAGGAGATGCGGCGCCGCGGGGTGCGGTACGGCCTGGCCGGCGCCTGCATCGGCGGGGGACAGGGCATCGCCGTCGTCGTGGAGTCCGCCGCGTAGTCGGCGGGCGGGGATCGGGCAATGAACTGGACCGAGCGGATCCTCGAGTTCCCCGTGCGGGCGGCGGCGGTCGACGATTTCCTGCGGGACCTGCGCGCCCGCGGCGCCGGCGACCTGAACGCGGTACTGACGACGTTGAACGAGGGCGGCCTCTGCCGGGAGGCCGTGCGGCACTGGACCGAGAGCGGCTGGATCGTCCTCGCGCCGAACACGCCGCTGCTGGCGCTGACCGGCCCGGCCTTCGAGCCGGCGCTGTCGCTGACGGACTTCTGCAGCGAATTCGAAATCCTGGAAGCGCCGGTCCCGGCGGGCCCGGACGCGTCGACGGAGGAGGGTGCGGAGCAACATGGCCATTCGTAAAGTCGGTGTTCTCGGCGCGGGCCTCATGGGCTCGGGCATCGCCGAGGTGTGCGCGAAGGCGGGCTACGACACGGTGGTCCGCGAGGTCAGCGACGAGCTGGTCCGCAAGGGACTCTCGCGAATCGAGGGGTCGCTCGCGAAGGCCGTGGAGAAGGGCAAGTTGCCCGCGGCCGACCGCGACGCCGCCTGGAAGCGGCTGGCGTCGACGACGACGCTCGAGGACCTCGCCGACTGCGATCTCCTGATCGAGGCGATCGTCGAGAACCTCGAGCTCAAGAAGGAGACGTACCGAACCCTCGACGCGGCGTGCAAGCCGGAGACGATCTTCTGCTCCAACACGTCCTCGCTGACGATCACGGAGATGTCCGCGGCGACGAAGCGCCCCGACCGGTTCGCGGGACTCCACTTCTTCAACCCGGTTCCCGTGATGAAGCTGGTGGAGGTCGTCCGCACCATCGCGACGTCCGAGGCGACCTTCTCGACGGTCTTCGAATTCGCTCGCTCGCTCGGCAAGGAGCCGATCCGCACGCACGACAACTCGGGATTCATCGTCAATCGCCTCCTCGTGCCGTACCTTCTGGACGCCGTCCGGGCCCTCGAGGAGGGCGTCGGTTCGCGCGAGGACATCGACAAGGGCATGGAGCTCGGCTGCGGGCACCCGATGGGGCCGCTCAAGCTGCTCGACTTCGTCGGGCTCGACACGACCTACGCGATCGCCGAGATCATGTTCGCCGAGTACCGGGAGAAGCGCTTCGCGCCGCCGCCGCTCCTGAAGCGCATGGTCCTGGCCGGCCGCTACGGAAAGAAGTCGGGCCGCGGCTTCTACGAGTACGGAGGGTAACGTGAGCGAGTTCGTCCTCGTCGAGACCTCGGAGCGCATTCGCACCCTGACGATCAACCGGCCGGACAAGCTCAACGCGCTGAACTCCGACGTCATGGCGGCCCTCGACCGGGCCCTCGACGCCGCCCGGGACGACGCCTCGGTCGGGGTCGTGATCATCACGGGCTCCGGCGAAAAGTCCTTCATCGCCGGCGCCGACATCGGCGAGCTCTCGAAGCTCACGCCCGTCGAGGGCCGCGAGCATGCGCGCCGGGGGCAGGCCGTGCTGGCCAAGATCGAGGGCCTCGGCAAGCCCGTCATCGCCGCCGTCAACGGCTACGCCCTGGGCGGGGGTTGCGAGCTCGCGCTCGCCTGCACGATCCGGATCGCCTCGGAGAACGCGCGCTTCGGCCAGCCGGAGGTCAAGCTCGGGATCCTGCCGGGATACGGCGGCTCGCAGCGGCTGGCCCGCATCGTCGGCGAGGGGCGCGCGATGCAGCTGTGTCTGACGGCCGAGCCGATCGACGCGGCCGAGGCCTGGCGGATCGGCCTCGTCAACAAGGTGGCTCCTCCGGGCGAGGCTGTCGCGGCTGCGCGCGCCATGGCGGGGCAGATCCTCGCGAACGGGCCGGTCGCGTGCCGGTACGTCCTGGAGGCGGTTCACCGGGGTCTCGACCTGCCGCTTCCCGACGGCCTCCTGCTCGAGGCCACGCTCTTCGGGCTCTGCGCCGCCACCTCCGACATGAAGGAGGGCATGACCGCGTTCCTCGAGAAGCGGCCAGCGCGGTTCACGGGGAAGTAGGAGCGCCGCATGGGCATCGAGCTCGTCAGCGCCTGCGTGTTCTGTGCGGGCATGCTCCTCGGCATGGACCTGCCTCCCCGGCCGGGCCTCGGCGCGGAGCTCGGCTTCTCCTACTCGACGCTCGCCCGCCGCTACGACATCGGGACCACGGTCGACACCTCCGACGTCACGCCGAAGTTCGTTCTCGTCGGGATGGGCTTCGCCCGGTTCGCGCCGGACGGTCTCGGCGCCGGGACGCCCGAGTTCGAGTGGCGGGGGCGGGTCGGCTTCGGAACGTCCCACGACGAGCAGCAGCGGCTGGTGCAGCCGGAGCTCGGGCTGCCGCGGGTGGTTTCCAACGGGACCGGCCGCGCCGAAAACTTCGCCCTGCTGCTCCGTCTCCCGGTGACGAAAGCCGACTCCGTGGAGCTCGCCGGCGAGGGCCGCAACAACCGGTCGACCGACGTCATCAACATCGGCGGCGAGAACCAGGAGGTGACCGAGGCCCGGGATCTCTCGTCCCAGCGGATCGACATCGCGGCCGGCTGGCGCCACCGCTGGGCGGGCCTCGAGGCCGCCGCGGCCTTCCGGTGGACGAAGCCCTCGGGCTACAACGCGACGGCCGGATCCTTCCAGGATGCCTCGGGCCCGATTCTGGGCGGCGAGGGCGAGGTGCGCTGGAAGCCCGGCCCGTGGACGTTCGTGGCCCACGCCGAATACATGGGCGGGAACATCGACGTCCATCGCGAAAGCCTTCCGGACTTCCACGACCGGGACGCGCAGCTCCAGGCGACCCTCCAGGCGTACCGCCTCACCGCCGGTTATTCCTGGGCGTGTTCCGACCTGATGCTCTCGGCGACCTACGACCGCCAGAAGCTCCCGTTCGTCTCGCTCGCCGTCCTCGGAACGGAAACCGTCGCGTTCGACCGGGGCTACGATCCCAACTCCAGCAACGAGGAGGTCTTCTGGGACATCGCGTTCCGCTACGCCTTCAGCCCGGCGATCCGCGCCCGCGTCGGCGCCCGGCTGGCCTGGGGCGACGAGACCGTGACGCTGACGGACTCCGCCGGAGTCCGGCCGACCCAGGTTCTCGACGTGGCGCGCCGGGGCATTTTCGGCGGAAGCCTTTCCGATCCTCTGGGATCGCCGGAGTTCGCTTTCTTCATCGGGGCGGACTTCTCGATCGGCGCGCCGAGTCCCTGAGGCGGCCCGAGTGCTAAACTCGAAGACTGGAGAAGACCTCTTGAACCCGCCGGACTCCGACCTCATCTACGACTGGAACCGCGCGGGCGGAGCCGTTTTCCCGAAGCGCGGCCGGGTCGAGATCGACGACGAGACGCTGCGCGACGGCCTCCAGTCGCCTTCCGTCAAGAGCCCCACGATCGACCAGAAGATCCGGATCCTTCACCTGATGGAGTCGCTCGGGATCGATTCCGTCGACATCGGCCTGCCCGGGGCCGGGCCCCACGTGGTCGACACGGTGACGCGCCTGGCTCAGGAGATCGTCATCGGAAAGATGAAGATCCGGCCCAACTGCGCGGCGCGGACCGTGGCGGCCGACATCCTCCCGATCATCGAGATCTCGCAGAAGGTCGGCATCCCGATCGAGGTCTCGTGCTTCATCGGGTCTTCGCCCATCCGGCAGTACGCCGAGGACTGGGATTTCGAGCGGATGCTCCGCCTCTCGGAGGACGCGGTATCCCTCGCCGTCCGCGCGGGGCTCCCGGTCATGTACGTGACCGAGGACACGACGCGGGCGCACCCCGACCACGTGCGCGGGATGTACACGACGGCGATGCGCGCGGGCGCCGGGCGGGTCTGTGTCTGCGACACGGTCGGGCACGCCACGCCGAACGGCGTGCGCAACGTCGTCGCGTTCGTCTGCGAGCTCGTCGAGGAGGTGAACCCGGTCGTCAAGGTCGACTGGCACGGCCACCAGGACCGCGGCCTCGGGGTCACCAACGCGCTCTGGGCCCTGGAAGCCGGTGCGCACCGCGTCCACGCCTGCGCGCTCGGCATCGGGGAGCGCGTCGGCAACACGCCCATGGACCAGCTCCTCGTCAACCTGCAGCTCCTGGGCTGGATCGACCGCGACCTGACCCGGCTCCACGACTACTGCGCGGCCGTGTCCGAGGCGACGGGCGTTCCCATCCCCGACAACTATCCGATCGTCGGCCGCGACGCCTTCCGCACCGGCACCGGCGTTCACGCCGCGGCCATCATCAAGGCCCGCAAGAAGGGCGACGAGTGGCTGTCGGACCGCGTCTACTCGGGCGTGCCCGCCGCGATGGTCGGCCGCCACCAGGTCATCGAGGTCGGGCCGATGAGCGGGCTCTCCAACGTCCAGTGCTGGCTCGAGAGCCGGGGGATCGAGGCCCGGCCGGATCTCGTCGACGCGATCTTCCGCCGGGCCAAGGAGAGCGACCACATCCTCGGCGACGCCGAGATCCTCGACGTCGTCCAGCGGCTGACTCCCGAAACCGCGCCGCTCTCCTAGAGTCGAGGCGCCGACTGGGCCGCGCGAGCCGGAAGGGGAAGTCGGACGGGCCGGCGCCCCGGTCCACGCGTTTTCTCGAGCGCGACCTCCCGACCTATCTCGACCACCTCTCCGTCGAGCGGGGTCTCTCGCCGGCGACTGTCGCCGCCTACCGCGGCGACCTGACGGCGCTGGGCGAATTCCTCGCGACGCGCCGGGTCGAGGCCGGGAAAGCGTCGCGCGCCGACCTCGGCCGTTACCTGGCGCATCTGCGGGCGCGCGACCTCTCGTCGCGGTCGACGTCGCGCGCGCTGTCCGCGATCCGCGGCTTCTTCGCCTTCGCCGCCGCCCACCTCGGCTTTCCGGAAGACCCGACGGCCGATCTCGCCAACCCGCGCATCGGGCGGGCGCTTCCGAAGAGCATCGGCGAAGGGGAGGTCGAGACGCTGCTCGCGGCGCCGGACGTGCGCGATTCCCTCGGATTGCGGGACCGGGCGATGCTCGAGCTCCTCTACGCCTCGGGGCTGCGCGTGTCGGAGATCGTGAACCTGCCCCGCGAGGCGGTGGACCTCGAGGCCGGGATCCTGCGCGTGACGGGCAAGGGCGGCAAGGAGCGGCTCGTGCCCTTCGGCCGGTCGGCGGCGCGCTGGCTCGCGCGCTACCTCGAAGCGGCCCGGCCGCCCCTCGACCGCCGGCGCTCGGCGCACCTGTTTCTTTCCTCGCGGGGCGCCGCGATGACCCGCCAGCGCTTCTGGCAGTTGATCGAGGCCTATGGCCGCAAGGCCGGGATCCGCACGCGCCTGACGCCCCACGTCCTGCGGCACGCGTTCGCGACGCACCTTCTCGAGCACGGGGCCGACCTGCGCGCCCTCCAGATGATGCTGGGGCACGCCGACATCGCCACGACCCAGATCTACACGAGCGTCTCGCGGGGGCGGCTGCGCCGGGTCTACGACGAGTTCCACCCCCGGGCGAAGGGCCCCGGGCGTGCGAAAATGGGCCGGTGACGACCCCACGCAGAGGCGCGGAATGCCCCGGCCGGCCCGGACGTTGTGCATCGGGCATGACCCCATCCCGCCGGCGTCTGGCCGCCCTGTGCCTCGGCGCCTCTCGTCGGGGCGGCCGCGTCCGCCCGGGCGGAGCTGATCGTCTTCGAGGACGGGCGGGTCGTGAAGGCCGCGGGGTATCGGCTGTACTCGGAGGAGCTCGAGATCACGCTCCCGGGCGGCGGGAGCTACCGTGTCGACCTCGCGCGGGTGGATCGCATCGTCGACGACGAGGTCGTCGTCGAGTCGATCGTGGTCGAGCCGAGCGCCATCGAGGCCATGGGGACCTTCGACCTGTCCTACCGGCCCGAGCGCAAGCCCCTCTTCTCGACGCCGTACGACGCGATCATCGAGCGCGAGGCGAAGGCCTTCGACATCGACGCGGCCCTCGTCTCGGCGCTCATCCGGGCGGAGTCCAACTACGAGCCGCGCGCCGTTTCGCGCAAGGGCGCGCGCGGCCTGATGCAGCTGATGCCGGCGACCGCCCGGAGACTGTCGGTCCGCAAGCCCTTCGACCCCGCCGCGAACGTGAAGGGCGGCGTCCGGTACCTGCGCGAGCTCGTCGACCGGTTCGGGCCGCGGCCGGACCTCGTGCTGGCGGCGTACAACGCGGGCGAGGGGGCCGTGGAAACCTACGGCGGCGTGCCTCCCTATCGGGAGACGGTCGCCTACGTCAACCGCATCCTCCGGTGGTGCCCGCCTGCGGAATCGACCGTCGCGCGCGCGGAGCTCCCGCGGCTGCCCCGCCCGAAACCGCGGACCCGAGGCTCGAGACGCGCGGCTCGCGCGACTGATTCACTCGGCCGGGGCGATCGACTCGACGAAGATCGTGTCGCCTTCGACGCGCCCCTCGATCCGCACGCGCCGGGCGGCGTATTCCGCCGGCGAGTCCTGGTCGTCGAGCTGGTAGAACTTCGTCGAGGTCACGTCGACGAAGCCGTAAGGCGCGCCCTTCGCGACGCACTTCAGCGTGCACTCCCGGTCGTCCCGGCCCATCCCGCCCTTCGCGATCATCGGCGCATGGTATGGGCCGCACTCCGCGTCGGTGATCCAGCCGACGAAGGTCTCCCCGCGCGCCGGCGAGGCGCCGACGAGGGCCAGAACGGCGGCGAGCAGGGTCTGGCGCAACATGTTCATCCGTTCGATGCCGCGGATCGGCGCGCGATACGCGGCTCCGGACTCACTCGTTCGGCCGGGCGGTCGCCCGCGGGACGGGGACGGGCTCGGCCCCCGCGCTCCTCGCCGCCACGATCGCCGCGCGCAACCGTTCGGAGAGGCGCTGGATCTGCAGGTCGGCGAATTCACTCCGGCCCTCGACGAGAGCCTCGCGGATCGCCGGCAGCGTCTCGGCCTCGTAGGAGGGCAGGGGAGCGTAGACGAGGTGGCGGAACCAGGGCCGGCCGGGAATCCCCGGCGGATCGAGGAGCGCCCGCTCGAGCGACAACAGCCAGGCGTTGGCGTCGCGGAGGAAAGTGAAGCCCAGCCGATCGCCCGCAACCCGCGCCGCGATCGTCTTCTGCGCGGCGCCGGAGCTCTCGCTCCAGCTCCGCGCGAGCGAGGCGAGGTCCGCGAGCCCGCGGGCATGGGGGCCGGCCGCTTCGAGCGTCTTCAGGTCCTCGGCGTAGCGGGCGATCTCGCGGCCGTAGGCGGAGGCGTCGAAGGGAAGGGCATCGGCGTTGGCGAACCGCAGCGCCAGCAGGCCCGCGTACTTCGCCATCGCCGCGTGGTAGACGAAGCCGGGATCGCCCTGGGTCGCCATCCACCGGTGGGTGTCGTAGACGGAGTGATAGACGCCGTACGGACCGTCGAAGACGAGGTCGGTCGAGGCGATACCGAGGTGGTTGAAGAAGACGGTGTAGTCGGAACCGCTTCCGAGGATCGCCACCGGCAGCTTCTCGGGCCCGTCCGGCGACTCCCGCCGCTGTGTCCAGGCGTCGGCGAGCGTCTTGCTTGGCGTCTCGGGATCGGGAAAGTCGCGCGCGGCCTCCCGGAGAGCCGTGAACAGCAGGGGCGAGGCCGAGGCCGCGAAGCGCTTCCCCAGCGCCGAGGCGTCGACGTTGATGCAGACGACCGCGTTCTGCCTGAGGTCGCGCTCGTACTGCTCGCCCCACTCGGTCGAACCCGTGAGGGTGTACTCCTCGGCGTCCCACTCCCCGATCACGATCGTCCGGCGCGGGCGCAAGCCCTCGGCGGCGAGCTTGCCGAGCGCCCGCCCGAGGGCGAGCATCGAGGACGTTCCCGACGAGGGATCGACGCCGCCGTAGACCCAGGCGTCGTAGTGATTCGAGAGCAGGACCTTGCGCTGCGGCTCGTCGACGCCCTTGAGGGTCGCGATGACGTTTCGGATGGTCCGCTTCTCGCGGGTGTTCTCGATCTTCAAGGAGAGGCGCACCGGGCCGGGGCCCACCCGGTACGTCCGGGTCACGGCGAGACCCTGCCAGGCCGAGCCCGGCACGGCCGGGCCGCGAAGCCGCGAAAGGATTTCGGCCGCGTCGCGGGGGGACAGGGGCATCATCGGGATCTTCGGCAGAATCTCGGATTCGGCCGCCGGAATGCGGCGCGCCTCGGCCGTCGAGGCCCAGCCGGGCGTCAGCGGATCGCCGGGCACGATGAAGTCATAAACGTCGGAGCCCCGCTGGATGTGCGAGGCCGGCCCCCACGGGCCGTCGGGATAGACCGGGCCCTGGAACCAACCGTCGTCGATCGGGTCCGAATAGACGAGGATCGCGAGTGCGCCACGCTTCTCGGCTTCGAGCGACTTGCCGCCGCGGTAGCCGCCGAAATAGCGGGCGAGCGCGATCTTGCCGCGGACGTCGATGCCCATCTTCGCCAGTCGGTCGTAGTCCTCGGCGCTTCCATGGTTGACGTAGACGACCTCGCCGACGACCTCCGCCGATGGCGAGTAGGCGTTCCACGGGAGCGCCGCCTCGGGCACGTCCGTGTCGGGATCCACGGCGATCGGCAGCTCGCCCCGGGCGAGGGCCACGTCCGGCTCGCCGACGATTTCGAGCTGCGCGCTTTTCGGGTAGGAGAGCAGGACTTCGTAGGTCGGAATCTCGACCGACCAGCCGGCCTTGCGGTACTCGGCCGCGAGGTACTCGGCGACGCGCGCGTTGCCGTCGGTCCCGGCGACATGCGGCGTCCGAGTCACTTCGCGGTGGATCTCCTCGCAGTCCTGCGGCCGCGCGATCTCGAGGAGGCGCCGTTCGTATTCGCGCTGCCAGGCGGATCGCTTCGGCGTGAATCCGGTCAGCGACGGCGACGGCGCGGGCCCGGCCGACAGCGCCAGGACGGCCGCGAGGGGAAGAAGCGCCCGGGCCCGCTTCACGCCGTCCTCCGGGCGCCGCGGCGCATCCGGTAGTAAACGGGCAGGCCGATGAGCAGAATCCCGATGCCCGCGAGTGTCTCCCGGGGCTGGGTGCGCACGGTATTGACCGCGAGCGCCGCGGTGCTCGCGACGAAGACGAGGGGAACGACCGGATAGCCCCAGCAGCGGTAGGGACGGGGAAGGTCCGGTCGTTTCCGACGCAGCACGAAGAGCGCGATTCCGGTGGCCGCGTAGGCGAGGATCACGAAGAAGGTGGCGTAGGTGTAGAGCTGGTCGTACCGGCCCGAGAGGCACAGCAGGGACATCCACACGGCCTGGACGACGATCCCGAAGGACGGAGTCTTGAAGCGCGGATGGACGCGCGCGAAGGGCTTCGGAAAGAGGCCATCCTCGGCGAGAGCGTAAACGATGCGCGGCGCCGGAACGAGGCCGGCCGAGGTGCATCCGGCGGCCGCGGCCGTCACGGCGAGGGCGATGACGAAGGCGGCCCCGCCCCCGAAGAGGCGGGTCGCGGCGACGGCCGCGGGCTCCCCGAGGTTCGCCATCTCGGCCGGCGGGATCGCCTTGAGGAAGACGGCGTTGGCGGCGACGTAGAGAAGGGTCACGAGGCCCGTCCCGAGGATGAGGGCGAGGGGAAGGTTCCGCCGCGGGTTGGCGACTTCGCCGGCGACCGCCACGATCTCGTTCCAGCCGTAATAGGTCCAGAAGATCGCGACGAGAGCGGTGCCGAAACCCGCGAGGGTCAGCGCCGCCGCCGGTCCCGGGGTCCCCGCGGCCGCCTCCGGGCGGGGCGCGAACGCGCCGCCGACCGCGATCCACAGCAGGGCGAGGAGGATCATCGAGGTGAAGACGCCCTGGATGCGGGCGCCCTCCTTGACCCCGACGTAGTGCGTCGCCGAGAGAACCAGTGTCAGCGCGATCGCGACGAGCTGGGCCGCGTTGATCGGGACCGGCCCGAGCGTGAAGAGCACGTTCGTGTTCGAAAGCGACGGGAAGAAGACCGAGAGGTACTGGGCGAACCCGATGGCCACGGCCGCATCGGACCCGATGATGATCACCCAGAAGGCGACCCAGGCGTAGAGGAACGCCGGGAGCTCGCCGAAGGCGTCCCGGAAGAAGACGTACATTCCCCCGGCGTGCGGCATCATGGCGCCCATCTCCGCGTAGACGAGGCCGCCGGCGATGGCGAGCAGGCCGCCCGCGATCCAGAGGCCCAGGATCCAGTGCCCGTCGGGAACGGCCTTCGCGATTCCGCTCGGCGTCAGGAAAATCCCGCCGCCGACCACGAGTCCGAGGACGAGCAGGCTCGTGTCCCAGAGTCCGAGGCCGCGGGCGAGCTTTCCGCGGCCCTCGCCGTTCGCGTCGCTCACGCGGCCGGGATGCGCAGGATCCGCCGCGCCTCCTCGATCGAGGCGGGCTCCCGGCCCACCTCCCGCGCGATCCGGACGATCCGCTCGACGAACCGGGCGTTGGAGTCGGCGAGCTCGCCCTTGCGGTAATAGATGTTGTCCTCGAACCCGACGCGCACGTGGCCTCCCATCGCGATCGCCATCGTGGCCATCGCGGTCTGCCGCCGCCCGATCCCCGCGACGGTCCAGGTGCAGTCCGCCGGAATCGAGCGGGCGAAGTGCGTCAGGTTCTCGGCGCTGGCGGCGGCGGCGCCGGGCACGCCGAGGACGAAGTCGAAGTGGGCGGGCGCCTCGAGAAGCCCCTTGGCGAAGAGGACGTCGGCCGTCGCGAGCATCCCCGCGTCGAAGATCTCGAGCTCGGGCGTGATGCCGAACTTCCGGATGCGGGCGAGGATCGTGCGGATCGTCGGCAGCGAGTTTTCGAAGATGTCCTCGCCGAAGTTGCAGGTCCCGAGCGTCAGCGTCGCCATCTCGGGCTTGAGCTCGAGCGCCGCGATGCGCTCCTCGACCCCCATGCCGACGGCGCCGCCGGTCGAGAACTGCTGGAGGATCGGGCAGCGGGCGCGGATTGCGGCCGAGTAAGCACGGAAGGTGTCGACGTCCTGGGTCGGCGTCCCGTCGGGGCGGCGGCCGTGGACGTGGCCGATCGTCGCGCCCGCGGCGTGGGCCCGGGCGTACTCGGCGCCGACCTCGTCGGGCAGGAGCGGGAGGTGCGGCTGCTGTTCCCGCATGACCTCGGCGCCCACGCCCGCGACCGTGATCAGGAGCGCGTCGCTCACCGCGGGCCACGCTGCTTTTCGAGCGGAACGACGCACGTTCCGGTGGCGCGCGCGACGACCTGGGGCGGGTCGAGGACGCGCGCGGCCGATCCCGGAGCGGGCTCGATGACCTTGCGCGCTTCGAAGCGCATCTGGCGGGACGTCCGGCCCACGGCCGTGATCTCGGCTTCGACCTCGAGGTAGTCGCCGCCGCGGACGGGGGCGAGAAACTCGACCGACGCGTAGGCCCGGAAGAGGCCCTCGTCGCCGTCGTGCCGCACGAGGAGCTCCGTCGCCGCGTCCCCGAAGAGCTTCAGGACGAAGGCGCCGTCGACGAGCCCGCCGCCGTAGTGCGCCTGCTCGGCCCCGACGCGGAGACGCAGAAGGACCTTGTCGCTCACGCCCCCGCCCCCGCGGGTGCCTGCCGCCGGGAGATCTCCTCGAGGAGGAAGGCGGCGACGCGGGAGGCCGTCGTGCCCGGGCCGAATCCGGCGTCGTAGCCGAGCTCCTTGGCGAGCGCATGGTCGATCCGCGCCCCCCCGGCGACGAGGACGACCCGGTCGCGGAGCCGCTCGGCCTCGAGCATGTCGACGAGGTCGGTCATGTGGCGGACGTGGATGTCGTTCTGCGTCACGGTCGCCGAGACGAGGACGGCGTCCGCCTTCGTCTCCCGGATCTTCCGGGCGAGCGCGTCGACCGGGACCTGGGCCCCGAGATTGCGGGCGTCGAAGCCGTGGTAACGCTCGAGGCCGTAATCGCCGGCGAAGCCCTTCATGTTGAAGATGGCGTCGAGGCCCACCGTGTGGGCGTCCGACTCGAGAGCGCAGCCGAGCACGACGAGCCGGCGGCCGAAGCGGCGCGCGATCTCGGCGTCGATCTCCTCGCGGGAGAGCGTGGCCGCCGGGGCTTCCGTCGGCGGCGATCGAGGAGACGTCGATGTCCTGCGTCGAGCGCCCATAGACGACGAAGTAGGTGAAGTCGGGAGCGATCGCCTCGGCGAGCGTGACGTACGGTTCCCGCAGCCCCATCTGGGCGACGAAGCGCTTGGCCGCCTCGGTCGCGACGGCCGACCGGGGGATGGGGAGCGTGAAGGAGACCTGCACGGCGCCGTCGCCCTTCTTGTCGCCGTACGGCCGGACGAGCCGCGGCGCGCTCACGCGCTGGGCTCCGGCCGGGGCCGGCGTCCAGGCCTCCATGAAGGGATTGGCGTACTCGGCGTCCTTCCGGAGCACGCCGTCGTATCCGCGGCCGCCGTCGCGGCGCCGCCGGGTGTCGGCGAAGACGCCCTCGGCGAGCGCGCCGAAGAGGCCCCGGCGGGCGACGTCGGAAAGGATCGCGTGCGCCCCGGCGAGGACCTCGCGGGCGCGGGCCACGATGCGGCCGGCGGGATCGAAGCGCAGCTCGTCGCGGAGATGCCGCGCGTTCGTCCGGATCGTCTTCATCTGGTCGATCGCGAGCCAACGGTCGTGGAGGAACGGCGTGTGGAGCGCTTCGGTCAGCATCCCGAGCAGGTGAATCGACTGGCCCGTGGCGACCGAGGTCAGGGCGAAGAGGGTGTTCTGCTGGTAGCCCCGGAAGACGTTCCCGGTCATGTGCTTGGTCGGCGGCATGTACTTGAGGGGCGCGTCCGGGAAGATCTCCCGGGCGGCTTCGGCCTGCGCGATCTCGTAGAGCAGACCGTCCTCGAGCGTCGGATCGATCTCGAAGGCGTGGCCGAGCCCGATCTGCCAGTCCTCGAGCCCGGCGTTGCGGGCCAGACGCTCGTTGATGAACTGGGACGCGAGCACGGCCGGGGCCTGTTCGACCGCGTCGGCCGTGGTCAGGTAGTTGTCCTCGCCCGTGTTGATCACGACCCCCGCGACCGCGTTGATGCGGCGCGAGAAGTTCTGGTCGATCAGGGTCCGCAGCGGATTGATGTCGCGAAAGATGATTCCGTAGAGGGCGTCGTTCAACATCATGTCCAGGCGCTCGAGGGCGCCCATGGCGGCGATTTCCGGCATGCAGAGGCCCGAGCAGTAGTTGACGAGGCGGACGTAACGCCCGACCTCGGGCTCGAGGGCGTCGAGCGCCGCGCGCATGAGCCGGAAGTTCTCCTGCGTGGCGTAGGTGCCGCCGAAGCCGGAAGTCGTCGCCCCGTAGGGCACGTGGTCGAGCAGCGACTGCGCGGTCGAGCGGATGACGGCGATGCACTGCGCGCCGGCCCGCGCCGCGGCCTCGGCCTGGACCACGTCCTCATGGATGTTGCCGGTCGCGACGATGGCGTAGAGGAGGGGCAGCTCTTCCGGAGGGTGGCTCGCCTGGCGCCGCTCGCGCTCGGCGCGGTTGACGCGCACGCGCGCGAGCGTCGACTCGACGTGCGGAGCGACCGCCTCGCGCCACCGCGGGTGCTCCGCCTGGGCCGACGCCCGGCCCGGGTCCGAGAGCCGCGCCGCCGCTTCCGCGACGGTCGAGGCGCCCGAGGCGAGGGCGCTTCCCATCCACACGGCCGCGCCTCGGCCGAGCTTGCCGCTCGCCTGGAGGGACTCGACGACACGGTTGGGGACGGGAACCTCGTCGGCGTCGACGCCGTCGACTCCCAGCAGGCGCAGGACCGTCCGCTCGGTCGCCACGGTCGTGTAGGGCTCGGTCTCGAGGCGCACCCCGTCGGCGACTTGCCGGGCGAGACGCCGGCAGCTCTCGATCGTTTCCTGGGAGAGGCCGAGTTTCGAGGCCATCGGCGGCGAAAGTATAGCCGCCCCGATTCTATGACCGCAGGTCAGCGACGAGGTCGAAGACGGGCGGGCCGGGGATCTCGCGGGCGACGGCCTCGAGGAACTTCGCGGCGGGCAGGGGCGGGCGCGCCGGCGCCGTCGGGTTGACGGTCACGGCCAGCAGTCGCGCCGGCCGGCGGACGGCGAGCGCGACACCGTCCTCCGCGAGGCGGCGGCGAAACACGGGCGAGAGGAAGTACGCCGTAAAGTCCTCGGCGACCAGGGTGTCTCCGCGCGCCGGCGGGCTCTCGCGGAGGGAGAGCTCGGTGATCGCTCCCGGCAGCTCCCGGACTCGCGCTCGGGGCGCGGGACGCCCCAGACCGATCAGCTCGGCGGCGGACCTCGCCGCGGCGAGGACCGAGGGGAGCGAGTCGCCGGCCGACATGCCGACCGAGAGCACGATGCCGTCGCAGACGCGCCCGGCGGCGAAGGCCCGGCGCCCGACGGCGCCGTCCAGAAGAACGACGGCCGCGCCCGCCGCTTCGAGCTCCGCTGCGGTCCGGGCGAGCTCCGAGGCCGTGGAGGGTCCGATGACCTCGAGCTCACCCTCGCCTTCGACGCGGCGAAGCTCCACCGGCCCGAACCGCGTCGCGAACGGAAGAATCGCGATCGGCGCGAGCGGAAACGTGGCCGCCTCGAACGTCGACCGCGCCGACGCGACGAGCTGTCCGGGAAAGACGCGGAACCGGGGCTTGGGCTCTCCCGTGATCGCGTCGAACTCCTCGCCATCCCGTCCCGCCGACGTCGCGGCCGCGGGAACTCCCGAGCGGTGGAGCTCGGCGAGAACGGCCGTGAGCGCGGTCGTCTTGCCGGCGTTCTTGGCGAGGCCGAGGAAGGCGATGCGGCGCGCGCCCGACCCGCGCAGGAGCGAGGCCAGGGACTCGGCCGCGGCGGTCACGCGTCTGGTCTTCCCGCGAGCTCCGAGAACGCCCGGGCGAGCGCCGGATGGCGGCGGAGGAGGTCGAGGGCGAAACCGTCGTGGCCGGGCACGAAGCCGTTGCCGATCGAAAGCCGCGTGGGCTTGGCGAGGCCCTCGGCGCCCAGAGCGGCGGCCGGGAAGGACGTCGCCATGCCGAAGAAGACGACGGCCCCGTCGTCCCGGGCGCAGAGAACGCTCGCGGCCTCGGTCCCCGAGGCGTTGGCCACGTTGACGACGAGGTCCGCGAGCGCGCCCGAAGTCGCCTGCTCGATCGCCCCGAGCATGGCGACGGGATCGCGGGCGTCGACCGAAAAGACCTCGTCGGCGAAACCGAGACTGCGGGCGCGGTCGGCCGCGCCGCGGCCGGGCTCGACCGCGAGAACACGCCCGCTGCCTCCCACGGCCTCGCGCGCGGCGGCGAGACACAGGAGCCCCGCCTTGCCGGTGCCGATGACGAGGACGGTCTGTCCGGCCTTCGCGTCGCGCCGGACCGCGGCGGGCGCGCCGGCGACGTCGAAGGCGGCGAGCGCGACCTCTTCCGGGAAATCCTGCGGCAGCCGGGCGAAGAGCGTGCGCGCGAAGAGAATCGCCGTGCCTCGGGCCTCGACCCGCTCGGTCGCCGGATGCACGGCCCCGATCGACTCGAGCGAGAGCGGCGTCAGCGTCAGGGAGACGAGCGTCGCGATCGGCGTGCCCGGGAGAAGGTTTCCGGCGGCCGGGTGGCGGGGCCCGACGGCCGCGACCTCGCCGAGCAGCATGCCGCCCGAGCCCGTGACCGGGTTCTGCATCTTGCCGCGCTCGCGCACGATCCGGACGATCTGGTCCCGGACCGTCTCGCCCGTCGCGGCCTCGGTCTCGCGGAGCTGCCGGAACGAGGCGGAGTCGATCGAGAGCGCGCGCACCGAGACGGCGATCTCGTTCTCGAGCGCGCGCGGCGTCGCGTCCAGGCGGCGGGCCAGCTGCGGCAGGACGCCCGGCGGATCGAGCGAGCGGTGGAGCCCGAACGGATGGGGCGCCGTCATCGGGCCGGCGTCACGGCACGAGGCCGACGATGCGGAGCGGGCCGCCCGAGCCCCCGGCGATCTTCATCGGAAGGGCGATGACCCAGGCGCCCCATTCCGGAAGCTCCTCGAGGCGGGCGACGTTCTCGAGGCCGAAGACGTTCGACCCGTTGGCGATCACGTGAACGACGAAGTCTTTCGACGCGCCGTAGTCGATGGAGGCCGTGTCGACGCCGAGCGCTCCGACCTTGCGCTGTGCCACGAGATACCGGGCCGAATCCTCGCCGTACGACGGAAAATGCAGCTTCGAGGCGTCGCCCGGCGTGTCGTCGCCGAGGTAGGCCTTGCGGTCCGGCCACCGCGCGCTCCAGCCCGTCCGAAGGAGGACGATCGCGCCGGCGGGGACGGCGCCGTGGGCCTTTTCCCAGGCTTTCACGTCGTCGAGCCGCAGGCGGTAATCGGGGTCCTTTGCGGCGGCCGCCCGGATGTCGATCACGGCGGCCGGCGCGATCAGGCGCCGGACGGGGATCTGGTCGGCCGCCTCGCCGTCCCTGGCGAAGTGGCTCGGGGCGTCGAGGTGCGTTCCGCCGTGCTCGGGCGTGCAGAAGGTGTTGGACCGGTAGAACCAGCCGCCCGGCGTCTTCCCGTCCGCCAGCGACTTGAGCTCGAAGGCCGAGGGCGAGGTCGGCCAGTAGATCGTCTTCTCGTCGAAGGGATGGGTCAGGTCGACGACCTTCGCCGTCGCGAGGTCGGGCGGCTTCTGACTTCTCGCCGGCGAGGGCGGACGTCGCGGCCATGGCCAGGACGGCGGCGAGCGCGAAAGCGCGGCGCATGATCACTCCTCCGCGGCGCCGCCCGCCCGGGCGAGCTGCTCGGGCTTGACGGACTCCGCCTTGAACTTCCTGGCCGAAGCCAGCATCTTGTCGAGCGTCTCGTCGAAGTCGGCTTTGGCGCCGCGCTGGAAGCGGAGGGGGTTGATGCGCGCGACGACGAAGGTCCGCAGGTACGGGCTGTCGAAGCCCTTGTCCTTGAGCGCCTTCATCGCGGCCGCGACGGCCTCCTCGAGCTCCATCAGCTTCGCCGCCCGTTCGGCCCTCACCTCGAGCGCCTTCGCGAGCGGCTTGACCGAGGAACGCGTCGACTCGCTTCAAGACCGGATGGTAGGCGCCGCCGGCGAAGCGCCCGTTCTTCTCGTAACAGATCCCGAGCGTCAGAAACGCGGCCTCCTCGAACTCGAGGGCGTAGTCCTTCTCGGCGAGGTCGCCGGCGGCGAGGTCGCGCGCCATGCGGATGACCTCGAGCGACTTTTCCCGGAGGTTGTGGGCCTTCTCGGTGTTCAGGGCCAGGATCTTGTAGGCGATCTCGGCCTCGGGCAGGACGAGGGCGGTGATGGCCCGGGCGCCGAGGTTGCGGAGCGCCGCGAGGCGGTGGTGCCCGTTGGGCGTCCGGTACATGCCGTCGCGTCCGCGCACGGCGATGATCGGATCGAGGAAGCGGCCGAGGGCGTCGATCACGCCGGTGAGACGTTTGACGTGCGACTCCGAGAGGTCCCGCTGGAAGGCCGTCGGCTCGACCTTCTCGATGGGCAGGGAGGCGAGGAGCTGCCAGTGCCCGCCGAGAGGATCGCGGTAGAGCGCCAGGGCCGCCCCGCCGTCCTCGCGGATCGCGTCGCGCAGGGCCGCGGCCGCCGGGGGAGGCGTTCCCTCGGCGGCCTCGCGGGCCTCGAGGCCGCGGGATTTCGAGTCGAGCCTTCTTGCGTCGCTTGCCCGCCATGCGGTCGGATGCTTTCACGGGTCGGCGGCCCGCGTCGAGGCCTCGTCGAAGCCTCTACCAGGCGATCAGGCCGTCCGTCGCCTGCTCTCGCAGGTACCGCTCGACCATCGCCGGCGTCGTCTCGCCGTAGTACCACCAGCCGGCCGCGAGCGCCTCGGCGCAGACGCGCCGGGCGATCTCCGCGGCGTTCGTCTTGCCGTCGATCCAGGCCATGGCGGCCGTGCCCATGAGGGCCGAGAGTTTCGGGGAATCGTCGTCGGGCGGGGCGGGCGTCGTTTTCGCGCCCGCTTTCGGGTTGCGGCGCGCCGCCTCGACGGCCTCCTTGCGCTCGCGCTCGGCGCGCTTGTCGGCGACACGCTTGTCGGCGACCCGCTTTTCGAGGGCCAGCCAGGCGTCGAGCGTCGTCACGGCGAAGCGGGGGGTCCGGGTGGCCAGGCGCGCAAGCACCGGATCTTCACCGGACGGACGGGCCGGAAGCCTCGCGGCGAGGGCGGTTCCCGTGGCCCGGACCGCCTCGACGCTCGCGGCAACCGCGGAGCCGGAGTCGGCCCCGATCGACCGGGTCGACTCGACGGCTGCGGCCTCGATCTGCGCCGCGACCGCGAGGAGGTCCGCGGCCGCCCGGCGGCGTTCGTCGTCGTTTCCCTTTCCGTCGCGGAGCCAGGCCTGGGCGGCGGCGAGGTTCGCCGCCAGGCGCTCGCTGCCGCGCGCGGCCACGAAAGCCGCGAGAAACGGAACGTCCTTCGCATCCGCGTTGGCGAGCCACCACGCCGTCGCCGCGACCACGAAGGCGTTGCGCTTCAGTTGCGTCGCGATCGATCTGCCAGAGATCGTCCCCGGAGGAGTGGATGTACTCGTCCGGCCAGTTGGTCAGCGAGGTGCCGGGCACCCGCACCCAGGGATCGTTGAACACGAGGTGGTCGGTCGAGTCGAAGTAGGGGATGGCCCTCGCGCGGTAGGGCTCCCGCGTCCCGAGGCGCGAGAAGATCGGCTTCGAGAAGGGCGAGCCGGGCGGCGGCGTCTGCGCCTGCCAGGCCGGAAGGAACGCGTTGTTCCCGTCGACGACCGCGTCGAGGATGCTCTGCTGAACGTCGGAGAGAAAGGACGGCTGCGACCACGGCGTGCGCGCCATGTACTGCGTGCGGTGGCCGTCGGACTGTTTGGCGCCGACCATGTCCTGGTTCAGGTTGGCGAGGACCTTCTTCTCTTCGCCGGGGTGATCCGCGAAGTACCGGTATTCGGAGTAGATCTCGTCGGCCCACCAGAATCGGATTCCGCGCCGGGGCCGGGGGAGCTTGCCGTCGGCGATCAGACGCGTCAGCGCCCGGCCGATCTCGAGGACGTTCGCCACGCCGGACTGGTCGTCGTTGGCCGAGAATTTCTCCTCCTGCAGGTGCGCGGTCAGGACGATCTCGGGAAGCGTGGGATCGGTGCCGGGGATGCGGGCCTCGACCATGGCGGTCTTGCGCTCGGGCAGGACGACCGAGTCGATCGCGACACGCACGTGCATCGGTTGCGGGGGTTTTGCCTCGCCCGCTCCCCAGCGCCGCGCCTCTTCGCCCCGCATCTTGTCCGCCAGGGCCTTGCCCTGGCGCGGCGAAACCACGATCGCGAAGGTCGTCTTCTCGCCCTTCGGGCCGTCCTGTTCCGGGACCGAGACCCAGGCGATCTGGTCGGCCGAGTCGGCCAGCGGATTCAGGCGCGACGAGGACCAGGACAGGATTCCCGCGGCGCCGCGCTTCCAGACGGCCTGCTCCGTGACGAGCCCGACGCTGCCGTAAGCCAGCACGATCTTCCCGCGCACGTCCTTGCCGGCGTAATCGTTCGGACTCTCGCCGGAACCGACGTCGACGAGCTCGGCCGTGACGGACGCCGGGCGCGAGTTGTCCGCGACCGACGTCGCGACCTCGGCGGACGAGGCGATCTTGGTCTCGACGGCGCTCGCGGCCGGGCCCTCGAGGAGCCACGCCTGGGCGCTCCGGCAGGTCCAGTTGGGCGTCTGCGCGACCTGGTCGATCCAGCGGACGTCCTGGAGGCCGGCCGCCTTCGCCCGCGCCTCGACTTCCCGGGCGACCGCGTAGAAGCCTTCCGAGCCGGAGGGCTTGTGCCACTGGGTCGTGATGCGGAGGGTTTCGAAGGCGAGGTCGCCCGACAGCTCGTTGAGGAGCGTCCGTTCGGTCGCCGTATCGACGAAGGGGGAAGTCTGGGCGAGGGCGAGGCCGGGCAGAAGGACCGCGAGGGCGCCGAGACCCGTCTTACGCATGTTCGCTCCGCTTTCGCTTTCGTACGTCTGGGCGCGAACTCTACCGCAGAGACGGGACGTCGGCGACGGACGGGGCGGTCAGCGCATCTTGATCTGGGTGTAGGCGCCTTTCACGACCCCGTCGAAGGTGCCGTCGAAGGCTTCTCCCTCTTCGAGGCTCGTCGCGGCGAACCGGGCGCGCCAGGTCTTCACGTCGAAGCTCTTCGGGAAGCCGTCCTGCACTTCCTCGAGCGTCTTGCCGGCGTCGACCTCCTTTTCCATGGCGGCGTCGACGGCCTCGAGAAACTCCGCGACCTGAAAGATGTACTTCTTGTCCCGCAGGATCTCGCCGTGGCCCGGCACGATCGTCTGCGCGTCGAACTCGGCCATGGCCCGGAGCGTCTTCGGGTGGTCGACCGGGAATCCGCCGAAGAGATAGGGGACCGGGTGCACCAGAAGGTCGCCCGTGACCAGGATCTTCTCCTTCGGCAGGTACGCGATGGCGTCGCCGGCCGTGTTGCCGCGCCCGAGGAAGCGCAGTTCGACCCGCCGGTTCCCGAGATCGATCGCGAGCTCGCGGTCGAACGCCACGTTGGGCGGCACCTGGACGGCGTCGCGGAACTCGGCCACGACCGGCGCGAGGCCCGCGAGCGATCGCTCGTAGTCCTTGCGGTCTCCCTCCGAGAGAGGGCGGCCGTCGGGTCCTTTGCCCGAATCGAGGATCTTCTTGAAGCGCTCGGCGCGCGACGGGTAGCGCGTCACGACCCCGGGGTTGTAGTCGGCGATCGTCTTCTGCGTCGCGCGCGTCGCCACGATCTGGACCGCCGGAAACGCCGCCTGGTAGGTCGCGTTCCCGAGGGTGTGGTCGAAGTGCCAGTGCGTGTTGAGGAGCCACGTCACGGGCTTGTCCGTCCACCGGCGGATCTGCGCGACGTCCTCCCGGGCGGTCGAGGGCAGGAGACCGGAATCGACGACGAGGACGCCCCGGTCCCCGATGACGACGGTCGTGTTGCTCTGGGGGAACGTGTCGGGGGCGTCCGGGTGTCGGATCTCGTAGACGCCGTCGGCGAGCTTCGTGACGGTCCGGGTCTTCGTGGCGGTCGAGTCGGCCCGCAACGCCGCCGCGGCGGAAAGGAACAGCAGGAAAGCGCGTTTCATCGGTCGTCCCTTCTCGAAGTGCATCGGCCGCCCGAATCCTGGACGAGTCGGCGGCGGTCCGCGCCCTCCGCGGGACGAACGCTCCCTTCGGAGCGTCGAGTCAGTCGAGGGTCAGGATGAGCAGTGTCCGGTCGTCGTCCGCCGGCCGGTCCCCGGTGTGGGCGCGGATCGCCGCGAGGAGAGCGTCGCGCAGGGCGGCCGCGCCGTCGGCGGCGTGCCGGGCGAGCAGCGCTTCGAGCCGCTCGAAACCGAAGGCCTCGTCGTTGCCGTCCACGGCCTCGACGAAGCCGTCGGTGAGAAGGACGACGAGGTCTCCGGCGGCGAACGAGTACTCCTGCGTCGGAAACGTCCGGTCGGGAAAGAGGCCGAGCGGAAGTCCGGGCAGCGAGAGCGGCACGACCCGCCCGCCGGAGATCCGGTAAGGAGCGAGCTGACCGGCATTCGTCAGCCGGCCGCGGCGCGTCGCCGGATCGTAGGCGAGCACGGCCAGAGTCATGAAGTGGCGCGGGTCCGTCGAGCGGTGGATGAGCTCGTTCATCCGGCCGAAGAGCTCGCGCGTCCCGGTGCCCGGCTTCGAGCAGCGTCGAGAGGCCGGCCTTCGCCATGGCCACGAGCAGTCCCGTGGGAAGCCCGTGCCCGGATACGTCGCCGAGCGCCACCGCGGTGCGCCCGCCGCCCATCGGCAGGTAGTCGTAGTAGTCCCCGCCGATCTCGTCGACCGGCTCGAAGTGGGCGAGGACATGGAATCCCGGCAGCGCGGCCTCGGCCGGGGGGAGGAGCTTGTGCTGGATGGTCCGCGCGATCGCGAGCTCGCTCTGGAGCCGCTCCTTCTCGGCGGTCGCGACGAGCAGTTTCTGAATCGATTCCGCCATGCCGTCGAAGGAGCGGGCGAGGTCGCCGATCTGGTCGCGGGACTTCGACTGGATCCGGACCGAGAAGTCGCCGCGCGCGATCGCCCCGGCCGCGCGCGTGAGCCGGTTGACGTTGCGGGCGAGCGACCCGACGAGCGCGAACGCGATCGCCAGGGCGGCGAGGTACACGACGAGGAGGATTCCGGAGACCGTCACGAACGCGATCCAGAAAGCCCGGTGAATGTCGGCGACGCCCTGCGAGAAGAGCTGCTGGACGAGAAGGTGCGGCGAGGCTTTGGCCTTGAGGATCGCGACGTCGTAACGGGGTCCCTCCGGCGCGTCGAGCACCGTTTCGAGGTAGAAGGCATGGATCCACTCGCTCTTCCAGAGGCCTTCGCCGGGCGGAGGCCCTCCCTGCGGGCGGCGGTCCGCGATTTCCTGGACCCGGGACTCCTTCGGCGGCGGCGCCTTGGTCCGGACCTCGAATCCCTGGTTGTCCTCGGAGGCCTGCTCCGCCTCGGCGCCGACCTCGTACCCGGTCCGGTCCGCCAGCTCCTGGAGCCACGGAGCGGCGGGATCGGAGAGCTCGAGGAGCCGCGCCTCTCCCCGGCGGCCCGACGGCACCGCGAGCCACAGCCGGTCGCCGGACACGAGGAACCCGGGCCGGGCGAGGGCTTCGACCCACGGCGCCGGATCGCCCTTCTTGAGCCAGGGGACTCCCGAGGCGGTCACATGGCCCGACTGGGCGGTCACGGCCGGAAGCTCGGTGCGCCGAGCCGCGGCGGTCTCGCCGACGGCGGTGATCTCGCGCCGCAGCCGGTTCGCCATGTACTGGTGCGCGACGATGTACGAGGCCAGCGAGAGAAGGACCGCGACGAGCGGGATCGGCACGACGCCGATGAGAAAGTAGGAGAAGGCCAGCCGCAGCGCCGTCCGGCGCACCACCACGCGGAAAAGGGCGACCGCGCCCCGTCCGAGCAGCACGAGGCACGCCACGGCGGCGGCGATCGTGAGGAGCGTGGGCGCACATCCGGCATCGGGGCTCACCCGGTGGAGAATCGTCGCGCCGACCGCGGAGACGGCGAAGACGCCGAGCCAGACGCGCGTCGATTTCTTGAGGGCCACCGCCGCCGCATTGTAGCGAGGAGCGGTTTCCGCCTTCGGCTACAATGGGACGGGTAGTGAGGTTTCTTCGGCAAGCCGCCCTGCTCCTGCCCTCGGCTTTCCTCCTCGACGTGCTCGTTTTCCTTCTGACCCACGGACGCAAGGACCCGGGCTTCGGCACGTATCCCTTCTTCCAGGAGTGGCTGGGGGACCGGGTCGCCGTCGCCGCTCCGGAGCTGCGCTTCCTCGAGCAGGCGGCCGTCTTTTTCGTGCCGGCCTATGTTCTGTCGCTGTTCTTCATTCTCGCGATCGCCGTGGCCGAGCGCTCGCTCTTCGGTCCACGGAAGGTCCGCCGCAGCGGCGGCTTCGGCCGGGCGTTCGCGACGACCTACCCCGCCTTCTTTCTCGTGGGCAGCGCGGTCGTCATGTGGATGGCCGAGCGCGCGGCGCTGAGGCAGGCTCCCGGGGCCCTCGTCGCGCCCCTGATCGCGGCCGCGGCGCCCTTCGCCGGGGCGGCCCTCGCCATCGCGCCGGCCGCGGCTCTCGCCGGGCCGGTCGCGCTTCTTTCGAAAGTGAGCCCGGCATGAGCGCTCCCCGGTCGATCGTCATCCTCGACTTCGGCGGCCAGTACACGCAGTTGATCGCCCGGCGTGTCCGCGACGCGCGGGTGTTCTCGGTCGTCCTCCCTCCCGGCGCTTCGGCGGAGGAGATCCGGCGCTGGAACCCCGCCGGCATCATCCTGTCGGGCGGGCCGCAGAGCGTGTACGAACCGGACGCGCCGAAGCCCTCGGGGGACCCGACGAGCCTCGGCGTCCCCGTTCTCGGCCTCTGCTACGGCATGCAGTGGCTCGCGCAGGCCGCCGGGGGAGAGGTCGCCAACGAGGGCCGCGAGTACGGCCGCGCGGTCGCGCGGCTGGCCCTCGACTCCGAGCTCTTTGCCGGCCTCGAGGCCGAACAGACCGTGTGGATGAACCACGGAGATTCGGTCGTCGCTCCGCCCCCGGGATTCCGCGTCATCGCATCGACTCCGACGACGCCGCTGGCAGGCTTCGAGAATCCGGCGCGGCGCGTCTGGGCCATCCAGTTTCATCCCGAGGTCCGGCACACGGTCCACGGGACCGAGGTCCTCGAGAACTTCCTCTTCCGCATCTGCAAGGTGGAGCCGAGCTGGACCATGGCCGGGTTCCGTCACGAGAAGGTGGAGGCGATCCGCCGCCAGGCGCCGACCGGCGCGGTCATCTGCGCCCTGTCGGGAGGCGTCGACTCGTCGGTCACCGCGCTCCTGCTCCGCGAGGCGCTGGGCGATCGCGTTCACCCGATCCTCGTCGACCACGGCCTGATGCGCGGCCACGAGCGTCACCAGGTCGTGGAGGCGTTCGCGCATCTCGGGATCGCGGTCCATGCGGTCGACGCCGGCGACCTCTTCCTGTCGCGCCTCGCCGGGGTGACCGATCCGGAAGAGAAGCGCAAGATCATCGGGCGGACCTTCATCGACGTCTTCGAGAAAGAAGCGAAGTCGATTCCGGACGCCCGCTACCTGGCGCAGGGCACGCTCTACCCCGACGTCATCGAGTCCGTGTCGATCAAGGGCCCCTCGGCCGTCATCAAGACGCATCACAACGTCGGGGGGCTCCCCGAGCGGCTGGGCTTCGAGCTGATCGAGCCCGTCCGCGAGCTCTTCAAAGACGAGGTCCGCCTGCTCGGCGCGGAGCTCGGGCTGCCGCGGGAGTTCCTCGCGCGGCATCCCTTTCCGGGACCGGGGCTCGCCGTGCGCATCCCCGGCGAGGTCACGCGCGAGAAGGTGGCGATCCTGCAGAAGGCCGACGAGATCGTCCTCGACGAGATCCGGCGGGCCGGACTCTACGACGCCATCTCGCAGGCCTTCGCGGTGCTCCTGCCGGTCAAGTCCGTGGGCGTGATGGGCGACGGCCGGACCCACGAGTTCGTCCTGGCGGTGCGCGCCGTCCAGACGAGCGACTTCATGACGGCCGACTGGTTCCGGATGCCCCACGAGGTGCTCGACGCGATCGCGAGCCGTGTCGTGTCGAGCGTGCGCGGCATCAACCGCGTCGTTTACGACATCACGTCGAAGCCCCCGGCCACGATCGAGTGGGAATAGGGGGTGGGGTAAAACGCCGTGCGCCGCACGGCGTTCCCTACGGGCGGGGGTCTGCCTTCGGTGGTCGGGTCGACGTGCATTTCGGGGACCCCCAGCGGGCGGCTTCGAAGCCCCGAAATGCAGGTCTGACCCCAGGCGTCCTCTCGCTCTCAGAGAAAAAGGGCCCGCGAAAGCGGGCCCTTCGAGCTTCCAAAGCGAAGACCGGCTACTTCGTCGCCGCCGCGGCGCCTCCGGACGCGTCCATCCCGAGCTGACCCATGGCCTCGGTCGCCTTGGCCTTGGCCGCGTTGCCCTTGGCGATCGCTTCCGTCCAGTTGCCCGCGGTCTGCGCGGCCTGGGCCTCGGTCCAGCCGTTCGTGGCGGCCGCGAGCCCGTCCTTGGCGGCCGCCAGCTTCGCCGCGTCCATGCCCTTCGGGAGCTTCTTCGACTGGGAGAGGATGTCGACCCGGCTCTTGAGGGCCTCGACCATCTTCGGCACGCCGTCGGCGAGCGAGTTCCACTGGGCCGCCAATTCGTCCTTCTTCGCCTTGGCCTTGGCCAGCACGTCGCCCGCCTTCTGCTGGACCGACGTCGCCGCGGCGAGTGCGCCCTTGTAGTCGCCCTTCGCGAAGGCGTCCTTGGCGGCGGCCAGATCGTCCGAGAGCGACTTGAACTCGTCCGGCACGAGGCGCTCGGCCTCGGCGCGCGCGCCGTTGACGGCTTCGTCGGCGAGCTTCAGGGCCGCCTCGGCCGGGGCCTTGCCGCTGTTGCAGGCGACCGCGAGGACGCAGGCCGCGACGGCGAAATACTTCCAGGACCGTTTGAGCATGTTGTCTCCTTTTCGTTCATTCACGCTGGATGCGCTCAGACCTTCTTCGAAAGATCGGGATTGCGGGCCGGCCGGACGGCGTCGTCGGCAGGCGCCCGGCGCTCTTTCCACAGGCCGAAGATCGCGGTCAGGGACGCCAGGACGATCTCGTCGACGAACGGGATCGGGTCGGGGACGACGAGGTCCGCCAGGGTCGCGATGAGCAGAATGACAAAGAGCGCGGGAAATCGCAGGCCGAGCCGGCGAAATGCGCGGACGATCGCGCCCGGCATCCGGGCCCTAGGGAATCCGGAGCTTCTGACCGACGCGGATCAGGTTCGGGTCCTTGAGGACGTCCTTGTTGGCCTCGAAGATCTTGGGGTAAAGGCTTGCGTCGCCGTAGTAATGCTGGGCGATCTTCGACAGCGTTTCGCCGCTCTTGACCTCGTGCCACTGGGTGAAATCGAACTGGCCGCCCTGGGTGCCCTTGGTTTCGTCCGGCATGGAGTCCTCCTCTCGGGGGGTTCGTCGCGGCTGGATTCGAGCCGCGAACGTAAGGCGCGGGGACCGCGTTGTCAAGCGGCGCCGAGGGCCCGTCCGATCGCCGCGAGGCCTTCGCGCACCGCGTCGGGGTCGCCTCCGAAGGCGATCCGGAAGTGGGCCGGCGCGCCGAAGAAGCGGCCCGGCGCCACCGCCGTCCCGGTCTCGCGGAACAGCCGGTCGACGAAGGGGCCGGCGTCCGCGACTCCGGCGAGGCGCGGAAAGGCGAGGGTCGACCGCGGCGGCACCCACTCGAGCTCGGGCCGCGATTCGAGAAAGGCCGAGACCGCCGTCAGGTTCGCGTCGACGATGGCTCGCGCCCGCGCTTCCAGCCGGTCGAGGTGCGCGAAGGCGACGACCGACATCCGGTCGGCCGGCATCGGCGCCCAGACGTCCACGACGTCGCGCGCACGCCGGATCGACTCGGCCACGGCGGGGGAGGCGAGCGCCCAGCCGCAGCGCAGGGACGCGAGGCCGAAGGACTTGGTGAGGGAGGAGGTCGAAACGAAGCGGTCGGAGAGGACCGCCGCGGGCGCGGGACGGCCGTCGAGCACGGTGTCGCGGTAGACCTCGTCGAAGAGCACGTGGATCCCGCGCTCCTCCGCAAGACGGGCGAGAGCGAGGACGCTCGACTCGGAGACGAGGGCGCCCGACGGATTGTGCGGGTTCGTCAGGATCACGAGGCGCGTCCGGGGCGTCAGCGCGGCCGCCACGGCGTCGGGATCGACGTCGAACCCGTCCTCGAAGCGGCGGCGGAAGAAGGCGACGTCGGCCCCGAGCATGCGGGCCGCGGCCGGCAGAGGATCGTAGTGCGGGGTCTCGATGAGGACCGTGTCCCCGGTCGAGAGGAGCGCGGCGCAGGCGAGGAAGTTGGCGCCCGAGCAGCCGCCGCCGGTGGCGACGCGTTCCACGGAGACTCCGTGGCGGAGCGCGATCGCCTCGCGCAGCGGAACGTAGCCCTGGGGGCTTTCCCCGGCGATGTCCGCGGCGTCGCGCGCGCCGGGCAGGTCCTCGAGCCGGCAGGGAAGCAGGTTGGAGCCCGCGAGATCGATGCGCGGCCGCGGGCGCGACTTGGCCCATTCCATGTAGGGAGCCCGGGCGAGGGTCATGCGCGGGGCTCCGCGCGGCCGCGGCACGCGAGGTATATGGGCGTCCCCGCCGCGATCATCACGACCCCGATTCCCGAGCGCACCGGGTTCGACCAGACCGCGCCGGCCACGACGAAGGCCGCGGCGGCGACGAAGAGAACCGGCACGAGCGGGACCAGGGGAGCCGCGAACATTCCTTTCGGCCGCTCGGCCGAGGGGATCCGGCGCCGCAGCCCGATCACCGCCGCGACGGTCAGGCCGAAGAAGATCCAATCCGCGAAGACGACCGAGTCGATGAGGTCCCCGTAGGTCCCGGTCAGGACGAGGACGATCGACCACAGGGCCTGGAGCAGGATCGCGCGGTGCGGCGTCGCGAAGCGGGAATGCAGATTTCCGAAGCCCCGGAAGAAGACGCCGTCCTGGGCCATCGCGTAGGAGATGCGGGTCGGCCCGAGCAGCGACACGTCCAGGAAGCCGAAGGTCGAGACCGCGATGGCGGCGGCGATCCAGCGGTCCGCGCCGGAGCCGAAGATGCGCGCCACGGCGTCGGCGGCCGGCGTCGCCGTCGCCGCCAGGCCGTCGCGCGTCAGGGTCGCGAGGTAGACGAAGTTGACGGCCACGTAGACGATCACGACGAGCACGGTCCCCGCCACCAGCGCGCGCGGCAGGGTCCTTTCCGGGGAACGGATCTCCTCGGCGACGGTGTTGGCGCTCTGCCACCCGCCGTAGGAGAACAGGATCGGCACGAGGGCCGCCGCGAAGGCGAAGAACGTCGCCGGCGGGCGGGTGGAGGGCGCCGCGACGTGCGGAGCCGCGAGGGACGGGGCGACCCAGAGGCCTCCCAGGATCAGGACCGCGAGGGCGGCGATCTTCAGCACGACGAGCACGTTCAGGAGGCGGCTGCCGGGCTTCACGCCGGCCGTGTTCACGAGCGCGACGATGGCGATGGCGCCGACGGCCAGGGCCTTGGGGCTTCCCCCGGAGGCGCCGGTCAGCCGCAACGTGTACTGCGCGAAGGTGATGGCCACGGCGGCGATGCCGCCGCCCTGGATCATCACGAGCGACGCCCAGCCGAACAGGAAGCCGACCAGGGGGTGGTAGGCCTCGCGCAGGTAGGCGTACTCGCCGCCCGCGCGCGGGTACAGGGCCGCGAGCTCGGCGAAGGCGAACGCTCCGGCGAGCGCGATGGCCCCGCCCGCGATCCAGGCCCAGAGCACGGGCCCGGCGGAGGGCAGCCGCTGCGCGACGATGTAGGGATTGATGAAGATGCCGGCGCCGATGATTCCGCCGACGACGAGCATCGTCGCGTCGAAGGTCCCGAGGGCGCGGCGGAAGGACACCGGGCGGCGGTCCTATCGGGCGCGGGACTGGACGCGAACGATCGAAACCCCTTCGAATCGGCCGCGTCCGTCGAATTCGAAGCCGACGTACGCGTTGCCGAGGACCTTGCAGGCGTGGCAGCCGTCCTTCAGATCGTAGGTCATGACATAGCCGATGCCGCCATCGGCGCGGCGCGCGACGCGCGGAAACCGCGGAGAACCTCGATCGCCCGGGAAGATCTGGACGTTCGGATGGGTCCGGAGGAGAGCGGCATAGACCGAGTTTCGCTCGAAGACCCTGGACGAGATCAGGGAGGGATCGTCGACGTCGATCGTGGGCGGCTCGCCGTTGACGAGGAAGACCAGGCGGTTTTCGTTGGCGCGGAAGGGGTAAACCGCGTAAGCCACGTCGACGATGCCGGCCTTCCGGAACTGCGTCAGGTAGCCCTGGCCCCCCGTCCGCTTCGCGAAGTCGACCGCGGCCGCCGGCGCGCCGGCCTTCTTCATCGCGCGGAGAAAGCAGGCGCTCATGTCCTTCCCCGCCCCGTCGCACGCGGCGTGAAACGCGTCGCGAAACTCGACCGGCGGCGTCCAGACGGCCTCGGGTCCGACCGGCGCCACGGCCGCCGGCGAGACCTTCGGCGCGGGCGGGGCCGCGGACACGAGCCAGGCCGCGGCCGCGAGATACGTCAGGTTCTTCATCGTGCGATCGTCGCCCAACTATACGCGGCCCGAGATCGTCGCCGGCGTCTTCCCGATCGCTTATGATCGAGACTCGATGCCCGGCGACTTCGTTCACCTTCACCTCCACAGTCAGTACTCCCTCCTCGACGGCGCCAACAAGCTCCCGGAGCTCTGCAAGCGCGTCGCGGAGCTCGGAATGCCGGCGGTCGCCGTCACCGACCACGGGAACATGTTCGGCGCGTTTCATTTTTTCCACGAGGCGCTGCAGAACGGAGTGCGGCCGATCATCGGGGTCGAGGCGTACATCGCGCCGGGGGACCGCCGGGACCGCGAGGAGAAGGCGGCGAGCGAGTCGGGGGAGGGCTACGCCTATCACCTGACGCTTCTCGCCGCGACGCAGAAGGGCTATCGCAACCTCGTCCGCCTCGTCTCCGAGGCGTACACCTCGGGCTTCTACCACCGGCCCCGCATGGACAAGGCGCTCCTGCGGGAGCACGCGGAGGGCCTGATCGGCCTGTCGGGCTGCCTCAAGGGCGAGGTCGCGGGGGCGCTCTCGCGGGGCAACTTCGGGGCGGCCAAGCGGGCGTTTCTCGAGTACGAGGAGATCTTCGGGAAGGGCAACTTCTACGTCGAAATCATGGATCACGGCCTGCCCCAGCAGACGGCGATCGTGCCGGACCTCCTGCGGCTCGCGACGGAAACCGGAGCCCCGGCCGTCGCGACCAACGACAGCCACTACCTGCGCCGCGACGACGCCTTCCCGCACGAGGTCCTGCTCTGCATCGGGATGGGCAAGACCCTCGAGGACGAGCGCCGGATGCGCTTCTACAACGACGAGTTCTACGTCAAGGACCCGGACGAGATGCTGGCGCGCTTCAAGTCGTGGAGCGTCGAGGCCGTCACGAACACGGTCGCGGTCGCCGAGCGTTGCGCGGTGTCGTTCGACACCGACGGCCTGCACCTGCCGACCTTCACCGCCCCCGACGGCCGCCCGCCCGCCGACTACTTCCGGGACCTCGCCCGGGAGGGCCTCGAGCGGCGCCTCGCGGAGCTCGACGCGGAGGCCGGCGCCGGGGTCGAGCGGATCCCGACGGAGAAGTACCGCGAGCGGCTCGAGTACGAGATCACGGTCATCGAAAAGATGGGGTTCCCCTCGTACTTCCTGATCGTGTCCGACTTCATCCGCCACGCCCGCGAGAAGGGGATCGCGGTCGGCCCGGGCCGGGGCAGCGCCGCCGGCTCGATCGTGTCGTGGGCCCTGCGCATCACCGAGATCGACCCGCTCCGCTACGACCTGCTCTTCGAGCGCTTCCTGAACCCCGAGCGGATCTCGATGCCGGACATCGACATCGACTTCTGCCAGGCCCGGCGCGGGGAAGTCATCGAGTACGTGACCAAGAAGTACGGGCGCGAGAACGTCGCCCAGATCGTGACCTTCTCGCAGTTGAAGCCGAAGCTCGCGGTGCGCGACGTGGCGCGGGTCCTTTCGCTCCCGGTGGCGCTCGGCGACCGGATCGCCAAGCTCGTGCCGGATGGGCCCGACGTCAACTTCGAGCGGGCCTTCCGGGACTCGCCGGGCCTCAAGGAAGCGATGGCGTCGGACGAGTCGATCGCCAAGGTCGTGCGGATCGCCGAGCGGCTCGAGGGCCTGTCCCGGCACGCCGGGATGCACGCCGCGGGCGTCGTCATCGCGCCGCGCCCGATCACCGAATACCTGCCGCTCTACCGGACCAACAAGGACGAAATCACGACGCAGTTCGACATGAACGCCGTCGAGAAGATGGGCCTCCTCAAGATCGACTTCCTCGGCCTGATCACGCTCGACGTCCTCGAGGCGACCGTTGCGGCCGTGAAGGAGCGCCTCGGGGCGACGATCGACCTCGACCATCTGCCGCTCGACGACGAACCGACCTTCGAGCTCTTTCGCTCGGGGCGGACGGCGTGCGTCTTCCAGTTCGATTCGGGCGGGATGCGGGACCTGCTGCGCCGCGCCAAGCCGCGGGTCTTCCCGGACCTCGCCGCCTTGAACGCGCTCTACCGCCCCGGGGCCCTCGACGCGGGCACGGTCGAGGATTACGTCCGGCGGCGCGGCGGGACGCGCGTGACCTATCCGCTGCCGGAGCTCGAACCGATCCTCGCGGAGACCCTCGGCATCCTGGTCTACCAGGAACAGGTCATGCGCATCGCGCAGACCGTCGCGGGCTACTCCCTGGCCGAGGCCGACCTCCTGCGCAAGGCGATCGGCAAGAAGAAGCGCGAGATCATGGAGGCCGAGGCGGAGAAGTTCCTCCGGCGCTCGGTCGAGCACGGCACGCCCAGAAAAAAGGCGCAGGAGCTGTGGTCGCTGATCGAGCCCTTCGCGCGCTACGGCTTCAACAAGTCGCACGCCGTGGCCTACGCCCTGGTCGCCTACAAAACCGCGTATCTCAAGGCGCACTACCCGGTCGACTTCTTCGCGGCCAACCTTTCGGCCGAGATCGGCTCGACCGACGGCATCGTGAAGGTTCTGGGCGACTGCCAGGAGTCCGGGATCCCGGTCCTGCCTCCCGACATCAACGAGTCCGCGGAGAGCTTCGCGGCGGTGGGTTCGTCGATCCGCTTCGGGCTCGCGGCGATCAAGGGCGTCGGCGAGGCCGCGGCCCACGCGATCCTCGACGAGCGGACCAAGAAGCCCTTCGTCTCCTTCACCGACTTCACCGAGCGGATGGACTCGCGGCTCGTCAACAAGCGCACCCTCGACGCTCTGATCTCGGCCGGCGCCTTCGATTCGCTGGGGAAGAACCGCGCGACCCTCGCGGCGGCCTGCGAGCGCGCGCTCGCCCGGGCCGCCCGCCGGCGCGAGGAGGCCGAGCTCGGCCAGTCGAACCTCTTCGGGGGCGGGCCGGTCGAGGAGGGCTCGGCCGGCGACGACTTCCCGCACCTCCCGGAGTGGCCGCTCGACCAGAAGCTGAAGGGCGAGAAGGACACGCTCGGCTTCTACGTGACGGGACACCCCCTGACGCGCTTCGCCGACGAGATCGAGCGCTTCGCCGAGGCGAGGATCGCGGACCTCGCGGGCCGCGTCGAACAGACCGTCAAGATCGCGGGCGTCCTCGGCAACCTCAAGAAGCAGAAGATCAAGAAGGGCGTCAACGAGGGCAAGACGATGCTCAAGGCCTCCCTCGAGGACACGAGCGGGACGGTGCCCGTCGCCATCTTCGCGAGCCTCTACGAGAAGGTGCAGGGCTGGGTCAAGGACGACCTGCCGGTCCTCGCCACCGCGAACGTGCGGGAGTCGGGCGGGGCGCTCGAGTTGACGATCCAGGAGATCACGCCGCTCGAAGGAATCCGGGAACGGCGGGCGCGGGAGCTCGCGATCAGGGTCAACCTGGCGTACGCGGACGAGACCGTGCTCGAGCGGCTCCAGGAGCGCCTGCGCCGGCACCCGGGCACGACGCCCGTCTCCATCCGCCTCATCCGGCCGGGGGAATTCGAAGCCACGCTGAAGGCGGCCGACTCGATGCGCATCGCGCCCTCGCCGCGTCTGACGAGCGAGATCCAGGCCCTGGCGGGGGAGGGGTCGGTCGAGTACGTCTTCTAGCGCGCCGTCCCTGGCGTCTCTGCCGGCGGCGGCGCGGCGCGCCGTGCGCGCGGCCGGCGCCCTCGCCCGCGAGCGGAGAGAGCGCGCGTGGCTCGTCGGCGGCGCGGTCCGGGACCTTCTCCTGCGGCGGCCGGTGCGCGACGTGGATCTCGCGGTCGAGGGCGACGCCGCGACGTTCGCCGGAGCGCTCGCGGCGAGGCTCGGCGCGACCCCCACGGTCCACGCGCGATTCGCGACGGCGACGCTCGAGCTTCCGGGCGGCGGGAGGCTCGACATCGCCGGCACGCGGCGGGAGACGTATTCGCACCCGGGCGCGCTGCCCGTCGTCGAGGGCGGCGCCTCGATCCGGGCGGATCTCGCGCGCCGCGACTTCTCGATCCACGCCCTGGCAATCGAGCTCGCTCAGGGCGCCCGGCTGGTGGATCCGTTCGGGGGACGGGACGACCTGGCGTGCCGCCGGATCCGTTTCCTTCATCCGGCGTCGCCCGCGGACGATCCCACGCGCGCGCTCCGCGCGGTGCGCTACGCCGGGCGGCTGGGATTTCGCATCGCTCCCGAGGCGCGCCGTCAGATCGCCGCGGCGGTCGCGGGGAGGGCGTTCGACGCGGTTTCGGGGGACCGGCTGCGCCGGGAGCTGGCGCTCATCCTGTCGGAGCCGCAGCGCCGCGGGGCGCCGGCGCTCCTGCGGAGCCTCGGCGTGGATCGCGCGATCGCGCCGGGCCTGGCCCGCGCGGCTCGGGGCGCCGGGGGCCGCCTTGCCCGCGTGACCACGCGGCTCGGGTCGGAGGGCGCCTCGCCCGGGTGGTTTTGTTACCTTCTCGCGTGGATGGCAGAGTCCACGCCGCGCGATATCCGCGAGGTCGCCGCCCGGCTCGCCGTCGCGGGACGGGAAGGCCAGGTGCTCCGCCGCTGGCCCCGGACGCGTCGGCAGTTGTCCGCCGGACTCGCGGGCCTCGCGCCCTCGAAACGCCGGCGTCTCGTCGCCGGGCTGGCCGCCGACGAGGTCTTCGCCGCGGCGTCGCTTCTCGGAGCGAGGGACCGCCGCGTCCTCCTCGAAACCTTTGCGAGGCGCGCCCCGGAGCTCGCCGTTTCCGGCGCGGACCTGCTCTCGCACGGCGTGCCGCCGGGTCCGGCCATCGGCCGGGCGCTGGAGGCGACGCGCGCGGCACGGGAGGATGGAAGAATCGACGCGGCCGGGGAGCTCGGTTTCGCGCTCGCCGCCGCGCGGAGGCGCCGGTGAGCCCCGCGCTCGTCTTCGCCTTCGCCGCGGCCGTCGCGACGACTCCCGTCCCCGAGCCCGCGGCGACCCCGGTGTCCGGCCCCACGTTCTGCGCGGAGTGGATCCGGCAGTCCAACGAGGGCTACGACCGCCTGACCCTGTTTCGCGACGGCACGCTCGTCTGGAAGACGAGCCGCGGAGGGAAGGAGGAGGTCAAGCGCGAGCGCCTCGCGCCGGCGGAGCTCGATTTCTACTGCGAGTTCTTCGCGCGGCCGGATCTGTGGACGATCGCGCCCGACCGGCGGACGGGGCTCGCGGGCGAGCTCGCCTCGTCCTCGGCCGTGACCCTCGTGCGGTCGCAACGGCGACCGGCGGACGATCCGGTTCGACGAGTTCTCGACGGACACGGCCGAGAGCTCGTCGCTGCGCTCGGCCCTTGAAGGCCTCAAGGGGCTCTTCCTCTCGCCGCTCGCTCCGGTCACGCGCTTCCATCCGGACCTGCTCTCTCCCGGGACTCTGCTGCGGCGCTTCGACGGCGCGATCTTCCAGGTCCGCCGGCTCGAGAAGCAGTCAGGCTTCGTCGAGATCGTGGGGGTCACCGAGCCTTACTCGCAGTTCCTGAAGATCGAGGAGCTGCGTTTCCAGTTCGCGCCGCCCGAAGCGAAACCATGAGCCGCCGCCGCGCGGCGCCCTCCCTCGTGCGGATCCTGGCGGGCGCATGGAGAGGGCGACGGCTCGACGTCCCCGAGGGGGCACGGCCCACGTCCAGCCGCGCGCGCGCCGCGCTCTTCGATCTCCTGGGGCCGGACCGGATCGCGGGCTCGCGCTTCCTCGACCTCTTCGCGGGAACGGGCGCGGTGGGTCTCGAAGCGGTGTCGCGCGGCGCCGCCGCGGCGGTCCTGGTCGAGGCCGACGCCCGGGCGCTCGCGAAGACGCTCGAACGGCTCGGCGAGCCGGCCGAGCGGGTCCGTCTCGCCGCGGGGCCGGCCGCCTCGGCGCTCGCCGCCCTCGAGCGGTCGGGCGAGCGCTTCGACGTGATTTTCGCGGATCCACCCTACGCACGGGGCGCGGAAGGCGAGGTTCCCCGGGCGGCCGCCCTCCTCGCCCCGGGCGGCGTCCTGGTCGTCCAGTCCGACGCCGGACCGGCGCCGTCGACGCCCCCGGGGTTGAGGGCCCTCCGCCCCCGTGCCTACGGGCGTAACGTCTTCCATTTCTTCGAGATTCTTTGACGGGGCGGCCCCTGAAATGCTAGCCTTCGCGGTTTCGACGGGCAGCCGATCAGCACAACCTGAGGAGTCCTAACCCATGCTCCAGACCGGAAGGCATTTCTTTACGTCGGAGTCGGTGACCGAAGGGCATCCGGACAAGATCGCCGATCAGATCTCGGACGCCGTTCTCGACGCCGTCCTCCGGGACGATCCCACCGGGCGCGTGGCCTGCGAGACGCTCGTGACGACGGGGCTCGCGATCGTGGCCGGCGAGATCTCGACGAAGACCTACGTCGACCTTCCGTCGATCGTCCGCCAGACGATCAAGGAGATCGGCTACACGCGCGCGAAGTTCGGTTTCGACTACGAGACCTGCGCCGTGATGTCGTCGATCGATCCCCAGTCGCCCGACATCGCGCAGGGCGTCGACACGGGCGGCGCCGGCGACCAGGGCATGATGTTCGGCTACGCGGTCCGCGAGACCGAGGAGCTCATGCCCCTGCCGCTGACGCTGGCCCACGGCCTCGTCCAGCGCCTGTCGGAGGCGCGCCGCAAGGGCGAGCTCGACTTCCTGCGCCCGGACGGCAAGTCCCAGGTCACCGTCGAGTACGAGGGACCGAGGGCCCTGCGGGTCGAGACCGTCGTCGTCTCGACGCAGCACGCCGAGTCGATCAAGCACCCCGACCTGAGGGAAGCGATCATCGAGGAGGTCGTCCGCCCGGTCGTGCCGGCCCACCTTCTGACCAAGGACACCAAGTTCCACATCAACCCGACCGGCCGCTTCGTCATCGGCGGGCCGCAGGGCGACACGGGTCTGACGGGCCGCAAGATCATCGTCGACACCTACGGCGGCAGCGCCCCGCACGGCGGGGGAGCGTTCTCGGGCAAGGACCCCACCAAGGTCGACCGCTCGGCGGCCTACATGGCCCGGTACGTGGCCAAGAACATCGTCGCGGCGGGGCTCGCCGAGCGCGCCCTGATCCAGCTCGCGTACGCGATCGGCGTCGCGGACCCGGTGTCCGTGCACGTCGAGACCTTCGGCACGGGCAGGCTGCCCGAGGTCAAGATCGTGGAGCTCATCCGCGAGCACTTCGAGCTCACTCCCAAGGGCATCATCGAGTCGCTGAATCTGCGTCGCCCGATCTACAAGGCGACGGCGGCGTTCGGCCACTTCGGCCGCCGCCTTCCAGACTTCACGTGGGAGAAGACCGACCGGGCCGAGGCGCTCGCCCGGGCCGCGGGCGTCGAACTCGCGGTGCCGGCCGGAGGCGCGCGATGAGCACCGCAGTCTCGTCCGGGACCCGGAGCGACGTCCGGGACCTCGCGCTCGCCCCCCGCGGTAAAACCCGGATCGAGTGGGCCGACGCCAGCATGCCAGTGCTCCGCCAGATCCGCGAGCGCTTCGCCAAGGAAAAGCCCCTGAAGGGCATCCGGCTCTCCGCCTGCCTCCACGTCACGAGCGAGACGGCCAACCTCGCGCGGACGCTGACGGCCGGAGGCGCCGAGCTCGCGCTTTGCGGCTCGAACCCGCTCTCGACCCAGGACGACGTGGCCGCCTCGCTCGTGGCCGACTATGGTGTGGCCACTTACGCCATCAAGGGCGAGGACCACGCGACATATTACGACCACATCCGCTCGGCGCTGGCGCACCGGCCCAACGTGACGATGGACGACGGGGCAGACCTCGTCTCGTCCCTCCTGTTCCTCGCGCTCGGCCGCGACGCCGACGTCGACCCGGTCATCCGGGCGTGGGCGAAGAGTCTCTCGGCGGGTGAGCGCCAGGCGCTCTTCGACGGCATCATCGGGGGCACGGAGGAGACGACGACGGGAGTCATCCGCCTGAAGGCGATGGAGAAGTCGGGCGTGCTCCGCTTCCCGGTCGTCGCCGTCAACGAGGCCAAGACCAAGCACTTCTTCGACAACCGCTACGGCACGGGCCAGTCGACGCTCGACGGCATCGTGCGCGCCACGAACCTGCTCATCGCGGGCCTGAACGTCGTCGTCGCCGGCTACGGCTGGTGCGGGCGGGGAGTCGCCATGCGGGCGCGGGGTCTCGGCGGCCAGGTGATCGTGACGGAGCTCGATCCGACGAAGGCGATCGAGGCCGTCCTCGACGGCTACCGGGTGATGACGATGGCGGAAGCGGCGCCGATCGGCGACATCTTCGTGACCGTCACCGGCAACAAGGGCGTCCTGCGCGACGAGCACTTCCGGGCCATGAAGGACGGCGCGGTGGTCTGCAACTCCGGCCACTTCAACGTCGAGATCGACATCCCGGCTCTGGAGAAGCTGGCTCGCGAGCGCCGCGCCATCCGCGACTCGGTCGAGGAGTTCCGCCTGCACGACGGTCGGCGCATCCACCTTCTGGCCGACGGCCGGCTCATCAACTTGGCGGCCGCCGAGGGCCATCCGGCCTCGGTCATGGACATGTCCTTCGCCAACCAGGCGCTGGCGGCCGAGTTCATGGTCAAGAACCACGCCTCGCTCCAGAAGAAGGTCTACGCCGTCCCCGAGGAGATCGACCGGGAGATCGCGCGCCTGAAGCTCGCCTCGATGGGAATCGCGATCGACACCGCGACGGCCGAGCAACAGAAGTACATGAGCTCCTGGGAAGAGGGGACCTGAGCCGTCCGCCTCCGGGTTCCCCCGCCGTCCGGGCGGGGGAGCCACCCTAAAACGTCAGGCGCGCGCCGATTCCGACGCGACGCGGGAACCGCTCACGTTCGGACGCGCGCCAGGAAGTACGTCGCGGCGAGGCCGAAGATCACGTTGGGCGACCAGGCCGCGAGCGGGGGTGGCAGCGCGCCGACTTCGCCGAGCTTCGTGACGAAGGCCGAGGCCACGAGGGTGAGGATCCCGAGACCGAGCCCCAGGCCCACCCCCGCGAGCGCGCCCCGGCGGCCGACCCGGAAGGCGAAGGGCACCGCCAGAAGCACCATCACCGGGAGAAGCGCCGGCTGCGCGAGCTTCGACTGCAGGGCCGTCTCGAGACCCGAGGTCGGATAGCCGCCGGCCCGCAGATGGCGGGTCAGTCGTTCGAGCTCGCGAAAGCGCATCTCTTCGGGCCGGCGGCGCGTGGCGACGATCGAGGCCGGGGGGTCGCCCTCCACGCGGTCCTCGACGAAACGGCGGTACGGCTCGGCGCCGTTGCCGGCGAAGGAGCGGGTCCAGCCGTCCTTGAGCGTCCACTGCCCGCCGCTCCAGACGGCCTCGCGGGCGTCGGTGCGGTCCGCGAGGGAGTAGTCCGGGGCCAGGCGGAAGATGGCGACCCCGAGCAGGGCATTGCGGGCGGGGACGCTTTCCTCGCGGAACCAGATGCTCCCGTCGCGCGCGAGGTACCAGTTGCGCTCGGCCGCGGTCCGGATGCCGTAGTCCGGCGGACGGCCGTAGATGACGTTGCGGAAGCGGGCCTGGCGCTGCTCGGCGAGGGGAAGGACGTACTCGCCGACGGCGAAGGCGAGCACGGATAAAACCCCGGCCGCGAAGAAGACGGGGAGGGCGAGCCGGAAGAGGGAGACTCCCGAGGCGCGGAACGCCGTGTCCTCGGCGTTCTTCGAAAGCACGCCGAGGCCGACCAGCGTCGCGAGCAGCACGGCGAACGGCGCGATCTGGACCGCGATCGACAGGATGAAGTAACGGTAGTAGCCGAAGACGACGGCGGCGGGAGGGTGGTGCCGCGCGACCTCGTCGAGCTTGTCGGCGTAGTCGACGACCACGGCGAGCAGGACCGCGGAGGCGAAAACCAGGCCGAGCGCCGAGAGAAATCGGGCGAGCACGTACCGGTCGACGAGCGACAGAAAGCCGAGCCGGGGGCGGGACGCCGCGGAGGCCCGGATGGCGCGCAGGGCGGTTCCCGTCCGGGTCGGCTCGGCGATCGGCGGCCGCGGGGCATGGGGAGCGCGGCCGGCCGGCCGCCAGAGCGCCGCGCCGACGCCGAGGGCGACGAGCAGCAGGTTGGGCAGCCACATCGCCAGGGCCGGGGGGACGCGGCCCTCCTGGGCCCAGGTCTCGCCGCTCGAGAGGAGAAGGTAATAGCCGAGCAGGATGGCGAGCGAGAGGGCGAAGCTTCCCCCGCGGCCTCCGCGCCGGAGGGCCTGCGCCAGGGGAACGCCGACCAGCGCGAATGCGAGGCACGCCACCGGGATCGCGAATTTCTTGTGGATCTCGACCCAGGCGAGGCGGCGGCTTTCCGCGGGCGACGGACTGGCGTGCGCGGCCTGCCAGAGCTCCGGAAGCGTCTGGGACCGCAGGCCCCGCTGGACCCGGACGCTCGCGCCGGGCGGCGGCGACGTGTCGCCGGCGAGCAGCAGCCGCTGCGTCTCGTTCTGGCTCGTCCGGTCGCGCGACGGGTCGGCCGCGTCGAGCTCGTGCACGGTCGACTGGAAGAGGTCGAGCCAGAGCCGGTCGCCCTCGAGCGTCAGCGTGCCGCGTTGCGCGACGATGATCCGGTTGGGCGGCTCGGACTCGTCGCCGAGGCGAAGGAACACGCCTTCGAACGAGCGACCGTCCGCGGATGCGCGGTCGAAGAAGAAGGTGATGCCGGGCCGCGGCTCACGGAAGGTGCGGGGCGCGACGAGGTTGACGATGGAGGTCGTGGCGACGCGCACCATGGAGGCCTGGAGGGCCTCGTTCGCGGGCGGCAGAACCACGTTGTAGATGAAGAGGACGAGGACCGAGGCGGCAGCGGCCGCGCCGAGCACCGGGCGGTACAGCGCCCCCGGTCCGACGCCGCAGGAGCGAAGGGCGATGAGCTCCGAGTCCGTGTTCAGCCGGCCGAGGCCGACGAGGACGCCGAGGAGGAAGGCCATGGGGAGGGTGAGCACCACGATCCACGGCAGCGAAAGACCGATGAGCCGGCCGACTTCGATGAAAGGGGCGCTGCGTCGCACCGCGAAGTCCGCGAGCATGAAGATCGTCCGGATGAGCAGGATGAAGGTGTAGGCCGCGAAGCCCAGGAGGAAGGGCGGCCAGATCTCGCGAATCACCGATCGGGAGATCAGGCGCATCGGGACGATAGTGCAGAGCGTGGAGGGGGTTTGTAAAGCACCGTCGGGGTCGGCTCGATGTCGTATTTTACATAATATATCTTATCGGACACTGTGGGTCGTGCGCCGGTTCTGCCGGATGAGCGTCGCGAGCATCGTGGTCACGACCGCTCCGGCGCTCGATCCGGTCCCGGCCATGACGTCGGCCGCCGCCACGGTCAGCGTCCGCCCCGCGCGCAGGACCCGGCCGCGCGCGACGAACAGTTCTCGGTCCGCGGGCCGGAGCAGGTTCAGCTTGAACTCGACCGAGAGCACCTCGCTGTCGGTGGGCATGAGCGTGTAGGCCGCGTAGCCGCACGCGCTGTCGGCGATCGCCGTCAGGACGCCGGCGTGGAGGTAGCCGTGTTGCTGCGTCAGGTCGGGCCGGCGCCGCAGCGCATGTCGACCTCGCCCGGCTCGACGCGCTCGAGCGAGGCGCCGAGGAGACGCATCAGGGCCTGGGCCTCGAAGCTCTTCCGCACGCGGGCGGCGAACTCGGGATCGGAGGCCGCGAAGGTCACGATCGACCGGCGCTCTGTCGTCGCGAGCCGTTACTTCTTCGTCAGCTCCAGCTCACCGGACTCGAGCTGCTTGAGGACACCGCGGAGGGCATCGATCAGCTCGGCCTTGGCGACCCGGGACTTGTGGAAGGAGATGTTGAGCTTGAAGGGCCCGTCCTTGGGCGAGTAGACGAAATGGAAGGCGCGCCGCTTCATGTTATCCGGCTCCCCGGCCTTCCCCTTCTTCTGCTCGCGGAGGTCGTCGCGTGTCGAGCCCGCGATGACCGCGGCGATCGCCGCCTCCATTTTCCGCCGGTCGCCGAGTCTCGCGATCTCGAGAAGCACCGAGCGCGCGTCGATGTCGGCGCGCCGACATTTCTCGCGGAGATCCTCCGGGATGTCGAGCAGCGACATCGTTTCGGTGATCGAGACGCGCGACCGGCCGATGGCCGTCGCGACCTGCTGCTGGGTGTATCCGTGGGTCTCGGCGAGCGCCGCGAAGCCGGCGGCCTCCTCGAAGGGATGGAGGTCGCGCCGGTGGAGGTTCTCGATCAGGGCGATCTCGAGGACCTCGTTGTCGGGAACGTCAAGCTCGATGCACGGAACTTCCCCGAGTCCGGCCTCGAGCGCCGCGCGGAAGCGCCTCTCTCCCGCGATGATCCGAAACCGTCCATCCGGCAGCGGCCGGACGAGGATGGGCTCGAGGACCCCCTTGGACTGGATCGACTTCTTGAGCTCGTCGAGGTCGCCGACGCTCCGGCGCGGCTGCTCCGGGTTGGTCTCGATCTCCTCGATCGGCACGAGTCGACCGATCGAGGGCCCGAAGCGCTCCGAGAGCGAGTCGACGAAGTGGGCGTCGTGCTTCATGTGGGATTCGGCGGGCAGGCCGCGGCGTTTAGACACGGGAAAGGACCTCCTCGGAAAGGGAGTAATACTCCGCGGCGCCCGACGAGCGGGGCGCGAAGGTGAAGATCGACTCCTGGTGCGCGGGGCTCTCCTCCAGGCGCACGCTCTTGGAGATCGTCGTCTTGAAGATCTTCTTGCCGAAAACCCCGGCGATCTGCCTGTAGACGTCCTTGCCGAGGACCGTCCGCTTGTCGTGGAGCGTGATGACGACGCCCAGGATCTGGAGATTGGGATTCGGGCGGGCCTTGATCTTGTCGATCGTCTCGAGCAGGTCGTCGGTCCCCTCGAGGGCGAAATAGGACGACTGGATCGGGATCAGGATGTGGCTCGAGGCGACCATGGCGTTGACGGTGATCATCCCGAGGGTCGGCGGCGTATCGATCAGGATCGCATCGTACGAGCGCCGGACCGCGTCGATCTTGTCCCGGAGCCGGAAGTGCCCGTCGATCTCTCCCAGGAGCTTCGACTCGAGCTTGGCGAGCGAGATGCGGGCCGGGGCGATGTCGAGGCTCTTCATGCCCGAGGGCCGGATGATGTCCTTGAGCTTGATCTCCGGGTCCGTCATGACGTCGAACATCGACTTCTCGACCGTACGCCGATCGAGGTAGGACATGGTGCTGTTGCCCTGGGGGTCGAGGTCGATCAGGAGGGTCTTCATCCCCTTCTGGGCCATGGCGGCCGCGAGATTGATCGCCGTGGTGGTCTTCCCGACTCCGCCTTTTTGGTTGGTAATCGAGATGATCACGAACCGGAGTATAGCTTCCGGATCGCGGCTTTCAGCCTGGCGTCGGGAACAGGAGGCCGGCGTTACATCCGATACTTGCCGAGCTCGTCCGGGCTCGCCTCTTCGAGCCACTTCCTGAGCCGGTCGGGGTCCTGATCGGAGTCGGTGCGCAGGTTGCGGCTCTTCTCGAGCACGTCTTCCTCGACGAAGATCTCGGCCTGCGAGCGCAGGGCGAGCGCGATCGCGTCGCTCGGCCGGCTGTCGACCGAGAGCGAGTCGCCTCCCCGGTTCAGGTGGATCCGCGCGAAGAAGGTGTTTTCGCGCAGGTCGTTGATCACGACGCGCTCGACGCGGGTGTCGAGCTCGGCGAGGAGGTTCTTGAGCAGGTCGTGCGTCATCGGGCGCGGCGTCGAGACCTTTTCCATCTCGAGGGCGATGGCGTTGGCCTCGAAGATGCCGACCCAGATGGGAAGGAAGTGGCCCTTCTCGAGGTCCCGCAGGATCACCACCGGCATGTTCGAGACCGGGTCCATCAACAGGCCCTTGATTTCCATCTTGATCATGTTCGGCACCCCACCCTCATGTTGCGAGGCGTCCCGCCAGTGAATTGGGCAATCCCCGCGTGATCCGGACCCTGGCGTAGCGGCCCGGTGCGAGGGTGTCGGCCTCGGGACCCGGCTCGAGGTGGACGATGCGGTTGCAGGGTGTGCGCCCGGTCGTCTGGCCGTGGCGGTTCTTGCCCTCGACCAGGATCTCGAGCTCCCGGCCGACGAGCCGGCCGTTCTCCTCGCGCTGGATCCCGGCCTGGAGGTCGAGGAGAACCTGGAGGCGGCGGACCGCGGTCTCCTCCGCGACCTCGATCTCGCTCCCCCACCGCGCGGACGCCGTCCCGGGCCGGGGCGAGTAGCGGAACCCGTAGAGGTTCGAGAAGCGCAGGTCGCGCACGAGGGCGAGCGTGTCCTCGAAGTCGGCGTCCGTCTCGCCCGGAAACCCGACGATGAAGTCGGAGGAGACGGCGATGCCGGGCACCCGGTCCCGGATGCGCCCGACGAGCGCGCGGTACTCGGAGGAGGTGTACCGGCGCTTCATGCGCGAGAGCACGCGGTCCGATCCGGACTGGGCCGGCAGGTGGAGGTAGGGGGCGAGGGTCTCGACCTCGGCGAGGGCCGCGAGAAGGTCTGCGTCGACGAGCCGGGGGTGCGACGTGATGAAGCGCAGGCGCCGCAGGCCCTCGACTCTCCCGGCCCGCCGCAGGAGCTCGCCCAGGCCGAAGCCTTCCTTCGGCTCGCGATAGGCGTTGACGGTCTGGCCGAGCAGCGTGACCTCGGTGTAACCCCGGGCCGCGAGGTGCTTCACCTCGTCGACGATCTCGGCGGAGGATCGGCTGCGCTCCCGGCCCCGCGTGAACGGGACGATGCAGAACGTGCAGTACTGGTCGCAGCCCTCGATGACCGTGACGTAGGCCTGAAAGGCCGAACCGCGGCTGATCTGGCGGAACTGGTAGACGGGGTCCTCGTCCGGTAGCTCGAGGAGCATCGCCTGGCGGCGGTCGGCCCGCGCGGCCGCGACGAGCTCGCCGAGCTTCTCGACCTGACCCGTGCCCGCCACGAAGTCGACCCAGGGGGCGCGCTCCAGGATCTCGGGACCCGAGACCTGCGCGACGCATCCGGTCACGCCGACGACGAGGTCCGGTTCCTCTTGCCTGCGGCGCGCCAGCACGCCGAGGGCGCTGAAGACCTTGTCCTGGGCCTTCTCGCGCACCGCGCAGGTATTCAGGATCACGACCTTCGCTTCGGCCTCGGCCCCGGGGCCCGCGGCGCGCGCCAACCCGAGCGCCTCGAGCTGACCGCCCATGCGCTCGCCATCGAGCACGTTCATCTGGCAGCCCCAGGTTTCGACCCGGTAGGTTTCGCGCGCCGGGAGCACGGGCAGCGTTTCCGTCATTCGCGGATCCATCCCGGAAGAGCTCCGGCCTTGCGCGCCCGCTCGGGCAGGTCGGCGAGAGTCTTTTCCGCCTCGGCGAGCTGCCGCTTGGCGTCCTCGAGGTCGGAGAGCGTGCGGTCCCAGGACGGCTTGATCACGCGGTCGCGGTACTGCCCGTCGTCCCAGGCATAGAAGTCGTTCTCGAGCTTTTTCGCGGTCGCCGAAAGCTCGGCGACGCGGGCCCTGGCGTCCGCCACGGCCTTGCGGTCCCGGCGCGCGATCTCCTGCCATTCGGATTCGCCGCCGGCGGGAGGCGTCGGGACGGCGGCCGCCGCCGCGGGAGCGCTCTCGGGCACCTTGCCTGACCCTGGCGCGGTCGCGACCGGGGTTCGCGTCGCAACGGCGGCCGACGTCGAGAGCCGTCCCTTGTCCGGATTCTTGACGAGCGAACGGTTGTCGATCGTCACGGCGCCTTTTTCCGCCGGAGCGCCGGCCGCGTCCCGGGTCTCCTGGGCGGCGCGGACGACGTCGGCCATGCTCTGGCCGCCGTCCGTCACGGTAGCCGCGACCGGGGTCGCACGGGGGCGGCCGAATCCCCCCGAGAGCCGGGGGCGGGGCGTGGGCGTCGGAGTCGTCGCGGCGAGGGCGACCGACGCGGCCGCGAAGAGCCAGAACGCGCTGCCCGCCCTTCGCGCCGCCCGCGGCGCGCGGAAGGGCCTGTTCACGGCGCCGTCGTTCCGGCGCGCCCGTAGGCGTCCTCGAGCCGGACCACGTCGTCGAGCTCGGGCGAGGAGACTTCGACCAGGACGCACGGTTTTTCCGCCCGCATGCGATGCCGCATTCCGGGCGTGATGCGGAAGGATTTTCCCGGGAGAGTTTCATTTCCTCGAGCCCCTCGGCTTCGTCGGCGCCCACCAGCAGAACGACCTCCCCTTCCAGAACGTAGATCGTCTCGTCCTTTCTTTCATGGTACTGCAGCGAAAGGCTCTGGCCGGCGTCGATGTAGAGGAGCTTGCCGGCGTAGCGCTCGTTCTCGGCGAAGATCTCTTCGCGGCCCCAGGGCTTGCGAACGACTCTCATGCGTCTCCTCCGAAGAGCCTCTCGACCTCCGACGCCTCCGACGCGTCGAGGGCCTTCGCGGCGAGGGCCCGCGCCCGCGAGACCTCGATCCCGAGCAGATTCTCCTTCACGGCGGGAATCGCCACGGGCGTGACCGACAGGTCGGTCACGCCGAGCCCCACGAGCACGGCGGCCCCGATCGGGTCGGCCGCGAGCTCCCCGCAGACGGCGACGGGTCGGCCACGCTCCCGCCCGGCATCGACGACCATCCGGATCATCTTCAGGATCGCGGGGTGCAGGGGCCGGTAGAGGTCCGAGACGTCCGGGTTCGCCCGGTCCACCGCCAGGCCGTACTGAGCGAGGTCGTTGGTCCCGATCGAAAAGAAGTCGGCCTCGGACGCCAGCCGGTCGGCCAGAAGCGCCGCCGACGGCACTTCGATCATCACGCCGAGCTCGGGCAGCCTGGAGAGGCCCGTCCGGGCGGCCGCCTTCTCCAGAGCCCGGCGCGCGGCCTTGAGCTCCGAGAGCGAGGTCACCATGGGGAGCAGGATGCGAAGCTCCCCTTTCCTGGCGGCCAGGCACAGCGCCGAGAGCTGTTCCGAGAACAGGTCGGGGTGGGCGAGGCAGTAGCGCAGACCGCGCAGGCCCAGGGCCGGGTTTTCGCCCGGCGCGGGACCGATTCCCTTCTCGCCGCCGAGGTCGTACGTGCGGACCACCACCGGGTGCGGCGCCGCCGCTTCGAGCAGGGTCTCGTAGGCCGCCCTCTGCTCCTCGATCCCGGGCGAGCGCGGCAGGGCCCGGAGGTACAAGAACTCGGACCGGAAGAGACCGATGCCCTCGGCCCGGAACCGCTCGAGCGCCGGGATCTCCTCGGGAAGCTCGAGGTTGGCGCGCACGGCGATCCGGACGCCGTCACGCGTGACTGCGGCCCGCGCTGCCCGGCCGCGCTGGCGCCGGCTCTTCTCCCGTCCTTCGCGGACCCGCTCGAGGCTCCGGCGGATGATCGCCATGGAAGGGTCGGCCTCGACCGTGCCGCGGTCGCCGTCGACGACGATGGGACGCTCCGGCGACACGAGCTCGCACAGGTCCCGGATCCCGACGACCGCCGGGAGGCCGAAGGACCGGGCGATGATCGAGGCGTGGGACGTGGGTCCGCCGCGCTCGAGTGCGAGCCCCCGGACACGGCGCGGGTCGAGCCGGGCCGCGTCGACCGGCGAGAGCTCGTCGGCCACGAGGATCGAGCCCCGCGGCAGGTCCGCCGGCACCGGCCGCTCGCCGCCCGACAGGTGCGCGCCGATCTCCCGCGCGACGTCCGCGATGTCGGCCTCGCGCTCGCGCATCGCCGCCGAATCGGCGGCGGCGAGGCGGCCGCCGAGCTCGCGGGTGACTTCGGCCAGGGCCCACTCCGCGTTGACGCGCTCGGCCCGGATCCGGGCGGCGATCGCGCCGAGGAACGTCTCGTCCTCGGCGATCAGCCCGTGCGCCTCGAGGATCGCGGCGAGCTCCGTTCCCATGGCGCCCTTGGACTCGCGGGAGTGGCGGGCGAAGTCCTCGGCCGCCTTCGCGGCCGCGCGGCGCAGCCGCCGCTCCTCCCGGTCGAACTCCTCGGGCGCGACGGCGCGGCGAAACGCCGGAAGCCCCCCGAAGCGGATGATGACGGCACGGCCCACGGCCACGCCCGGCGAGACGGAGAGACCCTGCAGCATGGCGGGCGCCCGGCCCGGTTACTCTTCCTCGTCGAAGCTTCGGGCGATGAGGTCCTCGACGGCGGCGAACGCGTCCTTCTCGTCGGCGCCGGTCACGGCGAGGGTGATCCGGGTCCCCTGCGAGGCCGCGAGCAACAGGATGCCGAGGATGCTCTTGCCGTCGACCTCCTCGCCGTTCTTCCGGATCTTGACCTCCGACTGGAACCGGCTGGCCGTCTGGACGAACTTGGCGGCCGCGCGGGCGTGAAGGCCGAGGCGGTTGCGGATGGCGAGTTCGCGCTCGATCACGAATCCTCTTTCTGCGAGACGACGACCGCGGCCGGGGCGGGCGCGGGCGCCACCTCTTCGGCGAGCAGGTCGGAGGCCACGTAGATCGAGCGCTGGCCTCGGTCTTTGGCGACGTGGGCGACCTCGGTCACGGGGCGGCCGCTCTTCTGCAGCGAGGCGGCCTTCAGGACCATCGGCAGGTTGACGCCGGTGACGATCTCGACCCGGTCCTTGGCGAGGAACGGCAGCGTCAGGTTGGTCGGCGTTCCGCCGAACATGTCGGTCAGGATGACCGCCCCGTCCCCCGCGTCGGCCTCGGCGAGCCCCCGGCGGATCTTTTCCCGGGCGTCCTCGCCCGTCTCGCTCCACTCCAGGGACACGGCCACGATGCGCTCCAGTCCCGGCTGGATCGTGAGCGCGGCGGCGCGAAGCTCCTCCGCGAGCTTGCCGTGGGTGACGAGCAGGATGCCGATCATGGGGAGCGACGCATTATCTCATTCGCGGGTGGCGTCGCGGTGGGAGACCCGGACGGGGTACCCCTTCTCCTGGAGCCGTCCGGAAAGCTGCTCCGCGATGTAGACGGAGCGATGCTTCCCTCCGGTGCAGCCGATGCCGATCGACAGGTAGCTCTTCCCCTCCTTCTCGAACCGCGGCACGAGATAGTCGAGGAACCCCACGAGCCGGTCGAGAAACGACCCGGTCTCCGGGTCCTGTTCGATGTACGCCGCGACGGCCGGATCCATCCCCGTCTTCCCCTTGAGCTCCGGCACGAAGTGCGGGTTGACCAGAAAGCGCACGTCGAAGAGCAGGTCGACGTCGTGGGGCGTCCCGAACTTGTACCCGAACGAAGTCGCCGAGATGACCATGCCCCGGCTCTCGGGGTCGCCGACGAAGGTCTTCTGCATGAACGAGCGCAGCTCGTGCACCGTCATCACGGAGGTGTCGACGACGACGTCGGCCACGGCCCGCACTTCCTTCAGCATCGCGCGCTCGCTGCGGAGCGCCTCGAGAAGGGACTTGCGCCCGGCGAGCGGATGCGGCCGGCGGGTCTCGGAAAATCGGCGGATGAGCGATTCCTCCGATGCGTCGAGGAACAGCAGCCGCGCGCCCGGAACGCGCCGGCGCAGTCGCGCCAGGATCTCCGGGAACCGCGTGGCGAAATCGGGATTGCGCACGTCGAGGATGATCCCGACGCGCTTTTTCCCGGTGACCTGGTCGATGAGCGGCTCGAGGAGCTCCAGCGGCAGGTTGTCGACGCAGAAGTACCCCATGTCCTCGAGGCACTTGTTGACCCAGCTCTTTCCGGATCCCGAGAGCCCCGTGACGATGACGAGACTCTCGAAGACGCTCGTGGGAGCGGCTCCGGCCGCGGTGTCGTTCACGTCCGCCGACCGCCCTCGACCGTGGCGTTCTTGGCGATCTCCTCGTCGACCCGCCGCGCGAACTCCTTCGCGGCGTCGTAGCCCTGCGTCTTCAAGAGCTCGTTGCGGGCCGCGATCTCGATCAGGAGCGCCAGGTTGCGGCCCGACGCCACGGGCAGCCGCAGCAGCGGGAGCTCGCGGTCCAGGATGGTGTAGGTCTCGCCGTCGAGGCCCAGCCGGTCGTACTTCTTGGCCGGGTCCCAGCGCTGGAGCTCGATGACCATCTCGATCGACTTCGACCCGCGCACCGCCGAGACGCCGAAGAGGTGCTTGATGTTGATGATGCCGATGCCGCGCAGCTCCATGTGGTACCGGATCATCTCGGCCGCGCGGCCGACGAGCGCCCCGCTCGGGTAGCGCCGGATCTCGACCGCGTCGTCGGCCACGAGGCGATGGCCGCGGTGGACCAGGTCGAGGGCGCACTCGCTCTTGCCGATGCCGGACTCGCCGAGCAGGAGGACGCCCATGCCGTACACGTCGACGAGCACGCCGTGCAGCGTGGTCAGCGGGGCGAGGGAATCCTCGAGGACGCGGGTGATCGACTGGATGACGACCGAGGTCGTCTTGTCCGAGACGAGCAGCGGGATCTCGCGCAGGCGGCACTCGCGCGCGATGTCGTCCGGGGGGAGCTGGCCTTTCGTGATCACGAACGCCGCGACGGGAAGCGCGCAAATCGACTGGATCCGCTCGCGCCGCACGGCCGCGGGCATCGTGTCGAGGTAATTGAGCTCGCTCTCGCCGAGGATCTGGATCCGTCCCGGCTTGATGTACGGAAGAAAGCCCGCGAGGGCGAGGCCGGGGCGCTGGATGCGTCCCCAGTGGATCGGGCGGTGGAAGCCCGCCTCCCCCGTCACGACGCGCATCTCGAGCTCCTCGAGCTCGCGCGAGCGGAGAATCTCGGCCGTGAGAGACACGGGCTTGCCCGTCGCGGGGCCGCTCACGCCGCGCCTCCCGCCGACGCTTCGGCGGCGCGGAGGATCGAGTAGAGGGCGTCGGCGGAGCCCGCGCCCCGCAAGGCCTCGGCGATACCCGGCACCCGCAGGAGGCGCGAGACGCGCGCGACCGCCTGGAGATGGGCGGCCGCGGCCTCGGTCGGAGAGACCACCAGGAAGACCAGATCGACCGGGACGCCGTCGAGGGCTCCGAAGTCGATCGGCTGAGCGGTCGTCGCGAAGGCCACGACCTCGCCCTCGATCGAGTCGAGGCGGCAGTGAGGAATCGCGATGCCGCGTCCGACGCCCGTGCAGCCGTCGCGTTCGCGCTTGACGAGCCGCCCGACGAGCTCTCCCCCGTCCCGCACGGCGCCCGCCTCCGCCAGGCGTCGGGCGAGCTCTTCGAAGATGGCGTCGCGGGTCGTCCCCGGGACTCGGAAGAAGACGAGCTGGGCGTCGACCAGCCCGTCCCGCCGAAACGCGGGGCCCGCGATCCCGTCGGCCGTCCCGATCAGCATTCGGGCACGATCAATCCGAAGTCGCCGTCGCGCCTCCGATAAATCACGGACACCCGGTTGTTGGAGGGATCCCGGAACACGAGGACGTCCTGACCCGAGGCCTCGAGGGCGAGCGCGGCCTCGTCGACGCCCATCGGCTTGACGGCCGGCGGCCGCATCCGCACCACGCGGCCGCGCGGGGACTCGGAGGCGTCGGGTTCGGGCGCCGCGGCGAGCGCCAGCGGCTCGTTGCGCCAGCCCTTGGGAAGGAAGCGCTGCCAGGTCCGGTGCTTGCGGTCGCGCCGCTTCTCGGTGTCGCGCATCGCCTGGGCGTCGATCTTCTCGAAGGCCGCCGCCACCGCCGCCCGCGGGTCCCCGGTCTCCTCCTGCGCCTTCCAGCGGCGGCGCCGGTGGACGGCGAGGATCTCCGCGCCGAACCGGTGCTTCTCGTGGGAGAGGACGACGCGGACCTCGGCCGGTCCGCCGAGGTGGCGCTCGAGCCGCTGTGTCCGCTCCTCCGCGAGCTCCTTCAGGGACGGTGTGACTTCGACGTTGCGTCCGGTGCATTCGACGGCCATCGGAGGTCCTCCTAAAAATTCTGTTTGCGTTGGGAGGAGGAAGGGATTCGCAGTTCCTCGCGGTATTTCGCGACGGTGCGCCGTGCGATCTGGATTCCCTCGGCCCGGAGCTTCTGCATGATCCGGGCGTCCGAGTGCGGCCGGCGGCCGTCCTCGTCCTGCACGATGCGGGCGATCTTGTTCTTGATCGAGAGCGACGACACGTCGTCGCCGCTCGAGGAGTCGATGCCGCTGTGGAAAAAGTACTTCATCGGGAAAAGTCCGCGGGGCGTGTGGATGTACTTGTTCGAGACGACGCGGGAGACCGTCGACTCGTGCATCCCGATGTCGTTGGCCACGTCCCGCAGCACGAGCGGCCGCAGGTGCTCGATGCCGTGGTCGAGGAACGCCCGCTGGTGCCGGACGATCGAGTCCGCGACCTTGTAGATGGTGCGCTGGCGCTGGTCGAGGCTCTTGATGAGCCAGATCGCCGAGCGCATCTTGTCCTTGAGGTAGGTGGCGGCCTCGGAGCCGATGGCTCCGTTCCCGCCCTTCAAGAGCTTGCGGTACGCCGCCGAGATGCGCAGCTTCGGGAGTCCGTCCTCGGACAGCTGGATGACGTACTCGTCGCTGATCTTGCGCACGAAGACGTCGGGCTCGACGTAGATCGTGCGCTCGCTCGAATACTTGCGGCCGGGCTTGGGCTCGAGGTTCTTGATGATCTCGAAGGCCGCCTGGATCTCCGACATCCCGACGCCGAGCGTCCGGGCGAGCGGGGCGAACTGCCGATTGAGGAACGCCGGCCAGTGCTCCCGGATGATCGTCTCGATCAGCGGATTCTCGATGCCGAGGGCCTTCAGCTGCAGCAGCAGGCAGTCCGGCAGATCGAAGGCCCCGACGCCCGACGGGTCGAGCGACCGGACGAGGGCGATCGCCGCTTCGACGTTGGCCTCGTCGTCGAAGTCCGCCTCCCGGATCTCCTCGCGCGTGACCTGGAGATAGCCGTCCTCGTCGATGTTGCCGACGAGGTAGGTCGCGATCTCGCGCACCTCGGGACTGGCCTCCGACATCGAGAGCTGCCAGGCGAGGTGCTCCGGCAGCCCCTCGGGCCGGGTCAGCACGTTATCGAGCGAGAACTCCTCGGGCTGTTCCTGGTACTGGCGCGGGTTGTAGGCGGAATCGAGGTAGTCCTCGAAATACGAGTTGAAATCGATCTCTTCGAACGAATCGCGCTCCTTTTCCTCGGGCGCGGCTGCGTCCCGGGGCGGGGCGTCCTCGGTCTGGCGGGCCGACTCGGCGGCGGTCTCGGTTTCGGTCTCGACCACCTCGTCCTGTTCCTCGAGGACCGGGTTTTCGACGACCTCCTGGGTGAGGACTTCCTGGAGCTCGAGCCGGGACATCTGCAGGAGCTTGATGGCCTGCTGCAGCGACGGCGTCATCACCAGTCGCTGCGACAGCCTCAGGTTGAGCTTCTGTTCCAGGGCCATAAAGACACCGGCTCAGTGAAGCCGGAAACTCTCTCCGAGATAGATCTTTCGAACGGCGGCATCGCTCGAGAGGGCAAGAGGCGTGCCCGAGCGAAGGATCTCTCCCCCATGAATTATATAAGCCCGGTCGACGATCGACAAAGTTTCCCGCACGTTGTGGTCGGTCACGAGGACGCCGATGCCGGAGGAGGCCAGGCGGCGGACGATTTGCTGGATGTCGAGGACGGCGATGGGGTCGATTCCCGCAAAGGGCTCGTCCAGCAGGAGGAAGTAGGGCGAGAGGACGAGGCTGCGGGCGATCTCGACCCGCCGCCTCTCCCCGCCCGAGAGCGTGAAGGCGCGGTGGCGGCGGAGCTTCTCGAGGCCGAACTCCGCCAGAAGGGCGTCGCAGCGCTCGGCGCGCTCCGGCGGCGAGAGCTCGAGCGTCTCGAGGATCGCGAGGAGGTTCTCCTCGACGGTCATCTTTCGGAAGACCGAGGGCTCCTGCGGCAGATAGGAGATGCCGGCGCGCGCGCGACGGTACATCGGAAGGTCCGTCAGGTCGCGGTCTCCCAGGCGCACGACACCCTCGTCGGGCGCGACGAGGCCCACGACGATCGAAAAAGTCGTCGTCTTCCCGGCGCCGTTGGGCCCGAGCAGCCCGACGATCTCGCCCGAGCCGACCTCGAGCGACACGCCGCGCACGACCGTCCGTCCGCCGTACGCCTTGGCGAGGCCTTCGGCGGAGAGAACCGGCCGCTCTCCGGATCTCGGAACGCTGTGGCTCAATCTTTCTGTGTCCGGTGAATCGTTTCCGTCTTGCCGCCTTCGGGGGCGGTGATCTCGACGCTACGCCCCCCGTCGGTGATCGTCAAGATGGCCCCGGCCACCCGGTTGCCCCCGGCCTCCGTGACGCGCGCGGGCGAACCCCAGAGGACGGTCTTTCCCGCCTTGGGCGAGTCGAGCGCCTTCTCGGCTTCGGCCGATCGCCCGACCGACCGGTCCGTCATCTTCACGTCGCCCGAGATCTCGACGCTCTCGATCTGGCCGTCCTTGTCGAGCCAGGCCGTCGATGTGCTGCCGGTCGAGCGCCAGCCGCCGCGGGTGACCCCGACGCCGCCATCGAATCGCGCGCTCCGGTCCGACTCGGTGTAGAGCAGGCGGCTCGCCGTGATCACCGAGGCCGGCCGCGGCGCGGCGCCGGCGGTCTTCGCCGGCGCAGGCGCCATGACGGCCCGCACCTGCCCGTCGGCGCGGACGGTCCGATCGGCGTCGGAGAGAACGATCGTGTCGGCGAAGAGCGAGGAGTCCTCCTGCCACAGCGTCGCCGAGCCGGTCAGGGTCGCGAGGTGGCGGGCGTCCTCGAGGAGGATGCGGTTTGCCTTCGCGAACGTCGGCTTCTTCGGGTCGCCCACGAAGGCCGTTCGGTTGACCTTTTTCTGGGCGTCGGGGCTGAAGACGGCGCGGGCGCGGCCGTCGCCGCGGACGGTCTGCTTTGCGCGGTCGAGCTCGATCGTCTCGGCCGAAAGCTTCGAGCCGGCGCTGTCGACGTGCGCGGCCCGCGCGGGCTCGCCGGTCAGGACCCAGACGTCCCCTTCGGGGCGCTGGACGGCGCGCGCGGCCTGTCCGGCGCGTCCGTCGGCCTCGACGCGGACGTCGCCCGTGAGCGCGACGTTCCGCGCCGTGCCGTCCCGGCCGAGCTCGAGGCTTACCTTGCGCGCGTCGGCGTGCCCTCCCGGAAAGTCGACGCGCACGTCTCCGTCGGCGGTCGCGGCCGAGGCTTCGCCGTTCTTGAAGCCGATCTCGATCCGCTTTGCCGTGATCCGACGCGCCCCCTCCGACATCGTGGCGGGCGCTCCGGTCAGAACGACCGACCGCGTCTTTCCGCTCGCGTCGAAGGCGAGGTTCGCTTCCTCGCCGGCGTAAGGCCGTTCGGGCCGAGGGCCAGCGGCCTTGCTGTCCGCCGGGGCGGGCCCGCCCGCGAGAAGCCCCCGGACGTTGCCGCTCGCGCGCGCCGACGAGGGCTTTCCTCCTTGGGCCGCCATCTGCAGCTCGAGCCGGTCGGCCGCGAGGCGGTCGCCGGCGCCCGACGAAGCGTCCACGACCTCGAGCTCCACCAGGCCGGTGTCCCGGCGGTAGAGGCCCTGGCGGGCCGTGAGCTTGGACAGCGTGCCGTCGCGCTCCGCGGTGGCGGTTCCCTCGACCGGCCCCGCGAAACGCACGATCCGTTGGGTCAGGTCGTAGACCGCGGAGGGCGCCGTGAACCGGCTCGTTCCCTGCGTCAGCACGACCCGACCCGGCGCCTCGAGACGGCGCGTCCTGGGCTTGAAGAGGATCTGGTCGGTCGTCGCGACGGTGTCCTCGCGGTCTTTCCAGCGGACGTTGCCGGAGAGGCGCGACTCGCGGGTTCGTTCGTCGTAGTCGGCGCGGTCGGAATGGACGGTCACCGGGGGCCCGTCCTCCGGATAGACCGTCAGCTCGACCTTCTCCCCGGCGTAGAGGTTCGGGGCGAGCCCCGCCGCGGGCCCATAGCCGATGGTGCGGTCCGCCTTGATCCGCATGAGAGGCTTGCCGCCGACCGACTCGGTGAAGTCGAAGCCTTCCAGGAGCGTCGTGGCCTCTCCCGACGCCTCGGGCGCCGGCGGGATGGCGGCTCCCCGGCGCCCGGCCTCGGGCCGGCGCCCCGGCCGGAAAGAGATCCCCAGCACGACGAGAAAGATCGCCGCGAGCGCGACGACCGCGAGCTCGAGCCTTCGCCGCGGTCTCATTCCGCCGCGCCCTCCGGCCGCGCGGCCAGGATCTCGGCCCGCGCCGCGAACCCGCGGCTTCTCTCGAGGCGGTACAGGACGTCCATCGCGTCGCCTCGGGCCGTCAGGGCTTCGAGCTCCGGGCCGGGTCTCCAGGCGATTGCCCCGATCGTTCGCGAGCCGTCGCCGAGCCGGCCGCGCCGTCCCGAGGCCCCGACGGGAGAGAACGGAGCGGCGGCGCGCACGCCCCGCGCCAGGAAGACGGGAGCGGGGTTGCCCGAGCCGTGCGGCTCGAGTCGGCCGAGCTCGGCGCAGAGCGCCTCGCCGATCGCGGCGAGGGGAAGCTCGGCGTCGGCCTCGTCCACTCGCTCGAGCGCCTCGGCCGGAACGCGCGCGGCGAACAGTTCCTGCGCCTCGCGGCGGAACGCGTCGAAGCGGTCCGCGGGCAGGCTTCCGCCGACGGCCTGGCTGTGACCGCCGAAATCCGTGAAGCGATGCGCGATCTCCGACAGCACGGCATGCAGCGAGACGCCCGGGATGCTCCGCCCGGACCCGCTCGCCCGGTCCCCGTGAATCCCGAAGAGCAGGACGGGCCGGTGGTATTCCCGCGCCAGCCGCGAGGCCGCGATTCCGAGGACGCCGCGGTGCCAGCCGGGATCGGCCTCGATGAGGACCGAGTGCGTTCCGGCGTCCGGTCCGCCTTCGATCCGGGCCCGCGCCTCGTCCACCACGCGGCGCTCGAGGGCCTGGCGCTCGGCGTTTCCCGCCGAGAGCTCGCGCGCGATCGACGCGGCGCGCTCGCCGTCCGGCTCCTCGAAGAGCGACAGCGCCAGCATCGCGGTGTCGACCCGGCCGGCGGCGTTCAGCCGCGGGCCGATCCGGAAGGCGACGTCCTCGGAGGTCGGAGCGACGCCGGGCGCGAGGCCGGCCTCGGCGAGAAGGGCCCGGATCCCCGGGGACCGCGCCGCGGCGAGCGCGGCGAGTCCCGCGGCGGCGATCGAGCGGTTCTCCCCCGTCAGCGGCACGAGGTCGGCGATCGTTCCGAGACAGGCCGCGCGCAGGAGCGATTCGGGCGAAAGCCGGACTCCGGCGCGGCGCGCGACGGCGAGCGCGATCTTCATGGCGATCCCGGTCGCCGCGAGCTCCTTCTCGGGGTAGTCGCAGCCCGGCTGCCGCGGATTGACGACGATCGCACCGGCGGGCAGCTCCGACGGCACGAGGTGGTGGTCGGTGACGATGACCTCGACTCCGGCCTCCCGCGCGCAGGCGACGCCCTCGACCGCGGTGATTCCGCAGTCGACCGTCACGATCGCGCTGGGCGACAGCTCGGCGATCACGCGGCGCACGGTCTCGGGTTTCAGGCCGTAGCCGTCGCGCAGTCGGTGCGGGATGAACGCCGCCGCCTCCGCTCCCGCGAGGCGCAGGGCCGCGCGCAGCTGCGCGACGGCCGTGACGCCGTCGACGTCGTAGTCGCCGAAGACGACGACGCGGCCTCCGCGCCGGCCGGTCGAGACGAGGAGCTCGGCGGCGGCGCCGACGTTCAGCATCCGGTCGGGTTCGTGAAAGGGGCCCTCCCCCGGGGCAAGGAACGCGCGGGCCTCCGCGGCGCCGCGGACTCCGCGCCGCCGGAGGAGCCGCGCGAGGAGCGTCGAAACGCCGGCCTCGCGGGAAAGCCTCTCGGTTTCGGCCGGATCGTCGCCGGCGAGCCGCCACTTCCCCACCCTCGGGATCATCGCCGCCCGGCCGGTCAATTCGTGTCCTCGCGCGGCCCGCGCGATGCTCACGTCGCCGCGGCGGTCTCGAAACGGCCCAGCGCGCGCAGGCGCCGGTAGCGGCGCTCGCGCCGCTCTTCGGCCGTCAGGTCGGCGACCTCGCGCAGGTGCCGCTCGATCGCCTCCCCGATCGCGGCCGCGGCGCCCGGGGGGTCGGCGTGCGCGCCACCCGGGGGCTCGGGCACGATCTCGTCGATGACGTCGAGCTCGGCGAGGTCTTTGGCGGTCAGCTTCAGGGCCTCCGCCGCGTCCTTCTTGCGGGCGGCGTCCTTCCAGAGGATGGCCGCGCAGCCCTCCGGCGAGATGACGGAGTAGATCGAGTGCTCGAGCATCAGGACGCGGTCGCCGATCCCGAGGGCCAGAGCGCCTCCGGAGCCGCCTTCCCCGGTGACGGCGACGATGATCGGCACGTGGAAGCGGGCCATCGCCTTCAGGTTGACGGCGATCGCCTCGGCCTGGCCGCGCTCCTCGGCGTCGATGCCGGGATACGCGCCCGCCGTGTCGATGAAGGAGAGGATCGGGCGGCCGAACTTCTCGGCGAGCTCCATGACGCGGAGCGCCTTGCGGAAGCCGTCCGGCCGCGGCATGCCGAAGTTCCGGCGGATCTTCTCCTTGGTGTCCCGGCCCTTCTGGTGCCCGACGATCGCGACCGGCCGGCCGCGAAACTCGCCGAAGCCGGCGACCACGGCCGGGTCCTCGGAGAACTTCCGGTCGCCGTGGAGCTCGACGAACTCGGTCACGAGAACCTGGACGTAGTCGAGGGTGTACGGGCGGGCCGGGTGGCGGGCGACGAGCGTCTTCTGCCAGGGGGTCAGGCTCGAGTACACCTCGCGGGAGACCCGGTCGAGCTTCTCGCGAAGCTTCTCGATCTCCTTGCGCCTCCCGGCGTCGTCGGGGAGCGCGGAAAGCTCCTCGATCCGGCGGCGCAGACGGGTGATGGGCTCCTCGAAGTGGCCGTTCTCGGGGTTCACGGATTGATTGTACCGGCTGGGGAACCGGGCTACATCAGGTCCTGCGGATCGACGTCCACCGCGAGCTGAGTGCCGGCCGGGGCCCGGTCGGGGACGGCGGCCTCGAGGGCCGCGAGAACGGCCCGCCGGTCGGCGGCGCGCACGAGGATCTGGAATCGCCAGCGCCCCTGGAGCCGCTCGAGGGGAGCCGGCGCCGGGCCCGAGATCCGCAGCTCGCCGCCGCTCGCCCGGAGCGCTTCTCCGACGCCGCGCGCCGCGGCCTCGGCCCGGTCGCGGTTGGCGGACGAAGCGAGGATCGCGGCGAGCTCGCTGTACGGCGGGTAGAAGAAGGCGCGACGGAACTCGAGCTCCTGCCGTGCGAAGGTCTCCGCGTCGTGCCGGGCCGCGAGCACGACCGCCGGGTGCGACGGGTGAAACGTCTGGACGTGGACGGTGCCCGGCGAGTCGCCGCGCCCGGCGCGCCCCGCGACCTGCGCGAGGAGCTGAAACGTCTTCTCCGCCGAGCGAAAGTCCGGAAAGTGGAGCAGCGTGTCGGCCGAGAGAACGCCGACGGCGGTGACCCCCGGAAAGTCGTGGCCCTTGGCGACCATCTGGGTCCCGATCAGGCAGGATGCCCGTCCCGACTGGAACTCCTCGATGACCGCCGCCGCGCCGCGCCGGCGGGCCGTGTCCCGGTCGAGCACGACGCTCGCCACACCCGGGAAGAGCCCGGCGAACCGGTCGGCCACGCGCTCGGTGCCGGCGCCGATCGCCTCGAGCAGTCCGCCGCCGCACTCGGGGCAGCGCGCGGGCCGCGGCACGCGCTCCCCGCAGTAGTGACACACGAGGCGCTGTCCGCGCTCGTGCACGGTCCGCGCGACGCTGCAGCGGGAGCACCGGAAGTCGTGGCCGCAGTCCCGGCACAGGAGAAACGGCGCGAACCCGCGGCGGGGCTGGAGCAGGATCGCCTGCTCGCCCCGGGCGAAGACCTCCTGCAGGCGCTCGACGAGCGGCCGCGAGAAGAGCGGGACGCCCTTCTCCTCCGGTCGGGCCGTCTCCCGCCGCAGGTCGACGATCGTGACCGACGGGAGCGGCCGCGACGCGATCCGCTCGGGCAGCGTCAGCCGCGTGACGCGGCCCCGTTCGGCGGCGTGAAACGCCTCGACGGACGGCGTCGCCGAGCCGAACACGAGGGCCGCACCGTTCTCGCGGGCGCGCAGGGCGACGACCTCGCGGGCATCGTAGCGGGGCGATTCGCGCTGCTTGTACGACGTGTCGTGCTCCTCGTCGACGATGAACAGGCCGGGATCCTCGACGGGCGCGAAGGCCGCCGAGCGCGGTCCGATGACGGCGAGCGCCTCCCCCGCGCGCACGCGGTCCCAGGCCTCGGCGCGCTCGCGTTCCGAGAGCGCGGAGTGCAGGACGGCCGCGCGTTCCGGGAATTGCCGCCGGAGCTCGCGGGCGAAGACCGGCGTCAGCGAGATCTCGGGCACGAGCCAGATCGCGCCGCGTCCGGCGTCGAGCGCGGTCCGGATCGCGCGCAGGTAGACCTCGGTCTTTCCGCTGCCGGTCACGCCCTGGAGAAGCGCGGGGAAATATCGGCGCTCCCGGATCGCGGCGGCGATGGCGTCGATGGCGAGGGTCTGGGGCGCGGTCAGCGCGAAGGCCGTCGGTCCGGGCCCGGCGGAAGGCGAAGGACGGTCGTCCCGCCGTTCCTGCTCGAAGGACCGCACGAGGCCCCGGCCGGCGAGGGTCCGGAGGACCGCGGGTCCGGCTCCCGTCGACAGCCTGATCTCGGCCGACGTGGCGGGGCGGCCGATCGAGTCGAGGAACTCCGCGACGACGCGTCCGCGGCGGCTCCGCCGCAGCGCCGCCTCGCGCTCGGCCGGATCGACCGCGACGGAGGCCCACGCCGTCTCGGTCCGCGCGGCGGGGCGGCGCGCGGCAGCGACCGGGCGCACGAGCCCGGCCTCCTCGAGCCGCCGGAGGGCCTCGCGGCGGGCGCGACCTTCGCCCGGGAGCTCCACGACGCGCACCGCGTCGCCGGAAGAGAGCCGCGCGAGGATCGCCCGCTCCTCCTCCGTACCGCGCGGCGGCTCGAAGAATGCCGGCGTCGGTGATGCGGTAACGCACGGCGCCCGAGGCCGGGAGGCGCGCCGGAAGGGCGCTCTTCAGGACTTCGCCGATCGACGCGAAGAACCGTTCGGCGACGCGCCCGGCCGTCACGAGGAGCTCGGGCGGACAGACGGGCTCGGCGTCCAGGACCTCGAGGATCGCGCGCTCCCCCGCCCCGGCCTCGGGCGCGTCCGTCGACAGGGTGACGCCGGTCAGGACGCGTTCGCCGAACGGCACCCGCACGCGCACTCCCGGGGCGGGCACGGGCTGTCCCTCCGGCACGAGGTACGTGAAGCTCTGGCGCAGTGGCAGCGGAAGGGCGACCGAGATCCGGCGGACCGTCGCGGTCAAATCTGGGCCGCCGGGGGCGAAGACGGCTCGTCCGGGCTGTCGCGGACGAAGACGTGGAGCCGCCGTTCGGGGTCCCAGCGATACCGGCGCGTGGCATCGTCGTCGACGTCCGGCGTCACGACGATGGCGTCGCGGTCGAGCGAGATGTCGCCGTCGGCGAGCGAGATGTCGCGCTCGAGAAATACGCCCGGGGAAAACGTCCCGCCGGCCTGCCCGGAGAAGACCGCGACGGAAAACCAGGGCGCGTCGCGATCGGAGTCCCGCCGGACGAAGGCGATCACGAAGTCGAGCAGACCGTCGTCGTTGACGTCGCCGCGCACGAAGTAGGGGTGGTAGACGCCGTACATTGCGGCCACGTCGTCGGAAGCCTCGCTGCGGCGCCGGTCGTCGTCGTCGGCCGGGCGCAGGTCCGGGTTCGCCCGCAGAAACGCGGCGACGGCGCTCTTTTCCGCGGGCCGGAGGTCGTATCCGGCCGTCTCGACGCTGGCCGGAGCCTGGGGCGGCCGCGTGCGGTCCGGAGACGGCGCCGCGACGGCCTCGGTCGATTCCCGGCGGCGGCAAGAGGCCGCGGCGAGCAGGAGGGCGAGCGCCAGGGAGCGGGTGAAACGCGCGTTCATCGTGCGAGGGCTGATTCTACGGCAGGGGCTGCGCCCTGTGAGAAGATCTCGCCGATTCCATTCGAGAGGAGGATCTCCATGTTCAGCTGGCCGCAGGATTTTGCGACCAATTTCCAGTTTCTGCTCCGCTGGATCCACTTCCTGTCGGGCATCACGTGGATCGGGATGCTCTATTTCTTCAACCTCGTCAACGTCCAGTTCCAGAAGGAAATCGACGCCTCCATCAAGGGCAAGATCAACCCGATTCTGCTGCCGAAGACACTCTGGTGGTTCCGCTGGGGCGCCGTGTTCACGTGGTTCTCCGGATTCATCTACTACGTCCTGCTCGTGGGCTCCGAGCCCACCGGGCACAAGCCCCTGGCATACTTTCTCGTGGGATGGTCGATCGCCTTCGCCGCGATCTCCGCCCTCTACCGCACGGCGGTCGCCGGCGGCCCGCTCAAGGACGGGCGGGTGCTTTCGGTCGTGATCGCGATCATCGTGATCTTCATCGGGTACGCCACGGCCCTCATGGCCCAGCAGGCCGGCTCCTCGAGCCGCACCCTCTCGATCATGGTCGGCGGCGGCCTCGGCACGATCATGTTCTTCAACGTCTGGATGATCATCTGGCCGCTCCAGAAGAAGATCATCGCGGCGACGAAGGCCACCGCCGAGAGCGGCGCGCCGGCTCCCGCCGACATGCCGAAGTGGGCGCGGCGCGCCTTCCTCGCTTCGCGCACGAACACGTGGCTCTCGATCCCGATGCTCTTCTTCATGGGCGCGGCGAGCCATTTCCCCATCTTCTCGACGCTCGAGAAGGCGGTCGCGCCGTAGACCGACGGTCGACTTCCGGAATTCTTCGGGCGGCCGGCGGGCCGCCCGTTTTTCAACGGCCCGCGAGGTAGTCGCGGACGAGCTTCATGTCCTCCCAGACGTCCTTCTTGCGCTCGGGCGAGCGCAGCAGGAAGGCCGGGTGAAAGGTCGGCATGACCCGTGTGCCGCGGGACGTGCGCCAGCGGCCGCGCAGGCGCCCGATCGGCTCGTCGGTTCCGAGGACCGCCTGGGCCGCGAACGTGCCGAGGGTGACGATCGCCTTCGGGGCGATGAGGCGAATCTGCTCCTCGAGGAAGGGAATGCAGGACGCGACCTCGTCGGGCTCGGGGTTGCGGTTGTTCGGAGGGCGGCATTTCAGGACGTTGGCAATGAAGACGTCCTCGCGCTTCTTGCCCATCGCCTCGATGATCTTCGTCAGGAGCTGACCCGCCCGGCCGACGAAGGCGAGGCCCTGCTCGTCCTCGTCGCGTCCCGGCGCTTCTCCCACGAACATCAGCTCGGCCCTCGGGTTGCCCTGGCCGAAGACGATGGTGGTCCGCCCTCCCGCGAGCTTGCAGCGCTGGCAGTTCTCGAGGAACTTCGAGAGCGAGGGCAGGTCCGGCATGGACCCCGGCGAGACGGGCGCGTTCGCCGCCGCCGCGGGGCGGTCGACGAAAAGGTCGGTCACGCCGAGGTCGCGGAAGAACTCGAGCTCCGGCCGCGGATTTGGATCGTCCACGCTCCGAGTCTATAGAATCGGCCGCGTGACCGCCTCGACGTTCGACCGCGCGAAGGCGCGTTACCGCGACGCCGATGTGGCGGCAGGGTACGACTCGTGGCGCTACGACTCGCCGCGCGGCCGGCGCCGCAACGCCCGCGATCTCGCGGCGATCGGCCGGGCGCTCGACGAGGCGGCGCGCCGGGGAACGCCGGTCCGGGCCGCGCTCGACCTGCCGTGCGGCACCGGGAGGCTCGCGCCGCTCCTCTCCGAGCGGCGGATCGCCGCTACGGGCGCGGACGTCGCGATCGAGATGCTCGCCGTCGCCCGGCGCAAGCTCGGGCGCGGGTTCCCGGTCTTCCAGTGCAGCGCCGACGCCATCCCGATGAAGGACCGCTCGCTCGATGCCGTCTTCGCGATCCGGTTTCTCTTTCACCTCGATGCCGAGGGCCGCCGCCGCGTCCTGGCCGAGATGGCCCGGGTGTCGCGGCGGTGGGTCGTCGTGGACATCCGGCACCGGTACAACCTCCGGTGGCTCGGCTGGAGCGTCCGGAGGTCCCTGGGCCTTCTGCCCCGGATGCAGCACCGGTTTTCGCGCCCCGGGCTCGACGAGGAGATGTCGGCGGCGGGCCTGTCGGTCCGCGGGATCTACCCGTCCCGGCGCTATCTCGGCGGCTGGCTGTCGGACAAGTGGACGGTGCTCGCCGAGCGCTCGGCGCCCTGAGGCCGGCGCGCGGCGACGAGGGCGACGAGGGCGTCGAGGATCCTCTCGGCGACCTCGCGCTTGCTCCGCCGGGATACGGCCTCCCGCCCGCCCGCCGCCGAGAGGATCAGGACCTCGTTGTCGGCGGCGTCGAAGCCGATGCCCTCGCGGCCGACGTCGTTGACGACGACGAGGTCGGCGCCCTTCGCATCCATCTTGCGCCGCCCCCGCGCTTCGAGGTCCTCGGTCTCGGCGGCGAAGGCGACGACCGTCTGGCCGCGCTTCAAGGGGCGGAGCGAGGCGAGGAGGTCGCGGCCGGGCGCGAGCCGGAGGCTCGGCGCGCCGTCTGAGCGGTGCAGCCGGCGCTCGCTCGCCTCCGGGATGAAGTCGGCGACGGCGGCGGCCATGACGAGCGCGTCGCACTCCGGGAACTCACGCACCAGGATCGCCGCGAGCTCGTCGGCCGTCTCGAAGGGCAGAAGCCGCAGGCCCTCGGGAGGCGTCAGGCCCGTCGGCCCCGTGGCGAGCGTCACGCTCGCTCCGCGGTCCCGGGCCGCGGCGGCGATCGCGTGGCCCATCTTCCCGCTCGAGCGGTTGGAGACGAAACGGATCGGGTCGATCGGCTCCCGCGTCGGTCCGGCCGTCACGAGGAGGCGCAGGCCCGCGAGGTCGCGGTGCGCTCCCGTCGCGAGCGTCCAGGCGGCCTCGACGATGGAGTCGGGCTCGGCCATGCGCCCGGGGCCGGTCTTCCCGGAGGCGAGCGGTCCGGCCTCCGGCCCGATCGAACGCACGCCGCGGGAGACGAGCGTCTGCACGTTCGCGCGGACGGACGGGTGGCCCCACATCGCCGTCTCCATGGCGGGCGCGACGAGGACCGGGCCCCGGTAGGCGAGGAAGAAGGTCGACAGGAAGTCGTCGGCGAGGCCCTGCGCGAACTTCGCGAGCGTGTGGGCCGTGGCCGGCGCCACGACCAGCAGATCGCAGGCGCCGGCGAGCTCCACGTGATCGATCGCCGGCGTGTTTCCGCTCCCCCAGACCTCGGTCAGGACCTCGTGCCGCGAGAGAGTCGAAAAGGTCAGCGGCGTCACGAATTCGCGGGCGCCCCGCGTCATCGCGACGCGTACGTCGGCGCCGCGGGAAGTCAGTCCCCGGAGGACCTCGACCGCCTTGTAGGCGGCGATTCCCCCGCTGACACCGAGAAGGACGCGCGGGGGCGTGCTCATGAAAACCGGGAACGGGGCTAGCGGGCCGCCTCTTCCTCGACGAGATCGCCCTCGACCGATTCCTCGCCAGGCTCCTGGAGGACGCCGCCTTCCTGGCCGAGCCCCCACCGGATCTCGTTGGCCTCGAACTCGGCGGACGCGAGCCGGGTCGGCTTGAGCGGCCGGTCGGTCTCGAGCTTGGGGCGCGCGCCCCGCATGAGCTGCTCGGCGCGGCGCGCGATCAGGAGCACGAGCCGGAACTTGCTATCCACACCGGGGGGCATGTGCTGGATCATTGTCTGAACCCCTTTTATCGGAAGTCTTTGCGGAGTCGCTCGAGGACCCGCGCCTGCCGCGCCGGCGTCAACCTCGCGGCGCGGACCACGGATTCTAGCTCAAGACCCGCCCGATCGAGGTCATCATTCACGATAACGTATTGAAAATCCTCGGCTTGCGCGATCTCTTTGGCGGCGTTGATGAGGCGTTTCCGGATCGCATCCTCCCCGTCGAGGCCTCGCATGCGGAGCCGGCGTTCGAGCTCCTCGACCGGAGCTCGGCACGATGAAAATCGAAACCGCCTCGGGGATCGCCTGCCGGATGTCCCGCGCGCCCTGGACGTCGATGTCGAGGATCACGTCCTCCCCGGCGGCGAGCCGCGGCAGGACTTCGGACTTTCGCGGTCCCGTAGAAGTTCCCGTGCACCTCGTTGTGCTCGAGGAACTCTCCGGCGCGGGCCATCTTCTCGAAGTCGGCGGCCGACACGAAGTGGTACTCGCGCCCGTCGCCCTCCCCGTCCCTCCGGGGCCGCGTCGTGTGCGAGACGGAGAAGCGCAGGGGCTCGCCCGGGGGCTTCGCCAGCAGGCGCCGGATGAGCGTGGTCTTGCCTCCCCCGGACGGCGACGAAACGATGAACAGGTAGCCGCGCGGCGCCGTCATTCGACGTTCTGAACCTGTTCGCGGATCTTCTCGACCTCGGCCTTCATGTCGAGGATTTCGCGGGTCGAGGCCAGGTCCCGGCTCTTGGAGCCGAGCGTGTTGAGCTCGCGCAGGATCTCCTGGGTCAGGAAGTCGAGGGTTTTGCCGACGGCGTCGGCGGATTTCGCGAGCAGCCCGTCGAACTGGTCGAGGTGACCGTTCAACCTCTGCAGCTCCTCGGCCACGTCCGCGCGGTCCGCCGCCAGAGCGGCCTCCTGCTCGAGGCGTCCCGGGTCGATGGGCGTGTCGGGGAAGAGCGTCCGAACGCGTTCCCGGAGGGTCGCCGCGAGGTTCTGCGCGATCTCCTCCCGGCGTCCTCCGAGGACCGCGGCCTTCGCGCGGAGCAGCCCGACCCGCGGCGAGAGGTCGGCGGCGATCGCCGCGCCCTCCGCTTCGCGCATGGCGACGAGGGCGCGCACGGCGCTCCGGGCGAGATCTTCGACCGCGGCGATCTCCTCCGGATCGAAGGCGTCCTCGGCGGCCTCGATCGTCACGATCCCCGGCACCGCGAGGAGGTCCCGGGCGGCGAGCCGTCCCTCGAGAGGGTACTTCCGCGCGAGCTCCGAGACGCGCGACAGGAGCCCCTCGAGGAGCCTCTCGTCGATCCGGATCTCCGAGTCCGGGGAGGTGCTCCGCCGCAGGCGAACGGCGACGTCGACCTTTCCCCGGTGGAGCTCGCGTGCGAAGACCTTCCGCACGGCCGGCTCGAGAGCGGCCTCGGTCTCGCGCGTCTTGACCGTGAGGTCGAGGAACCGGCCGTTGACGCTGCGGGCCACGACCTCGGCGGTCCAGTCCTGGCCGATCGGCCCGCGGGCCCGGCCGAAGCCCGTCATGCTTCGGAGAGTCATGGGCCGGCCGGCGCGGGCACGGCCGTCTCGCTCTCTCCGAAGTACTGCATGTCGTGGAGCCTGCGATAGAGGCCGCGCCGAGTCAAGAGCGCCGCGTGGCTTCCCTCCTCGACGATCCGGCCGCCGATCGAGCACGAGGATCCGGTCGGCGCGCCGGACGGTCGAGAGCCGGTGCGCGATGACGAGCGTCGTGCGGCCCTGCATCAGGTTGGCGAGCGCCCTCGCGATCAGCGCCTCGGACTCGGTGTCGAGCTGCGAGGTGGCCTCGTCGAGGATCAGGATCGGGGCGTCCTTGTAGATCGCGCGCGCGATGGCGAGACGCTGGCGCTGGCCCCCGGAAAGGCGCTCGGCGCCCTCGCCGACCGACGTGTCGTAGCCCTGCGGGAGGCGCTCGATGAACTCGTCGGCGCAGGCCGCCCGCGCGGCGGCCCGCACCTTCTCCTCGGGCGGGGCGGCCGCGCCGTACGCGATGTTCGCCCGGACGGAGGTGTCGAAGAGGATCGTGTCCTGGGTGACCAGGCCGATCTGGCGCCGAAGCGAGGCGAGGGACGCGTCGCGCAGGTCGACCCCGTCGAACGTCACGCGGCCGGCGATGGGATCGTAGAGCCGGGGCAGCAGGTTGACGAGCGTCGTCTTGCCCGCTCCGGACGGGCCGACGAGCGCGACCGTCTCGCCGCGGCGGATGACGATATCGACCTTCTCGAGGACCGGCTCGGCGCCGTAGGCGAAGGTCACCTTCTCGTAGGCGATCGCCGTCGCGAAGGGCGGCAGCTCGCGGGCGCCCGGCCGCTCGAGGATCTCGTTCTCGGCGTCGACGACCTCGAAAATGCGGTCGGCGGAGGCGAGCGCCACCTGCAGCACGATGTTCGTGCGCGTGACGTCCTTGAGCGGCTTGTACATCATGAGGATCGCCGCCAGAAACGACAGAAGCCCGCCGACGGTCATGACGCCCGCGCGGATCTGGCCGGCCGCGTAGATGAAGATCACCGACAGGCCGATGCCGGCGAGGATTTCCATCAGGGGCGAGTTCAGGGCCTGCAGCCGGATCGACTGGCGGCTCGCCGCGAAGTACCGGCGGTTGGCGTCGCCGAAACGCGCGGCCTCGAACTCCTCCATCGCGTAGGTCTTGATGAGGCGGTGGCCCCGAAGCGTCTCGCCGAGGAGCGAGCCCATCTCGCCGATCCGCTCGCGCGCCGAGAACCCGGTCCTCCGCAGTCGGCGGAAGTTGGCGACGATCGGCACGACGAGGAGGGGCGCGACGACGAGGACCGCCAGGGCCAGGCGGAAGTTGAGCGAGAAGACGTAGAGCAGCACGAGCAGCATCGTGAGGATCCCCTGGACGAAGTCGGCCATGCGGGCGCCGAAGGCCATCTGGATCTGCTCGGCGTCGGAGAGGAGGCGCGTCATCAGGTCGCCCGAGGAGCGCTCCGAGGAGAAGCGCGTCGACTGCCCGAGGAGCGAGCGATAGGCGTCCCGGCGCAGGTCCCGCACCATCGCGAGGCCGATCGAGTTGAGGGCGAACTCCGAAAAATAGGCGAAGACGTTCTTGACGAGGAGGGCGGCGAGCAGGAGGAGCGGGATGGCGAACCGCGGATCGAGTCCGGCCGAGCGCGCCGCCGCGACACCCGCGGCATAGGCTCCCTCCAGCCAGCGCAGGAGCGGCGCCATGCGGGCCGAGGAGCCGGCCGCGGCGACGCCCGGCAGCGCCTCGGAAGCGCCCGTGCCGAGCACGTCGTCGATCACCTTCTTCAGCAGGAAGAGCAGGGCCACCGTGGCGGCCGACACGACGACCATGGCGAGGAGCGCGAGGCCGGCGCGCGCCCGGTAGCGGCCGAAGTAGGCGAGCAGGCGCGGCAGCGTCTTCATCGGGCGAGCGGGAAGGCGTCGGTCGTCATCCCCGCGGACCGTCCGACCGCCGAGAGGACGAACTCGGCCGCGCGGGCGCTGGCGCCGGGCGGACCGAGCGCCCCCGCCACGCGGGCGAGGCCGGCCTTCATGGCCTGGCGGCGCTCCGGCGAGGCGAGGATCGCCTCCCCTTCCCGCTCGAGCGCCTCCGGCGTCAGCCGGTCCTGCAGCAGCTCGGGAACGACCTCCTCGTCCGCCACGATGTTGACGAGCGAGATCCAGCGCAGCCGGACGAGGGCCCGGGCGATCGCGTGGGAGAAACCGGATGTGCGGTACACGACGACCATGGGCGCGCCGCAGAGGGCGGCCTCGAGGGTCGCCGTCCCGGATGCGACGAAGGCCAGGTCGGCCGAGGCGAGCAGCGGGTGGAGGCCATCCGTGACGACGCGGATGCCTCGGCCGGCGGCGTCCGCGTACAGCGAGTCCGGGAGACCCGGCGCGCGCACGGCGACGACCTCGAGATCCAGCCGCCGCGCCAGCCGCTCGGCGGCTTCGGCCATGTCGCCCCAGTGACGCTCGAGCTCGGCGTGGCGGCTTCCCGGAAGCAGCACCAGTCGCCGGCGCGTCTTGGGCGGAAGGGACGGCGCGGCCGCGAGGCCCTCGCGCACGTCCTCGACGAGGGGATGCCCGGCCCAGACGGCGTCGGCGCCGAGGCGGCGGTAGATCTCGGTCTCGAACGGGAAGAGCGTCACGATGCGGCGCGCGCGCCGCGCGAGCGCGCGGGCCCTCCACGGCCGCCAGGCCCAGACCTGCGGCGGCACGTAATAGACGATCGGCACGCGGTCGCGGACGAGGCGCCGGGCGAGGAGGCCGTGAAAGTCGGGGAAGTCGATCAGCACGGCCGCGTCGGGGCGGCGGGCGCGGGCCTCGGCGTCGAGCCGCCGGAGGGCCCCGCGCAACGCGGGAAGCTTCTCGACGACCTCGGAGATCCCGACGACCGACAGGGCGTCCGAGGCGACCACCCGCTCGAGGCCGGCCGCGGCGAGGCGCTCTCCCCCCATCCCGAACGCCGTCAGGTCCGGCCGCGCCTTCCGCAGCGCCGCGAGCAGCCGCGCGCCGTGCAGGTCGCCGGACGCTTCGCCGGCGGAGATGAGGAGGTTCACGGCGTCAATAGTCGGCAGTCGGCCGTCCCCAGTCAACAGAGGATGCCGGTCTTTCGCGGAAGGACTCGGGAGTTACGACGCCCCTTACTTCGGAAACGGGTACATGAGCCACGCCACGGCGAGCCCGCCGAGGACGAGGGAGCCGAGCAGCGTGCCGAAAAGCTTCCAGCGCTCGCGCCGATCCTCGCGCCAGAGCAGGGCGAAGAACGCCGAGACGAGCAGCGCATAGAAGCACATGATGAGAAAGTGGTCGACCGGCAGGAGGGCGGCGATCATCGCTTCCTTCCCGAAGCGATGTCCCAGGCGTCCAGGACGAGGAGCAGGTTCATGAGTCCGCTCGTCAGCAGGTAGGCGCAGCCGTACTCGTAGGTCGTCGCGAGGATCGCGCCGCCCGGATTGTCGGAAAAGAGGCGCGCGGCGAGGTTCAGCAGGCCCGCGCCGTAGACGGCGAAGGTCGCGAGAATCGTCAGGGGCTGGCCCGCTTCGACCGTGTAGAGCCGTCCCTGGAAGGACAGGCCCGCCACGAACGCGAGCGTCACGATGAGGGCGAAGGCGGCCGCGGTCTTCCGCCGGCCCAGGTAGAAATGACCGAGGCCCGGAACGAGCCACGCCAGCGCCATCGCGAGGTACGGCGAGCGCTCGCGCGCCGGCGGGCGCGGCGTCCGTCATCGTGCGGCCTCCGCGAAGAGGGGCGCCAGCCGCGCGTGCGTCGCGCCGAGCTCCTCCGGGACGACCCGCACTCCGGCCGCGACCGTCATGAAGTTCGTGTCGCCGGACCAGCGCGGCACGATGTGCACATGGTAGTGGCCCGCCACGCCTGCTCCGGCCGCGGACCCGAAGTTGACGCCGACGTTGAGGCCGTCGGTCCGGTAGTGCTCCACCAGGATCTTCTGCGCCCGCGTCACCGTCGCGATCAGCTCCGAGAGGGTCTCGGCGCTCGAGTCCGAGAACCACGCCTCGTGGGCGTAGGGAGCCACCATCACGTGGCCGTTGGTGTAAGGGTAGCGGTTGAGCATCACGAACACTCGGCGCCCGCGGGCGACCACCAGCGACGCTTCGTCGTCGGGGGCGGTCGCCGCCTGGCAGAAAATGCACTTCGGGTCTTTGTCGGACACGAGGTACTCGTAACGCCAGGGGGCGAAAAGAACTTCCGGCATTACCGGTTGATCAGTTCCTTCAGCTCCTTGCCCGGCTTGAAGTACGGGATCTTCTTCGCGGGAACCGAGACCTTCACGCCGGTCTTCGGGTTGCGTCCCATCCGGGCGCCGCGCTCCCGCAGGCGAAACGAGCCGAAACCGCGCAATTCGATCTTCTGGCCTTCCTTGAGGGAGCGGACGATCGCCTCGAACACGGTGTCGACGATCGCCTCGGCCTGCTTTTTCGTGACGTCCGTCGCCACCGCCACGCGCTCGATCAGTTCGGCCTTCGTCATCGATCTCCTCGCGGCCCGGCGGGCACCCTCGCCCGCCGTCCGGCTACTCCTGCGCGGCCTCGTCCGCCTTCTTGCGGGTCCGCTTCTTCTTCGGCGCCGGCTCGGCCGCCGCTTCGGCCGGCGCGGCCGCCGGGGCCGGGGCGGCCGGCTCCGGAGCCGCGGCGCTCTCCGCGACGGCCGGAGGAGCCGACGGGGCCGCCGCCGAACCGACGCCGACGCCCGAGAGCCCGACCTTCATGTCGGCGTCCTCGATCCGCAGGATGCGGGCGCGGACCGTGTCGCCTTCCTTGTAGTGGTCCTGGAGCTTGTCGCCGCGTCCGACCGGCGTCTCGGAGACGTGCATCAGGCCCTCGACGAGCCCCTCGATCTGCACGAAGACGCCGAAGTCGGCGACCCGGGTGACGACGCCCTCGACCTCGTCGCCCGGCTGGTGCTTGTCCTTGAAGGTCTGCCAGTCGTTGGGCTGGAATTCCTTGATCGACAGCGAAATGCGCCGGTTGTCCTGGTCGATCGACGTGATGATCGCCTCGACGTCGTCGCCCTTCTTCAGGACCTCGGACGGGTGCTTGACGCGGCGGGTCCAGGACATGTCGGACACGTGGACGAGTCCGTCGATGCCCTCCTCGAGCTCGACGAACGCGCCGAAATCGGTGAGGTTGCGAACCTTTCCGGCGACACGGCTGCCGACGGCGTACTTCGATGCGACGCTCTCCCACGGATCCGGAAGCGTGTCCTTGAGCGAGAGCGAGATGCGGCGCGCCTCGGGATTGACGTCGGAGACGACGGCCTCGACCGTGTCGCCGGGCGAGACGACCTTGGAGGGATTCTTGATCTTCTTCGACCAGGACATCTCGGAGACGTGCACGAGCCCCTCGACGCCGTCCTCGAGCTCGACGAAGGCGCCGTAGTCGGTCACGTTGGTGACGCGGCCGGTGACGCGGGAGCCCGCCGGGTACTTCTCGGGCACGTGGGCCCAGGGGTCCTCGGTCAGCTGCTTGGTGCCGAGCGAGACGCGCTCGGTCTCGCGGTCGAACTTGAGGACGACGACGTCGATCTCGTCGGCGACCTTGACCAGGTCGGACGGATGGTTGACGCGGCCCCAGGACATGTCGGTCACGTGGAGCAGGCCGTCGAGCCCGCCGAGATCGACGAACGCGCCGTAGTCGGTGAGGTTCTTGACCGTGCCGCGGAGAACACGGCCTTCCTCGAGGAGCTGGAGCGTCTCCTTCTTGCGGGCCTCCTGCTCGACTTCGACGACCGCCTTGCGCGAGAGCACGATGTTGCCGCGCTTCTTGTCGACCGAGATGACCTTGAAGTCGAGGTCCTTGCCGCGCAGCGCCTCGAGGTTCTTGACCGGCTTGACGTCGACGAGGGAGCCCGGGAGGAACGCCTTGACGCCGATGTCCACGGCGAGGCCGCCCTTGATGCGGTCGATGACGCGGCCGCGGACCGTCGTGCCGGAGCGGTACGACTTCTCGACCTCGTCCCAGACCTTCATTTTCTCGGCCTTGTCCTTGGACAGGACGACGTAGCCGTTCTGGTCTTCCGTGCGCTCGAGCAGCACGTCGACGGGATCGCCCTGCTTGATCGTGACCTGGCCGGAGAAGTCGGTGAACTCGGACAGCGGAATGATGCCCTCCGACTTGTAGCCGATGTCGACGATCACTTCCGAGGGCGTGATCGTGAGAACGCGGCCGCGGATGATCTGTCCCTCCTGCAAGTTCTTGAAGGAGTTCTCGTATTGGGCCAGAAGGTGTTCGTACTCCTGGGCCGTCAGTTCCTGCTCTGTTTCCATCGGCTCGGCTTCCCGACCTCCTGTCGCTTTGCGCTTTTCTCCCGGCATTGGAAAAGGGATCCCCTCTCTTAAGTCGCTGATTTGCAAAGCAATATCCTATGGGTTCAGCGGCGGCCCAGTCAAATCGCCCCGCGAACCCGCCTTTCGATCTCGTCCACGACGTCCCCGGCGGTCCGGCCTGTCGAGTCGATCAGGGTATATCGGGAATCCAGGGTCAGGGGCGAGTCGGCCCTCGAACCGTCGTCCCGGTCGCGCTTTTCCATCTCCCGGAGCACGTCCTCGTAGGGACGAGGGTTGCCCCGCTCGGCGAGCTCCCGGGTGCGGCGGGCGGCTCGTTCGGCCGGGTCGGCCGTCAGGAAGAACTTGTGCGGGGTGTCCGGGAACACCTTCGTGCCGATGTCCCGGCCTTCGAGGACCCCGCCACGCTCCCGGCCCACCCGCTGCTGCTGGGCGACGAGGGTCCGGCGGACCGCGGGGATGGCGGAGACCGCCGAGGCGTAGAGCGAGATCTCCGGCCGCCGGATCTCGGACGAGACGTCCTCGCCGTCGAGAAGGACGCGGCTGCCTCCGGCTGCCGGAAAGAGCTCGACGCGGGACGCCTCGGCAATCGCGGCGACCCGGTCCGGGTCTTCGATCGGCAGCGGCACCCCGGCCCGCTCCGCCGCGAGCCCTACGGCCCGGTACATGGCGCCCGTGTCGATGTAGGGCACCCGGAGACGCGAGGCGAGGGCCTTCGCCACCGTCGACTTCCCGGCCCCGGAGGGGCCGTCGATGGCGACGATGAGGGTCGGGCTCAAGCCTTCTTTTCCAGGCGGTAGAGGGCCGCGACCTCGGCCTCGGCGAGCCGGCGGAAGGCGCCCGGGCGTCAGGCGGGCGTCGCGGATCGGGCCGATCGCCACGCGCTTCAACTTCGAGACGGGATGGCCGACCATCTCGAACATCCGGCGGATCTGGCGGGAGCGGCCTTCCGTCAAGCGTCACGCGGAGCCAGGAGTTGCCTTCCTCTTCGCCCTTGCGCGGCGTGCCGGACACACGCTCGATGCCGCAGGGCTTCGTCGGGCGTCCGTCGAGCCGGAGCCCTCCCCGGCGCAGCTTCTCGAGCTTCGACTCGGAGGGCTCCCCGGCCACCTTGACCAGGTATTCCTTGGCGCAGCCGGTCGAGGGGTGCGTGACGAGCCGCGCGAGGTCGCCGTCGTCGGTCATCAGGAGGAGACCCTCGGTCTGGACGTCGAGGCGCCCCACGGGCTTGATCCCGCGGCGCAGTTTCCCCGGCAGCAGGTCGAGCACGGTGTCCCGGCTCTGCGGATCGGACACGGTCGTGACGAAGCCCTTCGGCTTGTTGAGCAGGATGTAGGTCTTCGGCCCGGAGGCCGGACGGACGCGCTTCTCGTCGACCTTGATCGAGTCCTTCTCCGGGTCGGCGCGCTCGCCGAGCACGGCGACGCGGCCGTTGACGCGGACGCGGCCTTCCCGGATCCACTCCTCGGCCTGGCGCCGCGACGCCGCGCCCGTCGATGCGATGATCTTCTGGATGCGGACTTGAGGCAGCGTCACTCCTCGACCGACGACTCGTCCGCGCCCGGCTCGTCTTCGGGCGCCGCCGCGCCGGTCTCGACGTGGATCGAGGTTTCGGTCGCCGTCGGCGCCGCGATCTCGCGCGCCTCGACGGTCGCCGCGAGGTCGGCGTCGAGGTCTTCGGGCCGCGGGAGCTCGGCCAGATCGTTCAATCCGAAGCGAATCAGGAAGTCCTGAGTCGTGCGGTAGAGGAACGGCGATCCGACCACGGGCTTCTTTCCGGCCGTCGAGATGAGCTTCTTCTCGAGGAGGGTCTTCAGAACGCCCGAGGAGTTGACGCCGCGGATGTCCTGGACCTCGGGCAGCGTGATCGGCTGGCGGTAGGCGATGATCGCGAGGGTTTCGAGGGCCGCGAGCGACAGGCGGCTGCGCTCGGTGACCTCGTGGAACTTCCGGAGCAGCGAGTCGAACTCGGGCCGCGTGACGAAGCGCCAGCCCCCGGCGACCTTCTCGACGCGCACGCCCCGCTCCTCGGTGTCGGTGCGGGAGGCCAGCCGTTCGAGCGCCGCCGAGACGGCCCTGGGGGCCGCCTCGAGGAGATCGGCGAGGTCCTTCTCCTTGACGGGGCGGGGCGACGAGAAGAGCACGGCCTCGAGGGCCGGCAGGATCCTCTCGATCGAGGTCTCCCGCGGCCGGGGCTCGGCGTCGGTCTCGGGGGAAGGGGCGGTCGTTTCGGTCATTCGCTGTAAGTATCGCGTATCTGGTCGGGCGTGAAAACGACATCCGTGCGCGTGGCGTGGATCTCGGCGAAGGCGCGCGTCTGGAAGGCTCGCACGACGCCGAGGCGGATGAGCTCGAGGCAGGCGAGGAAGGCCGTCACGGCTTCGGCGCGGTAGCGCATCTGGCCGAGGAACTCGAGCAGCGGCATCGTCCGGTGCTCGTCGAGCCGTGCGAGCAGCTCGAGCATCTTGTCCCGGACCGAAAACCGCAGGTGGTGGATCGCCAGGGCCGGGGGGTGCGCCAGCCGGTAGTTCTCGGTCACCGTCCGAAAGGTCTCGATCAGGTCGAAGAGCGAGACCTCGAGGGTCTCCTCGGCTCCCTCGGCCCTCGGGATCTCGGTCTCCGGCCGCGGCCAGAGGCCGCTCCGGAGGGTGTCGACCGCGTGGAGGGTCTCGGCCGAGCGCTTGAACTTCTCGTATTCGAGGAGGCGCTGCGCCAGATCCGCGCGCGGGTCGACCTCCGGCTCCCCCGGCGCCCGGGGCAGGAGCATCTTCGACTTGATGTAGATGAGCTCCGCCGCCATGGCGATGTACTCGGAGGCGATGTCGAGGTCGAGCTCCCGCATCGCGTCGAGATACGCCGTGTACTGCTCGGTGATCTCGGCGATCGGGATGTCGGTGATCGAGACCTCGTTGATCCGGATCAGGTGCAGGAGCAGGTCGAGGGGCCCCGCGAAGGCCGGAATGGCGACGGGTGGCAGGCCGCCCCGATTGGCTTCTTCCACGGTCACGGCTCCGGCGACAGTTTCACGGCGGCCCGGACCCTCTCCATCGTGGCTTCCGCGGCCACCCGGGCCGCGGCGTCGCCGGCGTGGAGGACGTCGCGCACGACGTCGGTGGAGGAGGCGACGAGCTCGGCGCGCTTCTGCCGGAACGGCTCGAGCGCGGCGTTGAGGTTGCCGATCAGGTGCTTCTTGCAGTCGACGCAGCCCCGCGCGGCCGTGCGGCATTCGACGTCGACGACCGCGACTTCCGCGGGCGGCGAGTAGAGCTCGTGGAAGGGGAAGAGGTTGCAGTTCTCGGGGTTGCCGGGATCGGCGCGCCGCGCCCGCGCGGGATCGGTCACCATCGCCATGACCTTTTCGCGCACGGAGTCCGCCGCTTCGGTGATGCCAATCGTGTTGCCGTACGACTTCGACATCTTGCGCCCATCGATGCCGTTGACCTTCGGCGTCGGCGTGAAGAGGGCCCTGGGCTCCGGGAAGACTTCCCCGTAGAGGCCGTTGAACCGCCGGACGATCTCGCGGGAAATCTCGAGGTGGCTCGCCTGGTCCTCGCCGACGGGAACGAGGTTGGCACGGTAGATCGCGATGTCGGCCGTCTGGAGGACGGGATAGCCGAGGAACCCGTGCGTCCCGAGGTCCTTCGATCGCAACTGCTCGATCTGGTCCTTGTACGTCGGAACGCGCTCGAGCCAGCCGAGCGGGGTGATCATCGAGAAGTACAGCGCGAGCTCGGCGTGCTGCGGGACCCGCGACTGCAGGAAGATCGTCGAGGCCTTCGGATCGAGCCCGACCGCCAGCCAGTCGAGCACGGCCTCCCGCGTGTTGGCGGCGAGGGCCGCCGTGTCGGCGTACTCGGTCGTCAGCGCGTGGAGGTCGGCCACGAAGAAGAAGCAGCGGTACTTGCCCGTGTTCTGGAGGTCGACCCAGTTCTTGACTGCCCCGAAGTAGTTGCCGAGGTGGACCCGGCCGGTCGGGCGAAGGCCCGAGAGGACGATGTCGCCCATCACAACCCTCCGAAGATGAGGCGCAGGACGGTGACCTGGATGGGGCGGAAAATCGTGCCGAGGACGGGCGTGGCGATCAGGAGGATCAGGATCATGAACCCGAACGGCGCGATCGTCGCATACAGCCTGGCCGCGGGCGCGCCGACGAGCGACACGACGACACCGCTCCCGTCGAGCGGCGGTATCGGCAGGAGGTTGAAGACGGCCAGCATCACGTTGACCATCGAGAAGAAGTAGAGAACGTAGGCGACCGGGGCCAGCGTGCCGGCCGCGAAGCGATTCCCGCGGAGGGCGTCCACGAGGTCCGCCATGGCGGCGGGATCGACGGCTCCGATCACGCGCAGAAGCACGATTCCGAACCCCGCCAGAAGCAGGTTCGAGAGCGGCCCCGCGGCGGAGACTGCGAGGTTGGCGAGGCGCGGGTTCTTCGTCCGGCGCAGGTCGACCGGCGTCGGCTTGGCCGCACCGAAGATGAGGCCCGAGAAGAAGTACAGAAGCGCCGGGACGAGGATGCTCCCGACGGGATCGATGTGCCGGATGGGGTTGAGGCTGATCCGCCCGAGGTCGCGGGCGGTCGGGTCGCCGAACCTGAGCGCGGTCCAGGCGTGGGCCGACTCGTGGAAAGAGATGGCGAAGAGGATCACCGCGAGCTGGATCGCGAAGTCGACGACCTTGTGTTCCAAGCGGCTGGGACTATAGCAAGCCTCTGAAGCGGCGAGGCTTGTGGGGGCGGGCCAAAGGCCTTAGATTCACCCCCGAGGGGGGTCGAAACCTTCTCTCCCGCGCGACGTCTCCCCTGTTGGCCGGGCTGAATGGAAACCAGAGGCAGCGAGGATCTCGACCTGCTCGAGAGGATTCGCCGCGGGGACACCGGCGGTGCGGCCGAGCTTTTCGAGCGCTACTCGCCGGCCCTGCTCCGGTTCACGGACCGGATGCTCTCGGACCGGGCCTCGGCCGAGGAAGTGACACAGGAGGTTTTCGTCAAGGTGATCTCGAGAGCGCACCAGTACGACGGACGGGCCGGCGTGGCCTCGTGGCTCTTCGCCATCGCGGCCAACGCCTGCCGCGACCGGCGCCGGCGCGACCGCCGCGCCACGGTCGTGCCGCTCGAGGCCGTCGCCGAGCCGAGCGCCCGCGGCGAAGGGATCGAAACCCTCATCGCGTCGCGGGAGCGCCGTCACGCGGTGCGCCAGGCGCTTTCGCAACTGTCCGACGAGCAGCGCGAAGCGCTCGTCCTCGCCCGCTACCACGGCATGCCGTACGCCGAGATCGCGGAGACCCTGGGGATCTCGGTCGGCGCCGTCAAGACCCGCATCTTCCGGGCCGTCGAAACGCTGAAGGCCCATTTCTCGGAGGGAGAATCATGGACTGCCGCGACGTAACCACGATCGCTCTCGATCGCCTCGCCGGGGAAGCCGACGAAGCCTCGCGCCGGGAGCTGTCCGCGCACCTGGCCGGCTGCGAGGCCTGCCGCGGCGAGATGGCCCGCCTCGAAGACCTGTGGACGGTCCTCGGCACCGATCCGGACGCCCCGGTCACGCCCGAGTTCCGCCGCCGCTCCCTCGACCTGATGGAGGAGGAGCTGCTCCGCCGGCGGGTCCGGGAGTTCCGTCCGCGCCCGCGCGTGGCGCGCCCGCTCGCCCGGGCCGCGGCGCTCCTCGTCGCCGGCAGTCTCGGGTACCTCGTCGCGCGCAACGTGCCGACCGGCGCGAAGCCTTCGCCGTCCCCCGCCCCGGCGGCCGCGACGACCGCAGCCGCGCGGCCGAGCGCCTCGCCGCTGCCGGATCTGTCGGCGAGCCCCCGTCTCTCGAACGTGTCCTACCGGCCGGCGGACAAGGACGGCCGTGTGGGCATCGAGTTCGACGTCACGACGCGGCAGACGGTCGTCGGCCGCCCCGAGGAGCCCGAGGTCGCGAAGCTGCTGGCGTACATGGTCTCGCGCAGCGCCGACACCGCCGGCGACCGCTCGCGCGCGATCGCGCTCGTCTCCGAGCACTACGGCGCGGGCAGCGCGACGGCCTCCCCCGAGATCGTCGCCGCCCTGTCGTCGACGCTCCGCAAGGATCCGAACCCGGGAGTCCGCAAGAAAGCCGCCGACGCGCTCGCGTCGTTCACGATGACGCCCGAGATCCGGACGGTCTTTCTCGAGGCGCTGTCCTCCGACAAGAACCCGGCCGTGCGCCTCGCCGCCGTCGACGCACTCGCGGCCGCCGCCAAGCAGTCGCCGGACGAGCGCGACGATCGAGTCGTTGCGCGAGAAGGCAATCGATCCCCAGGAGAACGGCTTCGTGCGCGCCAAGGCGGCGTCCGCACTGAAGGCGATCTCCTTCTGAGAAAGGGCGCAGCGAAACTCCCATGCCGAGCCAACGTCTCTCTCTCACGATGAACACGCTGAAGTTCGAACGGTCCCGCGAGGAACACGAAACGCCGACGGCGCGCGCCGATCGGCTCGCGGTCTGGATCCTTCTCGCTCTCGGGCTCCTCCTCATGCTGGTCTCGACCGGCAAGGCGGAGCAAGGCGCGGCGACCCGCACCGAGCGCATCAACGGAACGCTCGCGTCGGGGCAGACGCTCTCGGTCGACAACGTCTCGGGCGACATCGTCGCGTCGCCGGGGCGCGAGTTCTCCGCGGTCGTGACGGTGACGGTCTCCGCGCCGACGCAGAAACAGGCCGACGACCTCCTGAAGAGCACGCGCGTCGCCCAGAGCCACGACGGCGACGGCTGGTCGCTCGAGACACGCTGGCCCGGCATGCACGGTCGCGGAGACCGTGGCCGCGACTCGGCGTGCTCGCGCTGCCGGGTCGTGGCGAACTACGTCCTGACGGTGCCCCCGGGCGTCGCGGCGGAGCTGAAGACGGTCAACGGCGACGTTCGCGTCAAGGACCTCGACGGCGAGCTCACGCTCGGTTCCGTCAACGGCGCCATCGACGCGCGTGGCGTGCACCGGTCTCTCGAGGCCCAGACCGTCAACGGCTCGATCGACGCCGCATCCCGGGCGCTCTCGGCCGAGGACAGCGTCGAGCTCCAGTCGGTCAACGGCTCGGTCACGCTGGTGCTCCCGAAGGACGCGCAGTTCGAGCTGTCGGCCGAGACGATGAACGGCACCATCGCGTCGAGCTTTCCCCTGCCGAAGCAGCCGCTCCTGCCGGGGCGGGCCGGCGGCGGTGACCTTCCGCGGAGCCACGGAAAGAAATCGCGCCAGATCGTCGTGACCGACGAGGACGGCGACACGAGCACGGTGGACCTCGATCAGCTCGACCAGGAGCTCGACGAATCGATGAAGGACGTCGAGCGCGAGATCCGCGATGCCGAAAAGGAGATCCGCGAGCGGGAGAAGGACGTCCGCGCGATCAACCGCGAGATCCGGACGATCCGCATCGCCGACCCTCGCCGCGAGTACAGCGGCTCGATCGGAAAGGGAGGCGGGTCGGTCCGCCTCCAGACCCTCAACGGCACCGTCCTCCTGCTCGCCGCCGGAACGAAGGAGGCGGACGCCAGGCCGCTCGTGTCGGGTCGCCGCGAGTTCGTCGTCACGGTGCCGGACGTGCACGTCAACGTCCCGCCGCCGGTCGTCTCGAGCCCCCGCGTGCATGCGGTGCCTCCGGTGCCGCCCGCACCCGGGGCGCCTCCGGCCCGGCCCGCCGCGCCCGCGCCCCCGGCTCCCCCGGCCCCGCCCGCCGACTTCGACGGCGAGGTGGTGCGCGGCGACGTCGCGGGCGACTTCCTCTCGACGACGAGCGGCGGCAGCTACCGGATCGGGCGGGTCAGCGGCCGCGTCAAGATCCTCACCCACTCGGGCGAGATCCGGGTCGGCGGCATCGGCGCGGGCGGAGAGCTGAAGACCTTCGGCGGGGACGTCGTGCTCGGCCCCGTGACCGGCGACCTCAGGGTGTCGACGGCGGCCGGCGACATTCTCGTGGACTCGATCTCCGGCTCGGCGCTGGCCGACACGGCCGGCGGCGACATCCGCATCCAGAGCGTCGGCGGGAACCTCGACGCGAACACGGCGGGCGGCGACGTCATCGTGCCCCGCGTCGGCGGCAGCGTACGCGCGAAGACGGCGGGAGGGGACGTGCGAATCGGCGTGACCTCGAAGGACATCCGGGGCGGGATCACCATCCGCAACTCGGGCGGCGACGTGTCGCTCTCGATCCCGGCCGACACGAAGGCCGAAGTCGAGCTCGTCGTCACGGGCGCCGAGGACGAGGAGAATCCGATCCGCTCGGATTTCGGCTACCTCACGATCGACAAGAAGCCGGGCACGCAGCGCGCGACGGCGGTCTTGAACGGAGGTGGCGAGAAAATCGTGATTCGGACGACGTCGGGCGAGATCCGGCTGAGGAAGAGCCCGTAATCAGACGGCAGACGGGCAGACGGCAGACGGCAGAGGGACCCTGTTGCGGCCTGCGGTCTGATTACCTGATCCTCATCACCGCCCGCCGCTCGATCTCCACCTCTTCGCCGGTCCCGGAGCGCGGATCGTGGCGTCCGTTCGAGAGGTATTCGCGGATGCCGGGCGAGAACCGCCGCCACTCACCGCCGAACGTCGCCACCGTCGGCCCGGTGTCACCGGTGTTGTCGCGCGAGAGGCTCCGGAGCTGATCGCGCGTCAGCGGAGGATCGGCGAAGACGCCGCGCCGCGCCAGCCACTCGAAGCCTGAGGCGAGCAGGCGCCCGTACCAGAGCGGAAGGTGGATCAGCGGCTTGCCGGGCTTGCCGACCGCCGCGGCGATGTCGCGGTCGATGTCGTTCAGGGTCAGGATCTCGGGCCCGCCGACCTCGTAGGTCTGCCTCACGGTCTCCGGCTTCTCGAGAGCGTCGGCGAAGACGCGGGCGACGTCGAAGACCGAGACCGGCTGGAAGCGCGTCGTTCCCGGGCCGATGACCGGAATGAAGCCCGGGTTTCCCTTGACGATCGGGGCGAGGAGGGAAACGAACCCGTCGCCCGGGCCGAAGATGATCGACGGACGAAAGATCGTCCAGTCGAGGCCGGAAGCCCGGACGGCCTTCTCGCCGGCCGCTTTGGTCCGGCCGTACGCGGAGGGCGAGTCCTCGGAGCTTCCCATCGCGCTCATGTGGAGGTAGCGTCGGATTCCGGCGGTCTTCGCGGCTGCGACGGCGTTCTCCGTCGCTTCCCGGTGCATGCGGTCGAAGGTCTGGTTGCCCTTCTCGTTGATGATCCCGACGAGGTGGATCAGGGCTTCGCGGCCAGCGGCCGCCGCGGCGAGCGAGGCGGGATCGAGCACGTCGCCCGCGACCGCCTCGACCGGGCGGTTGTAACGGTTGCGTGTCTTCTCGGGAGAGCGCGCCAGGACCCCGACGGCGTGGCCGCGGTGCAGCAGGCGGTTGACCAGGTGGGTCCCGACGAAACCGGTGCCTCCCGTCACGAGAACTTTCAATCGCACCTCCGGAGCCGATCTTGTACCACGCGGTCCGGGAACGGCCGACCCTTCGTCTGCCGTCTGCCGTCTGCCTAGGGATAACCGAACAGGTCGCTGGCCACGGACTCGTGGCGGACCCGCCGCGCCAGGATCTCCAGGCGGGCCTGCGGCAGCCGGGCGAGGTCGCGGAGCGGATCCGCGAGGCGAAGGGACGGCAGGCCGCTCTGCCGCGTCCCGAGGAGGTCGCCGGGGCCGCGCGCCTCGAGGTCCTTCTCGGCGATGAGAAATCCGTCGGACGTCTGTTCGAGGACGGCGAGCCGTCGCCGCGCGTCCTCCGTCGCTGCGCGTCCGACGACGAGCGCGCACCACGACGGCCTCGCGCTGCGTCCGACACGCCCCCGCAGCTGATGGAGCTGGGCGAGACCGAAGCTCTCGGCGTTCTCGACGATCATCAGCGTCGCCTCCGGCACATCGACGCCGACCTCGACGACGGTCGTCGAGACGAGGATCGGGCACCGCCCCGCGGCGAAGTCCGCCAGCACGGCCTGGCGCTCGGCGGGCGGCATGCGGCCATGGAGGACGCCGACGCGAACTCCCGGCAGGGCCGCCGACAGGCGTCCGGCGGTATCGCGCGTCGCGGCAACCTCGCGGGCGCCCTCCTCGATCGCCGGGACGACGACGTAGACCCGCTCCCCCGCCGCCGCCCGCTCGCCGGCGAAGCGGTAGACGCGGTCGCGGGCGGCCTCCTCGCGCACGCGGGTGACGACCGGGGAACGGCCCGGGGGCTTCTCGTCGAGGACCGAGACGTCGAGCTCGCCATAGATCGCCCAGGCGAGCGACCGCGGGATCGGGGTGGCCGTCATGATGAGGACGTGCGGGGACGGGTTGCCCTTGCGAAAGAGGCGCGAACGGTGCGCCACGCCGAACCGGTGCTGCTCGTCGACGACGACGAGGCCGAGACGGCGGAACTTCACGGGCGACTCGACCAGGGCGTGCGTCCCGATGAGGGCGTCGATCGAGCCGGCGGCGAGGGCCGCGAGCAGGTGCCGACGTGGGGCGCCGCGCACGCGCCCGGTCAGCAGCCCGAGACGCACGCCCGCTCCCGTCAGCCAGGACGCGAGGCTCTCGGCGTGCTGCTCGGCGAGGATCTCGGTTGGCGCCATGAGGGCGGCCTGCGCGCCGTTCTTGGCGGCGAGCAGGATCGCGAGGCCGGCGACGATGGTCTTGCCCGAGCCGACGTCGCCCTGGAGGAGTCGCGCCATGGCCCGTCCCGAGCCCAGATCCTCCGCGATCTCCCGCACCGCCCTTTTCTGGGCGCCGGTCAACGGGAAGGGCAGGGCCGAGCGCGCGAGCCTCCGGATCGTGTCCTCGGCCGGCAGGGCCAGACCGGGTCGGGCGCGCAGCCGCGCCCGGCGGTCCTCGATGCGCGCGGCGAGGGTCAGGAGCTCCTCCGCGGCGAGCTCGGCCCGCGCCGGCCCGGAGGAATCTTCTCGGGTGGGGAAATGCGCCTCCTCGAAGGCCCGGAGAAGCGTTGCCGCCGGAGCCGAGATCGCGCGAAAGTCGGGAGCGAGAGCGTCGAGGGCCCTCCGGACGAGGACGCGCCAGGGGCGGGACGGGATCTCCGCCAGGCGGTGGTAGATCCCGACGATGCGGCCGGAATGGAGGGGGTCGGCTTCCTCGCCCGGGTCGAAGAGCTCGGTCTCGGGGTTCTCGATCCGCATCTCGCCCCGGCTCCCGGCCACCGGCGTGCCGTAGAGCGCGGCGCGCCTGTCCGCCAGAGCCTTCGCGAAGGACGGGTAACGGTTGTGCCAGACGACCCGCACGGCCCCCGTGCCGTCGTCGGCCACGGCCTCGACGCGCAGGAGGCCGCGGCGCATCCGGATCGAGCGCACGCCCTGGAAGTGGACGAGGATCGTCGCGGGCTTTTCCCACTCGAGGCTCGCGACCGTGGCGAAGTGCCGCCGGTCCTCGTAGCGAAACGGCAGCGCGAGCAGGAAGTCGGCCACCGTCGCCACACCGGCCTCGGCGAGACGGATCGCGCGGGTCGGCCCGATCCCGGGCAGTCGGGCGATCGGGTCGCCCGGGCGGAGCGGAGGCGGAGGTGCGCCGGGCGCGGGCGTCAGCTACGTCTCGGGCGCCAGGAAGGTCAGCGGGACGAGGCCGAATTTCAGGACGTCGCCGTTGGCGATGGCGACCGGAACGCCCGTCGCGAGGCGATTGCCGTTGACGTGCGTTCCGTTCATGACACCGATCTCTTCCATGACGTAGTAAGTGTCGCCCATCAGATAGAGCTTGGCGTGGCGGCGCGAGGTCGACCTCTGCGGGTCGAGCGGCGTCAGGTCGACGTCGGGGGTGATCCCGGTGACGGGGTCGCTGCGCCCGATGAGCGTATCGCCCTCGCGGTTGAGGAAGAACTCCGAGGGCGGGTCCTCGCCGACCAGGCGGCAGGCGTTGCGTTCCGGGGCGGGCCGCTTCTGAACCGGCCGTTCCTCCTCGGCCACGCGCCGGCCGAGCGATTCCTCCAGCATGGCGGTGACCTCGCGCAGCCGGCGCGAGAGCTTGCGCATCATGCGGATCGCGATCTCGGTGTTCGACTTGAGCATGGCGTCGAACGTCGCGCCGTTGATCCGGACGAGCTCGACGTCCGTCTTGGCGCGTGCCGAGGCGGTCCGTGGGACGTCCTCGAGGACGCTCATCTCGCCGAAGAAGTCGCCCTTCTCGAGTGTCGAGAGGACGCGGGTTTCGCCCCCGATCGTCTTGAGCAGCTCCACCGTCCCGGATTGGACGATGAACATCTCCGTGCCGATGTCGCCCTCGGAGAAGATGATGTCCCCCATCGCGTGGCCGACGAGAAATTTCTCGTACGGGCTCTTCCCCGCCCCGCCCGGCCCGGACTTGAAGACGGCCTTCACGGAGGGCATCCGTTCCTCAGGCCGCTCCGGGGCCGAGAAACTCGAGGACCCGCCGCTCCGCATCGACGCGGACGGAAACCCCCAGCGGCAGCGTGCGGGAACGGCGCAGGTGACCCGCGGGAAAGCCCCGCACGACCGGGTAGGGCGCCCCGGCGAAACGGTCCGCGAGCCAGGCGCCGACGGCGACGGGGGCCTTTCCGCCGCCGCGGGGGCCGGGCGAAATCGAGCCGATGACCATGGCTTTTAGTCGATCGAGGGTACCCGAGCGCTCCAGCTGGGTCAACATGCGGTCGAGCCGGTAGGCCGGCTCGCCGACGTCCTCCCAGAAGAGGACGGCATCCCTCGCATCCACTGCCTCGGGCGTGCCTGCGAGCGAGGCCACCAGCGACAGGCATCCCCCGACGAGCGGGCCCTCGCCGACGCCGCCCGCGAGGACGTCCCCCGCGCGGAACGAGTGGCTCTCCGGACGCGCGCCGGAGAGGACGGGCTCCCAGTCGAGGCCCTCTTCTTTGGCCATCGCGACGGCGGGCATCGGTCCGTAGAACGTCACGAGCCCGGTCGCGGCCCGCAGGAAGGCGAAGAGCGCGGTCAGGTCGGAGCCGCCGAGGTGGATGAGCGGGCGGGCGCCGACGTCCGAGGGCGAGAGATGGTCGAGGACGCGCACCGCCCCGTACCCGCCGCGAGCGAAGAAGATCGCGTCGACCTCCGGGTGGCCGAGGAGCTCCCGGTATCCGACGGCGCGCTCCCGGTCGGATCCGGCGAGGAAGCCGCGTCGGGCCCGGACGTTCGAGGCGAGCACGACCCGATATCCGCGCCCCTCGAGATACGCGACGCCGGCGTCGAGTCGGTCGGGATCCACCGGGCCCGAGATTGCGGCGATCCCGATCGTCGAGCCGGGCTGGAGGCGCGGAGGGCAGACGACGTCACGCATCGAGCCATGCCGGCGCGGCCGGGCCCTCGTAGCCAACTCTCTTGGCGGCCGGTCGCGCAGCCAAAAGCCCCGAGCGGGCCGATAAGCCGAATCCCGTGCTCCGGTTGCCCGGAGTCGCGATCATTCCTCTGGGCCCGAGGTCGCCCTCGGGCTCGAGCAGCCGACCCGGAGACAGCTCACGTGACGTGAGGTGGGACGGGCGCCCGCTGTCCCCCTATTTGGCCTTGCTCCGCATGGGGTTTACCGTGCCCCCCCCGTTGCCGGAGGGGCGGTGCGCTCTTACCGCACCGTTTCACCCTTGCCGTCCTTTCGGAAGGCGGTTTGTTTTCTGTGGCACTTTCCTTCGCGTCGCCGCGACCGGGCGTTACCCGGCATGCTGCCCGTGTGGAGTTCGGACTTTCCTCTCCGGCTCTCCAAAACGAAGTCCGGAGCGATCGCGTGGCCCGCTCGGAGCCATACAGACTCTACCATGCGGGTGAGGGCTCCTGCGCGCCGACGGAGCTTTCGCCGCGCTCGCCTTGCCTGACCTCATCACCTTGTTTGGTCCAGTCACACTCCGTCCGCGCCCGGAACAATCCGGCGGCCTATTCGCGGTCCCGATTCCGCTCGTCGCCGAAATACTCGAGCCACGCCTCGACGTCGACCGCTTCCGGCGCCGGTGCTCTTCCGCCGACCGGGGCGCCGCGTCCGAACCGGGCGAAGAAGTCCTCCGGTGTGCAGATTTTTCCACCGGCGTCCCGAACCCGCCGCGCGAGGCCCCGATCGGACGTTACGACGATAGCCTCCCCCGGGCTCCTGAGCGAGGCGACCTCGGCGACGATGGCGTCGTCGGCGCTCGCTCCGGTGGGACGCCGGACCGAGAGGCTCCCGAGGCTCGAACCGCGCCCCCCGGAGGGTCCGTCGAAGAAGAGGATCGCCCGTGCCCGGGTGGACCGGAGGCGATCGGCGAGCTCGGCGACGAGGGCCTGCCGGTCCTCCTCGGTCGGCCGCGCGACCCGCCGGACGAGCCCGATCAGGTTGTTGCCGTCCAGCAGGTACGGCATGTCACGCCGACCGGGCGCGCCGCGGGTGCTTCAGCCGGAAGAACAGCACGCCGAGCCCGCGCATGACCCGGCGGCGGTCCGCGATCATCAGGACGGTCAGGGCGCCGAGGAAGATCGCCGTGAACCACGGGACGAAGAACACGAGAGCGCCCAGGGCCACGGCGAACGCATCCTCGGCGAGGGAAAGCGCGACCTGCGCGATCCCGCGGGTCGCGGCCGTCGAGGTCAGCCGCGTCGTCGACTTGGCAAAGTGCGTGGCGAGAGTCGCGAGAGCACCCGCGAGGGCGAGCCCCGCCCGGGCGGCCGCGGACGTCTCGGGCACCGCCGCGAGCATCAGCAGGGCGCCGACGGCCGGGCGCAGCAGCGTCTGGGCCAGGTTCCAGAGGTGATCGACGATGGGGATCTTGTCGGCGACGAACTCGGCGAGGAACAGGATGACGCTCGCCGTCAGAACGCCGTGGCTCGAGAGAAAGGCCGCGGCGGGTCCGGGGAATTCCTGCGGCAGCAGCAGGGCGAGCCCGTTGAAGAGGAGCAGGACCGCCCACGCGTTGAGGCCCGCGGCGGCCGAGAGCCCCAGGCCCGTCAGGATCGCGGTCAACCGCGTCGGAAGAGACGGGAGAGGAGCCCCTGGGGTCGTTCCTCCTCGCCGCTCAGGACGTCGGGCGGCGTTTCGTTCGCGGGAGGCTCGAGGATGTTGGCAGGCGTCGGCGCCGCGGCGGCGGCCTCGAGCACCTTCCGGAGCAGCTCCTCGCTTTCCGGGGACGGATCGAGCGAGACCGCGCGGCGGGCGAACGGCTCGGCCTCGGCCGGGCGCTTGTGTTCGAGCAGGGTCCGCGCGGCCTCCAGGGAGAGGCCGACGCGGCGGCCGTCGAGACGGGCCGCCTCCTTGAGGTTGGCGAGGCCCTGGTCGATCCAGTTGGGGTTCTTCAGCTCGACCTGCGACAAGACGTAGCGGAACTCGGCGTTGTCGGGCACGAACCGCACGGCCTCCCGGAGCATCTCGACCGCGGGATGGTAGTCGCGTTCTTCGATGAGCTGCCGCGCACGCCGGAAGTTCTGCGTCGCGAGCTTCTTGCGCGCTTCGGGGTCCGTCGTCGGGGCGTCGACCATGAAGAGCGACTGCGGGGCCGCGTCCAGGCTCTGATCGTAGAGCGCCCGCTTCTCCACGTCGGAAAGCGTGTCGTACGAGATCTTCATCCGTTCGAACACCGCGTTGAGCTCGCGCTCGAACTTGCCGAGGTCCTCGCGGTGCCGCAGGTCCGGGTGGAACAGGCGGCTCCTCTCGAAGTAGGCCTCCGCGACTCTCTCGGGGGGCGCATCGCGCGGGATCCCGAGCAGCTCGTAGTGGGTCAGCCAGTCGATCCGGCGGTAAGTGTTCTTGACGAGCTCGGCATGACCGGGCGATCTTTCCGAAGGCTGCGCGGACACTTCCACGTTGAGCCCGTGGAAGCCGCCCCGGCCGCTTGCGGGACGCTCGACGCCTTCCTGCTTCCACTCCACGATGCCGCACGAGACGAGGCCGTAGAGGATTTTGGCCGTGGCGGCGCGCGACGAGCCCGCGATCTTGAGCAGGGAATCGACGTCGAGGATCCCGTCGATCCGCGAGAGCAGATAGGCCTCCTGGGGCGTGAGCGGAAGATACTGGTAACGGGACATCGGGTCCGTCGCGAGAATGGGGACGCGGTGTCCGTCGCCCAGGCGCTCACGGAACGCTTCGCTCTCGGGCAGGCGGCGGATGCCCTCGACGATGATCGCGGCCGTCGACAGCGACAGGGCGACGTCGGGATCGAGCACGCCGGAGGAGCCCTGGAACTTGTACTCCCCCGTGTCCCACGCGAAGGTCGAGAAGACGATCTCCTCGACGAGGCGGCGCATTTCCGCATCGAGGACCGTCCGCGACACGAGCCCGCGGTCGACCAGGATCTTGCCGAGCCGCGCGCGGCCCTGCCTGGCGACGGTCTCGAGGGCCCAGTTCAGGTCGGTGTCGGTGATGCATCCGCGGCGCTTGAGGAAGGCCCCGATGCGCTGCCCTTCCCGGGAGGAGGTCGCCGTGCGCAACTCCCCCTTTTCGAAGAAAAGATGCCGGATCTCGTCGCCTCGATTGAGCGTGAGGGTCCCCTTGAGCCCTTCCAGGAAGATCCGCCGCAGGACCTGCGGCAGCGGCGTCTCGGAGAGGGATCCGCGAAACCCGGCTGGTGCCGCCTGTTTGCTCATTCGTCGATGGGGAGGCGGCTTAGGGTAGCAGAAACCGCGCTCTCAGCGTATGGCGACGACCATGGGATGGTTGCGGGACGTCGAAAAGAACCCGGGAACGGACTCGAGCGCCTGCGCCGCCGCCTCTCGCGTCCCGTAACGGCCCCAGAGCACTTTGAAGCATGTCCGCCCCTGGAAGGACGTCGTCAGGACCCACATCGAGCCCCCCGGCCGGTCGTGCGACCAGGCCTCTCGGAGGGACTCGACCTGGCAGGCCAGCTCGAGCTGGATCGCGAAGCGCGCATTGTGGTCGGCGGCGGCGGCCCTCTGGTCCCGCCCGGCCCGGTCGAGCCACTGTTTGCGGGTGCGCGGAGCGGCGGTCGAGGACGCGGTCCTGGGCGCGGCGGATGCGGCCTTCGTCGGAGCCGGCGCGGGCCGGGCGGGTGCGGCCATCGGCGCTTTCGCCGGCGCGGGACTCGGCGTGCGCCTGGTCGGGACGGCCGTCGGCGCCGGCCTCGTGGGGACCGCGGTCGGAACGCGATTCGTTGGCGCGACCGTCGCAGCGGGCAGGGTCGGCACGGTCGTCGTCCCGGCCGGGGGGGTCGCGATCGACGGAATTCCGGCGGTTCCTCCGCCCACCGCTTCTTCTGCGGACGTCGGGCTCGGCGAGGGAGCGGCAGCCATCGGTTCCGCGGGTCCTGCGGGACCGCGTGCCCGCCAGTAGAGGACCCCGCCCACGATCGCGACGAGAATCACGAGCACCCAGAGAAGAGGCGACGCCGACCGGTGCTCCGGTCGCTCGAACGAGCCGACTCCCGTCGTGACGTCGAGAGGCCGGTCGAACGCCGAGGCCCCTGCCGGCCCGGATGCGTCCGGCTCCATCAGGTCGCCCGGAATCGCCGGTCCGTTGTCGAAGTCCGTCGCGAGACGCTCCGACCTTTCGTCGAGGTCCTCGGCCGCGCCTTCCGTCTCGAGCGGGGCGTCGACGAGTTCCTCTTCGCGATCCGCCTCCGGCGACGCCGGACGTTGTTCGACGGAGCCCCAGTCCTCCTCCCGCGCGGCGACTTCTTCGCGTGGGGGCGGTTCCCCGATCTCGGGCGGGGCCTTGTCCTCGATGTCGACTTCGGGCTCGAGTTCCTCGTCGTCTTCGTGCGGCTCCTCGCCGGCGCCTTCCGCGGCGGCCGCCTCGAGCGGCGCGGCCTCGGCGGGTCGCGGCGCCGGCATCTCGCGCGCCGCCGAGTCGGACTCCCCCGCCGTATAGGCGGGGTGAACGAGGCCGAGGGTCACGAGCGCGGCGAGCAGCTTCTCCACGGCGAAGGTGTCCGCCGGCGCTTCGCTCGCGATCTCCGCGGCGGTCGACTCGCCGTCGATCAGGCGGACGACCGACTCGGCGTCGTCGGTGAGGCCGAAGGTCGAGAACTCGGCGTCGAATCGCGAATCGCGGGCGAGGGGGACGTCGACGCCGCCGAGATGATGGAGCACGAGGCCCCGGTCGCGCGAGCGAAGGAAGAGCTCGAGCACGAGGCGCGGAATGGTCAGCCGAAACTCCCCCGCTTCGCGCGCGGCCGAACGGAAGAACGTGTAGTCGCCCTCGATCCACGTCAGAAGGTCGGAGAGAACCTCGACGGCGCGGATCTTCTCTCCCCACCGCCACTCGCGGCGGGTCAGGACGCCCGCCTGGAGCGCGGTCATCGCGCGGTCCATCCCTTCCGAGGCCGAGAGCCGTTCGAGCGTCGCGGATTCGAGCTTGCCCGCCCGCACCAGGATCGCCGCCGTGTCGAACCGGGGGTCCGACGACGAGGCGCCGACGATCTCCCCGGCGGCGAGCTCGAACCCGGCGGTCGCTCCGGATCGCTGGAACTGCACGGAGCCGCTTGCGGACTCCCGCCAGAGCGCCACGAGGGACGCGAGGATGTCCGTTCCTCGGATCTCGCCCTGCGGTTCGAACATGGTCCTCATGCGGACGGCCCGTCCGCGAGATACGCCGCCACGGCCCGGGCCGTGGCCGGGCCAACGGCCGCCTCGATCTCGTGGGGATCGGCCCCGCGGAGGCCCTTGACGGAGCCGAAGCGCCGGAGCAGCAGCCGCGCGCGGGCCGGGCCGACGCCCGGAATCTCGGTCAGGCCGGTCTCCCGCATGTGCTTTCCGCGCCGCTGGCGGTGGCGCGAGATGGCGAAACGGTGTGCCTCGTCCCGGGCGCGCTGGACGAGCTGGAGGGCCGGGTCCTTGCGCGAGAGTCGGACGGGCTCGGGCCGCCCGGGCAGCCAGATCTCCTCCTCCCGCTTGGCGAGCCCGGCGATGGGAAGCTCGACGCCCACGCGGTCGAGCGCCGTCAGCGCGGCCTGGAGCTGGCCGCGCCCGCCGTCGACGAGCACGAGGTCCGGCCAGGGGCCCTCCTCGGCCTGGACGCGGCGGTATCGGCGGTCCACGACTTCGGCCATGCTGCGGAAGTCGTCCGGCTCGAGGAGATTCTGCGAGGCGATGTTGAAGAGGCGGTAGTCCGACTTCTTCGGCTTGCCATCCTCGAAGACCACGAGCGACGCGACGCTGTCGGTGCCCTGGGTGTGGGAAATGTCGAAGGCCTCGATGCGGTGCGGCGGGAGCGCCAGGCCCACGGCCCGGCCCAGCCTCTCGGCGGCGACTGCCTCGTCGCCCCCCACCCGCCGGAACCGGACCCGGTGGCGCTCGCGGGCGTTGACCTCGGCGAGCCTGAGCCGGTCGGCCGCCGCGCCCCGCTGCGGGACGCGGACGATCACTTTCGCGCCGCGGCGCTCCGCCAGGAAATCCTCGAGAAGACGCGCCCCGGCGATCTCGACCGGGAGGTGCACTTCCGACGGAAGAAAGGGGTTGGCGTCGTAGAACTGCGGCAGGAAGGCCTCGAGAAAGGCGGCGGGCTCGATCTCCTGGGACTTCTCGAAGAAGAAGTCGCGGCGGTCCTGGAGTACGCCCCCGCGAACCACGAGCACGACGACGGCCACGTCCTGGCCCGACTCGAAGAAGCCGAAAACGTCGACGTTCTCCCCGCGCAGCGACTGGACGACCTGGCGCTCGGCCACGTCGCGCACCGTTCGTAGCGAGTCGCGGTACGCGGCCGCCATCTCGAAGTTCTCCTCTTCGGAGGCCGCCTGCATCTTCCGGGTCAGCCGCGCATCGAGCTCCTCGTTCCGGCCCTGCAGGAAGAGGACGACGTCGGCGACGGCGTCCGCGTAGGCCGCCCGGGTCGTCAGGCCGGCGACGCAGGGACCGAGGCAGGCGTGCAGGTCGTAATAGAGGCAGGGCCGCGGCAGCTTTCCGTCGATCTCGAGCGTGCAGGTCCGGATCTGGAAGTGCCGCGTGATCATGCGCATGATCCGCCGCGCCAGTCCCCCCCAGAAGGGCCCGAAGTAGGAATGCCCGTCGTCCTGGACCCGCCGGGTCACGAGGGCCCTCGGCCAGTCTTCCCCCGTGGTGATCTTGATGTAGGGATAGGTCTTGTCGTCGCGGAGGCAGATGTTGTAACGCGGACGGTGCTTCTTGATGAGGGTGTTCTCGAGAAGAAGGGCCTCGAGCTCGGTGCGCGTGACGATCGTTTCGATCTCGCGGAAGGACCGCAGCAGCGCCTCGGTCTTGGCCCCCTCGGCCCCCGCCCCGAAGTATGTGGCGATCCGCTTCTTGAGGGACCGGGCCTTTCCGACGTAGAGAAGCTTTCCCTTGTCCCCGCGGAAGAGGTAAACGCCGGGTGAATCGGGCAGATTCTCCGGCGCGCGGGCGTCGACCACGTCGTGAGTTTAACGCGGATGGCAAGGCCGGCGGATGCCGGTTCGGTATGATGCGTGCATGCCGATGTACGAGTGCCCGTACTGCTACACCCCGGTCGAGCCGGGCACGCCGGTTTGTCCCAACTGTGGGCGCGAACTCGAGCGGTGGCAGACCGGGTTCTACACACGGCAGCGGCCGCTCGCGGCGCGATCCCGCACGGCCGTCTGGGCCGCAGCGGCGGCGGCGCTGCTCCTCGTCCTCGCCGGGTTCGCCCGCGCCTGTCACTGGCTATGAACCGTTCCGGCGTCGCGTCGGTCGCGGCGGCGGTGTTCCTCGCGGCTGCCGCATCGGCCCGGGCTCAACTCGTGCCCATCACGCGCTGCAACTCGGCGATCCCCTGCAACATCCCGATGGGCCTCCGGCCCGCCGACGCGGCGGCGTGGACGCCGGGCAACAACCTCGGGCAGGGCAACACCGGGATCTCGGTCAGCTCGGGGCTCGACAACGGGATCAGGCCGAAGATCGACCGACCGCCGGTTTCCGAGGACCCGGTCGAGGCCGCCGCGAGAATGTACGTCCGGCGCTACCCGGTGGGGGGCACGCCCCGGCCGACCGGCGTTCCGACGCCGAAACCGACGCCCGCTTCCGTTCCGGCGCCTCGTCCAACCCCGACCCGCGCGCCGTAGGGGTTACGCCCGGAAGATCTCAAGCTCCCTCAGGCCGCGGATCTCGTCGCGAAGCCCGGCGGCTCTTTCGAAATCGAGCTCCTTCGCCGCCGACCGCATCTGCTTCTCGAGATCGCCGATGCGCTTTCGCACGGACTCGGCGTCCGGAAGCTCGATCTTCGGCCTGTCGACCGGGATCTCGTAGTAGTCGAGGTTCGCCATCCGCACCAGGGGCGAGTTGATCTGCTTGACGATCGACGCGGGGACGATGCCGTGCTCCCGGTTGTACGCCTCCTGGATGGCGCGGCGGCGCGAGGTCTCCTCGATCGCCCGGCGCATCGAGTCCGTCATGGCGTCCCCGTAGAAGAGCACGCGGCCGCGCAGGTTGCGCGCGGCGCGTCCCGCCGTCTGGATGAGCGAGGTCTCGCTCCGCAGGAAGCCCTCCTTGTCCGCGTCGAGGATGGCGACGACGGCGACCTCGGGCAGGTCGAGGCCCTCGCGCAGGAGGTTGATGCCGATGAGGCAGTCGAAGACCCCGCGCCGGAAATCCGACAGGATGGCGACCCGATCGAGCGTCTCGATGTCCGAGTGGAGGTAGCGGCAGCGCACGCCCACCTCGGAGAAGTAGTTCGTGAGCTCCTCCGCCATCCGCTTGGTCAGCGTCGTGACGAGAACGCGGTCGCCCGCGGCCGCCGTCTCCCGGACGACCGCCAGCAGATCGTCGACCTGGCCCTTCACCGGCCGCACCTCGATCTGCGGGTCGATGAGCCCGGTCGGCCGGATGACCTGCTCCACGATCTCGCCCCCGGCGCGCTCGAGTTCTTCCGCGGCCGGCGTGGCGCTGACGGCGATGACCTGGTGGATGCGCTCGCGGAACTCGTCGTTGGTCAACGGCCGGTTGTCGAGGGCCGACGGGAGACGGAAGCCGTAGTCGACCAGGACCTGCTTGCGCGACCGGTCACCGAAGAACATCCCCCGCACCTGGGGCAGGGTCACGTGCGATTCGTCGACGACGAGCAGGAAGTCGGACGGGAAATAGTCGATCAGCGTCGGCGGCGGCTCTCCCGGCGCGCGGCCCGAGAGGTGCCGCGAGTAATTCTCGATCCCGCTGCAGTACCCGAGCTCCTTCATCATCTCGAGGTCGAACATCGTGCGCTGGTGGAGGCGCTGGGCCTCCAGCAGGCGGCCGCCCTTCGTCAGCTCGGCGAGCCGCTCGTCGAGCTCGACGCGGATCGACGCGATCGCCCGCTCGAGGGTCTCGCGCGGCGTCGCGTAGAACGTCCGGGGATACAGGGCCAGCCGGTCGACGCGCTGCAGGGGCGTGCCCCGGAGCGGATCGGTCTTCGTGATCTTCTCGATCTCGTCGCCGAAGAACTCGACGCGCACGGCCGTGTCCTCGTAGCCGGGCGCGACCTCGAGCACGTCGCCGCGGACGCGGAAGGTTCCGCGCGTCAGGTCCAGGTTCGTGCGCTCGTACTGCATCGTCACGAGCTGGGCGAGGAGCGCCGGCATCCCCCGCGAGTCCCCGACCTCGAGGTAGGCCAGCATGTCGTAGTAGGAGTCGGGGGCGCCGAGGCCGTAGATGCAGGAGACCGAGGCCACGACGATCACGTCGCGGCGCTCGAAGAGGGCCTTGGAGGCCGCCAGGCGCAGCTTGTCGATCTCCTCGTTGCGGGAGGTTTCCTTCTCGATGTACGTGTCGGTCTGCGGGACGTACGCTTCCGGCTGGTAGTAGTCGTAGTAGGACACGAAGTACTCGACCGCGTTCTCGGGAAAGAAGCTCCGGAACTCCTGGTAGAGCTGGGCCGCCAGGGTCTTGTTGTGCGAGAGGACGAGGGTCGGGCGATTCACGGCCTCGATCACCTTCGCGATCGTGAAGGTCTTGCCGGAGCCGGTGACGCCCAGAAGCACCTGGTCGGAACGGCCCTCGTTCAGGCCCCCGACGAGGCGCTCGATCGCCTGGGTCTGGTCGCCCTGGGGGGTGAAGTCCGTGCGGAGCTGGAATCGGCCGGAGGCCCGCGCCTGGGCCTCGCGGTACGAGGCCGGTTTTCCGGCGGCCGTCGAGGGAGGAGGCGGTCCGGGGTGGGTGGGACGCGGCATCGGGTGAACCGCCGCTTATAGCATAACGACGGCGGATGCCTCACAATCGCGCGGTGAAGACCGTCCGGCGCGCCGCCGCCCTCGTCCTGCCGCTCCTGGTGGTTGGTTTCCTCGGGACGGTCGCGGGCTCCGTCGCGACGAGCTTCGTCCGCGTGCCCCGGGTTTCCGAGCTCGCGACCTACCGGCCCGACATCATCACGCAGATCACCGCCCGCGACGGGTCGACGATCGCCCGCTACGCCATCGAGCGGCGGATCCTCATCTCCCGGTCCGAGATCCCGGCGGTCGTCCGCAACGCGATCGTCGCGACCGAGGACAAGAACTTCTACCAGCACGGTGGAATCGACGTGCGTCGCACGGTCTCGGCGCTCGTCGCCAACCTCCAGCAGGGCGGGTACGCGCAGGGCGGTTCGACGCTGACGCAGCAGCTCGCGCGGGCGATCTTTCTCTCTCCCCAGAAGACGATCTCGCGCAAGGTCAACGAGGCCCTCGTGGCCTTCGAGATCGAGCGCCGGTACTCCAAGGACCAGATCCTGACCATGTACGCCAACGAGATCTACCTGGGCCACGGCAACTACGGCGTCGAGGCCGCGTGCCGCTACTACTTCGGCAAGAGCGCCCGGGACGTGACCCTCGCGGAGGCGGCGCTGCTCGCCGGAATCGTCCAGCGGCCCGAGGACCAGTCGCCGTTCCGCAACCCCGATCTGGCGCGGTCGCGGCGCTCGACGGCGCTTCGGCGGATGCGCGCGGCCGGCTTCATCACCGAGGCCGAGCGCCTCGCGGCCGAGGCGGAACCCCTGCCGGCGGCCCCGTCGCTCGCCGAGTCGATCGTCGGCCCGTACTTCTGCGAGGAGGTCCGGCAGTACCTCGAGAAGACCTACGGCGAGAAGGACCTGTACCGGCGCGGCCTGCGCGTCGAGTCGACCCTCGATCCGGAGATGCAGGCCTGGTCCGAGGAGGCCCTCGGCTGGGGCCTGCGGCAGATCTCGCGCCGACACGGATTCCACCGGCCCCGCAACCTGACGGCCGAGGGCTACAAGTCGCTCGCGTCCTACGTGGACCCATCGTGGGAAGGCGTCCGCGTGCAGGAGGGGCAGACGCTGCGCGGCGTCGTCATGTCGGCCGACGCCTCGGGGGGCCAGGTCCGGATCGGGAAGGAGACGCTGCCGCTCCCGAACGCCGGCGCGGCCTGGACGGGCTCGTCCGCCGTCGCGAAGATCCTCAAGATCGGCGACCTCGTGACCGTGACCGCGGAGCGCGGGAAAGACGGCGCGCTGACGCTCGCGCTCGACCAGGACCCGCGCGAGCAGGGCGCGGTCCTCATCATCGAGAACTCGAGCGGCGCGATCCGCGCCATGGTCGGCGGCTACGACTGGACACAGTCCAAGTTCAATCGCGCCTCGCAGGCCCTGCGCCAGGCGGGCTCGGCCTTCAAGCCCTTCGTCTACCTCACGGCGCTCGAGCAGGGCTACACCGGCTCCGACACGGTCTTCGACGGCCCGCTCACGATCCTCATCGATCCGCGCCAGCCGCCCTACCGTCCCGGCAACTACGACGGCAAGTTCCACGGCATCGTGACGTTCCGGCGGGCGCTCGAGCACTCCTACAACGTCCCGGCGGTGCGGGTCGGCGAGATGATCGGGCTCTCCAACATCATCGAAACGGCGCACCGCCTCGGGATTCGGCAGAATCTCGAGCCCTACCCCTCGATGCCGCTCGGGGCCTTCGAGGTCAGCCTCCTCGAGTTGACCTCGGCCTATACCGTCTTCGCCAACCAGGGCCTCGCCTTCGCCCCCTACATGATCGAGCGAATCACGGATTCCAACGGCGACCTTCTCGAGCAGACGCATCCGGACGCGCGCGAGGTCGAGAGTCCCCAGACGGCGTTTCAGCTTCTGCAGATCCTGAAGGGCGTGACCCAGCGCGGCACCGCCGCCCGGGCCAGCGCCCTGAAGCTCAACATCGCCGGGAAGACCGGGACGACGAACGACTTCACCGATGCGTGGTTCATCGGAATGACGCCCCGCTACACCGTCGGAGTCTGGGTCGGCAACGATCTGAAGACACAGACGATCGGCAAGGGGGCCGAGGGGGCGAAGGTGGCGCTGCCGATCTGGATGCGCATCATCGAGAAAATGCGCGACGGCGGCCGCATCGATCCGCAGGAAGACTTCGAGGTCCCCTCGAACATCGTGCTCGCTCCCGTCGACTACGAGACGGGTCTCAAGGCGACGGCGGACACCCCGCTCCCCGTGCTCGAGGCGTTCGTCTCGGGCTCCCAGCCGACCGAGGAATGGAACCCGCGCTCGCAGGAGATCGCGAAGCTCCCGTGGTCGCTCCAGCAGCCCTTCTACGTCCTCAAGAAGGGCGAGCTGCCGGAGTCGTCAACCTTGATCCCGCCCACCCCCGCCCCTCGTTAGCCAAGCTCTCTCAACAGTTCGCGGCGCGGGAAGTCTCCCGAGCGAAGCGAGGGAGGAGGCCCGCGCCGCGGGAGCGAGCGCGCCGGCGAGGGATCAGGCCCGCGGTCGAGCGCGCATCCGCGCGAGCCGCGGGACGATGCGCCGCAGGCGCAGATCCCTCGTCAAGAGCTCGCGACGGTCGCGGCCTGGACCTCGACCGTCAGGGTGGCTGCGACGTCCCGGTGCAGCCGGACGTGGACGGTGTGCGAGCCGAGCCGTCGGATCGGCTCGGCGAGTTCCACGCGTCGCCGATCGACCTCGACCCCCTTGGCGGCGAGCGCGTCGGCGATCTCGGAAGCCGTGACCGAGCCGTAGAGGTGGCCCTCCTCGCCGGCCTTCTTGACGACGACGACCGTCATGCCCTCGATCCTGCCGGCGACGGTCTGAGCGATTCCCTTCTCCTGCAGGGTCTTCTCGTCGTACTTCTTCTTCTGCTCGCCGAGGCGCCGGACGTTGGCGGGGGTCGCCTCGTAGGCCGAGCCCTGCGGAAAGAGGAAGTTGCGGGCGTAGCCGGGCTTCACGCTCACGGTGTCCCCGCGGTGCCCGAGCCCGCGCACGTCGTCGGCCAGGATGACTTTCATTTTCTCTCGGTTCCTTCCCCGCCCCGCCGGCGGAAATCTGCGTACCAGTCGAAGAGTCCCAGGAGCGCCACGCCGACGTTGATCGGGAAGTAAGCGGCCAGGGCGTAGAGACCCGCCCGGAGAATCCGGGACCGGAGCCACCTCCGGAAGAAGTGGCAGATGATAGAGAGGCCCGCCACAAAAAACAAGGCCAGGAGCGGCAGAAGCAGGTTTCCCGCGACCCGGCGGGCCTCGCCTGAAAGCACCCCGAACGCCGCCCCCGTTGCGACGAACAGGGCCGCCGCCTGGGCCGGCACCCGGAGGCCGTCGAACCGGGCGGCCTCGGCCGTCGCGGCGGGCCGCGCCGCGGCGGCGCCCGCATAGAAGGCCAGGGCGCCGCCGAGCACCCAGAGAGCCCCGAAGATTCCCCAGAGGTACCGGCGGGCGAGGTCCCGGGCGGCCTCCAGGGTCGCCCGCATGGCCGCGACGGCTTCGGCGTCCGCGCCCGAGCGCTGGTACTGCGCGACGGCCGGGGGAATGACCTGTTCGAAGGACGCCGAGACCTGGTCGGCGACCGAGGGGCCCGAGGCTCCGGCGGCGGCGGCGAAGGCCGCCGCGAGGAACGCGCCGCCGGCGAGGCACAGGCCGAGGTAACAGCGCGAAGGGTCGGCGCCCGCGCGAAGGAAACCCACGGCGGCCGTCGGCAGGACCGTGACCCCCGCAGCGAGAAAGGCGATCGTCAGCCCGGCGCCCGCGCCGCCGGTCGCCCAGCCCAGCCCCAGGACGATCGCGACGGCGAGAGAACAGGCGATGAAGCCGGTCACCATCCCCCGCCGGTGCGCGAGGCGGACCAGGGGCACGGCGGCCAGAGGCGCGCCGAACGGGCTCAGCAGCGAGAGGACGGGCAACCCGAGCGCGCCGATGACCGGCAGCACGAAGAGCGCCGAGAAGGCTCCGGCGGCCGCCAGGGCCGCCAGAGGAATCTCGTACCGGGTCGCCGGGAGACCCTCGCGCCCCGCGAGGGGTTCGGGAGAGGCCATCCCCTCCCGCTAATCCGTTGCGTACGGCAGGAGGGCGATCGAGCGGGCGCGCTTGATGGCCGTCTGCAGTTTGCGCTGATGGAGGGCGCACGTCCCGGAGATGCGCCGCGGGAGGATCTTGCCCCGCTCGGGGATGAAGCCCTGAAGGAGCTTGATGTCCTTCCAGTCGATGTACTCGAGCTTCTCCGCGCAGAACTTGCAGACCTTCCGCCGGCGGACGAAGAACTTCTTGCGCGGGCCGCCCTTGGCGTCGCGCGCGCCGGGACCGGTGCGGGGGCCGGAGCGGCTTCCGGAGGCTCCTCCCATTCTCATGACTCGCTCCTCTCCGCGGCGGTCGGGGCCGCGGCCGCGTCCGTCACCGGCGCTGCCGGCGGTCGGGGCGGCCGTTTGATTGCCTTCTTGCGCAGGCGCTCGGTCATCTTGGCCTGACGCTTGAGCTCCTCGTCGACCCGCACCGCCAGGTGGCGCAGGACCTGGTCGGAGAGACCCATGCGGCGCTCGGCCTCCGCGACGGCCGCGGGCTCGGACTGCACCTGCCAGTAGGTGTAGTGGGCCTCGCGCTTTCGCCCGATGGGGAACGCCAGGCGGCGCTTGCCCCAGGGCTCTTCCTTGACGACGGTAGCGCCGCCGTCGACCAGGATCTTCCGATACTCGCCCGCGACTTTCGCCGCGTCGTCGTCGGCCAGGTCGGGCGTGACCAGGACGACGATGTCGTACAGCCTCATGCTTTCCTCCTCATGGATGTCAATCCGGATCGAGGCGGTCCGGAGAGGAAGGTGAATGATTCGCTCGCCGCATCGCGGCGTCGATTCCTAGCGTCAACCACGTCCGGAGGGCCTCCACGGCCCGCCCGACGCTGTTCTCGAATTCTTCCCGCTCGGCCTTCGCGAAGGGCTCGAGCACGTAGTCCGCGAGATCGCGCTCGCGGGAGTACCTCTCGCCCCGGACCCCCACGCGCAGGCGCGGGAACTCCGTGGTTGCGAGGTGGGCGATGACCGACTTGAGCCCGTTGTGCCCGCCGGCCGAGCCGCGCGCCCGCATCCGGAGCGATCCGAGCGGCAGCGCGATCTCGTCGACGACCACGCACAGGTCCGAGGGGTCGACGTCGTATTTCTGGCAAAGAGCGCGAACGGCCTCGCCCGAGGCGTTCATGAACGTCTGCGGGAGCGCCAGGAGGACCGTCTCCGGCCCGACTCTCCCCCGGCCCAGTCGCGAGGAACACTCCCGCGTCCGGATCCGGATTCCCTCCTCTGCCGCGAGCCTCTCGACGACGCGAAACCCGGCGTTGTGCCGCGTGGTCTCGTAGTCGTCCCCCGGGTTCCCGAGGCCGACGATCGCGCGCAGAAGTTACTTCTCCTTTTCCTTCTCCTTCTTGGCTTCCTTGCCGTCCTCGGCTCCCTCTTCCTCCGCCACGGCCTTGCCCTTCTTGAGAACCTCGGGCTCGGTCGGCTCGGCGGCGGCCTCGGCCGCGGCGACGGGCTCCTCCTCGCGCGCCGGGTGCGCCACGTGGACGACGACCTTCTCGGGATTGTCGACGATCGTCACGCCCTCGACCATGGGGATCTCGGAAACTCGGATGGCGTCGCCGATCGCGAGCTCGGTCACGTCGACCGCAAGGCTCGGCGGGATGTTGCCGGGGAGACACTCGATCTCGATTTCGCGGGTGACGAGGTCGAGGATCCCGCCGTCCGTCTTGACGCCCTTCGCGACACCGGTGACCTCGATCGGGACCTTCACGGTGATCTTCACGTCCATCAGGACGCGGACGAAGTCGATGTGGAGGGGCTTGCGGGAAAGGGGGTCGCGCTGCAGCTCCTTGATCATCGCGTGGCGGCTCTGGTCGGATCCCGCCAGCTTCAGCAGGAAGATCGCGTTCTCACCCGCGCCCTCGCGGAACAGGTCCGACAGCGCCTTGCGGTTCACGGCGATCGGCACGTTCGGCTTCCCGGCCCCGTACACGACGGCCGGAATCTGGCCGGCCATGCGGCTGCGGCGCGCTTCCCCTTTTCCGGTCGTCGAGCGTTTCTCGACGTTCAGTTCGATGGTCTTCATGCCCTACCCCGCGCGGGAGTCCGCGCAAAGAGGCGGATTCTACACAAAAAGCGAGGAAACGGAAGCCCCGTCGTGAATCCGCTGGATGGCCTCCCCCAGGAGGGGGGCCACGGAAAGGGCCTTGATCCGGGGGCAACGGGCCATGGCGGCCTCGACCGGGATGGTGTTGGTCACGAGCAGGCTCTTCAGGCCGGATCCCTCGATCCGCTCGAGCGCCGGCCCCGAAAAGACCCCGTGGACCGCCGCGGCATAGGTCCGCCTGGCTCCCCCCCGCCGAAGGGCCTCCTCGGCCTGGACGAGCGTCCCGGCGGTATCGACGATGTCGTCCAGAATCAGCACGTCCTTGCCCTCGACCTCGCCGACGACGTTGAGGATTTCCGTCTCGTTCTTGCCCGTCCGGCGCTTGTCGATGACCGCGAGGGAGGCCTCCAGCCGCTTCGCGATGGCACGGGCGCGGGTCAGACCGCCCACGTCGGGCGAGACGATGACGAGGTCGTCGAGCGTGAGCTTGCGGATCGCGTCGAGGATCACCGGGGCGGCGAAGAGGTGGTCGACCGGGATGTTGAAGAACCCCTGGATCTGGGCGGCATGGAGGTCCATGGTCAGGATGCGGTCCGCGCCCGCGGCGGTCAGCAGGTCGGCCATGAGCTTGGCGGCGATTGGAACGCGGGGCTTGTCCTTCTTGTCCTGCCGCGCGTAGCCGAAGTATGGCAGCACGGCGGTGATGCGCGAGGCCGAGGAGCGTCGGAACGCATCCAGCAGAATCAGGAGCTCCATGACGCTGTCGTTGACCGGGGAGCACGTCGGCTGCACCACGAAGACGTCGGCCCCCCGCACGTTCTCGTCGATCTGGCAGTAATCCTCGCCGTCGGAGAAGTTGTACAGCGTGAGCTCCCCGAGTGGGATCCCGAGATACGCGCAGATTTCCTGCGCGAGCGCCGGATGCGCGCGGCCCGAGAAGATCTTGAGATCGCCGTAGTTGAAGGCGTGACTGGTCAAGCGAGGCGGATTCTACGCGGGAACCGCCCGGCAGTCGACTGCCGGCGCGCGCTCGCCGCCGACCGACTGTCCGAGCGCGGCGCGGCGTCTCGCCCGCGAGCGTCGCCGTCTCTGCAAACGAGGGATTGGCTGGGGCGCTAGGACTCGAACCTAGAAATGCCGGCTCCAAAGGCCGGTGCCTTACCAGTTTGGCGACGCCCCAAGTCCTTCGATTCTACGCCTGCGGTTCGGGAGCGGGCCCTTCCGCCGGCGCCGCCGACGCAGCGGACGGCGCGGCGACGCGCACCTTCTCGTATTCCGCGAGGATGCGCCTTTCCATCAGCTCGCGCGTTTCGCGATTGAGAGGGTGGGCGATGTCCTTGAACTCGCCGTTCTTCTTTCGCTTGGACGGCATCGATATGAAGAGACCGTTGGGCCCCTGGATGACCTTGAGGTCGGACACGAGAAAGCACTCGTCGAGCACGATCGAAACGTAGGCCTTCAGCTTCTCTTCGGCGACGGGAAACACTTTCACCTGCGTGATGGTCACGGAAGACCTCCCCTGGGGTTGGACTCGCGTTGGTAGTCGTGGCGTGTCAGGGTCTGGCAGCGCAGGACACGGGCGTCGGGATGCCGGGCCGACAGGACATCCGCGGCGTCGGGCGGGGCGCCGTGAAGCACGATCGTCGCGCCCGAGCCGCTGATGGCGCAGTCGGCCGTCAGGCCCGCAGCGGACTCGAGGTACGCCTGCATCCTGGGTTCAGTTGCTAGCACGGCGGATGCCAGATCGTTCGGTCCGAGGTATCCCCGATGATCCGGCGAGGCCACCTCGAGTCCCGGCGCCAGCGCAAACCGTCCGGCCTGGGCCCGATAGACGGCCGCGGTCGAGACGGAAAACGGGGGCACGAGGAGGAGAAGCTCCGCGGGAGGAGCGTCCGGAACGGGAGTCACGATTTCGCCGCGCCCCGTGACGTCGGCCTGGCCACCCGTCACGAAGAACGGCACGTCGCTGCCGAGCTCGGCGGCGAGCCGCTCCAGTCGGGCCGTGTCGGCGTCGATCCGCCACAGCTGCGCGAGCAAGCGGAGCGTCACGGCCGCGTCGGCGCTGCCGCCTCCGAGGCCCCCGCCCACGGGCGTCCGCTTCTGGAGCGTGATCCGCGCGCGCGGCTCGACGCGGGCCTGGGCGGCGAGCCGCTCGGCCGCGCGCACCATGATGTTCTCGCGGCCGCCGGGGACCGCCGGATCGTCGCACGCGAAGGCGAGCTCGTCGGCGGGCTCGACGCGGATCCGATCGGCGAGGCTGATCGAGACCATGCGGGACCGGATCTCGTGGAACCCGTCGGGACGGATCCGCCCGACGCGGAGCTCCCGGTTGATCTTGGCAGGGGCAGAAGCGGAGAGGATCATGGCCCGGCCGCGACGGCGGGCGCCGAGGGCTCGACGGCGACGAGGGAGAGCTCGAGGCTCCGGCCGGACTTCTCCTCGCGGGCGGAGATCCGCCGCGGCCACGGATCGGCCGCACCCTCGTAGGTCACCGTCAGCCGTCCGCCTTCCGCCGCGATGTCCAGGGCGTCGAGGCGCTGTTGCTTCCGGTCGACCGTGGCGGTCACGCGGAGCGGGGCGTTCCAGACGGCGAGGCAGTCCGCGCCGTCGCAGCCGTCGATCGAGGCAGGCTCCCCCGGCCAGGCTCCTGCGAGCACGGCCCGGAGCGAGCCCGGATCGACGACCAGCGCACGGTGATCTTCGCCCGTGACTCTGCCGGAATCGTACTCGGCCACCCGCGAGCCGAACGGCCCGGTCAGCGAGGCCCGCCGGACGGTCGTTCCGTCGTACGTCACGGCCAGAGTGCCGGGGACCGAGGGCGCGCCCTTTCCTCCCATCTTCGCATCGTAGAGAAGTCGCGCCGCCGGCAGGTCCGCGGCCCGCCGCTCGACGGCCGCGAGGGCGTCGAGCGTTTCCCGCGCCTCGTCGGCGCCGGCCGGAACGAAGTGACGCGCAGCGGCATGGCTGGCGCAGCCGGAGAGGAGCAAGAGCGAGGCGAGGACTGCGGAGGCGGCGAGCGGGCGCGGGATCAACGCTGGGATACGGGCGTGCGGGCTCGGCGGAGCTTGTCCTGGACGCGCTGGGCTTCCTCGGACTTGAGCTCGAGCGCCTTCTCCCAGTTGCGGATCGCGCTCTCGATGTCGCCCTGCTTCATCTCGAGATCGCCCAGGTGCTCGACGATGGTGGGATCGGTCGGCTCCCGGCGCGCCGCTTCTCGGAGGTTCCTTTCGGCCGCGTCCATGCGCCCGAGCCGGAAGTAAGCCCAGCCGAGCGAGTCGAGGTACGCGGCATTGCGCGGCTCGCGGGACACCGCCTTCTCGAGCATCTCGCGCGCACGTTCGAGCTGCACGCCGCGATCCGCCCACATGTAGCCGAGGTAGTTCTGCGTGGCCGCGTCGTTGGGCCGCTCCTCGAGGAGCTTCAGGAAGACAGTTTCGGCTTCTCCGGACGTGCCCGCCCGCTCGAGACTCGAGCCGAGCCGGAACAGGGCCTCGGAGCTCTCGGGGAACTTCTCCGTGGCGGCCCGCGCGACGCGCACCGCGGCATCGAACTTCTTCAGGCGGGCGTACGCGTCGGCCGCCGCCATCATGCTCTCGAGCTCGCCCGTCGCGGCGAGCGCGTCGAGCCGGGCGACGGCGGCCTTCTCGGCGCCGGTGTGGTATTCGAATTCGGCCGCGGTCGCCGCCCAGTCCGAATCCTTCGGATCGGCGGCCGCGAATGCCCGCGCGCGCTCGAGCCCTTCCGCCCAGAACTCGCCGTCGCGGTCGGTCGCGAGCAGGATGCGCGCCGCGCGGGGATGGACGACGCCGTTCTGCAGCGCCAGCGGATCGAGGATCCGGCGCGCGGCCGCCCAGTCCTTCTGGAGATAGGCGATGAACCCGAGCTCGATCTCGGCCGCCGTCTTCGCCTCTCCGGTCCGCGGGTCCTCGCCGGCCCGCCGCGCCATCTGCTCGTACATCGCCCGGGCCTCGTCGAACCGCCGCTCGCGGGTCAGCTCGGCGGCGAGAGACCGGCGGGCCTGGGCATCGTCCGGGTCCGCTTCGATCATCGTCCGGAGAATCTTCTCGCCCTCCTCGGTGCTGCCCCGCTCGAAGAGCACCGTGGCGAGCAGCCGCTGACCGCCGCGGTTTTCGGGGCGCTTCGCGACGAGGTCGCGCGCGGCGGCCTCGGCCTCGGAGAACCGTCCCGCCCGCGCGAGGTCGAGCACGATGCGTTCGGTGATCGCGGAGTTGGCGGGGTCGCGGTGCTCGAGCGAGCGGAGCACCTCGAGCGAACGGTCCAGGCGGTCCTGGTCCTCGTAGAGATCGATGAGAGCGGCGGCGATCTCGCGATCGCCCGGGTCCGCTTCGTACAGCGCGCGGTAGATCGCCTCGGCTTCCTTGAGGCGCCCGGCCTTCGCCTTCGCCTCCGCGGTCAGGCGCTGGATCATCGGCTGGTTTCCGAGCTCGGGAAGCTCGTCGAGCACCGTCGCGGCCTCCGCGGCGCGGTCGGCCGCCAGCAGAGCGCGCGCCAGGCTGACCGCCGTGCCGATGTCGGAAGGCGCCAGCCGGCGGGCCGCCGAGAGGTGCTCGATCGCCGGAGCCAGCCGCGACGGATCCTTCTCGGAAGCCGCGAGGTCCAGGTTTCCGAGGAGCCGCTGGGCCTCGGCGAGGGAGGGGTCCAGGCGGACGGCCTCACTCGCCTGCTTTTCGGCCTCCGCCGGCACGTTGAGATCGCGCAGGAGCTGGGCGTACTCGAACCGGACCACGGCGTCGTCGGGGACCTGCTCGAGCACCTTCCGGTAGAGGCCGAGGGCGTCCTGGTATCTCCCGTCGGCGACGGCCGCGCGGGCGGCGAGGAACGTCTTGCGACTCGCCGCGAGGTCTCCCTGCGCCGCGCCGATGGGCGCCGCGAGGAGCACGGCGGCGAGAAGAATCGCGCTTCGCTTCACTCCCGGAATGTAGCACGCCGGCGCCGTGTGCGGCGTGTCACCCGCCCGCGGCGGTATGCTTCGGCCGTGGCGCGAAGGTGTCCGCGCCGGAGGTCGCATTGCCGTCAGTCTCCCCCGTCCCGTTCCCGACCCGAACCCGTGGCGCTACGGGATAATCGAACCGCCATGCCTCGACTCGGGGTCCTCCTCCTGCGGGCCGGCGCGGTCACCGAGGAGAGCGTGAACCGCGCTCTCGCCGTCCAGGGTTTCGCGGGCGGGCGGCTCGGGACGCTCTTGATCGAGCGCGGATCCGCCTCGGAAGACGACATCGGCCGGGCCCTGGCCGAGCAGCATGGCTGCGAGTACGCGCCCTGGACGGTCCTCGGCTCGGTGCCCGCGACCGTCATCGCGGCGCTTCCCGCGAAATTCGCGATCCGGCACTCGGCCGTCCCCGTGGGACTCGGCGAGGGATTCATCCGGATCGCGCTGCGCGATCCCGCCAACCTCCGCATCCTCGACGAACTCTTCTTCGTGACCGGGAAGAAGATCCTCGCCGCGGTTGCGCCCGAGGTCCGCCTCTACCAGGCCCTCGAGAAGTACTACGGGGAGCGCCGCACGCCGCGCTTCGCGATCCTGGCCGAGAAGCTCTCGCGGCCGACGGCTCCTTCGGTGATCCGCAAGCCACTCCCGCCGCCGCCGAACTTTTCTTCGGCCGCCCAGGAGCTTCCGCCCGGTCTGGCTCCGGGCGAGCCCGACGATCCGACGTTGCTCGCCGCCTGGCGCGTTCCGGACACACCGCCGGTGGGTTGGGGCGGCCTGCCGCCACCGCCTACCGAAGAGCAGGAACACCCCGAATCGATCGCGTGGGAGGAAACCCCGGCAACGGGCGCCTGGCCCGCCCCGCCGCCGCTTCCCGCGAGCGTTCCTCCTCCGCCGTCCGCCGCCGCGCCCCCGCCCGCACCGAAAGCGGGAGGGCCCGACTCGATCGCACCTCCGTCGGCCCTGTCCGCGTGGAGGAGGATGACGGAGGCGCCGCCGCCTCCGACCAAGCCTTTCCCGGCCGCGAGCGGAATGCCGTCGAAGGCGGATCTCGCGTCGATCCTGAAGGCGAGCGGTCGCGACGAGATCTTCGAGGCCGCCCTCTCGGCCCTCGCCCGACGCTTCCTGCGCAGTGCGGTTTTCGTGGCGCGTCCGGATGCCGTCGTCGGATGGTCGGCCGCCGGCGAGGGTGTGAATCCCGGCGCGCTGCGCCGCCTCGAAACGCCGTGGACCGAGCCCTCGATCTTCCTGAACATCCGGATGAGCCGTTCGTTCTATCTCGGCGCCCTGCCGCCGCTGGCGCGGCACGAGGAGCTCGCCGGCGCGCTCGGTGGATGGCCGGCCGAGTGCCTGGTCCAGCCCGTGCTCATGCGGGAGAAGACCGTCGCGTTTTTCTACGTCGTGTGTCCGGACGCCCAGGGGGCGACTCCGGCGGACCTGACCTTCGTCCGGGAGCTCGCCGGGGCAACGGCCGCGGCCCTGGCGGCGTCCATCCGCTTGAGGAAAAAGCAGGTTATATAATCCCGATCACCCCGGAGGACACATGATCAAAGCGGACATCGTCGACCGCGTGGTGGATCTCGCACAGATCCCGCGTGCCAAAGCGGCCACCGCCGTCGAAACCGTGATCGAAGCCATGCGGTCGGCGCTGGGAGCCGGGGATCGCATCGAGCTGCGAGGGTTCGGCGTTTTCCAGGTCAAGCGCCGCAAGCGCGGCATCGGGCGTAACCCGAAGACGGGCGTCGAGGTGTCGATTCCTCCCGGCAACACGATCCGCTTCAAGCCCGGCAAAGACCTGCGGGATCTGCCCTAGCGCGCCGACATAGAATAGAGGTCATGCCGCGCATTGGAGAGCTCCTGATCGCCGAGGGGGTTCTCTCCGAGGTGGCGGTGCAGAGCGCCCTCGGGTTCCAGCGTCACACCGGCGAGCCGTTCCGGCTCGGCACCATCCTCCTCGACCGGGACCTCCTCGGCGAGGAAAGCCTCCTCAAGGCGCTCGCGGCGATCCATCGCTGCGACTTCGTGACCTGGCCGCAGATCATGAAGGCAACCCCGCAGATCGTTCGGATCTTGCCCGAGCGCGCCGCGGTGCGGCTGGCCGCGATCCCGTATGCCCTGGAGGGCCGCGGGGTGCGCGTGGCGTTCAAGAATCCCTCCAATCTGGCCGCGGTCGATGAGGTCTCGGCCCTCGCGGGACGGCCCGTCCTCCCGGCCGTCATCACCGAGATCCGGCTCCTGCAGGCCCTGAATCTCTTCTACGGGCGGCCGGTGCCGATCGAGTTCCGGAACGTGCTCCAGAAGCTCGAACGCAACGCGGAGCGTCGCCTCTTCCGCACCCGAGCGACCGACAGCGTCACCGAGCTGTCCGGCCGTTTCGTGAACCCGCCGCCGGCGTCCGGTCCGGTGCCCCGCGAGATCCCGATTGCCTTCGGACGCGCCGAGCCCGAGGCGGCGCCGCCGGCCGGTTTTGCCGCGCCGTTCGCCTCGGCCGAGAACCCTCAGGCGGACATCCCGGACGCCCCCGGTCTCCTTCCGGAATTCACGCCCGCGCGTCCCGAGTCGTACGAGGAGCTCGCCGCCCGAATGTGGAAGGACGCGGATTTCGTGACGGAACCGCCGGCGCCGCGGCCGACGCCTCCGGCGGCGCCTGCTCCCCTCCCGGTGCGTCCTTTCGCCGACGCCGAGCCTTCGACGGGCCGGGACCAGATCGCCGAAGCGGCGCTCGACGCGCTCGCCCTGCGATTCCCCCGGGTGCTGCTGCTGATGTCCGCGCAGGAGTCGGTCCAGGGCTGGACCGCGCGCGGCGGCCGGCTGACCCGCTCCCGCGTCGAGAAGGTGCGGATCCCGTGGGGCGAGCCATCGATCTTCGCCTTCGTGAAGCTTTCCGGCAGTCCCCACCGCGGAGGGTTGTCGCGCATCCTGATGCCGGCCGCGCTGACGGAGCTCCTCGGAGAGAGGGCGACGGCTTCGTGCGCCGTCTATCCCGTCCGGATCAAGGACCGACTCGTGGCTTTTCTCTACGCGGATCGAGCCGGTGCTCCGCTTTCCGCAGACGACTACCGCGCGCTCGAGGTCGCCGCGAGCTCGCTCGGCAGCTCGCTCGCGCGCCTGCTTATGGAGCTCCGCAAATCCTCCCCCGCGAGCTGACTCCCTGACCGATCCCGCGGCCGAGCCGTTTCCCGAAGCGCCACCCCCCCTGTCGCGCTGGCGGCGCGCCGCCGAGCATCCCCTTTTCCACCTCGCCCTGTTCGTGCTGACCTTCGTCACGACGACGCTCGCCGGCGGAGCGGCTTTCACGACGACGGGCGGCTGGCTCGGCGGTGGTCGGTTCGCGGACGGCTTCGCATTTTCGATTCCGGTCATGACGATCCTCGGGGTCCACGAGCTCGGCCACTACGTCATGTGCCGGCGATACGGCCTCGCGGCAACCCTGCCGATCTTTCTGCCGTCGCCCATCCTGCTGCCGAACGTGCTCTCCTTCGGAACGTTCGGGGCCGTCATCCGCATCAAGGAGCCGATCCCGAACAAGCGCGTGCTGCTCGACATCGGTGCGGCCGGGCCGATCGCGGGGTTCGTCGCGACCCTGCCGTTTCTTCTCTACGGCGTGGCGCACCCGAAGGCGAGCACGACGCCCCTGACCCCCGGCACGACCCTCTTCGACTACCCGTTGATCGTGCGCTGGGCCCAGGGCTGGATGCACATCGGTCCGTACACGAGTGCCTCCGTCCACGAGCATCCGACCTTCATGGCCGCCTGGTTCGGCCTGATCGTCACCGCGATGAACCTCTTCCCGCTCGGGCAGCTCGACGGATCCCACGTCATGCGCGCCCTGCTCGGGCGGCGCCAGCCGTTCGCGGCCGGGGCCGCCGTCGCCCTGGCCGTCGCGGGCTCGTTCCTGGGCCCGCCCGTCTGGCTCGTCTTCTCGGTGTTCGTCGTGCTCTTCATGGGGTTCCGCCATCCGCCGATGGCGGACGACGACGAGCCGCTCGGCTTCGGCCGGAAGCTCGTGGCGCTCGGCTGCATCGGCATCTTCCTGCTCAGTTTTTCGCTGGCGCCGTTTCGTTCGCCGTAGAGGGGCGGCCGTCGAAGGCGAGGGCGGCCGCAAGGGCCGCCCCTACTTCTGCGGAAGCTCGAGGAGGAAGGTCGCCGGCCCGTCATTGACGAGCGAGACCTGCATGGCGGCCCCGAAGACACCGGTCGAGACCCGGATGCCGGTCCCCGCGAGGGCCGCGACGAACCGTTCGTAGAGGGGCTCGGCCTCGGGCCCGCGGAGGGCCCGTTCGAATCCCGGGCGACGCCCCCGCGAGAGGTCCGCCGCCAACGTGAACTGCGACACCGCGAGGGCCGCTCCGCCGACGTCGGCGAGCGCCAGGTTCATCTTCCCCGCCGCGTCCTCGAAGACGCGCAGGCCGGCGACCTTGCGCGCGGCTTCGTCGGCGAGCTCCGGGGTGTCCCCTCGCTCGGCGCCGAAGAGTACGAGATATCCCCGCCCGATCTCGCCGACGGTCGCGCCGTCGACCCGCACGGCAGCGCTGGAGACGCGCTGGATGACGAGCTTCACCGGCCCCGCCGCGCCACGCGGCGAAGCTCCGCGGGCTCGGGCGCTCCGAGCAGGTGCGCCGCGAGCCAGTAGACGATCGTCGCCGAGGCGATCATGATCCCGAGCACCCCCGCTCCCCTCCATCCGGCCAGCCGGTCGCCCGGGAATAGCCGAAGCGCGGCATAGAGGTACGCGGCCATCGCCGCCGAGGCGGCCGCGATGCGCGCGACGGACGAAAAAATCTGGCGTCCCCGCAACCTTCCTTCCCGGACCCGCAGCATGATCACGAGGATCAACACGTTGACGGCTGCCGCGCTCGAGGCCGCGAGGCCGATTCCGGGCAGGCCGAGGGGACGGGTCAGGAGCCGACAGAGCAGGACGAAGACGACGGCGTCGGCGAGAGCCGCCGCGACCGGCAGCGTCGTGTTCTTCAGGGCGTAGAAGGCCGGTACGACGACGCGGATCCCCGCAAAAAAGAAGAGTCCGGCCGAGAGCGTCGCGAGCGCCCCCGCCGTTTCGAGCGTGTCGGCTGCCCCGAACCGTCCGCCCTGGAACAGGACGCGGACGATCGGCACCTGGAGCATGACGAGTCCCACGCTCGCGGGCACGGTGACGAACGCGATCAGGCGCAGCGCGAAAGCGAGGTTGTCCTTGAAGGGGCCGCGGTCCGGAAGGAGAGCCTGCTTCGACAGGAGAGGCAGGATGACGGTCGCGATCGAGACGGCGAAGCCGCCGAGGACGAGCTCCTTCAGCCGGTTCGCGTAGTAGAGATGGGAGACGCTCCCGTCGCCCAGGCCCGCGGCGAATCGGGTCGAGACGACCGTGTTGAAGGCGCTGATCCCGTATCCGGCGAGGCGCGGCGCCATGAGCAGCAGGACGGACCGGACCGCCGGATCGCTCCAGCCGAGCGCGGGTCGCCCGACCGCGTGGAGCGCGCGCAGCTGCGGAATCTGAACGGCGATCTGCAGCAGTCCGCCCGCGAGGACCCCGGCCGCGAGCCCGTAAGTCGGCTCGGAAAGGCGCGGCGAGACGACGAGCGCCGCCAGGGTCACGGCGACGTTCAGGAGAATGGGCGCCGCCGCCGCCGCCGCGAAGCGCCGGTGCGCGTTCAGAAGGGCCTGGCACAGGGCCGCCAGCGAGACGAGCAGGATGTACGGGAAAATCCAACGGTTCAGGAGCACCGTCAACTCGAACTTGCCGGGCTCCGCGCGAAACTGTCCGGCCAGCAGCGTGACGAGCCACGGCGAGAGGATGATCCCGGCCACGGTGATGGCGGCGAGGATCACGGCGAACGTGGCGACGACCCGTCCGACGAAGGCGCGGGCCTCTTCGGCGCTGCGCTGCGCGGACACCTCGGTATAGACGGGGATGACCGCCGAGGACATGGCGCCCTCGCCGATGATCTCGCGCAGCATGTTCGGGATGCGGAATGCGACGAAGAACGCGTCCGAGCGCAGGCCCGCGCCGAGAGAGAACGCGATCGCCTTCTCGCGCAGGTAGCCCGTGATCCGCGAGAGCAGCGTCAGGGGCGTGATCGTCGACGCCGAGCGCACGAGGTGGCGGCGGGTCGCTTCGATCTCGTTGTCGGTCATGCGGTTGAGCGATTCTAGCCGTCCTCGGGGCCCGGACATCATCTGTCCCTCAGGAAGTGGAATATGTTTCCAGCACCTGAAAGGAGGGCGAACACATGGCCAGCGTGAACAAAGTGATCCTCATCGGAAACCTCGGGAAGGACCCGGAGATCCGGACGACGCCGCAGGGAACGACCCTCGCGCGTTTCTCGGTGGCGACCTCGACGACCTGGAAGGACGCGTCGGGCGCCAAGCAGGAGAAGACCGAGTGGCACGACATCGTGGCGTGGGAGAAGCTCGCGCAGATCTGTGGCGAGTATCTCCACAAGGGAAAGATGGTCTACGTCGAGGGCAGCCTGCAGACCCGGAGCTGGGAAGACCAGGCGGGCCAGAAGCGCTACAAGACCGAGATCAAGGCCTCCAACGTCGTGATGCTCTCCCGGCGCGAGGACGGCGCGCGCTCGGCCGGAGCGCGCGAGGTCGCCGAATCGCCCGAGCCGGCCACGGCCGGAGCCGGGGGCTACGACGACGACGTCCCGTTCTAGGCCGGCCATGCCGGCCTACGTGGTGATCGACGTCGAAGTGACCGACCCGGACACCTACGAGCGGTACAAGCCCCTGGCGCCGCCGGTCATCGCGGCCTACGGCGGGCGTTACCTCGCCCGCGGCGGGCGAACGGACGTGCTCGAAGGCGACTGGGCGCCGAGCCGCGCGGTGATCCTGGAGTTCCCGAGCCTCGAAAGGGCCCGGGACTGGTGGGAATCGGCGGAGTACGCCGAGGCCAAGGCGCTGCGGCAGTCGAGCACGCGGACCCGGATGGTCGTCGTCGAAGGTCTCTGAACCTCTCCGCCTCGGGCAGGCGCTCAGGCGAGCGACCCGACGAATTCGCGGAGCTCCGCGGCCATCGCCGCGAGGCTCGCGTCCGCTTCCACGTGCGCCTTCGGAGTCTTCGACCGCCGGAGAGCGGCGAGGTGGTCGGCGTAGCCTTCCAGCCGTTCGGCCGCTTCGACGCGGCGCGCCTCGGGAACGCGGACCTCGACCTCCGCGACCGCCGCGGGGTACTCCTCCAGCCTCCGGCAGACGAAAAGAAGATCGCAGCCCGCGATCGACGCCCGGGCGCAGCGTTCCGGGATGGACCCGAAAGAGCTCAGGGCGCCCATCTCGAGGTCGTCCGAGAACGCGGCGCCCTCGAACCCCAGAATGGTGCGCAGGTGCACCGTCGCCCAGGCGTCGGACAGCGAGGCCGGAATGCCGTCGGGCCCCGCCGCGTGCGAGATCATCACCGCGCGGGCCCTCGGCATCAGAACGTCGAAGGGCGTCAGGTCGAGCGCCTGCTGGTGCGGGTCGGATTCGAGGACCGGGAGGGCCTCGTGGGTGTCGAGACGGGCGCGGCCGAGGCCCGGGAAATGCTTCACGCATCCGCCGATCCCCTGCGAGTGGAGGCCGTCGAGGAAATCCCCGGCCGCCTCGATGATCCGCGCCGGGTCCGCCGAGGCAGCGCGCTCGCCGAGCACGACTCCGCCGGCTCCCGGAATCGACCGATCGACGACCGGCGCGAGATCCACGTCGAAGCCGAGTCGGGACAGCGCGCGCCCCGCGAGCTCCCCCGCGCGCCGCGCCGCCCCGGGCTTGCTCGCCGCCTTCTGCAGCGAAGGGGCCGGCGCGAGCAGGTCGCGCAGGCGGTCGACGGGGCCGCCCTCCTGGTCGAGGAACAGGAAGCGCGCGCCGAGATCCCGAACGTCGGCGATCAGGCGCTCGAGCTGCGGCTCGCTCTCGATGTTGCGCCGGAAGAGGATCACGCCGAACGGCGGATGCTCGGCGAGGATCTCGCGCTCGCGCGGGGAGAGCGAGGCGCCCTCCACGCCGACGCCGAACAGGCGCGAGCTCACGAGCGCTTCAGCCGGTCCTGAAGCGTCGCGAGCAGCGAGAGTGCGGCGATCGGAGTCATCTGATCGATGTCGAGCGCGCGCAGCTTCTCGAGGGCGAGCTCCTCCTCGGCGGAAAAGAGGAGGAACTGGCCGCTTCCGGCGCTCTCGCCGCCCTTGCGCGCGAGGACGGGCGCCCCCTGCACGTCGAGCTCCTGCTTCTCGAGATTGGAGAGCACCTCGCGGGCCCGGGCCGTCACCTCGGCGGGGAGTCCCGCGAGCTCCGCCACGTGGATGCCGTAGCTGCGGTCGGCGCCGCCCGGCACGACCTTGCGGAGAAACACGACCCGGCCGCCGATCTCGCGCACGGCCATCGTCGAGTTGACGACCGCCGGCTTGACCAGCGCCACTTCGGTCAGCTCGTGGTAGTGGGTGGCGAACAGGACGAACGCGGACTTGCCCGGGGCGTCGTGCAGATATTCCAGCAGCGCCCACGCAATCGACAGGCCGTCGAACGTGGAGGTGCCGCGGCCGACCTCGTCGAGAATCACGAGGCTGCGGTTCGTCGCCTCCCGCAGGATGGCCGCCGACTCGAGCATCTCGACCATGAAGGTGGATTCGCCGCGCGCGAGGTGGTCGGCCGCGCCCACGCGGGTGAAGATCCGGTCGCAGATCGAGAGCTCGGCTCGGGCGGCCGGGACGAACGAGCCGGCCTGGGCGAGAAGCACGATCGTCGCGACCTGGCGCAGGTACGTCGACTTGCCCCCCATGTTCGGGCCCGTGACGACCTGGATGCGCCGCCCGGCGTCGAGGTCCGTGTCGTTGGGGACGAAGACCTCCTCCCGCCGGAGCCGCTCGACGAGCGGATGGCGGCCCTCCGAAATCGACAGACGCGGCGTCGCCGAAAGCGTCGGCCGGACCCAACGCCCCGATCGGGCCGTCTCCGCCAGGGAGGCGAAGAGATCGAGCTCGCCGAGTGCCGCGGCCGTGCGGCGCACGCGCTCTCCGGCGGTCGAAAGAAATGCGAGGAGCTCGCGGTAGAGGCGGCCCTCGATCTCGGCGATTCGGTCCTCGGCTCCGAGGATCTTCTCTTCGAGCTCTTGGAGAGCCGGCGTGACGAAGCGCTCGGCGTTGGCGAGCGACTGTCGCCGGATCCAGTCGGACGGCACCCGGTCCTTGTGCGCGTTGCCGACCTCGAGCGAGTAGCCGAAGACGCGATTGAACTTGACGCGAACCGAGGCGATTCCGGAACGGCGCCGCTCCTCCGCCTCCACGGCGAGAATGGCGCTCTGCGCGTCGCGCCTCAGGGTCCGCAGCTCGTCGAGCCCGGGGTCCGCCCCGTCGCGGATCATCCCGCCCGCCGAGGCGAGGACCGGAGGCTCGGGCGAAAGGGTCGCCTCGACCCGTGCCACGCAATCCCCGGTGTCCGGGATCGACTCGAGAATCGAGCGGAAACGACCCGCGGAAAGTCCTTGGGCCGCCGCGGCCACCAGCGGCGCGGCCTTCAGCCCTGCGGCGAGGGCCGCGACCTCGCGCGGCCCCGCCGTTCCGACCGCGACACGCGCGAAGCGACGCTCGAGGTCTCCGACGTCGTCGAGCGCCGCCTGCAGCGCATCCGCGACGTCCGCCCGCCCGACGAGCTCCTCGACGGCAGCCCAGCGCGACTCGAGGTCGACCGGGTCGAGCGACGGGTGCGCCAGGGCCTGCCGGAGCGCGCGGGCGCCGAGGGGCGAGCGCGTGCGGTCGAGCATCGCGCAGAGGCTCCGGGCCGTGGAGCCGTCGGAGGACTCGAACAGCTCGAGGGTCGCGACAGCCCCGGCGTCGAGCCCCATGCGGCGATCGAAGGAGAGGGCCACGGCCGGTCCCACGTGCGAGATCCCGCCCGGCCGCATCTGACCCGCGTAGGCGCGGGCCGCGGCGGCCGCGACGTCCGCGGCCGTCCCCGCCGCCTCGGCGCCCCACCAGGCCGCCTCCCGGCGCGAGAGCGTCGCCGAAAAGACCGGCGCCGGAGCGCCGTCGGGAAGGAGGACCTCCCGCGGACGGAAGAGCGCGAGGACGTCCTCGACGCGGGCGGGCGGCACGGCGCCCGCGAGAAAACGGCCCGTCGACAGGTCCAGGAAGGCGACGCCCCATTCCGCCTCGCCGGGCCAGAGGGCGGCGAGGTACGAGGGCGCGCTCGGGACCAGGGACTCGGGATCGAGCACGGTGCCGGGCGTGACCACCCGGGTGATGTCACGGCGGACGAGACCCTTCGCGGCGCGGGGGTCCTCCACCTGGTCGCAGATGGCGACCTTGCGCCCGGCGGCCACAAGGCGGGCGACGTGGTGCTCGACGGCCTGGTGCGGGACGCCGCACATCGGAGCTTCGATGTCCGAGTCCCGGTGACGGGCCGTCAGCGCGATCCCCAGGAGCGGCGCCGCGTCCTTCGCATCGTCGAAGAACATCTCGTAGAAGTCGCCCATGCGGTAGAACAGGATGGCGTCGGGGACCCGGCTCTTCATCTCGAAGTACTGCCGGAGCATCGGAGTCACTCGCGGGATCGTTGCGCTCACGCCGGTGCTAGCATAGCGCCAAGCCGCGGGGCGTCTTCGGGCGCCGCGCCGACGGACCATGAATATCCTCGCGCTCGACACGGCGGGGCCGAGACCTTCGGTGGCGGTGCTCGCGGACGGACGGCTCTTCGAGGAGCCGTTGCCCGACGGCCGGCGCGCCTCCGAGGTTCTCCTTCCATCCATCGCGCGCGCTCTCGCGGCCGCGGGTCTTCGCCTCGACGACTGCGCGCGCATCGTGGTGTGCGCGGGTCCCGGCTCGTTCACGGGTCTTCGCGTCGGACTCGCGACCGCGTGGGCGCTCGGGCGCGCGCTCGGCCCGCCGGTCGAAACCGTCTCGACGCTCGAGGCGCTCGCCGAGGCCGCGCGTCCCTGGGGGAGCGCCCGTGTGGCCGCGTTCTTGGACGCCGGCCGCGGCGAGCTCGTCGGCGAAGTGTTCGACCTGTCCGGGAAGCGCGCGCGCTCGCTCGGGCCGGCGGCCCGCGTTCCGGCGGCCGGGGCCGCGGCACTCGCGGGCGGCGGGACGATCGCGGTTCTTCCGGAGGGTATTGCCGGCGCCGGCTCGCGCGTGCCGCCGCTCTCCCTCGCCGAGGCGCTCGCCCGCGCCGCCGCGCGGGCTCCGCGGGCGACGACGCCGATCGAGGGCATCTACTCCCGTCCGAGTGCCGCCGAGGAGAAGCATGGCGCTGCGTGAGCCGCAGCCGGCGCCCTACCGGCTGCGCGCCGGCGGCCCCTTCGACCTCGACGAGGTCGCGCGGATCGAGGCGGAGTCCTTCCCCACCCCGTGGAAGCGCGACTTCTTCGCGAGCGAGCTCGTGGAGCCGCACCGCTACATCCGCGTCCTCGCGCGCGAGGACGGGGGCGAGCCCCGCATCGGCGGCTACCTCTTCGCCGTCTCGCTGTACGAGGAGTTCCACATCAACAAGATCGCGACCGACCGGCGGTTGCGCCAGCAGGGCTGGGGCCGCGTCCTCCTCGAGGACGCGCTCGCGCGGGCACGCTCGATGGGCTCGACGGCCATCACGCTGGAAGTCCGCATCTCCAACGCCGCGGCCCGCCAGTTCTACAAGTCCTACGGTTTCGCGGAGGCCTACCGCCGCCGGGCCTACTACCAGGACGGCGAGGACGCGCTGGTGCTCGTTTTGCCTCTATCCACGGGGTCTTCCCGCGGTTGAAAGCTCCCGACGCCGGGGCTAGACTTGGGCCGTGGCCTTCCCCGCATCTCTCCTCGACCAAAACACTAGGAGGTTTGACCCGATGGAAAACGGGAACAGAGAGGAACTGGCCGTTGCCGATCCGGAGTTTCGCCGCCTGCACGAGGAGCACCGCCACCACGAGGAGCGCCTCCACCTGCTGGCGGTCAAATCGAGCCTCTCCGAGGACGAGGAATTGGAAGAAAAGCGGCTCAAGAAGGAGAAGCTCCTTCTGAAGGACCGCATGGAAGCCATCGCGCGACACCACCGAGAGGGAGTCGCCAGCTGAGGATACCGATCGCCCGCGAAGGCTGGGTCTTCATCCTTCCGGCCTTCGCGGCCGGGGCGCTGTGCGCCCTGACGGGGACTGTGCCCCTGGCGGCCTTCTTCTTCGCCGCCACGCTCTTCCTCCTGCAGTTCTTCCGGGACCCCGAGCGGACCCCGGAGGGCGGGCAGGACACCCTCGTCTCCCCCGCCGACGGCACGGTCCTCTCCGTCACCGAGGCCTCCGAGGCTCCGTCCGGAGCCCGCCGCCGGCTGTCGATCTTCATGTCGGTCTTCAACTGCCACGTCAACCGTTCTCCGTTCGACGGCCGCCTCTCCGACTACGCCTACGTGCGCGGCCGGAAGGCGGCGGCCTTTGCCGAGAAGGCCTCTCTCGAGAACGAGCAGAATCGGATCACGCTCTCGACGCCGCGCGGCAGCCTGACCTTCAAGCAGATTGCGGGAGCGCTCGCGCGGCGGATCGTGTTCTACCCGCGCGTGGGCGACGAGGTCCGTCGCGGCGAGCGGATCGGCCTGATCAAGTTCGGTTCCCGGGTCGACGTGTTCCTGCCGGACGACGCCGAGGTGCTCGTGACGCCCGGGCAGAAGCTCAAGGCCGGCCGGTCGGCGATCGCCCGCTGGGGCAAGGCCTCCTAGGATGGGCGCGCTGTCGCGCGAGCGCCTCTCGCGGGGCCTCTTCATTCTCCCGACGCTCTTCACCGTCGGCAACCTGTTCTGCGGCTATCTGTCACTCTGGTCGTCGATCCGCGGGACCTTCGAGCTCGCGGCCTACCTGATCATCGCCGCGGGAATCCTCGACGGGCTCGACGGCCGGATCGCCCGGATGACGAACTCGACCTCGGAGTTCGGCTCCGAGTACGACTCGCTCGCCGACCTCGTCTCCTTCGGCGTGGCTCCCGCGGTGCTGGCGTATTCCTGGGGCCTCGAGGACTTCCATCGCCTGGGCTGGATGGCATCTTTCCTTTTCGTCGTTTGCGGCTCGATGCGCCTGGCGCGTTTCAACATCCAGACGCACGTGGTGGACAAGCGATATTTCGTCGGCCTTCCGATCCCCGCGGCGGCCGGGACGGTCGCGACGGTCGTGCTCGCGACACCCGAGCGCCTCGTGTCCCGCGTCTGGATGGGCGGCCTCCTCGGCCTGACGATCATCCTGTCGTACCTGATGATCTCGACGATCCGCTACCGTTCCTTCAAGGACGTCGACCTGCGGCGGCGTCGGCCCGCCTGGATCCTGCCGGCGATCGCCGCGCTCTTTGCGATCGTGGCGTTCCGGCCGGAGATCGCCCTCGCCTGCATCACGCTCGTGTTCGTCATCTCGGGCCCCGCCGCCAAGCTCGCGGGAGCCTTTCGGCGAGCCGACCGCGGCGCGCGACCCTAGGCGCGGCCGGCGCTAGCGCTTCTTGCGCGGCGGCACGCGGGTCGGCGTCGGAGGCACCGGCGACTCCGTCCATTCCGACCCTTCTTCGGACCCGGAGGCGGCGATGAGGTGCGCGCGCGACGGGCAGCAGCGAGCCGGCACGCCCCCGCGGAGCACGATGCGCGCCGGGGAGACGGCCTCGCCGGGCAGGACGAGCGTCTCGAACAGCCGGACCCGTGTGGCCCGGCCCGGAGTGACGGGCTGACCGTTGCGGTCGTAGGTCGCGTAACGGTCGAATCCGCCGAGCGCGACGTCGGCGGGGTGCGCCGGCGCGACGTCGACCTCGACCCAGTTGGCGGTCCGGGACACGATCGAGGCGTGCGCCGTCCGGTTGACCGCGTCGACGGCGATGGCGTTGCGGCCAGCCGCTTGAATGCCCGGGACGAGGACGGGAGCGAGGGAGCGACCGAGGATGACGTCTTCGAACGCCGCCACCGGGAAGATGCGGGACGAGTCCCGCGCTCCCTCGAAGACGAGGAGGCGTCCGAGGGCGAAGCGCTTGCCCGACATCGTCGAGCCGAGCTGGAAGAGCATCTCGGTCAGGGCCGGCACGCGATAGGTGATGCGATCGCCCGGCCGCAGCGTCAGGTCCCCGGAGCGCACGGGACTGCGCGCCGTCAGGTGGAACGCCGAGAAGCTGGCGTCGGAAACCGAGAGGTCGTTCTCGAAGTCGACGCGGGCGTCGCCGGACAGAATCTCGAGAGGTTCTTCCGGGAGCGCCGCGGGCGCGCCTCCCCCGGCGCGGACGAGCACGGCGCGCGGCGACGCGCCGAACGCGGCCCACCACGGCCGGCGCAGCGAATCGATCGCGGCCGGGTCGGAACGCGCCTCGAGACCGAAAATCGGTGCCACGAGCGCGTCGGCACGGTCGACGAGTGGCGCGAGGGCCTTGCGCGCTTCCTCCGTCGCGGGAGAAGGGAACGCGGCGGCAATCGAGAGAAAAGGCCCGGAGGGCAGCCGGCGTCGGAGCGCGTCGAGCAGGGCCCCGGCGCGTTTGGCCGACGCGGCCGTGAATGGGAAGTCGAGATGCAGGCCGCTGATCCGTCCGAAAGGCCCGCCCGTTCTCAGGGCGGGCGCGAGCCCATCGGCGATCGCTTGCGCGACGGCCTCGGGATCCGGCCCTGCCTCTCCCGCCAGGGCGGCCGCGAGCTCCGGTCCGGAGTTTACGACCAGGACCACGGACGCGCGCCCGAGCGGATGAGGCGGGGCGGCGCTCGGGCGAAGGCCCCAGCGCCCGTTGCCGACCGTGACTTCTCCGCCCGGCAGAAAGACCGCGGCCGAAACCCGCGCCAGCCGGTCCTCGATCCCCGCGTCGCCGGCGGCCGCGGCGTCGGTGAACCAGACCGCGTCGCCCCTGGGGGGGCCGCCGCGGACCGAGCCCGCGGCCGGGGCGGCGGACTTCCGGCAGGCGAAGGCCGCGAGCGCGCACGCGGCCCCGAGGGCGAGGCGAGCCGCCCGGGCAAACCTCACGCCGGTGCTCCCTCGGCCGCGGGCAGGTCGAAGCGGACCCGGAACCCCCCCTCCGGACGGTTGGCCGCCCCGATCGAGCCGCCGTGCTCCTCCACGATCTTCTTCGCGATCGCGAGGCCGAGGCCCGTTCCGCCGCTCTTGGCCGAGAAGTAGGGATCGAAGAGGCGAGGCAGGATCTCGGACCTCACGCCCGGGCCGTCGTCCTCGACGCTCGCCTCGATGCGGCCGTCGCGGCGCGCGGCCGAGAGGCGAATCGTTCCGCCCTCGGGAAGCGCGTCGACGGAATTGCCCACCAGGTTCGACAAAACGCGGGAAAGGAGCCGGGGATCGGCCATCGCGAGGAGTCCCGGAGGGGCGTCGACCGTCCACCGGATCTTCGGCGCGGCCGCGTAGGCCGCGGCGGCCTCCCGGAGAAGGCCCGACACGTCCGCGGGGCGCAGTTCCGGGCGCGGGAGCCGGGCATAGTCGGCGAACTCGGACGCCGAACGCCGCAACTCCTCGGTTTGCCGCAGGACGTTCGACACGCACTCCTCCAGGACGCGTTCGAAATCCGGGGACTGGCGCTTCCAGACCTCCCGCAGATGTTCGACGGAGAGGCGGATGGGAGTCAACGGGTTCTTGATCTCGTGGGCGATGATCCGCGCCATCTCCGCCCAGGCGGCGAGACGGTTGGAGCGGACGACGTCGGAGACGTCCTCGATCACCGCCATTCGCGCGCCCGTTCCGCCGAGCGGCAGCGGCACGGTCACGACGCGCCACCGCTCGCCGGGCCGGGGCTCGAGCTCTTCGGAGACGGGCGCGCCGCCGACGCGCTCGAGGACATCCCGGACGCCGCGCATCTCCTCGCCCGGAAAGACCTCGGCGAGCGTGGCGCCGTCGAGCCTGCCCCGCGAGAGGCGGGCCGCCGCGGGGTTGGCGAGGAGCACGCGCCGGTCCTCGCCGTAGGCCACCACACCGGCCGTGAGCTGGGCGAGCAGCGTGGCGAGGCGTTCCTTCTCGCGAGAAAGAGCATCCGTCTGCTCGCGGAGGCTCCGGGACATGTACAGGAAGGCGCGCACGAGCTCGCGGAGCTCCTCGTCGGGAGGCTCGGCGAGATGAGGCGAGAAGTCGCCGCGGGCGACGGCCCGGGTCCCCTGCACCAGGTCGGCCACGGGCCGCGCGACGCGCACGGCCAGGCGCCCCGCGATGGCCGCGGACACGAGAAACACGAGGAGCGCGAAAGCCGTGACGGCCGCCGTGAGCTGCGAGGCCTCGGCCTCCGCGGCGCGCTGCTGGGGCAGCAGCAGGACCGAGAGCAGGACGGGACTGCGCACGCCCGGAACGCCCGGAATGGCGGACAGCGCGGTCGTCAGCTCCTCGAACGAGCTTCCGGCGATCAGGCGCGCGTCTTCGCGCTGCCGCGCCTCGCCGAGTCCGACGGCCACGTAACTCGCCCCGGGAACACGCTCGGGCAGGAGGCCGGCGGCATAAAGATCGCGCCGGGAGCTCGCCACGAGGAGCGCGTCCGGCGAATAGACCGAGAGGTCGAAGCCCACGGCATTGGCGAGCCACGACAGGAGCGCGTCGTCGAGGAGCCCGAGCCGCCCCCTCGCCGTCTCCGAGGGCAGGTAGTCGTCGAGGACGCGGCGGGCCGTTTCCAGGGCCGTTCGAGCATGGTCGAGCGTGTCCTGCCGCGAGCGCGTCGCGATCGACGCGCGGAGAAAAAACGTGACGGCGAGGAGCGGAATCATCACCGACAGGACGAAGAGCGCCACGAGGCGTCCGCGGAAAGTCCGCGCTCCCGGCGGCCAGAGATCCCGGAGACTGCGGCGCGCCACGATCGCGCGGACGAGGACGATCGCGCCGCCGAGCAGATAGAGCGCGGCCGCGGCGGGGAGCAGAAGCGCCGCTGTCAGGAGCCGGGGCAGGAAGCCCGGGCCCGGAATCGCGATCAGCTGGAACCCGTCGGACCGGGGGCGAACCTCTCCGTAGAGCTCTTCGCCCCGATATTGCAGCCGCACGCGCACGGCCCGGCCCGTGCGTCGGACCCGATCGAAGGTCCCGGCCGAAATGTCCGGTCCCTCCTCGCGGCGGGAGCCGTCGGGCCCGTAGAAGACCAGGACGGGCCGCGCCGAAGAGCCCGGGGGCGGCGGGGCGCCGACGAGCCGCCGGTAAACCTCGAGTCGAGGAGGAAGAGGATCCCAGTTCGGCCAGTCGGCGACCGAGACCACCGCGCGGCCCCACGGCTCGCCGGCGCTCGAGAGCGTCGCGGTCTGCTGCACGAGGGCGACGCGATGCCGCTCGATGCGCACTCCCGGCTGATCGTCCGCGCTCGCGGCGTCGGCCTCCGGGATGAGGGAGAACCGGCTCCGCAATCCGCCGCCCCGATCGAACACCTCGAAGGCGATGAGAGTTTCCGACGGAGCCTCGGATTCGCCCTCGCGCCAGAGCCGGTAGGCGAGGTCGGAGATGTCGACCTCGGCGATTGGCGCCGGCAACTCCGCGGCGAGGTCGAAGCGCTCCGTCCGTTCGACGGCGCGGCGCACCGCCACCACGGCGCCGGCGGAAATCCGCTCGGCGTCGGGAAGCCGGATCGCGGCCGCCACCCGGTAGGCCTCCGCGAGGCGCCGGTGCGCGTGGAGCGGCACGGCGAGGAGAATGAGCAACAGCGTCATGCCGGCAGCCAGCCGAAAGGGACCGAGCGGGCCGCTCTCGGGAGCGGCGGCGATCGCCCGGCGCCAGGCCTCGTAGGCGCCCACCGAGAGCACGGCGACGAGGTAGGGATAGACCCGGGACGGCGAGACGAGGAGCAGGGCCGCGACGATGCCCGCCGACGTCAGGGCGATCGCGGCGCCGGTCCAGGCCCCGCGACCCGATCGGGGCCCCGCGCTCGCGCCGATCGCGAGCGACGCCGCGGAGAGCGCCGTCAGCGCGACGAGCCCGAGAAACTGGGCGCTCCATACGGGAACGCGGGCGCCGAGGTTCGGCAGGTCCGTGCCGTGCGCGACGGCGATCGCTCCGACGAAGAGAACGTATCCCGCCGCGAGTCGAAGTCCCCGGCGCCCCGGTTCGCTCGCGCGCAGGCGCGAGAGCCCGAGCGGAAGGAGAAGAAGGCCGGTCGCGAGGGCCCACGGACGAGGCGCGGACAGCACCCGCTCGCCCGCGCCGGCGAAGGCCTCGGCTCCGAGGAACGCCGCGGCAAGCCCCAGGCCCACGGCGAACGCGTCCGCGCCGACCAGGACGAGGGCGAGGCCGATTGCCAGAACGACGGCGAGGACGAGACCGCGGACCCGGTCGTCGGGCCCCGCGGGAAGGTCCGCGAGACGGCCGGCGAGAAGCGGGGCCCCACCGGCGGCGCGCAGGAGAACCGGCGCCTGGCTCTGCGGAGCCACCGGCTCCCAATCCTCGCTCGACCCCGACAGGCCGAGGCCGTTCGCAAAACCGGGGGCCTGGACCGGCAGGGACCGGCCCGCGCAGATGACGCCGGCAAATGGCTCCTTGCCGGCCAGGCTCCAGTGCAGGAGCTCCACGCGCGTCGCCGACCACCGCACCTCGAGCGTTCCGGGCGCGCGCAACTGCGGGATCCGGGACGGAGCGTCCCCCCACCAGGCTTGCAGGTTGCCGCGGGGGTCGGCGAGCGTGATCCAGGTGCCGGGGGCCGAGTCGGCGACGGCCTGTCGAGCGGCCGCGAACAGTCGGTCGCGCTGAACCGCGATGCCTCCGCCCTCGAGGGACCGGGCGACGTCCGGGTTACGGGCGAACGCCTTGCTTCGCGCCGCGAGGTCCTCCGCGGCGCCCGCAACGGCTCGGCGGAGCTCCTCGGGAGGCGCGCCGCCGGCCGGTGCCGGAGCGGACGCCGGCCCGACCCAGCCGTCGAGCCACGCGAGCGCCGCCACGACGGCGGCGAGAGCGGCCCAGATCGGGGGGCGCTTCACCGTGCTGTCCCGCGCGTCAGCGCAGGAAGGGCAGGTCCACTCCCCGCTCGCGCGCCGCCGCGATCGCCTCCGGATAACCCGCGTCGGCGTGACGCATCACGCCGGTGCCGGGATCGCTCTTCAGGACCCGCTCGAGCCGACGGTGCGCCGCCTCCGTGCCGTCCGCGACGACGACCATGCCGGCGTGGAGGGAGTAACCGATGCCGACGCCGCCGCCGTGATGCACCGAGACCCAGGTCGCGCCGGCCGCCGTGTTGATGAGCGCGTTCAGGATCGGCCAGTCGCCGATCGCGTCCGAGCCGTCGCGCATGCCTTCCGTCTCGCGGTTGGGCGAGGCCACCGACCCGGCGTCGAGATGATCGCGGCCGATGACGATCGGCGCGCGCACCTGCCCCGTGCGAACCAGCTCGTTGAAGCGCAGGCCCGCGCGGTGCCGTTCCCCGTACCCGAGCCAGCAGATCCGCGCCGGCAGGCCCTGGAACGCGATGCGCTCCTGCGCGAGCGCGAGCCACCGGGCGAGCGCGCGGTCTTTGGGAAAGAGCTCGAGGAGCGCCCGGTCGGTGGTCCGGATGTCCTCGGGGTCGCCGGACAATGCGGCCCAGCGAAACGGCCCCTTGCCCTCGCAGAAGAGCGGGCGGATGTAGAGGGGGACGAATCCGCCGATCTCGAAGGCGTCGGCGACCCCGGCCTTCTGCGCCTGGCCGCGGAGGTTGTTGCCGTAGTCGAAGACGACCGATCCCCGGCGCTTCAACTCCAGGAGGGCGCGCACGTGGTCGGCCATCGTTGCGTAGGCCCGCTCGATGTAGCGCCTGGGATCGGCCGAGCGCAGCCGCACGAGCTCCGCGAGCGAGCCGCCGCGGGGGACGTAGCCGTGAAGCTCGTCGTGCGCGGAAGTCTGGTCGGTGACGAGCTCCGGGACGATGCCGCGTGCGAGGAGACGCTCCAGCAGGTCGACGGCATTGGCCTCGACGCCGATCGACACGGCGCGCCTGGCCGCCTTCGCGGCGAGGGCGCGGTCGATCGCGCGGTCGAGGTCCGTTTCCCGCTCGTCGAGGTAGCGGGTCTTGAGGCGCTTTTCGATCCGGTCCGGGTCGACTTCGGCCACGAGCGCGACGGCGTTGTTCATCGTCGCCGCGAGCGGCTGCGCGCCGCCCATCCCGCCGAGACCCGCGGTGACGACGAGCCGCCCGGCGAGATCGCCCCCGAAGTCCCGCGCGGCCGCGGCGAAGGTTTCGAACGTCCCCTGCACGATGCCCTGGCTGCCGATGTAGATCCAGGAGCCGGCCGTCATCTGGCCGTACATCGTCAGTCCGAGGCCCTCGAGCCTCCGGAACTCGTCGCCCGTCGCCCACGCGGGAACGAGCATCGCGTTGGAGATGAGAACCCGCGGCGCGTCTTCGTGCGTCTGGAAGACGCCCACGGCCTTCCCGGACTGAACGAGCATCGTCTCGTTGGCGCGCAGCCGCTTGAGCGTCGCGACGATCGTGTCGAACGCTTCCCAGCTGCGCGCGGCCTTGCCCGTTCCTCCGTAGACGATGAGCTCCTCGGGCTTCTCGGCCACCTCGGGGTCGAGGTTGTTCTCGAGCATCCGGAGGGCGGCCTCCTGGGGCCAGCCGAGGCAGCGGAGCTCCGTGCCGTGCGCGGCGCGGATCGGTTCGGGACCCCGATAGAACGCTCGTGCTCATGCCGCGATTATATCGGCGGGTGCGCTGCCCGACCGCTCAGGCGAGGCGGGCGAGCTCGCGCTCCATCGCCTCGCTCGAGAGGAATCGCCGCGCACTTTCGAGGTCCGTATGGAGCTCCCGGTCCTGGTTCCAGGCCCGGATCTTCCGTCGGAAGGCCCCCCGGACCCGCTCGATCGGCGCCGAGGACGCCAGGGGACGGAGGAATTCCATCGCCTGGAACGCCGTCATGAGCTCGATCGCGAGCACCCGTTCGAGGTTCTCGACGATCGCGGCGAGCTTGCGGGCAGCGATCGGCGACATGGACACGTGGTCTTCCTTGGCCGCGGAGGTCGGGATCGAGTCCACCGAGGCGGGATGCGCGAGGACCTTGCACTCGGACACGAGGCCCGCCGCGGTGACCTGAGCGATCATCAGGCCCGAATTGAGGCCGCCCTCTTTCACGAGGAAGGCCGGCAGGTCCGACAGCGCCGGGTTGACGAGCTTCTCGATCCGCCTCTCCGAGATCGAGGCGAGGTCGGCCGCCGCAATGGCGGCGTAGTCGAGGACCATCCCGACCGGCGCACCATGGAAGTTCCCTCCCGACACGATGTCCCCCCGGCCGGCGAAGACCAGGGGGTTGTCGGTCGAGCTGTTCATCTCGCGCTCGAGAACCGCCCGCGCGTGGGCGAAGGCGTCGCGCGCCGCGCCGTGGACCTGCGGCATGCAGCGGAGCGCGTAGTTGTCCTGGACCCGGCCGCAGCCGCGGTGGGATTCGCGGATCGCGCTTCCGGCCAGGAGCGCCCGGAGGTTGGCCGCGCTCTGCAGCGCGCCGGGGTGCGGCCGCGCGCCGACGATGCGCCGGTCGAAGGCCGCGTCCGAGCCCCGCGCGGCGTCCAGCGAGACGGCGCCGATCAGGTCCGCCGCGCGGGAGAGCGCGAGGGCGCGGTGGAGCGCGAGGCCGCCGACTGCGACCGACATCTGGACGCCATTGATCAGCGCGAGCCCCTCCTTGGCGGCGAGGGCCACGGGCCTCAGCCGCGCCGACTTGAGGGCCGCCGCAGCCGGTTTTTCGCGTCCGCGGACGCGCACCCGCCCTTCGCCCATCAGCCCGAGCGCCAGGTGCGCGAGAGGCGCGAGATCGCCCGAAGCTCCGACCGAGCCCTGCGAGGGAATCACCGGCAGGATGTCGGTCGCCAGCATCCCGAGGAGCGCCTCGACCGTCGACACGCGGATGCCGGAGTTCCCGCGCGCGAGCGCATTGGCGCGCAGGACCATCATCGCGCGCACCGCCTCGTCCGGAAGCGGTGCGCCGACGCCCGCGCAGTGGCTCCGGATGAGGTTGCGCTGCAGGCTCTCGAGCTCCGAGGGGGGAATCGCGACGTCGGCGAATTTCCCGAAGCCCGTCGTCACGCCGTAGATCCGCACGTTGGAGCGCACCGCCCGATCGACCACGCGACGCGAGGCCGCGATCGATCGCCGGGCCGAGGGCGAGAGTGTCACGCGCGCCGCCCGCCGTGCGACCGCTGCGACGTCGTCCAGGGTCAGACCCTCGCCGGCGAGCCGTATGATCTTCATCGGGGGCCGATTCTAAGCTGACACCGCTTCCGAACTCTGTTAGCCTTCGCTGCTTTTTCGGCCTCAACGAGGAGAACGCACGTGAAGGTCCTGGCCGTCCTGGGCGGGCAGTGGGGAGACGAGGGCAAGGGCAAGCTCGTCGACCTCCTGTCGAACCGATTCGACATCGTGGCGCGCTATCACGGCGGCCACAACGCCGGCCATACCGTCAAGTTCGGCAACCAGCACTTCGCGCTGCACCTGCTCCCCGCGGGGGTGGTCCGCGGCCGGACCGGCGTCATCGGGCCCGGCGTCGTCGTGGACCTCGAGGCGCTGCTGACGGAGATGGATGCACTGCGGGCGGCCGGCATCGAGATCGGCGAGAATCTGCTTCTTTCCGACCGGGCTCCCGTCATTCTTCCCTACCATCGCCTTCTCGACGCCGCCCGAGAGACCGCGGCCGGCGACGCCAGGATCGGCACGACGCTGCGCGGGATCGGGCCCGCGTACGAGTCCCTGGCGGCCCGGCGGGCGATCCGAGTGGCGGAGCTCTATCGTCCGTCGACCCTCGCCTCCCGGGTGCAGGCGATGGCCGAGGAAACCGGGGCGCTCCTGCGCGGTCTCGGGGTCAAGGACGTGCCGAGCGCGGACGCCGTCCTTTCGATGCTCGGTCCGGCCGCCGAGAGGCTGCGCTCCCACGTGACCGACACGGGCCGGTTTCTGCGAAACCGCCTGAAAGCCGGAGCGACGCTCCTGGCCGAAGGAGCCCACGGAGCGATGCTGGACCTGTCCGCCGGCACGTATCCCTTCGTGACCTCCTCCCACTGCACATCGGCCGCCGTCGCGTCGGGCCTCGAGATCGCTCCGCGCTCCCTCGAGGCGAGCATGCTCGTGCTCAAGGCCTACTCGACGCGAGTGGGCTCGGGCCCTTTCCCCACCGAGCTCCACGAGGAGACCGGCGAATTCCTCCGCAAGCGCGGCAACGAGTACGGGACGTCGACCGGCCGTCCCCGCCGCACCGGCTGGTTCGACGCGGTCGTCGCGCGCACGGCCGTCGAACTCTCGGGCGCGGAGGCCGTCGCCATCACCAAGCTCGACTGTCTCGACGAGCTCGAGGAGATTCCGATCTGCCTCGGCTACAAGCTCGACGGAAAACCCGTATCGGACCTGCCTCCCCTCGCCGAGGACATCGCCCGGCTGGAGCCCGAGTACGAGAAGCTGCCGGGCTGGAAGTCGACGACCACCGGCGTCACCCGCTACGAGGAACTTCCCGCCGCCGCTCAGCGATATGTCCGCGCCCTCGAGGATGCGATCGGCGCACCCGCCGTCTTCGTCTCGACGGGCCCGCGTCGAGAAGAGACGATCTGGCGCCCGGATACGCCGTTCCTCAACGGCCTGCCGCCCGCGAAGTAAACTCTCCTCACGGTGGGCCGTTAGCTCAGTTGGTTAGAGCATCGGCCTTTTAAGCCGGTGGTCGTGGGTTCGAGTCCCACACGGCCCACCAATTCTTGTTTCCGCGAACTCTTCCGCCCGTTGCGACGCGGCCTCAGGAGATGTTGTGTTGATGCGCGAACGCGACGGCCGCGATGCGCGTGTGGACATCGAGCTTCTGGAGAATGCTGTTCACGTGGTTGCGCACGGTGACGGCGGAGATGAAGAGCTTGAGGCCGATCGCAGCGGTCGACAGCCCTTCGATGAGACAACTCAGGATCTCCCGTTCCCGCGCCGTGAAGGCCACCGCTTCGCCTGCGTCGGTCACGACCGGCTCCAGGGGCTCTCGCGATTCGGAGGTCGGACGGCTCGCGGTCGGCGAGACGATGACCTCCCGGAATACGTGAACCAGTGTGGCGAGGGCCGGGTGGTACGAGGGTATGGAAAAGAGCGAGCTCGAGACGGTCTTTGCGGAACCGTCGGCCGCCCTCACCTTCAACACGAAGGGACAGACGGGGTGCGCCCGGTCTGCTCGCGCCTGGTGCGCGACCGGACAGTTTTGTTGGCAGTACTCGTTGTCGTTACCGTCCCGACCATGGACGACCTCGTGGCAGGGTTTCCCCATCACGGCGCGTGCCGGCAAGCCGAGCAGCGATTCGCAGGCTTTGTTCCACCGGATGATGCGATTGCGCGCATCCATGACAAACACGGCCTCGCCGCTCCGAGAGATCCGATCGACCGTCTCACTGGGAGATTGCACGGGCGCCCCCTTTTCGTTCCTGGCGAACGCAGGCCGGCAGGCGGGCGAGGTCTGGAACGGTTCGATTTGCATCATATGCCTCGATCGAACCAAGACGAATCCCTCGGTTCGAGCATGGGCAGGCGCGGAGGAATCCGCGCTAACCCGCTGGATCCATTGCTCTCGCCGTGATCGGTCGGCAAACAATGCACGTGGACTTTCCGCGCCCCCACATGGGAAAGTGCGCCGCATGATCTCGAAGAAACCTCGTCTCATGGCGCTCGCTCTCCTGCTCTCCGGCCTCGCCGCCCAGGCCCTCGGGGAGCGCGGGCCGGTCTTGAAGCAGATCAACGAGCCGCACCCCTATTACTACCGGGAGATGTACCTCCCGCAGGTCACGAGCGGACCGAGCGCGGAGGCGTGGTCGCCGGACGGAACGCAGCTCGTGTATGCGATGCAGGGCTCGCTGTGGCGGCAGAAACTCGGCTCGGACGAAGCGGTGCAGCTGACCGACGGACCGGGTTACGACTCGGAGCCCGACTGGTCGCCGGACGGAAAACAGATCCTCTACACGTCCTACCGCAACGACGCGCTGGAGCTGTGGGTCCTGGATCTTGCCGACGGGTCCGCCCGCGCACTCGTCGCCAACGGGGCCGTCAATCTGGACGCGCGGTGGTCGCCGGACGGCTCGCGGATCGCTTACGTCTCGACCGCCTTCGAGGGACGGTTCCACGTGTTCGTGCTGCCGGTTTCGGGCGGGAGGGCCGGCGGCAAGGGGACTCGAATCACGGAAGACGTGGACAGCAAGCTCCCGCGCTATTACTACTCGAAGTTCGACCAGTACCTCTCGCCCACCTGGTCGCCCGACGGCAAGGAGCTCATCCTGATTTCCAACCGCGGCGACGTCTGGGGCTCGGGCGACCTCTGGCGGATGGAGGCGCGGGCGGGCGCTCCGATGCGGCTGGTGCGCAAGGAGGAGACGAATTGGAAGGCGCGGCCGGACTGGGCCCGCGACGGCCGGCGCGTGGTCTACAGCTCGTACCTCGGGCGCCAGCGCAACCAGCTCTGGCTGACGACGGCCGAGGCGGGCAGCCCCTTCGAGCTGACCTACTGCGAGTGCGATCACACTCGGCCGCGCTGGTCGCCGGACGGCCGACGCGTCGCGTTCATCTCGAACGAAGACGGCAACGTCTCTCTCCGCGTGGTGGCGGTTCCGGGGGGAGCCGTCGAGACTGTCGTCGCGTCGAAGCGCCGGTACCTTCGACCGACTGGAACTCTTCGGGTCACGGTGACCGACGCTCTCGGCGCCGCGGTGCCCGTCCGGCTCTCGGTCACGGGCGCCGACGGTCGGGGCTGGGCCCCCGACGGAGCGTGGCGCCACGCCGACGACGGTTTCGACCGGGCGGTCCGGCCGTTCGAGATCACGTACTTCCACGCGCGGGGCGGGACGGAGCTGACGCTTCCGGCGGGCAAGTACACCGTGCTCTCGACGCACGGGCTCGAGTACGCACCGGCGAAGGCCGTGGTCGAAGTGAGCGCGGGGAACGCCGCCGCGACGAGCCTTCGGCTCGAGCGGCTGATGGACCTGCCCGCCCGGGGCTGGTGGAGCGGCGACCTGCACGTTCACATGAACTACGGCGGTGCTTACCGGAACGACCCGGCGCGCCTGCGCGCGCAGGCCGAGGCCGAGGACCTGCATGTCGTCGAAAACCTCATCGTCAACAAGGAACAACGGATCCCCGACGTCGCGTTCTTCCGCGGGAGCCTCGACCCCGTCTCGACCGCGACGACGCTCGTGCGGCACGACGAGGAGTTCCACACGAGCTGGTGGGGCCACACCGGGCACCTCGGCCTGACCCGGAACCTGATCCTGCCCAACTATGCGGGGTACTTCGACACGGCCGCGGCGAGTCTCTTCCCAGACAACTCGACGATCTTCGACCTCGCCCACGCGCAGCACGGCGTCTCCGGCTACGTCCATCCCTTCGATCCGCCGGCGCCCGACCCGAACGGCCCCGATGCGCCGACGAACGCGCTGCCGGTCGACGTCGCGCTCGGCAAGAGCGACTACCTCGAGATCGTGGGCTTCTCGGATCACCGCATCACGGCGAACGTCTGGTACCGGCTCCTCAACTGCGGATTCCGGATCCCCGCCGGAGGGGGCACGGACGCGATGGCCAACTATTCCTCGCTGCGGGGACCGGTCGGCATGAACCGCGTGTTCATCCGCTCGGGCGCCAAGCTCGACGACCGCGCCTGGCTCGCGGGCCTGAAGGCCGGAAAGAGCTTCGCATCGAACGGACCCCTCCTGTCCTTCGTGCTCGACGGCCGCGAGGTGGGTGACGAGATCGCTTGGCCTTCCGGAGTCCGCATCCTCACGGCGCGCGTCGAAATGCGCTCCCTGGTCCCCGTCGAAAAGCTCGAGGTGGTGTCGAACGGCGTCGTCGTCGCGACGGTTCCGCTCTCGGAGGGAGGCACGCGGGCCGACGCCACGATTCCGATTTCCGTGGCCCGGAGCGGCTGGTATGTCCTGCGCGCCTGGTCGGCCGGCGCGGTCGAGCCCGTGCTCGACATCTACCCGTATGCGACGACGAGCCCGGTCTACGTCACCGTCAAGGGGCGCCCGGTCCGGAGCGCCTCGGATGCCCGCTACTTCGTGCGCTGGGTCGAGCGCCTCGAGTCGGCCGCGGCCGCGCACGCGGGCTGGCACGACGAGACGGAAAAGGCGGAAGTTCTGGGTCGATTGGCGTCTGCGAAGGCTGTCTTTCAGGCCCGGGCCGACGACGCGGGCCGGTAGCGGGGCCCGGCTTCGGCCGCGCCCCGCCGACCCTCGAGTCCGTTAGGGTCCGTAGAGCCGAAGGCCGAACGTCTTGACCAGGAAGACTGCCATCTGGCCGCGCGTGTTGGGGTTGTCGGGGCAATCGTTGGTTCCCCCGCACCCCCCCGGTGATGCCCTCGGCCGAGAGCCGCTCGATCCAGTTCACCGCGAACGCGCTCGGACACGAGACGTCCGTGAATACACCCGTGCAGGCGGCCGGCACGCAAGCCGATCCGTGCATGGACTTCAGGAGGAAGACCGCCATCTGGGCGCGGGTGACCGGGGTGTTCGGGCAGTACATCGCCGGGGTTGCAGCCGCCCGTGACCTTGAAGCCCGCGAGGGCCTCGAACGGTGACGAGGGTGTTCTGCCAACTCGGATGGACCTGCACCGTCTTGCCCGGCTCGAGAGCCCCGTTGGCGTTCGAAGTGGAGCCGGTGACGTTTCGAGCGTCGACCTCCATGGGCTGAGGTGTGACCGGGGCGGTGGTAATTCGGCCGATCTTGTCGGTCCCCTGTTCGGCAAACCAGATGGCGCCTTCGGGTCCGGGGTTATGCCATACGGCTTGCTGTTCGGATCCGGAAGTGGAAACTCGGTGATGACGCCAGCGGGCGTAATTCTCCCGACGTGGCTACCGTAGAACCCGTTGAACCAGAAATTTCCGTCCGGCTCGAAGGTGATGTAGTCAGGCGTGCTCAAAGGAGTCGCGGGGAACTCCATGATGACGCCGGCCGTCGTAATTCGTCCGATATTGTTCGCGGTTGCCTCAGAGAACCAGAGGTTTTCATCAGGTCCGGTAATGATGTTCCATTGGTCCCCTAAGTCGGCATCACCGCCGTGCCGGGCCTGGAAGTCCCGCCGGGCCCCAAAACAGACGCCGGACGACGCGTTTCACCCGGTACCGCACCAAGCTGAACCGGCTCCGTGTCCGGCAGAGGCGCAGAAACGGGTCGCCGGCGACCACGTCCTCATCGAAGAAGACCCCGAAGGCCTTGCCCTCGAGCCGCGCCGTCGTGAAGAGCTCGCCCGCCCTTCGCAGCGACCGGAGGATTTCGAGCACCCCGGGGTAGACGATCGGAAAGTCGTCGAAGACGATCGTTCCTCCGGGAGCGAGCACGCGACGGCAAAATTCGAAATCCGACACGACGGCGCGGCGGGTGTGCTCGCCATCGATGAAGACGACGTGCGGTCGACGCTCGATCTTCGCCGGATCGACCTCCGAAGCGTTAGCCTCGAAGCATCGGACGACGGCGAGCCTCTCCGGGGAAACCTCGCGCAGTCGATCGAGCATGCGTTGCGTCGAGTTTCCCTCGTAAGCCACCCGGCAACCGCGTGAGCGGTCGTCCGGCTGGGATGCCGGCCGCGAGTCGATCGAGTAGATGGCGTCGCAGCGCGGATCCAGGAGGTACGGCTGGATCGATCCCCCGAGATGCGAGCCGATCTCGAGATAGGCGAAACGTCCGAAGCGCCGGGCCGTCGACCGTTGGACTGCGAGCAGCGATCGCCGGTCCTTCACCGACGTCTGGGAGGGAATCGAGGCGAAGAGGTCCGTCGACAGATTCTCGACCCGATCTTCGATCGACGGCCCGCCCGCCGCAGGGCTCACCGAATTCTCTCCGCCGTGACGACCAGGCGCCTCGAGGATGGACCGGCGGGCCGGCCGTCGAAATCGCCCCGGAGCGAACGAATGCGGAGACCGACGGCCTCGAACTCTTCCCGGATCGTCCCCCGGTTCCAGGCTCGCGCGATGAAAGCCGCGGACAGCGTTTCCGTCGAGCCGTCGCGCAGGCGGTCGACGTACCGGTAGCGCGCGCTCCAGATCTCCCCGACGCCCGCCGGGAACCAGGCCTCGTCGATCTCGAGGACTCCCCGGTCGTGGCGGACCCGGCGGACCGGATACGCGACCTCGTGCCGGCGCCGATAGAGGCCTTCGAGGACGAAATGCCCGCCCATCGTGAGCTGCGCCGCCACTCCGCGAAGCGCCCGGCGGCGGTCGTCGAGCGTAGTCAGGTGCGAGAACGGATCACCGGGCGCCAGGATCAAGTCGAACGCACCGGCGAACACCGGCCTTCGCATGTCGGCGGCGACGAAGAGCCCCTGATGCGAGCGCGCCGCCTCGCCGAGCATCTCGAGAGAGACGTCGATCCCCACGCAGGGAGCGATGCGGGCGAGGACCGCCGTGATCCGGCCGAGACCCGAGCCGATCTCGAGGATCCGCGAGGGCCGGAACCGCCTCGCCGTCGCTCGCCAGAAGTCGAGGTGAGCGCGCGCGACCGACTCCTTCGCGTAGAAGGGAAGGATCTTCCGGTAGTAGGCCCGGGCGCTCGAGATCTCGCCGGCCGGCGAAGCCATGGACGAGATTTACCACCAACGCCGCCCGATCGAGCGGCCGGGCCTAAGCGGGGACTTCGCTCTCCGCCGCCGCGAGTCGTGATTCGGCCTCGGTCGGAAGAGCGCCGATGAGGCGCCGCCGGATCGGCCCGGAGAAGGCGAGGAGCAGCAGTCCGCCCGCGCCCGTGACTTTCCCGATCGTTCCGAAGAGGGCCGGCAGGGGCATCGAGGAGAAGGCGCCCGCCGTCAGACCGGCGATGAGATTGCCGAGGGCATTGCCCATGAAGAACGTTCCCATCATCTGGCCGACGAGTCGCCTCGGCGCGAGCTTGGTCACGCTCGAGAGGCCGACGGGAGACAGGCACAGTTCGCCGACGGTGTGGATGAAGTAGGTCGTCACGAGCCACCACGGCCCGACCTTGTCCGTGCCGCCGTGCGTGTTGGCCGCGGCGACGGCCATCACGAACATGCCGATCGCCAGAAGGACGAGCCCCAGGCCGAGCTTGGCGGGCATCGACGGGCCGCCGTCCCGCAGCCGGAGCCAGACCAGGCTGAAGACGGGCGAGAGAAGGATCACGAACGTCGGGGGCACGGCCTGGAACCACGACGCGGGCAGCTCCCAGCCTCCGACCATGCGATCGGTCAGCCGCGACGCAAACAGGTTGAACGAAGAGCCGGCCTGCTCGTAGCCCGCCCAGAAGAGGGACGACGCCAGGAAGAACAGGAAGATCACGACGACGCGCTTCTTCTCGGCGGCCGTCAAGCCGCCGGAAAGGAGGACGGAGCCGAAGTAGAGCACCACGATCGAGACGATCACGACACCCGTGCCCCTGGCCGCCGCTTCGAGACTGACGTTCGCCATGGCGCCGGCGACGAGCGCCACCGCGAGAATCGCAACTCCGGCCAGGACGCCCCGGATGGCGGTCCTCCGGGCCGCGGGATCCTCCGCCTGGCGCCGGGGCAGCCCGGCCGTTCCGAGATTTCGCGCCCCCAGCCGGTACTGGATGAGGCCGAGAACCATACCGACGCCGGCCGCGCCGAATCCGAAGTGCCAGTTGACCCGTTCGCCGAGAAAGCCGCAGATGAAAGGTCCGATGAAGGCCCCGGAATTGATCCCCATGTAGAAGAACGAGAAGCCGGAATCGCGGCGGGCGCCGCCTTCCGGGTAGAGGTCGCCGACCATCGCGCTGACGTTCGGCTTCAGGAGACCCGTGCCGATCACGATCAGGCAGAGGCCGAGGTAGAACGACGGCACCGTCGGAACCGCCATGCTGAAGTGGCCGGCGGCGATCACGCAGCCGCCGATGAAGACCGCGCGCCGCTGCCCGAAGATCCGGTCCGCGATCCACCCGCCCGGCAGCGCCATCAGGTAGACCCCGGCGGTGTACAGGCCGTAGATCGCCGCCGCCTTCTTGTCCGTCAGGCCGAAGCCGCCGTTCTGCACCGAGGCGACGAGGAAGAGGATCAGGAGGGCCCGCATCCCGTAGTAGCTGAACCGCTCCCACATCTCCGTGAAGAAGAGCGTGGAGAGGCCGCGCGGGTGGCCGAACCACGTCTTGCCCCCGGAGACCGCGGCCGCGGATGTCGAGCTCATGGGCGAGTGGCGCGAGGCTACCAGAGAACCGCAGGCGCGCATAATGCAGCGTGATGCAGGCCCCGGAGTTCCTCGGGCCCCTCGCGTTGATCTTCCTCGCGGCGCTCGGCGCGGCGTACGTGTTGAATCGCCTCCGACAGCCGCCGCTCATCGGCTTTCTCTCCGCGGGGGCGCTTTTCGGTCCCTTCGGATTCGGGCTGCTCGCCGACATCCGCGTGGTCGAGGTCCTGGCGGATCTCGGAGTCGTCCTGCTTCTCTTCACCGTCGGACTGGAGCTTTCGCTCGGCAACCTTCGCCGGCTGGGCAAGCTCGTGTGGGTCGCCGGGCCGATCCAGGTCGTGGTCACCATCGCGCTCGTCCTGGCGGTGGCCGCGGCCGGCGGCTATCCGCTCTCCCGGGGCCTCTTCTTCGGTTATCTCGTCGCCCTCTCCTCGACCGCGATCGTGCTCAAGCTCCTGCTCGACCGGCGCGAACTCGACTCGCCGCACGGCCGGATGCTTCTCGGGATCCTGATCTTTCAGGACCTCGCTGTCGTTCCGATGCTCCTGTCTCTTCCGACGCTCTCCGCCGGAGGGTCGGCCGGCCTCATGCCGGTCCTGCTCGCCACGGGGAAGACGGGCCTCACGGCCGCTGCGCTGCTGGTCGTCGCCCGGGTTCTGGTGCCCCGTTTCATCGGCGCCCTGGCCGGAACGCGGCAGAAAGAGATCTTCGTCGTCGCCGTCCTGTTTCTCGTTCTGGGTTCCGCCCTGGCCACCTCCTGGGCCGGCCTCTCGGCGGCCCTGGGAGCGTTCCTGGCGGGCCTGGTTCTCTCCGAATCGGAGTACGGGCACCAGGCCCTGGCCGACGTGACCGCGTTTCGAGACGCGTTCAACGCCGTGTTCTTCGTGTCGATCGGAATGCTGTTCAATCCCCGCGTGATCCTCGAACAGCCCGCGCTCGTCGCCGTGCTGCTCGCCCTGATCCTCGTCTGGAAGACGATCGCCGGCGGCTCGGCGGTCCTGGCGATGGGATACGGATTCCGGGTGGCGATGGTCGTCGGCCTGTCGCTCGCTCAGATCGGCGAATTCTCCTTCGTCCTCCTGCGGCAGGGCCAGCAGGTCGGCCTGATCTCGAGCGTCATGTATCAGGCCTTCCTCGCGGCGGCGCTCATCACCATGATCGCGACGCCCTTCGTCTCGGAGGCGAGCCACGCCGTGGCGTTCCGGCTGGCGAGGCGCGAGTTCTCCGCGCCCCGGGGAGCGCCGCCGACTCCGGAGGGGCTCGTCCTCGTGATCGGTTTCGGGCACATGGGCGAAACCGTCGCACGGGTCCTCGAGCGCGCGCGCGCGCCGTTTCGGATCATCGATCTGGATCCCGTACGCGTGAAGAAGGGCGCGGCGAAACGCCTGCCGATCGCCTACGGGGATTCGACCAACGACGTGGTTCTGCGCCGCAACGGGATCGAGAAGGCCCGGGCCGCGATCATTCTGGTCTCCGACCCGCGCGCGACGCGCCAGACCATCCGCCACTGCCGGACCCTCGCGCCCGGGCTCTTCATTCTGGTGCGGACGCGCTACGTCACCGAGATTCCTGGGCTATCGGCCGCCGGCGCGGACGAGGTCATCGCCGAGGAGTTCGAGACCGCGCTCGAGATCTCGCGGAGGGCGGTCAAGCGCCTGGGCCTTCCGCTGCCCTGGGTCGAGTCCGAAACGCAGGAGATCCGGCGCATCCGCGAGGAGGGGTTCAAGAGCGTCAGCCTCCCGCGCGCTCCGGAAACAAAGTAGCCGACCCGATACCGGGCGATCGCTTTACCTCAAGCCGGAGACGACGTAGAGCTCCGAGTTGGCTGCCACTCCCCCGTAGGCGTAGAGGCTGCCGTCCGGCGAAACGCGGATCCTCGGTGACGTGACAAGTCCCTGGTTCTCCAACTGCTTCCAGAGCTGGCGGCGTCCGGTCGTCAGATCGAATAGCCAGACTTTCGGGGCGGCCTCCCCCTGGCGAGAAAGGTACAGCGACCGGGAGTCGGAGCTCCACTGAATGGGTGTGTCCTCCGGTTCGAGCCCGGAAATCGGGATCCCGGACGCGGCGCCCTCGATCGGGAGGAGGGACCACTTCGCCCCGCTCCTCACGAGAAGCCGCTTTCCATCCGGAGACACCGGACTCGTCGAGCCGTCGAGGGCGTATCCCTCGGGGCTGACCGCTCGCGCCTTTCCACCCGAAACCGCCTGAACGTAGATTCGCTCGCCGCCCCCGGCGCCGCTCGCGCTGAACACCACGCTTCGGCCGTCGGGCAGCCAGGCTCCCCAGCGGAAGTCGCGGAGGTCGCCGCGCTCGAGCGTTCGGGTCTCGCCCGCTCCGGTCGGCAGCAGGACCAACGCCGGGCTCTCGCCGGCGACCGCGAGGACCCATAGTCCGTCGGGTGAGATCGCGAGCCCGCGTCCTTCGCCGAGCTTGACGGCCGCCGAACCGTCGATGCCTCGCAGATACACGGCGTGCGTTGAGCCGGCCGCCTCGCGCATTTCCGTCAGAAGCACCTTGCCGTCGGAGGACAAATCCGCGATTTCCGAGCCATCCAACCACTCCAGGTCCCGCTCCCCCTTCTGTCCGGCTCCGAGCCCGCGCACGAGGAAGGTGACGTCGTGGTGCGCGAGGAGGACCCGTCCGTCCGGAGCGATGTCGTAGAGCTCGAGATCGCCGGGCACGCGCGTGACCAGCCGCCGCTTCCCGGAACGGTCGACGGCCCAGAGAGCATCCGTCTCGCCCGCGTGCGACGCCGTGAACCAGACTTCCCGGCCATTCCGAGTCCAGGAAGGGACTCCGCCCCACGAAGTCCACCCGTCGGAGAGGATTCGCCTCGACTTGCCTCCCGGATCCACCACGCCGATCGCGCCGCCGCCGCCGGGCCGGTCCTCGAAATGCGCGATCAGGTCCCCGCTCGGCGAGAAGCGGGGATTACCGGCGTTTTCGGCGAGGATCACCGTCCCGATCGGGAACTCGAGTCGGTCCTTGCCGTTGACGGTATGCACGACGGCCAGGCCCTTCCCGTCCGGCGCCCAATCCGCTCCGGCCCACCATACGTCCGAGAGCAGCTTCCGCGGAACCCCGCCGACCATCGGCAGGACGGCGAGCATTCCCTCGGGCCCGCCGACCGTCCGCTGAAGAATCGCGAGCTCACCGGTCCGGGAGATCGAGAGGATGTCGGCCAAACCGACATCGAAGAGGCGCGATTCCGGGCTTCCCAGGCGCGTCTGATAGAGCCCGCCCGGCTCGCCCCGCCAGGAAGCGCCGTAGACGATCGTCTGGCCATCCGGGGCGAAGCGGGCGTTGCCGATCACACCGCGGCGAAACGTGGCGCGCTGGAAACTCGGAGGCGACGAGGTCGTGGGCAGGAGCGACCGCGTCAGCGCCCAGCCGGCGGCGAGACCCGCGGCGAGCCCCGCGATTCCCACGATGGCGGCCGCTGTGCGGCGTCTGGGCTTGCCCGGCGACGCGAGCAGGGCCTCGGCTCCGCTCGAGACCTCGGATATGTGGTCGCGCACGCTCGCGAGGTCTCGCGCCAGATCCCGGGTCGAGCCGTACCGCTCGTCGGCTTCCTTGGCCAGGCAGCGCTCGAGGATCCAGCGCATTGGCAGGGGCAGGTCGGGGCGGAGCCTGGCGATCGGCTCGGGCTCGTCGCGGATGATCGCCGACATGGTCTCGGCCGCCGTCTTGCGCGGGAACGCCTTCTGCCCCGTGGACATCTCGTAGAGCATCGAGCCGAGAGAGAACTGGTCCGACCGGAAGTCGACCGGCGCCCCCGAGGCCTGCTCGGGTGACATGTACGCGACGGTGCCGAGGACCACGCCGGCGTGCGTCTCCGGTCTCGCCAGTGTCGGCATGGCCGAGACCTCGCCCGATTCCGGCTCGACGAGCTTGGCCAACCCGAAATCCAGGATCTTGACGAATCCGTCCCTGGACACCATGACGTTTTCGGGTTTCAGGTCCCGGTGGACGATCCCCGCCGCGTGGGCCTTGGCGAGCCCCTCCGCCACCTGCGCCGCGACATTCAGTATCTTGCGCACCGGCATGGATCCCGAGGCACACAGCTCGCGCAGCGTCTTGCCGTCGACGAGTTCCATCGCGATGAAGGCGGTTTCGCCCTCGCGTCCGATCTCGTGGATCGTGACGATGTTCGGGTGGTTCAGCGCCGAAGCGGCGCGGGCCTCCTGCTCGAAGCGCGAGATCCGGTCCCGATCGCTCGCCAGCGCTTCCGGCAGAACCTTGAGCGCGACCTCCCGGCCCAGACGCGTGTCGCGCCCCCGGTAAACCTCGCCCATCCCTCCGGCGCCCAGGGGTGCAAGGACTTCGTAGAGGCCGAGCCGGGCTCCGGCCGGAATGGTCATGGATCAGCGGGCATTCTATGCCGCGGTGTCCGGGCGACGCGGCGGCTATGCCTCAGGCGAACGCGGCCGCGAGGCTCTCCCCCGCCATGCGCGCCGTGCGCCGGATCTCGGCCTCGCCGTGAGCCGTCGAGACGAACCAGGCCTCGAACTGCGCCGGCGGCAGGAAGATGCCACGCTCCCGCATGGCGTGGAAGAACACGGCGTAGCGCTTGGTGTCCGCCCGTTTCGCCTCCGCGAAGTCGCGGATCGGTCCCGGCGCGAAGAAGAGCGTGAGGAGCGAGCCCCTCCGCGGCAGGCTGACCCGGTCGGCGAGCCCGCGGCGCGCGATCTCGCCCTGGAGCTGCGTTTCGAGAAGTCCCCCGAGGCGCTCGAGCTCGGCGTAGGGCGGCCGGCGCTCGATCTCGGAAAGCATCGCGAGGCCGGCGGACATCGCCAGAGGGTTCCCCGAAAGCGTCCCGGCCTGGTAGACGGGACCGGCCGGCGCCATCTTTTCCATCAGGGCCCTCACTCCGCCGTAAGCCCCGACCGGCAGCCCACCGCCGAGGATCTTCCCCAGTGTCGTCAGGTCCGGCACGACGCCGTAGATTTCCTGAGCGCCCCCGGCCGCGAGGCGGAATCCCGAGATCACCTCGTCGAAAATCAGGAGAGCCCCATGGCGCCGCGTGAGCTCCCGCGCGGCTTCGAGGTAGCCCGGCTGCGGGGGAACGAGGCCCATGTTGGCCGCGACGGGCTCGACGATGAAGGCCGCCACGTCCCCCCGGCATTTCTCGAGCGCCGCTTCGAGTGCGCCGGCGTCGTTGTAGGGCACGACCGTGGTCAGCGCGGCGATCTCGTCCGGCACGCCCGGGCTGCCCGCGATCCCGAGCGTCGCCACACCCGAGCCCGCGGCCACGAGGAATCCGTCGGCGTGACCGTGATACCCGCCGTCGGTCTTGAGGATCCGCTTGCTTCCCGTCGCGCCGCGCGCCAGGCGCACCGCGCTCATCGTGGCCTCGGTGCCGGAGCTGACGAAGCGGACCATCTCGATCGAGGGGACGAGCTTCGTCACCCGCTCCGCGAGCCGGACCTCGAGCTCGGTCGGCGCTCCGAAGGACGTCCCGCGCCGGCAGGCGCGGTCGAGGGCCCGCCGCAGGAACGTCGGCCCGTGGCCGAAGAGGTGCGGGCCGTACGACATGACGTAGTCGATGTAGGACCGTCCGTCGGCGTCGCGGACGCGGGCACCGCGGCCGGAAGAGACGAAGAACGGCTCCCCGCCGACCGAGGCGAACGACCGGACGGGCGAGCTCACGCCGCCCGGCATCAGTTTGCGGGCCCGCCGAAAGAGAGCCGACGACCGCGCCGAGGACCGGGTCTTCCGGGGATCCTTCAAGCGTCCAGGCCGCCTTCGCGGATCCAGCGGGCGGCGTCCCGCGCGTGATATGTCAGGACGAAGTCCGCCCCGGCCCGCACGATCGACGTCAGGATCTCGAGCGTGACCCGCTTCTCGTCGATCCAGCCGTTCGCGCCCGCCGCCTTGACCATCGCGTACTCCCCCGAAACGTTGTAGGCCGCAATCGGCGCGTCGAAGCGCTCACGGGCCTCGCGGATCCAGTCGAGGTAGGCAAGCGCCGGCTTGACCATGACGGCGTCGGCCCCTTCCTCGAGGTCGAGCGCGATCTCCCGCATCGCTTCGCGCCGGTTGGCGCCGTCCATCTGGTATCCGCGCCGGTCGCCGAACTTGGGCGCCGAATCCGCGGCTTCGCGGAACGGTCCGTAGAACCCGGAGGCCGCCTTCGCCGCGTAGGCGAGGATGGCCGTGTCCGTGAATCCCGCCCGGTCGAGCTCCGCGCGAATGGCGGCCACGCGTCCGTCCATCATGTCCGACGGCGCGACCACGTCGACCCCGGCCCGCGCGTGCGAGACCGCGGCCCGCGCCAGCAGCGGCAGCGTGGCGTCGTTGTCGACGCGACCGTCGCGGATCACGCCGCAGTGGCCGTGCGAGGTGTACTCGTCCAGGCAGACGTCGGTCATGACGAGGAGTCCCGGCACCGCGCTCTTGAGCGCGCGGACCGTCTCCTGGAGGGCCCCACCCTCGTCCCACGCCTCGCTTCCCGTTTCGTCTTTTCGCTCCGGGATTCCGAAGAGGATCACTCCCGGTACGCCGAGCGACTGGACCTCCTGCGCGTAGGCGACGGCCTCGTCCGGCGAGAGGCGTTCGACGCCCGGCAGGGACGTAATCGGCTCGCGTCGGGCCTTGCCCTTCCGAACGAAGAGCGGGGCCACGAATCGATCCGGCGTCAGGCGCGTTTCGCGGACGAGCGCTCGCATGGCGGGCGAGCCCCGGAGCCGCCGGAGACGGAGAGTCGGAAATGCGCTCATCGGTGTCCTCAGACTATGTTCCGGCCGCCGCGCTGGCAAGCCTCGCGAGCAGGCCGGCGGCGCTCGCGAAACGGGCCTCGCCCGACAACTCGACGTGTTCGACGCCGAGTGCGGCGAGCTTCTCGAGGGTCGACGGACCGAGCGCCACCGCCGGGATCTTCCGGAGCCGCTCGGCGGCCGGCGCCGCGAGGCCGGCGAAGAGCCACTCCGCCGCCGCAGGGGACGTCGGACAGAAAGCCGCCAGCGGCCGTTCGAGAATCTCGGCCGCCAGGGCCGGGTTCGTCGGGGCCGCGCGCTTGCGATACAGAACGACCCGGCGCACCTCGGCGCCCCGCTCCTTGAGCATCGCGTCGAGATCGACGGACGCGTCCTGCCCGCACGGCCACAGGACGCGGCGGCCGGCGAGGGATGCGGACAGTCCCTCGAGCATGGAGCGCGCCGAGCCCGCGGCGACGTGATCGGGCGCAAGGCCGTTTCGCCTCAGCGCCTCCGCGGTCGCGTCTCCCACCGCAACGAGCGTCCCGGTTTCGAGGCCGCGGCGCAGGACCTCCGCGTTGCGGGCGTCGCGCGCGATCTGCTCGACCGCGGTCTGGCTCGTCACGATGACCGTGTCCCAGCCCGACGCCCAGTCCGAGGCGGCGGGGGCGACGGGCTCGACGGAATGGCTGACGTACTCCGCGACCTCGACGCCCGGGATCGCGCCGAAGGGCCGAGCTCCGGAACGCACCACGAGGACGATCGGCCGCTTCAATCCCGGGCCTCTCCGATGAGCGCGGCCGCGCCCGCGGCGAGCAGCCGGGTTCCGAGCTCCCGGCCGATCCGATCGGCGTCCCGGGAGCCGCCGGCGGAGCGTTCTCGCAGGGCGCGCGCACCGTCGCCGGAGAAGACCGCCGCGTCGACGGTCAGCGAAGCGTCCCTCACCCGGGCGCGCGCGGCCACGGGGGCGCGGCAACCGGCCTCGAGTGCGGCGAGGATTGCGCGCTCGCAGACGACTTCGGCGTGCGAGGCCGCGTCGTCGATCACGGAAAGTACGTTTCCGATCCGCGCATCGTCTCCGCGCGCCACGATCGCGAGGGCCCCCTGGCCGACGGCGGGCAGCAGGACCTCCTCGGGGAAGATCTCGACGATCTCTTCGAGCCGGCCGAGCCGCGCCAGGCCCGCCCGGGCCAGCACGATCGCGTCCCACTTGCCCTCCCGGAGCCGCCGGAGGCGCGTGTCGACGTTGCCCCGCGCCTCCGTGACCTCGAGGTCGGGGCGGGCCGCGAGGAGCTGGGCGCGCCGGCGGGGACTCGACGTTCCGATGCGCGACCCGCGAGCCAGCTCCCCGAAGGGGCGAGGCGGGTGAGACACCAGCACGTCGCGCGGGTCCTGCCGCACCGGCACGGCCGAGAGGACGAGTCCCGCGGCCATGGTCGAGGGCACGTCCTTGAGACTGTGAACCGCGAAATCGACCGCCTTCGACCGGAGCGCCTCGTCGAGCTCGCGCGTGAAGTCTCCCTTCCAGGAGATCGGCTCTCCCGCCGCGGACTTGCGGTCGCCGGTCGTCCGGACCTCGACGATCTCGACCTCGGCGACGCCGGCGAGCGAGCGGGCGACGAGCGTGGCCTGCGCCAGGGAGAGCGCGCTGCCGCGCGCGCCGAGACGGAGCTTCATCCGTCGAGGTCGAACAAATGGCGGACGGCCTCGACGCGGTCGAGCTTGCGCGAGGCGTCGGCTTCGGACTTGAGGCGTCGCAGGGGCTCGTGGAGAAGCTTGGCGGCGATCGAATCGGCGAAGACCCGGAAGCGCTCGCGGTCGGCGGGAGCGATGCGCTCGAGCTCGCGGTCCCGAAGGTCGGCCAGGCGCTTCTGGAGATCGGTCAGCGTCGGCACGACGGCGAGGTTCCCGAACCAGGCGGTGAAGCGGGCGAGCTCCTCCTCCAGGATGGCCTCAGCCCGTGGAACCTCCCGGGCGCGCCGCCGGCGGTTCTCTTCCGCGACGCCCTCGAGGTCGTCGATTCCGTAGGCGTAGACGTTGTAGACCTCCTTGACGTCGGGCGCGATGTCGCGCGGCATGGCGAGGTCGATGAACATCATCGGCCGGCCGCGGCGATGCCGCATCGCGGCCTCGACTTCCGTGCGCGCCACGACGGGCGTCGGGCTGGCCGTCGTCCCGACCACGACGTCGGCGTGCTGGAGGGCCTCCGCCAGCCCGGTCCACGGTACGGCGCGGCCGCCGATCCGCGCCGCGAGATCCTCGGCCCGCTCGGGCGTGCGGTTGACGACCCGAACGTCGGTGACTCCGGCCTCGACGGCCTGCTTGGCGAAGAGCGTGCCCGTGTCGCCAGCCCCGATGACGAGGAGCGTCCGCTCGGACATGTTTCCGAAGACTTTCGCCGCGAGCTCGTATCCGATCGAGGCGACCGAGAGGGGATGCTGCGCGATCTCGGTTTCCGTGCGGACGCGCTTGCCGGCAGCGAGAGCGCTCTCGAACATGCGGTGAGACACGGCCCGGGTCGCTCCGGCCTCGCGGGCGAGACCGAGCGCCGTCCGGACCTGCCCCAGGACCTCGCTCTCCCCGAGGGCCATCGAGTCGAGCCCCGCGGCGACGCGGAAGAGGTGGCGCGCGGCCTCCGGTCCCTCCCGGAAGAAGCTGGCGCGGACGACCTCGGCCGGGTCGAGCCCCCGCCACTGCGAGATCAGGGCCGCGATCTCCTCGTGCGGGTGCTCGCCGTCGGACAGCGCGTAGATCTCGCTCCGGTGACAGGTCGCGACGATGACGCTCTCGCTCGCCAGCCCCTGTCCGCGGATGCGCTCGAGGGCTTCGCGGACCTCGTCGGCCGTGAAGGCGATGCGCTCGCGGACCGAGACGTCGGCGCCGCGGAAGTTCCAGCCGAGCAGCAGCAGGCGGGCTTCGGCGGAGCTCATCGGAATCGGTGCGACTGGCTGAAGACCATGTTGACGACGGTGTACGAGAAGAGAACGAGGCCGAAGCCCAGAATCGACAGCATCGCGACGCGCGGGCCCTCCCAGCCACGGCGATCCATCCAGAGGAGCAGGCCGTAGACGGCCAGCGTCAGGAGGGCCCACTCGATCTTGGGATCGGCGAGCGTCGTCCAGAACTGTTCCGCGCGCACGAGGCCGAAGACCAGCGAAAGCGAGAGGACCGCCAGACCGATCGAGACGCTCGTCCGGTTCATCCGGCCGAGCACTTCGAGCGGCGGAAGGCGAGAGAACAGCAGCCCCGTCCGTCCGCGGCGGATCTGCCGACTCTGCACGAGATAGAGGATCGAGATCACGCAGGAAAGCGCGAAAGCCGCATAGGCCAGGATCGCGAAAGTGACGTGAAACGCGAAAATGGAGCCGTGGGCGCCGGGCGCGGGTGCGGATGCGGGGTCCGGCAGAAGGAGACCGGCCACCGTCGCGGCGATGACGATCGGGATGAGGAAAGGGCCCGTCGTCCGCTCGCCGTGCCGGAGCGCCAGGGCCAGGTACGCGATGCCGAGCATCCAGCCGAAGAATGAGACCGAGCCGCCGAGCGTGCGGTAGGGAACGGAGTGCAGCTGGCGCGCGCGGTTCAGGAGGTCCGCGAAGTGGAGGGCGAGCCCCGCCGCGACGAGGACCGGCGCCGCGCGGCCGACCACGTTTCGCGGCCGCGCCAGCCAGAAGATCGCCGAAAGCTCCGCCGCCGCGTAGCACGCGACGGCGAGCCAGCCGAGAGTGTGAGATCCCATGGGACCCCGGCAGTTTATCAACGGCCGCGGCCGCGTAATACGATAGCGGGCGATGAGCCACTTCGCCCACGCGCGTCAGACCTTCGCTCCCGGCCCCGGAAAGTCCGCGTCTCTCTACTCTCTTCCGCAGCTCGAACGGGACGGTCTCGGCCGCGTCGCGCGTCTGCCGGCGAGCCTCCGTGTCGTGCTCGAGTCCCTGGTCCGCAACTGCGACGGAAAACGGGTCAAGGAGGACGACGTCCGGGCTCTCGCCGCGTGGCAGCCCCGCGCCGAGCGCACCGCCGAGATTCCCTTCGTCGTCGCCCGCATCGTCCTCCAGGACTTCACCGGGGTCCCCCTCCTCGTCGACCTCGCCGCCATGCGGTCGGCCGTGGGCCGGCTCAAACGGGACCCGCAGGTCATCGAGCCGCTCGTTCCCGTCGCCCTCGTCGTGGACCATTCGGTCCAGGTCGACGAGTGGTCGACGCCCGAGGCCCTGCGCCTCAACATGGAGATCGAATTCCGGCGCAATCGCGCCCGGTACGAGTTCCTCAAGTGGGGCATGCAGGCCTTCGAGGGGTTCGCCGTGGTGCCGCCGGGCGTCGGCATCGTTCACCAGGTCAATCTCGAGTACCTCGCGCAGGGTGTCCTCGAGCGCGACGGCGTCTACTACCCCGACTCCCTCGTCGGCACCGATTCCCACACGACCATGATCAACGGGCTCGGCGTCGTGGCCTGGGGCGTCGGCGGCATCGAGGCCGAGGCCGGGATGCTCGGGCAGCCGGTGTACTTCCTGACGCCGGACGTCGTCGGCGTCCACCTGTCGGGCCGGCTCGGCGAAGGCGTGACGGCGACCGACCTCGTCCTCGTCGTGACCGAGATGCTCCGCAAGGCCAAGGTCGTCGGCAAGTTCGTCGAGTTCTTCGGCGAGGGCGCGGCGTCCTTGCCGGTCACCGACCGGGCGACCGTCGCCAACATGGCCCCCGAGTACGGCGCCACGATGGGCTTTTTCCCGGTCGACGAGGAGTCGTGCCGGTACCTCCTCGCGACGGGCCGCACGCCCGAGCAGGTCGACGCCTTCCGCGCCTATTACCAGGCGCAGGGTCTCTTCGGGATCCCGCGGCCGGGCGACTGCGACTACACGGAGGTTCTGGAGCTCGACCTTGCCCGCGTGACGGCGAGCGTCGCCGGTCCCAAGCGGCCGCAGGACCGCATCGACCTGCCCGACATGAAGAAGCGGTTCCGCGACCTCTTCTCGAAGCCCGTCGCCGAGAACGGCTACGGCAAGCCGGCGTCGGCGCTGGCGGAACGCTTCCCCGCGACACTCGGCCGCTCGGCCGTTCTCGGGGGCGGCAGCCAGACGCCGCCCAGCGTCAGCGGCGCCCTCGCGCGCGACACGAACGTCTGGACCGAGTCGGAGATGGCGAACAACCGCCCCACGGCGGACGTCACGACCCTTCCGACCGACCCCGGCCGCGTCGAAGTCGGCCACGGCGACGTGCTGATCGCGGCGATCACCTCCTGCACCAACACCTCGAACCCGAGCGTCATGCTCGCGGCCGGGATCCTCGCGAAGAAGGCGGTCGAGCGCGGCCTGACCGTCTCCCCGCGCGTCAAGGCGTCTCTCGCGCCCGGCTCACGGGTCGTCACCGAGTATCTCCACAAGACCGGCCTCCAGCCGTACCTCGACCGCCTCGGCTTCTACCACGTCGGCTACGGCTGCACGACCTGCATCGGAAACTCGGGGCCGCTCGACGCGGGCATCGAGGAGGTGGTGACGAAGAACGATCTCGTCACCGCGAGCGTCCTTTCGGGAAACCGGAACTTCGAGGCGCGGGTGCACCAGAGCATCCGGGCCAACTACCTCATGAGCCCGCCGCTCGTCGTCGCTTTCGCGCTGGCCGGCCGGGCCGACGTCGACCTGTCGTCCGAGCCGCTGGGGCGGGACACCCAGGGACGGCCCGTGTACCTGCGCGACGTTTGGCCGACGACGGCCGAGGTGCAGAGCGCGCTGCTTGCCTCGGTCGACGCCGCAACCTACCGCCGCCTCTACGCGGACCTCGCCGCCGCCAATCCCCTCTGGAAGGACATCCCGAGCGCCGACGGCAAGGTCTACGCCTGGGATCCGAAGTCGACGTACATCCAGGAGCCGCCCTTCTTCGAGGGATTCGGCCTCGCTCCCTCCCCCGTCGCCGACATCCGCCGGGCACGGGCCCTGGCGGTCTTCGGCGACTCGGTGACGACCGACCACATCAGTCCGGCCGGGGCGATCCAGAAGACCTCGCCTGCGGGGCTCTACCTCCAGTCCCTCGGCGTGTCGCCGGCCGACTTCAACAGCTACGGCTCGCGCCGGGGCAACGACCGCGTCATGACGCGCGGCACCTTCGCCAATGTGCGGATCAAGAACCTCATGGTTCCGGGCGTCGAGGGCGGCCTGACCGTTCACCAGCCGTCGGGCGAGCGGATGGCGATCTACGACGCCGCCATGCGCTACCAGGCCGAGGGCGTGCCGCTCGTCATCTTCGCCGGGCAGGAGTACGGCACCGGCAGCTCGCGCGACTGGGCCGCCAAGGGAACGCGACTCCTCGGCGTGCGGGCGGTCGTCGCGCAGAGCTACGAGAGGATCCACCGCTCGAACCTCGTCGGCATGGGCGTTCTCCCGCTCCAGTTCGCCGAGGGATCCGGGCCCTCCTCCCTCGGGCTCGACGGCACGGAGACCTTCGACCTCGCGGGCCTCGGCGGAACTCTGCGTCCCCGGCAGGAGATCGCGCTGACCGTGCGTCGCGCCGACGGACGGGAGACACAGACTCCCCTTCGCCTCCGGATCGACACGCCGATCGAGGTCGACTACTACCGCCACGGAGGGATCCTTCCCTACGTGCTGCGGCAGCTCCTGGCGGCGGGGTGAGGACACGCCGCCCGGGCGCTAAGGCTTCGTCCGGCCGGGCCGCTTGCCCTCGATCTCGTCGATCGTCTTGACGACGACCCACTCGACGGATCGGTCCGCCTTCATCGCCTCGAGCGTCGGCAGCGCGGCCTTCGCCGCCGGGCCGATGTCGCCGAGCGCGTACGCGTAGGCGCGCAGGGCCTGACCCGACTCGCCCGGGACTTTGCAGGCGGCGATCAGCGCGGGCACCGCCGGCGCGGCTTTCGGACCGAGCGCCCCGATGGCCGCGGCCGCGGCGGAGCGGACGTAGACCTCGGGGTCCTTCAGCGCCTCGACGAGAGCGTCGAGCGACGGCAGCGCCGCGGCGCCCGCGTCGCGCAGCCCGGCCGCCGCGAGGGTGCGCACCGACGGGTCGGCATCCGACAGCTGCGCCGTCAGCGTCTTCACGTCGCCCGGCCGGAACGCCGACGGCCGGTCCTCGCCCGCCTTCGCCCACGCTTCCCGGCCGACACGCGCGAGAACGACGTTGTCGATGCCGGCCTTGAACCCGGTCGACTCGGAGCGCTTGCCCGTGCAGACGAAGGTCAGCGTGTGCCGTCCCTTCGTCAGGCGGGGCCAGCCGAGGGCGACGAGCTTGCCGACGTACGTCTCCCAGGCATACCCGTCGTACTGACCTTCCGTGCGGATGTCGGCGCCCGGCTCGTGCTCGAGCTCCGCCGCCTTCGGCGGCTTGCCGTCGAGCCAGATGTCGTAGGTGCCGAAGTCGGAGGCCTGCGCGACCTGGGCCTGCACCTCGTAGTCGCCGTCGGCGGGGACGTCGAACGGCAGCTCGATGCGTGAGCCCGGACCGTCGGCGGCGAAGATGATGACGTCCTTTCCCCAGAAGAGGTCCGGGAAGATCGTCGCCGCGCCGCCCTGCGTCTTCGCCTCGGGCAGGGCCTTTTCGAGCTCGATCTGCAGCGCGTTGCCCTGGGGCAGCCGCGCGCGGCCGTACGGCACCGAAGGCTGGCCGGCCGCCACGCCCTGCTGGTACCAGTACGCGACGCTCGACATGAGGTCCTCGCGCACGCCGAACGCCGTGCGCACGGTGCCGTCGGGCTTGTACGTCCAGCCCTTGTGCTCGATCTCGACGCGGATTTCCTTCGAGAACGGCACCGGGTCGGTCAGGTGCCACCGGTACGCCGTCATCCGCGCGCCCAGGCCCTCGCCGTCGGCAACCGTGACGCCGGTGTAGTCGCCGTCGACGACGTGCAGGCCCCAGGCGTCGTTGAAGTAGTCCTCCGATCCCGTGCCCTGGATCGAGGCGACCTTCTCGCCGTCGACGTAGAACATGTCGTCGCCCTCGCCGAACCAGCCCGGCTCGGCCTGGATGACGTTGAGCACGGTGCCGACGTAGAAGCCCCGTCCCTTCGTCTCGAGGAAGACGTAGGGCTTGCCGTCGGCCGCGGCGGGAAGCTCCTGCCGGTAGCGCGCGTGGAAGTACGCCGTGTCGGGCGGCAGGGACGGCATGCGCTGCCAGTCGACGTGGTAGTACAGCCCCGTGTAGCGCGAGCTCTCGTTGGTGACGGTGATGCGACAGCGCTGCCGGAACGGCATCGGCCAGTAGCTGTTGCGCGCCCGCCCGTCGGAGCTGTCGCGGATCATCAGCGACTTGACGTTGCGCTCGAGGCCGTGGCCGACGGCGAAGAAATCGCCGAGCGGCGCGTCGACCGAGGCGACGTCGCTGCCGTCGTAGTAGGCCCGGATCCGCAGCAGGCGCGGCCAGGCGTACAGCGTGCCCGAAGAGGTCGTCCAGATGTGCGTCACGATGCCCGGCCCCTCGAGGTCCGCGATCGTCAGCGTCTCTCCGGGAAAGAGGTGCGCGCTGTCGTCGTTCCAGTCCGGGTAGCGCGAGTTGGACGAGGACCGGTATGCCTTGAATTCCTTGAGCTGCGAGAACGCGAGCGGGTCGAACGGCCCGGTGATCGAGGGCTGGGCCGCGGCCGCCGACGCCACGATTCCGGCGAGAAGTCCCAGGACGAGGCTCTTCCGCATTTCTCCTCCGTTTCGGGGCTGGACGGGGAGTATAGCGGCCCTCCGCGCCGCGCTATATTGGGGCCGGCATGGACGACCGCAGCCCCGCCGCGCGCTTCCTCGACGCCTGTCGCTCCCGGCCGGTCGACCGGCCGCCCGTGTGGATGATGCGGCAGGCCGGCCGCTACCTGCCGGAGTACCGGGAGGTCCGCCAGGGCGTGTCCTTCATGGAGCTCTGCCGGTCGGTCGACCTCGCGACCGAGGTGTCTCTCCAGCCCTTCCGCCGGTTTTCGCCCGACGCCGTCATCTTCTTCTCGGACATTCTGGTCCCGGTCGCCGCGATGGGCGCCCGTGTCGAGTTCGGCGACGCCGGGCCCGACCTTCCGGAGCCGGTGCGGGACGCGGCGGCCGTCGCGAAGCTCGCCCGCTTCGATCCGGGCGCGGAGATCGCCTTCACCGGGGAGATCCTCTCCCGCATTCGCCGGGAGGTCGCGGGCCGCGCCGCCGTCCTCGGCTTCTGCGGCGCGCCCTGGACGCTGGCCTCGTACCTCGTCGAAGGCGGGGGCTCGAAGAGCTTCGCGGAGATCAAGACGATGATGGGCCGGGACCCGGCCACGCTCCGGCGGCTCCTCGATCTGCTTTCGGACGTCGTCGGCGAGGTGCTCTCGTACCAGCTCGCCTCGGGCGCGGACGCGGTCCAGATGTTCGACACCTGGGCGGGCGAGCTGACGCGCGAGGACTACCGCGAGTGGGCGCTGCCGGCCGCGGCGCGCGCGATCGCCGGGATCCGACGGAGCGGCCATCCCGTCATCCTCTACATCAACGGCTGCGCCCACCTCGTCGAGGCCATGGCGGACTCGGGCGCGGACGTCCTCTCGATCGACTGGCGCCTTCCCCTCTCCGAAGCCCGCCGTCGAGCCCCCGGCAAACCCCTCCAGGGCAACCTCGACCCGGGCCTCCTCCTCGGCGAGCCGGCCGAGGTCGCAAGGCGCACCCGGGCAATGATCGAGGAGACGCGCGGGGAGGCCCACATCGTCAACCTCGGCCACGGGATTCTTCCCGGCGCGCGCCTCGAGTGCGTCGAGGCCTTCTTCGAGGCGGCCCGCCGCGGCGCCGCCGTTCCGGCCACAGCATGAGCAGCGTCCGCGACGTCTCGCTCGAGCTCCTGCGCCGCTACAACGTCCAGGGCCCGCGGTACACCTCCTACCCGACCGCGCCGATGTGGGGCGAGAACTTCGGCGCCGACGAGTACCGGGCGATCCTCGCCGAGAGTGCGGCGGCGGCCCGTCCCGCGCCCCTCTCGCTCTATTTCCACCTTCCCTTCTGCGAAAAGCTCTGTTTCTTCTGCGGCTGCACGGTCGTCATCACCGGGACCCACCACGTCGCGGAAGGCTCCTACCTCGACCTCGTCGAGAAGGAGATCGACTTCGTCGCCCGCGCGGCCGGCGCGGAACGCGGCCGCAAGGTCGTGCAGGTCCACTGGGGCGGGGGCACGCCGACCTACTTCCCCCCTCCGCTCCTGGAGCGCCTCGGAAAGACGATCCGCGAGCGGTTCGACGTGGTGCCGGACGCCGAGCTCGGCGTGGAGGTCGATCCGCGAGTCACGACCCCCGCGCACCTCGAAGCGCTCGCCGGCCTCGGCTTCAACCGCCTGAGCATGGGCGTCCAGGACTTCGATCCGCGCGTGCAGCAGGCGGTCAACCGCATCCAGCCCTTCGAGGCCACGCGGGACCTCGTCCGCAGCGCGCGGGCCCTCGGGTTTCCGAGCGTCAACATCGACCTCATCTACGGTCTCCCCTACCAGACGCCGTCGGGCTTCTCGACCACGATCGACCGGGTCCTCGAGATCGACCCGGACCGGCTCGCGGTCTACTCCTACGCCAACGTCCCCTGGATGAAGAAGCACCAGAGCCTGCTCGAGCCGCACCTTCCCGACGAGGCCGGGAAGTTCGAGATCTTCCGCACCGCGCTCGACCGCTTCACCGACGCCGGCTACGAGTACATCGGAATGGACCACTTCGCGCGGCCCGACGACGAGCTCGCGCGGGCCCGACGGGACCGCACGCTCCACCGCAACTTCCAGGGCTACACGACCAAGGCCGGGACCGACCTTCTCGGCTTCGGCATGAGCGCCATCGGTTCGGTCGGCCGCCAGTACGTCCAGAACCGGCGGGAGCTCGCCGACTACCGCGCGGCCGTCGGAGCCTCGGGCGCCGCGACCTTCCGCGGGGCGCGCCTCTCCGCCGACGACGAGCTGCGCCGCGACGTCATCCAGAGCCTTCTGTGCCACGGGGTCGTGGTCAAGGCGGAGATCGAGGCCCGCTACGGCATCCGGTTCGACGAAGAGTTCGCCTCCGCGCTCGAGGCCCTGACCCCCGCGGTGGCCGACGGACTCGTCGTGCTCGCGCCCGGCGAGGTCCGCGCGACCGCCCTCGGCCGCGTCTTCCTGCGCAACCTCGCGATGCCTTTCGACGCGTATCTCGGCCGCACGGCGGAGAAGCCGGTCTTCTCGCGCACGTTGTGACGCGCCGCGCGATCCTTTTCCTTCAGCTCGGCGGGCCGGCCACCCTCGAGGAAGTCCCGGGCTTTCTCTACCGCCTGTTTTCCGACCCCGACGTCATCCGGGTGCGGTCGGCCCTGCTGCGCAAATCGATCGCCGCCGCGATCGCGATCGGACGCAAGAAGGCCTCCCGCGCGCTCTACGCGTCGATCGGGGGCGGCTCCCCCATCCTCCCCCTGACCCGCGAGCAAGCCGAGGGTGTCGAGCGGATCCTGCGCGCCGAGGGGCTCGACGTCGTCTGCCGGGCCGCGATGAACTGCTCCGCTCCCCTCGTCGAGGACGTCGTCCGGGAGCTCGCGGCCTCCGGCGTCGACCACTTCCTCGCCCTTCCGCTCTATCCCCAGTACTCCCTGACGACCACCAAGGGCGCCCTCGAGCGGAGCCGCGACGCCGTCGCCGCGTCCGCCCCGCGCGCGCGGTTCCACGAGATCGGCTCCTGGCCGACGCATCCCCTCTTCGTCCAGGCCCACGCCGAGTCGATCCGGGAGGAGCTCGCGCGGTTCGAGGACCCCCGCCCGGAGGCCGTGCACCTGCTCTTCTCGGCCCACTCGATTCCGAAGAAGCTCGTGACGCGCTCGGGCGATCCCTACGCATCCGAGATCGAGGCGAGCGTGCGGGCGATCCTCGCCCGACTGTCGTGGAACGGACCCTGGTCGCTGGCCTACCAGTCCAAGCTCGGCCCGGTCGAGTGGCTCGGCCCGCCCACGCTCGAAGTGATCCGGCAGCTCGGTCGCGCGGGCCAGCGCCAGGTGCTCGCCGTCCCGATCGCCTTCGTCACCGACCACGTCGAGACGCTCTACGAGATCGACCAGCTCTTCGGCGACGAAGCCCGGGCGGCGGGCATCGCCCGCTTTCTCCGCACTCCCGGTCTCAACAGCCGGCCGACGTTCCTGCGGGCCCTCGCCGACCTCGTCCGCTCGGCCGACGGGTTCTGGAAGGACTGATGCCGCACACGGCGTCCACGGTCGTCGTCGGCGCGGGACTCTCGGGCCTCGCGGCGGCGTTGAACCGGGTCCGCGCCGGCGTCGATACCGTCCTTCTCGAGCGCGACGCGCGTCCCGGCGGGGTGGTCCGATCCGAGCGGCGCGACGGCTTTCTCCTCGAGAAGGGACCCAACACCGTCCGGCCGACCGAGGCGGTCATGCGGCTGGCGGCCGATCTCGGGCTCGGCGCCGAGGTCCTCCTCAGCGATCCGAAACTTCCGCGGTACGTCGACTTCCGCGGGGAGCTCCATGCGCTGCCGTCCTCGCCCGGCTCGCTTTTCTCGACGCGGCTCCTGTCGGCCGCGGGCAAGTGGCGAATCTTCGGAGAGCCGTTTCGCCGTGGCGGAGGGCCGCCCGAGGAGAGCGTCCGCGACTTCTTCGCGCGGCGCCTGGGCCGGGAGATCGCCGACCGGATCGTGACGCCGTTCGTCGGGGGGATCTTCGCCGGCGATCCGGCCCGTCTCGCCGTGGCGGAAGCATTCCCGTCCCTCGCACGCTGGGAGCGGGAGCACGGAAGCATCGTCCGGGGAGCGATGCGCGAGGCACGGTCGAAGCGCCGGCAGTCGTCCGCGCCTGCACCCGCGCCGAAGGTCCGCGGGCTGCTGTCCTTCCGCGACGGTCTTGAGACTCTCCCGCTCGCCATGGCGCGCGCGCTGGGGCCGGCCTTCCGCCCGTCCTCCGGCGCGGTGGAGGTCTCGCCGCGTCCGGGCGGCTGGCGCGTCACGACGGCCGCCGCCGAGTGGGACGCTGGCGAGGTCATCCTCGCCGCGCCGGCGCTCGCCGCGTCCGAGCTCGTCCGGCCGTTCGCGCCCGACGCCGCCGCCGCGCTCGCCGCCGTGCCGCACCCCCCGCTCGCCGTCCTGCATCTCGCGTGGCCGACGGCGGCGCTCGCCCGGCCGTTCCGCGGCTTCGGCCACCTCGTCGTGCCGGACCCGTCGAGGCGCGTGCTCGGCGGCGTCTGGAGCTCGAGCCTCTTCCCCGGCCGCGCCCCCGAGGGCCAGGTTCTGATGACGGTCTTCCTGGGCGGGGCCCGCGACCCCGATGCCTTCGCGCTGTCGGACGCCGAGCTCGTCGCCGCCGCGGCCCGGGATCTCGAGTCGGAGGGCATCGTGCGCGGGCAGCCCCGGCTCGTCCTCCTCACGCGCTGGCCCCGGGCCATCCCGCAGTACGAGCGGGGCCACGGCGCGCGCATCGAGGCCCTCGTGCGGGCCGAGTCGCGCTGGCCCGGCCTGCGGTTCGTCGGGAACTACCGCGGCGGAATCTCGGTCGGCGACGTCCTCGCCTCGGCGTTCGCCGTCTAGGTGTCGTTTCTCAGGACGTTGTTCACTGGTGATCGTCAAATAGGAGAACCCTCTCCCCCCGAAAGGGGGAGAGGGCAGGGTGAGGGGGTTGGGGCCTCGGGTCAGATGAGGTGCGTTGTGGGCAGATCGAGCGAGGCGTGCCCCTCACCCGACCCGATACCACCGGCTCACGCCGGTGTTGCCTACCGCCGTGGGTCTGCCTCTGGTGGACGGCTCCCGCCGGGAGAGGGGGAAGGGCCGCCCAGCCCGATCGTTCCCGTGAACAACGTGTTGAGAATCAACGTCTAGTCGGCGGCTCGTTCCTTCGAGGCGAGCGCCTTCTCCTCCTCGGGCGTGAGCTCCGGCAGGTGGCGAAGGAAGGCGACGATCTTCCATATCTCGTCTTCGCGGTGCGTCGGCCCGAAGGCCGGCATGCCGGTCATCCGCAGGCCGTTCTGGACGATCCAGAAGAGCTCGCCGTCCGTCCGCCCCTGGACCTTCGGCAGCGTCAGGTCGGGCGCGGGTGGATTGAGGCCTTCGCCGATCTCGGACGAGTCGACGCCCGGCGCGCCGTGACACGTCACGCACATGGAGCGGTAGTGCGCGAGTCCGACGGCGCGATTCTCGGCGGTTGGCGCGGTCGGGTTGGGCCCGCGCGGCGCCCGCCGCGCGACCGACCGATTCACGGTGAACGTCGCGAATTTGCGTTCGAGGTCGCCGGGCGGCGACGTCGCACCCACGGAGAAGACTCCGGTCGCGATCACGAATCCCGCCGCGAGCGCGAGTAAGACGAGGCCGGAAAGCAGCCCGGACAGGAACTTCATCGCCCCTCCTCTGCTCGGGGGCGATGATACGCTGACGCCCTGGCGAAAAATCGCATCATGGTCGCGATCGATTTCTCGAAGGGCTCGCTTCGGGCCCTGGTGGCGGCTCGCGCGCTCGCCCGGAGGACCGGGGCCGGCCTGACGCTTGCCCATGTGCGGCCGTTCTCGGACGTGCGGGCGGCCGTCTCGGAGGACCGGGGCGACCTCGTGCGCGCGGGCGGGCGGGTCCTGGTTCGTGAGCTCGCGGCCCATTACGCCAGGCGGCTCGGCACCCTCGCCCGGGAAGACGAGGGAGACCAGGTCCTGGTGCTGCGGGGCGCGCCCGAGGTGGAGCTCTCGCGTGCGGCGCGGCGGGGCTACGACCTGCTCGTCATGGGCCGGCGAGGGCGCAACACCGTTTCCACGCTGCTCGTCGGCAGCACGGCCGAGAGGGTCCTCTCCCGCGCGAGCGTTCCCGTGCTCATCGTGCCCGGCCCCGGCCGCGGCTAGGGTCCCTCTAGAGAAAGGGAGCGAGCCGCCGGGCGACCTGGTCGCCCAGCCGATGGATCTCCCCGCGGTTTCGCCAGGGCCCGAGCCGGATCTCCTCGGCCCGCGACAGGTCGTTCTCGAATTGCTTCTCCATCCGCGCGCCGGTGGCCTCGTCGAGGATGAGGAAGTTGCACTCGGCGTTGAGCTCGAACGAGCGAAAGTCGAGGTTGCTGGAGCCCACGACCGAGAGGTATCCGTCAGCGACGAGCGTCTTGGCGTGGAGGATGGCCGGCTGGTACTCGAAGATCCGCACGCCCCGCCGCATCAGTTCGGAGAAGAAGCCGTGGCCCGCGTGGCGCACCAGCGCGATGTCGGTCTGCCCTGGCAGGAGCAGGCGCACGTCCACGCCCCGGCGGGCCGCCGCTCCCAGGATGCGGAGGGCACGGCGTCGCGGAGCGAAGTAGGCCACCGTGATCCAGAGCCGCTGCCGCGCGGCCGCCGCGATCGCCGCGAACACGGAGGTCACTTCGCGCTGCCCGCGGCCCGGGCGCGAGTCGAGGACGATGACCCGGGGGTCGGATCGCCGGCCCTCGGGCAGAGGCTCGAGACCCAGGCTCGCCCCGCCGGCATCCTGCCAGGCCTCCTGGAACACGATGGCGAGCTCCCAGGCCGCGCTCCCCTCGACCCGGGCGTGCGTGTCACGCCAGAGTCCCTCCTGCGGCAGGAGCGAGGATCCGTACTCGTCCCCGATGTTCATCCCTCCGGTGAAGGCGACCCTCCGGTCGGCCACGAGGATCTTGCGGTGGTCGCGCCGGAGAAGGCGCAGAGGATAGCCGAGGGGGCGGAAGATCCGGGCGTCCACGCCGCCGCGGGCAAGCTCCTCCCAGAAGGCGCGCCGCGTTCCGAACGAGCCGATTCCGTCGGCGAGGACTCGAACCGTGGCGCCGCGGCGTGCGGCAAGGATCAGCGCGCCCTGAAATCGCCGGCCCGTCGGATCGTCCTTGAAGATGTACGACTCGAGGAGGACTTCCTCGCGCGCGTCGTGGACGGCGTCGAGCATGGCGTCGAACGCCTGCTGCCCGTCGAAGTACACCTCGGTCGCGACCCCGCCGTGGAAGCGGTCGTCGTCGATTCGCTCGATGAGGGCGGCGAGAGCGGGGTCCCGGACTCCGTCGGACATGGCCGCGGCCGCGGCGGCTGCCCGGAAGGGCGAAAGCTCGCGCGGGAGACGCCGGCTCGGCGCCGGGCGCAGGCGCGGGAGACGGCGGACTCGGGCGCCGAGGCGGCCCCGCTCTTGCGGCATGAGGCCTGTTCGGCTAACGCGCGGGACGGCGCCGCCGCTCACCCATGGCGAACGGCCGACCGGCAGTCGGCGTCGTCCTCGAGCTCGACCTGGATCGTGGCGTGGTCGACTCCGGCTCGCTCGCGGAGGACCGCCTGGACGCTCCGGAGGATTTCGCTGCGCGAGGTCGCGGCGGCCGCCCGGATGTGGACGCTCGCCGAGTGCTGACCCGACGTCAGGGTCCAGAAGTGGAGATCGTGGACCGTCTCGACGCCGGGAAGGGCGAGGATCGCCGAGCGCATCCCCGCGACGTCGATCTCCGCCGGGGCTCCCTCGAGAAGAATGTGGGCCGCCTCCCGCAGGATCCCCACGGCGCGCGGAAGGACCAGCAGGGCGATGCCGGCCGATACGACCGCGTCGAGGCCGTACCAGCCCGTGCGGGCCATGACGGCGGCCCCGGCGAGGACCCCGATCGATCCGACCGCGTCGGTCAGGACCTCGAGATACGCCGCCCGCATGTTCAGGCTGTCGCGGCGCGCCGCGCGCAGAATGACGATCGACCCCACGTTGGCGGCGAGGCCGGCCGCCGCGACCGCGAGCATGAGTCCCGTGCGGATCGGCGCCGGCGACTGAAACCGGCGCCACGCCTCCCAGAGGATGCCGGCGGCCGCGAGCAGGAGAAGCTGCGCGTTGATGAAGGCCGCCAGGATCTCCGCGCGGGCGAGACCGAAGGTATGGCGGCCGGTCGGGGCGCGATCGGAGAGCGCCATTCCGGCCCACGCCAGCGTCAGCGCCGCGACGTCGGTGAACATGTGCGCGGCGTCGGCGAGCAGCGCGAGGCTTCCCGTCGCGAGCCCCCCCGCGACCTCGAGGCCGAGCACCGCGAGCGTGAGAATGAGGGCGGCGCGGATCCGGCTCCGGCGCCACGCCCCGTCGACGGGGGTCGTCGCCGGCGCGGCGGCGCTCATGCCGTCGAGGCCCGCTCGACCTCCACGCGCGCGTCGTTGAAGCAAGCGCCGCCCGCGAGGTCGGTCAGCGTATCCGGCGCGAGCGCAGTGGCCGTCGTGCCGCTGTCGGTGTTGTGGGACCAGATCCCCTTGGGCAGGAGCACGACGCCGGGTCGCAGGGCGGTCGTCACTCGGGCGCGGCACCGGACCTCTCCGAGCTCGTTGAAAACGCGCACGGACTCCCCGTCCGCGATTCCGCGGGCCGCGGCGTCATCGGGATGGAGCTCCAGCGGGACCCGGGAGCGATTCAGCTCCCCGAGGGTCGAGCTGATCGTCTTGTCGGTGGCGGGCGAGATCAGCGCGAGGGGGAATCGTGCGGTGCCCGGGTCGGGTCGATACGCGTAGAGGCCTCCGGGCGCTTCCGCGTCGAGGGCCTCGGGCACGAGATGAATCCGGCCGTCCGCCGTCTGCGGGAAGACATCGACGAACTGGACGGGCGTCGCCCCCTCGGGGGGGACCGCCGGCTCTCCCCGCCGGGCCGCGGCCTGCAGCTCCCCGCCCCGGCGCGTCGAACCGTATAAGGCGCCGGCGAGCTCGTCCGCCGTCTCCGGATCGCCCGGCCGCGCCACTCCCGTCCGGCGGCAAAGCTCGGCGAAAATCTCGTGGTTCGGCCGGGCCTCGCCGGCCGGCGGAACCACGGCCTCGGCGTCCTGCAGGACGAGGGCGCCGTAGCCGCGCGAGACCTCCCGCCGCTCGAGAAACGTCGCGGCCGGCAGGATGACGTCGGCGTAGCGGGCGGTGTCGGTCAGGACCGGATCGAAGACGACGGTGAAGAGATCCTCGCGGGAGAGGCCCGCCCGGACCTTCTCCTGCGCCGGGATCGTCATCAGCGGGTTCGAGTTGTAGACGAAAAGAAGGTCGACCGACGCGGGGCCGGTCGCGGCCAGGGCTTCGCCGAGGCGGTTCATGTTGACGAGGCGCGTCGCCGGCTCCTCCGCAACTGCGCCCGCCAGGCCCTTCAGCTCCCGCCAGGCGGAGGAATTGGACATGGTGTAGCCGCCGCCTCGAACCCCGAACTTCCCGGCCACGGCCGGCAGCGACAGGATCGCCGCCGTCGCCGAGCCCCCGTTGCGGCTGCGCTCCGGCCCCCAGCCGCACTTGAGCGCCGCCGGGGAAGACTCGGCGTAGAGGGAGGCGAAGCGTTCGATGTCCGCCGCCGGGACGCGCGTCTCGGCGGCCGCCCGCTCCAGCGTCCACGCGGAGGCGCGGCGCTCGAGCTCGCCCGAGCCGGTCGCGTGCGCCTCGAGAAACGCGCGGTCGGAGCGGCCGTTCTCGAAGAGCCACCGGATGACCGCGAGAGCGAGCGGGAGATCCGTCCCGGGGTGCGGGGCGAGGTGAAGGTCGGCCCGCTCCGCCATGCGGGTCCGCCGCGGATCGATGACCGCGAGACGGGCCCCGTTCTTCTGCGCCTCCTGGATGTACGGCAGGAGGTGGATGCCCGAGACCGAGGGATTGATGCCCCAGAGGACGATCAGCTTCGCCACCGCGTAGTCGGGATAGGCGATGCCGGTCATCTTCCCGTACAGGCCGCCGTTGGCGGCGGCCGAGGGAGCGGCGCAAACGGTCCGGGCCAGGCGCGACGCTCCCAGCCGGTAGAAGAGCCGGGCGTCGGTCGTGTCCTGCGAAAGGTACCCGTTCGAGCCGCCGTACGAGAACGGGAGGATGCCTTCCCCGCCGCGCCCGTCGCGCACGGAGTTGAGCCGGGCGGCGACGAGGTCGAGTGCTTCGTCCCACGACGCGCGCTCGAACTTCCCCTCGCCCTTGCGCCCCGCGCGGATCCCGGGATGGAGGATGCGCGCCTCCCCGTACATGTGCCGGGGATATTCCCGCACCTTGGCGCAGATGTAGCCCTGCGTCACGGGGTTGACGCGGGAACCGCCGATCTCGACGACGCGGTTGCCCTCGACGGTGACGTCGAGGCTGCAGGCATCCGGACAGTCGAGCGGGCAGGCGCTCGCGACGTGCCGCGCCGACTCGCCGGGCCGGGAGCTCATCCCTTCCATTCCAGGATGCGGTCCACGCTGTCCACCGAAATGGGATGGTACCCCGGCCGCGCCTTGCGGTAGATCGCGAGGCTGCGGTCCCGGCCGTCCGGCAGGGACTTCGCGAGCTCCTCGTAGAGCGGCTTGATGTACTTGCGGCGCCCGATCGAGACGAGGAACTCCTCGAGCCGGGCGTCGGCGGCGTGGTACCCGCTGCGGATCGCCATGAGGAGCCACTGGAAGGCGATCTCGTTGTTGCCGGTCGAGGTCAGTCCGAAGGCCTGGTCGAGGTCCCGCATCCGGTCGAGCGGAAACGGCGACGGAAGCCGGCGGAGAAACGCCAGACGTTCCTGCGTCGTCCAGGCGGCGAACGGCACGTCGGCCGTCCGAAGGGTCCCGGCGCTCCAGGAGTCGGCGCGGCGGCCCGCCTCCTCGAGTTTCTCCGAAACGGCGCGCGGCGCCTCGGCCGGCAAACCGGGGGCTTCGGTCCACGCCTCGAGCCGGACCTTCGCGGCCTGGGCGCCGTCCTTCGAGAGGAGGTTCTCCCTCAGATACGCGACGAAGTCGGCGGTCGTGATGCTCTGGAAAGCGAAGTGGTCGAAGTAACGCCTCAGGAACTCGTCGAACGGGCCGCGGCCGTAGAGCTCTTCCAGGAAGCGCAGGAAGAGACAGCCCTTCTCGTACGGCACGCGCGTTGCGCCGTCGTCCGGGTCGCGACCCGACAGGTCGATGTGCAGAATCTCGTCGCGGTCCTCGAGGCGTGCGATCTCGTCCTCGAGGTCCTGGCGCCCGAGGACCGCCTCCATCCGGGCGAAGTCCGCGCCGAAGACGTCCTCGTCGATCCTCCGCTCGAGGTACGTCGTGAAGCCCTCGTTGAGCCAGAAGTCGCTCCAGGTGGCGTTCGTCACGAGGTTGCCGGACCAGGAGTGCGCGAGCTCATGGGCGATGAGCGAAACGAGACTGCGGTCCCCCGCGAGGACGGTCGGCGTCGCGAACGTGAGCCGCGGGTTCTCCATTCCTCCGAAGGGAAAGCTCGGCGGCAGGACGAGGATGTCGTAGCGATCCCACCGGTACGGCCCGTACAGTCGCTCGGCCGACTCCATCATCCGCTCGGTGTCCGCGAACTCGTGCGCGCTGCGGGCGAGAAGCGAGGGCTCCGCGTAGACTCCGGACCGTGGGCCGAGCGGCGCGAACTCCAGGTCTCCCGCCGCGATGGCGAGCAGGTATGCCGGGATCCGCTGCGGCATCGAGAACCGGTACGTCCCGCCGCGCTGCGACGTCGGGTTCCCCGCCGCGCTCATCACGGCGACGAGCTCGGGCGGCGTCCGGACCGTCGCGTCATAAGTGACGCGGACCTGCGGCGTGTCCTGGATCGGGATCCAGCTGCGCGCGTGGATCGCCTCGGACTGCGAGAAGAGGAAGGGGTGCTTCTTGCCCGCGGTCTGGGGCGGGGCGAGCCACTGCAGGCCGGAGGCGCCCGGTCGCGTCGCGTAGCGGACACGCACGCGGTCGGCGCCCGCGGGAAGCGCGATCGTCAGGGGCGCGCCGAGAATGGCGTCGGCGGCGCCGACCTCGAAGCGCGTGGGCGCGAACGTTTCCCCGATCCCGGCCTCGGCCCCGGACACGTCGAGACCCCGCGTGTCGAGGACGAGGCTCGACGCCGCCGGGTCGACGCGCTCGATCGTCAGCGTCGCCGTGCCCTCGAGGATCCGCCGGTCGAAGCGCACGTCGAGATCGAGATCGGCGTGACGGACACGGACGCGGGCCGGGTCGGAGTAGGAGTGAACGTCGCGGGCGGCGGTCATGGCCCGCAGAGAGTAGCAAAAAAGAAACGGCGCGCCGCATCGACGGCGCGCCGCTGTACGAGACCCTGACGAGAAGGACTTACTGCTTGGCCGCCGGGGTCGCCGCGGGCTTGGGCGTCGTCGACTTCTTGGTGCTCTTCTTGGTGTGGTGAGTCGTCGACTTGTGCGTCGTGGTCGACTTCGCCGCGGCGTCGGACTTGGGCGCCTCGGCCGAAGCGGCGGCCGGCTTCGGCGTGGCGGCCGGGGCCGAGGACGACTGCTGGGCGGAGGCGGCGACGGGGAGCGCCAGGGCGAGGACGAGGGCCAGGGACTTCTTCATTTTCATCTCTCCTTTGGACGCGGTGCCTGCTTGCCACGCGTCACGATGCGAACGCTACGCGGGGCGAGATGAACGCCGGATGAACGGCTGCACCGGCGATAGAATCCTCGCCGCCCCCCCCGTCCGAAGGAGCCCGCATGCGCCAGAACCTGATTCTCGCCGCTTCGACGCTCGTTCCGCTGCTCCTCGTCTCCCTCGGCGCCGGGCCCTCGCCGGCGACGGAGAGTCCGTCCGCACCTCCCGACTCGCCCTCGAAGCCGGTCACGGACCGCTATTTCGACGTCGAGGTCACGGACGGCTTCCGCTGGCTCGAGGACTGGACCGATCCCGCGGTGAGAACCTGGAGCGAGCGCCAGAACGGCTTCGCCCGGTTCGTCCTCGACGGGCTTCCCGGCGTCGCGGCCCTCCGCGATCGGGTCCGCACGATCGCCCGGTTTCCGTCCTCCGGGTATTCCTCCATCGTCCGGCGCGGGAAGGCTTTCTTTGCGATCAAGAATCAGCCGCCCCGTCAGCAGAGCTTCCTCGTCATCCTCGCCTCGCCCGACGACCCGGCCGGCGAGCGCGCGGTCGTCGATCCCAACGCGATCGATCCCCGGGGCGGCACCGCCATCGACTGGTTCGTCCCGTCCTTCGACGGACGGCTCGTCGCCGTTTCGCTCTCGGAGGGAGGAAGCGAGGCCGGAAGCCTCCGTGTCTACGAGACGGCGACGGGCCGCGCGCTCGCCGATGCGATCCCCCGCGTGAACGGCGGCACGGCCGGAGGCGACGTCGCCTGGAACGGGGACGGCACCGGGTTTTTCTACACGCGCTACCCCCGGGAAGGCGAGCGCGCCACCGGGGACCTCGATTTCTATCAGCAGGTCTACTTCCACAAGCTCGGCGCGCCGACCGCCGACGACGTCTACGCCGTCGGGAAGGAGTTCCCGAGGATCGCCGAGACGACCCTCGAATCGTCCGAGGACGGCCGCTTCGTGCTCGCTTCCGTCAAGAACGGGGACGGCGGCGACGAGTCGCAGTACCTGCGGACTCCCGACGGGAAGTGGGTCCGTCTGGCGGGCGACGCCGGGCGCGTCGTCGACGGCCGCTTCGCCTCCGACGGCTCCCTCTACCTGCTGTCGCGCCTCGGCGCCCCACGCGGCCGGATCCTGCATCTCGCGGCGGGCCGGACGGACCTCTCGTCGGCGCGCGTCGTCGTTCCCGAGAGCGACGGCTCGATCGAGAGCTTCTGCCTCACCGCGAACCGGATCTACCTGCAGGAACTCGTCGGCGGTCCGTCGCGACTCCGCGTCGTGGCCCGGGACGGACAGGCGATCGCGACGCTGCCGATCCTGCCGACCTCGTCGGTCTCCGACCTCGCATCGGCCGGGGACGACGCGATCCTCTTCCAGAACCAGAGCGCCCTCGAGCCGCCGGCCTGGTTCCGCGCTTCGGCGGACGGAAAAGTCGCGAAAACCGCGCTCGTGCGCGAGTCGCCGGTCGATTTCGCCGATTGCGAGATCGTCCGGGAGTGGGCCGTCTCGAAGGACGGGACCCGAGTGCCGATCGACGTCCTGCGGCGAAAGGGCACGAAGCTCGACGGCGACAACGCGACCCTTCTCTACGGCTACGGCGGCTACGCCATCAGCCAGAGGCCGGCCTATTCCGCCATGCGCCGCGTCTGGCTCGAGCAGGGCGGCGTGTGGGCCGTCGCGGGCCTTCGCGGGGGCGGCGAGTTCGGCGACGACTGGCATCGGGCCGGCCACCGTACCCGCAAACAGAACGTGTTCGACGACTTCGCCGCCTGTGCCCGGCGCTTGATCGAGGTCGGCTACACGAAGCCCGCCCGCCTCGGCATCGAGGGCGGCTCCAACGGCGGCCTTCTCATGGGCGCCGCGTTCACTCAGCATCCCGACCTCTTCGGCGCCGTCGTCGCGCATGTCGGCATCTACGACATGCTGCGGGTCGAAATCTCCGCCAACGGCCAGTACAACGTGACCGAGTTCGGAACGGTGAAGAATCCGGAAGAGTTCCGCGCTCTCTACGCCTACTCGCCGTACCACCACGTGAAAGCGGGTGCCTCTTACCCGCCGGTGCTCTTCATGACCGGCGCCAATGATCCCCGCGTCGACCCGATGCAGTCGCGCAAGATGACGGCCCGGATGCAGACCGGCGGGGCGACGCGGGGGTCGGTTCTGCTCCGCACCAGCGCCTCTTCGGGGCACGGCATCGGCAGCTCGCTCGACGAGAAGACCTCCGAGGCTGTCGACGTCTACGCCTTCCTGTTCGCCCACCTGGGCGTGACGTACCGCCCCGTGCCCGCATCCCCTCCCCCCGCGCGGGGGGAGGGGCTCGGGACGGAGGAGCCGACTAGAACCGGACGGTGAGCTGCGCGGTCACTCCGCGCGGAGCCGCGACGTAGAACTGGCTGTCGCCAATCTCGCTCTCGGTCGTGTAGTGCCGGGAGTCGCCGAGGTTGCGCCCGATGACCGCGACCTGGAAATGTTCGAGGCCGTAGGACAGCCCCGCATCCGTCTCATAGAAGGACGGCGTGTAGAACGTGTTCCGCCGGTTGAGCGGCCGGTGGTTCTGATGGCGCACGGCCACGAACCCGCCGATCCCCTTCGGCGGCGCCAGGACGAACTTGAAGTTCCACATGTCGCGCGGGTCGAGCTCGAGCTCGTTGCCGTCAACGCTGGCGAACTCGCCGTCCGGGGTGATGAAGGAGAACTGCTTGAAGCGCGAATCGTGGTGCGCGTATCCGCCGTAGAGAGACAGGTATTCGACGAACGGAAGGGCGTACCCGATCTCGACCTCCGTGCCCTGGTAGCGGACCTTACCGGCGTTGGTCAGCGCCGGACCATCCGGCGTCAGCGTCCCGACGACGAGGTTGCTGAAGATCATGTGGAACCAGGTGACGTTGAAGGACAGCTTCCCGCCGAGCCAGAGCGTCTTGAGGCCCGCTTCCTGGGTGTTGGTCGTTTCGGGCTCGAGGATCTCCGCGTTCTCCGCTTCGGTCAGGTTCGGCGCGGCCGGCTTGAAGTTGCGCCGCGCGGCGCCGTACAGGCTGACCCCCGCGAGGCTCTCCGTCGGCCGATCCACGATGTGGAAGAGACCGGAGACGCCCCAGGAGAACCGGTTGACGTTCTTCGAATCGGTGGCCTCGTCGAAATTCGGGTCGCCGATCTCCTGCTGAAACACGTGCAGCGTTTCTTTCGTGAAGTCCTCGCGGCCGCCGACGGTCAGCGTGAACCACTCGATCGGCGTCCACTGGTCGTTGACGTAGAGGCCGACGAAGGTCCGGGAGTCCTTGAAGTTCCGGTTGTCCCCGAACGGGAACGTTCCGTAGACGGGGACGACCTGCGGGTCGATCTGGAAATTGAAGTCGAAGCCGTGGCCCTCGGCCGTCGTCTGGCCCCACGTCAGCGCGGCCCCGGCGACCAGCCGGTGTTTGCCGGCCGCGTCGAACTGCGCCACCACGTGGGCGTCGTCGTAGACGACCGTCTCCTTGGGATACAGCGCGATGCCTTCCGACGTCCCCGTGTTGCCGTCCACGGAGGTCACCCACGAGCGGATCTGGCCCTGATTGTCGTTGGTGACGCCCAGGATGTTCTCGAACGTCAGGTTCGAGTTGATCGGCGTCGAGATGTTGTTGAAGAGCCCGATCGTGTGGTGGTCGACCCGCGCGCCCTGGACGGCGAAATTGAGGTCCGGATTCTGGAATCCGGGAATCGGCTGTCCCGCGTCGACCGGCACCGGCGACCCCCAGAAGTTCGTATCGCGGAACCAGAGGACGGACGTCGTCATCTTGGTCTGCCCGAACGTGTTGTCGAAAGAGAGCCGGAACTGCTCGCGCGTGAAGTCCGTGCGTTCCTGCCAGCCCCCGCCCTGGGCGATCGAGCCGTTGAGCCGGATCGCGAAGTCGGGCGACACCTGGGTGCCGACGTTGACGTCGCCCCAGCCCTGGGCGAAGGCGCCGAAGCCTCCGACCGTCGCGCTGCCCCACGTCGTTCCGCCGGTGTGGGAGCGCGTGAAGACCTGGACCATGCCCGCGAAGGCCGAGGTGCCGTACAGCGTGCCCTGGGGGCCGCGGACGATCTCGATCCGGTCGATGTCGTCGACCGGAATCATCGCGAGATTGGGGTTGAACGGCCCGCCGACCGGCACGCCGTCGAGGGTGATCATGAGGGCGTCGAATTCCTTGATGCCGTAAACCCCGATGTTCGGCAGGCGCGGGCCGTTGTCGGAGCCGTTGCCGGTGTCGACGCCGACGACGTCCTGCAGGGCGTCGGCGAGGGTGCGGGTCCCCCGGCGGCGCAGTTCCTCGCCGCTGACGACGCTGACCGCGTTGGGAACCTCGAGGATCTCCTCGGAGACCTTGGTGGCGGACACGACGACGTCCTCTTCGAACGAGGGGTTCGTGGTCGCCGACGGACCCGGGGTCGGCGAGGGCGTGGGGGCCGGAGTCGGGGTCTGGCCGCTCAGCGCGGCGATCGAGCCGAGGACGATGGCTGTCCACGCGCCGGCGAGCCGGCGCGCAATGCTCCAGTTCATGGACTTCTCCTTCGAGTTTCGTTTGAAACGAAGCCGCGGGGAAGGAGAAGGCTCTAGAGCCGCAGCGGTCGGGTCGGCGGGACGCGGGAGGAGCCGTCGCGCCGCGAATCCGGACGCGACGCCGGTGTCGATCGAAGGTTCGGCCTCGAGGGCGTCGGCGCCGGGAGGGCCCCGGGGCCGGGGACCTCGGCAACGTCGTCGTCGGCGCGCCGCTCGGACCACGAGGCCTCGCGCCCGAAACTCTGGTCCAGAAAGTCCTCGGCGTCGAATTCTGCGAGTGCCTCGTGGGTCCACCACTCCACGGCTCCCCGCGTCAGTCCGACCCGGTCGGAGCTCCCGCCGCCGACGATCGCGAAGGGCGCGCTGACGAGGACGATGCGCTCGTCGCCTGGATCCCCGTCCTGGCCCCTCCGCAAGCCGAGTCGCGCACGGGAGGTCGCGACGTCGGGCACCCGCCAGTCGTGTCCCGAGACGCACCCTGGCATCTCGCCCGTGAGCCGGATGGGAAACGTGAGCCCGCCGTCGAGCGACAACACGAGTTCGCCTTCGTGCTCGCGATCCCGATCGCACGGCGCGCTCCAGGTGGCCTCGACCGTCGTTCCCGCAGCGAGTGCCACACCCGCCCGCGGGAAGCGGAACCCCGCCTCCGCCGTGGCGAGGCCACACGCCAGGAGGCCCAGGACGCCGATCGAAAGCGTCCGACACCGGGAAATTCGACGCGACATTTCGGCCGATTCTACGGGAGCCTCGGCCGGGACGATACGACGAACTGCCGCCGGTGAAAGGAATCGGCCGGCGACGGCTCCCATCGAAGGCTACTGGGGAGGGGCCGGCCCCGGCGTGGTTCCCGGCGGCGCGAAGCCCTCGCGGCGGGTGCCATCCGGGTTCAAGGGACTCGGCCCGCAGATGTAGGCCTCGCCCACCTTGCCGTTTCCGCGCACGAGCACGGTGTCGGCGCCGACCAGGACCGCCTCGATTCGGAAATAGTCCGGAACCTGCGACGGCGCGGGGACCTGGACCGGGTCGTACTGGGGCTCGATGTTCTTGACGAACTTGCAGGTCCCCTGGACCTTCTCGCCGTCCTCGGTTAAACGAACGGCGTACTTGCCCTTCGTCTGTGCCTCTTCCTTGGCCTTGTCGGCTTCCCTGATGTTCGTGCAGGCCGCCATCACGAGGACCGTCGCCAGACCGGCCGCCGCCGTCGTCATCTTCATGACGTCAGTATCGCACCGATCCGCGCGCCTCGTAATTTCCCCAGTCGATTGCGCGCGCCGCAGCAGGTAGATTCCGCGGCCGGTCCGACGGGGCCGGTCGCCGGCGGCGACCCTCCGAGGTCCGGTAGAGTTTTTGCTCTCGCGAGCATTGGGCGCGGCGACAGCCGCGCCCACTTTTTTCGCTCGACTCGAGACCTGTCGCCGAGGCAATTCGAAAGAACCGGTGATTCGGCGGTCACCGGTCGGCCCCGGGGAGTCCCTTCGCATGTCCACGTGGCGGACGCAATCCGTCCTGGAGGGTACGACGAAATGTCCGTCTCCATCCGGCTGTTGAAGGCGGCATGCCCGCCACGGCCGGAGGCCCGCTTCCCGGGTGGACACGTTTGCTGACCTTCCTTGCTGCCGGCTTCGCGCTGGCGGCAACCGCCACCCCCGCACCGGCCGAAAAACCCGACGTCCGCGCACGGATCGTCACGCCCGCCAGCCAGCCCGCCGGCGGTCGGACCGTCCCTCACCGTCGAGCTTTCGATCGGCCCGGGGTGGCACGTGAACAGCCACACTCCCCTGGACGCCTTTCTCATCCCGACCGACCTGTCGCTCGCGACGTCGGCCGGCACCCTCTCGCCGGTTCGGTACCCCGCACCCCGGGAACGGAAGTTCTCCTTTTCCGAAAAGCCGCTCAGCGTGTACGAGGGAACCGTGAGTCTCGAAATGGACCTTCAGCTTCCGGCGGCCGGCGGACGGGTCGTTCTCACGGGGAACCTCACGTATCAGGCCTGCAATGATCGGCAATGCTTCGCGCCGGCGACTCTCGCGCTCGAATCGAACATCACGACGACTGACGCCCCGCCGTCCTCTCGCCCGTGAGACCGAAGCTCCATTCGATTGTCGGCGCGAAGACGGTCGCGCGTTCTCTCCCATGGGACACGCTGACCCCGGCCGAGGTCATTTCCGTCGGCTCCTGAGCGACCATCGTTCGGCTAGCGGGCTCGCGAATCGAAGGTTACGAGGATGTCGCGGTCGGTCAAGACTGGCGCTGCGATTGCAATCACTCGATCTCGACAATTCTTGATTTCTCAACGATTAATGAATCGACGAAGGGCGCGCGAGAGGGTCGGACGGGGCATGGCCCTCCGGCTGGTGGCGCTCGTTCTCGCGATCCTCGGACCCGACGCGGCCCTCGTCGCCGATCCAGCGGGAAGCGTTGATTTGCATCGACTCGACGGCCGCCCCCTCGCCCTCGACTCTCTCAAGGGCAGGGTGGTCGTTCTCGATTTCTGGGCCTCCTGGTGCGTGCCGTGCCGGACGAGTTTCCCGTTCTTCGATGCTCTCCAGCGAAAGTACGCGTCCCAGGGGCTGACTGTCGTCGGGCTGACGCTCGAGACCAGCGAGGACACCATCCGAGCCTTCCTCGATGCCGTACCCGTCGACTTCACCATTGTCCGCGATCCGACGGGACGGGCCGGCGTGGCGTTCGACGTGGTCGCCATGCCCACGACATTGCTCCTCGACCGCGAAGGCCGCGTGGCCGCTCGCTTCGAAGGGAGCGACAAGGAGACTCACGCGAAGCTCGAGGCGGCGGCCGCGCTCCTACTCGCGGGCGACACCCTGCCGAAGGGAACGGGGGTGCGCGTCTCGAGTGACCTCGAAGCGACCGGCACGATCAAGGCGTGGCAACGCGGATACCTCGCCGACCCGATCATGAGCCTCGACGGCGACCCGGCGACTCGCATCTTCAAGGAACACATCCACGCGAGCAAGGAGGCGGCCGCCGGCGACGGCGGCGCGGCGGGCGGCGGCTGTGGCTGCAACTGACCCTGTTCTGAAGAAGCCCGTGGCGCGACGCGGTCGCCGCTCGCTCGGCGACGCTCCGTGGATCGCCGCCGGGCTGGGGGCCCTCGCGGCGCGGCACGTGCAGGCACAGTCCTCGGTCGACGCGCAGTTTCTCTTCTACAAGGAATCCGGAGGGCGAACCCAGGTCCTCAATCCCCTGATCCTCTGGAACCAGGACTTTGGCAAGACCGGCGGCGAGCTCGGTCTGACGCTCGGCTACGACTCGATTTCCGGAGCCTCGCCCACGGGGGGCTACCCCACGTCGGACGTGACCACATCGGCATCCGGCACGGTGACCCAGAGTGGGAACATTCCGCAGGCCGAGTACCAGGACACGCGCAAGTCCGTGGGACTCACCTACGGGCGCCGGTTCGGGGCCAACCTGCCGAGCGTCAATCTCGCCTACGCCCAGGAGAACGACTACACCGCGCGCGGCCTCGGGCTCTCGGATTCGTGGACGCTGGTGGGAGGCCGGGCCACTCTCCACTTCGGGGCCGCCCTCTCGCGCGACACGGTCTCGCCCGTATCCGGCCCGGACGTCGGCCAGCACCTGCCCAAGAACACGAACGGGTTTTCCATCGGTTGGAGCTGGATCTTCGGCGAGAGGGACCTCGCGGACATCTCGGTCTCCCTGATGAATCTGTCGGGCTATCTCAACGACCCGTACAAGATCGTTCCGATCGGAGGCAACGATTCCGCCGCAACCGCTCCCGACTCGCGGCCGAGCACGCGCTCGCGCCGCGCCGTGGTCGCCAAGTACAGTCACTCCTTCGGATGGGATGCATCCGTCAACTTCTTGTACCGCTACTACGGTGACGACTGGTCCGTTCACGCCAATACGCTCGACGTGACTTACAACCAGAAGCTCGGTGAAGACTGGATCGTCTCCCCGGAGATCCGCCTCTACACGCAAACCGGCGCTTACTTCTTCGGCAACCGCTTCCTGGTCGTTCAGCCTTACATGTCGGCCGACTACAGGCTCTCGCCGTTTGGGAGCTTTCTCGGGGGCCTGACCCTCACCCACCGCCTCCAGGACTCCCTGAGCGCGAACGTCGGGGTGACTTTTCTTTCCCAGCACGGGCGCGATCGCATCATCCTTCCGCCCACCGGCGAAGCTCGCGGCGTGACCTCGGTGTCGGCGGCCGACATGAGCGTCAGCACCGTCACGTTCGGCCTCGTCTGGAGCTACTGACGGAGCCCGCTGGTCGCGTTCTGTATACGCGTCGCTTTCCCCTGATGGGAGGAAGCGCAGTCCTCGAATTCGTGGACGACGGGGGCAGGGACCGCGCCGAGGCTCTGGCCCGCGCCGTCGAAGCCGAGGCCCACCGCATCGAGCGAAAGTTCTCTCGATACCTCGAATCGAGCGTGATCTCGGAAATCAACCGAAACGCGGGGCGCACGCCGGTCGCGGTCGATCAGGAAACCGAGATGCTGGTGCTCGCGGCTCTCGACATGGCGCGCATGACGGGCGGGCGTTTCGACCCCACCGTGGGCGCGCTTCGGCGCGTCTGGGACTTCAAGAGCCAGCGCGTCCCGTCTCCCGACGAAGTGGCCGCGACCCTCGTCCTGGTGGACGCCGGCGCGGTGGCCGTGCGCGACCGCACGGTGTTTCTCCGCAAGGCCGGGAATGGAGATCGATCTCGGCGGAGTGGGGAAAGAGTACGCCGTCGACCGGGCGACACAGATTCTCGAGCGAGAGGGCGTCCGCTCCGCGATCGTGAACTTCGGCGGCGACGTCCGCACGCTGGGAAGCCGGGGTGACGGCCACCCATGGAAGGTGGGGGTGACGGACCCGCGCGATCGCCAGCGTTGCCGCTTTGCGGTTCGCACGCTCGGCGGCGCCGGCATCGCCACGTCGGGAGATTACGAACGCGGATTCGTCCGGGACGGCATTCGCTATCACCACATTCTGGACGCGCGAACCGGCTGGCCCTCCCGGGGCCTGGCATCCGTCACGACGATCGCGGCCTCGGCGTTTCGCGCGGGTCGTTTTGCGACCGTGGCCTTTCTGCTGGGAGCGGAGGCGGGCCTTGCCCTCCTCGAAGACACTCCCGGGATCGAGGGCACCCTGATCACGGATGCCGGGGCCATCCTGGCGACGGCGGGGATGAAGTTTCTCTCGGACTTGCCCGGCAGCCTCTGGGCTGCGCTGCAGCTGTTCTGAGCCGAAACAGGACAGCCGCGGCCTGACGAAAAGCGCCAGCGACTCGACTCCCCGACGGCGGGCCAGCGAGACGATCGGGTGATTGAGGGTGGCGGCCCGAACGGGAATCGAACCCGTGCTCCGGCCTCCGGGGGCGCGGGGGCCGCACGAGGCCCCCGCTCAAAGAAGTCAGCCGTGTCCGACACGGCGAGCCAGCGAGACGATCGGATGATTGAGAGTGGCGGCCCCAACGGGAATCGAACCCGTGCTCCGGCCTTGAAAGAGCCGTGTCCTAACCGTTAGACGATGGGGCCGTCCGGGCTCGAAAAATAGCACGCCGGCCTGAGCAAAAACAGAACGGGCGGGGTCGGCCCCCGCCCGATTGAAGCACCGCCTGGAACCGACGTTACTTCTTGGGCTCCATCTTTCCGACGTGCACCGAGGTGGCCCAGGCCTTGCCGTCCTTCTCCGAAGCCTTGACGTGGACCATCTCGCCTTCCTTCGGGGTCCCCTGGAGCTTGGTCGTGTCGTTCCAGTAGACCGTCGTCTCCTTCCCGTCGGCCGTCTTCACGACCATCGACTTGCCCGCCATGTCGACCTTCGAGATCGTGCCCGCGATCGACTTGCCTTCCATGTGCTGATTGGCGAGGCCGACGACGGCGCAGAACACCGCCACCACCGCAAGAGCCAGAACCTTTTTCATTTCACCCTCCGAATGCGCCGGCGCTCCATTGCGCCGTGCGACCGAGAGTCACGTTAGCGGCGAGAGGGTGAACGAAGGATGAACGCCGCAACTCCTTCTTCCGCAAAGGCGTTTGACTTGCCGGAGCTCCAAAAACATAATCCCCCCCGCCCGCGGAAGGGCTCAACCTTGCCCACGACAATCAAGAACATCCTCGTCGGGAAAGGCCCGGGATCCAATGGATCCGCGGGTCTTCCACAGCGTCACACTGATTTCGTTCCTCGCTTGGGTCGGTCTGGGCGCCGACGGCCTGTCCTCCTCGGCGTACGGACCCGAGGAGGCCTTCAAGGCGCTCGGTTCTCACGCTTATCTCGCCGTCGCTCTCGCGCTGATGACCGCGGGTACCGTCCTGATCATCTCGCTCGCTTACGCCAAGATGATCGAGCTCTTTCCCGGGGGAGGCGGCGGTTACCTCGTCGCGACGAAACTCCTCGGAGAGAAGTGGGGTGTCATTTCCGGTTGCGCGCTGATCATCGACTACGTCCTGACGATTTCGATCTCCGTCTCGTCCGGCGTCGATCAGATATTCAGCGTCCTGCCCGCCGACTGGCACGGCAGGGCTTTCTCGATGAAGGCGCTGGCCCTGCTGGTTCTGATTACGCTGAACCTGCGCGGCGTCAAAGAGAGCGTGACGATTCTCGTGCCGATCTTCCTCGCCTTCGTCGCGACGCACTTCTTCATGATCACCGTGGCCGTGGTCAAGCACTTCCTCGAGATCCCGACCGTCCTGGCCGGCGCCGTGACCGAAGCCCGCTCGACGGCCTCGAGCATCGGATGGATACCCATGATCTTCATCGTCCTGCGCGCCTATTCGCTGGGCGGCGGGACTTACACCGGAATCGAGGCTGTTTCCAACGGTGTTCCGATCCTGCGCGAGCCCCGGGTCCCCAACGCCAAGCGCACCATGCTCTACATGGCGCTGTCGCTGGCCTTCACGGCTTCGGGCATCATCATCGGCTACCTGCTCGTCGGCGCGCGCCCTCACCCGACCAAAGTGATGAACGCCATCCTCGCCGAACGCGCGTTCGGCTCCTGGCAGCTGGCGGGCTTCGGACTCGGCCATAGTCTCGTGGTGATCACGCTGCTCTCGGCCGGATGTCTGCTGTTTGTCGCAGCGCAGGCCGGTTTCCTGGACGGACCCCGCATCCTCGCCAACATGGCCACCGACTCGTGGGTTCCCCATCGCTTCGCCCAGCTCTCCGATCGTCTGGTCACCAACAACGGAATATGGCTCATGGGCCTGGCCGCGTTCCTGATGCTGGTCTACACGCGCGGTTCCGTTTCCCGCCTGGTCGTGATGTACGCGATCAACGTCTTCGTCACCTTCAGCCTCACGATGCTCGGCATGTCACGGCACTGGGTCCAGGAGAGGAGCGTCGATCCCCACTGGAAGCGGCACCTGCTGCTCCACGGCTCGGGCTTGCTCCTTTGCGTCTCGATCCTCACGATCACGATCTACGAGAAATTCGAGGAAGGTGCCTGGCTGACGGTCGCCGTGACTTCTTCGTTCGTCGTCCTGGCGTTTCTGGTCAAGCGCCACTATCTCCGCGTCCGCGAGCACCTTCGCCGGCTGGACGAGACGCTCTTGAACATTCCTTTCCGCGAACACGAGGAGCCCAAGAGTCCGATCCCTCGCGACGAGCCCGTGGCGGTCATGCTCGTCAGCGGATTTTCCGGCCTCGGCGTGCACACCGTTCTCGCGGTCCAGAACCTCTTTCCCCACCAGTTCAAGAATTACCTGTTCGTTTCGGTCGGCGTGATCGACTCCTCACACTTCAAGGGAGAGGCGGAAATCGAAGCACTCAAGAGACAGACGATCACCGACCTGGAAAAGTATGTCGACCTCGCCCACCGTCTCGGATTCCGCGCCGACATGCGCTACGCGATCGGTCGCGAGGCCGTCGACCAGGTCGTGACGCTCTGCGAACAAACCCGGGATGAATTCCCGCGTTCGATCTTCTTCCTCGGTCAGCTCGTCTTCGAGAACGACAAGTTCTATTACCGGCTGCTCCACAACGAGACGGCCTTCGCCATCCAGCGCCGACTGCAGTTCGGGGGACTCCAGGCGGTCGTGCTTCCGATCCGCGTGCTGGAATCGAAGAAGCGCCTCAAGAAGGCCTCCTGAGGCCCGGGCGCTACTCGGGCCGCAGGGCCCGCTTCATCAGGCGGTCGACGGCCTCGCGCGCCGGAACCCCTTCGTAGAGCACCTGCACGACCGCCTCGGCGATCGGCGCGTCGGCGCCCCCCGCCGCGGCCAGCCGCGGGACCGCGAGGCACGTCCGCGCGCCCTCGGCAACCTCGGGCATCTCGACGAGGACCTCGGAGAGCTTCCGGCCGCGGCCGACCTGTTCGCCGACGAACCGGTTTCGCGACTGCTGACCCATGCAGGTGAGCATGAGATCGCCGATGCCCGCGAGGCCGTGAATGGTCCGGTCCTGCCCTCCCGCGGCGCGGACGATCCGCCCGATCTCGGCGAGGCCTCGCGTCACGAGCGCCGCGAGCGTGTTCGGACCGAAGCCCAGGCCCGCGACGATGCCCGCCGCGATCGCGACCACGTTCTTGAGGGCGCCCGCGAGCTCGACGCCCACGACGTCGTCCGAGCGGTAGAGGCGAAAGCACGGGCTCGAGAGCGCGGACTGGAGCTCCGCGGCGAAGCGGTCGTCACCGGACGCGACGACGGCGGCCGTCGGGTCTCCCTTCGCGACACCCTCGGCGAACGTCGGCCCGGAAAGAGCGGCCACGGCGGCGTTCGGGTAGTGCTCCCGCATGATCTCCGTCATCCGCCGCAGCGTGTCGGGCTCGATTCCCTTGGCCGTCGAGACGAGCCGGAGATGCCGGCCCTCCGAGGCCGGCGAAAGCGACAGGAGCGGACGGAGCGACGCGCACGGCACGGCGACGAAGATCGTCTCGCTGAACGCAAAGGCTTCGCCGAGGTCCGACGAGGTCTTCGCCGACGACGGGATCGGATAGCCCGCGAGCCGCCTCGGGTGCCGGCCGTCGGCCTCGATGCGCGCCGCGACTTCCGGATCGCGGCCCCAGAGGAGGACGTCGTGCCCGGACCGCGCGAACTCGATCGCGAGCGCGGTGCCCCAGGACCCCGCGCCGAGAATCCCGACCCTCACCGGGACCCCAGCTTGCGTTCCGTCCCGGCAGCGAGCCGCTTGAGGTTGTCGCGGTGTTTGAGGACGACCAGCACGGCCGTGGCGGCGGCCGCGAGCACCACCGGCCGTGAGGCGTGGAAGATCAGCCCGGCGACGGGCGGCAGGAGCACGAGCCCGACGACCGAGCCGAGCGAGACGAAGCGGGTCACCGCGACGACGAGCACGAAGATCCCGACGCTCACGAGGGTCGGCCAGGGCGCGAGCACGAGGAAGGCTCCGACGGCCGTCGCCACGCCCTTGCCTCCGCGGAAGCCGTAGTACAGCGGGAAAACGTGCCCGAGCACGGCGGCGAAGGCCGCGGCCGCGGCGTAGCGCGGGTCCGCCGTCACCCAACGCACGAGGACGACCGCGAGGGCCCCCTTGGCGATGTCGAGCGCGGCCACGGCGAGCCCCAGGCCCTTGCCGTGGGCGCGCAGGACGTTCGTCGCGCCGGCGTTTCCGGAGCCTTCGTTGCGGATGTCCTTGCCGGTCGAGAGGCGAACGAGGATGACCGCGAAGGCCACCGATCCCAGCAGGTACGCGACTCCGACGAGCGCGGCCGCCGTCGCGTTCATGCGCCGACCGTCTGGCGCGCGCCCGGAAACGCGAACGTCCGGAGCGGCGTGTGCACGGCCCCCGACGGCGCGAGCCGGCTCTCGTACAGGACGCAGGAGCGCGCCTCCCAGGGAGGGAGCTCCCACGCCTCGACGTCCCGGCGGAACTCGTCCACGGCCGACACGGGCCACGGATCGCGCAACCGCGCGAGGGTCAGGTGAGGCTGGAACCGACGGTCCTCGGGCGGCAGCCCCGCGCGGCGAACGACCTTCTCCGCCACGGCCGCCAGCGACTCGAGCGCCGCGAGACCATCCGACGGCGAAAAGCCGATTCCGAGGACGCGAGGGCGGCCCCGGGGCGGGAAGACGACCGGGCCGCCCTTTTCGAGAACCATCGCGCCGGCGCCTTCGGTGATCGAAGCGAGATCCTCGCAGAGGCGCTCGGCCGCCGCCGGTGCGATCTCGCCGAGGAACTTCAGGGTCAGGTGCCAGGCGCCCGGGCGCGTCCACGAGGCCCGGGGCAGCGAGGTCTTCAGCCGACCGGCGAGACGCCCGACGCTCTCGGCCCAGACGGGGTCCGAAGGCACGGCGAGAAACGCTCTCACCGGCCGGCCCCGGTTCCGGCGAGCCGGCGGCGCAACAGCTCGAGCGCGTGGGTCGATGCGGCGCGACGGATCACTCCCCGGTCGCCCCCGAAGAGCCGCTTCTTCGCCGTCCCGGCGCCGCCGCGCTCGGCAAGGGCGAAGAAGACGGTCCCGACCGGCTTTTCCGCGGAGCCGCCGTCGGGGCCGGCGATCCCCGTGATCGACACCGCGTAATCCGAGCCGAACCGTTCGAGGGCCCCGCGGGCCATCTCGGCCGCGGACTCGGCCGAGACGGCACCGTGCGCCCGCAGCGTCTCGCTCGACACGTCGAGGAGCTGGCGCTTGGCCTCGTCGGCGTACGAAACGACCGATCCCAGAAAGTAGGCGCTCGAGCCTGGCACGTCGGTGAGCATCGACGACGCGAGCCCGCCCGTGCAGGACTCGGCGAACGCGATCGTCTTCGAGGCCTCGCGGAGCAGCCGTCCGACGGCTGTCGCCAGGTCTTCCGCGTCGGCGCCGAAGATCCGGTCGCCGAGGACGGCCCGGAAATCCTTCTCCATCGCGGCGAGTCTCACCTCGGCCATGTCGGCCTCGCCGCGCACGGCCAGATGGAGCTGCACCTCGCCCGGCGAAGCGAGGATCGTGACCGGATCGTCCTTCCACCTGGCGTAAACGGGAGCGACGAGCTCTTCCACGGCCGACTCCCCCATTCCGGCGATCCGGAGGACCCGTCGGCGGCCGACGATGCCGCCAGCGCTCTCCCGGAGCGAGGGCAGCACGCGGTTGTCGAAGATCTCCTTCATCTCGGACGGGACGCCGGGCAGGATGATGACGTCCGTCGGGCCCTGGCGCGCCCAGAACCCGGGCGCCGTCCCGTTCGGGTTCTCGAGCACGCGTGCACCGGCGATGAAGTCCGCCTGCTTCTCGTTGCAGGCCGGCATCGCGATCCCGCGGCGCTCGAAGCGCCGGCGCATCCCCGCCAGGAATTCCTCGTTGCGCTCGAGCTCGGCCGGAAGCCACGCCGCCACCGACGCGACCGTGACGTCGTCGGCCGTGGGTCCGAGGCCGCCGGTCGTGATGACGAGAGGGGCGGCGCGCGAAGCGTTCGCGAGCTCGTCGGCCAGGAGCGCCGGGTCGTCGCCCACGATCGACTTGCGCACGACCGGAATGCCGATCTCCTCGAGCCGCGCCGAGAGCCAGAGCGAGTTGGTGTCCTGGCGGAGCGGGCCCAGCATCTCGCTGCCGATCGCGATGATCGCGGCCGAGGACGGTCGGTTCGACGTCACGTTTCGCGCGGAACGGCCTTCTCGGACTCCTCCGAGAGGCGCGCCCACTCCTCCACCAGGCCGTCGAGCTCGGCCTTGAGCCCCGACTTCTTCGTCGCGAGCTCGTGCGCGGCGACAGGGCCGAGGGTCAGCGCCTCCTCCCAGAGCCGCGTCTCGAGCGTCTCGATCTCGGTCTCGAGCGCCTCGATCTTCTCCTCCAGCGTGCGGATCCGCCGCTTACGGCGAGCGGTCTCCTTGTCTTCCGACGTCTCGGCCTTGCGGGCCGGGCGCGGCGCGGGCTTCGGCGCGGGAGCGGCGGGTGACGCCGTCGCCGGCGGGTTTCGACGGGCGCAATTCCGGAACGAACGGCCGCCGTGGGCTCGGGATGCTTGCGCCGCTCGGCCCGGGCCTCGGCGGTCTCCGTGTAGTTGCCGGGATACAGCCGCGCCCGTCCCTCCCTCAGGTCGATCACCCGCGTCGCCAGCCGGTCGATGAAGGCGCGGTCGTGCGAGACGAACACGATCGACCCCGGGAAGTCCTCGAGCGACTCCTCGAGGGCCTCGCGCGAATCGAGGTCGAGGTGGTTGGTCGGCTCGTCGAGGAGCAGGAGGTTGTGGCGCTGCTGCATGACGACGGCGAGCGTCAGGCGGCCCTTTTCGCCGCCCGACAGGCCCGCGATCGGGAGAAAGACGTCGTCGCCCCGAAACGCGAACCGGGCGAGGTAGGAACGCATCGCGCCCTCCGTCTCGGCGGGCCGGGCGTCCCAGACCGCGTCGATCGCCCGCCCCTTCGGGTCGAGGTCCGAGAGCTCCTGATCGTAATAGCCGATCGAGACGTCGTGCCCCGTCGAGGCCGACCCCGCGAGTGCCGGCAGGCGGCCGGCGAGCGTCTTCAGGAGGGTCGTCTTGCCCGTCCCGTTCTCGCCCAGGATCGCGAGGCGCTCGCCGCGGAGAAGCTCGAATCCCACGTCCCGCACGATCGGCTCGCCGGCGGCGTAGCCGACGTCGAGGTGGTTCGCCCGCAGGAAGCTCCGGCCCCCGATGCGGGCCGCGTCGAAACGGAAACTGACCGTCGTCGTGTCCTCGGTCGGCTTCTCCAGCCGCTCGACGCGCGCGAGCTTCGTCCGGCGACCCTTTGCCTGGCGCGAGTTCTGACCGGCGATGTTCCGGCGGATGTACTCCTGCTCCTTGTCGATGAATTCCTGCTGCTTGTCGAAAGCCCGCGTCGCCGTCGAGGATCCGCTCGGCCTTCTGCCTCCGGTAGGAGGTATAGCCGCCGGAGTAAGCCGTCAGCCGCCCGTTCTCGAGGTCGATGATCTCCTCGGCGACCCGGTCGAGGAACCGGCGGTCGTGCGTCACGACGAGGTAGGCGCGCCGCGACTTCGCGAGGTAGTCCTCCAGGAACTCGACGGCCTGGAAGTCCAGGTGATTCGTGGGCTCGTCGAGGAGCAGGACGTCCGGCGACGAGAGGATCGCGCGCGCGAGCATGGCCCGATTCTTCTGGCCGCCCGAAAGCTCCGCCAGAGGCCGTTCGAAATCCGGCTTGTCGAACCCGAGGCCCGAGAGTGTCTTGTCGACCTCCGCGACCATGTCGTATCCGCCCTCGTTCTCGAAGCGATGCGTCAGGGCGTCGTACCTGTCGTGGAGCGCGACGGACGTGTCGCCCTCGGCCATCCGGTGTTCCATGGAGCGCAGCTCCGCCTCGATCTCGTGGAGGTGGGCGAAGGCGCTCGCGGCGAAGTCGTGAAGGCGTTCCGAGACGTCCGACTCCAGGGCCTGGTCGACCGTCGCGATGCGCACGGCGTTGGCCTTGACGAACTCGCCGGCGTCCGGCTCCTCGCGCCCGAGCGCGATCCGCAGGAGGGTGGTCTTGCCCGCCCCGTTGCGGCCCACGAGGCCGACCTTCTGGCCCGGGTTGTGCTGCCAGCTGACGTCCCGGAGGACCTCCTTCGGGCCGTAGCTCTTGCGGACGCGGTCGAAACGGTACAGCACGGCCGGATTCTACCGGGAGACTAAAACCGCGCCCGCGTCGCGTCGTACGTCCGGCCCCGCCAGTGGACCTCGCGGTGCAGGAAGCGGCGCGCGAGCGAACGCACGGTGATGCCCATCCAGACCGCCGCCGTGATCGGCTGGGTCACGGCGGTCCAGGCCGGATAGCGCAGGTAGGCGCCCATGGCCAGCCGCCCGGCGACCGTCAGCCCGAAGGCCGCGGCGGCGAGGCCGAGGTCGCGGGACGGGACGCGCGCGCCCAGAGCCGCGGCCGCGAGCACGATCGCCGGCAGCGTCCACGCCAGGAACGTGAAGAAGGTCGAGACCGCGAGAAAGACGCCCATCGCGCCTTCGAAGACCCAGGCCATGTTCTTCGTGAAGCCGTCCACCACTTCCCGGAAGCCGCGGTACATCCGGAGGTGGACACGATGGTCGGCCATCGCCATCCGGCAGCGCCCGCCGGCGCGGCGCACGCGGATCGCGAGCCCGATGTCGTCGATGACCGAGCCCTTCAGCGCTTCGTGACCTCCCGCCGCCCGGTAGGCCGAGGTCCGGACGAGCATCCCGGCGCCTCCGCCCGCGGCGTACCGCTTCTGGAGATCCGAGTTGACCCAGAAGGCCGGACCGAAGAAGTACGACACGGCGAGGTAGGGCATCAGCGCGTTCTCCCAGAAGCCGTGCATCTCGACGCGCGGGAAGAGCGCGAGGAAGTCGATGCGTTCCTGCTCGAGCATCGCGACCGCTTCCGAGAGCGCGGGCGGGTCGTAGCGCACGTCGGCGTCGGCGAAGAGGATGACGTCTCCCGAAGCCCGGGACGCGCCCTGATAGAGAGCGTGGGGCTTGCCGAGCCAGCCCTCAGGCGGCTCGACTCCCGGCACCACGGTGAGGCGGTCGTCCGCGGCCGCCAGCCGCGCGAGGATCTCGGCCGTGCCGTCGGTCGAGCGGTCGTCGACGACGATCACCTCGAGCGCGGGATAGTCCTGGGCGAGGTGCGAGCGGACGGCGGCCTCGATGTCCGCGGCTTCGTTGCGCGCGGGTACGACCACCGAGACGCGCGGACGGGCCGCGGAGGGCCGGCCCACCGGAGCGATCCTCCGGATCGTCAGGAGGTTGATCGCGAGACAGACGAGGGAGATGGCCGCGAGGACGACCGAGGCGACGAGCGCTCCGTGGACGAAGCCTACGACAGCGGGACCTTTTGCCGGGCGTCGGCGCGGTACGGCGAATTCGGATAATCGGTGATGAGGCGCTGGTACGTGGCCCGGGCGTCGGCCGCGGCGCCGTTCGCCTCGTAGATCTGGGCGAGGGTGAAGAGCAGGGCGTCCTTGGGGGCGGCGGTCGAAGCGGAGTCGATGGCGCGCTTCAAGCGGTCGATCGCCTCGGTGGTCTTGCCGTCGGCGGCAAGGAGTTTCGCCGCGTCGATCTCGGCAGCGGCCGAGGCCTCGGAGCGGCCCTTCCGCGCGGCGTTCTCGAACGCCTGCACCGCCTCGGCGGGCTTCTGCGACCCGGCCGCGGCCAGGATCACCTGGGCCGCGCGGCCCGAAGGCGTCGAGCCCCGTGCGGCCGCCTTGCGCAGGAAGGGTTCGGCCTCGGCCTGGCGCGCCGCCGCGTTCGGATACGTCTTGGCGGCGCTCGGCTGCTCGGTCACGAGGGGAGTCGAGAGGATCGCGAGGGCCTCGGAGAGGTTCCGTCCGGCCGACCGGTCCGCCCACGTGCGGTACGCGAAGAACGCGAGGACGAGCACCGCGAGGCCCGCGGCGATGGCCACGGATTCGGCCACGCCCTTCCTGTGCCCGCTGACGTAGTCGACCGTCTTGCCGACGGTCTCGGCGAGCTCGTTGCGCTTCATGTCCCGGCGGGTGATCCTCTGCGTCATGTCGACCTGCTCTCCGAAAAACGGGGCATTATGTCCGAGCCGACGGGGCTCGTCAATCGCGGCGCTATACTCGATCGGTCATGGATGACATCAAGATCGCCGGCGAGCCCTCGCGCGCCGGAGACCGGTGCGCGTTCACCGTCGACCGCCCCCTCCTTCCCGGAGACTCGGCCCACTTCGCGGGGACGGGCGTGATCCGTCACTCCCCTCTCGCCGCCGAACTCCTGGCCCTTCCAGGCATCGAGGGCGTGCTCGTGGCCGAAAATACCGTGACGGTGTCCTCGGCCCACCCCGTCGACTGGCCGGCTCTCGGGATCGGGAACGTCATTCGCAAGCACCTTCGGAGCGGTACGCCGATCGTCGCGCCCGCCTACTTCGAGGACCTGCCGTCCGAGGGCGACCTGAAGTGGGCGATTCGCGATCTCCTCGACCGGGAGATCAATCCCGCCGTCGGGCAGCACGGGGGGTTCGTCGAACTGATCGATGTTCGGAAGAACAACGTGTACCTGCGCCTGGGCGGCGGCTGCCAGGGCTGCGGGGCCGCCGACGTCACCCTGAAGCAGGGCATCGAGAAGGCGATCCGCAGTCTTGCGCCGGCGATCGGCGAGGTCCTCGACACGACCGACCACGCCGCCGGCCGCAATCCCTTCTACGCCCCGTCGAAGTGACGCCGACGCGCGAGCGCGTCAGGCCAACCGAAACCGGATCCGCCGGTGCGCCTCGCGGAGAGCCGCTTCGGCTTCGGCCGGGGTCGCGCACCGCGCGAAGATGAATCCGGGATAGCGGGAACCCTCGGGCCACGGAACGAGTCGTTCGCCGGGGTGGGCGGAGATCGTGACCTCCTCGATGCCTTCGACCGCGCGCGCGGCGTCGAGACCCTCCACCTCCTCCAGCACCCCTTCCCGCGCCACCGGGATCATCATCACGCCCGCCGACCGGTCGTCGAGGCGGCCGGCCGGACGCTCGAGGCCGAGAGCCTGCCGCAGGATCAGCTCCTCGAGCGACATCCCGGTCCCGAATCGCAGCGTCCTCGAGCAGAGCCCGCCGATGGAGCGCGCGGCGAGCTCGATGATCCAGGCGCCGCGGTCGTTCCAGCGGAGCTCCGCATGCACCGGCCCGGCCGTGAGCGACAGGGCCCGCGCTCCGGCCTCGGCGGCCGCCCGAATCGACGCCTGCGCCCCTGCCGGGAGGCGGGACGGAGTCACGTAGATCGTCTCTTCGAAGAAGGGTCCGTCGAGCGGATCGGGCTTGTCGAAGAGCGCGAGCGTCTCGAGTCGGCCTCCCGTGAGCAAGCCTTCGAGCGCGACCTCGGCGCCGCCGACGAAGTCCTCGACGAGGATCTCTCGCGCGGCCTCGCCTCCGCGGCGCTCGACCTCCGGCGCGGAAAGGAGCGCGGCGATCCGTCGCCAGGCGGCCTCGAACGCGGCGGGATGGTCGGCGCGGATGACGCCCCGGCTTCCCGCGAGAAAGGTCGGCTTGAGAACGCACGGATATGCCACCGACCGGGCGGCTTCCCCGGCGTCGTCGTCGAGGGTGAAGATCCGGTGCGACGGGGAGGGCGCGCCCGCCGCCGCCAGCGCCTCGCGCAGCCGGCCCTTGTGCCGCGCGGCGGCAACGGCCTCCAAGGGGTTGTGCGGCAGCCCGAGTGCCTCGGCGATCACGGCCGCGACGACGACGGTGTCCTCGTCGACCCCGACGACCGCGTCGACCGGCGTCTTCCGCGCCCAGCCCGCCGCGGCGCGGGCGCAGGCGGCCGGATCCCGAAAGTCGAGCGTGAGCAGGCCCTCCGGGTTCAGGTGCTCGAGCGCGCTCGTTTCCTCGACACCCACGGTGACCTCGACGCCGAGCGTGCGCGCCGCCCGCATGAAATCCGGGGTCCGATAGCTCGTCGTCGGCAGGAGCAGGAGAACGCGGGCCACCCGCCGATCCTAGCCGGATCTCGACGCACGCGCCCGCCCGGCCTCGGCCCTGATACGGTCCTCCCGTGGGCCTCATCCTCCTGACGGGCGCGACGGGATACGTCGGCGGACGGCTCCGCGCGGAGTTCGAGCGCCGCGGCGTCCCCCTTCGCTGTTTCGCCCGCCACCCGGACGCACTGAGATCGAGAGTGGCGCCGTCGACCGAGGTCCTGGGAGGGGACGCCCTCGACGCGGCGGCCGTGGCCCGGGCTCTCCGCGGCGCCGACGTCGCCTACTACCTCATCCATTCGATGGCCTCGGGCGAGGACTTCGCCGAGCGCGACCGCGAGGCCGCGCGGATTTTCGGCGCCGCGGCGGCCGAAGCGGGCGTGCGCCGCATCGTTTACCTCGGAGGCCTCGGCGAGAGCTCGGCGTCGCTCTCCGAGCACCTGCGCAGCCGCCAGGAGACCGGCGACCTGCTCCGGGCGTCCGGAGTCCCGGTCGTCGAGTTCCGCGCCTCGGTCGTGCTGGGTTCGGGAAGTTTGTCCTTCGAGATGATCCGCGCCCTGGTCGAGCGCCTTCCGGTGATGATCTGCCCCCGCTGGGTCGCCGTCGAGACTCAGCCGATCGCGGTCGAGGATGCGATCGCCTACCTCGCCGAAGCCGTCGATCTTCCCGACGGCGCCGAGCGCGTCTACGAGATCGGCGGCCCGGACCGCGTGACCTACGGCGACCTGATGCGCGAGTACGCCCGCCAGCGCGGCCTGCGCCGCTGGCTGATCCCGGTCCCGGTCCTGACGCCGCGGCTCTCGAGCCTCTGGCTCGGCCTCGTGACCCCGCTGTACGCCCGCGTCGGTCGCAAGCTCGTCAACAGCCTTCGAAATCCCACGGTGGTTCGCGATCCGGCGGCGCTCGCCGCCTTTTCCGTGCGCCCGCGCCCGACGAAGGAAGCGATCGCGAGGGCCCTCCTCCAGGAGGACCGCGAATTCGCCGAAACACGCTGGTCGGACGCCTTCTCCTCCGCCGGACTCCGCGACGAATCGGGAATCGAGCGGCGCGGAACGCGCCTCGTCGACTCGCGCGCGATCTCCGTCGCGGTCCCGGTCGGGGCGGCCTTCGCCGTCGTGCGCCGGATCGGAGGCCGGAGCGGCTGGTACTACGGAAACCGGCTGTGGCAGGTTCGCGGATTCCTCGACCTCCTCGCCGGCGGCATCGGCTTGCGTCGCGGCCGGCGGGACCCCGAGCGCCTGGCGCCCGGCGATGCCGTCGACTTCTGGCGGGTCGAGGGGCTCGAGGAAGACCGTCTCCTGCGGCTGCGGGCGGAAATGAAGCTGCCCGGCCGGGCCTGGCTGCAGTTCGAGACGACTCCCGACGGGCGCGGATGCCGGATCCGCCAGACCGCGATCTTCGACGCCTCGGGGCTCGCCGGCCTGGCCTACTGGTACGCGCTCTATCCGTTCCACTGCCTCGTCTTCGCAGGAATGCTCCGGGCGATCGCGGCGCGCGCCGTCGGCGGTACGATCACGCCATGAAGAGGAACACCGGGAAGACGAAGCCGAAGGGCGGAAAGGCGAAAGCGAAGTCTCGGCGCGCGAAGCCGATCATGCGCCACTCGAAGGAGGGCCTGCGGGCCTCTAGGAGTGGAGGTCCTCGAAGTACCCGTGGAGGTCGCGCAAAGCCTGGCGGTTGATCTCCTGCCGCCGGGCCGACTCGCGCAGCAGCGAAAGCGCGGCCATGCCCTCGGGCGCCATCTTCAGCTCCGAGATGACCGGGAGGGCCGCGGCGATCTCACGCTGCGCCTCGGCATCGCGCCCGCTTTCGAGCAGCAGGTCCGCCACGACGAGGTTGAGCGCGGCGACGTCGGCCCGCATGCCGATCGCGGCGAACTCCTCCTGCGCCCGGCGGTAAGCCTCGATCGAGGCGTCGAGCCGGCCGGTCTCCCGCAGCAGGGTCGCGATGCCCCACTGCACCTTCGCGAGGGCGACGAGATCGTTCTGGCGCCGCAGGACCGGGATGGCCTTCGCCGACGCGGCGAGCGCGGCGTCGGCGTTGCCGAGCATCGCGTGAATGTGGGTCAGGTTCGTGTACGCGCTGCCGAGAAGCTTGGCGTTGCCGATGCGCTCGGCCTCGTCCGCGCTCTCCTCGAAGACCCGCATCGCCTCGGAGAGCTCGTCGGATTCCATCAGGGCCAGGCCCTCGAGCGTCCGGCACTTCAAGGCCTCGTCGCGCATCTCGAGGCCGCGGAAGCTCTCGATGAGCGGCGGCAGCATCTCCAGGACGACGTCGATCTGGCGCTCCTCGAGCCGTTCCGCCAGGCGCTGGTAGCCCAGGCGTGACAGGTCGCCGGGAGCGTTGACGGTGTGGCGGAAACCCGCCTCCGCGCGGTCGAACCAGACGTGCGCCTCCTCGCGCCGGGAGAGCTGGCGGCACGCGGTCCCGGCGAGCAGGGCGGTCTCGCCCAGGAAAAACTCGCGCTCGTCGAAGAGGCCGATCTCCCGCCGCGGGCTCTCGATGAATCGGTAGAGAAACTCGGCCTCGTCGCGGACGACGGCCGGGGCCGACTCGAGGCGGTGCCGGAGCAGGCTGCACAGGGACAGGAGCGTCTCGGGATCCTCGAGCTGGAGCGCCTCGGCGAGCGCGTAGCGCTCGGCCACGGGCGTCGCGAGCACCCGTTCGGCCGCGGCCGTGCCGGCCTCGGAGGAGAGGGGTTGCCGCGGGAAGTGAATGACCTTGCCGGTCAAGATCTGTCCCGTTCGAACCGCCGGTCGAGATCGCTCGCCACTTCGTCCGGCTCGCGCGACAGAAGATCGTTCAGGTCCGCGTCGGGCGACTGCTCGCCGCCGAGCTTCCAGAGCTGGAAGGACCGCCCGTACTGACAGGCCGCCGAGAGCAGCGAGAGCCGCATGAGCTTGGCTGGCATCTGTCCGGACCCTCCGCGGCGGGCGAGCCGCTGGAACCACATCCAGAGATCTTCTTCGGCTCCCTTCGCCTCGGCCTCGCTCAGCCGATAGTACGAAACGAGAGCCGAATGGATGACATTCAGCGCCCGATCAAAAACGGCCTGAATGTCGCTCGAATTTCGGGTCGACGGTTCTTCCACCCGCACGCTCTTGCCGTCAGAGTACACCATGGGCGCGGGCGCCCCGACGGCGCCTTTGAAGATCGGTCGAAGGTTCTCAGCGGGAAGGCTTTAGCAGGGGATGTTCCCGGCGATCTTGATGACGAAGCGCGAAGGCTTGCGCTGCGGCCAGGAGGCCGGGCGCCCGCCGTTCTCTCGCGGGGCGGGCTGAGTGCGCTCGGGAACGCGAGCGGGTGTGACCGGGGTCGCCATGGATGATCTCCTTTCACCGGGCTCGGAAACACCGAGCGCAAAAGAATCAGCCTCCATTCCACCACAATCGGCACCCCCGTGTCCCGGGTCTTTTTGGCGTCTTCCTCGGGCGGGGCCGGGCGGAGGATCATGAGCCGGTCATGGGCGCGTCTCCTCCCCACCACGTCGTCGTCGTCGGGGCCGGCTTCGGCGGGCTCGAGGCCGCGCGCGGCCTGGCGGACGCGCCGCTCCGCGTCACCGTGATCGACCGCCGCAATCACTACCTGTTCCAGCCTCTTCTCTACCAGGTGGCGACGGCGGCCCTCTCCCCGGCCGACATCGCCTACCCGATCCGGTCGATCCTCCGCCGCCAGAAGAACGCCGACGTCGTCCTGGCGGAGGTCCGCTCGGTCGACCCGGCGCGGCGGGAGGTGACGCTCGCCGACGGAAGCCTGCTCGGCTACGACACGCTCGTCGTCGCCGCGGGCGCCCGTCACGCCTACTTCGGCCACGAGGCCTGGGAGGCCCGCGCCCCCGGCTTGAAGAGCCTCGAGGACGCCCTGGAGATCCGCCGCCGCATCCTGCTCGCCTTCGAAGAGGCCGACCGCGCGTCCGACCCCGCGCGCCGGCGCGCCCTGCTGACCTTCGCCATCGTCGGAGGGGGCCCGACGGGCGTCGAGCTCGCCGGCGCCATCGCCGAGATCTCGCGGCACGTCCTCGTCGCCGACTTCCGCCACGTCGACCCGCGCGAGGCCCGCATCGTCCTCGTGGAGGCCGGCCCCCGGATCCTTCCGACCTATTCGGAAACCTCCTCGGAGAATGCCCGAGCCGAGCTCGTCCGTCTCGGCGCGGAGGTCCGCACGGGCGCCCCCGTCACCGCGGTCGACGCCGGCGGAATCGCGATCGGCAACGGCGAGCGCATCGACGCGGCGACCGTGCTCTGGGCCGCGGGCGTCGCGGCGTCGCCGGTCGGGACCTTCCTCGGAGTGCCGCTCGACCGCAACGGCCGCGTCGTGGTCGAGCCCGACCTCACCATCCCGGGCCGCCCCGAGATCTTCGTGATCGGCGATCTCGCGCTCTTCACGCACCAGGGCGACCGACCTCTCCCCGGCGTCAGTCCCGTCGCCATGCAGCAGGGCCGGCACGTGGCCCGCTCGATCCGGCGCCGGCTCGCCGGAGACTCGGCCGAGCCGTTTCATTACTTCGACAAAGGCAGCATGGCGGTCGTCGGGCGTTCGGCCGCGGTCGCCGAGGTCTTCGGTTGGAAGCTCAAGGGCTTGCCGGCCTGGCTCGCCTGGTGCTTCCTTCACATCTTCTACCTCATCGGCTTCCGCAACCGCTTCATCGTCATGTTCGAGTGGGCCTGGTCCTACGTCAGCTACCAGCGCGGGGCGAGGCTCATCACGGGCGATCTCGAGAACCCCCGGCCGCGATAGGATCCCCGCAACCGATCCCGGGAACCGAAGCCCGTTCGCCTTTTCCGGAGGTGGCCATGCGCGTCGACCGGAGGACCCTGTTTCGCGGCCTCGGGGCCGGTGCGGCGCTCGCCGCGTTCCGCGCCGACGCCCTCGCCCGCGTCGGAGAAGCCGCGAAGGGCGCCGCCGGGAAGACGCCCGCCGCGCTCGCGTCCGACGAGGCCTACTGGTTCGAGGTCGCGCAGGCCTTCGACGTCGACCGCACGCTCGTCAACCTGAACAACGGCGGGTGCAGTCCGGCGCCGGCCCACGTCCTGAACGCGATGATCCAGGACCTGCGCTTCTCCAACGAGATCCCCGTCTACCACATGTGGACGGTGCTCGAGCCGCGCATCGAGTCGTGCCGGCGGGAGCTCGCGGCGGAGTTCGGCTGCGACCCGGAGGAGATGGCCATCACGCGCAACGCCTCCGAGTCGCTGGAGACGCTGATCTTCGGCATCGACCTGAAGGCCGGCGACGAGGTGATCTACACCAACCAGAACTATCCCCGGATGATCACGTCCTGGGAGCAGCGTGCCCGGCGCGACGGCATCGTCCTGAAGCCGATCAGCTTCCCCGTTCCCCCGAAGTCGCCGGCCGAAGTCGTGGCGCGCTTCCGGGCCGCGATCACGCCGAAGACCCGCGTCATCGAGGTCACCCACATCACCAACCTGACCGGCCAGATCCTCCCCGTGCGCGACATCGTGCGGCTCGGACGCGAGCACGGGATCGAGGTCTTCGTCGACGGCGCCCATGCCTTCGCGCACTTTCCGTTCACGCGCGACGAGCTCGAGTGCGACTACTACGCGACGAGCCTCCACAAGTGGCTCTTCGCCCCGATCGGGACGGGTTTCCTCTACGTCCGCAAGAACAAGATCAAGAGCATCTGGCCGCTGATGGCCGCGCCGGCGAAGATGGACGACGACATCCGCAAGTACGAGGAGATCGGAACCCACCCCGCGGCCAACCACAACGCCATCGCGGCCGCGATCGCGTTCCACCGCGGAATCGGAGCCGAACGCAAGGCCGCGCGCCTGCGCTGGCTGCGCGACCGGTGGGCTCTTTGCCTGACCGCGGCGGACCCGCGCGTCAAGGTCCTCACGCCCTTGAACGACACCGAGTCCTGCGGAATCGGCCTCGTCTCGATCACCGGCTTCGACACCAACAAGCTGCAGGCCTATCTCTGGGAAAAGCACCGCATCATGACCACACCCATCATCCACGACGAGTTCCAGGGCCTGCGGATCACCCCCAACGTCTACACCTCGGCCGCCGAGATCGACGTCTTCTGCGACCGCATGGAGAAGACCCTGAAGACCGGGCTGCCCGCCTGATCCCCCGCCCCCCACCCCGCCGGGAACTTCGGCGGGGCGCCGGTGTCCCTTCCTGACGGAGGGACAGTCATGAGCCATCGCGCCCGGTCGCTTCTCCTCGCTCTCGGATTCGCCGGCCTCGCCGGGCCGCTCGCCGCGGCCGAGCAGAACGGCTTCCAGCTTTCGGTCCGCATCGATGGCGCTGCCGCCGAGGAGTACCCGGCCCGGGACCGGGTCTACATCGAGGCCCTCAGGGGGCGCGAGTTCGTCGTCCGCATCTCCAACCCCGGTCCGGAGCGTGTCGCCGTCGCCCTCTCGGTCGACGGACGGAACGTGATCGACGCCAAACGCACCAGCGCGCTCGACGCGGCCAAGTGGATCCTGGCGCCCGGCCAGGCCATCGACGTCCCGGGCTGGCAGATCTCGGGCGCCGCCGCCCGGAGATTCTTCTTCACCGAAACCTCGAAGTCCTACGCGAAGTGGCTCGGCGACACGACGAACGTCGGCACGATCGAGGCCGTCTTCTTCCGCGAGAAGCGGCGCCCGCCGGTCGTCATGCAGAAGGACGCCGTCGACGAGCCGACGCGCGAGGCGGGCGCCTCCGGGCGCCTCGAGTCGCCGGCGCCCTCCGCCCCCTCCGCGCAGAGCAAGGCGCGGTCGGCGGAGAGCTTCGCCGCGACCGGCATCGGCGAGAAGACCGACTTCCCCGTCCAGTGGGCCGCCTTCGAGGAGGACAAGGCTCCGGCGGCTCGCATCGCGCTCCGCTACGAGTTTCGCCCCGAGCTCGTCCGACTCGGCGTGCTGCCGCGCGGAGAGGACCTCTACGCTCGCGACCGGGCCCATGGCTTCGAGCACGATTACGCACCCGATCCGTACCGGCGCTGAAGGCGCTTCGCGGATTCGCCGTAGAATCGAGGCGCAGCCGCCCCTGCGGCGGCAGTCGCCTTTGACGCAACCCGAACGGACCGATGAAGAGCTTCTCGACTCGGCCCGGGCGGGCGACGAGGAAGCGTTCGGCGCTTTCGTCCGCAGGCACACGGCGACCGTCCACCGATGGATGGCCCGCGCGGTCGGCGAGGGCGACGCAGACGACATGACCCAGGACGTGTTTCTCAAGGCCTACCGCGGTCTGCCGCGCTTTCGCGGCGAGGCGCCGCCGAGGGCCTGGCTCGCCTCGATCGCCGACAACGCCGTGAAGAACCGTTACCGCTCGCGCAGCCGCTTCCGGCGCATTTTCGCCGGCTCGGCCGACGCGCGTCCGGAGCTCGAGCCCGCCGAGACCGGCGCCGGGCCCGAGGACGACGCGCGCGCCGGAGAGTCGCGCCGCCTCGTCGCCGAGGCACTCAAGAGCCTCGAACCGGAATTCCGGATGCCGGTCGTCCTGCGCGACCTCGAGGAGTGGAGCTACGAGGAGATCGCCGTCTCGCTCGCCCTGCCGGTCGGCACGGTGAAGTCGCGGATCGCCCGCGGGCGGGGACGGCTCAAGGAAGTCCTGACGCCTCTGATCACGGGAAGGCACGCATGATCTCGACGGAAATCCATCCGGCCGACTCGTCCGAATTCCTTTCGCGTCTCCACGACGGCGACCTCGAGCCCGCCGAGGCGGCGGCCTTCGAATCGCACCGCGCCGAATGCGCCGACTGCCGGGCCTCGGTCGCCGCCTTCGAGCGCGCGCTCTCGGCCTATCGCGAGGCGCCGGTCCCGCCGGCGTCCTCGGATCTTTCGGCGCGGATCCTGAAGAAGATCCGGGCGACCTCGCCGTCCCGCCGACCCTTCGGAGTCACGTTCGGGATCGACGTGCGCTGGGCCGGAGTGCTCGCCGCCGCCCTTCTCGTGCTCATCATCGGGGCGCCCGTTTTCTCCCGCCACCCGTTCGGCCGAACTCCGCAGGCGGCGCCGCCGCGCACCGAGGCGTCGCCCTCGGAGGCGATCTCCGCCTACCTGGTCGATGCTCGCCGGAAAAGCAGCGGGCCGCCGATGCGCTCGCTCCCGCGGCGCCCCCCGCGGCCGAGCTCCACGCCGCTCCCGAAGTCCGCGCCGGCGTCCGGCCGGGCCGCCTCGCGCGGGAGCCGGGAACGCGGCAGGAGCCGGCCTTCGCGGCCGCTCCGCCCGCCGCCGCGCGCCCGCGAGGAGGCCAAGGCGCGGCCAGACGCCGCCGGCAAACGTCGCGCAGGCGGAGCCCGAGAGCCGACGCCGATACGCGTGCTGCCGGGAAGCTTGCCAAGGAGAACGCGCCGAGCCTGCGGGCGCCGCAGGCGGACGTCCGCGTCGAGGCCGCCCGGCGGCGAGGCCGGCCTCGCGGGGGGCGCCGAGGAGACCTGTCCGGCGTACGCCTGACGATCCGCGCGATCGATGGCGAGGGGGCGGCGCCCGACCTCGTTCGAACGCCGGCCGACGGGCGTCTCGCCCCGCTCCGCGGCCGGGAGTTCGTCCTGACAGTCGAGAGCGGCGGCCGCGTCCGCTCCGTCGAGAAGTGGCCCGAGGGCAAGGTCTCGAAGGACGAGGCCGCCGCGCCGCCGCCCTCGGTCGCGGAAGATCCGACGGCCGTCCTGCGGGAGCTCGTCTTTCAGCCGGGCGACCGGCCGCGCCGCGTGACCGTCCTCGTCCAGTAGAACGGGCTCAGGCGACCGTCAGCACGGCCGCGCCGCGGACGGCGCCGCGCTTGACCCGGAGGAGGGCCTCGTTGGCCTCTTCGAGCGGGTAGGGCTCGACCTCCGCCCGGACCGGGATCTCCGCGGCGAGCGCGAGAAAGTCCTCCGCGTCCCGGCGCGTGAAATTCATGACGCTCCGGACACCTCTCTCGCCCGCGAGCGTCGCGTACGGAAACGACGGGATGGCGCTCATGTGGATCGCGTTGACCGCGACCGTTCCGCCCCGCGCGAGGCGCGCGAGCGCCGCCGGCACGAGCTCGCCCGCCGGCGCAAAGGTCACCGCGGCGTCGAGAGGCACGCCCGGATCCTCGAACGCTTCCCCGGCCCAGACCGCGCCCATTCGCATCGCCAGCTCCCGGTGGTGCGCCTCGCGCGTGAACGCGTACACGGAGCAGCCCCAGTGCCGAGCGACCTGAATCGCGAGGTGGGCGGACGCGCCGAACCCGAACAGTCCGAGCCGGCCGCCCGGCGCGATTCCCGAGAGCCGAAGAGACCGGAACCCGATCACCCCGGCGCAAAGAAGCGGCGCCGCCTGCGCCGCGGTGAATCCGGCGGGCAGCCGGTAGGTCCAGCGGGCCTCGGCCGTCATGCGCTCGGCGTACCCGCCGTCGCGATCGCAGCCCGTGAAGCGCGCCGAGGCGCAGAGGTTTTCCCTTCCCGAGGTGCAGAAGGCGCAGCGTCCGCAGGTCGAGGCGATCCAGCCGACTCCCACGGCGTCGCCCGGGACCAGGCCATCGACGCCCGCGCCGACCGCGACGACGCGGCCCGCGGCCTGATGGCCCGGCACGATGGGAAGCCGCGCCGCCACCTCGCCCTCGAGGATGTGGAGGTCGGTGCGGCACACCCCGCAGGCCTCCACCGCGATCTCGACCTCGCCTTCGCCGGGCGGCGCCGGATCGAGATCGGCCCGAACGAGCGGCCGCTCCTCGGGAGGGCCCGTCTGCCGAAGCCGCATCGCCCGCATTCAAAAACTATAATCGCTGCGGATGAAGCGGGTCGACGCCCTTCTCGGCGACTACGCCTCGAGCCACCAGACTCGCGGGAACCTCGCCTGTCACGCCGCCGGCGTCACGCTGATCGTTTTCGGCGTGTTGTCGCTGCTCGCGACCGTTCCCATCGCCCGCGGCCTCACCGCGAGCGAGGCGCTGATCGGTGTCGCGTTCGTGGCGTATGCGTCCCTCGATCTGCCCCTCGCGCTCGGAGTCCTCGTCTTCGCCGGCGTGCTCGACTTCGCGGCGCGGTCCGTCGCCGACTGGCGGGCCGGCGTCTGCGCGTTCGTCGCCGGATGGATCTTCCAGGCCGTCGGCCACGCGGTGTACGAGAAGAACAAACCGGCCTTCTTCCGGAACCTCGCTCATCTCCTGGTCGGCCCGGCCTACCTCGTCGCCGAATCCCTGGGGCTGCGGCGGGGCCCGGCGCGCCCGCCCGACTGACCCCTCAGCAGAACGTCGTCATCACGGCGTCGGGATGCTCGAGGCGGAAGCCCTCGCCGGCGGGATCGGGATCCACCTCGAGGACCGCGCCCTGGAGCCTCCGGAACGCGTGGTCGTCCATGACGACGGGGATTCCCGAGGCCTCGAAGCGGTGGCCCTCGTCCGGCGCGTTCTCCTCGACCGAGATCCGGAACCCGGATCCGCCGCAGCCCAGCATGTGCCGCACGCAGAGGACCGCGCGCGAGAAGTCGGCCTCGCCTCGCAGCCGCTCGGCGGCCTCCGGGGTGATCGTCAGGGGAACGGCGGCGCCGGACATAGGATGATTCTATGAGCAAGCGCCCGCCGACCGCCGTGTCGATCGCCACGTCCGATTCCGGCGGAGGCGCGGGGATCCAGGCGGACCTCCTGACGTTCGCCGCCCACGGTGTCTACGGCGCGACGGTGCTGGCCGCCGGGACCGCGCAGAACACGCGGGGTGTCGAGGCGATCGAGACCTTTACGACCGGGTTCCTGACGCGCCAGCTCGACGCGGTGTTCACCGACCTGCGCCCCCGAGCCACCAAGATCGGGATGCTCTTCGACGCGCCGCGCATCCGGGCCGTCGCCCGCGGGCTCTCGCGCCACCGGGCGTCGAACGTCGTGCTCGACCCGGTCATGGTGTCGAAGAGCGGCGCCCGCCTCCTCGCCCGCCGCGCGATCGCGAGCCTCGAGCGCGACCTGCTCCCGCTCTGCGACCTCGTGACGCCGAACCTCCCCGAGGCGGCCGCACTGTCGGGTCTCCGCGTCTCGTCCGCGGCCGACCGGCGTGTCGCCGCGGGGGCGATCGCGGCCCTGGGCGCCCGCGCGGTGCTCATCAAGGGCGGCCACGGCCGGGGCAACGAGGTCCGCGATCTCTTCTTCGACGGGCGGTTCTTCACCGAGTTCGTGTCGCCGCGGATCCGGACGCGCGCGACGCACGGAACCGGGTGCACGCTTTCGTCCGCGATCGCCGCCAACCTCGCCCTCGGCCGGACCCTCGAGGACGCGATCCTCCGGGCCATTCGATATCTGCGGGCGGGCCTGGCGCGCGGCGTCTTCCCGGGGCGTGGCTTCGGAGTGCCCGATCACTTTCCGCCGAAGCCCTGGAGCTGACGGCGACCCGGGGCCGGGCTACTTGATGTAGTAGCCGGAAACCCTCCAGGCCCCGTCGGGGTCCTTCATCGGCGTGACCGTCTCGGTCATCCCCTTGCGGTTTTCGAAGTCCGTCGCGTACTGGAGGACGACGTACTCGCCCGACGGCGCGCCGGGAAGCTGCGTCGTCGGGTTGCTGGACGAGAGACGCCGACTGATGACGAAGCCGAGAGGGGCCCGGGCCTTCTCGAGCGCCGCTTCCCACTGGGACTTCGTGAGCGCCTTGCGGAAGAGCGCCGCCGAGGCGTCCCAGCTCTCGCCGTACTTGCCGGCGTCGACGAGCGCGAGCCACGTCCGGGACGCCGTCTCGGCGGCCTTCTCCGCCTCCCCGCTTACGGCGGAGCCGAGGGCCGCCAGGAGAATCCCCGCCACGGTCAACCCGACAGTTCGTCGCAGTTTCACTCCCACAGCGGAAAGGCGTACCCGAGAGCCGCGTACGCGGTCTCCGAGATCGCCGTCTGCTGGGCGTCCCGGTTCTTGTCCATCTCCTTGAGGGCCCCGACCATCCGGTACTTGGCGCCCTGGACGAAGGCTTTGGCGAGGCGCACTTCCTCTTCGGCCTTCTCCGCCCCCGAGCGCGCAATCGCCGCGGTCGCGCGGGAGAGCACGGCGAGCGAGCCGTAGAGGTCGATCGCCACGTTGGCGAGGCGCTCCTGGTTGTACTCCTTCTCGATGACACCCTTGCCGTACTTCCGGAGCAGCGTCTCGACCGCGTTGCCGGCGGCGCGCGAATACTTCGCGACGAACTCCCCCTCCGGCGCGAGCTCCGGCGCGAGCCTGGTCAGGCGCCCGGGCACGACCCCCCGGATCTTGCGCACGGCGTAGTCCGACAGGATCCCGAGCGAGGAAAGCGGCGCCTTCAGCGCCCGGCCGACCTCCTTCAGGTCCTCGCCGACGTCGCGCATCCCGGAGAGGGCGACGAGCACGCGGAGGATCTCGTTGGTCCCCTCGAAGATCATGTTGATGCGCGAGTCGCGCAGGGCCTTCTCGTACGGGTACTCCTCCATGAAGCCGTTGCCGCCGGCGATCTGGAGCGCGTCGTTGATGTTCGACCAGACCGTCTCCGTGCCGAAGATCTTGCAGCACGCGCCCTCGAGGGAGTAGTCCTGGAGCCCGCGATCGACGAGGCCGGCCGTCAGATAGACCATCGATTCCAGGGCGTACGTCGACACGACCATCCGCGCGAACTTGGCGCGGATCATCTCGAAGTCGGCGATCCGCGTGCCGAACTGCTTGCGCTGCGTGGCGTGGAGCGCCGCTTCCCGGAGCATCGCCTTGCAGCCGCCGATGCATCCGGCGCCGAGCGACGTCCGGCCGGTGTTGAGGATCTCGACGGCGATCTTGAAGCCCTGACCGCGCGCGCCGAGGACGTGGGAGGCCGGGACGCGGACGTTCTGGAGCTCGATCGGGACGGTCGAGGAGCCCTTGAGCCCGAGCTTGCGCTCTTCCTTGCCGGGAACCACACCGCCGAGGTCCTTGGTGACGACGAAGGCCGTGATGCGCCGGTGCTCGTCCTTCTCGGGAAGGTTGACGTCCTTGGCGAAGACCGTGAAGAACTCGGCGAAGCCGCCGTTGGAGATCCAGTGCTTCGACCCGTTCAGGAGGAAGGTGTCGGTCTTCTCGTCGTAGACGGCGGTCGTGCGAATCGAGGCCGCGTCCGAGCCGGCCTCCGGCTCGGTCAGCGCGAAGGCCGCGATCATTTCGCCCGACGCGAGCTTCGGAAGCCAGCGCCGCTTCTGCTCCTCGGTGCCGTGGAGGATCAGGCCCTTCAAGCCGATCGACTGGTGGCCGCCGACGAGGATGCCGAGCGAGGCGTCGACCGTGCCGATCTCCTCGGTCACGCGGCAGTAGGCGGCCGACGAGAAGCCGTAGCCGCCGTACTCCTCCGGGATCGTCATCCCGAACGTGCCGAGCTCGGCGAGGCCCTTCACGACCTCCGGCGGGACGCGGTGGTCGCGCTCGATCTCGGCCGGGCGGATGTGGTCCTTCGCGAAGCCGCGGAAGGACTCGAGGAAGGTCGACACGACCTCCCGTTCCGCGGCGCCGATCTCGGGAAAGGGGAAGACGGTGTCTTCCGGGATCTGTCCCGCGAAGAGGGACTTGACGACGGGAATGACGCGGGGATCGGTGACGGTCGTGACGACACCCGAAAGTCGGCTGCTCATGGCGTGATCTCCATTGGTTGCGCGGGATCGGACGTATCGGAGTAAAAGCCCCGGCGCGTGTTGGCGAGCTGGCGGATGGTCTCGGAAGGCGCGAAGCGCGGCCCCAGCCGCTCGGCGAGGTCGTCGAGGCGCGCGAAGACGCGGTGGGCCCCGAGAGAGTCGGCGTAGCGGAGCAGGCCTCCGCGGAACGGCGGGAAGCCCGTGCCGAAGATCATCGCGAGATCCAGCCGGGCGGGATCCCGCACGATCTCGTCCTCGAGGCAGAAGGCCGCCTCGTTGATCATGGGCAGGACGAGCCGCGACTCGATGACCTCCGCGGGCAGGGGCGAACGCTCGCGCCGCGGAGCCCGCAGCGCGGCGTAGGCTTCGGGCGCGGGAGCGACGCGGGTCGTACCCTCGTAGGAGTAGAAGCCCTTGCCGTTCTTGCGCCCGAAGCGCCCGGCGGCGACCAGGGCCTCCTCTCCCCCGAGCTTCATCCGCTCGGGGAAGGCCGCCTGCATGACCTCGCCGGCCTTGGCCGCCACGTCGAGGCCCACGTCGTCCAGGAGCGCGAGGGGCCCGACCGGCATTCCGAAGGCCGTCATCGTCGCGTCGACGTCCTCGATGCGGCAGCCGTCGAGGACCAGGCGCACGGCCTCCGAAAGGTACGGCGCGAGGATGCGGTTGACGAGAAAGCCCGGCGCATCCCGGACGACGACCGGAGTCTTTCCGAGCGTCTTCGCGAGCGCGAAGATCGTCGCCACCGTCTCGTCGCTCGTGCGCTCCCCCCGGATGACCTCGACGAGGGGCATCCGGTGCACCGGGTTGAAGAAGTGCATTCCGACGACGCGCCGCGGCTCGAGCGCCCCGGCGGCGATCTCCGTGATCGGCAGCGTCGAGGTGTTCGACGCGAAGATCGACGTCGGCGGCACCGCGGCCTCCCAGTCCTTCAGGACGGCCCGCTTGACCGCGAGCTTCTCGACGACCGCCTCGATCGTGACCTCGCAGCGCCGGAAGCCCGAGTAGTCGAGCGTTCCGGAGAGAAGGCCCATCTTCAGGCCCATCTCGCGCCGCGTCATCCGCCGCTTCTTCAAGGCCTCGCGCCAGACGGCGGCCGCGGCGGCGTACCCGTGGGCCAGCGCCGAGGCCTCGATGTCCTTCATCCGCGCCGGCAGGCCCTTGTCGGCCGCGAGCTGCGCGATGCCGCCTCCCATGACGCCGGCCCCGAGGACGCCGACCCGCGTCACCGCGAGCGGGCGCACGGCCGGGTCCGAGACCCCCGTCTCCTTCTTGACCTCCTCGGTCAGGAAGAAGATGTCGAGAAGATTGCGCTGGACTTCGCCACCGAACACGAACCCGATGTGGCGCGCCTCGGCCTCGAGCCCCGCCGCGACCGGCTTCCCGAATCCCTCCTCGATGACCTCGAGGGCCTCGAGCGGCGCCGGGTAATGGCCGCCGGTCTGCTTGATCACGCCCTCGCGGGCCTTCGTGAAGATCAGCTTGCGCCCCGGCGGCGCCAGCTCCAGGAGGCGCTGCGGGAAGGGACGCGGCCCGCGGCGCGAGGTCGGCTTTCTTCCCCCGAGCTTCTCCCGGGCGAAACGCCGGGCCCAGCCGTCGAAGATCGCCACCGGAACGACCTCGTCGGCGAGGCCGACCTTCTTCGCCCGACGCCCGTCGAGCGACTTTCCCGTCAGGATCAGGTCGAGCGCCGCGGGCAGTCCGACGACCCTCGGCAGCCGCGTGCAGCCTCCCCACGCGGGGAAGATGCCGAGCCGGACCTCCGGCAGGCCGATCTGGGCCTTCTTCGAATCCGACATCAGCCGGTAGTCGCATGCGAGCGCGAGCTCCGTCCCGCCCCCGAGGCAGGCCCCGTCGATCGCCGCCACGGTCGGGTACGGCAGGTTGGCCAGCTGCTCGAAGAGGGCCTGTACGCGTTCGACCGCCGTGCGGGCGTCCTCGGGCTTGACCCGGGTGAACTCCTTGACGTCCGCGCCGGCGATGAAGACGTCGGGCTTGCCGCTCCGGATGAGAAGGCCGCGGATCCGGGCCTCCCGGGCGAGCCGCACGAGCAGGTCGCCGAGCTCGGCGATGACCTCGGTCGAGAGCTTGTTGACCTTTTCGCCGGGCAGGTCGAACGTCAGGATGGCGAGCCCGTCGTCCTCGACCTTGAGATCGAACGCGGTCACATCAGCTCCACGACCACCGCGCCGCCCTGACCGCCGCCGATGCACATGGTCGCGAGTCCGAACTGGGTCCCCCGCCGCTTCATCTCCTTCAGAAGCGTCGTCACGAGGCGGTTGGCGGAAGAGCCGACCGGATGCCCGAGCGCGATGGCCCCTCCGTTGACGTTCGTCTTCTCCCAGTCGATCTCTCCGATCGGCCCTTCCGTGTGGTACTTCGCGTGCCAGGACGGCGACGGGAAGACGCGGGCGCACGCCAGCACCTGGGCGGCGAACGCCTCGTTGATCTCGACGAGGCCGATGTCCTTCCATGCGATGCCGGCGCGCTTGAGCGCGAGCGGGGTCGCCACGGCCGGCCCGAGGCCCATGCGCTCGGGCTCGAGCGCGCAGAACGCGAAGCCGCGGATCCGGCCGAGCGGCGCGTACCCCCGGGCGCGGGCGGCCGAGGCGCTCATCAGAAGCGTCGCCGCGCCGCCGTCGGTGATCTGCGAGGAATTACCGGCCGTCACGCTGCCGAACTTCCGGTCGAAGTAAGGCTTGAGCTTCGCGAGGGCCTCCATCGTCTGGTTCTCGCGCACCCCGTTGTCCTGGACCGAGACGGTCTCGTACCTGGGCGGGACCGGAACGGGGACGATCTCCTCGGCGAGCTTCTTGCGCGCCATCACCACCCGCTGGTGGGACCTCAGCGAGAACGCGTCCTGCTCCTCCCGGCTGATTCCGTGCTCCTTGGCGAGCACCTCGGCCGTCTCCCCCATGTTCAGCCCGCAAACGGCGTCGGTCAGGCCCATGAGCAGGCCGATCTCGGGCTTGAAGTGGCGCGGGCGGAACTTCGCCGCCGCCGCGACGCGCGCGGAGAGGTCCCGGGCGGCGAACACCTCGGTGAAGACCTCCTGGCTCTCGTGCGAGTAGAGGAGCGGGATGTTCGACATCGATTCGACACCGCCCGCCAGGATCGCCTCGGCGTCGCCGGCCGCGATGCGGTAGTGCGCGTCCACGATCGACTGGAGTCCGGAACCGCAGAGCCGGTTGACGGTGAAGGCGGGCACGCGGCGCGGGATCCCGGCCTTCAGCGCGGCGACCCGCGCCACGTTGACCGCGTCGGGGGGCTGCGCGATGTTGCCGAAGATCACCTCGTCCAGGCCCTCGGGGTCGAAGTCCGTGCGCGCCAGGAGCTCCCCGGCCACGATCCGGCCGAGCTCGTCGGCGGGAACGTCCTTCAGGTCCGTGCCGGCGCGAGCGTACGGCGTGCGCAGCCCGTCGACGACGACGACGTCACGCGACATGGGATCGACCGGCGGCCTCGTACATTCCCTCGATCAAGGAGGCGTAGCGGTTCTCGAGGATCCGGCGCTTGACCTTGAGGGTCGGCGTGATGGAGCCGTCCTCGATCGTCAGGTCCGAGGGAAGGATCGCGAACGCCCGGATCTGTTCGTGGTGCGCCTTTTCGGCGTTGTACGCGTCGATCTCCCGCTGGAAGAGGGCGCGGATGCCGGGGTGCGCGTCGATCGCGTCCCAGCGCACGTCCGTCGCGCCGTTTGTCGCGACCCACTCCCGGAGACGGTCGAAATTGGGAACGATCAGCGCCGCCAGGAACTTTTGCCGGTCGCCGACGACGATCGGGAGGCCCACGTACGGCGACTTCTTGAGCTCGTTTTCGATCGGCTGCGGGGCGGCCTTCTTCCCGCCGGCCAGCACGATCACGTCCTTCTTCCGGTCGGTGATCGCGAGGAACCCGTCCGTCAGGTTCCCGATGTCGCCCGTGTGGAACCAGCCGTCCGCGTCGATCGTCTCGGCCGTCGCCTGGGGCTTGTTGAAGTAGCCCTTCATCACGTGGGGGCCGCGGGTCAGGATCTCGCCGTCGGGGGCGATCCTGACCTCGATGCCCCGCAGCGGCTTGCCCACGGTCCCCAGGCGCCAGCGGCCCGGGCCGTTGACGGTAATGACCGGCGAGGTTTCCGTGAGGCCGTATCCCTCGTAGATCGCGACACCCGCGCCCACGAAAAACTCCGCGAGGTCCTTGGAGAGCGGCGCGCCGCCCGATACGGCAAACCGGAAGTTCGCTCCGAGCGCCGCCTGGATCTTCTTGAAGACCAGCGCGTCGGCGATCTTCGCCTTCCGGGCGAGGGCCGCCGGCATCGGCCGTCCTTCCGTGACGTAAGGCACGCGCTCCTTCCCGACCGCCAGCGCCCACGCGAAGATCTTCTTCTTGATCGGGCTCCCGGCCTCCGCCTTCGCCATGATGCGCGCGTGGACTTTTTCGTAGACCCGGGGGACGGCGCCGAAGCAGTGCGGGTTGACCTCCGTGAAGTTCGCCGCGAGCCTGTCGATCGACTCGGCGTACGCGATCGAGGCGGTCTTGTAGAGGTAGGCGTAGTCGAGCATCCGCTCGAAGACGTGCGACAGCGGCAGAAAGGAGAGCGCCACCGCGTCGGCCGTGAACGGGATGACCTCACACCCCGTGACGGCGTTCGACGTCAGGTTCCCGTGGGTCAGCATCGCGCCCTTGGGCTCCCCCGTCGTGCCCGACGTGTAGATGATCGTCGCGACGTCCTCCGGCCGCACGCGTCCGGCGCGTTGCGCGAAGACGGCGGGGCTCATCTCGAGGGTGGAGCGCCCGCGGTCGACGACCCCGTGGAACGTCGTGTAGCCGGGCTCCCCGGGAGGGTTGCCCTCGACGAGGATGACGTGATCGAGCGTCGGGCACTGCGCCTTGATCGTCAGGATCTTGCCGAGCTGCTCGAGGCTCGAGACGAAGATCGCCTTCGCGCCACAGTCGTTCAGGAGCGGCGTGATCTGTCCCGCCGGCAGCGTCGGATAGATCGGCACCGACCAGGCGCCGGCGCAGAGGATCGCGTAATCCGCCATGGCCCATTCCGGCCGGTTTTCGGCGAGGATCGCGACCCGGTCGCCGGGCTGCACCCCGAGCCCGTTCAGGCCGAGGGAGAGGGCCCGCACGGTGAACCCGAAGTCGGCCGCCGGGATCGGCTTCCAGACGCCGTTGACCTTGGAGATCAGGAGATTCGGCTTCCCGCTCGCTGCGGCGATCGTGAAGATGTCGCACAGGGTCCGCGGCTCGTTCGCCATGCTCCCCCCTCGACGCGATTGTGTCGCGCCCCCCCGGGCCGGTCAACCGCGTTATAGGCTCGGCAGCCGATGGCGATCGCGCTTCTCGCCGGCACGGTCCTGGCCCTCGCCGGCTTCCTTCTCACCTCGGTGCAGGGATTCGCACTGACCGCTCACCTGGCGGCCGCTCACCCCGAAGCGCGCCTTCTCGTGACGAAGCACGTCGTCTACGCGATCCCGACGGTGCTGCTTTCGCTCTTTTCGCAGTCAATGGTCATATTTTTCTTCATCGGGACCGGCCGGCTCGTCAAGGACGAGATCGCGGGATATCCCGAGCCGCAGCGCCGCGTCGTTCTCGAGGCCCTGCGCGCCTTCAAGCGCCGCACCTCGCCGGCGGCCACGTTCGCGCTCCTTTCCGCGATCGCGGTGTTCGTCGTCGGCGGCGCCGCCCACGTGCGCGCGCTGCCCGCCTGGGTCCACCTCGCGGCGTCGCTCGCGGCCGTCGGCACGCACCTCTGGGCGTTGACGTCGGAGTGGGACGCCTTCGTCGAGAACGGCCGGCTGATGGCGAACCCCGCGAAGTACGCCCCGCGCCCGCGGACCTCCCGATGACGCCCGAGCCGCTCGCCGGGAAAACGGCCCTCGTGACCGGAGCGGGCGTGCGCGTCGGACGCGCGATCGCGCTCGCGCTCGCCGAGGCCGGAGCCGACGTCGCCGTCCACTACAACTCCTCGGCCGGCCCCGCCCGGGAGACCGCGGCGCGGATTCGAGAGCTCGGGCGCCGGGCCGCCTCGCTCCCGGCCGACCTCTCCGACGCCGAGGCGCCGGCCGAGCTCGTGCGCCGCACGATCGAGTCGCTCGGAGCGCTCGATCTGCTCGTCCACTCCGCGGCCAATTTCCAGCGCCTGCCGCTCGAGAGCACGTCCGCGTCGGTCTGGGACACGTCGATGAACCTGAACGCCCGCGCGGCCATGTTGCTCGCGCGCGAAGCCGCGCCGAATCTCCGCGCGCGCGGAGGACGGATCGTGTTGATCTCGGACTTCCTGGCGGTGCAGCCGCTGCGCGGATACGTCGCGCACTCCGTCTCCAAGGCCGCCGCCGAGGGCCTCGTGCGCGCGCTCGCCGTCGAGCTCGCCCCGGACATCTCGGTCAACGGCGTGGCCCCGGGGACAGTGCTCGTGCCCGACGGCACGCCGGCCGAGACCGCGGCACGGTGGGCCGGCGAGTCCCTGCTGAAACGCAACGGCGATCCCGCGGACGTCGCCGCGGCTGTCCTGTTCTTGTGTACAGGTCCTTCCTTCGTCACCGGCCAGATCCTGCGTGTCGACGGCGGAAAATCGCTGACATAGAGGCGTTTCCGGCGAAAAATCGATCTCGTTCCCTCAAGAAAAAACCCCGTGGAGGAAAGTCTTCGCGGACGTCCCGTCGACGAGACCGTTCTACCGATACGTCGAGACAACCCTCCACCGCGGCGTGACGAACGGGGGGTCCCGCTGGCGCCGAACACCCGCGGGAAAATAGCCGTCTTCCTCACGAAGACGTTCGACCTTTCGCCGAACGGGCCTTAGCCTCCGCGCGACGGCCGCTCGCGTGCCGACCTAGCCGCGGGAGAACTCCGCGTGCTCCGCGCGCAGGCGCCCCGCGAAATCCTGCATGAGGGCGCGGCGCGGCGCGGCCAGGCGCCGGCCCGCTTCGGTCTTCAGGGGGGCCGACGCCGCCGTCTCGATCGCCTCGGCCATCTCGAGGATGTCGAGCCGCTCGCGGTAGGCGTCCGCCAGTCCCCGGGCGATGCCGTAGGCCCCCATCGTTTCGAGCTTCAGGGCGTCGTGGACGATCTCCTCCTCGGGGGTGGCGGGTGCCGCCTCGAAGCGCGCGAGCGCGGCGAAGACGCGCCGGATCGTCTTCGGCGGCACGCCCAGCGAGCCCAGGAAAATCTCCGTCCGGCTGCGGTGGCCCATCCGCGAGACCCACTTCTCCTGGCCGGAGAAGACGGCGAGGAGAAAGAGAAGATCGGCGTCGAGACCGTCCTTCCCCGCGGCGATCGCGGCCGACGCGGAAACCATCCGCTCGACGTCGCCGTAGTTCGTGACGCCGTCGAGGCCGACGGCGAGCGGCTTGACATAGTCGAGTATCGATTTTCGCGCCGCGGCATCCATGGAGGGGATACTAGGCCATGATCATTCGGAAGAATCCGAACATCCGCTTTCCCAACCCCGACCCCTCGCGGGTGCCGCCCGGCCAGTTCGTCACGCAGCAGTGGCCGGTCCTGCACTTCGGATCGATCCCGAAAGTCGACCTGGCGACCTGGAAGTTCTCCGTGTGGGGCGAGGTCGAGAATCCGGTCTCCTGGACCTGGGAGGAATTCCAGAAGCTCCCCCGCGCCTCGCGCAAGAACGACGTCCACTGCGTGACGCATTGGACGCGGTTGGACAACGAATGGGAGGGTGTCCCGGTCCGCGAGGTCCTGAGCATCGCCCGCCCGAAGCCCTCGGCCCGGTTCGTCATCGAGCACGCGGTCGGCGGCTGGACGACGAACGTCCCCCTCCCGGACCTGGACCGCGACGAGAACCTCCTCGCGACGCACCACGGCGGGAAGCCCCTCTCGGCCGAGCACGGTGCGCCGATGCGCATCGTGATTCCGCACCTCTACTTCTGGAAGGGCGCCAAGTGGGCGAGCGGGCTCGAGCTCACGGCCGAGGACCAGCCCGGGTTCTGGGAGGTCAACGGGTACCACATGCGCGGCGACCCGTGGAAGGAAGAGCGCTTCCGGGACGACCTGTAGGGTCTACGCGGGCGTGCGCCGGCGCGGCGGCGGGGTCGGCGCGTCGTCGAGGTCCGACGCGGCCCCGTCGCGAAGCTGACGGCGCCGTTTCTGCAGCATGGCCCGCGCGTTGTCCCGCATGCGCACCAGCTTCTGCCGCTGTTCCGGGGACAGGACCGCCTTCATGTCGAGCTCCATCAGGGCGAGCTCCTTCTGGAGCGCCGCGCGGGACTGCTCGCGGGCCTCGATCTTCGCTTCGAGAGCCTTGCGGTCGACGTTGTCGCTCTGCATGGCCTGGTCATAGTCGAACTGCTTCTTCTCGAAGTCCGCGCGCAGGTCGATGAGCTTCGGCTTGGCGGCCGCGAAGATCTTCTCGAGCTTGTCGCTCTGCTCGGGGGAAAGCGCCAGCTCCTGGGCGATCCGCGGGCGCTTCCACCACTTGCCCTCGGCGATGCCCTGGGCCGTCAGTGCCGAGGCCGCCAAGAGCACGACGGCGAAGGCCGCCAGGCGCCTCACAGGCTCTCCTCGAGCGCCAGGTCGGAGTTGTCGTCTCCGCCCTGCGCGATGAACTCCGAGTCGCGCAGGAGGGCGTCGTCCTCGCGGTCCGCCGCCGACGCGAAGGCCATGCCGGCCGGCGCCTCGGCCGTGGACGGTATGGTCTTCGCATGCCGCGCCGGCATCGCGAAGGCCACGAGAAGAACGACCGCCGCCGCGCCGGCGACCCAGCGGACCGCCGCCGCCGTCCGGCGCGGGCGTGAACGGCGGACCGCCGACATCGTGGCTTCGCGCGCCGACGCCCACTCCTCCTCGGGCCGATCGTCGATGACCGCGACGTCCTCCCGGCCGAGATCGCGCATGGCCCCGCGCCATTCCTGCAGCGCGCGGGCGCACGACTCGCAGCGCGAGAGGTGCTCGCGGCAGCGGCTGCGGCTCGCCCGAGGCCGGGGCGGCGAGCCCGAAGAGTTCGGCGTCGGTCAGGTGCGGTCCGGGTCCCCTCGTGTCCATCGTCTCCGACTCCTACTCGCGAAAATCCGAAAGTCGCTCGCGCATCTTCTGGGCGGCCCGAAAGAGATGCGACTTGACCGTTCCCGCGTCGAGGCCGGTGATCTCCGCGATGTCCGGGATCGACATCTCCTCGAAATGCTTCAGCATGAAGATCGAACGCTGGCGGGGCGAGAGGGCGTTCATCGCCCGGCGCATTCTCTCGCGGATCTCCCGCCCCGCGGTCCGCCGCTCCGGCGACGGCTCGCGGCTGACGGCCAGCTCCTGCGGGCCCTCCGACTCGTCGTCGGCGTCGCGGCGCGGGCCCTGGTGGAAGTAGAGGACGAGGCGCCTGCGCTTGAGCCGATCCTTGCACCAGTTGATGCAGATTCGCGTCAGCCACGTTTCGAACGTCGAGCCCTCGCGGAAGCTCTCGAGGCTCTGGTACGCGCGCAGGAAGCTCTCCTGCGCGGCGCAGTCGGCCTCGCCGACGTCGCGAAGAAACCGGTACGCGATCCGCGTCACCTTCTTCTGGTACTGGCGCACGAAGTACTCGTAGAGCTCCGTCCGGCCGGCCAGGATTTCCCGGATCAGCTGCCCTTCGTCCACGGGGGCCGCGGTTTCGTGCGGAATCATCGCCAGAGCCGGCACGGGCATTGGACGAGCGAGCGGCCATGCGGATTACACATCCGCGCGCCCCGGCGCGGCCCCCAACCGTCTCCCCGAGAGCGGTTTGCGGCCATGAGCGGCAAGGGTAACATCGGCCGGTGACCGCTTCGCAGGTGATCCTCGTCACGGGCTGCTCCTCCGGGATCGGCCGCGCGACGGCGCTCGAGGCCGCCCGGCGAGGCCACCGGGTCTTCGCCTCGGCCCGCAACCGCAGCGACCTCGCCGAGCTCGAGCGGCGGGACAACCTGACGGCCCTGTCCCTCGACGTGACCGATCCGGCCTCGGTCCGCGCCGGCGTGGATCTCGTCCTCTCCCGCGCCGGCCGGATCGACGCTCTCGTCAACAACGCGGGCTACGCCCAGTACGGGGCGGTCGAGGAGGTCACGCCCGAGGAGTGGCGCGCCGTCTTCGACGTCAACTTCTTCGGCCTCCTCGACGTCACGCGGGCCGTCCTCCCCGCGATGCGCGCGGCGGGCGGCGGCACGATCGTGCTGATGTCCTCGCTCGGCGGCCGGGTCGAGCGTCCCGTTCGCGTCGCCCTACTGCGCGTCGAAGCACGCCCTCGAGGCCGTCGCCGACGCCCTGCGCGTCGAGACGTCGCCCTTCGGCCTCCGGGTCACGACCGTCGAGCCCGGGCCGATCGACACGCGGTTTGCCGAGCGGGCGCGCTCGATCGTCGGGCCCCTGATCTCGAAGCCGGGGCCGTATCGCGGCTTTTACGCCAACGCGGAACGCGCCATGGACGGCGACTTCCGCCGCGGCCACCTTCCGCCGGAGGCGGTCGCCCGCGTCGTCGTCGCCGCGATCGAGTCGCCCCGTCCTCGCCCGCGCTACCGGGTCACGTGGCTCGCCCGGACGCTCATTCCGCTGAAGACGATCCTCCCGGACCGCTGGCTCGATCGCATGATGCGGTTCTCCCTGAAGCTCCCGGCCGGTCCCGGCTGAGCGATGCCCGTCCGCCGGACCCTCGCGTCCCGCGTCCCGATCAAGGTCTGGACCGACGACGTCGAAGCCTCGGCCGCGGCGCAGCTCGTCCGCACCGGCGCGCTCCCCTTCGTCTTCAAACACGTCGCGGCGATGGCCGACACCCACTGGGGCATGGGAGCGACCGTCGGGAGCGTCATTGCGACGAAGGGCGCGATCTGCCCGGCGGCCGTCGGTGTCGACATCGGCTGCGGCATGGCGGCGGTCCGCACCTCGCTCGACGCGTCCGCGCTCGAGGGCAAACTCCCCCGCCTCCGCGCCTCGATCGAGCGCGGCATCCCGGTCGGGTTCCACCAGCGCTCCGACGTCCATCCCCGGGCCGCGGAGCTGCTCCGGGCCGCCGAGAACGCGAATCTTCCCGCCGTGGCTTCGGATGCCGAGAAGAGGAAAGCCGCCCACCAGTGCGGGACGCTCGGCGGCGGAAACCACTTCATCGAGATCTGTGTGGGCGGGGACGACGCTCGCGTCTGGGTTCTTCTCCACTCGGGCTCGCGCAACATCGGCAAGGTCACGGCCGAGCGTCACATCGGCCGGGCGAAGGGCGTGATGAAACGCCTCGCGGTCGACCTGCCGGACCCGGATCTCGCCTGGTTCGCGACCGGAACGGAGGAATTCGACGATTACGTCCGGGACCTCCGCTGGTGCCAGGAGTTCGCCCGCACCAACCGCGAAATCATGGTCGAGGAGGTCCTGAAGGACCTGCGCCACGTCGCCGGCCCCTTCGAGACCGAGCCCGCGATCAACTGCCATCACAACTACGTCGCCTGGGAACGGCACTTCGGCGAGGAGGTCATGGTCACCCGCAAGGGCGCGATCCGCGCCCGCCGCGGCGACCTCGGCATCATCCCCGGCTCCATGGGCACGGGCTCCTTCATCGTCCGGGGTCTCGGCCAGCCCGACTCCTTCGACAGCGCCCCGCACGGCGCGGGCCGGAAGATGTCCCGTGGCGAGGCCCGCCGCCGTTTCACCCGGGAGGACCTCGCGGCCCAGACCGAGGGCGTCGAGTGCCGCAAGGACGCCGGAGTCATCGACGAGATCCCCGGCGCGTACAAGCCGATCGCCGAGGTCATCGAGAACTCGTCGGATCTCGTCGAGGTGGTCGCGCGCCTCAAACAGGTGGTGTGCGTGAAGGGATGACGCCCCGGCGCCCTCGCCGGGGCGCACCGTCAGGTCGGCGAGATCGAAAAGTCCCCGCTCGACGTCGTCACGATGTTCCGCGCTTCGTGCGGCGGGAGCCTCAGTGCGCCGTCGCCTGTCGTTTCCGGCGGCCGCGGTGGCGGGTCGCGAAGTAGATCCCGACTCCCGCTCCCACGGCCAGCACGGCGATCCCGGCGGTCGACCAGTGCAGGATCTCTTCGACGTGGCGCGCCGCGAAGTAACCGAGCAGGACCGAGCCCACGCCCCACAGGATCCCTGCCCCCGCGCTCCAGGGGAGGAATCTCCGGTAGGCCAGCTTCGCGGCCCCGGCGACCGGCGGCATCAGGGTCCGCACGAAGGCGGTGAACCGGGCCAGAAAGACGGCGAACGGCCCGCGATCACGCAGCCATGCCTCCGCCTTCTTCCACCGCTTCGTCGGAAGACGCCGCGCGATCAGCCGTCGGTAGTGCCGTCCGACGAGGTACCCCAGGGTGTCCCCGACGATCGCTCCCACCACGGCCGCGACGAGGATCGCCCCGAGCGGCACGTGATTGCGGGCCGCGAGCACGCCGCCGGTCACGACGGCGAGCTCTCCCGGCAGCAGGAGGCCGACCACCAGTGCGCTCTCGACGGCGGGTATCAGAAATACCAGGCCGACGACCGCGGCCGGAGGGATCGAGTGCAGGAAATGGAGAAGCGTTTGCAGCATCGTGCGCCGATCGAAGGGACCAGCCTCCGACGAGAGACTGGTTCAAGAAGCGTGCCGCGGACGAGGCCGTCAGGGGTTGGCCGTCACCGACCGGCGCGAGATCGAGCGGGGCGCGCGGCGCGCGGTGCCAAAGCGCCCGGCCCGGCCGCCCGGGCCGCGTCCCGCGGCGACCCGCCCCACTGGCGGCTCCAGGCACGACGCAGCTGCAGGTCGGAGCCGAAACCGGCCACCGCGGCGGCGCGCGTGACGGTCGCGCCGTACTCCAGGGACTGGCGGGCGCGCTCGAGCCGGATCAACCGGAGGTAGTGCAACGGCGAGATGCCTGCGTGGTCGATGAACAGCCGCAACAGGTGACGCTCGGCCGCGTGGCCCACCTCGGCCAGCGACGCCATGTCCCAGTCGCGCTGCGGGTCGGTGACGATCGCGTCCTGCACCCGATGCACGGTCGGGTGGAGATGGCGGCGGTGCATGTGGAACGGCGACAGCTCGGTGTCGCGCGGCGAACGCCGCAGGTAGACCACCATGTCCTCGGCCACGCTCGCCGCCAGGGCCTCGCCGCACTCCTCGGCGATCAGGTGCAGCGCGACGTCGATCCCCGCCGTGATGCCCGCGCTCGACGCGAGCGGACCGTCCACCACGAACACGCGGTTGTCGATGACCTGAGCCTGCGGCGCCAGGGCGCGAAGCATGTGCAGCAGCTCGTGGTGCGTGGTGCAGCGGCGCGCGCCGAGCACCCCCGCCCGCGCGGCGAGCAGGGTGCCCGAGCAGATCGTCACCAGGCGGTGCGGCGTGTCCACGGCGAGGAGCGCGTCGCGCAGCCGATCGTTCAGCCATCGGGCGGTGACCGCGATCTCCGGCGTGACCTCGGTGAGGTGCGCCGTCGGTTGACCGACCACCACGACCCAGGTCGGCGTGCGGAGCTGCTCCGGCAATGGAGCGAGGTCGTCGAGCGCCAGTCCGACCGACGTCGGCAGGGTGGCCACCGGACCCGCGAAGCGAAGGCGGAAGCGCGGCGGCAGTCCGCGACGTTCGCGGTGCAGGTTGGCGAGGCGAAAGGCTTCCGCCGGGCCGGCGATGTCGAGCAGCAGCGAGTGCGGGACGATGACGAAGAGGACGTCGATGGGCTGGGCGCGCGTGATCATGAGCAGAAAGGCCGGCGGATCAAAGCATACATCCGACGGCAGCGGCCGCCGCGGGCCCGCGCGCGAGCCCATGTCCGAAACTGATTCAAAGTTGTCGGCCTGGCGTCGCGACAGGGGCCTGCCCCGCCGGTATCTTGACCGTCGTCATTGCCAGGGGCCGCGTGCCCGCCTCGGGAACACGGACGCAAGAGGTCACGCCAATGCGACTCGACGCAAGCCACAAGACGTTTCCCCGGAGCCGCGCCGGCCGACTCGTTGCCGCGGCTGCGCTGCCGGCGCTCCTGACCGTCCTCGTCGCGGCGCAGCCCGTGTCGCCGTCCGACGCGCCGGCGAAAAGCGAACGGGGACCGTCGGGGCTCGAGGGCACCGTGGACCCGGGAATCGCCCCCGGCGACGATTTCTTCGCGTACGCCAACGGCGCCTGGCTCAAGGCGACCGCGATCCCGGCGGGCAAGGAGCGCTGGAGCGGGCGCGACGAGATCGAGGCCGAGACCCGCCTCCGCATCGCGGCGCTGCTCGACGCCGCCGGCGCCGCGCCCGCAGGCTCAGCGACGCGAAAGGTTGCGGACTTCCACGCCGCCTACCTGGACCAGGCCGCCATCGAGGCCCGAGGGCTCACGTCGCTCAAGCCGCTGCTCGATCGCATCGAGAAGGTGTCGGACAAAGCGGAGCTCACGCGTCTGCTGGGTCGCGGCCTGCGCGCCGACGTCGACCCGATGGGCTTCGGCATCTACAACTCCGCGGCCGTGCTGGGGCTCTCCGTGGAGCAGAGCATCCACGGAGAGAAGACGAACATCGCCTTCCTGGTGCAAGGCGGGCTGGGCCTGCCGGACCGCGAGGACTATCTCGGCACCGACCCCGGGAAGGAGGCGCTTCGAGCGCGGTACCGCGATTACATCCGGACGATGCTCACGCTCGCTGGCCTGGACCGTGCGGACCAGCGCGCCGGCGCGGTGCTGGCGCTGGAGACGGCGATCGCGCAAAGCCACGCCACGCGCGAGGCGTCGGCCAACGACCACAATGCCGACAACGTGTGGACGCGCTCCGACTTCGCGCAGCGGGCCCCCGGGCTCGACTGGACCGTCTTCTTCGACTCGGCGGGTTTGGCCCGGCAGGGAGAGTTCGTCGTCTGGCAGCCGACAGCCGTGACCGGGTTGGCGGCGCTGGTCGCGTCGCAGCCGCTCGAGGCCTGGAAGGACTACCTCCGCTTCCATGCGATCCACGATTTCGCGGACGTGCTGCCGCGCGCGTTTGCCGAGCAGGCGCTGGCGCTGCGGGCCGCCACGGGAGCCGGGACACCGCCGTCTCGTGCCGAGCGCGCGCTCGCCGCCACGCAAGCGGCCATGCGGAATACGTTGGGGAGGATGTACGCCGAGCGCTATTTCCCCGCCGCGCAGAAGGCGCGCGTGGAGCGAATCTCCGACAACGTCCGCGCGGCGCTCATCAAGCGGGTCGAAGCCGCGACGTGGATGTCGGCGGCCACCCGGGCGAGCGCGTTGGCGAAGGTGCAGACGCTGTACGTGGGGATCGGGTATCCGGATCAGTGGGAGGATGATTCCTCGCTGACCGTGGACCCGGCCGACCCGCTCGGCAACCTGCGGCGCGTCTCGGACCGCGCCTACCGCAACGCCGTCGCCCGCCTCGGCCAGCCCGTCAACCTGAAGTACTGGTACATCTCTCCGCAGACGGTCGGCGCGCTGCTCGTGTTCCAGCAGAACGCGTACGTCATGTCGGCCGCGTTGCTGGAGCCTCCCAAGTACGATCACGCGTCATCCGACGCCGCGGCCTACGGCTCCGTCGGGGCGCTCATCGGACACGACCTCACGCACTACATCGACGTGCTGGGCGCCGACTACGACACGGAGCACCGGATGCGGCACTGGTGGACCCCCGAGGACACAGCAGCGCTTCCAGGCGCTCGCGCAGCCGCTCGTGGATCAGTTCGCGGCGTACCAGCCGCTTCCCGGCCTCTCGATCAACGGCAAGCTGACGCTCACGGAGAACATCGCCGACCTCGGCGGCCTCGCCGCGGCGTTCGACGCCTACCGCAAGACGCTCGGCAGCCGGGTGACGGATGCGGACGCCGTGCGGGCGCAGGACCGGGAGTTCTTCATCGCCTACGCGCAGACGCTTCGGCGCAAGATCAGCGAGACGGCCCTGCGAACGCAGGTGGCGACCAGCGACCACGCGCCGGAGGAGTACCGAGCCGACACGGTTCGCAATCTCGATGCGTGGTACGCCGCGTTCGACGTGCGCCCGGGGCAGCGGCTGTACCTCGAGCCCTCGGCGCGCGTGCGGGTCTGGTAGACGTCGACCTCGAGCCGCGAATCCTGCACCATGCGCGTCACCGTCTGTGAACTGCCGCACGAGCCGCGAGCCCTCGCCGCCGCATGGGCCGCGCTGTGCGAGCACACGGCGCGCCACTCGTCCGAGCTGGTGCTGCTGCCGGAGTTCGCGATGCTCGATCCGGTCTGGCAGGACGAGCGTTTCGACGCCGCCCGCTGGGAGGCGGCGCAGGCGGCCAGCGAGGTCTGGCGCATCGCCTCCCCGAGCTGCGCGCCGCGCATGTCGTGGGGACCCGGCCCGTCACCATCGACGGCCGGCCCTTCAACCAGGGATTCCTCTGGTCCGCCTCCGGCGGCCTGGTGCCGTTGCGCCGCAAGTTCTTCCTGCCGGATGAACCGGGCAGCTGGGAAGCGCGCTGGTTCGACCGGGGCGATTCCGACTTCACCGCATACCGAGTCGACGGGTGGTCGTTCGGTCTCAACATCTGCACCGAGCTGTGGGCCGTGGAGACCTATGCCGCCTATGCCGCGAGTGGCGTGCAGGTCATCCTGTCGCCGCGCGCGACGATGGCGTCGACGACCGACCAGTGGCTCTCGGCGGGCGTGGTTGCGGCCATGCGCTCGGGCGCATTCAGCCTGTCGTCCAACCGCGTGGATCCGACGGGCGCGTGCGGCGGCGTCGGATGGATCATCGACCCGCACGGAAAAATCCTGGCCCGGACGACCCGCGACGCGCCCTTCGCGACGGTCGACATCGACCTGTCGGCTTCGGCGGCGGCGCGGGTCGGTTATCCCTGCTCCGTGTTCAGCGGAAGACGGCAGTGATCGCGACCCTGGGAGGCGGACGGCGGAGTCACTGCAAGGGACGCGAACTCGGCCGGGGAGACGGCGGCCGGATGGCTCCGGCCGCCCGGCTCCGCGACCATCAGAGGCAGATCGCTCCGGATGTTCCCCGGGCTCAGTGCCGATCGTGGTCCGTCGAAAGGATCCGTCCGTTGCCGGCGTCCACCTCGATCTCGTGCTTGCCCTTACTTTCCCCCATGACTTCGATATCGAACGAGTAGACGAGGCACCCGTCTTCGACCTCGAGCTCTGACTTCTTCACCGTCGCCTTGTCGGCGGTGACATTCAGGGACTTGAGGGCGGACGCGCGTGCGTCGGCCTCCGACCACTTGGCCATCGCGGTGAGCTCGGACTTCGACTGGGACTTCTTCGCGTGGATCGAACAGGGTTGGTCCCCTGCCGAGGCGGCGAACGCGACCAAGAGCGCGCTCGCGGCGATAACGACACTCTTACCTCTCATGACGGTACTCCTTTGCGCCGCAACTGGGCGACCGGAGGTCGGCCGCCGGACGGCAACGCTATTTCTGAGCATATGCCCCACAGACGGCCCAACATTCGGGCCGTCTCGCGGTCAGCGCCCTCGGCGAAGATGCGGCAAACAACGGACGTCGGGGGCTGCGGTGGAGGAGAGCAGGAATGAGGCAAGTGACTGAAGGGGTTGGTGGGACCGGCCGGAGTCGAACCGGCGACCTAGAGTTTAGGAAACTCTTGCTCTATCCAACTGAGCTACGGCCCCAGCAGCTTCGAAATGTAGCAGAGTCGATCGGCGCGGCGAGGCGTCGTCCGACCTTCCCTACCGCGCCGTGCGGATGCGGCCGGTGAACTCGCGGGCGGGCTCGGCGGCGGGCTTCTCGGAGGGGACGCCGAGGTAGAAGCCCTGGCCGTAGGGAATGCCGAGGGCCCGGCACTCCTCGAGGTCCTCGGGCGTCTCGATGCCCTCGGCGACGCACACGGCGTCGATGCGGCCGGAGAGGTTGACGAGCATCTCGACGACGTCGCGCTTGATCGAGTCCGTCCGCAGGCCCGTGATCAGGGTGTTGGCGACCTTGATGTAGTCGGGCTTGAGCTCCGCGATCGCCTGGAGCGAGGCATACCCCGAGCCGGCGTCGTCGATCGCGATGCGGAACCCGAGCTCGCGCAGCTTCGCCAGGGCGCTGCGGAAGACGGCCACGTCCCGGATCGCGGAACGCTCGGTGACCTCGAGCACGATCGAGTGTTTCTGGGCGAAGAGCGGCGGAACGGTCTGCGGGCCGCTCCGCGACAGGCTCGCGATCGTGTCCGCCTCGATGTTGATGAACAGCTGGCCCGGGCGCGCCGGCGAATAGTTCGACGCCGAAGACGAGAGGCAAAGCTGCTCGAGCTCCCACACGGACTCGTTCTCGCCGGCGAACTGGAAGAGGAGCTCGGGGCTCTCGAAGGCGGTGTCCGCGGGGCCGCGCGTCAGGGCCTCGTGGCCGAAGACCTCGAGCTTCTCGAGCTGGAAGATCGGCTGGTAGACCGTCCGGATCCGGCCCTTGCGGAGGATGTCGCCGAAGCTCTCGCGGAGGAGACTCTGCCGCTCCTCCTCCTTCGTCGTCGCGACGGCGATCGCCTGGCGCAGCCCCTTGTAGACGAGCCGCTCGACGCGCATCTGGGGATTCGGCCGCAGGAGCGCGTGCCCCACGAAGACGCCGATGCGCTTGTGGATGCGTGCCCCGAAGGCCTCGTCGAGCGCGCCGCGCAGCGACTCCTCGACCTGGCGGGCCTTGCGCTGGAGCCGGATCGAGGCGTCCTCGCCCGGCTCGAGGCTCGCGAAGACGTAGAAGTCGGAACCGCCCGCGCGGTTGACGGCGACGAAGTCCTCGGTGGCGAAGACCGTGCCGACCATCCGCCGCAGCGTCCGCGCGGTGTGCCTCAGCAGGCCGTCGAAGACCTCCCAGCCGTAGGCCTCCTCGATGTGGCTGTACTGCTCCACGTCGATGTACAGGACGCCCATGTCCCGGTTGTCGAGCAGCCGGTCGCGGAGGGCGTCGATGATGACGGGGACGGTCGGCAGCTCCGTCACCGAATCGAAGAGGAGATTGTGAAAACGGACCTCCTCGTTCTCCGAGCCGAGGAAGGAGGGCGGCGAGTCGCGCTTCTCGTCGAGGAGGCGCCGCACGGTCGTCAGGAGCTTCTTCCGCGTGAACGGCTTGGTGATGTAGTCGTCGGCGCCGACCTGCATGCCGGTGATGAGGTCCCGGATTTCGCTCTTGACCGTGAGCATGGCGATCGGGATCTGTCGGGTCTCGGGCGCGCTCTTCAGGGTCGTGCAGACCTCCCAGCCCGAGAGCTCCGGCATCATGACGTCGAGGAGGATCAGGTCCGGCTGGCCTTCGATCGCCTTTTCGACAGCGTCGCGGCCGTTGCGCGCGAGCACGGCGGTGTATCCCGCGTTGTCGAGGATTGTCTGGACGATGAGAAGGACGTCTTCATCATCGTCGACGATGAGAATTCGCTCGGCAGCCATCTTGGAGGGGTGCGGAATTATAGCATCAGCACGGCGTGCAGCGGGTGCGCGCCGAGCTTCGCGCGGCCCTCCAGCGCGACGAGCTCGATGAAGACGCTGACGCCGATCACCCGGCCCCCGAGCTTCTCGACGAGGTCGGCGGCGGCCTTCGCCGTCCCTCCCGTCGCCAGGACGTCGTCCACGACGAGGACCCTCTCCCCCGGAGAAAACGCGTCGGCGTGGACTTCGAGACTGTCCTTGCCGTACTCGAGCCCGTAGGAAACACGCTCGGCCTTGCGCGGGAGCTTCCCGGGCTTGCGCGCCGGGACCATCCCCACGCCGAGCTCGCGCGCGAGCGCCGTTCCGAAGAGAAACCCGCGCGCTTCGATGCCGAGGATCTTGTCCGGCGGCGAGGCGCGGAACGGCTCGGCCATGGCGCGGGCGGCGTCGCCGAACGCGGCGGCCGACGCGAGAAGCGGCGTGACGTCGCGGAACAGGATCCCGGGCGCGGGAAAATCCGGCACGTCGTGGATGTACGCTCGGAAATCGGTCATCGCGTGATCTCGAACCGCGAGAAACCCTGAGGCGGCTCCTCGGCCACCTCGACGCGGTCGACTCGCGAGGAGAGCGGGCCGCGCTTCAACCGCTGGATGAAGGTTTCCAGGGCCTCGTCTTCACCCTCGGCGAGCGCCTCGACCGACCCATCCGGCCGGTTGCGCACCCAGCCGAGGACCCCGAGCTCGCGGGCGGCGCGCTCGGCGAAGAACCGGAAGCCCACGCCCTGCACGCGCCCCTGGACGATCGCCCGGCGGGCCGTCACGCCGGGGTCCCCGCGAACCGGCCCAGGAGCGGAACGAACGTCACGTCCTCGCCTTCCTCCTGCGCGAAGTCGGTCTTGCGCCGGCGGATGACGCGCAGCCGCTGCTTGCCGGCCGGGCCGATCGGCACGACCAGGCGCCCGCCCATGGCGAGCTGCGCCAGCAGGGGCTCCGGGACGGACTCCGTCCCGGCCGTGACGATGATCCGGTCGTAGGGCGCGGCCGCGGGATAGCCGTAGGTCCCGTCGAAGGCCTTGACGGAGACGTTGTGGTACCCGAGCGAGGCCAGGAGGGCCGAGGCGCTGCGGGCGAGCTCGTCGATCCGCTCCAGGGAATAGACGCTGCGGGCGAGCTTCCCGAGGACCGCGGTCTGGTAACCCGACCCCGAGCCGATCTCGAGGACCTTGTGCTCGGGCGAGATGCCGAGGCGCTGCGTCATCACGCCGACGACGTACGGCTGGGAGATGGTCTGGCCGAAGCCGATCGGCAGGGAGTGGTCGCCGTAGGCCTGGGCGCGCAGCGGCGCCGGCACGAACAGGTGGCGCGGGACCTCCTGCATCGCGGCGAGGACCCGCGGGTCGTCCACACCGCGCGTCGCCACGAACCGGGTGACCATGTCGCGCCGCTGGGCGTCTTCCCGGCCGGCGGCCGGGTCGCGGGCGTCGCGCGAGGGCATTGACCGCATGATAGCAGGGCGGCCCGGAATCCGCCCCGCGCGCGGCGCGTTTCCACTCCTCGCGGGACGGTAGAATGGCCGACTGATTCGAAGGGTCGGAGATTCGACGGGCCCCTGATTCGAACCGGTTTCGCTGGAGGATGGGTTTGGCAATTTCGCAGGACGTCGCCGAGGCCGGCCGGGAGACCCGCATCGCCGGGGTTTCCCGGGAAGAGGTCCGCAAGTGGTACGGCCTCATGCACCTCTCGCGGGTGCTCGACGACAAGGCTCCCAACTACCTCAAGCAGGGTCTCGGCTGGAGCTATCACGCTCCGTGCGCGGGACACGACGCGATCCAGCTCGCCCTCGGAATGACGTTCCGGCCGGGCCGGGACTACCTCTTCCCGTACTACCGGGACCTCGCCACGTGCGTCGCCGCCGGCCTGACCGTGGAGGAAATCCTCTTGAACGGCATGTCGAAGGCCGACGACGTCGCCTCGGGCGGCCGGCACATGTCGAACCACTTCGCCAAACCCTCGATCGGCATCCAGAACGTCTCCTCCTGCGTCTCGAACCACTCCCAGCACGCGGCCGGCCTCGGCCGGGCGATCAAGACCTACCGGAAGGACGCGATCGTCTTCTGCTCGATCGGCGAGTCTTCGACCTCCGAGGGGTACTTCTACGAGGCCGTCAACGGCGCGTCGAGAGAAAAGCTGCCGGTCGTTTTCGTCGTTCAGGACAACGCCTACGGCATCTCCGTCCCCAAGTCCGACCAGACCGCGAACCTCTACGCGTCCGACAACTTCACGGGATTCAAGAATCTCAAGATCATCCACTGCGACGGCCTCGACGTCTTCGACTCCTTCCGCGCGATGCGGGAGGCGACGGCGTTCGTCCGCTCCGGCGCCGGCGCCGCGATCGTCCACGCGACCTGTGTCCGCATCCAGTCGCACTCCAACTCGGACCGCCAGGAGCTCTACCGCACGCCGGAGGAGCTCGCCGAGGCGAAGGCCTCCGACCCCCTGCCCCGCTTCCGCAAGCTCCTGCTCGAGACCGGCCTCCTGTCCGAGGAGGAGCTCCGGGCCATCGAGCAGCAGAACGAGCGGACCTACGAAGAAGCCGCGGACCGGGCGAAGGCCGCGCCGGACCCGGACCCCGCGACGATCCACGACTTCCTGGTTCCCGCGCCCTGGGTCCCCGCGGCGTGGCCCGAGGGGATGCCCGACGGCTCCGGCGAGGAGATGACGCTCGTCCACGCGTTGAACGAGACGCTCAAGGAAGAGTTCCGGCACAACCCCGACACTTACATCTGGGGCCAGGACGTCGCCTACCGCGAGAAGGGCGGTGTCTTCAACGTGACCAAGGGCATGCAGCCGGAGTTCGGCGTCTCGCGCGTCTTCAACGCTCCGATCGCGGAAGACCACATCATGGGCACGGCCGACGGATTCTCGCGCCTCGACGACCGGATCCGGATCGTCGTCGAAGGCGCGGAGTTCGCGGACTACTTCTGGCCGGCCGCCGAGCAGATGGTCGAGATGTCCCACGAGTACTGGCGGACGAAGGGCCAGTTCGTCCCGAACGTCACCGTGCGCCTGCCCTCGGGCGGATACATCGGCGGCGGGCTCTACCACTCGCAAAACCTGGAAGGATGGCTCACGACGCTGCCCGGCATCCGGATCGTCGTCCCGGCCTTCGCCGACGATGCCGCGGGCCTCCTGCGGACCGCCATCCGCTCGCGCGGGATCACGCTCTATCTCGAGCCGAAGTTCCTCTACAACAACCCGATGGCGAAGGCGAAGGTCCCGAAGGAGTTCGCCGTGCCGTTCGGCAAGGCGCGCGTGCGCCGCGAAGGGACCGATCTGACGATCGTGGCGTACGGGACGCCGGTCCACTTCGCGCTCGAGGCCGCGAAGGTCCTCGCGCAAGGAAGGCCGGTCGGTCGAGGTCATCGACCTGCGGTCCCTCGTGCCCCTCGACTGGGACACCGTGCTCGCCTCGGTGCGCAAGACCAGCCGCGTGCTCGTCGCCCACGAGGACAAGGTCCACGGCGGATTCGGCGGCGAGATCGCGGCCCAGATCCAGGAGCGCGCCTTCGAGTCGCTCGACGCCCCGGTCGGGCGCGTCGGATCCGAGTTCACCCCGGTCGGCTTCTCGCGGGTCCTCGAGCGGGCGATCCTGCCGTCGAGCGACAAGGTGCTGGAGGCCGCGCGGAAGGTGCTGGCGTACTGACGGGGGCCGTAAGCCGCAAGCCCTAAGCATTAAGCAGGGTGCCGCCGTCGCGGTCTGCCCTCCCCCGTATGACCGGCGTCATGGCCGGCCCGCCGTCCCGGCGACACGATACAGGTCATGAACGCCACAGCCCGCTTCGATCCGAACACTCCCGTCAAGGACATCCTCGCGCGCTATCCGCAGCTCTCCTCGGCGCTGGCTGCGCACGGACTTGATTCGTGCTGCGGCGGCGAGCACCCGCTCGGGGATGCCTGCAAGGCGAAAGGCGTGCCGCTCGAGGAGGTGGTCCGGGACCTCGAGGACGCCTGGCAGGCGGTCGAAGCTCACAGCATCGTTCCCCCGACGATGTCGATCCGCGAGATGACCCGCCGCTTTCCGGCGACGCGCCCGGTGCTCGAGCGTTACGGCCTCGGCGATTGCGGCGGACCGGACGGGCCGGAGGAGCCGCTCGCGTGGTTCGCCACGGTCCACCGCCTGCCCCTCGAGGACTTCCTCCGCGACGTGCGCGCGGCTGCCGTCAAGGACAATGCCGCGGCGCCCCCGGACCCGGCCGCCAGGCCCGTGACTCTCTTCTCTCCCCACTTCGTGGCCGGCTCGCTCTTCCTGACGCTGACCCTGGGCGCCACGACCGGGATGATCAACCTGCTCCGGATCGCGGCGGGCGGCGACGTCCCGATCGACCACCGCCAGGTCCACGGGCACACGCAGGTCCTCGGCTTCGCGGCCCTCTTCCTGATGGGCATCGCCTACCATGCGCTGCCCCGGATCCTGGGCGTCGGCGCCTTCGCCAGCCGCCTCTCGATCCGCTCGAGCTTCTGGCTCATGTTCTTCGGCGTGATCCTCCGCAACGGCGGCCAGCTCTTCGGTCTTTCCCCCTACGGCCGGCTCGCCTCGCTTCTGTCGGGCGGGTTGGAGCTCGCGTCGGGCGCGATCTTCGTGCGGTTCGTCTTCGGACTGCTCGCGCGCGTGCGGGAAGGCAAGTACGACCGCAAGGACCCGCTCCTGCGCTTCGTGCGCGCGGGCACCGTCTATTTCGCGGCGGCGATCGCCCTCAGCGCGGCCCAGGGCCTGTGGCTCGCCGGCAACATCGACACCGTCCTGCCGGCCGCGTTGAACGAGTCCTTCTATTTCGTGGCCCTCTACGGGTTCCTTCTCGCCTGGATCTACGGCTTCGGCCATCGGCTGGTCTCGCTCTTCCTGGGCGTGGGCCCGGCGGCGCGCCTCGCGGCCCCGCTGACCCTGGCGGCCCAGATGACCGGAGTCGTGCTCGCCGCCGCGTCGTGGGTCCCGGGCGTTCCGGACGCCGCCGCGCTCGCCCTGCGCGACGCGGGGCTCGGGCTCGCCGCCATCTCGGCGCTCGTCTTCCTCGCGGGCAACGGCTTTCTGTGGCGGCGGTCGGACCTGCCGATGCTGCGGACGCCCGGAAATCCCACGTTCGCCATCCGCGCCGCCTTCGCGTCCCTCGGCCTCTGGGCGGTCCTCGAGGTCTCGGCCGTTCTCCTCACGCGCCTGACCCGTCTGCCCGCCCAGAATCTCTGGTGGGCCGACGCGGCACGGCACGTCTTCACGATCGGCTTCCTGACGCTTCTGATCGTCGGCATGAGCTTCCGGATCCTCCCGGTCTTCTCCGGGAAGACCCTCTGGTCGCCGCGGTTGGCCCAGGCGACCTACGCTCTCCTCCTCGTCGGCGTGGCGATGCGCCTGCTCCAGTACCCGGCCGCGTTCCTGCCGGTCTTCTACGAGATCGGCTCGTACATGGGAATCCCCGTCGTGCTCGCGCTCGTGCTCTTCGTGTTCAACCTCGTGCGCACGATGCGCGGGCGTCCCGCGCCGGCGACGCTCCCCGCCAGGCCCGCCACGCCTCGCTTCGCCTCGACGCTTCCGGTGCGATAATCCGCGGCGTGCCGCCGAGGCCGCCGATCCCGTTCACCGCCATCCCCATCCTCGCGCCCCTGACGGCCGAGGATCGCGCCGCGCTCGACCCGATCTGCGAGCTCAAGGCGTACGAGAAGGGGACGGTCCTCTTCGAGGAGGGCGAGCCCGCCCTCTCCATTCAGTTCGTCTTCGTCGGCCGCGTCAAGATCGTGAAGGCCGCCCCCGACCGCGACCTCATCCTCGAGATCCTCGGGCCCGGCGAGCCGGTCGGGGCGGTCGCCGTCTTCGAGCAGCGCCCCTACCCCGCCACGGCGATCGCCCTGGAGCCGACCGGGACGATCGCGATTCCCGAGCGCGACTTCTTTCGCCTCGTCGAGAAGCGGCCCGAGATCACGCGCCGGCTCCTCGCGGGCCTGACGATGCGGCTGATGGCCTTGAACCGCCGCCTCGCCGACATGACGGGCTCGGTCGAGTACCGCGCGGCGCGCCTCTTCTCGACTCTCGCCGAGAGGGCCGGCCAGAAGCGTCCGGACGGGATCTTCGTTCCGATCCGGCTCTCCCGCCAGGAGATCGCCGACCTCGCCGGGACGACGATCGAGACGGCGATCCGGGTCATGAGCCGCTGGCAGAAGGACGGCATCGTCGATACGGAGAAGGACGGGTTCCTGATCCGGCAGATCGCCGCCCTGCGCGAGCTCGCGCCGGCCGAATAGCCGCGGACCGCCGCGTGCCTAGCTGTCGTTTCTCAGGACGTTGTTCACCGGTGCACGTCAAATAGGAGAACCCTCTCCCCCCGAGAGGGGGAGAGGGCAGGGTGAGGGGGTTAGGACCTCGGGCCAGATGAGGAGCGTTGTGGACAGATCGAGCTCAGGAGTGCCCCTCACCCCGACCCACTCCCGCCGGGAGAGGGGGGAAAGGACGCCCAGCCCGATCGTGGCCGTGAACAACGTGCCGAGAATCCACAGCTAGTGCAGGTGCGCGGACGGATTGCCGGGAGGCAGCGCGGCGAAGGCCGGATGCTCCGGATTGCCGCGGGTCAGGATCATCGCGTAGAGGAAAGGCCCGAAGCTCGTCCCCCGGCGCCCGTTGACGGCCACGATCGGCGTTCCGTCGGAGTCGAACTGCGAGGCGGCCGCGAGGTCCTGCTGCAGCGCCGCCTGCGTCGACGGCGAGGCGATGCAGGCCGCGAGCTTCTCGGGAGCCATGAAGGGCGCCGCGATCGCCAGCACGGCGTTGCGGTCGAGGCCCTTCTGTTTCTCGAAGAGCGCGGCCGCGAACTCGGGCTCCTTGCCCGAGGGCTCCATGCAGATGCGCGCGGAGGCCGCGACGCAACGCACGTCGTCGCCTTTCCCGCCCTCGAAGGCGGGGTTGCAGCGCCCGTCCAGGGGGTACTGCCGCGCGTCGACGCTGAAGCTTCCGGGGTCCGTGTGCTCCCGCAGCGTCTGCATCGTCTCCTGCAGGCCCGCGCAGTGCTCGCAGAGGATGTCGGTGAACTCCGTGATCCGGACCGGCGCGACGGTCGAGCCCACGAGCGCGCGGGGCGCCGGGAGCGTCGCGGGGGGAGCGTTTCGATAAATCGCCAGGGAGTCCGCGAGCATCTGCCGCCCGGCCGGATCGAGGGTCGTCACGAGCTCCGCGAGCTTCCGGTCCTTCAGCTCGTCTCCGGTTCCGGTCGACGCGGGCGACGCCGCCGAGGCGAGCCCGGACGCCGCCGTCCCGCCCGAAGTGGCGGCTTCCGCGACCGCCCGACGCCCGGCCTCGCCGCTCGTCTTCGGCGTGCGCAGGCCCGGGTAGAGCAGGAGCGCGAACGCCGCCGCCATGCAGCCGAGCGCGACCGCCCAGCCCCGGCCGGCCTCCGGGAGCCCCTCCCGCCGCCAGCGCAGCAGTGCGATCGCCGCGTACGCGCCGACGAGCAGGTAGATCCCGACGCACCCGACGCAGAGCGTTCCTGCCGCGGCGCTCGCCGCGAGAAGGACCGCGACGGCGAGAATTCCGGCCCCGGCCGTCAGGCGCACGGCCGAAACGAGCGCCCCGAGCGGCTCACCCGAAGCGATCCGGGCGAGGCCGGCGAGAGGAAGGACGAAGGCGGCCGCGCTCCATACGAGCCCCCAGCCCGAGATCGGCAACCCGGTCAGTCGATGCACGGAGGATGCGAGGGCGCCGTTCCATAGCGCCGTGCAGTCGAACTTTCCGCCGAAGCCGCAGAACGAGCCCCCGCCGGCGCGCGAGACGACGAGCTCGGCCCACAGGAAGAGCGACCACAATGCCGAGAGGGCGCCGAGCGCCGTCAGCTTCACCCAGGCTTTGGCGGCGAGGGGCCCCGTCGGTCGAGAGACTCCGGTTTCGGCTTTAGCCATTCCCGAATCTTGACACGGCCGGGGACCCGGCGGCGGGACGCCCCTTCCAGGCCACGTACGGCCGGGCCAGGAGTCGGAGAGCCGAGAGCTTCCCCTCGTACAGCCGACCCGCGAGCGTGTTCGGGACGAGTCCTCGCGCTTCCTCGGGCTGAACGACGAGCGACACCTCGATCGGCAGGATCCCGATCGGAAGCCCGGCGTCGCGGCAGGCCTCGTAGAGATGAGCGAACACCTCGCGCATCGCGCCGGGGTCCGGGGGCGCCTCGTGCTCGAGGTCGCTTCCGACCGTGGGCCGGAAGATGCAGACGGTCGGAAACGCCCCGGCCTCGACGATGCGATCGATCCCGCGCATCGTCGCCTGGATCGGCTCGAGCCCGGCGATGATCTCGCCCGAGACCCGGCCCCGCCCGAGCTTCTTCGCCGTGTACTCCATGGCGTCGAAGAAGCCCTGCTGGCCGACGGACCGCGCCTTCCCGGGGCAGATGAGCTCGAACCACCGCGGGTCCTCGAGCTCGTAGCAGAACGAGAAGTGGTCGGTGCCGGCCTCGATCAGGGCGTCGTACTCCGAGAACTTGTTGCGCGGGACGGGATGGGCCTGGACGCCGATGAATCCGCCGACTTCCGCCCGAATGGCCCGCACGTAGGGCTCGCACTGGCGCAGGCCGTGGATCGGCTCGAGCCGGTCGACTTCCTCGAAGTGGTACCCGGTGTTGAGGTGCGTGAAGACCGAGCCCGACTCGTCGCGCGCGGCGAGCGCGACCTCGACGACGTCCTCGACCTTCTTGCGCGCCTGCTCGTTGACCCCGACGTTCTTTCCGGTGGTGCAGAAGCGGCAGGCCTCGTTGCGCGCCCAGTAGAGGCAGGCGTTCGAGACGTACACCCCGAGGTAGTTGCCCTGGAGGACCCCGATGCGGCTCATCGGGATGCCCGACGAGGTGGCGCGGCCGTACCACGCCGGCTCCTCCGGGATCAGCACGGGATAGGACTCGCGCGTCCGGTCGTCGACGACGCAGTAGCCGGTTTCGGTCCGGACGAGCTCGAAGGGGGACGTCCAGGCAAAGACCTCGACGACCGGCACGTTGACCCAGATCGACTTGCGGCCCGTCGGAATGACGAGCTCCAGCCCCGAGCCGAGGCCGGCGCGGGTCCGTGAGATCCGCCGTCCTTCCTGCTCGGCGGTCGAGTTCTCCTCGAGCCGCAGGCCCCGGCAAAAGAGCTCGATCTCGAGTTCGACGGGCGACAACATCGAAGCCAAGCTACACGGTTCCCAAACGGCGCGCCATGATGCAAATCATTCAGACGGAGCGAGACCCGCCCCTCGCGTGAACCGCAAAAATCGTTGAAATCGAGCAGGATATGACGGGCGTCATAAGCGCGCCCGCGCCGGAGCGGGATCGTCCGATCGAGGACGATGAACAGGCCCACCCGGTCGACCGCCCCCCCCGCCCCACGCGAATTTCTCTCGACCGGTGAGGTCGCGCGCCTCTTCGGAGTCTCGCCTTCGGCCGTGACGCGCTGGGCGCGCACGGGCGTCCTCAAGGCGGTCCGCACCCCCGGAGGGCACTACCGATTCCGTGCGAGCACGCTGCGCCGGGCCTCGATCGAGATCCCGGACGAGCCCCAGCGGCTGGACTGACGCCATGCCGATCTCGACCCGCCTGCCCGATCTCGACCACTGGAAAGCCCAGGTCAAGTGCCAGGCCGGCTGTCCCGTCGCGACCGACGCCGGACGGTACGTCCAGCTGATCGCCGACGGCCGGGACGAAGACGCGTTTCTCGTGGCCCGGGCACCGAATCCCTTCGCCTCGGTCTGCGGCCGCGTCTGCGCGGCGCCCTGCGAGGACGCCTGCCGCCGGGGCGCGATCGACGCGCCGATCTCGATCCGGGCCCTCAAGCGCTTCGTGACCGAGAAATACGGCGTCGAGTCGATCCGGCCGGGCACCCAGGACGTCCTGCGCGAGGCCCTCGTCACCGAGGGCAACCGCTATGCCGGCCACCTTCCCGTGCACCCGCTCTCGGGTCCCCCGCCGACGACGCGTCTCAAGGTCGCCGTCATCGGCGCCGGGCCTTCGGGCCTCTCCGCCGCGCACGACCTCGCCCTGCTCGGCTACGCGGTCACGGTCTTCGAGGCCTCCGAGGAGCCCGGCGGAATGATGCGCTTCGGCATCCCGGAGTACCGCCTGCCCCGCACGCTCATCCGCGCCGAAATCGAAAAGATCCTCGCCCTCGGTGTGACCCTCAAGCTGCGCTCGCCGCTCTCGGCCGACTACGGCCTGGCGGCGCTCAAGGCCGAGGGATTCCAGTCGGTCTTCCTCTCGGTCGGCGTCTCGCGCGGCCGCGACCTGCAGGTGCCGGGCGTCGAGAAGGACGGGGTCGTCAAGGCCGTCGACTACCTCCTGAACGTCAACCGCGGTTTCCGCATGGATCTCGGCCGCCGCGTCGTCGTCATCGGCGGCGGCTTCGTGGCCTTCGACGCCGCGCGCACCGCCCTCCGGCTCGGGCGGGAGGCGGATGTCGACCGCCTCGAGGTCGAGGCCGACGAGAGCGCCCGCATGAAGGAAGCGCTGGACTCGGCGCGCGCGGCTCTCCGCGGCGGCGCGGCCGAGGTCACGATCGTCTCGCTCGAGAGCTTCGAGGAGATGCCCGTCCTCCGCACGACCCAGGGACACGAGGAATTCGAGGAAGCGAAGAAGGAAGGCGTCGCGTTCGTGCCCCGCCGCGGCCCGAACCGTTTCCTCGGCGGGAACCGCCTCGAGGAGGTGGAGCTGAGGCGCGTCGTCTCGGTCTTCGACGAAAACGGCCGCTTCGCTCCGCGTTACGACGAGAGCGATCTGATCTCCCTTCCGGCCGACGCCTGCGTCCTGGCGATCGGCCAGCAGCCGGACCTCTCGTTCCTGAAGCCGGACGACGGAATTGCGCTGACGCCCGGCGGGACCATCAAGGTCGATCCCGCGACGCTCGCGACCTCGTCCCCCGGCATCTTCGCGGGCGGCGACGTCGCCTTCGGGCCGCGCAATCTCATCGAGGCCGTCGCCAACGGAAAGCGCGCCGCGCGGTCGATCCACGAGCGCCTCTCGCACGAGGCCGCCCGCCTCGAGTCCCTCCTCGAGATCGAGAAGATCCCGACCGCGACCTACCGGATGGTGGCCGGCTTCGAGGTCTTCGACCGCGAGGCGGCGCCCATGCTCGACATCGGGCGGCGCACCGGCATCGCCGAGGTCGAAACGGGCTACGCCGAAGCTCAGGCCCGCCGCCAGGCCGCGCGGTGCCTCGTCTGCCACGTGCAGACCATCTACGACCCCGAGAAGTGCGTCCTCTGCAACCGGTGCGTGGACGTCTGCCCGGAGTACTGCCTGGCCCTGATCCCCTTCGAGGAGCTCGACCTGCCCGCCGAGGAACGCGCCGCGCTGGCGGCACGGGCCGAGGGCGACGGCCTGCCGCTCTCGGCCATGGTCAAGGACGACGAGCGCTGCATCCGGTGCGGACTCTGCGCGACTCGCTGCCCGACCGACGCGATGACGATGGAGCGCTTTTCGATCACGGAGCGATTCCGGTGAAGGAGCCGAAGATGACCTCGACGAAGGACCGCCGGGACTTTCTCTTGAAGATCGGCATCGGGAGCGGCATCGCTGCCCTCGGCGCGCAGACGGTCGCCTCGATGCGCTCGCTCGTGCCGAACGTGTCCTACGACTCGCCCACGACCGTGAAGATCGGCCCGCCGAACGACTTTCCGGACGGTCTGCAGTTCCTCCCCGACCAGCGCCTCTACGTCTTCCGCGAGGGCCGGACCTTCCATGCGATCTCGGCCGTTTGCACGCACCTCGGCTGCACGGTCCGCGCCGAGGCCCTCGCGAAGATCGAGACGGCGACGGTGGACGGCAAGCCCCTTCGGCTGACCCACCGGTTCCTGTGCCCCTGTCACGGCTCGAAGTACAACGGCGACGGCACGAACGTCTCCGGTCCCGCCCCCAAGCCCCTGACCTGGTACCACCTGTCCGTCGCCCCCGAGGACGGCCAGCTCGTCGTCGACCTCGCCCGGCCGGTCGACCGCGACTTCCGCCTCACCGTGGCCTGAAGGAGATTGAATGAGCGCCAAGCCCGAAAAACCGCAGTCCCCGGCCGCCCCGGGCGTGCACCCGAAGCGCTGGTGGAGCTTTCGGCCGGCCTCCGACCGTCAGGCCGGCGACGCGATCGTGTCGAACTTCATGCTGCACTGGTTCCCCGCCAAGAGCTTCAAGGCGTCGCTTTCGTGGAGCTACTCCTTCTGGCTCGGCACGGTCTCCGCGGCGCTCTTGTTTCTGCTCGTCCTTTCGGGCCTGCCGCTCCTCTTCCTCTACATCCCGTCGGTCGAGCGCGCCTACGCCTCGGTCAAGGACATCGAGTACGTCATCACGTTCGGCTCCTGGATCCGCGCGGTCCACCGGATCTCGGCGCACCTCATGGTCGCCGCGGTCTTCCTCCACCTCGTCCGCGTCTTCCTGACCGGCGCCTACAAGAACGGCGTCGGGCGGGGGGCCGGGGGGACCAACGGTCCCCCCTTCATGGAAGCGGACAGAAGCGCCAGTGGAACTGGGTCATCGGCGTCGCGATGCTGCTCCTGACGCTGTTCCTCTCTTTCACCGGATACCTCCTGCCCTGGGACCAGCTCGCCTACTGGGCGGTCACGGTCGGAACGAACATCGCCTCGTCCGTCCCCTACGTCGGCCCGACCGTCCGCGAGCTCCTGATCGGCGGGCGCTCGATCGAGCAGGCGACGCTCATCCGGTTCTACGTCCTCCACGTCCTCTTCCTGCCGATGCTGATCGGCGTCCTCTTCGGCTACCACATGTGGCGGGTCAGGAAGGACGGCGGGCTCGCCAGAGCCGACGGCGCGCGCCTCGCGGAATCCAAAGTCGACGCGCCCGCCGCCAGGTCCAAGACCTATACGCTCCTCGGCATCGCCCGGGGGACTTCGCCGCAGGTGAAGGCCTCGACGCTCGAAGCGCCGGACACGACCGTCAACTCCGTCCCCGACCTGACGCGCCGCATCGCGATCGTGATCCTCGGGACGATCGCGCTCGTCGGCATCCTGTCGGTCTTCGTCCGCTCGCCGCTCGAGGAGCCGGCCAACGCGCTGATCACGCCGAACCCCGCCAAGGCGCCCTGGTACTTCCTGTGGTTGCAGGAGATCGTCACCGACACGACAGTCCACATCGGTTCCTTCACCATCAACGGCGCGTTCCTCGGCGGCGTCCTTCTCCCCGGCGCGCTGCTCGCCCTGATGACCGTCTGGCCGTGGCTCGATCGGAGCTCCGCCGCCGCGACGGGCGCCTGGTTCGCGAAGAGCCGCCGCCGGCAGAACCTCGTGTTCCTCGTTCTCGTGGCGGCCGTGCTGGCGCTGACGGTCATCGGCACCTTCCTGCGCGGCCCCTACTGGCACTTCTACTGGCCCTGGCAGCCCTGGCCCGAGCTGCCCTCGAGGATCTGACATGGAACAGAGAACCGATTCTCCCTATCCGAAAAAGGACCGGCCGGTCCTCGCGATCATCGGCGTCCTGCTCGTCGTGTCGACCGTCCTCTTCGCCTGGAGCGACCGCAAGCACGACTGGCGGTACTACCAGTACGCCTTCCGCGCGCAGGTGACCGAGAAGCTCGGAGCCGAAAAGGCCGCGACCATCCCGAAGGGAGTCCAGCAGATCTGGGTCTCCGAGATGCGCCGCGCCGACCGCTGTATCACGTGCCACCAGGCCATGCTCTGGAAGGGCTTCGAGAAGGCCGAGAACCCGTACAAGTCGCACCCCGTCGAACCGCTCAAGGGCCACCCGATCGAGAAGTACGGCTGCACCGCCTGCCACGGCGGCCAGGGCTGGGCGATCGACGCCGCGGCCGCCCACGGCCCGGTCGAGCACTGGGAGGAGCCGCTCCTGGGATCGCAGCTCGGCGAGGCCTACACGCTCTCGGCCAACAAGGCCGCGCTCATGCAGATGAACTGCAACGTCTGCCACCGCTTCGATCGCGAGACGAAGGGGGCCGACGAGATCAACCTCGCAAAGAAACTCGTCCTCGACAAGGGCTGCCGCGCCTGCCACGTCATCAACGGCCGCGGCGGCACGATCGGCCCCGACCTGACCTGGGTCGGCGACAAGGCGCCGGAGCAGTACGAGTACGGCCGCCTCTCGGGCCAGAAGACCGCCTACGCCTGGCACGTCGCGCACCTCAAGGATCCCCGCGCGCTCGTGCCCGAAACGGTCATGCCGAACTTCCACTTCACGACCCGCGAGGCGCAGGCGCTCGCGATGCTGGCCCTCTCCTGGCGCCGTGCGCCGATCCCGGCCGACTACCGGCCGGGGCTTCCCCGCACCGACCCCCAGACTCCGGAGGAGATCGCCGAGGAGAGCGGATGAAGACCGGCCCTGGCGCCTGGTTCGTCAAGACGGGTTGTTTCGTCTGCCACTCGATCCAGTCGCTCGGGGTCAAGAGCCCCGCCCAGATCGGCCCGGATCTCTCGACGGCGGTCGAGGACACGCAGTCGCGCTTCGGCCGCACGGTCGACGACTTCCTGCGCGAACCGACGGGGACCATGGCCGTCGTGCTCTCGCGGCAGATCGTGCTCACGCCGGAGCAGAAGGCGGTCGCGGTCGAGAAGCTCCGGGAGGCGTTCGCCGAGCACCAGAAACAGAAGGCCGAGGGAAAGCCCGAGGCCGGCGGCCATTGAAGCGGTAACGAGAGAGGGAAGGAGAACGACGATGAGTCAGACGAGGAAGAACTGGATCACCTGGAGCGCGCTCGCGGCCTTCGCGGTTGCCGCCGCGCTCGCCGGCCGCTGCGCGCCGAGCGCGCCGAAGGCCGGAGGCAAGAAGGGGGCCCCGGCCGGCGCGTCGGACCTCGCGGTCGCGGCGCAGAAAACCTACGTTCCGCCCGGGGACCTCGACGAGTACTACATGTTCGCGTCGGGCGGACACTCGGGCCAGGTCTACGTCTACGGGATCCCGTCCATGCGGCACCTCACGACGATCCCGGTCTACACCCCCTATCCCGCCACCGGCTACGGCTTCGACGACGAGTCGAAGGCGATGCTCGGAGGCCGGCTGACTTGGGGCGACGTTCACCATCCGTCGCTCTCCGAGACGGGCGGCGACTACGACGGCCGCTGGCTCTTCGTCAACGACATGAACGGCCGTGTCGCCCGCATCGACCTGCGCGACTTCAAGACGAAGCAGATCTTCGGGCCCATGCCGAACATCTCGGGCAACCACGGCTCGGCCTTCGTCACGCCCAACACCGAGTACTCCGTCCTGGCCTCGCGCTTCTCGATCCCGATCCCGAAGGGCACCTTCGCGCCGATCGAGAAGTACGCCACGGACTACAAGGGCGTCATCGCCGCCGTGAAGATCGACCCCAAGACCGGCGAGATGACGCAGGGCTTCGAGATTCTCATGCCTCCCTTCGACTTCGACCTCGGCGACGCCGGCAAGAAGGTCTCGGAAGGGTGGATGTTCTTCACCTGCTACAACTCCGAGCGCGCCACCGGCAAGCTCGAGGTCACGGCCTCCCAGCGCGACCGGGACTACATCGCCGCCGTCGACTGGAAGCTGGCCGAGAAGGCGATCGCCGAGGGCAAGGGCGACTTGATCGGCGGCGTCAAGGTCCTCGATCCGCGGAAAGTCCCGGGCCTCGTTTACTTCATGCCTTGCGGCAAGTCCCCCCACGGCGTCGACGTGTCCCCCGACGGCAAGTACATCATCGGCTCCGGCAAGCTCCAGGGCGTGACGACCGCCTTCAACTTCGAGAAGGTCCAGACCGCCATCCGCAACAAGGACTTCACGGGCGACGAGGACGGGATCCCGGTCCTCAAGTACGAGTCGATCAAGGACGCCGAGGTCCCGGTCGGGCTCGGCCCGCTCCACACGCAGTTTGGTCCCAACGGCGAGTGCTACACGTCGCTCTTCGTCGACAGCGCGATCGCCAAGTGGAAGCTTGGCACCTGGGAAGTGATCGACAAGGTCCCGATGTCGTATTCCATCGGCCACCTGGCGGCGGCCGAGGGCGACACCGTCTCCCCGGACGGCAAATACCTCGTTGGCCTGAACAAGCTCTCCCATGGCCGGCATCTCTCGGTCGGGCCGTCGCAGCCCGAGTCGTCGCAGCTCGTCGACATCTCGGAAGAGAAGATGAAGATCCTCTACGACGCCTTCACCGAGCCCGAGCCGCACTATGCCCAGATCATCAAGGCGGACAAGCTCAAGCCGATCGAGGTCTACCCGAAGGACGAGAACAAGAACCCGCTGGCGATCTGGGACGTCAAGGACGCCGGCGTCACGCGCAAGGGCAACGAAGTCCTGGCGAAGGTCGTCCTCGTCCGCTCGACTATCACCCCGACGGCGATCGAAGTCGAAGAGGGCGACACGGTCAAGGTGGTCATGACGAACATCGAGCAGACGACCGACGAGCTCCACGGCTTCGGCCTCCTCGACTACAACATCAACGTCGTCTGCGACCCCGGTGAGACAAAAACCGTGACCTTCAAGGCCGACAAGCCGGGGGTCTTTCCCTACTACTGCACGAACTTCTGCTCTGCCCTCCACCAGGAGATGCAGGGCTACCTCATCGTCAAGCCGAAGAAGGGCTGACCCGTCCCGAGGACCGGGCGGCGGAACTCCTCCCTCCGCCGCCCGGAACTCACTGGAGATCCCATGAAGGCCATCCTCGAACGGAGCAACCGGGCGCTCGAACTGCCCCTGGACATGCTCCCGCGACTGCTGCTTCTGGTGGCCGCGCTGCTGCTCGTCCCGACCTACCTCATGCCGCTCTGGAGGCTGACGATGTTCGCCCCGCAGTACCCGGACGGGCTGCGGCTCGACATCCACAGCTACAAGCTGGAGGGCGGAAACGGCGGCCAGGACGTCAAGGAAATCAACATCCTCAACCACTACATCGGGATGAAGGACCTGACCACCGCCGACTTCACCGAGTTCAAGTGGATGCCGTTCGTCATCGGCATGCTGGGGCTCCTCTTCCTTCGCGCCCTCTTTCACGGGAGAATCGGTGATCTGATCGACGTCGTCGTGTTGTACGTGTACTTCGGCCTCTTCTCGCTGTGGTCCTTCGGCTACAAGCTCTACTCGTACGGCCACAACCTCGCGCCGACAGCGTCGGTCAAGGTTCCGCCCTTCATGCCTCCGCTCTTCGGGTACAAGAAGCTCGCCAACTTCGAGGTCTACTCGTATCCCTCCGCCGCGTCTTACGCCCTCGCCGCCGTCGGTGTGGTCCTTCTCGCCGCCCTCGTGCTCGCCCGACGCGAGGCCCGCCTCGAGGAGCACGAGGACGCCCGGACGGCCGGATGATCCTTCCCGCCGTCGCTCTTCTCCTCGCGCTCTCCGGTGAGGAGATGACCTCGGCGGCGGCCGCGGCCGTCGAGGGCCGGCCCGCCGCCGGCGCCGTCTCTTCGCTGCAGGCGAGGGTCGACGCCGCCCCCGAGGGCTCGGTCGTCGAGGTGGGACCCGGCACCTATCGCGGCGACCTCTACCTCGACCGCCGCATCACGCTCTCCGGCCGCGGCCGGCCACGGCTCCAGGGCTCGGGCTCGGGAAGCGTCGTCCGCATCCGCGCGGCGGGCGTCGTGCTCGAAGGTTTCGACATCGACGGCGGCGGCGGCGGTGACCTCGGACGCGACAGCTCGGGCATCCACGTCGCGGCGAAGAACGTGACGGTCCGGGACTGCCGTGTCTCGAACGCCCTGTTCGGCGTTTACCTGCGCGAGGCCGACGGCTCGGCCATCGAGCGCACGTCGATCCGCGGAATCCCGGGCAAGGACCCGGGCGAGAAAGGCTCGGGCATCCACGTCTGGAACACCGACGGGTTCCGTCTCACCGGCAACACGATCGTCGACGTCCGCGACGGCTTCTACATCCAGTCGTCCTCGCACGGCGTGATCCGCGGCAACACCGCGCGGGACCTCCGCTTCGGCCTGCACTACATGTTCACGGACGACAACCTCTTCGAGGACAATACCTTCGAGAACGGCGCGGCCGGGACGGCGATCATGTACTCGAAGCGGATCGTCTTCCGCCGCAACCGCTTCCTCCACAACCGGGGCTTCGCGTCGGTGGGCCTGCTCTTCAAGGCCTGCGAGGACGTCACGGCGGAGTCGAACCTGATCGCCGACAACGCGCGCGGGGTCTTCCTCGAGGGCTCCTACCGCAATCTCTTCAAGGGCAACGTCGTCGCCGAGTCCGACGTCGCGATCGTCCTCTACGACTCCTCCGCCGACAACCGCTTCGTCGACAACCTCTTCCTCGACAACATGACTCCGCTGACCCTCGTCGGCCGGCGGACCGACACGGATTTCGACGGCAACTACTGGTCGGGCAACGGCGAGCCGGATCTCGACGGCGACGGCCGCAGCGACCGGCCGTACCGCCTCTCGTCGGTCTTCGATCACTTCCGCGGAAATCTGACGGCGGCCGACCTCTTCACCTCGAGCCTCGCCGCCTCCGCCCTCTCGGCCGCCGAGCGGGCGTTCCCCGTCCTCGAGCCGGTGGCCGTCGAAGATCGTTCGCCGCTCGCCCGGCCTCCCGTCCTGCCCTCCGTCCCGCGGCCGCCCGTTCCCGCCCGCGGCCACAACGCGGGCGCCCTCGCGGCCTGCGCCGCCGCGGTCGTTCTCGGAAGCGCCGCGGTCTGGGAAGGCCGCCGATGATCCGGTTTCGGGACTTCTCGAAGACCTTCGGCACGCATCGCGCCGCGGACGGGCTGACCTTCTCGGTCGAGCCGGGCGAGGCCGTCGCGCTGCTCGGGCCCAACGGCTCGGGCAAGACGACCACCCTCAAGGCCGCCGCCGGGCTCATCCGGCCCTCGTCCGGCGAGGTCCGCGTGGGCGATCCGCCCCGCTCTCCCCAGGAGCCTGGAGCCCGCCGCGCGATCTCCTACCTGCCGCAGAAAGTGACCTTTCCGGACGCCGTCACCGGGCGCGAGATCGTCGAGTTCTACCGCGGCCTCCGCAACGTCGATCCCGTCCGCGTCGACGAAGTCTTCCACTTCGCCTCGCTGAACGGCGCCTCGAACCGGCCCGTCGGCACCTACTCCGGCGGGATGCTGCAACGCCTGGGACTGGCGATCGCGGTCCTTCCCCAGGCCCCGATCCTTCTCCTCGACGAGCCGACGGCGGCCCTGGATCCCGACGGCCTTTGCGCGTTCTACGGCCTCGTCGAGCGACGCCGCCGCGAAGGGCACACGCTCCTCTTCACCTCGCACCAGCTCGGAGACGTCGAGCGCCTGGCCGACCGGTTCGTGCTCCTCGTCGAAGGACGCCTCGCGGCCTCGCTGACCCAGCGCGAGCTCGCCGACCGCCTGTCGCAGCGCGGCGTCCTGCGCCTGCGGCTCGAGCGGCACGTCCCCGGCCTCGTCGAACAGCTTCGCGCCTTCTCCCCCGCGGCCGTCTGGGCCGCGGGCGAGCTCGTGATCGCCGGCCCCGCCGCCGACCGTCCCCGGATCCTCGACGTCGTCCGCGCCGCGGGCGGGCGAATCGTGGGCCTGGCGGCCGAGGAGGGCCGGCTCGACCTCCTCTATCGCGAGCTCGTGCGAGGCCAGGCGTGAGGTCGCGATGGCTTCCGCCCGCTCTCGCGGCGGGCCTGCTCGTCTCCTGCTCCGGAGGCGACGCTCCGCCGGCGGCTCTCGACACCCGCAACGAAACCTGCCGCTCGTGCCGGATGCCCGTTTCGGACCCGCATCTGGCGGCCCAGCTCACGGCTCCCGGCGAGGAGCCCGTTTTCTTCGACGACATCGGCTGCCTGCGCGACTATCTGCGGGAACATGCGCCCGACGCGGGCTCCGTCGCCTGGGTCTCCGATCACCGCACGGGAGCATGGATCCGCGCGGCCTCTGCGTCGTACGAGCTCTGTCCCTCGATCGACACGCCGATGAAATCGCATCTCGTCGCCTGGACCGACGCTTCCTCGCGCCGCGCGGATCCGGCGGTGAGAAACTGTGCTCCGAGGTCTCCTCAGGAGATTTTCGGAACGAGTCCTCCCGACGGTCGCAAGAGAGGCGGGTGAGCATGGAAACGAAGATTCCCCAGTCAATCCAGATGGAGCACGAGGAGCTCCACGAGCAGCTCGCCCGGGCGATCAAGGCGGGCGGAAAGACGGGCGAGGCGGCCCGCGCCGTCATGAAGGTGCTGCAGCCGCACATGGCGCGGGAAGAGGAAATCGTGGCGCCCTGCCTTGCCCTGCTCCGGCCGGCCGCCGAGGGCACGCTGACCCGGGACATGGCCGAGGCCCTGGCGCACGTCGCGCCCCTGAAAGAGGAGTGGTCGCGGATGCTCGCCGAGCACGGACGGATCGTCGAGGCCCTGCGCGAGCTCATCCGCGTGGCGACCGAGGAGAACCAGCCCAGCTTCGCGAAGCTCGCCCAGATGCTGGTCGCCCACGCGCAGGAAGAGGAGGAAATCCTCTACCCCGCCGCCGTCCTCGTGGCGGAGATCATCAGGACGAGGTTCGGCGACTGATGACCGCTTCCAGGTCCGTGATCCTCCTCTGCGCGCGCCAGGAGCTGGTGCTGGCGGTCCGGTCGCGCTGGACGCAGATCTTCGCCGCGATCTTCGCCGCGCTCTCGGTCGCGGTGGCCGCCTCGGGCTACGTTCTGTCGGGAGGCGCCGGAATGCAGGACTTCGCGAGGACCGCGGCGTCGCTCGTCCAGCTCGTCCTGCTTCTGACTCCCCTGACCTCGCTCGTGATCGGGGTCCTGGCGCTCGCCCCCGAGCGCGGCTCCGCGGAGATGCTCTTCTCCCAGCCTGTCTCGCGGCGCTCGATCCTCTTCGGCCGACTCCTCGGTCTCTTCGCCGCCCTCGCCGCGGCGCAGGCCATCGGCCTGGGAGGAGCCGGTCTGCTGGTCTTCTCGCGCGCCGGAGGCACGGGGGCCGCGGGCTACGGCATCCTGTTTCTGGGCGCCCTCGTGCTGACCGCCGTCTTCCTCGGCATCGCCGCCCTGCTCGTGTCGGGAGGCGTCGGCCGCCGGGCGAAGTCCCTCGCCGTCGCCCTGATCGTGTGGTTCGGGGCGGTCGTCCTCTTCGACGTCGCGGCTCTCGGCGCGGCCTCGCTCCTGGGCTCGCGCGCCGCCTCGCGGCTTCTCATCGGAGCCGTCCTCGTCAACCCCATCGACGCGTTCCGCACGGGCGCGCTCCTCGCGATCCAGGGCACGACGGCCTTCGGCGGGGCCTCGCTCGCGCTCCTGCGTTTTACGGGCGGCCCGGCCGGAGCGGCGGCGCTCCTCGGGCTGTCCGCGGCTCTCTGGCTCGTGCTCCCGGCGGCGCTCGCCGCCCGGCGCCTCGAACGCGCCGACCTCTGAGGCCTACGGCCGCTCTTCCCTCCGGGTCGCGTGGAGGACCTGGCCCGCGAGGAGGAGCAGGCCGACGTCCCGCAAGATCGCGAGCTTCATGTCGTTGAGGCGCTCGGCGTCCGTCTTCTGGGTCTTGGCGGTCCCGAAGCAGCCGCAGTCGACGGGCCTTCCGCGCGCGAGATTGATCGACAGGGCCACGATGAACACGAGAAGCAGGATCGCGAGAATCCGGGTCGCCGAGCGTCTGGCGATCCCCAGGAACAGGGCCACGCCCGCGACGACCTCCAGCCAGGGCAGGATCAGCGCCAGCGCGTTGACCGCCACGCCGGGCAGCAGACCGTAGTTGTGGATCTCGTGGGCGAAGCCCGGCGGATCCGCGATCTTGAAGAACCCCGCGACGGCGAAGAAGGCCGCCAGAACGAACTGGACACGGGCCGTCAGCCAGGGCGAGGAGAGCCCGCCGCTCACGGCTCCGCCCCTTTCGTGACCGGCAGCTCGCGCTTGACCCAGTCCGGGTAGCCGTCCTTGTAGACGAGGACGTTGTCGAAGCCCACCATGTAGAGCTTCTCGGAGAGCATGTGGGAGTCTTCGCAGGCCCCCCCGCTGCAGTAGACGACGATCGGCGCGCTCTGGTCGGTGCCCTCCGCGAAGAAGGCTTTGACCTTGTCGTCGATGTCCGACTCCCAGACGGAGAACGGCCGAGCCCCCGCGATGTGGCCCTCGCGGTACACGCTCGTGCGCCGGGCGTCCAGAAACGGCACGGTCTTGCGGGCGTGGAGCCCGGCCGCTTCCTCGCCGGAGATCTCGAGCCAGGCCTTGTCGGGGTGAGGCGCGAACGTATTGCCCGCCGCGGGCCCGCCGGGCGCGGGCGACGGCGCCGGCGGGGCGGCGGGAGTCGGCCTCGCGGCCGCCGCGGCGCCGGGTTTCTCGTACGCGCCGATCCACTTGAGCCTGCGCTCGGCCCCGGCCAGGGCGTTCGAGATGGCGGCGGCGGCGACCGCCACGAGGACGAACCCCGTGGCTTCGACCCAGAATGGCACCCGGCTTCTCACCCCGGCATCTTAGCCGAGGCGGCCGTCCGGCCGTCTAGGAACCGTAGCGCTGGATTCGCCGCACCAGCTCGTCGGCGCCGTCGTGGCCGAGCAGGTCGTCGACGGAGGGATAGAGAACGTGCTCTTCCTTCGCGTTGTGCTCGCCGAGAACGGCGTGGAAGCTCGCGCGGAGCGGCGCGACCTGCGCGGCGGCGTCTCCGATCCCGAGCTCGATCGCATCGAGGAGACGGAGAATTTCCCGATGTTCGCTCCGCATCACCGCCGTGGGGCCGGCCGTCGGCGGCATTCCGGCGCCGGCCTCGAATGCCGGAAAGAGCAGCTCCTCCTCGAATCCGATGTGACGGCGCAGTCCGAATGCGAACTCCGCGTAGAGATCGAAGGCCGCCGCGAGATCCCCCTCGGCCCGCGCGCGGAACGCCGCGGCCTCGAGGGCCTCGAGGCGATCGTGGTCCCACGCCAGCGCTTCGTTGACCCCGCGGGCCGCGGCCCGGGATGCCTCACTCCGTGCGATCTCGATGCGCCAGGCTGGCGGACCCACCTGCAGGGGCGACCACTCGAACGTCCCCGGCCGCGCCGCCTGCAGCCGCCGGAGGGTCGCGCTGCCAGGATCACCGCACGTCAGGACGAATCTCTCCGCGGGACCGAGCGCGTCGAACCATGCGAGCGCCTCCGTGGCGGCGTCCTCGGCCGAACGACCGCGGACATCCAGCGCGCGCTCCGCCGTCACCAGGTGAGTCATGAAACCTCCCTCCGGAGCGGACTTCCGCCCCGCGGCGACAGGATCGCAGGCCCGGCGTCCCGGGCCTATGATCGGGATCATCCCGACGGGCCTGATGCGTTTGCATCTCGCCAACCGTGGATCGCAGCCCGAGGCTAGCCCCAGTGACCCCCAACGATCCGGAACGTTCGGACGCGCGTCTGGATGCGCTCGAGGCGCAGGATCCGGCGCCTCGAGGAGGCACTGCTCCGCACCGGACCGCAACCCGCGGACGCTGCGGAGCCTCTCGCCTATGGGGAGGAGACGGCCGAGCCGCTGCGGATCGTACCCCCTTCGGCTTCGCCGCTCTTTCTGGACGTTCTGGCGCAGATCGGCTGGAGCGTCCTCACGCTCGCGGGCGCCTTCCTGATCCGCGCGCTGACCGACCGCGGCGCCGTGGCGACGACGCCCGGCGTCGGTTTCGGCCTCGCCTACGCCCTCGCGATCGTGGTCCTCGCCGACCGGGCCGCGGCCCGCGGAAATCGGCTGACCGCCGCCTTCCTCGGCTCGACGGCCGCCTTCATCGCCGACGCCATCGTCGCCGAGACGACGACGCGCTTCGCCATCTTCACGCCCGCCGCCGGCCTCGCGATCCTCGCCGTCGCGACGGCGATCGTTCTGGCCGTGGGTCGCCGCCACGACCTGCCCGCCCTCGACTGGACGGCGACTCTCGCGGCCTGTGGAACCGGAGTGTTCCTCGCCATCATGGCCGGCGTCCCGGCGCTCTCGGGCCTCCTTCTGCTGGCGCTCGCGGCCGGGACGACCTGGTTCGGCGTGAGTCGCTGGAGCTGGAGGATGCTCGGCTGGCTCCCGACGTTCTGTGCCGCGGCCCTCTCGATCTGGGCGACCTTCGACGCCCTCGCTCCGTCCCCGACCACCGCGGGCGGCACTCCCCTCGCCATGCTCCTGGCGCTGGGCCTCGCGATCCTCTGGCCGGGGAGCGTCCTCCTGCACGCCCTGGCGGGGCCTCCGCAGATCGGCGGCCTGGCGATCGTCCAGACCTTGCTGGGTCTCTCCGTAGGCCTCGGCGGGGCCCTGCGGCTCGCGAACGTGCTCGGTGCGGGAGTGGCGGTCACCCTCGCGGCCGCGGCCCTGGCGAGCGGAGCCGCGAGCTACGTCTTCGGCTTTCTGCGCGAGCGCGCTCCGGAGGTCCGCCCCAGCCGCATCTATTTCGCCTGGCTCGGCCTCGCGCTGACCTTGATCGGAAGCGGCTTTCTCCTGCCGGCGCCGGCGCCGGCCCTCGTCTGGGCGCTTCTCGGCGTTGCGGCCGTCGTCCTCGGCCGGACGTTCGAGCCGGCGATTCTCCAGCCCCAGGGGGCCGTCTTCGCGGTTTGCGCGGCCGCCGGCATCGGGACTTCTGGGGGCCTCGGCGCGGGCCTTCACGGGCGAGCACGCGCGGCTGGCGCTGCCCTCCCCGGCCGCGCTCTTCACCCTCGCGGCGATCACCGTCGCCGCCCTGCTCCTGCTGGTCGAGCGGCCGGCCGCGGGCTCCTTCCCCGCCCTCCTCGCGACACTTCTCTGCGCGGTCGGGATCGGGGGCATCGCCGTGGTGGCGCTCGACCGGCCGGCCGAAGCGATCCTGACCACCCCGCTGCCCGCCCTGCGGACCGTGATCATTTCGCTCTCGGCGTACATCCTCGCCCGACGCTGGCGCTCCACGCGGCGATCGGAGCTCCGAACCCTGGCGTACTTCGCGCTCGTCGCGGGCGGCCTCAAGCTGCTCTTCGAAGACCTCCCGGGCGGAACGCCGATGACGCTCTTCGTCGCCTTCGTCTTCTACGGAGGGGCGCTCCTGCTGATTCCGCGGCTCATGCGAACGCCCACGCGGGAGTCGGTCTCCGCGCCCTGAGCCGGCCTCAACCCGCGTCGGTCACGAGGCGGCGCTCGAGAACGAAGCGGGGCGCCGGCGCAAATCCCTGGGTCCCGAGGAATCGGCCGAGATCGTGCTCGTCCCAGGCGACCTCGGTGCGCAGCCGTTCGATCCCCAGCGCCCGGAGGTTGCGGGTGAGGTCCTCGACGAGGGCCGTGCCGACGCCGCGCCGCGCATAGCCCGGGTCGACGAGAATCGTGTCCAGGACGGCAATCGGCTCGGGCTGTCCGAACTCGCCGTACTGGAGCGATCCGAGCACCGCCCCGACGAGGAAGCCGTCCATCTCGCACCCCAGGGAGATCTTCACGTCCGAGTCCGCGAGGGCCCGCTGGAGCTTGCCTTCGTACCAGGCCGTGCGGTTCCGGCCGGTGAGCGCGTGGTCCATCCGGACCAGACGCGGCAGGTCTCCGAGCGTGAGCGTGCGGATCTTCAGGTCGTTGCGTTCGCCGTCCATGCGGCTCCCTCCATGCCGACCCTCTGCCGGCGGAAAGCTCCCCAGATCGCCGCCCCGATCGCCCCGGCGTACGCCGACAGCGGATGGCGCGCCAGCTCGATCGGCGCCGCTCCCCGGGCCGCCCCCTGCGCGAGCGCGGCCGAGAGCGCCGCCGCGAGCCCGTCGTCGGCGGCGAGGCCCCCGCTCAGGAAAACGGTCCCCTCGACGCCGAGGGAATGGAGCAGCCGAGCGAAGCGTCCGGCCATGCTGTCGTGGATCCCCCGCAGGATGTTGGCGGCGCCGAGGCCCCGGGAGACCATGTTGATGACGTCCGTCTCGGCGAGCACGGCGCAGATCGAGCTGACGGCCTCGGGCTTCTCCGCCGTCTGCGAGAGGGCCCCGATGTCGGACTGCGCGACGCCGAGATAGCGGGCGATGTTCTCGAGAAACTGGCCGGACCCCGAGGCGCACTGGCTCGTCATCTTGTAGCCGAGCACCTTGCCGCGTGAGTCCATCGCGACGGCGCGGGCATGGAGGGCCCCGATGTCGAGAACGGCCCGCGCGCCGGGAGCGAGAAACAGCGCGCCGCGGGCGTGCGTCGTCATGCCGTAGAAGTGACCCGTGGCGATGGGCGTCTCCTCCCCCTCCCCGGTCGAGGCGACGTAATCGAGCTCGCGGACGCCGGCGGCTTCGACCGCGGCTTCGAAGGCCTCCGCGACGACCTCGGCGACGCTCCGCCGCCGGACGCGCGCGACGGCGTGGCCGAGCACCCGGTCTTCCCCCTCGCCCACCCGCAGGACCGCCGCCTTGACGGCGCTCGAACCGACGTCGATTCCGGCCGTGACGCTCACGCCGCCGCCCCGCGAAGCGCAAAGTGCGCCGCCCCGAGCGCCCCCGTGTAGATGCTGTCGGCCGAAATGTTGATCCGGCGCTCGCCGTAGTTCTCGTCGATCAGCCCCGTCAGCGCCCGCACCGCCGCCGGGTTGCGCGCCACGCCGCCGGTGAAGGTGAACTCGTTCTCGATGCCACCCGAGCGCGCCAGGAGACTCAGCGCCCGCAGGATCACGGCGCGGTGGAGGCCGGCCAGGATGTCTTCCCGTTTCTCGCCGAGCGAAAGTCGCTCCCGGAGCTCCGCCCCGGCGAAGACCGTGCAGGTCGAGCTGATCCGGACCGGCCGGCGGCTCTCGAGCGCCAGGGGCCCGAGCTCGTGGAGGCCCATGTTCATCTCGTCGGCGATGTACCCGAGGTAGCGCCCGCAACCGGCGGCGCAGCGGTCGTTCATCTGGAAGCTCGTCACGATCCCGGCCCCGTCGACCTGGATCGCCTTGGTGTCCTGCCCGCCGATGTCGAGGACGGTCCGCGTCGCCGGGAAGAGCACGTGGGCGCCGAGGCCGTGGCAGAGGATCTCGGAGCGGATCTGCTCCTTGGGGAACGGGAGGCGCGCGCGCCCGTAGCCCGTGCCGACCGTCGCCGCGACCGCGAGGTCGGCCGTCACGGCCGCCTCGACGGCGGCCCGCACGCCCGGCGTCTCGCCGACGCGCTCGACGGCCTGTCCGATGTGCTCGCGGAAGCCCAGCTCGAGCGGCTCGTTCTCGACGAGGACGATGCACTTGTCGTAGAGGCCGACCAGGGCGTCGAACGTGACGCCCGCGCCGGCCTCCCGCGCGGCCCCCTCGGAGAGCCGGGCGTAGGCGGAGCCGGCCGCGTCGCGGAAGAAGTCCGAACGCTCGGACGGGTTCGCCTCGGCAAAGCGCGCCTCCTCCTCGGCGCGCAAACGCTCGAAAATGCGCGACCACGGCGGCCTTCAGCGCCCCGCGCCGGTCCGGCGGGATTCCCTTCTCGATCTCCTCCCCGATCCGCGCCTCGAGCGACGAGAGCTGCACCAGCATCTGCTCGAGGCGAAACGCCCGGAGGAGCCGCGTGAGCGTTCCCGGCCCCGCGGCCTGCTCGACTTCCCTCTGCAGAAGCTGGAAGCGCGCGCTGACGAAGGCTTCCGTCCGGGCGAGCTCCGCCGCGAGGTCGTAGTTCGAGCGCGAGTTCGTGATCCCGCGGCCGAGCACTTCGCCCCGCTCGTCCAGGACGACCGCCTTGGTCGTCGTCGAGCCGAGATCGATCCCGACGAACGCCTTCACGCGCCGGCACCCGCCGCCGCGCCCGCCCGCCGCGCATCGAGCATCTGGAAGTAGCTCTCCATCCGGTTCTTCAGGTTGGCCGCCGAGAAGTACCGGGGATCCACGAGGTCCGACTCGATGAACGCTCCCGGCAGTCCCGTGCGTCGCTCGACTTCCCGCAGCATCATCAGCTGCCCCGCCGAGAAGGAGTTGCAGGACTTGACCGAGTGGACGAGGAACCCGTCGGCGTCGTAGTCCTCGGCGTACTGCGCGAGCATGTCGACGCGCGACGGCAGGTTGCGGTTGGTGTAGCAGCCGCTGCAGTAATCCGCGAGCGTGCCCAGCGGATCGGACGGGTCGTGGCGGAAGCCGAGATCGTAGGTCCCGCCCACTTTCGAATAGGTGGACGCCACGACGACCGCGCCCTCGTCGGCGAAGAGCTTCCAGAACTCGCGGAAGTGCGTCCAGTTGGGAGGCCCTTCGACGACGAGGCGGTGCTTCTGGCGGTCGAGCCGGCCGGAGGGCGTCGTCGGGCCCTCGCCGCGGGCGGCTCGCTCCTCGACCTCCTGGCGGAGCGCCCGGTAGTACGCGCCCCCCTCCTCGGTCCCGCGGAAGGCGGAAAAGATCGGCCCGACGTAGTAGACCGCGCCGAAGTAGGCGTCGATCGGGCTCGGCGTCTTCTTCGCGGACTCGAGCACGGCCACGAGGTCGTCCTCCGACGCCGCGCTCCGGGCGAGGTTCTCGCGCAGCTTGTCCTCGTCGTAGCGGCGGCCGGTGGCCTTCTCGAGGGCCGGCACGAGGGTCTCGCGGATCTGGCGCTCGACGTACGTGCGCATCGCGGGCGACTGCGTCCCGTCGCCCTGGTACGGGATCTGGAGGAACACCGTCGGGCACTGGTAGGCCTCGCGCAGCAGCTCGAACCACTTCATGAACGTGTAACAGCCGGTGTAGGACAGAAGCAGCAGGTCCGGCTTCGGCAGCCGCGTTCCCGTCGGGCTGACGTTGCCGGCCTTCAGCATCCCGACGTCGCACTTCACGTACGAGCAGACGTCCTCGGAGTGGCCGGCCTTCTCGGCCGCGGCGATGTAGCCCCCACTCTTGCCGCGCATCGCCGACTGCAGCGCGTTGATCTCGGGCAGCACCGGCAGCGCGTCGAAGGAGCGGATGAGCTCCGTCAGGTTCCCCGGCACGAAGGTGTAGACGACCGGCTCGCCGGTCTCGGGCGCCGCCTCGAGGCGGCGGTAGTGCTCCGCCAGCATCTCCTTCTGGAGGAGCATCGAGCGGTCCTTGTCGGTCTCGGCCATCTCAGGCTCCTCCCCAGAGCTTGATTGCGTCGGCGAACGTGCCGGCCTGCTCGCGGAACTGCTGGAACTGGCCGGTGTTCTCGGCGAACTGGAACGCGATGCACGGGATCCCGGCCTCCTCGGCGCCCGCCCGCAGCATCGGCCGGTCGAGGAGCGCCGGGTCGCAGAAGCTCGCCGACGCGAAGATGACGCCGTCGGCCCGCGCCGCCGCGACGCGCTCGGCGAGCAGGCGCCGCTTGCCGTTCGGATCGGGCTCGTAGAGCGTGGAGTTGCGCACCGAGTGCCGCACGAAGGATTGCGCGAGGTTCTCGAGCGGGTCGCCCTCGAGCGGGACGTCCTCGTCGATCATCCGGTTGCCGAGGAGAAAGTCGTCGTCCACGATGAAGCAGCCCGCGCGCTCGATCGTCTTGACGAGGCCGAGCGGGGGCTGCTCGCAGAAGGCGCCCACCACGACGACCCGCGCCCGGTCCCGCACGCGTCCCGGCTCAGCCTCGACGGCCGCGAGATACGCCCGCAGCCGGCCGAGGAACTCCTCGAGCGGCACGAGCTCGCCGGCACGCATCAGCAGGTACAGCTCCTCGGTCGGGACGTTCCAGGGCGCGTCTCGACGGGCCTGGTAGAGGCTCCGGATGAGCGAGCGGGCGGCGTTGTACGCGGCGATCGCCTCGCGCAGGGCCTCGTCGGTCGCCGGAGCGCCCCCCACTTCCCCGAGATCGCGCCGAAGAACTTCGAGCTCGCCCCGCCAGAACTCCGCCTGGATCGCGCTCTCGCCGCCCTGCGGCAGGTCGAGATAGCGCACGTAGAGGTTCGGATACAGGAGCTTCCAGACTCCCGACAGGTTGCGGATGACGTCGCATGTCGCCGGGAAGAGAACGGCCGACAGGAAGTCGAGTCGCCCGGATTGCGCGAGCTCGACGACGGACCGCGGCAGGTGGCAGATGTAGGACTGGTAGAAGGCATCCCCGCGGATGATCTCGAGCCGGTCGCCGCCGCCGTGGATGCCGACCGGAAGAAGGCCCGACGCCCGCACGAGCTCCCGCGGCGCGTAGACCGGCAGATACCCGGCCGCCTTCCGGCCCGGCCGCTCCGCGATCCAGGCCCGGGCCGCGGAGAACTCCAGGTCCTCGCAGACCTCCGACGCCCAGTCGACGATCTCGGCGCGCTTCACGTGTGGGACCACACCGGAGGCCGGCGCTCGAGGAAGGCCGTCAGCCCTTCGACCGGGTCGCGGTGGGACATGAGGTCGTTCAGGTACTGGGCCTCGAGGACCGGCAGGTCGTCGTCGAGAGAGGCGGCGAGGAGGCGCCGCGAGGCCCGCCAGGCCGCCCGCACGGCGACGGCCGATTTTTCGGCCAGGCGCTCCCCGTACCAGCGCTGCAGGGCCGCCTCCGCGTCGTGGTTGCAGCCGTCGATCAGGCCCCAGGCGGCCGCACCCTGCGCGTCGAAGGTGTCGCCCGAGACGATCAGCTGCGTGGCCCTGGCTCCCGTCACGCGCCACGGCAGGACGATCGCGGCAACCGGCGGAAAGACGCCGAGGCGAGTCTCCGGAACGCCGAAGCGCGCGGAGGCTTCGCCGAAGACCACCCCGCACCAGAGGGCGAGCTCGAAGGCGCCGCCGAGGCACTGGCCGCGAACGACCGCCGCCGTGGGCGTCCCGAGGGCCTCGAGGTCGCGGAAGAGGCCGTGAAAGGCGGGCAGGAGCTTGCCGACCCGGTCGGGCATGTGCTCCTGAACCGAGGCGCCGAAGCTGAAGTGCTCGCCCGCGCCTTCGAAGACGAGGAGCTTGAGCGGCCCGGGGGCCTTCGCGAGCTCGACGAGGCGCGCGCGGATGGCGGTGATCATCTCGAGATCGAGGACGTTCGCCTTCGGACGGTCGAGCACGATCCGCTGGATCTCCCCCGAGCGTTCCGGCGCCGCAGCGGATCGGGGACGTGACTGTCGATTCCGTCATGAAACCTCCTCGGCGTCGGGAACGAGGACGACGCGGCGTTCGACGCGGTGCGCGCGAACGTCCTCCAGCACTTCGGCGATCTTCGAGAGCGGTCGCAGCTCGGCATGCGAGGCGACTTCGATCCTCCCCGCGAGCACCTTCTCCAGGATCGCGGGGTAGAGCTCGGGCGCGCAGCCCCAGTTGCCGAGAGCCCGGGCGTCGAAGGCCATGAGATTCGAGAGCCGTACCGAGACGGTTTCGAGCGTGAAGCCGACGACCATGAGCGTCGCGCCGTGGACGAGGAGACCGAAGGCCGTCTGCTGGCCGGCGGGAGTGCCCGAGCACTCGAAGATCGTCCAGCCCGTCGCCGGCGCGCCGCTTTCGCGGGCAAAGGACGCAATCCGACCGCGCAGCTCCTTGCCCGAGATCTCGCGGGGATCGAGCGCGAGGCGGACGCCGACCTTCGAAGCCGCTTCCCTCCGGCGCGGATCGACGTCGAGGCCGACCACGGCCGCTCCGCGCTCCGCCGCGACCTCCGCGGCGAAAATCCCCACGCCTCCGAGCCCCACCACCACGGCGAGCTCCCCCGAGCCGACGCCCGAGCGCTCGACGGCCTGATACGCCGTCGAGACGGCGTCGGCCACGACCGCCAGGTGCCGCAGCGTCAGTCCCGGTCCCTTGCCCAGCGGAGCGTCGGGATCCGGACCCGCGCCCGGCACGGGGCAGAGGAAGCGTCCGGGAAGAACGACGTGGGTCGCGAAGCCGCCGTCGCGATCGTTGCCCGGCATGATCTGGGATGCGCAAATGGTCGATCGGCCCGCGCGGCAAAGCGCACACTCGCCGCAGGGCAACACGGCCGGAACGACGACCGCCTGGCCGACGAGCGCCCGCTGGCGGCTCCCCGCGTCCTCGACGTAGCCGCTGACCTCGTGGCCGAGGATCAGGGGCAGCGCGTGCCGGGTCCGCACGCCGTCGTGCAGGAACCCGAGGTCCGTGTGGCAGACGCCGCAGCCGGCCACCCGGATGAGGACGTCGTCCGGCTCGAGGGTCCCGATTTCGCGGCGCGCGGGGGCGAGGGCTCTCCCGGTCCCGGTCATCTCGAATCCCCGGATCGTCGTCATTCTCACGCTCCCAGCGCCTGCCCGCCGTCGACCGCCAGCGCCTGGCCCGTGATGTGCGCGGCGCCCGGTCCCGCGAGAAACGCGACGGCCTCGGCAATCTCTTCCGGCCGCGCCGCGCGTCCGAGCGGCGTCTCCGCGAGGGCCTTCCGACGGACCTCGTCCGACAGTCCCGCCGTCATCGGCGTATCGGTGAAGCCCGGCTCCACCACGTTGACGGTGACTCCGCTCGCGGCGAGCTCCCGGGCCGCCGAGCGCGCGAGCCCGAGCAGGCCGGCCTTGGCCGCCGCGTAGTTCGCCTGTCCGAACTTCCCGCGACGCCCGTTGATCGACGAGATGATGACGACGCGCCCCGACGGGCTCCGACGGAGCGCCGACGCCGCGGCGCGAAGGTAGTGAGCCGCGCCCGACAGATCCACCGCGATGACGCGATCCCAGGCCTCGTCGCTCATCTTCCAGAGCACGCCGTCGCGACAGATCCCGGCGGCGAGGACGAGCAGGTCGAGGGTCTTGCGCCGGCGCAGGACGTCGGCGACCGTCCGGCGCGCCGCCTCCGCGTCGGCGACGTCCGCCGCGTACAGATCCGCCTTGCCGAACGTGCGCGAGAGGCCGGCGAGGCGCCGCGCGTCAGCATCGACGATCGAGACGCGCGCTCCCGCAGCCTTCAGCCGGACGGCGCAGGCGTAGCCGATGCCGCTCGCGCCGCCGGTCACGAGCGCGACCCGACCGGCGAGCTCGCGACGGGAGCTCACCCGAGCTTGCCTCCGCACGCACCGCAGTGCGCGAAGGTCGCGGGCAGCCCCTCCGCGCCGCAGGTCTTGCAGGTCCGGACGTGAGCGCCCCATGGCGTCTCGGGCGACCCGCCCGGTTCGACGGCGCGGCGGCGGACCGCGGCGAAGTCGACCGGCCGCTTGTGGGCGAACGCGCTCATGCCTTCATACGGCTCGTAGTCGGTGTAATGGAGGGCCAGCCAGTCCTGCGCGTGCCGCACCGTGAGCGCCCAGGAGAAGTCCTTCCAGAAATTGACCTGCTGCTTGGTGTAGCGAACGCACTCGGGGAACGTCCGCAGGAGTTCCTGCGCGAGGCGGCCGACCTCCTCGTCGAGGGGCGCGAGGTCGATCGAGTAGCCCTCCGCACCCTTCTGCGCCTTCTCGATCTCTTCGGGCGAGGCATGGCCCACGAGCTCGCCACCCCGTCGCACCGACGGCGCGACGCGGTTGACGAGCCCCCACTCCAGCGCCAGCCGGGCCGGAATCGGGCGGTTGGTGAAGAGCATCTCGCGGGCGCGCTTGTCGCCGACCGTGATCGGCAGCCACTGCGTGGCGCCGCCGCAGGCGACCGATCCGACGCGGACGCCGACCTGTCCGACATAGGCGTGCTCCGCGATGACCGCCAGGTCGCAGGCGAGGACGGTCTCATTTCCGCCGCCGACCGCCACCCCGTTGATCCGCGCGATCACGGGCTTCCCGGTCGAGAGGATTGCGTCGATGTAGGCGCGGAAGAGCGCCATGTACTTCCAGTAATCCCGTGGCGCCCCGATGTACGTTTCGGCGTACTCCTTGACGTCGCCGCCCGTGCAGAAGGCACGGTCCCCGGCGCCCGTCAGGACGATGACGCCGACCGCGTCGTCGAAGGTCGCCTCGCGAAGGCCCGCCGCGAGCTCCCCGAGACAGGACGTCGAGTAGGCGTTGTAGCGGCCGGGCCGGTTGATCGTGATGCGCGCGATGCCGTCCTTCGTTTCGTACAGGATCTCCTTGAAAGACAGCGAGGAGGCTTCGCGAGGCGGGAAGGCGCGCATCAGTCTGCAGTCTGGCCCGGGGCCCGGCGCATGCGCATGATCTGTGTCATGGCACAAAGGATCCACTCGAGCGCCCGCCCACCGAATGATTGGTTTGCATCAGATCGGGGGATTCCCCGACCCGGGCAAGGGCCGGTGTCGGCCCCGCGGCCGGAGCGCCGGAGGCGCGCTTCAGTCCTGGAGGCGGGCGGCGATGCCCTCGAGCAGGCCGAGCGAGTCGTAGTGCGTCAGGTCGAGGTGGAGCGGCGTGACGGAGATGTAGTTCTCCTCGACCGCCGAGAGGTCGGTCCCCTGCTCGAGCTCCCCCGCCGGGGGTGTGGAACCGATCCAGTAGTAGGGCCGGCCCCGGGGGTCCATCTTCTCGATCACGGCCTCGCCGTAGCGCCGGCGACCCTGGCGGCCGACGCGCACCCCGCGGGGCGCCCCGGCCGGCACGTTCACGTTGATGAGCGTTCCCGGCGTCAGCGGCTGCTCGAGCAGAAGCCGGGCGAGTCTCGCGGCGAAGGCCGCCGCCGCGTCGAATGTGAAGCCCGTCTCGATCTCCTGCGAGATGGCGACCGAGGGAATCCCGATGAGCGTCCCCTCGAAGGCCGCCGAAACGGTGCCGGAGTAGGTGACGTCGTCGCCGAGGTTCAACCCCAGGTTGATCCCCGAGAAGAGGAGCTTCGGCCGCTCGTCGCGGAGCAGGTGCAGCACGCCCCAGTTCACGCAGTCCGTCGGCGTCCCGTCGACCGACCAGCGCTGCGGCCCGATGAGCTTGGCGCGGAGCGGATGGTGCAGCGTCAGGGAGTGCCCCGCGGCGCTGCGTTCCTGGTCCGGCGCCACGGTGAAGACGTCGCCGACCTCGGAGAGGGCCGCCGCGAGCCGCTCGATGCCTTCGGAGAAGACCCCGTCGTCGTTGGTGACGATGATCCGCGGCCGGTTCATGCGGCCGGCGGCGGAGCCGTGTCCGGCGCCGGCATCACGAACATCAGGATGATGTAGGCGAGGATGCCCGGAAAAGCCACGGACACGATCGAGATCAGCACGTAGGCCACGCGCACCACCGTCGGATCGAGGTCGAAATACTCCGCGAGCCCGCCACAGACACCCGCGATCATCTTGTGCCGGCTCGACCGCGTCAGCCGCCGCCCTGCCGTCGTCATGGCTTCTCTCCTTCGTAGACCACGCGGTTGCGTTCCGTCTCCTGCAGCGTGACCCGCACGAGCCGGGCCGGCGCGACCTTCCCGGCGAGCTGCCGCCAGATGCCAATGGCGATGTTCTCCGCCGTGGGATTGATCCCCGCCAGAAAGTCGACGTCGTAGTTGAGGTGCCGCCGGTCGAGTCGCCGGATCACCGTCTCCTCGACGGCGTGCTTCAGATGCCCGAAGTCCATGACGTAACCCGTCTCCGGGTCGATCTCGCCCTCGACCGTCACCTCGAGCCCGTAGGTGTGGCCATGGCCGTTGGCGTTATTGCACTTGTCGAAGACGCGCCGGTTCGTCGCCTCGTCCCAGTCGGCGCGATGGAGCCGGTGCGCAGCCGAAAAATGGGAGCTCGAAAGCAGCCGCACCTTCATCGCCGCGATTCTAGCGCGCCGCCTCCGTGTTGACAGGGTGCGTGGACCCTGCTCAAATGCGGCTCCCGGTCGGGATGTGGCGCAGTCTGGTAGCGTACCTGAATGGGGTTCAGGGGGTCCCGGGTTCGAATCCCGGCATCCCGACCAAATCACTCCGGCAAGATTTCCCGCGGATGCCCTTCATCGCCAACACGTCCGCGGTCTTCCTGAGCATCCCGTGCTGATGGTCGCGTTGGTACCAGGTCTCGGGCCTCTCCTCAAGTAATCCCGGGAGTCGCGACGTTGGTCGGCGTTGACGACGGATGTTCGGTGGGCCGTGGCGTCCTCGTTCGATTCGTCCTTGGGGTCCGGGTCGGAGTCGGAGGGGGTGTCGGCGTCTGACTCGCCGTGAAGGTCGCCGTCGGGGTCGGGGTCGGAGTGGGTGTCGGCGTCTCACTCGCCGTGAAGGTCGCGGTCGGGGTTGGGGAAGGCGTGAACGTTGCCGTTCGACTCGGTGTGAAAGTGGAGGTCGGCGTAGCCGACGGACGGGCCGTGCGCGAAACGAACGGCGTGCTCGTCGCTGACGACGTGGGGGTCGCCGTCGCCGTGGGTATCCCGGGCGTAAGCGTAGACGTTACAGTCCCGGGGGGGCGGGTCGGGGTGGCGGTGATCGGGAGCGAGAGTGTCGGCGACGGGGAGGCCAGCGCTGTGGGGCTTGCTCCGAGAGGCGTCGACGTCGCGGAGGGGGCTTGCGTCGGAGGCTCGGTTGGCGTGATCGGACCCGTGATGGGGTCCTTGAAGCAGGCGACGCCTGGGAGGGCGGCCAGAACAAGCCACCAGGCGAACCGCCAAGACGAACTGAATCCCGGGGGTACCCGCCCGCCTGTCGGGTTCTGCCTTCCGGGTGACGCCATGAGTCCGAGGGTTCAGTATACGCGTCTCGTCGGCCCCTTCTCAGGCCGCCGTCACGGGCTACACCGTCGATCGCTTACGCGACACTCAGGATAATCACGTCACGAACCCCCTTCGGAACGGGCGGAAGTGGGGGGGGATAATCGCGCTAGAGTCCGTCGGGGCAGAATGCGACTTCCATCGAGCGAACCGTCGCGCGTGCGTGCGCTGCACATCGGGGGCTACTGGCGGGGCGCCAACGACATGGTGCGCCACATGATGCTGGGGCTGCGGTCGGCGGGCGTCGAGGTCCGGGAGTTCTCGACGGACGAGCACCCCGAGGCCCTCGACACGGAGGGGCGGCGTTACGACCGCGGGACATTCGGTCCCGTCTGGCTGCGTTCCGAGAGCCTGGCTCCCCTCATCGAGTCTTTCGATCCGCACCTGATCGTGTGCAACGCCGGAGGCCTGTCGTTTCGGCCCGAAGAGGGAGGGCGCCTGCGCGAACGACGCACCTTGCTCGGAATAGCCCTCTCGGAGCCCGACGTCTTCGAACCGGCGACGAGCCACATTTCGGCGAACTTCGATCTCTTTCTGAGCAATGCTCCCGAGTGCCTGGCGGGCCACCGGGCCCGGGGGGCGCGGGCAGGGCTTCTGCCGGTCGCGACCAACGAGGAATTCTTCCGACCCGTGCCGCCGCGGCCCGAGCTCGCCTGCGACGTTCTCGTCCTGGGGCGCGCGCATCCCGATCGGGTCGAGCCGGTTCGGGCGCTCGCGTCCGCCTTCGAAACGCACCTCTACGGCGAAGGGTGGCAGGAGCACGGTCTCGAAAGCCGCGGCGCCATTTACGGTGAGGACGTCCTGGCGGCCCTGAGTTCCGCGAAGATGACGGTCGTCTTCTTCCGGACCGGCGCGGGGCACGCCCTCGTGAAGGTCGGGCTCTTCGACTTCGCGGCGGCCGGCGCGCTCGTCGTGACGAACCGGTTTTTCGAGGTCGCGAAGTACTTCGAATATGGCCGCGAAATCGTCGGCTTCGACGACACGGCGGATCTGGTGCGGCAGGTCGAGCGGCTGCTCGCCCGCCCCGACGAGGCCGAAGCGATCCGTCGCGCCGGGAGAGAGCGCGTGCTGCGGGAGCACACGTGGCGGCGGGTCTGGCCGGGGATCCTGCGGCAGCTTGCGGAGTTGCCCGAGTGATCTCGTCGGGGCCGCGAGCGATCGGGGAGGCGGAGCTGCGCCTGCGTGAGGTTGACCCCGCAGACTCACAGAAGCTCTACGAGTGGCGCATGGATCCCCCGAGCCGTTCGATGTTCCGTTCGACGGCGCCGGTGCCAATCGAAGCACACGAGCGCTTTCTCGAACGATATTTTTCGCCGGAGAACCGGGACCGCTGGTTCCTCATCGAGGCGGAGGGCTCGCCGGTCGGGGCGCTCGCCCTCTACGGTTTTTCCGGGGACGGTTCGGAGGCCGAATGGGGCCGGCTCGTCGTGGCGCCTGAGGCCCGCGGCCGGGGTTACGGTCGACGGGCGCTCGAGCTCCTAATCGAGCACGCCCGCCAGATCGGCGTCACGCGCCTGCGCTGCGAAGTCCTCGCGGGCAATGCCGCCGCCGAGGCGATCTACGGCGCCCTCGAGTTCGTCGAAACGGGACGAGACGAGGCGGGAGGCCGCGTGTTCCGGTATCTTGCGCGGGAGCTCGCGCCGCGCTGATGGACCCGATCCACCTCTTCGTCCCGACCTTCCGCATCGACGAGGTTCTCGCCGAGATGCGGGAGTGTCTCGAGAAGGGCTGGACGGGCCTCGGTTACAAGACGGTCGAGATCGAAAGGCGGTGGAGCGAGTACAGCGGCCTGCCGCACGCCCATTTCGTCAACTCGGCCACAGCTGGCCTCCACCTCGCCGTTCGTCTCTTGAAGGAGGACGGAGGCTGGCGGGACGGCGATGAAGTGATCACGACGCCCCTCACGTTCGTCTCGACGAACCACGCGATCCTGTACGAGCGGTTGCACCCGGTGTTTGCAGACGTCGACGAGTTCCTCTGCCTGGATCCGGCTTCCGTCGCCTCTCGCGTCGGTCCGCGGACCCGCGCCGTGATGTTCGTCGGAATGGGCGGGAACCCCGCCCGTTACGACAACGTGCTCGCCTTCTGCCGCGAGCGAGGACTGAAGCTCATCCTCGACGCCGCCCACATGACCGGAACCTGGACGGGCGGCCGTCACGCCGGTTACGATGCGGATGCCTCGGTTTTCTCGTTCCAGGCGGTCAAGAACCTGCCCACCGCCGACTCGGGGATGATCTGCTTCGCCGATCCGAGCCTGGACGGGGAAGCCCGCAAGTGGTCCTGGATGGGCATCAACAAGGACACTTACTCGCGCACGCTCTCGGGTGGGACGTACAAGTGGCTCTATGACGTCGAGCATGTCGGCTTCAAGTACCACGGCAACTCCATCATGGCGGCCATGGCTCTGGTCGGGCTGCGGTACGTCGAGGCGGACAACGCGCGGCGGCGCATTCTCTGCGAGCGATACGACGCGGGCCTCGAACGGGTCCCCGGAGTCGAGCGCGTCCCGATGGCGGCCGGGTGCACGCCCTCCCGCCACCTGTATCAGGTGCTCGTCGACCGGCGGGACGAAACGATGGTGCGCTTGAATGAAAGCGGCGTCTACCCGGGCGTCCACTATCGGGACAACACGCTCTACCGTATGTACGCGCGAGCCGGCGGGACGTGCCCGCGGGCCCGCCGGGCGAGCGAGCGCCTGATCTCTCTGCCTTTGCACTTGCGTCTTTCCGAGGCCGACGTCGATCGGGTCGTGGACGAGCTGCGACGGGCCGCCGGCGGCTGAGCCGGGCCGGAGGGGGGAGGGCCGAACGGCCCCACGCAACGACCGGAATTGACCGCTGATGCGGAGGACCGCTCTTCGGTCTTACAGGTTGTGTTGAGGTGAATGCCGGCGAATGCGGGACACCAGGATGGATTCGAATCCCGGCATCCCGACCAAACGAAATCCTACGACTCCGAATCTACCTCTCGTCACGCGTCTCGCTTCGGCTTCTCCGGTCCTTCATCGTCGACTTGCACCGCTCGCAGACGAAGAATTGGTCCGTGGACCCCGGCGGACCCGGCACCGGCCCTTTCATGAAGATCTTGCGGCCTGGAGACTGGGTACAGTTCGGGCAAAGGGGGCTACCCAGATCCAGGAAGCGCGGTGAGGGGGGCTGGTCGATGGAATCGAAGCATATGCCGTCAATTGATTCCTCGAGCAAGAAAGTAGATCCCGGACGAGCACTCCGGCTCGACACCGACCGGCCGCGGTTGGAGCCTTCAACCAGCTCGCCTCCTTGCCGGGGCATTCATCGAGATCGAGCGTTGTCGCCTCACTTCCTCGCCGGCACGGCCTCCATCAGGAGAGCGAGCGCCTTGCTGAAGTCCTCGGTCCCGGGATCGGCGCCCTTGTCGTGCCCGAGACGTACGACGACGAGATCGTGGGACGGGATAATCAGCGTCTTCTGGCCGAAGGCGCTGGCTGGCTCAGACCGTCTCTCACGGAATGTTTAGGGACTCTTCCGAGAGAGGGCCCGGCCAAGGACTAACGACGTGGGGCGCTCCGGCCGATCCGCCGGCCGTGACCCGATCGAGCGACGCCGCTCGATCGGGAGCGAAAGTCACGGAGCACGGTGACCCTCGCGGACTCCGGCCCGTTGCACTCGCCACGCGCGCGATCGGCGCAAATGGCCCGCTCGGCTTTTCCGCCGCCGGCCCCTCTGCCTCGAGGGAACTCGCACCACCGGCAGACCGTAGTTTCCGGCCGCGCAGGCGACTGAAGAGAAACCGCACCCGTTTATCGTGGGTTCATTCATCAAAACGTACACTGCCGGCGTTTCGAGATTTGCGGTTCGATTTCCATCGCGCGCGCTCCTCGGGAGGAATGGGTGGCGTTCCTGTGACGTCGCGGGTCGGTTCCATGGAATGCGAGCGCGGCTGCGACGAGAATCACTTGTCCTCCTCTCCATTGCGCGCGCAGCCGCAATGCCCGGTCCTTGACAGCCGACTGTGCATCGGGCGAGGGCTCTAGCGACTTTCGCGAGCATCAGGAGACAAACCATGTCGTCGCTTAAGACGCTCTTTCTCAGCCCCCCGTCCTTCGACGGATTCGACGGAGGCGCGGGGTCGCGCTACCAGGCGAAGCGGGAGATCCGGTCCTTTTGGTATCCGACGTGGCTCGCCCAGCCGGCGGCTCTCGTGCCCGGACAGCCGGCTCGTCGATGCGCCGGCCCGGGGCCTCCATCTCGAGGACGTGGTGCCCATGGCGGGCCAATACGAGCTCGCCGTCCTGCACACGAGTACGCCCTCGTTCCACTCGGACCTGCGGGTCGCCCAGGCGCTCAAGGAGGTCAACCCGCGGTTGCGTATCGGCTTCGTGGGCGCCCACGTCGCCGTCGCTCCCGAGGCCGCGCTGCGCGCGTCGGAGGTCCATCGACTTCGTGGCCCGCAACGAGTTCGACTACACGATCCAGGAGGTGGCCGCGGGTCGGCCCGCTCGAATCCGAGATCGACGGCCTCAGCTTCCGCACCGGCGGCGGCATCCACCACAACCGGGAGCGCGCCATCCTCGAAGACATGGACCGATCTGCCTTTCGTCACCGACGTGTATCGCCGCGACCTCGTCATCGAGGACTACTTCATCGGTTATCTGCTCCACCCTTATGTCTCTCTGTATACCGGTCGCGGCTGCCGGTCCCGGTGCACGTTCTGTCTTTGGCCCCAGACGGTCGGTGGCCACCGCTACCGAACGCGCTCTGCGGGAAACGTGGACGAAGAGATCGGCGCGGCGAAGACGTTCTTGCCCCAGGTCAAGGAGTATCTTCTTCGACGACGACACCTTTACCGACGACCTGCCGCGGGCCGCCGACATCGCTCGGCGCCTGGGCGAGCATCGGCGTCACCTGGTCGTGCAACGCGAAGGCCAACGTGCCCTACGACTCCCTGCGTGTCATGCGGGAGAACGGCCTGCGACTGCTGCTCGTCGGCTACGAGACCGGAAGTCAGCAGATCCTCAACAACATCCGAAAGGGCACCCGCGTGGACGTGGCGCGTCGCTTCACCGAAGACTGCCACAAGCTCGGCATCACGATCCACGGCACATTCATCGTGGGGTTGCCGGGAGAGACCCACGAGACGATTCGCGAGACGATTCGCTTCGCTCGCGAGATCAATCCCCACACACTCCAGGTCTCGCTCGCGGCCCCTTACCCGGGCACCGAGCTGCACCGCCAGGCGCTCCAGAACGGGTGGCTCTCGACCGCCGACTTCGCTCGTCGCCGACAACGGGGTCCAGGTCGCGGCCCTCTCCTATCCCGATCTCTCGCACCACGAGATCTTCGAGGCCCTCGAGCAGTTCTACAAACGCTTCTACTTCCGCCCCCGAAAGATGCTCGAGATGACGATCGAGATGGCGACCAGTCCCGCCATGCTCAAACGACGCCTGCGTGAGGGCGTGGAGTTTGCGCGGTTCCTCTGGAGCCGGGAGGACCACGCCTGAGACGCCTCGTCGTGACGGGCGACGACTTCGGCTTCTCGAGCGGCGTCAACCGCGCGATCGTCGAGGCGCTCGAGCGGGGCGTGCTCACGAGCGCCAGTCTCATGGTCACCGGAGACGCGTGTGCCGAGGCGGTCGCGCTCGCCGCGGGCCCACCCGCGCCTCGCCGTCGGACTGCACCTCGTCGTCGTCGCGGGCCGGCCCGCTCTGCCGCCAATCGAAATTCCCCACATCGTCGACGCCATGGGACGCCTTCTCTCGAGCCCGACGCGGGCCGGCCTTCGGTACCAGATCCTTCCGGCCGCTCGCGCCGAGCTCCGGAGGGAAATCCGGGCGCAGCTCGAACTCTATCGTCGCACCGGGACTGCCCCTCGCGCATGTCGACGGCCACCTCCACATGCACCTGCATCCCATGGTCCTGCACGAGCTGGCGGAGCTCGCGCCCGAGTTTCAGATCCCGGTCATCCGGCTTCCCTCCGAGGAGCTCGGGCTGGCGCTCTCCCTCGGAAGAGTTCCGCTGGCCACCCGGCTCGTCTGGTCGGCCGTGTTTCCCCTTCTGCGGCGTAACGGGATTCGCCGCCTGCGCCGCGCCGGAGTGGCATACGCCGACCGTGTGTATGGACTCCTCGCGACGGGCCGCCTCTCCGAGGAGTACCTCGTGGACCTCCTTCCGAAGATTTCGGCTGAGTGGGCCGAGGTTTACTGCCATCCGTCGATCGGAGCGGACGAAGATTCGGCCAACGGTCCCTCCGGCTCAGGCGCCCGAGAGCTCGCGGCGCTCCTGAGTCCGCGAGTCCGCGAGGCGATCCAGGCCGGAAATTTTCTGGCTGACGAGCTCGGACGAAGCGGCCCTGACCGGACCGCAGGGTCGACCGCTGTGACGCACGCCATCGCTGTCCCCCATTTCGTCCTGCTGCTCGCGCAGGCTCTCGCCGCCACGTTGTGCGTCACCGCCACCGGGTACAGCGCGTTCGCGATCTACTGCGCGCGCGATTTTTTTTCCACCTCCCGGAGCCCCTCGTTTTCCTTCGCGCCGCCGATCTCGATCCTCAAGCCGGTCTGCGGCCTCGATCGGGAGTCCTACGCGAACTTCGCGTCCTTCTGCCGACAGACATATCCGTCCATCCAGATACTCTTCGGAGCCGAGCGCAGCGATGACCCGGGTCTCACGGTGGCCCGGCAGATCGCTCGAGACTTCCCCCACCTGGACATTCTCGTGGTCGCGACCCCGAACGCCAGGGCCTCGAACCCCAAGGTGGGCATACTCGCGGCCCTCGCTCGGCACGCGCGTCATCCGTACCTGCTCGTGTCGGACAGCGACATCCGCGTCGGGCCGATGCATCTGGCCACACTCGCCCAGCCCATGGCCGACCCGCGGGTGGGTGTCGTGACCTGCCTCTACCGCTCGATCTCGAACGGAGTGACCGGCGCATTGGATGCCCTCGGGCTCTCGACGGACTTCCAGCCGTCTGTCCTCGTCGCGAGAAAGATTGAAGGAATCACCTTCGGACTCGGCTCAGGAACCCTGGTGCGGCGCCTGGCTCTGGAGGCTGCCGGAGGGTTCGAGGCCATCGCCGATTCGCTCGCCGACGACTACATGCTGGGGCACCTCCCGGTCCGCGCGGGATACCGTGCCGTTCTCTCGCCCGACATCGTCGATCATGAGCTGCCCGCGTCGAGCCTTCGCGGACTGACCGAACGCCAGCTGCGCTGGAACCGCGGCATTCGCTCCGTCCGCCCCGCCGGCTACCTCGGCCTGGCGTTCACGCAGGGTGTGCCCGCGAGTCTCCTCCTGCTGCTCTTGACCGCGGGTAGCCCCGCCTCCTGGACGGCCCTCGGCATGACTCTCGGCGCGCGCCTCGCGATGGCCTGGTTCGTCGCCGTCCACTGCCTGCGCGACAGGTCCGCCGCACGATCTCTCTGGCTGCTGCCCCTGCGCGATCTGATGAATTTTGCGTTCTGGATCGCGGCCTTCTTCGGAAACGCCGTGGTCTGGAGGGGCACACGCTACCGCCTCCAGCCGGGAGGAAGGCTCGCCCGGGAGGGAGCCGTCGGCGAAGAAGAGTCGGAGCCGGCTCTCGTCGGCACGCAGGCGGCACCTTGAGCTCCTTCGTGGAGGCGGCGTGAGGCGCTTCGAGCGGGTGAGCTTCGTCCTCGGCCTCCTGCTCCTCTGCTGGTTCGTGTTCCATCTCGGGCCCGAGCAGGTGGCGCGGGGACTCGCCGATCTGGGGTGGGGCTTCGCTTTCATCTTCGTTCTCCAGGCCGTGCCGCTCGGTTTCTTGACCGTTGCGTGGCAGCTCGTGGTTCCTCCCGGGCCGCAGTTGCCCCTGACGACGCTGGCCCGCATCCTCGTCGCCGGCGAAGCCGTGAACGCGGTGAGTCCCGTCGCCGTGGTGGGCGGCGAGTTGATGCGCGCCTCCCTGCTCAGCGCGCGCATTCCGGCGCAATCCGCCGTCCCATCCGTCGCCCTGGCCGCCATGACCCAGTTTTGCGCCCAGCTCATCTTCGTTCTGGCGGGCCTCCCGTTCGCGCTCACCGTCGTCCATGAGGCTTCCGTCCGGCATGGTCTTTTCGCGCTCGAGACGATCTTCGCCGTGCTCCTGGGCGGCCTTCTTCTCATTTCCCTGACGCCCGCTGCCCAGAGGTGGGTGGAACGAACCGCGGATCGCTGGCGCTGGCTGCGAACGACGACGTCGCGTTTCTCCCTCGCCTGGCGAATCACGGTTCCGGGTGTGATCAGGGCAATCCGCGAGAGACCCGGCCGTTTCGGACTGTCCGTCCTGGCCTCTCTCCTGGCCTGGCTGATGGGAGCCGTGGAGACGTTTTTCATCCCTCAATTTTCCGGATATCCGTCCCTCGGCCGGGCGGTCGGCAACGAGGTCCTCGCCGTCACGATCGAGGGAGTGCTGTTCTTCGTGCCGGCGAAGGTCGGCGTTCAAGAAGGCGGCAAGGTTTTGATCTTCCTGGCCGCCGGTCTCAATCCCGCAAAGGGTCTGGCCTTCGGACTGGCCCGTCGGATTCGCGAGCTCGCCTGGGCCGCCGTCGGCCTGGGGTTCCTGGCTCACTTCCAGCACCGGCGGGATTCCCTCCTGACGGCGCGTCCTCAGTCCGCGCGATTCACGTAAGCCGTCTTCCCGCCTCGCTCGGCCAGGACGCGCGCGGAGCCCGGCGGCAGCTTCTTCAGGACCTCCTCCTTCTTGTCGGCCGGGACGACCAGGAGCACCCGGTCCGGCCCGGCCCAAAGCCCGGGGAAGTCGCGGTCGGAGAAGAATACCTTCGGAGCGTCGGCGTACCGGGACCCGTAGACCAGATTGCTCTCCGCTGCGTTGTAGAGGAGAACATGACGGTTGCAGTAGAAGGCGACACCGGGAGCGACACGCAGATCGCCGTACAGGACGAGCCGATCGTCGGGCCGCAGGGTCTTGTTGATCTCCAGCGCGAGAGCGCGCGACGACAAGGAGGGCTCCAGCGCCCGGTAGGCGAGATTCGATGCGCCGAAAAGCCCCACCATGCCGATGGCCATCGCGATCAGCGACGCGACTCCGCGCCCGGTCTCTCGGAACGCGCACGCGACGATCAGGGCCACGCCGAGCGACGCCGCCGACACGAGTAGAGGCGTGCGCAGGTCGGCAAGGGCGTCGGGCGTGAGGTCGAGCACGCGAGCCATCGACGATTGGTAGGCCTCGGCACCGCGTGAATGAAGGTCCGCCGTCATGTCGGTCGCTTGCGGAGCGTGAGCCGTGAGCCTCAGGAACATGCCAACCGCAGCGGCATACACAACACCGAGGGTCGCCACTCCGCGCATGATCCACCGCAGCGTCCGGCCGCCGCCTTCTTCGGCATGCGCGATCGAGAGGCCCAACAGCAGGGCGAGAGCGGGCCACGCCCCGAAGGAGTAGTACTCCATGCGCGAGCCGCTCTCGACCGAGAAGAACCCGAAAATCACGCCGGCCCAGCCGAACAGAAGAAGGCGGGCCTGGGCACCGGCATCCAGGGCCAGTCTCCAGGTCCGGGGCCGCGGGAACTCCCGCAGGAGAAGGGGGGCGAACGCACTCCATGGAAAAAGCCAGGCGAGGTGTTCGAGCCACCACAGCCAGAGAGGAACGGCGCTGTAATCGTGGGGCTCCCGCGTCCCGAGAGCCCGATTGATGTGCTCGTTGACAAAATAGGCCCACGCGAAACCGGGTGATCGCCGCTCGGCCAGGACGTGCCACGGAGCCGCGATCGCGAGAAACACTCCGGCGCTCCAGCCGAGGCGCAGGTCCCGCCACCGGCGCCACCCTCCCGTCAGCACGAGGAAAACCACGAGGGCACCGAACGGAAACAGGAGCCCGATCGGTCCCCGCGTCAACACCGCGAGCGCGCAGACGGCCGCCGCCCCCGGATACCCGATTCGAGGGTCCAGGCTTCCGGTCCAGGACCGAAGAAACAGGTAGAACACCGCGGTGAACTCGAGGGCGTAGATTGCTTCCGGAATGACGGTGCGCGTGAAGATGAACATTCCAAACGACGTCGCGACGGCAAGGCCGGCGTATAACCCGGCGCGTTGGCCGAAAAAGCGCCGGCCGAACGCGAATGTTAGCCACACCAGTCCGACCATCGACAACGCCACCGGCAGGCGTGTCGAGAACGCGCTCTCCCCCAGGACGGCATAGCTCGCGCCAATCAACCAGAAGTGCATCGGGGGGCGAATCAGGTACCGCAGGCCGTCCTGGTACAGGACGACGAAGTCGTGGCGTTCGAGCATCTCGCGCGCCACGAGGGCGTGCGCGGCGTCGACGTCGTCGTCCACCAGAGCCGGACTGCCCGCGAGCCCGATATAGAGGGCGACCGACAGGAGAAGCAGCAGCGGAGCCATCCACCGAGAGCGCCTCTCCGGTGTCGTGACTCGGTCGGCGAGTGGCGCGGGCGCCCCGGAGGACTCCAACCTCGTCAATAGTAGTGGTAGGGCGCGCCCGGCCCGTACCACTTCTGATTCTTCAGGTTGTAGTAAGTGCCGATCTGCGTGTAGGGCAGGCGCAGGAAATTGAAGGCCCGCAACAGAAAGTCGCCCCACCACGTCGCGTCGCTGACGCCGACGGCCCTGAGGATCTCCGGGAAATTCAGTCCGAGCTCGAAGCCAATCTCCTGATAGCGCGTGTCGAGCGGCGGCACGTAGCCGTATCCTTTCGTGAGGAAGATGAACGAAAGGAGAAAGAATCGAGCGATCGTCGGCGACGCGTGCATCCGCGTCCCGACGCCCCCCAGCTTCAGGTCCGCGGTGTACATCTCCTGCGTGTAGTCGATGCCGACCAGTGGACGGCCCCCGATGACGGCGGGCGGGATCGTCGTGTCGAGCCACCGGCCCAGCCGAAAGCCCGCCAGGTCGCCGAGATCGTGTCGCTTGATCAGGGCCTGAGTCAACGAACCGAGGGCGTCCGCCGTCAGATCCTGGAGTGAGAAGCCATAGGGGGTCAACCCGTCTCCGATCTCGACGAAGGTGCCCGCGATCGTCGACGTCGCGAACGACAACCACATGGCCTGGTCCGGCGTCAGGCGGTTGAGCCGATAGGCATCGTAGAGCAGATTCGTGACGTTGGCGGAAACGACGAAGTGCGAGGCCTTGTCCGATCCTCCACCGTAGGTGGTGTACTGGAAAAACCCCTCGTCCGTCAGGTGAAAAGGGTGGACTCCGTCCGCGATGGGGCCCTGGATGCCGTCCACGATTCCCCCCAGCAGGGCGGCGCCAGTCCACAGAGTCACCGGCGTGGTGAAGAGACGCGGCGGCCGCTCCTCGGGACCCGCCACCCCCGTTACACACTGGACGAGAACGCACCGCTTTGCCTCTGCCGACTCGTCATTGGCGCTCATTTCCGATTCGTCCGTCGGCGCGAGCCCCGATCGGCCGCTCCAGCTCCACGGGTCGAGACAGTCGAGATCCACGATCCCGCACCCGGCGGGGCCATCCTCGCCGACGAACGGGGGTTGGCGAGAGCGCCGTGGTGCGTCCTCGAAGACGCGAAACCCCTCCCCGCGTGCCGACGCCGCCGCGCACAGCACGATCGCCCATACTGCTGCACCGCGCGCCCACAGGCTCCCCGTGCGCGATCGAGATTTCGCGATGCCGACCTCCGCGTGCGACCGCCAGAAACGACGCGGATTCTGCGTCAACCGATCGGGAGTCACAAGATTTTTTCCTGCGCGGCGACGAGGTGCGCGATCCGTTTACCGTCCGTTCATCTACTCCGTCATTCGTGGTGGACAGCCTCCGCGGGATTCAGGCGCGACGCGCGGTAGGCGGGCACGGCACCGAACGCGAGGGCCACCGCGCAGGAGAACGCGAAGGCGAGGCCCGCCGACATGAAGGACACGCGAATCGGAACCACCGGAACGAGCGAGCGCGCCAGCAACGGGATGCCGAGGCCGATCACGACGCCGACCGACGACCCTGCCATCCCGAGCGCCAGGGCTTCGACCAGAAACTGGCCGAGGATGTCCGCTCTTCGCGCGCCCACCGACATCCGAACGCCAATCTCGCGCGTCCGCTGTTCGACCGACGCCAAAAGGATGTTCATGATGCCGATTCCACCCACGACGACCGATATGGCCGCCGCCAGCACGAAGACGACGATCAAGCCTCCGGAGATCGCACGGGCCAGCCGGACAACGGTCGTCATGCTCTGCACCTCGTACACGGAGCCGAGGTGATGGCGCTCCCGAAGGATCTCCTCGACCGTCCGAACCGCCGTCGGGAGGTCCGAGAAGTTCCGGACCTCCCCGAAAAGCGTGTTCAACGGCCGCCGCGGGGGCAGGTAGTACCAGGCGACGGTCACCGGGATGAAGATGGTTTCGGGAACGACGTCGCCGCGTCCCAGGGTGTCGACCGGCTCCTCGAACTCGCCGATGACGTTGAACGTGGTCCCGAGCGTGGCCAGCGTCTTCTCGCGCGAGTCGTCGTTGGCAAACAGAGCTTCGTAGAGATCGCGATTCACTACGCAGACGCGCGATCGTTCCAGAACGTCGTCCTCATCCAGGAATCGACCCCGGAGAATGCGCAGGTTTTTCCGCACCGGAATGTAATTCGCCATCGCGCCGAGCGCGGTCAGAGTTTTGACTTGCGATTGGACGGTGACGCTGCCGCGCACCGTGACGAGCCCGGTGACACCGCTGAAGAGATCGGTCCGCGCCGCGACCGCCTCGAGGTCCGACTCGTTGATGAAGTCATCCTCGCCGTGCGACACGCCGGAGGTCACCGTCCCGCGATAGTTGGCCCACACGAGATGCGATCCCACGCCCTCGATCTGCGCCATGACGTAACTCCGGCCGGTGAGCCCGAGGCTGACGACCAGAATGATCGAGGACGTCCCGACGATGAATCCGGCCAGCGTCAGGTAAGTCTGCACCGGGTGCCTGCGAAACCGCTCGGCCGCCATGCCGACGACCTCGCGATTGAGAACCGGGCCTCTCACCACGTCCAACCCTGCCCTTGCGTTAGACCTGCAGCCTCGGATCCGAGCTCGAGGCCCGGACAGTCTACCGTGGCCACGTCCCGACGGGACCGCCGGCTACCCCGACTCGATCGACTCGCACGCGAGCTCGGACACGGGCTCCCGACCGGCGGAAGGGGCCCCATCGGGCTCGTTATCGAATCGGGGCTTTTCGGGCCAAAATCCTCAGTCCCGCGAATCCGCATCGCGTCGCATCACCCAGGTCGTCATGCAGCGCTGATCCTGTACGACCGTGGTCTTCAACGGGTCGACGAGCGAACCTCCGAGCTCTCCCGTCAGGGACGTCAGGAGCGCCTCGTCGACGAGGAAACGCTCGCTCCCGTCCGGAAGGAGGAACCGGCGGCCGCCGAGCGGGCGCATCCGCGACTCCATCCCGATCGTCGAGGCGAGACGGCAGAAGAAGAGGCCGCCGGGCTTCAGCAGACGCCAGGAGCCGAGGAGCATCGCCCGGAAGCGCGTCTCGTCGGGAGCGAAGTGGAGGACCGCGCTGCTGACGACGACGTCCGCCCGGCCATCCTCGAAGGTCGACATCTCCGCGGACTCGACCCGGAAGTTGGTCGGAGGCAATCGGGGCGCCAGCCGGCCGGCCAGGGCCTGGACGACGCGGATCGCCTCGGGGTCGGGGTCGAACGCCGTCACCTCGTAGCCCTGCCCCAGGAAGAACACGAGGTTGCGTCCCCGGCCGCAGCCTGCCTCGAGCACCGACTGGCCGGGAACAATCCTCCCCCGCAGGAGCTGATCGAAAAGGTAGATGTCGATCCCGCCGAAGAGGGCCGCCAGGTCGACCGTGTGCGACGGCATCGTCGGCTGAGTCTATCCGCGCGGGCGCGGACCTTGCAGATGTAGCCTCCGCATTCAGGAGGACACCGATGCGCATCCTCGGCCCGCGGCTCCACGGCTACATCGACGTCGCCACCATCCTCATCTTCCTCGTCGGCCCGCTGCTCTTCGGCCTCGGCGGCTCTCCGGCCCTGATCAGCTGGATCCTCGCCGCGGCGCACCTCGTCCTGACGCTCCTGACGCGCTTCCCTCTCGGTGTCGTGAAGAAGATCCCCTTCTTCATCCACGGGCTCGTCGAGCTCCTTGTCGCCGTGTTCCTCGCGGTCCTGCCGCGCCTCGACGGCTACGCGCCGGGTTCTCCGGCTCGCCGCTTTTACTGGACCATGGCGATCGTCATCGGCCTCGTCTGGCTCCTCACCGACTATCGCGTGCACGAAGCCGAGACGGCTTGAGCGAGTCGTCGCTACGGGCTTCCTGCAGCGACGGATCTCGCGCGAGGAGGCGGTCGGCCTCTCGTTCACGCTGAGCTTCGTGGCCTGCGCGACGCTCGCGGCCGTCGTGGGATGGCTCGCCCACGAGATTCTGCTGGAGGCGGGAAAGCCGGGGCCGTTCGACGTGCGGGTCTCCGAATTCCTGATCGGGCTCCGCTCCAGGCGACTGACCGGCCTCATGGCGACCGCGAGCGCCTTCGGCGACCACCGGTTTCTTCTCGTCGCGACTCCCGCGGTCCTCCTCGCGCTCTGGAGCGCCGGCCGGCACGTCTCCGCGCTGCTCTTCGCCGGCAGCGTGGTCGGAGGTTTCGGCTTGAGCACGGTCTTGAAGATCGCGATCGCGCGGGCGCGTCCCGAAGCCTGGAAGGCCCTCGTGACCGAGAAGAGCTACAGCTTCCCGAGCGGCCACGCGGTCATGGCGACCGTCTTCTTCGGGGGCCTCGCGGCCGTCGTGTTCCATCTCTCCAGGAGTCCCGTGCGGCGCGGGCTCGCCGTGCTGCTCGCCGCCGCAATCGTTCTCACGATCGCCGCAAGCCGCATCTACCTCGGAGCCCACTGGCCGACCGACACCCTGGCCGGCATGGCGGCGGGACTGATCTGGGTCGTCATCTACGCATCCGCGACGGAGATGGTGACGCACATCCAGCGGAGCCGGAAAACACTCAGGGAATCGAGGCCTCCCGGTTGATCTCGAGGGTCGGAGGCCTCTCCGGAGGAGGCTCCGCCGCTCCCGACCGTGCCGCCCGGATGCGCGCTCCCCGGCTCTTCCACCACGCGGCGGCTTCGGCCGTGGACCACGCCGGAACGTCCGCGGCGCCCGTGAGCGCGGCCTGGACGGCCTCGACGCTCTCGGGCCGGGCCTCGGGCGACTTCGCGAGCGCCGCCACCACGAGGGCCTCGATCGAGGCGGGAATCGGCCGCCCCAGCCGCAACGAGGGCGCGACGGGATCATCGCGGAGGAGCTTCGTCATCAGATCGGCGAGGGTCCCCTCGAAGACCGTCGTGCCCGTCAGCAGGAAATAGGCCGTCGCGCCGAGGGCGTAGACGTCGCTCCGCGCGTCGATCCGGTCGGGCGTCTGGAGGGCCTCGGGCGCCATGTAGTGCGGCGTCCCGACGGCCGTGTTTTCGAGCGTCACGCGGGCGTCGACGGCGCTGAGGTTTTTCACGAGCCCGAAATCCACGACCTTCGCGACGTCGGGCCGTCCGCCGCGCTGGCAGAGGAGGATGTTGGCGGGCTTGATGTCCCGGTGGATCAGTCCGATCGCGTGCGCCTCGCCGAGCGCTTCGCAGACCTGCCGGAGCACGTGGACGACCCGCGCAGGAGGCATCGGCCCGTCTCTTCGGACGAGCTCCTCGAGGTCGATGCCGTCGAGGAATTCCATCGCGTAGTAGAAGAGCCCGTCGGGCGTGCGGCCGTAGTCGTAGACCGAGACGGTGTGCGGGGAGGTCAGGAGCGACGTCATCTGGACCTCGCGCTCGAAGCGGGCGAGGTCCATCTCCCCCGCCCGCTCGGGCGGGAGGATCTTGATCGCCGTCGGCCGCCGCAGCAGTGCGTGGCTCGCACGGTAGACGGCGCCCATCCCGCCCTCCCCGATCTTCTCGACGAGCGTATAGGGCCCGAGCCGACGCGCCTCGCGCACCGTCTGCCGCAGGCCGTAGATGATGCCGGAGATCTTCGTCGAGAGGACCACGCCGAGCCCGCCGAAGAGCGTCGCGTACGCAGCTTTTGATAGTCGGAGACGTTCCCGGCGCCGAACATCCGGGTCTGGACCTGCGCCACCGTGTACGGCTCGGTGGCCGTGTCGAGGAACTTGATCAGGATGGCGATCACCGACGAGTTGCCGGCGATCCCGGGCGCCGCGGCGGAGTCCGGCCACTCGAGGACCTCGAGCTGCTCGACCGTGAAGCGTCCCCCGACGCCCGGCGACCCGTGGACGCGGACGCTGGCGCCGAAGGCGGGAGCTTCCGTACCCTCCGGGAGGTCGAGGGCGATCCGGGCGCCGTGCTCGTCGGCGAGAACGACGATGCGCTCCGAGCGCCCGTGCTCGAAGTCGTCGGCGGTGAGGATCTCAATCGTCCCCGACCGCATCTCGACCGCGGCCCGGGCAAGTCCGGGGTCGACCGCGCCCAGAAACACGAATGCCGCCGCCAGGCGGGCAGGCCGCTCCCCGAATCTCATGAATTCCTCCGGATGTAGGAGAAATTATGAGGCTTCGGGCCGCCCGATACACCGGCCATTCGGGCAAGGTCGAGAGGGGTTCAGGCGCTCGAGTTTCGAGGCTTCGGCCACGATATTGGCCGGTCTCGATCGCCTATCTCCCCGTGGAAGCGCCCGGAGCGATCATCGCAGCCGGAGGATGAGAAGCCAACGAGCGGCTTCCCGCCCTCCCGGGTCTCGCCGCGAGGACTCTCGCCGGATCGATCGCACGGGCACTCAGTGCCAGCGACCGTCCACGCGATACCACCCGCGCTGGGTGTGCCGCCATTGGGGTGCGACCCACGTCGTGTGCGGCTGCGGCGGGAGCATCCAGACGCCCGGAGACCAGACGTAGGCGGAGCCGCCCCAGTTCCAGTATCCGGGGACCCAGACGTAGCCCGGCCCCGGACTCACGATCGCTGCTTCCACTCGCACTGCCGGCGGCGCCGTTTCGACGTACACGACTCCGGGTGGCGGAGCCGAGGCGCACGAAACCAGGGTCGCCACGAGCACCGCGCCCGCGAGGACGCCCGTCGTACGGAGGACCGACTTCATTCGCATCACCTCCGCCCTTCGGAAAAGCAACTCCCGTGCCGGTCAACACTTCTGCGGATCGTCCACGCGCCCGTGATAAACACGGGGCCACGGAGGACGGCCCATGCGCCGACATCTGACACGCCTCGCCATTTCCCTCGTTCTCGCGGCCGGCACCGGACTCGTCCTGCGGGCGCAGGATCCCGGCGCGGCAACCGAGGAAGCCGCACCCGGAGAGAGTCTACGGTGGCCCCGCGTCGTCGTCGCGGGCGACACGACGTTCACGGTCTACCAGCCCCAGATCGACAAGTTCGAGGACGCCATGCTCGAGGCCCGGGCGGCCGTCAAGGTCGACACGAAGGTCGGCGACAAGACCCAGACGAGCTACGGCGTCGTCTGGATTACGGCGCAAACCCAGATCGACAAGGAGAACGACCTCGTCGAGCTCTCCAACATCCAGGTCCCGAAGGCGAACTTCCCGACCGCCCCGGAGAGGACCGAGGAGTTCCTTGAAACGTTTCGCAAGAACACGGAGGCCACGCGCACGATCTCCCTCGAGCGCGTGGAGGCGAACCTCGCCGTGACGCAGGCCGACCGCAAGGGCAACGCCGTCCCGCTCAAGAACGATCCGCCCGCCATCTACTATCGGAGCACACCCGCGCTTCTCGTCCTGATCGACGGGGATCCCGCGCTCCGGCCGGTCGAGGGCGCCTCCGGCCTCCAGCGCGTCGTCAACACGAAGAGCCTCATCCTCGAAGCCGGCGGCACCTACTACATGTCGCTCGCCGACCGATGGCTCCAGGCGCAGGCTGCGACCGGGCCCTGGCAGCTCGCGGCCTCGGCCCCCGGGCCCGTCACGGCCGTGCGCGACGCCATCGCGAAGGACGAAAACCAGACGCAGGTCGACCTCCTCGAGGACCCGGGCGAGGAGATCAAGGCGGTGCTCGCGGAAGGCAAGTCGCCCGAGATCATCGTCAGCACGTCGCCGGCCGAGCTCATCGTGACGAACGGCAAGCCGCAGATGAAGCCGATCGCCGGGACGCAGCTCCTCTACGTCGAAAACACGACGGGCGACATCTTCATCGACCTCAAAGACCAGAGCTACTACGTCACCCTCACCGGCCGCTGGTACCGCTCCAAGTCCCTCGAGAAGGGTCCCTGGCAGTTCGTCGAAGGCGACCGGCTGCCGCCGGACTTCGCGAAGATCCCGGAGAACGACCCGAAGGCGAGCGTCCTCGCCACCGTCCCCGGCACCCCCGCGGCGCAGGAAGCCGTGATCGCCAACAGCATTCCGCAGACGGCCGAGGTCAACCGCGAAGAGGCGAAGTACGAGGTCCAGGTACGACGGCGAGCCGAAGTTCGACGACGTCCCGGACACCTCCATCCAGTACGCCGTCAACTCCCCCACGCCGGTCGTGCGCGTCTCGCCGACGTCGTACTACTCCGTGCAGGGCGGCGTCTGGTTCACGGCCGGCTCGGCATACGGGCCGTGGGCGGTGGCGACCGTCGTCCCGCCCGTGATCTACACGATCCCGACCGCGAGCCCGATCCACTACGTCACCTACGTGCGCGTCTACCGCTACACGCCCACGACCGTGTGGTTCGGCTACACGCCGGGCTACCTCGGAACCTGTTACTCGCCCTGGGGAACCGTCGTCTACGGCACCGGCTGGTACTACCGGCCATGGATCGGGAGCTACTGGTACGGGGCGCCCTGGACCTGGGGCTTCGGCGTCGGAATGAGCTGGAGCCCGTGGACCGGCTGGAACGTCGGCTTCGGGTGGGGAGGCTACTACCCGATCTACCGGCCGTGGTGGGGGCCGTACTATGGCTGGCGCCCGCGGCCGCCTCGGCCGGGACCGTATCCGCCGCACTACCGCCCCGGCTACGGCCGCCCGATGCCGTACCGGCCGGCGAGCCTCAACCTCACGAACATCAACGTCTACAACCGCGCGGGCATCGCGCGGCCGGGTGTCCGCCCGGTGGCGCCTCCCTCGCGTCCCTCGACGCGTCCGGTTCCCGGCCAGCCCGCGGCGAGGCCGGGCACGCGTCCGGCGCCGTCGCAGCCATCCACGCGACCGGGTCAGCCGGCGACGCGCCCCGCGCCGGGCCAGCCCGCGACGCGACCGGCGCCGTCGCGTCCCGACAACGTCTACGCCGGGCCTGACGGGAACGTGTACCGTCCGCAGCCCGGTCGTCCCGGAAGCTGGGAGACCAACGATCGAGGAACCTGGAAGCCCGTCCAGCCGTCGCGGCCCGAGACGCGTCCGGCAAGACCGGCGCAGCCCTCTCAGCCCTCTCAACCGTCGACGCGTCCCGCACCCTCGCAACCCTCGGCGCGTCCGAGCCGCCCGACCGTCGACTCCGGAACCCTCAACCAGCTTTCGCGGGATCAGCAAGGCCGCCGCGCGGCCGAAACGCGCGCGAGTGCGCCGCCGCCGCGGCCTCCGACTTCGAGCGCGCCACCCTCGCGCGCGCCGGCGCCCTCCTCCCGGCCGCCGCAACCGAAGAAGCCGTAGGAGAACGCGATGGGCCGATTCTTCGCTCGTCTCGTGGCCGCCGTGGCGCTGTTGCTCGCGACGTACAACCCGGAGGGGCGCTCCTACTTTCACTGGCTCGCGCAGGGCAACTGGGAGTTCACGCCGCTGAAGGCCTTCGTCGGCGTCTGCCTTCTCGTCGGTTGGGTGTTCCTCCTGCGGGCGACCGTGCAGTCCCTCGGCGCGCTCGGCACGCTGCTCGCCTGTGCGTTTTTCGGCACGCTCATCTGGCTCATCGTCTCCTGGGCGCACCTCGAGCCGACGACCTCCAAGGGCCTGACCTACCTGATCATGATCGGCCTCGCGGCCGTTCTCTCGACCGGCTCGATCTGGTCGATCTGGCGGCGCCGGATGACCGGCCAGGTCGACGTCGACGATACGCACGAATAGCGGCACGATCCGAATTTCGAAGAAGGAGACAGCGATGCTCAAAGGTTTCCGAGAATTCATCGCCCGGGGCAACGTCCTGGATCTGGCCGTCGGCGTCATCATCGGCGTCGCGTTCGGCGGGATCGTCGACTCGCTCGTCAAGGACATCATCACGCCGATCATCGGCATGATCGGGGGAACCCCCGATTTCTCGGGGCTCAAGGTCGGCTCCGTCGGGATCGGCAACTTCATCAATGCGGTGATCGCGTTCCTCATCAAGGCCGCCGGCCTTTACTTTCTGATCGTCCTTCCCTTCAATCGGTTCGCGAAGAAGCTCGCGGCCGCTCCGCCGCCGCCCGCGCCGCCCACGCAATCCGAAGTCCTGCTCAAGGAGATCCGCGACCTGCTCGCCCGACGCCCCGCATGAGAGCGCGGGGGGCGGCGGCTTTCCTCGTCGTGCTGGCGCTTTCGTCGTGCGCCGGACCGAAGCCGCCGGCTCCCCCGCCCCCCGCTCCACCGCCGCCCGCGCCCACTCCCTTTCCCCCGCCCGTGCAGACGCCGGCCGTCCCGCGGGAGGCGCCCGCGGCGCCGACGGCGTTCCTCACCGGCACGGTGGTCTACCGGCAGCGGATGGCGCTCACACCCGAGGCCGAGGTCCAGATCGAGCTGCGCGACGTCTCGATCGCGGACACGGACTCGGTGCTCGTCGCCAAGCAGGTCATCTCGACGCCCGGCCAGGTGCCGATCCCGTTCTCCCTCGAGTACGACCCGACGCTCATCGCGCCCGGGCACACCTATGCGATCTCGGCGCGAATCACCGACCGGGGCCAGCTCCAGTTCCTCACCGACACGCGGATTCCGGTCCTGACCGGCGCCGCGCCGGGGCCGGTCGAGATCCTCGTCGTGCCGGTGCGCTAGCTTCCGAGGACAACCCTCTCCCCCGAGGGGAGAGGGAAGGGTGAGGCGTTCGGATCATTTGTCCACGCAAAAATCGTGCGGGCCGGCGAACCTCTCGAAGCCCCCTCACCCCGACCCTCTCCCGCCGGGAGAGGGGGCAGGGTGTGACAGCTAGCTCGAGAAGCTGATTCCCAGCCGGTCGAGGGCCTTCAGGAGGATTCCCGGCCGGCCGCCGGCGTCGACGCGCCGCAGGGCTCCGGTCACGAGCGCCACGGCCGCGCGCCGGAAGGGCTCTGGCGGATAGGGGAACGGCTTCTTCCGGACGATCGCCAGGTCGAAGAGGGCGTGATCGAGCTCCAGGGCGCGGTGCGCGAGGATCCGTCCCGCGATCCGCGTCGAGGCGATGCCGTGCCCGGTGTATCCGAGTCCGTAGAAGAGGCGTCCGGCCTCCGCCGTTCCGAAAAAGGGCGTCAGGCGCGTCGTCGAAGCGATGGGCCCGCCCCAGCGGTAAGGAAAGGCGAGCTTCGGGAGCTGAGGGAAGTGACGGCGGAAACTCGCCTCGAGTGCCGCGTAATGGCGGGCCGAGTGGTCGCAGGAGGGGTCGACGCGATTGGACGGGTAGTACACCGCCTCGCTCGTTCCGAAGAGAATCCGCCCGTCGGCCGTGAGCCGGTAGTAGTTGAAGAACGTCCGGGCGTCCACGACGCCGCGCCCCGACCGCCAGCCGATCGACTGCCGCTCCGCGGGCGTCAGCGGCTCGCTGACGAGGATGTAGTCGTAGAGCGGCACGAACCTCCGGGCGAGCGACGGGCGCAGGCGATGCGAGTACGCGTTGGCCGCGAGCACGAGCTTCCGGCACTGCACGCTTCCCCCGCCCGCCGCGAGGACCACTTTTCCTTTCCGGAACTTGATCGCCGACACCGGCGTGTTCTCGTGCACGCGGACGCCGAGGCTCGCCGCGACGAGGCGCAGCCCCTCGGCGAGGCGAACGGGGTCGACGAGCCCGTTGCGGGGCGCGAGCAATGCGCCGAGGTACAGCGGGCTCGCGAGCTCCGCCCGGGCGTCACCAGCCGAGAGGACCTTCCAGCCCGGTGAGCCGACCCGCTCGGCCGCTTCGCGCGCCTTCTCCAGAGCCTCGACGTGCTCGGGCGTGAGGGCCATCATGAGCTGGCCCGGCCGCTCGAAGCCGGCGTTGATCCCCCGCTCGCGGACGAACGTCTCCATTGCGTCGAGGTTCTCGCGCCCGATGCGGGCCAGCCGCTTCGCCTCGTCGAGGCCGAAGTGCGCGATCGCGAGCTCGTGCGAGTGGTCGATCGTCTCGCCGACGATCCCGGCGTTGCGCCCGCTCGCGCCGTAGCCCACGAGGCCCTGCTCGAGGACGGTCACCTTCCGGCGCGGCTCGAGCTCCTTGAGAAACAGCGCGGTCCAGAGTCCGGTGTAGCCGCCGCCGATGATCGCGACGTCCGCTTCCTCGGCGCCCTGGAGGGGTGCGGGCGCATTCCGCGCCCGCCGCTGCGCCATCCAGTAGCACGCCTGGTCGATCGGGAGGCCGGCGGAGTCGTTCACGTTCCCGGCGTCGAGGCGGGGATCCTCCCCGCCCGGTCTAGAGGCGGTGTTCCTTCTCGACCTCGACGAGCGAGGCCTCGAGGGCCGCGAGGAACTTGTCGAGCTCGGGATAGCTGATCGTCAGCGGGGGCTCGACGCGGAGCACCTGCGCGTTGATGTAGGTGCCCGAGATCAGGATCCCCCGCCCGAAGAGCGCCTTCGCGACGGCGTAGCCCAGGTCGTGGCTCTGGAACTCCATCCCCAGCATGAGGCCGCGGCCGCGCGCCCCGGCCATGACCTTCGGATGCTTCAGGGCGAGCGCGTTCATTCGCGGCAGAAGGTACTCCCCCTTCTCGCCGGCCTGCTTCGGGAGGTCCTCCTCGAGCAGCACGTTGATCGTGGCGATCGCCGCCGCGCAGCACACGGGGTTGCCGCCGAAGGTCGTCGTGTGGAGGAACGGGTTCTCGATGTACTTCGCCCAGGTCTTCGGCGTCCCGACGCAGGCCCCGATCGGCATCACGCCGCCGCCGAACCCCTTCCCGAGGGCCATCAGGTCGGGCACCACGCCGTCGTGCTCGCAGCAGAACATCTTCCCGCTGCGGCCCATGCCGCTCTGGACTTCGTCGAAGACCAGCATCGCCCCGTACTTGTCGCAGATCTCGCGCGCCGCGGCGAGGTAGCCCGGAGGCGCGACGTTGATGCCGCCCTCCCCCTGGATCGGCTCGATGACGACGGCCGCCACCCGGTCGCCCGAGAAATCGCCGCTCGCGACGATCATCCGGAGCGCGTCGACGTCGCCGAACGGCACGTGCGTCCAGCGCTTCAACGGCAGGAACGGCTCGCGGAACACGGCCTTCGACGTTCCGCCGAGCGAGCCGAGTGACTTCCCGTGGAACGCGCCGATCGTCCCCACGAAGTGGTGCCGCGCGGTGGTCAGGATCGACATCTTGAGGCACGCCTCGACCGACTCCGTCCCGGAGTTGGTGAAGAAGGCGTACTGGAGATCGCCCGGCGTGATCATCGCGACGAGGTGGGCGAGGTAGGTCCGGAGCGGGTCGATCAGCTCCTGGGAGTGGATCGCCTGCCGGTCGAGCTGCTCCCGGACCGCCTTCAGGACCTTGGGGTGCCGGTGGCCGGTGACGTAGATGCCGAAGCCGCCGAGGATGTCCAGGAACTCCTTGCCCTGGATGTCGTGGAAGACGGATCCCTCGTCCCGCCACTCGACGGCCGTGTAGTCGGTCGACACGGACTTCCGGTACTCGAGGAAGGCCGGGTTGACGTTGTCGGTCCAGTAGCGGACCGAGTCCTCGATCACCTTCTTCTGCTCGGGCGGCGTGAGGCTCTTCTTTCCGATGAGGTCCAGCACGTACGCGGACTCCGCGCGCGCGCCCTGAAGGTTCTGGCCCATGGACTGCGTCTCCTGTCGTTGCGTGGTTTCGGCCGCGCCGTCGCGCGGCCGCCCGGAATCATACCGAAGCGGACGATCGCGCCGCCCGCGGCATCAGGAAGTACCCCACCACGATCGTCACGAGCGTCAAGGCGCCGAGGATGATGGCCTCTTTCAAAGGATCCTGGCTCGTCGGCGACGGCACGAAGAAGAGAACGCACGCCCCGAAGATGTAGAGCGTGCAAAGCCACGCCGCCGCGGCCGCCGCGACGCGTCCGCCCGGCACGCGGTAGGGGCGCGGCTGGTCGGGCCGGGTTCGGCGCAGGACGAGAAAGGCCGGAAAAACCAGGAGATAGCAGAGAAGCAGGCAGAGCGCCGTCACGCGAAACGTCATCCAGAAGATGTTGGACTGGCTGTTCGAGAGGAGCGCGCCTCCCACGAGAAGGCCGGTCGACACGACACCCATCGCGACGAACGCGAGATGCGGCGTCTTGAAGCGCGGGTGCAGCCGGCCGAGCACCGCCGGGAGCATCCCCTCCTCGGCCGCGACGGCGGCGACACGGTTGGCCCCGAGGCTCCACGTCACGACGTTCGCGATGCAGGCGTACAGGAAGCCGATTCCGAGGCAGAAGACGGCCAGATCGCCCGCGCGGCCCCATTGCTTCCCGAGGACGACGAGTGCGTCCCAGGTCCCCGTGACGATCGAGAGCTTTCCGGACGGGACCGCGAAGAGGATCCCGCCGATCGCGAAGGAGTAGAGGATCGCGATCAGGGCCCCCGACCAGAGAATCACGCTCGGCACGTCGCGTTTCGGGTTGACGCATCTCCCCGCCGGCCGAGCTCATGAGCTCGAAGCCGAACGTCGAGTACAGCAGGGCCGGAAGATACGCGACGCAGTCGTTCCACTTCGGGACGAGGCTCGACAGCGAGAATTCGTTGGCCGGCGGCCGGCCCCCGAAGAGCGCCGAGAGCCCCAGGACGCCGAGGGCGAGGAAGATGAGGGCCTTGACGACCGCGCCGAGGTTCGGCAGCCACTTGGAGACCTCGAGCCGGACGATCCCCACGAGGACCGTCAGCCAGGTCAGGACGATCGCGATCCCGGCCTCCTGCCAGGTCGAGTGGGTCTTCAGGAAGATCTGGCCGAACGTCCCGGCGAAGATCAGGTAGACCGAGGGGGCCCAGGTCGCGTTGTTGATCCAGTACATCCAGGCGGCCATGGAGCCCCACTTCGGCCCGAAGGCTTCGCGAACCCAGACGTAGACGCCGCCCTCCCCCGGCCAGGCCGAGCCCAGCTCGGCCGTGATCAGGCCGTAGGGGATGAAGAAGACCGTCATCGTGATGGCCCACCAGGAGAACCACGCATAGCCCATCGCCGCCGAGGAGGCGAGGGTGTCGATCGTCAGGATGGCGCAGACGGTGAAGAGGACGAGGTCGGTCCGGCCGAGGACCCGCTCGAGCGCCGGGGGTGCCGCCGCGACGGCGGTCGCCGAATGTCCGTCGGTCATGGGGTGGACTGATCCTATCCCTGCAAAGCGCTCCCGTACAAGGACTTCCGGCCACATGTCCGCCGTCCGCCGCCCGGGCCGGGCCCTTTCGCGTGATAGGCTCGGCCCTCCTTTCAGCCAGCCAGGAACTTCACATGTCCGCTTCGATTCGCCTGAAGACCGCCGTCCCCGGTCCCCTTTCCCGGGCGCTCGCCGCCCGGCGGGATGCCGCGGTCCCCCGGGGAATCGGCCACTCCACGCCGGTCTACGCCGAAAGCGCCCGGGGGGCACTCCTGACCGACGTCGACGGCAACGTCTTCATCGACTTCGCCGGGGGCATCGGGACCCTGAACGCCGGCCACGCCAACCCGGAGGTCGTCCGGGCGGCCTCGGAGCAGCTCTCGCGGATGACGCACACCTGCTTCTCGGTCGCCCCGTACGAGGGCTACGTGGCCCTGGCCGAGACCTTGAACCGGATCACCCCGGGCACGCCACGCCAAGAAGACGATGCTCGCCAACAGCGGCGCCGAGGCCCTCGAGAACGCCGTGAAGATCGCCCGGCACGCGACCGGACGGGATGCGGTCGTCGTCTTCGAGCACGCCTTCCACGGGCGCACGCTCCTGACGATGAGCATGACCTCCAAGGTCCGGCCCTACAAGTTCGGCTTCGGGCCCTTCGCCGCCGAGATCTACCGGATGCCCTTTCCCTACGAATACCGCGGCGACTACCCCGGCCCGGCCGCCGCCGCGGCCGAGCTCGAGGAGTTCTTCAAGACCCAGGTGGCCGCCGAGAAAGTCGCGTGCCTCGTCGTCGAGCTCGTGCTCGGAGAGGGCGGATTCATCGTCGCGCCGCTCGATTGGGTGAATCTCCTCGCCCGGTTCTGCCGTGAACACGGGATCCTGCTCGTCGTCGACGAGGTCCAGACGGGATTCGGACGGACCGGGCGGATGTTCGCGTCCGAGCATTACGACCTCGAGCCCGACATCATGACGATGGCCAAGTCGCTCGGCGGAGGGCTGCCGATCTCCGCCGTCACCGGCCGCGCCGAGATCATGGACAGCGCGCAGGTCGGCGGGCTCGGCGGCACGTACGCCGGGAACCCGGTCGCGTGCGCCGCGGCCCTGGCGGCCATCGGATCGATCGAGCGGCACCGTCTCCCCGAGCGGGCGAGCGCCATCGGGACCGAGGTCGAGAGGCGCTTCCGCGGATTCCTCGACCGCTTCCCGTTCGTGGGCGACGCTCGGGGTCTCGGCGCGATGCAGGCGCTCGAGCTCGTCAAGGATCGCGGCACGAAGGAGCCCGACAAGGACCGCACCGACCGCGTCATCAAGAAGGCCTACGAGACGGGACTCCTTCTCGTCGGCGCCGGAACCTATGGCAACGTGATCCGCACTCTCATGCCGCTCGTCATCTCCGACGGCGAGCTCTCGGAAGGTCTCGATGTGCTCGAGAGGGCGCTCGCCGATGCGTGACCGCCGCACCGCGACACCCCGCCGCGGCCGCGTCTCGAGGGCGGGGACGATTCCCGCCGCGACGAAGACGCCGCGGAGGCACCTCTTCTGCGTCGGGGACTCTTAGCCGCCGTCATCCCGGCGGCTCACGGAGTCTTAGGTCCGCACCACGAACGGGGACGCACATGAACACGCAGGAGCTCATCCAGGAATCCCAGCGCTGGCTCGACATCATCTCCGCGCCCGAGCTGACGGCCGAGCAGAAGGACAAGATCCAGAAGGACACGGTCGATAACTTTCAGTTCTATTACAACCGCGGCTACCTCGAGTACCGCAAGTCCGTCGTCGAGATGCGGGACGACCCCGCGCTCGAATGGGTCGGCGAGGGCTCGACGTTCCAGGATCTCTCGGGCCGCACGTACATCGACTGCCTCGGCGGTTACGGCATCTACAGCGCCGGCATCCGGCACCCCAAGGTCGTCCGCGCCGTCGCCGACCAGCTCCAGCGGATGCCGCTCTCGAGCCAGGAGCTCCTCGACCCGCTGCGCGGCGCGCTGGCGGAGCTCCTCGGCGAGATCACGCCGGGCGACCTCCAGTACTCCTTCTTCATCAACAACGGGACCGACGCGGTCGAAGGCGCGATCAAGCTCGCCCGCGTCTACACCGGCAAGACGAACTTCATCAGCTCGCTCCGCGGCTTCCACGGAAAGAGCTGCGGCTCGCTGTCGCTGCTCGGCCGGTGGGAATACCGGGAGCCGTTCCTGCCGCTCCTGCCCGGCATCCACTTCGTCGAATTCGGCGACGCGGAAGCCGTCGAGGACGAGCTCTACAAGGCCGACCAGACGGGAAAGGGCATCGCCGCCGTCATCATGGAGCCCGTCCAGGGCGAGGCCGGCGCGATCGTGCCGCCCGACGACTTCTGGCCCCGGATCCGGAAGGCCTGCGACGAGTACGGAACGCTCCTGATCGCCGACGAGGTCCAGACGGGCCTCGGGCGCACGGGCAAGCTCTTCGGCGTCGACCACTGGAAGGTCGTCCCCGACATCATGTGCCTCGGCAAGGCCCTCGGCGGCGGCGTGATGCCGCTCTCGGCCTTCATCTCGACCCCCAAGATCTGGGGCGTGCTCGAAAAGAACCCGTTCATCCACTCCTCGACCTTCGGCGGCAACCCGCTCGCCTGCGCGGCCGGAATCGCCGCCATCAACGTGACGCTCGAGGAAGACCTGCCAGGCCAGGCGGCCCGGAAGGGCAAGTACCTCCTGGCGCAGTTGATCCGCCTCAAGATGCGGTTCGACCGCCTGATCCAGCGCGTCGGGGGCAAGGGCCTCCTTCTCGGGGTCGAGTTCGTGAACACCGAGATCGGCTACAAGGTCGTCGCCGGGCTCTTCCGCCGCGGCGTTCTCGTCGCCGGAACGCTGACGAACTCCAAGGTCGTCCGCATCGAGCCGGCCCTGAACATTCCGGACCGGCTCATCAAGGAAATCCTGGGCGCCCTCGACGAGACGCTCAAGGAAGTCGACGCCGAGACGCCGGACATCAAGCCGGACGAGGAGTGATGCGGATCGCGGTCCTCGGCGCCGCCGGCGCCATGGCCCAGGTCGTCGTGCGCGACTTGCTCGAGTTCGTGCCGGCCGTGGAGATCACGGCCGCGGACCGGCGGGCCGTCACGCACGCCGATTCGCGGGTCCGCTCCGCCGTGCTCGACGCCCGGGACGAGGCCGCCACGGCCCGTCTTCTCGAGGGGCACGACGCGGTCCTGAACTGCGTCACCTACTACTTCAATCTGCCGATCATGCGGGCGGCCCTCGCGGCACGCGTGCCGTACAGCGACCTCGGCGGCCTCTACCACGGCTCGATCCAGCAGTTCGGCCTGCACGACACGTTCCTCGCGGCAGGGGTTCCGGCGCTCCTCGGGATGGGCTCGACGCCTGGGATAACGAACGTGATGGCCGGCGAGCTCGCGCGCGGGCTCGATTCGGTCGAGGCCCTCCACGTTCGGGTCGGCTGCATCGATCGGTCGGCGTCGGGCCCGCTGCCCGTCCCCTACGCCCTCGACACCGTTCTCGACGAATTCTCGCTCGAGCCCATGGTGTTCCGGGACGGACGCTCCGAAGCCGTTCCCCCGATGAGCGGCCGTGAGTCGATCGAATTTCCGCCGCCGGTGGGACGCGTGGAGGCGCTGTACACGCTCCACTCCGAGGTCGCCATGTTTCCCCGGTCGTTTCCGAGCCTTCGCGAGGCGAGCTTCAAGGTCGCCTTCGAACCCGAGTTCAAGAAGAAGGTCGCCTTCCTCGTGGAGCTCGGGTTCGCCTCCCGCGACCGGATCGGCGCCATGTCCCCCCGAGAGATGCTCCTCGAGGTCGCCGCCCGGCAGCCGGCGCCCGGCGGCGACCCGCAGGACTGCGATGCCCTGAGGGTCGAGCTGACGGGCTCGCAGGGCGGGCGAACCGTCCACCGCCGCGCCGAAATGGTCGTCCTGCCCCATCCGGAGTGGAAAGTCGCGGCCGGATCACTCGACACGGGTGTGCCGCTCTCGATCGCCGGGCAGCTCCTGGCCGCAAAGACCATCCGCACGCCGGGGGTGCTCTGTCCCGAGACCGCCGTGCCGACCGAGCTCTTCTTCGAGATGCTCGCCCGTCGCCACATGCACGTGCAGTTCCGCTAGAGTCCGAGAAAGGAAGTCAACCGTGGCGATCGCCTCCGTCAACCCCGCGACCGGCAAGACCCTGAGGACGTTCGAGCCGCACTCCGAGGCCGAGATCGAGCGCCGCGTCGCGCTCGCGGCGCAGGAGTTCCCGCGCTGGCGGCGCCGTCCCTGGGCCGAGCGCGCCTCCCCGATGGCGAAGGCCGGGGACGTCCTCGACGGCCGGAAGACGGAATGGGGGCGCCGGATGACGCTCGAGATGGGCAAGCCCATCGCCGCCGGCGTGGCCGAGGCCGAGAAGTGCGCCTGGGTTTGCCGCTTTTATGCCGACAACGCCGAGCGTTTCCTGGCCGACGAGCCCGTCTCGACCGACGCGAGCCGCAGCTTCGTCCGCTACGATCCGCTCGGCCCGATCCTCGCCGTGATGCCCTGGAACTTCCCCTTCTGGCAGGTCTTCCGCTTCGCGGCGCCGGCGCTCATGGCCGGAAACGTCGGCCTCCTCAAGCATGCTTCGAACGTCCCCGACTGCGCCCTCGCGATCGAGGAGATTTTCCGCGAAGCGGGTTTTCCCGAAGGCGCCTTCCAGACGCTCCTCGTCGGATCGGACCGGGTGGCGCGTCTGATCGACGATCCCCGCATCGCGGCCGTGACGCTCACCGGCAGCGAGGGCGCGGGAGTCTCCGTCGGACAGAGCGCGGGTGCGCAGATCAAGAAGGCGGTGCTCGAGCTCGGCGGCAGCGACCCCTTCATCGTGATGCCGAGCGCGGATCTCGAAACCGCCACCTCGACGGCCGTGAAGGCGCGGACCGTCAACAATGGCCAGTCCTGCATCGCCGCCAAGCGCTTCATCGTCCACCGGGACGTCGCCGACGCCTTCGAGAAGCGCTTCGTCGAGAAGATGCGCGCGTTGAAGGTCGGCGACCCGATGGATCCCTCCGTCGAGGTGGGCCCCCTCGCCACGCCCGCGATCCGCGACGAGGTCGACGGCCTGGTCCGGCGCACCGTCGCCGCCGGCGCGCGGGTCGCCCTCGGCGGAAAGCCCGCGGACGGGCCCGGGAACTTCTATCCGCCGACGGTCCTCGCCGACGTCCCGGCCGGCAGCCCCGCGGACGTCGAGGAGATCTTCGGCCCTGTGGCGAGCCTCTTCCGAGTCGCCAACATCGACGAGGCGATCGTCGTCGCCAACCGCACCCGCTTCGGCCTCGGCTCCTCGGCCTGGACGCGGGAGCCCGCCGAGCGCGAGCGCTTCGAGCGCGAGCTCGAGGCCGGCGCGGTCTTCATCAACGGCATGGTCAAGAGCGACCCGCGGCTGCCCTTCGGCGGCGTCAAGAAGTCCGGCTTCGGCCGCGAGCTCTCCGCGCACGGCATCCGCGAGTTCGTCAACGTCAAGACGGTCTGGGAGGCGTAGCCCACCCCCCTCACCCTGACCCTCTCCCCCCTTCGGGGGGCGAGGGAACTCCAGGGCTCCCTCTCCCGGCGGGAGAGGGACGGGGTGAGGGGCGCCCCGCTCAGCTCGGCAGGAAGCTCGCCCCCACCGTCTGCGCGATCCGGGCCATGACGTGCTTGACCTGCGTGTAGTCCTCGATCGCGTACATCGACATGTCCTTGCCGTAGCCCGACTGCTTGTAGCCGCCATGGGGCATCTCGGAGACGAGCGGCAGGTGATCGTTGATCCAGACCGTCCCGAACCGGAGCTTGCGGGCCGCGTTCAGGGCGCGGTTGACGCTGGTCGTCCAGACGGAGGCCGAGAGGCCGTAGTCGACGTCGTTGGCCCACGCGATCGCCTCCTCGTCGTCCTTGAAGCGCGTCACGGTGATCACCGGACCGAACACTTCCTTCTTCACGATCTCGTCGGTCTGCCTCGCGTCGGCCACGACCGTCGGCTCGAACCAGAACCCCTTTCCCTTGCGCGCCTTTCCTCCGGTCAGGACCTTGACGTGGCCCTTCGACGTCGCGCGGTCGAGGAAGCCGGAGACGCGCTTGCGGTGCTCGGCCGAAATGACCGGCCCCATGTTCGTGTCTTCTTTCTGTATGTCGCCGACGACGATCGACTCGACGGCGGGAACGAGCGCGGACAGCAGCTTGTCGTAGATCCGCCCGCTCGCGTAAAGGCGCGTCGCGGCGGTGCAGTCCTGGCCGCTGTTGGCGAAGCCGGCCATCTTGATGCCGGGAATGACGAGGTCCATGTCGGCGTCGTCGAAGATCAGGACGGGCGCCTTCCCGCCGAGCTCGAGGTGGACCTTCTTCAAAGTCGCGGCGGCGGCTTTCGCGACCTCCTTGCCCGTGGCGACGTCTCCCGTCAGCGACACCATGTTGACGCGCGGGTGCTTGACCAGGGGCGCGCCGACGGGCTCGCCATGGCCGGTGATCACGTTGAAGACGCCGGGCGGGAAGACGTCCCCGGCGAGCTCCGCCAGTCGCAGCGTCGTCAGCGGCGTCTGCTCCGAGGGCTTGAGAACGACCGTGTTCCCGGCCGCGAGCGCGGGTCCGATCTTCCAGATCGCCATCATGAGCGGGTAGTTCCAGGGCGCGATCGATCCCACGACGCCGACCGGCTCCCGCCGGATCATGCTCGTATAGCCGGCGAGGTATTCCCCGGCCGCCTTGCCCTCGAGGCACCGGCAGGCGCCCGCGAAGAAGCGGAGATTGTCCACCATGAACGGGACCTCGCTCTTCGCGAGTCCGATCGGCTTGCCGACGTTGTCGGCCTCGAGCGCCGCAAGCTCGTCGGCGTTCTTCTCGATGACGTCGGCGAGCTTCAGGAGCATGAGGCTGCGTTCGCCCGGTGTCGAGTCCTGCCATTTCCCGAACGCCGCTGCGGCGGCGTCGACGGCGCGGTCCACGTCCTCGGCGTCGCACGTCGGGACTTTCGCGAGGGTCCGCTCGTCGACCGGGCTGATGATCGCCTCCTCGCGCCCGCTGACGGACTTGACCAACTTGCCGTTGACGAAGTTCTTGTAGCTCTTCACCGGTTGCTCCTTTCGCGCGGGGCCAATCCTAGCAACGTTTCGCCGGGGAACCCTCTCCGCTCCCGTCGCGCGCGTCGAGCGCGCCTCAGAGCGCCTTGATCTCCGTCCAGTACTCGTCCATCACTTCGGTGGCCTCGCCGATGTCCCGGACGAACTCGCAGCGCGCGAGGGCGGATGCCGGCGGGTAGATCGCGGCGTCCTCGAGGATCTCCGGCCGGATGAAGCGACGCGCCGCGACGTTGGCGCTCGCATAGCTGATGCCGTTGACGATGCGGGCCTCGACCTCGGGCTCCAGGATGTAATCGAGGAAGGCATAGATCGACTCGACGTTGCGGGCCCGGGCCGGGATGCAGACGCTGTCCATCCAGAGAGTGGCGCCCTCCTTCGGCAGCACGTAGGCGAACTTCGCCGGCTCCCGCGCCACGACCTTCGCAATCTGGCCGTTGTAGCCGTGGGCGAACACGACGTCGCCGGCCGCCAGGATGTTCTCGTAGTCGCCGCTGTTGTAGGTCTTGACGAGCGGCTTCTGCTTCTTCAGGAGGTCGGCCGCCGTCCGGAGGACCGCCGGCTCGGTGCTGTTGAGCGAGTGCCCGAGGTGCTTGAGGGCCGCCGCGAAACACTCCCGCATGTCGTCGAGCATCAGGATCTGGTCTTTGTTCGCCGGATCGAAGAGGGGTGCCCAGCTGTCCTGCGAGCGCCCGGCGCGGGGGATGTTGTACCCGTACCCCGTGGTTCCCCACACGTACGGCAGCGAGTAGCGGTTGCCGGGGTCGAACTCCTGGTCGAGGAAGCGCGGGTCGAGATTACCGAGGTTTCGGAGCCTCCCCTTCTCGAGCGGCCGCAGCAGCTTCGACAGGACCAGGATCCTCACCATGTAGTCCGAGGGGACGACGAGGTCGTAGTCGGCCACGCCGGACTGGAGCTTCGCCAGGACCGGCTCGTTCGAGTCGTACAAGTCGTAGCGGACTGCGATGCCGGTCCGCCGCGTGAACTCGTCGATGACCTCCTTCGGGAGGTACTCCGACCAGATGTAGAGGTTGAGCTTCTTCTCGCCGGGCCCGGGATACGGCGGCTCGTCGCCCCGCGGGCCGCAGGCGCCTCCGGCGAGCGCCAACGCCCCGGTCGTGAGCCACCACCGGCGCGATTTCAACTCTCGGCCCGCTCGGGCGGCGGCTGCTGGAGCCGCTGCGCGACGACGATGAGAACGACGGTCACCGCGAGAAGGAGCGTCGACACCGCGTTGACCTCCGGCGTCACTCCGACCTTCAGCATCGAGTAGATCTGGAGCGGCAGGGTCGTCGCGCCCACGCCCGCCACGAACGACGTGATGACGTAGTCGTCGATCGACACCGTGAAGGCGAGGAGGGCGCCCGAGACGACCCCCGGCAGGATCAGCGGCAGCGTGACCCGCACGAACGTCTGGAACGGCCGAGCCCCGAGGTCGAGCGCCGCCTCCTCGAGGGAGCGGTCGAAGCCCGAAAGACGGGCCCGCACGACGATGGCGACGTAGGAGACGCTGAAGACGACGTGGGCGATCACGACCGTCGTGAGGGAGAGCCGGAAGCGCGCGACGCCGAAGAAGGTCACCAGGGCCGCGCCGATGACGATCTCCGGAATGATGACCGGCAGGTACAGCAGGTTCTTCGTCGCGGCCTCCCCGCGAAACGCGTAGCGCCCGAGGGCGAGGGCGACCATGGTCCCGAGCACCGTGGCGATCGCGGTCGTCGCCGCCCCGACGATCAGGCTGTTGCGCACGGCGGCGAGGATGAGGTCGTCGTGCAGCAGGCTCCGGTACCACTCCAGGGTGAAGCCCTGCCAGACCGCCGTCTGGCTCGTCCGGTTGAAGGAAAAGAGCACCAGGATCGCGATCGGCGCGTAGAGGAAGACGTACACGAGAAAGGCGTGCGCGCGGAGCAGCGTACCGGGCCTCACAGGAGGACGTCCTCGCCGCGACGGCGCGTGTATCGCGCGTAAAGGAAGAGGAGCAGCAGGACCGCCGCCGTCAGCTCGAAGGCGACGGCCGAGCCGAAAGGCTTGTTGCGCGCGACGGCGAACTGGTTCTGGATGAGGTTGCCGGCGAGGATCGTCTTCGCGCCGCCGAGCAGGTCCGAGACGATGAACTGCCCGAGGCTCGGCACGAAGACGAGGATGATGCCCGCCACGATCCCCGGCATCGTCATCGGCACGGTGACCCGCCAGAAGGTCGAGCGGGCCGGCGCCCCGAGATCCGCCGACGCTTCGAGAAGCGAGAGGTCGAGCTTCTCGAGCGAGGCATAGAGCGGAAGGATCATGAAGGGCAGCTCGCCGTAGACCAGGCCGAGAAGGACGGAGAAATTGTTGTACAGGAGCTCGATCGGGTGGGACGACAGGCCCGAGCCGACGAGAAGCCGGTTGACGAGGCCCTCGGTGCGCAGGATGAACATCCAGGCGTAGGTCCGGATGAGGAAGCTCGTCCAGAACGGCACGACGACGAGGCCAAGCAGAAGGTTTCGCCGCCGGGCCGGCGCGACGACCGCGATGTAGTACGCCACCGGGAAGCTGATCAGCAGGCACAGCCCCGTCGTGACGACCGCCATCCAGATCGACCGCCAGAAGATCTGGAGGTAGATCGGGTGAAGCGAGCGTGCGTATTGGCCGAGAAACTTCCCCGAAGCGAGGTATGTCCCGAGGTCGTCGATCGGCTTCAATCCGCCGTAGATCGCGCGCTGCCCGAAGCTGATGAGGAACAGCACGACGAGAGGCCCGAGGAAGAACACCCCGAGCACGATCCAGGTCGGAAGCGCCAGAGCGTAAGGGGCGCGTCCGGGACCCTTCTCCCCGGTCACGGCTTTCCGGCCTCCTCCCGGATCAGGACGGCGTGGCGGGGGTTCCAGCAGACGAGGAGACGGCTTCCGACGGCATGGCGCGAAGACTCCTCGACGGGCTCTTCGTTCTGCTCGTAGACCGTGAGCCGCTCGCCGGCCTCGTCGCGAACGATCCAGACGGTCGAGATGCCCTGGTAGACCCGCTCCTCCACCGTGACGGCGACCGAGGACACGCCGCGGTCCGCGAGACCGCCCGGCCGGAGCTCGAGTTTCTCGGGCCGGACCACGAAGCGCACCGCGTCACCGGGGCCGGGCCGCGCCTCTCCGGCGGCCACCGGGACGCGGGTCTCGCCCCCGGCCGCCAGATCCAGAGTCATCGCGTCGTCGGCCGCCTCCCGCACGCGCGCCGCGAAGAAGTTCGACGCTCCCATGAAATTGGCCACGAACTCCGTCGCGGGCCGCTCGAAGACGGTCGCGGCGTCGTCGGCCTGCTCGACTCTTCCCCGGCTCATGACCGCGATCCGGTCGCTCATCGTCAGCGCCTCTTCCTGGTCGTGCGTGACGAAGATGAACGTGATGCCGAGGTCCCGCTGGAGGTGCTTGAGCTGGACCTGGACCTCCTTGCGCAGCTTCTGGTCGAGGGCGCCGAGCGGCTCGTCGAGGAGAAGCACCTCGGGCTCGAGCGCGAGGGCGCGCGCCAGGGCGATGCGCTGCCGCTGGCCGCCCGAGAGCTGGTGGGGCCGGCGCTTCTCGAAGCCCGCCAGCTGCACGAGCCCGAGGACCTCCCCGACGCGGCGGGCCTCGGCTTTCCGATCCATCCCCCGGTAGCGGAGCCCGAACGCGACGTTCTCCTCGACCGAAAGGTGCGGAAAGAGGGCGTAGTGCTGGAAGACCATGTTGACCGGGCGGCGGTACGGCGGAACGTGCGTCATGTCCGCCCCGCCGATGCGCAGCGTCCCGGCCGTCGGCGGCTCGAAGCCCCCGATCATCCGCAGGAGCGTCGTCTTGCCGCAGCCCGACGGGCCGAGGAGGGAGAAGAACTCCCCGCTTCGGATGTCGAGCGAGACGGAGTCGACGGCCGCGGTTTCGCCGAAGCGTTTCGTCAGTCCGCGGATCTCGACGCTGATCTCGCTCGCCATGGGCACCGGGCGCGAGGGGCAGGTCTCCGATATTTCGATTTCGCGCGGCGGAAACCGAAAGCTTCGAGACCCGATCCCCGGGGCTCTAGAAGCTCACCCGCAGGCCGAAGCGGAGCGTCCGCGGCTGCTGCCACTGGTTGGCCTGGCCGTAACTATCGTTCGTCGGATAAGGGAGCGCGTTGTTGTCCTGCTGAGTGACCAGACCTGGTCGACCTGCGTCACCTGTTGCTTGTTGAGCACGTTGAAGAGGCTCGCAAGAAAGTGCACCGTCACCGCCCCCAGGCGAAGACCATAGTCCGCCTGGAGGTCCATCTCGTAGGTGTCGGGAGAGCGGCCTTCGCTCCCGCGCGGCGTGATGAAGAGCTCGGGTCCCACGTAGGGATCCCACCAGCCGATGCGCGAGAGCGGCGTTCCGGTCTGGTAGTAGCCGGACAGCCGACATCGTCAGGTTGAACGGGAAGACGTAGGCCACCTGGAGCTTGGCCTGGTTCGTTCGGTCGAGCGTCAGGTTTCCGTTCGCGTTGACTTGGAACGCCGGGTAGTCGAAGTCGTCCGTGATGAACGGATTGCGCGCGAAGAATCCGCCGATCGCGCGAAAGGACCCGTCGAAGTTCCCGCGGAGCGTCGAGTACATGTAGCTGGCGAACAGCATCCAGTTGTCGGAGAGCCGCTTCTGGCCCGTCACTTCGATGCCGCGGAAGTACCGCTTTCCTGGCGGAAACCCGGGAGCGAGAACGCTCGACCCGGGATTGAAGAACGCGTAGTTGTCGCACACGTTCACCGGAACGCAGGTATCCTCGAGGACCCGACCGAGGGCCCGGTAGATTCCTCGAACGCCGAGGACCCAGGTGTTCGAGACCTGCCACTCGACGCCGGCCAGGATTTCCTCCGAGTACGGCGACTTGAGGTTGGGATCGATGTCGTCGACCGCCGTCCCTCGGATCGAACAGTCTCCCTCCCCGGTGAAGAACTCCTCGTTGCACGCCAGGTCGACCGGAGAGAAGTTGGTCGTGAAGCCGTCCCGCTCGCCGTTCAAGGAACGGACGTTCATGTCCATCGGGATCAGGGGTACGAACTGGCTGTACGACGCGTAGGCCTTGCTCTTTCCGTTGTTCAGGAAGTCCCAGGTGACGCCGACGCGGGGAGAGAAGTGATCGATGTCGATGTAGGTGATGTTGTCGAGGCCCTTGATCAGCTGTTTTTCCCAACGCACGCCGGCGTTGACGGTGAGATTGCTCAGGATCTGCCAGCGATCCTGGATGAACGCCGCAAGAACGTCGTTCTGGGGCGTCGCGACGACCGGGGCGATCGAGGGATTCTGGATCGTCGAGTCGAGGCTGGCGAAGAACGTGTGGGTGTAGACGGGCCGCTGCAGCGGGTCGTCCGGAAGAGGATCGAGAAGCTCGACGAGCTGGCCGCCGCTGGTGTTGCGGATGACGTTGGCGTCGATTCGCTGAAAGGCGAATCCGGCCTTCAGGTCGTGGTTCCCGAGGTAGTAGCTCGCGTCGGCGAGGTAGTCATACCGCGTGAATGTCTTCTCGGCGTACTGGCCGTCGCCGCCCGGGCCCAGGAACCCGCCTTCCGCGATCTGAGTTCCGCTTCGGTTGTCGACGTAGGGGATGATGTTCCCGCCGGGTCCGGGCAGGGTGTTGACGTTCTCCCGGTGGTAGGCGAACTGCCCCGTCACGAGCCACTTCGAGGTCAAGGTGCCCTGGTAGCGAAATCCGAAGTCCGTGCCGCCGACGGTGACCGTCCCGTTGTAGGTCGAGGGCGGACCGATGGTCGGGGCGACGGCTCCGACGTCGTCCGTGGGGTCGCCGAAGACCGAGCCGATCAACGTGTTCGACGGATTGATCGACCACGTCAGCTTTCCCGAGTAGAGGTTACTCGTCGTGTCGACTTGCGTAACCGTCCCCAGCTCGGGGCCCGTCGTCACCTGGCGCTGGTCGGTGTTATCGACGTGATCGTAAGCCCCGAAAAACCAGAGCCGGTCCCTCAGCATGTACCCGCCGAGGTCGAGGCCGTAATCGGAACGGGTGAAGCCGACCGGGATGCCCTCGGGCGTCTGCTGGACATCGCAGTTCGGGTACGTCCCCGTCCCTTCGATGCAGAGATGTTTGTTCCCCGCCTGCAGACTGTCGTTGTCGAAGTATCCGAACGCGTCACCGTGGAAGTCGTTGCCGCCGGACTTGGTCACGACGTTGAGGATGCCGCCCTGGGCGCCGGTGTACTCGGCCTCGTAACCGCCCTCCTTGAGCTCGACCTCCTGGATGAACTCGAAGTTCAGGACCTTGCCCTGGCTTCCGATCTCGACACCCGTCGTGTTCGCGCCGTCCACGAGATACGCGTTCTCGAGGCCCGTCGCACCGTAGACCGTCATCGACGTGTTGCGCAGGTCCGAGTTGTCCGTGTTGACTCCGCTCGCCAGCTGGGCGACCGACGCGTAGTTGCGCCCCGTCGGCAGCGCCTGAAATGCGGCCGCGTCCAGGTTGCGGCCAACGGTGTTCGACTCGGTCTCGACGGTCGCCGCCTGCGCGGTGACGGTCACCTCCGCGGCCGCAGCCGCAATGAGCTCGATGTGGATCGCGGCGGCCTGTGCGAGGCCGAGCTGGAACGTCTGGACTTTCGGCGAGAAGCCTTGGAGCGTCGTGGTCAGTGTGTATGCGCCGGGAGGCAGGAGGGTCAGATTGAAGCGGCCCTCGTTGTCCGTGACGGCGCTGCGCACGCCCTGAAGGTTGGGGCTTCGCGCCTCGACGGTGACCCCGGGCAGCGGCGTACCGCCCGTTTCCACCGTTCCCCGGATGGACCCCGTCGTCTGGGCCGCAAGGGGACGTCCGAAGGTCGCCAGCAAGCCCGAGAACGCCGAAAACCCGCGCCGCGGTGTTTTTCATTTCGCGCTCCTTCCTTCAGGGTTCGGTTTGGCGTAACCCTATGGCCGGCGCGATTGGACTGTCAAGGTGACCGACAGTCAGCGGCGCGTCACTTCGCTCGGGAGCGGTCGAGCATGCGCACGATTTCCTTCAGCTCGCGCACGACGCCCTTTCGGTCGAGGCCGGAGCTGCTCGACGACGAAGACGTCGCGGCGGGTCGCGGAGCGGGCGCCGTTCCCACGGCGGGGAGAATCGTCGGCTGCGGGGCGGGAACGGACTTGCCGGGGGCGCGCTCGGGCTTTTCCGACTTGCGGGAGGGGGCGGGTGCGAGACCGTCGTCGAAGCGCCCCTCCGTGATCTCGGCGTCCAGGCGCTTCTTGGCGCCGGCGACCGTGAAACCCTCGTCGTAGAGGAGCTCGCGGATGCGGGCGATGATCTTGACGTCCCGCGCGGTGTAGAGCTTGGACGCGCCCTTGTCCTTGCCTTCGGAAAGCGCCGGGAACTCCGTCTCCCAGTAGCGCAGGACGTACGGCGCCACTTCCGCGATCCGGCACGCGTCGGCCGGCCTGTAGACCTCGGCTTCCCGCTTGCCCACGAGGTTAATCTACCCCGAACTCGCCTTGCGGCGGGAGGACTTTGCGCGCCCGTGGACTTCTTCGTCGCGGGAGCGTGCCCGAACGAGGACGCGGATCGGCGAGCCCTCGAAGTCCGCCGACGCGCGGATCAGGTTCTCGATGCGCCGCTCTTCCGAGAAGTGGAGCGGCTCGCGGCGATCGGCGACGATCGTGAAGGTCGGCGGCGCCGCGCCGGTCTGGGCCACGTAGAAGACCTTCAGCATCCTCCCCTTCGTCGTCCGGGGCGCCTTGTCGCGGAGCGCCCGGCCGAGGATCCGGTTGAGCTCGCCGGTCGTGATCCGCCGCATCCGGTTGTCCGCCACCCGGGCCGCCGTCTCGAGGATGCGGGCGATGCCGCGGCCCGTCTTCGCCGAGACGAGGAGGATCGGGGCCTGGCGGGCGAAGGGAATCTGTGTCGCAAGCGCGGTCTGGAAGTCTTCGGCGGTGCCGATCTCGCGCTTGCCGGCGAGGTCCCACTTGTTGGCCACGAGGACGAGGCCCTTGCCCTCCTTGTCGGCCAGGGAGGCAACGCTGGCGTCCTGGCCGGTCGGGCCCTCCTCGGCATCGACCACGAGGAGCGCGACGTCGCACTCCTCGATCCTCTTCCTCGCCTGGACGACCGAGAGCACCTCGGCGCCCTTCTCGGTCCGGCCGCGCCGGCGGATCCCGGCCGTGTCGACCAGGCGGAAGCGCCGGCCCGCCGCCTCGAGCGCCGTGTCGATCGAGTCCCGGGTCGTCCCGGCGGTCTCCGACACGATCGCCCGCTCCTCGCCGAGGAGCGCGTTGACGAGCGACGACTTTCCGACGTTGGGCCTCCCGACGACGGCGAGCGCGATCTCCCGCGGACGCGCCTCGGTCTCCGCCTCCTCGGGCGCGGCCTCGGGCATGCGCTGACCGATCGCCGCCTGCACGTCGTCGACCCCGGTGCCGTGCTCGGCCGAGACGCCGTACATCTCGGAAAATCCCAGGGCCCACGCCTCCTGCTCCCCTTCGCTTCCCTCCCGCCGGTCGATCTTGTTCGCCACCACGACGCAGTCACGTCCCGCTTCGCGGATCACCCGCGCGGCGGCGCGGTCTCCCGGGAGGACTCCGGCGGAGGCGTCCACGACGAGCAGGACGAGATTCGCATTCTTGATGGCGCCGACGGCTTTCTCGCGCACCGCGGCCGGAATCTTCTCCTTGCCCGAAGGGTCGTAGCCGCCCGTATCCGCGAGCAGGTAAGTCCGTCCGTCCGGGAGCTCGGCCTTGATCTCCAGCACGTCGCGGGTCATGCCGGCCATGTCGTGGACGATGGAGCGGCGCCGCCGCGTGAGACGGTTGAAGAGGGCCGACTTGCCGACGTTGGGCCGACCCGCGACGACGACCCGGTAGGGCGTCTTCGATTCGGTCACTTCGACTTCCGCGATACGCCCCCTTCGAGCAGCAGCTTGAAGCGCGGATGCGTGAAGGGATGGACGTCGGGAAACCGCTTGAAGATCCAGCCGCCGAAGATCTCTTTCCCCGATTCGAGCACCGTGATGCGCGCGGCCTCGTTCTGCGGCTCGACGCCCTCGGACGTCACGACGCCGCCCGCCATCGTGAAAGCGGGCAGGAAGACGTCGGCTCGGACCACGAACGCAGGATCCGGAAGCGGCGCCGTTGCGCCGATCGGCACTTCGAGGATGCCCTCCTTGCCGTCCTTCGCGTCCTTCCAGGCGAGGCGGATCCCGCTGAAGGCCTGCGTGACGGCGGGAGGAACCTCGAGGCGGGTCGGCGCCGCGGCGGATTCGCCTCCCCCCGAGGAGTTGCCCTCGGCGGCAGCGGGCTCGTGGGAGATCGCCATGCGAACGGCGGGATCGGGCCGGCCCTTCTCGCGGCACGCGGCGAGGAGAAGGAAGGCCGCTGCGGCGGCAGCCGTCCGGCGCCCCGTCACCGCTTCCTCCGGACGCGCGGGCGCCGACCGAATTCATGCGCGGGCTTCTCGGGCCGTGGCGCGCGAGCCGGGTTTTCGGGCCGAGGCGCGCGGACGGCCGCCGTGCCTGCCAGCCGGAAGTTCAGGCGCCGCCGAACCTCGTCGATTTCGACCAGCCGCACGCGGATCGAATCGCCGAGGCGATAGGTCGCTCCGGTCGACCGCCCACGGAGGCGATGCTGCTTTTCCTCGTACACGAAGAAATCGTTGCCGAGCGCGGTCATCGGGACGAGCCCCTCCACGAAAAAGTCCTTGAGCGTCACGAACACACCGAAAGATGCCACACCCGTGACGTAGGCGTCGAACTCGCGCTCGATCTTGTCCTTCATGAAAACGATCTTTTTCCAGAGCAGGCTCTCCCGCTCGGCCTGCTCGGCACGCCGCTCGCGCTCCGAGGAAAAGGACCCGACTTCCCGCATGCGGTCGTTGACGGCGTCGAAGTCCTTCGCCGCCACGGGCCGCCCGGCCTCGAGCAGGCGCGAAAGCTGACGGTGCACGATCAAGTCCGGGTACCGCCGGATGGGCGAAGTGAAGTGGCAGTAGTACGGCGCCGCCAGGGCGTAGTGCCCCCGGCACTCCTCGGCGTAGAGCGCCTTGCGCTGCGCCCGGAGCAGGAGGTCGTGGAGGAGTCGCTCCTCGGGCTTGCCCTCGATCTCGGTCAGGAGCTTCTGGAAGGCCTTCGGGGGGACCTCGGCGAGGTCGCCCTTGAGCTCGTAGCCGAAGGTCTCGAGGATCTCGCGCAGGTCGACCAGCCGGTCCGGGTCGGGCCGGTCGTGGACGCGATAGATCGCCGGCTGACGGGCGAAGAGGAGCTTCTTCGCCACGGCCTCGTTGGCCGCCAGCATGAACTCCTCGATCAGCCGGTGGGCGACGTTGCGCGACTCGGGGACGATGCCGACGACGAGCCCGGCGTCGTCGAGGACGATGTCGGCGTCCGGGAGGTCGAAGTCGATCGAGCCCCGCGCCTCGCGCCGCCGGCGCAGGAGGGCCGCGACCTCGCCCATGAGGCGGAAGTCGGCGAGATAGGCGCCGTACTTCCGCTCGTCCTCGGGTCCGGCCCCCTTCTCGAGGAGCCGCGCCACTTCCGTGTAGGTCATGCGGTGGCCGCTCCGGATCACGCCCTTGGTGAAATCCGAGCCGACCACGCGGCCATGGTCGTCGAGCTCCAGCAGCGCCGACAGGACCAGCCGGTCGACGCGCGGATTGAGCGAGCAGAGGCCGTTCGAGAGCCTTTCCGGGAGCATCGGCAGCACACGGCCGGGGAAGTAGACCGACGTCCCGCGCGAGCGCGCTTCGTCGTCGAGGACGCTGCCCTCCGCGACGTAGTGGGAGACGTCGGCGATGTGCACGCCGATCCGGTAGCCCGCCGACGTCTTCTCGACCTCGATCGCGTCGTCGAAGTCCTTGGCCGTCTCGCCGTCGATCGTCACGATGCGCCGGTCCCGGAAGTCGCGCCGGCCGCGGATGTCCTCCGGCCGCACCTCTTCCGGGAAGCGCTCCGACTCCGCGACGACGGGTTGGGGGAACCGGGGCGGGAGATTGTGCGAGCGGAGCACGATCTCGATGTCCACGCCCGGCTCGCCGAGGAAGCCGAGGCGGTCTTCGACCTCGCCCCGGGCGACGCGGCGCGCGTCCGGAAACGCGGTCAGGCGCGCCTCGACGATCTCGTTCTCCCGCGCGCCGGCGGTCTTGCCATCGACGATCCGGATCACGGCGTCGATCTTGGGGTCGTAAGGGAAGACCACCTTCGCGCCGTCCCGAGTCTCGAACCGGCCCACGACCCGCTCCCGGGCCCGCTCGAGGATGCGCACGACGGTTCCGGACCTCCGCTCCGGCCCGCCCCGGCGGCGGCCGGGCCCCGCGGCCCGCGAGCGCTCCTCCCGTGCGAGGACGGTATCCCCGTCGAGGGCGCCGTGCATCCCGGTGCGCGGGACGTAGAGATCCTCCCCGTCCTGCACGAGGACGAACCCGAATCCTTCGGGGCGGACCGTCAGGCGGCCGGCGACGAGCTCCGAGTATTCGATCGCCGAGTACTTCTCGCCGCGGACCCGCACGATCTCGCCGCGCCGCTCGAGAAGGTCCAGTTTTTCGCGGAGCGAGTCCTCCTCCGGCTCGAGAACCCCGAAGGCCTCCACGAGGTCCCGGAAGGACAGGACGCGCGAGCCCTTCTTGCGAAGGCGCTCGAGAACTTCGGAGTCGCGGGGCAGCACGGGCGGGAGTCTATCCGGCCCGGATCACCCCTTGGTGGGCTCGATCGGCGTGAAGAGCCCCGGCCAGTCGTCGAGGTTTTCGGGCTCGGGCGCGCGGATCTTGCGCTCCCAGCCGCAGGAATGGCAGCGGATCACCCCGTTGACCGGCACGGAGGACGGATTGTGCGGTTCTTCGCAATAGGGATTGGGGCAGTTCCAGGGAAGGACGGGAATGGGCATCGAGTACGCGGGCTCCGGGAACAATTTTACGCTTTCGGGACCCGCCGTGGGGACCGTCTCGACGGAGGCCTGATCCCCTCAGGGGAGCCGGCCGGCCCGAAGGGCCTCCCGGTGCCTCGCGTAGAGGTCGAGCGCGTCCCGGATGACCTCCACCGCCTGCGGCCGGTCCAGGAACTCGTCCACGGTCACGGTCTTCTGCTCGAGCGCCTTGTAATCCTCGAAGAACCGGCGGAGCTCCGCGATGCGGTGCGGCGGGAGCTCCCGGATCGAGGTGTAGTGCACGTACTCCGGATCGTCGGCGTGCACCGCAATGATCTTGTCGTCCTCCTCGCCCTGGTCGCTCATCTTCATGGCACCGATCGGCCGCGCGCGCAGGATCGAGAGCGGGACGACGTCCTCCTGGCCGAGGACCAGGATGTCGAGCGGATCGTGGTCTTCGCAGTATGTCTGCGGGATGAAACCGTAATTGGCCGGGTAGTGGACCGCCGAAAAGAGGATGCGATCCACGCGAATCAGGCCACTCGCCTTATCGAGCTCGTACTTGACCTTCGAGCCGCGCGGGATCTCGATGATCGCGTGGAGAAGCGCCGGCGCCTCGGCGCCGACCGCCACGTCGTGCCAGGGATGCATCGTCGTCGATCATAGCCGCGTTACACTGGCTGCGGAATGAAGACGCGAGCAATCCTGGCTCTGGCTGCGTTCGGAGCCGCCGCCATCCAACGGGCCGAGACGGTGACTCTTCCCGCGGCCGCTTCGATCGTCGGCGGTGCGCCCTTCTTCTCGGACGTTCGGGCGTTCAACCCCTCGTACTCCGACCCGCTCGACGTCACGGCGACTTACCGCTGCTTCATCGGGAACCCGTGCCCCGCCGCTGCCCCGACTTTGTCGTTCCGGCTCGCGCCCGCGAGTCCATCGGTTTCGACGACGTCGTCGCCTCGGCGTTCAACGCCCCCGACACGGCCGGTGGCATCGAGTTTGTGTTCGCCGGCGACCCGACCGCGCTCGTCGTCACGAGCCGGCTCTACTCCACCTCGCCCGTGCCGACCGTCGGAATGTACATCCCTGGTCTCACCGCCTCCTCGGCCCGCGATCGCACCGTCCTCACCTCGATCCGCAACGGCGGCTCGGGTGCGGGATTCCGTACCAACGTGGGTCTCTTCAATCCGGGCGACTCCCCGGTCACGGCGACCTTCGCGATCTTCGGCGGCGACGGCGCCCCCCACGGAGATCCCGTGACCCGCTCGGTCGGGGGAAGGTCCGGGGTCCAGGTCTCCGGCATCTTCACCGCGGCCGGCGTCGCCGACTTCGAGACGGAGAACGCGGTGATCACGGTCGTCGCGACCGGGCCGGTCCTCTCCTACGCCGCCGTCATCGACAACGCCACGACCGACCCCATCTTCGTCATCGGCGCCCCGGACGCGATCTCCCGGGACGCCGACCATCACGAACACGCCGACGATCACCTTCACGCCCTCCGTGACCTTCACGCCCTCCCCGACCTTCACCCCGAGCCTGACGTTCACCGCCTCCCTCACGCCCACGATCACCCCGACCTTCACGGTGACGCCGACGTTCACGATCTCGCAAACGCCGACGATCACCTCGAGCCCCACGATCACCCGCACGCCCATCATCACGAACCTTCCGTCACGCACGCCGACGATCAATCCGAACCGGATCGTGCTCGTGGGGGCTGGGGGGACGGCTTCCTTCTTCGACACCGTCGACCTAGGTACGAACACCACAATTCTGGTCGGCACGACCGTCCAATGGGACTGGGTTTCGGGCGCGGGTATACATTCGACCACCTCTGGGTCTTGCGTCCCGGCCCCGTGTACGCCCGACTTCGTCTGGGGCTCGCTCGTTAGAAGCGCTCCCTACAGCTACACCCACACCTTCAACCAGCCGGGGACTTTCGCTTATTACTGCCAAATTCACGGCGAGATGGGGATGCGGGGGGCCATCAACGTCATTCAGCTGAGCTCGCCTGGAGCCATACGGTAGCCGTCCCTCGCGGGCTTGGGTTTCCCCCCAAGAAGGCGACGCTCAGCTCCGGTCGCGGCGGGCGGCGCGTCGGTCCTTATCGTGAAGTTGCACCGATCGCAGACGAAGGAGAGGTCGGCCGGCGATGACCCGGGATTGGACACGCAGCCCTCGCATGCCCACCTCCCGGCCGAAGACGGTCTTGCAGCAAGCGAGGCGATTCCATCGAGTTGGCGGGCAAGGCTGCGGGGAGTGTAGGTCCGCTTCGCCACTTGTAAGGGGCGCCCGCGTCGCCGCCCCGAGGGAAGCAGGGCGGGGACAAGCCCCGCCCCTACGACGGCGGGGCACGCAGCACGGCCACGAGGAAGGACCAGGCAATTGGTGCGAAAGGGGGGACTCGAACCCCCACAGGTGTTACCCCACAGGCTTCTGAGACCTGCGCGTCTACCAGTTCCGCCACTTTCGCAGGGGTACGGAAGATAGCGGCAAGGCACTCAGGAATCAAGCCTTTCGGCTCCGGCCCCTCTTATCGCGTTCCCAAAGCGGCAGGCACCGACGCATGAGGCCCGCCGATCTCGAGCGCCACTTCCGTGGTTACTCCGGCGTCTGCGTGAACCGATCCGAGAAATCCATACGCCTGTCCCTCCGCAATCGAGTACTCAGAGGAGCCTTGTCCCAGAAAAACGTCGTAGTCCCCGGGGGAAATCGCCACGATCGATAGCGAACCCGAGCCATCTGTCGTCCAGGGCATCGAGTACTCGGCGAAATGGATCATCAGCACCAACCTCGGAACGAGCACGCCGTTCCACCGCAGGAACACCCACTCGCCCTGCAGGGGGCGAGCGTCGGGTCCTGCGAGCTTTAGATTGACCGAGGCGAATTCCGCTCCGCAGGTGACCAGCACGTCATTATCGTCGGCACCGAGGTCCACGAAGCGAAGCGGACATCCCGGGCCCGAAACGAACAGACGAGTCGCGCCTCCCGGACTTCGCGGGACCGAGAAGGTTCCTGCCCCGTCCGTCACCCCGTCTCCCTGACGTACGGGAAGTCCAGCGGCACGATAGGAAGACACCGTAACCCCGGCCGCAGGCGAGCCCGCGGCGTTCACCACGCGGCCGCCGATCGAGTCCAGGCGTTGGAGAACGAGCTTGACAGGGGACGTTTCGCCCTCGACCCCCGTCGTCACGTCCACGGTTCCGCTCGCCTCGTAGCCCTTCTTGGATGCAAGAAGCTGGATCAACCCGCCGCTCTGGATCGCGTATTCAAACCGGCCATCGGCGTCGGACGAGCTCCGTCTGTAGTCGGTGGTCCCGCCGATCGTCTGCATCAGCGTGACGCGCGCGCCTTCGATCGGGGCGCCGTCCTGATCAACGACCTCGCCCCGGACTCCGGCGGCATCGAGGTCGAAGTCCACGGTCGCGCCCTCCGGACCGACGAACTCGTCGCGATCCGCTCCTGAGGACTGTCCATTTCTCCGCCGTGACCTCGAATGAATACGTGCCTGTCGTCCATACCCAGCCGGCGTAGCGACCTTCTTCGTCTGTCACCACGAGCAGCGGCTTCGGGAATGTCGTTCGAGTTTCGCCGTGCGGGAGGTCCGCCAGGGGCGCAGTAATCACGGTCGCGCCGGCTAGTGGCTCGCCACCGCGGCGCACCGTTCCCCGCACGGGGATTCGGGCAAGCGCGATATCTTTCGTGGTCGTTTGCGTCTCTCGTATCTCGGCCGGCTCATCGAACCCGCTGCCGCCCTGCACGGGGATGACGCGGAAAATGTACTCGCCTTCGGCTACGGGGCACGTCCGACAAAGACCTTCTGCGTCCGTCCGACTCTCGGAGAGCACGTCCGGGTCCGGCGCGAGGGCGCCCGTGAGCCTTCGCGAAGACGCCGTTGCGGACACGAGAAGGCAACGGGCCTTGGGCGCCGGAGCTCCATCGATCGAGACCGTCGCGGCCAGGGTCCCGCCGCGGGCAAACGAGAGCTCGCGGTAGGCCATCGTTCCCGGCGGCGACGCCACCCCGCGTTCGACGGCTCCAAGCAGCGCCTGCGCCTCGCCAGTGACGCTCACGAACGGAACACCAAGCGGACCGAGGATCACGAGCCCGTCCTTCTCGGATTCGGCTCGCATGAGCTTGCGTTCGCAGCTGACCCCTGTGGCCCCTCGACGACGACGCGCGCTTTGGCGACCGGCCGGCGTGGCTCGCGCGTTACGCACCGCACGACGAGAGACCAGCCGACGGACCGGCGGTAGGTCAGAGAGTCGATCTGGCCCGGGCGAGGCGAGAGGAGATGAAGGTCCGGAGCGGCCCCGGCTGCCCGGAACGCGAGGAGCGTCGGCCGAGCTGGCAACCTCAAGACACCTCCACGGAAGGGGACCTCGCGGCGCGGGCGCGCGAAGCTGGTGTCATCGCGATCGTAAGTCGCCACCGACACGGCGACCCCCGGCGGAATCCCGTCGACCGCATATGAAGCCTTACGAGGGACCACGAGGGTCCGCGGAAGCTCGGCCTTCAGCTCCAGCGGCCCGTGAAGCTCGCCTTCGATCGTGACGGAGTCGAACGACTCGAAACCTTGAGGCGCGCTCCAGGGCGGTGAGTCCACGCACCGGAGGTCGAGGCCCCGCGAGAAGCACATGCGAAGAGGGTCGCGAATCGTGATTCCCCGATCGTCAAGGAGTTTCGATCCGCCCGCCGGCAACAAGGATTCCCGCCTTCGCCAGCACAGCAAGAAAGGCCAGAATGGCTCGGATGGTCATCGCTCGACCTCGCCTGGGTCGGAAACTTATCGCTTGGGACCTTCTCCGGCCAGGGGGGACGGCGGAAACGTTTGGCGCGATTCTGGCATTGCGAACGTCCAAATGCTGGAGAAGGTCCGGAAGAGCTTCCAATCCTTTGAGAAGTCGCCTCCCGGCGAGCGGTTCGTCCGGCGATACCGGGCGCACGAAGGCTCGGGGCATCCCGCGGTCCGGATCGCCTTCGTCGTGGTCGGACTCCTCCTCGTCGTCGGCGGAGCCATTCTGCTGGTGATTCCGGGGCCGGGCCTCCTCGTCATCGCGTTCGGAGGCGCCCTGGTGGCGCAGGAGTTCCTCTGGGTGGCGAGGGCGCTCGACTGGCTCGAGCTCGCGCTGCGGAAGCTCTTCCGCGCCGGGAAGCGGTTCTGGAAGAAGGCCTCGACGGTCGCGCGGGCGGCCATCACCGCGGGCGCCGCACTGTGCGCCGCCGGAGCGGGCTACCTGGCCTGGCTCTGGTTCTTCGAAAGGTAGCGGCTAGCCGGGGCGCCGAAGCTCCCGCACGCCGGTCTCCCCCGCGACCAGGACCTCCGAGGCAATCCCGCAGAAGAGCCCGTGCTCCACGATCCCGGCGCGCGCGGCGAGGCGTGCACCGAGCGCCACGGGATCCGGCGTCGGTCCCGTCGCGCAATCGAAGATCCAGTTGCCCTGGTCCGTCTCGTACGGCTGGCCGTCCGCGGACTGACGAAGGACGGGCTTGCCGCCGATCGCCGCGAGAAAGCGCCGTTGCGATTGCCAGCCGAAGCGGGAGACCTCGACGGGGAGCGCATGGCGGGTACCGAGGGCCGGCGACAGTTTCGTCCCGTCAACGACGATGACGACGCGGCGGCTCGCCTGCGCCACGATCTTTTCCCGGAAGAGCGCTCCCCCGCCGCCCTTGATCAGGTTCAGCGCCGGGTCGACTTCGTCCGCGCCGTCGATCGTCAGGTCGATCTCGCGGGGAATGTCTTCGCCGAGAAGCGGGATGCCGAGCCGCACCGCCTCCGCCTCGGTGGCCCGCGAGGTCGGGATGCCGACGACGCCCCTCAGGCGGCCCGACTTGAGCAGCTCCCCGATCTTCCGCGTCGCGAAGATCGCGGTCGAGCCGGTCCCGAGACCGACGACCATCTCGTTCTCGACGAGCGAGGCGGCTCTCTCGCCGGCCTCGCGTTTGAACGCGGCGATGCGATCGTCGTTCGACGGCGTCACTTGGGTGCGGTCCGCGCCCTGCGGTAGCGCCGGATCAGGGCGTTCGTCGAGGCGTCGTGCTTCAGCGCGGGCTCGGCCGGGCTCTGGAGCTCGGGAATGATGTTGACTGCGAGCTTCTTTCCGAGCTCGACGCCCCACTGGTCGAAGGAATCGATGTTCCAGATCGCGCCCTGCGTGAAGACGCTGTGCTCGTAGAGCGCCACGAGCTTGCCGAGCGTCTCGGGCGTCAGCGAGTCCGCGAGGATCGTCGAAGTCGGCCGGTTGCCCTCGAAGACGCGGTGCGGCACGAGCCAATCGGGCGTGCCCTCGGCCTTGACCTGTTCCGCGGTCTTTCCGAGGGCCAGGGCCTCGGTCTGGGCGAAGAGGTTGGCCATGAGGAGATCGTGATGCTGGCCGACGGGATTCGCGGTGTGCAGAAAGCCCAGGAAATCCGAGGGGATGAGCTTCGTGCCCTGGTGGATCAGCTGGTAGAAGGAGTGCTGGCCGTTGGTGCCCGGCTCGCCCCAGAAGATGGGGCCCGTCTCCCAGCCCACGGTCTCGGAGTCGAGCGTGACGTGCTTGCCGTTCGACTCCATCGTGAGCTGCTGCAGGTAGGCCGGGAAACGCTTCAGGTACTGGCTGTACGGGAAGACCCCCACGGTCTGGGCGCCGAAGAAGTTGTCGTACCAGACCGCGAGAAGACCCATCAGAACCGGCAGGTTCTTCTCGAAGGGCGTCGTCCGGAAGTGTTCGTCGATCGCGTGGAACCCGGCGAGCATGGCGCGGAAGTTCGGCGGCCCGATCGCCAGCATGGTCGAGAGGCCGATCGCGGAGTCCATGGAGTAACGGCCGCCGACCCAGTCCCAGAAGCCGAACATGTTGGCCGTGTCGATGCCGAACTTGCGGACTTCCTCGGCGTTGGTCGAGACCGCCACGAAGTGCTTCTCGACCGCCTTCTCGTCCTTGAGCGACGCCAGGCACCAGTCGCGGGCGGTCCTGGCGTTCGTCATCGTCTCGAGCGTGACGAACGTCTTCGAGGAGATGACGAAGAGCGTCTCGGCGGGGTCCATCCCCCAGGTCGACTCGACGAAGTCGGTGCCGTCCACGTTCGAGACGAACTCGAACCGCATGCTCCGGTCGCTGAAGTGCCGCAGGGCCTCGTGGGCCATGACCGGCCCGAGGTCCGAACCGCCGATGCCGACATTGACGACGTTCTTGATGCGCTTGCCCGTCTGGCCCGTCCAGGCGCCGCTCCGGACGCGGTCGCAAAAGGCGGACATCCGGTCGAGGACCTCGTGGACGCCGGGCACGACGTCCGTCCCGTCGACGACGATCGAGGTCCCTTTCGGCGCCCGGAGCGCCACGTGGAGCACGGCGCGCTTCTCGGTCACGTTGATCTTGTCCCCGCGGAACATGGCGTCGATCCGCTCGCGCAGGCCGCACTCGCGCGCCAGGGCGAGGAGGAGCCGGAGGGTCTCGTCCGTGACGCGGTGCTTCGAGTAGTCGAGAAAAAGGCCTGCGCCCTCGACCGAGAGACGCTCGGCGCGGTCGGCCTCGGCCGCGAAGAGGTCGCGAAGGTGCAGGTTGCGGACCGCCGGGAGCGTGGGCCTCGAGATCCTTCCAGGCGGGCCGATCCGTGAGGCGCAAGGGACCTCCTTCTCGGGACCCGGCGGTTACGCCGGCGGCAGCCCGAGCTCCACGTCGGACTTGGGCAGGACGATCGCCGTCTCACGGAACCCGCGATCGACGCACACGAAGCACGCCTTGAACACGTTGTCGCTGCCCATCTTCATCTCGCGCTCCGTGACGAAGACGTCGCGGGGCGGATACCGTTCGTCGACGCGCTGAAGGGTCAGCAGGATGCCTCCGCGCACCCGCGCCCGGCCGGAGATCGTGAACCGGTGGGGCGGCTCGTGCGTGCACTCGCAGGCCGCGGCGACCTCAGCGCTCACGCGTCGACTCCTCGCCGGGAAGCGTCGGCGGCCTTGACCGCCGCCTCGATCGTCGGGAAGGTGCGGAAGATGGAGTCGAGGTGGGTGATCCGGAAGACCGACGCCACGCGCTCCCGCGGGCTCACGAGATAGAAGCGCCGACCCTGCGCCTCGAAGCGCTTGAGCCCCCCGACGAGGACGCCGATCGCGGTCGAGTCGAGGTGCTCGAGGCCGGACATCTCGAGGATGAGCGCGCTTCCGCCGGCTTCCGAGATCTTCTCGAACCGCTCCTGCAGAGCCCGCGTGGCCTCGCCGAGCGCGAGGGTTCCGGAGATGCGCAGGACCGTGTGGGCGCCCTTCTGCTCTTCCTTGACGTTCATGGCTCGACCACCTCCGCCTCGCCCTTGCGGACGAGAACGCTTCCCCGCGCGAGGACCCCGTCCTCGCCGTGCACCTCGCCGTCGAATCGAAACACCGGACCGAAGCTCGCGCGGAGCCGGACCGCGATCTCGAGGGTCTCGCCGGCGCGGGGCGCGCGCTCGAGGGTCATCTCCTGGATGCCGGCGAGATAGCCGCGCCGGCCCGCCTCGGCGTCGCCGCCCTCGAGCAGGAGCGCGGCCTGGGCGATCGCTTCCGCGAGGAGCAGCGGGCTCTGCCAGGACTCGCCCATCGCCGCCCGTGCGTTGCCCGTCACGCGGATCCGAACCCGGCCGTCCTGAAATGCGGCATCCGGCCGCTGCGCCACCGTGTCCACGAACCGGAACGGGTACGCATGCGGGAACGCCGCCGTCGTCATCAGGCCGTCTTCTTCTGCTCGATGAAGTCGCACAGGGCGTTGACGGACGCGAAGGCCTTGACCCCCACCTCTTCGTCTTCGACCTTGATCTTGAATTCCTGCTCGAGCCCCAGCACGAGCTCGAGCGCGTCGATCGAGTCGAGTCCGAGGCCCTCGCCGAAGAGGGGGGCCGCGTCGTCGATCGACGTCGGATCGATTTCGAGCTTCAAACGCCGCACGATCAGGTCTTTGACCCGCGGCGCCAGTTCTTCCCGGGACATGGAGGCTCCTTCCGGGCGGGATTATAGTCGGCTCAGGCCATGCCCCCGTCGGCCCGCCAGACCTGACCGGTGACGTACGACGCCTTGTCCGAGGCGAGGAAGCCGACGAGGGCCGCGATCTCCTCGGGCCGGCCGAAGCGCGCCATCGGGATGCGCGAAATGAACTCCTGACGCGCCGAATCCTTCAGATGCGCGATGATCTCCGTGTCGACGAGGCCGGGCGCGACGGCGTTGACCGTGATCGCCCGGGGCGCGAACTCCAGGGCCAAAGCCTTCGTGAATGCGATCAGGCCTCCCTTGGCCGCCGAATAGTTGGCCTGGCCGGCGTGGCCCGAGATCCCGCTGACCGAGACGATGTTGATGATCCGGCCGGAGGTCTTGTGGAGCATGCCCCGGATGAGGGCGCGCGTCACGCGGAAGGCGCCCTTGAGGTCGACGTCGAGAACATAGTCCCAGTCCTCTTCCTTCATGAAGGGGAAGAGGGCGTCCTTGATGACGCCGGCGTTGTTGACGAGGATGTCCGTCCCGCCGAAATCGGCGGCGACGCGATCGGCGAGGGCCGCGACGTCCTCGGGCTTGCGGACGTCGACCTCAGGAGCGCGACGGCTTCTCCCCCGCCGCGGCGGATCTCGGCCGCCGTCTCCTCGGCTCGCGCGAGGTCCTGGAGGCAGGTCAGCACGATGCGGGCGCCGCCCGAAGCGAGCTCCTGCGAGATGGCCTTTCCGATGCCCCGCGAGCCTCCCGTCACGACCGCGGTCTTCATCCGGCCGCGACTATATCCACGGCCGCCCGGATCGACTCCACCGACCCCGCCGGCACGCAGCGCGTCGAACGGTCGATCCAGCGGACCATCTTCGAGAGCATCTCGCCCGGGCCGGCCTCGAGGAAGAGCCGGTGCCCGCCGGCGACCATCGCCTCGAAGGTCTCCTTCCAGAGCGTCGGGAAGCAGAAGGCCGTGCCGAGGAGGCGGCGGACCTCCTCCCCGCCGCAGACCGCGCGGCCCTCGGGGCCGTAGTACGGCACGCGCGGGTCGCGGATCGTCCGGAGCGCCGCGATCCTGGGAGCGATCGCCTCCGCCACCGGACGCATGAGCTCGCTGTGGATCGGCCAGCTCATCGTCAGAGGAAGGACCGAGAGAGCCCGCGGCCGGAGCCCCTCGATCGCGGCGGCGACGCCCTCGGCCGAGCCGGTCAGCACGAACTGCGTCGAGGCGTTCACGTTGCCGATCCAGACCTGGCGCCCCCGCTCGCGCTGGGCCAGGCACTCCGCGTCGACGGCCTCCCGGCGCGCGCCGATCACGGCGGCCATCCGGCCCCGGATCCCGAGCCGCTCCGTCTCCTGCCAGACGGCGACGAGCACGTCGAGCGCCTCTTCGTAGTCGATCGCCCCGGCCGCCACCATCGCGGCGTAGTTGCCGAGGCTGTATCCCGCCGTCGCCTCCGCGGCGACACCCTGCCGCTCGAGCGACCGGGCGGCGAGCGTCGAGACGAGGTACACGCTCGCCTGCGCGGCGAGATTCTCGTGCAGCGCCTCCTCGGGCCCCTCGAGCATCAGCCGGCGAAGGTCGCGGCCGCAGCGCTCCGAGGTCAGCGCGCAGAGCGCCCGCGCCCCGGGGTCGGAGTCCAGGAAATCCCTCCCCATCCCGATCCACTCGGAGAGCTGCCCGGGGAAGAGGAACGCGGCACGGCGGCTCATGCCGGCGAGAGCCCCTCGAGGGCGTCCTCGAGCGCGACGCAGCGGTCGCCCGCGAGCCACCGGGCGAACCGCTCCGGCAGACCGGAACAGGCCGAGGAAGTGGACCGTGCGCTGGATCGGGGAAAGTCCCGGCATGGGCGGATGCGCCCGGTCGAACTCCCAGGGGTGAAAGGTGAAGACCGCCGGCTCGCCACGATCGCGCGCCGCGCGCTCGGCCTTCGCGAGACGGCGCTGCGGCAGGATGCGGAACGGCCACGCGCCGCCGAGCGGGAGCGCGACGCCGAGGACCGATCCCGAGAGCGGCGGGACCTCGGTCAGGGACCACCCGTCGCCATCGATCCGGTGGGGCCCGCGAAGGTTGGAACGCCGGCCGAGCGGAGGCACCGGCATCATCGAGGCGTCGCACCGGAACCCCGCCGCGGCGAGCGCGGGCAGAGCCTCGGCCCCCGGGTGCCGGATCGACCACTCCGCGGCGCGATGCACGGTCGCCCGTGCTCCTCCCGCGGCCTCGATCGCGTCGCGCGCCCGGAAGAGATCGTCCCGGAACTCGTTCGGCGTCATCTCGTCGGCGCGACGGTGCGCGTGGCCGTGCACGCCGATCTCGTGACCGCGCCTCGCCGCCTCGCGCACGAGCTGCGGGTGGCGCTGTGCGATCCATCCGAGAAAGAAGATCGTCGCGCGGTGCTTTCCCGCAGCGAGCGCGTCGAACAGCCAGCCGAGCGTCGTCTCCACGCGTGAGACGTAGCCGTCCCACCGGCGCGGGTCGGAGTACTCGGCGTGGCCGCAGACGTGGAACCAGTCCTCCGCGTCGATCGTCAGGACGCGGGGTCCCCGGCCGGCGGAGCGGAGCGGCGTAATCGTCGGTTGGGGCACGAGACTGGCGATTCTAGCGGCTCGAGCGCTTTCCGCCATGGGATGTCGCCAAGCGGCCGCCAGCTCCCGTCCGGCGGCGTCGAGCCGCCGCTTCAAGTCAGTCCAGCTCGAAGACCTTGTAGTACACCGCCCCCCACGAAATGATCCAGGTGTCGCGAAACGGCCGGTAGTGCGAGGGCCCGCCGTAGATCGCCCTCACGGGCACGTGGCGGAACCGCTTCAGGTGCGGGGAGGCCTTGAGCAGCATCTCGGTCTCGATGATGTATCCGCGGGCGTTCAACTCGAGCCGGCGGAGCAGGTCCGCGGAGACCACGCGATAACCGGACTGCGCGTCCTCGACCTCGAGGCCCGTCATCCGCGACAGGACCTGGCTCCCGATCTCGTTGGTCCGGTACCGATAGCGCGGGATCGCGTCCGGGTCGGCCATCCGCGAGCCGATCACGAAATCGTCTCCCGCACGCGCCGCTGCGAGAAGGGCCGGGAGGTCGGCGGGGTCGTGCTGACCGTCGGCGTCGACGAACGCGACGTGCGACGCGGCCGACGCGAGGATCCGCTCGAGGCCCGTCCGGATCGCCGCGCCTTTCCCGCCGTTCGCCGGGCGACGCACGACCTCGGCCCCGGCGGCCTCGGCGGCTTCCGCCGTGCCGTCCGACGAGCCGTCGTCGACGACGAGCACGCGGCCGACGGATTTGGTGAGGCCCCGGACCACGGCGCCGACCGTCGTCTCCGCGTTGAACGCGGGCACCAGCGCGCAGGGGTCGAAGGCCTTCGGCACGGGCGGATGGTAACGCGACGGACGCGCCCGCTAGGCCCTTTGGGCTCTTCGACATGCGTTGACTCGCCCGTGCCCTTGTGAAAAAGTTCCCACCGCTCCAATGCCTCTCTCATTCGCTCCGATTCTCATTCTGCTGGGTGTCGCCGCGGGGACGGCGGCGGTCATCCAGATCCTGAATGTCCTCGTCGGCAAGAAGCTGCGGACGAAGCAGAAGAGCTCGACCTACGAGAGCGGCGTCCCCTTGATCGATTCCTCGCACAAGCGCGTCTCGATCCAGTTCTTCGTCATCGCGATGGTCTTCATACTGTTCGACGTCGAAATCGCGTTCATCTACCCCTGGGCCCTCGTGTTCCGGTCGATCGGCTGGCCTCTCTTCCTCGAGATGCTGACCTTCCTCGCCATCCTGGCGGTCGGATACGCCTACATCTGGAAGAAGGGAGCGTTCGACTGGTGACCCACACCCGTTACAGGGTCGAGGCGGCCGGCGAGCCCCGTCCCTTCCCGCCCGAGGCGATGGCCCGGATCGAAGGCATCCTGAAGCGTTACCCCACGAAACAGGCGGCGCTCCTTCCGGTGCTCTGGGTGGCGCAGGAGACCTTCGGCTGGATCTCGAAGGAGTCGGCCGAGGAGGTCGCGCGGATCCTCGGACTGCCGCCCTCGCACGTCGACGGCGTCCTGACGTTCTACACGATGTACAACCTGCGCCCGGTCGGCCGGAACCTCCTCCAGGTCTGCACCTCGATCTCCTGCCACCTCGCGGGCGCGGAGGGGCTCGTCGACCGCTGCCGCAGCGGCTCGGCATCGGCCTCGAGGAGACCACGCAGGACGGCAAGTTCACGATGGTCGAGGTCGAGTGCATCGCCGGATGCGACCGCGCGCCGTCGATGATGGTCAACGACAAGTACTACGAGCCCATGGACGAGAAGAAGCTCGACGCGCTGCTCGACCGAGCTCTCGGGGAGGCCCTGACGTGGAGCGGATCCTGCTCGCGCCGCGTCGGCAAGCCCGACTCCCGGTCGATCGACGGGTACGTCGCCGACGGCGGCTACGCCGGCCTGGAAGAAGGCCGTGGGAGGCGGGCATGACGCCCGAGCAGGTGACCGAGGAGGTCAAGAAGTCGGGCCTCCGGGGCCGCGGCGGCGCCGGGCTTCCCGACCGGGCGTCAAGTGGGGCTTCCTGCCGAAGGACACGAAGGGCAAGCCGATCTACCTGCTCTGCAACGCGGACGAGTCCGAGCCCGGGACGTTCAAGGACCGGCTCCTCATGGAGCAGGACCCGCACCAGTTCATCGAGGGCGATCGCCCTCTCGGCCTACGCGATCAAGTGCAAGACCGCGTACATCTACATCCGCGGCGAGTTCTACGACGGGCGCCCGGATCCTCGACCGCGCGGTCGCGGAGGCCTACGCCAAGGGGTTCCTCGGCCAGAACATCCTGGGCTCGGGCTTCACGCTCGACATCACGGTCCACCGCGGGCGCCGGCGCCTACATCTGCGGCGAGGAGACCGGCCTGATCGAGAGCCTCGAGGGCAAGCGCGGCCAGCCGCGCATCAAGCCGCCCTTCCCCGCCGTCCCGGCGTCTTCGGGGCCCCGACGATCGTCAACAACGTCGAGACCCTGTGCTGCGTGACGCACATCATCAACCGCGGCGCCGAGTGGTTCCGAAGATCGGCCGCAACGAGAAGAACACGGGGCCCAAGCTCTACTGCCTCTCGGGCCACGTCAACCGCCCCGGCGTCTACGAGGCGCCGATGGGCCTTCCCTTGAAGGAGCTCATCTTCGGCGACGACTACGGGCGGGGCATGAAGGGCGGGCGGAAGGTCAAGGCCGTCATCCCCGGCGGCGCCTCGGCCGACATGCTGACGGCCCGCCGAGATCGAGGACTGCCCGCTCGACTTCGACGGCGTCGCCGCCAAGGGCTCGATGCTCGGCTCGGCCGCGATCATCGTCATGAACGAGGACGTCTGCATCGTCGACGCGGCGCAGAACCTCTCGAAGTTCTTCTCGCACGAGTCCTGCGGCCAGTGCACGCCGTGCCGCGAGGGCACGCCCGTGGCTCCACAAGGTGCTGACCCGCATCGAGGAGGGCGAGGGCCGCGTCGAAGACGTCGACCTGCTCGACCCGCATCTGCCGACCAGATGGCCAACGGCATGACGATCTGCGTCTTCTCCGACGCGGCGATCGCTCCGCCGCTGTCGTCGGTGACGAAGTTCCGCGACGAGTACATGCACCACATCGAGCACAAGCGCTGCCTCGTCGGGGCGAAGGCCGCGATGGTGACCGCGTGAGCAGCGAGCCGACCAAGCCGGCCGGCCCTGCGGCTCCCCCGCCGCCTCCTCCGCCCGCCAAGGACACCTTCACGGTCGTCTTCGACGGCCGGCCCGTCGAGGTCCCGAAGAACCTCAACCTGATCGACGCCGCGAAGCTCGCCGGCGTCGACATCCCCCACTTCTGCTACCACCCGCGCCTCTCGGTCGTCGGCCAGTGCCGGATGTGCCTGGTCGAGATCGAGGGCATCCCGAAGATCCAGGCCGCCTGCACGACGCCGTTGAGAGACGGCCTCGCAGTCAAGACCACGACCGACAAGGTCAAGAACTCCCGCGCCGCCACGATGGAGTTCCTCCTCATCAACCATCCTCTCGACTGCCCGATCTGCGACCAGGCCGGCGAGTGCACGCTCCAGGACAACTCCTTCGGTTACGGCCAGCAGCTCTCCAATTACGACGAGCAGAAGCGGCAATACCCGACTTTCGACCGGACGATGATCGGGCCGCACGTCATCGCCGACATGACGCGCTGCATCCAGTGCACGCGCTGCATCCGCTTCACCCAGGAGATCGCCGGGACGAGCGAGCTGACGTTCCTCGACCGGGGCGGCCGCACGCTCGTGTGGACGCATGCGGGCCAGGCGCTCGACAACGACTGGTCCGGCTGCGCCGCGGACGTCTGCCCGGTCGGCGCCCTGACGACGCGCGAGTTCCGGTTCCGAAGCCGCGTCTGGTACCTGAAGAAGACGCCCTCCGTCTGCCCCGGCTGCAACGTCGGCTGCAACACCTCCGTCGAATCCAGGGACGACGTCGTTTACCGCTTCCTCCCGCGTCTGAACCCGAAGGTCAACGACTACTGGCTCTGCGACCACGGCCGCTTCCTCTCGGAGAGCCTCAACGCCCGCGACGTCCACAAGGCGACGCTCCGCGACGGCAACGCGGTCCAGGAGACGATCGTCCCGGCCGCGGTCGAGCGGATGTCCCGCGAGATCCGCAAGACCGTCGAAGGCGCCGGGCCCTCGGCGCTCTTCTTCCTGGGGTCGGCGCACCTTTCCAACGAGGAGAACTTCCTCCTCCGCAAGATCGCCGACCACCTCGCCTGCCCCAACCGCGACGTCGTCGTCGACAAGTCCCGGGTGCGGAAGATCAAGTCGCAGAAGGAATGGGTCGAAGGCGACGAGGCCGCGGCGAACTACCGGGGCGCGCGGGACATGGGCCTCGCCCCGGGACAGGGCGGGTACGGCCTCGAGGCCGTCCTGTCCGGCAAGGCCTCGCCCGAGGTCATCGTCGTCGCGGACGCCGACTTCTCGGCGATCGCCGACGACGCCGCGAAGGTCGGAGAACTTCGCAAGGCCCGTTTCCTGGCGGTCACCGCCCGCACCTCGAACGCCCTGACGCGCGCGGCCGACGTGGTCCTCCCGGCCGCGTCGCTCGCCGAGAAGGAAGGCACCTTCACGAACGTCCAGGGACGCGTCCAGAGGTTCGCGCAGGCGTTCCTTCCGAAGCCTCCCGTCCGGGCGCACTGGGAGCTCCTCCTGCAGCTCGCCGTCGCCGTCGGTTACGGAGACCGGAACTGGACGCCGAAGGACCTCCTCGCCGCGATCGCCCGCGAAGTCCCGGCCTACGCCGGGATCGACGCGAAGGACCTCGAGGGCGGGAAGCTGCTCAAGAAGGGCGATTTCGTCTGGGCGGGAACGTTGTGACGGCCGTCGACTGGCTGATCGTCACGCTGCGGGTCGCGCTTCCGGCACTGATCTTCCCGGTCCTCGTCATACCGATCACCTGGATCGAGCGCCGCGGGGCGGCATTCATCCAGGATCGGCTGGGCCCCAACCGGGTCGGGCCCTTCGGGCTCCTGCAGGCCGTGGCCGACATGGTCAAGATGTTCACCAAGGAAGCCGTCACGCCGGCCGCGGCGGACCGGCCCCTCTTCCTGCTCGCTCCGGCGATCGCGGCCTTCGCCGCCCTCTCGACCTTCGCGGTCGTGCCCTACGGCGCGACCCTCCCGATCGGCGGCCGCCAGATCGAACTGATCGGCGCCGACGTCTCGATCGGGGTCCTGTACGTCTTCGCGATCACGTCGCTCTCCGTGTATGCCATCGTCCTCGCGGGCTGGTCGTCCAACAACAAGTTCTCGCTCATGGGCGGCATCCGTTCGAGCGCCCAGATCATTTCCTACGAGCTCGCGATGACGACGGCGGCCGCGGGCGTGATCCTCGCCGCGAGCTCCTTCCGCCTGAACGACGTCGTCGCCCTGCAGGAAGGGCTGTGGCTGGGGTTCATCCCCCGCTGGAACATCCTCCTGCAGCCGCTCGGCTTCCTCATCTTCTTCGTCTCCGCCTTCGCCGAGACGAACCGGCTGCCGTTCGACCTGCCGGAGGCCGAGCCCGAGCTCGTCGCGGGGTACCACACCGAGTACTCGGCGATGCGGTTCGGCTCCTTCCAGATGGCCGAGTACGTCAACGTCGTCGTCGCCTCGGCGATGACCGTGACGCTGTACCTCGGCGGCTGGTCGCTTCCGGGGTTCACGCCCTCGAGCCTCTGGGGCGCCATCGCCTCGATCCTGATCTTCGCCGGCAAGACGGCCTTTCTCGTGTGCGTCTTCGTCTGGGTCCGCTGGACGTTGCCCCGCTTCCGCTACGACCAGCTCATGCGCCTCGGCTGGAAGGCACTCCTGCCGCTCGCGCTCCTCAACCTGTTCTGGGTCGCGGCGCTCGAGATGTGGAGGATGTCCCGGTGACGGCGGCGCGGATCGTCTTCGACGCCGCCGCCGCGGTCGCGATCCTCTTCGGCGGCCTCATGGTCGTGACGAAGAACCCGGTGCGGAGCGTCCTGACGCTCGTCGTCGCGTTCTTCGGCCTCGCCGCGGCCTACGTCATGCTTCTCTCGCCGTTCATCGCGGTGATCCAGGTCATCGTCTACGCCGGCGCGATCCTCGTCCTCTTCCTCTTCGTCCTGATGCTCCTGAACATCGGGCATCACCCGGGCGAGGGAAGCCGCCGGCCGATCCAGACCCTTCTCGGCGGCCTCGGCGTCGTGGCCTTTGCGTTCCTGCTTCTGGCGACGCTGCGCGGCTCGGGCACCCGCATTCCCGGGACCTCCGGCGAGGACCCGGTCGCCTTCGCCGACCCCTCGGCGCTCGCGCGCCTCCTGTATTCGGGCTACCTCCTCCACTTCGAGGCGGTCTCGGTCCTGCTGCTCGCGGCGCTCGTCGGAGCCTTCGTTCTCGCCCGCCGGGAGAAACGGCCGTGATCGGGACGATCCCGCTTTCCGACGTCCTGCTCGCCTCGGGAGCGTTGTTCTGCATCGGCATCGCCGGGGCGCTCCTGCGGCGCAACGCGATCCAGATCTTCCTTTCGATCGAGCTGATGATGAACGCCGGGAACCTGGCGCTCCTCGGCTACGGCGCCGCCATGGGGTCGCGCGAGGGCCAGATCGTCGTCTTTTTCGTCATCGCCATCGCGGCGGCCGAAGCCGCCGTCGGCCTCGCGATCTTCGTCGCCCTCTTCCGCCACACCGAGACGATCGACGTGAACAAGATCAACCTGCTGAAGTGGTGACGAAGGAGCCATGACCGTCTCGCTCTGGCTCATCCCGATCATCCCGCTCGCGGGCTTCGCGGTGAACGGGCTCGCCGGGACTCGGCTCGGCAAGTCCTTCGTCTCGCTGGTCGGCGTCGGCTCGGTCGCGCTGACGACCCTCGCGGCGTACGCGCGGCTCATCCCGTACGTCCGGGGCGACCACGGCGTGATCGTCGAGACCTATGCGAGCTGGATGGTCTCGGGCGGCCTCACGCTCGACCTCTCCTTCCGCCTGGACCCTCTCTCGGCCCTGATGCTGTCGTTCGTGACGTTCGTCGGCTTCCTGATCCATGTGTACTCGATCGGCTACATGCGTCACGAGGCGACCGATGCCGGGTACGCCCGGTTCTTTTCGTACCTGAATCTCTTCCTCTTCGCGATGCTCGTCCTGGTCCTCGCCGAGAGCTACGTCCTTCTCTTCGTGGGGTGGGAAGGCGTGGGTCTCTGCTCGTACCTCCTCATCGGCTACTACTTCGACAGGGAGTACGCCGCCGCCGCCGGCAAGAAGGCCTTCGTCGTCAACCGGATGGGCGACTACGGCTTTCTCCTGGGGATGTTCGGCGTCTTCACCGCGTTCGGCTCGCTCAACTTCACGGAGGTCTTCGGCAAGGCGGCGGCCGACCCCTCCCGCTATGCCCCGGCGCTCTCGCTCATCTGCCTGTGCCTCTTCGTCGGCGCCGTCGGCAAGAGCGCCCAGTTCCCGCTCTACGTCTGGCTGCCCGACGCGATGGCCGGCCCAACGCCCGTCTCGGCCCTGATCCACGCCGCCACGATGGTCACGGCCGGCGTATACATGATCGCGCGCTCGAACGTCCTCTTCCGCCTCGCGCCGGACGTCATGCTCATCGTCGCCGTCGTCGGCTGCTTCACGTGCATCTTCGCGGCCACGATCGCGCTCGCCCAGAACGACCTGAAGAGAGTCCTCGCCTACTCCACCATGTCGCAGCTCGGCTACATGGTCCTCGCCTGCGGCGTGGGAGCCTTCGGCGTCGGGATGTTCCACGTCATGACGCACGCCTTCTTCAAGGCCTGCCTCTTCCTCGGGGCCGGATCCGTCATGCACGCGATGAGCGGCGACCTCGACATCCGGCACATGGGGGGACTCAAGTCCCGTCTGCCGATCACCTACTCCACCTTCCTGATCTCGACTTTCGCGATCGCGGGCATCCCGCCCTTCGCCGGATTCTTCTCGAAGGACGCGATCCTGGCGAGCGCCTTCGAGTCGCACGAGCCGCTCGGCAAGGTCTTCTGGTTCGTCGGGCTCCTGACCGCGGGCCTGACCGCCTTCTACATGCTCCGCGCGGTGTCGATGACCTTCTACGGAAAGTTCCGCGGAACGCACGAGCAGGACCACCACGTGCACGAGTCCCCGACCTCGATGACGCTTCCCCTCGTCGTCCTCGCGATCCTCGCGACGGTCGGCGGCTTCGTCGGGCTGCCGGCGGTCTTCGGCGAGAACGCCAACGTGCTCGGCCGCTTCCTCGCGCCGATCATCACGCCGATCGCGGGTCACGAGGCCGCGCACGAGGCCCTCCCCCACGCCACGGAGTGGCTCCTGATGGCCGTCTCGGTCGCCGTGGCCGCCTCCGGCCTGTACCTCGGATGGCGCTGGTACGCGAAGGACGAGGGCCGGGTTCCGGCTCGGATCGCCGCCGGGATGCCGGGGGTCTACGGCCTGGTGGCCGACAAGTTCCGCGTCGACGAGCTCTACGACGTCCTCCTCGTCCGTCCCTTCGAGTGGATCGCGCGAACCCTGTGGAAGGTCGTCGACGTCCTCGTGATCGACGGAGTCCTGAACGCCTCGGCGTTTCTCGTCGAGCTCGCCGGCGATTTCCTTCGGTTCCTGCAGACCGGCAACGTCCGCAACTATGCCTTGAGCTTCCTCCTCGGCCTCGTCGCGCTCCTCGCGTTCGTCGTGGGGGCCATGTGACCGGCCTCCTCAGCGCCCACCTGATCTCGGTTCTCGTCTTCCTGCCGGCCGCGGGCGCGGCGCTGCTGCTCTTCTTCCCCCACTCCATGGAGCGGGAGGCGAAGGGTTTCGCCCTCCTCGTGGCCGTCGCCGACGCCGTCCTGTCGGTGCCGCTCTGGAACCGGTTCGACATCGCGCAGCGGGGCTTCCAGTTCCGCGAGCAGCTCGACTGGATCCCTGCCCTCGGCATCTCCTACTCGGTCGGGATCGACGGGATCTCGCTCCTGATCGTGCTCCTGACGACCGTCCTCACGCCGGTCGCGCTCCTCTTCTCCCTGACGCACGTCGAAAAGGAGGTCCGGGGCTACTCGATCGCCTTTCTCATGCTCGAGACGGGCATGCTCGGAAGCCTCGTGGCTCTGGATCTCGCGCTCTTCTACGTCTTCTGGGAGGTCATGCTCGTCCCGATGTACTTCATCATCGGGATCTGGGGCGGACCGCGGCGGATCTACGCCGCCATGAAGTTCTTCCTCTTCACGATGGCGGGCAGCCTCCTCATGTTCCTCGCCATCCTCTTCATCGCGATCCGGCACCACGCCGCCACGGGGGTCTGGTCGTTCGCGCTCGAGGATCTGTACCGTCTGACTTTCACCGGGCGCATCGAGGCCCTCCTCTTCGGCGCCTTCGCCCTGGCGTTCGCGATCAAGGTCCCGGTCTTCCCCCTCCACACCTGGCTGCCCGACGCCCACACCGAAGCACCCACGGCCGGCTCGATCATCCTCGCGGGCGTCCTGCTGAAGCTCGGCGTTTACGGCTACCTGCGCTTCGCCCTGCCGCTCTTCCCCGGGGCGGCCGTGCACTACGCCCCCTGGCTCGGGGTCCTCGGCATCGTCGGTGTCGTCTACGGCGCCTTCGTCGCCTATCCCCAGCACGACATGAAACGGCTCGTGGCCTACTCCTCGGTGTCGCACCTCGGCCTCGTCGTCATGGGAGTCGGCGCCTTCACGACGATGTCGCTCCAGGGCTCGATCCTCCAGATGATCAACCACGGCCTCTCGACCGGCGCGCTCTTCCTTCTCGTCGGCGTTCTCTACGAGCGCACGCACACCCGCGAGATCTCGGCCTACGGCGGAATCGCGTCCGTCGTCCCGGTGACGACCGCCCTCTTCCTGATCGCGACGCTGTCCTCGATCGGCCTGCCGGGCCTGAACGGCTTCGTGGGCGAGTTCCTGATCCTGCTCGGGACCTGGGCCTCGGCCCATCGCTGGTGGTCGGCCGTCGCTGCGACCGGCGTGATCCTGTCCGCGATCTACATGCTCTCGCTCGTCCAGCGGGTCTTCTGGAATCCGATGACGCACGAGGAGAACAAGACGTTGAAGGACATCCGGCCGAGCGAGTTCATCGCGGCGGCTGTCCTCGTCGTGCTGATGGTCTGGATCGGCGTCCGGCCGAACGACTTCCTGGACAAGCTCCGAACGTCCGTCGAGTCGCTCCAGGAAACCGTCGCCGCCAAGCAGATCGCGAGCGGACGGCCATGAGAACCCTCATTCCGTTCAGCCCCGCGGACCTCGCGTCGATCCTCCCGGAGATCGTGCTCGCGGGGACCGGCTGCGTGATCCTTCTCCTCGAAGCGTTTGCGCCGGCCCTGCGCCGCTGGTTTGCGACGCTCGCGCTCGCGGGAATCGCGGGCTCGCTCTACGCGCTCGCGGTCGCTCCCATGGGGACGACCTTCGGCGGCCGCTTCGAGACCTCTCCGCTGACCTTGCTCATCGGGCTCTTCGCCGGGGCCTGCGTCGGCCTCGCGGTCCTCGTTGCCAGGCCCTACCTCGAACGCGCGGGCGACGAAAAGGGCGAGTTCTACGCCCTTCTTCTCTGGGGCCACCTTGGCGTCTCGCTCATGACACGAGGACTCGACCTCCTCCTCGTCTTCATCGGCCTCGAAACGCTGTCTCTGTCCTTCTACGTGCTCGCGGCCTACTTCCGTGGCGTCGAGGCCTCCTCGGAGGCCGGGCTCAAGTACTTTTTGACGGGGGCCTTCGGCTCGGCGTTCACGCTCTACGGCGTCGTTCTCCTCTACGGCGCGAGCGGCGGCACGAAGATCGAAGGCCTCGCGCGGGCCGGACTCGCGTCCAACCCGTCCGTCGTGTTCGGCCTTCTGCTCCTGCTCGTCGGGTTCGGCTTCAAGATGTCGCTGGCGCCCTTCCACGCGTGGGCGCCCGACGTCTACCAGGGGATGCCGACGCCGGCCGTTCTCTACCTCTCCGTCGCCCCCAAAGCGGCGAGCGTTCTCGTCCTCTACCGGGTCTTCGGGGCCGTCTTCGAGTCGGGAATGCCGGACCGTTTCCGCACCGCCGTCGCGGCGCTCGCGATCCTCTCGATGACCCTCGGCAACGTGGTGGCGCTCGCCCAGAGGGACGTCAAGCGCCTTCTCGCATACTCGGGCATCGCGCACATGGGCTACGTCACGATTGCGCTCGTCGTCTTCGGGCGGGAGGCGCTCGCCGCCGTCATCGTCTACTTCTTCGCCTACCTCGTCTCCAATGCCGGCGCATTCGCTGCCGTCTCGGCGCTCTACCGGGACGAGACGAAGGCCCACCCCATCGCCATGCTCGCGGGCGACGGGCGGAGGGCGCCCTTCGCCGCGGCGGTCATGGCCCTGTGCTTCTTCTCGCTCGCCGGAATCCCGGCGACAGCCGGCTTCATCGGGAAGTTCTTCGTGTTCAAGGCCGCTCTCGAGAAGGGCCTCTACGCCCTCGCCCTGATCGGCGTCGCCAACAGCCTCGTGTCCGTGGGGTACTACCTCAAGGTCGTCTACATCCTCTACATGCGCGAACCCGTCGAGGCGGAGCCGCCCCCGACGCTCGGGGCCGCGGACCGGCTCGCGCTCGCGCTCTGTGCGGCGGGCATACTCGTTCTCGGCGTCTTCCCATCCGGTCTGTGGCAGCTCGCGCAGCACGCGGCCGCCACAATTGCCCTGGCTGGTCCCTGACCCGGCGAAACGCATCCCTCCCCAATTGCGCCCGGCGCGAAGGAGAGACGAATGGCACGGAATCCCCGACGTTTGACCGTCCCGGCGAAGAAGCCCGCCTCACCTGCCGCTCCGCCCACACCCGAGAATCTGAATCCGTTCGAGTTCGCGCAGCGCCAGTTCGAGCGGGCGGCGGACCATCTCGGGCTCGACGCCGGAATGCGCGAGGTCCTCCGGACCCCGAAACGGCAACTGATCGTCTCGATCCCGGTCCGCATGGACAACAAACGGATCAAGGTCTTCACGGGATACCGGGTCCAGCACAACATCGCTCGCGGGCCGTCCAAGGGCGGCATTCGCTTCCACCCGGGAGTCACGATCGACGAGGTCAAGGCGCTCGCGATGTGGATGACGTGGAAGTGCGCCGTCGTCAACATCCCCTTCGGCGGCGCCAAGGGCGGCGTCACGGTCGACCCCAAGAAGCTCTCGATGGACGAGAACGAGCGGCTGACCCGCCGCTACACCTCCGAGATCGCGATCGTGCTCGGCCACGACCGGGACATCCCCGCCCCGGACGTCTACACGACGCCACAGCACATGGCCTGGATCATGGATACGTTTTCGATGATCCACGGCTATTCGACGCTCGGCGTCGTCACGGGCAAACCCATCCCTCTGGGAGGCTCGGCCGGCCGCAACGATGCGACCGCCGAGGGCTGCTTCGTGGCCATCGACGAGGCCGCCAAACGCATGCGCCTGCCGCTGAAGGGAGCGACCGCCGCGGTCCAGGGCTACGGCAACGCCGGGTCGATCGCAGCCCGTTTTCTCGAAGAAGCCGGCGTGAAGGTCGTCGCCGTCTCGGATTCCCAGGGCGGGATCTTCGACAAGAAGGGCCTGCGGATGGAGCTCGTCAACGCGGCCAAAGGAAAGAAGGGCTCGGTCACGGCGGGCCACGGAGAGAGAATTTCGAACGCGGAGCTTCTCGAGCTGCCGGTCGACATCCTGGTGCCGGCGGCGCTCGAGGGCGTGATCACCCGTGAGAACGCCCCGCGGGTCAAGGCGAAGATCATCGCCGAGGCGGCGAACGGTCCCACGACGCCGGACGCCGACGACATCCTCCGCGCCAACGGCTGCGTCGTGATTCCCGACATTCTCGCCAACGCGGGCGGAGTGACGGTGTCGTATTTCGAGTGGGTGCAGGACCTCTACTCGTTCTTCTGGGACTCCGACGTCGTGCGCACGCACCTCGAGCGCACGATCAGGCGCGCCTACGAGGACGTCGCCGAGGCCGCACGCAAGCACGACACGGACCTTCGGACGGGAGCGCTCATCCTCGCGGTCGGGCGGGTCGAAGAGGCCACGCGCATCCGGGGACTCTTCCCGTAGACCGTAGACCGGCTCAGGTCTCGATGAGGATGGCGCGGACGGGCGAGGCGTCGAGGTCCCGGAACCGCAGCGGCAGGGCCACGAGCTCGTAGTCGCCGTCCGGCACGGCGGAGAGGTCGAGGTCCTCGAGGAGCGCGACGCCCCGCGACAGGAGCGCGCGGTGGGCGGGCAGATCCTCGGCATCCTCGGGGTCGATCGAGGCGCCGTCGGTTCCGACGAGCATCGCGCCGGCCTCGGCCAGCCGGATGGCGGCGAGCGGCGAGAGTGAGGCCTTCGCGAAGCTGCGAAACAGGACCCGGGAGGGCCCGAGGCTGCGCCGGGGAAGGGCGTCCGGCCCGACTTCGCCCACGCCCGGCAGCGCCAGGACGCGCGCCGGCCCCACGTAAGCCGCGAGCGGCGCTTCGGCGATCGCCACCCCGTCTTCGAAGAGGTGGCTCGGTGCGTCCGCGTGCGTCCCGCAGTGCGCGCTCATCGTGAAGCAGGTCGAGCCCCAGGGCGCGCCGAGACCCGCTCCCGCACGCGCCGTTTCCCGCCAGGAAAACCCGACATCCCCCGGCCAGACCGGGGTCTCTTCCGAGATCGGCCGCGAGATGTCGTAGATCTTCTTCACCGCATCCGCCGCACCGTCTTCCGCTCGGCGTACCGCTCGGCGATGTGGGGATCGTAGCCCTTATGGCCGGGATTGACCGGGACGTCCCGGTACTCCGCGTCGCAGCGGTAGCAGATCGTCACCGGCCGGATCTTCGCCGCCACGATCCAGTCGATCACGACCGTCGCCAGGAGCACGGGCGTGAACCAGATCCAGCCCACTTTCCAGCCCACGACGAGCGCCGCCGCGAGCGTCGTCGCCATGATCAGGCAGCCGAGCCGCTGGTCGAAGTCTTTCTGCAGAAAGAAGACCCGATTTTCGCAGAAGCCGCACTGCTCGAGGCCCGCGCTTCCCATCGCCGCCGCGAGTTTCGCCTCGTAGGCGCGCCCGCAACCGGCGCACGCGAATGCGCCGGCGTCGGTCTCCGTGTGTTCCCGCGCCGTCAGGCAATCGGGGCAGTAATACCTCGCCCGCATCGAAACGTCGCCCGCCTAGGCCGGAAATCCCGTCGCGACGGTCAGGTACGAGGACAGAAGCTCGCCGATCAGGACGAACACGAGAGCGACGTAGAGGAGCCCGGTGGCCGCCTGGTTCGACTTCAGCTCGGCCGTCCGCCAGATGAAGTATGACAGCGCGAGCGGACCGGCGATGCCCCACAGGACGCGAAAGAGAAAGAAGAGTGCGTCCCGCTCGAGCGAAACCAGCGTCTGGACCCCCTCCGAGTGGCGCTGGACGGTCACGGCGATCGCGAGATAGGCCGTCCGGAAGATCGCGAGCCCCGCGAAGAGGGCGGCGCCCCGCGCCAGGAGCTGGAACGGCAGCGAACGCGACACGAGATACCAGTGCCCGAGGTTCATGACGACCAGCACCGAGCCGAAAAAGAGCCCGCCGGCCAGCGCGCCGACCACCGTCCAGGCGTCACCCGCGTCCCGGGGCGCAATCAGGGCGACCCGCGCCAGGGCCCAGCCCGCGCAGCCTGCGCCGGCGAGGAGGAGGATCCGAGCACGGGAGGCTTCTCCCCCGTTCGCCGCGATCGTGTACGCCGCGAGAAACCCCGTCGCCGCGGCCGTCATCCCGAAGGGAAGCCCCGGCGGACGGACCGCGAGCGCCAGACCCGCAAAGATCGTTGCGATTGCTCCGTGAAGCGAAAAGAAGCCGCGCCCCAGGACCTTCGGAGGGAAAAACAGCAGCAGGAAGGCCGTGCCCGTGCAGGCTTCCAGCAGAAAGAGCCCCAGACCCGAAAGCGCCATGAGGCGAGGATTCTATCCGGTCGCCGGCCGACGACTTTCGAAGGCGATCAGCGTCACGCGGCCAGAGCTCGAATCGCTCGTACGATCTCCGGGACGAATGCCACCAGCCCGTGATCACCTTCCGGGATGGCGAAGAATTCCGATCCCGGCGCGAGACGGCCGCTGTCCTCCCAGCGCTTCCAGGTCGACCTGACACCCTCGAAGGGCACGCTCTCGTCCCGCACACCCATCAGCACCATCGCCCGCTGCGGCGGAGGTTCGCGGTCGACGTCGAGCACCGCCATCTCCTGGAAGAACCGCCGATGGATCTCGAGCTCCCTTCCCTGCCCGTGGTGGAAGAAGCGCACCGGATCGCCGGGAGCGAGCTTTTCGATCCACCGCGAGCCGAACGCCAGCGCCGGTGCGAGCAGGATCAGTGGCGCGCTCATGCCCCGCTTCGCCGCGGCCAGCGCCGCGAGCGCCCCGAGCGAGCTGCCGACCACGACGGTGGGCGATTCGGCGGCCGCGGCGCGCACGGCCTCGTCCACGATCGCATCGAAGCTCAGCCGGAGGAACGAAGGCCGGTTCAGGTCCGGCGCGACGACGCGATCGCCCAGGGGTTCCAGCGCCTCCCGCAGCAGCGCGATCTTTCGCCCGCTGGGCGAAGAGGCGAAGCCGTGCAGGTAGAGGACGGTTGCCACGCGGGGAACCATATCCCCGAGAGCGGCTTCAGAACCCGAAAGGAACGATCTGGTCTCGTTGCGGAGCGGACGGAGGGGGCGGAGGAGCACCAGGCGGACGGCGCGTACGCCAGAATAGTGCGAGCAGCCGCCGCCAGATGCTCAGAGGCGGCCCTCGTCTCGCATCCGCTGAAGACTCGCTTGAAGGGTTCTCAACGCACCCGAATCAGAACTGTGACGCCGCATCGCTTCTCGCAGGATCGCGATGGCGGCGACCGCCTCCTTATTGAGACATTCACGCTCGATAGTCGGGAGAGCATTAAGTATCTCGACGGCTGATTCATCATGTCTTCCAGCGAGAAGTAGGCTCTCGGCGAGGATGACACGGATGTATGCAACTTTGGCATTCATCCCAGCTCTCTGTAGGATCGCTACCCCAGCCCGGTATCCCTGAATGGAGCGCTCGAAGTCAGCCTGGTTACGAAGGACTTCTCCCAGACCGGCCTGCACATCCGCGACCGCCCAAGGGCATCCACTCCGCAAGGAAATAGGCAGTGCTTCGAAGGCGAGCTCCTCTGCCTTTGCGCTTTCGCCCAGCTCGCTGTGAATCTGAGAGGACTGGGCGAGTGCAAGACCTAGCACCAAGTCGTCCGCGATGCTCGCCGCCATCGTCCTAACTTCCAGCAATTTGATCAGGGCCTCGTCGAGCCGACCGATGTCCTTCAGGGCCATGCTCTCGAGAAAGCGAGCGCTAAGTTCTCTATCCGTCATCCCCAATTCCTGGAACCGCCTGATGACCTCGCCAATCGACTCTAAGACAATCGAGGGTTCTCCCTTGACGTGCAAGTAAGAGAGATGCGCAAACCTAACCAATTGCCTCAGCGGTTCGGCGCCGTTAGCACGCTCGACGTGCGCATTCGTTCTGGCAAACCATTCATTCCAGTGCGCATCACCACCAAGATACTGAAGCGATGTCGTCACCCGCAGGGCTGCATAGGCCAGAAAGTACTCCCTGAGTTCCGACTGCTTCCCGACCTGGGCGGGACACGACGACAGCCACAGGTACAGCGATAGTGCGTCGCTTTCGACCAACTTCGGTGACCTGTTGCGCTCGCGTTCCAATCGATCGCACGCTGCGAGAAGCACGGGCCACTCGGAAAGGAAACGACGCATCAAACCTGGAGAGCGCTCTTCTGGTTCAAGCGCAAGGAATTGGCGAACGTGAGGCTGAGCCAGAGAGTGCTCCACGCAGCGCCGCCGCCATTCCTCCGTCTCTTGGTACGTTCGATACTCCCTGCAGTAATCCCATCCGAGGAACGCGATGCGAGCGAGCAAGTCATCGCGTTCGCAACACTCGTCTTCCCAACTAGCACTTGCGACAAGATCCCAGCCAGCTGAAATTTCATGAAGGAAACGGGTCTCCCGAGTTCCAATCGACGATTCCAGCAGTTCAACTAACGCGTGTAGGGTGTCGGGCAGCTCCGAATCCCTCTCCAACTCGGACACGAAACGCGCTTCGTACGCTGGCGGTAGCTTCTTTCGAACCGCGGCCGCCTTTCGTCTGGAATCAGCCTGACTCGGTCCGGTAGCCACCTCAACTGACCGGGTAGCATCAACCCAAGCAGAAATCCGTCGTAGAAGGTTGCCGGTTTGATTAATCGCTCAGCTCCTTTTCGCTTTCTTCTGTGTCTGAGAGGCCCCAGCGTTGGGTCAAGCTGGCTCGTCGCATTGCCTTTCGGCGCAGGTTGATCGAGAGATGATCGACTACCTGAATTAACCATGCCTTAGGATTGCCACTTGCCTGCAGACGGGTTAGGGCCAGAACAAAGGCGTCTTGGACGATGTCCCTTGCATCCTCTTGAGAAAGTCTGTGCTTCCAAGTCGCTCTTCGGACCAGCGGCAGGAACACCTGGCGGTAGAAAGCCTCGATGTCCTCGGTTGGAAGCCTCTGAGGCGGATATCGCCTGGTGACCACCCGGGGCCGCTTGGGCCTCACGTTTGTTGCCATCGCCCCTCCTCTGGAGGATCCGGAGGCAGGTCCCTACTTACATATTGTCATGAGGAGGGGATCGAGCCGCCAGCACTCGTCGATAGTGCCGGGCAAATTGAGCCAGACCGGGCTAGTTGGCCGCCTTCAGGTAATCGCGAACCCGGGCGAGTGCCGCGGGATCGGTCTTGCGCTGACGAACCGACTCTCTTAGCAGAGAGATAGCCGCAAGTCCCTCAGGAGCCATTCCTTCCTGCTCAATCGTGGGCAGCGCAGCGAGCAACTCCCATTCGGCCTCTCGTGGCTTGCGCTGATCCAGCAATGCCTCGGCCAGGACGACACGGAGATATGCGGCGCGCGTCTGCATCCCGAGACGCACGTGATCGTTGACGGCCTCTCGATAGGCCTCGACCGCCTGGTTCAGTCTGCCCATTGCTCGAAGCGTCTGACCGACGCTTCCCTTCAAGTCCGCGAGAGCGGCGTGCCGGTTACAGGCCTTCAGTAGCGGTAGAGCTTCCTGATATGCCGCCAAGGCCGACTCGAGCTTCCCGTCTGCAGACCGCAGATCCCCGATAAACAGAATCGCCATTCCGCGAAGGGCGCTCTCTTGCCTGAACTCGGCTCCGGAGAAAAGTCCCTGGAGCTTAGCCGCCGCGTCAACTGAACGGCCCAACTCCTTCAGGCTCATGGCCTCCAAGAACCAGCATTTCGCCAGCTCCGCAGTACATGCCGAGCTTTTCGAAGGTCAGCGCAACCGACGGCAAGAACTCCAATACCTCACCGTGTCGCCGCATATCGAATCGAAGGGTCAGACGAGTGTAGCCACGCGGGCCAAATTCGGTGTGGGATTGATCGTGTGACGATACCCCGCGTCAGCACGATCTAGCCAAAGCTCAGTGTCGGCGCGATTTCCCAGGATCTCGGGTCGCAGTGCCAGCCAACAGAGCGCTCTCTCCCAAGAAAAAATCACGCTCGTCGAAGAAACCGATACCCTGCGGGCGGGCCGAAACCCACGAAAAGATACGAGTCGCCTGCCGAAGAGACGTCAGCCGGGCTCACATTGACGTGCTCCCGAAGATGGCCGCAAATCGCCATCAGAACGTCAGCATCACCATAGACCGCGTCCGCCTCCCGACTGTGCCGTATCCTCATACGGACGAGCGCGAAGTATTCCTTAGCGACCCCGAAGGCTTGCGCTGGGGAGATCGGTTCGACGAAGTCTCGCGCCGCGAAATGCGAGCACTCGACCCTGTTCAGGCATCTGATCTACGAAAGTCGAACAGCTGGAGACTGCGAGAAAAGTCGTGCGCAACGTCCGCGGGCTCGCGTTGAAGGATCTGATCTAGTTGCTCATCGGAGGGACGCGCGCCAGTCCCTACAACGTACTTCTGATACTCCCGCGCGAATTGGCAGCAGGCAACAAGGAGGAAAGGCCTGTTCTCCCTCGGAGACGCACCCGGGCGATAGCAGAAGCGACGAAACCAAACAAAGAGATCCTTCTCAAGTTCAGTCGCTTCCTGCTCGACTAGCCGGTAGTGGGAAACAAGAGCGATGTGGATCAGACCAAGCGTTTCTTGGAAGACCGAGATGGACTTCTCGCTCGAAGAGATTCTCAGGAGATTCGGCGCGCTGAGGTCGTCCGAATTTCCATCACCACGCTCCTGACTCGTCGGGGAACTGGTAGCGAATCATAATCGCTATCTGCAGATAAAGCAAAGCCCTCCTGCCCATATCGGGCAGTAGGCTGATAAACGACTATCAAGTCAGTTGTTTAGGTGCCTGTGTACGCCGGGCACGCCGCCCGTAAGGGAGTTCATAACAGCCACCTTTCGCCAAATGACCAGGGCAAAACGCCCGGGTCGAAAACCTGAACCTGAGGTCAGCGCCCACCGCACGAAAACCCCGCCAAAAAGCGAAGCTCCGCCGGTACTCCAGCTCCAACATCAGGATTCCCACCTACTTGAGCGGACCGCCGCGCGGTCCGGTAAACGAATCAATGTGTATTTGATCACACCCGCGGCGAGGGGTGTCAAGAGATTTTGTCGCCCCGGGAGGGCAACCCGGGGGTCTCCTACCCCTTCTGGATCAGGGTCCGGACGAGGCGGTCCTGGTAGGCGTGGCCGCGGGACTCGCTGACGCCGGGCCCGTTGAGCAGGATGGCGAAAGCGTAGGTCTTCCCGGAGCCCGCCTGGGCATAGCCTGCCAGGGTCGACACGCCGTTGAGGGTGCCGGTCTTGGCATTGACCTGCCCACGGCTACGGCTGTCGAGGAGGCGGCCGCGGAGGGACCCGTCGGCCTCCCCCGAGATGGCGAGGGTCGACCGCCAGAGGGCCCCCTGGGGATGGGTGTTCATGGCCTCGAGAAAGCTGACGAGGTCGCCCGCCGACACACGGTTATTCGCCGACAGGCCGGAGCCGTCATGGAGATCGAATCGCGCCGCCTCCAGGCCAAGGGTCGTGAGGAACTGCCTGGCGAGCGTCAGGGCGCCCTGCCAGCTCCCCTTCCCCGTCTTCTCGTATGCCAGGGTCTTGAAGATCTGTTCGGCGTAGAAGCTCTGGCTTCGCTTGTTCGCGATGGAGAGCGTCGGGAGGATGTCGGATTCCGTCGTCGCCACCAGGATCCAGGCGTTGTCGGCGGGCACGGCGCGCTCCACGACGTTGCCGGTGAGCTCGATCCCGGCGGCGCGCAGGCGGCTGCGTAGCGCGGCCCCGAAGAACTTCGGCGGATCGTCGATCGCGAGCGGGGCCGCCCAGCGGAAGTAGCGATTGGGAACCGTCCCCGACACCGTCACCACGTCGGAACCGCTCGGGCGCGCCACGGCGATCCGCACCTTGCCACCCTTGCCGACCGTGCGGGCTCGGGTCAGCGCCTGAACGACATCCGTGTCGGGGTCGATCGTGACATTCGCCGGAGCGCCCGGGATTCCTCCGCGGCCGACGGAAACGACGACGACGTTGTCGTTGTACGAGAGGGCCGAGATGGGGGCCTGGTACCAGCGCGAATCGCGTTCCGGCGGCCAGTCCGGGTGGCGGTATTCCTCGTCGAAGGAGCTCGCGTTCAGGATCAGGTCGCCGGTCACGCGGAGAATGCCGGCCTGCCGCAGGCCCGCGGCCCACTTGTCGAAGATGGCGAACGAGTCGTCGTCGTAGAAGCGCCCGGAGATGTTGGGGTCGCCTCCGCCGACGACGAGGAGCGAGCCGAGGAGGTTCCCGTCCTTGATGTCGCCGCGGCGCCAGAACGTCGTCCGGAACTTGTAGCTCGGCCCGAGATAGTGCAGCGCCGCCGCTGTCGAAATCATCTTCGTGACGGAGGCGATCGTTTCGGGCGTCGCCGGGTTGCGCTCGAAAACCATCTCCCCTGTCGAGAGGTCCGCGACCGCGATCGAGACACCCGACTTGGCGGCGGGAGGGCGGAACGCGGCGATCTCCAGCGCCGAGCGGAGCGACGGCGCGTCCTTCGTCGTTCGGGTCCGCGCGGAGAGTGGCGCGACGAGAAGCAGGAGTGCGGCGTGGAGCGCCGCAACGCGGACGTATCTGCGCGCAGCGCTCGTCACTCTCAAATTATAATCGACCGGTTGCGCTTTGACGAGGAATCCCGCGTCTTCGAGATCTCCGTGCGAGAGCTGGCGGAAGACGAGGGGTTCCGCCGCGTCGGGTTCGATCGGGGCGATGGCTGGCGTCGGCTCGGGCTCGGAAGCCAGATCCACAGCCGTGTCCTCGCCGAGAGACAGGTCGTCGCACCCGTCCTACCGCTGCGAAGTCCACCTGGAGGCCAGGATCCCGGTCGAGGACTGGACCGCGGTCCTGACCGGACGCCTCGACGGCTGCATCGAGCGTGAGCCGGGTCACTGGCTCATCGAGGAGCTCAAGTCGACCAACCTGTCGGTCGATGGAGTGCGGCCCCAGGGCTACGCCTTCGAGCGCGACCGACGGCAGCTCCTCGGTTACTGCTACCTCTGGAAGCGCCTGGGCCACGGCCGGGTCGCGGGTGCCGTCGTCTACGTCGACATCGAGACGGGCGAGGAGCTGTCGCTGCAGGTCCCCTTCGACGAAGACGTCGAGCGGGAGGTCGAGCGGCGGCTCGCCCGGGCGCTCGGCATCTGGCGGGGGCAGAAGGTCGTCCGGCTGCGCAAGGCCGCCGCGGCCGAGCGGCTCCCCTTCCCGCACACGGCCCCGCGTCCCGGCCAGGAAAAGATGATCGAGGCGGTCCGCCTGGCCGTGCGAAACCGGGAGCACCTGCTGGCCGAGGCGCCGACGGGCTCGGGCAAGACGGCCGCGGCTCTCCACCCCGCCCTCGCCGAGGGCCTCGCGACCGGCCGGCAGGTCGTCTTCCTGACGTCCAAGACGCTGCAGCAGAAGATGGCGGTCTCGGCCCTCGTGGCGATGAACGAACGCGCGTTTCACACCGTCCAGGTCCGGGCCAAGGACCGGATGTGCGCCAACGACCGGATCATCTGCCACGAGGACTTCTGCCGCTTCGCCCGGGGCTACCCCGAAAAGATGGAGCGGTCGAACCTCCTCGGACGCCTGCGCGACTCCTACTCCCACCACGACCCGGACGTCGTCTTCGAAGAAGCACGGCGGGAGGAAGTCTGCCCCTTCGAGGTCCAGCTCGAGCTCGCGCACCGCGCCGACGCGATCGTTGCCGACTACAACTACGTGTTCGAGCCGGCCGCCGCGCTCCGTCACCTGACGGGCGAGGACCTTCGCGAAGCGATTCTGCTGGTCGACGAGGCGCACAACCTTCCCGACCGGGCGCGTCAGATCTTTTCCCCCGAGATCCTGGAAGCGGAGCTCGCCGGTTTGCGCAATCGCCTCGTCCTCCAGCCGGGAGAGCTGTTTGCGGACATCGTCGCCTCGATCGACGACCTCGCCGGAATCCTCGCCGGGTGCGCGGAGGACCTGCCGGAGGGCGAAGCCATCGCGGAAGTCGATCCTCCCCGCGAAGCCCTTCTCGAGTTGCGCGCGGCGTGGGAGCAGAAGTTGATGCGCTACCTCGCGTGGAAGCGGGAAACGCGCCTGGCGATGGTCGACGATCCCGTCCTGGATTTCCACTTCACGCTGCAGCGCTTCGCCGCGGTGCTCTCCATGCTCGGACCGGACTTTTCGACGGTGGTGGAGCGCCGCGCATCCGGCATCCGCCTCGCGCTCGTCTGCCTCGACCCGTCGAGAGCGCTGTCCTCGATCTTCCGGGAAGCCTCTTCGGCCGTGCTCCTCTCGGCGACGCTGACGCCGCCCGAGAACATCCGCCGCGTCCTGGGGCTCGAAGCCGACCGCACGTCGTCGATCTCGCTTCCGCCGCCCTTCCCGCCCGAGAACCGCAAGGTGATGATCGTGCCGTGGGTCCGCACGACCTACACCGCCCGCGAGCGCAACTACGGCCGCATCGCGACCCTCCTCGGCGAGATGTCCGACGCGCACGGCGGAAACGATCTCGTGCTCTTCCCCTCGTACCGCTTCCTCAGCGAGGTCGCCTCGCGAATGCCGGCGACGCGTTCGCGGCTCCTGGTCCAGCGGCCCGATCTGACGGGATTCGAGCGCCAGCAGCTGCTCGAGGCGCTGTCCTCGCCCCCGCCGGGAGGCACGCTGCTCTTCGCGGTCTCGGGCGGGATGTACGCCGAGGGCGTCGACTATCCCGGGGATCTGCTCTCGGCCGTGTTCGTCGTCTCGCCGGCGCTGCCTCAGGTCTCGTTCGAGAGGGAGCTGCTGCGCCGTTACTTCGACGACCAGGAGGAGGCCGGCTTCGACTACGCCTACCTCCAGCCGGGGATGACGCGGGTCGTCCAGGCGGCCGGCCGTCTCATTCGCAGCGAGACCGACCGCGGAGTCATCGCTCTGGTCTGCGCGCGATTCATGGAGGAGCCCTACGTCAGCAGGCTTCCCCGCGACTGGTACGACGAGACTCCGGCCGAGCTCGTCACGCGGCGGCCCGCCGAGGAGATCCGGGAGTTTTTCGAGAGGTACGGATGACGAACCCTTACACGAAGAAGCGCATGCCCCGGCTCACCGTCGACTCCTGGATTCGCGACCGCCGCGGCCGCGTCCTGCTCGTTCAGCGCGGGCGGCCGCCGTTCGAGGGCTCGTGGGGCCTGCCGGGCGGATTCTGCGAGTGGAAGGAGACGACCGAGCAGTGCTGCGCGCGCGAAACGCTGGAGGAGACGGGACTGCGCGTGCGGGTCCGGGAGCTCCTCGGCGTGTACTCACGCCCGGACCGCGACCCCCGCGGCCACAACGTCACGGTCCTCTACCGCGCCACGCCGCGCTCGGGCCGCGCCAAGGGCGGCGACGACGCGGCCGACGCCCGGTGGTTCACGCCGAGGGAGATCGCCCGCGTGAATTTCGCCTTCGACCATCGCGAGATCGTGCGGGAGCAGCTCGCCCGCGACCGACGCCGCAAGCGCCGCCGGTCCTAGGAACCGCGCCGGAGGTTCAGTCGCGGCGGATTCGGCCGGTGTCGAGAGTCGCCGAGAAGGCCTTCGCCAGCAGCCCTTCGTCGGTCACCGCCCAGACGGTGTAGCGGTAGAACGTGTCGGGAGCGGCCGCCGTGTCGACGAACGCGTAGCCGAAGGACTCGAGCGCTCGCTCCGAGGACGGCACGAGCTCCGGCCCGGTGCGCGCGATGCGTCCATCCGCCAGAACCTCCTCGCGGAACACCGCCCAGCCCCAGATACCGTCGTGCGAGGCCGTGGTCCACGTCAGCCGCGGCCCTCCGGCACCGGCCGCGGCGCGGGCCTCGAGCCGCGAGAACGGCGCGGCCGCGTCGCGCACGCAGTCGACGGGCGCCCGCAGCCCGGCCACGCCCTGGTCGTTGCCCGCGACGAGAAAGTCGACGCGCGCCACTCCCGAAAGCGGGATCGCCCGGCGGTCTCCCGCCGAGAAGAAGACGACGTCGGGCGGAAGCGCCCGGTCCACGTACCGGACGACGGCGGCCGCATCGCCGCCGTCGGGCGGCCACGCGAGCACGAGGGCGTCGGTCTCTCCGTCGGGCACGATCGAGCGGTGGCTGACGGAGAGCGCGGGCGGCGGCGCGGCATCGAGGGCCCCGGCCTCGACCTCCACGATCTTCAGGCGGGAGGGCGACGCTTCGGGCTCGAGCGAGACGAAGAGGCGGGCGGCCGCGCGCAGGAGAAGGCGCCCGTCGCTGCGCGCGACGTCCGTGACGAGCCGCGCCAGGGCTTGCTTCGGTTTCTCCCCGCTCGAGGCCGCTTCCTCGCGGGCCCTGCGCCAGAGGCTGCCGTCGCTGGCCGCGAATGCCGCCTCCTGGACCCAGAGACGTCCAAGAGCGGCTGGATGCGCGCGGAAATCGATGAGAGGAGACGCGGTGAGCGCCCAGAGGTCACCGTCGCCCCCGTCGCGGAGCGAGGCCTCGCCCACGAACGCGTCCACCGCCTGTTCGACGAACGCCGGGTCCGGGTCGGCCGGAGCGGGAGAAACGGCCCGCGCGGCCCCGCATCCCAGGAGGATGCCGGCGATGAGCAGGCCGGACGGGCGCAATCTGACCATTCCTGAGGGTAGCCCCCGGGCGAGAGATCGTCAACCGTTGTACGAATTTCCGGGAGGCGGCGTCGCGCCTACTTCGCGGCCTTCTCCGGCACGTCCGCCTTGACGACCTTCTGCACGCGGTCGACCTTCTCCAGCGTCGCGCGGCCGGGGATGCGGACGTAGACCACGGTGATGTTGTCGACCCCGCCCTTTTCGTTGGCGAGATCCACCAGGCCCTGGCAGAGGGCCTCCGCCGTGCGCGTCTCGTCCACGGCGATCGAGTCGCGGATTTCCTCGTCCGAGAGCATCGTCGTCAGGCCGTCGGAACAGAACAGGAAGGCGTCCCCGCGCGAGAACTCCATTTCGCGCAGGTCGGGAGCGACCGAGGGGCCGCCGCCGAGAGCCCGCGTCACGACGTTCTTGAGCGGGTGGGTCTTCGCTTCCTCCTCCGTGAGGATGCCGGCCGAGACCTGCTCGTGGACCCAGGAGTGATCGTCGGTCAGGCGGGTCAGCTCGCCGGCGCGGTAGAGGTACGCTCGGCTGTCGCCGACGTGCGCGAGCGAGAGGATCTTCTCGTTCAGAAGTCCGGCCACCACCGTCGTGCCCATCCCCTTCAACCAGGGCTGGGCGGCGACCGCCGACATCACCCGCTCGTTGGCCTTTTCGATCGCGATCGCCAGCCGGTTGCTGTTGAAGTGGAGCTCGTGGTTGTACTTGAACGGCCACGTCGCCTCTTCCTTCTGGCGCGTGGCGGCGATGAACTCTCCGATCGTCTCGACGGTGATCTTCGCGGCGACTTCTCCGGCGGCGTGACCGCCCATCCCGTCGGCCACGATGAAGAGGCCCTCGGTCTCGTCGAGAGCGTAAGCGTCCTCGTTGTGCTTGCGCTTCCTGCCGACGTCCGTCAGTCCGAACGCGTCGATCTGGGCCATGGCCGAGCTACCCCTTGCCTGCGCGCTGCACGCGGACTTCTTCGAGCGCCTTGCGCGCGTCGCCTGCCGAGGGGTCCCACCGCAGGGCCTCCTGGTAGGCCTTCTCGGCCTTCAGCAGCAGGCCCGCCTGGCGGAAGATCGCCCCCGCGTCCTTCAACATCCCGCCATTGTGGGGCTCGATCTGCAGGGCGGTCTCGATCGCCTTGACCGCCGCCCGCATGTCGCCCGCCCGGGCGGAGGCGAGTCCGAGATAGTGCTGCGCCTTGACGTCGCGAGGATTGCGGTGCACCGCGAGCTGGAAGTTGCCCGCCGCCTCCGCGAACTTCCGCTCCTTGTAGGCGGCGATGCCCTGGGAAACGTAATTCTGCGACACGGCGTCGCCCCCGATCTCCGGCGCGCTCCGCGCGGCCGCGAGATCGAAGTCGTAGGCTCTTCGTTTTTCCGGACTCGTCAGCACGTTGACTGCCTCGGTCAGATCCTGAAACTTGGCTTCGGCCTCGGCCTTCTTCGACGCCGGCGCGCGATCCGGATGGGCTTCTCTCGCCAGCGACCGAAACCGTTCCCGGATTTCGGCCTCGCTGGCGTCCCTCGGTACCCCGAGGAGCGCGTAGTAATCAGCTTCTCGCGACATCGTGGGAGCCCTTCAACCGCGCGGCGGAATTTTTCAACGAAGGTTAACATATGGGAAAGACCAGCCTCCCGGCAAGCGCCGCCGCGCCGGGCGCGCCTCACGGGCCGCGTTCAACCTCGCTTGTCGAGCAGGATTTTTCGTGCGGCCAGGCGGATTCCCTCCGGAAGATTGCGGTCCCGGCCGATGTTCCGCAGGTCGCGCAAGCCGAGGAATTTGACCAGCGGAAGGGTGATCGAGAGCGGGACGGCGGGATTGGTGACGAGGGCGAGCTGAATCCGAGGCTTCTTGATCCACTCCCGCGTCGTCGCCACCTCGTGAAAGATCTCGGTGGCGAGGTGCCGCATCGAGCAGAAGGTCTCGATCTCGGCCTGCGAAAGCGACTCGGAGTTCAGGACCGCCATGCTCACGATCTTGTTCGCGTCGCCGATCAGGATCCGGCGCTCCTCCTTGTTCCCCTTCTGGGCCAGCTCGACCTTCTCCTTGACGGTCATCATGGAGATGCGCCGGTAGATCGCCCCGAGCCCAGCGTCCACCTCCTCCTGGGAAAGAGCGGCGGATTCGCCGGCCTCCCCGGCCTCGGCGGCGGGCTCTTCGTCTGCTTCGTCGAAGACGATTCCCTGCGCCTCCTGGCGCACGCGGCGCTCCTCCTCTTCGCGCCGCCGGCGCTCCTGCTCGCGCCGCCGCTCCTCTTTCTCGAAGAACTCCTCGCGCATTTCCGCCAGCCGCCGCCGGCCGTCGGCGGTCAGTCCCGGGTTCGCGAGGAGCGCGTCGATCAGCGCCGGCTGACGGATGAGCCGCACGTGGTTGACGATCAGCGCCTCCTGCGGATCGCCGACGACCGTCGAGGCGAGCCTCAGCAGGGTGTCGTTCGCAGTGTCCGGGTGGCGGATGATTTCCTCGAGGACGAAGGGGTCCTCGCTAATCCGACTGACGGTGTCGATCTCGGTCTCGCTGGGAGAGCCCCGTTCGAGGAACCGGACGATGTCGTCCGGGGGCAGGGTCGCAAACGTCTCGAGGGCGGGAGGGCCGATGCCAGGGTCTTCGTCGACGACCACCGCGAGCAGAGCGCGGAGGCGGTCGTCCCGCTCGAGCGGCAGGAGGCCGCGCGCCGCGAAGATCCGCAGGTCCCGGGGAGCGTGGGCCGACCGGACGAGCGAAAGGAGGTCCCGGGGCTCGGCCGCGGGCGGGGGCTCGGATTCGGCCAAGCGGGAGCCGGGGAGCTAGCTCTGCAGCCGCGGCTCGGGCACGGGCCGATTCCGGACGACCTGACCCGCTCCTCCGAGAGGTTCCAGGGCGCGGCCGTCGACCGTGACGCGAACGCCGCCGGCGTTGCCGAGCGTGAGGCGGAACCCTTCGCGTGCCTCGAACTCGCGCTTGGTGCCGCGGCGAATCAGTCCGGCGAAGATCGGCGTCCCGTCCGCGGACACTTCGGTCCACGAGTCGTCGGCGAACTCCAGCGTCATCTTCACGCCGGACGATGACGGGGCGGGCTCGGCGGGCGCCGGCGCCTCGTCCTGGATTCGCGGCGCCGGTCCCGGCGAAACGGCCACGTTCTTGAAGCTGACGGGCGCAACCGCCCTCGCCGCGGTCGGGGACGTGGGCGCTCCGCGACGCTCGGGGCGCGCGATCAACCCCAGGAGCAGCAGGATCCCGGTGACGCTGACGACGAGCGTGCCGGCGGTGCCGCGGCGGCCGCGGAAAAAGCGGGAGCGCCTCGCGCCCTTTTTCGGCCCGACGCCGTCGCGGGCCTTGTCCGGCGCGAGGTCCGCCAGGTAGGCGTTGACCATCTCCTCGGGGTCGAGACCCAGGTGGCGCGAGTAGGACCGGATGAACCCGCGGGTGAACACCGGCGCGGGGAGCTTCTTCACGTCGCTCGACTCGAGAGCCGTCAGCAGACGGACCGAAATCTTCGTCGCCGAGGAGATCTCCTCCAGAGACACCTGGCGGATGAGCCTCTCCCGGCGGAGCTCTTCTCCGAACGTCAGGATTGGTGTCTCACCCATTCGCGTCTCCCCGGATTGTCGGTCTTTGATGCTAGACCCCGGCGGCCCGCTCCGCAAGGACTCTTTCCGCGCAGGCGCGGAGGAGCAGGGACCGTCGCGGCGAATCACGAATTCCCCGAAGGTCGTCGAGGCTCGCCCGGGAAAGCAGCGTCAGCGCGAGCGCGTCCGGCAGGTTCGGGCTCCGGAGCACGGCGCTTCGAACCCCCGGACGGGCGCCCCAGCGGGGGTGCCGGACGATCAGATCGAGCGATTCGGCCCGCGCGAACGGCTGCAAAGCGGCCTGGATCACATCCGCCTCGATCGTGAAGCGATTGTCGAGGACCGAGGCGAGAACCCTCGGGTCCGGATCCAGGCGCAGCAGGAGAAGCGAGCCGCGGCCGACGTTGCGAGCCAGGTCGACCCTCTCGGCGATCGCCATCTCGGGAATCCTTCGGAGGATGTCCTGGTCCGCGGCCCGCCGGATGGCGGGATGGATCCGGGCGTCGGCCGAGAGGTGCGCCAGGTCACGCCAGAAGAGGGTCGAGACGAGCGCGAGCGCCTGGGTCCGGGGCGTCCGAGGGTGAGCCGCCAGAGCCATCCGAACGGCGTGATGCTTCCGGGCGGCCCGGTCCCCCAGGATGCTCTCGAGGATCTCCTGCGGAAGGTCGGCCCGTCGCAGGAGCTTCAACCACTCCCCTTCGGTCCGCATCAGTCCTTGCGGCGGCAAGCCTTCGCCAGACGGCGCGCCAGGCGACCCACGGCGGCGTCGCGGCCGCGACCGGCGGCTTCGGCAGCGGCGACCAGTGCCGACCCGACGACCACGCCGTCCGCGAGGGCCGCGGCCCGCGCCGCCGACTCGGGCGTCGCGATCCCGAAACCGATCGCGAGCGGGAGCCGGCCGGCGACGCGCCGCGCCCGGCGCACGGTCGTCGCGAGATCCGGCGGCAACTCGGCGCGCGCCCCCGTCGTGCCCCGGCGCGAGACGACGTACAGGAATCCGGTCGAGAGGCGGGCCGCCTCGCGCATGCGCTCGAGCGGCGAAGTCGGCGAGACGAGAAAGATCGTGTCGAGCTCCGCGCGCCGAAGCACCGGGACGAACGTGCGCGCCTCCTCGGGCGGAACGTCCGTCAGCAGGGCGCCGTCGAATCCGGCGGCGCGCGCCCCGGCAGCGGCGCACTCGAATCCCATGCGATGGAGCGGGTTCGCGTACGAGAAGAGGACGAGCGCGAGCCGGGTCTCGTCGCGGATGCGCCGCGCGAGGGCGAACACCGATGCGAGCGTCACCCCGGCCTCGAGCGCCCGCGAGGCGGACCGCTGCAGCACGGGACCGTCGGCGACCGGGTCCGAAAAGGGCACGCCGAGCTCGAGGATGTCCGCGCCCGACTTCTCGAGCGCGCGGGCGAGACCCAGGGTCGCTTCCGTCGAGGGATCGCCCGCCGTGAGATAGGCGATGAACGCGGCCCGGCCCTGCTGCCTCGCGCGGCCGAACGCCTCGGCGAGCCGGCTCATGCCGATCCGCCGCCCCGGATGCGGAGGACCTCGTCGAGATCCTTGTCGCCGCGTCCGGAGAGATTGACGAGGATCCACTTCGAACGCGGTCCCTCGCGCGCCAGGCGCGCGGCGTAAGCGACGGCGTGCGCGGACTCGAGCGCCGGAAGGATCCCCTCGGTCGCACAGAGAAGCGCGAAGGCGTCGAGCGCCTGGTCGTCGGAGACCTTGGTGTAACGGACGCGCCCTGTGTCGTGAAGGAGCGCGTGCTCGGGACCGATCGCGGGATAGTCGAGTCCTGCCGACACGGAGTGCGTCGGAAGCGTCTGGCCCGCGGCATCCTGCAGGAGCATCGTTCGGGTCCCGTGGAGGATGCCGGGCGAGCCTCCCGCGAACCGCGCGGCGTGCTCGCCCGCCCCGGAGCCGCGCCCGCCGGCCTCGACACCGTAGAGCGGCACGCGCGTCGCGAGGTAGGCGGAGAAGATGCCAATGGCGTTCGAGCCGCCGCCGACACATGCCACCACGGCGTGCGGGTCGCGTCCCGCGAGTCGGCGAAACTGCGCCCTCGCCTCCCGTCCGATGACGGACTGAAACTCCCGGACGATCGTCGGATACGGATGCGGGCCGAGCGCCGACCCGAGCACGTAGTGCGTCGTGGCCACGTTCTCGGTCCAATCCCGCATCGCCTCGTTGATCGCGTCCTTCAGCGTCTTCGATCCGGCGTCGACGCCCGCGACCTCCGCGCCGAGCAGCCGCATCCTCGAGACGTTGGGGGCCTGCCGCGCCATGTCGATCACGCCCATGTAAACGCGACACGCGACGCCGAGCTTGGCGGCCGCGGCCGCCGTCGCCACGCCGTGCTGGCCGGCTCCGGTTTCCGCGACGACCCGCGACTTGCCCATCCGCCGCGCGAGCAGGACCTGGCCGAGGGCGTTGTTGAGCTTGTGCGCCCCGGTGTGGAGGAGGTCCTCGCGCTTCAACGCGATCTTCGCGCCGCGCAGGCGCTCGGTCAGCCGGTTCGCGAAGGTGACGGGCGTCGGTCGGCCCGCGTAATTGCGGAGCAGGCCGTCGAGCTCGGAACGGAATCCGCGGTCCCGCCGCCACTTCTCGAAGCCGCGTTCGAGCTCCTCGAGGGGAGCCATGAGCGTCTCCGGCGCGAAGCGGCCACCGTACTCGCCGAAGTAGCCGCGCCGTCTAGCCATCGTCGGCCTCCCGCACCGCCTCGAAGAAACGTTGCAGCCGGCCGCGGTCCTTGATGCCGGGCGCGCGTTCGACACCCGACGCCACGTCGACCCCGGCGGGCCGGAGGCGCCGAATGATGTCGCCGACGTTGTCGGGGTCGAGTCCGCCCGCGAGAAAGACGGGGACGGGGAGGGGTCCCGCCTCTTCGACCAGCGCCCAGTCCGGCGCGCGTCCGCGGCCGCCGCTCGAGTCCCAGAGGAGGCCGCGACACCTCGTCAGGACGTCGGCCGGCGGAAGTTCCATTCGTCCCATCTCGATGCGAATCGCGGGCATGACCCCCGCGTCGAAAGCATCGACGTCTTCCGCCGTCACCGCGCGATGGAGTTGCACGATCTGGAGACCGACCTCCGCGACCGCCCGCGCGACCTCGGAATGTGCGGCATCGGTGAAAACCCCGGCGCGCAGGACTCCTGGCGGTGCGGCGGCGGCGAGCTCCCGCGCCCGCGTCCGCGAGATCCGCCGCGGCGACGACTCCGCGAAATTGAAGCCCAGGATCGCCGCCCCGAGCTCGGCCGCGGCCACCACGTCCTCCGCCCGCGTGAGGCCGCAGATCTTGACGGCCGTCATCCGCGAAGCGCCCTCAATTCTTCCTCCGGGTCCTCGGAGCGAAGCAGCGCCTCCCCCACGAGAAACGCTCGATACCCCGCCGCCGACAGCCTCTCGACGTCCGCGCGGCCGCGGACCCCGCTCTCCGCCAGCGCCACGGGGCCAGGCGGAATCGACGGCGCCACCGCAACGAGTCCCTCGAGATCCGTCTCGAAGCTCGCGAGGTTTCGGGCGTTGACGCCGAGGACGTCGGGGTCGACGGACGCAGCGCGGGAGACCTCGGCGGGACCGTGGGCCTCGGCGACGACCGCCAGACCTCGGTCCCGCGCGCCGGCGGCGAGGGCCGCGAGCTCCTCCTCCGACAACGCCCGGACGATCAGCAGCACCGCGTCGGCCCCGAGCGAGACGGCGAAATCGAGCTGCCGCTCGGAGACGATGAAGTCCTTCATCAGGACCGGCAGGCCCGAAATGCTCTTGGCTCGCGGCAGCCAGTCGGGACGACCTCCGAAATGATCTTCCTCGACGACGACGGAGATGGCGGCGGCATGCCCCCTGCGGTAGTGGAGCGCAAAGGTCTCGATCCGGCCGTCGGCGCCGGGGAGGATCTCACCCGCCGACGGCGACCTCGCCTTGATCTCGGCGATGATCCGCGTACCCGGCTGCCGCAGCGCGGCCGCGAAGACGGCTCCGTCCGTGGGACGGTCCGGCGTTCCGCGAGGCGCGTACTCGCCGCGTCCGAGCCGCGCCCGCTTGTCCGCGAGAATCCGCTCGAGGACGTCGCTCATGCCGCCGCCTTCCGCAGGGACTCGAAGCTCGCCCGGGCCGCCCCCGAGTCGATCGCCGCGCGCGCGCGCTCGTACCCCTCGCCGATACCGCGCGCCCGGCCCTCGACGACGAGCGCCACCGCGACGTTCAGGAGGACCGCCTCGCGACGGGGTCCCGCCTCCCCGTCGAGCAGACGCGCGAGCATGGCCGCGTTTTCCTCGGCGTCGCCGCCGGACAGCGCGTCGATTCCGACCGGCCCCTGGCGGAGGGACTCCGCGTCGAGCCGCCAGGGGCGCGTCCATCCGTTCTCGACCTCGACCCCGGCGGCGCCGACGCCCGGCATCAGCTCGTCGAGCCCGTTTTCGGAGTGAAACACGATCGCCCGTTCGGCGCCGAGTGCCGCGAGGGCTTCGGCCAGGAGAGGTGCCAGCTCCGAACGTCCCACGCCGATCAGCTGCCGCTTCGCGCCGGCCGGATTGGCGAGCGGCCCGAGAGCGTTGAAGATCGTCCGGATGCCGAGCTCCCGGCGCACCGTGCCGAGCTCCTTCATCGCCGGATGAAACGCCGGCGCGAAGAGAAACACGAGGCCGGTTTCGTCGAGAATCTGCCCGGCGCGCTCGGGCTCGAGGTCGACCCCGACCCCGGCGGCCGCCAGGACGTCGGCCGAGCCGACGCGCGAGGAGATCGAGCGGTTGCCGTGCTTCGCGACGGCAGCCCCGGCCCCCGCCGCGACGATGGCCGCCGCGGTCGACAGGTTGAAGAGGTCGCGTCCCAGGCCTCCCGGCCCGCAGGTGTCGAGGATGGGAGCGCGCCGCGTCGAGACGCGACGCATCCGGGAGCGCAGCGCCGAGACGGCGCCGGCGACCTCGTCCGCCGTCTCGCCGCGGACCGCGATCCCGAGCAGGAGGGCGCCCTTCTGGGCTTCGGTGGCGCGGCCGTCCATGAGATCGCCGAACGCGGCCTCGGCGAGGGTGCGCGACAGGGTCTTCCGCGCCGCCACCGTCTTCAGCGCGGAGGCCACGTCGGGCGTCACGACGCGAGCCTCACGAAATTCTCCAGGAGCCGCTCGCCGTCCGGAGTCAGGACCGACTCCGGGTGAAACTGCACACCGAAGACGGGAAGGGACCGATGGGCGACCGCCATGACGAGACCGTCGTCGCTCCGGCCGGTGACGACGAGATCGGGCGGCAGGCCGTCCTCCCTGACCACGAGCGAATGGTACCGCCCGGCCTCGAAGGGGCGCGGCAGTCCGTCGAAGAGTCCCGTCCCGTCGTGATCGACGCGCGAGCTCTTTCCGTGCCGCGGCTCGGGCGCCCGCTCGACGATCCCTCCGTGGTGCGCGGCGATCGCCTGGTGGCCGAGGCAGACCCCCAGAAGCGGCACTCGTGCGTGTTCGGCGGCGGCGATCATCGCCATCGAACGGCCGGCGCTTTCGGGGCGGCCGGGGCCGGGCGAGATCACGACCGCGTGCGGCCTCGCCGCCAGGACATCCGCCGGCTCGAACCGGTCGTTGCGGGCGACGACGATGTCGCGGTCGAGCTTCCCGAGCGCCTGCACCAGGTTGTAGGTGAAGGAGTCGTAGTTGTCGACGACGAAGATCATGCGAACCACTCCCGGGCGAGCTCGATCGACCGGAAGAGCGCCGCCGCCTTCGCCTCGGCCTCGGCGTACTCCTTCTCGGCGACGGAGTCGGCGACGATGCCCGCCCCGGCCTGGACCCGCCAGAGTCCTCTCTCGACGACGGCCGTCCGGATCGCGATCGCGAGATCGCAGTTCCCGGAGGAATCGAAGTAGCCGACGGCGCCTCCGTAGATCCCGCGTCGCACCGACTCGAGCGCGTCGATCAACTCCATGGCCCGGATCTTGGGCGCGCCCGTCAGCGTCCCCGCCGGGAAGCACGCGGCGAGCGCCTCCGCCGCGCCGGCCCCCTCGCGCAGGCGGCCGCGGACCTCGGAGACGAGGTGCTGGACGTGGGAGAACTTCTCGACGGCCGCGTAGCGCGCCACCCGGACGCTGCCGATCTCGCAGACCCTCCCGAGATCGTTGCGCGCGAGGTCGACCAGCATGACGTGCTCGGCGCGCTCCTTCGGGTCCGCCAGGAGGGCCGCGGCGAGGCGGTCGTCCTCGGCCGGCGTCTTCCCGCGAGGCACCGTGCCCGCGATCGGCCGCGTCTCGACCTCGCCGTTGCGGCAGCGCACGAGCATCTCCGGCGAGGAGCCCAGGATGCTCGCCTCCCGCGTTTCGAGGTAGTAGAGGTAGGGCGACGGATTCAACGTGCGGAGCGCGCGATACACGTCGAACGGCTCGATGCCGAGGCGGGCCGTCCACCGCTGCGAGACGACCGCCTGGTAGACCTCCCCCGCCGCAATCGCCTCCCGCGTCGTCGCCACGGCCGAGAGGAACTGTTCCCGCGGCATGGCGGTTCGGAAAGGCGCATCGTCTCCGACCGCGGGTGGCGAAGCCGGAGGATCGGGGGCTCGCAGGCCGGCCTCCAGACGATCCAGCCGGTCGACCGCCGCCTCGACCGCCGCCTCGACCGATCGGCCGGCGGCGTCGACCGTCGTGAGAAGGAGCACGCGCTGCCGCGGATGATCGAACGCGACGACCGCGTCGAAGAGAAGGAAGAGGGCGTCCGGAATCTCGCCCTCGCGGGCGTGGCGATCCGGTATCGCCTCGAAGAGGCGCACGGCGTCGTAGGTCAGGTACCCGACCGCTCCGCGCGCCAGGGGCGGGAGCCCGGGATCGGGCACGAAGTCGTCTCGCCGGACGAGGCGTTCCAGGATCTCGAGCGGGGCGCCCTCGACGGATTCGATCCGTCCCTCGCGCTCGACCGTCGTCCGGCCGTCGCGCACGGTGAGCCGGGCCGCCGGGTCGACGCCGAGAAACGTGTATCGCGCGACCGACTCGCCGCCCTCGACGCTTTCGAGCAGGAACGCTTCGGCGCCGGGACGGCGCATGCGGCGGAAGACCATGACGGGCGTCAGACAGTCGGAGGGAAGGACCCGCGCGACGGGTACGCACCGGCCGGGCTTCGCCCGGGCGCGGAAGTCGAGATTCTCCCCGGCGCGCCTCACGCGGCCAGGACCTTCTTGAGCATGGCGGCGACCTCCTCGACGGTCACGCCGTCGACGCCGAACAGCTGGGCCTGCCGGGCGGCCTGTGTCGCGAACATCTGCAGGCCCTCGACCGTCGGACACTTCGCGGCGCGGGCGGCGCGGATCGTCGACGTGTCGCGGCCGTCGCGCCGGTAGACGCAGTCGAAGACGAGCGGGCGGGCCTCGAAAAGATTGGCCGGAATCGCGGGCGGGTCGTCGTCGCGCCAGCCCACCGGCGTGGCGTTCACGTAGAGGTCCGCCTCGGTCGCCGAGAGGTCCCCCCACGCCATGGAATCGACGCCCATCGCCTCGGCGAGGCGGTCGGCCTCCGTGTCCCGCCGGGCCGCCACCGTCACCTCGTAGCCCAGCCGCCGCGCGGCCACGATGACGGCCCGCGCCGCGCCGCCGGCCCCGACGACGACGGCGGTCCGCCCCTCGCCGGTGTCGTGGTCCGCGAGCGGATCGAAGACTCCGTCGACGTCGGTGTTTTCCGCGCGCCAGCCGGAGCGATCCCGGACGAGCGTGTTCGACGCGCCGATCGACCGGACGTCTTCCGAGGGCCGGCCGGCGCGGGCCGCCGCGAGCTTCCAGGGCTGCGTGACGGCAAGGCCCCGGAACGGCGGATCGAACTCCATCACCCGGGGCATCTCGCGTTCGAAGTCCGAGACCTGGAGCGGCAGGTAGAGATACGGCAGGTCCCGCGAAGCGGAAGATGGCGTTGTGGATCGACGGCGAAAGCGAACGCGCCGTGCTTCCGGCCACGACACCGTAGAGCGCCTCGATCGCCCGGGGACGATCGACCTCGTAAATGTCGAGCAGGTCTCCGATCGGAATCTGCCCCGCCGCCGTCTCGCGCTCGACGGGTCCGTAGACGAGGGCGCATCCGAAGAGCGCCGAGAGCACCCGGCCAGGCGCGCTCGTCGGCCCCATCGGGAAGATCGCGACGCCGGGCGCGTCCTGGCTTCGCTGCAGCTGCGCGAGCCGGAGGCTTCCGGGGAGGTCGGCGACTCCCGCCACGAGCTTGACGGCGCGCGCGCCCGCCTCGCGCATCGCCGAGACCTTCGCCTTCCAGTCCTCCGGCAGGCCGAACGGCGAGTGATGCGACACGATGACGCGCTCGCGATCGGCAAAGCGCGACCGGTCCGCGAGCAGGCCGCGCGCGTGCTCGACGTCGACCTTGGCACCCGAGGCATACGCCTCTTCGACGAGCCGCGCGTACTCCTCGGCGGACCCGCTGAAGTCGCCGCCCTCCGCGAGCGAGCGCCACGTCAGGATCGCCGGGCGGGAATCGAGCGCCAGGAGGGCCGCCGGCGGGATGGGCCGATCCGCCAGGTCCATCCGAAACTCGATCGCGTTGGCTCTCGCGGGAACGCGCGCGACCAGCCGTCTCGCGTCCTCTACGTCTTTCGGCGCGAGGGAGGCGATGTACGCCGGGATCGGGACGACCTTTTCCATGTTTCCCGTCAAAATCAAAAACCCCCGAGCCCATCGGGCCGGGGGTCTCTATTCTCTCGTCGGAATGCGCCCCGGCCGATGGACTTCGGCAGGGCGCGGCGCGCTCTACCGGATTTCCTCCCGCCACCACCAGTTCTGCCGGACCGAGCGCGTCATGGAGGGGCGATCATCGCGCCGCCGTGAACGGGTGTCAAGGGAGGCCGCACAGGCCCGATATCAGGCCCGCTTCCACCTCGTTCCGGTCGGGTCCGTCCTCGAGCACGATCCCGCGCGCCGCGAGGTCCTTGCGGATCCGGTCGGCCTCGGCGAAATCGCGGCGGCCCGCGGGCTTCGTTGCGCGCCGCGATCTGGGCCTCGATCTCCGCGGGAAGAACTTCATCCTTCGGAGGAAGGACGCCGAGTACCTCGTCCGCGCCCCGGATCGCCGACGCGGCGGCCGCGGCCCCCCGCGCGTCGAGCGTGCCGTCGACCTGGGCGGCGTTGAGATCGCGCAGGAACGTGAAGAGGGCCCCGAGCGCCTCGGCGGTGTTGATGTCGTCGTCGAGGGCGGCCGAGAAATCGGCCGAGAACTTCGCCGCGCGGTCGGCCGCCGGAAACGCTCCCGCCTTCTCCGCACCGCCGCGGGCCGCATCGTCCAGGCGCGCGACGGCCGACTTGATCCGCTCGACCGCGGACGCGGCGCCGGTCAGCGCGTCCCAGGTGAAGTTGAGCTTCTTGCGGTAGGGCACCGACAGCAGGAGGTAGCGTACCGCGACGGGGTCGTTCCGTCGCGCGAGGACGTCGTCGAGCGTGAAGAAGTTGCCCTTCGACTTCGCCATCTTCTCGCCGTCGACGATCAGGTGCTCGGCGTGGAGCCAGAGGTCGACGAACGGCTCGCCCGTCGCCGCCTCGCTCTGGGCGATCTCGTTCTCGTGGTGCGGGAAGATGTTGTCGACGGCGCCCGTGTGGATGTCGAAGTGGTTCCCGAGGTACTTCATGCTCATCGCGGAGCACTCGACGTGCCAGCCGGGCCGCCCCGCCCCCCAGGGCGAAGGCCAGGACGGCTCGCCCGACTTCGCGGCCTTCCAGAGGACGAAGTCCTTGACGTCCTCCTTCTCGTATTCGTCGTCCGCCACGCGCTCGCCGCGCCTCGCCTTCCCGAGGTCGATCCCGGAAAGCTTGCCGTAGCCGGGAAAGGTCGAGATGCGGAAGTAGACCGACCCCTCCGACTCGTAGGCGTGGCCGCGCTCCAGGAGCTTCGCGGTGATCTCCTGCATCTCGGGAATGTGCTCGGTCGCGCGGGGGTAGCGCTCGGCGCGCTCGAGCCCCAGCCGGTCGATGTCGCGGAAGAAGAGCTCGGCGTACTTCGCGGTGAAGTCGTTCAACGACAGCCCCGCCTCGTTCGCCCCGCGGATCGTCTTGTCGTCGACGTCCGTCAGATTCATGATCTGCGTCACCCGCAGGCCCTGCGAGCGCAGGTGCCGCCGCAACACGTCCTCCCACAGAAACGTCCGGAGGTTCCCGATGTGGACGACGTTGTAGACCGTGGGCCCGCACGTGTAGAGCCGGACGTGTCCGGGCTCGAGCGGCGTGAGGACGGTGGGCTTGCGTCCGAGCGTGTTGAACGCGGTCAGGCTCACCAGAGTCCCTTCCCTTTCTGGCGGTGGATCTTTCGCCAGGTGAGCTCCCGCTTCAAGCCCCGGAGGCGCTCGACGAAGAGCGTGCCGTTCAGGTGGTCGGTCTCGTGGCAGAGGGCCCGGGCGAGGAGTCCCGTGCCCTCGATCTCGCGGACCGCCCCGGTCGCGTCGGCCGCCCGGACGCGCACCCGCGCCGGTCGAACGACTTTCTCGGCGATGTCCGGGACCGAGAGGCAGCCCTCCTCCTCCTTCTGCTCGCCGCTCGACTCGATGAGGACCGGATTGACGAGGACGATGATCTCTCGCGGGTCCGCGCCGACCGACAGGTCGATGATCGCGATCCGCTTGTTGATCCCGATCTGGGGAGCCGCGAGGCCGACGCCGGGGGCCGCGTGGCAGGTCTCGACCATGTCGGCCACGAGCCCCGAGATGTCCTCGGCGCGGGGGTCGACCTCGGCGTTCGAGGCGGTCAGCCGCTCGTCGCCGTAGCGGACGATGTCCCGAATCAAGCGGACGAACTCCCCGTCCGGGGTGCCCGAAGGCCCCGGGACGTGTCCTCCGGACTCGGCCGCCTGTCTCCGCGGCATGACAAGACCGGATGGCCCCTTCGCGGCTCTTCTGGCATAAGTGCTGAGTTTAAAGCACATTCTGCGTGCCCCGGCAAGCGGAGCCCGTGGCACGTGGCTCGCTACCTCCCGACGACGGGAGCATGATGACAACGATGATCGCAAGGCGGTTCGCGCTTCTGGCGGCGTCGGTCGCCTTCCTGGCGGCCGGGTCGGCTGCGGCCCAGGACGCCGCGGAGCGCTTATACGTACGTCCGCGAAACGAACGGCGACGTGCTGGTGATCTCCCCGACGAACGGCGAGGTCCAGGCCCGCCGCAATCTGCCGATCACCGTCGGCGACGAAATGAAGACCGAAGACCCGGCCCGCGCCGAGGTGGCGCTCGCCGACGGCAACCTCCTGCACGTCGGAGGGGGCACGAAGATCCGCTTTGTGTCGCTCAACGCCCAGCAGGGCTCGAGCGACGAGGTTTCCGCGATCGACCTTTCCGAGGGCTCGGTGATCCTTTCGGTCGCTCGGGTCCGAGGACCGCGCCATTCCGCGGGTCGACACGGCCGATGCCACGGTTTACGCCGGATCCGGCGCCCGCGTGCGCGTCAACGCCGACGTTCGCCGCGGAAGCTCCGTCGTCGTGCGCGCGGGCTCGGTCGAGGTGCGCACGCCCGCGGGCTCGTACACGGTGCGAGCGGGCAACTACCTCCTCGTCCAGGGTGACCAGGAGCCCGAGATCGCCCGCGGCAGCTTCTCGCGCGACCGGTTCGACCTCTGGGCGTCGGACCGGCTCGAGACCACGGTCGACGCCCCGCAGAGCGCGTCGAGCACGTACGTCGACGAGGAGTACGCCGGTGACGTCCAGGCGCTCGACGGCTATGGCGACTGGGACTACAACTCGACCTACTCGAGCTACGTCTGGCGGCCGCACGTCGACGCCGGCTGGCAGCCCTATTCCTACGGCACCTGGTACTCGACGCCCGTGGGCCTGACCTGGTGGTCGTGGGATCCCTGGGGCTGGTACCCGTTCCACTACGGCAACTGGTTCTTCGACGCCGGCTGGAACAGCTGGTGCTGGTCCCCCGGGTACGTCTACTCGCCGGCTTGGGTCTACTGGGGCTACACGGACGGATACTTCGGCTGGTGCCCGACGGGCTGGTACGGCGGCTACTCCCCCTGGTGGAACACCTACTACCGCAACATCGGATGGGGGCGGAGCTCGCTCGCCTTCGCGATCAACGGGCGCTTCTCGACCCGCCAGGTCGACTTTCGCGGATGGAACTTCACGGGCGTCAACAACCTCGGCAGGCCGCGGGCGACTCGAGGTCGTCCCGGGCACGCGCGTCGTGGACCGCCTCGGCAGCAACATCGCGATTTCCTCGCGTCCGATCGTCCTCCCGGCGCGGGGCGGTAGCGTCCGCGACGCCCTCCGGGAGCACGTCCGCGAAGCCCCGAGCGTCATCGAGCGCACGACGTCCTCCCAGGATACGCAGCGCCTGGCCCCGGTCGTCGGGCGGCAGCGGACTCTTCCTCCCGAGACGGTCGAGGCCCTGATCCAGCGCACCGTCACGGCGGACCGGGGCCGCATCGGCGGCCCGGGCGCCTCCGAGATGGCGCCGCGCGGAAGCACGGCGGTCGTCGAGCGCGGTCGCACGACGCTGAACCAGGACAGCCGCCGCGGCGAGGCCTCCTCGCCCAGGACCCTCACTGGACGCCCGGTCGACCGCTCCTGGGACCGGTCGCGCGGGACGCAGCGCAACGAGACCCTCAACCGCGAGACCCTGGCCAGCCCGGAGTCGGGCCGCAGCCTGACGCGACCGGAAGGGCAGGATTCCTGGCGTGGCCGGTCCAACAGCGGCAGCGCGCCGACCCGATCCACCGACGTTCCGCGGACTCTGTCGGGACGGCCGGCGAACGAGGGCTGGCGCGGGCGCACCGGTTCCCTGGGCTCCCAGGCGCCGCGCCCGGACTCGGTCGAGCCCGGCAACCAGCAGAGCTGGAGATCGCGACCCGACGTCCCTCCCGCGCGCCGTGTAATCGAGGGCTCGGTGCCCGGACGACGGACTCCGGATTACTACGGCAACAGCGGCTCCCGCTCACGTGGACGCGATGGTACGGCCGCGCCCCGCGACCTCGGCCCGCACGATCGTTACGCCCCGCGCGAATCGGGCCCGCGCAACTACGCCCCGTCCGACCGCGGGTACTCTCGACAGGCGCCCGCCCCGCGCGGAGACTCGTCCCGCTCGATCGAGCGCTCCGCGCCTGCGCCCCGCTCGGCGCCGGCCCCGCAAGCCGCGCCCCCGCGCTCGGCGCCTGCTCCGTCGTCGCCGCCCTCGTCCCGCAGCGCTCCGGCCTCGCCGAGCTCCGGAGGGCACCGGGGCCGCCCCTAAGAACAGTTCGCCCTGAGATCTCCCCTTCTCTCCGCCGCGCTTTCGGGCGCGGCTCTTTTTTTGCCTTCCGGACGCCGGCAGGGAAACTCCGAAGGTGCGAGCCCGACCGCAATTAGAATCGCGACACGTGCGCCGCGCCCTCGCGTTCCTGGGAAGTGCGTTCTTCGTCTTCTACTGCACGGCAGTGGGGGTTTACCTCGTATTGCGCCCCTGGACCGGACGGTCCGCCCATCCCGGAATCTTCGGTTCCGGGTTCTTCCGCGGCTTCGTCTCGGGGCTCGGCCTTCTTCACCTGGCGGCCGGCGCGGCGGATCTCAAGGTCCTTTCGCGTACGCTGCAGGGCGATCCGCCGCCGCCCCCGGAAGCATCCGAATGAAGGTCCTCTACGTGACGGACCGCGCGGCCGTCGGCGACCGCCGCTTCCTCGAGGTCCTCGAGGCGCTCGCCGGGGCCCCCGTCTCGGTCGAGCTCCGCGAGAAGGAAACGAACGACCGGCAGATGCTCTCTCTGACCCGTGAGGCGAAAGCGCGTCTTGCCGCCGGGGTTCGCCTCACGGTCAACCGGCGCTTCGACATCGCGCTCGCCGCGGGCGCCGACGGCGTTCACCTGCCGGCCGACGGGCTGCCGCTTTCCCGCGTTCGGGCCAACACCCCGCGCGGCTTTCACGTCGGGGTCTCGACCCACGCTCCGGAGGAGGCCCGGGCCGCGATCGATGCGGGCGCGGACGCCGTCGTGATCGGACCGATCTTCGACACGCCGTCCAAGCGCGCCTGGGGCCCGCCCCTGGGGCCGGAGGCGCTCGGCCGCCTCCCCGAGGCGCGGTCGCACGCGTGCGACGTGTACGCCATCGGAGGCATCGACGAGAGCAACCTCGCGGCGCTCGATCCCTATCGCGACAGGATCTCCGGAATCGCGGCGATCCGCCTGATCCAGGAGTCCAGGGACCCCCGCGGCGTCGTCGAGAGGCTCGCCGGGCGATGAGCGTGCGGCTGCGGAGCCTCGTCTCCTCGCTCGCCCGCGGCGTGCTGCCGGCGGCCGTGATCTTCGCGCTCGTCTCGGGAACGGTGCTGCTGCTCGCGCGCTTCCACGTTCCGCTGACCGATGCCCGCGCGCACGACTACGGGGCGTTCGCGATCGGGCTCGCGGGCGCCCTGCTTCTGACGCGCATCGCCGATTTCCTCTTCTTCGACGTCGCCTACGAGCTGCGCCGAGGGATTGCCGGCGCCGGCCCTCGTGCGGCAGATCGTCAGCCTCCTGATCTTCGGCGTCGCGCTGGGCGCGCTCTTTCAGGTCGTTCTCGCGGCGAGTCTCCCCGCCCTCCTCGCGACCTCCGCGATCATCACCGCCGTCGTCGGCCTGGCGCTCCAGGAGACACTCGGCAATCTCTTTTCGGGAATCGCCCTCACGTTCGAACGGACCGTCCAGGTCGGCGACATGGTCCGCGCGGGCGACGAGCTCGGGCTGGTCGAGCAGCTCTCGTGGCGCGCCATCAAGGTGCGCACGATGGAGGGGCACACCGTCCTGATCCCGAACATCGTGGCGAGCCGCGAACGCCTGGAGGTCTTCCGACGCGGCGGACCGCCGATGGCGCGCGTGCTCCGCGTCGGCCTCGAGTACGACATGCCGCCCGCCCGCGCCCGCGCCGTTCTCGAAGCGGCGCTGCGCAACCTTCCGGGACTCGCCCCGCATCCGGCGCCCCGCGCCTTGCTGCACACCTTCGCGGATTGGTCCGTGTCCTACGAGCTGCGCTACTGGCTCGAGGACTACGCGCGCTATCTCGACGTCGACTCCGCGGTGCGCGAGCGCGTCTGGTATGCGCTCGAGCGGGAGGGAGTCGCCTTCGCCTACCCGGTCATCCGTCAGCACCAGTACGCCGCCGGGCCGCTTCCCCGCGTCGACCGGTCCCGCGCCGTCGCCACGGCGATCGACGGCAGCGAGATCTTCGCGCCGCTTTCCGCGGCTGAGCGTGCGCAGCGTCTCGGCCGGAGCGCGCGCTCTGCCGTTCACGGCCGGCGAGACGATCGTGCGCGAAGGCGAAACGACGTCGTCGATGTTCGTCATCGCGTCCGGGCGGGCCGCCGTTTCCGTCGCCGCTGGCACCGCGGCCAGCCAGAAGCTCGCCCTCCTCGATCCGGGATCCGCGTTCGGCGAGATCAGCCTCCTGACCGGGGAACCGAGGACCGCGACCGTGCGCGCCATCGAGGAGTCGCTGCTCATCGAGATCGACAAGGCGACCCTCGCTCCGATCCTCCGCGCCAACCCGTCGCTCGTCGAGAAGCTCGACGCGATCATTCTCGAGCGGCGGCGCCATACGGCCGGCAAGCTCGACAGCGTCCGGGGCACGTCCGCCGGCGAGGAGGCGGAGCCGCTCCGGCAACGCATCGCCCGGTTCTTCGGTTTGAAGGGCCTCGCCTGATGCCGGGCGCGGTGGGCCTCCTTCTCGGCCTCGACCTGACCGAGATCGACCGGGTCGCGGGCGTTCTCGAGCGGCACGGGGAGCGGTTCCTCGCGCGCGTGTTTCGCGAGGGCGAGATCCGGCGGCAGCGCCGGCACCCGAGGGCCTTCGCCGAGCACGTCGCGGGCCGCTTCGCGGCGAAGGAAGCCGCGATGAAGGCCCTGGGGCTCGGCTGGCGGGGCCTCGCGTTCCGCGACATCGAGGTGGGTCGCGACCCGCACGGAAAGCCCCTTCTGTCCTTTCACGGGAAGGCCCTCGTGCGCGCGCGCTCGCTCAAGGTGCTTTCGGCCGAGGTGACGATCACGCACGGCAAGGACATCGCCGCCGCCGTGGTCGCGCTCCTGACGGCCGCCCGCCGCGCGTAGCCCGTCGCAGGGTCCAGGATCCGGCGCCCCGGGCCCGTACGCTAAACTTCGCCGGCGATGACGAACGCCCCGGACTACAAGAGCACGCTCAACCTGCCGCGCACCGACTTCCCGATGAAGGCGGACCTCGCGCGGCGCGAGCCCCATCAGCTCGCGGCCTGGGAGGCCTCCGGCCTCGAGGCCAGGATCCGGGCGAAGGCGGCCGGCCGGCCCCGCTTCATCATGCACGACGGCCCGCCCTACGCCAACGGGAACATCCACATCGGGCACGCCCTGAACAAGATCCTGAAGGACGTCGTCGTGCGCAGCCGCGCCATGATGGGCTTCGACGCTCCGTACGTGCCGGGCTGGGACTGCCACGGCCTGCCGATCGAGCAGAAGGTCGACAAGAAGCTCGGCTCGAAGAAGAAGGACATGAGCACGGTCGAGATCCGCCGCGCCTGCCGCGCGTACGCCGAGGAGTACATCGGGATCCAGCGCGACGAGTTCCGCCGTCTGGGCGTCGGCGGCCTCTGGGACCGTCCCTACCGGACGATGGATTTCGCCTACGAGGCGGAGATCGCCCGGGCGTTCGGGGGCTTCTACGGAAAGAACCTCGTCTACCAGGCTCTGAAGTCGGTCCGCTGGTGCTTCACCGACCGCACGGCGCTCGCCGAAGCGGAGCTCGAGTACGAGGAGCGGACGGACCCGGCGATCTACGTCGCGTTTCCGACGGAGGCCTGGGTCGGGGGCGCCTCACTCCCCAACTCCTCGTTCCTGATCTGGACGACGACACCCTGGACCATCCCGTCGAACCTCGCGATCGCGGTCCATCCCGAAGAGACCTACGTCTGGATCGACGCGGGCAACGGCAACCACTACCTCGTCGCCGAGAGGCTCGCCGAGAGCGTCGCGCGGGCGCTCGGCTGGAGCGACTGGAAGCGCGTCGCCTCGGTGCCGGGCACGTCGCTCGCGGGCGCCGTCTACGCCCACCCGCTCCACGCCGAGAGCCGCGGCGAGCTGACGGCCGAAGAAGACGCGCGGTCCTTCCGCGTGGTCCTCGGCGACCACGTCACGATGGACGCCGGCACGGGCCTCGTGCACACGGCCCCCGGGCACGGCGAGGACGACTTCCTCATCGGCCAGCGCGAGAAGCTGCCGATCCTCTCGCCGGTCGACGACGCCGGCCGGTTCACGACGGTCGCGAAGTACCGCGGCCAGAAAGTCCTCGACGCCAACGCCGCGATCGTCGAGGACCTTCGGGCCGTGGGCGCGCTCGCGGGCTACGACCCGAAGTTCCGGCACGAGTACCCCCACTGCTGGCGCTGCAAGAACCCCGTGATCTTCCGCGCCACGATCCAGTGGTTCGCGCGCCTCGACGAGCCTTCGACCGACGTCCGGGGCGGCTCGCTCGCCGCGATCGCGCGGGTGAAGTGGACGCCGGCCTGGGGCGAGGCACGCATCGCCGGGATGGTCGAGAACCGGCGCGAGTGGGTCATCTCGCGGCAGCGGCGCTGGGGCTCCCCGATCACGCTCCTCTACGCCATGAAAGGCGGCGAGCGTGCGGGCGTCTATCCGTGGAGCGACGCGCCGTCGGAGCAGACGAAGTTCTTCGAGCACGTCGCCGCGCTCTTCCGCTCCGAGGGCGCCGACGCCTGGTACGCCCGGCCGGCCGCGGACTTCCTGCCGCCCGGAGCGGACCTCCGGGGCTACGGCCCGGACGAGTTCCAGGCCGAGACCGACATCCTCGACGTCTGGTTCGACTCGGGCGTCTCGCACATCGCGGTGCTGCGCTCGGGGGCCTGGCCCGAGCTCGTCAAAGCCGGCGGCGGGCGGCCGGCCGATCTCTACGTCGAGGGCCATGACCAGTACAGAGGCTGGTTCCAGTCCTCGCTCCTGACCTCGGTCGCGCTGTACGGGGACGCCCCCTACGACGGCGTCATCACGCACGGCTTCGTGGTCGACGGCCAGGGGCGCAAACAGTCCAAGTCGCTCGGCAACGTCGTCGCCCCCCAGGACCTCATCCAGAAGTACGGCGCCGACATCGTGCGGCTGTGGGTCGCGAGCCTCGACTACCGGGACGACGATCCGATCTCGGAAGAAATCCTGGCGCGCTGCGCCGAGGCGTACCGCAAGATCCGCAACACGTCCCGCTATCTGCTCTCGAACCTGTACGACTTCGAGCCCGGCCGGGACTCCGTCGCGCCGGGAGACCTTCTGCCCCTCGACCGCTGGGCCCTCGCGGAGGCCCGAAAGGTCGTGCGGCGGGTCCACGCCGCCTATGAGGCCTACGAGTTCCACGTCATCTACCATCAGCTCGTGACTTTCTGCGCCACGACGCTGTCGGCGTTCTACTGCGACATTCTGAAGGACCGCCTGTACGCCTCGGCGAGCGGCCTCGCCGCGAGCGGCGGTCGGCGCAGACGGCCCTCCACCGCATCGCCCGCGCCCTCTCGGCGGCCGCGGCGCCGCTCCTGCCGTTCACGGCCGAGGAGATCTGGGCAGCGCTTCCCGGAAAAGAGGAAGAATCGGTCCACCTGGCGGGTTTCGACGGGCTGGACGACGTGCCGGTAAACTCCGTTCCCGAGGCCGCATGGGAACGGCTGACGAAATTGAGGGAAGAAGCCTCGGTGATCCTGGAGCAAGCCCGCCGCGACAAGGTGATCGGATCGTCCCTGGAGGGGACGATCGTGCTTTCGACCACCCCCGAGCTCGAAGCCGACCGGCGATCGACCGGCACGGACGGCACGGGCCTCGCGGACCTCTTCATCGTCTCCGAGACCGTCGAAGCCGTCGAGATGCCCGACGCCCGGGAGTCACAGGCCTACCCGGGTGTCCGCCTGGCCTTTCGGAAGGCTTCGGGCCGGCGCTGCGACCGTTGCTGGAAAGTGACGCCGGAGGCCGAGGCGAACGGCCTGTGTGCGCGTTGCCGTCGGGTCCTGGAGACCGGGCGATGAAACCCGAGGTGCTCAAGGAGTCGACCCTCTACCGCGGCGCCTATCTCGCCGTCTCGCTCGCCGTGCTCTTCCTCGACCAGTGGACCAAGGGCATCGTCACCCGCACGATGGACGTCCACCAGTCGAAGACGGTCATCGCCGACGTCTTCGACCTGACCTATGTCCGCAACAGCGGCGCGGCGTTCGGCCTCTTTGCCTCGGTCGATTCCGCCATCAAGGCCGTCGTCCTGAACAGCGTCGCCGTCATCGTCTTCCTGATCGTTTCGGCCTATGCACTGCGCTCCTCGCACAAGAGCGTGCGACTCCAGGTGGGACTCGCGCTGATCCTCGGCGGCGCCGTCGGCAACCTGCTCGACCGCGTGCGGTTCGGGTACGTGGTCGACTTCCTCGATTTCTCCGTCTCGGGCCACCACTGGCCGGCCTTCAACGTCGCCGACTCGGCCATCTGCATCGGCGTCGCCGTGCTCTTCCTCGACATGCTCGGCCACGAGGACGAACCGGCGCCGCGCCCCGACGCCGCGCCAGGGGGATAGCCTCATTTTCCCGCGGCTCGTCCACATCGGGCAGTTCTACCTTCCGACGTACGGCGTCGTTCTGGCGATCGCCTACCTGACGGGCATCTGGCTGCTGCGGCGCAAGGCCCTGGCCGAGGACCTGCCGGACCAGAAGATCCTGGATCTCGCGCTCTATATCCTGGCGTCGGCGATCCTCGGCGCGAAGCTTCTCCTGATCCTCGTCGAGTGGAAGCGCTATGCGGCCAACCCCAGGGACCTGATCGAAGTCGTGCGCTCGGGCGGCGTTTTCTACGGCGGACTGATCGCGGCGACCGCCGTGGCGATCTGGTACATGAAGAAGAACGCCCTGCCGGCCTGGCGGATCGCGGACATGGGAGCGCCGTCGATCGCGCTCGGCGAGGCGATCGGGCGCTGGGGCTGCTTTGCGGCGGGCTGTTGTTACGGCAAGGAAACCCACGGCCCGTTCGGGGTCACGTTCACGGACCCGTTCGCGGCCGAAGCGGTCGGAACCCCGCTGAACGTGCCGCTCCATCCCACGCAGATCTACCTGTCCCTGAATGCCTTCCTGATGTTTCTGATCCTGCAGTGGGCCTACCGCCGCCGGACGTTCGACGGCGAGGTCTTCTGGCTCTACGTGCTCCTCTACGCCATCACGCGCGGAATCCTCGAAACCTGGCGCGGAGACCTGGTGCGCGGTTTCGTGATTCCCGGCATCCTCTCGACCTCGCAGGCGATCGGGCTCGTGGCCGCCGCTCGTCGCCGGCGGGATGCTCTTCTACCTCTCGCGCCGCAGCCGCGCCGAGGCGTAGGGCCGGTGATCCGGCGGTTCCGGGTCGGCTCCCCTTCCGCCGGCACGCGGCTCGACCTCTTCCTCGTGGCGGCCTGCTCCGATCTCTCCCGATCCCGCATCCAGAAGCTGATCGCCGAGGGGTCCATCCACGTCGGCGGCGCGCCGGCCCGGCGCTCGCATGTCGTCCACGCCGGCGAAGAGATCTCGATCGAGGTGCCGGAGCCGCGGGAGACCGAGCTCGAGGCCGAGGACATTCCCCTCTCGATCCTGTACGAGGACGACGAGCTCCTCGCGATCGACAAGCCGCCTGGCCTCGTCGTCCATCCCGCCCCGGGGCACCCGTCCGGCACCCTCGTCAACGCCCTCCTCCACCACGTGCGCAACCTCGCCGGGATCGGCGGGGAGCTGCGTCCCGGAATCGTCCACCGGCTGGACCGCGATACGTCGGGCGTTCTGCTCGTCGCGAAGACCGACCGGGCGCACCAGCTCCTTTCCCGACAGATGCGCCGCCGGACGCTCCGCAAGGAATATCTGGCGCTCGCCGCGGGCGTGCCGCGCGTCCGCAAGGGCGAGGTCACGCTCGCGATTGGACGCGATCCGAGGGACCGCAAGAGGATGAAGGCGTTCCACCCGCTCGACGACGCGATGCCCGCCGGCGCCCGCGAGGCCCGGACGCTCTACGCGATCGAGAAGGAGTGGCCGGAGCTCGGCCTGACGCTTCTGCGCTGCCGACTGGTCACGGGCCGGACCCATCAGATCCGCGTGCACCTCGCCGCCTCGGGCCTTCCGATCGTCGGCGATCCGGTCTACGGGCGCGCGCGCTTCCCGCGGGTCAAGGACGAGGCGCTCCGCCGCCGGCTCGCCGAGTTTCCCCGCCAGGCCCTCCATGCCGAGCGCGTCGCCTTCCATCACCCGGCGACCCAGGAGCTCGTCGAGATCGTCGCGCCGGTGCCCCCCGACCTCGCGGGCCTCCTCGACGCGATCGAGGGCGCGTCGGGATAGCCTCTCGCCATGCCGAACGACTCCCGCGTCCTCTACCAGGGTCGCCACCTCGTCCTCTTCGACCGCAACGGCTGGGAGTTCGTGGAGCACCGCACCGCGCCCGAGGCCGCCATGATCGTCGCGCTGACCGGTGAAGGCGGGATCGTCCTCGCCGAAGAGTTCCGCCCGCCGATGGGCGCGCCGGTGGTGTCGCTCCCGTCCGGCCTGATCGGGGACGAGGGGCCGGAAGAGGCGATCGACGCCGCCCGCCGCGAGCTCGCCGAAGAGACCGGCCATTCCGCCGAGCACTGGGAGATGCTGACGCGCGGACCCGGCTCGGCCGGCCAGAGCTCCGAGATGATCACGTTCTTCCTGGCGCAGCCGGCCGTGCGGTCGGGCGCGCAGGCGGCCCACGACGTCGGGAAGATCCGCGTGCACGTCGTTCCCGTGGCGGGGCTTCGCGACTGGTCCCGGCGGCGCGAGACCGAGGGCGCGGTCATCGATCCGAAGATCTGGGCCGGCCTCTACCTCGCCCTCGGCCGGTAGTCGTTTCGTCCGGCGCGCCGCGCCTGCGCTCCGCCGCCGACGTTACTTCAGCCGGATCGTGGTCGAAACGCCGTCCTTCTCGAGGACGACGCGGTCTTCCTCGATCTTCGAGACGGTGAACCCCTCGACGTAGGAGCCGGTCGCGACGATCCGGTCGTTCAAGAGCGCGCGCGGCTCCGTTTCCGACCAGACGATGCCCCCGAGCTCGATCCGGGCGCCGTCCGGCAGTTGCAACGCTCCGACGTGGATCCGGCCTTCGCCGGCCGGCCGGGTCGGGGACGCCGGGGCGAGCGTCGCCTCGGGCGCGGTCCCCGCGATCGAGACGCCTTCGGGCATCGAAGTGCGCGACGGCCTCGGCGCGCGCGTGACGGCGGCGGCCGGAGGTGCAGCCATCGGCGTCGTCACGACCGTCTCGGCGAGCGTCGGCTCGGGCGCGCGCGCCGTCGGCGCCGCGGCCGGAGCCGCGCTCGGGCGCTGCGACGGACCGGCCGCGTTCCAGACCGCCCGAACGCCGACCGCCCCGAGGACCACCGCCGCCGCGATCGAGGCGGACCAGGCGAGCGTGCGCACGATGCGACGCCTGCGCGCGAGACCCGCGTCGGGCTGCGGCGCAGGCGTCCAGGGCCGCGGCTGCGGCGCCGCTCCCTCCTTCCGCGCGGCTTCCTGAGCGCGCTTCAACGCTTCGTCGATCAGGCTCACGCGACCTCTCCTTCGAGCTCCCGGATGGCCTGGCCGACCGCTCGCGCCTTGAGCTCGTAGGTCCCGTTGACGTACCCGTAGAGGAGCGCCTTGTCGCAGACCGCGTTGATGAGACGCGGCACGCCGCCCGAGTACCTTTGAATCTTGCGGATCGCCCACGGGCTGAACGTCGGCCGGCCGTCGCCGCCCGCCACGCGGATCCGGTGGTCGATGTACCGCGCGGTCTCGTCCAGGTCGAGCGGCGCGAGGTGGTACCGGACGGTGATGCGCTGCCGAAGCTGGCGCAGCCCGCGTTCGTTCAGCTTCTCGCGGAGCTCCGGCTGGCCGATCAGGACGATCTGGAGGAGCTTGCGCTGGTCGGTCTCGAGGTTCGAGAGGAGCCGGATCTGCTCGAGGAGCTCCGGATCGAGGTCCTGGGCCTCGTCGATCAACAGCACGACGTCGTTCCCGGCGCCGGCCTGCTCCAGCAGGAAGCGATTGAGGAGCTCGAGGTACGCCGTCCGATCGACCTTGCGGGGCTCGAGGCCGAGTTCGGTCAGCACCATCCGCATCATCTGCGTGGCGGTGACCATCGGGTTCAGGATCAGGGCCGTCTTGTAGGCGGGCCCGAGCTCCGCGAGGATCGCCCGGCAGACCGTCGTCTTACCCGCCCCGACCTCGCCCGTGATCTGGATGAAGCCCTTGCGTTCCCGGATGCCGAAGAGGACGTGGTTGAAAGCCTCGCGGTGCTTGTCGGAGAAAAAGAGGAAGCGGGGGTCGGGGGTGATGTTGAACGGCGCCTCCCGGAAGCCGTAGAAGTCGTTGTACACCGCCCCCGAGCTTAGACCAATCCCCGCCTCCGACGCTCCGGGCCCGCCGTCAGGACGCCTTCGCGAGCGGCCGGCAGTCCCCGCACGGGTGGTATCCGGCGGCGAGGGCCTCCTCGTCCGAGTGGAAGGCAACCTGGTTGGACTCGAGCAGCGTCTGGATCCCGCCGCACGTCGGGAAACAGTAGTGCATCCCCTTCGAGTTGCCGAGGTACCGCACGTGCGAGGCCGCGAGCTTCTCGAGCGTCTCGGGCTGGGCCCCCTCGAGCGCGAGAAGCGTGCGCTTGTTGCGCGCCCCGCCCAGGGAGTACTTCCCGATGTGCCCGTCGCTCCGCACCACGCGGTGGCACGGGATCAGGAGCGGCACCGGGTTCTTCGCCAGCGCCGTCCCGGCGGCCCGCACCGCGCCCGGGTGCCCGATCTCCTTCGCGATCCAGCTGTACGGCCGCACCTCCCCCGTCGGGATCTCGAGGGCCTTCATCAGGACGGCCCGCTCGAACTCGGACAGCCCCCGCAGGTCGTACCGCAGCTCCCGCCGGCGCTCCCCCTTGAGACGCCCGACGAGCGCCCGCACGGCCGCGGGCGGAACCGTCTTCTCCGGGTAGACCGTCCGGCCGAAGCGACGCTGGAACGCCCGCTCGAAGTCGGCACCCGACTTCGCCCGCGTGACCATCGAGATCCCCGCCTTGCTGTGCGCGACGAACACCGGCCCCACGGGCGACTCCAGCCGCCAGTAGTGGTCCGCGAGCCCGACACGGCGCAGGACGGCCGGCAGCAGTGTGGCCGGCGCCTTCTCCACGGAGAAGCTCCGCAGGGCCCGCGAGATCTCGAGTCCGTTATGCATTCTCTTCACGACCTCACCCCCTCCCGGCGCGAGCTCGAAAGGGCCTCGCGCAGGGCGTTGATTCCACGATGGACGTTCGACTTCGTCGTTCCCAGGGGCTGCCGGAGGACCGTGGCGACCTCTTCGAGCCGCAGGCCCTCCACGTAACGAAGCTGCAGCGGCGCCCGGTAACGCTCCGGCAGCGCGGCCATCAGGTCCGCGATGTCGCGGCGCTCGCGGGAGCGCTCGAACACGCGGTCGGGCCCGTCGGCGTGGTCGGCGGGCTCCCACCGCTGGTCGCTGTCGGCCGAGATCGGCTGATCGAGCGAGACCGTCCGGAGCTTCTTTCCGCGGAACCGGTTCCGCGCGACGTTCAGCGTGATGCGATAGAGCCAGGGGCGAAGGGCGAGCGCCCGGATCCGCTCGGCCGGATAGGTCCCGAGCGCCCGATAGGCACGGACGAACGCGTCCTGGGCGACTTCTTCCGCGTCTTCGCGCCGCCCGGTCAGGCGCAGGGCGTAGGAGAACAGCCGGTCCTGGTAGACGCGGACCAGCTCCTCGAACGCGCCGTCGAGGTCATTCGCGATCGACTCCCGGAGCCTGTCTTCGTGCGACATCGGCGATCGACCGCCTCTCTGCTCGTCCGGCTGACCCAACACCAGCCGGAAATCCGATCTCCCCGCGACCGGCCACGGTGCGCGCCCCGCATCCGGTGCGCATTCGCTCGTCATGGTGCCCTCCGCTCGCCTGTAGAACACGCGCGGAAGGACCGGGGTTGCAGCCTCCTAACCCGAAACCGGCGCCGCCTGGCGCTTTCGCTTGCGCTCGATCCCCTCGGCGATCCGGGCCGCGTGGTGGCGGCTGTTTTCGATGAAGATCCGGCCCGTTTCCCGGCCTCCGAGGATCGCCCCGGCGAGATACAGGTCCGGCACGTTGGACTCCAGCGTCTCGGGGTCGTGGGCCGGCACGCGCGCCGGCCCCTCGAGCCGGATGCCGCACCGTTCGAAAAGGGCGAAGTCGGGCTCGTAGCCGATCAGCGGGAAGACGGCTTCGGCCGGGATCGACCGTTCGCCTCCCGGCCCGACGACGCGGACCGAGTCGGTCTCGATCGAGAGCACCCGCGTCTCGAAGAGCGCGCGGATGGCGCCCGCGGCGATCCGGTTCTCGAGGTCCGGCTTGATCCAGTACTTGATCCGGTCCGACAGAGCCGGCGCCCGGACGGCGAGGGTCACCCGCGCCCCGTGCCGGTACAGGTCGAGAGCCGCCTCCGCGGCCGAGTTCTTGCCGCCGACCACGACGACGTCGCGGCCGTGAAAGGGATATCCCGAGACGTAGCGGGAGTGGACGTGCGGACGCTCGTCCCCGGGCACGGAGAGCCTCCGCGGATTGTGGAAGAACCCGGTTGCGAGGATCGCCGCCGGCGCCCGGAAACTCTCCCGCGCCCGGCGGGTCAGGACGGTGACGGAGACGCCGCCGCCCGGGCGCGGCTCGATCGTCTCGACCGGCGTCTCGGCGCGGACCGCGACGCCGAACCGCTCGGCGACGCTCCGATAGTAGCCGAGCGTCTCGAGACGCGTGGGGTGGGCCTCGGGGGAGCCGAACGGGACGCCGGCGATGTCGAGGAGATCGCGCGTCGAAAACCAGCGCATCTCCTCCGGGAACCCGGAGATCGAGTCGAGCAGCCCGCCGCGGTCGTAGCACACCGCGGGGATGTCGCGGCGTCGAAGCTCGACGGCGCAGGCGATCCCGGTCGGGCCGGCGCCGACGATGGCGACGGGCGTTTCCACCCGGTCATTCTATCGGCGGAACGGTGGACGCTCCGGGCGACTGGGGACGCTCAGAGCGACTGGATGCGAACGGATCCGCCGCTCGTGTGGAGGCGCAGCGTGTTGCCGCCCTTGCCGAGCGTACCCGACAGGCTCCCCCGCGAGATCTCGCCGCGCACGGCGAGCGGCAGGTCGGTTCGGACGGCGTTGCCGGAGGCCTCGATGGCCAGATCGGCGCCCGGATCGAGCGTGACCTCGATGCCTCCGCCCGAGGTCGAGAGCGTTCCGCCCCGCGAGTTGCCGCGCACGAAGCTCGCCTCGATGCCGCCGCCGGACGTGTCGGCCACGACCCGGCCGCCCGCTTCGAGGATCCGGATTCCGCCGCCCGAGGTATCCGCGTCGATGTCGCCCGAGACGCGCTCGAGCTCGATCGAACCGCCGGAGCTCTCGGCCTTCACGGAACCCGTGACCCCCGTGGCTTCGACGCCTCCCCCGGAAGTGTCGGCCTTGACGTTGCCCTGGATGTTGCGCAGCGTGATGCCGCCGCCCGAGGTGTCCGCATCGACGTCGCCCTGGACGTCCGTGACGCTGATCCCCCCGCCCGACGTGTCGGTCTTGACCTCGCCGTGGATGCCGGAGACCGTGATCCCGCCCCCGGACGTGTCGATCCAGATCCGGGTCTCGATCGGGACGCGGATCTCGTACTGGACGTTGTTGCCGTTGCTCGAGAACCAGTCGAACTTGTGCCTCTTGCGGGCCGTGATCGAGACGACGCCCGGATTCTCGTCGAACCGGAAAGTCATGAGCTCGTCGAGATCCTTTCGCCGGGAGGTGATCACGACGTGGGCGTCCGCGTCGGCCGACCCGACGAGCGTCACCTTGCCCATGTCGGTGTCCAGGCGGAACTCGCCGCCGGGCGAAAGCTTCAGGGTCTTCTCGATTCGCATTTCGGCGACGGTGACGGCCGGCAGCGCGGCCAGGCCCAGGACGGCGAAACTCAGCGCAAGGCAGGCGGTCTTCGGGCTCACGGATACCTCCTCGTATTCCGGCCCGGCGAAGGGCCCTTCACCACCGGATACGCAGGGCGGGCCGGCAGGTTCCCGAGAATCGGATCAGTCCGAGGTTCTTTGGAACCGGCCGACCCGGGCTGCAAAGGCGGCGAGGAACCGTTCGAGGTGGCGCCGGGCGGCCTCGTCCGTCAGGCGTCCCGCGAAGTCGAACCTCTCCCCGGCCCGCGCGACGAGGGCCCGGAACCCCGTCCTCGGGCTAGGCGAGCGCCTGCGCGACCGGCGTGTACGGCCGGCCCTGGGCCTCCGCGACCGCCTGATACGTGAGTTTGCCGTCGTAGGTGTTGACGCCCTCGGCCAGGTGCGGATTCTCCTTCACCGCGCGCTTCAAGCCCTTGCCGGCGAGCTCCAACGCGTAGCGAAGTGTCGAGTTGGTCAGGGCGAACGTCGAGGTCCGCGCGACCGCGCCCGGCATGTTGGCGACGCAGTAATGGATGACGCCGTCGACCGTGAACACGGGGTCCGAGTGCGTCGTGGCCTTCGTGGTCTCGAAGCACCCGCCCTGGTCGACCGCGACGTCGACCGCGACCGAGCCCTTCTTCATCTGGGAAATGAGCTGCCGCGAGACGAGCTTCGGCGCCGCGGCCCCCGGGATCAGCACCGCGCCGATCAGCAGGTCCGCGCGACGGCAGCCCTCCTCCAGGGTCAGCGGGTTGGAGGCGATGGTCTTGACCCGTCCGAAAAAGATGTCGTCGAGCTCACGCATCCGGTCCGGGGACATCTCGATGATCGTCACGTCCGCCCCCATGCCCGCGGCCACCTTGGCGGCATTGGTCCCGACGACGCCCCCGCCGATGATGACGACGTCGGCCGGTGGAACCCCGGGGACGCCCGAGAGGAGCACGCCGCGCCCGCCGTTGGACTTCTGGAGGAAGTAGGCGCCGACGTGGACGCTCATCCGCCCGGCGACCTCGGACATCGGGGTCAACAGCGGCAGCGAGCCGTTCGCGGCCGTGATGGTCTCGTACGCAACACCCGCGATTTTGCGCTCGAGGAGCATGTCGGTCAGCGCCCTGGCGGGCGCGAGGTGAAGGTAGGTGTAGAGGATCTGGCCCGGCCGCAGGCGCTGGTACTCGGGCCCGACGGGCTCCTTGACCTTGACGATCATCTCGGCCTGCGCGAAGACCTCGTCGGCCGACGGGAGGATCTTCGCGCCGGCGGCGACGTACTGATCGTCGAGAATGCCCGAGCCCTCGCCGGCGCCGCGCTCGACGACGACCGGGTGTCCCTTGGACGTCAGGGCCTTCACGCCCGCCGGGACGAGGCCGACGCGGTTCTCGTTGTCCTTGATCTCTTTCGGCAGTCCGACGATCATTCGATCTCCCTCACTTGTCCTCGATGCCCGTGCGGGCGGCTGCCGGGGCCCCGCTCCCCGATCCGATTCTCTCAGTGCGTGTCGATCTGCGCTTTCTGGAGCTTGCCCGAGAAATCCACGTAGATCGATTTCCACTCGGTGAAGACGTCGAGCCCGGCGATGCCCGCCTCGCGGTGGCCGTTGCCCGTGTCCTTGATGCCCCCGAAGGGAAGGTGAACCTCGGCGCCGATCGTCGAGGAGTTGACGTAGAAGATCCCGGTCTCGAAGTCGCGCATCGCGGTGAACGCCTTGTTGACGTCCTGCGTGTAGATCGAGCCCGAGAGCCCGTAGGCCACGGAATTGGCCACGCGAATCCCCTCCTCGAGCGATCCGATCGGGACGACCGTCGTCACCGGCCCGAAGATCTCCTCGACCGCCACGCGCATGGTCGCGTCGGCGTCGGCGAAGACCGTCGGCGCATGGAACCAGCCCTTCGCCAGGTCCCCCGCCGCGAGTCTCTCGCCGCCCGTGGCGAGCTTCGCGCCCTCGGCCTTGCCGATCTCGACGTACTTCGCGACGGTCTCCCGCTGCTTCTCGGAGACGCAGGGACCCATGTCGATCTTCTCGTCGAGGCCGTTGCCGACCCGGAGCTTCTGGACGCGCCCGACGAGCTTCTCGAGAAATTCCTTGTAGACGCCACGCTGAACGAGGAGCCGCGAGGACGCCGTGCAGCGCTGGCCGGTGGTGCCGAAGGCGCCCCACACCGCGCCGTCGACGGCGAGGTCCACGTCCGCGTCGTCCAGGACGAGGATCGCGTTCTTTCCGCCCATCTCGAGGTGCAGCCGCTTGAAAGTCGGCGCGCAGGCCTGCGAGATCCGCCGGCCGACCTCGGTCGAGCCCGTGTAGGAGACGACCTTGACGTCCGGGTGCTGGACCAGGGGGTCGCCGACCTCTCCGCCCGAGCCCATCACGACGTTGAAGACGCCGGGCGGCAGCCCCGCTTCCTCGAAGACGCGCGCGAGCGCGACGACGGAGGCCGGGGTGTCGGTCGCCGGCTTGATGACGATCGTGTTGCCGGCGATCAGAGCCGCCATGGACTTCCACGCCGGGATCGCCATCGGAAAGTTCCACGGGGTGACGAACGCGCAGACACCCACGGGCTGCCGGATGCACATCGCGAACTTGTTCGAGAGCTCCGAGGGCGTCGTGAAGCCGAAGAGCCGGCGGCCCTCGCCCGCGGCGAGAAACGCCATGTCGATCGCTTCCTGAACGTCGCCGCGGGTCTCGGCGAGGACCTTGCCCATCTCGCGCGTCATCAACCGCGCCAGCTTCTCCTTGTCGCGCTTGAGAATCTCCCCGGCGGCGTAGAGGACCTCGGCGCGCCGGGGGGCCGGGGTGTTCTTCCAGCCCGTGAACGCCTTCTTCGCGGCGGCGACGGCGGCATCCACGTCCGCCTTGCCGCTCCTGGGATAGAGACCGATCAGGTCGTTCCTGTCGGCGGGGTTGCGGTTCTCGAAGGTCAGTCCCGAGGCGGCCGGCACCCACTGGCCGCCGATCAGGTTGTGTGTCTCGACTGCGATCTCCGTGGCCATCTAGTTCTCCTCCGCTGTGTTCTTGCTGCCGGCGCCGTCCGCGCCGCCTGACTGCGTGGCCATGGCCACGCTCCCCTGAAGCTGGGCTCCCTCCGCGATGACGACCTTGGGGGCACGGACGTTGCCCTGGACCGTGGCCGAGGCGAGAAGCTCGGCCCGCTCGTCCGCCCTAATCTCGCCGACGACCCGCCCTCCGACGACGACGGCGCGGCCGTGGAGGTCGCCCTGGACCTCCCCGGTGGTCGCGACCGTCACGCGCCGGCCGACGGTGACGTTGCCTTCGAGGCGCCCCTGGATCACGACGTCCTCGTCGCCGGACAGCTCTCCCACGAACCGCATCCCCGGGCCGATCACGGTCGCAGCGGCCGCACCGCCGCCCCCCGGGGTCGATGCCGCGGATCGATCGGTCGCCGAGACCTGTCCCGGAGCGTCCGTCTTGGAGAAGATCGCCACCCGTCCTCCGAAAGGCCGGCTAGTCTAACAAAGGAGCGTCCGGGCAAAGGAGCGTCCGGGCCGGTTCGGAGGGGACGAGCTCAGGCGATCGGCCGAAGCGGGGGCGGCGGGTCCGGAGCCTGGGCGCGCACGATTGTGGCGCGACGGTCGGCGAGCTCGAGGAGCTCTTCGAGCCGCTCGAGCATCTCGAAAACGAAAGCCGGTCCTTCGACGGTCGGGCAGGTGAAGGCGATCGTGCGGCTGGGGCGATCGAGCTGGAAGCGCTGGTGAGGCCGCGACTCGGTCTGAACCGAGCGATACGCGTCCGCCCAGTGCTCGTCCGCCCGGCCTCGGACGCCGATCGTGTAGCGGGTCTCGCTGCCGGAATCCTGGCCCCGCAGCGAGGCATGATCGAGCCGGGCCGGACTAGACGAGCTGGAATCTGCCATCTTCCCCATCCCTTCGGACGGAGTTGATCGCAAACCGGAGGCCAGGTGAGCAAGACACTCCCTTACAACGATTTGCCTCCTAGCCCCCAGGGCAAACAGGCACCGAATCGTTACCAGAGGTAACGTCAGCCCTGTCCGCTGGTACAGCTGGACGACCGGCTAGGGCGTCGTCACGACCGGCAACTCGACGAAGCTCGCCTGGCCGGGCGCGGACGAGTGGTAGACGCGCTGAACCGCCGTGCGGTAGTCCCCGGGCTTCGCCCAGAAAATATTGGGAACGAAGGTCTGCGGATTGCGGTCGTAGAGCGGGAACCAGCTCGACTGCACCTGCACCATGATCCGGTGGCCCGGCAGGAACACGTGGTTCGCCGTCGGCAGCGCGAACTTGTAGAGGAGAGGCTTTCCCGCCTCGATCGGCTTCGCCGTCTCGAAGCTCTCGCGATACCGGCCGCGCAGGATGTCGCCGGCGACCATGAGCTGGTAGCCACCCATCGCCGGCTGGGCCGCGACCTCGTCGGGATAGACGTCGATCAGCTTGACCACCCAGTCCGAATCGGTTCCGCTCGTCGAAGCGACGAGATTGGCGATCGGCTGGCCGCTGATCTTGACGGGCGCCGTCAGCTTGTCCGAGACGAAAACGGCGACGTCGGTGCGCCCGGAGGCCTCGCGCTGGTCGTCGACGAGCCACTTGGCCCAGTCCGTCGCGCTGCCGGTCACGGGGCGAGCCCTGTACGGAACGGGCTTTGCCGGGTCGGAGACGTATTCGGCGAACTCGGGCCCTCCGGCTGTCGGCGCGGCAAAGCCGACCTTGCCGCTGGCGCCGAGGTACAGCGGCGTCGGCTTGACCGTGCAGCCGCTGGCGCATCCGGCGGGCCAGCCCGGGAGCTTTCGCCAGGTGTTCGTGCCCGTCTCGAACGCCGTCACCGTCGCGATGCCGGCCTTCGGCGCGCCGTCCTTCAGGTACTGGGCGAGAAACGGCCGGAGGACCTCCTGGCGGAAGGTCAGAGCCGTGTCGCTGTTGAACTTCAGCGCTCCGAGTGTCGAGCCGTCCCAGATGGCCTGGCCGTGGTGCCACGGGCCGAGCGCCAGAAACACCTTGTCGTTGTTGGTGTCCTTCGGCTTGAGCGCCTTGTAGACCGCAATCCCACCGTAGATGTCCTCCTGGTCCCAGAGGCTGTGGACGATGAGGACAGGAACCTGGAGGGGCTCCGCCGCGAGGAGCTTGTCGACGGCCTGGTCTCTCCAGAAAGCGTCGTAGCTCGGGTGGTCCAGGATCTTCCGCCAGAAGCCGACCTGCTCGAGACCGTGGAGCTTGCCGAGATCTCCCGCCGAGCCGGCATTGAGGAACATGTCGTAGTCGTCGTAGGTACCTCGCCACCACTTGACGTCGTTCTTGCGCGTCGCCTCCTGTTCGAAGATGTAAGGCATCCCCTGCTGGCGGAAAGCGCCGTAGTGGAACCAGTCGTCGCCCATCCAGCCGTCGACCATCGGGTTCATCGGCACCGAGCACTTCAGCGCGGGGTGCGGCTTGACGAGGGCCATGAGCGGCGTGAATCCGTCGTAGGAAATCCCGATGATGCCCACGCGGCCGTTCGACTCGGGAACGTTCTTCACCAGCCAGTCGATCGTGTCGTAGGTATCGGTCGCATGATCGACGAGCGTCGGGTTCTGGGGCCCGCGCAGGGGGCGGTTCATCACGTAGTCGCCTTCGGAGCCGTACTTGCCCCGGACGTCCTGGACGACGCGAATGTAGCCATCCTCGACGATGACATCGGTCGCGTTGTCGTAGCCGTAGAGCGACGGCCCGAGGTTCGAGCTCTGAAGATGCGTCGTGAGGGCGTCCGCGTCGTACGGCGTCCGGGTCAGGAGGATCGGCGAACCCTTCGCGCCCTTCGGCACCAGGATCACGGTGTGGAGCTTGACGCCGTCGCGCATCGGGATCGCGACGACCCGTCGCTCGTAGTCGAAGGTCGAGGTTGCCGGCTTTATCGTCGCCGGCATCTCGCTCGGGAAATTGGGGTACGTCGCCGGGGCCTTCGGCTTCGCCTGGGCCGCCGCGCCGCGCGGCAGGAGCAGCGCCGTGAGGGCCGCCGCGAGCAGAATCCGCACACCGATCCGATCGAGTCGCTTCATCGAGATTGTCCTCCTGCGAGGTAGACGTGCGGCGAGAACTCTACACCGGGGCGACCGCCGGGACCGAAACCGATAGACTCGTCCCGGCATCGAAGACCAATGGCCGACCTCGGAAAGTCACCGCCCGCCTCGGAAATCACCCCGGAATCCCTGGCAACCGATCGGCGCCGGTTCCTGAAGAGCTCGGCTCTCTTCGCGGCGACCGCGGCGGGAGTCGGCGGCGGCCTGGTCTGGCTTTCACACTCGGCGCGCGTCCGCCGTCCGGTTTCGGCCTCCGCCGCGGCGCCGACCACCGCGCCTCCCGCGAAGGTTCCCGGCCCGTACGACACGGCCGAGCCGCGGACTTCGTTCGCGGACGTGACGACCTACAACAACTTCTACGAGTTCGGGAGCGGCAAGGACGATCCGGCGCGCGAGTCGGCGGGCTTCGTCGCGCGCCCGTGGACCGTCGCGATTGGCGGCGACGTCCACCGGCCGCAGGAGCTCGACGCCGACAGCCTCATGCGGAGGTTTCCCCTCGAGGAGCGCGTCTACCGCATGCGCTGCGTCGAGGCATGGTCCATGGTCATCCCCTGGCTCGGGTTTCCCCTCTCGGCGCTCCTGAAGCAGGTCGAGCCCACATCGAACGCGCGTTACGTCGCCTTCACGACGCTGCTCGATCCGGCGCGCATGCCGGGACAGCGCTCGCCCGTCCTCGACTGGCCGTACGTGGAGGGTCTGCGTCTCGACGAGGCGATGCATCCGCTGACTCTCCTCGCCGTCGGCCTCTACGGCCGCGCGCTGCCCAATCCCAACGGCGCGCCCGTCCGTCTCGTTGTGCCGTGGAAGTACGGATTCAAGGGAATCAAGTCGATCGTGAAGATCGAGCTGACGCGCGATCAGCCGCGGACGACCTGGAACGAGGCGGCCCCGGACGAGTACGGCTTCTACGCCAACGTGAACCCGGCCGTCGACCATCCTCGCTGGAGCCAGGCGACCGAGCGCCGGATCGGGGACGTCGCCCGCCGGCCGACCCTCCCCTTCAACGGCTACGCGGAACAGGTCGCCGGCCTCTACTCCGGGATGGACCTCCGGCGGAACTTCTAACTTGGCCGCACGCCGCCCCTGGTTGAAGCCCGCCGTCTTCGCCGGCGCTCTCGCGCCGCTTGCGGCGATCCTGTGGAACGCGGCGCACCGCAACCTCGGAGCCAACCCCATCGCCGAGGCGCTGAACGAGCTCGGCCTGACCGCCCTGGTCTTCCTGATGGCCTCCCTGGCCTGCACTCCCCTGCGCGAAGTCCTCGGCTGGACCTGGGCCATCGCACTGCGCCGGATGCTCGGCATCTTCGCGTTCTTCTACGCGCTCCTCCATGCCTCGACCTACACGGTCCTCGATCAGGGGTTTGCCTGGCGGGCGATCCTGGCCGACGTGACGAAGCGGCCGTTCATCATCGCCGGCTTTTCCGCGTTCGTCCTTCTCATCCCGCTCGCCGCGACGTCGACGGCGGCCGCAGTCCGGAGGCTCGGGTTCCCTCGCTGGAAACGGCTCCACCGCCTCGCCTACGTCGCGGGACTGCTCGCCGTCGTCCACTTCTTCCTGCGCGTCAAGAAGGACATCAGTGAGCCCGCGGTGTACGGCGTCGTCCTCGGCGCGCTGCTCCTCGCACGGATAGTGCTCTATTTGCGAAGGCGCGCGGCGCGGGCCCCGGAGGCCGCCTAGGTGTGGATACCGGATGCAAACCTCCGGCGTTAGCTCGATCTGCCCACAAACCTCCTCATCTGGCCCGAGGTTCCAACCCCCTCACCCTGCCCTCTCCCCCTTTCGGGGGGAGAGGGTTCTCCTATTTGACGTTCACCGCTGAACAACGTCCTGAGAAACGACAGCTAGGTCCAGTCGATCAGGATCTTCCCGACGTTCCGGTTCGCCTTCATCCTCCCGAACGCCTCCCCGGCGCGCTCCGGCGGGAACCGGGAGTCGATCGTAACGGAGAGGGCTCCCGAATCGAAGCCCGGCAGGATCTCGGCCCGAAACCGGCGGATGAGCGCGGCCTTCTCGAGGCGCGGCCGGGCGCGGAGCGTCGACCCGATGAGGCGGCCGCGCCGCCCCATGAGAGCGGCGATGTCGAGCGTGGCCCGGGCCCCCGACATCGTGGCGAGGAAGACGATGCGGCCGCCCGTCGCGAGTACGCGAAGGTCCTCCGCCAGCGTATCCGCTCCCACCGGGTCGAGGATGACGTCGCAGGCCGCCTTGCCCCACGCCGCCTCGATCGCTGCGGCGAAGCCTTTCGCTTCCGTCACGATGGCGAGGTCGGCGCCCGCAGCTTCGAGCGCGGGACCCTTCTCGCGGGAGCGCGTCGCGGCCGCGACGCGGGCCCCCAGGAATTTCGCCGTCCGGATCGCGGCGAGGCCCACCCCCGAGGCGCCGGCGTGCACGAGCACGGTCTCGCCCTTCCTGAGCCCGCCCTCGATCACGAGGTTCAGAAACGCCGTCAGGAAAGCTTCGGGGATCGCCGCCGCGTCGGCGACCGCGAGGCCGGAAGGCACGGGGAAGAGCTGACCTCGCGGAACGGCGGCGAGCTCCGCGTGCGCGCCTCCGGCAACGAGCGCGCAAACCTGTTCACCCGTTCCTTCGACCGGCCCGGAGAGCTCGAGCCCGAGGATCGTCGGCTCGCCCGGGGGCGGCGGATAGTGTCCCGCGATCTGGTGGAGATCCGCGCGGTTGAGGCCCGAAGCGGCAACGCGGACGAGCACTTCGTCGGGGCCGGGCACCGGGGCCGCCACCTCGACGACCCTCGCCCGATAACCCTCGTCTCCGAGCTCCGCTTCGATCGCCTTCATTGCCGCTCGTCCGCATCGGGTCGGGGAACGAACCCGGCGCACTCGCCGACCGGCTGCGGCGGGTAGCGCTTGAAGACCGGGCAGTAGATGAACTCCGACCGCTCCGTCCGGATGTAGCGGGGAGGCGCCGCGCAGGAGTGGCAGAGGCTGCCGGGGAACGGCCGCTCCTCGGGGCTCCCGTCGTCCGGCGGCGACCCCGGACTCCTCACTTCACCACACGCGGACGCGGGCCTCCGGGGCGAGGTACAGCTTCTGCCCGGGCTTCACGTCGAACGCGGCATACCAGGCGTCGTTGTTGCGGGCGATGTCGGCCCGGTACTCCCCGGGCGCGTGGCCGTCGGTCATGAGCTGGTTCCGCAGGGCCTCGGGCCGGTCCTTGGTTCTCCAGGCCTGCCCGAAACCGATGAAGAAGCGCTGGTCGCCCGTGAACCCGTCGAGGACCGGGGTCGAGGCGTACGCCGTGCGGTAGCCGTCGTAGGCGGCGGCCACACCCGCGACGTCCGCGATGTTCTCCGAGAGCGTCAGCTTGCCGTTGACGTGGAGGCCCGGCAGGGGCTCGTAGGCGTCGTATTGCGCCACGAGCTTCTCTCCCACCGCCCGGAAGTGCGCCATGTCCTCGGGCGTCCACCAGTTGGCCAGGCGTCCGTCGGCGTCGAACTGCGCGCCCTGGTCATCGAAGCTGTGACTGATCTCGTGCCCGATCACCGTCCCGATCGCACCGTAGTTGCGGACGGGATCGCCATCCGGGTAATAGAACGGCGGATTCAGGATCGCGGCCGGGAAGTTCATCGCGTTCTGGAGCGGCAGATTCACCGCGTTGACCGTCTGCGGCGTCATCGACCACTCGTGCTTGTCGACGGGTTTGCCGAGCTTTGCCCGGCTCCCCTCGTACCGGAAGAGCTCGGCGCGCCGCGCGTTGCCGAGGGCGTCGTCGCGCCGGATCTCCAGGCCGGAGTAGTCCCGCCAGTGGTCCGTATAGCCGATGCCCACGTAAAGGGTCGCCACTTTCGCTTTCGCCTTCTCGCGCGTCGCGGGCGACATCCAATCGAGCTTGTCGATCCGGCGCCCGAACGCCGCGACGATGTTCTTCACCATCGTCTCCGCCTCGACCTTGGCCGAGACCGGGAACCAGCGCGCGACGTAGAGCTGCCCGACGGCGTCGCCCAGTGCTTCGCTCGCGGCGCTGACGGCCCGCTTCCAGCGGTCGCGCGGCTTTTTCGCTCCCGACAGCGTGGTGCCATAGAAGCCGAACCACTCGTCCGCGAACGCCTTCGGCAGGAGCGGGGAGGCCCGGTTGATCGCGTGGAAGGTCAGGTAGTCCTTCCAGACGTCGAGAGGACCCTTGCCCGCGAGGGCGGCGAACCCCGAGGTCGCCGAGGGGTGCCAGACCATCAGCATCGGCTGGGTGGAGAGTCCGGCCGCGGCGAAGTAGGCGCCCCAGTCGAGCCCGGGCGCGCGCTTCGGGAACTCGGCGACGGGCCACGGGTTGTTCGCTTTGAGCACGTCGACGGAGTCCGTGCGGCTGACGTGGGCGTCCGCGATCTTCTTTTCGAGTTCGTAGATCCGCTCGGCGCGGGCCGTCGCATCGCCGATTCCGGCGAGCTTCAGCGTGGCGGCGATGTGGTCCCGGTACTTGCCCTGGAGCTCCACCGCCTTGGGATCGGTGTTCCGGTAGTTGTCCCGGTCGGGCATGCCGAGGCCGCCCTGGAGCAGATAACCCGCATAGGTCTCCGGGTGCGCGAAGTCGGGCGCCGCCCACAGCCCGAACGGACGGCTGGTCTCGAAGTCGGTGTTGTTGAGCGCGTCCACGTCGGCCCGGAGTCCGGCGCCCATCACCCGCGCGAGCGCGGTCCGATCCTTGATCCCGGAAATCGCGTCGAGCTCGTCCTTGAGCGGCTCGAGCCCCTTCTTCTCGATCGCCTCCTCGTTCATCCAGGCGTCGTAGTAGGCGCCGACCATCGCGGCCGGCGAACCCTCCGGTGATTTGGCCTTGCCGGCCGCCTGGATGAGGTCGACCGTCCGCTTGCTGACCTCCTCCTCGATGATCGTGAATGACGCGTAGACCGCCCGGTCCGGCGGAATCTGGGTCGCCTTCATCCATCCGCCGTTGGTGTAGCCGTAGAAGTCGTCCCCCGGGACGATCGACCGATCCATTCCGGCGACGTCGACGGCGGGGGACTTCTTTTCCTCTTCGGGCTTCGCGCACCCCGGCGCCGAAGCGGCGGTCGAGGCGAACAGCAGGACGAGGAGCGTTTTCGCGGACTTTCGCAAGATCCCTCCCTCTTCCGGGTCGGGGCAGAGCCTATATCGGCCGGCGCGATCCGAATCCTTGGATAGTCCTCGGGGGGCCTTCAGTGCCGGGCGCCGAGCACCCGGGACGGCAGGAGGAAGATCGCGCGGACGAGCTGGAGCACGCCCTCGACCGCGAACCCCAGGAGGCGGAACGGCAACAGGAGCAGCCACACCACCGGGTAGAGCACGAGAGCCATCAGCGCCAGAGGCCAGCACAGGAGAAACAGCAGGACCCACAGCAGAAACTTCGCCATGCATGGAGTTACGCAGGACCGGGCTTCGAGTTCGACCTCGCCGGCGCCCTGGCTCGCCCCCCCGGCTCCGTCATAATGGCCGCGCATCCCCAAATTTCATGCACTCGCGCCCGATCCGCCTCCTCGGCCTCCTCCTCGTCGCCAGGCTCGCAGGGGCCGCCGAGCGCGCCGAGCGGCTGGAGCAGAATGTCGATCCGCGGGTCCTCGCCTCCCCGGGGAGAGACCGAGTATTCCTCGTGATGCAGCAGATGGCGGTCTTCCGGCTGAAGACGCTCCTGGGCTCCTCCTACGTCCCGCCGGCCTGCGCCGGCGTCTTCACCGACACGCCGTGCTCGAACCCGTTTGCTCCCTGGATCGAGGACCTGGTGGCGCGATCGATCACCGCGGGGTGCGGCGGAGAGAACTTCTGCCCGGCGAACTCGGCGACCCGCGGCCAGATGGCGGCGTTTCTCGTCAAGACGTTCGGATTGAAACTCTACGGTCCCCAGGTCAGCCCCAGCCTCCGGAGCAGCGCGCCGAATCGCCCGTCCCCGCGAAGGGAGTCGAAGCCCGGCAGCCCCGTATAGTAGAGCACGGCCTGGTATTCCTCCTCCGCGCGCGCGAGCGCCTCGAAGGCCGCATCCTTCTCCCCGAGCGCGCCGAGCAACCAGGCCTCCGAGACGAAGTGGCGCGTCGCCGGGAGGGCGCGCAGCTCCTGGAGAAGTGTCCGGGCTTCGCCCTGTCGTCCGGCGACCGCGAGCGCCCACCCCAGCACACCGAGGAAAAGGCCAGCCCCGCGATGCGACATCACGACCAAATGCTCCGCAATCGCTATCCCTTCATCGAACTGCCCGAGGGCGATCTTCGCCATGATCGAGCACAGCAGGGCCGAAGCGTCCTCTCTCTCGAAGGCGAGCGCGTCATCCGCGTAGCGCCGGGCTTCCTGCGGCCTGCCGCTGCACAGCAACGCCCATCCCGTGAGCATCAGGGGAAAGGAGGCGAGCGGATCGGCCTCCCGGGCGCGCTCCAGCAACCGAAATCCCTCGTCGGGCTTCTGTCGTATGCAGAGGCTGATCCCGAACGAGCCGAGCGCCAGCGGGTGATTGGGCTGGAGGTCGATCGCGCGGCGCCAGGCGCTCTCCATCGCCTCCCAGCGTCGTTCGATCAGAGCCACGAAGGCCTCGGCATGAAGGCTGTCCGCGGACTCTCCCTCCAGCTCGACGGCGGTCGCCAGGGCCTTTCTCGCGGCCGCGCAGGCCTCGCGCGCCGGGATCGCGCCGATGTTCGCCCCACCCGCCGAGCTTTCCGCCAGGCCGGTCCACGAAGGCGCATGCGTCGGATCCAGGCGGATGGCTTCTTCGAAGGCGCGAATCGCCCCGCCGTAGTCCTCCTTCGCGTATCGCAGATGCCGCCCCTTCAGGTAGCTGCGGTACGCCTCGAGGTTGCGCGCCCGCGGTCGGGCGTGAATCGTCGGCGCCCCCCGACCGAGCCGGGCCTTCACGGCCTCGACGACACCGGCGGCGATCTCGTCCTGGACGGCGAAGATGTCGGCCGCGTCGCGATCGAAACGCTCCGACCAGAGCTGGTAGCCGCTCGCGACGTCGGTGAGTTGCGCGGTGACGCGCAGCCGGGTGCCCGACGTTCGCACGCTGCCCTCGAGAATGTGGTTCACCGAGAGGGCGCGGGCGATCGCGGGGAGATCGCCGCCCTCCTGCCGCGCCCGGAAGGCCGAGGTCCGGGACGCGACGCGGATGCCCTCGATGCGGACGAGCGCGTTCATGATCTCCTCGGCCATCCCCTCGCAGAGGTAGTCCTGATCCCTGGCCGGACTCATGTCGGAGAAGGGCAGGACCGCGATCGCGACCGCGCCGTCCGGCTTCTCCACCGGAACGGCCTGCGCCGGCGCGGCCACGTCCAACCCAGCCTTGCGCCAGCCGTCGATCATGCGTTCCACGTAATCGGGTTCCCACCACTTCTCGACAACTCTCGTTACCGTGGCAGCGAAGTCCGGCCGAAGCTTGAGCAGATCCCTCACGGCTCGACCGGCCGCCTCGCGTTCCCCGAGCTGCCCGCAGGCGGCGGCCGTCGCGGCGTACGAAAACCACTGGCCCGGCAGATTGACTTTGAGCGCGGCATCGAGTGCGCTACGGTCGTCGCCCCGGCGGTACGCGTCGTAGAAGTCGGCATACCAGTACCAGCCCGGATGGTTGGGATTGAGCTGCCTGGCGCGCCCTGCCAGCTCGAGGCCGCGCTCCCGGTCACCCGCATAAGTCAGCAATTCGCCGAGAAAAGCGATGGAGTCGCCGTTCATCGGGTTGAGCGCCACGGCCCGCTCCGCCGCGTTGCGGAAGCTCTGGAATTCCCGGCGAAAGAAGAGCGCCTGGGCCAGGCTGAAATGGGCCAGAGGATTGGATGGCGCCGCCTCCACGGCGCGCTGCGCGGCGGCGCACCCGCTCGCCAGGGAATCCGCCTGAAGGTTGAACCCTTGCGCGTAGTCCTGGATGCACAGCCAGGCCAGCATCGCCCAGGCGTCGGCATAGGCCGGCGCCTTCGCCACCGCCAATTCCAGCCCGGAACGCGCCGCGGCAAGCTCGTCCGGGAGTGACCCGCGCCGAGTAGCCGAAGCTGCGCAGGACGGCCTCGTAGGGGCTCAACTGCTCGGGAGTGCGGCCGCGGAGAGCCTCGCTCATGGTCCGGGGCAGAACGCCGTGCATGTCGGCGACCGTCGAAACGATCCTCGGAACCAACTCGTCCTGCAACTCGAAAACCGCTTCCCGGTTGAAGGTGCGCTCGTAGGTCTCAGCCCAGACGTGAGCGCCCGAGGTCGCGTCCACGAGCTGCACGGCCAGGCGGAGCTTTCCTCCCGCCTGTCGCAGGGTGCCCTCCATCACGTAGCGAGCGCCCAGCTCCTTACCGGCCGTGCGCACGTCGACCGCCTCATTCGCATAACGCGAAGCCGAACTGCGCGCGATCACTCTCAAGTAAGAAAAGCGCGAAAGGGCGGTCACGATGTCTTCGGTCAGTCCCTCGACCAGGGCCTTGAGATCGGCGTTGTCGCCGCCGTACTTGAAGGGCAGAACCGCGACCCAGAACCCTTCCTCGGCGCGCGCGGCGCCCGAGTCGATCACGGAAGGGCGAGCGAGCGCGGGCGCGGGCGCTCCCCCCTCCGGGGCGATCTCCAGTCCCGCCTTGCGGAGCCCGTCCATCAACTGCTCTGCGAGATCCGGCTGGATCCACTTCCCATGCACCTGCCGGGCCACCTCGGCGTAGTTCGGTTTGAGAGCGAGCAGATCCCGAAGCGACTGGCGCGCCGCTTCCATGTCGCCTAACTGCGCGTAGCACATGGCCAACACGGCATGGGTGTAGAAATTGTTCGGGGCGTTGAGCTTGAGCGCTACGTCCAGCGCGGCTCGGTAGTCTTTCTTGCGGTAGGCATCATGCCACGAGGTGTAGCGGTACCATCCCGGATGGTTGGGGTTCAGTTGGGCGCCCTTCTCCGAGAGAGCACAACCCCGCTCCCAATCTCCCGCGTATGCAATGAGCAGCCCCATGAACGCGGCAGTGGCTCCGTCCATTGGGTTGAGCGAAACGGCCCGCTCTGCGGCAACTCGGAAGGCCGGAAATTCTCGCCGGAAGAAGAGGGCCTGAGCCAGGGCATAGTAGGGCAGGGAATTCAGGGGAGCGGCCTGAACAGCGGTCCGCGCGGCTCGCAGTGCCCGGTCGAGGGAATCCGGGCCATGGAGGTCCCAGTGCCCGTACTCGTTCGCGTACATCAACGACAGCATGGCCCAGCAGTCGCCGCTCTCCGGGGCCTGTTGAACGGCCCGTTCCAGACCAGCGCGCACTTCGGCAAGATCTTCGGGGGTGAAGCGCTCGTTGTAGCCGAAGCTGCGTAACAGAGCTTCGTAAGGGCTCATTTGATCGGCGGTCTTCAGGCGCACCGCCTCACTCATGCTGCGCGGCAGGACGCCGTGCATATCGGCAACCGTCGAGACGATCCGGGGAACGAGGTCGTCCTGCAGGGAGAAGACCTCCTCTGGGCTGAAAGTGCGCTCGTAGTTCTCGGCCCAAAGATGGGCGCCGGAGCTCGCATCGAGCAGCTGCACGGCGAGCCGGAGCCTGGTCCCCGCCTGGCGAAGGCTTCCCTCCATCACATACCGCGCGCCGAGCGGCTTGCCGGCGGAGCCTGAGCCGATCGTCGCACTGTGCGAGATCACCCTGAGGTAGGAGAAGCGCGACAGGCCGGTCACGATCCCCTCGGTCAATCCTTCGGCCAGAGCCGTCAGGGACGCGTCGGTGCCGCCGTACTTGAACGGTAGCACTGCGACCCAGAAGCCCCGGTCGGCGCGGGCCGCGCCCGAGTCGGTGGCGGAAGAACGAGCGAGTCGGGCGACGGAACTGCGGATCCGTTCTCAGGCGGAATCTCCAGCCCCGCCTTGCGCAGCCCGTCAAGCAGATGCTGAGTGAGTTCGGCGTCATGCCACTTGCCGAATTCCTCTCGTGCCATCGCGCCGAAGTTCGGCATCAGCGCGTGCAGCTCCCGCAGCGCCGCGCGCGCGCGCTGCGGTTCGCCGAGCTGCCCATAGACAGCAGCCAGCAACGCGTGCGGCCAATAGTAGCCGGGCATGTTGACCTTCAGGGCGCTTGCCAGTGCGTCGCGATAGTCACGCCTTCGGTACGCATCGGTAAGGGCGACGTAGTGATACCAGCCCGGATGATGCGGGTTGAGCTGCTTCGCTCGTCTACAACGCCCAGGCCATATTCCCAGTCACCGGCATAAGCGATCATCGTTCCGAGAATTGCCGCGGTGGAAGCATCCATGCGATTCAGGGCGAGGGCGCGCTCCGCTGCCGCGCGGAAAGCCAGGAAGTCTTTCAGGAAGAACAAGCCGGTCGCCAATGCGCAGTGGGCGAAGTGGCTCGTCGGCGCGGATGCGACCGCTCGTTGCGCGGCAGCACGGGCGCGGCCGAGTGGATCGGGCCTGAGGTTGTAACCGAACACGTGCTCGTGCCAGTAAATCAACGACAGCTCGGCGAGGCAGTCGCTGTGGCCGGGGACGCGAGCGACCGCCGCTTCGAGGATCTCGCGGACTTCCCCGTGTTCCTCCAGGGTGACGCGCTCCCAGTAACCGAAGGCTCGCAACACAGCCTCATGCGGGGAGTACTCGTCAGCGCTTCGGCCGCGCAGCGACTCGCTCATGCTATGCACCAGCGCGCCGTACTGATCCGCGACCGTCGACACGATCCGGGGAACCAGATCGTCTTGAAGTTCGAACACCGATTCCGGAGCGAAAGGTACGTTCGTAGTTCTCGGCCCAGAGATGGGCACCTGAAATCGTGTCGACGAGCTGTACCGCCAGACGCAGCCTGGTCCCCGCCTGTCGCAGGCTCCCCTCCATCACGTAGCGCGCGCCGAGCTCCTTGCCGATGGCGCGGATGTCGCCCGCTTCGTCGGAAGATTTCGCGGCCGAACCTGCGCGCGATCACCCGGAGGTAGGAGAAGCGCGACAGGCCGGTCACGATCTCCTCGGTCAATCCTTCGGCCAGGGCCGTGAGCGAGGCGTCGGCGCCGCCGTACTTGAACGGAAGCACGGCCACCCAGAAACCCTGGTCGGCGCGGGCCTGTCCCGAGTCGTCCTCGACTCTGCCGTGACGGTCCCTTCCGCCTCGGCGCGTCGGACGAGTCATCGGTCTCGGGAATCGAGAGCCCCGCCTTGCGCAACCCTTCGAGAATGGGGTCCATGAGGCCGCTCGCGAAGTGCCAGCTCCCGACGTTCGAGCGCGCGTGCGCCGCGAATTCCGGATCGAGCGCCAGCAGATCCCGGACGGCCGCTTCGGCTTCGGCGCGCCGGCCGAGGTGGCCGCAGGCCGATGCGACCACGAGGTAGGGCCAGAAGAGCCCGGGGATGTCCACCCGGTTCGCGCGCTCGAGGGCCTGCTCGTACTCGCCCTTGTGGAAGTGCTCCCAGAGCGGGGCGAAGTGCATCCAGCCCGCATGGTTGGCATTGAGCTCCATCGCGCGGCGCACGATCCTCGCGCCCCGCTCGAACTCGCCGGTGTGCACGATCTGGAGCCCGAGGATGCCGACCGCGTCGGTGTTGAGCGGATTGAGGGCCATCGCACGATCGGCCGCGGGGCCGAACGCCGCGAGGTCCTGGCGGAAGAAGTGCGTCTGCGCGAGCGCGACGAGCGCGAACTGGTTCCCGCGATCGAGCTCGACCGCGCGGCGGGCCGCGCCCAGGGCCCGGTCGAGAGAGGTCGCGTCGCTCCGGAAACCGAACGCGTACTCGTCGACGTAGATCTGCGCCAGACACGCCCAGAGGTCCGACTGCCGGTCGTCCCGCTCCATCGCGCGCTCCAGCCGGCTCTTGAGCGCCGCGTGAGCCGCGGGCGTGATCTGTTCGCGGTAGGCGAAATACTGGAACTGCCACTCCACGGGCGTGAGATCGGCGTCGTCCTTCTCACAGATCGCGGACCGCATCGAATTCACGAGCACCCCGTAGCTGTCGGCGACCGTCGCGACGATGCGGCCGGCGACGTCGTCCTGGACCGCGAACAGGCTCGACGTCTGGAGGTCCCGGCCATACGTCTCGGACCACAGCTGCGCTCCTGTCTGGGTGTCGATCAGCTGGGCGCTCACGCGAACGGCGGAACCACCCTTGCGGAGGCTTCCCTCCAGCACGTAGCGCGCGCCGAGCCCGGCGCCCAGAGCACGCTCGTCTCCGGCCTCTCCCTTCATGCGGGCCGCCGAGGCGCTCGAGACGACCGACAGGTACCGAAACCGCGAGAGACCGGTCGCGATCTCCTCGGATAGCCCGTCGGCCAGGGCGGCCAGCTCGGCTTCGGCGCCGCCGTGCTTGAACGGCAGCACGGCGACCCGGAAGCCCCGGTCGGTGCCGGCCGCGCCCGAGTCGGCCGCAGTCCGGGGACGCGAGACCGAGGCGGTGCCGGGCCGGGTCGACGGAGGTTCGCTCGCGACGCCGCGTAACCCGTAGCGCACCTCCCCGGCGGACGGGAAACGGTCTGCCGGGCTCTTTTCGAGACAGCGCTGGATGACGCGCGCCAGCGCCTCGGGGCAATCGGCCCGGAGCTCGCCGAGCGGCCGCGGCGTGTCGCGCAGGATCGACGAGACGAGCTCGGCCGAGGAATGGCCGTGGAACGGCCGCTGCCCCGTGACCATTTCGTACAGGATGATGCCGAGCGAGAAGATGTCCGTCCGGTGGTCCACGGCCCGGCCCTGGACCTGCTCCGGCGACATGTACGGCACGGTCCCCATCACGACGCCTTCCTGGGTCTTCATCTCGGTCGGCAGTTCGGTGCTGTCGGACGCCGCGCCCCCGGCGGGCTCGATCTTCGCCAGACCGAAGTCGAGCACCTTGACCCGCCCGCCGCTGCCTACCATGACGTTGGCGGGCTTCAGGTCCCGGTGAACGATGCCCCTCTCGTGCGCCGTCGCCAGGGCGTCGGCGAGCGCGGTGGCGATCTCGACCAGCCTCCCGACCGGCAGCGGTCCCTCGGCAATGAGAAGGTCGAGCGACCGGCCCTCGACGAGCTCCATGGTCAGGAAGTGGACGCCTCCGGATTCCTCGACCGAGTGGATCGTGACGATGTGCGGATGATTGAGCGCAGCGACAGCCCGTGCCTCGCGCTGGAACCGTTCGAGGCGCTCCGGGCTCGAGGCCATCTCCGTCCGGAAGCACCTTCAGGGCCACGTCGCGGCCAAGCTTCGTGTCCCTCGCCCGATAAACCTCCCCCATCCCGCCGGCGCCGATCGGCGCGACGATTTCGTGGAAGCCGAGGCGTGTGCCGGGCGCCAATGTCATCGAGGTCCGGAGAGCCTACAACGCCGAACGCGCGCCGGTCAGGCGCGGGCTCGGATCGTCGACCGGCTAAGATCAACGTCAGCGCGCAGCGGCCAAGAGGGGGGTGAGGCGATGATCTGGATCCGTCGGATCGCCTCCGCGCCCCTGCTTCTGCTGACCTTCGTCTGCGCGATCGGCGCGGTGCGCATCTTCTCGGCGCCTACCTGCTGCTCCGGCCCGATATCCGCCGGATCGGCGGCCTCTCCGCCTCGGAGATCCGGAAGTGGTTCTTCGCGAACCCGCTCGGCCAGGCGGCCCTGCTCTGGCTCGCCGCCGCCGCGATCATGGCGGCCGCACCGAAAGCGGCGATCCTCCCGGGGTTCGTCGCCCAGTGCGTTTACTCGATCCTCTCGCCCTGGTCCACCTTTTCGGCCCGCCGCTGGTGGGCCACCGCTTCTCTCGCCCTCCTCGGATTCCTTCTCCTCATGGGAGCGCTCGCCGCGACCTCCGAAGCCCTGACACCCCGGGGATTCGGGGAGGCCGGAATGCTCTTCCTGCTCCCGATGGAGGGATTTCCGGTCCTGCTGGCGCTCTCCGGGATCGCTCGCTGGCTGAGGAAGCCGAAGCCCGCGGCCTAGCGAAGTCCTGGCAACCTCGCTCGCCCGCCCGTCCTCTCCCGAGGGCGGGTCGACGAGCCGGGCAGGGCTCGCAATCCCCGGCAATCCCTTTCGTTGCCTGCCCGGGTGACCGTGGGAATCCGGCAGCCGGAACATTCGCCAACCGACTGCGTAGGCTGCTCGAGGGGGGACAACATGCCGAAGATCTCGCCGGGAAGTTCGTTCGCCAGAGTTCTCTTCGTCGCGACGAGCGTGGCCATGACTTCCGCGGCTGCCGCCCAGGTCTCCGCGAAGGAAGAGCCGGCGACCAGGAGACCGGAGCCCTCCACCCTCGCCGTCTCGATTCCATGGCAGTGGCTGGCTTCGAGCGGAGGCACCATGAACATCCAGTGCGACGCCAACCGGCCGGCCAACGACGAAGGCGTGAAAATGGTCGAGGCGCTCAACCGCGCCGGTCGGCACGGACGCTACGTCGGCCGGGGCGACGACGGGGGGACCTTCACCGGGACCCGCAACGGCGACGACTTCAGCTTCGAGGCCATCAGTAAGGATGGATCGAAGTTCGCCCTGCAGATGCCCTGGCTCGCCGGACGCTGCATGTTCGGCGGCGCGAAGCTGGCAGGCGCGACCTCGGTGGAATTCCGCGCCCGGGACATCGGCGGCCATCTGCGCCTCGAGATCGCCGGCCAGACCAAGGGCGTGAGCGTCGAGGTCAAGAAGTAGGGCCTGCAATGCGGCGGTGAGAACGGATCGACCCCGTCATCTGCGCGTGCAAGGTCGACCGCAATCTTCGGCCGAAACGTTTCACGGGGGGTACCGTCGACGGCATACAGCCGCTCGGCTGGCACATTCATTCCGATGCCGGTTCGCGGCAGCTTCAGGTGGTACGTGGCGCCCGCCAGACCCGCCATGGGCGTCCCGACCAGCGTCGCGGAAGCGACGGCGCTGAGCCCGATCGCGACGCCTTCGCCCATGCTCCCCGTCCAGTGGTCGACGAGAACGGAGAGGGGTCCCCGATAGACGAACGCACCGCGGGGAGACACGAGCTCCAGCCAGCTCCTCCGAATTCCCGTCTCGTTCTCCTCCGACGGCAGCACGTGTTTCTGGTAGGGCGACTCCCGATTCACGAATCGCCCCAGAATTCCCCGGGCGACGCTGCTGTTGCCTCCGCTCCCCGTGTTCCGAAGGTCGAGGATCAGGGCGCGCGTCTCGCGCAGGTCCTCGAGTGCCCGGTCGAAGGCTTCGACCGTGGCGTCGCTGCCGAGCGAGTCATTGAATCGAATGTAGCCGATACCGGGGCGCACCTCCGAATGCGTCACTTGTGTCGGCGCGGGGGCGCCGAACTGATCGCGGGCCGGAAGCTCGACGGTCCGTGTCGCGTCGCCTTCGTGCACCTGGAGCTGCCGGCGCTCGTCGTGGTGTCCGGCGAGCACGGCGCGCAATCCCCAGTCGCGCGCGGCCGCGACCGTGTGGGGATAAGTCCGTCCCAGCCTCGAATCCACGGCGTCGGCGATCGGCCGTCCGTTGATCGCGACGATCACCGTGCCGGGTCGGATCCCGGAGCGCTGCGCGTCGGACTCCGCGCGCACCTCGATGACAACGGCCTCACCTCCCTGCCACTCGGCCCACAAGTCGGTGCCCGAGGGAACAAGGCGGGGAGACGTTCGGGTATTGACGGTCAGCTGGGCGTGCGGATCGTAGAGCTCGTCGATCACGCGCTCGAGGAGCGCGACGAACTGGTCCCGGGTCGCGACCCGTTTCAGGTCGCTCGCGTAAAGTCGGGGAACATCCTTCCAGGATGTCGCCTTGTCATCGAAGTACGCGTACGTCGCGGCGACCTCTTTCCACGCAGAATCGAAGTCCTGCTCGAAATCGGCTCGCGTCGGGCTCCCGGACGCCGCCGGAAGCGCGACGGCGGCCTCGAGCCCACCCGCCAGAACCGCCGCGACGATGTGCCGCATCCGCATCCGCTTCCTTCGTCGACGCCGGAAGCGCGCCGCCCGCGGGCTACTCTCTCCACCACGGCCGATCCACGTCGCGGGGCGCCGTGGCGGCCACGTAACCGGCCATCATCTTCAGCCGCTCTTCGAGGGAGAGGGGCCCCGCCCAGCAATGCGGCTCGCGGGGTCCGTAGGTGATCGATCCGCCCCAGGGAGGCGAGGTCGTCGTCTTCAGGTAGTCCTCGAGAAGGTGGACCGCGTCGTTCAGGTAATAGGTATCCATGTCTCCGGTCCAGATGTGAATCTTGCCTGCGAGCTTCGGTCCGATCTCCTTCCAGTTTCGCTGGAGGTACGCGTTCAGGTCCGTGTGCTCCTTCCAGTACGCAGCGACGCCGTGGTCGATGGCTCCCGTCGCCGGATCGAAGAGCGGCTGGAAATAGCCATTCGCGCCGAGCGGGACCGTAGACGGCCTGCCAGCAGTCCCAGTCTTCGCCGGAACGGCCGCCCGAGCCCATCGCCTCTTCGTACTTGAGCTGTTCGCGCATGGTCGAGAGGACCAGGCCGTCCGGCTGGCGCTGGCCCGAGATCGGGGTCTTGCGCCAGTCGTCCTTGCGATACCAGGCGTTGTCCCAGTCGTAGATGTTGACCAGCTCGAAATAGTGGAAGTCGACGGGATCCGGGCAGTAGGAGAACGTGCCGCCAAAGTAGTCCGGGTAGAAGATCTGGAGCGCGAGCGACTCCCACCCTCCCGTCGAGCCGCCGGAAAGTATCCGCGCCCACGGCCGAGGGAATCGCGCGGAAGTTCTTCTCGATGTAGGGAATGAGCTCCTGCGTGAGGGCCTGGCCGTAGGGGCCCATGTTCGGGACTGTCGATCGCATAGGAATCGTCGTAGTAAGGCGTCGGATGCTGGAAGGTCACGAAAAGCATCCGCGGAAACGAGCCCGACTGCCAGGCCTTCGAGAACTCCTCCTGCCGGCGTGCGCGCGCCTTTTCCCGCTCGGTGGCGTCCGGTTTGGGCTCGGCGCGCTCCACGAATCCGCCCGGCGGCTGCGTGGAAAAGTGCCCCTGCTCGTAATTGACGGGGTACTGCACTCCGGAGTCCCGGTCGTAGTCCTTGGGCAGGAGGACCGTCGCGCCGATGAGAATGGGGCGCCCCCAGAACCTCGAAAGCAGTGGGCTCTCGAAGCGCACGTGCTTGACCCACGGGGTGTCTTTCGGCATCTCGATCGGCAGGATCTTCCGATCGAGGACGATCCGGATCGGCTCGCTGGAAGCCGGATCGACGTGGATCTTCCGGGGATCGCTGTAGAGGTTGCCGGGGGAGACCGGGAAATCCTGGCCCTCCCACTGGTCCATGTGCATCTTCACGACGTGGCCATCAGCGCGATTGAAAGTCGTGTAGACGTTCAGCATTCCCTGGACGTAGTAGTCGCCCGCCGGCAGATCGGCGAGGCGCTCGACGGGATAGCCGGTGGACCGGCCGCCGATGACGGCCCGCTGGCCGGGCTTCAGCCCGTCAACATCCTCGCCGAAGAAGGGCGTCGACTTGTACTGTCCGCCGGACTTTCCGAACTGGAGACGCGGCTCGGGCTCGGGCTTACGCGTCAGGATGACGAAGACGCGCCCGTCGGCCGGCTCGGTCCGGATGGTCGGCGGGAAGGAAAGCTCGAAGCGCAGCGCCGCCGGGCGCTCCTCGGCCGCGAGGGGGCTGCAGAGGACGAGCAGGAGCGGAAGAATCCTGATTGTCCTGAGCATTTTGGGACGATTTCTCATCTCTGGCCTCGCCTTCCAGCTTGAGAGTTCAGCCCGGCGCTTCGAGCACGAACTCGACCGACCTCACGTACCCGACACTTCCGCCTCGGCTTCGACTTCCACGAGATACTCGTCGCCCACCAGAGACGCGGCGACGAGCGTGTTGGCGGGCTGGATGTGGCCGAACCGCTCGCCGTGGGCGCGGGCCACGGCCTCCCAGTCGCCGAGGCGCGCCACGAACACCCGCGTGCGCACCACGTCTTCGAGCTTCGCCCCGAGCGACTGCAGGGCGCCCTCGATCTTGTCGATTGCGAAATGCGTGTGGGCGGCGGCATCCGTGCCGCCGATGACGCGATCGCCGTGCGTCGCCGTCGTGCCCGAAACGTGCACGCGCGTACCGAGCCGTGTCGCACGGGAGAAACCAGCCATGCCCTCCCAGGGCGTCCCGCTCAGGCACAGCAGCCGGCCGCCGGCGCGACGCTCCACCGCATAGGGCGGCGGGAACGACTCCACGTGGTGGCTCAGGTCGCCGGATGCCGTGAGGAAGGGCGGTTTGCGGTACTCGTCGCCGCAGTCGCCCGGAATCGGGTGGAGGGTCGCGAGCGCGGCCTCCAGCTCTTTTCTATCCTCTGCCGGTCAAGGCGAACGAAAAGACGCGGAGGTTGTCGGCAATGTGCTCCCGCTCGCCCGGCCGGGCGCCGATGATGACGCCGGCCACGGCCGGCTGCTCGAGGATCCAGCGGGAGGCCACGTTGGCGATCGACACGCCGTGCCGACGCGCCACGGCATCCGCGGCGCGCAGCACTCGCTGCAGGGCCTCCCACCCGCCGGCGACACGCATGAAGCGGCCGTACTTCATCTGCGACCAGGTGCCGACGCGCTCCCAGTCGGGCTCGGGCCGGGCCGAGCCAACGATCCGACAACCAGCCGCCGGCGAGCGTTCCGTAGGCGAGCAGCCGGACGCCGCGCGTCCCGGCAGACGTCCGAAAGCGCCCGGCCGCCCGACGGTCGAGCAGCGAGAAGCAGACCTGGTCCGAGACCACCTCGATGCCCGTGGCGAGCACCATGTTCAGATGCGCCGCGTCCACGTTCGTCAGGCCGATGTGCGCGATCAATCCCTCGCACTTGAGCGTCTCGAGATACTGCAGTCCGTCGATCCAGCTCGGATCGGCATAGCTCCACGCATGGAACTGCAGCAAATCGATCCTCCGGGCGCGCAGCCGCTGGAGCGATCGCTCGACCGCCGCCCGCGCGTCGCCGAGGCTCAACGGCCCCGGCTTCGGCACCCACTTCGTGAAGAGCTGCACCTCGGCCGAGCCTTCCCGGAGATGGCTCGCCACGATCTCGGCCGACCCGTAGTGATCGGCCATGTCGAAAGACGTGAAGCCGGCGTCGACGTAGGCGCGCAGCGCGCGCGATGCGGGCTCGGGGTCGAGCGGACGGCCGTCGCGCTCCATGTCGGCGATTTGCCAGAGCCCCGTGAGCACGCGGGAAATGGAGAGATGGGGGGCGAGCGCGACGCGATCCACGGCGAGTGTCATGAGCCTATCCGGGAGGAAGGGTCGCGAACCGCGCGTCGAGGTCCACGCCCTGACGGCGCAGCTTCTGCGTTTCGCGGCGATAAATGAGCGACCCGGCGGCCATCACCAGCAGCCACAGCGGCGTCGAGCGGAGGTACCACGCGGTGACCGGCGCGGTCAGGTCCCTCCACGTGTGAACGGCCAGGAACGCCGCCAGCACGACGACCGCCACGAGCGCGAGCGGCACCTGTGCCGCCCGCGACGGGAGGACGGTCACCTCCCGCGCGAGCGCGGCGTTGCGCGCGGGCAGGGTCAGCACGGACAGCGCCATCAGCAGAAAGTTGACGAGCATCGACGTCACGAGGATGTCGATGCCGAGAAAGAAGTCCCCGGCGACGTGGCAGCCGATGATGCCGAGCGTGGCCATGACGGCGCTCGCCAGGATCGCCATGTGCGGCGTGCGGAAGCGCGGGTGCACCGCCGCGATCGCGCGCGGAAAGATCCCATCCTCGGCCCACGCAAACATCAGGCGCGATACGGCGAGCAGCATCGCCGGCAAGTCCTTGATCAACGCGACCGCCGCACCGGAGACGATCACCACCGTCCATGCAGGCGGCAGCAGATACCCGAGAAGACCAGGGGCCGTCAGGTCGCGATGCTGCGCCTCGGCGGCGATGAACTGCCACGGCACGGCGTGATACACCGCGCCGGTGAAGAGCATGTAGAAGATGCCGACCGACACGACGGCGATGCCGATCGCGAGCGGCAGATTTCGGCCCGGGCGCTTGGCCTCGCCGCCCGCCTGCGCGATCGAATCAAAGCCGATGAACGAGGCAAACATCAGCGCCGACGCCGGCAGCAGGACCGACAACGACAACGGCGGCGCTTCGGTGGCGGCCACCGCACGACCCTCGCGTGCCTGGAGCGCCGCGGCAAACGCGTCATGGTCGAAGGAGAACCCGGCGACGATCACCACGCCGCCGAGGATGAACGTCAGGAACATCAGCGGAACGATCAGGCGCTCGTAGGCTTTCACGCCGCGAACGTTCACGAACACGGCCGCCCAGAGGAACGCGAGCGAGATCGTCAGCCGGATCGGTCCGGTCTCGAGCGTCGCCGCCACGGCCGTCGATCCCGCGGCCACGGCGATGTCGCGCAGGAACGGAACGATGAGGTAGGAGACCACGCCGATCGCCACGCACAGCGAGAACCACTGCGAGAACGAGGCGACGAAGCCGAGGTAGGGATCGAGCGCGCGGCTCGCGTACACGTAACTGCCGCCGGCCCGCGGCATGGCCGAAGCCAGCACCGCATACGCCAGGCCCGCCAGCACGGCCGGCAGCGCCGCGAAGATGAATGCACTCAGCACGTTCGGACCGATGCCGGGGACGTGGCGCTGGATCATGAACGGGATGACGTTGATGCCCGCGCCAATCATCGAGCAGACACCGGTGGCCACCAGGCCGAGCAGCCCCATCTCACGGGCCAGGCCGGATGCCGGAGGCGCGGACGGGGGTTGGGTTTGCGGGCTCGCCATATCGTGGGCGCTTCTGTATCACGGGACGCCGGAGACGGCCCTCCCGCCTCCGCTCGTCGCACCGGAGAGGCTCGTCCGTCGGATGGAGGAGAGTGGAGGGGGCAACCGGGATCGAACCGGCGACATCCAGCCTGGGAAGATCGGTATCGGAACCGGGGACCGCTGGCGATCATTGGAGACCGCCCTCAGAACGCGCACCCTCACTCGTCTCCGGTCATCCGAACCCGCGCCCGGGAATGACTCGGAGCGTCGGTGAAGGGGCACCGGGCTGCCACCGGGGCCGAGCCACAAATGCGGCCGAGCCCCGCCGAAAAGGTTTTGCCGAGACCCTTCAGCGTTAGCCGCACTGTTTTTAATCTGTGGCCACGCTTTGGGTTCTCTCAGGACTCGCGGCGCGTCAAAGGAACAGGCTCCACCGCAGAGCAGAATCGGCGAACGCATTGCCGCGGCTCTCCGCCCTGCTTCAAGGAGGAGGTCATGTTGAGGAAGCGATTTTCAGGACGGATCGGAGCAGCAGTCATCGTTTGGACGGCGGGAATGGCCGGAACCCTGCGCGCGCACGAGCACCGACTCGACGTTCAGATCGGGGAGGTCGCCTTTACACTCGTGGGGCAGGTCACCAACACTCCTCCCGACCAGTCGGCCCAGTTCGGCTACCTGCCGACGATCACGGGCCTGACCGACCTGTTCGCCTCGCCGACCGAGGATGAGTCGACGGCCTTCTTCACCTTCTACAACGACACGACCACGAAGGCCGTTCGTCACAACGGACCGCTGACGATCATCGAACGCGAGGGCACGACGACGGTCTATTTCAACGTTGCCCCACACGCGACTTTCGCCGACCCGAACTCATTCCGGGATGGGCAGGCTGTCCTCGTCATGGACCTGAAGCAACAGGTCATCCTCGACACCATCACGGGCGCGTTCTCGGTGGTCATGAGCAACGACGTCACTACGGTGAGCTCATTTTCCTGGAACGGGTCCGAGTGGCAACTGGCCAATCGGAACGGCCAGTTCCGCTGGGCTCTCCAGGGGCACCTGAACTCGCCCGGCCCACCGAACGGCTACTTCGCCGCCTACGTCGTCAAGGTTCAGGGAGACTGAGCGGAGCTCTGCTTTCCCCCGTCCGGTGGCCCCGCCGCCGGACGGGATTCCTCGTTCCCGAGATTCCTTGACTAAGTCTCGCCAAGGGATAAGGCTCTTGGACCAGCAATGCTCCCCGAAGGAACAGAACTGGGGCCGTATCGGATTACGGGCTCTCTGGGTGCAGGCGGAATGGGCGAGGTTTACCGGGCGCGGGACACGCGCCTGGACCGCGAGGTCGCAGTCAAGGTCCTGCCCGAACCGGTGGCGGCGGACCCGAAGGCTCTCGCGCGATTCGAGCGGGAGGCCAAGGCAGTCGCCGCGCTCTCCCACCCGAATATTCTCGCGATCCACGACATCGGCGAAGAACGGGGAATCCGCTTCGCCATCACGGAGCTGCTCGACGGCGAGACGCTGCGGGAGCGGCTCACGCGCGAACGTCTGGCATGGCGGAAGGCCATCGAGATCGGCATCGCGATGGCCGATGGACTGTCCGCGGCGCACGCGAAAGGGATCGTTCATCGGGACTTGAAGCCGGAGAACGTCTTCCTGACCTCTGCCGGCCTCGTGAAGATCCTGGACTTCGGCCTCGCGCGGGCGGACGCCGCCCTCTCGACGGGGGCAACTTCGGCTCCGACCGCCATCGCCGCCTTGCAGACGGAGGCCGGCTCCGTGCTGGGAACGGTCGGATACATGTCGCCGGAGCAAGTGAGCGGTGAACCAGCCGACGCGCGCAGCGACATTTTCTCCTTTGGATGCGTCCTTTACGAGATGCTGTCCGGGCGGCGCGCTTTCGGCGGCGAATCTCGCGGCCAGACGCTGGCCGCCATCCTGCGGGACCAGCCGCCCGAAATCTCGCGCTCGGGCATCGAACTTCCCGCTGGACTCGACCGGGTCATCGCCCGCTGTCTGGAGAAGAATCCCGACGAGCGGTTCCAGACGTCGCGGGATCTGTCGTTCGCGCTGAAGGAATTGTCGGGAGCACCGATATCGATGTCGCCCACCGCCTCGATTTCGGCATCGGTTCCTGCGACTCGACCGCGCCGGGTCTGGCTGGCGGCGCTGATCGCAGCAGCGGCGATTGCTGGCCTCCTCATCCTAAATCCGGGGGGGCTGCGTGCCCGCCTGTTCCCGCAAGCGGCCGACAATGTCCAATCGCTCGCCGTTCTGCCGCTGGTCAACCTCTCGGGCGACCCGAAGCAGGACTACTTTGTCGACGGGATGACCGAAGAGCTCATCACTGACCTTTCGAAGATTTCGAACCTGAGGGTGACTTCCCGGACCTCCGTCATGGGTCTCAGGAGCACGACGAAGGGGATTCCAGAGATTCCAGAGATCGCCAGGCATCTGGGTGTCAATTTCGTCGTGGAAGGGTCGGTCGTGCGCGACGGGTCGAATGTCCGGGTGACGGCGCAGCTCATCGACGGCGCGTCGGACAAGCACGTCTGGGCGAATTCCTTCCAACGCGACGTAAGAGACGTGCTTGCGCTTCAGAGCGAAATCGCGCAGACAATCGCCCGGGCAGTTGGCGCGAGGTTGACGCCCCAGGGAGAGGCACGCCTGGCCAAAGCGCTCCGGCCGGTGCTGCCTGCGGCCTACGATGCGTACGTGCGCGGCCGCCATGAATGGAACAAGCGAAAAGTCGCGAATCTCCACGAGGCGATCAAGACCTTCCAGGAGTCGATCGATGCGGACCCCACCTACGCTCCCGCCTACGCGGGAATGGCAGACTGCTACGCGGCGCTGGGATACGGCAGCGCCCTTTCGCCGGAGGATTCGTTCCCGCGCGCGAAGGCCGCGGCCGAGAAGGCCCTCGAACTCGACCCCGATCTCGCCGAAGCCCATGCCTCGCTCGGGTACGTCATCATGTACTACGACTGGAATTTTCCGCTGGCCGAGGAGGAGTACCGGAAGGCGATCGAGCTCAACCCGAGCAACGCACTCGGACATCAGTGGTACGCCTACCTTCTGATGGCGACGGGGCGGCCAAAGGAATCCCTGGCGGAGGTGGACGTCGCCAAGCGACTCGATCCGCTCTCCGTTCCGATCCACACCGATCGGGCCTACATGCTCTATTACGACCGGCAGACCGCGGCCGCACTCAAGGAAGTCGAGATGGCTCTCGAGATGGATCCGAAGTTTCCGACCGGGCACTTCTGGCTCGGCCGGATCTATACGTTTCAGGGGAAGTTCGCCGAGGCCGAGGAGGAGTTCCAAAAGATCGGCGACCTCCGGACCTGGACGCCCGCGATGGCGGCCATGGGTTTTCTGTATGGGAAATGGGGCAAGCCCGAAAAGGCCGGACAGATCCTCGATGAGTTTGCGACGCTGGAGAAGAAAGGCAACTACGCCTCGGGCTACGCCATCGCGGTGGTCTATGCGGGCCTGGGAGACAAGGACCGAACGTTCGCCTACCTCGACAGAGCCTACGCGGAGCGCTCTAATTGGCTCGTGTGGCTCAACAACGATCCGCGCTGGAACGACGTCCGGGCGGAACCGCGGTTCAAGGGGCTCGTGCACAAGGTCGGTCTTCCGGCGTCCAAATAGCAGCGAGGCCCCGCGGGTCGACCTCCCGGGCTGATCAACCTTCGCCTCGGTGTCTACGTACTGGGAGCGGCCTCGGTCGAGTCGACCTCGGAGAAGACGCGAAAGATCATCGAAATCGGGCCGAGCCCGATGACGTCGCCGTCGCGCATCTCGGCCGGTTTTTCCAAACGGCGACCCTGAAGAAACGTCCCGTTCCGGCTGTCCAGATCTTCCAGCGTAGCCTTGCCGGCTCGGATGGAGATCCGGGCATGCTGGCGGGAGACTGAGGTCTGGTCGATCCGAACCTGAGCGTCCGGGTGCCGGCCGAGAATGTTATCTCCGAGCTCGAGCGCGATTCTGCGGCGCCCGAAGATGAGGCGGTAGAGGACCGCCTGGGTCGAAATGGGAGCGGAATGCTCCTCGGTCAGTTCCCCGTCGAAGGCGTATCCGAACCGGTGCACTGTCCGGATGCATCTGGGCCGCCGAGCCGTTTCGCCGATGGCGGCCCGGACCTCGGAGATCAGGTTCGTCAGATTGGCCTCCGAAACGAACGTTCCGGGCCAAAGGGACGACTGGATCTCCTCCTTTGAAACCGCGCGGGGTGCCCGCGTGACGAGAAGCTCGAGGAGGTTCAGCGCCTTCGGCGAGAGGGCGACGCTTCTACTTCCGCGCCATATCTGCCGCGTCTCCGAATCGAACAGGTAGTCGCCGAAGCGCTTGCGCATCAGGTCCTGTGCAAAAACCTTGAAAGTACTTGGGATTCTCTCAGGACTTACCCCCGCGTTTGGCGGCAGTCTCCATCCTAAAGCAGCCGCGGCGCGCCCACTCAGGTGCCTTCGCGAACTGCCCGATGGGAGGCGGCCATGAGCAGAAAGCGTGGCGGCGTGAATCGGCAGCTGGGGCGACATTGCGAGCGGAGTTCTTGACCATCGCACTATTGGCGCAGTGAGACTAGTCGAGCACTCGCACGCCAGCGGGTGTGACACCACCCCCTTAATCGCGTAATCCCCGTCGAAGCGGGCGGAAGCGTTGGAGCGGGCAACCGGGATCGAACCGGCGACATCCAGCTTGGGAAGCTGGCGTTCTACCGCTGAACTATGCCCGCACGGGCGAGATCTTAGCCAAACCGGCTGCCTTCGACAACCGCGTCACCGGCCCGGCTCGGGAGGCGGCTGCGCCTTGCGGAGCTCTTCGATCTCCCGGAGCACCGCCTCGACGAGCGCCTCCGTCACGATCCTCCCCTTCTCCTTCGTCGCGAGCGTCGCGTCGCCGAAGATGCCGGAAGGCGAGTAGACCTTCCCTGCGGCCTTGGGGTCGCGCGTCAGGCCGCCCTGGCCGGGGTGGTAGTCCTTGGCGGCCTTGCTCATGTCGGCGTCGGCCGGGCTCATGTACAGGATCATGGAGGTCTCGATCTCGTCGGCGTGCGTGCCGCCCTCCTGGCGGCTGACCGACTTCTCCGCGGGTTCCATGACCTTGAGGAGGTCCGTGTAGCGCATCAGTATCCCTTCGGCCGCCAGCATCTCGCCCGCGGGCGCGAGCGCACGGTTGGTCGACACGCCCGTGTTAAGCACGTAGAAACGCCTGGGGCCGAACCGCGCGAGGCCGCGGCAGATCTCGACGATCATGTCGCGCGAGGTCTCGAGCGTCAGGCTCGTCGCGCCGGGGTACTCCACGAAAGCGGGATAGAAGCCGTAGTTCACGGTCGGCGCGACGACGACCGCGGATTTCTCGAGGACCCGCTTCTTCAGGTACTCGGACAGGATGAAGTCGTTCTTGAGTTTCAGGTGCGGTCCGTGCTCCTTGGACTCCGCGCCGAGCGGGATGACGACCACGGTTTCCGGAGTGAGCGCCCTCTCGGCTTCGACCCAGGTCAGGTCCCCGAGGAGGACGCCGCGGGCCGGAGGCGGACCGGACTCGATCCCGAAGGACAGGGCGAAAAACAGGGCGAGGACGGCCGACGTCACGAGTGGGGATTGTAGCGGACGCTCTCCGGACCGGCCGCAGAAGGGGACGCCCGCCGCTCCCCGAGTCGCGCCTTGTTGAACCTCCACCCCCCTTGTGATCTGCTTTCACCAGTCTGTCCAGCCCAGGTGTCCCGGAGGCGAAAATGCCGTCGTTCACGACGAGAGGATTCGACCTGAGGTCGCGGCGATGGCCCGTTCTCTCGCCAACCGTCCGTCCGTCGGTCAGGAGGTCCTCGATGTTCGCCAAAATGATCCCCGGCGCCTCCCGCCTCACCTGTTCCCGGAGCATTCGGCCTCCGGCCCGCCTCGCCCTGCTGGTGCTGTGCGCATTCGCCGTGGCGGCGGGGATCGAGGCTCAGACCGATTTCACCATGACTCCGACGGCGCCGACGCCGGGCTCCCTGGCGACGTTCACCTTCAGCGGCCCCTGCCCGGGCTCCCTGACCTCCGTCATCTGGGAGTTCGGCGACAACACGACCATCACGCTGAACCCCGGGGTGCAGGGCTGCAATGCGACGCACGCCTATGCCAGCGCCGGCATCTACCGCGTGCGCCTCCACGTCCTGCCGGGCGGGGCCAGCATGACGAGGGATCTGGGCGTCCGGACGACGGCCAACGGACAGAACTCGCTGAATGCCGGGTTCTCGTGGGCGCCCGAGCTGCCCTCACCCGGCCAGATCACGACGTTTGCGGATGAAACGACGCCCTTGAATTCGGTCGGCCAGTGGCTCTGGGAGTTCGACGACGGGTCGAGTTCGTACCTGAGCAACCCGGACAAGACCTTCCCGACCGGCATCCACGGAGTCCGGCTGACGGTCCGAAACCAGGTCGCCGTCCAGTCGGTTCTGCTCTACGTCGAGGTGCAGCTGCCCGCGGCGCCGACCGCGGCCTTCAGCTTCACGCCGGCGCATCCGGCACCCGGCGCCGAGGTCAAATTCTTCGACGAATCGACCGGGAAGCCCACGTCCTGGTCGTGGAACTTCGGAGATCCGACTTCGATTTTCCCGAACACTTCGACGGATCAGAATCCCACGCGCCGCTACATGAACCCGGGCGCGTACACGGTGCGCCTGATCGCGACCAACGGGGGCGGACCTTCGGAGCCTCACAGCGAAGTCGTCACCGTGGGCCAGGTCGGCCCGCTGCCGGTGGCCAGCTTCATCTATTCCCCCGCGGCGCCGGTCACCGGAGATCAGGTCCTTTTCACCGACACCTCGACGGGGTCGCCGACCTCCTGGTCCTGGAATTTCGACGATCCGGCGTCCGGCGGCAGCAACACGTCGGCGCTCCGGAACCCCTCGCACGTCTTCACGGAGGTTCGCTCGTACAACGTGACATTGCGCGCCACCAACACCAACGGCACATCCGACCCGGCGGTGCAGGCGGTCGCCGTCGGCCAGCCGCAGACCAACTGCCATCCGAACGCGAACACGCTCTGCCTGCAGGGCAACCGGTTCAGCGTGACCTCGACCTTTCGAACGCGCACCGGGGAGACGGGGTCCGGATTTGCCCAGACCCTCACGGTGGACTCCGGCTACTTCTACTTCTTCAATGTGGACAACATCGAGGTGGTGACGAAGGTTCTCCGAGCCTGCTCCAACCCGTTCAACTCGTTCTGGGTCTTTGGGGCCGGCCTGACCGACGTCGAAGTCACGCTCACCGTGACCGACACGAACAACGGAACGGTCAAGACGTACCACAACCCCCTCGGGACGCCGTTCCAGCCGATTCAGGACACGTCCGCGTTCGCCACGTGCCCGTAGTCTGAAGAACGCGCGAGACGCACGGGTCCAGGCGCCCGGCTTCGATGCCCCGCCCTACCCGGCGGCGGCTCGAAGGAGGCGAAGCCGCGCGGCGAGCTTCGGTATCCGCCCCTTCGCAAATAGCCGCCCGTTGACGAAGAGCACCGGGATGGCGTCGGACCACCGGCGTGCGATTTCGTCGTCCGAGTCGACGTCGACGACCTCCCAGCGGTGCTCCTCCCCGGCGAGGAGGCGGTCCACCTCGGCGCGCATCTCCTCGCAGAGATGACACCCCGGCCGCGACAGGAGACGGAGGTCGATCACCTTTACGCGACCGGCTGCTCGGGGTTGTTCGCAACCCGGTAGACGTAGTCGAACCCCGAGAACACCGTCATCGTGGCGGCGGCGCCGAAGGCGACGAGGACGACCGGACGCGGCCAGGCCCAGATGTTGGCGCAGAGGACGAAGAGGACCGTCACGATCAGGGTCACGGTGGTGACCTTGCCCGGCCAGCTCGGCGGAAAGCTCTTGCGCCCGGTCGTCAGGATGAGGAGCAATCCCACGAGAAGCAGAAGGAAGTCTCGCGAAAGGACGAGCACTGCCAGCCAGACCGGCACCTTCACGGCGGCCGGATAGGACGGGATGGCGAGAAAGAGGTAGGACGTGATGAGCAGCAGCTTGTCCGCGATCGGATCGAGGTAGGCGCCGAGCGCCGACTTCATCCCGAGGCGCCGGGCGAGGAAACCGTCGACGAAGTCCGAGAGCCCCGCGGCCACGAAAATCACGAGAGCGATGTCGAAGCGGCCATCGGAGATCGAGACGAGAAAGAACGGGAGCGCCGCGAGGCGGATGAGCGTGATGAAGTTCGGCAGGGTCCAGGGACCCTTCAACGACGCCTCCACTCGTTCTCGCGGGCGCCCGCCGGGACCTCGGCGGGCACCCACACGGTCTGGCCCTTCGTGCGGATCAGCTTGCGGTCCTCGAACTGCTTGAGCATGCGCGTGACGGTCTCGCGGGTGGCGCCGATCGAGTTGGCAATCTCCTGGTGCGTGGGGCGATTGACGACGAAGTAGCCGTCGACCGGGGCCTGGCCCGACTCGTCCGCGAGCCGGAGGAGATACCGCGCGAGGCGCCCGCCGACGTCGAGGAGGGCCATCGACTCGATCACGTCGTTGGCCTTGCGGAGGCGCGTCGAGAGCGTCTGGAGGATCTTCCGGGTCAGCGAGAAATCGCGGGAGAGCACGGCGAGAAAGTCCGCCCGGGCGAGGGCGACGAGCTCGCATTCCGAGGTGGCGGTGACGGAGGCGCTGCGGCCCTCGCCGCCGAAGAGCGCCATCTCCCCGAAGAAGTCGCCGGCCTGCAGGTGCGAGAGCACCACTTCGCGCCCGTCCGGCGAATCGACGGACACCTTGACCTCGCCCCGCAGGATGACGAAGAAGAGGTCGCCCGGCTCGCTTTCGCGGATGATCGGCGTGCCGGCGGGGAAGGTGCGCGGCGACGCGAGGCGGGACAACGCTTCCAGCTCCCCCGGCTCGAGCTCCGAGAAGAGGGCGACCTTGCGAAACACGGCGGCATCAATCACGACTCGTGGCCTCCCCGGCCGGGAAGAGCGATCGGAGCCGATCCAGACCCCGAGTGAACTCCGCACCGCTGACGACCGAGCCCCCCGATTCTGACAGCAGTTTGCACCTCGCCGCCACGCGAATCGCGTCCTGTCCGGCTTTCCCGGGACCCGGGGCCCCCTGGAAACACTCGGGCGCCGCCCCCGATCGATCGAGCCGGGCGGCGAGCAACAGCATCATCCGGGCGGCGGCGGCGCGCGTGAGCGGGGCGTCGGGCCGCGCGCGATGGGTGTACGGGTCGACGTCGAGCAGGCCCAGGGCGACCGCGCGCATCATGACCCGACTGTCCCGGCGCTCCAGGACGTCGGTCGCGACGACGCCGGCCGACGAGACCACCGCCTCGCGCACCTCCGGAAAGGTCCACCAAACGAGTAACGCCCCGGCCCCGCGCGTCAGGCGCCGCGATCGCGCCGCCTGCCGCTCCGCCTCCGGCCAGTTGGCGACGCGAAACGCGAGTCTCGCTTCGGCCGCCCGATCGGCGAAGCGGGGGTCCCGACGCCGCGAGACCATCGAAGAGCGCGACGGCGGTGGCGTAATCGCCGAGCTCGAGAGCGAGCTCCCCCGCGCGTTCCTCGACCGCCGGGTCGGCCGCCCCGAGCGCGATCGCTTCGCGGTAGTACCCGAGTGCCCGCTCCCGCTCTCCCAGCTCGCACTCCACGTCCCCGGCGCGCGTCAGAATCGCCGCCGACCCTGACGTCCAGCCGAGGGCGCGCGCGACCTGCCGCTGCGCCTCGTCCCGCCGGCCCTGGCCGGCGCTCGCGAGCGCTTCCTCGAGCATGGCCCCCGCCGCCTCGGAACGCAGCCCGTCGGCCCGCGCCGCGAGGCTGCGCCTCCCGGGCGCCATGGCCACGGCGCGGTCGTAGAGCTCGGCGGCGCCGACCGGATCCGCCGTCCGGGCGTGGGCTTCGCCGCAGGCGACGAGAAGAGGCACGGTCGCCGGACCATCGTCCAGGGCCGTGGCGCACGGCGCGAGGGCTTCGCTCGACCGGCGGCTGGCGACGAGGGCCTCGATCGAGCCGATGGCGGCGGCTCGGCCCGAGGGCCCGCGCCCGGGAACGCTTCGGAATTCGCGCTCGGCTGCCGACGTATCTCCTCGGAGAAGCGCCTGCCACCCGCGCCCGACTGCGGCATCGAAGGTCCCGCTCAGGCCCTCGCGAGGATCCAGCGGAAAGTGGTCGCCCGGGACCGGCGGCGGAGCGCTCGCGCAGTGCGCCAGGGTGACGGCGCCGAAGACGGCGAGGAGGGCCCGTTGGAGAAGGCGGCCGCGGCGCATGCGCGGCGCGATTAGCGGCGGGAGGTCGCGATCATGAGCCCGCGGGCAGACTCTCGGGCCGGATGGAGGCGATCGCATGCTTGTAGATCATCTCCTCGCGTCCCTCGACTTCGAGCACCAGGGCAAATTTGTCGAACCGGCGGAGCCGTCCGAGCCGTTCTTCCCCGGAAGTCAGCCGCACGGTCACCGGCACGTTGTCCTTGCGCAGGTTGTAGAAGAACGAGTCCTGAACGTTGATGGGGGCCTTGTTCATCGCGTCTCCTCGTCGGTCGCTTCTGAAATCAGCGCGAAAGCGGCGGCCGGGCCTTCCTCGGGAGCGACCCAGCGGATCCCTCGCTCGCGCGAAAACCACGTCATCTGCCGCTTGGCGAGGCTCCGCGTCGCGCTCACGATCCGTTCCTGAACCTCTCCTTGCGGAAGGCGCCCGAGCACCCACTCGGCCACCTCTCCATACCCGATCGCCTGAAAGGAATTCGAATCCCGGGAAAGACCGCCCTCGAGAAGCCGCCGGACTTCCGCATCCCACCCCGACTCGAGCATCCGGCAGACTCGATCTTCAATCCTAGCATGGAGTTGCGCGCGCGTCGGACGCAGCCCCAGCTTTCGCACCCGAAAGCGATCGGCCCAGCCGTCGGCGGGGACCGTGCGCGCCGAAGCGGGCGCGCCGGTCGTCAGCAGGATCTCCAGCGCGCGCAGGGTGTACTTGAGGTTGGCGACCGGGATGCGCGCCGCAGAGACCGGATCGTTCAAGCGGAGAAAACGGTGCGCGGCCTCCGGCCCCCGCGACGCGGCCCAGGCGGCGAGGCCCGGCCGGAGAGCGTCGTCCCGCGCCGCCTCCGGAGGCAGGCCGCCGAGGAGCGCCGAGACGTAGAAGCCGCTGCCTCCGCAGACGATCGGCAGCCGCCCGCGCCGGGCGATCTCGTCGACGATCGGGCGGGCTTCGCTCCCGTAGCGCCCCGCCGAGAAGGGCTCCGCCGGGTCGGCCACGTCGATCATGTGGTACCGGAGCTCCGCGCGCTGCGCGGGGGTCGGTTTCGCCGTGCCGGCATCGAGGCCGCGATACACGGCGAAGGCGTCGGCCGACACGATCTCCCCGCCGCGGCTCCGCGCGACTTCGTGCGCGAGGTCCGTCTTGCCCGAGCCCGTCGGACCGACGACGACGAAGAGAAGCGGTCGCGGATCGGAAGTCATGGCCGCGCCAGTCCCCGCCAGTCGAGCCGGGTGTGCGTCGGCAGGAGCTCGACCAGGGCGTCCGAGCGCTCGTCAGTCCGAAGGAGAACGACCCCGAATCGCGAGAGCGTCGCGAGAGTGACGGGGGCGGGGTGCCCGAAGCGATTGCGCCGCCCGCAGGACAGCACGGCCACGCGCGGGCGCGCGGTCTCGAGAAACACCGGGGTCGTCGAGGTCCGGCTGCCGTGGTGCGCGACCTTGAGCGCGTCGACGCGCGGGAGCGCTCCCGAGGCGACGAGAGCCGTCTCGGTCGGAGCGCCGATGTCGCCCGTGAGGAGCGCCCGGCGGCCGTCCCGTTCGACGAGGAGAACGGCGGACTGGTTGTTGATCGCGTCGGTCTTGCGCCGCTGTCCGCCCGAATGCAGCACGGTCACGTTCGCCCCCTCGAGCATGATCCGCTCCCCCGCCGCGAGGAGCCGGACTCGGACACCGCGCTCCGCCGCGAGGCCCGCAAGCCGCGCGGCGAACCCCCCTTCGTCTTCTCCCGCCGAAAGCCAGAGCTCGCCGACCGGCAGCTCTTCGAGGACCGCGAACAGGCCGAGCGCGTGGTCAGGGTGCGGGTGCGTGAGCAGCAGCGCGTCGAGGCGCGTGACGCCCCGGTCGAGGAGCTTCGGCAGCACCCGCGTGCGGCCGAACTCCGTGGCCTCGGGATCGAACGGACCGCCGCCATCGACGAGGATCGCCCTCCTCTTCCACCGCAGGAGTATCGCGTCTCCCTGCCCCACGTCGAGGGCCTCGAACGAAAAGCCGCGGGCGGGGCCTGGCCGTCCCGAGCGGACGGCCATCGCCAGGAATGCCGCCGCCGCTCCGGCCGCCGCCCACCGTCGCAGAAGGCGGGCGCGCCAGGGCCGCGGCGACGAGCAGCGCTCCGACGGCGAGGACGGCCGCGAGCGCCGGCGTCGGCCGCAGAAACGCCACACCCGCCGCCCGCTCCGCGAGCCATTCGAGCAGACGCGACCCCCGACCGAAGAGCGTCGCCAGGGGCCAGGCGGCGAGGCCGCACGCATGGCAGACGAGCAATGCACCGCCCAGGGCGATGAGCGCGGCCGACAGCGGAACCGAGAGCGGCGCGGTCAGCCACGCGCCCGCCGCGACGATGTTGAACCGCCAGAAGAGAATCGGCGCGGTCGCGCACTCGGCCGCGAGTGCGGCCGCGAACCCGGACCAGAGCCACTCCGGCCGCGAAGGAAGCCGTGCCCGGATCGGCTCGGAGAAAGCCCCGATCCCGCAGACCGCCGCGAACGTGAGCAGCGTGCCGACCGAGAAGAGGGTGGAAGGGGCGCCGAGAAACAGAACGAGCGCGGAAAGCCCGATCGCCTGCGCCGCGCCGATCGGCCGCTCGAGAAGCCGCGTGGCGAGGAACGTCCCGACGACGAGACCCGCGCGAACGGCCGGTGGATTCGCTCCTCCGACGAGGACGAAGAAGAGCACGGAGAGAAGCAGCACGAGGTCGCGCCGCTTGCCCTCGACTCCCGCGAGCCCGAGAAGCGCCAGTACGAGGCCTGCCTCGAGCACGACGTGCAACCCGGAGACGACAAGGAGATGGTACAGGCCTCCGCGCCGGTACCGAGCCACCATCCCGCGGTCGAGCTCCGAGGTGCGGCCGAGGAGCAGCGCGGCCAGCGGCCCGCGGACGTCGCGCTCGTAGGCCGCGTCGGCCGGCTCCGCAGGCAGCGCCGAAAAGAGCGCCCGGTTGGGCCAGGTCAGAAGCGTGAGAAGCGTCGTGCCCCGCCGGTCGACCATCCTCGCGCTCTTGACCGAGAGCCGGAACCTCGGCCACGGGAGCGCGAGCTCCCGCTCGGACGCGGGCAGCTCCTCCGGTTCGAGCCGGCCGGTCAATCGGACGCGGTCCCCCCGGCTCGCCACGCCTTCGACCGCCGTCTCCCCCGACACGAAGACCGTGATCTCGGCCCGGAACGGCTGCCAGGAGCCCGCCGCCGGCATCCACAGGCGATCGGCCGCGAGCGTCGTGCGCGCGCGGGGAGGACGGCCGCTCCAGAAGTCCGTCAGACGCCCCTCGAGAACGTCGGCCCCCGTCCTCGACGCGGGCACGGCGGCGAACGTACGGGTGGCCGCGCGCGAAGGCCCGGCGATCCGCACGGCGCCGGAGACAAAGCCCGCGGAAAACCAGAACGACGCGAACGCGAGGCCGAAGGCCGGACTGCGGGCGAGCCCCGCGAGGGCGCCCAGCCCGACGGCGGAGACGCCGAGCAGGCAACCCGCGGCCGCGGCGCCGACGTCCGACCAGGCCCCGAGAAAAATGCCGCACACGACCCACGCGGCCGCCTTCGCCGCCGGCGCACGGCCGCCGGCGAGGACGGGGCGGATCACGCGGCGCGCTCGAGCGCGACCAGCGCCTCCACGCGATGGGTCAGGGGAAAAAGGTCGAAGAGGCGGGCTTCCCGGACGAAAAAGCCCTCGGCGAGAAGGACGGCGAGGTCGCGCCCCAGCGTGGCCGGGTCGCACGAAACGTAGACGAACACGTGCTCCGCCCGGCGGGCGAGCTCGCGCGACAGATCGGCCCCGAGCCCCGCCCGGGGCGGGTCCGCCACGACGCAGGTGAAGCGCCGGTCGTCCTGCCCGAGGAACGTCGCGATGTCGGCGGCCGCCGTCTCGCACCGCTCGCGATCCGGCCAGGCCTCGAACGTCCGGGCCGCGTCATCGGCCGCGCCGGCGTCCGCCTCGACCGACGTCGCCCGATGGCCGGCGTCGAGCAACGCTCCGGCGAAGAGGCCCGAGCCGCCGAATGCGTCGAGCGCATCACCGGGGGGCGCCCGCCGCGCCGCTTCCCGGACGGCCGCGGAAAGCGGTCCGACGAGATGGCGATTCCCCTGGAAGAACGTGTCGACCGAAACGTGGAAGGCCCGACCTTCGACGGAAAGCGTCAAGCGGTCCTCGCCTCGCGCCACCAGGACCGCGCCCTCGAGCCCTCGGACCGTCACGCCCTGGAAGTCTGAGGCCAGCACGGCCGCGAGCTCCGCGGCGTCCCGCGGCGCGCCCGACAGGCTCGCCCGGAGGAGCCGCCGGTCGCCCGGGATGTTCTCGAGAAGCGCCACCTCCGTCACCTCGCCCCGCGACTGCGCGACGGCCGCCTCGATCCGCGGCAAGAGAGCGCGCGTCGGGGCCGCGATCGCCTCGCAGTCTCCGGCCGGGACGACACGGTGGCTGCCGGGGGCGAAGTACCCCAGAGCCCCCCGGGCCGCGTGCAGGCGGCTGCGCAGGCGATGCCCGGCCGGCGAGGCCTCCACGGGCAGCTCGCCGAAAAGGGCGGGATCGATTCGCGACAGCCGCTGCATGGTCTCGAGGAAGAGCGTCCGCTTGGCGCGACGGGCCGCTTCCGGCTCGAAATGCGCCCAGTCGCAGCCGGCGCAGCCCGCGTGCGGACCTTCGACCCGGTCCGGCGAGGGCTCCCGCACGGCGGAGAGGCTTCCCCGCCAGAACTTCTTCTTCACCTGATAAACAATTGTCGCGACGAGCTCGCCCGGAAGCGCGCGATCCACGAATCCGACGCCGTCCTCCGTCCGGACGATGCCCTCCCCCGTCGGCGCGAGCTTCTCGATCCGGACGATTCGCTGTCTTTCCCGGTCCGACCCCGGCCGCGCGCTCACAGGAGTGAGAGCCTCGGAAGCTCGAGGCGCTCGCGGATCACCCGCCGGGTCAACGCGCGGGACGTCTTTTCGAGAGTGACGGCGTCCATGCGGTCCCCGGCCCCAGCGAGAAGGCGCGCGACCTCGGCGTCGAGGTCTCGCCGCTCCGGCTCCGGCAACGCCTCGGCGATCTCGCGCGCGAGGCGGCGATCGAGGCGGGCGAGCGAATCCTCGATCTCTTCGGGCGCCTTTCCGGAGATCTCGAGCCGCGCGAGGGACCGCCGCGCCGACGCGAGCGGGGCGGCGAGGTCCGCCCGCCGCGCCGCCAGCGCCTCGAGGCGGTCGCCGAGAGCTCGAAGAGCCGCCGCCGCGTCCGGCGACGCCGCACCGGCGGAGGCGCCCTTGCCACGGGCCGTGTCCGCACGTCTTTCCCAGGCCTCGAGCACGGCATCCCGGCAGTAGGAGAGGGAGTTGACCCGGCCGACGGCCGAACGCTCCTCGCGCCGCGAGAAGGCTTCGTCGATCCCGGCCTCGACGGCTTCGAGCGGAACCCCGAGGGCCCGCCATTCGCGAAGCAGGGCGAAGTCCCGGGGCGAGAGTAGAAAAGGCGTGCCCCGGCGGCGCACGAAGGCCGCCTCGGCCGCGGCGTAGTACGCCCTATCCTCCCCGGTTTCGCTCATCGATGATCCGCAGCCCGCGCAGGGTCAGAAGCGGATCGACCTCCTCGATTCGCTCGGACCCGGCGCCGAAGAGGCTGGCGAGCCCCCCGGTCGCGAGAACGCGCGGCTTGCCCCCGATCTCGGAGACGATGCGGTCGATCATCCCGTCGACGAGCGCCAGGTAGCCGAAATACAGCCCCGACTGGATCGAGCCCGCCGTCGTCTTGCCGACGACTCTGTCGGGCCGCTTGATCTCGACGCGCCAGAGACGCGCCGCCTTCTCGAAGAGGGCCTCGGCTGAGATCGAGATCCCGGGGACGATCACGCCGCCCGCGTACTCGCCCCGGGCCGTGACGACGTCGAAGGTCGTCGCGGTGCCGAAGTCGACCACGATGCACGGCCCGCCCACGCGGTCGAACGCGGCGACGGCGTTGACGATGCGGTCCGCGCCGACTTCCTGCGGCATGTCGTACAGGATCGGCATGCCCGTCTTCACGCCGGGCTCGATGAAGAGAGGCTCGCGCTCGAGCATCTGCCGCAGGGCCTGGCGGAGCGAAAACTTGAGCGACGGGACGACGCTCGCGACGATCACCCGCATGGGCGAGAGCTCTTCCGGCGCGGGGCCCGCGGCGAAGAGGCCCCGGATCGAGATGGCGATCTCGTCCGACGTCGCGTCGCGGCGCGTGGTCAGGCGCCAGTTCCGCGCGAGCTCGGCACCCCGCCAGAGCCCGAGGACCGTGTTCGTGTTGCCGACGTCGACCGCGAGAAGCGGGACCGCCGAGCCGCCGTCGGCTACCACTGGGCGACCTCTCCGGCCGCGACGATGATCTCGCCCGAAGCCGTCTTCAGCCGCAGGAACCCGGCCGGATCGAGCCCGAGGTACTGGCCCGAGAGCTCTTCGCCGTTGCGCCGGATGGTCAGGACGTCGCCCGACCTGTGCAGCGAAGCCAGCTCCCAGGCGCGGACCTCCTCGCTCCAGCGGGGCGCCGCGAGCTCCCGGTCGAGCCGATCGAGGAGCGCCTGCAGGAGCGGGATCAGGGCGACGCGCTTGCCCGTGGCGGCTTCGAGCGTCGTCGCGTCGGGCACGCCGAGCGCCTCGGGCGAGCCCAGAACGTTGATGCCGATTCCGACCGCGAGGTACGTGTCCTCGCCCTGCGTGCGCGACTCGGCGATGACCCCGGCGAGCTTCGAGCGACCGGCGTAGAGATCATTGGGCCACTTGAGGGCCACCGCGGCCCCGGTTTCCTTCTGGAGGACCTCCCGCGTCCATCGGGCGACGGCGATCGGGACGAGCGACAGCGGCTCGGCCTCCTCGGCCTTTCGGACGACCGTCAGGTAGAGGCCGCGGCCCAGAGGCGCCGCCCAGGCTCGCCCGTTGCGGCCGTAAGCGGCCGTCTGCGTTTCGGCGACGAGCACCGTCGTGCGCAGCCGCTGGTCCTCCGAGAAATAGACCTCGATCAGGTCCCGGGCCAGAGCGTTCGAGGACGGGATGGCGTGAAAGAAGATGCAGTTTTCGAGGACCTGCCAGTGGTCCGGGTCGACCCGTCCCCCGCCGAACTCGATCACGACCGCACGAGCGCCGCCCGCTTCTCTTCGAGCTCGAAGAGACGCGCGCGCACTTTCTCGACCACGGGGGCCGGGGCCTTTCCGAGGAAGTCCGCGTTCTCGAGCTTCGAGCGGAGCGCCGCGATCTCCTCGTCCGCGGCGGCGAGCGACTTTTCGATCCGCTGACCCGCGTCGGCGGCGGCGCCGCGCGGGAGCGAGAGACCGAGGGAGAGTCCGGCGACCACGTCCGCGAACGCTCCCGAACCCGCCTTCTCGAAGCGCACGCCGGAAAGCCGCGCGAGGTGGCTCAGGACGCCGGACAGACCCTCCACGACCGGGACGAGCGCCCGGTCCGGCGAGGCCGGATCGATCGTGAGGTCGACCGGCTCCGTCGGCGAAGCGCCGCGCTCCGTCCGGAAGGTCCGCACGCGGGTCACGACCGCGCGGAGGGCCTCGACCGCGGCTTCCGAGGCGGCGTCCTCCCATGGCCCGTCGCCCAGCGGGTACGCCGAGACGATGAGCGTCCCCGCCTTGCCCGTCAGCTTCTCCCAGATCTCTTCGGTCAGGAACGGCATGAACGGGTGGAGCAGCGCCACCGAGCCCTCGAGGCACCGGCGCAGCACGCCGCGCGCCGTCTCGGCCGCCGGCGCGTCCTCCCCCAGCGAGCACCGGCTTGACCATCTCGAGGTAGCCATCACAGAGCTCGTGCCAGAGAAACGCGTAGATCGCGCTCGCCGCCTCGTCGAATCGGAACGACTCGAGATGCGCGATTGACGTCGGCGGCCGTCGCCTCGAAGCGCGACAGGATCCAGCGGTCCGGGAGCGAGAGCGCCCGGCCCGTCAGATCCGCCGCGGCGGGACGGCCTTCGAGCTGCGCGAGGGTGAACCGCGCCGCGTTCCAGAGCTTCGTGGCGAAATTGCGCGAGCCCGCCATCCGGCCGCGCTCGACCGAGACGGTGGGGCCGGACGAGGCCGCCGACGCCAGCGTGAACCGGACCGCGTCGGCGCCGAATTCCGCGATCGCTTCGAGCGGATCGATGACGTTGCCTTTGGTCTTCGACATCTTCTCGCCGCCGACCCGCACGAGGCCGTGGAGGTGGACCGTCGAGAAGGGCGCCTTCCCGGTGAAGCGCAGGCCCGCCATGATCATCCGGGCGACCCAGAAGAAGAGGATGTCGTAGCCCGTCACGAGCACGTCGGTCGGATAGAAGGCCTCGAGGTCGGGCGTCTTCTCCGGCCAGCCGAAGACCGAGAAGGGCCAGAGCTGCGACGAGAACCACGTGTCGAGCACGTCCGGATCCTGCGTGAGCGTTCCGGAACCACACGTCGCGCAGGCCGACGGAGCCTCCTCCGACACCGTGACGTGCCCGTTCTCGCACGTGAACGCCGGGATCCGGTGGCCCCACCAGAGCTGGCGCGAGATGCACCAGTCGTGGATCTCGCGCATCCACGCGAAGTAAGTCTTCGTCCAGGATTCCGGCGCGAAGCGCACCGTCCCGTCCTCGACCGCCGCAATGGCGGGGTCGGCGAGTGGCTGGATCTTCACGAACCACTGGGTCGAGAGGTAGGGCTCGATCACCGTGTCGCAACGCTGGCAGTAGCCCAGGTTGTAGCGGTGCGGCTCCGTCTGGATGAGCCGCCCCTCCGCCTCGAGACGGGCGACGATGCGCTTGCGCGCCTCGAAGCGGTCGAGTCCGGCGTACTCTCCCGCTTCCGGGGTCATCTTCCCGTTTCCGCCGATGACGACGACCGACGGCAGCCCGTGGCGCTGGCCCGAGTCGAAGTCGTTGGCGTCGTGCGCCGGCGTCACCTTGACGATGCCCGTGCCGAACGCCCGATCGACGAGGATCGGGTCCTCGATGATCGGGATCTCGCGGTTCATGATCGGCAGGACCGCGCGGCGCCCGCGCAGCGCCGCCGTGCGCCCGTCGTCGGGATGGATCGCGAGGGCGGTGTCGCCGAGCATCGTCTCGGGCCGCGTCGTCGCGACGACGGCCCCGTCGGGCACGCCGGCGACGTCGTACCGCACGTGATAGAGGGTCCCGTTCGTCTCGCGGTGCACGACCTCGAGGTCCGAGACGGCGGTCTCGCAGCGCGGGCACCAGTTCACGACGTAACGTCCCCTGTAGATCAGTCCGTCCTCGTAGAGGCGCACGAAGGCGTGGCGGACCGCCCGGGAGAGGTCGGGGTCCATCGTGAAGCGCAGCCGGCTCCAGTCGAGCGAGCAGCCCAGCTTCCGCAGCTGCGCGAGGATCATGTCGCCGGACTCGCGGCGCCACGCCCAGACCCGCTCGATGAAGCCCTCGCGGCCGAGGTCGGCGCGCCGGACGCCCTCCTTCGCGAGCTCGCGCTCGACGACCATCTGGGTCGCGATACCGGCGTGGTCGGTGCCTGGCAGCCAGAGCACCCGGTGACCGCGCATCCGCTTCCAGCGGGCCAGGATGTCCTCGACCGTCCGGCCGTACGCGTGGCCGATGTGGAGGCGCCCGGTCACGTTCGGCGGAGGAATGACCATCACGAACCGCGGCAAGCCTTCCGGGCCCTGCGGCTGGAAACGGCCGTCCTTCTCCCAGCGGGAGTACCAGCGCTCCTCGAAGTGCGCCGGGTCGAAGGTCTTCTCGAGACTGTCCACGACTTGCTTTTCGGGCATCAAAAAAGGGCTCTCGGGAGCCCTTTCATATATCAGAACTCCCCCGGAACCCTATTCGACGCCTGCCTCCAACTCCTTGATGCGCTGCTTGATGACGATCTCCGCCATGTCCGGGATCACTTCCCAGGCGATCTCGCGGACGATCTTGTCCGAAAGGCGCTCCACGACCCGGGACGCGAGCCGGTCGATCTCGTCCTCCGTCAGGCCGCCCTCCGGTCGGGACACCGAAGAGAACATCTCCTTCAACTGGCCGATCGACGTGGTCGAGGCGAGCTCCTCGATGTCGGGAGGCACCGTCGCCGGTTCTTCGGCGGCGGCGGGCGCGGCGAGCGGTCCCGCGGGCGGCGCCTCGACGGCGGCCGACTTCACGATCGGGATCTCTTCCGTGTGCTCTTCGAGGGCGGGCGCGGTTTCGTCCGTGATGCGGTTCCCCGGCGCCGCCACCGGCTCCTCCGGGCTCCGGAACGACACGTAGTCCGCGGACAACCGGATCGCCTGGGTCGGGCCCTCGTCGGCACGCTCGGGCGCGGGCTCCGCCTTGCGGTGCGAGGCCGAATCGTCGGCCGCGAACGGGATCGGGGCGAGCTCCGGCTCGGGCTGCCGCGGCACCCAGAACGGCGCCGGCGCGGGTGCCGGGGGGGCGCAGCCGCAGACGACGCTGCGTGCTCGTCCGCCTCGGCAGTGTCCCGCAGCCACCCGCGGTCGTCCGAAGGCGTCGCGTCCGAATCCTTCGCGTCGCGCGCCTCGTCCTCGTTGGCGGCTTCCGCCCCGCCCGGCACCATCGCCGCCGTCGCGGCGGCGTCCTCGACGAACGAGAACTCCGGGTGGGCCTTTTCGAAGGCGGCGATCGCCGACTCGACATCGGCCTGTCCGTACTCCTCCTCGAAGAGATCCGGCCCCCCGGGAATGTTGGCCGGCTGCGGGATGGACCCGGTAAAGTCGTCGGACGCGAACCCGCTCTCGGCGGTCGCCCGATCCGCCGGCGTCGCGACGGGCGCCGGAGGCTCCGACGGCGGCGCGACCGCTTCCGGGGCCATGATGGGAATCGCCATCGTCGAGGCCGACGGCACGTCGCGCGGCTCCCGCGCGAGGAGGGCTTCGACCTGGCGCAGCAGCTGCTGCGAGTCGAAAGGCTTGGACACGATCGCATCGCAGCCGAGCCGCTCGGCGCGGTCCCGGTCGAACGGCTCGAACGTTCCCGACAGGAGGATGACCGGGATCCGGGCTGTCGCCGGGCTGGCCTTGATCGCCTCGCAGACCTCGTAGCCGTTCTTCTCCGGCATGACCACGTCGGCCAGGATCAGGTCCGGCGCCTGCTCACGGACGCGGTCGAGCGCCCTCTGCCCATTGGGAACGCAAATCAGCTCGTACTCGCTGTCGGAGAACGTCAACTCGACGACCTTTTGGATCGTGAGGCTGTCGTCGGCCAGAAGAATGCGTTTTGCCACGCGCTTAACCTTCAGTAAATAAGAAGGTTACACAGATCGTCCCGATCTGTCAACGGCTTTCTCCCCAGACCGCGGCGAGATACCGGCCCGGCGGCCGCCGACCGAGTCGCTCGGCCAGGAAGCGCGACGCTTCGACGACTTTGGGGAGTGTGACGCCCGTCTCAATCCCGAGACCCTCCAGCAGGTAGAGGAGGTCCTCGGTGGCGAGATTCCCGGAAGCGCCCGGAGCGTACGGGCAGCCGCCGAGCCCCCCGGCCGACGCGTCGAAGGTCGTCACGCTGCACTGCGAGCGCCGTGTAGACGTTGGCGAGCGCCGTGCCGCGCGTGTCGTGGAAATGCATCGCGAGAACGGCGCGCGTCACGCCGGACTCGTAGAGCGTTTCGATGACGTCGTAGACGTCCGCCGGGGTGGCCACTCCGATGGTGTCGCCCACCGAAATCTCGTCGACGTCGAGATCGAGGAGCTTGTGGATCACTTCGCGCACCGCCTCGGGCGCGACGTCGCCCTCGTAGGGGCAGCCGAAGGCCGTGGAGACGTACCCGCGCACGCGGATCTTCTCCTCCTTTGCGCGGGCGACGACGGGCCGGAACCTCTCGATCGACTCGTCGACGCCGGCGTTGATGTTCCTGCGGTTGAAGGTCTCGGACGCCGAGGTGAACACCGCGATCTCGCGCACCCCGACCGACAGCGCGCGCTCGAGCCCCCGGAGATTCGGCACGAGCGCCGGGTAGCGGACGCCGCTGACCCGGTGGATGCGGCGGTAGAGCTCCTCGGTATCGGCGAGCTGCGGGATCGCCTTCGGCGACACGAACGACCCGGCCTCGACCGCCGGCAGGCCCGCCTCGGCCAGTCGATCGACGAACTCGGCGCGCACCGCGACGGGAAGGGTCTCCGCCTCGTTCTGCAGGCCGTCGCGCGGGCCCACCTCGTACACGGTGACGCGCTCGGGCAGGTGCGGACGCCGGATCGCGTGACCCTCCCAGGACTCCATGACGCGATTATCCGCCAGCCGGCCCGCGGTCAGGCCAGCTCGACCAGCTCGACGCCCGCCTCGACGAGATCGCCCTCGGAGACCGCGATTCTCCGCACGACGCCGTCCCGGGGCGCCCGGATCGAATGCTCCATCTTCATGGCCTCGAGCACGAGCAGGCCCTGGCCGCGTTCGACGGTCGCGCCCTCCGCCACGAGGACGCGCCGGACCCGGCCCGGCATCGGGGAGAGGAGGCCGCCGTGGTGGTGGTCTCCCCCGGCCGCCGTCCGTCCCGGCCGGGCCGTCTCGAACTCGTAGGCCCGACCGTCGCACCACACCCAGGTGCGGTCCCCGGCGCGCACCGCCGCGACGCGATGGGCGCGCCCTTCGACGAGGAGCGGCCGGACGGCCCCGGACTCCGGAGGCTGCTCGATGCGGAGAGACCGCCCGTCGAGGACGGCCGACGATCCGTCGATCCGCACCTCCTTCGTGACGCCGCGGTGCGTCAGGCGCACGGGTTTCACGGACCGGCTCTCCAGGAATCACCGGCGGCCCACGGGTCGGGCGGACCGGCGGGGCCGGACGGCGGCGCGAGGCCGCCGGTGGCGGAGGCGGCGAGGGCCGCGGCGATCCAGGCGGCGTCGGGAGGATCGGCCTCGACCGCGCGCCCGATGCGCTCGACGATGTCGGTCGTGTAGCGGCCCGTGCGAAACGGCTCGGAGGCGCAGACGGCGTCGAGCAGCGGAAGGTTCGTTTCGACTCCGAGGATCACCCACTCCGCGAGCGCCCGGCGCGCGCGGGCAATCGCCGCGTCGCGGCTTTCCGCCCGGACGACGAGCTTGGCCAGCAGCGGGTCGTACTCGACGCCGACGACGCTTCCTTCGTCGACGCCGGCGTCGACGCGAACGCCGGGCCCGACCGGCTCCCGGTAGAGGAGGAGGCGCCCCGAGCGCGGCAGGAAATCGGTCGGATCTTCGGCGTAGAGCCGCAACTCGATCGCGTGGCCCCGCGGCGAAAGCGAGCCGTCGGACCAGGCCTCCGGAAGCGGGCGCCCATCCGCCACGTCGATCTGCGCCCGGACGAGGTCGATTCCGAGCGTCTCCTCCGTGATCGGGTGCTCGACCTGAAGCCGCGTGTTCATCTCGAGAAAGTAAAAGCGCCCGGACCCGTCGACGAGGAACTCGACCGTGCCCGCGCCGACGTAGCCGACGGCACGGGCGGCGGCGGCCGCCGCCTCGCCCATCGCGCGCCGGAGAGCGGCGTCGAGCGCCAGGCTGGGGGTTTCCTCGACGATTTTCTGGTGCCTCCGCTGCACGCTGCACTCGCGCTCGAAGAGATGCACGACGCGGCCCGAGCGGTCGCCGAAGACCTGGAACTCGACGTGGCGGCAGCCCTCGAGGAGGCGCTCGAGGTAGACCGCGTCGTCGCCGAAGGCCGCCTGCGCGACGCGCCGGCCTTCCGCGAGCCCGGCGGCGAGGTCCTCCGGCCTCTCCACGCGCGACATCCCCTTGCCGCCGCCTCCGGCGGAGGCCTTGATGAGGATCGGAAATCCCAGGCGCTTCGCCTCGGCACCGAGTTCCGCGTCGGCGGAAAGGCCCCGGGGCGATCCCGGAACCACGGGAACGCCGGCCTTCTGCATCGCGTCGCGCGAGCGGAGCTTGTCGCCCATGGTCTCGATCGCCGCCGGTGGCGGGCCGACCCAGACGAGGCCCGCGCCCTCGACGGCCCGGGCGAATGCCGCGTTCTCCGAGAGGAAGCCGTAACCCGGATGGACCGCGTCGGCGCCCGAGGCCCGCGCCGCCTCGAGAACGCGCGGGGCCGAGAGGTAGGTTTCACGGGTCGGCCCCGGCCCGAGGGAAACCATCCGGTCCATCGACCGGCGGTGGAAGGCGTCCGGCTCGGACTCCGCGTGAACGCCGATCGCCTCGATGCCCATCTCGCGGGCCGTGCGCGCCACCCGCGCCGCGATCTCACCGCGGTTGGCGATGAGGAGGCGGGAGATCGTCAATTCTTCGCCCGCCCCCGGTTCCCGCCTTCCCATTCGCCCCAGATCCCGTAGACCTTCATCTGGGCGTCGAGCCGGGTCGTCTTCAGCAGCTCGTCGACCTCCCCTCGCGTCTGGCGGGCCCCGATGCGATCGGCTGCGTTGGCGAGACCGAGCGTCGCCGCCGCCGCCACGGCCGCGTTGCGGCGAGCCGACTCGAGATGAACCTTGTCGAAGGTGTCGGACTCGGCGTGGTAATCGGCGAGGTAGTCCGCCGTTTCCTGATTGGCGACGAAGTTGGGCACGCCCTCGAGGAGGAAATCGAAGTTGTCCGTTCCGAGGATCGCTTCGTCGCTGGTCGTGTCGGCGCCCCACGCGGCGACCGGCTGGAGGATCGTCTTGAGGCCCGCCGCGAGGCCGGGCCGGCCGTCGGTGAAGTAGCCGGTGACCTTTCCGTCGCCGATGTCGTGGATGAAGACGCCGACGTGCCGGTCGAGCTCCTGCCGGTGGGACCGCACGTAGCCGAGCGACCCCAGAAGCCCGCTCTCCTCGCTGCCGAAGAGCACGAACCGGATCGTGCGCTTCGGCTTCGGGCCCGCGGCGATCGCCCGCGCCACTTCGGTCACGAGCACGCAGTTGACGCCGTTGTCGAGCGCCCCCGTGCCGAGGTCCCACGAGTCGAGATGGGCTCCGAGCAGGACGATTTCGCCGGGCTTCTCCGTGCCGCGGATCTCGGCGACGACGTTCGACGCCTGCCAGGGCCCGCCGACCCGGTTCTGCAGGTCGAGCGTGACTTTCACGCTCCGGCCAGCCTGGAGGAGCCGCCCGAGCCGCAACCCGTCCTCGCGGGCGACCTGCGCCATCGGGATCGGCGCGACCGGCCCCCAGGTGATCGTGTGCCGGTAGAGCAGGTCGCGGGGCCGCGTCGACACGAACATGATCGCCGCCGATCCGTGCGCGACGGCCGCCTGCATCATCTCGGGCCCCGCGAGGTACTCGGCGAAGAGGTCGTCGAACGACTTCATGGCGCTCGAGCGCACGAGCGCGATCGCGCCCTTCGCGGAGGCTCCGAGCCGCTCGAAGTCGGCCTTCGTCCCGGCACCCGCGTCGACGAGCGGGGCCGTCACGGGGCCGGGGGTCGAGGGCGCCAGCCCGAAGGACACGACGCGCAGCGGGAACCCCGCCGGCGCGACCACCGACGCGGACGCGGAGATCGCCTCCCACTTCACCGGAGCCGGATACGTCTCGAGCTTGACCGAATCGACGCCGGCCGCTTTGAACGCCGCGATCCCCCACTGGAGGGCCCTGTCATAGGCGGCGCTTCCCGTGACGCGGCCGCCGATCTCGTCGGTCAGCCGCCGCAGGTCGGCCTCCATCTTCGAGGACGGCCCGGTCACCCGCTCCATCGCCGCCGCGACCGGGTCCTCTGCGAGGACGCGCGCCGCGACGGCGACCCAGAGAACCGCCAGGCCGAAGGCGCGCTTCACGACGGCTCCGGAGTCGCGGCCGGCGGCGCCGGCGGGGCCGGGGCCGCGGGAGCGGGCGGGGCCGGAGCCGGCGCAGCCGGCGCGGGAGCCGGAAGCGGCGGCCGCAGCGCGGCTTCATCCTCGAACGTGTGCCCGCAGAAGTAACACTTCACCTTGGCCCCCGGAAGCTCGTCCGGCCGCCACGCGAAGAAGACCTTGTGGCAGCCGGGGCAGTCCAGGCGCCGCTGTTTCCCCTTCATTCCTTGATCCCCCGCGACCACGACGGCTTGCGCTTCTCGAGGAAAGCCGTCAGCCCTTCCTTCGCTTCCGCCGAGGCCCGCCGCTCCGCGATCGTGCGGACCGTCAGCGGCATCGCCTCCTCGGGCGTCTTCCAGGAAACCTCTTCGATGAGCCGCTTTGCGACGCGCACGGCCTCGGGCGCGGATGTCAGGATCGAGGCGGCCTTGCGTTCGCCCGCGGCGCCGAGATCGCCGGGTTCGACGACCTGGTGGACGAGGCCGATCCGCAGGGCCTCCCGCGCATCGAACCGGTCGCCCGTCAGGAAGTAGTCGCGGGCGGCCCGCGGACCGATCGCCCGCAGGACGTACGGCGAGATCACGGCGGGCAGGATCCCGAGCTTGACCTCGGCGAGCGAGAAGACCGTCCCCTCGGCGGCGATCACGATGTCGGCCGCGGCCACGAGCCCCACCCCTCCGCCGATCGCCGCGCCGTGGGCGAGCGCGATGACGGGCTTGGGACACGCGTCGATGCCGCGGAGCATGCGCGCCATGCGTCCGGCGTCGGCCTCGTTCTCGGCCTTCGAGTAGCCTCCGGCCTGGCGCATCCAGGCGACGTCGGCGCCCGCGCAGAACGTCGGACCGTCGCCGGCGAGCACGACGACACGGCTCTCGCCGTCCTCCCCCGCTTCCCGGAAGGCCCGGGTCAGCTCGTCGATCAGGGCGTCGTCGAAGGCGTTTCGAACCTCGGGGCGGGCGAGCGTGATGCGGAGGAGCGCGCCGTCACGCTCGACGCGCAGGTTCCGGTAGGCCTCGCTCACGAAGCGTCCGTCAGGTGGCCCGAGAGGTCGAGGGGCACGACGACGTCGCCGCCCTTGAGCCGCAAGACGAGCTGGCCCTTGAGGCGCACCGCGATGTCGCCGCCGGAAACGAGCGCCTGACCCGCCGCCGCGAGGAGCGACCCGTGGTCGATCTCGATCGGAAGCTGCAGGACGTTCTTCTGCCCCGCGTGGAGGATCATCCCCCGCGCCGCGCCGTCGCCGACCTGCTCCCCCTCGGCGAAGAGCACGTAGCGGGCCTCGGCGATCCGGACGTCGAAGCCGAGCGGATTCAGGATCGCGAGGTCGCCCACCGCCTCGCTCGAGAGGAGGCTCATCTCGGTCAGGCGCACGTTCTGGAGGGAGAGAAACTTCTCCGCGTCTCCGCCTTCGAACTCGACGTCGTGAAACGACTGCGTTCCCGTCCATTCGCGCGGAGTCGGGCCCGCGGCGCCGGACGTGCCGCGGAGGCGGTAGCTGAACGTGTCGGTGCGGAAGCCTTCGGTCCACGCCGCGGGAAGCTCCGCGTACTTCACGACGACCGGGAGCCTCCAGCGTCCCCCGGCGTGCTCGACGGTCCCCGAAACCGGCAGCTCCGCGCCCGACCCGTTCAGCGTCAGCGAGCCCCGGAAGGGCCCCGGCGGCAGGTCGGCGGCCGGACCGGAGATCGTGGCCCGGGCCTCCTTGTCGCCGGCGGCCTGGACGCTGAACCTGAGGGGGCCCGCGGACGGAGCGGCGACGAAAGCGATCAGGAATGCGGCGAGGGTTCGCATGGTCACATCCGGAAAACGCCGAATTCCGTCTCCGGGACCGGCGCGTTGTAGGCCGCCGACAGAGCGAGGGCGAGCGCGGTCCGGGTCTCTCCCGGATCGAGCACCCCGTCGTCCCAGAGGCGGGCGGTCGAGTAAAAAGGATGGCCTTCGATTTCGTACTTGTCGCGCGTGGGCTTCTCGAAGACGGCAACTTCGTCGGCGGTCATCGGGGGCTTCGCCGCCCGGGCGAGCTGCTCCTGCTTGACCGTCGAGAGAACGGAAGCGGCCTGCGGCCCGCCCATGACCGAGATGCGGGAGTTGGGCCACATGAAGAGGAAGCGCGGCGAGTAGGCCCGCCCGCACATCCCGTAGTTGCCGGCACCGAAGGAGCCGCCGATGATGACCGTCAGCTTCGGCACGGCGGCGTTGGCCACGGCGTGCACCATCTTGGCTCCGTCCTTGGCGATCCCGCCGCGCTCGTAGTCCTTGCCGACCATGAACCCCGTGATGTTCTGGAGGAAGAGCAGCGGCACGCGCCGCCGCGCGCACACCTGCACGAAGTGCGTGGCCTTGAGCGCCGACTCGGAGAAGAGGATCCCGTTGTTGGCGACGATCCCGACGAGGAAACCGGAGAGACGAGCGAAGCCGCAGACGAGCGTCGTGCCGTAGCGGGCCTTGAACTCCTCGAACCGCGACCCGTCCGCCAGGCGCGCGATGACCTCGCGCACGTCGTAGGGCTGGCGGGGATCGCTCGGGACGATGCCGTAGATCTCCCGGGGATCGTAGGCCGGCTCCTCCGGCGTCTCCCGGTCGGAGGGCAGGGCCTTCGTCGTGTGGAGATTGCCGACGATCGAGCGCGTGATCTCGAGGGCGTGCGCGTCGTCCTCGGCGAGGTAGTCGGCGACGCCCGAGATCCGCGTGTGAACGTCGCCGCCTCCGAGCTCCTCGGCGGTCACGTCCTCCCCGGTCGCCGCCTTCACGAGCGGCGGCCCGGCGAGGAAGATCGTTCCCGTGCCCTTGACGATCACGGCCTCGTCCGACATCGCCGGCACGTAGGCGCCGCCGGCCGTGCAGGAGCCCATGACCACGGCCACCTGGGGGATCCGCGCCGCCGACATGAGCGCCTGGTTGTAGAAGATCCGTCCGAAATGCTCGCGGTCCGGAAAGACCTCCGCCTGGAGCGGCAGGAACGCGCCGCCCGAGTCGACGAGGTAGACGCACGGGAGCCGGTTCTCGCGGGCGACCTCCTGGGCGCGTAGGTGCTTCTTGACCGTCATCGGGAAGTACGTCCCGCCCTTGACGGTCGCGTCGTTGGCGATGACCATGACCTCGCGTCCCGACACCCGGCCGATCCCGGTCACGAGCCCCGCGCCCGGCGCCTCCCCGTCGTACATGCCGTGGGCCGCCAGCGGCGAGAGCTCCAGCAACGGCGAGCCGGGGTCGAGCAGCGCGTCGACGCGGTCGCGCACGAACATCTTCTTCTGCTCGGCGTGCCGCGAGCGTCCGGCCCCTCCCTGGCGAGCCTTCGCGAGCTCTTCGCGGAGCTCCGCGACGAGGCCTTCCATCGCCCGCGAGCGCTCCTGGAACTCCGGAGAGGCGGGGTCGACGCGGGTCGGAAGCCGATCCATCGAGAGCGTCAGGCCCGCGCGACCTTCGCTCCCGCCTCCCGCTGGATGAACTCCACCAGGGTCTGCGTGGGCGTGCCGGGCAGGAAGATCTCGCGGATGCCCATCGCCTTCAGGGGCGCGATGTCCTTCGCCGGGATGATGCCGCCCGCGAGAACCAGGATGTCCTCGCCGCCCTTCTCCTTGAGCAGCTTGAGGATCTCGGGGAAGAGGACGTTGTGCGCGCCCGAGAGGATCGAGAGTCCGACGACGTCCACGTCCTCCTGGACGGCGGCGGCAACGACCTGCTCGGGCGTCTGGCGCAGGCCCGAGTAGATGACCTCCATGCCGGCGTCCCGCAGCGCGCGCGCAATCACCTTGGCGCCGCGGTCATGCCCGTCGAGACCGGGCTTGGCGATCAGGACGCGGATCGGTCGGGACATGCCGGCCTGCGAGTGTATCAGTCGACGAGGGCCACCGGGTCACCGACGCGCAGCCGGGTCCCGGTGAGCGCCCGGGCGCTGACGCCGATCATGCCGCCCCGCGCGCGCAGGATCGCCGAGAGAAGCCCCGGCGATCGCTCCGGCGTCTCGGCGTCGAGCATCGGGACGATCGCGCGCTCGCATTGCGAAACGATCTCGAGCAGCGCGTCCCCCACCCAGACCTGACGGCCGATCCAGCGGTCCTCCTCGAACGGGCGCGACTCGGGCAGGTCGAGCAGGAGATTGGCGCGCATCCGCATCGGCTCGATCGGGCCGCCGTACTGCTTCTCGATGAACCGGACCGTCGCGACCGACAGGACGTGGAGCGGCGCCGGATCGCTCGCCGAGTCGGTCCGCGGGCGAAGGCTCATGGCTTTACCCCGCCGCCGCGCGATGTCCTCGATCCAGGCCGAGTCGACGAGCGGCACCTCGGTGCCGCCCGGCATCTTCACGCGGATCCAGGCCGAGAGGTCCGGTCCGCGGACCAGGGCGTCCAGGTACCGCGCCCGGTAGCGCAGCAGGACGGGAGCTTCCCGGGAGCTGACGAGGGCCCGGTCCTCCTCGTCGTAGAGGTCGTAGAGCCGGTCGCCCGCCAGCGTCGAGGCTTCGACCAGACACTCGTCCGGCTGCTCCCCGCCGAGCGACCGCACGGGGAAACGCCGCAGCCCGGCGAGCTGTCCGACGACTTCCGCAAGTTCCATTGGGGAGGCGCCAATCTAATGCACGGGGCCGGATTCGACAACCCGCAGAATCCGATCGTCCCCCGGCCGAGGCCGCCCCCGTCCGTCCCGGTTGCTGGTCGCGACGTACATCGCGCCGTCCGGCCCGAAGATGACGTCCCGGAGGCGCCCGTACGTCTGGAGAAAGAGCTCCTCCGTCTCGACGACCTTCCGGGGGTCCCTGGGATCGAAGCGCACCCGGATGAGCCGTTCGCCCCGAAGCGTCGCGAAGAAGAAGTCGCCGGCGAACGACTGCATTGCGGCTCCCCGCGCGAACGAGGCGCCCGACGGGGCGACGGCCGGCGTGTACTCGAGCAGTGGCGAGACCATTCCGGCCGCCGATGCGCGGTGATGGACGACCGGCCAACCGTAGTTCTTGCCGGCCTCCACGAGGTTGACCTCGTCGCCGCCGCCCGGCCCGTCGAAGCCCGACGGCCCGTGCTCGGTCTGGTACTGGAGGCCCGTCGTCGGCTGCCAGTCGAGACCCTGCGAGTTGCGGTGGCCGTAGGAGTACACGGGCGAACCGGGAAAGGGGTTGTCCGGCGGAATCGAGCCGTCGGGCTCGAGGCGCAGCGTCTTGCCGCCGAGCGACTTCAGGTCCTGGGCGATGCCCCGGTCCGTGGCGTCCCCGGTCGTGACGTAGAGCATCCCGTCGGGCCCGAACCGCAGCCGGCAGCCGGCGTGATAGCGGGCCGCGGGGATCCCCTCGAGGATGACCGTGCGGTCCGCGAGCGAATCGCCGGCGTCGCGGAACCGCAGGATCCGGACGGCCGTTCCCTTCGGCGTATCGTAGGCGCAGGCCAGATAGACGTGCCGCGAGACCGCGTAGTCGGGCGCGAGCGCGATCCCCATCAGGCCGCTCTCCCCCCGGGCCTCCACGTCGGCAATGACGGCGAGCGGCTTGCCCTGCAGGACGCCGCCCTCGATCACGCGCACGCGTCCCGGCCGCTCGGTCACGAGCATCCGCGACGGCGACGTGAAGACCATGGACCACGGGACTTCGAGACCGAGGACGAAGTTTTCGACCCGCAGGTGCCGGCCCGACTTCGTCGCGACGTCCCCGGAGGCCGGAGGCTCGGCCGGCGTGGCGCAGGCCGACGTCAGCACGGCGAGCACTCCCGCGGCGATCCGCCGGCTCACGCGCCGCTCCGGCGCGCGAGTGGAAGCTTCTCCGCCAGCGCGTCCCAGGCGCGGCGCCGGTGCGAGATGCCGTCCTTCTCGTCGCCCCGCATCTCGGCGAACGTGCGGTCGAAACCCTCCGGGACGAAGAGAACGTCCCAGCCGAAGCCGTTCGAGCCCCGCGGCTCGGCCGCGATCGCGCCGCGCGCCGTGCCGCGCGCGGTCACGACCTCGGCCCCGTCGCAGTATGCGATCGCGCACACGGCGGTCGCCGACCGGTCGGGGAACGCATCGAGCATGCGCGCGAGCGTTGCGATCCCCGCGCTGACCTCGAGCCACTTGACGAGAGCTCCCGGAAACCCTCCCCAGGCCCCGACGGCCAGGCCGCTGTCCTCGACGAGGACGGGACGCGAGAGCATGCCGTAGGCGGCCCGCGCCTTGGCTTCGACGATCTCGGACGGATCGAGGGCCTGAGGCTCCGGCAGGTCCATGTCCAGCCGCTCGATCGCGAAACCCAGCCGCTCGGCCTCGCGGGCCTTTTCGGCGCGGCTCGTGACGAAGACGACGGGCAGCGGCTCCACGCTCCGATTCTGCCACGCCGAAACAAGGCGGGGTCAGGTCTCGATTTTTCAGGTTGGCGGCCACGCTGCGGGCGGAGGAGTCTGTCGCCACGCGACAGCCGAAAAATCGAGACCTGACCCCCGTTTTGTTTCGGCTAGCCGGGGTCGCGCGAGGAGAGGATCTTGTAGAGGGGAACCTGGGTGGTCAGGCCCTTCAGGGCGAAGAAGCCCAGCTGGGCGACCTCGAACCGGTCGCGGACGGCCTGGTAGGTTTCGGGGCCCACGACGATGTCCCCCGGCTGCGCGACGAACTCCTCGAGCCGCGCGGCCACGTTCACGGCGTTGCCGAGCACGGTGTAGTCGACGCGCCGCTCCGAACCGATGTCGCCCACGATCGCCTCGCCCGTGTTGATCGCGATCCGCACCTCGAGGGGAGGATCCCCGCGGCCGGTCCGCTCCCTGTTCCACCCGACCATGCCCTCGCGGATCTTCAGCGCGGCCGCCACGGCGCGCGCGGCGTGATCGGGCTGGTCGAGCGGGGCCCCGAAAAATGCCATGACGGCGTCCCCGATGAACTTGTCGATCGTTCCTCCGCAGGCGAAGACGGCGTCCGAGGAGAGCGTGAAGAACTCGGTCAGCAGGCGCGAGAGGACCTCGGCCGGCATTTTCTCCGACCAGGTCGTGAAACCCACGATGTCGGCGAAGAGAATGGTCACGACCTTCGTCCGCGCGGTCTTCAGATCGCCGGTCGCCTTGGCCTCCGTGATGATCTCCTCGACCACCTGCGGCGAGTGGTACCGCTCCAGCTTCCCGCGGATCCGCTTCTCCTCGACCACGCGCTCGTGGAGCCGGGCCCGCTCGATCGCGACCGCGGCGAAGTTCGCGAGCGCCGTGATCAGGTCGAGGTCCTGCTCGGAGAAGCTGCCCGCATGCATCGGGGAGTCGACGTAAATGACGCCGATCACGGTCTCGCCGCGCCACAGCGGAGCGCACATGGCCGAGCGAATCTGCTGGATCCGGATCGACTCGCCGCTCTCGAAACGCTGGTCGGTCTGGGCGTCGGACGTCAGGATCGCCGCCTTCTTCTTGACGACCATGTCGACGATCGTGCGCGAATAGGGCGCCGAGCCGTCCGAGGTCATGCGCTTTTTCGACTTGAGGCGCGAGATCGAGAGCTTGAGCGATCCGTCGGCCTCCTCGAGGAGCAGGAAGCCGCGGTCGACCGGCAGGAACTCGAAGATCAGGTCCATGACCTTGTCCAGGACCGCGGAGAGGTCGTCGGCGGAAATCAGGGCCTTGGCGACCTGGACCAGGATCTCGAAGACCTTGTTCTTGTAAGCCACGTCGAGGACGACGCGCTTGTGCTCGTCCGTCCCCTCCGGCGGGGCGGCGCCGACCGCCTTCTCGAGGCCGAAATCCAGGTTGAACTCGGAGATCGGCCGGATCCGCGTGGACGTCGAGTCCACCAGGCGCCCCGGCGGAGGCGGGGCGATCGTCGGCTCGGGGGCTTCGCGAAAGCGGAGCAGGAAGGTGCCGATCAGGGCCTGATCCCCGTCCTGGACTCCGGCGCTCGGAACGCTCTTCTCGTTGACCTTGACGCCGTTGGTCGACTGGTTGTCGTAGATGACCCACGCCCCGTTTTCCTTCTTGAGGTAGGCGTGGCGGCGCGAGACCGAGAAGTCGTTCAGGACGATGTCGTTGTCGTTGGCGCGCCCGATGGAGGCGACGTCCCTGGCGAGGGTGAAGACCTGGGGCCGCCCCTCCGACTCGAACACGACCTGAAGCATGGAGTGCCCGAAATTATATGCGCGTCGCGCGCAGAGCTCACTCGGCCCGCAGGACGAACCGGATTCGCACGGTTTTCCGGGTGGCGACCGGGCCCCCGGCCGTGCGGGCCGGCCGGTAAACCCACTGGTGCACCGCATCCGCTGCCGCCTGGGACAGGCCCAGCGGAAGCCCTCGAACGACCTCCACGTTGGTGACTTTTCCCTTGGCGTCGATGGCGACTTCGAGCTCGACTGTCCCGTCGATGCCGGCCCGGCGCGCCAGGTCCGGGTACACCGGTTCGACGCGCTTGAGCACGACCGGCCCCTCCGCGAGGCCCGGCGCCGCGGGTTCGGCCGGCGGGGCCGGGGGCGCCTCTCGCCCCGCCGTCGGCTCGTCCGGCTCGGGCGCCAGGTCCTCGTCCGGCGGAGGCTCCTCCTCGAGGTCCAGGATCGTGAGGTTCTTGAGCGCCTTGACCGCGGCCGGGGTGATCGCGGGCTCCCTCGGGTCGGGCGGGATGAGATCGACGGCGGCCGAGCTGACGAACGCCAACCCCCAGGTCTTGTCCTTGAAGGCGAAGTAGGAATGGTCGACGGAGTGGATCGCGATGACGGTGCCCTTGGCGAGGCGGCCGCCGCGCGCGGCCAGCGGATAGGGCGCGAGGGCCACGTCCGCCGGCTCGCCGACGACGCCGTAGACCGGGGCGAAGGCGAGCAACGTTTTCTCCCGGCGCTGGCGGGCCTCACGGTCGGAGTCGCGCTCGATCGAGTCCGCGGGCACGAATCCCCGGCCCTTTCGGTCCGCCTCGATCTCGGCCCACGGCCCGCGGCCGCCGAACACCGAGACCTTCGTTCCGGCGGACAGCGTCTCGATCACTTCGCCGTCGGCCGCGGGCTGCCGGCGCATCGCGGTGCCGTCGAGCGTCACGTAGGCCGGCGTCCCCGACGCGTCGTCCGACGCCGCTCCCCCGCGGGGATGAAGGAGGAAGTCGACCGACAGGAGTACCGCGAGGATGATTCCCCCAAACGCCAGGAACGGCCAGGCCTTGCCGAAGGAGCCGCGGGGCTCGGGCTCCGGCGCGGAAGCATCCGCCGCCGCCTTCTCTTTCTCCGGGTCCGGGACTTCGAGGTCCGGCGCGTCGCCGGAAACGAAGGGGACCTCCTGGTCCGTCATCGCGAGGGGCGGATGAAGGTCCCGGTCTTCCCTTCCAGGGCCTCGGACAGCGACTCGGCGCGGGTCACGAGCACCTCGTGCCCGCCGGCTTCGACGAACCGGATGGCGGCGTCGATCTTGGGTCCCATGCTTCCGGGAGGGAACTGGCCCTCGGCGAGAAGCTTCCTCGCCTCCGCCACGTCGATCGCGGCGAGCTCCGTCTGGGTGGCCTTGCCGAAGTCCTTCGACACCCGGTCGACGCCCGTGAGGATGATGAAGAGGTTCGCCGAGAGCGACGCCGCGAGCATGGACGCCGAGTAGTCCTTGTCGATGACCGCCTCGACCCCGCGGACTTCGCCCTCGTCGGTCACGACGACCGGAATGCCTCCGCCGCCCGCCGCGATCACGATGTGGCCGCGGTTGATGAGCGCCGCGGCGACCTCGACGCCGCGCACGGCCCGCGGCTTGGGCGACGCCACCACCTTGCGCCAGCCGCGGCCGGCGTCCTCGACCATCGTCCATCCCGCGGTCTTCGTCAGGAGATCCGCGCGGTCCTTCGGGAAAAAGGGCCCGACGGGCTTCGAGGGCTTCAGGAACGCCGGGTCCGCGGCGTCGACTTCGACCTGCGTCATGATCGTCACGACCTGTTTGCGGAACCCGGCGCGCGGCAGCTCGTTGTCGAACGCGAGCTCGAGCAGGAACCCCATCGACCCTTCCGTCTGCGCCACGCAGAAGTCGAGCGACTGCGGCGGCACCTTCTCGGCGGCCTCTTCGGCCTGGATGAGGATGTTGCCGACCTGCGGGCCGTTGCCGTGGACGACGATGAGCTCGTAACCCTTGCCGATGATCGGGATGAGCTTCCGGACCGCGTCGCGCGCCCGCTCGAGCTGCTCGGCCGTCGTGCCCGAGTCCTCCGGCCGCAGCAGCGCGTTGCCCCCGAAGGCGACGACCGCGAGCGGGCGGACGAAGGAGAAGAAGGGGGTGGGGTTCACCGCCCGTCCGCCGTCTGCCGTCCGCCGTCACCGACCCTCACGGCTTCACGTCCTCCCGCACGAGCGGCATGGTCATGCAGCGCGGGCCGCCGCGCGCGCGGGAGAGCTCGTGCGCGGCGAGCAGGATGACGTACTTCTTGCTCGGCTTCCAGAGCTCGAGCTCCTCGCGGCCGAGCAGCAGGTCCGCTTCGTCCACCACCGAGTACCCGGCCTTCGAAAGCTGGGCGGCCGTCGCCTCATTCCGGTCGTACATGATCACCACCCCGGGCGCCAGCGCGAAGGCGTTGGCACCGTCGGTCCATTGCTCGCGCCGTTCGGCGATCGGATCCTCTCCGCCGCAGCGGATGGGCTTGACGTCGAGCTTGGCGGCCTTCAACGCCGAGAGCAGGTCCTTTTCGGTCGTCCACGTGATTTCGCGCTTGGTGAGGTCGCATTCGTAGACATCCGCCTCTTCCGCGCCGTCGGGCAGGATCATCGGCCCGTACACCAGGCACTCTTCCTGCGAGATCATCGTAAATACCGTGTCGAGGTGCATGAACGAGCGCTCGGGCGGGATCGCGACGACGATGATGCGCTTGATCGGGGACTTCAGCTTCTTGAACGACTCCGCCAGCCGCTCGATCGTCGTCTTCTCCGTCCGCTCCGAGTAGCCGATCGCGAGCAGGTCCTCCCGCAGGACGAGCACGTCGCCTCCCTCGAGCGTCGGGCGCATCCGCGCGTAGGCCGAGGGCTTGGAGTAGTCGGCGGAGAACTCCTGGAACCAGAACTTGCCGCCCTCGGGGCTCGCAAACCGGGGATGGAGGGACATCACGTAACCCGAGAGGAGTGGCTCGCGCAGGCGCGCCGCCGTCGCCATCGAGCCGCGCACCGACCGCTCTCCCACCACGACGAGCGGATCGCGCTGGAAGAAGTAATTCGGAATCGGCGGCAGCCAGTAGAGCTCCGAGGCCGCGCTCGCGATGTCCGGGGCCGGCTTCTCGATTCCCGCGATCAGGGCCGAGGCGAGCTGCTCGGCCGTCAGGTCCCGCAGCCGGTTGTTCATGTCCGCGTCCCAGCCGAGGATGGTGCCGAGGTCGTCCAGGATCGCGCCCCGCTGCTCGGGGACGTCCAGGACTTCCTCGAGCAGGTCCTGGACTTCCAGGACCTCGTCGGCGACGTACCCGAGAACCTGCTGGAATCGCCGGTGCTCCTCGCGGGCCCGGTTCCCGTAGAGGATGTCGTCGAAGAGGAGCTCCTCCATCATCGACGGGACCATGCGGTCGATCTCCGGCCCGGGCAGGTGCACCAGGACGGACTTCAATTTGCCGATCTCGGAAGTGACTTTGAGGCTCATGCAGGCACCGACAGGAACGCGGGATTCTACAGGAGTGGACGCCGGGGCCGAAATGTGGGGCGCGGGCCGAACCGTTGTGCCCCGATGCGACGCGCCCTCTCCCGCGTGTCGCGGCGCGACCCGGGGTCAGGCCGGCGGAAGAAGGGAAATGCGGGCCGCCGCGTCCCTGGCCGCTTCGGTCTCGGAGTCGGCTTTCTCGGCGATCGTCTCCAGGCGCGTCGCCAGACGTTCGAAGGCCCGGGACGTTTCCTCGTACTGCTTCTGCGCGTTGCCGAGGTGGACTCCGAGCTTCTCGAGCGGCGCCCCCGCGCGGTCCCACAGGCGCGCCAGCTCGGCGAGATTCTGGTGGACCTCGCGGGCATTCTCCTGCAGCTCGATGCCCCGAAGTCCCAGCGCGACCGTCGAGAGGTACGCATAGAGAAGCCGCGGCGAGACGGGGATGACGCGCTTGCCCGAGGCGTAATCGGCGATCGCGCCTTCCTCCGAATCCTCGACGATGTCCGCATACACCGCCTCGGCCGGCACGTACATGAAGGCGAAGTCGCACGTCCCGCTGGCGGGACGGATGTACTTCTCGGCAATCGCGTCGACGTGTTTGCGGACGTCCCGGCCGAACTGCTGCTTCGCCCGGCGCCGCTCTCCCTCGTCTTCCGTCTCGCGTGCGCGGCGGAAGTTCTCGAGGGGGAACTTACTGTCGATCGGGACCAGACGTTCCTGGACGAAGACCACGGCGTCGACGACGACCCCGTCGCCCAGGGGATGCTGCATGGCGAACGCGCCGGGCGGCAGGACCTGCGAAAGCGCCTGTTCCAGGAACAGCTCGCCGAGCGTGCCACGCAGCTTCGGCGGCTTCAGGAGGTCCTCGAGCCGGGTGACGTCGCCGGCGAGTTTCTCGATCTTCTGGGAGGCTTCGTGCAGGCGCCCGAGGCGCTCGCCGAGCTCCTTGAGGAGGTGGCCGGACTTGCCCAGGTGGTCCACGACGCTCTGCTGCCCGGCGGCCAGCCGCTTGTCGATCCCGTCGACCCGCGTGTCCATCGTGCGGCGGAGCTCCTCGAAACGCCGGTCGACGGACTGAGAAGCCTCCCGTGCTCGGGCCGTCTCGGCGAGCAGGCGGTCGATCCGCCCGGCGGCCTCCCGCGAGCGAGCGAGGAACAAGGCGAACGCGCCCGCCACGGCGGCGAGCACGGCGATCGCCAGGACGGAGGCGAGGAGGACAGCGCCGGAGCCCATCGATTACAGGATAGCCCCGGAATGGACAAATGATGTCCGAGCGGCCGCTTTCCCCGGTTCGTCGACGATGCGACAATAGCCGGGTGAAAGAATCCGGCGGCCCTCCGAAGAAGCGGCAGGAAGACCAGGAAATCGACTATCTGATGTGCTCGCAGTGCGGCACGCCCTGCTACGTGTTCGAGATGGACGGCAGCCGCATCGTGGAAGCCACCTGCCTCGTCTGCGGCAACGACGAGGTCGCGATGTTCAACCTCGGCGAGGAAGCCGGCCCGGACGATGACTGACTCCTACGTCAACCCGCTGACCGAGCGCTACGCCTCGGCGGAGATGTCGCGCATCTTCTCCCCCGGCTCGAAGTTCGAGACCTGGCGGCGCCTCTGGCTGTGGCTCGCGGAGGAGGAGCGGCGCCTGGGCCTGCCCGTCTCCGACGAGGCCATCGCCCAGATGCGCGCGCACCTCTCGGACATCGACTTCGCCGCGGCCGCGAAAGAGGAGGCGCGCACGCGCCACGACGTCATGGCGCACGTCCGCGTCTTCGGCGATGCGGCGCCGGCCGCCCGGGGCATCATCCACTGGGGAGCGACGTCCGCCTACGTCACCGACAACGGCGACCTGCTCCAGATGCGCGAAGCGCTGACCTTGACCGAGCGGCGACTCGTCTCGGTCCTGCGCCGCCTCCGCGACTTCGCGCTCGCCCATCGGGACCTCCCGGCGCTCGCCTACACCCACTTCCAGCCCGCCCAGCCGACGACGGTCGGCAAGCGCGCGGCCCTCTGGGCCTCGGACTTCCTGCTCGACCTCGAGCAGGTGCGCGCGGTCAGGCAGGGCCTGCGCTTCCTCGGCGCCAAGGGGGCGACCGGCACGCAGGCCTCGTTCCTCCGGCTCTTCGACGGCGATTCCGGAAAGGTCGAGGAGCTCGACGCCGCGCTCTCCCGGCGCGCCGGGTTCGAGCGCCGGCAGATGGTCTCGGGCCAGACCTACACGCGCAAACAGGACGACTTCGTCGTCCACGCTCTCTCCGGAATCGCGCAGTCCTCCCATAAGTCGGCGACCGACCTGCGCCTCCTCCAGCACGAGGGCGAGCTCGAGGAGCCGTTCGAGTCCTCGCAGATCGGCTCCTCGGCCATGCCCTACAAGCGCAACCCCATGCGCGCCGAGCGGGTCTGCTCGCTGGCGCGCCACGTCATCGCCCTGTCGGTCGACACCGCTCTGACCGCGGCCACCCAGTGGCTCGAGCGCACCCTCGACGATTCGGCCAACAAGCGGATCGCCGTGCCCGAGGCCTTCCTCGCGACCGACGCGATCCTGGTGCTCCTCGAGAACGTCTTCGGCGGCCTCGTCGTCCACCCGGACGTCTCGCGGCGCAAGCTCGAGGCCGAGATCCCGTTCCTCGCGACCGAGAACGTGATGATGGAGGCCGTGCGTCGCGGGGGCGACCGGCAGGAGCTGCACGAGAAGCTCCGCGTCCACGCCCGCGCCTCGGCCGAGGCGCGCTCGGCGACGGGCGAGCCGGCCGACCTCTTCGACCGGATCGCCGACGACCCGGCGTTCGGGATGAGCCGCGAGGAGCTCGTCCGCGCCTCGCGGCCGGAGACTCTCGTCGGCCGCAGCGCCGCCCAGGTCGAGACCTTCATCCGCGAAGAGCTCGACCCGGCGCTCGCGGGCGCCGCCACCGCGCAGATCGCGCCCGTCCGCGTGTGAGCGCGCGCCGGCCCGGCGCTTCCCTGCTGCTCCTCCTGCTCGCGTCGGCCTGCGCTTCGAGCCGTCCCGTATCCCACCCCATCCCGCCCTCCGAGGCGACGGGCGGCTGGAGCGAGGAGGGCCTCGCGTCCTGGTACGGCGGCGACGACGGCTTCGAGGGCAAGCCGACGGCCTCCGGCGAGATCTACGACTCCTCCCGCCTGACGGCGGCGCATCGCGACCTTCCGCTCGGCACCGTCGTCTCCGTGAAGAACCTCGACAACGGCCGGGCCGTCCAGGTCCGCATCAACGACCGGGGCCCGTTCGTCCACGGCCGGGTCATCGACCTTTCGCGCGCCGCCGCGAGCGAGCTCGGCCTCATCGGCCCGGGCGTGGGACCCGTGCGGATCACGATCATCGCTCCAGGCGCGGTGCCGACGCCGTCGCTCCCCGGCGGAGAGTGGTCGGTCCAGGTCGGCTCCTTCGGCGAGCCCGGCCGCGCACAGCGGCACGCAAGCCGCGTGCGCGAGGCGGGCTTCCCCGTGTACCTCGAGCCCTACGACGGGCTGACGCGCGTGAAGGTCGGGCCGTTCGACTCCCGGGCGGCCGCGTCAAAGAAGCTCGCGGAGCTCGAGAACGCGGACTTCGAGGGGATCGTCGTTCCCCGGTAGGAGCGGACCGCAGAGGACGGCGGACGGCGGACAGGCAGACTCCCTTTCCCCCCGCTTACTGCTTACTGCTCCCTTATCCAGCTTCTCGCCATCTGCCATCTCGCCTTCTCGCCATCCGCCATCTGCCGTCTCCCTATCGATCCGACCTGGCAGGGATCTTGAAGGCATCGCACTCGGAGGTGTCTATGAAAATGCATCGGATTCTCGCGTCGATGGCGGTTCTGCTTCTCGCTCTCTGCGTCAATGCTTCCGCCAAGGACCGGCCTCATGAAGGCAAGATCGTCAGCATCGATTCGTCCATGCAGTCGATGGTGATCCAGGGAGAGGACGGCGATCAGTGGACCGTCTACTGGACCGAGACGACCAAGCTGAAGAACGAGCTGACGATGACGGAGCTCAAGGCCGGCGACTCCGTCCACTTCGACTACGTCGAGAAGGACGGCAAGATGTTCGTGACGGAGCTTCGCCGCACGCACAAAGCCGACTGACCGCCGCCCACGGGTGACGCGGACCGGGCCTCCGTCTTCCATGCGAGACGGAGACCCGGGCGCTTCACCTTCCCCGCTAGAATCGCTCCCCGATGACCTCGTCGACTCCCGCGATCTCGTGTCGCGGCCTGCGCAAGTCCTACGGCGACGTCAAGGCCGTCGACGGTCTCGATCTCGAGGTCCACCCCGGCGAGTGCTTCGGCCTCCTCGGACCCAACGGCGCCGGCAAGACGACGACGATCGAGATCCTCGAGGGGTTGACGACCCCGGACTCCGGCGAAGTCACCGTGCTCGGACGGGCCTGGGGCAGCCACGAGCGGGAGCTCCGCGAGAGGCTCGGGATCTCGCTCCAGGAGAGCCGGCTGACGGAGAAGCTCACGGTCTACGAGACGCTCGAGCTCTTCCGATCCTTCTACGCCCGCGGCCGGTCCCCCGAGCAGCTCCTGGCGGACCTCTCCCTCGAGGAAAAGCGCGACGCGCGGGTCGGCAAACTGTCGGGCGGCCAGCGCCAGCGGCTCGCCGTCGCCTGCGCCCTCGCGGGCGACCCGGAGATCCTTTTCCTCGACGAGCCGACCACGGGCCTCGACCCGCAGAGCCGCCTCCAGCTCTGGGAACGAATCGCCGTGCACAAGGCCGCGGGGCGCACGGTGCTGCTGACGACGCACTACATGGAGGAAGCCGAGCGGCTCTGCGAACGGGTCGCCGTCGTTGACCACGGACGGATCATCGCGCTCGGTACGCCGGCGGAGCTGATCGCGCAGCTCCACGCGCCGCACATCATCGAGTTCTCGACCGAGCCGCCGGTCTCCCAGGCCTTTCTCGCTCGCGTGCCGGGCGTCGGCGAGCCGCGTCAACGCGACGAGCGGTGGCTTCTCCCGGCCTCCTCGCTCGCCCAGGCCGTGCCGGCGCTGCTTTCGGCGCTCGACGCGGAGAGGGCGAAGCTCGTATCGCTCTCGACTCATCGGTCGACGCTCGAGGACGTGTTCATCGCGCTGACGGGCCGGGAGCTGCGCGATGAGTGAGGAGCGCCTCCACCCGCTCTACGCGCTGACGCGCACGCGCATCCTCGAGTTCGTCCGGGAGCCCGAGGCGCTCTTCTGGGTCTTCGCCTTTCCGATCCTCATGGCCGTGGTCCTCGGCTTCGCGTTTCGCGACCGGCCGCCGGATCCCGTCTCGGTCGGCGTCGTCGCCGGCCCGTCGGCTCCCGAGATCTCCGAGGCGCTGGCGAAGTCCGAAACCGTCCGCCCGGCCACCCTGGCCACGCTCGCCGAGGGCCTCGAGCGGCTGCGGACGGGCAAGATCACGCTCCTCGTCGAGGAAGGGCCGGAAGGGCTCGTCTACCACTTCGATCCAACGCGCCCGGACGCGCGCCTCGCCCGGCTCGAGGTCGACGCGGCGATCCAGGTCTCGCGCGGCCGGCGCGACCCGACGCCCCCCAGAGTCGAGCTCGTCCACGAGAAGGGCTCCCGCTACATCGACTTCCTGCTGCCCGGAATCCTGGGCCTGAATCTCATGGGAACCGGGATCTGGGGAATCGGCTTCTCGATCGTCAACACGCGCCTGAAGAAGACGCTCAAGTTGATGGTCGCGACACCGATGCGAAAGAGCGACTACCTCCTCGCCCAGATGCTGTCGCGCTTCTTTTTCCTCGTCATGGAGGTGGCGCTCATCCTGGCCTTCGGCGTCGCGGCGTTCCACGTCCCGATCCGCGGGCCGCTCTGGGTGCTCGCCCTCTCGACCGTCGTCGGCTCGGTCTGCTTCGCGGGCCTGGGACTGCTCGTCGTCGCCCGCGCGCGCACGCTCGAGGCCGCGAGCGGCCTGATGAACCTCGTCATGGTGCCGATGTGGCTGCTTTCGGGCGTCTTCTTCTCCTCCGAGCGCTTTCCGAAGGCCGCGCAGCCGGTCATCCAGGCCCTGCCCCTCACGGCCTTGAACAACGCGCTCCGGGGGGTGATGCTGGAGGGGTGGGGGCTCGTCGGCGTCGCCCCCGAGCTGGCGATCCTCGCGGTCTGGGGGGTCGTCGCCTTCGCCGTCGCCCTGAAGATCTTCCGCTGGCAGTGACGCCCCGGGAGGGCATATTCTCGGCGCCGGTTTCGTCGTTTCGTATTCCAATCCCGGTCCGGGCGGAAGAGGAGCGTGCGTCATCGAAGTTCTCATCGTCAATCAGAACGAGGTCCCTCGCCTCCTTCCGGTGAAGGACTGCGTCGACGTCATGGCGCGCGCCTTCGCCGCCCTGGCGCGCGGGGAGGCCGAGATGCCGGTCCGGCAGATCCACTGGCTCCCGGGCAAGACCGGCGCCCTCGGCCTCATGCCCGCCCACCTCACGGGGCTCGCGGCCGTGGGCGTGAAGGCCGTGACGTTCTTTCCCCGGAACGAAGGCACCGACATCGACTCCCACCAGGGTGCGGTGCTGCTCTTCGAAGCCGGGCGCGGGCGGCTCCTGGCGATGATCGACGCCACGTCGATCACGGCCGTACGCACGGCCGCGGTCAGCGGGCTCGCCACGCGCCTGCTCGCGAAAGAAGATGCCGGAGATCTCGCGATCGTCGGGTCCGGGGTGCAAGCCCGCACCCACCTCGAGGCAATGCGCGCCGTGCGAACCATCCGCCGGGTCCGGGTCGCGAGCAAAACTCTGGCCCGCGCGAAGAGCTTCGCCGAACGCGAGGGCAAGCGCCACGCGATTGCGATCACCCCCTGCGCCTCCGTGCAGGAAGCGGTCACGGGCGCCGACATCGTCTGCACCGTGACCTCTTCGCGCGAGCCGGTGGTGCGCGGGGAGTGGCTCCAGGACGGTGCGCACGTCAACGCGGTCGGCTCGAGCGTCGCGTCCGCCCGGGAGGTCGACACCGCCGCCGTCGTACGCTCCCGCCTCTTCGTCGACCACCGCGCCTCCGCGCTCCAGGAGGCGGGCGACTTCCTGATCCCGCGCGGGGAGGGCGCCGTGACCGACGCCCACATCCGCGGCGAGCTCGGCGAGGTCTTGAACGGCGCCGTCCCGGGCCGCACGTCGCCCTCCGACCTCACGCTCTTCAAGTCCGTCGGCCTCGCCATCGAGGATGTCGCCGCGGCGCAGCACATCTACTCGAAGGCGCGCGGCTCCGGCTTCGGCCAGTTCGTCGAGTTCGGTGGGAGCCGCCGCGACGCCGATTGAGCCCGTCGGCCTCGACGCGATCCGCGAAGCCCGAGCCCGGATCGCCGGGACGGCAGTCCGGACGCCGCTTCTGCCGATCGCGCTCGAGTCGGGCCGGGAAGTCTGGCTGAAACTCGAGTGTCTCCAGCCGATCGGCTCCTTCAAGCTGCGCGGCGCCGCCAATGCGATGGCCCTCGCCCGGCCCGAGACCCTCGCCCGCGGCGTGTGGACCGCGAGCGCCGGGAACATGGCGCAGGGCGTGGCCTGGTGCGCGAGAAGGGCCGGCGTCCCCTGCACGGTCATCGTGCCCGACCACGCGCCGCAGGCGAAGATCGCCGCGATCGAGCGGCTCGGGGGCCGCGTCGTCAAGGTGCCCTTCGAGCGCTGGTGGCAGGTCTTCCTCGATCACGCGTACCCGGGAATGGAGGGACTCCTGATCCATCCCTTCGCGGACCGGGGCGTCATCGCCGGCAACGGCACGATCGGCCTCGAGATTCTCGACGAGCTTCCGGACGTCGACTCCGTCCTCGTTCCCTACGGCGGGGGCGGACTGTCCTGCGGCATCGCCTCCGCGATCCGGGCCCTTCGTCCGGAGGCGAAGGTCCATGCCTGCGAGGTCGAGACGGCGGCGCCGTTCGCCGCGGCTCTCGCCGCCGGACGACCCACCGTCATCGAGTACACCCCGAGCTTCGTCGACGGGATCGGCGGACGGGGCGTGCTCGCCGAAATGTGGCCCCTCGCTTCGAGCCTCCTCGCGGGGTCGCTCGTGGTCTCACTCTCGGAAATCGCCGCCGCGATCCGGCTCCTCGCCGCGCGGGCGCGTGTCGTGGCGGAAGGAGCCGCCGGGGCTTCGGTCGCCGCCGCGGCGTCCCCGCGCGCGCCGGAAGGCAGGCTCGTCTGCGTCGTCTCCGGCGGCAACATCGACGCCGCCGTGCTCGCCTCGATCCTTTCGGGCGCGACGCCCTAGGTTTCGTTTCTCAAGACGTTGTTCACCGGCGATCCCCTAACAAGAGAACCCTCTCCCCCGAAAGGGGGAGAGGGCAGGGTGAGGGGGTTGGGACCAACTGATCAGATGGATCGCTGCGGGCCGATCGAGCCTGGGGAGCCCTCACCCCAACCCTCTCCCGCCGGGAGAGGGGGAAGGCCGCCCGGCCCGATCGAGGCCGTGAACAACGCGTTGAGAATCCACACTTAGGGCGTCAGCGGAACCGCCAGCCGCCGAGAAAGGCGAAGGAATTCAGGCCCCAGTTGGGGTCCACCGTCCCGGCGTTGGACGTGTGCTGGAAGCGGACCTCGAACGTCCAGCCGGAGGTCTCCGTGACCTGACGGCGGATTCCCGCCGCCCCCTCGATCCGGAAGTTGAACCGGCGGTTGATCTCGGGGATCTTCTCCACGAGGTCCGTCCAGCCGAGTCCGAACCCGAGCGCGGCATAAGGCAGCCAGGGGCCGTGGAGGAGCGTGACGCGGAGCCCTGCGGGAAGAACTCCCACGAAATAGGCGTCGGGCGAGACATACCGCTCGAAGGTCGCCGAGGCCAGCCACTCGAGCCGCGCCGAAAGCCGAAACCCGACCGAGGGCGAAAGGACGACCTGGTGCTCTTCGGTGTCGCCGGGGCCGAGGTTCGCCGGGATCCCGTACCCCGCCGCGATGCCCCACTCCGGCGGACGCCCTGCGGCGATCGGCCTCTCGGCGCGGACGGCGGGCGCCGAGAGCAGGAAGAGCCCGAGCAGTCCCGCGGAGGCCGGACCGGCCCTCAACCGACGGGCCTCATGCGGTCTTCGAGCTCCTCCAGCGTGCGCGGCCAGTCGCCACGCAAGAGTCGCGAGAGCGCCCGGTCCGCGAGGAGCTTCCCTCCGGTCTGGCAGGTGGCGCAGTAATTGGCTTCGTTCTCGGCGTAGACGATCCGCTGCACCGGCGAACCGCAGACCGGGCACGGCTTGCCGTAGCGGCCGTGCACCGACATCCCCTCGCGAAACGCCGTGACCTTCTCCGGGAATGTCCTCGCCGCCTCCGAGGCCAGTCGCTCGACCCATTCGCCCAGCACGGCGCGGGTCGCCCCGTACAGCCGCTCGATCTCCTCGTCCGACATCCTCTGCGTCAGCTTCGCCGGCGAGAGCCGGGCGCGATGGAGGATCTCGTCGGAATACGCGTTGCCGATGCCCGAGAAGAGCCGCGGATCCGTGAGCGCGCGCTTCAACGTGTGGTTCTCGCGGACGAGAGCTGCGCGGAAGCGGGACACGTCGGCGTCGAGGACCTCGATTCCCCCGCGGTCGAGCTCCGCGAGATTACCCTCCCCCTCGACGAGATGGAGCGACGCGCGCTTCCTGGTGCTGGCCTCCGAGAGAACGAGCGACCCGTCCGGAAAGTCGAAGGAGGCGAGCGCCCCGCGACCACCGACCTTCGCCGGCCGCTTCCTCCAGTGGAGCCGGCCGGCGACCATCAGGTGAAGAACGAGAAAGAGCCCGCCCTCGAGAACGAAGACGATGCGCTTGCCGATCCGGCGCAGGCCCACGACCGACCGACCCTCGGCCGCCGAGAGAGGCGGAGCGACCGAACGCAGAAGGAAAGGACTCCCGAGCCGCACCGATTCGAGCCGCCTTCCGACGACGCGCGGCTCGAGCGCCGCCAGATATCCGAGGATGTCGGGAAGCTCCGGCATTCCGGCGAAAGCTTAGCCCGTTACGACCCGCCAGAGAGCGCCGCGCCGGACTCGAACCGTGATCGTCCTCGCACGGGAACGTCGAGGCCGGCGACGAATCCGATACCTGCGGGATCGAGCGGTACAATCTCGCAGGAACGACAGCGTGACCGCTCGCCGCACGATTTGGATGCTCTTGCTGGGGATCCTGGCGGGAAGGCCCCTGCTCGCCGCCGGCAGCCATTGGACGAGCGGGACCCCGCCGTGGGGACCGCAATCGGTTCTCGGCGTGACCGCGCACCCACGAATCCCCGGCCTCGTCTTCGCCCGGGGCGAAGGACTCTGGCGAAGCAATGATGGAGGCGAGAACTGGAGTCGGCTCCCGCTTCCGCAGGCGGTGGTCCTGACCGTCGCTCCGGACCCGAGCTCCGCGGACGTCGTCTACGTCGATCGGACGAGCGGCGGTGTGCTCCGCAGCGTCGACGGCGGGCGAACCTGGGTCCCCGTGGCGGCCGATGCGACCTCGCCGCCGGTGGTCTCCCAGCTGACGATCGCCCCGTCCGCTCCCGAAGTGCTCTTCGCCTACGGTCTCGGCCGCGCGGGGGCCGGCCTCTACCGAAGCCGTGACTCGGGAGAGACCTGGCAGCTGGCGTTCGCCAGCAGCGCTTTCGTTGGAGTCGCCATCGACCCGTTCGACGCCCGGGACGTCATTATCGCGGCGGCGGATCAGGGTGTTCTCCGGTCGAGCGACGGCGGGGACCACTGGGTCCCCACCAACACCGGACTTCTCGCGCTTTCAGCGACTTCGATCGCGATCGACGCGCAGGATGCACGACGCCTCTACCTCATCAACGCGGGGCAGATCTATCGCTCGACCGACGCCGGAGGAACCTGGCTGCCCACGTCCGGGATCGCGAATCCGGTCGAGGTGTCGAGCGATCCTCTCGAGGCGAACCTCGCCTATGCCCGCACAGGCCCGACGGCGGGATTCGACGGGCTCGTTCGCACCACCGACGGCGGCTTCACCTGGAGGGCGATCTCTCCTCCCCCGGGCGTCCGGAGCTTGAACGGACTGGCTCCCGATCCCGGGCACAGCGGCAGCCTCTATGTCGTGACCGATCGGGTTCTGAAGACGTCCGATGCGGGCACGACATGGTCCACGCTCGGCGCAGGCCCGGCCGATGTGGCAGCCCGCGGCCTCGCGGTTTCGCCCTTCGATGCGGCGACCGTCTACGCGGCCGGAGGGCTTGCGCGCTTCTCGCGTTCCCCCGACTCGGGAGCAAGCTGGCTCGTTCCGGCCAATGCCGGCTTCCCGTCGGCGCCGCCGAACAATCTGGCCGTCGCGGCCACGACCCCGGAGACCGTCTACGCGGGAACGGGCTCCGGCCTGTTCCGAACGCTCAATCGAGGGGCGACCTGGAGCCGCGTGGGGCCGTTCAGCGATTCCACGCGCATCCTCCTGGGTACCGGGCAGGACGAGATACTGATTGCGGTCACGACCGCCGGAAGCTCGCAGTCGACCGACGGCGGGGTGACCTGGAACACGATCTCGAGCTCGGGTGGCGGTCCCGTGTTCGCCAAACTCCTCGCGGGGACGGTCCCCCCGACGCTCCTCGGCACGGCGGATTTCGGGCAAGTGATCCTGCGAGGGGATGCGGCCGGTCCGCTCGTTTCCGTGCCCGGAGCGCCGATTCTGACGCTCCTGGCCGCCGATCCGCTCGACCCCTCGGTGATCTACGGCGTCGGCTCGCTTCCCGGCGACAGCGTGGGCCGCTTTTTCCGCAGCGACGATGCCGGCTCGACCTGGTCTCCCGTCGGGACGCTGCCCGCCGCGACGATTCTGGCCCTCGCGATCGACCCCGTCGAACCGACGCACGCGGTCATCGGGACCGAGACCCGCGGCGTCTTTCGATCGACCGACGGCGGAGCGAGCTGGGAGCCCTTCAACGTCGATCTTCTCGAGGCCACCATCCTTTCGCTCGCCTTCTCTTCCGACGGCCATACCCTCTACGCCGGCACCGACCAGGCCGTCTACCAGTACGACTTCTGCGACGGCTGCGGGCCGATCGGTCCCCACCGGCCGCCGACGCGCGTCGTGGGCCCGAGACCGTGAGGCCGACGGCCGCAAGGCCCGGGTGAGGATCCTCGAGCTCGCGCGCTAGACTCCTCGGCCCCATGATTCTCGTCACCGGAGCCACCGGAACGATCGGCCGCGAGCTGGTGCGGCTGCTCTCGGCGGGGCGCACGCCGTTCCGGGCGCTCGTGCGGAGCGCCGGGAAGGCACAGGCGATCCGGGAGGCCGGGGGCGACGCCGTGGTCGGCGATTTCGCGGACGTGGGCGCCGTCGAGGCGGCCCTGCGCGGCGTCCGGAAGCTCTTCCTCCTGACGAACTCGCTCCCCGACCAGCCCGAGACGGAAGCCCGGATCGTGGACGCCGCGAAGGCGGCCGGAGTCGAGCACGTCGTCAAGCTCTCCTCCGTCGGAGCCGACGCCGAGAAGCCTCCCCTCTTCCTGAAGCTCCACGGGGACGCCGAGCGCCACATCGAGGCCACGGGCCTCGCCTGGACCTTCCTCCGGCCGAACTTCTTCATGCAGAACTATCTCGGCTACGCCGACGCGATCCGCACGCAGGGGGTGCTGGCGGCGCCCGCGGGCGACGGGCGGCATCCCGACGTCGACGCGCACGACGTGGCGGCGGTCGCGGCCCGCGTCCTGACGGAGCCGGGGCACGAAGGCCGCGCCTACGAGCTGACGGGCCCGGAGTCGCAGACTTTCGCGGACGTCGCCCGGCTCATCGCGAAGATCGCCGGCCGCGATGTCCGGTTCGTCGACCTGCCGCCCGCCGAGGGCCGGCGCAGCCTGATGGCCCTGGGCGAATCGGAATGGAGCGCCGACGCGTTCGTCGAGCTCTACGCGTGGTTCCGGGAAGGCCGGGGGACGACCAACGGCTCGGCGGTCGCGCTGGGCGTCGAGGAAGTCCTCGACCGCGCGCCGCGCTCGTTCGAGAGCTTCGTGCGCCACCACGTCCGCGACTTCGGCGGATGACCGCCCTCGCGGTCCTCGTCTTCGCCTGGCTCGCCGCGGCTCCGGCGCCCGAGCGCCGCGTCGCGGTGACGTTCGACGACCTTCCGGGAGCCCCCGCGGCCTGCATCGGCGGAGATCTCGCCGCCTTCCGGTCGATGACCGCGAAGCTCGTTGCCGCGGTGAAGGCCTCCGGCGCGCCTGCGACCGGCTTCGTCAACGAAGGCAAGCTGGCCCCGGACGGGACCCGCGAGGAGGCGCGGGTGGCGCTTCTGCGGGCCTGGCTCGACGCGGGGCTGGATCTCGGCAACCACACGTACTCCCATTTCGACCTGCATCGCACGCCGATCGAAGAGTTCGAGCAGGACACGACCCGCGGCGAGGAGACGACCCGGGCCCTTCTCGGCGAGCGCGGCCGGACGCTCCGCTATTTCCGGCACCCCTTCCTCCACACCGGCCGAAGCCTCGAGACCAAGCACGCCTTCGAGCAGTTCCTGGCGTCCCGCGACTATACGATCGCCCCCGTCACGCACGACAACGGCGAGTGGATCTTCGCCAGCGCGTACGCGAAGGCCGGCGACCGCAGAGACGCCGCCACGCAGCGCCGGATCGTCGAGGCCTACGTCCCGTACATGGAGGCCAAGTTCGACTATTTCGAGCGCGAGTCGCGCGCCCTCTTTTCGCGAGAGATCCCGCAGGTGCTCCTCATCCACGCGAATTCGTTGAACGCCGACGCCTACCCGGACCTCGCGCGGATGATGAAGGCGCGCGGCTACGCCTTCGTTCCGCTCGCGTCGGCGCTCGAAGACCCCGCCTTCCGCTCGCCGGACACCTTCACGGGCGCCGGCGGGATCTCCTGGCTCCACCGCTGGGCCCTGACGCGCGGTGAGAAGGGCCTCGTCCTCCCGGACGAGCCGGCCGTGCCGAAGTTCGTCCTCGAGCTCGCCGGCGTCGACGGCGAGTAGGGGTCAGGTCTTCCTTTTTTCGAAGGCCCCGGGCAGCTGAGACCCGAGCTCCGGACCGGAGGGGGCCTGAAAAAAGAAGACCTGACCCCTTACGAGACCTGACCCCCTACGAGGCCGAGTCGTCGTACTCCTGGCGGTACAGGAGGACCCACGGCGCAGCGCCGCGCATCTTGTCGATCCGGATCCGGTGGGGCCCGGGCTTGAGCGAGGGCTTGGCGAACGTCAGGACGTAGTGGCCCTTGACGGCCTCGCGCACGACGCCCATCGCCCACTCCGGGAACGTCTCCGTCCGCATGTAGAAGCCGCCGGTCTCGAAGGAGAGCTGCTTCAGGCCGGCGCCGAGCTGGTGCGCGCCCGAGCTGATGTCCAGCGTGAAGACCGGAGCCTGCGCGGACGCAAGGGCCATCTGTGCCGTCTCGAGATCCTGCGTCGACACGAAATGCCCCATGCCTCCGTTGGACGCCGTTTCGGACAACGCGTTCCAGCGGCCCACGGCGTATCCGAAGAAGAGGATCGCCTTCGACCCCGGCAGCGGCCGCAGCGCCCGGCCGATCGCCGTGAGGCCCTTTTCCATCGAGGTCGCCGCACGCTCGTCCTCATGCGACAGGTGGGCGCCGATCGAGAGCGTGGGCGGGTTCTCGGAACGCTTCGTCTCTTCCTTGCGCGGCGCCGACTCGATCGCCTTCCGGATCACGGCCCGGTCCGACGTGAAGTCCTGGGAGAGCCACAGCCGGGAGCCGAAGACGAGAAGCGCGACCTCGTCGGACGGCCCGAGCGTGTCGAGGAAATTGAGGGCCTGCCGCTTCATCCGCATCAGGCCCTCGTCCTTCTGGCCCTCGATGTGGGACTGAAAGACCATCACGAAGAGGCGGCCCGCCGGCGGGACGGGAGCCCCGTCGTCGGCCCCGGCGGCGGGCGCGTCGGTGCGGACGAGGGTCGCGCTCCGGCTGGGCAAGGCGGCGGAGAGGGACCCTTCCCACTCCAGGGACTCGATCGAAACGGGGTTGTCGTCGACGAAGAGCTGAAAGTCTTCCTTCTTGAGGTCGGGCACGACGCGACCCTGCTTGTCGGTCACGTGCAGCGTGATCTCGACCCGCGAGACCGTGACCTGCTCCTGGACCGGCTCCTGCCCGCGCAGGCCGGCCGCCGCGAGCCCGATCAGCGCGGCGGCGAGACGGCGCTTCACGACAGCTCCGCCGGCGGCGCGGTCCGCAGCCGCGCGCGGCGGTCGCGCCGCTCGAACGCCAGCCGGATGAGCTCGTCGAGAAGAGCCGGCAGCGACAGGCCGCTCGCCTCCCACAGTTTCGGATACATCGACATCGCCGTGAAGCCCGGAAGCGTGTTGACCTCGTTGACGAGCAGCCTCCCGCCGGCGCGCTCGAGGAAGAAGTCCACCCGCGCCATCCCCGAGAGCCGGCAGGCGCGGAACACCCGGATCGCCATCGCCTTCGCCGCCTCCGCGACCGCCGCCGTCACGGGCGCCGGCACCAGCAGCTTCGCCTTGTCGTCGCGGTACTTGTCGTCGTAGTCGTAGAACTCGCGCCCGGGCACGATCTCGCCCGGCACCGTCGCCCGGGGAGAGTCGTTGCCGAGGACGGCGCACTCGAGCTCGCGCGCGTCGATCCCCTCCTCGACCAGGGCCCGCTCGTCGTAGGCGAGGGCCGCCTCGACCGCCGCCCCGAGGTCCTCCCAGCGCTTGACCTTCGCGACGCCGACCGACGAACCGCCGTTGCAGGGCTTGACGAAGACCGGAAGCCCCACTCCGGCCCGCTCGAGCTCTTCTCTGGCGCCCGACGCGTCGGCCGCCGCATCCGCGACCGCCGCGCGGGGCGTCGGGATCCCGGCGTCCCGCATGAGCGCCTTGAAGACCGACTTGTCCATCCCCACGGCGGAGCCGGTCACGCCGGCGCCCACGTACGGGACGCCGAGCGTCTCGAGAAAGCCCTGCAGCACGCCGTCCTCGCCGCTCGTTCCGTGGATGATCGGGAAGACGACGTCGACGCGGCCCGGGGCGATCTCGGAGGGAACGAGCGCGCCCGTGCCCTGGTCGCCGCGGCGGAACCGCTCGGGGACGGGGCCGGCCGCGAGCAGCCGGCCCGACTCGGCGGCCGGCAGGAACCGGCCGTCCTCCCCCACGGCGACGGGCACGACTTCGTAACGGGCCGGGTCGAGGGCGCCGGCGATCGTGCGGGCCGAGATCCGCGAGACCTCGCGTTCGACGGACCGGCCTCCGAAGAGCACGGCGACCCGGGTCCGGCTCACCAGGTCACCAACCGGACCTCCTCGACCGCCGGCAGGGCGCGGAGGCGGTCGAGAACCGCGGCGGGCGGGGCCGAGTCGACCGCGATGACGGCCGCGGCGCGCGAGCCGTCGCCTCGGGCGAGCGAGAAGTGGGCGATGTTGACACCGGCTTCGCCGAGGACGGTGCCGACCGCGCCGACGACGCCCGGAACGTCGTGGTTGCGGATGAAGACCACGGTCCCCTCCGGGTGGAACTCGAGCGGAAGCCCGTCGACCTCGACGACGCGGGCGTCGCGCCCGATGAAGAGTGTGGCGTCGGCGCTGCCTTTGGACCCCGCCCCCGTGAGCGTGACGCGGATCGAGCGGGCGTAGGCGCCGGGCTCCTCGTGGCGCGTGTCGGAGACGGCGAGCCCCCGGTCGGACGCCATGTAGAGCGCGTTGACGTAATTGACGACGTCCGGCGTCTGGGCCTCGAGCGCTCCCTTGACCGCGGCGACGGCGACCGGCCGCACCATGTCCTCGGGCAGGCCCCAGGTCTCGACCGCCAGGCGCGTCAGGCGGCCGCCCGAGAGGGCCGAGAGGAAATGGGCGGTCCGCTCGGCCAGGCGCATCCAGCCGGCCGCGCCGCCCGAGTCCTTGGGGCCGCGAAACGGCAGGTTCACCGCCGGAACGTACGCCGCGCCGGCAAGGGCCTCGAGCAGGGCCTCGACGGTCTGGATCGAGACGCGCTCCTGGGCCTCGACGGTCGAGGCGCCGAGGTGCGGCGTCGCGACGACGTTCGGCGAGCTTCGGCAGGGGGTCGTCCGGCGCGGGGGGCTCGGGATCGAAAACGTCCAGGGCCGCCCCGGCGAGCTTCCCGCTCTTGAGCGCCTCGGTCAGGGCGACGCGGTCGACGAGGCTTCCCCGCGCGACGTTGACGAGGACGGCCGAGGGCTTCATGAGGGCGAGCTCCGCCGGCCCGAGCAGCGGCTTTCCCTTCTCCGTTGCGGTCGAGTGGAGCGTGACGACGTCCGATTGCCGGAGGAGCTCTTCGAGAGGCACGAGCGGCACGCCCATCTCCTGGGCCTTTTCGACCGGGAGGAACGGGTCGTGGCCGAGGAGCTTCGCCTCGAAGGCCCGGCAGCGCGACGCGACGCGGGAGCCGACCTGGCCGAGGCCCACGATGCCGACGGTCTTGCCCGCGAGCTCGGAGCCGACGAACTTCGACTTCTCCCAGCGGCCCTGCGCCATCGAGGCGGCCGCCTCCGGCACGCGCCGCAGGAGCGCGAGGAGCACCGCGAACGTGTGCTCGACGGCCGAGACCACGTTGCCCGTCGGCGAATTGAGGACCATGACGCCGCGCGCGGAGGCCGCGGGCACGTCGACGTTGTCGACCCCGACGCCGGCCCGTCCGACGACGGTGAGCTTCGGCGCCGCGGCGAAAAGGGCCGCGTCGACCTTCGTCGCGCTGCGGACGAGCAGCGCGTCGGCGTCCTTCAGGGCCGCGAGCAGCTCCTCGCGCGAGGCCCCGGCGATGTCGACGACCTCGTGCCCGGCCTTGCGCAGGAGCTCGAGCCCGGCACTCGAGACCTTTTCGGCGACGATGACGCGGCTCAAGCGGCGGCGTCTCCCGCGGCCTCGTCGAGCGCCTCGAGGAGCGGTCGAGGGAGGCGAGGTCCACGTCTCCCATGTGCCCGATGCGGAAGGTCGTCGGCTTCCACTTTCCGTAACCGCCGCCGATCGTGAACCCGCGCTCCTTGACCTTCGCGACGAGGGCCTCCGAGGACACGCCGGCGCGCGGCTTCAGGCACGAGACGGTCCAGGATCGCGCTCCGGACGGGGGCGCGAAACCGTGGCCGCGCTCGGCGGCCCAGGCTTCGACGCGCCGCCGCAGGGCCTCGTGGCGGGCCCAGCGGCCCTCGATTCCCTCCTGCAGGATGTGCTCGAGCTGAACGTCGAGGGCGAAGAGGTGCGGCGTCGAGGGCGTGTACGGCGTCTGGTGCTTCTCCGCGAACGACTCGGCCTCCGACAGGCGCAGGTAGTGCGCGCGGGAGCGCTCGCGCGCGCGGGCCCGATAGCGGTCGGACGCGAACGCCACGCCGAGGCCCGGCGGAAGCGCCAGGGCCTTCTGCGACCCCGCGAGCGCGAAGTCGAGCCCCCACGCGTCGCACTCGACCGGCGAGCCGGCGAGAGAGGTCACGACGTCGCACAGGAGAAAGGCCTCCGACGACGCGCGGACCGCCCGCGCGATCGCCTCGAGATCGTTGAGCGTGCCGGTCGAAGTCTCCGAGTGGACCACCGTGACGGCCTCGTACGGCGCCCGGCCGAGCGCCTTCGCCAGCTCCCCGGGGTCGACCGGACTGCCCCAGGGAACTTCGAGAACGTCGACCGCGAACCCGAGGTCCCGCGCGCAGGTCGCCCAGCGCTCGGAGAAAGCGCCCGACGTTACTGCGAGCACGCGCTCGGGGGCGAGGTTCAGGAGCGCGGCCTCCCAGAGGCCGGTCGCGGCCGAGGTCGCGGTGAAGACGAACTTCTCGGTGCGGAAAACCCGCTTCAGCCGGGGCGGAATGCGTGAATACAGGTCCGCGAAGGCCTTGCCCCGGTGCCCGATCGCTTCGTGGGCCATGGCCTGGCGCACGGCGTCGCGGACCCAGACCGGTCCCGGAAGGAAAAACCGTACCTGTCCCGGCTTCCCGCCGGTGGAATCGAACGAGGTCGTCATGAGGTGGGCGATTCTACGCGAGCCACGCGGGAAGGGCCGAGATCGAATCGAGAAAACCGTCGGCGGATACGCCAAGAAGTTCCTCACGCGTCCGCGAGCCACCCCGGGATCAGAACCACGCGGCACCCCGCGGCGCGGGCGAAATCCGCGTCGACCTCCATGTCGCCGACGCAGATCGTCCGCTCCGCAGGCGCCCCGGCGCCGGCCATCAGCCGCCGCAGCATGGCGGGGTCGGGCTTGGCGGGCGTCGCCTCGTCCGGCCCCGCGATCGCTTCGAAGCGCGAAACGATGCCCTTGGCCTCCAGGATCAGCCGGGAGAACGGGGCCGGCTTGTTCGAGGCGAGCGCCATCCGGTGGCCGCGGGCCGAGAGCTCGGCGAGGACGTCGGCGACGCCGGGCAGGAGGTGCGACTTCTCGACGGCGACCTGCGGGTACCGCTCGCGGAAGAGCCGCACACCCTCGGCCGCCCGCTCCGGCCCGACGGCGTCCGCCACGAGCTTCTCGAGGCCGTGGCCGACCATCGTGCGGATCCGGACGTTCGCGAGCGGCTCCTCGCCGAGCGCGCGCATCGCGAAGGAGAGAGCATCCCCGATCGCTTCGTAACCGTCGATCAGCGTGCCGTCGAGGTCGAAGACGAGAAACGGAAGTCCGCTCAACCCGTCTTCCGCGCGCCGACCGTCGATTCCGCCCGGTCGAGCCCCGCCAGGCGCACGACCGCCGACGCGATGCCCTCCCAGTCGCCGAAGGAGAGCGTCGGCACCGACCCGGCGAAGGGCCCGTCCGAGACCCGCAGCAACGGTTCGACGACGTCGGGCCGCGCGACCCCCGTCCGCACGACCTCGATCTTCGGGATCGGCAGGGACTTGTAGCCTTCGACGAGGACGAGGTCGCAGTCGGCGAAGTCGCGGCGAAGAACCCGCTCGAGAGTCTCCTCCTCCCCGAAACGGCGCACGGTCGTCCGGCGCGGCGTGACGAAGGCTCCCGCCGCCGCGCCCGCCGCCGCGTGCCGGTGCGAGTCCTTGCCGGCGACGTCGTCGTCGGCATCCTTGGTCGTGTGCTTGACCGACCCGACCGTCAGGCCGCGAGCCTTCAGGCGCGGCAGTACTTCGACGATGATCGAGGTCTTCCCGGAATCGTGGCCGCCCACGAACGCGACGACCGCGGGCTTGCGGTCCGGGTAGAGCAGGAACGGCTCGCGGCGCGCGAAGAACGGCTGCGCCGCGTCGAAGTGACGCGCGATCTCGGCCCGCAGGTTGCCGCCCCGCTCGACGATCTCGCGGTAGCGCTCGGACCCCGTCAGCAGATCGATCGCCGGGCGGTCGTCGTACTCGTAGCGCTCCGTGCGCCACCGGAAGTCGATCGGGCCAAGGCGGCGGAGCGTTTCGACGACCCGCAGCCCCGTCTGGAACGGCCGGAAGGCGGCCCTGTCCGTCAGGTGCATCTGCGCCCCGCCGCAGGCCTGGCCGGCATGTTTGTCGAACATCGGCCGGAACCTGCACGGAAGAAACTGGACGCCCGGCAGTGCGAGCGCGTTGAGCGCGTCGGCGACCGCGATCGGATCGAGCCAGGGCGCTCCGAAGACCTCGAACGGCCGCGTCGTCCCGCGGCCCTCGGAAAGGTTCGTTCCCTCGAGCAGGCACATCCCGGGGTAGACGAGGGCCGTGTCCGTCGTCGGCATGTTCGGCGACGGCGCCACCCACGGCAGGCCGGTCTCCGCGTACGGCGTCTCGCGCGCCCACCCCGCCGCCGGGCAGACGACGAGGTCGAGATCGAGTCGCCTCTCGGCCGCGAAGAGACGCGCGAGCTCGCCGGCCGTCATTCCGTGGCGCACCGGGATCGGGTGAAGGCCGACGAAGGTCAGGTACCCCGTCGCCTGGGGCGCGCCTTCGACGGCGCCGCCGATCGGGTTCGGCCGGTCGCAGACGACGAACCGCAGGCGCGAGCCCGCGCAGGCCTCCATCGCGAGGAGCATGGTCCAGACATAGGTGTAGTAGCGGCTCCCCACGTCGGCCACGTCGAAGACGATCGCTTCGAGGTCGGCGAAATCCTCGCGCCTGGGCTTCAGGTCCTCGGCGGTCGTCCCGTAGAGCGACACGACCGGAAGACCCGAGGGCGGATGGATCGACGAACCGACGGCCTCCATGTAGATCGCGCCGCCCTCGAGACCGTGCTCGGGGCCGAAGAGCCGGACGAGCCGCACGTTCGGGGCCGCGCGCAGGGCTTTCCACGTCGGCACGCCCGCCGAGGTCATCCCGGAGCCGTTGGTGATCAGACCGATCCGCCTCCCGGCGACAGGCCACGGGCTCTCGAGAAGGCCGTCGATTCCGAAGCGGACCTTTTCCATGATCGGCAGGGCGATCTTATCCGCGGCGGCTCACGCGCCCGTCACGGGGCGCTCGGATGGTCGGGACGCCGGCCCTGGAGGAGCGAGACCGCGTGCGGGACGAGCTCGAGAATCGCTTTCAGGCAGTCGGCCGCGCCCCGGGGCGAGCCGGGCAGGGCGACGACGAGCGTCTTTCGCCGTACGCCCGCGACCTGCCGCGACAGGTAGGCGGCCGGGAATCCGCGGGAGGTTTCGGCGCGCATCTTCTCGGCAAGGCCCGGGACCTCGAAGTCGATCGCCTGCCGGACCCCCTCCGGCGTCCGGTCGCGCGGGGAGACGCCCGTCCCGCCGGTCAGGACGATCAGGTCCGCCTCCTCGGCGTCCGCCCGCGTCCGCACGGCGCGGGAGACGAGCTCGGGCTCGTCGGGGATCGTCTCCCGGGAGACGATGGTGTGCTTGATGCCCGAGGCCCGCAGCGCCTCCTCGCAGGCGGGCCCGCCGCGATCCTCCCGCGCCCCGGCCGCGACACCGTCGGAGACGGTGACGATCGCGACGCGAATGCTCATTTGGGCCCCGGCACGCGATTAATATAGACCCCCATGGCGATCTCCGACTCCCTCGGCCGCCCGCTGCGGAACCTCCGCCTGTCGGTGACCGATCGCTGCAACCTCCGCTGCGCTTACTGCATGCCCGAGCCGAACTACACCTGGTTGCCGCGCCAGGACCTGCTGCACTTCGAGGAGATCGGCCGGCTCGTCGACGTCTTCACGGGCCTGGGAGTCGACAAGGTACGGCTGACGGGCGGCGAGCCGCTCGTCCGGCGGGACCTGCCGGAGCTCGTCCGGATCCTGGCCGGGAAGAGCGCGCTGACCGACATTGCCATGACGACGAACGGCGTCCTCCTCGCCGACCAGGCGGCGGCGCTCCGGAAGGCCGGCCTCCACCGCGTCACCGTCAGCCTCGACACGCTCGACGCCGAGCGCTTCCGCCGGCTGACCCGCTTCGACGACCTTCCTCGGGTCCTCGCCGGCATCGACGCGGCCGCCGCGGCCGGGTTCGGCTCCCTCAAAATCGACTCGGTCGTCATGCGGGGCGTCAACGACGACGAGATCGCGGCCCTGCTCGAGCGCGGGCGCGCGTGGGGCGCCGAGGTCCGCTTCATCGAGTACATGGACGTCGGCGGCGCGACACGGTGGTCGCGGGAGCGCGTCGTCTCGCGAGCCGAGATGCTGGAAACCCTCGCAGCGCGCTACGGCCCGATCGCGCCGATCGCCGGGCAGGGCTCGGCGCCGGCCGAGCGCTTCCGCCTGCCCGACGGCCTCGTCTTCGGCATCATCGCTTCGACGACCGCTCCGTTCTGCCGCGCCTGCGACCGCAGCCGCCTGACGGCCGACGGCCACTGGTTTCTGTGCCTGTACGCGGCGCGCGGGACCGATCTGCGCGGGCCGCTCCGGGCCGGCGCGACCGACGCGGAGATCCGCGAGCTCCTCTCCTCGACGTGGCGCCGCCGCGAGGACCGGGGCGCGGAGGAACGTCTCCGTGTCGCCGAGCGCTCGCCGCTGCTGCCTCGGGTCGAGCTCGTCCGCGATCCGCATCTGGAGATGCACACGCGCGGGGGCTGAGTCCCGGGACAATCCTCTCCCCCGAGGGGAGAGGGCAGGGTGAGGAGTTCGGATGAGGTGACTAGCCGAGAACCTTCCGGCCGATATCGTGTCTTGGAGCGCCCCTCACCCCGACCCTCTCCCGTCGGGAGAGGGGGAATACATCGGGGAACTGCCGCGCGGCGAACGACCAGCCCGAAACTGAGACTAGGGAATCTCCAGCCACCCCTCGCCCACGAGCACGCTCGTCCCGCCGATCCACGCCCCGACCACCGTTCCGGCCTCCTTCCGCGCCCGCGCCGCGAGAACGCTCGGCCGGCCCATCTCGACGCCCTGCGCGATACGCCAGCCGAAGTCCCCGTCGTCCCGCGGATCGCAGTGACCGAGCAGCGCCGCCAGGGCGCAGTTGGCGCTGCCGGTCGCGGGATCCTCGGGCACGCCGTCGAGCGGCGCGAACATGCGCGCGCGGATGTCGTACTCGTCGGCACTTCGGACGTAAAGGTGGATGTCCGGCACGATGCCCTCCGCGGCGAGGGCCTCGACGCCGGGCATGTGGGTCCGGGCTCGCTCGAGCGCCGAGCGGTCCGCGAGTTCTGCGACGAGGAACGGGAGGCCGACCGAAGCGACCTGCGGCGCGTGCGTCCGCGTGACGATGTCGTCCGGAGACAGCGACACGGCCGAGGCGAGCGCGCCCGGACCGACCGTCGTGCCGAGCGAGAGGCGTTCGGGCGCCGCAAGCTCGCACGCGATCGCGCCGTCGGACTGTCTCTCGATCCGGATCGGAACGAGGCCGGCCTTTTCCTCGAATGTCACCTCGAGCGGGCGGTCGAGCGGCCCGAGCTCGCCCGCGCGCGCCAGGACGAAGGCCGTCCCGACGTTGGGATGGCCGGCGAACGGCACCTCGGTGGTCGGCGTGAAGATCCGGACCCGCCGCGTCCTGGCCTGCTCCGGCGGGAGAACGAAGGAGCTCTCGGAAAAATTGAACTCGCGGGCGACCTGCTGCATCTGCCGGTCCGTCAGGCCGCGGGCGTCGGGCAGCACGGCGAGGGGATTGCCGCCGAACAGCCGGTCCGTGAAGACGTCGCAGAGAAAGTAGCGGTAGCGCATGGCCGCCTCAGCCGCGCCGGTACGTTCCGGACCGGCCGCCGGTCTTCTCGACGAGCACGATCTCCCGGATCGACGCCGAGCGGTCGAGCGCCTTGATCATGTCGTAGAGGGCGAGGCACGCCGCGCTCGCCGCCGTCAGCGCCTCCATCTCGACGCCCGTCTTTCCGGTGATGCGGGCCGTCGCGGTCACGACCGCCTCCCGCCGCGCGGCGTCGAGCGCGACGTCGACCTCCACCGACTCGAGCGCGAGGGGGTGGCAGAGCGGGACGATCTCGGAGGTCCGCTTGGCGGCCTGGATCCCGGCCAGGCGCGCCACCGCGAGCGCGTCCCCCTTGGCGAGGCGCCCGGAAGCGAGCGCCTCGAACGCCGTGCGATTGACGGCGACGACGCCCCTGGCGACGGCCACCCGGCGCGTGACGCGCTTCGCGCCCACGTCGACCATTCGCGCGCGGCCCCGGGCGTCGACGTGGAGGACGCTCCCCCGAAGGCGCGCTCCACCCCGAGGCCGACGGGGCTTGCCGGGCGAAGGCTTCTCGTCGCTCATGCTCTCTCCCGGAGCGCCGCGTAGCGCTCGAGCGTGTTGAGATTCTCGAAGGCGTTTCCGGAGGGGTCGAGCGCCCGCCACGCGGACTCCTCGAATGTCTCGGCCCCGGCTTCCTCGGCCAGCCCGTGCAGGGAGAGCTCCCCCGCCTCGATGCGCCGCCGCGCGAGCGGCCGTACCGCCCGGCGCCAGACCGCGGCGAGCGGCTGAAGACGTCCCTCCGCCCGAGGCACCACGGCGGCGGCCTCGCTTCCGAGACTTCGCTCGGCGATGGCTCGGATGAGCGGGGCCGGGAGGGCCGGCAGGTCGACGGCCAGAACGAAAATGCGGTCCGCCGCTTCCTCGAGGGCACGGACGAGCCCGTGGATCGCGGCGTGCTCCGCTTCCCCATCGAGAACGACGCGCGCGGGTCCGATCTCGAAGACCGGCGGCTCCTTGAGGACGACGAGGACCTCCTCGAAGATCTCCGCCAGGCGCGCCGTCTGGAACGCGAGGAGCGTCGTCGCCCCGTAGGCCAGTTGCGCCTTGGGCCGCCCCATCCTCCGCGAGGCGCCGCCCGCGAGGACTGCGGCCGGCATCGGGATGCGCACGGCGGCCCCGTCCCCGTCTACTTCGAGTCGCCGCCCAGGATGAGCGGCAGGCCCTTCGAGTTGCCGATGACGACGATCTTCGAGTTGGGGCTCGCCGCCAGCTTCTCGGTCGCCTCGATGCCCTTCCACTCCAGGAGCTGCGCCGAGATGCCCTGCGCGACGATCTTCTGGAAATCGGAGATGCCCTGGGCCTCGATGCGCTTCCTCTCGGCTTCCTGCGACTCTTTCTGGAGGACGAACTTCATCTGCTCGGCCTCCTGCTCCCGCTTCAGCTTCTCCTGGATCGCGTTGGCGACGATCGGCGGCAGCCCGATCTTGCGCAGCAGCACCGCCTCGGTGATGATCCCCCGGCCGCTCGACATCTTCTGGAAGAGCTCGAAGGTCTCCCGCGCGATCTGCTCCCGCTCGGCCGAGTAGAGGGCCTTGGCCTCGTAGGAGGCCGTGATCTCGCGGATCGCCGAGCGCATCTGGGGATGCACCGCGATCTCCTGGTAGTTCTTCCCGACGGTCTTGTAGATGTCGGCGGCCTTCGTCGGGTCGAGGCGGAAGAGAAGCGAGCCCTTCGAGGTCCATCATCAGGCCCTCCTTCGAGGGCACTTCGGTCGTCTCCTTCACTTCCTGCGTCTGGATCGACATCTTGATGACCCGCGTGAAGGGAAAGACGAGGTGGACGCCCGGCGGCAGGACGCTCGAGGACACGTTGCCGAACAGGTCCTTCACGCCGACGTGGCCCGCGGGCACGACCGTGATCGGCCCCCCGATGACGATCAACACGAAGACGACGAGGGCGATGATCGCGTTGCGGACGAAGCGGGAGCCCGAGCCCGAGGGTGGAACGATCTCGAAGGTCTTGTTCATGCTTTCTCCTGGCTGCGACGGGGCGGGGGGTCCTAGACGAGCTTGAGCAGGTGCCCCATCTTGTTCTTCTTGGCTTCGAGGTACTTGCGGGAGCGGTCGGTCGGATTGACCTCGAGGGGGACGCGCTCCACGATCTCCAGGCCGTAGCCGTCGATCGCCACATACTTGGACGGGTTGTTCGTCATCAGGCGCATTTTGCGCACGCCGAGGTCGCGCAGGATCTGACAGCCCACCCCGTAGTTGCGGATGTCGGGCGGAAAGCCGAGCTTTTCATTGGCCGAGACGGTGTCGTGCCCCTGGTCCTGCAGCTCGTAGGCCTTGAGCTTGTTGATCAGGCCGATCCCCCGCCCCTCCTGCAGGAGGTACAGGAAGACGCCCCGGCCGGCCTCGACGATCTTCTCCATGGCGAGCTCGAGCTGCTCGCCGCAGTCGCACCGGGCCGAGCCGAAAACGTCTCCCGTGAGGCACTGGGAGTGGACGCGGACGAGGACCGGCTCCTCTTCGCCGATGTCGCCGTGGACGAGCGCGAGGTGCTCCTCGTGGGTCACGTCGCTTCGGTACGCGTAGAGCTTGAACTCGCCCATCCGCGTGGGCAGGTGCGGCGACGCGATCCGGTGCACCAGGCGCTCGTTCCCCATCCGGTAGCGGATGAGGTCGGCCACCGTGACCATGGCGAGTCCGTGCCGCGCGCAGAACTTCGTGAGGTCCGGCACGCGCGCCATCGTGCCGTCCTCGTTCATGACCTCGCAGAGGACGGCCGACGGGTTGAGGCCTGCGATCCGCGCGAGATCCACCGAGGCCTCGGTCTGCCCCGCCCGCTTCAGCACGCCGCCGGTCTGCGCCCGCAGCGGGAACATGTGGCCGGGACGGTTGAGGTCCGAGGGCCTGGTCGCCGGATCGATCGCGGTCAGCACCGTCGCCGCCCGGTCCGCCGCGGAGATGCCGGTCGTCGTCCGTCCTCGCGCCTCGATCGAGACCGTGAACGCGGTTCCGAAGTTGGACGTGTTTTCCTCGACCATCGGGGGCAGCTCCAGCTCCGCGCAACGCTCCTCGGTCAGCGCCAGGCAAATGAGGCCGCGGCCCTCCCGCGCCATGAAGTTGATGGCCTGGGCCGAGGCCTTCTCGGCGGCAAGGACGAGGTCGCCCTCGTTCTCCCGGTCCTCGTCGTCGACCACGACGACGAACTTCCCCGCCCGGAGGTCCTCGATGGCCTGCTCGATGGTCGAGAACGGTGTGTCGGACATGAGCCCGCTATTGTAGGCCGGCCGGGGTCAGGTCTTCACTTTTTCCAATTTCCGACGGGCCGGGCTGGGGGGGTTTGCGGCCGCCGAAATCCGAAAAATGAAGACCTGACCCCCTACAACACGACGCGCGCCGGCTCCTCGTAGGTCGCGAAGACCTCGCGCATGACGTCGGAGATCTCGCCGACCGTCGCGTAGGTCTTGACCGCGTCGACGAGCGGCGGCATGACGTTCTTCCCGTCCCGGCAGGCCTGCCGCAGGGCCGCGAGCGCGGCCGTGACCGCCCGTCCGTCCCGCGTGCGGCGCAGCTCCACGACGGCCTTCTTCTGCACCTCCTCGACCGCGTCGTCGATGGTAGAGGATCTCGAGGGGATGTTCCTCCTCGTCCACGAAGTCGTTGACGCCGACGACGATCTTCTGCTTCGCGTCGACCGCGCGCTGGTAGGCGTAGGCCGCGTCCATGATCTCGCGCTGCGGGAACCCGGCCTCGATCGCCTCGACCATCCCCCCGAGCTCGTCGATCCGCCGGAAGTAGTCGAAGCAGCCGCGCTCCATCTTCGTCGTCAGGTCCTCGACGAAGTAGGAGCCGCCGAGCGGGTCGATCGTGTTGGCGACGCCCGACTCGTGGGCGATGACCTGCTGCGTGCGCAGGGCGAGCTTCACGGCGAAGTCCGTCGGCAGGGCGAGCGTCTCGTCGAGCGAGTTGGTGTGGAGGGAGTTCGTTCCGCCGAGAACGCCGGCGAGTGCCTGGATTGCCGTGCGCACGACGTTGTTGTAGGGCTGCTGGGCCGTCAGCGAGCAGCCGGCCGTCTGGGTGTGGAACCGGCACATCCAGGAGCGCGGGTCCTTCGCGCCGAAGCGCTCCCGCATCGTCTTCGACCAGATGCGGCGGGCCGCGCGGAACTTGGCGATCTCCTCGAAGAAGTCGTTGTGCGAGTTGAAGAAGAAGGAGAGGCGCGGCGCGAACTCGTCGACCGGCAGGCCCGCCTCGATCCCGTATTGAACGTACTCGACGCCGTCCCGCAGCGTGAAGGCGAGCTCCTGGAGGGCGGTCGAGCCCGCCTCGCGGATGTGGTACCCCGAGATCGAGATGGTGTTCCACTTCGGGACGTGCTTCGCGCAGAAAGCGAACTGGTCCGTCACGAGCCGCATCGAGGGCCGCGGCGGGAAGATGTACTCCTTCTGGGCGATGTACTCCTTGAGGATGTCGTTCTGCAGCGTGCCGCCGACCTTCTCCCACGGCGTCCCGTGCTTCTCGGCGACCGCGAGGTACATCGCCAGCGCGATCGGGGCCGTCGAGTTGATCGTCATCGAGGTCGTGACGCGCCCGAGATCGATGCCGTCGAAGAGGACCTCCATGTCGCGGAGCGAATCGATTGCGACCCCGCACTTGCCGACCTCGCCGCGGGCCATCTCGTGGTCCGAGTCGTAGCCGTAAAGGGTCGGCAGGTGAAAGGCCGTCGAGAGCCCCGTCTGGCCGTGGTCGAGGAGGTAGTGGAAACGCTGGTTGGTCTGCTTCGCCGTGCCGTAGCCGGCGAACTGGCGCATCGTCCAGAGCTTGCCGCGGTACCCCGTCGCCTGGACGCCGCGGGTGAACGGGTGTTCGCCGGGCCAGCCGAGGTCGCGCTCGAAGTCGAAGCCCGGCTGCGTGTCGGGAGCCGCGAGCGGCTCGACCGGCGCGCCCGAAACCGTCGTCCAGTCTCGCTTCCAGGCCGCCGCCTTCTCGAATGCCTTGCCGGACTTCTCGGCCCAGCGCCGGCGGCCGGCCGCGACCGCCTCGGGCACCAGCGGGTCTTTGTCGCTCATGCCGAAATGATACGACGGGCCGGGGCGCGGGATAAGATCCCGGCAGGCATCGCTGGAGGTGCGTGTGAAGGGTGATCCCGAGATCCTCAAGGTCCTGCAGGACGTCCTGTCGGCCGAGCTGACGGCCATCAATCAGTACTTCATCCACGCCCGGATGCTCCGCAACTGGCGCTACATGCGCCTGGCGGACCACACCGAGAAAGAGTCGATCGGCGAGATGAAGCACGCTCAGGAGGTCATGGACCGGATCCTCTACTTCGACGCGTCGCCGAACATGCAGAAGTACATGAAGATCAACGTCGGGAAGACCGTTCCCGAGATGATGAAGGTCGACCTCGACCTCGAGCTCGACGCCGTCCAGCGTCTGAACGCCGGCATTCACCTGGCGACCCAGAAGGGCGACAACGGGTCGCGGTCCCTCTTCGAGCGGATCCTCATTTCCGAAGAGGAGCACATCGACTGGATCGAGGCCCAGCTCCAGCAGCTCAACGACATCGGGGCCGCCAACTACCTCGCCCAGCAGATCGAGGGCTGAAGCCGGGACTCCACTCCCTCGGCCGCCGGCACGACTTCTGCATCGTCCGGGAACGTCCCTCGTCGGACGGCACCGGAGGTTGCCCCCGATGAACCGTGCTCCGGTCTGGCTGCGATCTCTCTTCTGTCTGGCGCTGGCGGCCGGGTGCTCCGGCGCGGGCCGCCGCGACGCGGCCATCACCCAGCGCGTCCGGTCGGTCATGGAAAGCGACCCGATCGTCCAGAGTCCGGACCTCTCGATCACGACCCGCGCGGGGGTCGTCACGCTCGAGGGCGAGGTTCCCGACGAGTTCGCGCACCTGCGCGCGGTCGAGATCGTCCGCCAGACCCCCGGCGTCGTTCAGGTCGTCGACCGCCTCCGCACGCCTTCGCTCGGCATGCCGGCGGGAGCGCCCGTCCTCGTGCCCCGCGCGGTCCGGGCCTCCCTGCCCGCCTCGCGCCCGGAGCGAGGGCCCGCCGTCGAAGGAGCAGCGGCGGCCGCGGAGGCTCCGGAGCTCGTGCCCGCGCGGACCGGCGAAATCGAACTCGAGGCCGCCCCGCCGGCTCCGGCGGAACGCGATGCAGCGCCCGCCACTCCGTCGGAGCCGCAGGCCCCGGCCGCCGAGGCCTGGACGGCCGGCGCGCCCGACGTCCCCCCCGCGTCCCCGGCACTGGATCTTCCGGTGGCCATGTCGGACGAGGACGCGGCGATCTCGGTCGGCGTCCGCGCGAGGGTCGAAGAAGTCGCGCCGAGCGGCCGCATCCAAGTCGCGACCCGGCGCGGCGTCGTCACCCTGTCCGGCGTCGTCGACACGGAGCTCGAAAAATCGCAGGCGCTCCAGGCCGCCCGGGGCGTCCCGGGCGTCGAACGGGTCGAGGACCGGATCCTGGTGCTACGTTCCTGCCTAGGCGCGAAGCGCGGCTTCCATCGTCGCCGCGAGCGCGGCGCCGGACATCCGCGCCCAGGTCTCGTTGACCGTCAGCCAGTAGCTTGCGTCCGATTCCGGGTGCGGAAGAACGACGCCGCGCGCCTCGAGCCGGGCGCGGTAGTCGGCCGGCGCCCCGCGAACCGTCAGCCGGATCCGGCTCGTGCCGTCCTTGACGCGCTCGAACGCGAAGACGTCGGATCCGGCGAGCGCGGAGACGAGGGCCTCGGAAACGACGATCCCGGCGCGCAGTCGCTCGAGAACTCCGTCGGCGTAATGTCGCGCGACGGCGGCGAAGGGCCAGGCGGCGTGCAGCGCCCCGCCGAACATCCGGCGCTCGTGGTAGAGGTCGTCGAGCTCGGCGCCGGGCCCCGCGAGGATCGCGCCGCTGCCCGAGGAGAACGACTTCCAGAGCGAGACGTAGACCGTGTCGAAGAAGGCGGAGTACTCCGCGGGCGCGATGCCCGTGTACGCGGAGGCGACGATGAGGCGCGCGCCGTCGAGATGGAGACCGATCCCCCGCTCCCGCGCCAGGGCCGAGATCGCCCGCATCTGGCCGAGATCGAACATCGCGCCGTGGAGCCGCCGCACGGGGGACTCGATCGAGATGACGCCGACCCCCGTCGCGACGCGGCCGGACGCGGTTCTCGCGAGCTCGGCCTCGACTTCCTCCCGCGTGAAGGTCGCCCGGCCGGGCGCGAGCGGGACGAGGTTGAGCCCGGACAGCCGTTCGACGCAGTCCCCCGAATCGTTGGAGAGGTGGCTCTCGGCCTGGACGATGACGCGCGACCGGCCTTTCGCGAGGCGCCGCACGGCGAGCTGGTTGGCGAGCGTCCCGCTCGGCAGAAACACCGCCCGCTCCTTGCCGAGCATCTGCGCGAAGGTCTTCTCGAGCGCCTCGACCTCGCCTCCCCGCGAGTAGTCGTCCTCGATGAGCCCGACGGAGAGCCTCCGCACGAGCTCGGCGAACTCGACGGCCGTCAGACCCAGGCCGTCGACATCCATGTTGACGACCCGCGAGGGCGCGGCCGCGGGAACCGGGGCGGCGCCGGCGAGCCCGCTTCCCCAGGCCAGGCTCGTCGCGGCCGAGAGGCCGAAGAGCCTCCGGCGGGAGAGGTCAGCGGGCTTCCCGACGCGGTCTGGTGTCATGGACGAGCCTCCGTCATCTGCAAGTTTCTCAACGAGTCGTTCGCGGCGGCCATCGGTCCCTGGCGGCCTCCCCTCCTCTCCCGGCGGGAGACGGTCGGGGGGAGGGGCGCTTCCGACTCGATCGCCGGGCACGGAAGGGCATTCACAAAGCCGGGAGCACCGCCGACTTGACGAGGTGCGCCGCCCCCGACACCGAGAACGGAAGCGACGAGGTCATGAAGCAGGAGTGCGTGCACCAGCACTCGCGGTTGGCGATCCGTCGCCGCATCGCGACGGCCTTCTCCGAGAACCAGGCCTTCTTGAACGAGTAGCCGAAGTCCCGAATGTTGCCGATCTCCCATTGCACTTCGCAGAGCGAGACCGTGCCCTCGGGGTTGAGGACGCCCGAGATCGTGCCGGCGTAGCAGGGGTAGACCATGCGCTCCTGCTCGAGCGTCTCGAGCTCGGCCGTGCGGGCGCCGACCTTCAGATTGCGAAGGACCGGGTTGTAGTTGCCGAACCTCGACCAGTAGGGCCGGAGGAACCGGAGCGCCCCCGCGTACTCGGCGGGCGTGAGCGCCCGGATCGACGGATCGGGAAACGGCGGCCGCAGGAGCTCGAAGGAGTGGAAGTTGATTTCCGGCAGGTTGACGGAGACCCAGGCCGTGATTTCGGCGAGGTCGTTCATGTTGAACGAGGCCAGCACCGTCTGCACGTTGAGCGTGAAACCCCGGGACTTCCGCTTCAGCGCCGCCAGCCGGCGGTACGTCTCCTCGAGCTTGACGAAGTTGCCGGGCGCGCCGCGGATGAAGTCGTGCCGTTCGCCGAGGTGATCGAGCGAAAGCCCGACGGTGAAGGTCTGGCGTTCGTCCCGGCGCGACTCGAGCACGCGCGCCACGATCGACTCGACCTGTTCCGGGATGATGGAGTTGGTCGGCATCGTCACGTTCGACGCGTCGTGGCGCCGGTACAGGAGCCGCGTGATGTCGGGCAGCTCGCGATTCAGGGTCGGTTCCCCGCCCGTCAGGACCACCGAGTAGAGCGCCCCGAGGTCCGAAAGGGCCCGGTCGTACTCCTCGAGCTTCATCTCCAGGTGGCGGTTCACGTTGAGGTGATCCCAGTAGAAGCACGTCACGCACTTGGAGTTGCAGAGGTTCGTCATGCCGAGAATGAGGTAGCGCGGCAGAGTCTCCCGGCCCCGCAGCCAGTGCGCGGCGAGCGCGATCGACTTCATCGCGCCGCCGTCCCCAGGACGCCCCGCCCGATCCCGGCCAGCAGGCCCGCGAGGTACGTCGCGTGGTGGACCGCGAACGCAAAGGGCACGGCCGGGAAGAGAGCCACGTCGCGGCGCCAGAGCGGGAAGGAGAGCGCCCAGGCGACCAGAGCGTAGCCGGCCGCGGCGGGAACGAGGAACCCCGTTCCCCACAGGGCCCCGCCGGCGGAGGCCGCGAAGGCGCCCGCGAGAAACGTGGCCACTCGCCCGCGCGCGTGGAGCCCGGGCTTCTCGATGAGCAACCTCCCGGTCTTGACGCGGTAGCGCCAGCGCTGCGCGAGGTAGGGCCCGGGGAACGCGCGCCGCCGGTGCCGGACGCGAACTGAGGGGTCGAGGACGACCTTCGCTCCGCCGTCGAGCGCCCGGCGGACGAAGTCCGTGTCCTCGCCGATGTAGCCGAACGACTCGTCGAATCCCTGGAGGGCCTCGAACCGCTCGCGCCGCACGAAGAGGTTGCAGAGCGCGACGTCGTGCGCCGACCGCACCGGCCCGCCCCGCGGGTTCCACTCGTGGGCGGGGACGCCGCTTCCGATCCCGGGTGTGGCGAGAAGGAGGTTGGCGAGCCGCTCGCCGTAGGGCGCGTCGCGCGGCCCCGGATCGGGCCCGCCGACGACGTCGGCCTCGGCGCAGGCGGCCGCGCCCGCGGCGAGCCAGCCCGGCTCGGCGGTGGCGTCGTCGTCGAGGAACGCGAGAACGTTTCCCCGGGCCTCCCGTGCCGCGGCATTGCGGCGCCGGGCCGGATTCCGGGCGTCGGCCCGGATCCAGCGGACCGGAAAGGCGAGCCCGTCGACCGCCGGCGGCTGCGCCGAGCAGACGACGGCCTCGAACTCCGGGCCGCCGCGCTGCCCGTCGAGCGAGCGAAGACACTCCGGCAGGAGCGTCTCGACGCGGTCCGAGGCGATGAGGACGGAAACGGCAGGCTCCACGCCCCGATGATAAGCGCCCGCCGCGGCCGAGCGCGAATTCACGTCGTGTAAACTCCCGGTTTCTGGAGCCCGCTTGGATCTGACGCGCGAAAAGAAGCTCGAGCTCTACCGCTTCATGCGGTTGAACCGCGTCGTCGAGGAACGGCTCGTCAACCTCTACCGACAGGGCAAGGTGGTCGGCGGCCTCTACCGGTCGCTCGGCCAGGAAGCCACGTCCGTGGGGACGGCGGCGGCGCTCAACCCGGGCGACATCGTGGGGCCGCTCATCCGCAACCTCGGCGCCATCCTGGTCATGGGTTACACGCCGCGGGACGTCATAACGCAGTACATGGCCCGCGCCACCTCGCCGTCGGGCGGCAAGGACTGCAATCTCCACTTCGGCCGCCCCGACCGCGGCGTCATCTCCCCCATCTCCATGCTCGGCGCACTCGTCCCGGTCATGGCCGGCATCGCGCTCGCGGCCCGCATGCAGAAGAAGGACATCGTCACGATGACCTGGATCGGCGACGGCGGGACCTCGACGGGCGCGTTCCACGAGGGCATCAACTTCGCCGCGGTCCAGAACCTGCCGCTCGTCGTCATCGCCGAGAACAACGGCTGGGCGTACTCGACTCCGTTCCGCAAGCAGACCGCGGCACGCTGCCTCGCCGACAAGGCCGTCGCGTACGGGATCCCCGGGGAGCAGGTCGACGGCAACGACGTGCTCGCGGTCCACGCCGCGGCCCGGCGCGCGGTCGATCGGGCGCGCTCGGGCGGCGGTCCGACGCTCGTCGAGGCCGTGACCTACCGCATGAAAGGCCACGCCGAGCACGACGCGCAGGCCTACGTCCCGAAGGCGGAACTCGAGGAGTGGAAGCAGAAGGACCCGATCGCGCGCTACTCGGCCGTCCTCGTCGAATCCGGCGCGGCCTCGGGCAACGAGCTCGCCGGCATCGACCAGGCGATCGCCGAAGAAGTCGACCGCGAAGTCGAGCGCGCCGAGGCGAGCCCGCTGCCGGCGCCGGAGTTCGCGATGGAGGGCGTCTACGCCCGCCCCGCCGCCCCCGCCGCGCCGCCGCCGTCGCCCTCGATCGTCCGGAGGCGGCCGTGAGCAGCGTTCCGCACTTTGGAGGCGATTCCGGCGGTCCGGCCGTCAAGGGCCAGACCACCTACGTCGACGCGATCCGCGAAGGGCTCCGGGAGGAGATGGCCCGCGACGAGCGGGTCTTCCTCCTGGGCGAGGACATCGGGGTCTACGGTGGCGCCTTCAAGGTCACCGACGGCCTCATCGGCGAGTTCGGCGAGAGCCGGGTCATCGACACGCCGCTCGCCGAGACGGCGATCGTCGGTGCCGCGGTCGGGGCCGCGATGATGGGCATGCGGCCGGTGGCCGAGATGCAGTTCATCGACTTCATCTCCTGCGCCTTCGACATGATCACGAACTTCGCCGCCAAGTCGCGGTACCGGACCGGCGTCGGCGTGCCGCTGGTGATCCGCGGCCCGTCGGGCGGCGGCGTGCACGGAGGGCCGTTCCACTCGCAGAACCCCGAGGCCTACTTCGCCCACACGCCGGGCCTCAAGATCGTGCAGCCGTCGACGGCCTACGACGCGAAGGGCCTCATCAAGGCGGCCATCCGCGACGACGACCCCGTGCTCTTCTTCGAGCACAAATTCCTCTACCGACGCATCAAGGAAGAGCTTCCGGCAGACGACTACGTCGTGCCGATCGGAAAAGCCGCCGTGCGCCGCGCCGGCCGCGACCTCTCGATTCTCACCTACGGGGCGATGGTCTGGACGGCGCTCGACGCCGCGAAGACGCTCGAGGCCGAGGGCATCGATGCCGAGGTCGTGGACCTCCGGACGCTCTTTCCCCTGGACGAGACGGCGATCCTCGAGTCGGTCGCGAAGACCAACAAGGCGATCCTCCTCCACGAGGCCACGCGCACCGGCGGGATCGGCGCCGAAATCGCGGCCGTGCTCGCGGAACGCTGCTTCGAATATCTCGACGGGCCGCTCGTCCGCGTCACCGCGCCCGACACGCCGGTGCCCTACTCGCCGCCGCTCGAGGAGTTCTTCCTCCCGAACGCTGAGAAAGTCTGCCGGGCGGCGAGAGCCCTCGCCGGCTACTGATGACCGCACAGTTCGCTCTTTGCTCCCGTCGGCGGCGTCGAGCCGCCGCTCGAGACACTCGGGCACTCGCCGGATACTGACCCCGCCATGAGGTTCGACGGAACCGTCACGATCAAGGCGCCCCGGGCCGTCGTCTGGGCCTACCTGACCGACCCGAACGAGGTCTCGAAGAGCGCGCCGGGCCTCGAAAAGCTCGAGATCGTCGAGCCCGGGAAGAAGTTTCGCGCGACGACGTCGGTCGGCTTCGGGGCCGTCAAGGTGCGCTTCGTCAACGACGTCGAGTGGGTCGAGCTCGATCCGCCGAACCGCGCGCGCATGAAGGCCCACGGCACCGCGCCGGGCTCCGGCGTCGACGCGACGACGTCGATGACGCTGACCGACGGTCAGGACGGTGCGACGGACCTCGCGTGGACGGCCGACATCAACGTCGTCGGAACGGTCGCGAGCATGGCCGCGCGCCTGATGGGCGGCGTGACGAAGAAGCTGACCTCCGCGTTCTTCGACAAGGTGCGCGAGGAGATCGAAGCGAAGCCGTAGAGGCTCCCGGAATCGCGGCGCGACCAAGTTTCGCGACGTGACCGAGCGAAACGACTCGCGCCGCGGGAGCCGGAGCGCAACGAGCGGGGCCAGGCTCGCGGTCGAGCGCGCATCCGCGCGAGCCGCGAGCCGGTGCGCCGTCAGGCGCAGGCCCCCGAGCAAGCGAAGGCGACGTGCGGTGGTAGACTCCCGCCCCTCAGCGGGAGGCAGTTCATGCAGTACCCCGTCTCGATCACCGTCAACGGCGCGAAGCGCAAGCACTCGGTCGAAGCGCGCCTCCTCCTCGTCCACTACCTCCGCGAGACGCTCGGCCTGACGGGCACGAACGTCGGCTGCGACACCAGCCAGTGCGGCGCCTGCACCGTCCTCGTCGACGGGAAGGCCGTCAAGTCGTGCACGATGCTCGCGGTCCAGGCCGACGGTTCGAAGATCACGACGATCGAAGGCCTCCGCGTGGACGGGAAGCTTCACCCGATGCAGGAGGCCTTCTGGGAGAAGCACGGCGCGCAGTGCGGCTTCTGCACGCCCGGCATGATCCTGACCGCCTGCAATCTCGTCGCGAACAACCCGAAGCCGACCGAGGCCGAGATCCGCCACGGGATCGAAGGCAACCTCTGCCGCTGCACCGGGTACCAGAACATCGTCGCCGCCGTGAAAGCGGCGGCGGCGCGGATGTAGGGGGCGACATGTCAGCGCGCATTTTCGGCTCCGGCATCAAGCGCCTCGAGGATCCGCGCCTCATCACGGGCCAGGCGAAGTACACCGACGACTTCGTCCTTCCGGGGATGGCCCACCTCGCCGTCGTCCGCTCGCCGTACGCCCACGCGAAGATCAAGGCCATCCGCACGAAGAAGGCCGCCGCGATGGAGGGCGTCCTCGGCGTGTTCCTCGGGAAGGACATGAAGGACGCGGGGTTCGGGGGGATCCCCTGTGCGTGGGTCGTGCCCGGGTCCGAGGCGAAGACTCCGCCCTACCTGCCGATCGCGATCGACACGGTGCGGTACGCCGGCAACGCGGTGGCGATCGTCGTCGCCGCGGACCGGTACCTCGCGCGCGACGCGGCCGACGCGGTCGAAGTCGACTACGAGCCGCTGCCGGCGACCGTCGACGCCGAGAAGGCCACGCGAAAGGGCGAGCCCCAGCTCCACGCCGAGGCGCCGGGGAACGTCGCCTTCCACTGGAAGGTCTCCGGCGGCGACGTCGACGCGGCCTTCAAGGCCGCCGACGTGGTCGTCAAGGAGCGGATCATCAACCAGCGTCTCATCCCCAACGCCATGGAGCCCCGCGCGGCACTCGCGCAGTACCTGTCGGCGAGCGACGAGTTCACGCTCTGGGTGACCTCGCAGAATCCCCACATCGCGAGGTTCCTGCTGTCCCTCGACACCGGGACGCCGGAGCACAAGATCCGCGTCATCGCGCCGGAGGTCGGCGGCGGCTTCGGCAGCAAGATCCCCCACTACCCCGAAGACTCGATGGTCGTCTTCGCCTCCAAGAGGCTGGGTGTGCCCGTGAAGTGGACCGAGACGCGGAGCGAGAACTACCGCTCGACGATCCACGGCCGCGACCACATCCAGGACGTCGAGATGGCGGCGAAGAAGGACGGCACGATCCTCGGCCTGCGGGCGAAGGTGTGGGCCAACCTGGGCGCCTACCTCTCGACGGCCTCGACCGGGATCCCGACCATCCTCCACGGGCTCATGCTGTCGGGCGCGTACGACATCAAGAACATCCACGAGGACGTCTTCGGCGTCTTCACGAACACGACGCCGACCGACGCCTACCGCGGCGCCGGCCGCCCCGAGGCGACCTTCATGGTCGAGCGCCTCGTCGACCTCGTCGCCCGGAAGCTGAAGATGGACCCGGCCGACGTCCGCAAGAAGAACTTCATCCCGCCCTTCACCGACGGGTTCACCGTCGCGACCGGCGTCACCTACGACTCGGGCAACTACATCGGGGCGTTCGAGAAGGCGCTCAAGATGCTCGACTACGCGGGCTTCCGGAAGAAGCAGGCGGACGGGCGCAAGAAGGGCGAGTACCTGGGCGTCGGGATGTGCACCTACGCCGAGATCTGCGGCCTCGGGCCCTCCCAGGTCGCCGGCGCGGTCGGCTTCGGCGGCGGCCTCTGGGAGAGCGCGATCGTGCGCTTCCACCCCTCCGGCAAGGTCAACGTGATGGTCGGGATCTCGCCGCACGGCCAGGGTGAGGAGACCACGTTCGCCCAGATCGTCGCGAGCGAGCTCGGGGTGGCGCCCGAGGACGTCGAGGTCCGCCATGGCGACACCGAGCGCACGCCCATGGGCTGGGGCAGCTACGGCAGCCGCTCGACGCCGGTCGGCAGCGGGGCGCTGATGGGCGCGATCGGGAAGATCAAGGAGAAGGCCAGGATCGTCACCGCGCACCTGCTCGAGGCGGCGGTCGAGGACATCGAGTACGCCGACGGCAGGTTCTTCGTGCGGGGCGTGCCCGCGAAGTCGAAGACGATCCAGGACGTCGCCCTGATGGCCAACGTCGCCTGGAACCTCCCCAAGGGCCTGGAGCCCGGCCTCGAGGCCTCGGCGTTCTTCGACCCGCCGAACTTCGTCTATCCCTTCGGCGCCCACCTCGCCGTCGTCCGGGTCGACATCGAGACCGGCGAAATCAAGCTCGAGCGTTACGTCGCGGTCGACGACTGCGGACGCGTCATCAACCCGACGATCGTCGCGGGCCAGATCCACGGCGGCGTCATCCAGGGCATCGGGCAGGCCCTCTGGGAGGGCGCGGCCTACGATTCGAACGGACAGCTCCTGACGGGCTCGATGATGGACTACGCGGTGCCGAAGGCGGGCGACTTCCCCAACCTCGAGCTCGGCATGACGGAGACGCCGACGACCGTCAACCCGCTCGGCGTCAAGGGCATCGGCGAGACCGGCACGATCGCCTCGACTCCCGCCGTCTACAACGCCGTGATGGACGCGCTCGCGCCGTTCAACGTCGGCAAGCTCGACATGCCGTTGACCCCCGAACGCGTATGGCGCGCGATCCGGGACGCGAAGAGGTAACGCGATGTACTCCTCGAGCTTCGAATACTTTCGCCCGAAGACCCTGGCCGAGGCGGCCCGGCTCCTCCAGAAGCACAAGGGGGCGCGCCTCCTCGCCGGTGGCCACAGCCTCCTGCCCGCCATGAAGTTCAAGCTGGCGACGCCCAAAGCGCTCGTGGACCTCGCCGCGATTCCGGGACTGTCCGGAATCAAGGCGAAGGGCAAGACCGTCGAGATCGGCGCGATCACGACCCACGCGGAGATCGCCGCATCCGCCGTCGTCAAGAAGGCCTGTCCCATCCTGGCCGAAGCCGCCGCGCAGATCGGCGACCTCCAGGTCCGCAACCGGGGCACGATCGGCGGCTCGATCGCCCACGCCGACCCGGCGGCCGACTTCCCCACCGTCCTCGTGGCGCTCGGCGCGACCATCGTCGCGAAGGGTCCGAAGGGCGCGCGGAAGATCGCGGCCGACAAGTTCTTCGTCGACCTCTTCGCGACGGCGTTGAAGAGCGGCGAGATCGTGACGTCGATCGTCGTCCCGGCCGCCGGCAGGGGGACCGGCGCGTCCTACTTCAAGCACCCGCATCCCGCGTCCCGCTACGCCGTCGTCGGCGTGGCCGCGATCGTCGAGGTCAAGGACGGAAAGGTCGCCCGCACGAGCCTCGTCGTCGGCGGCACGACGCCGAACCCGGTCCGCGCGGCGGCGGCCGAGGCGGCGCTGACCGGACAGAAGGCCGACACCGCGTCGATCGCCGCGGCCGCCGGAAAGGTCGCCGGCGCGATCTCGGATCCCCTGAGCGACACCTACGCTTCGGGCGAATTCCGCGTCCACCTGGCGACGGTTCTCTCGAAGCGCGCCCTCGGGGCGGCGGTCGACCGGGCGCGAGGCTGACCTCGGCCGCACTGGAGCTCGGGCGCCGGGCCGGCACATAATCGCGGCGGAATGCGCGACATCCTGACCGACGTCGAACGGTGGAAGGCCGAGGACCGGCCGATCGCCATTGCCACGGTCGTCGAGACCTGGGGTTCGGCGCCGCGGCCGGCGGGCGGCAAGCTCGGATTGACGGCCGACGGGCGCATCGCGGGGTCGGTCTCGGGCGGCTGCGTCGAGAACGCCGTGGTCGAGGCGGGGCGCAAGACCCTTTCGTCCGGTACGCCGCAGCTCCTGCACTACGGAGTCTCGGACGACACCGCGTGGAGCGTGGGGCTTGCCTGCGGCGGATCCCTCGACGTCTTCGTCGAGCGTCTCGACCCGGAGATCTTCGCGGCCGTCGCCGACGCGCTCCATCGGCAGAAACCGGTCGCCGTCGCAACCGTGATCCGCGGGCCCGCCGGAACATTCGGCAAGAAGCTCGCCCTCCTCGAGGACGGCAGCGTCCGGGGCGGGATCGACGAGGCCGCCCTCGCGGAAACGCGCTCGGCCCTCGCGGCCCGATCGAGCCGGCGCGTCGCGGCCGGCGATCGCGAAATTTTCGTCGACGTGCTCCTGCCCGCGCCGCGGCTCGTGATCGTCGGCGGCGTGCACATCGCGGTCACCCTCGTGACGCTCGCGAAGACGCTGGGCTTTCGCACGATCCTCGTCGACCCTCGCGAGGCCTTCGGCAACGCGAAGCGCTTCCCCAACGCCGACGAGATCGTCAACGACTGGCCGGACAAGGCGCTCGAGCGCGTCGCGCCCGACGGCTCGACCGCCGTCGCCGTCTTGACGCACGATCCCAAGCTCGACGACCCCGCGCTCCTGACGGCCCTCCGCGGCCGGGCGTTCTACGTCGGGGCGCTCGGCTCCAGGCGCACCCAGGAGAAGCGGCGGGCGCGACTGACCGAGGCCGGGCTCCCCGCCGACGCCCTCGCCCGCCTCCACGCGACCGATCGGCCTGCCCCTCGGCGGGCGTTCGCCCGAGGAGATCGCCGTCGCGATCCTCGCCGAGATCGTCGCCGCCCGGAACAAGGGGGCTTAGGCGACTCCTCCGGACCCGAGACGCAGCAGCGCCTCCCGGAGCCTCGCGTGCCTCTGCAGGAGGCGCAGGTAGCTCCTCTCGTGACGCGCGGCCTTGGCCCGGACGATCTCTACGACGGCGGCCTTCTCGGCGGAAGCCCAGCGGGAGAGGTCGGGGACCAGGTCGAGCGCGAGTGCGAAGTCCCCGAAGAAGTCGCCGGGCGGGCGGCGAGAGCGTCCGGGTCGAAAGGCCGAGCGCCCGCGCGACGCGAGTCTCGGCCCTCTTCCGCAGCCGGGCGGCGTCGAGCCCCCGCTCCCGCATCCGGCGATTGATCCGGAGTCCGATGCGGCGGACGTGAAAGCGATCCCAGGCCCCGGAGACGGTGCCGGGCGCGTCGTAGATCAGGTTGCGCTCGACGAGGCGCTTCAAAGTCGCGCGCGAGGATCGGTGCCCGGGGTCCCGTGCAATGCGGGCCTCCTCGCGGTCGACGAGCGCCCGGGCGTTCCCGCTCGTCGGTCGAAAGCCGAGCTTGCGGTAGAACCAGAAGGCCCCGGACGCGAGCGCCTCCTCGTTCTCGTAGCCGAGCTGGTAGGGGTCGATCGAGAAGGACGTCACGCCGAGGGCGTCGCGGTGGAGCTTCAGGACCTGCGCGTAGATCCAGGCCGACTCGCCCTCCCGAAACGTGTAGTACATGTTGAAACCGATCTCGAGGCGCTCGAAGAAAGCCAGGCCCTCGATGTACCCGATCGGCACGCCGTTCTTGATGACGAAGCCGCCGTACGCCGAGCGCAGCGGAAGCCGCCGCTCCGGCAGGACCCCGACGAGGAAGAGCTCGACGCCGCGGCCCGGGCGCGCAGCGACGACCGAGGTCGGGTCGGCGTGCGTGAACGTATAGAACTCGCGGTACCTCGCCGTCGTGGCCTCCCGCACCCGGTCGCAGAGACGCTCTCCCTCCCTCCGCGGGAGCCTTCGGAGGGCGAGCGGCGGGCCCGACATCACCGCGTCGAGCGAGACATCCCGCCGCGTCAGAAACGGGGCGTCGTGAAAGAACGCCGCGGCTCCCGGCACCCGCATCCGCGTTCGGGAGGCCGGGCCCTCGCCGAGATCCCAGGTGATCGGAACTTCGAGAGAGTCGAAGCGATCGGGGGCGAGCGCCGGCGGACCGGCCAGCCGCTCGTAGCGGTCGAGCAGCCAGGCGGGGTCGTCCCGGCGCCTCCCCGCCGCCGCGGCGAGCCAGTCGAGGTACGGGACGTTGGCGTCGGCGAGCGCCTCTTCCTCGAGGAGCGGAACGAACTCGGGCCACGCCGTCCGCATGCGCTCCTCCGACGCCCCCGCGTCCCAGGCGAGCCGCACGCGCCGGGGAAACCGCCGCGACAGCCAGCGCACGAGCTCGAAGGAGAAATCGGTGCCGATCGTGGTGCCCGCGATGCCGGCGACCTCCGGGGCATCGAAGGGCGACAGGTCCTCGCCGGCCGAATCGAGCGCGGCGACGCGGCGACCGAGCGTCGCGAGAAGACCGTCGGCGAGATCGCGGACGCGGCGGCTGTGGGGGTAAGCCCGAAGGAACATCAGCGCGTCGTGCAGCCGGATGAGGTCTCCCGCGTCGCGCAGGACGAGGCCCCGTGCGTCGCGGATCGCCCGCTCGGCCTCGCGCGCCCCGGGACGCCGATGGCGGACGTCTTCGAGTCGGCGCAGGATCGTCTCGGCTCGGCTCGACACGGCGCGCATGCTACTTCGATATATGCTCCGCCGCTCGGAGGATCCATGACCACGATTCGCGCCATCCGCGCGGCGGCCGCCCTCTCGCTCGCGCTTTCGGCGTCCGCCCTCGGGCAGGCCCCGACGCCCGCGCCCGCAGCCGCTCCTCCGGCCGCACCCGCCCCGAAAGCCGCGAGCCCGAAGCCCCCCTCGGCCGAGGCGCAGGCGGCCGGCAAGGCGCTCCTCGCGAAGGTCGTGGCGTGGCTGGGCGGCGAGAAGAAGGTCGCCGGCGTGCGGGACGTCCAGACGAGGGGCCAGCTCACCGCGAAGACTCCCGAGGGCGACGCCACCATGGAAGTCCAGAGCGCGATGGTGTTTCCCGACCATCTCTTCCAGCAGATCGACTCCCCTTACGGCCGCATCGCCATGGTCGTCACGCCCCGGGAGGCCTTTCTCTTCGCCCCGAGCGGCTCGCAGGACCTTCCGCCCGTCGTCCGGTCCGAGCTGCTCAAGCAGATCCAGCGGATCCCGCTTCACCTGGTCCAGAAGGCGGCGGACCCGAAGCTCGTCGCCGCCGCGGCCGGCACGGCGAAGGTCGGCGAGATCGACGCCGCCCTGCTCGACCTGCGCTATGGCGAGGTCGCCGTGCGTTGGTTCGTGGAGCCCGCGACGGGAAAGATCGTACGGACCGAGCACATGACGACGACCCCCGAAGGCAAGACCGCGCAGATGGTTTCGGATTACTCCGACTACAAGATCGTGGACGGCTTCCCGATCGCCCACCGTCTCGAGGTCTGGACCAACGGCGAGAAGGACCAGACGCTCGTCATGGACGAATGCAAGATCAACGCGGGAATCGATCCGAAACTCTTCGAGAAGCCGCCGCCGGCGACGACGAAGGCTCCGGCCGCGCCGAAGAGCTGACGTCACCCGCCCTGGGCGGGACGCCGGACGGCGGCTCCGAAAGCTCGGGCACTGCGCAGCCGTTCCTGGCCGGCTTGCCGTCGAGCCGGTCGCGCATCCACTGGACCGCGCTCGTCGCGCTCGCGCGCTCCGCCCGCAGATGGTCGACGCCGGGCAGCACCTCGTACCGGACGATCTCGCCCGACCGGCAGAGCGCGCCGACGAAGTCGGAGGTGACCGAGGGTCGGACGATCGTGTCCTCGCTCCCCTGCGCGACGTAGACGGGCGCCCCGATCCGCTCCCGGCCGGGGCGATTTTCCTCGAGCAGGCGCTTCCAGGGCTCGCGGGACAGCGCTCCCGGAAGAAGCATGCCTCCCGGCAGCGGCAGTCGAGTCGAAGGCGGCGCGGTATGCCTCGCCGTCGGTCTCGACGCAGTCGCGCGCGGTCCGGTCGATCGCGGAACGATCCGCGGGCGAGACGACCTCGTCGAGCGGCGCGCCGTAGACCTGCGACCAGCTCCAGAGCGCGTAGGCGCCGAGAATGCGGCCGGCCCGCTCGGACAGGTCGTCCTCGAGCAGGACCCCCAGGTTCGTGGCCGGGGCGATTGCGGCCACGCCCGAGAGCGCGAGCTCCGGTGCGTAGGTTCGGGCGAGCTGACCGGCGAAGAGGGCGGCCTGGCCGCCCTGCGAGTGTCCCCACACGACAAACCGCGCGCCGGCCCCGCCTCCGGGATCCCCTTCGCGGCGCGCACCGAGTCGAGCACCGCGCGCCCCTCGCTCTCCCCGACGAGGTACGGGTGGACGCCGGCCGTCCCCAGGCCCGGGTAATCCGTGGCCACGACGACGTCGTCGAGCGCCATCAACGCGAGCCAGGTGCGGGATGGTGTCGAAGAAGTCGGGGTTGACCGAGGGCGCGCAGGCATCCGACACTCCCGTCGTCGGATGAGCCCAGGCCACGACGCTGCGACCGGCCGCCGGAGCCGGCAGTTCCGGCGCGATGACGACCCCGGAGACGGCGATGCGCCGGCCGTCGAGGCCGGTCGAGGAGTAGAGCACCTTCCAGGCCCGAGCGCCCGGCGGCGCCCCGTCGAGCTTCTCTGATCGGATCAGCCCGCCCGGAGGCGGGAGCTCACGCCGGGGAGTCGCATAGAAAGAGTCCGGCGTGCCCGGCGCCCCCGCGCACCGCACGCAGGAAGGCGAACCGCCAGGACGAAAACGACGGCTCGGCGCAAGCGGGAGAAAGTTTACGCTCGGCGGAAGGAACGTGGACGCGAAACCGTTTCGCGTCACGCGATATTCGACCGGGGATTACGCGGGCGAGAGCGTCCCACGAACGCTCCTCGCCGGCGAGCGCCCGACACGAAAGGGCGCGTGGAACCGGGGAAGGCTACAATCCCCCCGCAAGAACGATGAGAATCCTCACGCGCAAGCCGGGCGGCGTCTCCCCATGATCTGCGCCCGCTGCCAGACGCTGAACCCGGATCCGGCCGAGAACTGCCTGAGCTGCGGGCTCGTCTTTGGGGGCGTTGTCGTGCCGGAGGAGTCCGTCGCCGCCGAGCTGACCTCCGTGCCCACGATGGGCAGTCCCTCGTCCTTCAAGCAATGGGCCAGCCAGTCGGTGCGGGGCGTGGCCTCGGTCGTGTTGCCGGCGGGGCTCGAGATCGGTCACCGGTACCGGGTCAAGAGCCTTCTCGGCATGGGAGGCATGGGCGCCGTCTATCTCGTGCACGACAAGGAGCTCGACCGGGACGTCGCCCTGAAGCTCATCCGCTCCGACATCGCCGAGGACGCCGATGCGCTGGAGCGCTTCAAGCGCGAGATCCAGCTTTCGAGCCGCGTGACGCACCCCAACGTCCTGCGCGTCTTCGACCTCGGCGAGATGGACGGCATCAAGTTCCTGACGATGCAGTTCGTCGACGGGCGGGACCTCTCGACGATCCTGAAGAAGCAGGGGAAGCTCCCGACCGAGCGCCTCCTGCGCGTCTTCCGCCAGACGGCCGAAGGCCTCAAGGCCGCGCATGACCAGGGGGTCATTCACCGCGACCTGAAACCCCAGAACATCATGCTCGACGCCTCGGACCGGGTCTACGTCACCGACTTCGGCCTGGCGAAGTCAGCCGAGCAGTCGGGAATGACCCAGACGGGCGCCGTCATCGGGACCCCGTTCTACGCGCGGGCTTTTCGATTCGCGACCTTTGGCCTATGCTGTCGGAGCGAGGGAGGTTTTCATGTCGACTCCGGTAATCATGCCCCAGATGGGCGAGTCGATCGCCGAAGGCACCATCACCAAGTGGCTCAAGAAGGTCGGCGACACCATCAAGCGCGACGAGCCGATCTTCGAGATCTCGACGGACAAGGTGGACGCCGAGATACCCTCCCCCGTCGCCGGCACGCTGACCGAGATCAAGGTCGCCGAAGGCCAGACCGTGGCCATCAACACCGTCGTCGCCGTCATCGGCGAGGCGGGAACGGCCGCGGCTTCCGCTCCGTCCCCGGCGCCTCCGGCCCCGGCGCCGGCCGCGCCCCCTCCGGCCGCTCCGAAGGCCCCGGAACCGCCGCCGGCCCCGAAGGCCGAGGCGAAGCCGGCTCCGCCCCCCGCTCCTGCCGCCGCGCCGCCCTCCCCGGCGCCGGCGCCGGTCGCGGCACCTCGGGTCGAAGCGCCCTCCGGCGGGCAGGTCGAGTCGATCGAGGAACGCATCCGCCGGAAGTCCTCGCCCCTCGTGCGCAAGATCGCCCAGGAGAACTCCCTCGACATCGGCGACATCGAGGGGACCGGCATTCACAATCGGGTGACCAAGAACGACGTCCTCTCGTACCTCGAGAACCGCAAGGTGGCGCAGGCGCCGATCCGCGGATCGGCCGTCCCGGCCGAGGCCCCGTCCGTCGGCCGCGCCGAGCCCATCGAGGCATCCCCCGCGCCGCGCCCCGCCATCTCCGTGACCGACCGCGACGAGGTCGTCGCGATGACGAAGATCCGCAGGATCACGGCCGAGAACATGATCCTCTCCAAGAGGACCTCGGCCCACGTGACGACCGTCTTCCAGGTCGACTACTCGAACATCGCGAAGATCCGCGGCCAAGCACAAGGACGACTTCGTCGCCAAGAACGGCGTGAAGCTGACCTACCTGCCGTTCATCTTCCGGGCCGCGATCCAGGCGATCCGCCAGTTCCCGCAGGTCAACGCGTCGATCGACGGCGAGAACATCGTCTACCACAAGGACGTCAACCTCGGCATGGCCGTCGCGCTCGACTGGGGCCTGATCGTTCCGGTGATCAAGAACGCCGACGAGAAGTCGATCCTCGGACTCGCGCGGAGCTCGCAGGACCTCGCCGAGCGCGCGCGCACCAAGCGGCTGAAGCCCGAGGAGATCCAGGGCGGCACCTTCACCGTCACGAACCCCGGCGTCTACGGCGGACTCTTCGGAACGCCGATCATCCCGCAGCCCCAGGTCGCGATCCTCGGCGTCGGAACGATCGAGAAGCGGCCCGTCGTCGTGACCGACGAGAACGGGCAGGACGCGCTCGGCATCCGGACGGTCGGCTATCTCGCGCTCTCCTTCGACCACCGGCTGATCGACGGCGCCGACGCCGACAAGTTCATGGCCGCGATCAAGACGACGCTCGAGACCGGAGAGTTTGATCTCGGGTAGTCCCCGGCAGATTCCTCGACTCGGCCGCCGCGTCGGTGCGGCGATCTTTCTCCTCGCCCTCGCCGCGCGCCTCGCGGCGGCGGCGGGCGTCGGATTTTCGACCGTGCGGTTCGCCGATGCGCCCGCGTACCTGTTCGGCGCCCGGGCCCTCGCCGAGACGGGCCACTATCCACGGCGGACCGATGCGTTCCTCTTCCGGCCCCCCGGGCTATTCCGCCTTCATCGCCGCAGTCGACGCTCGGCCGCCCGGACCGGATCGCGGCCGCCAAGGTCGCGGGAGCATGTCGCCGGTGCGCTCTCAGCCGTCCTTCTTGCCGCCCTCTCGGCCCGCCTCTTCCGTCGGCGTGCCGTCGCCGTAGTGACCGGCGGGACCGCGGCCCTCCATCCGACCCTCGTTCTCGCCTCCGCCGACATCCAGTCCGAGCCGCTCTTCCTGCTGTTGCTCCTCTCGGCCGGCTACGTCCTGCTCGCAGCCGCCGACCGCCCGTCCTCGAACCTCGCGCTTGTGCGCCGGCGCCCTCCTCGCGCTGGCGGCATTGACGCGCTCCTCGGCGCTCGTTCTCGTGCCCCTTCTCCTCTCTCCCCTCTTCGATCACCGCTACCCTCGCCGCGCCGGCCTCCACGTCGCCCTCTCCGCCCTCCTCGGCTTCGGCCTCGCGCTCGCGCCCTGGATCGTGCGCAATGCGCTCGTCTTCCGGGAGCTCATTCTCGTCAACGACGGCGCCGGATACGTCTTCTACGGGCGCAACTCCGATGCGGCCCTCGGGCTCGCCGCCGCACGAACGCGCGAGGAGCTTGCCTCGGCCTCCGACGCGCTCGAGCAGCGCCGGTTCGAGCTCATCTCGGCGCTGCCGGCCGAGATTCGCGGAGCGCCCGGGCGCCTCTCGCGCGCTCTGTTCTCGGCGGCCCTCGCCGAAAGGCTCGCCGACCCGGCCGGGTCCGTGCGGCTCCTCGCCTGGAAGGCCCGCGACTGGCTGCGACCCTGGCCGGACCCGAGGTACTGGAGGCGCGGAGCGGTCGTCGCGCTCGGCGCGTACTTCACGCTTCTGTACCTCGCCGCGGCGATCGGCCTCGCGCGCGCGAAGCGGCGGGGCGCGCGGACCTTCGCCCTCGTCTTTCTCGCCCTCACGTTCGCGTTCCACCTCGCCTTCGAGACGAGCTGGCGTTACCGCGGCGGCCTACTGGGACCCCGTGCTCCTGCTCTATGCCGTGCCGGGGGCGGCATCGTTCCGGCGCCGCCGGGACTCGACCGACATCCCCGCCGCATGACGCTCGGGTGGCGCGGCGGACTCTCCCTGTTTCTGCTGGCGCTCGCCGTCCGCCTCGCCGCAACCGCGGCCGTCGGGGTTCTCGACGACGGGGTTCGGCGACGCGGGCCGGTACATTTTCGCGGCCTCCGAGCTCGCCCGGACGGGGCAGTACCCGGACCGCACGGAGCCGTTCTTCTTCCGGCCTCCGGCCTACCCGGTCTTCCTCGTCGGCGCGACGCTCGGCCGGCCCGAGGAGCGCGTGGCATGGGCGAAGCTCGCCAACGGCATACTCGGCGCCGCCGCCGCAGTGCTTCTCGCGATGCTTTCGGCGCGGATCTTCGGCCGACGGCCGATCGCGCTGGCGACCGGCGTGGCGGCGGCCTTCCACCCGAGCCTCGTGCTCCTTTCGACCGACGTCCAGAGCGAGCCGCTCTTTCTGGTCTTGCTTCTGTCCTCGGGTCTGCTGCTGCTCTCGGCGGCGGACAGCACGTCGACCCGCCGCGCGGTCTTCGCGGGAGCGCTCCTGGGCCTCGCGGCGTTGACGCGCCCTTCGGCCCTGGCTCTCGCTCCCCTTCTCGCCGCGCCCTTGCTCGACCGGCGAACGCGGGGCCGCCTCCGGATTCGCATGGCGGCCGGCGCGCTCGCGGGCCTGGTTCTCGCCCTCGCCCCGTGGACGATACGAAACGCCGTCCGCTTCCACGAGCTCATCCCGGTCAGCGACGCCGGCGGGGTGAGCCTCTATGCCGGCAACTCGCCCTGGACACGGCGCTTCTACGCCCTTCGGACGCGCGAGGAGTACGAGCGCTGGCTCGTGAACTTCGACCGCGATCTGCGGGACCGGCTCGCCTCGATCGAGCGGAGCGGCGCCGACACTCCCGGCCGCCGGTCCGCCGCCTTCGCGCACATGGCGATCGAGGACGCTCGCGCCGATCCCGGCGCGAGCCTGCGCCTGCTGGCGCGGAAAGCGTGGCAGTGGGTCCGCCCCTGGCCCACGCCCTGGTTCTGGCCCCGCCCGGTCGTCGCCGCGATCGGCGCTCTTTACATCCTCCTGTACGCCGCCGCGGCCCCTGGGCTCTGGCGCGCGCCGCGGCGCGGTGTCGCCGCCTTCTGCTTCGCGGTGCTCGTCGTGAGCATGGTCGCCCACGTCCTGCTCCAGGTCGTCTGGCGCTACCGGGTGCCGTACTGGGACCCCGTCTTGCTCCTCTACGGCGTCTATGGAGCCGCGCAGTGGCTTCCCGTCCTCCGTGGCGCTCGACCGAGGGATTCCGGGGACGGGAGTTCTTGACGGCGCAGGACGTTCGGCTGCCCGGACACTGAGTAGACTGACCCGATGGAAGCACTGGTCGTGCGGACCCATCCCCCGCTCCGGGCTCCCTGGCTCGGACGCGTGGCGTACGACCGCGGTCTCGAGCTCCAAGCCGAGGCGGCCGCGCGGGCCCGCCGGGACGAGGAGACTCTGCTGCTCCTCGAGCACGAGCCCGTCTTCACGCTCGGGCGCAACGCCTCCCGCGCGGACGTGCTCTTCACGCCGGAACGCTGCCGCGAGCTCGGGGTCGAGGTGCGGGAGTCGGATCGCGGCGGCAAGGTCACTTACCACGGCCCGGGGCAGCTCGTCGGCTACCCGATCCTGAACCTCGCCCCGGACCGCAAGGACGTCAAGCGCTACGTCACGGACCTCGAGGAGGTCCTGATCCGGGTACTCGCGGACTTCGGGATCCACGCGACCCGTTCCCCGATCCGGGAGCGCGTGACTTCCGTCTGGGTCGGCAACGACAAGATCGCCGCAATCGGCATTCACATCGCCCGCTGGGTGACGACCCACGGATTCGCGCTCAACGTCACCGACGAGCCGCTTCCCTATTTTTCGGGAATCATCCCCTGCGGGATCACCGACGGCGGCGTGATCACGATCCAGCGCCTTCTCGGCCGGCGACCCTCGCTCGAAGAAACCGCGGCACGGATCCGGGCTCGTTTCGGCGAGGTGTTCGACCGGGAGATCCTCCCGGCTTAGGCCGGGCTTCCTGAGCTCCCATCGAATGTCCGGTCGGGTCGATCGGGCTACTTCGGCTTTTCCTCGACCACGACATAGGGAACGGTGGCGTCGACATCCAGCGTCACGAAACGCTGTTCGTTTCTCTCGCGTTGCGGATCGGCGCTCGTCTCGAGATATGCGTACACGAAGATGTGATATTTCCGTTGCGCGATGGCGAAGACTTCACTCGCCAGTCCGTCACCGACTGTCGCCGCGCCTCCCGCCGTCACGCCCGTCATGTAACTCTGAGTGTTCTGCGACCAAACCGGGATCCAGTGGTCGAGATCGTTGTTGTACCCACCACCGCTTTGCGCCCAGCTCTCGACGAAGATGCCGAGAGATGCGACGGCCGACGCCGGCGCGACGTCGTTCCCGGTGAAGCTGGCGCTCGTGAGCCACTGGACGTAGGGCCGGATACTGATTTTCGCATCGCCGAATTGCGGCACGAAAAAGAGGCCGGCACCAACCAGTGCGTAAGAACTCTGGCCGGAGTAGGCATACGAGTTACACGCCAGTTTCCCTTCCCGGATGATCTGCGCGTTACTCGAATAGATGATCCCGTTCGGGCCCTTGTCCGTCCACGCGTATCGGTAGTATCGACTCGAGTCCTTGGTGTCGTCGCGGTCGGGCCCGTAGACGTGGAACAGCTCGCGAGCCGCCGGAGCGGCGGCATCGCCCAGGTGATGTATCCCGACCGTCAGGAGCGTGCTGGAATCGAGCTTGTGAAGCACGGCACCGTGGAAGTCGTGGAGTCGAAGGGCGCCGACATCCGTCTTGAACTTGTCCATCCGATCGCGAACGTGCTCCTGGATCGCCTGCCCTCCGGCCGTCTTCCACACCGGATCCTTGGCGTTGCAGTCAGTCCGGATGAAGCGTGCTCTGAATGGTGCGGATTTCAAGGATTCGACGGCGGCCCTCACATCGCTTTCGTCAATCTCGCCCCTCACGATCGGTGGCTTCATAGCAGATCCTCCATGAATGGTTGGCTGGCGGGACACGGCGCCGACGCAGGTCGCCAGCAGGACCTGCGCCTCGCGCCCAACTCATAATTATGCCGTCGGGTCGGCTCAGGCAAGGGGTTCCTTCGGATCGCCGGCACGCGCTCCCGGCCGGGCCCGGTCCCGGGAGATAATCCAGGCGTGAGCGGCAAATTGGAACTTCCGGTCGCCGGCCGGGCCTCCCGCCTCGAGCGGCCCGAGTGGCTGAAGGTCCGGCTCAATACGACCGGCGAGTACGACGAGGTGCGGCGGATGATGCGTCGCCTCTCGCTCGTGACGGTCTGTGAAGAGGCCCGGTGCCCCAACATCCACGAGTGCTGGGCCCGCGAGCGCACGGCGACCTTCATGCTCATGGGCGACATCTGCACGCGCCATTGCGGCTTCTGCGCCGTCGGCAAGGGCCGGCCGGGCACGCTCGACCCGGAGGAGCCGGAGCGGGTCGCCGAGGCGGCGGCGGAGCTCGGTCTCGCTCATGTGGTCATCACGTCGGTCAACCGCGACGACCTCTCCGACGGGGGGGCCGCGCACTTCGCCGAAACGATCCGCGCGGTGCGGCGGCGCAACGCAAGCTGCACGGTCGAGGTCCTGATCCCGGACTTCCAGGGCAACACGGCCGCGCTCGACACGGTCCTCGACGCCGCTCCGGAGGTCCTCAACCACAACGTCGAGACGGTCCCGCGCCTCTACCGCCGCGTCCGGCCGGACGCCAGGTACCCGCAGTCGCTGGCGCTCCTCGCGCGCGCCGCCGAGCACCGCGTGCGACGCGGCGTCTCGATGCGGACGAAGTCGGGGCTCATGGTCGGCCTCGGGGAGTCGGTGGACGAGCTGCTCGCGACTCTCGCGGACCTCCGGTCCGCCGGCTGCGACATCGCGACGGTGGGCCAGTACCTCCAGCCTCACGAGCGCCGCCTCCCGATCGAGCGCTACTACACGCCGGAGGAGTTTGCCGAGATCCGCGAGCGCGCCGATGCCATGGGCTTCCAGCGCGTCGAGGCCGGTCCGCTCGTCCGATCTTCGTATCACGCGCGCCGCGCCTTCGACGGCCCGGCAGCCTAAGGAGACCCATGCGCCTCTCGCGACCATCGGTCACGGTGCTCTTCGCTTGCCTTCTGGCCTTCGCCTCGGCCTCCGCGTCGGCGCAGACGAAGGGCGCCACGCGGACGAAATACAAGCCTCCGGTCTATCCGGAAAACGCCAGCAAGAACGACCTGCAGGGCAACGTCCTCCTGATCGGCCGAATCGACAAGCAGGGGAACGTGTCCGACCTCCATCTCGACATGACCTCGCTCCAGGAATTCGTGAAACCCGCCGTCGAGTCCGTGCGCGCCTGGAAGTTCACGCCGGCGCTGCGCGACGGCAACCCCGTCGAGATCGCCCTGAATGCCGGCGTCCGATTCCGCGTGAGCGGCGACAAGCGGGGCCGGATTCCGATGGCGACGCTCGGCGACCTCGCCGTGTTCCCGGCCGATGCGGCGGGAACGAAGACCGCGCCGGAAGGTTTCCCCCTCCGCAAGGGCAAGGACGCGGCGCTGCGCGCCGAGGCTTCGCTGGACGTTCCCCCCTCCCCGGAGGCGCGCACGCTCGGCATTCGCGTCGAGGCCGTATCGCCGACGGGCCGAAGGGTCCAGGTGTTTCAGCCGCCGCTCGCCGTCCCGGCCAAGGCCACGGAGGTGAACTTTCCCGTCGTCTCCCCCGTCGGCGCGGACTGGGAGGAGGGCGTGTGGATGCTGCGCTTCACGGTCGACGGCCAGAATGCCGGCGGCGGACAGTTCTGGCTGGCGGCGGACCCTTCCGCGTTCACCTTCGTCCTGCCCGCCCTTCGGCCCCTGTCATGAAGTCCGCCACGGCGGTGGTCCTGGCGGCCGCGCTCGTCGCCTTCGGCTGCGCGGGCGCATCCGGCGCGAGACCGGCCTCGACGACCGCATCGTCCGGGCCACCATGCGCCGGGATCACGCCGCCGCGGCGCCTGACAACCGCCCCGGTCGCCCTGCCGTCGTCCTTGACCGCGGCAGGCGTGCGGGGGATCGTCGTCGTCGAGGCCGTGATCGGCCCCGAAGGCCTGGTCTCGGACATCCGCCCGGCGCGCACCGGCCTCGATCTCCTGGCGCCGTTCGCACAGAAGTCCGTCCAGGACTCGCGCTTCGCGGCCGGATCCGTCGACGGCCACCCGACCTCCGTGCGGGTGCGCGTCGCGACGACGCTCGGGACGGCCGGAAAAGCCGGCGTCGAACCCGAATGGGACGGCGTCTGGGCCTACGTTCCGGGCGGGCAATCGCGCGAGGCCGTCTGGCAGCTCGCGGGCAGCGTCGCGAAATTGACCCTCGAGATTCACCTCGGCACCTCGCCGGCGACCGGCGCGCAAGTCGTCGCGCGCGCGCCGGACGGGAAGGAACGGTTGCTTAAGCGGGTCCCGGGATCGCCGACCCCGATCGAGCTGAAGGAGACGGTCTCGACGGAGAAGTTCCTGGAACCGGCCGGCGACTACACGATCGAGCTTCGCGCCTCGGGGAAGACGCTGGTCTCGACGACGGTGACGATCGCGGCCGACTACACGCGGGCGATCGTCAACGCCTGCGAGCCGCTCTAGATCGAGCGCACTTCGGCCGGAGACAAGTTGGGCCGGGGCACCCGGCCCCGGCCCGCACGCGATCCCTCGGCTTCCCGTCCGGCGACAGTCTCGCACGCGGCGTCCCCTTCTGTCGACCGCCCGCGGGACACGGGGAGCGAGTCGGCGAAGTCGCGGATGTCCCGGAAGGGGGCCTCCCGGTTGGTGAAGTCGGGCCGGTAGTAGCGGTTGGCCGTTTCGAGCTCCTGCTCGAAGCCGTGGGCGAAGCCGTTCGCCTCGAGGGCGGCGAGAGCCTCGTCCCACTCGGCGGCCGTGATGGACCGCGAAAGCGAGCGGTACTTGTCGTTCGAGGCCGCGCGGTGGATCGGGTAGTACTGCGCCATGAGGGAGATCGCGACCCGGGGCGACAGGGTTTCGGCGATCCATGCGAGCGACTCCGCAACGCCGGCGACTCCGTTGGGCAGGACGAGGACGCGGACGAGCAGCCCGCTCTTGAGCAACCCGTCCTCCCCCATCTCGAGATGCGAGCCTTTCTGGCGGTACATCTCGATCAAGGCGTCGCGCGAGCGCTCGGCGTAGTCCGGGACCTTGGAGTAGAGGGCCCCGGCCGCAGAGTCCGCGTACTTGAAGTCCGGAAGGTAGACATCGACGACTCCGTCGAGCAGGCGCAGGACCTCGACGGAATCGTAGGCGTTGGTGTTGTAGACGACGGGGACCGAGAGCCCCTGCCGCGCCGCGAGGAGGACCGCCTTCGCCATCTGCGGAGCGAAGTGGGTTGGCGAGACGAACCCGACGTTGTGGCACCCGCGAGCCTCGAGCTCCAGCATCATCTCGCCGAGACGCTCGACGGAGATCTCGTTGCGCTTCTGGGTGCCGAAGTCCTGGCTGATCTGGAAGTTCTGACAGTAGACGCAGCGCAGGTTACAGTTGCCGAAGAAGATGTTCCCGGCTCCCTTCGTGCCCGAAAGGCACGGCTCCTCGCCGAAGTGCGGCGTGTGGGAGGAGACGATCGGCCGCTCCCCGGAGGCGCAGGAAGCGAGCACGCCCGCCAGGCGGTCGTTCCCGCAGTCTCGCGGGCAGACCGTGCAGGCCGAAAGGAGGCGGTAGAGCTTTTCGACGCGCTCCTCGAGCTCCCCGGAGGCGAGGAGGCGCCGGTATCCGGGCTCGTACATCGCGCGAAAGCTTAGCATCGGGCACGCCGGCATTCCGGCGCCGGGGTAGAGAGTGATGCCCGCCGTGCGTCTACGCGAGTCGCGGCAGCGACTGCCGCTTCTTCCAGAACCCTTCCCACGGATCGGGCTTCTCGAGCCGCCGCGCGAAGTTGCCGAGGTTGAACTTCTCAGGGTCGAGCGAGGGTTTCACCTCCGACCAGGCGAGCGGCGTCGAGAACGGCGCGTGCCGCCGGACGCGGAGCGACCAGGGAGTCACGACCGTCTGGGCGAACCCGTTGCGCGCCGCGTCGAGGTAGAGGCGGCCGGCGCGTTTGGCGATCCGCGGCTCGACCGTCATCTCCTCCGGGTGGGCCTCGGCGAGGACCCCGCCGACGGCGCGGGCGAAGGCCAGGACGTCGTCGGCGTCGGGACCGCGGCGGACCGGCACGAAGACGTGGAGGCCCTTCCCGCCCGAGGTCTTCGGGTACGAGTCGAGCTCCAGCCGGTCGAGCGTCTTGCGGAGCTCGAGGGCGGCGCGCACCGCCGACCCGAAACCGCCGGCCCCGGGATCGAGATCGAAGCAGACCCAGTCGGGCTGGCGCGGCGCCGACGCGCGGCTGCCCCAGACGTGGACCGCGATGCAGCCGAGATTGGCCAGCGCGAGCTGCGTTTCTCGCGCCCCGCCCACGACGTACCGCGTGACGCCCTTCGCGTGGCGGATCGACTTCGTCTTCGTCCCGGGGGGCAGTCCCGCGGGTGCCTGCTTCTGAAAGAAGCACTCGCCGGCGAGCCCTTCCGGGCACCGCTCGAGGGAGAGGAGCCGGTCGTCGATCCATGGCTTCAGCCTCGGGAAGACGCGGTCGTAGAAGTCCGCGACGTCGCGCTTGGCGTAGCCCTCCTCCGGAAAGAGCACCCGGTCGGGATGCGTGATCACGACCGCGGCGCGCCGGCCCGTCACGGGGCCTCCGGCAGGCGGACTTCGAGAGGGCTCTTGTCGTCGCGCAGGCCCAGGAAGACGGGCTGGCGAAGCCGCGCGTCGGCCGTCCACTCCTGGAAGGCGATCTGCGCCACGAGCTTCGGCGCGAGCCAGACGGCGCCCTTCTCGCGCGGCGGATTCGAGAAGGCGGCCTTCGCGCGCACGAGCGGCCGAAACGTCTTCTCGAGCTCGGCGAGCGCCCGGTCCGAAAAGCCCGTGCCGACCTTGCCGACGAAAACGAGGTCCTTGCCCCGATACGCTCCGAGCAGCAGCGCGCCCAGGTGCGAGCGCGCGCCCCGGGGCGGCGTGTAGCCCGCGACGACGAGCTCTTCCTCCTGGTGCACCTTGACCTTGAGCCAGCGGCGGCTGCGGCGCTCCTCGTAGGCCGAGGCCGCGTCCTTGGCGACGAGCCCCTCGAATCCGCGGCGTTTCGCCGAGCGATAGGCGGCAAGCCCGTTCGAGTCCAGCCGCCGAGACAGGAGGAGCCCCGAAGGCGGCCGGCGGAGCGCGTCCTCGACCTGTCGGCGGCGATCCGCGAGAGGCTCCCGGCGCAGATCCCGACCGTTGCGGTAGAGGCAGTCGAAGATCGCGTACGTCGCCGTCGCCCCGCCGCGCTGCAGAAGCTGAAAGCGGGAGACCCGCTTGCGGTCGAACGCCACGGCCTCGCCGTCGAGAATGAGCGTCTCGTCGGGCAGGCGGCCGATGGCCTCGGCGATTCCGGCGAAAGTCGCGGTCCGGTCCTTGTCGTTGCGCGACATGAGCCGCACCCGGCCGCCCTCCTTGTAGGCGAGGATCCGGTAGCCGTCGTACTTCTCCTCGTACACCCAGCCCGGGCGGTCGAACGGCTCATCGACGAGGGTCGCGAGCATCGGACGAACGCGGATCGGAATGCGGGTCGCTCGCGCGGTGCGAGCGGCCGCCTCGGCGGCGGGGGCGGAGCGGCGCTTCACGCGATGCGTCTCGAACTGCACCCGACTCCCCCAAGCAAGCGGAATGCCGCCGCTGCGTCTACAATGGCGTCGAGACGCATGCGGGACATTCTGGCATGGGCCCTGGCGACCGAGATCCTGGGCCTCGCCGTCCTCCCGTGGCTGCGCGCCTTCTTCGGCAATCGGCGCGACGCGGCCCTGCTCTCGCGCCCCCTCGGCCTCGCCGTCGTCGCCTGGGTCGCGTGGGCCCTCGCGCTCGCGACGCCCTTCGGATTCCAGCGTTTCACCACGGTCCTGGCCCTCGGCCTCGTCGGCGGGGCCGCCTGGCTCGCCCGCCGCCGCTCCGCCGACGAAATGCTGAAGGCGGGGATCTGGGGAGACCCCGAAAAGCTCGCCGCCGCCCTGTTCTGGGGGGCCGCCGCGGTCTTCCTCCTGATCCGCGCCGCCGGCCCGGCGATCGTCGGGCAGGAAAAGTTCATGGACCTCGCCTTCCTGACCTCGCTCGGCCGCTTTCCGGACATGCCCCCCGCCGACCCCTGGATGGCGGGCCGGACGATCAACTACTACTACTGGGGATACCTGCTCGCCGCGACGCAGCGCAAGCTCGCGGACGTGGTCCCGATGGTCTCGTACAACCTGTCGATCGCGAGCTTCGGCGCGTTCTCGTTCGTCGCGGCGGCGTGCCTCGGCCTGCGCCTCTCCCGAGGACGGCTCGACGTCGGGCTTTCCGCGGGAGGTCTCACGGTCTTCGCCGGCAATCTCGCCGGAGCGCTCGACGCCTGGGCCAATCCCTTCGGCGCCGACTTCGACTACTTCCGCGCCTCGCGCGTGATCGGCCCCGAGCAGTTCAAGACGATCAACGAGTTCCCGTTCTTCACCTTCTTTCATGCGGACCTGCACCCGCACCTGCTGGCGTTTCCCTTTTTCGTCGCCGCCTTCGTGGTGGCGCACCGCTGGATGGAGTCGGGGTGGGGCGGAGCCACGGGCTGGCGGCGCTGGAGCGGCGTCTTCCTCGTCGCCCTCACGGCGGGCACGGCGCGGGCGGCGAGCCTCTGGAACATGCCGGCGCTCGCGATCCTCTTCGCGGTCTGCGGTCTCCTGCTTTCGACGGGAGGCGCCCGCCTGCCCGATCTGCGCGGAGCGATTCGGGGGCTCCTCGCCGGCCTCGCGGTCTTCTTTGCGTCGCTCGTTCTCTTCTATCCCTACACCGCTTCGTTCGCGCTCGAAAACCGGGGGGTCGGCCGCACGACGATGTTCTCCCCGATCTTCGAGTTCCTCGGCGTCTGGGGCCTCCTCTTCGCCGTCGCCGCCGTCGGACTGTGGCCGCGGGAGGCGGAAGACACCGAGCGCGCACGCCGGCGCCGCGACCTCGGGCTCACGCTCGGCGCCGCCGTCGCGCTCGTCGCCGGCTTGTGGCTGCGGATGCCCGCCATGTCCCTCGTCCTGGCGCTGGTGTTCCTCGCCTCCCGCGCCGCCTGGCGGAGTCTCCATGCTCCCGCGCAGGACGGCGACGCGGACGGTGTCTACGCCGTGTTCCTCGTCCTGCTCGGCCTCGGGATGGTGGCCGGATGCGAATTCGTGTACCTGAAGGACAGCTACGGCCCCGATCTCCAGCGAATGAACACGATCTTCAAGTTCTACCACCAGGCGTGGCCGCTGCTCGCGATCGGCGCAGCGGTGCTCGCCGGCCGGGCCTGGGAGGCCGCGGGACGCCGGCGCGCGGCGGCGCGTTTCGTGCTCGCGGCCGCGGGGCTCCTCGCACTGTTCTGGCCGGTGAACGCAGCCGTCTCGCGACTCAAGCAGAGGGACGGAGCCTTCACGCTCGACGGCCGCGTCCCGCTCGCGCGCCGCAGCCCGGCCGACGCCGAGGCGATCGCCTGGCTGACAAAGAACGCGCCGCGCGGGTCCGTCGTCCTCGAAGCCTCCGGCGATCCGTACACCGAGTTCGCCCGCATCTCCTCGCACACGGGCATCCCGACCGTCCTCGGATGGGCGAACCACGAGGGCCTCTGGCGCGGCAACGAGGCCGACATCGGCGACCGTCTCAAGCGCATCCGGGCGTTCTACACGACGCCGGACCTGCGCGCGGCCCTCGAGACGATCCAGAAGTACGGCGTCACGTACGTCGTCGTCGGCGACATGGAGCGCCGCGCGTATCCCGGCGCCGACATGGTCGCGCGCTTCCCCTTCCTCGTGCCCGTCCACACGGGCGACACCGCGATCTACGCCTTCGGCCGCCCCGGGAAATGAAAATCCTCATGGCGATCGACTACTACCGGCCGAACGTGTCGGGGTTGACGCTCTATGTCGAGCACCTCGCCGAGGGCCTCGCCCGCCGCGGCCACGAGGTCCGTGTCCTGACCAACCAGCACCTGCCGGAGCTCCCGCGCCGAAACGTCGAGAACGGCGTCACGATCGTTCGTGCGCCGGTCGCCCTGAAGGTCGGCAAGGCCCTCGTCGCGCCGGCGATCGTCCCGCGCGCCCTGGCCGAGCTTCCCCGGGCCGACGTCCTCCATCTCCACTCCCCCGCCGCCAACGCGGTTCCCCTCACGTTCCTGGCGGCGGCGCTCAGGGTCCCGATCGTGATCACCTACCACTGCGACCTCCAGCTTCCTCCCTCGGGCGGCCAGGGCCTGATCGAGGTGCTCGCCCGCGCGTCCCAGGATTTCGCGCTCGACCGCGCGGCCCGCGTGATCACCTACACCGAGGACTACGCCCGGCACACTCCTCCCCTCTTCGAGCGCTTCGAGAAAGTCGGCTGGATCCTTCCGCCGGTGGAGGACCCGCCGAAAACGGGGCGAAGCGCCGACGAGGTCCGCGCCCGCTACGGCATCCGGGGAGGGCCCGTCGTCCTGTTCCTCGGCCGCTTCGCCGAGGAAAAGGGCCTCCCGCTCCTGCTGACCGCCTTCTCGGAGATCCGCCGACGGCATCCGAAAGCCGTCCTCCTCCTCGCCGGCGCGACGCACGTGGCGGGTGAGACCGTGTGGGAGCGCGTCGAGCCGCTCGCCCGGGACCCGGCCTCGGGAGTGCTCGCGCCCGGCATCGTTCCTCCCGCCGAGATCGCCGACCTCTTCGCCGTATCGAACGTCCTCGTCCTCCCTTCGATCAACTCGACCGAGTCCTTCGGCCTCGTGCAGGTCGAGGCGATGCTGTCGGGCGTTCCCGTCGTCGCCTCGGACCTGCCGGGGGTGCGGCAGCCCGCGCGCATGACGGGGATGGGCGAGATCGCGCCGATCGGCGACGCGGCCGGCCTGGCGACGGCGATCCTGCAGGTCCTCGACGCGCCGGAGCGCTACCTCCGGCCCGCGGACCGGATTCGCGCCACGTTTCCCTTCGAGGGCACGCTCGACGGCTACGAAGCGGTGTACCGGTCGGTCGCCGGGGCGGGGCATTGACGGCACCCGCGCGTTCCGAGGCAATCCTGCGCTCCCACCTGCGGGAGATGCCGTTCCACCGGGTGATCATGCGCTCGATCGAGGCGCAGATCCTGTCGGAGATCGACTTCCCGCGGCCGATTCTCGACATCGGCTGCGGCGACGGCCATTTCGGCTCGGTCGTTTTTCCCGGCGGCGCGGACGTGGGCCTCGATCCGGGAATCGGGGACCTCGCCGAGGCGGCCGGTCGCGGGGTCTACCGGCTCCTCGTCGGCGCCGACTCGGGAGCGATGCCTTTTCCGCGCGCGGCGTTCTCCTCGGTCGTCTCCAACTGCGTCTTCGAGCACATCCCCGACATCGACCGGACGGTCGCGGAGATCGCGCGGGTCGTCAAGCCCGGCGGGACCTTCGCCTGCACGGTCATCGGCGAGCACTTCAGCGAATTCCTGACGGACGCGCGCGCCTGGCGGCGCCTCGGCCTCGGCGCGGTCCACCGCGCGTACCTCGCCTGGTTCAACCGGAAGTCGGTCCACTTCCACTTCGATTCGCCCGCGACGTGGCGCTCTCGCTTCGAGCGGGCGGGATTCGACGTCGTCCGATGGCGCTACTACCTCTCGCCGCGCGCGGCCCGCGCATTCCACTGGAGCCACTACGTCAGCCTGCCCCACCTCGTCGCGAGGCGCGCGACCGGCCGGTGGGTTCCCTTTCCCCGGCTGACCGACAATGCGTTCTGGGTCCGGCGGCTGCGCCGGCACACCGAGGAGCAGGAGCCCGAGGCCGGGTCCTGCATCGCCTTCGTCTGCACGCGGCGAGCCGATTCTTCTGTAAAATAAGGGCTTAATCACGAACGACCCCGTCGATCGAGGGAGAGAAATGCGGTTTCTGATCACCGGCGGCGCCGGATTCATCGGCTCGAATGCGGCCCACCGGTTCCGTGAGCTCGGCCACGACGTCGTGGTCCTCGACAGCTTCGCCCGCCCCGCCTCGCGCTTCAACCGGGCCTGGCTCGAGAGCCTCCACCCCGAAATCCGCTTCGTCGAGGCGGACGTCCGGGACTCCGGAGCCCTCCGGACGGCGCTCGGCGAGCCCTTCGACGTCGTTCTCCACCTCGCGGGCCAGGTCGCCGTCACGACCTCGATCCTCGATCCCGCCGCGGACCACGAGATCAACGCCATCGGCACCTTCCGGCTCCTCGAGGAGCTCCGAAAGCGCCACGCCGCCGCCCCCGACGCGGCGCCTCTCCTGATCTATGCCTCGACCAACAAGGTCTACGGGCACCTGACCATGGGCGACGTCGTGCGCGACGGGCGCTGGGACTTCCAGAATCTTCCCCAGGGCGTCTCGGAGGAGGAGCCCCTGTCGTTCGAGTCTCCCTACGGGTGCTCGAAGGGGGCGGCCGACCAGTACGTCGTCGACTACCACCGCAGCTTCGGGCTGCCCACGGTGGCGATGCGCCAGTCCTGCATTTACGGACCCCGGCAGTTCGGCGAAGAGGACCAGGGCTGGGTCGCCTGGTTCGCCCTCGCCGCCGTCTTCGGCCTGCCGATCACCTTCTACGGCGACGGGCTCCAGGTCCGCGACCTCCTCTGGGTGGACGATCTCGTCGCTCTCTACCTCGCGGCGGCGGAGAAGAAGAGCGTCGTCGCCGGGCGGGCCTACAACGTCGGCGGCGGTCCGGCCTTTCGCCTGTCGTTGAAGGAGCTCATGGCGGTCCTCGCGGACCGGCTGAAGAAGGAGATCCCGATCGCGCACCAGCCGGCGCGGGTCGGCGACCAGCGCGTCTTCTACTGCAACGTCGATCGGGCGGCCCGCGACCTCGGGTGGCGGCCCCGCGTCTCGCCGGCGGAAGGCGTCGACCGGCTCCTCGCCTGGATCCAGTCGAACCGCGACGAGATCGCGCGCTTTCTCTCCCGCAAAGGCATCCGCGTCGCGTGATTCGCCTGTCTCGACCGCGAGCGCGCGCCATCCTCCTCGGGATCCTCCTTCTCGGGGCGTTCTTCCGCTTCCAGAAGCTCGACTGGGACGAGGGCCACCACCTCCACCCGGACGAGCGTTTCATCTCGATGGTCGAAGAGAAGCTCGCCTTTCCCGGGAGCGTGGCCGACTACTTCGACTCCCGGAAATCGACCCTCGACCCGTACAACCGCGGCGAGGGCTCGTTCGTCTACGGGACGCTGCCGCTCGTCATGGCGAAGGCCGTGGCACCGCTCTTCGGCAAGAAGGGCTACGGGGAGACTCACCTGGTCGGGCGCGCCCTGTCCGGGATCTTCGACCTGTTGACCGTCTGGCTCGTTTACCGGATCACGCGGCGCTTCGCGCACCGGCGAGCCTCGCTCGTCGCCGCCGGGCTGGCGGCCTTCTGCGCGCTCGGGATCCAGCTCTCGCACTTCTGGTCCGTCGACACGTTCCTGACGACGTTCACGGCGGCCGCACTCTACGGCGCCGTCCGGATCGCGCAGGACCGGTCGGGCGCCTTCGGCGACCTCCTGACGGGAATCGCCATCGGGCTCGCGGCCGCCTGCAAGATCACGGCTCTGGCGCTCTTCGCGCCGGTCGGTGTCGCCGTTCTGGTGCGGGCGCTCGGCCGGCGCGCATCGTTCGCGTCGGTCCTCCGCGCTCTGCCGCGCAGTCTCCTCATCCTCCTGGCGGCGGCCGCGACGGTGCGCGTCTTCCTGCCCCACGTGTTCCTGGGCCCGAGCCCGCTCTCGTTCCGGCTCGATCCGCGATGGATCGACGACCTCCGGCGGCTCACGATTCTCTCGAGCTCCGTCGCCGGATTCCCGCCCGCACTGCAGTGGGCGGGCCGCACCATCCTCTACCCCGTCGAGAACTTCGTCCTCTGGGGCGCGGGTCTCGCCTTCGGCCTCTCGGCGATCGTGGCGTTCTTCTGGAGCTTCGCGGCGATCCTGCGCCGGCGGATCTTCGCGCTGGCCCCGCTGACCGTCCACGTGCTCTTCCTCTTCCTGTACCACGGCCTGACGCTCGTCAAGTCGATCCGATACATCTATCCGGCCTACCCGGCGCTGGCGGTCCTGACCGGCGCGGCCTTCTCCTCGTGGATGGCGCGCGCGCGGATGCCGCGGCTCGCCCGGGTCACGGCCGTCGCGGTTCTCGGGGCGACGCTCCTCTGGGCGGTCGCCTTCACGTCGATCTATCGGCGGCCGCACACCCGCGTCGAGGCCAGCCGCTGGATCTACGCGCACGTCCCGCCCGGGAAAGCCTTCGCCAACGAGACCTGGGACGACGGCCAGCCCATGCCGATGCCGGAGCACGATCCCGGCCGGTACGCCGGCCCCGCGATCCCCCTCTTCGATCCGGACTCCGCCCAAAAGGTCGAGATCCTGGTCAAGGCCTTGACGGAGGCCGACTGGATCGCCGTGACCTCGGGCCGCGTCTACATGAACGTGACGCGCGTCCCGTCGGTCTTCCCGATGTCGATCGCGTACTACCGCGCTCTCTTCGAGGGCCGCCTCGGCTTCGAGCGCGCCGCCGACTTCACGTCGTATCCGTCGCTCGGGCCGCTGCGGTTCCCGGACGACCGGGCGGAGGAGCAGTTCACCGTCTACGACCATCCGCGTGTCCTGCTCTTCCGCAAGACCAGGGACTTTTCCGCGCAGAAGGTCCGGGCGCTGCTCATGGCCTCGATCCCGGAAACCCCGCCGACCATGAACGAGTGGGAGAAGTGGCCCCGCAGACTGCGGCGCGTGTCCGCCCCGGTGCGGCCCGACCGGAAGGCCGAGGTCGAGCCGGCGCGTTTCCAGGAGCCGGAGGGCGGCGGCTCGCTTCGCGCGGCGATCCTCTGGTACCTGGCGCTCGCCGGGGTGGGCCTTCTCGCCGCGCCTATCGCCTTCACCGCCTTCCCCCGTTTTTCCGACCGGGGGTTCGGACTCGCCCGCATGCTCGGCCTCGTCGTCACCACGTACCTCACGACGCTCGGCGTGACGTGGCGCGTCCTTCCCAACGGCCGCCGCGCCGTCCTGACTTCCCTGGCGCTTCTCGCCGTCGCGTCGGCCTGGGCGTTTCTCCGCAACCGCCACGACATCGTGCGGTTCGTCCGCGAGAACCGCCGGCCGCTCCTCCAGGGCGAGGCCGTGTTTGCCTTCGGGTTCCTGCTCTTTCTCGGAATCCGGGCGTTGAATCCCGAGATCTACTGGGGCGAGAAGCCGATGGACTTCTCGATCCTGAACATCCTCGTGCGAACACCCTTGCTCCCGCCCTCGGACCCGTGGCTGGCCGGCGCGCCGCTCGGCTACTACACGTTCGGACAGGAGATGGTGGTCGTCCTCACGTTCCTGACGAACCTCTCGACCCGCTTCACGTTCAACCTGGCTTTCGGCTTCCTCGGCGGCGCCATCCTGCAGGGCGCTTACTCCGTGGCGCGCAACTGGGGCGGGCGCCTGCGCGCGGGCCTCGCCGGCGCCGGGCTGACGCTCCTTCTCGGAAACCTTTCGGGGCTGCGCGAGTGGCTCGTCAAGAAGCACGCTCTCGACTGGGACTACTTCTGGGCCACCTCGCGCGTCATCCGCGACACCATCAACGAGTATCCGTTCTGGAGCCTCGTCTTCGCGGACCTCCACGCGCACGTTCTCGCGATTCCCGTCTTCCTGTTGTTCGCCGGCGCGGCGCTCCACCTCGTTCGCGCCCACGGCGATCCGGCCTCGACCGCTCGACAGCGCCTCGGCGGAGCGGCGCTCATGGGGTTCGTGGCCGCGTGCCAGGCGCTGACGAACGCCTGGGACGTGCCGCTGCTCACGGGGCTCATCGTCCTCGTGTCGCTGACTCTCGCCCTGATGCCGCCGAGGTTCTCGCTCGCCGGGGCCGGACGGGCCGTCGTCGCGTTCTCGGCGGCGGCGGGCTCGGCGTGGCTCCTCGCGCTCCCTCTCTGGTTCCGCGCGGGAGGCCGCCCCGGCGTCGGAAAGAACCTGGAGCCCTCCTCGGCCGGCCTCGATCAGCTCACGGTGTTCGGCCTCTTCCTCTTCATTGCGATCGCCTGGTGGATGGCGTCCGCGTCGCAGCGCCTGGCCGGCCGGGGCATCGGCGTCGTGCCCCGATGGATCGCCGGGCTTCTCCTCGCGGGGGGGCTCGCGTTTCTCGCGGTGCGCCATCCCGACGCCTTCTTCCTCGCCGGCGTTCTCCTCTTCGCCGTCGCGTACTTCGCCCTCGCCGAGGAGCGCGAGGACCGACTCGCGATCGTTTTCCTCGGAACGGCGTTCTTCCTCGTGCTCTTCACGCAGCGCTTCTACATCGTCGACCGGATGAACACCTTCTTCAAGCTGTACCTGGAGGCCTGGCTCCTCTTCGCGCTCGGGACGGCGGTCCTCGTCTTCCGCCGGCCGACCCATCGCGGCACGATCGACCGCTGGTCCCTCCCCGTGCGGGCCGCGGCGGCGCTCCTCGCGGTGGCCGCCCTGTTCACGAGCGCGACCGCCGGGCGCGCGGCCGTCAGCCGTCACTTCGCCCCCTACTCGGGCCCCTCGCTCGACGGCCTGCGCTACCTCGAGGAGGAGCGGCCCGGGGAATACCGTGCGGTCGAGTGGCTCCGGCGAAACGTCTCCGGAACCCCCGTTCTGCTGGAGGCGCAGGGACCGTCGTACCAGGACTTCGGACGCATTTCGATGCTGACGGGGCTGCCGACCGTTCTCGGCTGGGACTACCACGTCAAGCAGCGGGGCAACCCCGAGAGCGAGATCGAAGCCCGCCGGATCGCCGTCAAGGCGCTCTATTCGACCGCCGACACGGCGATCGCGGGGCGGCTCCTGAAGCGCTACCGCGTCGCGTACGTCTACGTCGGATGGCTCGAGCGCAAGACGTATCCGCCACCGGGCCTCCTGAAGTTCAAGACCGACACCGATCTCTTCCAGCTCGCGTACGAAAATCCCGAGGCCTCGATCTACCGCGTGGCCGGCGGGCCCGCGCAGGACGTCGTTCTGCCCGCGCGCGAGTCGCTCCCCGTGAGCGCCGCCGCCCCCGGGCCGCCCGCGGACGAGCCGGAGGAACGTCCGGCGATCGCCGCGAAGGCCCCGCAGGGCGAGCCGGCCTACGCCGGCCTGAAGGAGCCGCGCGGCGCCGCCGTCGACGGATCGGGCCGCCTGTGGATCGCGGACTTCGGGAACTCGCGCCTGCGCGTCTTCGACCGCGAGGGCGGGAAGCTCGGCGGCTGGGGCGGCCGGGGCTCCGGGGAGTTCGGCTTCCGCGAGCTCTGCGGCGTGGCCATCCGCGGCGACGCCCTCGATGTCGCCGACACCTGGAACGGGCGCGTCCAGGCGTACACCCTCGACGGAGTCCTGCGCGCATCCGTCGGCGACCTGTACGGGCCCCGCGGAGTCGCCATCGCGCCGGACGGCCGTGTCTGGGTCACGGACACCGGCAACCACCGCGTGGTCTCCTTCGATCCGCTCCTTTCGGACAAGAAGATCGTCGGGCAGAAGGGGTCCCGGCCCGGCGAGTTCGCAAATCCCATCGGAATCGCGGTCTCGCCGGGAGGGGAAATCTACGTCGCCGACACCGGGAACAAGCGCATCCAGGTCCTCGGACCGGACGGCACCCCCCGCCGTGTGATCCCCTTCGGGGGCTGGGGCGAGAACGTGGAGCCGGGACTCGCGATCGACGCGGACGGAACGATCTACGCGACCGACCCGCGCTCCCGCCAGGTCGCGATCCTCGACCCGGACGGCCGGGAGAAGGGCCGCCTGACCGCCGACGAGGCCGGAAAGGCCTTCGAAAACCCGACCGGGATCGCGATCGACCCGAAAGACCGTATCCTCTACGTCGTCAACTCCGGAACGGGCTCGATCGCCCGGCTGAAACTCGGGAGGACGCCTTGAACGACGCGGGAGCCATCTCGGGCGCGCGGCAACGGATCTCGGGCCGCGCGGTGGCGGGCCTCCTCCTGTTCGCCGCCCTCGCCGTCGCATCGCGCTTCTGGGCCCTCGGCGACCGGCCGCTCCATCACGACGAGTCGATCCACGCCTACCAGTCCTGGACCCTTTCGCGCGGAGGCGACTGGCGCTACGACCCCGCCTACCACGGCCCGTTCCTCTATTACGTCAACGCCCTCGTCTACAAGATCCTCGGCGCGACGGATGCGACCGCGCGCGTCATGCCGGCGATCTTCGGCCTGATCCTGATCGCGTTCGCCTTCCCGCTCCGGCGCTGGATCGGTCGCAACGCCGCCCTCGTCTACGCCGTCTTCGTCCTGCTCTCCGGCCACTTCTGGTACTTCTCGCGGTTCATCCGGGAAGACCTCTACTCGCTCGTCTTCACGCTGGCGACGATCGTCGCCTTCCAGAGGTTCCTCGAGACCGATCGCTCGCGCTGGCTGCTCGGGGCGGCGGCCGCCTTCGCGTTCGCGGGAGTCACCAAGGAGAACGCCTACATGACGGGCGTCCTCTTCGTGGCCTACGCGGTCTGGTGCCTCGTGCGGACGGCCACGGCGCCGCGGGGACCGCGGCCGCAGGCTGCCTTGACGGGCGCCCTGCGCTGGGCCGCCGCGCGGTCCGGCCCGATCGTGACCGCGGCGATCCTCTTCATGATCATCTGGGCCGGGATGTACACGGCGTTCGGAAAGTACCCCGGCGACTGGCTCGCCATCCCGAAGGCCGTCAAGTACTGGATGGGCCAGCATGCGATCGCCCGCATCCCCGGCCCCTGGTGGTACTACTTCCCGCAGCTCGCCTACTACGAGACGGCCACCCTCGTCGCCGCGCTCTTCGCCTTCCGCTGGCGGGACTGGCGCTCGGATCCGCTGCTCCGCACGATGCTCGTGGCCTCGCCGCCGCTCGCGGTTTACGTCGCGATCCGCGCGAAGTTCCCCGCCTTCGGCGGGCCCGCCGCGCTCGTCGCCCTCGTCCTCTTCGTCGCGGGTTGGGTCGTGGCGACGTTCCTGCTCAAGCCGCCGCCCGAATCGACCCTCTCCCCCTTCGTCCAGTTCCTCGCCTTCTGGGCCGTCGGCTCGCTCGCGATCTATGCCTGGGCGCGCGAGAAGGTCCCCTGGCTCACCGTCCATCCGTTGCTTCCGCTGACGATTCTCGGGGCCATGGGCGTCGCCCGGCTCTGGGACGACCGCGGACGGACGTCGCGCCGCGTCGCGCTCGCCGTCGTGGCCGCGCTCTTCGCGGTCAATGTCCGGGGAGCGTGGCTCGCCGTCTTCCGGTACGGCGCGCACGACGTCGCGAAGGAGCCGGGCCACGCCGAGATGCTCGCCTACGTCCAGACGTCGAGGGACCTCGTGCGCTCGCTCGAGGTCGTCCAAAGGGCGAAGGCGCGCGTGGCGCCCGGCCAGAACGTGATCACGGTCGCCGGCGAGAGCGCGTGGCCCCTGACCTGGTACCTGCGCGACGTGCCGACCGCCTGGGCGACGCGCATCGACCAGGCCTCGACGCCCGTCATCATCGCCGACTGGGACCCCGAGGGCGCGCTCGAGAAGCAGCTCTCCGAAAAGTACGACGCCAAGCGCGTTCCGATCCGGGCCTGGTGGTTCCCCGAGCCGCGGACCGAGGCCGGGAAGACGCGGCCGACGCTCAAGGACTTCTTCCGGTGGTGGCTCTTCCACGAGATCTGGAGCCCCATCGGCTCGCAGGACGCGACTCTCTTCGTCCGGAAGGACCTCGGCGGCAGCGGCATCCTCGAGCCGCTCGACCTCACGGTCACGGACACCTCCGCGCGCGACTACCCTTCCGACGGCGTGGAGCTGCCGGCGCCCCGCGTCTTCGGCGGTCCGGGGGCTGGGCCCGGCCAGTTCGCCGAGCCGCGGGGCGTCGCCGCCGACGTCCGCGGGAACCTCTACGTCGCGGACACCAAGAACAACCGCATCGAGATCTTCGACGGCAACGGCGCCTTCCAGCGAGCGCTCGGCGGCGTCAAGGGCGCCGGCGAGGGCCAACTCAACGAGCCGGGCGGCGTCGCGGTCGGCCCCGACGGCGAGGTCTTCGTCGCGGACACCTGGAACCACCGCGTCGCGCGGTTCGCGGCCGACGGCTCCTGGCGCGGCGAGTGGAAGGATCCCGAGCGGGGTTTCTTCGGCCCCCGCTCGGTCGTTCTCTCGAAGGGCTTCCTGTACGTCTCGGACACGGGCAACAAGCGGATCGTCAAGTTCGACGGGGACGGGAAGGTCGCGGCCTCCTGGGGCTCGGCCGGAAACGAGCCCGGGCAGTTCGTCGAGCCCGTCGGCCTCGCCGCCGACGGCGCCGGCCGCATTTACGTGGCCGACACGGGCAACCACCGCGTCCAGGTGTTCGAGGCCGACGGGGCCTTCGTTCGCCAGTTCCCGGTCTACGGCTGGAAGGACTTCTACACCGAGCCGTACCTCGCCGTCGGGCCGTCCGACACCGTCTTCGTCACGGACGCCTGGAAGGGCCGGATCGCCCAGTACGACGCGGCCGGGAACCTGCAGAAGTCGTACAAGGCCGACGGCCTCAAGTCCCCGACGGGGATCGCGCTCGATCCGTTCGGGCGCCTCGTCGTCTCGGACCGCGGGCAGAATCGCGTGCTTTCCTGGAGCCTCTCGGACTTCCTGCGCTGAAGGCCCGGCGCCTCGCCCTCAGCGCAGCCGCACCTCGCGCAGGTGCACGCTCTGCGGCTCCTCCGAGTGGATGTCGCGCACCGCGATCCGCACGCTCGCGACGTCTCCCCCGACGGAGGGCAGGTCGATCTCGACCGTCGGGTCCCGCGGCAGCCCGCGGTACGTGCGCGCGAAGGAGGCCGTTCCCGGAGGGGCCGGCGACGTCGACCGTGATCTCCATGTCCATGCTCCCGGTCGTCAGCGAGAGGTGCCGGATCGGCCGCGGCCGGGGGAACTCCACGAGGACGACGGCGGGATTGGCCTTCTCGGTGCGGACGAGCGAGCCGTCGTCGCCGTCGAAGAGGTGCCGCGCTTCCTGTCCCGGGCCGAAAACCGAGTGCGACACCTTCGCCGCCTCGCCACCGATCACGACCTCCTCCGCGACCAGCCGATGCCAGCTCTCGCGCTCCCGCGCCAGCGCCGCATCGAAATCCGCCGCGTAGCGCAGCCACACGAAGCGGAAGCCCGGACGGCCGTCCGGGAAGTCGAGCGTCTTCTCCACCCGCATGTCCGCAAACCGCGGACCGCCGTCCGCCGTCCGATACTCGTCCTCGGTCATCACGGCGAGCGTCTCCTCCGGAATGTCCCGCCGCGCGCTCCGTAGCCAGTCGACGTTGGCGATGACGATGTGCTCGTGGCCGCGCAGGAAGAAGTCCACGAGATCATCGACGCCGTTGGCCCAGACGGGGGTCAGCACGATCAGCGCCTGCGGGTGCGCCTTCCGGATCCACCCGACTTCGGCGAAGACCTCGCGGGCGCCCCACTGCATCCCGTAGAGCCCGTAGTCCCGATACCAGGTCGGCCCGTTCCGGAGAGCGTCCGCGAGCATTGCGGCCTCCACGCCGGCGAGTCCGAGGAGCACGACGGCACCGACGACGGCCGGCCGGATCCACCGGGAGGCGAGCCGCAGCAGCGGGTCCGCTGCCACGCCGGCGAGCATTCCGAAGACGACGACGAGCGTCATCGCCCGCGTGATGCCGGAGAGCACGAGCGCGCCGCCGACCGGCGCGGCCGCGAGGGCCACGAGAAGGGTCCGTTCCGCCGGCCGGCGGACGTGCCGCGCGCAAAGAACGATTCCGCCGACCACGAAGGGCAGCGCCGCGAGCGGGACGTGCCCGTAGCCACGCATCGTGTGGCGCCCGATGTCCCCCGGAGGATCGGGAAGGAACCAGTAGCGCGGGGAGAACGCGCGGACGTACTCCGTGGCGTAGGCCGCGAGCTTCCCGGGAAGCGTCCGGGCCGGGTCCGTCCAGTACGAGTCGAGGCTCCGAAGCCTCCCGCTCACCTCGCCCGGGTTGCCCTCGGAGGAAGCGGACGTAGGGCAGGGCGAGCAGGACGAGAAGGAGCAGGGTCCGCGCGACGGTCCCGCGGTTCCGCCGGTGGTACCTCGCGTCCGCGGCCGCCAGCACGAGCGCCGTCGCGACGATGACCGGCTGGAACGTGTTGTAGCCGTAGAAGGTCAGCGCCCCGAAGACGGCCGCGGCGTAGAGCGCGCGCGGGCGTCCGTCCCGGTAGCGGAGATAGAAATAGAGAAACCAGACATAGAAACTCGTCGCGAGCATCAGCTCGAAGGCGATCCGCGTGTGCAGGAACCAGCCGGGGAAACCGGAGAGCACGAGGACGCCCACCCACCAGAACCGAAGGCGCAGGAAGTCGCGCAGGATGAGCCCGACCGCGAGCATCGCGGAGAAGAGGACGGCGAGCGGGACGGCCCGCGCCACGAAGACCGACCGCGGCAGGACGCGCTCCGGAAGGACCTGGAGATAGACGCCCACGCTCAGGTTGTAGAACTCGGTGTTGCGGAGGTAGGTCGGCAGGAGGACGCCGCGGTCGTCCCGCATCCCGTGGTCCCACAGGCGCGCCGCCTGGACGGTCTGGACGGCCTCGTCGCAGAAGAAGAAAATCGGGAACCGCTCGAGCCCCCAGAGCCGGGTCAGGAGAAAGACGGCGAGCGTCAGCCCGAAGAAGACGCCGTTCTGGCGCGCTGTCGGACCATCGCGCGCCCGGCCGTCCGCCGCCGACCCTGCGTCCATTCGCCGCTTGGGAGAGCCTAGAGAATCTTGACCGTGCGGATGTGGATGTGGCCGTCCCCGCCGTGAACGTCCTTGATCTCGACCCGGATGGATTCGATCGGGGTCGATCCCGTGTCGAAGGCGAGCTCCAGGGTCGGGTCCGGCTTCATCTGGAGGAATTCCTTCGTATAGGTCTTCGGGGCTCCGCCGCCCTGGGGGTGGAGCGTCGCCGTGACGGCGTAGTCGGTCCCCCCGGTCGTGATCGCGATTCCCTTGACCGGCCGGGGATTGGGAAGGCGGAACTCGAGGATCGCCGGGTTCGCGTTCTCGGTGCGGGCCATCGTCTTCGGGTCGTCGTCGAACATGTCCGAAGTCTGGCCGCCGTCCCACTTGCTGTGCGACACCTCCGTGAGATGCCCCTCGACGAGCGCCTTGTCCGTGACGAGGGCGGCGCCGGCGGGCGTCGGCGCGGCCGGCGCCCCCGCGGGAGCGGCCGCGGAGGGAGCCGCGGGCGCCTCGGCGCGCCGGCAGCCGGCGGGAAGCGCCAGTCCGAGGACGAGAACGATCGTCGGAGCTCGTTTCAAGAAGGCCTCCTCTGTGCGGGAACGAGCATCGATTTTACCGCATCGCGCGCGTGGGCTATCATGAATGCACGCTTGCGCAACACGCCGAACCTCGTGCCCGCGCGCGACGAGCCGGGCCGGACGTTCTCCGCGCCGCCGCGCGGTCCGGGCGCGATGCTCGCCCTCGGTCTCGCGGGCGTTCTCCTCCTGACCGCCGCGTGCTGGCCCATGCAGCAACACGTTCTCCCGGAGTGGGCCGCGGCGGCGCTCGCGGCCGGCCTCGCCGCCTGGCTCGTCGTCGCGTGGAAGGCGGCCGCCCCGCGTGATGAGCTTCCCGGGATCCGGGTTGTCCGGCTTTCGCTCGACCGCCTCGCGGCGGGTCTCCTGGTCTCGCTCGGTCTCGCCGCCTTTTCCTGGACCCGCACCGCCGCCGGGCGCTTCGATCTCCCGGGCACGGCCGCCTGGCTCGTCGCGCATGGTCCTCTGGTTCTGGGCCTGGTCGCAGCAACAGACTCCGGAGGCCGCGGCGCCGGAGCCTGCCGCCCCGCGCCCGCGGAAATTCGCGACGACTCTGGCGTTCCTCGCGATCCTCGCGATCGGCGCCTTCTTCCGCTTCCACCGGCTGTCCGAGATTCCTCCGCACCCGGGCAGCGACCACGCCGAGGATCTCCTCAACATCGAGGACCTGGCGCGAGGCGAACGGCCGGTGTTCTTCCCGCGGAACACGGGGCAGGCCCCGCTGCCCTTCTACTACGAGTACTTCCTCCACCGGCTCGGGCTCCCGATCAACTACCTGACGCTCAAGATCTCGACCGCCCTGATCGGGATGCTCGCGATCCCCGCCTTCTACCTCATGGGCCGCGAGCTCGGCGGCGCGCCGCTCGGCCTCGTCGCGGCGGCCCTCGGCGCCTGGAGCAAGTGGCCGACCCTGGGCGCCCGCCGGGGCCTGACGTTCGCGTGGGCGGTGTTCCCCGCGGCCCTCTTTCTCGCCGCGCTCCTGCGCTACATGCGCCGCGGCGACCGCGCGAGCGCGCTCTCGGCCGGCTTCTGGCTGGGGCTCGGGCAGTACGGCTACAACGCGTTCAAGATCGTTCCCGCGATGGTCCCGATCGCCTTCGGCCTCTCGCTCTTCGATTCGCGCTGGAAGAACAACCGCGGCCGCCTCGTTCGTGACGGGCTCCTCATCACGGCGACCGCCCTCCTCGTGTTCCTGCCGCTCCTCCAGTACATGCTGCAGCGCCCCGGGGACTTCTGGTATCGGGCGATGACGCGGGCGGGAAGCCGCGAGCGCGCGCTTCCCGGGACTCCGGCCGCCCTCTTCGCGGGAAACCTCGGACGCATGGCCCTGGCCCTCCACTTTCGCGGCGACCAGGCCTGGATCAACACCGTCACCGAGGAGCCCTTCCTCGACCCGGTGACCGGGGCCCTCTTTCTCGCCGGCCTCATCGTGGCGGGCGTGACGGCGCTCCGCGGCTCGCGACGCTGGACCGTCGTCCTCGTCTCCCTCTTCGTCCTGACCCTCGCCTCGACGCTCGCCCTCGCCTTTCCGGTCGAGAACCCCGCAATCAACCGCGCCGCCGTGGCGATCCCGTCGGTCCTCGTCATCGCGGGGCTTCCCGCCGCGTGGCTCCTGCGCCGGGCTCGGGAGGGCGGCCGCGGGACGAAGACCATCGTCGGCACGGTCCTCGCTGGGCTCGCCGCCCTGTCGATCCAGCAGAACTACGAGAGCTACTTCGTGCGCTTCCGGGACGAGCAGATCAAGATCCTCGATCCGACCCTCGACGTCGTCCGCGTGATGCGCAGGTACCGGGACGAGCGAGGCGTTCCGTTCGACAACGCCTACTTGCTCGGCACCACCGGCTGGATCGACGGCCGCTGCATCGACTTCGAGATCGGGGACCGCCTCTGGTCGGGTCCGCACGACATTCCCCCCGGCCAGACCCGTGCCCCTGATTCTCGACCGCCCGCTCCTCTTCTTCGTGCACCCGAGCGACACCGCCCACCGGGACGAGCTCGCGGCGGCATTCCCCGACGGCAAGGAGGAGCTCCAGGCGCAGCCTTTCCCCGATCGGAGCTACTACACCTACTTCGTGCCGCGCTGAGCTTCGCCGGAAAACGAAACGGCCGGCCCGAAGGCCGGCCGTCCCAGGGAGAATCTTCTGGGGTGTCAGTACCGGAAGTAGAGTCCGAGGGCGTTGGCCAGGAACACGGCCATCTGTCCGCGCGTGACCGGGTTGTTCGGGCAGTAGTTCCCGCTGCTGCAGCCCGCCGTGATGCCCGCCGACACCGGCGGTTCGACGAACTGAAACTGTGTGCTCGACTTCGGCACGTCCCCGAAGGGGGCGACCAGCGGAGAGACCTGAAGCTTGTAACCAAGAATCATTCCATTGATGATGTTCGTGCCGTTCATGGCGTCCGTGTTCGCCTGGAGTGTCTAACTGTTGTCCAAAGTGTTCACAATGAGACCCGCGCCCGAGACGTCGAAACGGCGGAACGTGCATCCCTCGCCGTTCACGGAGGACCACCTGGTAGGGCGTGTCGTCACGACGACGCGGCGCGAGAAGCACCATTGCGCTGGTGTCGATGGTGCCGGTCCTCGCGCCGGCCGACAGACGCTGGATCGATCCCGCGATGATCGCATCGTCTGCTCTCGGAAATCCCCTCTCGCCGATTTCAATTCTCAGCGGATCCCAGTGCTCGGGAGTCTGAGGCTCCCATCGACGCCAGCGTCAGCTTCGAAAGACCTTCTCTTCGCTTCCGTCGATCCAGCGATCGACGAGCTCGACGCCCTGCATCAACGAGTGGTCCTGGTTGCCGATCTCGTACTTCCAGGAGCCGAAGCGGCCGCGGGAGAAGATCCCGCGAGGTTCGAGGTAGGCGTGGATCGTTTCGAGCGCCGGGTTCCGGTCGGTCGACGGGATCGGGTACGAGTGGCCGGCATGGATCAAGAAGATCGTCTCGATCAACGGCAGGTCCGGCGGCTTCAGAATTCCCTCGGCAAGGAGGCCGTCGACGACGGCTTTGCCGAAGTCGCCCTTCGGCAGCGGCTTGAACTTCGAGTAGGACGTCTCGGTGAGGACCGAAAAGTAGCGGCTCGTGTCGCCGCCGGGCACGATCTCGGGCGAATAGTTCGAGAGGTAGGTCATCCGGTAAAAGGGCGTCTTCGGGTTGGGGAAGTAGATCCAGTTCTTGTCCGAGGGCGACGGGCGCCGGAGCCCCACGCCGACCGAGAACAGGCGGTTGAAAAGAAGCGTCTCGGCCGCCTTCCGCACGGACTCGGGCGCGTGCGTCAGGCGGGCCACGAAGGCGTCGAGCGGCATCGTCGTCAGGAGGCGGTCGTACGCGCGCGTCGTTCCGTCCGAGAATGCGATCTCGCGCCTTTCCTCGTCCACCGCGACGGCGCGCTTGTGATAGCGCACCCGGTCCTCGCCGAGGAACGGCAAGACGCTCTTCCAGAGCCCGAGTGTCCCGCCGTGGAGCGGGTAGCCGAACTTGGCGTTCGGGCCCCAGTCGGTCGACTTCGGTACGACCGTCGTCTCGATGGCCTTGCGCCAGTCGACCACGGAAACGCGCTCGGCGATCCAGTAGTACCCCATCTTCTCGAGCGGCGTTGCCCAGACCTTGAAGTTGTAGGGGTTCATGAAGTGTTTGGCGACGCCGGACCCGAACTTCGCGAGCACCCACTCCGCGAAGTTCGTGAACGCCCGGTCCTTGTCGATCGTCTGGGACTCGACGAGACCGATCAGGCACTCGAGCATCGCCTGCTCGGGCAGCGACGAGAGGTGGTTCTGGAAGGGATACCGGACGTACTTGTCCTCGAACTTGATCCAGCTCTCGCGGTCGATCCAGCGGATGCCGTCCTTGCCCAGGACCTTGCCGAGAAAGTCGTTGAAGTACTTGTACCCGGAAAAGATGATGTGGCCCGACACGTCCCAGGTCCAGCCCTTCGGGTCCGTGAAGCTCGTCGCGAGGCCGCCGACCTGGCCCGAGCGCTCGAAGATCTCGAAGTCCTTCTCGCCCCGCTCGACGAGCCGGTACGCCGCGCCGAGACCGGTGGGGCCGGCGCCCAGGATGACGGTGCCGCCGCTCACTTCTTCTTCCGGACCAGGCGCTTCAACGCCTCGGCCTGGTTCATCTCGCCGCGCAGGTCGAAGAGGTAGCGGAGGACCCGGAAGATCGTGCCGAGCATCTTGAAGGGGCGGTGGATCGACTGGCCGGCCTCGCGCGGGAAGTGCTGGACGACGACCTCTTCGACTTTCCACCCCGCGATGCGGCAGCGGGCATAGATCTCGTCGCCCACGAAGTTGATCCGGTGCTTGATCTCCATCCGCCGGGCGACGTCGTGCCGGAAGGCGCGGCAGCCCGCGTTGATGTCGTGGAGCGGCGAGCCCAGGATCCAGTGCGACAGGACCCGCAGGCCGCGTGACAGGATGAGCCGTCCGACCGGGTCGTGCCGGACCTTCTTCCAGCAGAACACGACGTCGGCCCCGCAGTCGATCGCCTCGAGGAACTTCGGCGCGTCGGCCATCGTGTGCTGGCCGTCGCCGTCGACGACCATCACGACCTCCCCCGGCACGTTGCGCAGGGCCGTCTCCGTGGCGACGGCATAGCCTTTGTTCCCGTCGTGGTGCACGACGGAGACGCGGGAATCCTTTTTCGCCAGGTCTTCGGCGATCTCCCCCGTGCGGTCCCGGCTGCCGTCGTTGACGACGACGACGTGCCACGTCAGATTCGGGATCGCCGAGAGGGACGCCACCGCCTCCGCCACCGTCTTCGCGATCAGCTCCTCCTCGTTGTAGGCGAGGAAGCCCACGCCGAGACGGACGTTCGGCTCCTTCGGCGCCGGGATCGGCGCGCCGCCGACTTCGCGGCTACCGCCCATAGATCATCCATCCCGCCGTCGCGACCCAGCCGACGACGATCAGGAGCAGCCACGGATCGTCGGTCAGGAGGCGGGTCGGGTTGCCTCCTCCGCCCCGCCGGTAGACCAGCCGCACGTAGCGCGCGATCCCGAGGATGACGAACGGCACGGTCCATCCGAGCGAGCGGCCGTAATGCGCGACCGTCGAGGGCGCGGCGCTGTAGCCCGCATAACCCGCCACCGTCGCGAGCGCCGCGATCAGGAAGAGATAGTCGAGGCCGCCCTCCCGGTAGGACGCGAGCGCGGGCCGGTGCTCGGCGGCGAAGCGGCTTCCGGCGTGCAGAAGCTCCCACTGGCGCTTGCCCACGACGAGGAAGAGGGCGAGCAGGTACGCGCAACCCATCAGGTAGGGCGAGGGCCAGACCTGCGCCAGGGCCGCCCCGGCGAGCGCCCGCAGCGGCATTCCCGCCGCCACGATCAGGGCCTCGAGGAACGGAATCCGCTTCAGGACGAAGGAGTACGTCAGCATCAACCCCGCGTACGCCAGGCACCAGAGGCCGAACTCGCGCAGCAGCGCGAAGGCCGCGAGGAGCCCGACGGTCTCGATTCCGGCCGCCGCGGCCCCCGCCGTGAACACCGACAGACGGCCGGAGGCGAGCGGCCGGTGCTTCTTCTCGGGATGCGCGCGGTCGCGCTCACGGTCCATCACGTCGTTGACGAGGTAGACCCCGCTCGTGATCAGGCAGAAGATCGCGAAACCCGACGCCGCCAGCACCCAGCCGCGAGCCGTTCCGAGCGCACCGCCGAAGAGGAATGGCAGGGGCAGGACGAGGTTCTTGACCCACTGCGCGGGCCGCGCGGCCTGGAGCAGAGCGGCGACGGCCCCGCCCCCGCCCGGACGCTCTGCGGGCGTGGCATCTCCCGGCGCTGCCGCTGACATTTTCGCTATTTTAGAGCAACGCCGGCCCGAAGTCTCCTGAAGAGAGCGCGCGCGGTAGCATCGGCGGGCCCGGGAGGCTCCCATGCACGACCAGTACGTCGAACGCGTCGTCGACCTGACCGACCCCGACCAACACCGCATTCGCAACATGACCGTCGACGAGGCGCGGGCCCGCGTCGCGCGCGGTTCCCCGGCCGACGTGCGCGCGATCGAGGGATCCTTCGCGCTCGTCGGACGCGACGGGCGCCGCGCGCGGCTCGCGCGCTCGCTCGACCGGCCGCTGCGCTACTTCCTCGCCAAGCAGAGCGCCGGCCCGGCGCTCGTCGTCTCCGACCGCATCGATGCGATCCACGAGTGGCTCCGCCGGGAGGGTCTCGCCGGCCAGTTTCATCCGAGCTACACGCGCATGGTGCCGGCGCACTACGTCGTCGAGATCGAGCTCGTCGGCTGCCCCGATCCCGAAGCGTCGTGGACCCGCTACTTCACGCCTTCGGCCGACGCCTTGCCGGCGGACCCCGACGTCATCGGCCGGCGCTACGTCGGCGCCGTGGCCGACGAGATCGCGGCATGGCTCGCGCGGGTCCCGCCGGAAGCGCCCGTCGGCGTCTGCTTCTCGGGCGGAATCGACAGCGGAGCCGTCTTCCTCCTGACCCACCACGTCCTCGGCCGCCTCGGCATGCACCCGGCGCGCCTCAAGGCGTTCACGCTCTCCGTCGGGCGCGGCGCCGACCTCGAGCAGGCGAAGACGTTCCTGGACGCGCTCGGCCTCGGGATGTACCTCGAGCCGATCGAGGTGGATCCGGCGTCCATCGACCCGCTCGAGTCGGTCCGGGTCATCGAGGACTACAAACCCCTCGACGTCGAATCGGCGGCCATGGCCCTCGCGCTCTGCCGCGGGATCCGGGAGCGATACCCGACAGTGGCGACACCTCGTCGACGGTGACGGCGGCGACGAGAACCTCAAGGACTACCCGATCGAGGAAAACCCGGAACTGACGATCCGGAGCGTCCTCCACAATCCGCTTCTCTACCAGGAGGGCTGGGGCGTCGGCCGCATGAAGCACTCGCTGACCTACTCGGGCGGCCAGAGCCGGTCGTACAGCCGGACGTGGGCGCCGCTGCGCCGTTGGGGCTTCGAGGGCTTCAGCCCTTACACGCAGCCGCGCGTCGTCGAGGCCGCCGAGGCGATCCCCTTCGTTGCGCTGACCGGATACGACCACCGGCGGCTCTACGACCTGAAGGGCGACGTCGTGGCGCGGGGCGTCGCGGCGATCACGGGAAAGTCGATGCCGGTCTTTCCCAAGCGACGGTTCCAGGACGGCGCGCTTCCCGAGGGCGAGGCCGGCCGGTTCCGCTCGGACGAGGCCCGGTACCGCGCCCACTTCCTGTCGCTCTACGCGTGAGCTCGCCGTGAGCGCGGCCTACCCGGACTCGGCCCGCACGCGGGACCGCTGGATCCTGGAACGCCGGCCCGCCCGCAATCCCCTCGACCCGCGGAGCGCCTACGGCGCCTTCGTCGAGGCGGAGGCCGACGAGGCGGGTCGCGCAGTCGACGTCGCCACCATCCTCCTGACGAACCGCGAGTGCCCCTGGCGATGCCTGATGTGCGACCTGTGGAAGAACACGCTCGAGGAGAGCGCCGGCGCCGGTGCGATCCCGGCCCAGATCGTCGAGGCGCTCGCGACGCTTCCTCCGGCCCGCCGGGTCAAGCTCTACAACGCCGGCAGCTTTTTCGACCGCCGGGCCATTCCCCCGGAAGACCATCCCGCGATCGCCGCGGCGCTCGCTCCCTTCGAGCGCACGATCGTCGAGTGCCACCCCGCGCTCGTGGGAACGCCGGTCTTCCACCTCCGGGACCTTCTCGACGGCGATCTCGAGGTCGCCATGGGCCTCGAGACGGTCCACCCGGACGTGCTCCCCCGCCTCAACAAGGGCATGACGCTCGACTCCTTCCGCCGCGCCGCCCGCGCTCTCTCGGAGGGCGGCGTCGCCCTGCGCGTCTTCGTGCTGGCGGGCCTTCCGTGGGTCGAGCCGGCCGAGCAGCGCCTGTGGGCGCGCCGGTCGATCGAGTTCGCGTTCGACTGCGGCGCGACCGCCGTCTCCGTCATCGCGACCCGCGCCGGCAACGGCGCCATGGACGCCCTGCGGGATGCCGGGGCCTTTCGAGCCGCCGACGCTCGGCCTCCTCGAGGATTGCCTCGCCGACGGGCTCGAGCTCCGGCGGGGCCGCGTCTTCGCCGACCTCTGGGACCTCGGCGCGCTGGCGCGGTGCCCCGCCTGTCTCGACCGCCGGCGGGCGCGTCTTTCTGCGATGAACCTCGCGCAGACCGCCCTCGCGCCGGTCGGCTGCGAGGCCTGCGGGGCGCCGTGAGCCGGACCGACTTCGACGTCGCCGTCGTCGGCTCGGGCTTCGCCGGCTCGCTCGCGGCGATCCTCGCCCGGCGGCTGGGGCGGTCGGTCGTGCTCCTCGAACGCGGAGCACACCCGCGGTTTGCGATCGGAGAGTCCTCGTCGCCGCTCGCCAACCTCCTCCTCGAGGATCTCTGCGCGCGTTACGACCTTCCGCGCATCCTGCCGCTCGCCGCCTGGGGAACGTGGCAGCGCGAGCGCCCCGAGATCGCCGGCGGTCTGAAGCGGGGCTTCACGTTCTACGCGCACGCGGCCGGCCGGCCCTTCGGCGCCGACCCCGAGAGGCGCGACCAGCTCCTCGTGGCGGCGAGCCCCGCCGACGAGGTCGCCGACACTCACTGGTATCGCCCCGACTTCGACGCGTTTCTCGCCGGCGAAGCCGAGCGCGAAGGCGCCGTGCACCTCGACCGCACCGAGATCGAGGGCCTCCGGTTCGAGGGCGGGACGGCGGTCCTCGACACCGAGCGCCGCGGCCGGCGACGCACGATCGGCGCCCGTCTCCTCGTCGACGCGTCGGGGCCCGGTGGCTTTCTGGCACGGGCGCTCGAGCTTTCTGCCCGGACCCTTCCCGGCCTGCCCGCGACGTCCGGTCTCTACGCGCATTTCACGGGGGTCCGCCGTCTCGAGACGATCGGGATGGGCCCAGTCTCCCCGGCCGACCCGCCGCCGTACCCGGTCGACGACGCCGCCGTGCACCACGTCTTCGACGGCGGCTGGATCTGGGTGCTGCGCTTCAACAACGGCGTGACGAGCGCGGGGGTCGCGGCGGCGCCCGGTCTCGCGAAGGAGCTTCATCTCGAAGACGGGGCGCCCGCCTGGGACCGGCTGCTCGATCGTTTTCCCACGATCCGGGAACAGTTCGCGGATTCCGAGGCGACGATGCCCTTCGTCCACCGCGCGGCGCTCCCCTTTCGCCGTCGGGAAGCCGCGGGCCCGAACTGGATTCTCCTCCCGTCCGCCGCCGCCTTCGTCGACCCGCTCCTCTCGACCGGATTTCCGCTGACGCTGCTCGGCCTCGAGCGCCTCGCGCGAGCGATCGAGCGGTCGTGGGGCTCGCCCGAGTTCCCCGCGGAGCTTTCGCGGATCGGTCGCCGGACACTCGACGAGGCCGACACGGCGGCCCGCCTCGTCGCGGCCCTCTACGCGCGCATGGGCGAGTTCCCGGCCTTCGGCTCGCTGACCCTTCTCTACTTCGCCGCCGCGAGCTACGCCGAGGCGGCCCGCCGCCTCGGAAGGCCGGAGCTCTCGGGCGCGTTCCTGTCGGGCGACCATCGAGTCTTCGGACCCGCGCTGGCCCGCTGCTGCGCGCTCGCCGGCACCTCGGCCGGCGCCGCGGAGCTCGATCGGGCCGTCCAGGAATCGATCGCGCCCTTCGACGTCATCGGCCTCTCGGACGCGGGCCGGCGCAACTGGTACCCGGTCCGGGCGGACGACCTGCGCGCTTCGAGGGAGAAACTCGGGGCCACGCCCGAGGAAGTCGAAGCGATCCTGCGCGCGATGTCGCCGCCTACATCGAGTGGCCCATCTCCATCTTCATCTCGGCGGCTCGGCCCCAGCGAAGGCGCAGGAAGCCGTGGACCGACACCGGAAACGAGCCATAGGCGGGCTCGAGACCGCGCGGAAACGCGTAGAGCGTGACGTCCGCGCCGAGGCCCGTGTCCAGGCCGGTCAAGAGCTCGAAATCGCGAAGGTAGCCGGCGGTGAATGCGCCGATCCGAGCGAGCTTGCGGGGCTGCCCCGGCGGGGGGAGCGTCTTCGTCAGGAGCAGATAAAAGTCCTTCTCGACATACTCCGCACGTCCGTAGACCTGATCGAGCGGCGTGATCTGAAGCGCCCCCTCGAGGAGCCACGAGTCGCTCGTCCCGGCGTCCTCGACGTTGCGCCCCCATATCAGGCTGACGGCCAGAGGACGGTCGCCCGCGGCGCCGTAGGCGACCGAGGCGCTGATGCGATGGAGATCGCCGGGCTCGAGCGGCTTCGGGGCTCTTCAGAAAGCCGTAGGACGCCTGGCCCGACCATCCCCCGGCAGAAAGAAACGGACCCGGCCCGACGCCGAGTCGATCGACCCGCCGTCGATGCCCCAGCGCTCCTCGTCCGGTTCCCTCCCGTGAATGGCGGATCCGTCCATTGCGATCCAGTTCCAGCCGCCGCCGACCGTGATCACGTTGAAGGCGATGTGGGTCGAGTCCTGCCAGTGGTGACCAAGAGGCGCCGTGTGGTTCTCACCCGCCGAAGCTCGATGCATGAAGGCGGTCGGGCCGAAGGCGGGCTCCCCCACGGGAGCGATCTGCACCCAGCGCGGCGGCCTCGGAGCCGAGCGGCACCCGGTACGTGGCGGAGAGATTCATGAAGAAATCGTGCGGATGCTGACGATCGACAAGTGGCTGGCCCTGATAGGTCTCGCCCGTCTGAAAGAGCTCGCGCGAACCGCGCTTGGGAAAGGTCACGACCTCGAGGGAGTTCATCATCATGATGGAGATCTGGCCGGGACCGAGGGTCCCCATGGAGGTGGAGCATGTTCCAGTTCGCCGATTCGATCTCGTTGCCCCCGGAGGGTCCGCCCTGCCGGTTGTAGGCGCCGGTCAGCACGCCCGACGGACATCAGGTGCCAGCCCGGCATGAGCATGTTCCCCATCGCATCCTTCGGCACCATTCCCGTCATGAGGGTCATGTCGGACTGGAAGAGGTTGCGTCGCGGATCGGGTGTCGCCGCAGGGTCCGACGGGGAGACCTCCGTCTCGGGCATCGAGTGGGTATCGCTGTCGGGCGCCTGGGCTTCGAGCGTCCGAGCGGCCATCGCGGAACCGAGCACGGCGAGAAGGTCTTCGCGAGCGGACGCCGCGACCGGCGGACCCGGCCGCGGGCGGCGAGGACACGGCCGTCATGCCCCGACGCCTCGGGATCGGCTCAAAGCGCATCGAAACATCGTAGGCCCGGTCGCGTTGCAAGAGCGTTGCCGCGACCCGGCCGCCGGCGGAGGCGGCCGCTGCGAGCGGCGCCGGCCAGCGGACATGGGAATTGATGCACGTGTATCATGTGTTTCCGGAAGGGCTACGCCAGAGTTTTTTTATATGCGGCTTCGTCACACTCCTTTCGCCACCGCCCTGATCGCCGCCCTGGCGATGTCGTTCGTCTGGTCGGCCGACCCCTGCTGCGGCATGACGGGGATGGGGACGGGACGGGCGTCGGGCGCCTCGGTCGCAGCGGTCTCGTGCTGCGACGGGGCCGCGCCGTCCCAGTGCCAGCCATCGATCCAGAGCACCGACGAGGCGTCGTTGACGGCGTCGGTCTCGGCGCATTCCGCCCCGGTTCTCTCCGTCCACCCGATCCACGCTCTCTCCGCGAAGTCGTGCGTTTCGCGGCCCTCCGCGGGGCGATAGCTCGACGCCTCGAGCGGGTCTCCGCGTTCCCAGCATTCCCCTCCTGATCTGAAGCCGGTCCTCCCCGGAACGGAGGCGGCGGAGCCTCTCTCCGCCCTTCGGTTCGAGCATTCGCTCGGACCTTCTGGAGGCAAGACCGGTGACCACGCACAGAGTCTCGAATCTCGTTTTCATCGCTTCCGCAGCCCTGCTGTCGGCGGCCGGCAGGGGCGGCGCAGACTGCGGAGGCGCCACCACCGGTTGCACGCGCCACGTTCGCCGACCCGCTGCTCGAGGCCTTCGTTTCGGAGGCGCTGCAGGCGAACAGCGACGTTGCCGCGTCCGTCGCGACCGCCGAGGCCGCCACCTTCCGGATCGAGCCGGCGCAAACCCTTCCGGACCCGTTTCTGTCGCTGAACTACCAGAACGACGGCTGGGCCTTCTCGCTCGGCGAGCGCGACATGACCTTTCTGGGCGCGATGTTCGCCCAGCCCCTGCCATGGCCCGGCAAGCTCCGCCTCGCCGGTGAAGAGGCGACGCTGCGGGCCGACGAGCTCCGGTCCGGCATCGTCGGCCGCGCCTGGCTCTCCGTCGAGGCCCGGGTCCGACGCGCCTACTACGAGCTCCTCCTCGCCCACGAGCTCCTCGAGCTCGATCGAGGACCGGAACCGTTCCTGGCGCGAGATCTCGGAGATCGTCCGCGAACGCTACGCCGTCGGTATCGGCGTGCAGCAGGACGTCCTGCGGGCGCAAGTCGAGGTGCTGCGCCTCGACGAGGCCCGGGCCGACCAGAACGCCCAGGTGGCCAATCGCCGCGCGGAGCTCAATCGCCTGCTCGGTCGACCCCAGGAGGCGCCGATCGAGACGGACCAGAGACTGGACTTCCGGCCACAGGTCCCGGAGCTGCCCGCGTTGCTTCGCGCGACCCGCCAGCGAAGCCCCGAGCTCGCCGCACTCTCTCGCGGGATCGAGGCCGACCAGTCGCGGGTCCTGCTGACCAGGAAGGAGTTCCTGCCGGACTTCGTCGCGAGCGGCGGCCCGATGTACCGCGGAGGGCTCGAGCCCATGTGGCAGGTCGGCCTCGGAATCACGCTTCCCATCCACGTCGCCGCGAGGCAGAAGCCGCGCCTCGCCGCGGCCGACGCGGAGCTCCGGTCGGATCAGAGCCGCTTCTCCTCCGCGACGCTCGAGCTCGAGCTGGAGACCAGAAAGCGCTACCAGAACCTCGACGCGGCCCTTCGCGTGGCCGGGCTCTACCGGGACGGAGTCATTCCCACGGACCAGCTCTCGCTCGAGTCGGCGATCGCGAGCTATCGCACCGGGCAGATCCCGTTCGTCACGCGTGCTCGAGGCGCTCAACACGCTTTACGCCGATCGGGCGATCTATCTCTCGCGCCTGGCCGACGCCGAGAAGTGGCGCGTGGCGATCGACGAGGCGGATCTCCAGCAAACGGCGATGCCGGGAGCGGCCCCCGGCGCCGCCGGGACCGCCGCGACGTCGATGTCCGGGGCCGCGACGGCGGCGGCGATGCAGCCCGCGGGAATGAGGTGACGCGCATGAAGATCTCCGGAAAGGCTCTCCTTCCCTGGGTCCTCGTCGTGATCCTCGCCGGGGCTCTCGCCGCCGTGGTGGCTTCGCGGCGTCGTCAGGGGCCGTCGCCCGCGGCCGGGGCTTCCGCCCCCGGGGCCCGCACCCCGACCGCACCCGCGAAGCTCGGATCGCCTCGCGTCCTCTACTGGGTCGATCCCATGGTGCCCGGATACAAATCGGACAAGCCGGGCAAGTCTCCCTTCATGGACATGGATCTCGTGCCCGTCTACGAGGACGGCTCGGATGCCGGCGGCGGGGACCCGCGTTTCCGGCTACTCGGGGATCACCCTCTCACCCGAGCGTCAGCAGGCGATCGGCATGCAGCTCGGCAGGGCCGAGGTTCGCGCGCTGACGCAGACGATCCGCGCCGTCGGACGCGTCGACCCTCGACGAAACGCTCCTCTACCAGGTCCGCTCGAAGTTCGAGGGCTACGTCGTGGATCTCTTCGTCGACTACACCGGGAAATCCGTTCGCAAGGGCGAGCCTCTCCTCTCGATCTACAGCCCGGAGCTCCTGGCGACGCAACAGGAGTACCTGCTCGCCGTGCGCGCCCGGGAACGGCTCGGCGCTTCGCCCAATCCGGACGTCGCCCGCGGTGCGGCGGATCTCTACGCATCCGCGCGCCAGCGGCTCCTGCTCTGGGACATCCGACCCGCCGACATCGAGCGCCTCGAGAAGACCGGAGAGCCTCAAAAGGCCGTGACGCTCTACTCGCCGGTCGACGGGTTCGTCATCGCGAAGAACGCCGTGCGCGGAGGGCGGGTCATGCCCTCCGACACCCTGTTCGAGATCGGCGGGCTCTCCCGCGTCTGGGTCCTCGCCGACATCTACGAGTCGGAGGCGCCGCTCGTCCACACGGGCGACCGCGGCCCGGATGAGCCTCTCGTCGCTGCCGGGACGGAGTGGAACGGGAAGGTGACCTTCATCGCTCCCGTGCTCGAAGAGGCCACGCGCACGTCAAGGTGCGCATCGAGTTCGCGAACCCCGACGGGGCCCTCAAGCCCGGGATGTATGCCGACGTCATGCTCGAGCGGCCGCTGGGCCGGGTCCTGACCGTTCCCGAGAGCGCGGTGATGACGACCGGCACCGCGCCCTGGTCTTCGTCGCGAAAGGCGGTGGGCGCCTCGAGCCGCGCGAGGTCCGGACCGGCGCCCGTGTCGACGCCTACTACGAGATCCGCGAGGGCCTCCGGCGGGCGACCAGGTCGTCACGCAGGCGAACTTCCTGGTCGACTCGGAGTCGCGGCTCAAGGCCGCGCTCGCCAACCTCGCGCCGCCGGCGGCCCGGGCCGACGCCCGCGTCGCCCGGAACACCGGCACTGAGGCCGCCATGATCGAACGGATCATCGAGTACTCCGCCCACAACCGCTTCATGGTGTTCTCGGTGACGCCGCCGCGGTGTTCGCCGGCATCTGGTCGATGCAGCACATCCCGCTCGACGCGATGCCGGACCTGTCCGACACCCAGGTGATCGTCTACTCGCGCTGGGACCGCAGCCCGGACATCATCGAGGACCAGGTCACCTACCCGATCGTCACGGCGCTGCTCGGCGCGCCGAAGGTCAAGGCGATCCGCGGCTTCTCCGACTTCGGCTTCTCCTACGTCTACGTGATCTTCGAGGACGGCACCGACGTCTACTGGGCGCGCAGCCGCGACGCTGGAGTACCTGTCCAAGATCCAGCCGCGCCTGCCCGAGGGCGTGCAGACCGAGCTCGGGCCCGACGCCACCGGCGTGGGCTGGGTCTTCCAGTACGCGCTGGTCGACGACAGCGGGAGCGCACTCGCCTGGCGGAGCTGCGCAGCTATCCAGGACTGGTACCTGCGCTACGACCTGCAGAGCGTGCCCGGGCGTGGCCGAGGTGGCGCCGCATCGGCGGGTTCGTGCGGCAGTACCAGGTCACCGTCGACCCGAACCGGCTGCCGGCGTACAGGCTGCCGCTCGAGAAGGTGGTCGACGCGATCCGCGAGCGCAACAACGACGTCGGCGGGCGGCTCGTCGAGTTGAGCGGCGCGCGAGTACATGGTGCGCGGGCGCGGCTACGCGCGGTCGATCGCCGACCTCGAGAAGATCGTCGTCAGGACCGACGAGAGCGGCACGCCGGTGCTGCTGCGGGACATCGGCCGCGTCGCAGCTCGGCCCCGACATCCGCCGCGGCGTCGCCGACCTCGACGGCCGGGGCGACGCGGTCGGCGGCATCGTCGTCATGCGCCACGGCGAGAACGCCCTGAACGTCATCGAGCGCGTCAAGGAGAAGCTCGACGGAGATCGAGCCGTCGCTGCCCGCGGGCGTCGAGGTCGTCACGACCTACGACCGCTCCGAGCTGATCGAGCGCTCGATCGACGACGCTCAAGCACGAGCTGGTCTGGAGATGCTGATCGTCGTCGCCTCGTCATCCTGATCTTCCTCTGGCACATCCCGCGCGCGATCATTCCCATCGTCACGATTCCGGTCGCGGTCGTCCTCGCCTTCATCCCGATGTACTGCATGGGCATCACGTCGAACATCATGTCGCTCGGCGGCATCGCGATCGCGATCGGCGCGATGGTCGACGGCGCGATCGTCGTCGTCGAGAACGCGCTACAAGAAGCTCGAGCACTGGGAGGCGACGGGCGCAAGGGCGACTTCCGCGACGTCGGCTCGAGGCGCTCAAGGAGGTCGGCCCGCCAGTCTTCTTCTCGCTGCTGGTGATCGCCGTCGCCTTCCTGCCGGTGTTCGCGCTCGAGGCCCAGGAGGGCCGGCTGTTCAAGCCGCTGGCCTTCACCAAGAACTTCGCGATGGCGATCGCGGCGCGTCCTGGCGATCACCCTCGACCCGGCGATGCGCATGCTGTTCACGCGCATGAGCACTTCGGCTTCCGGCCGCGCTGGCTGGCGCGGCTCACCAACGCCGTGCTGGTCGGCACGATACTACCGAGGAGCAGCACCCGATCAGCCGCGTCCTGCTTCCGCGCTGTACGAGCCGGTCGTGCAGTTCGTGCTTGCGCCACGCCGAAGGCGCGTCATCGCGGCGGCGGTCTCGATCGTCGTCGGCACGATCCCGGTCGTACCTGCGGCTCGGCTCCGAGTTCATGCCGCCGCTCGAACGAGGGCACGCTCCTCTACATGCCGACGACCTGCCCGGCATCTCGGTCACCGAGGCGCAGGCGCTGCTGCAGGTGCAGGACCGGATCCTGCAAGCACCTTCCCCGAGGTCGAGCGCGTCTTCGGCAAGGCCGGCCGCGCCGAGACCTCGACCGATCCGGCGCCGTTCTCGATGATGGAGACGACGGTCGCTGCTCAAGCCGCGAGGCGCGAGTGGCGCGACGACGGCCGCGCTGGTACTCGTCGCTGGGCGCCGGACTGGCTCAAGCCGCGTCCTGCGGCCGCTCTGGCGCGACCGCATCACCTGGGACGAGCTCGTCGAACGAGCTGAACGCCGGCGCTGCAGCTTCCCGGGCCAGACCAACGCCTGGACGATGCCGATCAAGAACCGCATCGACATGCTGACCACCGGGATCCGGACGCCGGTCGGCATCAAGATCTTCGGCGCCGACCTCGAAGACGATCGAGCGGATCGGCGCCGAGATCGAGGCCGTCGCTGCAGACCGTTCCCGGCACCCGCAGCGTCTTCGCCGAGCGCATCGCCGGCGGCTACTTCCTCGACTTCGATCTCAGGCGCGACGAGCTCGCGCGCTACGGGCTGACCATCGACGACGGTGCAGGACGTCATCATGTCGGCGGTCGGCGGCGAGAACGTCACGACGACGATCGAGGGCCGCGAGCGCTATCCGCGTCAACGTGCGCTATCCGCGCGACTACCGCGACGACCTCGACGGCTCGCGCCGCGTGCTGCGTGCCGACGCATGGCGGGCGCGCAGGTGCCGCTCGCCGAGCTCGCCGACATCCGCCTCGCCGACGGGCCCGTCGATGATCCGCGACGAGAACGGCCTGCTCGCCGGCTACGTGTACGTCGACATGGACACCGCGGGCGCGACATCGGCGGCTACGTCGACCGACGCCAAGCGCGCCGTCGCCGCCGCGGTCAAGCTGCCCCCCGGCTACTCGCTGGTGTGGAGCGGCCAGTACGAGAACATGGTGCGCGTCCGGGAGCGGCTGAAGGTCGTGCTGCCGATCACGCTGCTTCTCATCTTCGTGCTGCTCTACCTGAACACCGAAGTCCGCGTTCGAAGACGCACGATCGTCATGCTCGCGGTGCCGTTCTCGGCGGTCGGCGCGGTCTGGCTGCTCTACGCTGCTCGGCTACAACATCTCGATCGCGCGTGTGGGTCGGGATGATCGCGCTGATGGGCCTCGACGCCGAGACCGGCGTCTTCATGCTGCTCTTCCTCGACCTCGCCTACGACGAGGCGCAGGCGCGCGGGACGGCTGCGCACGCGGCAGACCTGGACGAGGCCATCGTCCACGGCGCGGTCAAGCGCGTGCGGCCCAAGGTGATGACGGTCGCCGCCGCGTTCATCGGGCCTGCTGCCGATCATGTGGTCGACCGGCACCGGCGCCGACGTGATGAAGCGCATCGCCGCGCCGATGGTCGGCGGGCTCTTCACGTCGTTCATCATGGAGCTGCTGGTCTACCCGGCCGTCTATCTGCTCTGGAAGTGGCACTGGGAGGTCAGGAAGGTCGCCGCTCCGACGGCGGGCATCGTTCCGGCGTCCCCGCAGCCCGCGGCTTGAAAACATGCGTTCCTGTGTTTTTGCGCCAGATGAGCCGAATCAAGGCCGGAGTGTTCGCGCACGCACAGGCGGAAGTCGTGGCATCATGACATCGTCCGGGCGATCACGGGAGACGGAGCGCCGGCGACCTTCGATGGCGCCGGCGAATGCTTCATCGAAGCCGGCGACGGCAAGGCGGGAGTCGGGCGAGGGAACTTCTATGCCGAGCCTGTGCCGACCGTCGGCATGCAGCCTCCCGGCTACTCCGGACACTTCGCCAAGATCCTCTTCGAGAAGAACTGGCTCCGTCGCTGGTTCTAGCCTGGCCGGCGCCCGCGGACCTCATTCCCGCGTCAGTTTCCGATAGGTCCGCAGGTGGCGCAGGGCCTCGGCGGGGCGCCCCAGCCGCTCGGCGAGGGCCGCCGCGTTGTAGTGGGCATCGGCGTTCGAGGGATCGATGCGGACCGCCCGCTGGTAGGCGAGCAGCGCCTCCGGCAGCCGCCCCATGTCCTGGAGCGCGACGCCGAGGTTGAAGGCCGCCGTGGCGTCGTCGGGCCGGGCGGCCAGCGCCGCCGCGTAGTGCGGCTCGGCCGCGGCCGCGTCTCCCGCCTCGTGCAGGAGCCTCCCGAGGTTCACGTGGGCCCCGGGGTGCGCGGGATCGAGCGAGAGGGCGCGGCGGTACGCGGCGATGGCCTCCCCGGGCGAGCCCGGCTCGAGCTCGCTCCCCCACTCGAACCAGTCGTCGGCCGAGAACTCGGTCCCCTCTTCCTGCGCCGCGCGAAAGGCCCGCCGGACGATCGGGGCCACCTTCCTGGCGAGGTCGGCGACGCCGAAGTCGAAGAGGATCTGGCCCGACTCGGGTTGCCAGCGGCGGGCGCCGTCCTCGACGACGATGCGGCTTCCCTCCATCGCGATCCGGACACCCGTGAGCGGCCGGCCCTCGGGAAGCTGTTCGCGCAGCCTCCGGAGGGCCTTTCGGATCCGCCGCGGGGCGACGCGCGCCGACATGAGCCCCCGGGCCGTGCGCAGGAACACGAGATCCGGAAAGGAGAAGGCGAGCCGCCCCCCGGGACCGCGGTCCGGCGAGAGAAAGCCGGCACGCACGTAGCCGCGAACCTGAGATGGGGAAAGCCCGAGGAGCCTGGCGACTTCGGAGGTCGAGTAGCCCTTCAACGAAGCGCTACGCCTTGCGGCCCGCCTCCGTGCGCATCTGCGCGACGCGGCCCGGCGCGCGCTTGGCGGGCTTGCGCGACGAGGGCTCGGCGGCCGCCGCCGCCTTCTTCGCGGCAGGCGCCGCGGCCTCGGGCTTCTTGGCGAGGCTCGCCTTCAGCGCCTCCATCAGGTCGATGATCTGGCCGCCTCCGGCTTCGGCCGGGACGATCGAAATGTCCTGGCCGTCGACCTTCTTCTGGATGAGGCCCAGGACACGCTTCTTGACGTCGTCCTCGTAGGTCTCGGGCTTGAAGACGTCCGACGCCCGCTGCTCGACGAGGAGCTTGGCGAGGTCGAGCTCCTTCGGGCTGACGTCGGCCGGCTCGAGCGGCACTTCGCTGAAGGAGCGGACCTCGTCGGCGTACATGAGCTGTTGCATCACGATGCCGTTCTCGAACGGCCGGAGCATCACGAGGTACATCTTCCCGCGGGCCGCGTAACGGGCGAGCGCCACGCGCTGCGTGTCCTTCATGACCTCGGAGAGGAGCGCGTAGGCCTTCGCTCCGCCCTTGTCGGGCCCGACGTAGTAGCTCCGGTCGAAGTAGACCGGATCGACCTTGGAGATCGGGACGAACTCGACGACTTCGATCGACTGGGTCGACTGCTCTTCGAGCGCTTTGAGCTCTTCGGGCGTAAAGGTCACGTAGCGATCCTTCGAGAACTCGTAGCCCTTGATCATCTGGTCGCGCGGGACGAGCTCGCCGTCCTTGCTGCAGATGTACTGCTGCTTGAGGCGCGCGGAGTCCTTGGCGTGGAGCATGTTGAAGGAGACGCCCGCGGAGGCGTCCGCGGCGGCGTAGAGCTTGATCGGAATCGAGACGAGCCCGAAGGAGATGGTCCCTGACGCTATCGGCCTTGCGCTCATAGGTTTACGGGCCGACAAATGTAACATGGGCTCCGGAAATCGCAAGCGTGCCGCTCGAAAAATACCGGGAAAAGCGCTCCGCCGACACCACCCCGGAGCCCTTCGGGCGGGGGGGCGAGAACCGCCCGCATCTCTTCGTGGTGCAGAAACATGCGGCCACCCGGCTGCACTACGACTTCCGGCTCGAATGGGGCGGGGTCCTGAAATCCTGGGCCGTCCCCCAGGGCCCCTCCCCCGACCCCGCCGACAAGCGCCTGGCGGTCGAGGTCGAGGACCACCCGGTCGAGTACGCCGACTTCGAGGGCGTCATCCCGGAGGGCAACTACGGCGCCGGCGCGGTCATCGTCTGGGACCAGGGGCGCTGGACGCCGCTGGCCGACCTCGACGAAGGGATGAAGAAGGGCAAGCTCCTCTTCGAGCTCCACGGCTACAAGCTCCGCGGCGTCTGGACGCTCGTCCGGATGAAGACGAAGGGCAAGACGACCGGCAAGGAGTGGCTCCTCATCAAGGAGCGCGACGGTTGGGCGAAGAAGGGGCCCGAGGCGGCCTACCCTCAGGAGTCGATTTTTTCGGGACTCACGCTCGAGGACCTCGCCTCGGGCTCGAGCCGCGCGGCCGGGATCCGCGCCGACCTCGAGCGCCTCGGCGCGCCGAAGCGCCGCGTGCGCGCCGCCGACGTGAAGCTCATGCTCGCCGAGCCGCGCGGCGAAGCCTTCACGCGGGCCGGCTGGATCTGGGAGCTCAAGTACGACGGCTACCGGCTCCTCGCCGGCCGCGAGGACGGCAAGCCCGTGCTCCGCTACCGTCACGGGATGAACTCGACCGCGACCTTCCCCGAGATCGCGCGCGCCGTCGGGGCTCTCCCCTACGATTCCTTCGTCCTCGACGGCGAGGTCGTCGTGCTCGACGCGAAGTCGAAGCCGCGCTTCGGACTCCTCCAGAAGCGCGCGCTCCTCCAACGCCGCCCCGACATCGACCGCGCCGCGGTCGAGCTGCCCGCAACCCTCTTCGCCTTCGACCTGCTCGCCTTCGAGGGCTTCGACCTGCGCCCGCTGCCGCTGACCGAGCGCAAGGCCCTCCTGCAGCGCCTCCTGCCCCGCGCCGGGCCGGTGCGCTTCGCCGACCACGTCGAGCGCACCGGCGACGCATTGCTTTCGGCGGCCGGCGAGCTCGGCCTCGAGGGCGTCGTCGGCAAGAAGGCCGACTCGCCGTATCGCGGGACGCGTTCGGGCGACTGGATCAAGGTGCGGCTCGACCGGTCGGGCGACTTCGCGGTCGTCGGCTTCACGAAGCCCGAGGGCGTCCGCTCGGGTTTCGGCGCCCTGCATCTGGCCTCCTGGCGGGACGGCGGCCTCGTCTACGCCGGGCGCGTCGGAACCGGATTCTCGGAAAAGCAGCTCGCTTCGATCCATGCGCGGCTCCTCGAGCGCGTCCGCCCGACGCCTCCCTGCGGCGGCCCGGTGCCGACCGGGGGCGGCCACGTCTGGGTCGAGCCGGAGCTCGTCGTCGAGGTCCGCTACAAGGAGCGGACGGGCGACGGCCTGCTGCGCCACCCGGCGTTTCTGCGATTGCGCGAGGACAAACCGATCGAAGAGTGTGTCGTCGAGGACGTCGAGGTCGGTTCCGGATCACGAGCCGCCGCCGCCCGCCGTCCGGAGCCGCGGAAGAGGTCGACAAGACGGTCCCCTTCTCCAACCTCACGAAGGTCTTCTGGCCCGAGGAGGGCTACACGAAGGGCGACCTCATCGAGTACTACCGCGCCATCTCGCCCTGGCTGCTGCCCTACCTCGCCGACCGGCCGCTCGTGATGACCCGCTACCCCGACGGAATCGCCGGGAAATCGTTCTTCCAGAAGGACGCCCCCAACTTCGCGCCGGACTGGATCCGGCTCGAGCGCATCTGGAGCGAGCACGCCGAGCGCGAGATCGACTACTTCGTCTGCGATGACCTGGAGACGCTCCTCTACGTGGCCAACCTCGGCTCGATCCCGCTCCACGTCTGGGCGAGCCGCGTCGCGTCGCCGGAACGGCCGGACTGGTGCGTCCTCGATCTCGACCCCAAGGGCGCGCCCTTTTCGCACGTCGTCGAGATCGCGCAGGCGATCCACGCCCTCTGCGCCGACATCGGGCTGCCCGACTTCATCAAGACGAGCGGGGCGACGGGTCTCCACGTCCTGCTGCCGCTCGGCGGACAGTGCACGCACTCCGAGTCGCGCGTCCTCGGCGAAATCCTCGCCAAGGTCATCGAGCAGGAGCATGGCAAGATCGCGACGACGGCGCGGGCGATCGGGTCGCGGGACGGCAAGGTCTACGTCGACTATCTCCAGAACGGCCACGGCAAGACGATCGCCGGGCCCTTTTCCGCGCGTCCCGTTCCCGGCGCGACCTGCTCGGCGCCCCTGAAATGGAGCGAGGTCGGCGGGAAGCTCGATCCGAAGAAGTTCACGATCAAGACGCTGCCGGCGCGGATGAAGAAACTGAAGGACGACCCGCTCCGCCCGGTGCTGACCCTGAAGCCGGATCTTCAAACGGCTCTCGCGCGCCTCGCCGAGCGATTGAAGTCCGGCGCTCCCGGGCGGTAGACCGTTCGTCTGCGCCCCCTCACCCTGCTCTCTCCCCTCCGGGGAGAGGGTAATGCTGCTCGAGACTAGGCGAAGAGCTCCAGCAGCTTCGCCGCCAGGCGCGGCCCGGCTCCCGCGTCCTCGTGCTTGAAGAAGACGTAGACCTCGCTCCACGCCTGGCCCCGGACCTTCTCCGCCCATGCGCCGACCGCCGCGTCGTCGTAGTCCTGCCGCCGCAGGCGCAGGTATCCCCAGTCCGCGGTCGCGACGAGGGGCGTCGCGAGCTCCTCGTCCTCGGCGACGCAGAGAGCCGCTCCGCGCCCGCGCAGGACCCCGAACACGTCGTCCTCGAACCACGACGCGTGGCGGAACTCGAAGGCGGCGCGCGCGCCCGCGGGCAGGACCGCGAGAAAGGCCTCGAGGCGCGGGAGGTCCTTCTTGAGATTCGGCGGGAGCTGGAAGAGCGTCGGGCCCAGACGGTCACCGAGCGTCGAGGCCGTCTGGAAGAAGTACGCGACTTCCTCCCCGGCTTCCTTCAGGCGCTTGCGGTGGGTGATGCGCTGCGAGGCCTTCAGCACGAACCGGAACTCGGGCGGGACCTGCTCGGCCCAGGTCGAGAGCAGCGCGGGTTTCGGCATCCGGTAGAACGTGTTGTTGATCTCGACGGCCGGGAGCCGCCCGGCGTAGAAGGACAGCATCTTCTCGGCGGGAAGATCTTCGGGGTAGAAGCTGCCCTTCCATTCCTTGTACGAGAAGCCGCTCGTCCCGGCGCGGACGCGCATGCCGAAACTCTATACTGTCGGGCTCCCATGTCCGCCCCCCGCTTCGACCCGAAACGCCGCCGCATGGTGACGGCGGCGCTCATCCTCGTCACCGCCCTCGCCTCCTTCGAGTCGACCGTCGTGTCGACGGCGATGCCGACGATCATCGGGGACCTCGGAGGCCTCGCCCTCTACTCCTGGGTCTTCTCGATCTACCTCCTGACCGCCACGGTCATGATGCCGATCTACGGGCGTCTCGCCGACATCTACGGACGGCGCCGGATCCTGCTGACCGCCATCGCCGTCTTTCTCGCGGGGGCGATCGCCTGCAGCCTCGCGCGCTCGATGCCGCAGCTGATCGCGGCGAGGGCGCTCCAGGGGCTGGGAGCCGCGGGCCTCGTGCCGATCGCCCTGACGGTCTCGGGCGACATCTACTCGCTCGAGGAGAGGGCCCGCGTCCAGGGACTCTTTTCGGGGGTCTGGGGGCTCGCGAGCCTCGTCGGGCCGCTGCTCGGCGCGTGGATGACGATGAGCCTCGGCTGGCGATCGATCTTCACGATCAACATTCCGCTCGGCATCGTGGCCTTCGCGCTCGTCGCGACGAAGATGGTCGAGTCGCGGGCCGCGCTCCCGGACCCGCTCGACGTCGCGGGGGCCACGACGCTCGCCCTCGGCGTGACGGCGTTGCTCTTCTCCGTGTTGCACCGCCCGGGCGAAGGCGGACTCGGGCTTCTCCCCCGGGCCGGGATCTTCGCGGTCGCGGTCGCGTCCCTCGCCGTGTTCACCCGGCTTCAGACCCGGCGCGAGCATCCGCTCGTCCCGCCGACCCTTTTTCGCCGGATGTCGACCGCGGCGCCCTACGTGGCCGGCGTCCTCCTCGGCACCACGATCTTCGGCGTCGACACGTTCGTGCCGCTCTTCGTCCAGGGGGCCCGCGGCGGCACGGCCGGAGCCGCCGGGGCGGTCGTCACCCCGCTCGTCCTGATGTGGGCGCTCTCGGCGACCGCCGCCGCCCGGCTCATCGTGCGTTTCGGCTTCCGGCGGACGGCCCGCTGGGGCGCGCTTCTGGCGCTCGCCGGGCTCTCGGCGCTCGGCGTCGCCGCCTGGGCGAACGCTTCCGTTCCCTGGATCTCGGCGGCCTGCGCGATCGTCGGCGCGGGCCTCGGCCCGTCTTCGATGGCGCAGGTCCTCGCGATCCAGAACGTCGTCTCGGAGCGCGAGCGCGGCGTCGCGACGAGCCTCGTGCCCTTCTTCCGCGCGCTCGGCGGGTCCGTCGGCGTCGGAGCGCTCGGCGGCCTTCTCGCGATGGGTCTCTCCCGGCGGCTCGGCCCGGCGGCCGAGACCGCCGGCCGCCTGCTCGCGGGCGGGCACGCCGAGGCGAGCGCCGGTGCGCCGGCCGTCGATCCCGCGCTCTTCCGGCTCGCGATCGAGCACTCGCTCCTGCCGATCTTCGCGATCCTCGTCGCGCTCGCCCTCCTCAACGTGTTCGTGACGGCCCGGTTCCCCGACCGGGCCGTCGGCGCGGAGGAGTCGACGCCCGAGAAGATGCGGCTTTCCGTCGAGTGAGCTCGGCGTAGCCGTAGACGAGGGCGAGGCTGCGGTGCGGCGACCAGCGCTGCGAGAAAGACCGCATCTCCTCCTCTTTCGCCCGGGTCGAATGACCGAGCAGGCCCTGCGCGAGGTACTTGACGACGCCGAGGTCCCCGGCCGGGAAGATGTCGGGACGCCCGAGGCCCCGCAGGAGCCCGATCTCCGCCGTCCACCGGCCGACGCCGGGAAGCTCCGTCAGCCGTTCGATCGCCTCTTCGTCCGGCAACGAGGCGAGGCCCTCCTCCGAGAGGCTCCCCTCCTCGAACGCGCGCGCAAGGCCGCGGATCGCGATGGCCTTCGAGCGTGAGAGCCGGAAGCGCCGCAGCCGGGGCAGGGTTTCGTCCGCGAGCGCCCCGGTCGAAGGGAAGCCCACGAAGGTCTCGCCGAAGAACCGCGCCTTCGGCCCGTAGCGCAGGGCGAGCTCCCGGCGGATGTCGTAGGCGAACATCAGGTTGACCTGCTGCGCGAGAACCGCCGTCACGAGCGCCTCCCACAGCGACGGCAGGCCGGCGACCCGCAGGCCGCGGAAGGCGCGGATCGGGGAAGCGAGCACGGGATCCTGGCGATGCGCACGGTAGAAGGAAGCGACGTCGGAACTCGGCCCCGAGCGTCACTTCGGCGAGGCGTCGCGCGGCCGTCCGCGCCGCGTCGGAATCCGCGAGACGCCCGTCGAGGCGAATTTCGAGACTGGCGGCGGAGGGTGGGCCCGCCTGCTCGACCGAGAGGAGCACGCCGCGCCCGACCGGCAGGAGGCGTCGGTACACGCCACCGGCGAAACGGTCGACGACCTCGGGAAAGCGCGTGTACCGCTCGGCCGTCAGGGCGAGCGAATACGGACGCCGCGGTGTCAGGCTGAAGCGGACCGTCAAGAGCGAATTCCCCGCCTCCGCATCGTCGCCTCCGCGCGGAATCATGACATCGGCGGGCTATGATGACGCGGCGGGAGGAACCATGCGCTTTCTTCTTCGGCTCCTCATCAACGCGGCGGCGCTCTGGGTCGCGGTGGCGCTGATTCCGGGAATCACCTACACGGGAACCTGGCTCCCCTTTCTCGGTGTGGCCCTGGTCTTCGGGGTCCTGAACGCCTTCGTGCGCCCGCTCGTCAAGCTCCTGACGCTTCCGATCATCTTCCTGACGCTCGGACTCTTTGCGCTCGTCGTCAACGGGCTGATGCTCTGGCTGACCGGAAAGCTCTCCGGCGCGCTCGGCATGCAGTTCCACGTCGACGGGTGCCTCTCGGCCATCCTCGGCGCCGTCGTCGTCAGCATCGTGAGCGCGTTGCTCTCGATGCTGCTTGCCGACGCGGATTAACCGTCGCGAGCGCGACGTCCGGGGCCTGCGCCCTGTCGGGCGCACCGGCTTGCGGCTCGCCCGGACGCGGGCTCGACCGCAAGCCTGGCCCCTCCCGACGCGCTCGCTCCCGCGGCGCGGGGCTCCTCCCTCGATTACCTCGGGAGACTCCCCGCGCCGCGAGCCAAGAGGGACCTCTCGTTGAAAACCGAGGCTATGGGGCGGGGAACCGCCCCGACAACACCGCCATCCGGCGCAGGCGAGTGGCGTCCTCTGCTCGAAACGCCGAGTCCGGGGCGCGCCAGGTCCAGTTGCCGGCGGGAGCGGCCGGGGTGTTGATGCGCGCCTCGCTCCCGAGGCCGAGGACGTCCTGCATCGGCGCGATGGCCCGCGCCGCGACCGAGGCATACGCCGCGCGGATCAGAGCCCAGTGGACCTCGTCCCCGCTCTCGACCCCCAGGTAGTCGTACACGCGCTCCCGCTCCTCGGGCTTCAGGTTCGCGTACCAGCCGCGCGCCGTGTCGTTGTCGTGCGTGCCGGTGTAGACGACGGCGTTCTCGGTGTGCCGGTGGGGAAGGTACTCGCTGTCCGCCTCGTAGAAGGCGAACTGCAGGACCTTCATCCCGGGCACGCCGAGCTCGGCGAGCAGGTCGCGGACCTCGTCGGTGATGATGTCCGAGGTCCTCCGCGACGATCGGAAGCGGCCCGCCGCCGAGCTCGGCGCGCACGGCGTCGAAGAGCTTCGCTCCGGGGCCCGGCTGCCAGCTTCCGTTGATCGCCGTCGTCTCCGTCGCCGGGACCGACCAGTACGCCGCAAACGCGCGGAAGTGATCGATGCGAAGGAGGTCGCAGAGCCGCAGGTTCGCCCGGATCCGCGCCGCCCACCAGGCGTAGCCCGTCTCCTCGAAGCGCTCCCAGCGGTAGAGCGGATTGCCCCAGAGCTGGCCGGTCTCCGAGAAGTAGTCGGGCGGGACTCCCGAGACCGCCGCGGGCCGGAGAGACTCGTCGAGCTGGAAGAGGTCGGGATGCGCCCACACGTCGGCGCTGTCGAGGGAGACGTAGATCGGCATGTCGCCCATGACCGTGATGCCCCGCGCGCGCGCCGACGTCAGGACCCGGTCCCACTGCCGGAAGAACAGGTACTGGAGGTACGCCTGGTAGGAGATCTCGGCCTCGAGCTCGCCCGAGGCCCGCTCGAGGGCGTCCGCATCGCGCTCGCGCAGGCCCGCGTCCCAGTCGAGCCAGGCGCGGCCCGCGAAGCGCGCCTTGAGCGCCGAAAACAGCGTCCAGTCCGCGAGCCAGGCCGCCTGCGCGGGCGCGCGGCGAAACGCTTCGAGCTCGGCGCGTGCGGGCTCGCCGGCGCGGGAGGCGAAATGGTCCCAGGACTGGCGCAGGATCCGGTCCTTCCACCGGATCACGGCGTCGAAGTCGATCCGATCCTTCGGAAGCGTCGGCAGGTCCTCGAAGGCCGAGACGGGGAGAAACCCGTCGCGCAGCAGCCCCTCCGGCGAGATCAGGAGCGGATTGCCGGCGAAGGCGGACGGGCCGCCGTAAGGCGAACCGCCCCCGCCGATCGGCGAGAGCGGCAGGACCTGCCAGAGAGTCTGTCCCGCCGCGACGGCCCAGTCGAAGAGCCGGTCGACCCACGGTCCGAGGTCCCCGATGCCGAAGGGCCCGGGCAGGCCGGTGGGATGGAGGAGGATGCCGGCGGAACGCGGTGCCGGAGGGCTCACGAAGCGGGAGTGTAGCGCCGCGCCTCCCGGCTCTTCCCCCACCAGAGGACGAGGCCGAGGTCGTTGGGATGAGCCAGGTCGCGGTGCGTCGGGCGGACGCGGACCGTGTACCCGAGCGTCTCGGCCGCGGGCCGCCGGTGCGTGAGACGGAAGACCCCCGTCTGGCCTTCGCGCGCGATCGCTTCCAGCCGCACCGCCGTTCCCGACTCGAGGGTGTCGTCCGGCTCGAGGGGCCCCTCGAAGAGCTCCACGGAAACCTCCGTCGCGTCGAGCGGCCCGAGCTCGACCCGCGCGACGACGTCGAAGGGCGCGGCCGGCGGCAGGGTCGCCGGGTCCGGCAGAACCTCGACGCTCTCGAAGCGAACGCCCGGCCAGGCGGTCCGGATCCGTTCCTTCCACGCGACGAGGCGCTTCAAGGGCTCCCGGTCGCCGTCCTTCATCGCCCGGCGGTAGAACGCGCCCGGCACGTAGCACTGCTCGACGTACTCCGAGACCATCCGGTCCGAGGAGAACTCGCGGGCCACGCGCGAAGCGGCCACGATCATCCGGTCGATCCAGCGCTGCGGAAGGCCCGAGGCGTCGCGGTCGAAGAACATCGGAAGGACCCGCTTCTCGATCGCGTCGAAGAGCGCCCGGACGATCTCCTCCTCGGGGGCCTGGTCCTTGGCCTCGCCCACGACGAACCCGGCCTCGTCGTGCGGCGCCTCGTCCCACCAGCCGTCGAGCACCGAGAGGTTGAGGGCGCCGTTCATCGCGGCCTTCATGCCCGAGGTGCCGGACGCTTCGCGGGGGCGCTCCGGCGTGTTGAGCCACACGTCGCAGCCGGTCACGAGCTTGCGCGCGAGACCCATGTCGTAGTCGGGCAGGAACACGACGCGGCCGCGGAACTCGGGGCGTTCGGCCGCGGTCGCCACGGCGCGCAGGAAGGTCTTTCCGTCCTCGTCGCGCGGATGGGCCTTGCCGGCAAAGAGGAACTGGACCGGCCGGTCGATCTGATGGAGGAGGTACTCGAGTCGCTTCGGCTCGCGGAAGAGGAGCGTCGCGCGCTTGTAGGTCGCGAACCGGCGGGCGAAGCCGACCGTCAGCGCCTTCGGATCGAGCGCGCTCCCGGCCTCCGCGATCTCCTCCTCCTTCGCTCCCTGCTTGCGCTTCTCCTCGACGAGCTTCTCCCGGCAGGCCGCCACCAGCCGCGCCCGGAGGCCCTCGTGCGCCTGCCAGAGCTCGCCGCGGTCGACCGACTCGGGCGTGTCCGCGACGCCCGTGTGCGCGATCTCGGAGGCCGTCCACGTCGCCGGGTGGACGCCGTTGGTGATCGCGTTGATCGGGATCTCCGAGAGCGGCAGGTCGGGCGCGACGCCCCGCCAGAGCCGCCGCGACACCTCGGCGTGGAGCTTCGAGACCGCGTTCTGGTGGGTCGACAGCCGCATCGCGAGGACGGCCATGGAGAAGAGCTCCCGGCCGTGCTCCCCGACCTCGCGGCCGAGGTCGAAGAACTCGTCGAAGCTGATGCCGAGCTGGTCGACGTAGCCGCCGAAGTACTTCCAGAGAAGGTCGGGGGTGAAGACGTCGATCCCCGCCGGCACGGGCGTGTGGGTCGTGAAGATGTTGGCGCTCGTCGCGGCCTCGCGCGCCTCGGCGAACGTGAGGTGTTCCTCCTGGACGAAGCGGCGGATCCGCTCGAGCGAGACGAAGGCCGCATGGCCCTCGTTGATGTGGCGGATCGTCGTCTTGAGCCCCGCCTTCTCGAGGGCCCGGAGTCCCCCGATGCCCAGCGCGATTTCCTGCTGGAGGCGCATCTCGTGCCCGCCGCCATACAGACGGGCCGTGACCTCGCGGTCGGGCGCCTCGTTCTCCGGCAGATTCGAATCCAGGAGCAGCAGCGGCACGCGTCCGACCCGGGCGAGGCGGACCAGAAGGCGCACCTCGCGGCCCGCGAGATCGACCGAGACGATGGGAGCGCTCCCGTCCGGGGGCTCCACGACCGAGATCGGAAGCTCGGCCGGTTCGAGCGCCGGGTAGACTTCGGACTGCCGCCCCTCGGCGTCGATGACCTGGCGGAAATACCCCTCGCGGTAGAAGAGTCCGACGCCGACGAGCGGTACCCCGAGGTCGCTCGCCGACTTCAACAGGTCGCCCGCGAGGACGCCGAGGCCGCCGGCATAGATCGGCAGGACCTCCGTCAGTCCGAACTCGGCCGAGAAGTAGGCGATGCGCTCTCCCCGCGCGACGAGCTCGCGGGCCGAGGGGTCGCGGGGCTCGGCCTTGTCCTCCTCGGCGAGGCGCTCGATCGTCGCCCGGAGCTCGGACTGGTATTCCGGGTCGTCCGCCGCCCACCAGACCCTCTCGGCCGCCGCTTCGCGGAAGAGGCGGATCGGGTTTCCCCGCGCGCGCCGCCAGGCGGCGGGATCGAGCCGCTCGAAGAGCGACCGCACGTCGCCGCGCCACGTCCAGCGCAGGTCGTACGCCAGAGCGAAGAGGGGAAGCAGCTTTTCGGGAACGCCGGAGACCCGAAGGGCCTTTTCGAGAACGGGTGTCAACGCGGGCCGGAGTTTAACAGACCGGGTGCGCCGGGCGCAGCCGGGCCGGCATCGTTGGCGCCGGCCCGCACCGAAAGTTTTTCGCCGAGCGCGAGAAAGCGCGTCACCCACAGCTCCGCCGCCTCCGAACCCGCCGCGGCCGAGCTCTTCATCGCCGGCAGCGCGCTGCGCGCCAGGGCGTAGTAGGCGTTCTGCGCCTTCGCGAAATCGACGTCGAAGGGCAGCGACCTGGCGAGCGTGACGACGGCCTCGAGAGCCTCCACGCGTGCGACGTCCTCGGGCCCCGACGCGAGCTCCCGGGAGAGGCGCTCCACCGCCTGGCCGAGCGACAGTCCGAGCCCGTCCTCGTGGAGGACGATGCCCGCATGCTCGGCCTCCTCGAGGATCGCGCGCAGCCGGGCGATGTCGGGGGCGGGGACATCGAGCGCTTCCCGCAGGCTCGTCGAGAGAGCCCGCTCGGCGGCCATCGCGAAGCCGCGGGGCTGGCGCACCCCGTGCCCCGAGAGAAACCGCATGAGCGGTGCGTGCTCCTCGTACAGACGCCGGTAGACCGCGTCGGTCTGGGCCAGGGCCGACTGGAGCAGCACCCGGACGACCTGCCGCTGCTCGTCGCGGAAGAGGAGGCGCAGCGAATAGACGCCCCGGCCGAATCGACGGTCGACCAGGCGCAGCGACTCCGTCAGGTCCGCCGAGGAAAAGGCCCCGGAGATCTCCTCGACGAGACTCGCGTACTCCTCTTCGGTCGTGAACCGGGCGACCCCGCCCGACAGGTTGTGGTCCCCGAGATGCAGGACGCCGTAGACGATGCGCTCGGACTCCTCGGTGATCGTCGAGGTGACGCGCACGCGCCCGAGGGAAAGCCGCGCGCGGCCGCTCGCGAACCGCCGCTCGTCCTCCCGCACCACCCGGTAGGCGTAGACGCGCGTCTCCTCTCCGAACTCGGCGAAAAGGGAGTAGACCGCGTAGTGGGCGCCGACGCGCTCGAGCGACACCATGGCCGGCCGCACGGACTCCTCGTAGATGCGCCGGCCGTCGCGGGCCTCGGGAACGTTGCTTCGTGCCCGGCCGAGCGCCTCGAGGAACGGCGCCTCGAGGTCCGAGCCCGGGAAGAGGTCCTGCGCGAGCTGGAGGGCGCGTCCGGCGTACTGGACGATCTGGCGCGCCTCGATCCCCGAAACGTCGTCGAAGAACCAGCCGCAGCTCGTGTACATGAGCTGCGCGTGCCGCTGCGTCTCGAGGAGCTTCAGGACGCGCATCCGCTCTTCCGGCGACAGCGTCCCGGAAGCGTGCCGTGCGAGGAATCGGTTCACACTCTCGGGCGAGCGGTCGAGGATCACGTCGATGTAGTCGTTGCGCGCCGCCCACGGGTCGGCGAGCAGGCCCGCCGCGCCGGACTCGAACAGCGGCGCCAGAGCGTCGCGAAGGAGGTCGAGCGCGGCCCGCAGCGGCGCCCGCCAGGCCTGGTTCCAGCCCGGGTGGGCGCCCGTGTGGCAGCCGCAGTCGCTTCGCCAGCGCTCGACGCCGTGGGCGCAGCTCCAGGAGGTCGCCTCCACGATCCGCACTTCGTGCGTCGGCGGATTCTTCTCCAGGAATTCGGCGTAGTTTGTCAGGCGCGCGCTCCCGCCGGTCTCGATGGTGTGGAGTGCGTAGGCCAGGGCCATGTCTCCGTGCCGGTGGTGATGGCCGTAGGTCTCGCCGTCGGAGGCGACGTGCACGAGCTGGGCTCGGCCCCGCGTGTCGGAGAAGGCGCCGAGGAGGCGGTCGGCGAAGGTCTCGCCCTTCGAGAGCAGCAGCGGGTCGAACGCGACGGCCCGCGAGACCGGCCCGTCGTAGAAGAACGCCGCGATCGTCGCGCCCGAGGGCAGCGTCACGCGGTAGGCCTGCGTCGGGTCGATCTCCAGTCCCGCGAGCTCCGTCCAGGCCTCCTCCCCCATCGCCCGGACGGCGGTGGCCTGGTGTGGCGCGAGGATCGTGAAGAGGATGCCCTGCGACGCGAGGGTCTCGAGGCTCGCCGTGTCGACGGCGGTCTCCGGAAGCCACATTCCCTCGGGGCGCCGCCCGAAGCGGTGCTCGAAGTCGCGGATCCCCCAGGCGACCTGGGTGGCCTTGTCCCCGGCGTTGGCGAGCGGCAGGATCATGTGGTTGTAGGGCTGGGCGAGCGCGGATCCCTTTCCGGAGAACCGCGCGGCGCTCAGGCGGTCGGCCTCGAGGATCGCGGCGTAAACGTCGGGCCGCGCCGTCTCGAGCCAGGAGAGCAGCGTCGGCCCGAAGTTGAAGCTCATCGACGCGTAGTTGTTGACGATCGCGACGATGCGATTCTCCCCGTCGAGGATGCGGGCGGCCGCGTTGGGGCCGTAACACTCGGCGGCGATCCGCTCGTTCCAGTCGTGGTACGGATAGGCCGAGTCCTGGAACTCGATCGCCTCGAGCCAGGGATTCTCGCGGGGCGGCTGGTAGAAGTGGCCGTGGATGCAGACGAAACGTTCCATGCCGTCAGCGAGCCTCGACGAGCGCCGGCTCCTCCTCGACCCCGGCCTCCGGCGGATCGTCGTCCGGCTCCGCCGCTTCGGCGGCGCCTTCGGCCCCGGCGACGGCGGGCGCCGGCAGCGGCTTGAGGAAGAGCGCTCCGAGCGGCGGCAGCGCCAGGGACAGACTGTGCGAGCGTCCGTGCACCGAAACCGCGAGCGAAACCGCGCGGCCCAGATTGCCGACGCCGCTGCCCCCGTAGACGCCGGCGTCGCTGTTGGCGATCTCCTCCCAGTCCGACCCGCCGTCGACGCCGACGAGGTAGCCGTAGCGCGGGACGGGAGTGAAGTTGAACACGGCGATCACCCGGTCGGCCGGGTCCTTCGCCCGGCGCTCCAGCGACACGATGCTGTGGTCGGCGTCGTTGCAGTCGATCCACTCGAATCCCCGGGCGTCGAAGTCGAGCTCGTGGAGCGACGGCTCCGCGGACAGCAGGCGGTTCAGGTCCCTGACCCAATGGCGCAGCCCGGCGTGGAGCGGCCGCTCCGCCAGGTGCCAGTCGAGGCTCGCGTCGTGGTTCCACTCCGCCCACTGGCCGAACTCGCCGCCCATGAACAGGAGCTTCTTGCCGGGCAGCGCCCACATGTAGGCGAAGAGGAGGCGCAGGTTCGCCGCCATCTTCCAGGCGTCGTGGCCCGGCATCTTCGACATCAGGGACTTCTTGAGGTGCACGACCTCGTCGTGGGAGAGCGGCAGCAGGAAGTTCTCGGAGTACGCGTACATCCGCCGGAACGTCAGCTTTCCGTGGTGCCACTTCCGGAAGATCGGATCGAGCTTCATGTAGTCGAGGGTGTCGTTCATCCAGCCCATGTCCCACTTCATCGAGAAGCCCAGGCCCCCCAGGTAGGTCGGGCGCGAGACCATGGGATAGGACGTCGACTCCTCGGCGATCGTCACCGCGTCGGGGAAGCTCCGGCCGACCTCCTCGTTGAACTGCCGCAGGAAGACGATCGCGTCGATGTTCTCGCGGCCGCCGTACTGGTTGGGGATCCACTCCCCGGCCTTGCGCGAGAAGTCGAGGTAGATCATCGAGGCGACCGCGTCGACCCGAAGGCCGTCGGCGTGGAAGCGGTCGAGCCAGTAGCGGCCCGAGGACAGGAGGAAGCTCCGCACCTCGTGGCGGCCGTAGTTGAAGACGCAGCTCCCCCAGTCCGGCTGGTAGCCCTTGCGCCAGTCCGCGTGCTCGTAGAGGTGGGTGCCGTCGAAATAGACCAGGCCGTGCTCGTCGGAAGGAAAGTGCGAGGGCACCCAGTCGAGGATGACGCCGATTCCGGCCTGGTGCAGGGTGTCGACGAGATTCATCAGGTCCTGGGGCGATCCGAACCGGGACGTCGGCGCGAAGAAGCCGGTGCCCTGGTATCCCCAGGAGCCGGTGAACGGGTGCTCCATGACCGGCAGCAGTTCGACGTGCGTGAAGCCCATCTCCTTCGCGTAGGCCGCCAGAAGCGGCGCGATCTCGCGATAAGTCAGCGAGCGGTTGTTCTCGTCGGGCACCCGACGCCAGGAGCCGAGGTGGACCTCGTAGATCGACATCGGGGCGGACGTGAACGGCGTCTCGGATCGGCGGCGCATCCACTCGGCGTCGCCCCACGAGTAGTCGAGGTCCCAGACCACCGAGCCCGTGCGGGGCGGAGCCTCGTGGCGAAACCCGTAAGGGTCCGCCTTGTCGACCCGGTACCCCGCGACGCGGGAGACGATGCGGTACTTGTACACGTCCCCCCGGCCCACGCCCGGGACGAAGCCTTCCCAGACCCCCGACTCCCCGATGGGAGCGAGGGGGTGGCGCTCTCCGTCCCAGCCGTTGAAGTCGCCGACGACCGAAACCGACGCGGCGTTGGGGGCCCACACGCCGAAGGACGTTCCGACGTCGCGGCCGGCGACTCGCGGGTGGGCGCCGAGCTTCTCGTAGAGCCGGGCGTGCGTTCCCTCGTTGAAGAGGAAGAGGTCGTCCGGCGTCAGCAGCGGCTCGCCGTGGCGAACCGCCCCCGCCCGGGACTGAGACGCGGCAATTTTCTTCCTCGGCAGGAGCGGCCCTCCGTTGCGGAGGGCAGTTTACCCTCTCGCCCGCGTCAGTCGGCGCGCAGGGCGGCGATCGGGTCGACGCGAATCGCCCGCCGCGCCGGAAGCCACGCCGCCAGAGTCCCGGCCGCGGCCAGGACCGCGGCGGCGCCGGCGAGCGTCGCGAAGTCTCGCGGGCCGACGCCGTAGAGGAGCTTCTCCATCAGGCGCGTCAGGAGCACCGCTCCGGCGATCCCGACGGCAAGGCCGGAGCCCACGAGGCCGATCGCCTGGCGCACCACGAGCCACAGGATGTCGGCGGGGCCGCCGCCGAGCGCGAGCCGCACGCCGATCTCGTTGGAGCGCTGCGCGACCGAGTACGCGAGCAGACCGTAGATCCCGATGGAGGCGAGCGTCAGGGCGAGCCCCGCGAGGACCGCCGCGATCACGGACGTGAAGCGCGCCGCCGCTCCCGCCTGCCGCACGTAATCCTCGAGCAGCCGCACCTTGGAAACGGCCAGGTCGGGATCGACCCGCGCGACCTCGCCGCGGGCCGGGCCGGCGAGTCCCCGCGCGTCCGCCCCGGCGGCCGCGCGAAGGGTGAACCCGAGCTCCGGCCGCACGCTCTGCAGCCAGGGTACGTAGATCTGGCCGCGCCCGTCGGCGCCGAGATCCCGGTAGCGGACGTGGCGCACGACGCCGACGACCTCCGCCGGCGTGAGGTCGAACGAGCCCTCGTGGATGAAGGTCGAGACGATCCGCTTGCCGATCGGGTCCTCGGCGCCCCAGGTCCGCTTCGCGAGCGTCTCGTCGACCACGACGACGCTGGGATGCTCGGGGTCGTCGGCGTCGGTGAACGCCCGGCCGCGCACGACCGTGGCGCCGAGGCTCTCGAAGAAGCCCGGCAGGATCGCCCGATGGTCGGCCATGGCCGCGGTCTTTTCCGATTCGGGCGCGCCCTCCCGCCAGTAGTACTCGTACCAGTTCGGATAGTCGTCGAACGGCAGGTGCGAGGCCGCGCCGACCGAGGACACGCCCGGCAGCGCGGCGAGCCGGGTGGAGAGCTCGCGGGCGGCGCGGCGCCGCGAGGCGTCGTCCGGATAGCGCCCGCCCTGGAGCGACACCTGGAAGGTGAGCGCTCCGGCGGAGTGGAACCCCGGATCGGCGCCCGAGAGCGCGGCGAAGGTGCGCACCAGCAGCCCCGCCCCCGCGAGCAGGAGGAAGCCGAGCGCCACCTCCGCGAACACGAGGATGCGCTGGGGCCGCGTGCGGCCGGCGAACGCGCCCCGGCCTCCCTCCTGGAGCGCGCGCGCGAGGTCGCGCCGCGAGATCGCGACGACGGGAGCGAGCCCGCAGAGGATCCCCGTCGCCGCCGCGAGCAGCACCGTGAAGAGGAGGACGGTCCCCGAGAGCCCCGCCGCGTCCAGGCGCGAGAGTCCCGCGGGACGCAGCGCGAGGAGGGCCGCGAGGCCCGCCCGGCCGATCAGCAGGCCGAGCGCGGCGCCGAGCCCCGAGAGCACGAGGCTTTCGGTGACGAGCTGGCGGGCGATGCGGCCGCGGCTCGCGCCGAGCGCGGCGCGCAGGCCGATCTCCCGTTCGCGCCGCGCCGCCCGCACGAGAAGCAGGGCCGCGACGTTCGCGCAGGCAATGAGGACCACGAGACCGACGCCGGCGAAGAGCGCGAGCAACGCCGGACGGACGTCCCGCACCGCATCGGCATGGAGCGGGACGACCCGCAGCTCGAGGCCCGGCGTCGCGTACTCGGCGAACTCCGCCCGGAGCCCTCGCGCGATCTCCTCGAGCTCCGCCTGCGCGCTCGCCGGCGTGGCTCCCGGCGCGAGGCGGGCGACCATGCGGATCCAGCCCATGTCGCGCGGGTACTCGGCGAGGTCGCGGCCGAACGTCGTGAAGACCTCGATTCCGGGCGGCACGCTCGAGTCTCCCGCGAAGACGACGTCGAAGCCCGTCGGCATGACGCCGACGATCGTCACGAGACCGCCGTCGATGCGAACGGCCTTCCCGACGACCCCGGGATCCGCTCCGAAGCGCCTCCGCCAGAAGGCGTCGGACAGCACCACGGACCGGTCGCCGGACGTGCCTTCGTCCGAGGGCAGCAGGGTACGCCCGAGCTGCGGCGGCACGCCGAAGATCGGGAGGAAGTTCGGCGTCGTCAGCGCGAGACGCACCCGCTCCGGCTCGCCATCGCCGGTGATCGAGCCCGCGCCGACCCAGATGCCCGCCACCTCCGAAAGCTGCCTGCCGCGCCGGCGGATCTCCAGGAGCTCGTGCGCGGACGCCGGCACGCGCGGCTGGCGCGATGCGCGAAAGTCCGTCCAGAGCATGACCAGGCGCGACGGGTCCCGGTAGGGCAGCGGCGCGATCAGCGTCGCATCGAGAACGGTGAAGATCGCGGTGTTGGCGCCGATGCCGAGCGCCAGCGTCACGATCGCGACCGCCGAGAAGCCCGGGCTCCGGGCCAGCGTCCGGACGGCGTACCGCAGGTCCTGTGCGAGCGACTCGATCCTGGCGCCGGCGCGCGAGTCGCGCACGGCCTCCTCGACCTGGTCGACGCCGCCGAGCTCGAGCCGGGCCTGGCGGCGCGCCTCGGCGGGGTCGAGCCCTTCGGCGAGCTTCTCGTCGACGAGGAGGTCGAAGGCCGCCCGGACCTCGGCGTCGAGTTCGCGGTCGACCCGCGCGCGCCGGAAGAGATTGCGCGCCAGGCTGCGCAGACGGCGGAGCGCGGTCACGACCCGCTTCCCTCGAGGGCCAGGCCGATCGCCCCGGCGATCCGCGTCCACTGCCGAGCCTCGGCCGCGAGCTGCTTCTGCCCCGCCCTGGTCAGCGTGTAGAACTTCGCGCGCCGGTTGTTCTCCGACCGACCCCACTCCGACGCGACGAAGCCGCTCTCCTCGAGGCGGTTGAGCGCCGGAAAGAGCGAGCCCGGCTTGACGTCGAAGGCGCCGCGGGTGGCGAGCGCGATGCGCCGCGAGACACCGAGGCCGTGAAGCGGCCCGCCGGCGAGCGCCTTCAAGACCAGAAGGTCCAGCGTTCCCTGGAGAAGGTCCGTGCGGTCGGCCGCCATGCGCTCTCCTACAGACTCTCTATACGAGCGTACCGGCGGCCGGGTTTCAGTGTCAACGGGCGGCCGGCGGTTTCGTCGCATAATGCGCCGGCCATGGACGGGACCGCGATCGTCGTTTGCGACGGATTCTTCGCCACCGCGAACGGGAAGACCGCGCATGGCCTGGTGCGCGGCACCGACCGGTACGAAATCCTCGGCGTCATCGACCCGCCGACGGCCGGGCGCGACGCCGGCGAGGTCCTCGACGGCAAGGCCCGCGGAATCCCCGTCTACGCCTCGATCGCGGAGGCGCTGCGCGCCGGACCGACGCCCGACTTCTGCGTCGTCGGGGTCGCGACCTCGGGGGGCCGCCTGACGCCGGGCCTCAGGGGGCTCCTCCTCGAGGCAATCGAGTGCGGCATGTCGGTCGTCAACGGCCTTCACGAGTTCATCTCCGACGACCCGGAGCTTTCCGCGGCCGCGTCCCGCCGGGGCGTCGCGATCGTCGACGTCCGGAAGACCGCGCGGCGCACCGAGCTCCACTTCTGGAGCGGGGCGATTCTCGAGGTCGAGGCGCCCCGCCTCGCGCTCCTCGGGACCGATTGCGCGCTCGGCAAGCGGACGACCGCCCGGTTCCTGCTCGACGCCTGCCGGCGCGCCGGCATTCGCGCCGAGCTCATCTTCACCGGCCAGACCGGCTGGATGCAGGGCGCGCCCTTCGGCTTCATCTTCGACTCGATCCCCAACGACTTCGTCTCGGGAGAGCTCGAGCATGCCGTCGTCTCGTGCTGGCGAGCGGCACGACCCGATCTCATCCTCCTCGAGGGGCAGTCGGCGCTGCGCAATCCCTCGGGACCCTGCGGCTCGGAGTTCCTGATCTCCGGGCAGGCCCGGGGCGTCATCCTGCAGCACGCGCCGGCGCGAGTCTGCTACGAGGGCCTCGAGGAGCTCGACCTGCGGATCCCTCCGCTCGCCGACGAGATCGCCCTGATCCGGACGCTCGGCGCCCGCACGCTCGCGGTGACGCTGAACGGCGAGCACATGTCGCGGGAAGCGCTCGAGGGCGAGCGCGAAAGGCTTCGCGAAGAGCTCGGGATTCCCGTCGTCCTTCCACTCGAAGAAGGCGTCGAATCGCTTCTCCCGGTCGTCCGGGAGTTTCTGGCGAGCGAGGCGAAGCGGTGAAGATCCGCCGCCTCGAGAGCGTCCTCGAGCAGTTCGCACTGACGCGTCCGTACGCGATCGCGGGCCAGGAGCCCGTGACGCACGTCGGCAACGTCGTCGTCCGTATCGAGACGGACGCCGGGATCGCCGGCCTCGGCGCCGGCTCGCCCGGCGAGCACGTCACCGGAGAGACGGTCGAGAGCTGCCGCGCGGCGCTCTCCCCTTCGAACCTCGAGTGGCTTCGGGGCCGCGACGTCCGATCGCTTCCCGCGCTCTGCCGCGAGGCCGAGGAGCGCTTCCCGCTTGCGCCCGCCGCGCGGGCGGCAGTCGACATCGCCCTCCACGACGCCCTGGCGCAGCGCCTCGGCGTCCCGCTTTCCGAGATGCTCGGCCGCGTCCACGAGGCTCTCCCGACCTCGATCACGATCGGCATCAAGCCGGTCGCGGAAACGCTCGCGGAAGCCGACGAGTACCTCGGGCGGGGCTTCCGGGTGCTCAAGGTCAAGATCGGGGATTCGCTCGAGGAAGACCTCGAACGCCTGGTGAGGCTCCGCGAGCGCGTCGGAACGCGCGGCGTTCTCCGCGTCGACGCCAACATCGGCTACACGCTCGAGGAGACCGCGGCCTTCTTCGAGCGCGCCGAAAGGCTGGACATCGAGTTCGTCGAGCAGCCCGTGACGCGCGAAAACTTCGGCGGCGTCCGGCGCCTCCCGCAGGCATGGCGCTCCCGGATCGCGGCCGACGAGAGCCTCCACGGCGAGAAGGATGCGCTGGCGCTCGCCGGGCCGGAGCCCCTCTGTGGGATCTACAACATCAAGCTGATGAAGTGCGGCGGCGTCTGGCCGGCGCTCCGCATCGCCGCGATCGCCGAGACGGCCGGCATCCGTCTCATGTGGGGCTGCATGGACGAGAGCCGCATCTCGATCGCCGCGGCCCTCCACGCGGCCTTCGCGTCCCCGGCGACGCGCTACCTCGACCTCGACGGCTCGCTCGACCTCGCCCGCGATGTGGTCTCGGGCGGCTTCACGCTCGAAGACGGCGTCATGCGCACGACCGACGCGCCGGGGCTGGGAGTGACCGTCATCTCGGGGCCGGAGGGCGGGGGCTAGCTGAGGATTCTCAACACGTTGTTCACGGCCACGATCGGGCTGGGCGTCCCTTCCCCCTCTCCCGGCGGGAGAGGGACGGGGTGAGGGGCGCTCCCTAGCTCGATCGGCGCACAGCGATTCTTATCGGACCCGTTGGTCCCAACCCCTCACTCTGCCCTCTCCCCCTGTCGGGGGAGAGGGGTCTCTTAAGGAGGTTCGCCAGTGAACAACGTCTTGAGAAACGACAGCCAGCCCCGCCCCGACGACGAGAGCCCGAAACCTGCAGCGCCCGGGACCGGGGCTCCGGTCGCAGGGGCGGTCCTGGGTTGTCGCCGCCCTACGTCCACGCCGGATGTTCGCCCCGGTACGGCAGCCACACCAGAGCCACCCGCCGCACCGTGATGTCGGTCTTCTTCGGCCGCAGCGAGACCTTCTCGAGAGCTTCCGACGCCGGATCGCTCGCCGCGGACTGCGCCGCGAGCTCGGCCTGGAGCTCGTCCTCGAGCGCCTGGATCTGCTGCCGGATCGCGCCCTCGGTCTCCTCGGCTCTCTGCACGTCGCCCGCCTGCTTCATCGTTCGGCCGGCCGAGCGCGCCGCCGTCGTGGCCTTGCCGATCGTCGTGGCGCTCACGGCCTTGCGGCCGAAGATCGCGCCGAGGACAGTCGCGCCGACCGAAATCGCCGTCTGGACTCCGGCCTGCACCGACTCCTGCTTTTCGCGGCCCACCGCCTGCTGCGCGCGCCGCAGGCGCTCCTGAAGCGACGGCGAGCTTGGCGGCGTACTTTTCCCGCAGGCGGTCGGCCGCGGCGTCGCGCTTCTCGCGGGCGTCCTGCTGGAGGCGGCCACGGAAGTCGGCCTCGCTCTCGCCGGGCTTCGACACCACGCCGGCCGAAGCGCTCCGGAAGAGGTCGACGGTCGCCTCCCGATAGATCCAGGCGGAAAAGTCCCGATGTCCAGCCCTCCGAGCTCTTGCCTCCGAGCGCGCCGCCGGCGTCCGCGAACGCCGCTCCGGCCGCCGGCTCCGCCTCGAGGTCCTCGACGGCGAAGTCGGGCTCCTCACCCGCATTCCAGTCGAGCGAACTTGCGAGCGGCGCGACCCGCGCCACGCGGCGCGTCGACGAGACCTCGCGCTTCCCGTCCGAGAAATAGACGTCGGCTTCGCCGAGCACGGCCGCGCGGTAGATGATCTCTCCCCCGGCGCCGCGCGCCGGAACGAAGAGCTGCGACACGCCCGGCGGAACGACCGGCCGCGGGCCGCCGGACGACGGCGCGGGTTTCGCCGCCGGAGCGGCCTCGGTCTTTCCGGTCGCCGCCACGCGCCTCGGGTCCATCAGGGTCTTGATCTGGGCGCGCGTCAGCGGGCCGCGCAGATAGGAGAGCGCCCAGCGCGTCTCGAACACCTCGGGCGCGTCCTCGTGCACGTTGTTGAGCAGGAACACGCGGCTGCCGAGCGCGGCCAGGGTCTCCTCCATCTTCCCCCGGTCGAACTTCTGCGACGCGCTGGCGGCCGCGCCCTCGAGCCCCTCGAGCACGCGGGCCTTGTCGCGCTCCGTCTGGAGCCGGCCGAGGAACCACGTTCCCGTGTTCGCGAGGCCCTTGTAGTCGAGGTCGACCGGGTTCTGCGTCGCGAGCACGACGCCGAGGCCGAACGCCCGTCCCTGCTTCAGGAGCGTCAGGAGGGGGGCCTTGGCGGGGGGTGTGGCCACGGGCGGGAAGTAACCCGCGATCTCGTCCATGTAGAGGATCGCCCGCAGGCTCGTCGTCCCCGACTGCGCCCGCATCCACGCCAGCGTCTGGTTGAGGAGGAGCGTCACGAAGAACATGCGCTCGGCGTCGGAGAGGTGGGCGATCGAGAAGATGGCGACGCGCGGCTTGCCGGCGGGCGTGCGCAGGATCGATCCGACCTCGAGGGGCTCCCCCTCGAGCCAGCTCGCGAAGCCCGGCGCCGCGAGAATGTTGTTCAGGCTCATCGCCAGGGCGAAGCGGTCCTTCGCCGGGAAGAAGGACTCGAGGTCGACGACGCCGACCTTCGCCACCGACGGCGTCTGGATCCGGGCGATCAGGCCCGCGAGGTCGAGATCCTCGCCCTTCTGCCACGCCGCGGCGAGGATCGTCGACACGAGAATGTGCTCGCGGCTCTTGAGCGGATCGACGTCGACGCCGGCGAGCGTCAGGAGCCCCGTGGCGGTCGACCCGACCCGTTCCCGCAGGGCTTCCTCGTCGTCCTGCGCTCCGCGCGGCGGGGCCGCGAAGGACTTCAGGATCGAGACCGGGAGCCCGGCGTTCGACCCCGGCGTATAGATCGCGAAATCCGCGGCGTCCCTGAGGCGCCGGATGCGGGCGCCGTCCTCGCCCCACTCGGCGAGCCCCTTCGTCCAGAGCTCGGCCTGCTGCTTTGCGTACTCGTCGGGTGACAGTCCTTTGCGCGCGGCATCCTCTTCGTTGATCCACGGCCGGAAGTCCGACGCCGCCAGGTCCGGGAACGTCAGAAGCAGGTTGCCGAGGTCGCCCTTCGGGTCGATCAGGATCGCGGGCACGCCGTCGATCGCGGCCTCCTCGATCAGCGACAGGCACAAGCCGGTCTTGCCGCTTCCCGTCATGCCGACGCAGACGGCGTGCGTGACGAGGTCGCGCGAGTCGTAGAGGACGAGCCCGTCCCCCCGCTTCTTCTTCCGGAGATCGTAGGACTTGCCGAGGTAGAAGACGCCCAGCTTTTCGAAATCCGGCATGGCGGGAATCATAGCGAGAAGTCGCCCCTTTGCGCTTAAACTCCGCAGGTCTTGGCGCAGACGACCGACCTGATCAAAACGAAGCTCGCGAACCGGTACGAGATCCTGGGGGAGCTCGGCCGCGGAGGCATGGGCGTCGTTTACCGCGCCCGCGATCCGCTCCTGAACCGCGAGGTCGCGGTCAAGCTGATCTCCTCGACCGACCTGACGGCCGACGTCGAGGAGCGCTTCCAGCGCGAGGCCCAGCTCGTGGCCCAGATGGACCACCCGGCCATCGTGCCGATCTACGACTTCGGGCGGCACGAGGGCTCCCTCTTCTTCGTGATGCCGGTGGCGAGCGGCACGAACCTCCTGCGCCTCATCCGCGACCAGTCGCTCCACCTGGGCGAGGTCGTGGACATCGGAATCCAGGTCGCCGACGCGCTCGACTACAGCCACTCGCGCGGCGTCGTGCACCGCGACATCAAGCCCGCCAACATCATGGTCACCCGCGAGGAAGGCTCCGGAGCCAGGGTCCGGGTCATGGACTTCGGCCTGGCGCATGCGGTGACCGAGTCGCGCCTGACGAAGACCGGAACGCTCGTCGGCACGGTCGCGTACCTCGCTCCCGAGCAGGTCGCTTCGCGGGCCTTCGACGGACGCTCCGACATCTACTCCCTGGGCGTCGTCCTCTACGAGTGCCTCGTCGGCGAGCCGCCGTTCACGGGCGAGGTCCAGTCGATCCTCTATCGGATCGTCCACGAGATTCCGCAGCCGCCGCGGGCGCTCGGGGCCGAGATCCGCGAGGAGCTCCAGGACATCATCCTGCGGTGCCTCGAGAAGGACCCGGCCAGGCGCCCCCAGAAGGCGGGCCAGGTCGCCGACGCGCTCCGCCGCCACAAGGCGAGTCTCGCGACCGACGAGTTCCGCATGTCGGTCGTGCTTTCGGCGAGCCGCGTCCTCCAGCGGCCGGCGCTGTCCGTCTTCATCGGCCGCGAGAAGGAGTTCGCCGAGCTCCAGCGGCGCCTGAACGCCGCGATCGCCGGCGACTGCCAGTTCGCCGTCGTGGCCGGGGAGCCCGGGATCGGCAAAACGCGCCTGCTCGAGGAGTTGAAGAATCTCGCCATCGCGCGAAAGATCCGCGTTCTCTACGGACGATTCGTCGAGCAGGACCGGTCCTTCTCGTACCAGGGCTTCTGCGAGCTCGTCCAGGACTACTTCCGGACCCGCGACGCGACGGCGTCCTCGGGCGAGCGCCCCGATTTCTCGGACGTCGCCGCCGACCTCATCGCCCTCTTCCCTCAGCTCTCCGAGATCGCCGACCTGCGCTCGGCCGTCAGCGGCGACTCGCGCATCGCCGTCCCGGCCGAGGAGAAGAAGGTCGACGACCGGATCCAGATCTTCGAGCTGCTCGCCCGGACCTTGACCCGGATCGCCGGCGGGAAGCCCCTCGTCCTGATCCTCGAGAACCTCCACGGGGCCGAGGTCTCGATCGAGGCTCTCCAGTACATCGTGCGCCGTCTCGCGCCGACCCCGACCCTGATCGTCGGCAGCTACCGCCAGACCGAGACCGACAAGCGCCACCCGCTGACGCGGATGCTCGACTCCTTCGTGGACGACCCCCGGTTCGTCTCGCTGACGCTGCCGTCCTTCTCCCCCTCCGAGCACCGCTCCCTCGTCGAATCGCTCGTCGGGGCGCCCAAGGTTTCCGACGACCTCGCGCAGAGGCTGCGCGACGCGACGGAGGGCAACCCGTTCTTCACCAAGGAGCTCATCCGCTCGCTCGTGGAGTCGGGCGGCATCACGCGGGACGACACCGGCGCCTGGAGCTTCTCGAAGGAGGCGGAGATCTCGGCCGACGCGCTTCCGGCGACGATCCAGCAGGCCGTCGAAAAGCGCATCGAGCGGCTGCCGGAAGAGCTGCGAGACCTGCTGTCGATCGCGTCGGTCTTCGGCAAGACGTTCGACTCGCGGGACCTCGAGACGCTCGCCGAGGGCGCGAAGGGCATCGACGACGCGATCGACCGTCTCACCCTCGAGGGCATCCTCGAGGAAGAGCGCGAGTCCCGCGGCGACCGGCTGACGTTTGCGAGCGGAATCGTGCGCGACGTGCTCTACGGAGCGCTTTCCCGCCGGCGCCGCCGTTCCCTTCACCGCAAGTACGCCGAGCTGATCGAGAAGCGGTCGGCCGGGCGGCTCGAGCGCGTCTACCCCGAGCTGGTTCACCACTTCTGGCAGGGCGACGTGCCGGAAAGGACGGTCGAGTACGGTTTGAAGCTCGCGCAGAAGTCGCTCGACACCTTCAGCCCGGAGGACGCGATCCGTGTCGCGAAGATCACGCTCGAGTTTCTCGAGGACGAGGAGTGGGAGGGCGATCCGGGGCTCGAAGGCGACGCCCGGCTGATGCTGGCCCAGGGCCAGCGGATGACCGGCAACGTCGAGGGCGCGCTGCGGGAGGCCGAGACCGCCGTTCGCGTCTTCGAAGAGAAGAAGCGCACGGGCCGGGCGGTCGGCGCAATCCTCTTCGCCGCCGAGGCCGCCTGGCAGGCGCGCCGGATCGACGACGCCCGCCGATGGGTCGAGCGGGGCATCGAGGCCGCGCGCGCATCGGGCGAGCCGGAGCACCTCGCCAAGCTCCTCTCGCTCGGCGCAACGGTGGCGAACCTCCGGGGCGAGTACGCGAAGGCCTCGGCCTACCAGTCCGAGATCGTGGCCCTGACCCCGCGGGAGAAGGCGCCCGAAGAGGAGATCCCGCGGGGCGGAACCCTCGTCGTCGCGCTCCCGAATCCGGTGGCGGCCACGGAGCCTGCGATCTACGAGACCACCGAGGAGCACGAGGTCCTCGCCAACGTGTTCGAGACCCTCGTCACGATGGACGCCCAGGGCAATCTCGCGCCCCATCTCTCGGATCACTGGGCTCTCGAGGCCGGGGGCTCGGCCGCGCGCCTCCACCTGCGGCCCGGCGTCGTCTTCTCCGACGGGCGGCCGCTGACGACGTCTGCCGTGAAGGCGGCTCTGGAGCGCTCGATCCGCATCTCACGCGACGTCATGGCGGCGGCGTTCACGGCGATCGAGGGCGTCCGGGACTTTCTCGAGGGCCGGGTCGAATCCGTCGCGGGAATCGAGGCGGTCTCCGAGGAGGAGGTCCGCATCCGGCTCGACCATCCCGTTCCGATTCTTCCGTCGCTCCTGACCGACGGCCGGACGGCCATCGCCGCCGACGGAACGGATCCCGCGGCCAGGGCGCCCGTCGGCACGGGCCCGTTCCGGGTCGTGTCTCACACGCCGAACGGCGCGATCCTCGAGCGCAACCCGCGGCACTGGCGGTCCCCGGGCGCACGCCTCGACCGGATCGAATTTCGCGCGTCCCTCTCGGGATCGGAGATCGCCGAAGGGTTGCGGTCCGGGGCGATCGACGTGGCCCGCGACCTTCTGCCCCGGGACCTCGAATCGATCCTGCGCGAGCCTCGCTTCCGCGGCGGGCTCGTCGAGACGCCCAAGAAAAACACGTACTTTGCCGTCTTCCACGAGGCGAGCCCGGTGGCTTCGCATGCGGCCCTGCGGATGGCGCTCGCCGGAGTTGCGCGAACGCAGGACTTCGTCTGGGGAGCCCTCGGCCGGTTCGCGCTTCCGGCGACCGGCGTCATTCCTCCGGGCGTCCTGGGCCACGATCCGGGGCGCCGGCAACCTCACCTCGCCCGCGAGAAGGCCGTGGAGATGATCCGCTCCGCCGGCCTCGCGACGCCGGTCCGCCTGCGCGCCTCGGTCCATCCCATTCTCCAGAACCAGTACGCCGCGCTGACCCAGGCCCTGTTCCGGCTCTGGGCCGAGATCGGCGTCGAGGTCGAGGTCGCCACAAAGACGATGCCCGAGTTTCTCGAGACGTGGCATGCCAACGCAAACATCGACCTGCTGATGGGTCGCTGGATCGCCGATTACGACGACCCGGACAACTTCACCCACAACCTCTTCCATTCGGAAAACGGGCGGCTGCGCGCGTATTTCTCCTCGCCCGAGGCGGACCACCAGCTCGAGGAAGCCCGCGCCGAGCTCCGCCCGGCCGCCCGCGAGAGCCTGTACCGGAAGTTCGAGCACAGCCTCCTCGACTCCGGGATCCTCGTCCCACTCTTCCACGACGTGGACTACCGGGTCGCCAACCCGGCCGTGCGGGGCATCCAGCTCCACTCGACGGCCCCGTACGTCAACTACGCGGACCTCGGTAAGGCGACGGGGCCCGCGACGCCCGCGGCCCCCGAGGCCCAGATCGGCGGAGGCGTCCTGCACGTTCCGATCCAGGGGGTCGTGCGGAGCCTCGACCCGTCGCTCACCGCGACGGTCGAGCAGGCGGACGTCCTTCCGAGCGTGTTCGAGACGCTGACCTGGGCGGCCGAGGGAACGCGGATCATTCCGTTGCTCGCGTCCGAAGTCCTGATGGAGAACGACGGCGCGCGATTCCGGTTCCGTCTCCAGCCGAGCGTCCGCTTCCACAACGGACGGCGCCTGACCGCGCGCGACGTGCGTCATTCCTGGGAGCGGCTCCTCCTGAACCGCGAGAGCGAGATCCGCTGGGTGCTCTCGGTGATCCAGGGAGCCCAGCGCCTGCTCGATGGCCAGGCCACGGATCTTTCCGGCTTCCACATCGTGTCGCCGACCGAGTTCTACGTGGACTTGGAAAAACCGCTCCCCTTCTTCCCCGCGATCATTTCCTACGCCGCAACGGCGATCGTCCCCGAGGGCACCGGCGCGATCGGCTCGACCGCGCGCGAGGGCGCCGTCGGAACGGGGCCCTTCCGAGTCGTCAGCTTCGAGCCGGGCCGCCGGCTGGAGCTCGAGCGCAATCCCAACTACTGGCGCGCCGGGCGCCCCCGGAGCGAAGGCATCGTCTTCCACCTCGGGATCACGCCCGAGGAGGTCCGCGACGAATTTCTCGCCGGCCGCCTGTCGCTCGCGCGAGACCTCCTGCCGGCCGACGCCGAGGCGTTCCGGCACGATCCCCGCTTCGCTTCGGGCTACCGCGAGAGTCCGCGGCTGACGACGTACTTCGTCGTCTTCCACCGGGGCCGGGGGCCGCTCCAGGACGTGGAGCTGCGCCGCCGGCTCTTCCGCGCGGTCGACGTGAACGGTCTCGTCCGCCGCACGCTGGGGCGTTTCGCGATCCCGGCCCACGGCCTGATCCCGCCGGGACTTCTCGGCTACTCGGCGGCCGGGCCGAGCGGAGGCAGCCGCGCCTCGGGCCCGGCGACTCCCGACAGCTCGGTCGAGGCCACGGTGTCACGCGAGTCGATCGATCTCGTCGCCGCGGTCCATCCGATCTTCTTCGGGGAGTTCGCCGGAGTCTTCCGCGAGCTCTCGGAGGCGTTTCGCCAGGCCGGGTACCGCATCCGCCCCGCCAACAAGACGATGACCGAATACCTCAAGCTCTCCTACGACGCCGACGCGGACATCGACGTCGGCCGGTGGACGGGGGACTATCCCGACACGGACACGTTCCTCTATGGCGTTTTGCACTCGGGGGCCGGCTCGTTCCGTAACTACGTCGCCGCCCCCGAGCTCGACCAGCTCGCCGAGCAGGGGCGTATCGAGACCGACCCGCGAGTCCGTCATTCCCTGTACCGCCAGGCGGAGGAGCTCATCGCCCGAGACGCATTGATCCTGCCCCTCTTCCACGATCAGGTCTATTGCTTCGCGCGGCCGGAGGTCGAGGGCCTGACGACGATCGGCCAGGCCAATGCCGTCGTCCCCTACGAAGACCTCTGGATCCGACGCTAGCGGGGACCGGATGATCGGCTCGAAGCTCGCCAATCGCTACGAGATCCTCGGGGAGCTCGGCCGTGGCGGCATGGGCGTCGTCTACCGCGCACGCGATCCGTTGCTCAACCGCGACGTCGCGGTCAAGCTGATCTCGTCGAGCGACCTGACGACCGAGCTCGAGGAGCGCTTCCAGCGCGAGGCCCAGCTCGTCGCCCAGATGGACCACCCGGCCATCGTGCCGATCCACGACCTCGGCCGGGACCAGGGGTCGCTTTTCTTCGTCATGCCGCTCGTCGGGGGAACGACCCTCCTCCGCCTGATCCGGGACCAGTCGCTTCGCCTCGGCGAAGTCGTCGACATCGGGATTCAGGTTGCCGAGGCCCTCGACTACAGCCACTCGCGGGGCGTCGTCCACCGCGACATCAAGCCTGCCAACGTCATGGTGATGCGGGACGAGGGCGGCACGGGCGTGCGGGTCCGCGTGATGGACTTCGGACTCGCCCATTCCGCGACCGAGTCGCGCCTCACCAAGACCGGCACGCTCGTGGGAACCGTGGCGTACCTCTCCCCCGAGCAGGTCGCCTCGCGGGCCTTCGACGGCCGCTCCGACATCTACTCCCTCGGCGTCGTCCTCTACGAGTGTCTCGTGGGCGAGCCGCCCTTCACGGGCGAGGTCCAGTCCATCCTCTACCGCATCGTTCACGAGGTCCCGCAGCCGCCGCGGGCGCTCGGGGCCGAGATCCGCGAGGAGCTCCAGGACGTCATCCTGCGCTGCCTCGAGAAGGACCCGGGCAAGCGCCCCCAGAAGGCGGGCCAGGTCGCCGAGGCCCTGAAGCGCCACCGCTCGAGCCTCGCGACCGACGAGTTCGGCAAGTCGGTCGTCCTGTCGGCGAGCCGCGTGATCCAGAGGCCGGCGTCGTCCGTCTTCGTCGGCCGGGAGAAGGAGTTCGCCGAGCTCCAGCGGCGCCTGAACGCCGCGATCGCGGGCGAGGGCCAGTTCGCGGTCGTGGCCGGCGAGCCCGGCATCGGCAAGACGCGCCTGCTCGAGGAGCTCAAGAACCTCGCCGTGGTCCGCAAGATCCGCGTCCTCTACGGGCGCTTCGTCGAGCAGGATCGCTCGTTCTCCTACCAGGGCTTCTGCGAGCTGATCGAGGACTATTTCCAGTCCCGCGACCCGGCCGGCTCCTCCGAGCGGCCCGACTTCTCGGACCTCGCCCCCGACCTCGTGGCCCTCTTTCCCCAGCTCTCGGAGATCGGCGAGCTGCGCTCCGCGATCGGCGGCGATTCCCGCATCGCGATCGCCCCGGAGGAGAAGAAGGCCGAGGACCGGATCCAGGTCTTCGAGCTCATCGCCCGGACGCTGACCAGGATAGCCGGCGGCAAGCCGCTCGTTCTCATCCTGGACAACCTCCATGGAGCGGAGGTCTCGATCGAGGCGCTCCAGTACATCGTCCGCCGCCTGCGGCCCACGCCCACGCTGATCGTCGGCAGCTACCGGCAGACCGAGACCGACAAGCGGCACCCGCTCATCCGCATGCTCGAATCCTTCGCGGACGACCCGCGCTTCGTCTCGATCACGCTCCCGCCCTTCTCCCCGTCCGAGCACCGCTCGCTCGTCGAGTCGCTCGTCGGCGCCCCGAAGGTCTCCGACGAGCTCGCCCGGAGACTCCGGGACGCGACCGAGGGCAACCCCTTCTTCACCCGCGAGCTCGTGCGCTCGCTCGTGGAGTCGGGCGGGATCGCGAAGGACGACACCGGGGCGTGGAGCTTCTCGAAGGAGGCCGAGATCTCGGCCGACGCCCTGCCGGCGACGATCCAGCAGGCCGTCGAGAAGCGCATCGAGCGGCTCCCGCAGGAGCTCCGGGACCTGCTCTCGGTCGCGTCCGTGCTCGGGAAGACCTTCGACTCCAAGGACCTCGAGGAGATCGCCGAGGACGTCCGGGACCTCGACGACGAGATCGACCGCCTCGTGCGCGAGGGCATGCTCGAGGAAGAGCGGGAGTCCCGCGGCGACCGGCTGACCTTCTCGAGCGGCATCGTCCGCGACGTCCTCTACGCCGCGCTCTCGCGGCGCAAGCGCCGCTCGCTCCATCGCAAGTACGCCGAGCTCGTCGAGAAGCGCAACGCCGGCCGGCTCGAGCGCGTCTATCCCGAGCTCCTCCACCATTTCTCGCAGGCCGACGTCTCCGAGAAGGCCGTCGAGTACGGCTTGAAGCTCGCGCAGAAGTCGCTCGACGCCTTCAGCGCGGAGGACGCGATCCGGGTCGCGAAGGTCGCGCTCGACTACCTCGAAGACGCCGAGGACTCGGAGGACCGCCAGCGCGAAGGCGAGGCGCGGCTGCTCCTCGCCCAGGGCCATCGCATGGCGGGCAACATCGATGCGGCGCTGCGGGAGGCCGAGGCCGCGATCCGCGTGCTCGAGGCCGAGAAACAGACGACCCGGGCGGCGGCCGCCGTCCTCCTCCTCGCCGAAACGACCTGGCAGGCCCGGCGCATCGACGACGCCCGCAACTGGACCGAGCGCGGGATCCAGATGACCCGCGGAAGCGGCGACGCGGCGCATCTGGCGGGATTTCTCTCGCTCGCCGCGACCCTCGCCAACCTGCGGGGCGAGTACGCGAAGGCCGCGGCATTCCAGGCCGAGATCGAGAGGCTCGCGCCGGAAGAAAAGGTCGCCGTGGAGGAGCTCCCGCGGGGCGGCACCCTCGTCGTCGCCGTCGCCAATCCGATCGCGGCGACCGAGCCCGGACTGTACGAAACCAACGAGGAGCAGGAGGTCCTGGCCAACGTCTACGAACGCCTCGTGACGATGGATCCGCAGGGCAATCTCGCTCCGGCGCTCTGCGAGAAGTGGACCTTCGAGGACGGAGGGCTCGCGGTCCGGCTCCACCTCCGGGCGGGGGTCGCCTTCTCCGACGGCACTCCGCTGACCGCGCCGGCCGTCAAGGCCTCGCTCGAGCGGTCGATTCGGCTCTTCCGGGACATGCCGGCCGCCTTTGCCGCCATCCGCGGAGTGTCGGACTACGCCGCCGGAAAAACCGAGGCGGTCGAAGGCATTTCCGCGCCGACCGATCGGGACATCGTGATTCGCCTCTCGGATCCCCTGCCGATCTTCGCGTCCCTCCTGACGGATCCGCGAACGGCCATCGTCGGGGCGCCCGCTTCGAGCGATGGGCCGCCGTTCGGAACGGGACCGTTCCAGGTCGCGCTGCACACGCCCGAGCGCGTCGTCCTCGAGCGCAACCCCCGCTTCCCGCGGGAGGCCGCCCGCGTGGAACGGATCGAGTTCAAGGCCGCGCTCGCGGCCTCCGCGATCGCGGACGGCCTTCGGACGGGAGAGCTCGACGTCGCCCGCGACCTCCTGCCCCAGGATCTCGAGGCGATCCTGCGCGAGCCCCGCTTTCGCGCCGGTCTCGTCGAGACTCCCAAGAAGAACACGTACTTCGCCCTCTTTCACACGGCGAGCCCCGCGGGAGCGAACGTGGCTCTGCGAACCGCGCTCGCCGGCGCCATTCGGACGCAGGACCTCGTGTGGGGAGCGCTCGGGCGCTTTGCCTTGCCCGCCACGGGACTGATCCCGCCCGGCATCCTCGGCCACGACGCGGGACGCCGGAAGACCTCCTTCCCGCGCGAGAAGGCCGCCGAAATGATCCGCGGCGCCGGGCTGCCCTTCCCGATCCGGCTGCGTGTCGCCATCCATCCGATTCTTCTCAACCAGTACGCCGCCCTGACGGAGGCCCTTTTCCGCATCTGGCGGGACCTCGGCATCGAGACCGAGCTCGCGACGAAGACGATGCCCGAGTTCCTGGAGTCGTGGCACGCCAACCAGGGCATCGACGTCATGCTGGGCCGCTGGATCGCCGACTACGACGATCCGGACAATTTCACGTTTACGCTCTTCCACTCCGCAAACGGGGCGACGCGCGCTTACTTTTCCTCCCCGGAAACCGATCGCCTCCTCGAAGAGGCGCGGGCCGAGGCGCGTCCGGCCGCCCGCGAGGCGCTCTACCGGAAGTTCGAGCACGCCCTGCTCGACCCCGCGATCCTCGTGCCGCTCTTCCACGACGTGGACTACCGAATCGCCGGCCCCCGGGTCCGGGGACTCCAGCTGCGGAGCACGGCGCCTTACGTCAACTACGCCGAGCTCGGAAAGGCCGAGGCGGAGGCGGATCGGGCATCCGAGCGGACGGCGGGCGGAGGAATTCTCCACGTGCCGATCGCGGGAGTCGTCCGGAGCATCGATCCGGCCCGATGCGAAACGCTGGAGCACAGCGAGGTTTCGCCGGCGATGTTCGAGACGCTCACGCGGGCGCTCGAGGGAACGCGGATCGTGCCCGGCCTCGCCTCGGAAGTGTTGACCGAGAGCGACGGCCGGCGGTACCGGTTCCGTCTGCGCCCGGGGGTGCGGTTCCACGACGGGCGGCGCCTGACGGCGCGCGACGTGCGCTTCTCCTGGGAGCGACTCCTCGCGACAGAAACCGTGAACCGCTGGCTGTTGTCGCCCATCCAGGGTGCGCGGCGCATCATCGATGGCTCGGCGATCGACCTCGAGGGCTTTCACATCGTCTCGCCGACCGAGTTCTCCATCGACCTCGAGAAGCCCGTCGCTTTCTTCCCGGCCGTCATTTCCTACGCGCCGACGGCGATCCTCCCCGAGGGGACCGGCGTGGTCGGCACCTCCATCGAAGAGGGAGCCGTGGGGACCGGCGCGTTCCGGGTCGTCAGCTTCGACCCCGGCCGCCGGCTCGAGCTCGAGCGCAACCCGACCTACTGGAAGGAAGGCTATCCCCACAGCGACGGGATCGTCTTTCGATTCGGCGTCTCGCCCGAGGAGATCCGCAGCGAGTTCGTCGCCGGGAGATTCTCGCTGGCCTTCGATCTGCTCCCCGCCGACGCCGAAGCTTTCCGCCACGATCCCCGGTTTGCCTCCCGTTACCGGGAGAACCCGCGATTGACGACCTATTACGTCACGTTCAACGGCCGGCTCGGCCCGCTCAAGGACGTGGAGCTGCGCCGCAGCCTCGTGCGCGCCGTCGACGTCGGAGGAGTCGCCCGGCGCGCGATCGGAAGGCTCGCCATCCCCGCCCACGGCATCATCCCGCCGGGACTTCTCGGCTACTCGCCGGCCAGCCCGGCCTCCGGTCCCGTCTCCGGGGCCTCCGGCCCGAGCGACAGCTCGGTCGAGGCGACGGTCTCGCGGGAGACGATCGAGCTGGCGGCCGTTGTCCACCCCGTCTTCTTCGGCGAGTTTTCAGCGTACTTCCGGGAGCTCTCGAACGCCTTCCGCGAGATCGGATTCCGCATCAAGCCGATCAACAAGACGATGGCCGAGTACCTCGAGCTGCAGCGCAAAGGCGAAGGCGATCTGAACGTCGGGCGGTGGAACGCGGACTATCCCGACGCCGACAATTTCGTGCACACGCTCCTGCACTCCGACTCCGGGTTCCTGGGGAAATACGTCGTCAATCACGAAGTCGATGCCCTCGCCGAGCGCGGGCGGGCGGAGACGGATCCCCGCGTCCGGCACTCGATCTACCGCCGCGTCGAGGAACTGATCGTCCGCGAGGCGCTCCTGCTCCCGCTCTTCCACGACCAGACCTACTGTTTCGCGCGGCCGGAGGTCGAGGGACTGACCAGCGTCAGCCAGGGCAACCCGATCGTCGACTACGAGAACCTGTTGATCCGACGGTAGGGCGCCGAGGGCGGACGGCGCTCGGCCTCTTACGGCGCAGCGCGGATCGTGAGCGCGCCCTGCTCGACCCAGTGGGCGAGCAACCGCCGGATGCGGTAGGAATCCGCCGGCACCGCGTCCTCGAAGTCCTCGGGCGATCCGCCCTTGCTCGCCCGATCCCAGAGGGCCTTGAAGAAGCCTCCGTCCTTTTCCGCCGGATGCGGCGTGGGCGATTGCCCGGTCGCGACCAGCCGGGCCATGTCCGGCACGAGAACGGCGGACTCCTGGAGCTCGTCGTAGCGGCGCATCGCCTCGAGGGTCAAGGGGAGGATGGCCTTCGCGGCTGCGCCGGGGGCGGCCGGCGGCGCTCCCTTCACGAACGCGAACTGCCCCGGGCAGGGACGCTCGAGGAGCTGGTAGAACGCGTCGTCCCCCGAGAGCTTCCCTCGACGGATCTGCTCGAGCTTGCCCTCGCGGAGCACGAGGGTGGCGAACACGGGGCCGCTCTTGGGCTCCCGCAGCGTCAGCGTCCCGGAGGCGGACGAATCGGCGAGACTCTGGAGCAGGGCCGGCAGGCCGAAGACCTCCAGATCGCCCTGGAGGCTCGCCGCGGGCCCTTCGGGCGTAGCCGTGGCCGCGCCACCCGCCGTCCGCGGCGCCTCGGCGGGAGCGGCGGGCTTGTCCCAGGCGGCAATCGCGCGCGAGGCGGCCCGGGAAGCTTCCTTGTCGGGGAATCGCTTGATGAGGTCCTCGACCGCGCGCCGGACGGTGGGCGCCGGCGTGCCGGACAGGGCCTCGACGAGACGGACGAGGTTCTGGTCGTTCTGCCGGAGAGTCACGCCGAGGAGCTTGAACGGAAGGTTCGCCTTGATCATCTCGATCAGTTGCTCGACCGTTTCGGGGTCGTCCGACAGGTTCTGCGCGGACAGCTCCGACAGGCGCGCCATCGTGTCGCCGAGGGGGACCTCCTTGCGGGACGCGTGCTCGAGGAGCGCCCGGTGCGCCGGGCGCGAGGGAAGGCGCGCGAGAGTCGACGCGACCCGGTCGAGCAGCGCCCGCAGGTCCTTGGGCTCGTAGACCGCCTTCTCGGGCGGCTTGATCAGCATGGCCTCGATGTCGGCCATCATCTGCGCCAGGCCGACTTCGGTCTTCTCGTCCTTGAGCTGGCCGAGCGCCGCGACCGCCTCCTTGATGACGACGAGCGGCAGCCCGAGGCGCGAGTGCTGAAGAACCAGGTCGATCTCGGCGTCGATGGGCGGGCTGTCGGCGCCCCGCGGGATCCGGCGGAGCAGGTACAGGAGGTTGCGCCGGAAGAACCACTCCTCCTCGCCGACCTGCGGCCCGAGCGAGCGCGTCAGCCGCTCGTAGCTTCCGTGGCGCGCGGGCGCGCCGTGGATCTCGAGCAGAAGCAGCATGAGCCGCCGGCGGTCGCGCTTGGGCTCGCCCGGGAGCGTGTCGAGGAGGCCCTCGACCTGGAACGGCGTGAAGAACTGCAGCACCTTGCGAAGCGAGGTCTGGTCGGTCGTCTGCTCGGCGAATTTCTTGAGCCGTTCCCAGTCGAGAGCCTCGCCGAGCTTGCGGCGGGCGATCTCGGCGCTGCCCGAGTCCACCTTCTTCTCGGCGACGAGAAGCTCGGCGAGCTCCAGCATCTGGACCGCCTGCGGCAGGGAGCCCTCGTTGAAGCGGTCGACGCCCGTCTTGACCATCTCGTGAAAGCGGCGCGACGCCTCCACCGGGTCCTCGGCGGTCGTGATGATGCGCCGCATGGCGCCAATCGCCCCGGCCTCGTAGGACGGGGCGCCCGCCCCCGCCTCGCCGACGCCGCCGACGGGGGCGATCCAGCCCGGGACCGATTGGGCGAGCGCGCGGAAGAGATCGCCCGTTCCGGTCTCGAGCCCGAGCGCCTTGAAGCGCGCGAGCGTCTGCTCGAGCTCTTCGCGGGACTGCGAGCTGCGCGCGGCGAAGGCCAGCGCCTGGGACGCCGCCGCGGGAGGTCCCGCCATTGGAGTCCCCCCACCCACCCCGGACCCGGTGATGGTCAGGCCGCCCTGGGCCTCGAGCCGCTCGAGGAGCAATCCGACCCGCTTCAATCCCTGGAGCGCGTGGCCGGCCACGGCGGAGGTGTCGCTGGCGGCGGCGGCCCCCGCGGGCGTGCCCTTGGGCGCCGCGGCCGAAGCCATCGGAGCGCCCGCCCCGACGGACTGCCGATGGATCTGCGTGAACCGGCGAGACGGTCGTCGTCGTCAATTCGCCCAGGCGCCCCAGGTTTTCCGACAGAATCTGACGGTCCTCCTCCGGGCAAAGGGCCATGACCGCCTGCTTCAACTGCCCGAGGTAGGCGTTCATCGGCTCCGCCGCGACGAGCTTGAACTCGGCCATCATGTGAATCTTTTTCAAGGCGTGAAAGAGGTAGTCGGACACCGGGACGACCGCTGCCCGAGCCGCCCCTGTACTGCCCCGCGGTCCAGCCGCGGATCGTCGGCAGGACGGCCTGCGGGGGGTACTTCATGAGAATGGAGACCGAGTCCGCCACGACGAGGGGCGGAACGTTGTCGGAGAGGTATTGCTGAAGCTCGAGGAGAGCCTCCTGGAGCTCGGCGTTCTGCGGCCCGGACATTGACGTTTTCTCGACTTAGGGTAACTCAATCCGGCCCGAACGGCGGCGGAGACCCGAATTGCGTCCCCCCCCGAAACCTTTTACCAGCAGCGTCGTAAACCTTCCCGAGGGAGCTAAAAAAACAGCACTTGCTAAATTTTTAGCACTACAATCCGGACCAGGCGAGGAGGCCGAATCCACGATGCGAGCCAAGCGAACCCTCTCGAACCTCTCCCGGCGCGAGCGCCAGATCATGGACGTCCTCTACCGGGACGGCCAGGCGACGGCGAGCGAGGTCCTGGCCGCCCTCCCCGACCCTCCGAGCTATTCCGCCGTGCGGGCCATGCTCCGAATCCTCGAGAACAAGGGCCACGCCCGCCACGTCGCCGAGGGCACCCGGTACGTCTACCAGCCGACGCTGCCCCGCGACCGGGCCGGCCGGCCCGCCCTCGCCGGCGTGCTCGAGACGTTCTTCGACGGCTCGACGGAAAAGGCCGTCGCCGCGCTCCTCGACCTCTCCCGCGACGAGCTCTCGCCGGAGCAGCTCGACCGGCTCTCGCAGCTCATCGACCAGGCGCGCATGGAGGGACGCTGACATGAGGTTCCTGCTCGACTCCGCGATCCGCTTCGGTTTCGACCTCGCGGTCAAGGCGACCTTCGTCTTCCTCGCCACGGCCGCCGTCCTGCTCCTGCTGCGGCGATCGAGCGCCGCGACACGGCACCGCGTCGGCACCTTCGGCCTCGGCGCGGCGCTTCTGCTCCCGCTCCTCTCGGCCGTTCTGCCGCAGGTCACCGTCCCGATCCTGCCGGACGTGCGCCCCGCGCTGCACCGGAGCGTCCCGCCCGCCATGCCCTCGCCCGAGCGGGCCGCGGCCGCCGTCCCGGAGAACTCCGAGATCTCCTGGAAGCAGCTCGCGCTCGCCGTTCCCGAGAAGACCGTCCTCGCGCCCGAGCGTGAGACGCTCACGCCCGCCCCCCGGCCCGCTCCGCTCGCGCCGCTTCCCGTGCGAGGCAACGGTCCCGCGCCGTGGCTCGAGCTCGGCCTGGCTCTCTGGACTCTCGGCGCCCTTGCGATCGGCGCGCGCCTCTTCGTCGGCTGGTTCCGCGTGCGCCGCATCGGCCGCGAGGCCCGGCCGATCCACGACGTCGAGTGGATCGAGGAGCGCGACGCCGCCGCCCGGCGTCTTCGGCTCTCGCGCGAAGTCTCGATCGTCGAAAGCTCGGCCGTGCCGGTGGCCATGACCTCGGGCCTCCTGCGCCCGCTCCTTCTCATCGGCCGGGCTGCGCGCCAGTGGGCAGTCGAGCGCAAGCGCGTCGTCCTGCTGCACGAGCTCGCCCACGTCAAGCGCTCTGACTGGCCCGCCCTGATCGTCGCCGAGCTGGCTCTCGCGGCCTACTGGTTCCACCCGCTCGCCTGGTGGCTCAACCGACGCCTGCGGCGCGACGCCGAGACGGCCTGCGACGACCTCGTCATCGCTTCGGGAACCAAGCCCTCGGTCTACGCCGGACACCTGCTCGGCATCTTCCGCTCGCTCGGCTCGCCCGCGCACCCGACCCCGGCGCTCGCGCTGACGCGCCCGCACCAGTTCGAGGAACGGCTGAGGACGATCCTCGACCCCCGCGCCTCGCACGGCGGCGAGTCGCGCGGACAGGCCCTCCTCGGCGCCATCGTGCTCGCGGGAGCCGCGGCCGCCGTCGGGTTCATCTCTCCCTGGGTGCCATGCACCTGCAAGGCGGGCCGGACGCGGACCGCGACGGTGACGTCGACGTCCTCCTCGACGTCCTGTTCGACGCTCACGAGCATGCGCACGAATGCGTCGACCTCGACGCGGACATCCACGGCGAAATCCACGAAGACGTGCGGTGAGAAGGCCCGAGCGCTTCCCGTCGTCGCGCCGAAGCGCGACGCGAAGCCTGCCCCCGAAGCCGCGCCCGTTCCCGAAGCCATGCCGGAGCCCGACTCTGGCGAAGCCGTTCCCGCGATCTGGACTCCGTCGGCCGCTCCCGCGGCCGCGCCCGACGGCTTCGTCAAGGCGTCGAAGCATGGGAAGAACCGGAAGGCCCCGAAGGACGGCGAGGACTGGTACGACCGCGGGATGGATCTTCACCACGACGGAGACTACGACGCGGCGATCGAGGCCTTTCAGAAGGCGATCGCCGAAGGCTACAAGGAGGACGCCGCGAGCTACAACATCGCCTGCGGCTACTCCCTCCTCGGCAACGCCGACCAGGCCTTCGAGTGGCTGAAGAAGGCGAGGGAGGAGGGCTTCGATGTCGGCGCGTACCTCCACGACGACGACCTCGACAATCTCCACTCCGATCCGCGCTGGCCGCAGCTCAAGAAAGAGGCCCGCGAGGCCGAGGGCAGCCGGGCGAAGCACGAGGCGCGCGCCGCCGAGGCCCGCTACCAGCGCGTCGTCGCCCGGAACTCGAAGAGCGGCGAGCCGTTCTTCGACATCGGGCTCGAGCTGCTGCGCGCGGACCAGTACGACCTCGCCGTTCAGGCCTACCAGACCTCGATCGATCGCGGTTACCGCGTGGGGACCGCGTATTACAACCAGGCCTGCGCCCTGGCGCTCGCCGGGCAGACGGACCGCGCGTTCGACTCGCTCCGGAAGGCGCTCGACGCCGGATTCGACCAGCCCGACACGCTCGCCCACGACGACGATCTCGACAGCCTCCACGGCGATCCGCGTTTTGCGGACCTGAAGAAGGAAGCCCGCGCGCTCGAGCTGCCGAGCTACAACCGCGGCTGGTGGAATGCGGGCTCCCGCGGCGAGCGCACAAAGTGGCGCGAGGCCGCCAGGCGCTTCCAGACGTATGCCGAGGCGCACCCTCAGAGCGGGCGGGCCTGGTACAACTGGGGGTTCGCGGAGCTCGCCGGCGACCGGCCCGAGGCCTCGACCGAACCCTTCCAGAAGGCCCTCGCCCTCGGCTACCGCAAGCCCGAGACCATGTACAACCTGGCCTGCGGCTACGCGCGGATGGATCAGAAGGATCCCGCGTTCGACTGGCTCTACAAGGCGCTGGATGCCGGATTCGACGAGTCGAGCACGCTGCGCCACGACGACGACCTCGACAACCTGCGCGGCGATCCCCGCTACCGCAAGGCGATCGAGATCGCGCGGTCGAACGAGCATTCGTTCGACAGCGGGAACTAGTCGCTAGCGCTTCGCCCGGGCTCTCTCCGCCCGGGCGGGAGCCTGCCGGCTGCGCGGATACGCTGCCGCCAGCGCCTCGGCGACTTTCCTGAGCGTCGCGTCCCAGGGCGACCCGCGCCGCCAGATGAGAGCGATCGTGCGATGCGGCGCCGGCTCCTCGAAGGACCGGACCTCGAGCCCCGCGCGACCGGCCTCCGTCGCGACGGCCAGGCGCGGCAGAAGCGTCACTCCGAGTCCCCTCGCCACCATCTGCGAGAGCGTCGGCAGGCTCGTCGCCCGCACCTCGAGCTCCCTCGCCCGGGCGCGGGAGCAGACCTCCAGCGCCTGCTCGCGGAAGCAGTGGCCATCGTCGAGGAGGAGAACGCGACGGCCCTTGAGCTCGGAAAGCCGCGCCGGCCCCTTTCCCGCGACGAGGGGATCCCCGGGCGGCGCCGCCAGGACGAAGGGGTCGCTCGCGACGACGACAGCCTCGAAGTCCCCGACCTCGGCCTCGAGCGCGAGAAGCGCCGCGTCGAGGGCCCCCGAGGCGAGCTGCCCCGTCAGCACCGCCGTCTTGTCCTCGACCCAGACGACCGTCAGGAGCGGGAACTTCGCGTGGAGGGCCGGCGTCACGGCCGGCAACAGGTAGGGCGAGATCGTCGGGATCACGCCAACGCGGACCATCCCGGCGAGCGGGTCCGAGAGACGCCGCGCGGCGTCGAGCAGGTCGTCCGAGCCGACGAGAATTCGCCGCGCGCGATCGATGAGGTCCCGTCCCGTCGCGGTGACGAGGACACGCCGCCGGTCGCGCTCGAAGAGCGTGACGCCGAGGCCCTTTTCGAGGGCGGCCACCTGGGCGGAGAGCGACGGCTGGGCCACGCGGCAGAGCTCGGCCGCCTTGCGGAACGAGAGGGTGTCGGCGACCGCGACCGCGTACTGGAGCTGCCGGAGCGTGAAGGGGTGCGGGGAGGTCGGCGGCATGACAGCTTGAGACTATCACAGATATCAGAACAAAGTCTTGGACTATGAGTGCCGGCCGGGGCATTCTGCGTTTCCGGGACGGCGGTGGGCGCCGCGCCCGAATCGAACCAGGAGTTTCAGACCATGTTGACCGTCGGAGACAAGTTTCCCGAATTCCGCCTGCAGGCCGTCGTGAGCCTCGAGAAGGGCAAGGAGTTCCAGGAGCTCACGCACGCGAGCCACCCCGGGCAGTGGAAGGTCCTCTTCCTCTGGCCGATGGACTTCACCTTCATCTGCCCGACCGAGATCGCCGAGTTCGGCCGCCGCAACGCGGACTTCCGCGACCGCGACGCGCAGGTCCTGGGCGCCTCGACCGACACGCACTTCGTCCACCTCGCCTGGAGAAACAACCACCCGGACCTGAAGGCGCTCCCCTACCCGATGCTCGCCGACACGAAGCGCGAGCTCTCCGAGGCCCTCGGCGTCCTGCACAAGACCGACGGGGTCGCGCTGCGCGCCACGTTCATCGTCGACCCGGAAGGGGTCATCCGCCACGTCAGCGTCAACGACCTCTCGGTCGGCCGCAACGTCGACGAAGTCCTGCGGGTCCTCGACGCCCTCCAGACCGACGAGCTCTGCCCCTGCAACTGGAAGAAGGGCGAGGCGACGCTGGAGGTCGCATGACGGCCTCCCGCTCCTACGACGGCATCGAGGCGGTCCGGGAGGCCCTCCCGGACCTCGCCCGGGACGTCAAGCTGAACCTCCAGACGGTGCTCGCCGACGGGAGCCTCTCCCCCGGGCAGCGCTGGGGCGTCGCGGTCGCTTCGGCGGCCGCGGCGCGTCACGCCGGCCTCCTCGAGGCCGTCCTCGCGGACGCCCGGCGCGCCGTCGACGAGCCCGTCGTCGAGGACGCCCTCGCGGCGGCCGCCCTGATGGGGATGAACAACGTCTACTACCGGTTCCGCCACGTCGTCGGCAAGCCCGTGTACTCGGAGAAGCCGGCGCGCCTGCGCATGAACCGCCTCGGCAAGCCCGCGACGAGCAAGGTCGACTTCGAGCTCTTCTCGCTGGCGGCCTCGGCGATCAACGGCTGCGAGGCCTGCGTCCGCGCGCACGAAAAGGTCGTCGTCGACGGGCATCTCACCGAGGACCAGGTCCACGACGCCATCCGGATCGCAGCCACCATCCACGCGGCGGCGGTGGCGCTGGAGATCGCCGCGTCGCCGGCGCCCCGTGCCTGCGACCGAGGCCGTGGCATTGGTCTGATTCCGGGCGGCTATCATGCGCTCGAAGAGCGCATGTTCGGCTGGACTCGTCGACAATTCCTCGCCTCCGGCGCCGCGGCGGCGCTCTGGCCGCGGAGCATCCGCGCGGCCGCCGGGAGCGCCCTCGGTGACCCGACCCGCGCCCGGCCGTTTCCTCCGGGCAGCGTTCGCCTCTCGGCCGGACCGCTCCTCGACGCCGCCGAGGTCAACCGCCGTTATCTCGCGGGCCTCGACACCGACCGGCTCCTCCACACGTTCCGGCTGACCGCGGGCCTCCCCACCGCGGCCGAGCCGCTCGGCGGCTGGGAGGCTCCCGAGAACGAGCTGCGCGGCCACTTCACGGGCCACTACCTCTCGGCTTGTGCCCTCGTCGCGGCGGGGACCGGCGACGCCGCGCTCGCCGCGAGCGGCCGCCGAATCGTGGCGGGACTCGCCGAGTGCCAGAAGGCCCTCGGGTCCGGCTATCTCTCGGCGTTCCCGGAGGAGTTCTTCGACCGCCTCCGCGCCGGCGAGAACGTCTGGGCGCCGTTCTACACCCTCCACAAGATCATGGCCGGCCTTTTCGATCAGTGGACGCTCGGCGGCAACGCGGAGGCCCTCGAGGTCCTCCGCGGCATCGCCGAGTGGACCTGCCGCTGGGCGAGCCCGCTCGACGACGCCGCGATGGCGCGGGTCCTCGAACGCGAGTACGGCGGCATGAACGAGCTTCTCTATTCCCTCGCCGCCGCGACGGGCGAGGCGAGCTACCGCGAGCTCGCCCACCGCTTCGACCACGATCGCATCTTCGTTCCGCTCGCCGCCGGACGCGACGAGCTCCGCGGCCTCCACGTCAATACGCAGATCCCCAAGATCATCGGGGCGGCCCGCCGCTACGAGACGACCGGCGATCCGCAGGCGCGGTCCGTCGCTTCGTACTTCTGGACCGAGGTCACGTCCCGGCGCTCCTACGCGACCGGCGGAACGAGCAACGAGGAAGAGTGGCGCACCGATCCCGGGAGGCTCGCCTCGGAGCTCGGCGGCTACACGCAGGAGTGCTGCTGCACGTACAACATGCTCAAGCTGACGCGCCACGTCTTCGCGTGGACCGCCGACGCGGCCTGCGCCGACTACGCCGAGCGCGCGCTCTTCAACGGGATCCTCGGAACGCAGCATCCCTCCGACGGCGCCAAGCTCTACTACGTTCCGCTCGGCTCCGGGTACTGGAAGTACTTCGGAACGCCCCTCGCCGACTTCTGGTGCTGCACGGGCACCGGCGCCGAGTCCTTCGCGAAGCTCGCCGAGAATGCGTACTTCCACGACGCCGACGACCTCTGGGTCAACCTCTTCCTCGCCTCGGAGCTGTCCTGGCCCGCGCAGGGCCTGGTGCTGACGCAGGACACGCGGTTCCCGGAGGACAACGTGACGCGCCTGAAGATGCGGCTGAGCGAACCGCGCCGGTTTGCGCTGCGGCTGCGGGTGCCGGACTGGGCCGGAAACGGCGCGGCTCGCATCAACGGACGGCCGTACCCCGGCCGAACCGAAGGCGGGTACCTCGTTCTCGCGCGGACGTGGTCCGACGGCGACCGTGTCGAGTGGACGCTTCCCATGACGCTCCGCGCCGCGCCCATGCCGGACGATCCGACGCTCGCGGCCCTGACCTGGGGTCCGGTCGTCCTCGCCGGCCGCCTCGGCCGCGAGGGCCTCACGGCGACGACTCTGCGCGCCGGGCCGACGAAGCCGCGAACGGTGCCCGAGTTCGTTCTGCCGCCGATCGCCGCGCCGGAGCTCGCCGCCCGCGTGGACCGGCCTCGAGGCCGGCCGTCACGGCGCTCCCCCGGCGACGCCATCCGCTTCGAGGCGTCGACCCGCGGCGGAGGCTCGGTCGAGCTCGTGCCCCTGAACTCGCTCTACGACGAGCGCTACGCCGTGTACTGGCGCTTCGCGGGAGCGTGAGGCGCGCCGGGGAGTCTTGGCGACAGAACCAACCTCAGCTGACAGGCGAGCAAGGATCGCCGTACTTCGGTTCCTCTCCCCCCGGGGGAGAGGGTTCTCTCTCCTAGTTCGGAAACCCCGACGGGTCGATCCCCGGCACGATCTTGAGCGCGTTCTTGTAGTAGATCTTCTTCAGGACCTCGTCCGGAAGCGCCAGGCCGTACATCTTCCAGAAGGCGTGCCGCTTGCGGTAGTAGTCGAAGTACTCGTCGTCGGTCTCGAGCACGCGGAAGTAGACGAGGTACTCGTCGGCCGCCCAGGAGTCCTTCCCGAAGAGGACGCGGTCCTGGTACTTGATGAACCAGTCGTGGGCGAACCGGGGCTGGCGGCCGAGCTCCGCGAGGACGGCGCCGATCTCCGTGTAGACGTTGGGGAGCCGATCGAAGAGCTTGCCGAGCCGCGCGAGATCGCCGCCGAGCCAGCCCAGGTGCGCGTCGATGTACTTGGTCTTCGGGTGCTTCTCGAACATGTGGTGCTGCTCGGTCATGAGCTGCTCGAAGGGCGGGAACTTGTCGGGCGGCCGCGCTCGCTGCGGGAACTGCTTCAGCTCCAGCCATCGCTCGTTGGACTTGTCCTGCGGCTCGAAGAAGGGATGCGGCTCGGCCGTGTGGATGAGCACGGGGATGCCGAGCTCGCCCGCCTTGTCCCAGACCGGGTCGATGCGCGGGTCGTCGACCGGCACGCGCTTGCCCTCGCCGTCCATCACGGTCATCCCGAGGTTCTTGAAGATCTTGAGGCCCCGGGCCCCGTTTTTCACGTCCTGCGCGAGCTGCGCCGCCGCCCTCTCCCCCCAGCCCGGCTCCGAGATGCCCTTGAAGTCGAGGTTGGCGAAGACGACGAACCGTCCGGGATAGCGGCCGGCGAGGTTCGCCAGCCCCTTGACGAGCTCCGCGCCCTGGCTGCCGGAGAGGTTCACCATCACCTTCATGCCGATCCGGTCCATGTCGGCGACGAGCTTGCGGGCCTCCTCGGCCGAGATGTCCCGGTCCTGGTGGTTGTGGACGTCGATGAAGGGGTACTTCGCCTTCGGCGGGTGGTGCTCGGGGACGACGAGCGTCGACTTCGGCTCGTACTCCTCGATCGACATCGTCTGCGCCGACGCCGCGGCCGCCAGGGCCACGCCGAGAAGCACGGCCGGGAACCGGAAACGAGGCTTCATCGTTCACTCCTCACGAGCACGGGCCGACGGAAGCGCCGGCGACGCAGGTCCGCCCACCGGATCCGGAGGCGGTCGAGGTACAGGTAGACGACCGGGGTCGTGTAGAGCGTCAGCATCTGCGAAAAGATGAGGCCGCCGACGATCGCGATGCCGAGCGGGCGCCGGAGCTCTCCCCCGGTGCCGAGCCCGATCGCCAGCGGCAGCCCGCCGAGCAGCGCCGCCATCGTCGTCATCGTGATCGGGCGGAAGCGCAGCAGGCAGGCCTCGAAGATGGCCTCCTCCGGCCCCTTCCCGTCGCGCCGCTCGGCCTCGATGGCGAAGTCGATCATGAGGATGGCGTTCTTCTTGACGATGCCGATCAGGAGGATGATCCCGATCAGCGCGATCACCGATAGCTCGGTCTTGAAGAGCAGCAGGGCGAGAAGCGCTCCAACCCCGGCCGAGGGCAGCGTCGAGAGGATCGTGATCGGGTGGATGAAGCTCTCGTAGAGGACCCCGAGCACGATGTAGACCGTCAGGAGCGCGAAGAGGATCAACAGGGGCTGGTTGGCGAGCGAGGCCTGGAACGCCTGGGCCGTGCCCTGGAAGCTGCCGCGGATCGAGGCCGGCAGTCCGACCTCGGCCGCGGCCCGCTCGATGTCCTCGACCGCGTTGCCGAGCGCCCCGCCCGGAGCGAGGGCGAAGGAGATCGTGACCGCCGGGAAGAGCCCCTGGTGGTTGACCTCCAGCGGCGCCGTCGACGGCTCGTATCGGGCGAACGCCGCCAGCGGAACGAGGGAGCCGTCGCTCGAGCGAACGCGCACGGCCTCGAGGGCCTCGGGGCCCTGCTGGTATCTCGGCTCCAGTCCGAGGATCACGTGGTACTGGTTCAGGGCGGTGTACATCGTCGAAACCGGGCGCTGCCCGAAGGCGTCGTACAGCGTGTTGTCGATCTCGCGGGGCGTGACGCCCAGGCGGGAAGCGGTCGCCCGGTCGACGGTCAGGGAGGCCTCGAGGCCCCGGACCTGCTGGTCGCTGTTGACGTCGGCGATGCTCGGGATCCGGCGGAGGCGCTCGAGAACGCGGGGCGCCCACTCCTGCAGCTCGCGGACGTCCTCGGTCCGCAGGGTGTACTGAAACTGCGCGGCGCTCACCCGGCCGCCGATGCGCAGGTCCTGGACCGACTGGAGATAGAGCGAGGCCCCGGGCACCTGGGCGAGCTTCGGCCGCAGCCGGGCGATGATCTCGTCGGCCGTGGCGTCGCGGTCTCCGACGGGCTTGAGATTCACGAACATGCGGCCGGTGTTGGGCGAATCGCCCCCCGCGTAGGCCTGCACGTAATCCACGGCCGGGTCCTTCATGACGATGTCGACGAATCGCGCGACCCGGCGGTCCATCGCCTGGAAGGACGAGTTCTGGTCGGCCTGGATCGACCCGGCCAGCCGGCCCGTGTCCTGCTGCGGGAAGAAGCCCTTGGGAACGCGGACGTAGAGGACGACCGTCGCCGCCATCGTCGCGAGCGTGACCGCGAGGGTCAGCGGCTGGTGCCGCAGGACCGACGCGAGCGAGCTCCGGTAGAGCGACCGCATCGCTTCCACGGCGCGCTCGCTCGCTCGGAAAAACCACCCCGCCGCCTTCTCCTCGGCCGGCCGCCGCAACAGCATCGCGCACATCATCGGCGTCGTCGTCAGCGAGATGACCATGGAGATCAGGATCGCGACCGAGAGCGTCACGGCGAACTCCCGGAAGAGCCGCCCGACGATGCCTCCCATCAGGAGGATCGGGATGAAGACCGCCACGAGCGAGACGCTGATCGAGAACACCGTGAAGGCGATCTCGCGGGCGCCCCGGCGCGCGGCCTCCAGCGGCGAGGCCCCCTTCTCCAGGTGCCGGGTGATGTTCTCGATCACGACGATCGCGTCGTCGACGACGAAGCCGGTGGCGATCGTGAGGGCCATCAGCGACAGGTTGTCGATGCTGTAGCCCAGGAGGTACATCGCGCCGAACGTGCCCACGAGCGAGACGGGCACGACGACGCTCGGGATCAGCGTCGCGCGCAGGCTCCGCAGGAAGACGAAGACGACCAGGATCACGAGGGCGATCGAGATCCCGAGCGTCACCTGGACGTCCCGCACGGAGGCGCGGATGGTGGTCGAGCGGTCGATGACCCCGGCGAGCCGGATCGTCGGCGGCAGGTCCTCCTGCAGCTGCGGCAGGAGCGCCTTGATCCGGTCGATCGTCGCGATGATGTTCGCCCCGGGCTGCCGGAAGATGATGATGATGACGGCCGGCTTTCCGTTGGCCACGCCGCTCGTCCGCACGTCCTCGACAGAGTCGGAGACCGTCGCGACGTCGGCCAGATGCAGCGCGGCGCCGCCTCGATAGGACAGGACGAGCGGCCGGTACTCCGCGGCCGAGCGGAGCTGGTCGGTCGCGCCGATCGCCCACGCCCGCTCTCCGGCGCCGAGCTGGCCCTTGGGCCGGTTGGCGTTGGCCGAGGCGAGGAACCCGCGCACGTCCTCGAGCGAGAGCCCGGCGTTGTTCAGGGCCGTGGGATTGACGTCGACGCGGACCGCGGGCAGGGCTCCCCCGCCCACGAACACCCGGCCCACGCCCTCGACCTGCGCGATCTTCTGCTGCAGGATCGAGGAGGCGACGTCGTAGATGGCGCCCTTCTCCACGACGTCGGAGACGAGCGCGAGAAGCAGGATCGGGGCGTCCGCCGGATTGACCTTGTGGTAGCTCGGGTTCGAGGGCAGGTTCGCGGGAAGCTGCCCGCGCGCGGCGTTGATGGCGGCCTGCACGTCGCGCGCCGCGGCGTCGACGTTGCGTCCGAGGTCGAACTGGAGAGAGATGTCCGTCTCGCCGAGGGAGCTCGAGGAGGTCATCTCGTTGATCCCGGCGATCCGCCCGAACTGGCGCTCGAGCGGTGTGGCGACCGAGGAGGCCATCGTCTCCGGGCTCGCCCCCGGCAGGCTCGCCGAGACGTGGATCGTCGGGAACTCGACCTGCGGAAGGGGCGCGACCGGGAGGAAGAAATAGGCCACGCCGCCCGCCAGGGCCACGGCGATCGTCAGGAGAGTCGTGCCGATCGGCCTCCGGATGAAGGCTTCGGAGACGCTCACCGGCCCTCCCTCGCGGCCGGCGCGCGCGCGGCGACCCGTCCCGGGGCGCCGGCGCCCTTTCGCGCGAGGCGGCGCGCGAGGCGGTCGAACGCGAGGTAGATCACGGGCGTCGTGTAGAGCGTCAGGACCTGCGAAAAGATGAGTCCGCCCACGATCGCGACGCCGAGCGGCCGCCGCAGCTCCGCGCCCGTGCCGCCCCCGACCGCGAGGGGGATGCCCGCGAGGAGCGCCGCGAAGGTCGTCATCAGGATCGGCCGCAGCCGCAGCATGCAGGCCTGGAAGATCGCCTCGCGCGGGGGCTTGCCCTCGAGGCGCTCGGCGTCGAGCGCGAAGTCGATCATCATGATCGCGTTCTTCTCGACGATGCCGATCAGCAGGATGATCCCGATCAGCGCGATCACGTTGAAATCCATCCGGCAGATCATCAGGGAGAGGAGCGCGCCGACTCCCGCCGAGGGCAGCGTCGAAAGGATCGTCACCGGGTGGATGTAGCTCTCGTAGAGGACGCCGAGCAGGATGTAGACGGTCACGATCGCCGCGAGGATCAGGAGCGGCGTGTTGACGAGCGACGCGCGGAAGGCCCGGGCCGTGCCCTGGAACCCGGCCTGGATGCCGCGGGGCATGCCGAGATCCTCCTTCGCCCGCTCGATCGCGCGCACGGCCTCACCGAGCGAGACGCCCGGGGCGAGGTTGAAGGAGACCGTCACGACCGGGAACTGCCCCTGGTGGTTGATCGCGAGCGGAGCGCGGGACGCCTCGATGCGGGTGAAGGCGGAGAGGGGCACCACCGCCCCGGACGCGCCGCGGACGTAGACGTGCGCGAGGTCCTCGGGGCTCCGCCGGAAGGCGGGATCGGCCTCGAGGACCACCCGGTACTGATTGAGCTGGGTGAACATGGTCGAGATCTGGCGCTGCCCGAAGGCGTCGTAGAGAGCGTCGTCGACCGCCTGCGGCGTCAGTCCCAGGCGCGACATGGTCGCCCGGTCGAGGGCGAGCGTCACGCGGAGACCCCGGTTCTGCTGATCGCTCGCGACGTCCGCGAGCTGCGGCAGCCGGCGGAGCCGCTCCATCAGCTTCGGCGCCCACTCCTCGAGGACCGCGGCGTCCGGGTGCTCGAGGCTGTACTGGTACTGCGTGCGGCTGACGCGGTCCTCGACCGTCAGCTCCTGGGCCGGCTGCATGTAGAGCGTGATCCCGGGGACCGCGGCGAGCTTCGGCTGGAGTCGGCGGATGAGCGCGCTCGCCCGCACGTCGCGGTCGGCGAGGGGCTTGAGGTTGATCTGGATCCGGCCGCTGTTCAGCGTCGCGTTCGTGCCGTCGATGCCGATGAACGACGACAGGCTCGCGACGGCCGGGTCGGCCAGGATCACGCGCGCGAGGGCCTGCTGCCGGTCGGCCATCGTCGCGAACGACACCGACTGCTCGGCCTCCGAGATCCCGAGGATCACGCCCGTGTCCTGGACCGGGAAGAATCCCTTGGGGATCCAGACGTAGAGGGCGATCGTCAGGACGAGCGTCGCGACCGCCACGAGGAGCGTCGCCGGCTGTCGCTCGAGGACCTTCTCGAGGGTCCGCCGGTAGAACTGCTGCACCCGGTCGAAGACCCGCTCGGCCGACCGCTCGAAGCGCGACTGCTGCGACGCCGGCCGGTGGCGCAGGATCTTCGCGCACATCATCGGCGTCAGCGTCAGCGAGACGACGGCCGAGACGAGGATCGTCACCGAGAGCGTCACGGCGAACTCGCGGAAGAGGCGGCCCACGACGTCGCCCATGAAGAGGAGCGGGATCAGCACGGCGATCAGCGAGACCGTCAGCGAGAGGATCGTGAAGCCGATCTGCTCGGCGCCCTTGAGCGCCGCCTCGAGGGGCTTCATGCCCTCCTCGACGTAGCGCATGATGTTCTCGATCATGACGATCGCGTCGTCGACGACGAAGCCCGTCGCGATCGTCAGCGCCATCAGCGTCAGGTTGTTGAGGCTGTAGCCGAGCAGGTACATCGCCCCGAAAGTGCCGACGAGGGACAGCGGCACGGCGACGCTCGGGATGACGGTCGCGGCGAGGTTGCGCAGGAAGAGGAAGATGACCATGACGACGAGCGCGATCGTCAGCATCAGCTCGAGCTGCACGTCGCGCACGGAGGCGCGGATCGTCGTCGTCCGGTCGGTCAGCATCGTGACCTTCACGGCCGAGGGCAGCGAGGCCTGGAGCTGGGGCAGGAGCGCCTTGACGCGGTCGGCGACCGAGATGATGTTGGCCCCCGGCTGGCGCTGGATGTTCAGGATGACCGCCGGGACCTGGTTCATCCAGGCGGCCTGGCGCGAGTTCTCCGTCGCGTCGACGACGTCGGCCACGTCCTGGAGGTGGACCGGCGCGCCGTTGCGGTACGCGATGACGAGCGGCCGGTAGTCGGCGCTCGAGAGGAGCTGGTCGTTGGCGCCGATCGTGTAGGCGTGGCTGGGGCCGTCGAAGCTGCCCTTGGCCTGATTGACGTTGGAGGCGGCGATCGCGGTCCGCACGTCCTCGAGCGTCAGGCCGTAGGAGGAGAGCGCCGTGGGGTTCGCGCGGATGCGCACCGCGGGCTTCTGGCCGCCCGACAGCGACACGAGGCCGACGCCCGGAAGCTGCGACATCTTCTGGGCGAGGCGCGTGTCGGCGAGGTCGTGGACCTTCGACAGCGGCAGCGTCTCGGAGGTCAGCGCGAGCGTCAGGATCGGGGCGTCGGCGGGGTTGACCTTGCTGTAGACCGGCGGATTCGGCAGGTCCCGCGGCAGATAGGCGCCGGCCGAGTTGATCGCGGCCTGGACCTGCTGCTCGGCGACGTCGATGTCGAGGTCGAGCGTGAACTGCAGCGTGATGACCGAGGCGCCGTCGGCGGAGGTCGAGGTCATCTGGTTCAGGCCCGGGACCTGGCCGAACTGGCGCTCGAGCGGGGCCGTCACGGAGGAGGCCATGACCTCGGGCCCCGCGCCCGGGTAGAAGGTCACGACCTGGATCGTCGGGTAGTCGACCTGCGGGAGCGCCGAGACGGCAAGCTGCCGGTAGGCGACGACGCCGGCGAGCAGCAAGCCCGCCATCAGGAGCGAGGTCGCGACCGGCCGGAGGATGAAGGGACGGGACGGGCTCAAGAAGGCCTCGGCGAAGCGCTCCGCTCTCCCGCCTTCCGGGCGACGACCTTCGATCCGTTCTGAAGCTTGTCGACGCCGTCGACGACGACCACGTCGCCCGCCGAGAGGCCCCGGGTCACGACGGCCGCGCGGCCGCTCGAGGAGCCGACCTCGACCGGCCGCATGGCGACGGTCCCGCTCGCGTCGACGACGTAGACCATCGCCCCGGTCGTCGTGCGCTGGATCGCGGCCGCCGGCACGATGACGACGCCGCGGAGGGTCTCGAGAAGGAGCCGGACGTTGACGAACTGGTTGGGGAAGAGCGCGCCGGCATGGTTGTCGAAGACCGCCTTGAGGCGCACCGTGCCCGTCGTGGGGTCGATCTGGTTGTCGACCGTCAGGAGCTTTCCGGTCTCGAGGCGGTTCTTCAGGTCCCGGTCCCAGGCCTCGACCGGAAGCGGGGCGCCGGCGCGGAGCTTCGCCAGGACCGACTGCAGGCTGTCCTCCGGAAGCGTGAAGAGTACCGCGACCGGGTCGAGCTGCGTCAGGACGACGAGCCCGCCCGCGTCGGACGCGTGCACCATGTTGCCGGGGTCGACCAGCCGCAGGCCCGTCCGGCCCGCGACGGGGGCCGTGATCCGCGCATAGGTCAGGTTGAGCTTCGCGCCCTCGATCGCGCCGCGATCGCTCTCGACCGCGGCCTCGGCCTGGGAAACCGCCGCCGTCTGGGCGTCGACCTGCTGCTGCGGCACGAGCCCCTGCGCCACGAGGCTGCGGAGGCGCTCTTCGTCGAGCCTCGCGTTCTTCAGGACGGCCTCGTCCTTGGCGAGCTGTCCCTGGGCCTGGATGAGCTGGACCTCGAAGGGCCGCGGATCGATCTGCGCGAGGAGGTCCCCCTCCTTCACGAGCTGGCCCTCGCGGAAGGCGACGCTCAGGAGCTGGCCGTCGACCCGGGGACGCACCGTGACGGTCGAGAGCGGCGTGACGGTCCCGAGACCGGTCAGGTACACAGGGAAGTCGCCGGACTTCGCCTCGTCGACGACGACGGGGACGGGGGGCGGCGTCTTGCCCTGGCCGCCGGCTTTCCCTCCCTCACCGGGCCGGCCCGAGCGCGAGACGGCGACGGCCGCGGCGATGAGAAGAAGGATGCCCGTGATGATCCAGGGCCCCCGGCGGCGCGGACGATCGGCAGACGGCCCGCTGTCCGTCTCGACCGCCGTATCCTCCGGAGCCCGGACCCCGGGATCCGGCTTCTGCGAGCTCATCCGGTGATTCTCCCTCGGGAGCCAACCGCGACGGCGTCCCGCGCGTTCCACAAAATCGATGCAAATCGAGCGCCGAAGCTCTTAATTTACAGCCGATTTACAGGCTGGCCCCTCCGGCGGCGCATCTCATGCGGTAACGGGATTCCGGCCGGCCGCGCGGCTCCGGAGGGGCGGGCGGCGAAAATGCACGGCCCGCCGGGCGAAGCACGGCGCCGGCCGGCCGCGCGGCGGCGGGACGAAACGAAACCCGCCCGCCTCAACGCGCGAGGATTGCCTCGATCTGTCGCGAGTGGTTGATGTCGTGGCCGGTCATGAGGGTCACGATCCGGTCGATCGTCAGGCGCCCGAACTGCGAGTGGGCCCCCCAGCGCGAAAGGGTCTTCCCCCGCATGCGGCGGATCAGCCTCAGGTTCGCTTGACGCTGGGCCACGAAGGCCGCGAGGGCCTCGCGCGGAGGGATCTCCCGGTAGCGGGAGTTCTTCGCCCACGTGTTCTGGTCCATGCCGAGGAGCGGGACGCCGCTCTTCTCGAGAAGGGCCCGCAGGCGATAGCCCCAGAGCAGCTCGACCTCCGACAGGTGCGCGAGGATCTCCCCGGCCGACCACTTTCCCGGCCGCGGCCGCCGCGTCAGCCGCGCCTTCGACGCCCCCTCGACCCGCCGCGCGAGCACCCGCGGCGTCCGGCCCAGGATTTTCACCCGGTCCTTCCCCTCCGCGTACGACTCGATCCTCTCCGTGTACTCCTCGAAGCTCTCTTCCGCCATCGCTCCTCCTGGGGTCAGCCCTGAAGTCTGAAAGTTGGGGCCTGACCTGTGAAACTTGGGGCCTGACCTGAAAGTCTGACACTTGGTGACACTTGGGGTCAGCCCTGCATCTCTGACCCTTTGCGCGCGAAGTGGCTCTCCCGCACGACCTCGGCCACCTCCATGTCGTAGGACCGATACCAGAGCCGCCGCCCCGTCTCCTGCGCGACGCGGTGCGCCGGGTCTTCGCGCCACTGCCGGAGCGTCTCGAGGTCCTTCCACCAGACGATAGTCAGACGCTCGCCGTCCGCCGAGATGAAGCTCTTGACGTCGACGAAACCCGGCGCCTTCCGCGCCTTCTCCGCGAGCATCCGGTCCATCGCCACGTATTCGTCCCCCGCCTGTTCGGTCAGTCGCGACCGGAACAGCACGACGATCACGCCGCCTCCGAGCAGAGACCCCGTGTCTCGATCGATGCGAGGTTGCGCCCGTGAAAGAACGTCTCGAAGTCCGTCGCCGGCGGTCCCGACGGCAGGCAGCCGTCGATCCGGATCCGGTCGACCGGCCGCCCGTGGATCCGCGCTTCGCGCACCCGCGCGCGCAGGTTCGCGAGATACCCGCGCGCCGACCGCAGCGCATCGGCATCGGCCAGCGGACCGTGGGAGCGAAGGATGCGGCCCCGCCCCCGGTCGAGCGCGCGCGACAGCGCCCGGTCGATCGCCTCGGGCCCCGAATAGCGGATGTACGCCATCCGACCGACCGCCGTGTCGCCGACGTGCAGCAGGTCGAGCTCGGGAATGTCGACGTTGAGCGTGCCCGCCGTGTGCCCCGGGTTCTCGAAGACGTCGAGACTGAACCGTCCCCAGGTGATGCCGAGCCGCCCGGCGAGCCGGTACGTGGGCGGCCGGAAGTGGGCCGCCTCCTCCGGCGAGCGGAAATCCTCCGTCCAGAACGTCGCGAGGGAGTTCTCGTGAGCCAGGATCGGCGCGTCCGGAAACGTCATCCAGGCGGCGAGGTGGTCGCTGAAGTAATGGGTGCTGACGAGAAGCTCCACGCGCTTTCCCATCTCGCCGACGAGGACCGACTTCAACGCCGCCGCATCCTCGGCCGAGCCGAGCCCGTCGACGAGAAGCGCCCGGTCTCCGTCGAAGAGCGCCAGCGCCCCCGAATCGTACTTCTCCCCCCGGAAGAGGACGGCGTCCCGATCGATGGTCTCGGTCTTCATGGACTTCCCCCCGAGCCGCCAGACTAGACGCTCCACGTTCATTCACAAAGAGAATTGTTCTCATGAGTTTCATGCGATATATTCATGCCGACCATGGACGGATCGCCGACCGGCCTCGAGCTCCGGCACCTGCAGCTCGTGCTCACGGTATCCGAGGAGGGCACGCTGACCGCCGCCGCGCGCCGGCTCCACCTCTCGCAGTCCGCGCTCTCCCACCAGCTCGCCGACGCGGAGCGCGCCGTCGGGTCCTCCCTCTTCCAGCGCGGCCACAAGTCGATGACGCCGACCCCGTCCGGCGCGCGCCTGATCGAGGCGGCGCGCAAGGTCGGCGAGGAAATGACCTCGGCCGCGCGGGACATCGCGGCAACGTCGGCGGATCCGGGCGGCGTGCTCCGCCTCGCGACCGAGTGCTACACCTGCTATCACTGGCTCCCGGAGCCGCTCCGGGCCTTTCAGACGAGCCACCCGGCCGTCGACGTCCGGATCGTGCTCGAGGCCACGCGCCGCCCGATTCCGGCGCTCCTCTCGGGCGATCTCGACGTCGGGATCGTCAGCGACCCCGTCAAGAGCCGGCGGATCGCCGTCCATCCCCTCTTCGACGACGAACTCGTCGCCATCATGAGCCCGCGTCATCCGCTGGCGAAGCGGCCGCACGTCGACGCGGCCGACTTCGCGGGAGAGAATCTTCTGACCCTGTCGGTGCCGCGCGAGGAGCTGGACGTCTACCGTTACGTGCTGCGCCCGCGGGCGTCGAGCCCCGCCGCTGGTCGCCGATCGAGCTGACGGAGGCCTTGATCGAGATGGCCCGCGCCGGTCTCGGCGTCGGAGTCCTCGCCCGCTGGGCCGTCGCGCCCCAGGTGCGGGCGGGCACCCTGGCCGCGCGCCGAATCACGCGCAAGGGCCTGCGGCGGCACTGGAGCGCCGCGACGTTGAAGCGCCGCCGGCCGCTCCCCTTCGTCGAGGACTTCGTCCGAGCGATCCAGGCCTCTTCGCGGCGACGCCTGCGCGCGGGCGCGGCGTAGCTCTCGGAGCCGAAAAAGGCCGGGGTCAGGTCTCGAAATTTCGGATCGGCAACTTCACGGCGCGCATCCGAAAAATCGAGACCTGACCCCCGGGTTTTTCGGGCTGACCCCAACTACTCGGCGACGCCGTTGGCGTGGAGGATGTTCCACACCTTCTCGGGCGTGATCGGGATGTCGATGTGCTTGACGCCGAGGTGAGAGAGCGCGTCGACGACCGCGTTGACGATCGCCGGCGGCGCGCCGACCGTCGCGGATTCGCCGACGCCCTTCGCCCCGAAGGGATGGTGCGGCGAGGGCGTGACGGTCTTCCCCGTTTCCCACTTCGGCGTCTCCATCGCCGTCGGAACCAGGTAGTCCATGAAACTCCCCGCCTGGTTGTTGCCGTCCGCGTCGTAAGTGATCTCCTCCATCAGCGCCGGCGCCATGCCCATCGAGAGGCCGCCGTGGATCTGGCCGTCGACGATCATCGGATTGATGATGTTTCCGCAGTCGTCGATCGCGACGAACCGGCGGATCTTGACCTCGCCGGTGCCGCGGTCGATGTCGACCACGCAGATGTAGCTGCCGAACGGGAAGGTCAGGTTCGGCGGATCGTAGTAATCGACCGCCTCGAGCCCCGCCTCCATGCCCTGCGGGTGGTTGGTGTACGCGGCAAACGCGATGTCCTGGATCGTCTTCGACTTCTGGGGCGCGCCCTTGACCGAGAACTTGCCCACCTCCCAGACGAGGTCCTCCTCGGCGACCTCGAGCAGGTAGGCGGCGATCTTGCGCGCCTTGTCGCGGACCTTGCGGGCCGCCATCGCCCCGGCCGCGCCGGCCGTCGGCGTCGAGCGGCTGGCGTACGTGCCGAGGCCGTAGGGCGCCGTGTCCGTGTCGCCCTCCTCGACCTCGACGTGCGAGGCGGGGATGCCGAGCTCCTCGGCGATGATCTGGGCGTAGGTCGTCTCGTGGCCCTGGCCCTGCGACTTCGTGCCGAAGCGCGCCATCGCCTTGCCGGTCGGGTGGATCCGCAGCTCGCAGGAGTCGAACATCTTGATGCCGAGGATGTCGAAGTGCTTGGACGGGCCGGCGCCGACGATCTCGGTGAAGCTCGAGATGCCGATGCCCATGAGCTCGCCCTTCTTGCGCTTCTCGGCCTGCTCCTTCCGCAGCCCCGCGTAATCGATCATCTCCATGGCCTTCTTCAGGGCCGCCGGGTAGTTGCCGCTGTCGTACTCCCAGCCGAGCGCCGAGTGGTACGGGAACTTGTCGGGCGGGATGAAGTTCTTCATCCGAAGCTGTGCCGGGTCCATCTTCAGCTCCTGCGCGAGCCGGTCGACCATGCGCTCGATGGCGTGCACGGCCTCCGTGACGCGGAAGGAGCAGCGGTAGGCGACCCCTCCCGGCGGTTTGTTGGTGTAGACGCCGTCGACCTCGCAGAAGGCGTCCTTGATGTCGTAGGAGCCGGTGCAGATCGAGAAGAGCCCGGCCGGGAACTTGGACGGGTTCGCCGCGGCGTCGGCGTAGCCGTGATCCGCGACGGTCTTGATCTTCAGGGCGGTCATCGTACCGTCCTTCTTCGCCGAGAGCTCCGCCTCCATGTGGTAGTCGCGGGCGAAGGAGTCGGCCTGCAGGTTCTCCATGCGGTCCTCGACCCACTTGATCGGCTTGCCGATGACGACCGAGGCCGCGACCGCGATGACGTACCCGGGGTAGACGGGCACCTTCCCGCCGAAGCCGCCGCCGATGTCGGGCGAGACGATCCGGATCTTTTCCTCCGAGAGGCCGACGTGCCCGGCGACGAGCGCGAAGACCGTGCGGATCGCGTGCGGCGCCTGTGTCGTCATGTACACGGTGAGCTTGCCCGTGCCGGGATGGAAGTCGGCGACGCAGCCGCAGGTTTCGATCGAAGCCACGTGGATGCGCGGGATGTAGATCTTCTCGCGGACGACGACGTCCGAGGCCTTCGACGCCGCGTCGGTCTTCGCCCGGTCCCCCGCCTCCCAGTGCCAGATGTGGTTGTCCTTCTTGCCTTCCTTGTCGGTCCGGAGCACCGGAGCGCCCGGTTTCATCGCCTCGAACGGATCGAGGACGACGGGCAGGGGCTCGTACTCGACCTCGACCGCCGCGACGCCGTCGGCCGCCGTGTAGCGGTCGGTCGCGATGACGGCCGCGACCTCCTGGGCCTGGTACATGACGCGGTCGGTCGGGAGCACCATCTGGGTGTCCGACATCAGCGTCGGCATCCAGTGGAGCTTGTACTGCGCCAGCGTCTCGCCCGTGATCACGGCGAGCACGCCCGGCACCTTCAGGGCCTTCGAGGAGTCGATCTTCTTGATCTTCGCGTGGGCATAGGGGCTGCGGACGATGTCCATGTGCAGCATGCCCGGAAGCTGGATGTCGTCGACGTAGTTTCCCTGGCCGCGGAGAAAGCGCGGGTCTTCCTTGCGCTTGATCGAGTGGCCCATTCCTCCGACGGCGGCGCTCGTCTTGGGTTCCATGGCTACCCCCTACTTGCTACTTGGACGCTGCGGCGCCGGTGCTCATGGCGGCCGCCGCGTGCTGGACGGACTTGACGATGTTGACGTAGCCGGTGCACCGGCAGAGATTGCCGGAGATGGCCTGCCGGATCTCGCCCTCGCTGGGGCTCGAGTTGATCTTCAGGAGCGCGTAGCTCGTCATCATCATGCCGGGCGTGCAGTAGCCGCACTGCAGGCCGTGCTCCTGGAAGAAGCCCTCCTGGATCGGGTCGAGCTTTCCGCCCTGCTCGAGTCCCTCGACCGTCATGACCTGCCGTCCGTCGGCCTGCACCGCGAGGACGGTGCACGACTTCACGGGGGTCCCGTCGAGGAGGACCGTGCACGCGCCGCAGTGCGAGGTGTCGCAGCCGATGTGCGTCCCCGTCAGCCGCAGCGTCTCGCGCAGGAAGTGGACGAGGAGGGTGCGCGACTCGACGTCGCCCTCACGGGCGGCGCCGTTGACCGTGACTGTGATGTGGTGCTTCGCCATGGCTCATGCTCCCTGGGCCCGTTCGACGGCCTTCTTCAGTGCCCGCATCGTGAGAACGCGGGCCATCTCCTTCTTGTACTCGACCGTGCCGCGCCGGTCCGGCGACGGATCCGAGGCCCCCGCCGCGAGCTTGCCCGCCTCCGCGATCGCCGCGGCGTCGGGCTTCTTGCCCTGGAGGAACTTCTCGGCCTCCGCGGCCCGCACGGGAGTCAGCCCCGCGTTGGTCAGGCCGATCCCGGCCTTCGCGATCTCGCCGCCCGCGCCGAGCGCGACCTGGACCGCCACGCCCGCGGTCGCGAAGTCGCCGACCTTGCGCTCGAGCTTGACGTAGGCGCCGCGGCTCTTGCCCTCCGGCCGCGGGATCCGGATCTCGGTCAGGATCTCGTCCTTGCCGAGGGCCGTCTCGAAGAGGCCCGTGAAGAAGGCATCGATCGGGATCGTTCGCTCGCCCTTCGGACCGGTGGCCACCACGATCGCCCCCAGCGCAAGCATCGTCGCGGGGTGATCGTTGGCCGGGTCCCCGTGCGCGAGGTTGCCGCCGATCGTGGCGAGGTTGCGCACGATCGGGTCGGCGATCACGGCCGCGGTGTCGGAGAGGATCGGGTACCTGGCGTGAACGAGGTCCGACCTCTCGAGGGCCGTCTCGCGCGTCCGGCCGCCGATCTTCAGGAACCCGCCCTCCTCCTTGATGTACTCGAGGCCGGGCAGGCGGCCGATGTCGATCAGGTGCCCGGCCGATCCCAGGCGCAGCTTCAGGAGCGGCAGGAGGCTCTGGCCTCCCGACAGCACCTTGGCGTCGCCGTATCGGCCGAGGAGCTCGATGGCCTCGGCGAGCGAGCCGGGAGAGTGGTAGTCGAACGCAGCGGGGATCATGACCTCTCCTTTCTTGGGGTCAGCCCTGAAACTCTGAAAGATGGGGTTAGCCCTGAACCTCTGGGCTTCGAAGAATTCCTTCGTGGGTTCCCGAAGTTCACGGCAGACCCCTAAGCGGCCGACAGCCGCGGGACGAGCCTCTCGAGCGATTCCAGGTTGTGCGCCGATGCGAAGACGTCGACGTAGGGCAACGCGGCGGCCATGCCCCGCGCCGTCGGCTCGTACCGCGCGTCCCCGAGCAGCGGATTCAGCCAGATGACCCGGCGCGCCCGGGAACGGATCGCCCGCATGGCGGACGCGAGCTCGACCGTGTCGCCGCGGTCGAGCCCGTCGCTGACGATCACGACGACCGTCCTCGCGTCGACGAGCTCGTCGAGGTATCGCTCCACGAAGGCGCCGAGGCTCTTCCCGATCTGGGTGCCGCCGGACCAGCCCGGGACTCCGGCGGCGAGGCGGTCGAGAGTTGCCGCGACCTTCGCGGGCGAAACCCAGGGCGTCAGCCGCACGAGGGAGGTGTTGAACGCGAAGAGCTCGGTGCGGCGCGCGGCCTTCTTCAACGCCAGAAGAAAGGACAGCAGGAACCGGACGTGGCGGTCCATCGAGCCGCTCGTGTCGCAGAGGACTACCAGGCGCGGCTCCTCGATCGCCCGCTCGCGCCTCGCCAAGCGCAGAGGCTCTCCGCCCGTGCCGACGGCCTTCCGGAAGCTGCGGCGCGGATCGACGCGGCCGCGGCCCCGGGTCGGGACGAGCCGGCGGCTCCGGCGCGTCGCGAGGGCGAGGGCGAGCCGCGCCATCAGCCGTTCCATCGCCGCGAGATCCCGCTCGGTGCATTCGTCGAAGGGCTTCCGGCGGAGCATCGCCTCCGGGCTGTAGCCGGGGGTCCGGTCCGAGCCGTCGCTCGCCTCGCGCTCGACTTCCCGGACCGCCGACGCCGGAAGCCCGCCGAAGTTCTTCCTCAGGGGCTGCAGGCCGCTCGCCCTCGCCCGGGCCGCGCGCTCGCGCGCCGCGGGGTCGTCCCTTCCCCAAAGCCGGGCGAAGAGCTCCTCGAAGGTGCCGGCATCGCGCCGGCGGATCTTGAGCGCCGTCTTGAGCGCGAGACGGACCTCCTCGCGGTCGGCGAGGTCGACGAGCGTCAGGGCGGCGACGGCGTCGGCTTCGTCCGAAAGGCCCGTGCGGACGCCGCGCTCCCGAAGAGCGCCTGCGAAAGCCGCGACGTGCGCCACGAGATCCAACGCGGTCATCCTATCGAAGCCGCTTCGCCGCGCGCGCCGGCGACGAGGGCGGAGAGCTCCGGAGCCGGGAGTTCGAGGACGTCGTTGCGGTCCTTGAGCAGGCAACCCAGGGTCTGCTCGACGGTCTCGGCGTCGAGGCCGTCGCGGTGCAGGCGCACGAGGGCCTGCGCCCAGTCGATCGTCTCGGCGACACCCGGCGCCTTGAGCAGGCGCCGCCCGCGCAGCGCCTGCAGGAACCGCCCGATCTCGGCCGAGAGTTTCTCGCTCGCCCCGGGCACGCGCGTCCGGATGATGCGGACCTCCTTCTCGAAGCTCGGGTGCTCGATGTAGAGGTAGAGGCAGCGGCGGCGCAGCGCGTCCCCGATCTCGCGGGTCCGGTTGGACGTCAGGATGACGTGGGGCCGATGCTCGGCGCGGATCGTCCCGAGCTCGGGGATCGTGACCTGAAAGTCGGAGAGCACCTCGAGGAGGAACGCCTCGAAGCCGTCGTCGGCCCGGTCGATCTCGTCGATGAGGAGGACGGCCGGGCCGTCCTTCGCCGTGATGGCCTGCAGCAGCGGCCGCTCCAGCAGGTACTTGCGCGAAAAGATGACGTGCTCGGCGGCCTCGGGATCCATCCCGCTCTCCCCGGCCATCCGGAGGCGAAGCATCTGCCGCGGGTAGTCCCACTCGTAGAGCGCCGTCTGGACGTCGAGTCCCTCGTAGCACTGGAGCCGGATGAGGGGCCGGCCGAGAAGGCGCGCGAGCACCTTGGCGATCTCGGTCTTTCCGACGCCGGCGTCGCCCTCGACGAGCAACGGCTTGCCCATCTCGGTCGAGAGAAAGAGCGCGGTTGCAATCGCCGGCTCCGCGATGTAGCCCTGGCCCTCCATCCCTTCCTGGATCGCCACGATCTCGGGCCTCATGCGCCCGCCCCGGCCGCCGGCGTGAAGCGCGCCGGCGCGGCGAGAAACTTCTCCCGGCACCCGCCGCAGCAGAAGTACCAGGTGCGCCCGCCGACCTCCGCCTGGTGCCGCGCTCCGGCGACCTCGACCATCATTCCGCAGACCGGGTCGCGCTGCTCGCGGACCGCCATCACGGGAAGCCCCGCCGGCGCGCGGGCCGGCTCGGCCGGAGCCGCGCGGCGCACGCGCACGATTTCCGCAAGGATCGAGACCGCGATCTCTTCCGGCGCACGCGCGCCGATGTCGAGGCCGGCGGGACTCTGGATCCGCGCGAGGGCCTGCGGATCGGCTCCGCCCGAGGAGAGCGACGAGCGGATCTCGCCGAAGCGTTTCGAGCTCGCGACGACACCGAGGTACTCCGGATCGGTCGACAGTGCCGCGCGGACCGCGGCCTCGTCGCGCTCGCCCATCGTCGCGACGACCGCGAAGGGCCGGCCGCCCGGCAGAATCAACGCCGCGTCGGGATCGGTCCAGAGCCGCTCGGCGCCGGGGAAGGCGTCCGGCTCCGCCGCCGGATCGGCGACGTGCACCGCGTAGCCCATCGCCCGGCCGATGCGCGCGAGGGCCTGCGCCACGGGCGAGACTCCGAAGACGAGAAGCCGCGCCGGCGGCAGGACCGGTTCGATGTAGATGTCCACGCTGCCTCCACTGTGGCAGGTCATCGGAAAGACGACGATCCCGGGACGTTTTTCGGTTTGCGGGTCGGGCGCAAGGGCGATCAGGCGCGGCACGCCGTCGGCGATCGCCTTGAGTGCCTCGCGGATGACGGTCGGCTGAGTGCAGCTTCCCCCGAGCCAGCCGTGGAAGGCGCCGTCGGACGTGATGAGCGCGCCGTCGCCCGCCTGCGCGCTCGAGGCCGCCTGCCGCCGGACGACCGTGGCGAGGGCGAACGCCTCCTCCTTCGCCACGAGCCGGCCCGCGAGCGAAAGGAGGTCGGCGCGCACGGGACTACGCGGCTCCGGACGCGCGGAGGCGCTCGACGTCCGCCGGGGAGTCGAGGTCCGCGAGCTTTTCGGCCGGCCACGCGACCGCGTCCGCCTCCGCACGGTGGCGCCTGACCACCTGGCGTCCGCAGCCGCCGCCCGTCTCCGTCATGGAGGCGATCTCCTCGAAGAGCGAACGGTCGTAGAGAGTCGGCGGCGCGTGCACGCCGCCGTATTCGGAGATGACGAGGGGACGGTCGGACTGGCGGTAGCGGGCGACGAGCGCGGCGACCATGGCCTCGTCCGCGTGGGGCATGTCGGCAAGAAGAACGACGGCGGCCGGGGCCCGGGCGGGCACCGCCGCGATGCCGGCTCGAAAGGACGTGTGCTGGCCGGCCGCGTAATCGGGGTTGCGGACGGCGACGGCGCCGAGGCCGGCGAGCTCCCGCTCCGCGCGGTCCGCTTCGTGGCCGAGAACGACGATCACCGGATCGAGGCCCGCCCCGAGCGCCCGGCGGACCACGCGACGGAGCAGGGTCTCCCCCTCGACGCGCAGGAAAAGCTTGTTCTCGCCCATGCGCGTCGACGCGCCGGCCGCGAGAACGACGCCGGCCAGGATCCCCGACCGCTCCGCCCGCACGGCCGCCACTATATCGCCGGGCTCGTCACGCCGGACGCTCCCGAAAGCGAAAGGGCGGACACTCGGTCCGCCCTTCTCCGTGCGTCGTTCGACGCGGCGGCCTCAAGAGGGCTTGTCGCCCTTGTCCGGTTTCTCCTGATGCGGCTTGGCCGGCGGATTCTTCGGCGGCGAGCGCTTCACGTTCTGCTGCGGGCCATGCGGCTCGCTCGGGCGAGCGGACTGCTCGTGGACCGGCTTGTCGTTGGAACGGGCGTGCTCCTCCGGGCGGGCCGGATGAGGCGGAGGCGCCGTCGCGTGACCGGTCTCGGCGCGGGCCTTCTCCCGCGATCCCGCCGACTCCCGGGTTTCCGGCGGACGGGCGGATGCCGAGCCGTGGGCCGGCCGCTCGCTCACGGAACTGCGCTCCTTCTCGTGTGCGGGCGGCGCTTCGCGCTTCACGTTCCGATTCGACTCGTGGGACGCCGGCGGCTTCGACGCCGCCTCCCTGTGCACGTTTCGCGAGCTCGACGTCGAGTGCTCGGTCGCGGAGACGGCGTGCCCCTCCGTCCGCTTGGCCGACGCCGGGGCGACGACGGGGATGCGACTCCCGCTCTTGCGCACCGCGTCCACGCGGACCGGCTGCAGTCCGACGTCCCGGGCGCTCGAGTGGGGAATCGAGACTCTCGCCACGCGCTCGATCCGCGCCGGCTCCGGGCCCTGGTTTCGGACGATGCCTCCCGAGACCGGGAATCGCGTGACCTTCTGGCTGCGGGCGAGGAGGACCGAGTTTTCACCCACCGGCACCCTCGCGCGGGCCACGTCGACGTTGACGAACCGGGCCGTCGGAACGAACACGTACGCCGTGCGACTCACGATCACGGGCGCGCCGACATAACCCGAGACCGACAGCGAGAACGTCGGCGGGATCGGGGCCCAGCCGATGTAGTCGTCCGTGAACGACCACGTCACCCAGGCCGGCGCCCAGACGAAGCCGGGGACCCAGACCCAGCCGTACGGCCGCGCGAACGTCCAGGTTCCGTATCGATACGTCGCCTCGCCCCACGGGTCGGACGAGACCCACGTCCACCCGTAATCGGTGTAGATCCAGTGTCCGACGGTGTACGGCTGCCAGCCGGAGTCGACGCCGACCGGCGCCCAGCACTGGCCGTAGGACCCGACCGTGACCCATCGGCCGTACGGCGACAGGCTGTCGTGGAAGAACGAAAAGCTCACGGCGACATCGGCGCGCGCCGGCGCCGCCGGTACGGCAACGGCGAGGACGCCCGCAAAAATCGCCGCGAGCACGAGTGTCTTCTTCATGTTCACCTCCGAAGGCTCGAGAGGAGCAATCAGGGTGCCAGTCCGGCTAAGTGACTCGCGCGGGGCGAGTAATGCGGATGTCCGCGGTGACCCGGCATCGACGCGCCGATCTCCGAGGAGGACTTCGCGAAATCGATCGCGGACGGTCCCCCCGCAGCGCTCCGAAGTCGACGCGAGTGCCAGACCCGGAGTCAGCGGGCCGAAGCCGTCGTCTCCGCTCGATTGCGCGAACGTGCCCGCTCGAAACCGGCGCGGTACGCGTCCTTCTCGGCCGTGCTCCGCAGTTCTCCTTCGGGCGCGGGCTTTCCCGTGAGCCCCGCGAGGTAACCGCGGCGATACGCGCCCTCCACCGCATGAAACGGCTCGCGCGACGGCGAGGCCTCGTAGTGCGCCTTTTCCGCGTCGCGGATGCCGATCCAGAAGGAGCCGCGGGCGGCGTCGAGGCTGACGGCCCCGGCCGCGACCATCACGCTCCGAACCGCCTCGACTTGCTCTTCCGACTGCGGAGTCGCGAAGAGCACGGCGCGGCCGTGCGCGAGGGCATCCTCGTAGAGATAGAGCTCGTCCTTGGGCAGCCCCCGGTAGCTCCTGTCTTCCAGCTCGCCGCCGGCGGCGACACCGGCCGCCGCGCCACCCGCTCCGAAGAGCGCCGCCGCGGCGAGGCCGATCGCGGTCACGGCGCCGACGCCCGGCAGCATCAGGCTCGCGACCGCCGCGCCGACGCCGAGCCCCACCGATGCTCCGATCGCCCCGCCCGCCACGCCGCCGAGGGCGCGGCCGACGCCGGGCTGCTCCGCCTCGTCGGTCGGGACCGACGATTCCGCCTCCGCCTGATGCCCGGGGAGAAGAAGCTCGATCCGCCCGCTCGGGATCCCGCGATCGCGCAGCGCACGGGCCGCCCCGAGCGCGCTCTCCCGCGAGTCGAAAATGCCGACTTCCGGTTCCACCCCTACCGACCGAGCAAATCTCGCGCCAGCCCGGGGTCAGCCCTGAAAGTCTGAAGTTCGGGGGCCGACCCCGAGCCGATCATCGACCCGGCCACCGGAGGCAAGCCCTCCGGCATGAGCGAACACCGCGCTCCGCGCGGCGGTCACCCGACCTCACGGCCGCAGGCAGAGCCGTTCAGCCTCCGAATCATTCGACGCGGGTTTCGAACCGCGGCGGTGGCATGAAGCCGGCGCCGACGGCCATGCACCCCGCGTTGATCGCGACGAAGTTGTCGTAGGCCGCTCTCTGGTCGGCCGACAGTCCTTCGACGAACTTCGCTTCGGCCGCCTTGCGCGCGGCGTCGATCTGCGAACGGATGGCCTTGCCCTGGACGACGAGTCCGCCGATGGCGCACGCATCCGGGCTGGCGCCCTCCGCCGCAGCCTCGATCTGTCCATGGAGCGCCCGCATCTGTTCCGCGAGCGGCCGAACAGTCTGCGCGGTCTCGTTCCGCACCGCATCGAGCGCCGCCTGCTGGTCCGGGGTCAGGTTGAGCGCCGCGGCGAGCCGTTCGCCGCAGCGTCCACGATCCCACCCGCCCGCCATCCGCGGTCGGCGCATCGTGTCCTGGGCGAAGGCGAAGGCCGCCGACAGAATCAAGCCTCCCGCGATGCCGATCCAGGTCTTCCCCACCATCTTCATTTCCGGCTCCTTTCCGCGGACTCGCCGCGGTACGACGGGAGGATCGCTCGGTCGCGCTCCGCAGGTCATCACCGCGCGGCAAGTCTTTCGTAAGAGATGTAAATCCCCCGGGAGCGGCTCCGGCCGGCCGCGCCCGATGCTAGATTGGCCGCATGGCGCGCAGCGCGATTCGTAACTCGCTCTTCGCGGCGGGCCTGCTGTTCGCTCTTCTCGCGGTGCTCGCCACCCTCCAGTTCCGGTGGATCGGCGAGGTGCGCGACGCCGAACGGGAGCGCCTGCAGGCCTCGGCCCGCGCCGCCGCCGAAGCGGTCGCGATCGAATTCGACCGCGAGGTCGGGCGCGCCATGCGGACGTTCGGCGAAGCGCTCCGGGCCCGCGGCACCGGAGGCCTGGCCGCGAGCCTCGCCGCCGCCCGGGCGCGATGGGCCGCGGACGCGAGGTTTCCTTCGCTCGTCTCGCGCGCCGACGTGGTTCGCCGCGAGGGCGGCGACTGGACGCTCGAGGAACCGGATTCCACGGGCCGCTTCTCGCCGACGCCCTGGCCGGTCGAGCTCGCACCCGCGAAGAAAGTTCTCGCGATCGCGAGCGACAGGCCGCCCCCCGCCTCCGATTCGCCGCCCGGCACCGGCGACCGGCCCGGGCCGCCCCGCGCCCCGTTTTTCCGGATGCTCGACGATCCGCCGATCCTCATCCTCGGCGTCCTGGAGTCCGGCGAGGGGCTCCTCGTGAGCCTCGACCGCGCCGCGATCTCGGACCAGATCCTTCCGCAGCTGGTCGCGCGCCACTTCGGCGCTCGCCGCGAATACGACGTCGCGGTCCTCGGCGCCGGCGACCCCCGCCCGATCCTCTACCGCAGCCGCCCGGATTTCACGCCCTCCGGCCCCCGCGCCCCCGACGCGGAGGTCCCCCTCTTCGGCCCGCGCCCCACGTCCGAGCCCGGAGCCCTCGTCCGGCGCGAAGGCGCTTCGCCCGGCGGGCCTCCGCCCGGCGCGGGGCCGGTCCCCGGCGGGATGCCGCACGCGATCTGGATCCTCGTGGCGTCCCACCGCGCGGGATCGCTCGACGACGTCGTCGACGCCGCGCGGACCCGCAACCTGGCGGTCAGCGGCGGCATCCTGCTGCTCCTGGCGGCCGCGGTCGGCGTGCTCGTCACGTCCGCGCACCGCTCCGCGCGCCTCGCCCGCCAGCAGGTCGAGTTCGTCGCCAACCTGACGCACGAGCTCCGCACGCCGCTCGCCGCGATTCGGTCCGCGGGGCAGAACCTCTCGGACGGCTTGATCGCCGACGCCTCGCGCGTGCAGAAGTACGGCGACCTCATTCAGCGGGAGGGCCGGCGGCTCTCGAGCCTCATCGAGTCGGCGCTGGCCCAGGCCGGCATCGAGGCCCGCGGCGAAAGCGCGCGCGGCGGATCGGCGTCGCTCGCCGAAGCCGTCGACCAGGCGATCGACGCCTGCCGCCACCTCGCCGACGAAAATCGCGCGCGGGTCGACGCAAACATCCCTCCCGGGTTGCCGCCGGTCGCGGGCGACGAGCCGGCCGTCCGCACTCTGATGGAGAACCTCCTCTCCAACGCGATCAAGTACGGCGGCGAGAACGGCCGCGTGACGGTCTCCGCCGCGGCCGACGAGCGCGGCGTCCGCGTCGCCATCCGGGACCGCGGGCCCGGCATCCCGGAGGCGGAGCTGCCGAGGATCTTCGAGCCTTTCTACCGCGGCAGCCATGCCCACGGGAACGTGGGCGGCACGGGAATCGGCCTCTCCCTCGTCCGCCGAATCGTCGACGCGCTCGGCGGCCAGATCGACGTCGAAAGCCGGCCGCGCGAGGGCACGACCTTCACCGTCACCCTCCCCCGCGCGACGGAACCGGCGGGCGAGGCGGGTCCGGCGTGAAGCTGCCTCGCGTCCTCCTGGTCGAGGACGAGCCGAGCCTCGTGGTCACCCTGACGGACCGCCTCGCGGCGGAGGGCTACGACGTCACGACGGCGGGCGACGGCCCGTCCGCGCTCGCGACCGCGAGGGCCGGGTCTTTCGACGTCGTCCTGCTCGACGTCGCGCTGCCTGGAAAGAACGGCTTCGACGTGTGCCGGGAGCTTCGGCAGGGAGGCAGCGACGTCCCCGTCCTCATGCTGACGGCGCGGGGGGACGTCACCGATCGCGTCGTGGGCCTCAAGCTCGGCGCCGACGACTACCTGGCGAAGCCCTTCGAGATGATCGAGCTCCTCGCGCGCATGGAGGCCCTGCTGCGCCGCCGGCGCCCGGCTCCCGGCATCACCGGCGACGGCTACGCGTTCGGCGACATCCGCGTCGACTTTCGCGCCGCCCAGGTCTTCCGGGGCGGCGAGCCGATCGAGATGTCGGCCCTCGAGTACAAGCTTCTGAAGCACTTCGTGCAGAACCGCGGCGCCCTGCTCTCCCGCGACGAGCTGCTCGACAAGGTCTGGGGCTACGACGCGACGCCGACGACCCGGACCGTCGACGTCCACATCGCCTCGCTCCGCCAGAAAATCGAGACGAATCCCTCCCACCCCGAGCACATCCGCACCGTCCACCGCCTGGGCTACCGCTTCACCGGCTGAGTGGGGTCAGCCCTGAAAGTCTGACACTTGGGGTCAGCCCTGCCAGTCTGAAACTCGGGTGCTTGAATCCCGAGGCCTGCGCCGGACCTCAACTCGGAATCATTGGGCGCCGGACTGCTTCGTGCGCACGAGCCGCTCGGGGTCGTAGCCTTGCTCCCGGACGAGCTTCTCGAGCCGCTCGAGAACCTCCGGCGGCAGCGTCGGCGTGCGGGAGAGGATCCAGAGATACTTCCGGTCCGGCGTTCCGACGACCGCATGGCCGTAGTCGTCGGCGAGCGCCAGGATCCAGTAGTTGGCCCACACGAAGGGAAGCCACGACAGCGCCTGCGGCGCGAAGCGCACCTTCAGCTTCGAGTTCGACGCGTCCGTCGAGACGTTCCGGGCAAGCCCTTGCGAGCGTCGCTCTCCGCCGCTCTTGTCGCGGCAGCTGTTGTCGACGTCGATCTTCCCGTCCGGCCGGAGGGTGTACTTCGCGACGACGTCGCCGGTACAGTGTTTCTGAAAGCGGTTGGGATAGCGCGCGACCTCGTACCACCGGCCGGCGTAGCGCTGGAGATCGACTCGCGCGACCGTCTTCGGCTCCGGAGCCGGGCCCGCCGCCGATGTCGCCGACGTCAACGCCAGCAGGACCACGATCGCGATCGAGCGCCGGACCTGCATCGATTCCTCCCCGCACGGACCATGCCCCAGTATTCCGCCGGGCCGAAACCCTGTCCAGGTACGGTTATGCTTCCGCCCCGAGAAGGGGGAGGGATGAATGATGCCGATGCGCCGCCCCGGGTTCGTCCTCCTGGCGTCGATGGCCCTGGCCTCGGTCGTGGCGCTGGCGCCGCGCGCTGAGGGCACGAAGGTGCGCTTCGCCGTCACGTACCCCGCAGACAGGAGCGCCGCGCCGCTCGACGGACGCCTGCTGCTTCTCCTCTCGACCGACAAGAGCGAAGAGCCCCGCACGCAGATCACCGACAACGCGCTCCGCAGCCAGCAGGTCTTCGGAATCGACGTCGACGGCTGGAAAGCCGGAACGGAGGCCGTCTTCCAGGGCGACGTCCTGGGCTTCCCCACGATGAGCCTCGCCGAGATTCCGCCGGGCACCTACCAGGTCCAGGCGCTCCTCCACCGGTACGAGACCTTCCGCCGCGCCGACGGCCACACCGTGAAGCTCCCGATGGACCGCGGCGAGGGCCAGCAGTGGAGCAAGGCGCCCGGAAACCTCTACTCGACGCCGCGGGAGATCACGCTCGACCCCGCACGAGCCGAGACGATCCGCATCGCGCTCGACCAGGTCATCCCGCCGATCCCGGATCCACCCGCGACAAAGTACATCAAGCACGAAAAGATCCTGTCGGAGCGGCTGACGAAGTTCTGGGGACGGCCGATGTACCTGGGCGCTCACATCCTGCTGCCCGAGGGCTACGACACGCACCCGGAGTCGCGCTACCCGCTCGTCATCGCCCACGGCCACTTCCCCTACACGCTCGAGGGCTTCCGGCCCGAGCCGCCCGACCCGAATCTCACGCCCAAGTACTCGGAACGCTTTCACGTCGAGGGCTACAACCGCATCGAGCAGGAGCTCGCGCACGCGTTCTACAAGGACTGGACGGGGCCGGGCTATCCCCGGTACCTCCTCGTCGAGATCCAGCACGCCAATCCCTTCTACGACGATTCCTACGCGGTCAACTCGCAGAACCTGGGCCCGTACGGCGACGCGATCACCTACGAGCTCATCCCGTACCTCGAGAAGAAATACCGCGCGCTCGGCGGGGGATGGGCGCGCTTCGTATACGGGGGCTCGACGGGCGGCTGGGAGTCGCTCGCCGCGCAGATCCTCTATCCCGACGAGTACAACGGCTGCTGGGCGGCCTGTCCGGACCCCATCGACTTTCACGCCTACATGACGGTCAACATCTACGACCAGCCCAACGCCTATTTCTGGTCGAGTCCGTGGACGAAGATCGCGACTCCCGCGCACCGCGACTACCTCGGCCATCTCCAGGCGACCATCGAACAGCAGAGCCGCTTCGAGCTCGTCGTCGGCGAAAGGACGCGTTCCGGCGGGCAGCTCGACATCTGGGAGGCCGTCTACTCGCCCGTGGGGCCGGACGGGTATCCGATGCGCATCTGGGATCGCCGCACCGGGGTCATCGACAAGTCCGTCGCGGCGTTCTGGAAGGAGAACTACGACCTCGTCGACATCCTGAAGCGGAACTGGTCGAAGGGGCTCGGCCAGAAGCTCGTCGGAAAGATCCACATCTACGTGGGCGAAGCCGACAACTACTACCTCAACAACGCCGTGTACCTGGCGGAGGATTTTCTCCGGACGGCCGACCCGTACTACGCCGGCGAGATCGACTACGGTCCGCGCGCCGAGCACTGCTGGAACGGGGACCACCGGCAGCCGAACCACATCTCGAGGCTGCGCTACAACCAGATGTACGCGCCGAAAATCGTGGAACGGATCGAAAAGAGCGCCCCGCCGGGCGCGGACCTGAAGAGCTGGCGGTACTGATCGCCGGGGTTTCCGTTCCGCGCGCGAATAGATCCCGCCTCGAAAAGGTTCTGGGTTGGAAGGAGGAACCCCTCCGGAAAGGAGCCTCTATGTCCGATCCGCAGAACCCCAAGACTCCCCAGAGCCCTCCGCCCGAGCCACCGCCGTCGCGCAAACGGCGCAAACACGGCTACCGGGGTTATCCGAATAACCCGAGCGTCGGCGGCGACATCCACTTCGGGAGCGGCTTCGCCGGCGTCGGTGCGCCGGGCCCGACCGGAGGATCGGGGCTGTTGAAGTCCGGGGTCATCACCGAGCGCACCCGCGAGGACGCCGAGAAAGACGACGCCGAGAAGGACTGAGAGCTCTCTACTTCACTTCTTGGGCGGCCGCGATGGCCGCAGGTCGATCCGCGAGGGAATCGCCCGGTCCGGGAACCGCACGAGGTCCGCCACGGCCTCGGCCACGTCGTCGGGATGGAGCATCCAGGACGTGTCCTGGTTCCCGTGGGAGTGCATCCAGTCCGTCGCGACGGAGCCCGGAAGGACGGCCGCGATGCGAATGCCCTGGTGGCGCAGGTCGAGCATCGCGGCCTCCGAGAATCCGAGCAGGCCGAACTTCGACGCGTTGTAGGCGCTGCCGCCGGCGAACGCGTTGACGCCGGCGAGCGACGCGATGTTGATGATGAAGCCGCCGCCGTTCTTCTTCATGAGCGGCGCGGCGTAATGGATCGCGTAGAAAGGGCCGAAGAGGTTCGTCTCGAGGACTTCGCGAAACTTCTCGGGCTCCATGCGGTCGACCGGGTCGAATGCGCCGATCCCCGCGTTGTTGACCAGGACGTCGAGCCGGCCGCCGTCGCGCGCGACGGACTCGACCAGGCGCCTCTGGTCCTCTTCGCGCCGCGCGTCCGCCGCGAACCCGCGAATCGCGAGCCCGTCCTTCGCGAACCGCGCCCGGGCGTTCTCGACCGACTCCCCCGTCCGGCCCGACACGAAGACCGCGAAGCCGTCCTTCGCCAGCCGCCGCGCGATCGCCTCCCCGATCCCCCGCGTCCCCCCCGTCACCAGGGCCACCCTCAAGTTCGCCATCCCCCAATCCTATGGGGTCAGCCCTGAAAGAATGAAAGATGGGGCGGAACGGTGCTTGCCGAGAACGCCTGACAAGACCGGCCCGCCCGCCGTTTCGGCCCGTTCGGGCTCGATCGGGGGATTCAAGTGTCAATCCTTCAGGGCTGACCCCAACTTTCAGACTTTCAGGGCTGACCCCGGAGGACCAAAGAAACCCCAAAAGAAAGAGGCGGGGTTGCCCCCGCCTCGAAAGTCGCGAATCGGTTGAGTTCAGTAGCGGGGACGACCGCCGCCGTAGCCACCGCCGCCGCCGCCCTCGGGCTTCGGCCGCGCCTCGTTGACCTTGAGCGACCGGCCGCCGAGATCGGTGCCGTTCATCGTCAGGGCCTGCTTGGCCTGCTCGTCGTTGGAGAATTCGACGAAACCGAATCCCTTGGACTGGCCGGTGTCGCGGTCCGTAATGACGCGGGCCGAGTCGGGCTGGCCGAACTTGGTGAACATTGCCTCGAGCTGATCATCGGAGATGTTGTACGGGAGGTTACCTACGTAGAGCTTCATCGGGTCCATCCTTGAGTCCGCCGGAATTAGTTCTGTGGCGGCGGCGCCGCCGGCGCGGCGCTCCGCATTCTCGTGAGTTTTTCGTTCGGAGTTCGACAGAACGGGTCTGGCAAAAGGCGAGCGAAGCGAGAACGAGGTGGACTATAGCATGGATCCCATGAAAGAGCGTCAACTCGGTTCGACGGGCCGTTTCGTCCACCCGGTCGGTCTGGGCTGCATGGGCCTGTCCTGGGCCTACCGCGACGCGGCCGTGGACGAGGCTGCCGGGATCGACCTGATCCGCAACGCCGTCGACCTCGGCGTCAACCACTTCGACACCTCCGACGCCTACGGCCCCTTCACCAACGAGCGCCTCGTCGGGCGGGCCCTCCGGGGCCGCCGCGACCGCGTGACGCTCGCGACCAAGGTCGGGCTCGTGGTCGAGGACCCAACCGTCTACCGCTACGGCCGCGACGGCCGGCCCGAGCACGTCCGCGAATCGGCCGACGCCTCCCTCGAGCGACTCGGGGTCGACGTGATCGATCTCTACTACCTCCACCGCGTCGATCCCGGGGTGCCGGTCGAGGATACCTGGGGGGCGATGGCCGCACTCGTCGCGGCAAGGGCAAGGTGCGCTGGCTCGGGATCTCCGAGCCGACCGTCCAAGAGCTCGACAAAGTCTCCGCGATTCACCCCGTCGCCGCCGTGCAGTCGGAGCTCTCGCTCTGGACGCGCGACTACGTCACGACCATCGTTCCATGGTGCCGCTCGCAGGGGGCGTCGTTCGTCGCGTTCTCGCCGCTCGGCCGAGGCTTCCTGACCGGAGCGATCAGCGCCGACAGGCGGTTCGGCCCGGAGGACTTTCGCTCGCGGCTACCCCGCTTTTCGGCCGAGGCCGTCGCCGCCAATCAGCGCATCGTCGACGCCGTCCGCGCGATCGCACAGCGCCGCGGCGTCACCGCCGCGCAGATCGCGCTCGCCTGGGTCCTTGCCGTGGGCCCGGAGGTGCTCGCCATTCCGGGCACCCAGCGCCGCGAGTATCTCGAGCAGAACGTCGCCGCGGCCGACCTTGCGCTGACGCCCGAAGACCTCGCCGCGCTGGATGCGATTCCGGCGCCCGTCGGGGGAAGGTACTGATGCCCGAGCCCCGGTGTATATTCGGAGAGTCTTTCCATCCCTCACTCATGAGGTGACGCAATGACCCTCCCGCGGATTCCCGCGGGCGCGTGGCGCGCCAGCCTGCTTCTCTCCGCCGCGGTGGCGTCCGTCACGGCCGCCCGCTGCAGCGGTACCGACGTGACGATCCAGTCCGGGGAGAACGGCACCGAGGCATTCGTCTCCGGGCCCGCCGCGCCCCCCGTCAGTATCGACCGGGAGGGCGTGCACGAGCCCCCGACGCCGACTCCCGGCCCGATCACGCCTGTCTATCCCGTCGCCACGGTCGTTCCGACGAAGACTCCCCGCCCGCGATAGCCGTCGGCGAGCGGCGCGTCGGCCGGCCGGCAGGATTGATGCGATCGACTCATCGCGATTTGCGGTCATCGAGCAGACCCGGTCGAACGAAAGATCTTGCCGCTTCGTGCGTCGGCAACGAGGCTCGTCAGACCACCACCGGTCGCACCAACTCGACGAACGACGCATTGAATCTTTCCGGCTCATCGACGAAGGGCTCGTGTCCGGACTCCTCGAACCAGACGAGCTTCTTCGACGGCGCGGTCAACGCGTCGAAGTACGCGACACTGGTCTCCGGCGGGACCCAGTGATCCTTTCGCCCGAGAAGGAAGAACACGGGCATCGGCAACGCGGGCACGAGTGTCACCAGATTCAGCTTCGAAACTTCCCCCCACATCGCGTCGAGAGAGAACCGGAAGCCACGCAGGATGTCGGGCAGATCGAAGATCGATGATTCCGGCCAGCCGAGGAAGATCCGTCCCATCTTCCACAGGGCGCCGATCTTCAACTGGCCGTCGAAACGCGCCAGCCAGGTGCGCTCGGCCAGCAGGCTCTTGACGCCGTAGGGCGGCGGCCCGATGGCGCGCAGTTTCTTTCGTGCCTTCCGATTGTCGAGACGATCGGCCTCGGTCAGCGCGAAGGCATAGGACGCCGCCTCGGCCGCCGGCCAGTCGCCCAGCTGCCCGCTGCCGACATAGGCCGCAACCTTCTCCGGGAAGCGTGCGGCATACAGCACGCCGAGAGCCGAGCCCCAGGAGTGTCCGAAGATCGTGACCTTCTGCTTTTCGACACGGTCGCGCACGGCCTCGACCAGCTCGCCGAGGTCGGCGATGAATTGCTCCACGGTCATGGAGGATCGGGGAATCCTGCGGTCGAACGACTTGCCGCTGCCCCGCTGGTCCCAGTAGACGACCGTGAAGGTCTTCTCGAGCGTCGCGTTGAAGCAACGGAAGAAAGGCGTCTCGGACATGCCCGGCCCGCCGTGCAGCAGGATCAACGGGGGATTGGCGAGACTCTCCCCGCGAATCATCACCCACTGATCGATCCCGCCCAGACGGATGGACTTGACCTCGGCGATGCTGCCCGGAACGACCTCGCCCTTCGTTCCGCGGAACGGCCGCGTCTTTCCCGGATGCCTCATACGCTCCTTCGGCGGCATCGGAGACCGCCGTCGAGCGCCGAGCAACCCTACGGTCGAGCGCGATTTGCGCGCGGGTCGACGAGGTCTGCGAGCGACTCGAAAGGTAGCTTCTTCGAGTCCCACAGGACGGGCCTGATACGGACGCATCAATTCGAATCGAGCTCTGCGTCACCCAATTCCAACCCGCGGACACTGTTCGCGCCATCGGGTGAGCCCCCTGTTACGGCGCGATCACTTCGCCGCGACGGCGGGAAGCGAGAGGAACTCCCGCGCCTGCGCGAGCTCGGGACGCGGCGACTCCGGGGCGCATTGCGCGAGGAGCTCGCGGTAGTACGTGGCCGCCGCCGCCCTCTCTCCCGCAGCCTCGGCCGCGCGCGCGGCGCCGGAAAGCCCGTTGAAGCGCCCGGGCGCTTCGCCGAGGGAGAGGCGGTATTCCGCGAGGGCCTCCGCCGGCTTCCCCATCTCGAGCAGCATGTCGGCGAGAAGCTCTCGCGCCGGCAGGATCGCGCCCGGCGTCACGGGATGCTTGCCCGACTTGTCGTCGAGGTCGGCGGCGGAGCGCGCCATCGCGAGCGCTTCGTCCCTGCGGCCCTCGGCGAAGGCCAGCCAGGCGGCCGCGGCGAGCCGCATCGACTCGACCTGCATGGCCCAGTCGTACGGGCCGGCCACCGGCTTCTCGACGAGCGTCGCGTGAATCCGCTCGATCCGGCCGAGGGCCTCCCTCGCCTTCTCCTTCTGTCCGGACCGCGCCGCTCCGAGGGCCTTCGCGAACTGCGTGATCGCGGGCGCGTAGGCGAACCGGTCCCACGGCAGGTTCACCGACGGCGGCTCGAGCTGCGCCGCGGCCTTCCAGTCCCGCCGCTCGAGCGCCCACCGGGCGGGAATCGCCACGATCGCGTAGCCCGCGGAGGCGTTTCCCTCGTCGAAGACGCGAGCGCGCTCCGCCTCCTCGAGGACTCCCCGAGCCCGCGCTTCGTCGCCGATCTGCTGGTACGCGTACTCGAGATAGTCGAACGCGTGGAGCGTGTCGAAGTGCACCGCCCCCGGGTGCCGCTTCGCGACGAGCCGCCGGCCCGCCTCGGCCGACGCGAGGTTGGAGTCGATCGACTCCTGCCAGAGGCCGAGCCGCGTGAAGATGTGCGACGGCATGTGGAGCGCGTGCGGCGAGTCGGGTGCGAGCCTCGAATACGCGCGCGCAGCCGGGAGCGCCTCCCGCGCCAGGCCGGGATAGTCGAAGGAGTGGATCATGTAGTGCGCGATGCCCGGGTGCGCCGGCTCGAGCGGCAGGATGGCATTCAGGATCGCGGCGGCTTTCTTCTGGTTGGCGAACGTCGGGTCGACCGGCGGCGCCGATCCGAGAAGCGCCAGCGCATAGAAGATCGCGGCCTCGTGGTCGTCGGGGAACCGGCGGGACACGCCCTCCATGGCTTCCGCGTAGGCCTTCGCGCGCGCGCCGTGCGGCGTCTTGTCGGAGTCGCGGTAGAAGGTCCCGATCGCCGCGATGAACGCGGTCTCGCGCTCGGTCCCGCCGCCGAGCTCGGCGGCGCGCGCGGCGGCCGCGCGGCCGGCCGCGAGGTCCTCCGCGGAAGGCGGCGACCAGATCGGGTGGTACCAGGTCATCGCGACTCCCCAGTAGGCCATGCCGCACCGGGGGTCGAGGCGCGCCGCTTCCTCGAAGGAGCGGCGGGACTCTTCGTATCCGAAGGAGTGGAGCTGCGCCACGGCGTGCGTGAAGACCGGCATGGCCTCGGCGCGGCAGGACGCGTCGAACTTCACTTTGCCGAAGTTCTCCGCGTCGGCGTGCGCATGCTGGTGCTGTTCCTGCGCCCCGACCCGAGTCAGCGAGACGGCGGCCCACAGTCCGAGGGAGACGAGCATCTTCTTCATGAAGTCCTCCGTGCCGCGCGGGCTCCTTGCGTCTTCGAGGGCTCGCCCGCCGGCGGTACCGGCGGCCAGTCGAACCATTCCGGGAAGGCCCGAACGAGATCGCGCGGTCCCTCCATCTTCACCAGACCCCGTCGCTCGGAGTCCGCCCGATTCAGACGACCGACCCACAGCCGGAAGATCGCCCGGACCTCGGCGGCGACGACGAGATCGACCGGGAAGCCCGGGTCCTTGAGGCACACTTCGCTCTCGCCCATCGGGTCGAGGACGAGCCAGACGAGGGGACGGCGGCCGCCGCGGAACCGAAACTCGGCGACGATGCGCCTCGGCGGAAGCTCCGACGGCCGGCGCCGGTGCAGCATCGACGTCAGGAGCCACGCCGGGTCGAGCTCTCCCGGCCGCGGATCCTCGAAGGCCCAGCGGCCGCCCCATGCTCGGAAGGCGTCGATGATGGGGCCGAGCTCGCGGCCCGAGTCGCTCAGCCGGTAGGCACGGGCGCGCCCGTCCTCGGCGAGGTCCCGCGCCACGACGCCGCCCCGCTCGAGGAGCCGGAGTCTCTGGGCCAGGAGCGAGCGCGAGATCCCCGGAAGGCTCCGCTCGAGACCGTTGAAGCCGCGGGGGCCGCGCAGAAGGTCCCGGACGATCAGCAGGGACCAGCGGTCGCCGACGACCTCGAGACTCCGCGCGACCGGGCAGTACTGGCCGTACTCCTTCACGCCGTCAATTTCCCTCCAACCGCAACGCGCCGCCAGTACAACTTTAGAACCGGCGGCCGACCCGCGGTAGGGTCAGCCTGTCGCGCTGCGGGGACAGGCCGGCGCTCCGCGGCTTCCGCCAAACGGACCTTAAGGGTCTTCGCCGCAACCACTTGGAGTCGAGTGTGCGCGAGCCGTGCGGGCGGCACGGGCGTTGCGATGGAAGCGGCCCGGAGGCTGAACAAATGGTGGCCCGGTTCCGATCCCTCGCGTCCGCGCTCGTGCTGGCTTTCGCTTTCCTCTTCTTCGGTCCGTTGACGGCCCGTGTCGACGCCGAGCAGCTCCGGTACTCGAAACACGGTGGCGAGTACTCGAACCACCACGGCGGATACTCCAATCACGGCGGGGCCTACTCCCACCATGGCAAGTCCTACGGCAAGTACGGCCATCGCGGCTCCTACTACGGTCACGGCGCCTACCGGCCGTACTACTACGGTCCCTACCAGCCCTACGGTTCGTACTACGGCGGATACCCCGGTTACTACGGCGGCTACCCCGCGTACCGCGTCGTGCGAGTCTTCGTCTACTTCCCGTTCCCGCACTGGACCTACCGCCGCATCTACTGGTAACGGGGTCAGACCTGAAAGTCTGAAAGATGGGGTCGGACCTGAAAGTCTGAAAGATGGGACAGGCCTACCGAGCAAGTGTCATTCTTTCAGGGCTGACCCCGGCTACTTTCTGGGCTTCTTTTTGCAGGCGGCCTGGAATCCGAGCTCGCAGGCCTTCTTGTCGAGCTCCGCGGCGCGGGCCTTGTCCCGCTTGACGCCGTTGCCCTTCTCGTACGCGACCGCGAGGTCGTGGCAGCCTTCGCCGTCCCCGCCCGCGCACGCCTTCTCCAGGAACGAGGCCGCGGTCGAAGGATCGGCCGCCACACCCGAGCCCGCCGCGTAAACGGCCGCCGCGTTGAAGCAGCCGAACGAGTCGCCGCGCTCGCAGCCGAGCTCCGAGAGCTCGCGCCCGCGGCCGAGATCCTTCTCGATGCCGTCCCCCGCCAGATAGAGCGCGCCGAGCAGCGAGCAGGCGCGCGACCCGTTCTCGGCGGCGTGGATGTCGGCGGACACGGGCTTGCGGTCGCAGGCTTCGCGGAACACCTCCGCGGCTTTCGCCTCGTCCTTCTCGACGCCGATGCCGTCCCGGTATGCCCGGCCCACGTTGACGCAGCCGCCGAGGTTCGAGGGCTGGCAGGTCGACCCCCGGCAGCCCCGCTCGTAGAGCGCGAAGGCCCGGGCCGGATCCTTCTTCACCCCGCGGCCGCGCTCGTAGAGGAAGCCGAGGTTCGTGCACGCCGTCGAGCTCCCCAGGTCGCACGCCTCGGCGTATCGGGCGGCCGCGGCGGCGGGATCCGAGCGCGTGCCGCGCCCGTCGTCCGACATCAGCCCGGCGTTGTAGCAGCCCTGGGCGTCGCCGAGGTCGCACGACCGGACGTAGAACCGGGTCGCGCGCCCGTCGTCCTTCGGGACGAGCTTTCCGGTCGCATAGAGAAAGCCGAGATGCGCGCAGCCGGCGCCGCTTCCCAGGTCGCACGCGCGCGTCGCGGCCGCGAGGGCCTCCCCCGCGTGATCCGGAACGTCCATCGCTTCGAGAGCCTGGTAGGCGCAGCCGTCGGCCGACCCCGCCTTGCAGGCGGACGTGAACAGCTCGAGCGCGCGCCCCTGGCTCTCGGCGCCTTCCCCGCTGCGCCGCCACTGCAACCACCCCTCGCGAAAGCAGGCGGCCGCGACACCCTCCGCGCAGGCCTTGCCGTAGAAGGTCGACTGATCGACCGGAACGAGGGTCGCCTCGACGGTCGCTCCCGCGCGCTTCAACACCACCCGGACCGGATCGCAGGAGCGGTTGTACGCCACGTCGCTGAAGTCGCAGTCGTTCTCGATCTCCTGGTCCCCGACCTTTTCGACGACGTCGCCGATTTGCAGGCCGGCCGCCGCCCCGGGTCCCCCGGCGGCCACGCCGCCCACGATCGCGCCGCGGAAGTCAGCGGGCAATCCGAGCGTGCGCCGCATCTCCTCCGACGCCGGCACCCCTTCGATCCCGAGAGTCCCGGTGCACGGCGCGGCCGGCGGCGCCGGGGCGGCCGCGGGCTTGCCCGCCTGGGAACTGCAGGCGGCGGCGAGCACGAGCGGGCCCAGGGCGGCGGCGGCGCGGATCCGGTGTCCTTCGTTCATCATGAGGTGGCGCCCATCCTATCCGGGGTCAGCCCTGAACTTCTGAACTTTGCGCGCTCAATCGTTGCGGACGACCTTCCCGTCCTTCATGACGAACCGCACCTGCCGCAGCGTGTCGACCTTGTCGAGCGGGTTCTCCGGTGTGGCGACGATGTCGGCCCGATAGCCCGGAGCGATCGCGCCGCGCTCCTTCTCCATGCCCATCAACCGCGCCGCGTTGCCGGTCATCGCCTGCAGGATCTGCTTCGGGGTCGCTCCGGCCTCGACGAAGCTCGTAATGAACTCGATCGAGAGGGTGCCGCGCGTCTCCCCCGCCTTGACGAAGCACACGTCCGTGCCGAACGCGATCGGCGTGCCGACCTGGTAGGCCCGCTTGAGCCGGTCGACGACCAGCGGATGGTAGTCGTCCATGCCCATCTCGTGGGCGGCCTGCGTCGTGAAGTCGGTGCCGACGAGGTAGACACCCTTCGCCTTCATGAGCTCGAGCGTCGGGTTCGACGCACGGTACCCGTGCTCGACCGACGCCACCCCGCCCTCCGCGGCGATCCGCGACCCGGCGTCGGTGGCGCAGTGCGCCGCCACCTTGACTCCCGCGTTCGACGCCTCCCGTACGATCGTCTTCACGTCCTCGGCCGAGTAGAGGTAGGGCTGATCGTCGACGGCGATCTTGATGAGCTTCGCGCCGAACGCCACGTTCTGGCGCACCGCCCGGACCATCTCGTCCGGCGTGTCCGCGTACAGGTACTCCGGAAACGCGATGTCGGCCCGCTCGGGCGGCAGGTCGTGGTACTGGCCGCCGAAGGGGCCGATGATCCGGCCCGCATTGACGAACGTCGGCCCGGGCACGAGGCCGTTCTCGATCGCGCGCCGCAGCGCCGTGTCCGCATAGTTTCCGGCATTGCCGACGTCGCGCACGGTCGTGAACCCCGAACGCAGCATCTCGAGCGCGTTCTGGACTCCCTCGATCGAGCGGTAGGCCGTCGTTTCGATTGCCGTCGCGGCCAGGAGCGAGCGCAGCAGCGCCGGCAGCCCGGCGCCTCCCTGCGTGTCGAGGTTCAGGCACAGGTGCGTATGGACGTCGAAGAACCCCGGCATGACGGTCCGCTTCGAGAGGTCGACGACGACGGCGTTTTTCGGGATCGCGACCGAGGGCCCGACGGCGGTGATCCGGCCCCCCTCGACCAGGATGATCTGGTCGCGGGAGGTGGCGCCCGTGGCCGGGTCGACGAGCTGACCGGCGCGAATCGCCGTGACCTGGGCGGGCAGCGCCCCGGCCGCGAGCAGGGCGAGAATCGAAACGAGCGCGCGGATCGCCTTCATCGGGACCTCCGTCATCATGTCAGCGGATCGATGGAGCGATCACACCACACGCGCGGCGGGCGAGTCCAGATGCGCAAGCCCCCTCACCCCGACCCTCTGGGGCCGGGAGAGGAGCCAGAGTACGTCGGCCTCGGCAGACCTGCGAGCCTAAGCGCTCACGATCGCCAGGATGTTCCCGTCGGGATCCTTGAACCAGGCGGCCTTCATGTCGCCGTCCACGTGGACGTCGCCGCGGAGCTCCATGTTCAGGAACTCGTAGTGCTCGAACGAGACGCCGCGCCTCTTGAGCGTCGCCGCGAGCCCCTCGACGTCCTCGACCACCCATGTCGCCGCCGTCGCCCGGTTCGTCCCGGCCGACGGCGAGACGTAGACGAAGAAACGGGAGTCGCCGCTCGTGTACGTATCCACGACGTCGTCCCGCGATTCCGACAGGTCGAAACCGAGCGTGCCTTCGTAAAACTTCCGCGCGATTTCCAGGTCCTTGACGGCGAGCGTCGCAACCGCCTCGCTCGCGCCAAGGACCGGCCCCTCCGTCTTTTCGATCAGGCTCCTCTCCCTCGTCTCCGTGGCCATGCGTGTACCTCCGGGGGTTTCGTATGCAAATCCCCGTCCAGCCGCCGCTCCCCGACGCGTTAGGCTAGGCGGAAACGGGAGGCGGACATGCGCTCCAGGCTCAGAATGGTCCTCGTTTCGGCGATCGGGGCACTCGCGGCCGCCGCCGCCTCGCTCGCGCAGACCGACGATCTCGAGCGCTCCGTCGCCCTCATGGCGAAGATCGGGAGCGCGACGTCTCCGTCGTTCTCGCCCGACGGGCGGACGATCGCCTACGTCACGAACCTCGGAGGCCTTCCGCAGGTCTGGACGGTCGACGCCGCGGGCGGATACCCGCAGCTCGTCACCGCCCTCGACGATCCCGTCGGCTTCGTCGAGTGGTCGCCCGACGGCGTCTGGCTCGCCTTCACGGTGGCGCCGGGCGGAGGCATGAACGAGCAGGTCTACCTCGTCCGGCCCGACGGCACCGGGATGAAGCGCCTGACCGAGGGCGGCAAGGAGACGAACCGCCTCGGCCCGTGGTCGTACGACGGCACGCTCCTCGTCCTCGGCTCGAACAAGCGCAGCGGTGCGGCGATCGACTCGTACGTCTACGACGTCGCCTCCGGCGCCTCGCGCCTCGCCACCGAGAACCGCGGCATCGGGGAGCTACGAGGACCTGTCGCGCGACAAGAAATTCGCGCTCTTGAACCGCCTCGTGAACCGCGGCGACAACGACCTCTATCTCGTCGACCTCGCGAGCGGCCGCGAGACGATCCTGACGCCCCACGAGGGCCCGGGCAACTTCTCCGGAGCCTTCGCGAAGGACGGCCGCGCCGTGTATCTCGAGACGGACGCCGGCCGCGATCGCACGGCCTTCGCCCGCATCGAGCTCTCCGCGGCGGGACGGCCCGGCAAGACCACCATCCTCGCCGAGCGGCCCGACGCCGAGATCTCGAGCTTCGCGCTCGACGATGCCGGGACGACCGCCGCGATTCTCTGGAACGTCTCCGGCCGGAGCGACCTCGAGCTCTTCGACCTCCAGACCGGCCGCTCGGTCGTGCGCCCCAAGCTCCCCGCCGAGCTCGCGAACGGCCTCGAGTTCTCGCGGGACGGCAAGGCGCTCGCGCTCGTCGTCTCGGGCGCGGCCACGCCCGCGGACATCTGGATCATGGACGTCGGCACGGGCGCCTTCCGCCAGGTCACGAAGAGCCCCCACGCCGGCGTCGACCTCGCGAAGCTCGTCCGGCCCGAGCTCGTCCGGTTCAAGGCGCACGACGGTCTCGATCTCTCGGGCTGGTTCTACAAGCCGGCGGCGGGAGCGGCTCCCTTCCCCGCGGTGCTCTCCTTCCACGGCGGCCCCGAGGGCCAGGAGCGGCCGAACTTCAGCAGCCTCTACCAGGCTCTCCTCTCGCGCGGCATCGCGGTCTTCGCGCCGAACGTCCGAGGCTCATCGGGCTTCGGAAAGCGCTTCGTCAACCTGGACAACGGGGCGCAGCGGGTCGAGGGCGTGCGCGACATCCGGGACTGCGTCGACGCGATCGTGAAGACCGGCGTCGCCGACCCCGCGCGCATCGGGATCCTGGGCGGCTCCTACGGCGGCTACATGGTCATGGCCGGCCTGACCGAGTACCCCAATCTCTTCGCCGCCGGCGCGGATCTTTTCGGCGTCGTCAATTTCGAGACCTTCTTCAAGCAGACGGAGCCGTGGATGGCGGCGATCTCGAAGATCGAGTACGGCGACCCGGACACGCAGGTCGAGCTCCTGCGGCGCCTCTCCCCCATCCACAAGGTCGACCGCGTCACCGCGCCGACGATCGTCCTCCACGGCGCCAACGACACCAACGTGCCCGTCGTCGAAGCGGAGCAGGTCGTCGAGAGCCTCAGGAAGCGGGGCGTGCCCGTCGAGTACGTCCTCTTCCCCGACGAGGGACACGGCTGGCGAAAGACCGTCAACCGCATTCGCTCGACCGTCGCCGTGACCCGCTGGTTCGAGAAATATCTGAAAAATTCCCCGCCGAAAACGCCCCAATCGCCGGGTTGACATCCGTTCTTCCTGGGGGTACGGTCAAAAAGGCTCGAGCGTCCGCCAGGGCGCTCGCCCCGTGGAAGTGGTTCCGGTGGGGCTCCAACCGTCTCGCAGGAACCAGGGTTTTTGGTCCTTTTTCGTTTCAGGAGGTTTCATGAACACAACCACCACTCCCCACGACCGCAGCACGCTCTCGGCGTCCACGCTGATCGGCGACACCGTCGTCAACCCGCGGGGCGAGAAGCTCGGCAAGATCGAGGACCTGATGATCGAGCCCGAGCAGGGACGCGTGAGCTACGCGGTTCTCTCGTTCGGCGGATTTCTGGGCATGGGCGACAAGCTCTTCGCCGTCCCGATGCAGGCCATGAAGCTCTCGCCCGAGGACAAGAAGGTCATCCTGAACGTCGACAAGGAGAAGCTCAAGAACGCGCCCGGGTTCGACAAGGATCACTGGCCGGACGTCTCGGACCGGGCGTTCGGCACCAGGGTCTACTCGTTCTACGAGACGCGTCCCTACTGGAGCTGATCGACCCGGACGGCGAAAGGACGGCGCCCCTCCGGGGGCGCCGTTTTCTCTGTGCCGGCGGCCGACCGGCCGGCTCCTACATGTAGCCCCGGCGCTCGCTCGCCCGTCCGCGCGCGCGAACCCGGCCGCGCGGCGCCGGCGGAAGCGTCAGGAGCCGGCGCGCTTCGACGAGGCCCCGCGGGTGGCCCAGGTCCTCCCACGCGGTCCCTCGGACCTTGAGCACGGAGAGGGCGTCCGGCTGGACTGCGAGAACGTGCCGCGAGAGGTCGGCGAGCGGCAGGCCGGCGTACATCCGCTCGACCTCGGCCGCTTCCGCGGGCGATCCGAACGCCGTCCAGATCTCCAGGAAGGAGTCCACGAGCGCCGGCTTCGCCATCGCGAAGAGGAGCATGAGCTGCTCCGCCTGCCCCACGACGACCGACGTGTTCCAGAGGCTCGTGCCGCGTCGCAGCAGCGCCTCGGCGAGCTCGGGCGATGGCTTCTCGACGAAGCGCGCGACCCGCGACAGCCCGCGCCAGTCGCCGAGGATCGAGTCCCCCGGCTCGATCCACCCGTACTGCCCTTCGGCGCGCGTCGGCTCGACGCCCAGAAGGGCCACGACGTTGGTGTGCGCCTCGACGACGCCGACCGCCGCCTGGGCGTACAGCATGAACGCCGAATCATTGGAAACCCAGTGGTCCGACGGAAGGATCACGACCGGGGCGTTCGGCGTCTCTCCCGCGATGCGCAGGAGAGCGTAGAGCACCGCCGTGCCGGTCCCGCGGTTCTCCGGCTGGACCACGAGCGAGGAGGCCGGCGTCCCGTCGAAGATCTCGCGGTACCACTGCTCGTGTCGCCGATTGAGGACGATCAGGATCTGCTCGGACGGCGCGATCAAGGCCGCGCGCCGGACCGTCTGCACCACCATCGGGTCGCGTCCCGCGAGCGCGCAAAACTGCTTGGGCCGGTCGTCGCCGGCGAGCGCGCGCGTCAGCGAGCGCAGCCTCGTGCCATCCCCGCCGGCGAGGATGACGACGCGGGTCGACCCTCTCGCCTCGTCCGTCCGTTCCCGTCTGCGCGGGGCGACCTCGGGACTCTTCGTCGCTTGCAGAGTTTCGCTTTCCATTGATCCTCCTCTTCTTCGGATTACGAGCCTCGCGCGGAAACCGTTACGTAAAGTTTCTGCAAACCGGAATCGCACGCACGCGCGATCGGTTGAGCGCTTCTGGGAGCACTGTCGGCGCCGGACCTCATGAGCGGGACCTCGTGAACCGGGCCTCGTGAACCGGGCCCCGTGAACCGGGCCCCATGAACCGGGCCCCATGAAATAGTCCGGCCATGTCGTCGGTGCGTTCGGGCCCCTGCGACGAGGGGATCATCCGCCTGGCCGGAACGGCGCCGTGCGATCCGCGCGCCGCCACGTGGGTCCTCGCGGCGACGATCCTCGGCTCGAGCATGGCGTTCATCGACGGAACCGTCGTCAGCGTCGCCCTGCCCGTGCTCCAGGCCCGACTCGGCGCATCGATCGAGGGAGCGCAGTGGATCGTCGAGGCGTACCTGCTGCTTCTCTCTTCGCTCGTGCTCGTGGGCGGCTCGCTCGGCGACATCTACGGGCGGCGCCGGATCTTCTCGCTCGGAACGGCCGTGTTCGCCGCGGCCTCGCTCGCCTGCGGCCTCGCCAACGGTCTCCCGATGATCGTCGCCGCGCGGGCCGTCCAGGGCGTCGGCGCGGCGCTGCTCATTCCGTCGAGTCTGGCCATCCTCGGGGCGTCGTTCCCGCCGGAGGAGCGCGGCCGCGCGATCGGAACGTGGTCGTCCCTGACGGCCGTCGCCACGGCAGTCGCTCCGGCGCTCGGCGGCTGGCTCGTCGAGGCGGTCTCGTGGCGCGCAATCTTCCTGATCAACCTCCCGCTCGCGGCCGCGGTCCTCGCGATCACGCGCGCGAAGGTCCCGGAGAGCCGCAACCCCTCCGCGGCCGGACTCGATCTTCCCGGCGCCATCCTCGCGGTCGTCGGCCTCGGAGCCCTGATCTACGGCCTGATCGAAGTCCCCGCGGCGGGCTGGGCCGGTCCCCGCGCCTGGGGGCCCGTCGCCGCGGGGCTCGCCGCGCTCTTCGCCTTCGTCGCGGTCGAGCTCCGGTCGCGCGCGCCCATGGTCCCGCCCGCGCTCTTCCGCGTCAGGACGTTCACGGCGGTCAACCTCCTGACGCTCTTTCTCTATGCCGCGCTCGCCGCGATGTTCTTCTTCCTCCCGTTCGACCTCATCCAGGCGCGCGGCTATTCCGCCGCGGCCGCGGGGGCCGCGATCCTTCCCCTCGTCATCCTCATGTCGCTTCTCTCGCGGATGGCCGGCAGGCTCGCCGACCGCATCGGCGCCCGCCGCCTGCTGATCCTCGGCCCGCTCGGCGCCGCCGCCGGCTTCGCCCTCATGGCGGCGCTTCCGGCCCGGTCCGGCTACGCGGCGTCGCTTCTGCCCGCGATGACGGTCCTCGGCCTCGGCCTGGCGACGACCGTCGCGCCGCTCACGACGACCGTCCTGAACTCCGTGCCCCGCGGCGACGCCGGCACCGCCTCGGGGATCAACAATGCCGTGGCGAGGGTGGCGGGACTTCTCGCGATCGCGGCCTTCGGAGTCGTCGCGGCCGCGGCCTTCGACCGCGCGCTCGACCGCCGCCTCGACGAGACCGCGGTCTCCGCGTCGACCCGCCGGCTCCTCGAGCCCGAGCGCGGGAAGCTCGGCGCGATGAAACCGCCGGCGCAGGCCGCTCCCGCCGAGGCCCGAGCGATCGAAGGCGCCATCGGGAGCGCGCTCGAGTCGTCCTTTCGCCTCGTATGCTGGATATGCGGCGGGCTCGCACTCGCCGCGTCGGTCTGCGCCGCGTGGGGCGTGAAGAAGACGGCCTCCTTCGCGACGACCTGACACGAGCGTTCGGCGATGTCCGAAGTCTCCGCACGCGGCGGGTTTGTGTGATACGGTCGAGATCCTCCAAAGAACCAGCCGGCCCCGGAACCTTGTCGTCGCCGTCCTTCCTTTCGAAGTCGGGGGAAACCCGATGGAGGCCAACCACTCAAGGACTCAGGAGTACTGCCATGAGATTCGCACGCAACATCCAGTTCCGGATCAAGCCCGGCAAAGAGCAGGAGTTCAACGGCCTGTTCGAGAAGGAAGTCCTGCCGATGCTGCGCAAGCAGGAAGGCTTCGAGGAGGAAGTGACGCTGGTCAACCCGAAGGGCGCCTACGCCATCAGCCTCTGGGACAACCGCAAGCATGCCGACGCCTACCAGGCGTCGACGTATCCGCAGGTCCTCGCCAAGCTCACCCCGGTGATCGAGGGAACCCCGACGATCGAGACCTACGAGACCGCCTCTTCGTACGCTCGCGCGTAAGAGAGTTTCGGGACGGGCGATCGCCCGTTCGGCAGAGGCCCCGCTAGGGGCCTCTTTTTTTTGCCCTCGTTCGCCCGGTCCGCGTGTTCCACCTTCTCCCTGTCCGGAAATGGAACGAAGCTAACGCCGCCCTAAACAAGAAGCTAAAGCAGCCCTTAATAAATTGGCCCGGGGCGTGCCGGTTGCATAGCTTCGACTCTCCGAGGAGGTGCGTTTCGAATCGCGAAATCCAACCAACCAAGGAGGTCGATATGAAGATTCATCGAATGCCGTGCCGGGCCCTCGCGGCGCTGCTTCTGTCGGGCGCGGCGACGCTCGGCTTCGGCGCGGACAGAGCGGCGATCCTGAAGGCCTCGCCGGGCGAGCCCGGCAACAACTTCAAGGTCACGATCCTCGTCTCGAACGAGGCGGATGAGGCGCCTCTCCAGGATCCTCTCCTCGTCAACTCATGGGGCATCGCCGCGAGCAGCACGAGCCCGTGGTGGGTCGCCGACAACGGCCAGAACAGGTCGACCGTGTACCGGGGCGACGGCACCAAGGTCACCACCCTCGAACCGACAGTCCAGGGAGCGCCGACGGGCATCGTCTTCAACAGCAGCAGTTCGTTCCACATGGCCGACGGGGTTCCGGCGCTGTTCCTGTTCGCGGCCGAGGACGGGAGCTTCTCGGCCTGGAACGGCAACGTGAATGCCAATGCCCTGGTCGTCCACACCGACCCGGGGTCGATCTACAAGGGCCTCGCGATCCTGGGGGACGTCCTGTATTCCACGGACTTCGCGTCGTGCGAGGTCGAAGCCTTCCAGGGCGACTTCTTCGCGGGCGCCGCGACGCCGTTCGGGCCGATCGAAACCGCCGGAGGTTTCGAGGACGCCAGCATCCCGGCCGGCTTCTGTCCCTTCGGCATTCAGGCGATCGGCGAATCCATCTTCGTGACGTACGCGAAGAAAGGGGGCACCGACGACGTGGCCGGCGTCGGCAACGGCTTCGTGCGCCAGTTCGACTCGGACGGCCACCTCGTCGACAGGATCGGCGACCGCGGTCTCCTCAACTCCCCGTGGGGCCTCGCGCTCGCCCCGTCGGATTTCGGCAAGTTCGGCGGATGCCTGCTCGTCGGCAACTTCGGCGACGGCAAGATCAACGCCTTTTGCCAGAACGACGGCGGGCAATGGCATCACGCCGGCCACCTGCGCGAGAACCGGCACACGCTTTCGATCGACGGTCTCTGGGGCATCGGTTTCGGCAACGGCGCAGGCTCCGGGCCGCCCAACGTCCTGTACTTCGCGGCGGGGCCGGACGACGAGGCGAACGGCTACTTCGGGAAGGTGGAGGTGGAGGGTCAGTAAGCGGTAAGCAGTAAGCAGTAAGCAGTAAGCAGATACGTCGGAAATGAAAAGGGCGGCTCGCTCGAGCCGCCCTTCCGACGAAACGAGGTCCGTTTACTTCGCGGCGGCCGGAGCGGGGACAGCTTCGAGAGCCGGAGCGGTGGGCTTGACGCGAACGTGATTGCGCTCGCCGTTCTTGATGAGGATGCCCTCGTAGGCCACGACCTGGCCGTCCTTGGTGATTGTGCTTACGGCTTCGAACTTGCCCTTGCCCTGCACGCCGGTGAAGTTCTTCTGGACGGTCTCGGGAAGGTCGGCCCAGGCAACCTCCTGCTCGACCGAGACGACGGCGCCGTCCTGGTCCATCACGACGCCGCGGGCGCGGCCGTCGACCACCAGGTTCATCTGGTAGACCATGACGCCGTCGACCTTGTCGCTGGTGTAGCCGGTCACGCTCGCGCCGGTGCTGTTCTCGCCGGCCGTCTTCTGCACAGCCGGGGGAAGGTTCGACTGCTTGATCTTCTTCTCTTCGGCCCGGGCGCCGACAGTCATGATGAGTCCGAGAGCGATGCCGGCGATGATTCGGGTGCGGTTCATAGAGACTCCTGTTGCCTACGAGCGGGAACGGAGATGTTCCAACCGGGGGCGGCGGACAACTCACCTTACAGGAGTTGAGGGGTCGAAAACGAAGAATCGGTCGAACACGCCGGAATCGCACCGTCCGTGGACACAATTGCGCCTCAAGCGCTCCGAAACGCCCTTCCCCACGCCGCGACCGCCACGGCGAGCGCCCCGATGGCCGGCGCGACCCAGAAATCCGGCGCCTTCATGGTGAAGAGCGTCGCGCCCGTGATCGCGCACCAGAGGGCGGGAAGAACCATGAGAAGCCACCGCTCTCTCCCCTTCGCGCCGAGCAGAAGGCCGAGCGTGCCGACCGCGGTCGGATCGGGCGCCACGCCGAAGATCTCGACCGGCCTCCAGCCGCGCCCCAGGAGCGGCGCCGCCAGCGGTTCGACGGCGAGCGCGAAGACGAAGATCGCCAGCCCGATGCGCGCCGCAGGATTCGCCGGCCGGCCGAAGGCGAGCCGGCCGCGCGCGACGCCGAACCAGAGGAGAAGCGCCGCCTCCAGGCCGAACATCCACGCGAGATACACGGCCGCCGTGTTGATCGTGGCGTATCGCGCGGCGTGAAAGGCGATCGCGACCCAGAGCCAGCCCGCCGCGAGGATCCCCGCGATCGCGCGGCCCGCCGCCGCCGACGCGCGCCGCGCGAGCACCAGGAGCGCCACGCCCAGGGCGAAGGCCACGGCCTGCGCCGGCCAGATCGCCGCGTTGTACAGCTCGAAGAGCCGGTAGTAGGTGCGAGGCGTGAAGAGAAGGAGATCCTGGAGGCGGTAGGTCCACCACTCCGACGTCACAGCTTCCCGACCTCGTCGGCGATCCGCCGGCGCATCGCCGCGTCGGGCATCCGGCCGTACGAGGCGCCCACGTTCTCGCGCACGTGCGCGACCTGCGAGGTCGCGGGGATCGCGCAGGTGACCGCGGGGTGGGAGACGATGAACTTCAGAAGCACCTGCGGCCAGTTCGCGCAGTCGATCTCGGCGGCCCACGGCGGCAGCGGCGCGCGCTCGACGCGGTGGATCAAGTCGCCCCCCTGGAACGGCCGGTTGCAGATGACCGCCATCTTCCGCTCCTGCGCGAGCGGCAGGAGGCGCTGCTCCACGTCGCGGTCGACGGCGTTGTAGGTGAACTGGACGAAGTCGAGGGGCTTCGCCCGCATCACCTTTTCCATCTCGTCGTGCCGCCGCCCGTGCGAGGTCGTCACCCCGACGTAACCGAGCTTGCCCGCGGCCTTCATCGCGAAGAGCGTCTCGAGATGCTCCTCCCAGGCCATCAGGTTGTGCACCTGGAGGAGGTCGAACCGCGCGACATCCCAGTGCTTCTCCGACTCCCGGATCTGTTCGGGCCCCTTCGCGCCCGACGACGTCCAGACCTTGTCGGCCGAGAAGAGCGGCTTCGGGTGGCCGAGCTTCGCCACGCCGTAGCCGATGACTTCCTGCGAGGAGCCGTACATGGGCGAGGAGTCGATCAGTCTCCCGCCTTCCGCAAAGAACGCCCGCATGACCTCGGTGCAGGTGTCGCGCGCGGCCGTGTCCTCCCCGACGTTGAAGGTCATCCAGCTTCCGAGGCCGACGAGCGGCAGCGCCTGCCCGCTCGACGGGATCGCGTGCGTCACGAGGGGACCCGGTCGGGGCGCGGTCGGGCCCGGATAGGCGGCGGCGCGCCGGGGACGAAGCGCCGCCGCCGCCCCCGCCGCGGCGAGGGAGGCAAGGAACGCGCGCCGGGAGAGCGTGTCGGTTTGTCTCATGGAGACCTCCGCTCGGGTTCAAACCCGTCGAACGTGCGGCCGAAGGGGTCCATTCCTCGCATCACGACGGCGATTCTGATTTATGGTCGGAGGCGACGGAGGTCCGTCATGAAGGTGCGCACCTACCACAACGGCGACGACGTTTTCATCGCATGGAAACCCGCGGGGTTCATCCCGAACTGTCGCGGTTTCGCGCTCCTCCGAAAGCGCAACGGCATCGAGGAGATCGTCAGCACCTGGGTCGGGTTCGAGGACGACGTCTACACCGACGGCGAGCGCCGGTCGTCCAAGGATTGGCCGATCCAGAAGTACCAGTGGACCGATTACATGGCCGAGCCCGGTGACAGGCTGCGGTACCGCGTCCTGCCGATGGTCGGTCCCGACAAGAAGAACCTCGAGGTCGATGCCGCGGCGGCGAGCGGTTGGACCGCCGAGATCACGCTCGACCATGAGGTCACCCCGAAGATCGAGGCCTACTTCAACCGCGGCATCGTGGCGGCGCAGTGGGTCTCGCGTCGTCTCGGCGTGACGGCCCACAACCTCCAGACGGCGAAGCTGCGGACCATCATCGGCAAGCCGGGGGACTCCTTCCGCGATTACCTCGCGGGTCCTCTCGGCGCGCGGCTCTTCGAGCTGCTCGCGGAAGCCTCCTCCAAGCATCGGCACGTCTATGCCGCGCTCTACGAGCTCGACGACCCGGAGCTCATCGCCGCCCTCCTCGAGCTCGGCCCGCGGGCCCACGTCGTCCTCGCCAACGGCAGCGTCGAGAAGAAAGGCCAGGACCAGAACGCGGACGCCCGCGGCAAACTCGAGGGAAAGGTCGACCTCCACGACCGCCTGTGCTCCCCGCGCGCCCTCGGCCACAACAAGTTCCTCGTTCTCTGCGATGCCCAGGGCAAGCCCCGCTGGGTGTGGACCGGCAGCCAGAACTGGACGAAGACGGGGCTCTGCACCCAGGCCAACAACTCGGTCCTGATCGACGACGCCGGTCTCGCCTCCGAATATCGAACGCAGTGGGATCTCCTCAAGGCGGCCGGCGCCGACACGCCCGAAAGCCTCGTGACGAGCAACACCACCCCCCGCAACGAGGCGATCGGCGGCGCCGACGCACGTCTCTGGTTCACGCCCACGATCGGCCAGGTCGACCTCACCGACGCCCGCACGATCATCGGCGGCGCGAAACGGGCCATCCTCTTTCTGATGTTCAATCCCGGCCCGCGGGATTCCCTTCTGAACAAGATCATCGACACCGCGCGGGCCGGCGCCGCCGGCAGCCGCCTCTACATCCACGGCGCGATCAACCAGGACCCCAGCACCTCCAAGACGGCCGTCGAGCTCTTCGACCAGAAGAACTGGGAGAAGGCCGACTACGAAGTCGTCCTGCCGGCGGCGATCGACGAGACCACAAAGTTCTTCCGGCGGGAGCTGAAGAAGCTTCCCGAGGCGCATGCCATGGTCCACAGCAAGATCGTGCTGATCGATCCCTTCGGCGCCCATCCCGTCCTGCTGACGGGGTCGCACAACCTCGGCCCGAAGGCGAGCGGCACCAACGACGAGAACCTCCTCGTCATCCGCGACGCCCCCGGGCTCGCCGCCGCCTACGCCACCAACATCATGTCCGTCTACAACCAGTACCGCTGGCGGTTCCGCCGGCAGACGCAGCCCAAGAAGAAGCGCTGGAAGGGACTCAAGGACAACGCCACGTGGCAGAACTGGTACCTCAAGGCCGGCAGCGCGTCGCTGCGGGAGATGAACTTCTGGGTGGGAGAGTGAGGGACGATTCCACTGCTCCTCCCGTGGAACCTCCAAGGAACACCCTCTCCCCCGGAGGGGGAGAGGGCAGGGTGAGGCCTAGCTGTGGATTCTCAACACGTTGTTCACGGCCACGATCGGGCTGGGCGGCCTTTCCCCCCTCTCCGCGGGCGGCCCGGGAGAGGCAACGGCGTGCGGATGGGTCGGGGAGGGGCAGTCCTAGCTCGATCTGCCCACAACGCTCCTCATCTGGCCCGAGGTCCCAACCCCCTCACCCTGCCCTCTCCCCCTTTCGGGGGAGAGGGTTCTCTCATTTGCCGTTCACCGGTGAACAACGTCCTGAGAAACGACGGCTAGCTCTTCGTCTCCGCCCCCGCCCCCGCCTTCGCCTTCGCGCGGACGAACGCGTAGTTCTGGTTCGGCAAGGTGTTGAAGTCCGCGGCCTGCTTGCACGACTCGGCCGCCTTCGCGGCGTCGCCCTTGCCCTGGTACGCCTGGCAGAGCCGGTAGAGGTTCTGCGGGTTCTGCTGGTTCGCCTGCTGGAGCTCCGCGATCGACTTGTCGTAGTTCTTCTCGGCCAGGGCGATGGTGCCGTCGAGCTCGTGCGCGAGCTTCGGCTGGAACGGGTTCTTCGAGACCATGGCCCCCTTGCGGAACTCGTCCGCCTCGGTCTTCGCCAGGGTGAAGTCCTTCTTCGCGACCGCGACGCGCGCGAGGTTGAAGTGCAGGACGAGCTTCGCGTTGTCCTTGATCTCCTGCGAGAGGTTGGAGCCCTCGACGAGCTCGACCCCTTTCTCGAACTCGGCCTTCGCCGCATCCGGCTTGCCCATCTCGAGGAGGATGTTGCCCTTCAGTCCCCGATCGAAGGCCAACCCCGGGCACGTCCTTGTTCTTCTGGGCGATCGCAGACGCCTTGTCCACGTTCGCGAGCGCCTTCGCGAACTCCCCGCCGTCGATGTAGACGACCGTCAGCGCGAAGAGGCCCGTGCGGCGCTCGCCGTCGGTCCGCGCCTTTTTCTCGATCTCGGCGAGCTCCGTGACGGCGTCGGCGGGCTTCCCGGCGTAGAGCAGATCCATCGCGATGCCCTGGTGCGCGTTGACGAAGTTGGGATCGATGCCGAGCGCCTTGCGGTACTGGGCGATCGAGTCGTCGAAGCGGCCCATCTTCAGGAGCAGCTCGGCGTAGGAGTCGTAGGGATTGGGGTCCTTCGGGATCAGCTCGACGTACTTCTGGAAGGCCTTCTCGGCGCTCGCGTAGTCGCCGTTCTGGCGGTCGGCGTAGCCCAGGAGGTTCCAGGCCGTCGTCAGGCCCGGGTTGATCGCGGTCGCCTTCTCGTATTGCGCGATCGCCTGCTTGAAGTCCTGCTGCGCGAAGTAAAACCCGCCCAGCGCGAACTGGGCCCGCTCGTCATTCGGAAAGTCCCGGACGAGCTCCTCGAGGTAGTCCTTCTGCTTGCCGGCGTCGTTGTTCGCCCCGGCGCGCGCCGCCATGATGAGGAGCTTCTCGCCGTCGGAGGCCTTCTCCGAGAGGACCACGGCCCGGTTGAGGTGCTCGAAGAACTCCTTGCCGTTCGGCGAGGCGTTTGCCATGGCGAGCTCGGCGAGCGCGAAGTTCTCGTCGAGCGAGATCGCCTTCTGGAACTGCGCGATCGAGTTGGTGACGAGGAGCTTCTCGAACTCGTCGCGGCCCTGCAGGTAGGCCGCCCGGGCGTCGGCGGAGGAGGTCGTGATCGGGATCTTCCCGCCGCCCGCGGGCGTCGGCGCTGGCTCGGCCGCCTCGACGGCCGCGGCCGGAGCGGGGGCCTCCTTCTTCTGGCAGCCGGTCAGGGTCGAGACGGCGGCGCCCAGGGTCAAGAAAACGGCGAGGGATCGGTCCGTGCGCATCGTTGCCTCCTCCACTCCTCCAGATGGGATCGTCAGAGGTCAGTACGAATGCGCGGCCGCCATGTTTGAGGGGCCGGGGATTCCCAGAATCCCCCAAGAATCAGACGCTCACGGCTTCGCCGGGAGGAAGCCCGTCCGCGCCGGCAGGTACCTCTTCTTGATCTTCGCCACGATCCCGGCGTTGCGGTCGGCGACTTCCGAGATTTCGTACTCGATCGTCGCGCCCAGCAGGATCGCCGCCTCCGCTCCCGTCAGGCCGTAGTCCTTCTCGAGCCAGGACGCCAGGCCCGACGTCGCCTCCCGGAACGCCTCGTCGAGCGAGCCGGCGAGGCCCATCGCCATCAGGTACTCGTCGTTCTCGACCCGCGGGCGCGGGATGCCGAGTCCCTTGATCACGTCGACCGAGAACTCGACGTCGAGGGACGTCTCGAGGGCGTTGCCGTTCAGCTCCCCGTCGCCCTGCAGCGCGTGGCCGTCGCCGACGTACAGGAGCGCTCCGGGCTGGCCGACCGGCAGGTACACCGTCGCTCCCTCGACGATCTCGTTGAAGTCCATGTTGCCGCCGATCCGCCCCGAGTCGCCCGTCCGGATCGCCGCGCCGCCGAAGCCCGGCGCCACCCCGATGCAGCCGAGCATCGGCTTGACCGGAACGACGAGGTCCTTCAGCCGGTCGGTCGGCTTGGCCGGTCGGGCCGTGCCCTTCGCGATGTCGAGGTCCCAGACGACGTTGTTGGACTCCTCCTTGTGCTCCGAGGCGTAATCCGTCGTCAGCGCACGGCCGACGAGGCCGTCGTCGCTGATCGCCGTCGGGCGGTTCAGCCGCAGCTTCCTCACGTGGACGGCCAGGGCGTCGCCCGGCATCGCGCCCTCGACGTAGAACGGCCCAGTCTGCGGGTTGCCGCCCAGCACCCGGGTCGTCCCCGACGCGTCCACTCCGCCCGCGTCGACGGTTTTGGTGCGCACCGTGTCGCCCGGCCAGATCGTGAGCACCGGCGCAATCGAGCTCGAGAACACCCGGTGGAACTGCTTCGGCTCGAAGTCGAGCGTTCGCGGCGCGGCGGGCTTGCCCGTCGCCGGCCGGCGCGCGGCCCACCCCATGACCGGCGACCTGCCCCAGGGCTCCTGGGTGATCGTGACCGTCCCGGACAGGCGCCCGTCCTTGACCTTGCCTTCGTAGACGTTCAGCGTCCCGTCCGTGTCGTTGTACTGGAACCGGACGCGATCGCCCGTCACTTCGCCCGTGACGTCGCGTCCGGCGACTTTTCCAGTCACCTTGCCGTTCTCGACCTTGAGCGTCGAGGAGCTCGTTCAACGGCTCGCCATAGACCTGCGTCGTCAGCGTCCAGTCGCCGGAGAGGTCCGGGGGAGAAGGCTGCGGCGCGGCCGCCGCGCCTGCCGTCGCCGCCGCGAAGAGACCGACCACCAGGATGTTCGCCAGAACTCTCATCGTCAGCATCCCTTCCTCGAAAACCCGCCTCAGAACGCCGGTCCGTCGGGCCAGTGCAGCCCCAGCGCCTTCGAAAGAAACACCGCCAACTGGCGTCGCGTCAGCGCGGCATCCGGGCAGTATTTGCCGCCGCCGCAGCCGGCCGTGATTCCCGAAGCGGCGAGCGCCTCGATGAACTGGAACGAGGGACAGCTTCCGCATGGGAACTCCCTTCTGGAACGCCATTCTAGGCGCGGGTTCTCAAGAGGTTGTTCACGGCGACAATCGAGCTGGCGCGGTCTTACCCCCTCTCCCCGCGGGAGCCGTCCACCGACCCGACCACCAGCGGCAGGCCCACGGCAGTAGGGAACGCCGTGCGAAGCGCGGCGGTATCGCAGACCCGCGGCCGTAGGCAACACCGGCGTGAGCCTGTGGTATCGGGTCGGGGTGAGGGGCGTCCCCATGATTGATCGACCCGCGGCGATTCTCACCTGGCCATGGTCCCAACCCCCTCACCCCGCCCCCGCCTCCTTTCGGGGGAGAGGGTTCTCTTAATGGGAGTCCGCCAGTGAACAACGTCCTGAGAGTCCACATCCAGGCGCGGGCTCTTCGAACCTGAATCCGGCGCGCTCGCACGGGACTAGTTGCCTGATGAGGCTGCGGGCGCACGGAGCGCCCCGACTCGTCACAGGAGGTCGCCCTTGCCTACGATGCGTGCCGTCCAGGTCCCCGGAGCGAAACAACCCTTTCAAACCGTCCACGAGAGGTCCCGGCGCCCGGTCCCGGCCAGGTGCGCGTGCGGGTCGAGGCCTGCGGCGTCTGCCACAGCGACGTCCTCACGAAGGAGGGCGTCCTTCCCGGGATCGAATACCCGCGGGTGCCCGGCCACGAGGTCGCGGGCGTCGTCGACGCGATCGGCGCGGGCGTGCCGCTCTGGAAGCCCGGCGACCGCGCCGGGATCGGCTGGCACGGCGGCCACTGCGGATACTGCGACTCCTGCCGGCGAGGCGACTACCTGACCTGCCGCAACGGTCTGAAGGTGACCGGCATCGCGTACGACGGGGGCTACGCCGACTACGTCGTCGCGCCCTGGGAGGTGCTCGCCCGCATCCCCGACGGGCTCACGGCGGCCGAGGCCGCTCCGCTCATGTGCGCGGGCGTCACGACCTTCAATCCCCTCCGAAATTCCGGAGCGCGGCCCGGCGACCTCGTCGCCGTCCTCGGCATCGGCGGCCTCGGCCATCTCGGCGTGCAGTTTTCCGCGAAGATGGGTTTCGACACCGTCGCGATCGCCCGCGGCGCCGACAAGGCGCCCCTCGCGAAGGAGCTCGGCGCGCGCGTCTACATCGACAGCCAGGCAGGGGACCCGGCCGCGGCGCTGACGAAGCTCGGCGGCGCGCGCGTGATCCTCGCGACCGTCACGAACGGCGAGGCCATGGCCGCCGTCATCGGGGGCCTCGGCCCCGACGGAAAGCTCATCGTCGTCGGCGCTCCGCCCGATCCGCTGCCCGTGCCCGCCCTCGCTCTGATCTTCGAACGCCGCTCGGTCGCCGGCTGGCCGTCCGGCCGCTCGATCGACTCGGAGGACACGATGAAGTTCGCCGCGCAGACGGGGGTCCGATCGAAGAACGAGCTCTACCCGCTCGACCGCGCTGCCGAGGCGTACGACCGGATGATGAGCGGGAAGGCGCGGTTCCGGGTGGTGCTGACGACCTGACGACCCCTCTCCCCTGAGGGGAGAGGGCAGGGTGAGGGGTTCAGACCAGCGATCGACCCGAGAAATCTCAACCGGGAAATGGGGACCCCTCACCCCGACCCTCTCCCGCCGGGAGAGGGGGCAGAGTGCATCCGGTTCGCAGGCGCTCCGCCAAACCCCGCACCGCTTCCGGAGTCGCGCGGCGGCGGAACTGCGACGGCGTCACTCCGAACGCGGCCCGGAAATGCGCCGTGAACTGGCTGTGGCTCGAGAACCCGAGGGCCGCTGCGATCACGCGCAGGTCCGTCTGCCCTTCTTCGATGAGGACCATCCCCCGCCTCAGCCGCTGCTCGGTCAAATACCCGTGGAGCGTGTACCCCGTCCGCCGCCGGAAGACCCGGCACGCGTGAAACGCCGACACGCCCACGACCTTCGCGATCGACGTGACCGTCCACGGCTGCTCCGGCCGGCTCGACAGGAGCTCCCGAACGCTTCGGACCACGCGATCGTGCCTCGGCGTCGCGCCGGTCCTCCGCGGCTCGGCCGACGGCGCGAGCCGGCCCAGGATCTCGAGCAGCGTCTCTTCCACCCACAGCTCGTCCGGCGGCGTCCACTCCCGAACGTGCCGCGCGACGAGGCGAACGAGGGCCGCGGCGCGGCGGTCGAGCGGAACGTACGGGACCCCAAACGGCCGCCGCGGATCGCGCCCCAGCCGCGGGTTCGCGCCGAGCAGTAATTCCGGATCGACCGACATCCACTCGCAGTGATCGCCCCGGCGATCCACCCGGAACCGGCGGTACGCATGCCGCGGGTTGTGGAGCACCGCGACCGTGCCGTCCGAGACGAACGCGTCGCGCTTGACCTGCGCGATCCCGACGGACGAGCGCGAGAACGCGATCGCCGGCCGGTCGCCGATCGCGCCCGCCGTCTCGAAGTCTTCGCGCTCGGGCGAGGCATCGAAGCTCCCGAACGTCATCGACGGATTGCTCCAGAGGATCCGCTCGTACGGTCCGACGACGGGTCCGTCCACGTTCGCTTCCACGCCAACATCGTAGCCGACCGCTGTCCGATTCCTGCTCCGGATTCTTGTGAAAACCCCGGCGCGGCGAGACCGTAAGAGCTTCGACTTCGGAGGAAGAAAATGAGCAAGAAGCTGATAGTCGTCCTGAGCCTCGCCGCCCTCGTCGCGCGGCCTCGCCTCTCGCCGCAGCCCAGACCGCCGCAGATCCCCCGACCAGCAGGTCGCCGCGGCCTCGGGGATGATCGGCAAGGGCGACTTCGCCGGCGCTTCGGCCGTCCTCGAGAAAGTCGTCGCGACGCGACCCGGGCAACAAGCTCGCCTGGCGCTATCTCGGCTTCTCCTACATCAAGCTGAAGAAGTACCCCGAGGCGCGCGCCGCCTACGCGAAGCTCCTCGCCCTCGTCCCCGACGCCCCGCAGGCCCTCTACAACACGGCCGTCTCCTACGCCCTCGAGGGCAACAAGGACGCGGCGTTCGAGTGGCTCGGCAAGGCGAAGGCGACCGGGAAGATCGACATGACGCAGATCCAGGTCGACGACGACCTGAAGCCTCTCGCCTCCGACCCGCGCTTCGCCGCGCTCCTGCCGAAGCCCGAGGACTTCGCCAACCCCTTCGTCGCGTCCGAGAACGTCAGGCTCCTCCGGGAATGGGACGGCGAGACGACCGGCGACCAGTTCGGCTGGATCGCGCGGAGCCTCGGCGACGTCGACGGCGACGGTGTGGCCGATTTCGTCACCTCCGCGCCCGGCTGGGCCGGCACCGGCAAGGACGCCGGCCGCGTCTACGTCTACTCGACGAAGACGGGCAAGCTCCTCTGGAAAGTCGACGGCGCCGCCGCGGAAGAGCTCGGCACGGGCGTCGAGCTCGCGGGCGACGCGAACAAGGACGGCATTCCCGACGTCGTCGCCGGCGCGCCGGGCGGCGGCAAGGCCTACATCTACTCGGGCAAGGACGGCCGCGTCCTCCAGACGCTGACGGCCGAGGCGAAGACCGACACCTTCGGCCGCCACGTCACGTTCGCCGGCGACGTGAACCACGACGGCTATGACGACGTCCTCATCGGCGCGCCGTCGAACGCCGCCGGCGGCAAGGACGCCGGCCGCGCGTACGTCTACTCGGGCAAGGACGGCCAGCAAGCTCATGACCTGGACGGGCGAGCGCGAGGGCGACAGCTTCGGCTCGACCGTCGCCGGCTACACGCGCGGCAAGGTCACGTTCCTCATGGTCGGCGCTCCCGCCGCCGGGCCCAACAAGACCGGGCGCGTCTACGTCTACGACGGCCTCGTCGAGAAGCCCCGCTTCATCCTCGAGTCCGACGCTACCGGCACCGCCTTCGGCTACATGTTCATGTCGATCCCCGGCGACCTCGACGGCGACGGCGTCCCCGACCTCTACGCCACCGACTTCGCCAACAAGGCCAAGGGCCCCTCGACCGGCCGCGCCTACGCCTTCTCGGGCAAGACCGGGAAGAACCTCTTCACCTTCACCGGCGAAACGGCGGGCGAAGGCTTCGGCATCGGCCCCGGCCCCGCGGGCGACGTCGACGGCGACGGACGGCCCGACCTCGTCATCGGCGCCTGGCAGTACGCCGGCGCCGCCGTCTCCGGCGGACGGACGTATCTCTATTCGGGCAAGGACGGCAAGCTGCTGAAGACCTACACCTGCCGCATCCCCGGCGACACGTTCGGCTTCGACGCCGTCGGCATGGGCGACACCGACGGCGACGGCACCGTCGACCTCCTCGATCACCTCCGCCTGGAGCGGCATCAAGGGGAACCACTCGGGCAGGATCCTGCTCATCTCGAGCGGCGTGGCGAGACCCGCGAAGTAAGGGCGGGTACGGCTGACCCCGCCCCTACAAACGGACTCGACGCGGACCTTCACTCGAACCGGTCCGCCGGGATCCTACCGATTTGCCCCCACCCAGCCCCTTGCCGTTGCGGCGAGTCGCGGCCCTTCCTCCGGCCAGTCGTGCAGCGTCGCCGGATCGAAATCGGCTCCGTTCGGCCAGACGAGCGTCCGACTCTCCTCGTCGATCCTGACCTGGTCGAAAACCTCCGGATCCGCGAGCGGACCGAAGATCTCGCCTGCCAGCACGGGACGAAAGTCCACCACCTGTGCAGTCCCGTCCTCGAAACTGACCCGGAGCGTGAAGGGGGCGACCTTCTCGAATCCCGTGACCTCGTGGATGGCGTGGGTCATCGGATTCGCCTCACCCTTTCTAACTTCGCAGCCACAGCTTGGCAAGCCTTGGTCAAGTCGTTGACAATCCGCTCGTCGATGTCGAAGGAACCCTCGTACTCGCCCGTGTTTCGAACATCGTGCGCCTTCGCCAGCACGCGCCAGACTTCCGGCCCGAGACCCAGGGTGTGCGGGAGCACCTGAAACACGATGTATCGCTTCTCGGGTCGGTATCCGTGGAACCGAAGGGCCGCGAGACACAACGCATGCGCAGCGTTGTACGCGAGGTCGAAGCGGCTCGGCAGCGAGTTCGCAGGGTTCCGAGCGTCCTTCAATCGCGCCAGACCGGATTCCTTCAGGCCTGCGAGCTCTTTTGGGTCCGGCGGCTCTATCGCGAGCAACGTTCCCACCAGGGAATCAAGCGGCGAGGGCACGCTCGTTCCCGACGATCCACAACTTCGGCTGCGCCAGTACTCGTTTCAGGAACGCGTTGCCTTCTCTGAGCCGTTTGGCGACCTCCTCGCGACTGTAGACCGTCGGGTTGACCTCCCGCCGGAGCTTCGATCGAAACGGCTCGAGAGCGGCAAATACGTCCGCGTACGTCAGTTTGTCGCTCACGATCAGCAGGTCGATGTCGCTTCGCGCCGTGTCTTTGCGCTTCGCAACCGAGCCATAGACGAATGCCGCAACGATCTCCGACGCCAGGGGCTTCAGGGCCTCGCTCAGAGGCGTCGCGAGCCCGACGGTCTTGCGCACGATCCCGCACAGCTCCTCGAAGAGCGGCGACTCGCGGTTGGCCTGGTAGTGCTTCTGGCTGCCCACCCGCCGCGACGTCACGAGGCCGCTCTGCTCCAGCCGGGACAGCTCTCTCTGCACGGCTCCCGATCCCGCCGCAGCCATTCGGATCAGCTCGGCGGAATAGAAACTTCGCTCCGGCTCCCCGAACAAGAGCGCAAGAACCCGCTGTTGCGTGGACGAAAACAAGGCATCCGCAAGGCTCGTGGTCGGCCGGGGAGGCTCTCGTTTCCGCCTCGAGGTGATACCCAATATGGGTTGAAGTATACCCGATTTGGGTACTAACCGCTTCTCGATCATGCCATTTGTTATTATAACTTATGAGTTATTACTTGCGAGACCCGAAGACACCAAAATCAGGCTCGAACTCCTTCGGCGCCTGGCTCGCCCACTCCCTCGCGAAAGACCCGGATCTGGCCAAGCGCGTCGAGAAGCGACTCGCCGAAATGCGCATCGAGCAGGACCTCATCGCTCTCCGTGAACAGCGCGGGCTCACGCAGGCCCAACTCGCCAGGCTTCTCGGGATCAGCCAGCCAGCGGTCGCGAAGATGGAGGCGCAGGGTGGCAACCTCGAGATCCGGACCCTGGCCCGCGCCGCGGAGGTCCTCGGGGCTCACCTGGAGATCCGCCTGGTCGTACGCCCAGGCCGATCGACTGGACGCCCGGCCCGGCCCTACGCCACCGGCGCCGTTGCTCCCGCGTTCGTACAGGAGGAGGTCGGAGGCTATGGCCGCAGGTCTGCCGCGAGGAGGAAGTCGACCCGAGCCGGCGCCCGGAGGAAGGGACGATGACGAAGGCCCGAAAGGACGGTGCGACGCACCGAACCAGGAAGAAGCCCGCCCTCAGAACGGCAGGTCGCGACAAGAAAGAGTTCGTCCGCCTGGCGGATCGCCTCGTGCAATCCTCCGACGCGTCTGAGCGATCCTGCCTCAAGAGAAAGCTCGCCCGAAAGACCTTCGGAGCGTGACTACCGATCGATGGGCATAGGCGCGCTCCTGGCCCTGTCACGCCGGCCCGATCTGTCATCCTCGCCCCGCTCCCGCGCCCCTGGGCAGAAGCGTGTCTCAACGCGCGCCGGCCGCTCCGTCGCCGGCCCGCTGCGCGGGCAGCCGGATGACGGTCGAGGCCCAGCTCCCGTGAAACGGCGGATAGCGGGCATCGGCCAACTCGACGCGGGCGCCGCCGTCCGCCTCGCGCTCCACGCGGAAGATCGGAAAGCGCGACCACGACAGAAACTTCCTCCCCCGCTCCGTCGCCGCCGCCGCGCGGGCGAAAGGATCGTCCGCGCCCTTCGGATCGGCCCCGCGCGCGACCTCGATCGCCGGCCGGGGCAGGAACTCGACGGAGCCATAGCGGTACGCGTCGCCGAAGTCGAGGAGGAGCTGGCGCCTGAAGGGATTGAGCGGCACCGGCCCCACCATGCGCCGCTCCGAGCCCGCGACGGACCGGGCGGCGGCCACTCTTCCGACGACCCCGGACAGCATCATCGACACGGCATATGCGGCCGTCAGAAGAAGCGCGACCCGCGCGGGCCGCTCCGGATTGGGAGAACGCTGCCGCGCCCGGCGGATCGAAAGAAACACCCCCACGGCTAGCACGATCCAGACCCACGGGTCCACGATGAAGAGCGCGTCCCCGTAGAACCACTTCCAGGAGAACGGCGCCAGGAACCGCACGCCGTAGGTGTTGAGAAAGTCGAGCAGCGGGTGCGACAGCACCCCGAGCGCGGACACCACCAGCAACGGCCCCCACCGGGCCGCCGGGCGCTCGGGCCGAAGCCGACGACGCACGAGGCGGTCGAATGCGAGCATGGCCCCTGCCAGGACCACGGGCAGCACGGCCACCGCGAGGATCCCGTGCGTCCAGCCGCGCCGGAACGCCAGCCCGTCCACGCCGTCTCCGAAGACGTAGACGAACGCATCGACATCGGGCAGATTCGCCCCGATCATGAGGGTCGCCGCGGCGAGCGGCGTCTTCCGGAAGGGCCCGGCTTGCGCGATGGCCGCGCCCGCGAGCGTGTGGCAGAGGTTATCCAGCGGGTCGGCCTCCCTGACGGGCGCATTTCAGCACACGCGGCGCCCGGTGCCACGACCTCGAAGCCCTCCAGGCTCTCAACTGGCTCACCGGTGAGATCAGTAGTATGATCATACTCATGCCGGCCGCCCGGATCACCGTGACCCTCCCGCCCGAGCTCGTCGCCGAGATCGATCGCCGGGAGCGAAACCGCAGCCGCTTCGTACTGGATGCCGTTCGACGGGAAGTCCAGCGCCGGCGGCGAGACGAGCTCAGGCGCTCGCTCGAGCGCCCCCACTCGGAGTCCGGCCAGGTCGCCGAAGCCGGCCTGACCGAATGGGGCGCGCGCGGGAAAGAATCCGACTCCGACCTTCTCGATCTCTCCGCCGGCAAGTCGATCCGCTGGGTCGAGGGCCGCGGCTGGGCGGACTCCCGAAGGTGAAGCTTCCACGGGGGACCGTCGTCCTCGCGGAGCTCGATCCGACGCGAGGTCACGAGCAACGGGGCACGCGGCCCTGCGTGATCGTCAGCGACGCCGCCGTCACCGAGGACCAACGTTACCCTCTGCTCGCTGTCGTGCCGATCAGCTCGTCTGCCGGCGAGGGCGTGCTCTATCCGCCCCTGGTGGCGGGCCGGAGCGGCCTGCGACAGACCTCCTGCGCGCTCGTCGACCAGGTGCGATCGATCGACAAGCGCCGCGTCACACGGATCTTCGGACGGCTCGCGGCCGACGAGGTCGCCGCGATCGACGAGGGCCTGCTGCTCTTTCTCGGGCTCGGCTGAGGCGGGCACCCAGGTTCGGTTTCCTGCGGCCGATCCTCGGCGTGGTGCCCGGATCACGTCCTCGACGATCGCATCCGGCGTCTCGCCTGCGACTTTCTCGAGGCCGAGGAATCCGGCCTACATCCCCGCTTTGGGCGCCTGCACCAACTTCAGGTCAAACGGCCCGACGCTCTCGATGAAGAGGAGGCACTCCGACGCCTTGTCGCAGGCGGAGATGTGCTTGTAGCTTCCGCCCGGCTGAAAGACGTAGGAGCCCGGCCCCATCCGCATCTCGGCCTTTCCTTCCGGAGTCTGCACGTAGGTGCCCGAGAGGACGACGATCTTTATGGCGTTCGTGTGCGTGTGGAGCGGGGCCAGGAAGCCCGGCGGGAACTTGAGAAACGCGCCGTATCCAGACTTCGCATGGTCGCCCCAGACATCCGCGATCTTCACTCCCGGCGCACCCTTGGGATCCAGATCCGCCCACTTGTCATCGGTCGGCGACATGAAGACCGGTGTCGCTGCCTTGCTGGCCCCATGCGCCTTTGCCTTCGACTCTGCGGGTTGCTGCGCGAAGACCGCCGCTGCCAGAACGAACGAAGCCGCAAACGCGAGAAAACGACCTGACTTCATCGATCCCTCCTTGTCTTTGAGTGCCTCGAGTCGACGCTCGTCCCTCTCGCTGCAATCCCCAAGCCACGACCGACCGTTCCGCGTTGTACATTTCCAGCCTGTGCTCGATTTGCGACCGGCCACCCAACCTCTTTCTTTTCCCAGGAGGACGCCGTGACCAATTTTCGAAGCCTCCCGAAGTGGGCCGCCCTGTTCATTTCCGCGTTGATCCTCGTCGTGACGCTCGCCTCCACCCGCCCGACCCAGGCGCAGAGCGCTTCCGCGCCCGGAGCGCGCCCGGCCATCGGCGTCGCCCGCGCCCTGGTCATGGACATCCACGATCCCTCGGCCGCCGGACGGATCAAGGTCAAGTTCCCCTGGCTGCCGCGTGAGCCGGAGGTCTGGGCTCCCGTCTCGCTGCCTCTTGGCGGCAACCGCACGGGCCTCTGGGCGCTTCCCGAGATCGGCGACGAGGTGCTCGTGGGTTTCGAGCACGGCGACGTTCGCGCGCCCGTGGTGATCGGTTCGTTCTGGAACGGCGAGGCACCGCCGCCTTGCGAGAGGTGCTCCTAGAGAAGTCAGGGTGACTCGGGCGCTCGGCCCGTCAGCGCCCCTTGTCGCGCCTCACCGTGACCTTGTTCCCCCGCACTCCCGCCGTCCGCAGCGCCCGGATCACGTCCTCGGTGATCGGCTCTGGCACCTCGACGAGCGAGAAGCGTTCGGCGATCCGGATCGAGCCGACTTCGCGCGGGTGGACTTTGGCGAGCTTAACGATCGCGCTGACGAGGTCGCCGGGCTGCACGCCGTCGTCCCGGCCGGCGCCGATGAAGATCTTCCCGGTGCCAGCGCCGCCGCTCTCCTTGCGGAACTTCGGCGCGAACTTGCCCTGCCACTCGGGCCGACTCGGCCCGCGCGGGGCCGGCGGCGCCGCCACCGACGGGATCTCGTGCTCGTCGTCCGGCACCGCCCCCGCCTCCCTGTCCGCCATCTTCACCGCGGCGGCGGCGACGTCCAGCGGATCGAACTCCTCCGCCAGCGACTCGACGACCACACGGTAGCCGTCGAACTTGCCCGCGAGCAGGGACTCCCGCAGGGACGCCTTCGTCAGCTCCATCCGCTTCGCCCGCAGGTCGGCGACCGTCGGGACGCTGCCGATCTCGATCTTCTGCTTCGTCGCCCGCTCGATGTTCTTCAGCATCCAGTGCTCGCGCGGCTCGGCCAGCGTGATCGCGACGCCCTCGCGCCCCGCCCGCCCCGTCCGGCCGATCCGGTGCACGTAGACGTCCGGCGAGGACGGGACGTCGTAGTTGACGACGTGCGACAGGTGCCCGATGTCGAGCCCGCGCGCCGCCACGTCCGTCGCCACGACGAGCTCGAGCGTCCCGGCGCGCAGCTTCTTCATCACCCGGTCCCGCTCCGCCTGCGAGATCCCGCCGTGCAGCGACTCGACCCGCAGCCCCCGGCTCTGCAATGCCTCCGTCAGATCGTCCACCTCCAGCCGCGTCCGGCAGAACACCAGCGCCGCCGTCGGCGACTCGATGTCCAGCACCCGCCCCAGAGCCGCCCGCTTGTGACCCCGCGCGACGACATACGCCGTCTGACGCACCTTGGGCATCTTTCCTGCCGCCGTCGTCTCCCGCGCGATCGCGATCCGGACCGGATTCTTCAGGTGCTTGCCCGCGATCGTCACGATCCGCGGCGGAAGCGTCGCCGAGAAGAGCGCCGTCTGCCGCTCCGCAGGTGTCGCCGCCAGGATCGCCTCCAGGTCCTCCGCGAATCCCATGTCCAGCATCTCGTCCGCCTCGTCGAGAACCAGCGTCCGAATGCCATCGAGCTTCAGCGACTTCCGGTTCACGTGATCGAGGGCCCGCCCGGGGGTCGCAACGACCACGTCGACTCCGCGCTTCAGCGCCCGGAGCTGCGAGTCCATCGACGCTCCCCCGTACACCGGCAGCACCCGCACGCCGATCGTCTTCCCGTACCGATGTACCGCCTCCGCCAGCTGCATCGCCAGCTCCCGCGTCGGAACCAGGATCAGCGCCGCCGGGCCTCCGCCCTTCGTCGGCTCCGCCGCGATCGCGTGCAGGATCGGCAGCGCGAACGCCGCCGTCTTCCCCGTCCCCGTCGCCGCCTGCGCCAGCACGTCCCGCCCCTCGAGGAGCGGCGGGATCGCCTCCTGCTGGATGGGCGTCGGCTCCTCGTAGCCGAGGGCCGTCAGCGCGGAGAGGAGGCGCGGGTCGAGGGAAAGGGAGGCGAAGGCGGGAGGCACGTTCGGCGGCATGGCCCTATTCTGTCGCAGACACCGTTTCGGGAGCGTCGGCGCGCCTCCTCATTTCGCTCCCCTGGACGAGCGCAGAAAATCCCCGGGCGTCTGAATCTTCAAGCCCGCGACCCGGCGACCCATGAGGCGGCCGAAGTCGCGCAGATCGCCCGTCAGCAGATCGGTGGCGCGGGCCGCGATCGCGGCGCGAAGAATGGGCTCATCGCTGCGGGGCAGCCGGGCCTCCGGGGGCAGAGGCTCGTTCAGGGCCTCCGACTCGATTCGGACGGCCTCCAGCAGACGCTCCAGCCGGGATCGCCGATCCGCCGTCTCGAGGTTGCGCCTCGCCTCCTCCGCGGCATACCCGGACGTGAGCAGCTGGACGTCCGAACGTTCCCACAGCGCAACCAGGCCGGCCCCTTCCCGGTACGCCGCCGAGAAGAGGACGTTGGCGTCGAGGAAGACGCGAAGCATCGGCGGGGATCAGCGCTTCAGGGCTTCGGCGCTTTTCGCCCGCGAAGCTTGCGAGGATCGAGCCCCAGCTTCCGCACCTCGGCCTCGGCCCTCTTTCGGTCGGCCGGGCCGACGGCGTTCGACATCAGGAACTCCGCTTTCCGCTCCGGCGAGTAGACCTCGACGGGAATCACGGCCGCCGGGCGGAGCAGCACTCCGTATTCGCCCTCCTCGGCTACGACCATCGTGCCCTCTTCGAACCCGTACCGCTTGCGCATCTTCGCCGGGAGGACGATGGTTCCGCGCTTGCCGATTCGCGTGGGCTCGCTCATGAATGTCAGATTATCAGATATTCTGCCCAGGCGACAGCAGGATTGACCCGATGCGGAATCCGTACTATCCTGCGTACGGTTATGCGTACTATATGGGGAGCTTGTCGATGACCGAGATCGCCCTGATGAAGGCCCGGGAAACCCTCACGGGCTTGAGTCGCGAGCTTCGGAAGAACCCGAAGACCGTCGTCCGAATCACGAACCGCGGCAAGCCCGCGATGGCGCTCATGTCGGCCGAGCTCTACGACACTCTCCTCGAGACCCTGGATGCGGTATCCGATCCGGCGACGCTGGACGCTCTCCGGCGGAGCCTTCGAGACATCGAGTCCGGAAGCGTTCACACGCTCGATGAGGTCGCGGCCCGGCTCGGGCTGACTCGGTGAGTCCGACGCGGCGACACGACGTTCTCTGGACGAGGACAGCGCTCGGAATGCTCGAAGGCCTCGGCGACCGGCGGATTCAGCAGCAACTCTTCGACACGTCCAAGCGACTGGAAGTGGACCCCGACAAGCAAGGCAAACCGCTTCGGGAAGAGCTGCTCGGTTATCGCAGCCTGCGCAGCGTCGGCCAGCGCTACCGCATCATCTATTCCATCGACCCGCTCGCGGGAGCCGTGCACGTCGTCGCGGCCGGCATCCGTCGCGAGGGCGGGCGCGACGACGTCTATACCCTCGCCCAAAGGCTGGTTCGGCTCGGCCTCGCCCCGCCGGCCAGGCCGAGGAAGGCTGGCGGGGGCCGCGCGGGTCCCCGAAAGAAGAAGTGAGCCCGGCTACGATGCCGGCACAGCGCGGGCATTTTCTGGCCTTTTCGGCTGAGTCCCGTCTCCCGCCGACCCGACGACATCCATAGAGCTACGACGGCCTCCGATGCGCCCCGCCGGGAGCGGCGTCGCCATGGGCGCATTCTGTCCCAGAACGATGACCTTCCAATTCTCCACGATTGATCGTCAGGACATCCCAAGTTGATCGCAACCACCTATTGGACGGCGTCAAGTCGGCCATACATGCTGTAGACGGTCGAACCGGGCGGCCTCTCTGACTAAGGCCGGCACGGTGTCATCTGTGATTGCAGGTGTAGAGGCGCTTGGCGGTGGCCATAGAAAGAAGGAGGCTCATCATGGTGGACGAAAGAATTGAACTGACGCAAAAGCCGGGTTCTCATCCGATTGGTACCGGAGCGGGAGCTGCCGGCGGGGCGGCGACCGGCGCTGTTATTGGCGCGGTCGTGGGTGGTCCCGTCGGCGCCGCCGTAGGGGCCGCCGCGGGCGGCGTGGCCGGAGCCGCGGCTGGACACAAGACCGCTGAAATGCTCAATCCGACAGGAACGCCGGGTACTCAGCCGGTTGCTACCGGACTTGGAACCGCTGGCGGTGCGGCGACCGGTGCAGTTGTTGGAGCGGCCGTGGGCGGTCCCGTCGGCGCCGTCGCTGGGGCCGCCGTCGGAGGTTTGACCGGAGCTGCGGCTGGACACAAGGCCGGTGAAGCAGTCAATCCGAATCCGACGCCCTAAACGGTCTGAAGGGCTACTGGGACAAGGTGAAGAGTTCCCTTGGGGTCAGTCATCCTTGCGGCATTGTCGGTCGGCAGAGGCCGAAACTTCTCGGCACCGCGGCTAATGAGTCGTTCGTACAGACAATGCAAGCAAGGCGCGACTGAAAATCGGGGCGGCCCGTTCGAGCCGCCCCGCCTGATCGAATCCGTCGTACCGGGCGGCCTCTAGCCGCCGCTCCCCCGGTCGTAGGGGCGGGGCTTGCCCCTCCCTCTCTGGAATCTCTTCAGAAACTGATCTTCAAAATCCGTCCCTCCGTCCCGACGAACCACCCCGCGTCCGGGGTGGCAAACGCCACCGCCCAATAGTTCGCGACGCCTTCGAGGAGAGTCCACGTGTCCCCTTCGTCGGGAGTCCACGCCGCGCCGCCCGGCCCCGTGGCCACGACTGTCCTCGGGCGTCCCGGTGTGCCCACGTAACTCAGCCCGAAGATCGCCCCCGGAATCGGAGCGTTGGTCGCGAGCTCCCAGGTCTTCCCGCCGTCGTTCGATCGGGCGAAGTTGTCGACCACCTCCGTCCCCAGGAAATCTCCCCCTCCGATCACGCCCTGCGCGGGGTTGCGGAAGGCGACGCTGAAAACGCCGGCAGCTCCCGTGTCGTTGGAGGCGATCGGAGTCGCGTAGGCGTTCCACGTCTCACCCTTGTCCGTCGTGGCCAGGATCCGGGCTTCCGTCGTCAAGCTTCCCGTGCCGATCCACGCCCACTTCTTGCCCACGGTCGCCACACACGTCCCGCTCGCCGCGAACCCGAACTCGCCGCCGGGCAGCGCCGGGGGCAGGTTGTCCCCGATGTCCTGCCAGGTCTCGCCGTCTAGCGTCCGAATCACCGGAAACCGGCCGCTCACGGAATCGGCCATGGTGAGGCCTTCGGTCGGGTTCCAGAAAGCGAAGCAATCGTAGAAGCCGAGCGGATCGGTGTTCTGGATCTGAAGCGTCCAGGTCGCTCCCCCGTCCTCCGTCTTGTAGATGCGCGAATCCGTCCCGACTCCGGCCGCGAGCAGATAGGCGACCTTGTCGCTGACCCCCTCGACGTCGCGGAACTGCAGCGTCTCGGCCCCCGGAACCACCCCCGCCGTCCAGGTCTCTCCCCCGTCCGTCGTGAGCGTGTACGTCCCCCCGACCCCGCTCGCCCACACCACCTTCGAGTTGACCGGGCTGACCGCCTGAAGCCGATTCAGTGTTCCACTCACTTGCGGGGTGAGGGTGGGACCCTGATTCTTCTTCGGCGCGCCCAGGGCCGCGCTTGCAAGTAGCAGCGTGGGAATGCCGACTCGGACCAGCCTCGAGACTCTCCTCCATCGTCCGTTCATGATTCCTCCCAGACAGGGTTGAAAGACCGGGCGCCGCGAGCGACGCGAGCGCGCGCGGCGTCCACCAAAAAAGACTCCGGGTCGAGCTTACCGCCCGCGAAGGGCCGAAAGCGCGCCCAGGATGTTTCGTGGGCCGATTGCTAGCGAGTCCCGGCCGCTCCGGGCCGGCACGCCGGGCGCGCAGCCGGATGACGGTCGAGGCCCTGCAGCCGTGGAACGGCCGGTAGCGGGCATCGGCCAGCTCGACCCGGGCGCCGCCGTCCGCCCGGCGCTCCACAGGAAGATCGGAAAGCGCGACTACGACGGAAACTTTCTCCCGCGGTCCGTCGCCGCCGCGGCCAGCGCGAGCGGGGCCAGCTAGAATGCCAGGATGAGCCGGGATCTGGCCCATGCCCATCTCACCAGAGCAATCACCACCACATCAGCCTTCGAGAAGTTCGATGCTGCTTGGCTAGCATTCACCCAGCTCTACCAGCTCGAGCGGATTCCCACGCAGTCGAATCGCGATCTAGACTTGATCAGACGTGCAACCAAGCGTTTGGAAAGCACGGCCAGCCTCTTCGTTAACCAAATCGTCTTACGTCCATTGACCGTCCTAGAACCGCCGGTTGTCGACGAGAAGATCCGCGAGACGAGGGGCGTCGCTGATTCCTCGTGCCACAAGGCGCTGATCGAACGGGCGCGCCAATTGGCCTCCCGCGATGCAGGTTTCGACGATCTCAAGCAAGAACGAGTTGCCTAACGCTGTCAGTCGAAAAGAGGTTCGCCGCCTCGCGGTACACGGTTCGAATTTGGGCTCTAAAGCTTCCTGCCCCGAGAGCCTCCACAACCACCTCGATCTCGTGGCCGGGATTGAGTGTCGCGTTTGCGGCTTTGGCTGCATCAGCGAGGTTGGTAAGCGTCGCTGCCAACGTGTAGGCGTTGATCCTTCGGTCCGCACTACCAAAGTAGATTACGAAGTGGTCGCCAAAGTCGCGAATCGCTACCGTCGGCATTCGCTAGAGCTCTCCAGGCTCGCGCAAGTCTTCGACAGCCATGATCGGCACGGCTGCAGCACCCCGTAACATGTCAGATCACCGAATCGTGGATCGTTCGAGGGCTCTCGATAATCTGTGAACTCGCGAAATCTTGGGAAGGATACTCCTTTCGGCTCGAGGCTAGATCTGCGCAACGATGATTTCAACAAGAGCTTCGCTCGTTCTCGACAGATCGCGGCCGCCACGGATCACAACACCGACCCGAAGACCCCTCCGATTCGCAGGACGAATCACGAAGTCCGGCACCACCGACACCCCGAGCAATCGCCACGTACCTCTTCACGACCTCCCCCAACCTCCCGCCTCAACCGCAACCATTGTTCCGGCCTCGCCTGCGCAACCGCGGCCTCGGTCAAAGGTCGAGTCGTCGACCTGTTCCGCGGCAGCACGAACCGCCTCCCTGCGCGAGTTTCTCGAAGAAGCCCGGTTGACGCCCTTAAAAGCAACAAGCCCGGAGGAATCGACTGGATTGATGTCTTCAGATCCTTTCTATTACTAGGGATTGCCGTTGCAGGCGCGGGCGGAAGCAAGAGACACCTCACGACCGTGGGCGGGAGGGCAGGAGGATGTCGGCGTGTCGAATCCGGGATCCCTCGTCACTTCGGTCCTCGGGATGACGTAGTGTCGGAACCGATGAAGCAGTCCAAGACCCCCGACGCATCCGCCCACCGCTACGGCAAGGCCCTCGCCTACGCCGCGGAGAAGCACGCGGGCCAGAAGCGCAAGGGGACGAAGATCCCGTACATCTATCACCCGATGGGGGTGGCGAGCCTGGTGCTCGAGTACGGCGGGGGCGAGGATGAGGTGATCGCGGCGCTGCTGCACGACGTGGCGGAGGATTGCGGCGGGCAGGAGGCGCTGGACGAGATCCGGGCGAAGTTCGGGATGGGGGTGGCCGCGATTGTCGAGGGTTGCACGGATACGCTCGAAAAGCCGAAGCCGAAGTGGCTGGAGCGCAAGGAGAGATACGTCGAGCACCTGCAGAACGCGCCTCGGTCGACGCGGCTCGTTTCCGCGGCGGACAAGCTGCACAACGCGCGGGCGATCGTGGCGGATCAGCGCCGCCTCGGCGACGAGGTCTGGAAGCGGTTCACGGCGTCCAAGGAGGATGTGCTCTGGTATTACGGCGCTCTCGTAGAGGCATTCAAGGCGCGGGGGACGAGCCCTCTGATCGAGGAGTTGGAGCGGGTGGTGGGTGAGATGCATCGGGTGGCGGGGGCGAAGGGGTAGGCAGGAGAGGGCAGGGACGAGCCCCGCCCCCGGGACCGGGGGCCGCGTGGGCAGGAGCAGGCATCCTGGAGCCGGGGCTCTCGCAGCGCCTATGGACGCCCTCGGCGGTAGACCTCGCTTCGGTGCCCGATTCGCAGGACGAGATAGCCTCTCCCGGTCCGCGCATAGATCACCCGGTAGTCGCCGACGCGGAGCCGGAAGAGGCCGGCGAACTCGCCGGCGAGCGGCTCTCCGGCACTCCCCTCCTCCGCGAGCGTCTTCTCGATCTTCTTTAGAACTCGAAGGGCGATGCCGCGGTCGAGCCGGTCGAGGTCTCCGGCAACCGAGGCCTTGTACTCAACGTTTGCGGCGGGCAATCCGCTTCCTCATGTCGGCGGAGGAAACGATCGGATCGTCCTTGTCCCGCAGCCGGTCGAGGGCCACCTGGTAATCCGCGTACTCCGCCAGGTAGGACTCGAGCGCCTTCTCGACGAAGTAGGTCTTGGGACGGTCGGTCGCCTTTGCCAGGTCTTCGAGCGCTCTGGCGGTCTCGTCATCCAGTCGAACGGAAATGGAGCTGGCCATCGCGTTGCCTCACAAGTAATACAAGCAACGCAAGTATAGCACCCGGCTGCGGCGCGTTGTGATCGGTCGGCTTCAGAGTCCCCGGTACACCTCGCGGCGATGCCCGATCGTGATCACGAGCACGACGAGTACGTCGTCCTGGATCTCGTAGACGATTCGATAGTCACCGACCCTCACGCGATAGAGGCTTCCGAGACCCGCCAGCCTTTCGCAACCCGGCGGTCGCGGGTCAGCACCGAGACCGTCGAGGCGTTTGGCGACTCGTTGTTGCGCCTCTCGAGGGAGCTTTCGAAGCTTCGTTGCGGCCGACGGCTTCAGCCGGACTTCGTATGCCACCGAAGGCGTCGATCAGAGGCCGAGGTCCGCCTTGACCGTCTTCCAAGAGACGCTGCCCCGCTCCTTCAACGCCTTCCTGGCGTTCCGGAGGTCGATCCGGTCCTCGAGTGCACGGAAGTGCGCCTTCGCTTCCCTGGCCGTGCGCGGCGGCCGATGGGATCGCCTCCGATCGCACTTACGGGGCTCGACCGGCGGGCCGTACCGAGTCTGACGTTCCCGGACCTGGGAAGAGCGATCCGTCTGCGCCGGGTTCGTGTCGTTGAGGGGAATCACCCGCATCTCGATCGAATCGCCCGCCTCCCGATATGCAACGCGCAGATCGTAGGTTGCTTGCAGGACGAGCCAGCGCTCCGGAGTCGTGCCGAAGAAACGCGCGAGCCGCAGGGCCGTGTCGGCGGTCACGCCGCGGCGTCCTCTGAGGATCTCGGAGACACGCGTCACGGGTACATCGATGGCCTTCGCCAGCGTGTTGGCCGAGAGGCGAAGGGGACGCATGAACTCTTCCTCGAGGATTTCACCGGGATGAATCGGAGTGAGGCGGTCGGAAGTCATCCGCCTATTGTAACGTTAAACGGAACACGTTACAACAATCAATGCGCGCCGAGTGCGTTTGGAATGGCAGGACGGGGCCTCACACCCACGATCTCCTGGGTCTGGCGTATCCAGCCACAGGCGCTAGATCGTTGCAAACGCGTCGCTGAGCTCATCGCGACGCGCTGGCCAACCCGGAAGGGTCACCCCTTCCCGGCGACGAGCTTCTGGAACCGCGGGTTACCGCGCAGCGGATCGAAGTTGGGGTCGATCCTGAGCCAGCCGGGCGAGAGGTAGAACGGGATCTTCAGCAGCGGCTCGAGCTGGTCGAGCGCCTTCTCGGGCTCGCCCGTGAGGATGTAGATCCGCGCTAGCTGGTGCTGGTAGTAGGGAGCGGTGACGGCTTCCTTCGCAATGGGAGCGAGCGTGACGGCGCGCTGGCCCTCCCGGATCGCTTCCTCCTTGCGGCCGAGATAGGCGAGAGCGAGGCCGAGAGCGACGCGGCGACCCGCATCGTTCGGCGTCGCGCGAAGCTGCTCCTCGTAGGCCTTCCTCGCCTCCTCGGCGTGGGCGCGCGCGTTCTCCGAATCGCCCTTCAACGCGTCGGCCTGAGCGAGGCAGAGGGCCCAGGCGCCCCGATCGTCGTCGAACGCGCTCGGGGTCAGCCGCCGCAGGAGCTCTCGCTGCTCCTCGTCGAAGACCCAGACGAGGTCGTAGTAGTTCGCGAGGTAGGCCACCAGCGCGGTCGGCTCGATCTCCGGCGGTGCGGCTTTGAGCACGGCCCGGGCGCCCTCGAGGTCTCCCTCGGCGAGGTAGGTCATGGCCTTGCCCTCGATCAGACTCGCGTTGGCAGGCGCGAGGGCGAGACCTCGGTCGAACGCCTCCCGCGCCTCGGAATAGCGCCGCAGACGCAGGAACGCGTCCCCAAGATTCCGCAGAGCGGCGACATTCTTGGGATCGAGGCGAATCGCCTGCCGCGTATGTTCCATCGCCGCATCCCAGCGTCCGAGGCCCGCCTCGGCAAGCGCCGCTGTTCGGAGGAGAGAGACGTCGCCGGGCGCGAGTCGGAGACCCTTCGAGTACTGCTCCAGGGCGCGCGCCGCGTCCCGAGTCACCAACCGTTCGTAGGCGCCGAGAGCCAGGTATCCCTCCGGACGGTTCGGGGCGAGCGCGACGGCCTTCTCCCCCGCGTCCCGGGCACGTTCCGCGAGCGCGGGCGTCGGCGTACCGTTGGAATACAGAAGCGACGTAGCGGCCGAGAGCTTCGCCCAGGCCTGCGCGAAGCCGGGATCCAGGGCCACGGCCTGCTCGTAGAAGCCGATCTCTTTGCGCAGGCTGGCGGGGTCGAGGGCCGCGCTGTTCAAGATCGCCTCGCCCTTCAGGAAGGCGTCGTACGCGGCCAGGTTCTGCGTCGGCTTTTCCGAGAGCCTCTTCTCCTCGCCCTCCCCGAGCGCGCCGCCCAGCGCCTGCGCGACCTTCGTCGCGATCTCCGACTGAACCGTGAACACGTCCGTGATCGCCGCGTCGAACGGCTGCTGCCACCGGGAGGTCGGCGCTCCGGATTCCCGCATCTCGACGAGCTCCGGGCTGACCTGCACTCGATTGCTCCCGCCGCTCTTCTGCCAGCGCACGGTGGCCGTCAGCAGGTAGTGCGCGTCGAGCTCGCGGGCGATCTCCTGGGGCGTCTTGCTGGTCTTTTTGTAGGGGGTCGAGCTGCCGCGCGCGATCACCTCGAGGCCCGGCACGGAGGTGAGCTTGCCGCGGATCGCGTCGGCGATGCCGTCCGCGAAGTAGTCGTCCTCCGCAGAACCCAGGTTCTCGAACGGAAGAACGGCGACGCGCGTGACGCCGGGCTTCGCGGGGACGGAGGCGGCTGGGCCGGGCCTTTGCCGGTTCCAGAGCAGCGCCGCAGCGACGGCCACGGCGAGGACCGCGCCGGCCGCGATGGCCAACGTGAGCGTCTTGCCGCGGCGCGGGACCTCCGGAGGCGGGACGATGTACGACCCGCTCGAGACCCCGGTCGTCGGGCTCGACGCCTCCGACAGCGCGAACGCGACGTCCTTGGCGGTCTGGAAGCGGTTCTCGCGGTCCTTCTCCAGGCAGTGGCGCACGATGTGGTCGAGCGCGGGTGAGATGTTGCGGCCCGAGTGCGTCAGCTCCGGCGGGTCCTCCTTGAGGATCGCCGCGATCGTGTCGCTCGCCGTGTCCCGCTTGAACGCCTTCTTGCCGGAGAGGAGCTCGTAGAGGATCGCGCCGAAGGAGAAGAGATCCGTCCGGTGGTCGACAGGCAGGCCGCGGAGCTGCTCGGGCGACATGTAGCCCATCGTCCCCATCACCGTTCCTGGCTCGGTGTGGCCGGAGCCGGTGGGCGCGTTCGTCTGCTCGGCCGGAGCGGTGTCGACGCGCTTGGCCAGGCCGAAGTCGAGGATCTTGACGTGGCCATCGTTGGTCACGAAGACGTTGTCCGGCTTCAGGTCCCGGTGGACGACGCCCTTGCCGTGCGCGGCCGAGAGGCCCCTGGCGATCTGGAGAGCCCAGTCCACGGCTTGCCTCTGCGTCACGGTCGAGCCGTCGAGCTTGCCGCGGAGCGTCTCTCCCTCGAGCAGCTCGGTCACCGCGTAGGAGACACCGTCGTGCGTGCCGAAGTCGAAGATCGCGAGGATGTTGGGGTGCGAGAGCGCGGCGACGGCCTTGGCCTCGCGCTCGAAGCGTGCGAGCGCATCGGGGTTGGCGGTCAGCTGCGACGGGAGGACCTTGACGGCGACGTCCCGGTCGAGCTTCGCGTCGCGGGCGCGGTAGACCTCGCCCATCCCGCCGGCGCCGAGTGGCGCCAGGATCTCGTAGGGGCCCAGCCGGGCTCCGGCGGACAACGTCATGGAAGCTGCGCGATTTTATGCGCGAAACGGCCCGGGTCAGCCAGGCAGGATCTCCATCGTGGTTTTCCGACGTCTGGGGTCGACCAGGCCGCGGACCCACTTCTGCGCGCCTTTCGTGGCGTACTTCGAGGCATAGGCGGCGTCGATCGCGTCCCACAGGCGCTCGCCGCGGGCGGCCCGGGCGCGGATGGGGATCTCGCGCTTCACGGCGGCGATCCGGATCGCGCCGCGGGGCTCGTCGAGAAACGCCCGCCGCCAGCCTTGGGGATCGTCGTTCCACGGACGCACGAAGACGCGTCCCTTCGCGACGACGACCCAGATGCCGAGGAAGCGATGGTCGGAGCCGGCGCGGATGCGGAGCGCCGGGGAGGCGTCGAGAAGCGAAAGGAGGCGTCTGGTGAAGCGCGCTCTCATGCGAGGTTCCGGTTACTTTAGACCCTTCACCAGGGACCGCGTCGCTCTTGACCTTTTCCCGCAAGATGAAAAGATCCGCCCAACCGCGAGGTTCCGGATGCTCCGTCACCCGTCGCCCATCGGATCTGTCGGCGCGGGCCCCGTCTACTCCGAGGAGGCCGCGGCCGAGATCTACTCGCGGATTCTCCGCGTGTGCGTAAAGGCCGGGCTCGGCCGCTCCGAGTCCGAGGACGTCGCGCAGGACATCTGGACGTGGCTCCTGCGTTCGGGATCGCCGACCCTCGCGCTGACGGCGCCGTGGCTTTCCGCGGTCGCGCAGAACTACGTGCTGCGGTTCCGCCGCCGCGCCGGTCGGCTGCGGGCTCGCGAAGGAGTCGCGATCGACGCGATTCCCGAGCCGGGCTGCCCCGGCGACGCCCGCCGCCTCGAAGCGCGCGATGTGCTCGACCGCATGGCGGCCATCCTGCCGCGGACGGAGCGGCATCTGCTCGCGTTGATCCGCGATGGGCACACGCTCGCCGACGCGGCGCGGATGCTCGGGATCCCTCGCGGCAGCCGCGCCTTCTACCGCGCGAGGCTCGTCCGGGCGGCGCGCGAGGAGATGGCGGCGCGGATCGGCGGGGCGCGGGCGGCCGGCTCCCCCGGCACCGCTCGCAAGCTCTGAAAAGCCTCCGGCGCCGCTAGCCTTTTCCCGATCCCACGCGATTACGGAGGTAGGAGGCCGTCCGCCGGCCTCGCGCCCCTGGGGTGTCCGCTCGAAGGAAAAACGAAGAGGAGGCGTCATGCGATCGAGTACTCCCGATCCCGTCCGCGTCGCGGCGGCAGTCGCGTTCCTGCTGGTCCTTCTCCTGATCGGCTGCCAGGCCCCGGGCTCGGGCGCCGGCGCTGCGGTCACCCCCGCGGCGAGCGCCGACGCGGGCCTGGCGGACCGCCTCGAGAAGCTCCCGACGCTGCCGGCCGATCTCGCCGCGACGCTCGACCCGAAGACGAACGCCACCAGGATGCCGGATCCCCCGTCCGCGCCCGTCAAGCTGACGGGCGCGCTGCCGCATGCGCCCTGCTGCTCGATCAAGGACCAGAGGTCCCTCAAGGTGAAGGTCCGGCTGATCGTGTGCGCACCGCTCCGGGACTTCGTCGTCGCGCCCGTCTCCGACCTGGTGATGGCCCGGACGGTCGGAGGCGGAGGAACCCCTGGCGGACCCGCCGGCGGGCTCGGATCAGGCGCCAAAATTCAGGCCTACAAGCTCAACACGGTCGCCCGCACGGACCCCTGGAACACGGTCGTGTGCATGTTGAGCGACGGGCCGTGGGACGCGACCTTCATCGAGGAGCGCCACTGCGCCAACTACGCGCCCCAGGACTCTCTCTACGTCAGCGGATGGGGCAGCCTCGTCCCCTTCTACTGGAGCGGGGGCGCCGCCAACCATCCGCCGGGCATCACGGTCATCAGCTGCCGCAACGTCGGCACGTTCCGCATGCCGTGCGGCGGACCGGGGTCGTGCGACTGCAGCTCGTCGCCGTGCCCGGCCGATCAGCCGTGCGCGTGCGACCCGCCGTGGTGATCGGGATGGTTCGCCTCTCGACTCGAATCAGTAGCCGCTGAACTCCTCGAACCGGACGTTGTCGCGGCTGACGCCGCTGTCGAGGAGCAGCTTCTTCACGGCGGCGACCATGCCCGGCGGGCCGGCGAGGTAGTAGATCGGCTTCTTCAGGTCGGTCACGTATCTGGCCACCATGGCCATGTCGATTCGGCTGGTCTCGTACCGCCAGGCCGGATCCGTGGAATCGGTGATCGTGGGAACGAGCTCGATGTTCGGGTTGCGCTTTCTCCATGACTCGAGATCGCCCAGGAATGCCGTCAGGGCCGGGGTTCGATTCGAGTAGAAGAGGGTGATCCGATGCGGGAGCTTCTTCTCCGTGGCCCACTCGAGCATCGAGCGGAAGGGAGTGATCCCGATTCCGGCGGCGAAGAGGACGGCGGGCCTGGTCGAGTCTTCGTGCAGGAGCATGTCGCCGCTCGGGCCCGCGACCTTGAGCTTCGTGCCCAGCGGAACCGACCGCAGGCTATCCTTGAAGGCCGTCGGCCGCATGCGGGTCGCGATCATGAAGAAGTCCCGGTGATGGGGCGAGCTCGCGAAGGAGAACGTCCGCACGTTTCCTTCGGCGTCGGTCTTCGGCGGATCGATCAACGTGAAGTCGGCGTTCTGGCCGGCCTCGAATGCGAAGTAGGAGCCGGACGTGTCGAACCAGAAGGCCATCGTGCCTTCCGCGACTTCCTTTCGGTCCCGGAGCGGGAAGAAGCGCTCGGCCATCAGGCTTTCGCCGGCACCTCGGCGCGCGGCAGCGGCTGAATCGCGGGGCCGCGAAGGACGGCTCCATCCGCGGCGAAGCGCGAGCCGTGGCAGGGGCAGTCCCAGACCTTTTCCTTGCCGTTCCACTCGACGTCGCAGCCGCGATGGGGGCAGACGCTGCTCATGGCGTGCAGGATTCCGCCGTCGTCCCGGTAGAGGGCGATTCGCTGGTCGGCAAGAAACTTCCCTTCACCCTTCGGCAAGTCGTCGTATGAGGCGCTCATCTCTCAACCTCCTCCAGGCAGTCTACGTCTCCGGTGGAGGAACGGTCCGCTGTTCCCGTACCTTCGGTGAGGGCTCTGGAAGCGGTTCAACGCGTCGAAGGTGGTGCTCTGGTACGACCGCGCGGTCACGGCAGCGCTGGCGGCGCGGAGGTCGAGCCCGCTGGTGCTGCAGTTGGTTGGTCGGGGAAATTGTACGAGCGGCGCGGGCGCGGGGGTAAAGACACCCGGTACTCAGGGGGCCGCTCTCCTTCGCGGACTCAACGCCCCAGGGCGTACAATTCGTATCGTGCCAACCAAGCGAGAGTTCAACGTCCTGGTCGAGCGGGATCGGGAGGGCTACTACGTAGCCTCGATTCCCGAGCTGCCCGGATGCCACACCCAGGCGAAGTCCCTTGATGAGCTCATGAAGAGAATTCGAGAGGCCGCCGAGCTGTGCCTCGAGGTCGAGGGGCGGGAAATCGAGGGCCTCGAGTTCGTGGGAGTCCAACGACTGACGCTTGCCTGATGACCAAGCTGCCGATCCTCACCGGCAAGCAGCTCGTCGCGGCTCTGTCTTCCCTCGGCTTTCAGGTGATCAGGACCCGCGGCAGCACAATTCCTCCGCCACCCCGATGGGCGAGCGACCGTCGTCCCGGTCCATGCCGGTGAGACGATCGGCAAAGGGCTCCTTTCGGGAGTACTGCGGGACTGTGAGATCAGCAGAGATTCTCTGCTGAACGCTCTCTAGACGTCTTCCCTGACGATACAGCTTGAATCGCTGGCGCCCGGGGATCCGGGCTGGCGCGCCGCCGCCCGGTCGAGAGATCGAGGCCCTCGGCAGCGTAAGCCCTGTACTCAACCCCTGCGACGGCCAATCCGCTTCCTCGGGTCGGCGGAGGAGACGACGGGATCGTCCTTGTCCAGGCGATTGAGCGCGATCTGATAGTCCGCATACCCCCCGAGGTGCTCGACCCGGAGGTCCGTCAGCAGATGCCAGCGCTTCGCCTGATCGGGGCGAGCCTCGACCAGCCATTTCCGCTCGGCCCGGGTCATCGATTCGCGGCAGAGAGTGTCCTCGCGTGCGAGAACAGAAGGCTCGAGCCGCTTCTCTTCATCGAGCAAGCGGGCCGAAGTCCGAGCATCTCCCCTCTTCTGCGCGAGCTCGCGCGCGAGTGTGACGACGTATCCCAGGCGGTTCTGCAGGTCGTGGCGCTTCGCACGGTCGACCAGCCAATCCCAGTCCAGGGCGGGATAGGTCACGACGACCCATGGGAGCGCTTCGGTCAGACGCGCATCGAGGTCCGCGTTCCGGAGCGCGCCGAGGAGGACCTGCTCCGGTGCGGGCCTGGAGCGGCCGTTCAGGTAGCCGAAGGGTTCGTAGCCGAGAGCCGCGAGGTTTCGCGCGAGCTCGTCCGGCTCGGTCGCGGGGTCCCTCGGAACAGGCGGAGATTCCGGTGCCACGAGACCACCGTAGACGCGCTCGAAGGTCTTCGCGAGCCGGGCGGACGGGGCTCGGCGGCCGCGCTCCAGGAGGGAGAGGTAGCCCTGAGTCACGCCGAGGCGCGCAGCGGCGTGCGCCTGCGACCAGCCCTTCTCGAGGCGGGCTGCCTTCAACCACGAAGAAGTGTGGCCCATTGGTTTCTCCAGCGTCATATTGTATTACAAATATTTGTAATACAAGTAAGCGTCGATTTTCCAGAGTTTGGGTGGCGCCGATCCCGGATGGGCGGTCGGTCAAAGAGGCGAGGTAACCCCGCCCCTACGCCGGGCAGGGCGGCGAGACGAACGGGGGCACGGCGTAGTCCGGCGGGTCGACCGCATCCCTCGTCTTCGTTTTGAAGTCGAGCACCTCGGCCAGGTTGTTGGCGCCGGCGTCGCGGGTGGAGAGAGGCGGCAGGTCGAACCGCCACTCGATCATCTTGAGCACCGAGGTGTGGTCGTAGACGCTGTCGGCCACGAATCCGCGGGGGGCGAGCGGCGTCCCAGGCCGTCACTACGTACTGCGAATCCCCCAGGGTGCCCCACGAGGAGTCGCAGCCGCCGCGGCGATCGCCGAGGCGAAGAGCACACAACCGATGACGAACACGATGACGCCAGGCCGCTTTCTCATTGCACGTCCTTTCGTCAGTGCGAGGCAATGCCCCGTTACGCGGCAAACCCGCGCCGCGGGGGATCAGGATTGCGATCGCCGCAGCCACTCGAGCACGGCCCAGGTCGCGTCGAGGTCCTCCTCGTTGTAGGCGAGGATCTCGCGGACGATGGCGCCGCGGGCGGCGGGGTCGTTGGACTCGGTGGCTTCGATGTACTTCGCAATCGACCAGGTGCCGTTGGCGGAGGTGTCGCGGCGAGGGAAGCCGACGAAGGTTTCGACGACCTTGAGGGAGTAGCTCGGAAGCGGGAGCACGACGGAGTTGCGGACGACGGTCAGGAGGTCGACGAGGTTGGAGAGGACACGGGCGGCGATGCCGACCCCCGCCTCCTCACCCCGACCCTCTCCCGCCGGGAGAGGGGGAAAGAGGTCGCCGTAGCGCCTGACGTACTCGGTGATGCGGGTCTTCTCGTGGCTGCTCCAGGCGACGAACGGGAGGTCGGGGCCGTACTCGGTGAAGAGGCGGCCGGCGAGATCCAGGAAGGCGAACCAGCCTTCGCGGTCGCCATCGGGGCCAAAACCCGACTGGGCGGGCATGGTACGCGGACGGCTTCTCGCCGAAGACCTTGACGCCCCAGAGGTAGGTGCGGTCGAGCTCGTCGGCGTAGGGCGGGAGGCCCTCGAGATCGAGCATCGCGAAGTTGCGGCGCGGCCGGGAGCTCGGGCGCGTCGTCGAGGCGGATGGGAGTCTTCGAGATCCACGATTCGGCGCTCCGGACGAGCGGCGCGACAAAGTCCTTCGGCCTGGGCTTGCGCACTCCGGTCCAGAAGTAGTCGCGAAAGGCGGGATCGTCGACCGCTTTCGGGATGTCGGCGATCGTGCGAATGCCGAGGCGGTGGAACTCGCGGGCGCGGTTCTGATTGACGCGGTAGAGCAGGGCGGGGTCCTGCCGGGCCTCGGCCTCCGCGCGGCAGCGATCCTCGAAGCCGCAGCCGGCACACTTGGTCCAGCCGGTGGGCTCGTAGGCGGCGGGGTCGGCGGCGCGCATGGCGAGGTGCTCACGCAGGGTCTCGAGGACGGCCTTCTCCCCTTCGTACGCCACGGCCACGATGTCGTCGTCGCCGGCGTGGACCTCGAGCTCGGTCGGGCGCTTTCCCACGACGCGCTCGTAGAGGAAGCCGTAGATCTGGAGCTGCGCGGGGATGCCCCGGTGGCGCGGCGAGAAGACGTTGCGCGCGAGCTTGGAGTCGCGGATCTTGTAGCCGCCGCGGGCGGCGTCGCGGATCAGGAAGTCGGGCTCGCCGACGAGCTCGAGCGTCTGACCGTCGAGCGGTAGCTCGAGGCGGAAGCGCGGCTGGTAGATGGCCGGGGCGCCGTCGCGGATCGCCTGGAGGGTCGCGCGCTCGCGCTCGGCCGGATCGAGCTCGGCCAGGTCGACGAGGCCGGCGAGAGTGGCGAGATGGCTCTCCTCGTGGCGATGGCCGAGGTTCCGGAGGAGCTCGCCGAACGCGGTGTCCGTGTCCTGCTCCTCCTCGCCGCGCGCGCGCAGCGCCACCCGCCGAACGCATTCGGAGGGCTTGAAGTAGTCGTAGACGTCGGTGGCCTTGAAGCGCACGGCGTGAGTCTCCCCTGTCGAGGGAATTGTGGCAGGCGCGGTAGGACAGATGGCGTCCGGGTTACCTCGGGCGTTCAATCCACGGACAGCGACAGACGGCTACCGCACGCGGCCACCCAGGTTCTCATGAAAGCGATGGTCGGGTTTGAAGTCCATCGTTCCGCTTGCGCGACGGCCTGCTGCGAACAACCGAGCTCCGACGCCAATGCGGCCTGGGACAGCCCGGCCTCCTCCCGCACCAGTCGAAGGAGATAGCCGGCGGGCTCAGGCTCCCACGAGGGCAGCTTCTTCCAACGGCGCAGCGCCTTCCACTCGGCGTAAGCCCGGGGGCGCCGGCGGACGATCCGCGACGATGTCTTCGACGACGGACGGCGCGCGGCTGAACCGGCGGGTCTCATGGCCGCTGACTCGCCCAGGACTCGAACTCGTCATCGGTGGGGTAACGAGCCTCGACACCTTCCACAAACGTCCGTAACCGTGCGAGAGCCCAAGATGCCCCGCGCCTTTGCGCCTGTTCGGCGAGGCGGTCCAGGTCGAGCCGCCCTCGTTGCGCCCTCCAGATCAGGAAGGCATTGACGGCGTCAGTCGAGGAGCCCCAGAACTCCCATGCCGCGAGACGGTCGACGATCATGTCCTCGGGGCTGACCGTCAGAACCGAAATGCCGTCGACAACGATGCTCGCCAGACTCTCGCCAAATCGCAGTTGAGACGCGGGGAGCTCTAGGAACACCTCGCCTTTCTCCAGAATCCAATGCCGGCCTTCCTTCTCGAAACCGGCCGCCTTCAACGCTTGCGCGACCACGGGCGTGACGTCGCCAACGAAGTCGAGGTCTCCGGTCGTGTAGCCACCGCTCGTATACAGCTCAACCGCCGCCCCGCCCACGAGAACTGGCGTGCGATCTCCCTGGAACAAACTCTGGAACCAGGCGGCCATGGCAGCCGTTCTCTTCGGGCTCTCCGGCAGAGTAAGAATGTCGCCCAGCGAGATCACAATATTTACATTGTATCGTACTCCGCCGGGTATGCTCGTCAAACTCCGGGCAACGGATAGATAGGGTCCGGGGGGCGCCCCCCTCACCCCGACCCTATCGCCCCTCCCGGGTGGAGAGGGAGTCGGAACGAGGTTACGACCGAGCGCCCAGGGCTGCGGTGAGTCCGTCCACCAGGAGCGCCGCCTGGGAGCCGTCGGGGTCCTTCTCCGCATTGAGCTCGGTCACGACGATCGCGGCGCAGGCCGGGGCGGCGACGAAGATCTGGAGCGCGGCGAAGGCCAGGCCGAGGTCGAGGCCGCGGGGATGGTGGACGTCGGCTGCGGAGATTTCGTCACGTCGACGTCGAAGTGGACGAGGAAAGCGTCCGAGCGGCTCCGGAGGTACGGACAGCGCCTCCCGTGCGGCTGCGGCCGGATCCTGGCGGATGCGAGCCATGGGGTACTTCGCCATGCGCGAGCGCTCCAGGGCCTCGCGCTCGGGCGGATCGATGAAGCCGGACTCTTCGTCGTAGCCGAAGAGGACGACGTCCTCCTCGTCGAGGAGCGGCATCCGCGGCCCTACGCCGGCGACCTCGCGGGCGCCCCGCCCGAGGAGGTGGGCCATGACCATCCCGTCGAAGATCCCCGACTCCGTGGTTTCAGGCGTGTTGAGGTCGACGTCGCCGTCGAAATACAGGAGACCGAGGCGCGTGTGATGACGGAGCAGGCCCGCGACGACGCCGAGGCTGACGCTGCAGTCGCCTCCGAGAACGAGCGGGGCCCGGCCGCTCGCGACGGCCCGGTCGACGCGATCCGCCGTCTGTCGGGCGACTCTGGCGACGAGATCGGCGTTCTGGTGGCGCGGATGTTCGGAGTCCGGGCGGTAGACGACGGCGGGCGGGTCGCCCTCATCCAGGACGTCGAATCCCAACCCGCGCAGCCGCTCGGTCAGGCGGGCGGCTCGGAACGCGGCGGGCGCAAGCTCCTGTCCGGTCCGGCGCGCGCCCGCGCTCGACGGGACTCCGATCAGGGCCAGGCTCGACATCCGCACGCCGAATCAAACCCGGCATCCGCGGGAAAGGTTGCCGCGAAACCTGCCTATCGGCCGGCCGGCGGCTTCTGCTGCGTCGCCTGCGCCTGGAACCGCCAGAGGCTGCTGCGGATCGACACGCCGACGGCGAGCAGCGAGCCGTCGCGGCTCCACGAGGGATATTGAAGGTCGCCGTCGAAGTTCACGGGAAGGCGCTCGAGGGAGGCGTTGACCGGGTCGAGGAGGGCGACGCCGCGGAACATCGTGTCGGGCGAGGTGACAGTGACCGCGATCCGGCCGTCCGGGCCGACGGCCGATCCGGAGATCGGGACGGGCGCCAGCTTGAGCGTGCTCGCGAAGAGAATCGAAAATTCGGAGCTTCCGTCGAGCGGAACACGGGACAGCTTGACCCCGTCGACCGCGTTGATCTGGACGACGAGGGCCGGGCTCGGGCCGTGCGGATCGAGCGCGACGCCGTTGGCGGGACGGAGATTCCTCGGGGCGCCTCCCTCGACTCCGATCGCAAAGAGGGATCCCGCGTTGACGTAGTAGAGCGTCCGGCCGTCGGGCGACGCCACGAGGCCCTGCGGAGCGATGCCCCGCGTTGCCTCGAGCCGGCGCACGATGCGTCCCTCGGGGATCTTCGCGATCGTGATGAGCGGAGGCTGACCGACCGTGCCGGAGAGAAACGCCACGAGATCCTCGCCCACGCGTGTCGCCGGCGGCGTGGCCTGTTCGGCCGAGTCGAGGAACGGCCGGATCTGGCCGTCGGGCGCGGAGATCACGAGCCGCCGGCGGCCCAGGATCTGGTTGGGAACGAGCATGCCGCCGTCGGGGAGCTCGACGGGGCTCGTCGCGAGATTTCCCGCCATCGTGACGACCTGATCCGGGACTCCTCCCGCGGGCGAGAGACGCAGGAGCTCGGCGGGACTGTCCATCGTGCTGACGAAGAGGCTGCCGCCGGCGCCGGAGTCGAGGCCCCACGGCTTTCCCGTCACGGGGAACAGGATCCGGCTCTCCTCTCCGTCGACCGACACCGAGATCGCATGCTGCAGGTCGCCGAAGTTGACGAACGCGACGACGGACTTTCCATCCTCGCCGACTGCGAGCGGCGGCGCCAGCGGAAGCTGCGGCGCGAACGGGGTGACTTTCCCGGTGGCGACGTCCAGGAGATAGACCCGGCGGGCGGGGTCGGCCGATCCCGCCAGGCGGCCCCAGAAGATCGCCGTCCGGCCATCGGGGAAGGCGCGCAGGCTCCAGCTTCCGCCCTCGGCGGCGACGGCGGGTCCCACCGGCTCGAGGGCGCCGGTGTCGGGACGGAAGCGATGGATCTGGAAGTTGCGCGCGGGGTCGCGCTTGACGACGAGGAGGCTTCCGTCCGGCAGCGCCTCCGGTCCCTGGGCATCCTCGAGGATCGACCTCTCCTCGCCGCCGAGCGGCGGCACGCTGAAGATTCCACGCGGGACGTCGCTGACGCGATCGAAGAACAGCTTGTCGCCGTCGCGCGACCAGCAGACCTTGGAGACGGAGCCGGCGTCGCCGCGCCTCGTCAGGACGGTCCAGTCGCCCGAGGAGGGCTTCATCACCGCCACCTGAGACCGGCCGGCCACGATCGTCAGAAACGCCAGTGCCTGACCGTCCGGCGAGCTGCGCGGACCGAGCACGCGCGTCATCGGCCCCACGAGCAGGTTGCCTTTCCAGATCGGCGCCGGCGCGTCGGTCTGCCGGGCGCGGAACCAGTTGCCGGCGAAGGCGCCGCCGACGAAGAGGGCGAGCCCGAGGGCGAGGACGAGCCCGAATTCGCGAGCACGCCCGGCCCGGGCGCGCGCCGGTACGGGCGGCGGAGTCAGGAGCGTGGGGGCCGCCGGCTCGTGGACGCTGGACGGCCGGGGCGAAGCCGCCGGAGTCGCGTGCGGCGCATCCACGCGGCGGGACTCGCGGTCGCCGGAGTGCTGGAATTCGGAGAGCTTGTCCCGGATCTGCTTCAGCTCGCGCGCGAGCTCGGCCGTGGAGCCGTAGCGATCGGCGGGGTCCTTCGCGAGGCAGCGCTCGATGGCCCACCGCAGCGGAGGCGGCACGCGGGAATCCAGGCCATCGAGCGGGAGCGGCTCCTCCTGGATGATCGCCGAGAGCGTCTGGACCGGAGTCGCGCGGTGGAAGAGGCGGCGCCGGGTCAGCATCTCGTAGAAGACGAGGCCGGCGGAGAACTGGTCGGAGCGGAAATCGAGCGGACGTTCGGCCGCCTGTTCGGGCGACATGTAGTCGGGAGTCCCGATGATCAGGCCCGCCCTCGTCAGCGAGGCGTCCGGCTGCACCGAAGCGCCGCGCGAGGGTCCCTGCAGCTTGGCCAGGCCGAAGTCCAGGATCTTCACGAATCCGTCCTGCGAGACCATGATGTTCTCGGGCTTCAGGTCCCGGTGAACGATGCCGGCCGCGTGCGCCTTGGCGAGACCGCTCGCGATCTGTGCGGCGATGTCGAGGGTCTTCTTGACGGGAAGCGGCCCGTTCTCCATGAGGTGCCGCAGCGTCCAGCCGTCGATGAGCTCCATCGCAAGATACGGCGAGGAGTTGGCGCGGCCGACCTCGAAGATCGTGACGATGTTGGGATGGTTCAGCGCGGATGCGGAGCGGGCCTCGAGGGCGAAGCGCGCGAGGCCCTCCTGGTTCGAGAGGAGCTCTGTCGGCAGAACCTTCAAGGCGACCTTGCGGCCCAGGCGCGTGTCGAGTGCGCGGTAGACCTCGCCCATGCCGCCGGCGCCGAGCCGGTCGATGATCTGGAAGGGGCCGAGCAGGACCCCGGGCTGGAGCGACACACTCGGTTCGGCGGCGGCCGGAGCGCGCCGTCCGAGCGCGGGAGAAAGCGTGGCGACGCCGCCGCCCGGCGAATCCTGCTTCAACGCCGCCTCGCCTGAGGGGCCAGGCGTGCCGGGCTCGCGGCGCCCGCCGACGAGGCGCGGTCCCGCCGAAAACCGCCGTCCTGCATGGGAGTCACGGCAAGAAACGGACGCAAGGCGGGAGCCAGATCACGAGGAAAGCCAAGCTCAGGCGGGAGAATGGGTTAGCACTGACCGGTCAGCCGCCCGGTGCAAAAAAACGTCAGCGCGGCCGGAATCGTGTGAATAAAGAGGTCGCCCGGGTGGTGTGGGCCGAGCCGCACACCCCCTCCGAAATCGGGAAAGAAAAAGGCGGGGGTTGGGCCCCCGCCTTCGCGGACTTCAGCGAGTTCTTTCGAGCTAGAGACGCGACACGGGAACCGGGATCAGATCGGGTGAAGAAGCGGCGAGGCCCATGATCGACGTCTTCCTCACCGTCCGGCGGCGCCGGAGCAAGGTGATGATGCCGGCCATGGCGGCGACGACGACGCCGGCGAGGAGCCAGCCGCCGAGACCCATGCTGGCGCGAGTTCCTTCGGCCGGAGTCTCGACGATCACGGACTTCAACGCCGCCGGCGGGGGCGCCTGGCTCTTCGCGGGGACCGTGCTGGCCGATGCGTTGGCCGGAGGCAGGGATTCGAGCGCGCTCGAGGCTGCCGGGGCTGTCGCGGCCGCGGCCGGGGCCGGGAGCGGCTCAATGGCTTGCGCCGCTACGACCGCAGGCTTCGCGACGGGCACGTCGGCGGGCTTCTTCGCGGTCTTCTTCGTGACGTGCGTGGTGGTCGTCGTGACGACCGCTTTTTCCGGCTCGGGCTGAACGATCGCCACGGCGGCGGGCGCAACGGCCAGAGCGCTCGGGTCGATGGTGACGGCGGGGTCGACGGCAAGCAAGTTGGGGTCGGGGACCGGTGCCGTCGCGGTCACGGGCAGCTCCGGAAGCACGGCGACGGGCGCGGCGACGTCGGGGGCCGGCGGCGGGGGCGGCGCGCTGGCCTCCTGGGCCGAGGCGAATCCGGCCGCCACGGTGAGAAGCATCGCGGCCATGAACAAACGGAAAGTGGATCGCATGATTTTCTCCTTCGCCGATGGAAGTCGAGCGAAGACACCACGGCGCGGCGCCCAGCATTCTCGTCGGTTGTTCGGTCGGGATTCGTCAGAGGGTCTGGCAAAGGGCGAGCGAGGCGAGAACGAATCGACTGTACCACTTCGATGAGGAGCGTGCGCAGCAATCGACGAGCGTTGGAAACGTCGAAGACGATCGTCGCGGGCCCCGAGCGATACGATTCCCCGCAGTTCGATGTTTCGCAGGAGGACCGATGCTGCTCGCCCTGTCGATGTCTCCCCTTCTTCTGACGGCCGCGCTCGCAGCGACGCCTGCCGACCCGGCACCGATCGAGATCGGAACGACACGCGGTGTCCCGGGGCAGGCCGTGCGCGGGTGGCTCAAGGTCGCCGAGGCGGCGGACGGGACGCCCGTGTCGCTCCCCCTCGTGATCGTGACGGGCATGCGCCCCGGCCCGGTCGTCTGGCTGGAGGCGGGCGCGCACGGGGACGAGTACGGCGGGCCGCGGGCGATGCAGGAGCTCGTGCGGAGCCTCGACCCCCAGGCCATGTCGGGAACGGTCGTCGCCGTGATGATCGCCAACCCGTTCGCCTTCCGGGCGCTTCAGCGGGTCAACCCGAACCTCGACGACCTGATGGATTTCGGCGACGCGTTCCCGGGGAAGGAGCGGTTCGCGACGGAGCGGATCGGGGCGGCGGTCACGGCCGAGGTCAAGCGCGTCGCGCAGTACTTCGTCGACTTCCACACGGGCGGCGACCGGTTCCGGCAGCAGCCGTTCGTCTTCTATTCGGTGACGGGATCGGTGCCGGCGGATCGGTACGACTCGCTGGCGCGGGGGTTCGGTGTGCCGACGCTGTGGCGGGACACGCAGAAGGTCTTCTCGAACGACGCGACGACGATCTTTTCCGCCGCCGGGATCCCGGCTTTTCTGCTCGAGGTCGGGGGCGGGCAGCCCCTCGAGGCGAAGGACGTGAAGTACCAGACCGACGCGGCGCGGAGCTTTCTGCGGACGGTCGGGGTGCTGGAGGGCGCGCCCGCGAAGCCGCCGGCCTTCACGCTGATCGCCGGGTACCGGATCGTGACCAACGCGCGGGGCGGCTTCTTCGAGCCTGCGGTCAACCCGGGCGACCGCGTGCGGGCGGGGACGATCCTGGGAAGGATCGTGGATGTCTGGGGCGATACGGTCGAGACGATGACGGCCTCGGAGGGATCGGATGTGGTGCTGGGCGTCAGCACCTACCCGGCGGCAGCGACGGGCGGGTGGCTGTTCGAGCTGGGGACGGGGCTGAAGGAGATGACCAGGTAGGAGGCCCCCACTCACCCCGACAGGCATAGACCGCACAGCCGAAGACCTCCCCCTCTCAACAAGAACGAGTCCCGCCGATGCGTCCGACCCGTGTCGCCAGCTTCGGGGTCACTTTCGGTTTCGCCTGCGCCGCGACACGCTGTTTGCCACGACCTGCACCGTCACGACGGTCGCCGACTCGGGGGCGGGATCGCCAGATGGCGGTGTTTCTGGTGAAGACGTTCTCGCTGCCGTTCCTGTGATCCGCGGCAAATGAAAAGGGCGGGGATGAACCCCGCCCCTGCGACCGGAGCCGGCCCCCTCACCCCGGCCCTCTCCCCCGTTCCGGGGGAGAGGGGGGAAGGGCGTTCCCCTTACTGCTTGTCGTACACCGCGGTGGCGGTCAGCCCGGCCATCTTCGGGTCGGTCCCGACCGTGTTGACCGTGCGGGACTTGCCGTCGGCGGAGACGTCGATCTTGCCGGTCCCGACGACCTTGCCGTCCTTCTTGATGATCATGTTCAGCGTGTTGGCGTCGACCTTCGTGTAGGCCCGCGTGTCGTAGGCCGCCGAGCCCGTGACCTTGTAGTCCTTGCCGTCGAATTTGCCCGTCCACTCGTTGTGCTCGGCCTTGCCGTCCTTGTTCACGCCGTCGACGGTGACCTTGACCATGCCGCCCGGGGCCGCCGAGTAGACGACCGTGTGGTTCTTCGTCGCGCCCGGGTTGAACTTGGACTTGGCCTCGTTGAGCTTCCAGGTGCCCATGTAGGGATCGGCCGCGAAGGCTACGGCGATGCCCACGAACAGACCCGCCAGGGTTGAGAGAATCGTGCGTGCTTTCATTTGTCCCCCTCTGTATCTCGAAGCAACTCTTCGCTTCGAATCAAACCCCGATCTTATCCCGAGAGTCCCGTGCGGAGAGAATCCGGGCTCCGGTCGCAGGGGCGGCCCTCGCGGCCGCCCTTCTCCGATCGAAATCGAGTCCCGGTGCGCAGTTCGGCGGTCACCCCGCCTCGTGGGTCGTCCCGGTGGGATGCCGACGCGCCCGGTCCTACGGAGCGGGCGTCGTCAGTGGCTTCCCCTTCTCCGCGATGATGACGACGTACGTCCTGGCGGGCGCCGCGCTCCTGTTGCTGTTCTCGTGCACCTGCCCGGGAGCGAAGGTGAAGTGATCGCCGGCCTTCAGCGTCGCGGTCGGCCGGCCCTCGACTTGCGACTCGATCGTGCCCTCCACTACGAATCCGAAGAGCTCCGCCGCGGGATGCGAGTGCCTGCCCTCGGAACTGCCCGGCGGCAGCTCCACCTCGGCCATGATGACCTCCCGTCCCGGGATCGAAATGTCCTGCTTGAGAACGACGTGCTGGACCGGGGACGCCTGTTGAGCCCGCAGCGCGGTCCAGCCCCATCCACCCGTGACCGCCGAGACGGCGCACGCGACGACGAGTTTGCGATTCATGTTCCCTCCCGCGCATAGCAGACCACGCCGGCGGTCGGCACTCACTCCCACCAATATTTCGACCTCTTCCTCTCCCGCGACGCCGTCTCGTTCATGGTCGCCGCGTCGTAGAGGCGGCCGTTGACCATCGTCCAGGCCACCTTCTCCGACTGGCGGATGTCCTGGAGCGGGTTCCCGTCGATGACGATGACGTCGGCGAGCTTGCCCGCCTCGAGCGTCCCGATGTCGCGGTCCATTCCGAGGCTCTTCGCCCCGTTGGCGGTTCCGCAGCGCAGGGCCTCGTGCGGCGACAGGCCTCCCTGGACGAGCATCCAGAGCTCCCAGTGGAGTCCGAGTCCCTCGCGCTGGCCGTGGGCGCCCGTATTGACGAGGACACCGTCCTTGTCGAGGGTGGCGGCGATCTTCGCGAGGTTGACGTGGTTGAACTCGTCCTCGGGCGCCATCGTGCGCCGGCGCGAACGCGGATCCAGGATGAACGCCGGGACGAACTTCGAGAGCCGCGGGTTCTCCCAGACGTTCGTCTTCTGGTACCAGTAATTCTCGCCGAAGAGCCCTCCGTACCCGACGAGCAGGGTCGGCGTGTAGCCGACCTTCGTCGGCGGCCACAGCGACGTGACGTCGGCGTAGACGTTGGGAACCGGGACGGTGTGCTCGATCGTGGTGTGGCCGTCGACGACCATCGTCATGTCGAGCTCGAAGAGCGATCCGCCCTCGGGCACGACCATGATGCCGACGTCGCGCGCGCCGGCGATGATCTGCTGGCGCTGGTCGCGGCGTGGCTGCTGGTAGCTCTTGACGGAGATGGCGCCGACCGCCTTGAGGCGCCGCAGGTGCGCGACGGCGTCGTCGAGCGAGTCGATGTCGGCCTTGAAGTCCCCGGCGGCGCCGTAGAGGATCGTGCCGGTCGAGAAGATGCGCGGGCTGCGGATCAGGCCGGCGCGCGCGAGCTCGGCCGCGGCGAAGACCTCGCCGGTGTCGTTCGAGGGATCGTGCGCGGTCGTCACGCCGAAGGCGAGCGAGGCGTCGCTGTGCCAGTTCTGCTGCGGGGTGATGCCGTCGGAACCGAAGGCGCCGTGGAAGTGGGCGTCGATGAAGCCGGGCAGCACGGTCTTGCCCGAGACGTCGATCGCCTTCGCGCCGGCCGGGACGGCGACCGTCCCGCGCTTTCCGACGGCCGTGATCCGGTTGCCCTGGACGACGACGACGCCGTCCTCGATGACCTCGTCGCCCTTCATCGTGACGACGCGGCCGCCCGTGAAGGCGACGGCGCCGCCAGGCTCGTCGACGGGGGCGTTGAAGCCGATGTCGCGGCCGACGACCGGCGGATCGGGCAGCTTCTCCGGCGAGCCGGGCAGGAACGTGAACGCGTCCTTCAGGTCCCGCTCGAAGAGCTGCGGGCCGAAGGACCAGTAGAGGCGCGGCGGAGTCGCCCGAGAAGCGGAGGTTCTCGCCGGCGTCCTTCGAGACCTTCCTGACGGGCACGGCCTTGCTCTTCGGGCCGATGTCGACGCGGCGTCCGGTCTCGACGAAGGGCGTGACGTACGCGTTGAAGCCCTCGCGGAAAGCCAGCCACTTCCCGTCGGGCGAGACCTCGAACTCCTGGGCGAGCTCGGAGAGGTAGTACTCGTGGACGTCCGAGCCGTCGAGCTTGATCGAGGCGAGGACGCGCTTCTCCGGCGCGATCTGGTCGCCTCCGCCTTCGGTCTTGACGAAGAAGACTCGGTCGGAGGCCTTGCCGAAGCGCGGCGCGAAGCCGTCCTCGACGACGAGCGTCGACTTCCCGCCTGCCGACGGCACCTGGTAGAGCCCCGGATCGGCGGACCAGGCCGTCGAGCGCAGGTAGCCGCCGGTCCCCTTCGTGTAGACGATCCTCGAGCCGTCGGGCGAGAAGACGGGCTCGAAGTAGTGGCCGGGCTTGTCGGTGACGACGCGGGAGGCGCCACCAGGGACGGCCGCCACACGGATCGACCCGAGCGTGTCGTCGTTCCAGGTCGTGTAGACGAGGGACTTGCCGTCGCGCGACCACGACGGGTAGAGCTCGAAGTGGTCGGTCTGGGTCGTAAGGCGTTTGGGAGTGCCGTCGGGCAGGTCGCGGACGTAGACGTAGCCGAGCGCCTGGTAGGCGACGCGCTTGCCGTCCGGAGAGATGGCGACCCAGCGGAGCATGCGGACGGGGAATGTTTCCCCCCTCGCCCCCGCCCTCTCCCCCCCAGCGGGGGGAGAGGGGGAAGAGATTCGTGGCGACATCGAGGCTTGCATCAGTCCCGTCAGCACGTCGACGCCGAAGCGGACTGCGGTCGCCGTCCTGCGGGTGTCGCGGACGCGGAACGGGATCTCGGCGACCTGCTTGCCCGCGAGGTCCGCGCTGCGGATCTTGCCTCCGGACCAGAAAACGACGCGCTTCGAGTCCGGCGTCCACGCCATGCCGGGATAGACGCCCTGGATCGCCCAGGTCTCCTGCATGTCGCGCTCGAGGCCGTCCCAGATCGGGCGCTCGACGCCCGACTCGATGTCCTTGACGAAGAGCGTGGACTTGTATCGGACGCGGCGGATGAAGGCGAGCGACTTCCCGTCGGGCGACGGCGTCGGGCGGATCGAGCCGCCGGGACCCGTCACGTAGCGGACGATCTTGCCGGTCTGGCGGTCGAGCCGCTTGATGGCGTAGATCTCGCCGTTGGGGTCCTTGTTGTACTCGAAGATCTTTCCGGGCGTCGAATCCTCGGACCAGTAGAGGTAGCGGCCGTCGGGCGAGAACGCGGGCTCGCCGTCGTCCTTCTGCTCGGTCGCCCTCTTCGTCATCTGGAGGCCCTCGCCTCCGGAGCGGTGCCAGAGCCAGATCTCCCCCGCGCCGAGCGAGCGCGTGCCGGTGTAGTGCTTGCGCGCCGCGATGTACTGCGAGTCGGGCGTCCAGGCCGGGCTGTTGGGGAGGCGGAAGGTTTCCTTCGTCACCTGCTGCGGGTTCTTGCCGTCGCGGTCGACGATCCAGATGTTGTCGCCCCCGGAGCGGTCGGACGTGAACGCGATCCACTTGCCGTCGGGCGAGTAGCGCGGCTGCATGTCCCAGGGGATGCCGGACGTCAGCGCCCGCGCCTGTCCGCCCGCATACGGCATCACGTAGATGTCGCCCAGCAGGTCGAAGGCGATCTCCTTGCCGTCGGGCGAGACGTCGACCGACATCCAGGTGCCGGTGTCGACGTCGAGCGGGCACCTCCACGTCGAAGGGGTACGGCGGGTTGGCGACGTCCCACTTGGGCTTCTCCGCCTCCTTCTCCTTCGACGGGTCGGCGCCCGGCGGGGCGGAGAGGGGCTTGTCTCCGTGGGGCTTCGGCGGGTCTTCGGCGCGCATCAGGCCCGCGCAGAGGAGAATCGCGACGGCGGCGAGGCGGTGTTTCATCGGACGTCCTTTCGGCTGGCGGAAAGCCGGGGAATATTAACCGCTGCCGTGTCGCTACGCGTTTCCGGACATGGAAAATCGGACACCCCGGGTTGCAGCGACCGCCACCGGGCGGAAGAATGGGCGGCGTGAGGGAGCAATGAAGGTCGCCCCTCGTCGGGACAACGCCGACGCCGCCGCCGGGCTTCTCCGCCGCGGCCGCGAGGCGTGGGAGCGGCGAAACTTCCTGGAAGCCTTCGACGCCCTGTTGGCGGCGGACCGGGCGAAGCCGCTCTCCGGCGAGGACCTCGACCGGATGGCCACGGCCGCCGGACTGATGGGGCGCGACGAGGACTTCCTGCGGATCCTGGAGCGTGCCCACCATGCGCACCTCGAGGAGGGCCACGGCGTCGCCGCCGCGCGCTCCGCGTTCTGGCTCGGGTTCCGACTCTTCGGGGCCGGCGAATTCGGCCGCGGGTCGGGCTGGATGGCGCGCGCGGAGCGGCTGCTCGACGAGGGAGGCCACGACTGCGCCGAGCGCGGTTACCTGCTGCTTCCGGTCATCCGCCGGCATCTCGAAGCCCGCGACTACGAGACGGCGCGCAAAGTCGCGGGCGAGGCCGGCCGGATTGGCGAGCGGTTTGGGGATCGGGATCTCGTCGCCTTCGCGCGAAACTTCGAGGGACAGGTTCTGCTGCGTTCCGAGCGGATCCCGGAGGGGCTCGCGCTGCTCGACGAGGCGATGGTCGCCGTTTCTTCCGGCGAGCTCGGGCCGATCGCCACCGGTCTCATCTACTGCATGGTCATCCAGGGCTGCCAGGACGTCTACGCGCTGGGACGGGCACGCGAGTGGACGGAGGCCCTCCAGGCCTGGTGCAACGCACAGCCCGGACCCGTCGTCTTCGCCGGCCACTGTCTCGTGCACCGCTCCGAGATCCACGAGTGGAACGGCGAGTGGGACGCGGCGCGCGAGGAAGCACGGGTCGCCGCCGAGCGGCTTCTCGCCGGGTTGAACGAGCGCGAGGCGGCGCCGGCCTTCTACCAGCAGGCCGAGCTGCACCGGCTGCGCGGCGAGCTCGACGAAGCCGAGGAGGCGTACGCCAACGCCAGCCGTCTCGGCCGGGAGCCCCAGCCGGGCCTCGCCCTGCTTCGTCTCGCCCAGGGACGGGTCGAGGCGGCGGCCTCGACGATGCGGCGCGTCGTCCAGGCGGCGACCGGCCGCATGCAGCAGACGCGGCTGCTGCCGGCGCACGTGGAGATCATGCTCGCGGCCGGCGACCTCGACGAGGCGCGCCGCGCCTGCGGGCAGCTTCAGTCGATCGCGACGGAGCTCGACATGGAGGTCGTCGACGCGATGGCCGCCCACGCCCTCGGCGCCGTGCGTCTGGCGGAGGGCGACCCCCGGGCCGCGCTCGAGCCGCTTCGACGCTCCTTCGAGATCTGGCAGAAGCTCGGCGCGCCCTACCTCGCGGCAAAGGTGCGCGTGCTCGTCGCGCGCGCCTGCCGCCGCAGCTCGGCGACAGCGACGGGTGCCACCTCGAGATCGACGGCGCGCGAGCGGTATTCCAGCGAGCTCGGCGCCGCGACGGACCTCGCCGCGATCGAACGCCGCGGCCCGCGAGTCGCCGGAGGCCCGCCCGCACGGCCTCACCGCGCGCGAGCTCCAGGTGCTGCGGCTCGTGGCGGCGGGCAAGACCAACAAGGTCGATCGCGGCGGAGCTGTTCCTGAGCGAGAAGACCGTCGACCGGCACGTCAGCAACATCTTCGACAAGCTCGACGTCCCCTCGCGGGCGGCCGCCACGGCGTTCGCGTACGAGCACGGCCTGGTTTGAGCCGGCGCGGGGTCATGGGGGAAATTACCCATGTCGGAGCGCGCCTCGAAATTGGGGGGTTCACCCGAAGCCCCGGAGGGGCGCGGCGGCCTACCTTTCCGACGTCCCCGAATGGGATAGAAAGAAGGGAATCATGAACCCGGAAACCCTCGAACGTCGCCCCTCGCCGGTTCTCACCGAGGAAGGGTCAGCCTTCCTGCATCTCGCCAGGCTGCCGGTGCATTCGGCGAACGCCGCGGCGGGTCCCGGCACGGACGGCCGAACGCCCCGCGCCGCTCTCCCCCGCGCTCGCTCCGGAACGGCACGAGGTCGTCGTCATCGGAGCGGGCCAATCGGGGCTCTCGGTCGGATATCACCTGGCGCGGCGCGGCGTGCCGTTCGTGATCCTCGACGCGAACGCGCGCGTCGGCGACCAGTGGCGCCGACGCTGGGACTCTCTGCGGCTGTTCACTCCCAGCCGGTTCGACGGCCTTCCCGGCATGCCCTTCCCCGCTCCCCGCCACGCGTTCCCGACGAAGGACGAGATGGCCGACTACCTCGAAGCGTACGTGAAGCACTTCGCCCTGCCGGTCGAAAACAACGTTCGCGTCGAGCGACTGTCGCGCGAGGGTGACCATTACGTCGTCGAGGCGGGCGAGCGCCGCTTCGTGGCGCGCCACGTCGTCGTGGCGATGGCGACCTACCAGAAACCGCGGATCCCGTCGTTCGCCCGCGATCTCGACCGAGACATCGTCCAGCTTCACTCGAGCGAGTATCGCAACCCGGAGCAGCTCCGCGAGGGGGCCGTGCTCGTCGTGGGTGCGGGCAACTCCGGGGCCGAGATCGCCCGGGAGCTCGCGTCGAGGCACACGACCTGGATGGCGGGACGCGACACCGGACACCTCCCGTTTCGCATCGACGGGCCCGTCGCGGGCCGCGTCCTCGTGCCCCTCGTGCTGCGGGTGCTCTTCCATCGGATCTTCACGCTTTCGACGCCCATCGGGCGGCGCGTCCGGCCGAAGCTGATCGCCCAGGGCGGGCCCCTCATCCGGGTGAAGCCGGCGGACCTCGAGGCCGCCGGCGTCAAGCGAGCTCCCCGCGTCAGGGGCGTGTCGGACGGACAGCCCGTGCTCGCCGACGGCCGCAGGCTCGAGGTCGCGAACGTCATCTGGTCGACTGGCTTCCACCCCGGCTTCTCCTGGATCGACCTGCCGGTGCTCGACGAGCACGGGGAACCCGTGCAGAAGCGCGGCATCGTCGAGAGCGAGCCCGGCCTCTACTTCGTCGGACTGCACTTCCTGTATGCGTTCTCGTCGACCATGATCCACGGCGCGGACCGGGACGCCGCGCACGTGGCCGGGCGGATCGCGAAGCGTGTGGCGCGCGCCGACGTGGTCTAGGATGGGGCGCCTGATGAGAAGGAGGTCCCGAATGCGCCTTTCCCGAACGCTCGCCGCCCTCGTCCTCGTCGCCGCGTGCGGTCCATCGATCCTCCAGGCCCAGGAGCCGCGGAAAATCACGGTGAAGGCCAAGAAGTACGAATTCACGCCCTCGCGGATCGAGCTGAAGGTCGGGGAGCCCGTGGAGATCACGTTCGAGAGCGAAGACACCAAGCACGGGTTCCAGTGCAAGGAGTTGAAGCTCGAGAAGGTCGTTTTCGACCCGAAGACTCCGGCGACGGTGAAGTTCACGCCGGACAAGGCGGGGACCTACCCGTTCAAGTGCGCCAACTTCTGCGGCTTCGGGCACACCAGGATGAAGGGCGAGATCGTCGTCTCGGAATAGCGGCCGTCACGTGACATCGATGACGAGACTCCGGCGGCGCGCTCGCGGGCTCGCGACCCTGCTGCCGTTCGTCTTCTTTCTCTGCGCGGCCGTCCCGGCATCGGCACAGACCCCGCGGAAGCTCGCGCTCGTCGGCGGGATGCTCCTCGACGGCTACGACGGAGTGCCGCCGGTCCACTTCGCCGCCGTTCTCGTCGAGGGCAACCGGATCGTCGCGGTCGGCCGAGCGGGCGAAGTGGCGATTCCGCCGGACGCCGAGGTCATCGACACGAGCGGGCGCGTGATGCTGCCGGGCCTGATCGACGTGCACGCGCACCTCCAGATCCTGGGGCACGGCGACTACGACCGCTGGGACCCGTGGATCAAGGAGAACGGTCTCGTCGAGAAGGTCGGCGAGATCTCGGCGAGAGAGCTCCTGATGGCCGGGGTGACGTCGGCCGTGGACCTCGGCGGGACGTTGAAGGAGAGCCTCTCGGTCCGCGACCGGATCCGCAGGGGCGAGATCCCGGGGCCGCGGATGTCGGTCAGCGGCCCGTGGATCACACGCGATCTCGGCGACTACCCCGTCGCGCTCCCGAACCAGCTCCTGATCGACACCCCGGCCGACGCGGCGAAGGCGACCGAGGACCTCGCGAAGGCCGGCGTCGACGTCATCAAGGCCTACGTCGGTTTGAGCCCGGCGCACTACAAGGCCATCGTCGACGTGGCGCACCGGCACAAGCTGCGGGTGCATGCCCACGTCTACATGCCCGTCGACGTTCGCAACGCCTTCGACGCCGGAATCGACGTCCTGCAGCACGTCGGCTCCGCGGGGATGCCGACCTACGACCCGGAGCTCGTCAGGGCGATCGCCGCGAAAGGCACGCCGGTCGTCGTCACTGCGGCGCACCGGGCGTTTCTCTTCCCCGCCACGGTCGCCTTCCCCGAGCGGCTTCAGGATCCCCGGTTGAAGGCGGACTTCGGGCCGCAGATCTGGGCCGAGGTCCAGAAGTCGCTCGTCGGGTTTCAGCGGCTCTCGTACTTCTCGGCGACCGACCAGGAGATGCGGTTCGCGAAGGCGTCTCTCGGGCAGTGGATCGAGTCGAACGCGACGCTGGGGATGGGAACCGACTCCGGAACCCCGATGAACTTCCACACGGAGGCGCTCTGGCGCGAGATCAAGGCGCATGTCGACACGGGCATGTCGCCGCAGCGCGCGATCGCGGCCGCGACGCGCATCAACGCGGCGATCCTCGGGAAGGAGAAGGAGCTCGGCACGATCGAGCCCGGGAAGCTCGCCGACATCATCGTCGTGCGAGGCGACCCGCTCTTCGACGTGACCGCGCTTTCGAGCGTCGAGGTCGTCGTGAAGGACGGCGTCGTGTACAAGGGCGGGAACCGGAAGTAGTCGTGCTGCAGGTCACGCCCTCGATCGCGATCCGGGAGTACGAGCTCTCCGAGCGATTCGTGCGGGCGTCGGGGCCCGGAGGCCAGAACGTCAACAAGGTCGCGACGGCGGTCGAGCTGCGCTTCGACGTCGGCGCGTCCTCGCTGCCGGAAGACGTCAAGGCGCGGCTCGCTTCGCTCGCCGGCAGGCGCATGGGCGGCGACGGGATCCTCCTGATCGACAGCCGCGCCTACCGCACGCAGGCCCAGAACCGCGCCGCGGCGCGGGAGCGCCTGGTCGACCTCGTTCGCCGCGCGGCGGTGCGGCCCAAACCGCGAAAAAAGACGAGGCCGAGCAAGGGGGCGCGCGAGCGGCGGATCGAGGAGAAGGTCCAGCGCTCGCGGATCAAGGCCGGCCGGGCACGGGTGCGGGGCGAGGACTAGACCCGGCCGGGCTCCCCTTGTGTCGGGGACACGAGGGGATGTAGCGTCCGCCCGTTACTCTCAACGAAAAAGAGGAGGCGTGTATGAGGCGAGGGATTCTTGCGGTCGTGGTGTCTCTCCTTGCGGCCGGGACGCTCCTGGCTCAGATGGCGGCCCACAAGGCCATCGTGATGCCGGCGGCGGACATGAGGTGGGCGGACATGGTCGGCGGGCCTCCGGGCATCAAAATCGCCCCGCTCTGGGGCGACTACCAGAAGGGAGCGTTCGGCGCCCTGATCAAGTTCCCGGCGGGAACGAGCGCTCCTCTGCACACGCACACGAGCGACATGCGCATCGTCGTCGTCTCGGGGACGTTCATTCACGGGCCGGAGGGAAAGACCCCGATCCGGCTGGGGCCGGGTTCCTACCTGATGCAGGCGGGCGGGGACTACCGGCACACCACCGAATGCGACAAAGCCTCCGACTGCGTCATGTTCGCGGACGGCAAGGGCAAGTTCGACATTCACATGGTGAACGCCAGGAAGTAGCGCCGCGAAGCACCGCATCGATCGCCGGAGCGGCGTGTGGCCGCTCCGGCACCCGGATCCCTACTTCAGCATCTTCTCGAGCTCGGCCGACTTCTTCCCCGTCATCTCCCACCGCACGAGCGACGCCGGGATCAGTCCCACCGCGTTGAAGGTGTCCATGAACTCCTTCATCCGGAACTTGTCGCCGAGCTGCTGCTTGCGGTCGGCGAGAAGCGCGTCGAGCTCCATCTTGCCCATCAGGTAGCTCGTCCCGTAGCCGGGCTGCTGGAGGTAGAGGTGCTGCTCGCCGCGGACGAGCTTGCCCTGGAGCGAGAACCAGCCCCGCGGCACGTTCGCGCAGGCGAAGGTCGCGGCCTGCTCGATGTCCATGAGGTTTGCGACCATGTAGAGGTCGCCGAGGGCCCGCGCGGCGCGCTGGGCGATCAGGATGTAGACGAGCTCGCGGGAGCGCGGCCGGGCATCGAACATGCCGGCCTGCATCATCAGCTCTTCCCAGCCGGTCGCGTGCCCCTCGGTGCGCGTGTTGTCGAGGTTGTAGAGGCGCACGTCGCGGCGGATCGGGTTCGGCGACGTCTCATGGACCATCCAGCCCTTGTCGAACCAGTGGTAACCGTGCGTGCGCATGACCTCGGGATCGCGGTAGTCGACCTCGCCGAAGAATTCGAGCGGGCCGGGGCTGTAGCTGCCGATCCGCGCGCGCAGGGCCGCATCCATCCAGGGCTTGATCGTCAGGATCTCGTTGTCCCGGAGGTACGCCATGTACTCGGTGACCGCGTCGTTGAACCGCTTGTCGTATTCCGCCGCGCTCGCGATCGGGACCTGCGGCGGGAGCTTCGCGTTCTTGAGCTCCTCCATCGTGAGGAGGGCCGTCGAGCGCGCGAGCTCGCGCTTCATGAACTCGACCTCCTCCGCCCAGGTGGACGGCACGAGCTGGACGTTCTTCAGGTACCAGTTGTAGTTCTCGATGCCGACGCCGGAAGGCCCGGTCTTCGAGGGAGCCTGCGCGTCGAGCCATCCGGCGAAATCGTCCGTCGCCTTCTTCGCGCGGTCGAGGTCGGCCTTGAGAGGAGCCTGCGACGCGTCGAGCTTCGAGGCGAACGCCGCGATGTCGGCGCTCTGCTGGCGGACGCTCTTCGCGCCGTAGACCCAGAGGTCCCGGCCGTTGCCGGTCAGGTTGGTCTTCGCCTGCGCGAGGAGAGCGGGGATCGTGCGGACGCCGGCGGCGATCTGCCCGGCCGCGTCTTTCGAGAGCGGAAGCTTGTAGCTCCAGAGCTCGACGGCGCCTTCGGCGAGCGGGCCCTCGCGCTTGGGCTGGTCGCTCTCCTCGGGGAAGAAGGTCGTGTAGAAGGTCGGGTTGTTCGCCCAGGGCTTGAGCACCCGGAGTTCGAAGTCGAGGCCGTTCACCTCGGCGCGGACGACGTAGTAGTCGACCTGCTGCGGGATGGGCCACGCGGAAGGGTCGATCGCCGCGAGACGCTTCTTGTACGTCTCGAGCTCCTTCTGCTGCGCGGCCATCGCCGCCGGCGTGTAGTCCGGCACGCCGTTGACGATCTTCGGCTTCTGGAACGCGCGGAACTCCTTGTAGAAGGTCAGCAGGTCCGCATACCCGCCTCCCGGCGGCGCGGGCGAGGCCGGCGCGGCGCCTCCCCCGGCGAGCACCCCGGCAATCAAGCAGACGCTCATCATCAGGACCGACGGATCACGTGAAATCATGCCGCGCATTCTATGGATTCTATGGGGTCAGCCCTGCAAGAATGAAAGTTGGGGCCTGACCTGAAAGATTGACACTTCTTCGGGAGTGTCAGGCCTGGCACCAAGTTTCAGACTTTCAGGTCAGACCCCAATCGGCGTAATGGGAGGGCGTGCTACAGTGAATGCCTTCCGGAAAGAGAAGTTCATGCCACTGACGGTCCATCAGGCCGAGGCCGAAGCACGCTGGAGATGGGGCGGACTCTTTGCCCGAGGTTTTGCCCGGCACGAGGCCGCGCTGCGCCGGCCGTTCCAGGTCGGAACGCGAAGCTTTGGGAAGGTCACGATCCGGGGCGAGGGGACCTCGTGGGAAAGCGCGTTCCAGAACGCCGACTCGCAGACCAACGAGGCTCCGTCGAAGTAGCCGACCCCTTCACGACCCGCCTCTACCCGATTCCCCCACCTTCCGGGCTCAGCCGTCCCGCCTCCTCGGACTCGAGGGACTTCGCCTCCCGACTCGCGTCGGCGAGCCCGCCGCGCCCGCGCGGGAACCCGGCGAACCCGGCGGCGAGGACGAGCCCCAGCACCAGCATCGCGGCGCCGAGGCTGATGCGGATTCCCTCGACGAAGTCCGCATCCGCGGCGAGGAGGATGGCCTCCCGGGTCGCAGCGTCGGCGTGGACGATCGGCCGGCCGGGACCGATCTCGGCGGCGTAGGCGCGCGGGTTCGCGTCGCCGATGATCGTGTCGGCGACTTGCCGCCGCTCGGCCGGATCCGGGATCGCCTGCGCGAGGTGCTCGGAGAGCGTCACGGTGAGCGACGCCGCCAGAACGGAGCCGAGCACGGCGAACCCGACGGTCGAGCCCAGCGCCCGCTGGGCGCTCATGATGCCCGACGCCATTCCGGCGCGCTCCGGCGGAACGGCCGTCATCGCGAGCGAGGTGATCGGCGTGAGGCAGAGCGAGCTGCCGAGCGACGCGAAGATCAGCCCGAGAACGACGACGGGCGTGCTCTGCCCGAGCCCCGCCATCATGACGCCGAACCCGATGATCTGGGACGTCAGGCCGAGGAGGATGAGCCGCCGGGATCCGACGACCCCCATGAGCTTTCCCACGCGAAGCGAGACCAGCGTGCACGTCGCGCTGTAGGGCAGGAGGATGAATCCCGCCTGCGTCGGCGAGAAACCGCGCACGTTCTGCAGGTACTGGGTGACAACGAGGAGCATCCCGTAGACGGCGAAGAGCACCGCGAAGATCGTGCCGATCGCCAGCGAGTACGTGCGGTCGCGGAAGAGCGTCAGGTCCATCATCGGATCGGCTCTCCGGCGCTCGGCCACGACGAACGCCCCGAGCGCCACGGCCGCGAGAGCAAAGAGCCCGAGGATCTCCGGGGACCGCCAGCCGGCGCGCGGGCCCTCGATCACCGCATACGCGAACGCCCCGACGGCGACCACGAAGAGGAGTTGTCCCGGGACATCGAACGTCCGCGGCTTCTCGTCGCGCGACTCCGCGACGAACCGCCAGGTGAGCGCGAGGACGGCGAGTCCGACCGGGACGTTGACCAGGAAGATGATGCGCCAGCCGCTGCGCTGAACGAGGATGCCGCCGAGCGTCGGGCCGATCGCCATCGCGGTCGAGGCGATCGCCGTCCAGATGCCGATCGCCCAGGCCTTGAGCTTCGGCTCGGGAAACGCCGCGGAGACGAGCGCGAGCGAGGTCACGTTGACGGTCGCCGCGGCGATTCCCTGGACCGCGCGGGCCGCGTTGAGAACGTCGAGCGAGCGCGCGAGCCCGCAGGCGACCGAGGAGAGCGTGAAGAGCGCGATGCCGGCGACGTAGAGCTTGCGCCGGCCGTGCATGTCGGCGAGGGTCCCCGCCGACATGATCGCCACCGCCATCCCGAGGCTGTACGCCGTCACGACCCACTGCAGCCCCGACTCGCCGACCTGGAAATCGTGCTGGATCGACGGCAGCGCCACGTTCACGATCAACGCATCGAGGAAGATCATGAACAGGCCGAGGCCCGTCGCGGCGAGGGTCATGCGCTGAACGCGGGTCATGGGTCTGCTGGCGGAGAGAATCTCACGGGAGTCCCTCAGATCGAACCGTTTGCATCAGTTGGCTCATACTGCTCGCCGGATACTTTGACCCTTGCGCTGGCGTTTGAGACTTTCCGTCGTCCTGGTCGTGGCCGTCCTCGGCTTAACCTATTGCGTTCTCGTGTATGGGCCCGGGACTCAGGTCCCGCAGCCCATGGTCGACGTCAAGCCTCCACCCATGCCCCTCCACGACACGCCCGCGACCCTTCCACCGACACCCTCCCTGACGCCCACCAGTCTTCCCTCGACGCCGACGCCGGTCCCGGGCGAGCCGGACTGAGGGGCCGCTAAAACCCGAAAAAACGGTGTGTTTGGGTCAAGACATCCGCCCTTCCGTCTCTTTACCCTGAGGGTGAGCAATGGAGGTGGGTGATGAAAGTCAGTGAGATCGCTTGTCGGCCGGTCGCCTCATGCACAGAGGAGACCAGTCTCTCCTCGGCGGCCCGGCTCATGGGAGACAACGATTGCGGCGTGCTCCCGGTGCTGCGCGCCGGAAAACTCGTTGGAATCGTCACAGACCGCGACGTCTGCATGGCCATCGCGAAAGCGCATTCCTCGCCCGGAGAAACCCCGATCAAGGAGGTCATGACCATGAACGTCGCCACGTGCCAGACGACCGACGACGTGAGCGCGGCGCTGGCCACCATGTCGAGGCGGCAGGTCCGGCGTCTGCCGGTTCTCGATCCGGCGGGACCGCTCTTTGGCATCCTGTCGCTCGACGACATCGTCCTTCGGGCCGAGGAACCGGTGCCGGGCGGTCCGCCCCCGCCGATCTCGCACCGGGACGTGGCCCTGGCGTTCCGGAACATCGTCGGCAAACGGCCGCTGCGCAAGTCCGCCTGAGGCTCGCGAGCCGGTAGAACCTTCCCCTCCCCGCGACGTATCTCCTGTAGACAGGCTACAAGAGTAGCCGTGGGAGGACGTCATGAGAATCCCGAACGCGCCTCGCATCCTGCTCGCCGGTGCCCTCGCGTGGGCCGTATCGGCGCCGGCCCGTCCGGCCGCGCCCCACCAAACCGCCGCACCGGAAGCGAAGCTGGCCGCGCCCGTCCACGGGCGGATCCCGGTGGCCTTCGTCCTGACGGAAGGTGCCGTCATGATCGATTTCGCGGGCCCCTGGGAGGTGTTCCAGGACGTCTCCACGCCGATGCGCGGCTCGTCAATGGACGATCAGATGCCCTTCGAGCTCTACACGGTTTCGGACAAGAAGGAGCCCATCCGGGTGTCCGGGGGCCTGCAGGTCGTCCCCGACTACACCTTCGACGACGCTCCCCCGCCGAAGGTCATCGTCATTCCGGCCCAGGGCGGCGACTCGCCGCGCATGCTGGCGTGGATCAAGCAGGCCGGCGGCCAGGCCGACGTCGTCATGTCCGTCTGCACCGGCGCCTTCGTCCTGGCCCGGACCGGTCTCCTCGCGGGCAAGAGCGCCACGACCCACCATTCCTCTTATCGGACCTTCGCCATGCAGTTCCCGGACATCCAGATGAAACGGGGAGTGCGGTTCGTCGACGAGGGAAGCGTCGCGAGCGCCGGAGGCCTCTCCTCGGGCATCGACCTCGCCCTCCACGTCGTGGAACGCTATTTCGGGCGGGATGTCGCCACGAGCACGGCCTACCAGATGGAGTACCAGGGACAGGGCTGGCTGAAGCCGGAGTCCAACGCGATCTACGCCGTGGCCCGCGTCTCCACGAGCGCCCACCCTCTCTGCCCCGTGTGCGAGATGGACGTCAACCCGGCCACCTCGCCGAAGTCCTCGTACAAAAACAAGAGCTACTACTTCTGCTCGACCGGCCACAAGGAGCAGTTCGACGCGGCCCCGGAGAAATGGACAGCGCCGTTGAAGTGAAGGGCGCGACAGGGTCAGCCCTGAAAGAATGACACTTGGCGCCAGGCATGAAGGATCGAGCGAAGTTTCATTCTTTCAGGTCAGGCACCATCCGTCGCCCCTTTGAGCAACGCACGGAGCCCTGGTCGGGAATGTTTCCGGCTCGGGCGCTGTTCTTCCACGCCGAGATGAAACGGCAGACAACCCTCTTCCTGGCCCTTTCCCTGGTGCTGCTCTCCGGCACACTGTCGGCGCAGGCCAGCCAGGACGCGACGCCGGCTCGGCCGTCCGAGTGGGCGACCGCCGTGAGCGGTACCAGCGTCGTGAACCTCTATCAAATCGAAGACGGCTTCTACCGCGGCGCCCAGCCGACCGCCGCCGGGTTCCAGGAGCTCGCCGACCTGGGAGTGCGGAGCGTCCTCAACCTCGCAGGCGGCGTCGGAGACCGGTTGTTGGCCGGGGACGGATCTGTGAAGCTGTTCCACGTTCCCATGAGCGCCTCGGGTCTTCGCGACGATCTCGTTCTCCAGGCGCTGCGGATCATGGTCGACCCGGAGAACCGGCCCCTGATGATCCACTGCCGGCACGGCGCCGATCGGACCGGCGCGTTGGTGGCCCTGTACCGCGTCGTCGTTCAGGGTTGGACCAAGGATCAGGCGGTTCGCGAGATGAACAAGGGCGGCTACCACCACAACGCGCTCTGGAGGAACCTCGACTGGTACGTCCTCAAGGCGGACGTCGCGGCGCTGCGCAGGGAGCTCGGCCTGCCGGCGTCCCTCGAGCCGAAGGCAAGCCTTCCCGTGCTCGCCGTGATCCCGATCCCGGCCGCCGCGACCGGGTCCCCGGAGTAGAGCCTCGCCCGCGCGATAGCGGCGCACGAGCCGGTCGCCCCCCCCAACAAATACCGATCCGAACGGCCATCTCGGGAAAGTCATCCGAGCCCGGCGACTCGCGCGATCAGAAACAACCCTGCCCCGACGAGGACGGCCCCGGTGACTCGCGCGATGCGCTCGCCGGCGGGCGCAAGGCGTTCGGCGGAGATGGCGGCCGCCACGATCGCCATCGCGCGAAGGTCCATGACGCCCATGGCGAGGAGGACCGCCGTGAGCCCTGCACAGCAGGAGCCGCAGTGGAGGCCGAGGCGCAGGCCGTGCCGCCAGGCCGTGCCGTCGTCGGCCCGCGACGCGCGGCCGCGCCCGGGCATCTCCCGGCAGCAGGCGAGGCAACGCGCCTTCCACGCCGAGAACTGCAGCACGCCGGCGATCAGGACGACGACGCCGATCGCGACCGGAACGGCGCGCGCCAGCCCGGGATGTCGCATTACGACGGCCGCCAGCGCGACGCCCGGCGCAAACGCGGCCATTCCGAACACAGTCCACACGGCGAAGTAACCCGCGCCCGCGATCACGGTCAGCCGGCCGAGGCGCGCTTCGGCCGTCCGGCCGACGGCCTGGCGGTAGCGCCACAGCATGGGGACCAGCGACGGCAGCATCATGGCCACCATCATCACGATCCACATGCCGAGGAACGACGCCGCGGCGCCGGGCCAGGTCTGTCCCGGCATCCGCATCCACGCCATCGACATCGTCCAGCCTCCGGGCATCGGCATTCCGCCCATCGCCGACATGGACGCGCACAAGGCGATCGTCACTGCGGTGCTTGCGGCAAACAGGACCGCCGAGACGCTGATGAAGGCTCGGCGTGAAGCCCGCTCGGAGGCTATGCCAGCGTCCATGCTGCGGTCGATACGGGACTCCAAATTGCTGGCGAGGGAAGTTGTGTGAGTCATGATGCTGTCTCCATTTGCAGCGGCGCGCTTCCAGGGGCTTCCGTGTTGGTGTGCCGGCGTACCCACTCCTCCGGGAATTGAAGCCCTCCTCGTCGCGGCCTTTGGGCACGAGGTCGGGGTATTGGCAGGAGGGGCTCAGCGCCTCCCGGTTGCCAGTTCGTCCGATACCCGGCCTTCAGCCCTTCGCCTCTGCGTCGCGCTTTCGGAAGGCGGCTTCTCCAGCGTCGGACACCTCGACCCACTTCCGGTCAGGCGAGGCCTCGGCGTCGTAGTTGTCGTGCCAGTTCCACCACTTGTACGGCGGGGTCTGGGGGTAACCCTCTGGCGAGTCCTCCCAGGTCTCCTGACGGCCGAACGGCGTGACGTCGAGGTAGCTCCAGATGGTCCCCATCGCCTCGTCGCCGCGGCCGTTGATGAAGTATGTGCGGAACACCCGCTCGCCGTCGCGGAAGAACACGTTGTGGCCGTGCCATTCATCGACGCCGAAGTCCGCGTCGAAGCCGTCGGTGATGGTGTACCAGGGCATCTCCCAGCCCATCCGCGCCTTCAGGCGCGCGATGTCCGCCTGCGGCGCGCGTGAGGCGTAGGCGAGGGTGGTGTCGCGGGCGTTCAGATGGGCCAGGTGGGAGACCTGATCGGCGCCGAGGGAGCAGCCGCGGCAGGCATGATCGGGCCAGCCGAACACCCCGGGCTCGAAGAAGGCGCGATAGACGATCAACTGCCTGCGGCCCTCGAACAGGTCGAGCAAGTTAACCTTACTCTTGGGCCCGTCGAACTCGTACTTCTTGTCCACGGCCAGCCAGGGCATCCGCCGACGTTCGGCGGCCAGCGCGTCACGGGAGCGGGTCAAGGCCTTCTCCTTCACGAGGAGCTGCTGGCGCGCAGCCTCCCACTCCTGCTGCGACACGATCGGGGGTGTCTTCATCGCGAGATGTCCTTTCCCGAGTTCCCTGTCTCTCTCTTCACGTGTTCCGGCCTTGTGCTTCGTCATCGCCCTTCTCTCCTTCCGGTGTCCTTCATCGTGCCTGTCGTAGCGCATCGATGATTCGTCTGTGGTTTATCTATGAATGCCACGCTGGTGCTCGCCCGATGCCGCGGCTGGCGCCCGTCACCAGGGCGACCGTCCTTTCGATCCTCTGTGGCTTCATCGTTTCCCCCCCTTCTTGATACGACGTGGTGGCTGCTGGTCACGAGATAGATTTACCGCCAGGTATCCGAGCGGTGGGAGTGACAAGTGTGTCGGGATTCCGATGGACTCGCTGATCACGGCGGCGGCCCGAGCCCTCGCGGCCGGTGACCCCCTCGGCGCGTTGAAGCGGGTCGCCTTGCGCGGCGACGCGCCCGCCGTCGCGCTTCGAGGCATCGCGATGGCGCAGCTCGGCGATTTCGTTCGCGCCAAGACGCTCCTGCGGCGTGCGGCGCGCGCCTTCGGGCCGAAGGAAGCCGTGGCCCGCGCGCGGTGCGTCGTCGCCGAGGCCGAGGTCGCGCTCGCCTCGCGCGACCTCGGCTGGCCGGCGAGAGCCCTCGACGCCGCGCGGGCGACACTCGAACAGCACGGCGACCGGGTCAACGCCGCGCATGCGCGGTATCTCGAAATCCGGCGCCTCGTCCTGATCGGGCGAATCGCGGAGGCGGAGCATGCCCTCGCCGGACTCGATCCCGCACCCCTCTCTCCCGCGTCGAGGACCGTGCACGAGCTGGTGGCCGCGGGGATCGCGATCCGCCGCCTCCGAACGGAGGCGGCGCGCGCTGCGCTCGCCCGGGCCGAGCGTGCAGCGCGCCACGCGCGCATCCCGGCGCTGACGGCCGAGGTCGAAAGCGCATGTCTGGCTCTGAACACGCCCGCGGCACGCCTGATCGCCAGTGGCGAGGAGCGACCCCTCGTCCTCGAGGAGGTCGAGGCGTTGCTGGCGTCGAAGGCGTTCGTCGTGGACGCTTGCCGTCATGTCGTGCGACGCGGCAGCCAGGCGGTCTCTCTCGCAAGGCGGCCGGTCCTGTTCGCGCTCGCACGCGTCCTGGGCGAAGCGTGGCCGGGAGACGCATCGAGAGACACGCTCGTCGCGCGCGCATTCGGAGCGAAGGTCGCCGACGAATCGCATCGCGCCCGGTTGCGAGTCGAAGTCGGACGGCTCCGGAAGGCGCTTCGGGGCCTGGCCCGCGTGGAAGCGACGAAGCGGGGCTTCGTGCTGGCGCCCCTCGCCGCGCGCGGGGTCGTCGTGCTGGTGCGGCCGACCGAAGTTGACGCGGAGCATGCCGAGGTGCTCGCTCTCCTCGCCGACGGAGAATCGTGGTCGAGTTCGGCCCTGTCGGTCGCGCTGGGAACCAGCCAGCGCACCGTGCAGCGCGCCCTCGACGCGCTGGCGACCGCCGGTCAGGTGCAGTCGTTCGGGGGCGGGCGGGCTCGCCGTTGGACGACTCCGCCCCTGCCGGGATTCACGACGGCCTTGTTACTCCCCGCTCCCCTGCCGACGGACTAGGATGCCCGCATGAGCCGATCGACATCGAGCGCCAAGATCGTTCGCGAGTACGGGCCATTTCCGGGCGTCGATCACGTCCATGGCGTCACGTATGACGGCCGGCACGTCTGGTTCGCTGCGGGAGACAGGCTGACAGCCCTCGATCCGGCGAGCGGGAAGACGCTGCGCTCGATCGAAGTCGCCGCCCATGCCGGAACGGCCTTCGACGGCAAGAACCTGTTTCAGCTCGCCGAGGATCGCATCCAGAAAATCGATCCGAAGACCGGCCGCGTCCTCGCCACCATCCCGGCGCCCGGCGGCGGCGGCGACTCCGGCCTGACGTGGGCCGAAGGGACGCTCTGGGTGGGGCAGTATCGGGACCGGAAGATCCATCAGATCGATCCCGAGACAGGGGCGATTCTTCGCACGATCGAGTCCAACCGCTTCGTCACCGGGGTCACCTGGCTCGACGGCGAGCTCTGGCACGGCACCTGGGAGGGAGACGAAAGCGATTTGAGGCGAGTCGATCCTCGAACGGGAGAGGTCCTGGAGAGACTCGAGATGCCGCCCGGAGTGGGCGTGTCGGGACTCGAGTCCGATGGGGTCGATCAGTTCTTCTGCGGAGGGGGCAAGAGCGGGAAGGTCCGGAGAGTCCGTCGGCCCACGCGAGGCTCGGGCACGCGCAGGGACCCCGCACGGTAATCCTCCGTTCGGGCGAGCCCCGTGGATCTCCGACTTCACATCGTCAGAACGGCATCATCGGGGAAGCACATGGAGGACTTCCTCCATACGGCGCTCGGCGGCGGCGGCGGCCTGCTCCGGATTGCTGCCCTTCTGACGCGCACTCAAGTAGGGCGCGTACCAGTCCCACCAGTGATGCTCGGCGTGCGACTTTTCGTAGGGGTCGTGGTGCTCTGACGTCTCGCGGAGGAGCTCCGCAAGGGCTACGACGTCCGTGGTCTGTGCTCCCGTCGACTCCCACTCGCGGCCGGGAAGTCGCGTCGTGATCTCCTGGAGCAGCCAGCGGTTCCCGTCGGGATCCTCGAACGAGGCAAACGAGAAATAGGAACGACCCTGCGGGTATTGTTCGAGTTGCGCCGTGGCGCGCAAGTTGATTGTCAGGCCAGTGCTCGCTTTTTCGACTCGCCCGGTCCCTTCCGGGAGATGGTTGATTTGATGGAGTGAGACGAAGCTCCGGACATCCAAGTCGCGGATCTCCGGCCGACCCTGCAATTGTTGGCACGAGATTCCTTCTCGCGAAACTCGGAGGATGTGGATTCCGAGACGGGCCGGAGCAGCGTCGCTGAAGTTCGGCGCAGGGCGCCTTGCCGCAGGGAAGCGAAACGCACCGGTCGACGGACGGCTAAGAACTACCTCCTGAGAGAGTGTGTGAAGTGGGACCAATGCGAAGAAGACCGCGGCGCAAGCGAGCCTTAGTCTCATGCTTCCCCCTCGAAATCTCTGTCAATCGCATCTCTGCTGCTCAGGTTGGCATCAGCAGGAAGGCATTTGCCTGATTTGATTGCATTAATCGCCTCTCCGCCCTGCTCTCTGAGCGTGGCTCCCGGACGGCGGCTCGGGATTGGTTGTCGGATCCAGCGTTCTTGCGCAGCGGTGCGACGCGCAGTCCTCGCCGAGACCCCCCCGCCTCCTGAGGCCCGAATAAGGTCCCGGCTGCCCGGAGTCGGGGCTGGCGCCTCAGGGCGCCCCGTGACCCTTCAAAGACTGAATGGCCTCCCCTTCCACGGGCTCGGTTGCTGGCGACGGTGCCATCAGAGCCTGGACTCCGAGCTCGTGCACAAGGCGCCCGCCGTTGTGCGCGGTGTTGGCGAGGACCAGGACGCCCGCTCCGTAGCACAGCAGGAACACCAGGGGGAGAACGACGCGGAACATCTGGCCCTGCAGACGGCGGAACGCGGTCGGGGCCACCACGATCGCCGCAAAGATCGCCGTCAGAGCCGTGAAGACGGCCCGCGTGGTCTCGGCCAGATTCTCGTGCTGTTCGAGAACCGTGTTGATCTGAGGCGTCCGGTCGGCGAGCTTCCCGGCGGCTTCCCCGGTCGACACGGCAAAGAACGTCGCCGTCGTGCCGATCGCCATCAGCAGCAGCGCCGCCCAGAGAAAGAGCCGGCTTCGCCGCAGGACGATCCCGAGGAGGACGAAGAGAGGCGCAACGAGAAGCAGCGCGATCGGAAAGTGCACGATCAGGGGGTGCAGGCCGTCCCAGGACGGCAGCGGCGGTAGCCCGGACATGACGAAGCCTCCTCGGTCTAGATGCTGCCGGCCGCAGGCGCGGTCGGCAGCGGAACGAACTCAGCCAACCAGGATGTACTTGTCCTTCGGGGAGAAGCAGGCAGGGCACTTCGTGAAGTCGAGCTTCGTCGTCGTAAAGCCGCACACCGTGCAGACGTAGTAGTTCACGGACGCTTTGCCGCTCGCCGTGCCGATGGTCTCGAGAGCAAAGGTGTAGAGCTTCGCGTGCTCGGCCTCGGCGCTCTTGGCGTAGTTGAACGATTCGAGCGCGGTCTTCTGGCCCTCCGACCGGGCTGTCTTGATGAAGTCCGGGTACATCGTGTCGCGCTCGTACGACTCGCCCTTGATCGCGGCGTCCAGGTTCTCCTGCGTCGCACCCACCTTCGGCTCCTCGATCTGGGCCTGCGGAACCCCGCCGAGCGCGCGAATCACCTTCGCGTGATTGGCGGCATGGATCTCTTCGGCGCGCGCGGCCGCGCGGAACAGCGAGGCGACCGGCGCCAGCCCGTCGGCGTCAGCCTTCTTGGCGAAGGCGAGATACCGCGCCTGGGCATTGCTCTCGCCGTTGTAGGCAGTCTCGAGGTTGGCAAGCGTCTTCCCTGCGGTCTTGGCGTCGGCGCTCGCCGGCGCTTCGAAGGGCATCACGGTCATCGCAAAGACGAGGGCGGAGAGAAGCGTTCTGCGAAACATCAGATCCTCCTTTCCTGGCATGCCGGCCAGGACGATCCCCACCGGCTTGGACGCCTCGGGCACTCCGAGACGCCACGAGTAAGTCTTTTTCGATGAGCAGACTTCGTGCAAGATCCGAATACATCAGTCGGACCCGGCGATGCGAGGCAGCGACCCGTTCAGCGCAGGGAATATTTCGGGAAGGAACACCCGCAAGCGATTCGCGATCGACTGAAACACCGATGTCAGTTCAACAGGGGCCGTCTCATCTCACGCTCTTTGGAGTCTTCCCTTTGTCTCCACAGGTAGTACTCCGCCGCAAAGCGGAGGCGGTCGGCGAGAAGCGGGTGCGAGTGGAGCCAGAACGTGAGGAAGGGAGCGGGATCGGGTCGGAGAGGTTGGTCTCGCCGAGGAGCTGAAAGGCCCCTAATCGCTTTCAACGCCCTTTCGGCCACACTCGGAAAGACGAAAAGCGGTCACTGGCGAAAGTTTTGGAGCGGGAAACGGGGATCGAACTCGCGACACTCACCCTGGCAACGCGACCGAAGCCATTTTCGCCTGAGAGCGGCTGAACGCTAGGGAGCGAGATCGAGCAACAAAGACGGCTCTTTCTCGCTCCCCTCTTTTCGGGGCCCGGGGGCCTCCACGGACGGGAACTGACCGTTTCCCTCGCATCGGTCCGTCCACGCCTCCGAGCAATAGCCGAGACCTCCCCCGCCTCCTGAGACCCGAGGAGGTCCCCCGCCCAGAATGATCTGCGCTAGACTGAACTACTTCAGGACGGCCCCTTGGCGCTCGATCGTGCATTGCGTGGCCGGTGGCATGGATGCCTACTGCGATGCCACCGACCAGGTCCGGCTCGGCAACTACTTCGTGACCTCGATCGGCGGCAAGGTCGCCTGGAGCGCCCTCTCCGACGCTCGCACAAAGACCGACGTCGCGGATCTGAGACTCGGTCTGTCTTTGTCCTCGCCCTGCGACCGGTTTCCTACCGGTACAAGTCCGGCAATGGCCGCATCGACATGGGATTCGTCGGCCAGGACGTGGAGACCCTTCTGGGCGACCGGTACAACGTGCTCGACATCGGCGGCGACACTGAGCGAACCCTCTCGCTGCGCTACAGCGAGCTGATCGCCCCGCTCGTCAAAGCCGTCCAGGAGCAACAGGCCGAGATCCGAACCCGCGACGCGCGTATCGAACAGCTCGAGGCGCAGGCTCGAGCGCAGAAGGTACGCCTCGATGCCCTCGAGCAGGAGCTGGAGGCGCTGCTCGGCCGTTCGCCAGCCGTTGGCTCCTCGAGGCGGTGAAGCGCCGCGCGCGGCGCGCGAGCAAGGCCCTAGGATCAGACGATCGTCAGCGAACTCCGGTGTCGATATCCATGTCGACGCGGACCGTCTGATTCGAAACGATCTTGAACGGGATCGGCTTCGCGCGAACATGACCGCGCGCACGCCCCTGCACGTCCAGAACATAGTCGCCCGGGGGCAAGGCCGTCCCATAGTGCCCATTCGCATCCGCGGTCAACCGGGCGATTTCCTCCTTGCCGTCCCGGCCCAGGATGATCAGCGGATACTTTGCATAGTCCTCGGAAGACTTTGCCTGGGCCTTTCCATCGGCGAGGTCGACCTGCTTGGGCGAGTAGATCTTCAAGTGCCCTTCCACGAAGCCGGGCGATACGGCATTCGCCGGCGCCGGGCACGCCAAAACCAACGAGAGCCAAAAGGGAATCACATACTTGACGAGAGACATGGCCTAAAGAAGGGAGCGGGCGGGACGGGTTACCCCATCCCGCCCGCAACCCCGATCCTCCATTAGGGCAACGTGAGCGACCAGGCACTCCGGCCGTGCGTGGCGGCAAAGAGCTTTCGCGAACCCGGGACGATGGTGAGGCCCGCGACCTCGACCATCGGAAGGCCGGTGCCCGCGACTTCCCAATCGGCGGAGCCGTTCGGGAGCCGGAGGACGCCCCAATCGTTTCCGACGTAGAGGTCCCCGTTCGAGTCGTGAGCAATCGCCGTTGCCGGGAAGTCCGGATATGCCGTGGCGCCCGATCCATCGAGGTTTGTCCACGTCGCCGTGCCCGGGCCCGGGTTGTAGGTCACCGAAAACACGTGCCCGGGTGTCCCTGGAGTCAGCGAGCTGTAACTCGAGTACGAGATCCACGCGTGGTTCGGGTTTGCCGGATCGACAGCGATTCCGCTGACGAATCTCGCCGGACTGCTCGCGTCGAGCGAGTCGAGCCTCGTAAACAACACGTTGGATGGAGTGGGATCATCCGCGTTCTTGGAAATGTAGACCCGTCCAGGCGTCGTCGCGGCCCACAGTGTCCCCGTATCCGCCGAGGTGCGGGCGATCGCCGCGACGTTTCCACCGATGCGTGTCCCGGGATCGTTCGTCATGACGAACCCCAGAGTGGGGAGGACGTTGGGAACGCCGATCGACACGAAGTCGCCGCAGGCCGGGTTGGCCGCCGAGGTCGTGAACTCGGGACAGTTCGCTTCGAGGTACGCCTGGTCGCCGGCCCAATCCTGGGTCCGCCAGATGCTCTGCGAACCCTGGAAGATCGTTCCCCCGCGCGCGGGATTCGGATCGGCGATGACCGGCGGATAGAACTGCGCCCCCTCCGGGCTGGACAGGATCGGACCGCTTGCGATGACCCACTTCAGTGGATCTCCGTTGCGAAAGTTCACGTCATTTGCTTGCCCGGTAAACGTGTTGAAACGCAGTGCGCCATTGCTGGCGTCGTAGCCCGACTGACCCCCGTCGCCGTAGATGACCTGCGGCCACACCGTCGTCGACCCGGTCGTCTGGAACGTGCCGTTGTCCTGGGTGCCGCCCATCAGGTTCTTCACGTTCGACGGGTCGACCGAGACGCTCTGGAATTGCAGCGTCGAGAGCCCGTCGTTGTAGGTCGTATAGAGCCTCGTCGGGACCTGGGAGAGCAGCTGCTCGCACAGCGCGAGATTCGCGCCGGTGAGCCCCCGGAAAGAGCTGCATTGATAGGAGATGTCCGTGAAGGTGCCGCTCGAGCGGATCAACCCGCCGTCCGTGCCGAAGAACGCGGCGTCGGTGCCCGGCACCTCGACCATCGCGTGCGAGTCCGGATGCTGACCGTTTGGCGCAACCGGATTCCCCTGGCAGCAGCTGTCGGGCGACGTCGGGTTGGTGGTGGCATCCCAGGTCATGTCGGTGAAGGAGGCGCCCGCATCGGCCGAGCGGATGAATGCACGGCCGTTCGTCGTGAAGCCGTACGAGCCGTAGGAATACGACCCACCCAGGTACACGACGTCCGGCTTGCCGGGAGGCGAGTAGACGACGTTGTCGTACCAGCACTGAGCCGTGCAGTAGCCGATGTTCTGCGTCGTGGTCAGGTCGGTGAAGACCGGCACCGCGAGCGTCGCGTCGTCGGTGCGATAGAAGCGGGCCCGGTTTGCGCCGACGTCGCTCCCGGTGCCGTCACCGACGTACATCCGAGTGTGACCGTTGCCCAACTTGGTGACGGCGAATTCCGCGCGGTCGGTCGTCTGTGCGGGATTGAGCGCCGTCTTGATCTGCGTCCAGTTTGCTCCGCCGTCGATCGAGCGCCAGATGCCGCCCTTGGTGTTGACCGGCACCGCGTTGTTTTGCGGGAACGCCGCCGCGTAGATCGTGCCCGCGGCGCTCGGGTCGAGCTCGACATGGTTGACCCCGCGCGTCGAACCGAAGCTCGACTGGACGATTCCCGCGCTGCCGGCAAGCGTCGGATTCAGGCAGACATCCTGGTAGTTGAGCAGCGTGAAGTTCGCGCCTCCGTCGGTGGACTTCCACATCCCGTAGGGCGGAAGGCCCGGGCCGAGCGAGACGGCACCGCCGCTCGAGACGGAGCTGATGCCCCGCACGCCGCGGGCGGATGAGACGTAGAGAACATTCGGGTTGTACGGATCGACGACGATGGACGCGATGGAACGGCCATCGAACGCCGGGCCATCGTAAGCCGGAGCGACCTGGAATCCACCCGTGCCGACGGCTGCGGTGCAGTCGACTCCTGCCCCTGCCGGAACGCTCGTATGCGCCGCAAGGTGCGTCCACGTGTCGCCGCCGTTGGTGGTCTTGTAGATTCCGAAGCCGGCCTCCGAATCGGCCGACGCGTTGGGCTCGCCCGTCCCGGCATAGATCGTCTTCCCCGTCGGGTCCGTCGGATCGATGACCAACGTTCCGATCGCGTTCGTGGCGAAGCTGCCGGAGATGAACTCCCACTTCTGGGAAGGGTTCGTGTGGAGCGCCTTGTCCGTCTTCCAGACCCCGCCGCCCGCCGCTCCGAGATAGAGGTAGCAGTGGCCCTGGCCGCAGTTCGGTGCGATGGCCAGCGCCGTCACGCGCCCCGACGTCGTGTACGCGGCACCGCTGAACGTCAGAACATCCGGAAAATTCGCCGAGCTCGGACCCACCAGCGTCCAGGTGCCCGCCTTGTTCTTCTTCCCCGGTTTGACCTTGCCCCACGACTTCTGCGCGTTCGTCGTCAACTGGAACGGGATGTACGCGGCCGGGAAGGCGCGATTCGCGTAATCCTCTTCCGTCGCGGCCATGGGCCCGCCCTCCCGTTCCGGACCGGGCATGGCCATCATGTTTTGCTTGACCTTCTCGGCGTCATCCCGGCCGAGCTTGTTGAAGGTCCGAGCCTTGCCGCCGGTTTTCGCCAACGGCGACGGGCTCGATCGGTTCACCGCCACGAAAGCCACTGCAGCCGCTATCGACAGGGTCAATGCACCCGCGAGACGCCAGCGTTTCATCGGGATTTCCTCCGTTTTGATGAGAAGTGAAACTTGCCGCGCTATGACGCTCTGGAATTCGGGGTTCTCACCTCCTTTACTCCGCCGTGCGTGAGCGACTCCGTCCTTGATTGAGTTGCGCTTCGATGACCGACGCGCGGGCCGCGCTCGCGAAAGTGTCAGCCCATGGATGCTCCCGATGCCACCCCTGACCGGAGGCCATCGGAATCAACACTATTCCTCGCCCGGGAAGGCGGTCAAGGGTTTCGAGGTCAGAGCGCGGACCGCCGGACGATTCGGGAAAGGGAGTCTTCATCGAACCGAGGAATCGGCCCGGTATTGTTCGTCGCTCACTTCTTCCATCCGGTCGGCAGTCTCGCCGGCGAGGTGCTCCAGAATGGCGACGTGCGTCATGGCCGTGGTCGAGGTCGCACCGTGCCAGTGCTTCTCACCCGGCGGGCACCACACCACATCACCGGGCTTGAGTTCCACGGCGACCTTCCTCCCCCGGCCTTCTCCCCCCGGGGGACGCCCGGAGCGATTCTCAGCGCACCGCCCCGGATTGCCGGCTCGTCGCGAGAGTTGCAATCTCGCTGTACGCCCTGCTCCGGGTCCGCCCGGACCACCCGCGATCGGCCCGGCCGGCCGGCTCGAGCCTCTGGCGAGTGGATGTGCCGTTCCCGGCCCAGCTGCGCTACACTCGATGACCTTCAGGACGGCCCATTGGCGCCCGATCGCGTCGATCGCGCATTGCGTGGCCGGTGGTGGGCCCACGCCCCGGCTCGCTTCCCGTGCATTCGCTTCCATCTCATGGCGCCCGTCAACCGGGACCTTCGAGAGTCCCGAAGGAGGAGATGATGAGAACCCCGCGTTGGTCCCGCTGGCTCCCGACCTGTGCTCTGGCCATCGCGATCGCCGGTCCGGCGTTTGCTCAATCCCTCGCGCCCGACCCTGCGACCCCCGAAACGCCGAACAACCCCTTCTCGCCTCCGCCCTGCACCGGGGCGGTCTTCACGGACGTCACGTGCTCGACGACGTTCGACTCCTGGATCGAGCAGTTCGCCGCGGATGCGATTACCGGTGGCTGTGGCGGCGGGGCGTACTGTCCGACCGCCAACGTCACGCGCGCCCAGATGGCCGTCTTCGTCGAAAAGGCGATGCGAGGCACCGGAGCGTGGAGCCCGGGGGACCTCGGCAATGACAACACCGGCCTCGGGGCCTCGGCACTCCTCCACAACACTACCGCCAGCAGAAATACGGCGATCGGCTCCCGTGCACTGATGACCCAGTCGTTCGATGGCGGAGCTTCCTACTTCACCCACAACACAGCCGTAGGAGCCCGCGCCCTGGAAAACAATCAACCCTCGGCGATTGGTAACGGACATTTCAACACGGCCATCGGATCGGAAGCGCTGCTCCTCAACGAAACGGGGTCCGACAACACGGCGGTCGGCGTCGGGAGTCTCCAGTCCAACACAACGGCATCTTAGAACCGCCCCGGCTTTTCCGGAGGCTCCAGATGTTGAGAGGATGGAGCCATGGAGAGACGAGGCAGATATCCGGCGGAGGTTAAGGAGCGGGCCGTTCGGCTGGTTTTCGAGCAGCAGGCGGCACACGGGTCGCAGTGGGCGACGATCAGTTCGATTGCGGGCAAGATGGGCTGCACGGCCGAGGCGCTTCGGACGTGGGTGAGGCAGGCGGAGCGAGACGCTGGAGCGCGGTCCGGGCTCACGACGAGCGAGCGTGATCGGCTCAAGGAGCTGGAGCGGGAGAATCGGGAGCTCAAGAGGGCCAACGAGATTCTCCGCAAGGCATCGGCGTATTTCGCGCAGGCGGAGCTCGACCGCCGAGCGAAGTGATGGTGAGTTTCGTCGAGGAGAACCGCCAGGAGTACGGGGTCGAGCCGATCTGCGCCATGCTGCCGATCGCCCCAGCGACTTACTACGAGCACCGCGCCCGTAGGCTCGATCCGGACAGGCGCCCGGTGCGTGCCAGGCGCGACGGGCAGCTCATGCCCGAGATCCGGCGGGTCTGGGAGGAGAACTTCGGGGTGTACGGCGCACAGAAGGTGTGGCGGCAGCTCGGCCGGGAGGGCATCGGAGTAGCCCGGTGCACCGTCGAACGGCTGATGCGTGCTCTGGGCCTGCGCGGCGTGGTTCGCGGGCGTGCCTTCCAGATCACGACGATGGGCGACAGGTCCGCGACGTATCCGCCGGATCTGGTCGAGCGAGAGTTCCGCGCGAGCGGCCCCAACCAGCTCTGGGTCGCTGACCTGACTTACGTGGCGACCTGGGCCGGCTTCGTGTACGTGGCCTTCGTGATCGACGTTTTCTCGTTCTCATTCGTCGATCGTCGGCTGGCGCGTCTCGGTCGCTTCGGAGCGATCTAGCACTCGACGCCCTCGAGCAGGCGCTGCACGGCCGACCGCACGCCAACGAGCTCGTTCACCACAGCGACCGCGGCGTGCAATACCTGTCGATCCGCTACACCGAGCGCCTTGCCGAGGCCGGCATCGAGCAATCCGTCGGCAGCGTCGGTGACTCCTACGACAACGCGCTGGCTGAGAGCGTCATCGGCCTGTTCAAGACCGAGGTCATCCGGCGCCGTGGGCCCTGGCGAAACATCGACGACGTCGAATTCGCCACCCTCGAATGGGTCGACTGGTTCAACAACCAAAGGCTTCTTGAACCCCTCGGTTATCTCCCCCCAGCCGAATACGAGGAGAACTACTATCGCACTCAGAATCGTCCAGCCATCGCGGCTGGACTCACGTAAACCAGCCTCCGGAGATCCCGGGGCGGTTCAGTCCTACCACCCCCGGCTTTCCCTCTTCTGTCCCACTTCTGCAGTTGGCAGGCGTGATCAGGAGAGTCGGCGCAAGCGATAAGTCGCTAGAAGTCCTTGGGGATCAGGAGAGATCCCCAAGGATCACGGGTTTCTGGTTCGGGACCGAGTGGTCGGAGGTTCGAATCCCCTCGCCCCGACCAATCCTGTCAACGGGACTGATTCTAGGTCGCTTCCCAAATACCGAGCCGACTGCGCGGTTAACTTCGGTGTTGGTGAATCGCATGGAGGTAGGGAAAAGGTGACGAAAGCTGGCCAATCCCTGAGGACTCCAGCAAGCTAGGCAGCGTACGGTCACCTCCGAGGGCGTTTCGCGGAAAAGGCCTAGCCCCGCACGAGCCAGACGGCGATTACTTTAAAGGAGGTACCCTCATGGCAACTAGAACATCGTCCCCTGCGACCGCGTCTGTCGGTGGCCCGCGTAAGATCGGCGAGTTGCTGGCAGGTCGCCAAAAACGGGAGTCGTCGATGCCGCTGTATGGCCGTCCCCGGGCCACAGCGCTTGCGGAGTGGCTAACGCAGGTCGACTTTCGGGAACATTTGAAAAAGATCCGAGCTGACTCAGCAGAGTACACGCGCAAGGGGCTCAAGGATTTGATGGCCACAGTTCGTCCGGAGCGTATCGACCGGGAGGGCATTGAGAAATTCGTGCAGGCGCAGGCCAAGGCTTCATCTTCTCGATCAAGCCTATTCAGCGCGGAGGCGCTAACACTAAGGTCTGCCTCATCCGGGGATCCTGAACCTCGTGAGCGCTTGCTACAGCCTGGCAGCTTTTACCAGTATGACCACATTCACGTCGACGGTGAAGGCGACGGCTTGGACTACCAAACCCTGTTCTCGACGTTGTTCATTGCACCATTTCTGTTGCCCATTGCCTCATTGGGCGGGTCGGGCACGTGGGCATACGCGCAGCCCTCGTGGGAATTCAGCTTCACGCCAACGGATCCCGGAGACTACGCATTCTCAGCAACCTTGATTGCCAGCGGAACCTATGCATTGGCAGCTGATGACGGATGGCCAGATTCCAAGGAGGCCGCCTGCAAGATAACTGCGAGTCTCTATGCTCCGAGCAATCTTGCGACCGTGAACACAAGGAATCGGGTAATGTTTGATCGCCGTGACGACAACATCCTTGAAGCAGAAAGTTTCTTTTTCATCGACAAGGTCTCAAGCGTCGGATACTGCGAAGCTGGAGTGGAGGTAAAGCCTCAGGCAGCCATATTCGCCGAGATCATGGCACGGGGCGATGGTTCGCATGCTGATCTTGACTGCTCCGGAAATGTGGGCTTCTTCGCGTGTATGGGACTTAACGTAACGCAACTCCCATAACGCAACTCTGACGCGCCACGAACCGAGCGAGCTTGGCGGATATGCCCCTTAGCGTTTTCGTCGCCCGCCCGGAACATGGTGGGACGCCAGCGCCCGCATGGCCGGGTGCACCGGATCGGAGGACGTGTAGGCCGCCTCCCGCTCCGCACTCACGGGCTCCGCCTGCTCTGGCACAGGAGGAAACACGGTCCGGTCTACCGCGGTCGTCTCGATCGGCGGCGAAGCGCTCTCCTCGCCGCCGTCGAGGATCGCCGCACCTCCCGCCCGGCGGTCCCCTCTGACTGTCAGCCGCGTCCGAGCTAGCGTGATGACCAGGGTGAGTAGTCGCCGATTCTGCTGGGGGTGATGCTGGGGGGAAGACACTATGTCTTCGCCGGGGCATGCAAGCGAAATGATCCTCCCAGGCAACAGCGCGGTCCGGTCATGACCGGGAGGGCTGTAGCGGTCATGGCTCAAGATCGACCCTAACTTCGACTCGCTGCGCAAGAACCCAAGATTCCAGAAGCTCGTCGCCGGGAAGTGATCCCGGGGGATCGTTGGGTCGTTGCTGATGCGCGGGTCAGTCCCCCTGGCCTTGTCCCTCTCGACGGGCGTCAGACCGGTGAGCCCTTAGGTGTACGGTTATCCGACCGAGCGCAAATGTCCGAGACTTGTCCGAGTGTCCTCGGCACCCGGTGGCAGTCCCGAGCGCCATTGACTTCGGAGGCACCGGGTATAAGTTGCTGAAAAGTAAGGGGCCGGTTCTCCCGGCCCCGACCTCAGATTGACGAGGGAAGACGTGGAATGGAGCGGGAAACGGGGATCGAACCCGCGACTTCCACCTTGGCAAGGCGACCTGAGCCATTTTCGACTGAGAACGATTCAGCGTCAGGGAGCGAGATCGAGCAACAAAGACGGGCTCCTTCTCGCTCCCCTCTTTTCTCGACTCCAGCCATGGAGCGCCACCGAAATACCCCCATTTGCACCGACAACAAGAACAAAACAAGACCAAGCCCCCCCCACCGACTGCCCCCCAAGCCGCCGCGCCACGTCGGGGCCGGGGGTCTGTTCTATCGGCTCCCCCCCGTGCGGTCTAACCCCAGCGGCCTCGTCCAGAGAGATTAGGCCAGCCCGTCGGCCTATCGCCCCTCCGTGGAAGCCCGGCCTCCCGCCTCGAGGGCCGCAAGACGCGCCCGAAGCGCGGCGATCTCCTCCTGCTGGACCTCTAACCGCTTCTGCTGCTTCTGCAGCTCGTTCAGAAGCATTGCGGGCATCTCGTGGTACAGGACTGTCTCCGGCCCGCCGGTGGAGTCGCATACGACTAGCTCCGGAAGGACTTCTTCCACTTCCTCTGCGATCAACCCGAATTGCTTCCGGTCGCCCGCCTGCCCCTTGTACCGAAAGCTCACTGGCCGAAGCTTCAACAACCCGCTGCTCGCCTCGGCCATGTCCGATACCTCCTCCTTGAATCGCACCGAGGAGGAAACGGTTCCGAGCTGCCCAGCAGAATCGATCACGACGGGGATGGCGTCGGCATTGCCCGTGGTCACCCCGCGAACTCCAGCGATGAAGGCGGCAGTGTGGTGTGAACCGATGCGAATCGTGTCGGACTCCGAGAAGTTACCCGGGCTAGCGAGGTAGAGATTAGTGTCACCCGCCTTCAGGAACCCGCCCGCGAGATGACCGATGGCGACGTTGTAGTAACCCGTGTACAAATTGAGGAGCGCACCGGGTCCGACGGCGGTGTTGCCGCCTCCCGTGGCGTTGAAACCGAGCCCGCCGATGGCGATGTTGTTGGAACCAGTGGTGTTGTTGACGAGTGCAGAGTTTCCGATGGCGATGTTGCCTTCTCCCGTGGTGTTGTCACCGAGCGCCCCGACTCCAATGGCGATGTTATCGTCACCCGTGGTGCTGTTGTAGAGTGCCAGGACTCCGCTGGCGGTGTTGCGGCTACCCGTGGTGTTGCTGTAGAGCGCCCAGCCTCCGCTGGCGGTGTTGTCGAAACTCTCGGTGTTGCTGTAGAGCGCCTGGTATCCGCTGGCGGTGTTGCCCTTTCCCGTGGTGTTGTGGGCGAGCGCAGCATCTCCAATGGCGGTGTTTGCTCGGCAAAGACACGCACCCCTGCTCCTGCTGGTCCAGGCGGCCCCATCGGCCCAATCATGCTCCAGCTCGTCGCGGTTTCGTGCTTTTTACAGGAATCGGTCGCCGAGTCAATGATGCGCACGTCCCCGTTCTTGGAGACGCAGGCGTGAAAGACCCCGTTTGCGTCAGGGATGCTCGCTCGAGCGAGCCCGGCGCTGATGGCCAGAGCAGAGACAACACTGAAAGCGCGGATCTTACAAACTCTTGATCGCATAGGTCAGCCTACCTTTCTCGCGTTGGCTTAGCGTCCGGCACGCATCGATGAATTACCTCGCCTCAACGGCATCAATGTCGCACACAGCCTTCTTCGTCACGTTTCCCTGATGGCCTTTAATCCGCAACTGCCCAAGCTGATCGGTAAAAGGAACACATGGCGTTGTCGCCTGCGTCGATAGCCGGACTGTGCTTTGGTCATAGCGACCTCCTGTTGGACTCTGCCACGCTAAGGATTAGGGAATAGGCTCTCCGAGTGCTCCAGCGGCGCAACCACCTCCAGCCACTTCGGCAAGCCGAAAGGCGAACATCTTGAAATGGTCGCTTGTCGTGACGACAAGGGTCGACTGCGTAGGTCACGCACTCGTGAGGGCCGAAGTCGTGGATGGCGAGGATGTTGGGGTGCGACAAGGTGGCGACAGCCTCACGTTCGAAGCTGGCAAGGGCGTCTGGGTCGTGGGTGAGCGATGCGGGCAGATCCTTGATCACCATGTCACGCCGGAGCTTCGGCGCGTGCACCGGCCTCCCCATCCCGCCTGGGCCGAGTGGCGACAGGATCTCGTAAGGCCGACGCGGCTCCCGCCTGTCAGGGGCACGACATGAAGAAGACTGGAACACCGCTTCAGCAACACGACAAGATGCGCTTGAATCATCGGCCCCGGTCCAGAACCCCGCATCCTGCGCATCGGCGGAGGGCCGGTGGCTCGCAAGCCCTAGTGGGCGGCTGGCTGCCAGCGCCGCAGCTCGCGCCCTGCGGCGAAAGGCTGTGCGCCGTGGCCGGAAGGCGTCCGCGAAGGCTCAGGCGGCCTGGAAGGCCCAGGGACGTTATCTCGGGCAGTTCGGCGGCTCTCGAAGGCGAACCGGGCGAAGGTGAAGGCGATTCGGAGAGAAGAAGGGTCTTCAGGCTGCGATTACGGCGTCGAAAAGGATGGCGAAGTGATTGCCAAGGAGCGATTCGAGCAATAAGGACGGGCCCTTTCTCGCTCCTCTTTTTCGTGTCCCTCCGCCACCCAAAGCTACCGACAGTGCCTGATTTGCACCGAGAGTAAGAACAAAACAAGACCACTCCCGCCACCCCGCCCGACTGCCCCCCAAGCGCCCTGGCTCGCGAAGGGCAGGGGACTGACCCCAGCTCGCCAGAAGTGAAGCGAATCAGCGACAACCGCCGAAGCGTAAGGGTGCGCGAAGGCGACGCGGGGAGTCCGCCTCCCGGTGGCTGAGGGGTAGAAGCCCGCGGGGTCGACGGCGCGGCAGAACGAGAAGAGGCTCCCCTGCCCTGCACAAATCAAAAGGGGCGTTTGTCACGCCCCTGCCGACCGGCGGCCGACTCAGAGGAGCGGTCCGCCCGGAACCGGTCTGATGCGACCATAGCGGGAGACGCGCCTTCCCGCCTGATTCGTTTGAATCGAATCCAGGAAGACCTTGGTCGGGCGAGAGGACTTGAACCCCGACCACTCGGTCCCGAACCGCTCGATGGGCGATATCGAGAGAAGAGGGATCACAAGAGACCCGAGAATCGGCCCGGAGTGAATTAGCGCGACTCGCAGGAAAACGTCAGATCACCCTAGAAGTCGGACAAAAGAGGGACAGCCGGTCCGCCCGCCCCCGCCGGTGGCGACTGCCCCCCAGGCACTGCGGCCCGCCAAGAGCAGCGGACTGACCTCAGACCCGGTGCGTTTTCTCCACGTGCAGGCAGTTTGCGGTCTCTTCGTCGGCTTAACGTCTCGGGGCATGGGTCCCCTACCTCCTCGGCGTCTTTCCTCCCAAAGCCCCGAAGAAGGCCGCTCCGGAGAAAAAGCCGACTTTCCACAGAAAACATCAACGGCGAGGCGCTGAGTTTTCTCCTCCGTTCGCGCCTTTATTTGACGGAACGAGTTGTCGACGCCGTGACACCATTCAGGCAAGCCGACGATGCGCGCATGAAGGCCAGCCTCGCTACGTTGTTCGTTGTTCTTGGCTGTTTTGCCAGCGTTGCCACGGCTCTCACCCCAGCCGGTGCGCCGCCCACTCTGACCCCGCGCATTGTGCCTCTCGTCGGCCCCAGCGCCGAAGTTGTCGTTGCGGACGCGGTAGTAACAGATGCACCCTTCCTGGCCGACCCCACAGGGACGCGGGACTCGACACAGGCATTCAGCGATGCGCTCGGCGCCGTCTCGGCCTGGGGCGGAGGCACCGTCTTCGCGCCGGCCGGCATTTACCGCATCGACGGAAGGCTTGTCATCCCTCCGAGCACGACGCTGCGCGGCGCTGACCTGAGAGATCGCAGCGACCCGAACCGGATCGGAACCGTTCTTCTTGCATCTCTCGGCGAAGGGGACGTGTCGGCCCTCTCGTTCATCTCGCTCGGGCTCCTCTCCTGCGTCCGGGACCTAAGTATCTGGTACCCGTCGCAGGGATTCACGAACGACACGGTCCGGCCGTATCCATTCACCATCTCCTTTGACGATTGCTGCGCCAACGCTCTCAACCTTCTTTTGTACAACTCCTACAACGGAATCGCCGTCCGCGCCGGCAGCAACCATCTCCTGGCCGACATCGTCGGGACCGTTCTTCACACGGGCCTCGCGGCCGGAGGCGGCTCAGAATATTCTTGGCTATCCAACGTGCGCTTTGGCAACGACACTTGGGAAGCCGCTCCTCGCGTCGTCATCGCCAACGGGCCGTCGAGCGCCGAGGATCGGCTCGCGCTCGACTCATACACGTCGAGCCACGTGACTGGAGTGCAGATTGGCCAGAACGACGGGTACGACGCCTACGGCATCCGGGTCCGCAACGCCCATCGGGATGTGCTGATCCAGAAACTTCCCAGCGGCGACGAATGGCCGTTTTACGGAGTCGTGTCCGGGGTCGACGGTCGCATCGAAGAAGTCGATGGCTACCGCGGGGCCGATCTGCACTTCCTCAACACCGACCACGTACCGGGTGCCGAGAACTGGAGCTATGAGTTCGCTACATTCCGTAGTTCCGCAAGCACGACGACCTTCATTCGCGTGACGGACCCTCCCTTCAATGCGGCGGGGGACGGCGTCGCCGACGATACATCGGCCATCCAGGCAGCTCTCGATCAGATGGGCCGTGCCGGAGGAGGCACGGTCTACCTTCCACAGGGTCGGTACCGCGTTACGCGGCTCAACGTTCCGACGGCTGTCGAGCTTCGAGGCCCTCTCGGAGGCGGCGGCCACCATTCCGGCGTTACGACCTGCGCTCTCCTGGGGTATCCGGGCGAGAACATCGAGGACCCCGCGTCTGATCCGGCTTTGCTGACACTGTCTCCCGATTCGGGCATCCGGGGATTCGACGTCGTCTATCCGGCGCAGGGTTATGGGTCGGCAGCCGCCCCCGTTCTGCCGTATCCCTTCACGATACGCGGGGCAGGGACCGGAGTGTGGGTCGAGAACGTTTCCGTCGCAAACGCTTATAACCTGATTGATTTCGCAAGCTTCCGATGCGATGACCACTTCGTGTCCGGCGTCGAGGCAACCGTGCTGAACACCGGGATCCTTGTTGGCGGCGGTTCGGAGCGCGGGCGGCTCGAAAAAGTTTTGATCACGTATGGCATCTATGGAGGGTTTGTTCGCCTGAGCGAATCCGCAACGAACACCCTCGCCGCGTACACGCGCCAGAACGCGGTTCCTTTCGTCTTCGGAAGCTGCGCGAGAGAGACAACCTTCGGCTTAGACTCCTTCGACGTCAAGATCGGTTGGCGGATGCTGGCGGATGGAGGAGGCTGCACCGACTCGACGTTCTGGCAATCCTCTTCGGATTCCTCCTCCCAGTCAGGCTATCTCTTCGAGGGCGGCGACAATCTCCGGTTCATCGGGGTGGCAGCAGGCAGCACGGCGGGAACCTCATTCGTCAGCTCTCCCTCTTTCACCGGGTCTGTGGATGTGTACGGCACGATGAGCTGGGGCAATGCGCGGAATCGGGACCTTTCGGGAGGCGTTTTCCGCTTCTACAACGAGAGAAGTCTGACTCTCGGGAAGACCGCGACATCGGCCTCACCCCAGGACGCGGGGGCTTCCAGCGCCGTTGACGGATCGGAGTTCACGAAGTGGGAGTCGGCCAGTGCTGGAACGAACTGGCTGGCCGTGGACCTGGACCAGCCCTCCGAGATCGACCGGTGGGTCGTTCGGCACGCCGGGATCAACGGCGAGCCCGACGACCTCAATACGAATGTCTTCGCTCTTCAAGTCAGCGACGATGGTCTCGTATTTACTCCAGTCGACTCGATTCCGGGCAACGCGGGTCGGCTGTCCGACCGCCCCGTTTCGGTCCGAGGCCGCTTCGTCCGGCTGTTCGTGACCGAGGGAACCGCGCCGGGTGGCGACGGTCGCGCCAGGATCTACGAATTCGAAGCTCATGGGAAGGAGGGATGGCAGTTCACGGACGACGCCGAGGGCTGGGCGCCTTTATCGGACATCTCTTCCTTTCAAGTCATCGACGGCAAGCTCGAGATATCGGGCTCTGGTCAACCCACCGTCGCGTCAGCCGACAACGTGAACATCCCAACATCGAAATTCGGAGCCCTCCGAGTTCGCCTGAGAAACAGCGGCCCGCCGACCTCGGCAAGACTCTCCTTCACGACCCAGGCCGATCCAGTCTTTAGCGACGCCAAGAGTGTCACGGTCGGAACCGTGCTGAGTTCTCCGCAATATATGGACTACTACTTCGATCTTTCCGCCAATGCCGGTTGGACGGGATCGCTACGGCAACTACGCCTGAGCCCCTTTCAAGGCAGCGGCGACGTGAGTATCGACTCGATCGCCCTGGAGGAGACCGATCCGCATAGCCGAGTCCTGGTTTCGCCGCAGACTCCGCCGCGCAAGCCTCGGATCGTCCCGCGATAGTGGTTAACACCCGCAGCGCGGGATACCCATGAACTGATTGGTCATGCCGCCCTGGGCGGCTGGCGGATCAACGAAGGAGCGCCCGAGAATCGCCAGGGCACACCGAAGGCCGGGAAAAAGCTCGGGGTGCTGCCTCAATGGCTCCCAAACCGGGGGCCTACCGGGTTCCCGTTACGAGCATCTGGAACCTCGGGTTGCGGCAGCGGGTCGAAGTTGGCGTCGATCCTCAGCCGGCCCGGCGAGAGGTGTAGGCGATTCTGCAAAGAGGCTCGAGTTGATCGAGGGCCTTCGCCGGCTCAACGACGAGCATGGCGAAGATGGATGTGCCTTCGGCGCCTCCGCGCTGAAGCGTTCCTGACCTCACCCCGACAGGCGCTGCGACCGTATCTTCACTTCGGATCGTCTAACGGGCAGCGCGGCAGCCGCTTCGCGCCCGGTGGTCCCGCGAGTGTCACCTTGGCCCAGAGCCATCATCTCCCTAACTCGGAGCGTAGAATCCGCGCAGCGGCCATCTGATGACACTTCCAGCCGGGACCCGTCTCGGCCCCTACGAGATCCTCGCGCCTTTGGGCGCGGGCGGGATGGGAGAGGTGTACCGGGCGCGGGACACGCGTCTAGCGCGCGAGGTCGCGATCAAGGTCCTGCCGGAATCGCTGGCCTCCGACCAGGAGCGGCTCAGACGGTTCGAGAAGGAGGCCCGGTCTGCCTCTGCCTTGAACCACCAGAACATCGTCACGATCCACGACATCGGATCGGAAGGCGGCGTTTCTTACATCGCGATGGAGCTGGTGGAGGGAGCGACCTTGAGGGCGATGGCAACCCCGCTTCCCATCAAGAAGCTGCTTCAGATCGCTCCTCAGCTTGCCGACGGCCTGGCCCGAGCCCACGAGGCCGGGATCGTTCATCGGGACCTGAAGCCCGAGAACGTCATCGTGAGGAAGGACGGGCTCGTCAAGATCTTGGACTTCGGGCTGGCGAAGCTCTCGTCGACCGGATCCGGGAGCGATGAGGGCTCGCAGCTGCCCACGGTGACGGGGACGCAGCCCGGCGTGATCGTCGGAACTGTGGGCTACATGTCGCCCGAACAGGCGAGCGGAGAGGCGGTGGACTTCCGCTCCGATCAGTTCTCGCTCGGTTCGATCCTCTACGAGATGGCAACCGGGAAGAAGGCTTTTCAAAAGAAGACAGCGATCGACACCCTCGCGGCGATCCTGAACGAGGAACCTGAGGCGATCGCCGCGATCAACCCTCAAGCACCGACACCTCTGCGGTGGATCGTCGAACGCTGTCATGCAAAGGAACCGGAAGGACGCTACGCCTCGACGAAGGACCTGGCGCGGGACCTAGGCAGCGTCCGCGACCATCTCTCCGAAGCCGGTGCCTCAGATGCCTTCGCGGCTTCCCCCGCCTCGCGGAAACGGTCTGCCCTCCAGTCTGTCGCAATTGTTGGCGCGCTCGTTGCGGGCGCGATACTCACCGTGCTCGCCGGAAGGTCGCTCTGGAGCGTGCCGCCGCCCCGCATTCGTCAGCTGACCTTCTTGTCCGGAGCGATTCTGAACGCGAGATTCGCTCCCGGCGGTCAGACCATCATCTTCGATCACCAACGGAGGGAGGGCGAACCGGAGATTCGCTCGACGCAGCCCGACAACACGGAATCCCGCTCACTCGGGCTTCCTTCCGGGAAACTCCTCTCGATTTCTCGTTCCGGGGAAATGGCGCTTCTATTGGCTAACAACGGGCAGCGCGGGACGCTCGCGAGGGCGCCGCTCGCGGGAGGAGCGCCCCGCGAACTTCTCGAAGACGTCGACTCGGCGGACTGGAGTCCCGATGGGAACGGGCTCGTCGTGATCCATTCCGTCGAGGGCAAGCACCGCGTCGAGTTTCCCATCGGGCATGTTCTCTATGAAACGCAGGGTGCGCTGAGTAACCCCCGGTTCTCGCCGAAGGGCGGCCTGATCGCCATAGACGACGGAGGCTCCGTATCGCTCCTTGATCTGAAGGGCTCGAAGAAGGCGGGGCCCTCCGGGGTCTCGAGTCCCTGTCCCTACGCCTGGTCGCCTACGGGCGACGAGATCTGGGTCTGTCACTGGGACCGCGGTGTGACGAACGTCGACGCAGTCTCCCTTCGGGGCGGCAGACGTCGCCTCGTGTCTCTGCCGGGGACGTTCGTGCTGCGCGACGTCTCGCGGGAGGGGGCTCTCCTGATGAAGGGAGGCGACGCTGAGCACACAATGATCGGCCTGCTGCCCGGCGACGCGAACGAGCGGGATCTGACATGGCTCGACGGGTCGGCGCCCGTGGACATCTCGGCCGATGGGCGTCTCGTTCTCTTCAGCGAAATCGGCGCGGGGGGTGGCGGCGTTTACCTCCGGAGAGCAGACAATACCCAGGCGGTGCGTCTGGGAGAAGGCGCCGCGCTGGCCCTGTCGCCTGACGGACGCTGGGTGCTCGCCACTCGCGCTGATTCCCAAACGAGCCTCATGCTGCTTCCGACAGGACCCGGCGAGCCTCGCTCGGTCGATCTCTCGAGCGTTCATGTCGGCGGTTTGGACAATTTCTTTCAGCAGGCAGGGACCTTTCTCCCTGATGGGAAGCGAATTCTCGTGACCGGCTTCGAAAATGGGCGTGGAAAGGGCCTGTACGTCGTAGATCTTGCCGGCGGCAAGCCCCGGCCGATCGGACCGGAGGGCGCGTTCTTCAACAACGGCGCGCACGGCGTCTCTCCGGACGGCAAGTACGTCGCCGCCTTCGGTCCCGACCACGCGGCTCGTCTCTTCCCCGTGGACAGTGGCGCCGAGGCCACCGCCCTTCCCATTGCGGGAGCAGCGAAGGGCGAGGAGGTCGTCCGCTGGTGCGCCGACGGGCGATGCGTCTTCGTGCGCGGTGAAGGCTGGAACGTCTACCGGCTCGACATACAGACCGGCCACCGCGAGCTTTGGAAGAGCTTTTCGACGGCGGACCGTAGCCAAAATGTCGTTCTCGTGACGCCGGATGGGAAGTCGTATGTCTACGACTACTACCGGTACCGCTCCCACCTCTTCCTCATCGACGGCGTGAAATGACGCTTGCCGCGGGTGCCCGCCTCGGTCCGTACGAGATTCTCGCGCCCCTGGGCGCCGGTGGCATGGGGGAGGTGTACCGGGCGCGAGACGAGCGGCTGAAGCGCGACGTCGCCATCAAGGTTCTGCCCACAGACGTTGCACAGGATCCCGATCGCCTTCGCCGCTTCGAGCATGAGGCCCAGGCGGCAGGCGCTTTGAACCATCCCAACATCACGGCTGTCTACGACATCGGGCAGCACGAGGGTGCGCCTTACATCGTCCAGGAGCTACTCAGGGGAGAAAGCCTTCGCGAAAGCCTTGCAGGTGGGCCGCTGCCGGTTCGCAAGGCGACGAGCTACGCGATCCAGATCGCACAGGGCCTTGCTGCGGCTCACGAGGCGGGGATCGTTCATCGTGATCTGAAGCCAGAGAACCTATTCCTCACAAAGGACGAGCGCGTCAAGATCCTCGACTTCGGCCTCGCCAAGCTGACCGAGCTGGAATCAGACGAGGCGGCGGGGACTCTCGCACCGACGTTAACGGCAGGCACAGAGCCCGGCGTCTTGATGGGGACAGTTGGCTACATGTCCCCGGAACAAGTCCAGGGAGAGGTCGTCGACCACCGGTCGGACATTTTTTCCTTCGGAGCAATCCTGTACGAGATGCTTTCGGGTGACAGGGCGTTCGGGCGGAAGACGGCCGCCGAGACCATAGCTGCCATCATGCGCGACGAGCCGCCGAAGTTATCGGAATCGGGACGGAACATTTCGCCCGCTCTCGACCACATCGTCAGGCATTGTCTCGAAAAGGACCGCGACAACCGGTTCCAGACCGCCAAGGACGTCGCATTCAACCTCTTGGAGCAGTCCTCGCAACTTGTAACGAGTAGCGCCCCGCTGGCGGCACCACCGAGGCGGAATCGGAAGATCCTTATTGCCGCTACGGCCATCGTCCTCCTCGGGATCGCGGGCGTCTTCCTTCTGCAAAGGACACACGGGAGCGAAGCACCGGCGGTAGGCCCCAGGCGTGTGGCCGTGCTGCCGTTCGAGAATCTGGGAGCGCCCGAAGACGATTACTTTGCCGACGGCATCGCGGACGAAATTCGAGGCAAGCTGACATCTCTGCCGGGCTTTCAGGTGATCGCCCGTAGTAGTTCGACGCCCTACAAGAAAACGACAAAGACGCCGCAGCAGATCGCCCGCGAGCTCGACTCGCGCTACCTCCTGACTGCGACCGTGCGTTGGGAGAAGAGCGGCGGCACCAACCGCGTTCACGTCAGCCCAGAGCTCATCGAGGTGTCGGGCTCTGGAGCGCCGACGTCCAAGTGGCAGCAGCCGTTCGACGCGGCGCTAACGGATGTGTTCCAGGTTCAGTCGGACATTGCCTCACGAGTCGCTCAAGCGCTGGGTGCAGCACTCGGGGCGGGCGAGGAGAAGCGGCTTTCTGAGAAGCCCACGCAGAACCTCGCTGCCTACGATGCCTTCCTGAAGGGCGAGGAGGCCTCGGAGGGCATGGCGGCCACGGATCCGCCCAGCCTGCGGCGGGCCCTCGCTTTCTACGAACAAGCAGTGGCGCTCGACCCGACGTTTGCCCGAGGGTGGGCTCAGGTCGCGAGGGCGAATTCACTTGTTTACGGTTTCAGCACGCCCACGCCCGAACTAATGGAGCGGGCGCGGCAAGCAGCGGAAAGGGCTGTAGCGCTAGCCCCGGATCACCCTGATGGGTACATTGCTCTCGGCCTCTTCCAGCTGGTCGTCGCGCACGACTACCGTCGCGCGTCGGAGCAGTTTGCCAGGGCGGAGTACCTCGCGCCCGGCAGTTCGGATGCCATCGGATCGCCTGCGCTAGCCGAACAAGTCCTTGGCCGCTGGGATGCAGCGCTGAAGCATCTCCGCCAGGCTGAGCGCCTCGACCCCCGTTCGGTTGCGATCCAGCGTCGACTCGGTGATGCGCTTCTCCTCCTGCGCCGCTATTCCGAGGCGCGCGCGGCCATCGATCGGGGACTCGCCCTCGCTCCTACCGATCTCTGGCTGATCGAAGACAAGGCCATGACGTTCCTCGGAGAGGGGGATCTCTCTGGCGCACGAGCCGCTATCAAGGCTGCGCCGAAAGAAGTCGCGCTAACCGCGCTCGTGGCATACCTGGCGAATTTTCGGGATCTCGTTTGGGTCCTCGACCAAGGGCAGCGCGAGCTACTCCTCCGCCTGAAGCCGAGCGCGTTCGACAACGACAGCGCAGTTTGGGGTCTTTGCCTCGCGCAAGTCTTTGCATTGGGGGGTGACCAGGCGAGCGTGCACACCTACGCCGAAGAGGCAAGAAAGACCTATGAGCAACAGCTGGGCGCGACACCCGAAAGCGCTTTCCTCCACGCTGGCCTCGGCACGGCGTTGGCGTATCTGGGCAAGAAGGCCGATGCAATACGGCAAGGCGAGCGCGGCACCGCACTTCTTCCGTTGGCGAAGGATGCGTACTTTGGCCCCTACTTCCAGCACCAGCTCGTGCGGATCTACATGCTCGTCGGCGAGCCGGAGAGGGCGCTCGACCGGCTCGAGCCGCTGCTGAAGATCCCGTACTACCTCTCGCCCGGCTGGCTCAAGATCGACCCGAACTTCGACCCGCTGCGCAAGAACCCGAGGTTCCAGAAGCTCGTCGCCGGTGCCAAGTGATTCAGTCGATTCGGCGAGTTTTTTCACCCCCTCGATATGCGAGGCGACCTCAGGCGGGGCGGCTCCGACGGGATTGGCCTCAGGCTCAAGATGTGAGCATCTCATTGCCAATTTGATGCAGACACATCACCACCAATTGATTCCATAGCGGAATAGCCTGCCTGCTGGAGGTTTAGGCCCTCCGGAAAAGTGGGGATAGTCATGCGACCGCGAAATTGGATCAGTCGCGCTTTCGGTGTTGTGTCTGCTCTGGCAATCAGCGGAGGGATCGCTCTAGCGAGCATCCCTGACGCAAACGGGGTCTTTCACGCCTGCGTCTCCAAGAACGGGGACGTACGCATCATCGACTCGGCGAAGGATTCCTGTAAGAAGCACGAAACAGCTGCAAGTTGGAGCATGATTGGGCCGATGGGTCCGCCTGGCCCAGCAGGAGCAGGGGTGCGGACCGATGCCCTTGGAAACACCGCCGTTGGAAATGCTGCCTTTGCCAGCAACACCACGGGTTACTACAACTCCGCCAGCGGATACCAGGCGCTCTACAGCAACACCGAGGGTTTCGAAAATACCGCCAACGGATACCAAGCGCTCTACAGCAACACCGTGGGTTTCGGCAACACCGCCACCGGATACCAGGCGCTCTACAGCAACACCACGGATAGGGGTACCTTCAACACCGCCAGCGGATTTATGGCGCTCTACAGCAACACCACGGGTTACGGCAACACCGCTAGCGGATACGCTGCGCTCTACAGCAACACCACGGGTGAGGACAACACCGCCAACGGATGGCTGGCGCTCTACAGCAACACCCAGGGTGTCTGGAACACGGCCAGCGGGACGTACGCGCTCAGCAGCAACACCACGGGTAGCGGCAACATCGCCATCGGAAAGGAGGCGCTCTACAGCAACGCCACGGGTAGCGACAACATCGCCATCGGTCATGGCGCGGGCTTTTACCTGGAGGCGGGTGACAATAACCTCTACCTCGCCAGCGGGGGCACCGCCTTCGAGTCCGCCACGACTCGGATCGGTCTAGCCCAAACCGCCGCGTTCATCGCTGGAGTTCGCGGGGTGACAACGAGCTATGCTGACGCCATCCCCGTCGTGATCGATTCTGCTGGGCAGCTCGGAACCGTCTCCTCCTCGGCGCGGTTCAAGGAGGAGATATCGGACATGGCCGAGGCGAGCAGCGCGTTGTTGAAACTTCGGCCAGTGAGCTTTCGGTACAAGGGTCAGGCGGGCGACCGGAAGCAATTCGGGTTGATCGCGGAGGAAGTGGAAGAAGTCCTTCCGGAGCTAGTCGTGTGCGACTCCTCTGGCGGGCCGGAGACGGTCCTGTACCACGAGATGCCCGCGATGCTCCTGAACGAGCTGCAGAAGCAACAGAAGCGGCTAGAAGTCCAGCAGGAAGAGATCGCGGCCCTTCGGGCGCGTCTGGCGGCGCTCGAGGCGGCAGGTCGGGCTTCCACGGAGGGGCGATAGGCCGAGGGGCTAACCTAATCTCTCTGGACGGGGCTGCCCGGGGTCAGGGCGCTCGTGGTGAACAACACCAACGGGGTTTATCGGCGAGTTTTTTTGCCCCGTCGATATGCGAGGCGACCCTCTGGGCGGAGCGGCTCGCTGGCGGAGGTCCTACCACCCCCGGCTGTCCCTCTTCTGTCCCACTTCTGCAGTTCGCAGGCGTGATCAGGAGAGTTAGCGCAGTCGATACGTCGCTGGAATCGTAGTCCCTGGGGATCAGGCGAGATCCCCAGGGATCACGGGTTTCCGGTTCGGGACCGAGTGGTCAGAGGTTCAAATCCTCTCGCCCCGACCAATCCTCTCGCCACAGCTCGCGGCATAGAATCCCTTAGCAGCAACCGATGACCCTCTCAGCCGGGACCCGTCTCGGCCCTGTCGGCGATTGCCGGGCGGATGCGGGGGGCCAGCGGTTCGTGGCGCGACGAGTACGGTCGCGCTTCAGCCTCCCGGACGATTTTGCGCCCCGCTAACGCTCGACAGTTGTTCCTAGCCTGATAGGCTCCACGCCATCTCTTTGGAGTTCGTGGTTGTGACGGTAACCTGGTCCCTAAGACAAGCGGCTTCCGTGCGAGAGGGCCCCGCGAGTAATGCTCGATGGTCGCCGCGCCGCATGACGCGGCCGGTTCTTAAGGAGAAGAGACTATGCCTAAGTACACGATCCAGGTCGGACCCGATCCCAACCATCTTCACCTCGTGGTGAACAGCGGAAGCCCCGGAGTTCCCTCAGACGAGGTCGAATGGCGCTCGGACCAACCCACTAACGAGGGGGGAGCGTTCAAGATCCGCTTCCCGATCGCCATGGCTTCTGTGCCCGACGCGCCGTTTCAAAACATGCACAAGCCTGGGCCAGGGCACTACTGGGAGTTTCAGCTAGCCAATTACACAGGAGGGATTTGCAGCTCCGGACCAGTAAACACCGTCCTTGCGACGCTTCCCAAGGGGACGATGAAGCGTTTCAAGTACGATCAACATAACCGACACGGCCACGCCGACGGGTGGATCGTCATCAACCCGTAGCGCGGAACGCTGTCTAGCGGTGAGGCCGATTCGTGAGGACGACACCCACGGGAAACGTCGAGTAAGCCGCCTAAAGGATTAAGCTTCGTTAGCGGCCACCCGATGACACTTTCAGCCGGGACCCGTCTCGGCCCCTACGAGATCCTGTCGCCTCTCGGCGCGGGCGGGATGGGGGAGGTATACCGAGCGCGGGATGACAGGCTCAGGCGCGAGGTCGCCATCAAGGTTCTTCCAACCTCTTTCGCGACCGATCCTGATCGGTTGCGGCGCTTCGAGCAGGAGGCACAGGCGGCCGGAAGCCTCAATCATCCCAACATCACGGCAGTCCACGATATCGGGTCGCACGAGGGAGCCCCATACATTGTTACGGAGCTACTCGAGGGAGAAACGCTTCGCTCGAAACTAGCCGGTGGCTTGTTGCCGAATCGAAAGGCGATCGAATACGCAATCCAGATCGCGCAGGGGTTGGCCGCGGCACACGACAAAGCGATCGTCCATCGGGACCTGAAGCCGGAGAACCTTTTTGTTATGAAGGACGGGCGGGTCAAGATCCTGGACTTCGGTCTGGCCAAGCTTGTCGTTCCAGAGCCAGCCTCCGATGAGGCGACAGAGGCTCCAACGCTAACCGCTGTTTCTGAAGCGGGCATCGTGATGGGAACCGTGGCCTACATGTCGCCGGAGCAGGTGCAAGGGCTGCCGGCAGACACGCGTTCGGACATCTTCGCTTTCGGCTCGGTTCTCTACGAGATGTTGTCTGGAGAACGCGCTTTCCAACGCGGTTCGGCAGCGCATACCATGTCAGCAGTTCTGACTGACGAGCCTCCGAGTCTCTCGGTCACCAACCAGTCGATTTCGCCGGGCCTCGAGCGCGTCATGCGTCACTGCTTGGAGAAGAGCCCGGAGGAGCGCTTCCAATCGGCGCACGACATCGCGTTCGCCCTGCGCGAGGTGTCGAGCCGCTCCGCGCCTGTACGGGCTGCTCGGCAGGCACCGACCGGACCGCGCTCTCTGGCCGTGCTGCCCTTCGTCAACGTGGGAGGCGATCCCGACGCGGAGTACCTAAGCGACGGGATCACCGAGAGCCTGATCGACCGCATGTCGCAGATTCCGGGGATGAAGGTGGTTTCCCGGGGGTCGGCCTTTCACTACAAGGGAAAAGACGTGGGCGCGAGGACCGTCGGGAGGGAGCTTGGAGTTCGTGCCGTGCTGACGGGGCGAATTGTCCAACGAGGCGACGCCCTCTCGATCCATGCGGAGTTAGTGGACGCTCGCGATGATACGCACCTTTGGGGGGAGGAGTACAACCGGAGACTCTCGGACATCCTCGCCGTGCAGGAGGAGATTGTCAGGGACATCTACGGGAAGCTTCGGCAGCGCTTAACCAGGGAGGAGAAGAAGCGGCTGACCAAGCGTTACACGGAAAACGCGGAAGCCTACGGCTTGTATCTCAAGGGTCGCTACCACTGGAACAAGAGGACCACGGAGGGCATCCAGAAGGGGATCGGGTACTTCCAACAGGCGATCGAGAAAGACCCGATGTACACGCTGGCATATTCGGGCCTGGCAGACAGCTACGCCATTCACTTCCTGTACACCGGGCTTCCCTCGAGCGAGACTCTTCCGAAGGCGAAGGCCGCCGCCGTGAAGGCGCTCGAGATCGACGACACCTTGGCGCACGCTCACGCGACCCTGGCCTGGACGCATCAGTTCTTTGACTGGGACTTCTCGGCGGCGGAGAAGGAATACAGGCGCGCGATCGAGCTTGACCCAAAGTACCCGACAGGGCATAGCTGGTACAGCTTGCTCATGTCCTGGCTTGGCCGGCACGAGGAGGCGATCGCGGAGTCGGAGCGCGCCTATGAGCTTGATCCGCTGTCGGCCATCATCAGTACTACCCGCGTTCTCGTTTCTTATAACTCCCGGCAGTATGACCGGACGATCGAAGCCGCTCGCATGACGCTCGAGCTGGACAACGGTTTCGGTGTGGCTCTCCTGGATCTAGGGTGGGCCTTGGAGCAAAAGAAGATGTATCCGGAGGCGATTTCCGAGTTGGAGGAAGCGGTCAGGCGTTTCAACCGGTCGATCCAAGCTGTCGCCGCCCTCGGCCACGCATATGCAGTGTCAGGCCGGCGGGAGGCGGCAATGCGGCTGATCGAGGAGCTGAAGGGGTGGTCCGAGCGGGGTTGCGATCCTCTGGCGAGCATCGCGCTGGTACATGCCGGCCTCGGGCAGAACGACGAGGCGATGAGGTGGCTGGAAAAGGCTTACCAGGCCCGCAGCGGCTGGCTTATCGCACTCGGCCTGAAAGTGGATCCGCGCTGGGGCGCTCTTCGCTCCGATGCGAGGTTTGAGGACCTGCTACGCCGCATCGGCTTTCCGTCATGACGCTCTCGTCCGGCACACGCCTTGGACCTTATGAGATCCTCGCGCCTCTTGGCGCGGGCGGGATGGGAGAGGTCTATCGGGCTCGGGACTCGAAATTGAAGCGCCAGGTGGCGGTTAAGGTTCTGCCGCAATCGCTTGCCGCTGATCCCGATGCCCTGGCGAGGTTCGAGCGCGAAGCCCTGGCGGTCGCGGCGCTGTCGCATCCAAACATCCTCGCGATCCACGACTTCGGCACGCACGAGGGGACGGCCTACGCCGTGATGGAGCTGCTGGAGGGCGAAACGCTGCGCGGCAAGCTCGACTCGGGACCGATCGCGCAGAAGCAGGCCGTGGATTACGCGCTCCAGGTCGCCAAGGGCCTCTCCGCGGCTCACGAGAAAGGCATCGTTCATCGTGACCTGAAGCCCGAGAACCTGTTCGTCTCGAACGACGGCCACGTCAAGATCCTGGACTTCGGGCTGGCGAAGAAGGTCGAGGCGGTCGCGCCGGAGGAGCAGACGAGTGCACCGACCGGCTCGGGCCATACGGAGGCCGGGACGGTGATGGGGACGATGGGCTACATGTCTCCCGAGCAGGTTCGGGGACTGTCCGTCGATCACCGCTCGGACATCTTCTCCTTCGGGACGATCCTGTACGAGATGCTCTCGGGGAAGAAGGCGTTCAAGAAGGACACAGCGAACGACACGATGGCGGCAATCCTGTTACAGGAGCCGTTGGAGCTGACGCAGTCGGGGCGGAACATCTCGCCGGCTCTGGATCACGTCGTCAAGCACTGCCTGGAGAAGGTCCGGGAGCGACGTTTCCAGTCTGCGAGGGACATCGAGTTTGCCCTCGAGGAGGCCTCCTCGCCGACCGTCACGAGCGGCGTGCGGCTCGGTGCGCGGCAGGGCGGGAAGAGTTGGCTCCTCGGGGCGGCTGCCGTGATCGTCGTGGTCGCTGTCGCCGGAGTCTTCCTGCTGCGGAGATCTCAGAAAACCGGCGGTGGACTCTCGGGTGTGAGGCGAGTCGCCGTGCTGCCTTTCGAAAACCTGGGCCCTCCGGAGGACGACTACTTCGCGGACGGCATGGGTGACGCCGTGCGCGGGAAGCTCGCTTCCTTGCCGGGTGTCGAGGTGATCGCGCGCGCCAGCTCGACGCCCTACCGGAAGACGACCAAAACGCCACAGGAGATTGCCCGAGAGCTCGGCGCCCGGTTCATTCTGACGGCCACCGTTCGCTGGCAGAAGAGCGCCGGAGGCAACCGCGTGCAGGTCAGCCCCGAGCTGGTCGAAGTGCCGCAGTCCGGAGCGCCCGCCACAGCGTGGCAGCAGCCGTTCGACGCGGCGCTGACGGATGTCTTTCACGTGCAGTCGGACATCGCCTCGAGAGTCGCGCAATCGCTCGGTGTGGCGCTCGGCGCGGGCGACGAGAAACGACTGTCGGAAAAGCCGACGCAGAACCTCGCTGCCTACGACGCCTTCCTCAGGGGAGAGGAGGTCTGGAACAGCACGGCGGCCGATCCGCCCAGCCTCCGGAAACAGCTCGGCTTCTACGAGCAGGCCGTGGCGCTGGACCCGGGCTTCGCGCAGGCGTGGTCGAGAGTCTCGCGGGCCAATTCGATCTTTTACGTCAATGGCACTCCCACGCCCGCGGTCGCGGACCGCGCGCGGCAGGCAGCGGAGAAGGCGATCGCGCTTGCGCCAGACCGCGCGGAGGGGTACTACGCCCTCGCCACTTACGAACGGTTGGTTTCCCGAGACTTCAACCGTGCCCTGGAGCAGTTTGCGAAGGCTCAGCGCGTCGCGCCCGGCAACGCCGACCTTCTCAGGGGAACGGCGCTCGTCGAGCAGCACCTCGGGCACTGGGCTGCGGCGGTGGAGCACCTCACACAGGCCGCGCGCCTCGATCCCCGATCAATTGTCAATTTCATCGCTCTCAGCGACGCGCTCCTCCCCCTGCGCCGCTACCTCGAGGCACGGGAAGTCTGTGATCGCGGGCTCGCCCTCGCGCCCGCCAATCTCGGTCTGATCGAGCGCAAAGCCATGACATTCCTAGGGGAGGGAGACTTGCCTGGCGCCCGGGCCGTGCTCAATGCCGCGCCCAAAGACGTCGAGCCCAATGCACTCGTGGCCTACCTAGCATGGTACGGCGATCTCGGTTGGGCTCTGGACGAACAGCGGCGACAGCTGCTCCTTCGGCTCACGCCGAGCGCGTTCGACGACGATCGCGGCGTTTGGGCCCTCTGCCTGGTTCAGGCCTATGTTCTCGAGGGCGACGCGGCGAACGCGCGGAGGCACGCGGAAGAAGCGAAAAAGGCCTTCGAGGAGCAGCTTCGCGCGACGCCCGAGGACCCGGTACGCCACAGCGCATTCGGCCTTGCACTCGCCTACTTGGGCCGGAAGGAAGAGGCGATCCGGGAGGGCGAGCGCGGCGTCGCGCTCTCTCCCGTTTCCGAGGATGCGACCAGTGGCCCGTACATGCAGCACCAGCTCGCGCGCATCTACATGCTCGTCGGCGAGCAAGCAAAAGCGCTCGACCAACTCGAGCCGCTCATGAAGATCCCGTACTTTCTTTCGCCCAGCTGGCTCAAGATCGACCCCAACTTCGACCCGCTGCGCAAGAACCCGAGGTTCCAGAAGCTCGTCGCGGGCGCCAAGTAATTTCGCCGCCGTCGACGCTGCGGTAGACGCCTCCCGTGTCGGTCGTGGCGTAGAGCCGGGAGGGCGATAGCGGATCGGTCGCGAGGCCCAGGAGAGAATGCCCCTGCAGGCCCTTTCCGACCGGGCGCCAGCTCGTGCCGCCATCGAGGCTCTTGAAGAGGCCGCGAGCGGTGGCGGCATAGACCATTGCCGGCGCCGAGGGGTCGAGCACGAGCGTCGTGACGAGGCCGACCTCGCCCTGGAGGACGAACCCGGGGTCTTGCGCCACGGCGAACCCCGTCACGCATAGCGCCAACGTCACGACCCACGTCTGGACGATCCTTGCGCTCATGGAGCGACCAGACTGCCCCCGAGCCGCGGCATCCGGCCAACGATTACGGCGAACTCCATCGTTCATTTGACTCCTCCTCTCCGAAAGGGCCCCGAAGGGCCCTTCGAAGAATGCCGAGAGCGGTAACTGGAAGCTTCTCAATTCAAACCGAACGAGCTCTGAAGAACGTTGTCGAGGCCCAACAACCCCAGGGTGCCGGTCCCCTCCGGGCTCGTCCACAGCACGCGAGTCAAGCCATCCGCTCCCGCAGAGACACGGGTAGCGGCCTGACCGGATTCCGGGCGCCCGTAGACTGACTGGGAGTTTGTCACGGCGCCCGAGTTGTCCACGCTCCAGAGAACTATCCTGCCGTCCGAGTTGGCCCAGAGGATGCGCGTCTGATTGTCGCTGGCCACCGCTATGTCCCGTGCCGTCCATCCTGAGGCAGGTCCAAAGACAGGCCCAAATCGATAAGTGGCGGCGATGCCCCCCGCACCAAGCAGAGAGAGCCCCACCGTGCCGTCGGCCTTGGTCCACAGGACCCGCGTCAAGCCGTCCGCTCCACGGGAGATGCATCGGGCGAACCAGCCGCTGTAGGGGCCGTAGCTCGCGCCGCTGACCAAGGCGCCAGAACCATCCAAGCTCCCGAGCCCTATACGGCCATCGACGTTCGTCCACAGGAGATGCGTCGTGTTGTCGGGGCCCACAGTTACGTCCACAGCCGTCCAGGTGCCCACAGGTCCAAAGCGGTAGACCGAGGCGTGATCGCCTGTTGGCCCCAGGAACTGGAGTCCCGTCGAACCATCGAGGTTGCTCCACAGCAGCCGGGTCAGCCCATCGGAGCCATCGGCCACGGCCGTCGCGTTCCAGCCGCTGTAGGGGCCGAAACTCGCGCTGCTGGCCAGGGCGCCGGAACCATCCAGGCTCGCGAGCTCCATCTGGCCGTCGACGCTCGTCGACAAAAGATGCGTCCTGTTGTCGCTGCCTACCGAAAGATCCAAGGGGCCAAGATCCGAGGAGCCGGACGCGATGTCCAGGCGGTCGTAGACACCGCCATCCGTGCCGGCGTAGAGCCTGGCCGGGGTCAAAGGATCGATCGCCAGGGCATTGACCTTCCGATTGCCAAGGCCTGCGCCGGCCCAGCCGGTTCCGACTGGACGGGTACTGGGTCACGCCCTGGCGCCTCTCTCTGGGGCTTCAGGCCTTCGTCGAGTCGGGCGCGCCGCTCAACCGGCGGGGCTACTTGAACGAGCTCTACCGCTCGGAGGTCTTTCTCGTTCCGCGCGGATCGGAGGGCCGGCTGCCGACCCTCTGGGGCACCAACCTCACGCTTGCGTACCCGTTCGCGATCGGGCCAGCGACCGTGACGCTACAGGCGTATCTCTTCAACATCTTCAACAAGCAGATCGCAATGTCGCGTGACGATGCGTGGTCCGATCAACAGCCCACCGACTACCCGGACTCGATCTTCGATCCGAATCAGGAACAGAACAACCCAAACTACGGCAAGGTCACCGGCCGCTCCGATCCGCGCGTTTTCCGCGCCGCGGTTCGGGTCTCGTTCTGAGCCCTTCGGATTTTCGGCTGGGGGAGGGATTACCGTTTCTCTCGTTGGCGGCGAATGAGTACGGGTGGGTATTCGGCTACACCACGATAGGACCACAGGCACTCCAAGCTGCCCGCCATCGTCGCTCGTGAACTTCCAACCAACAGCCCGACTACCAAATCGACCGTAGGATCGTCGGCTATCAAGGCTCAGGCTCGTATCCTTGAACTCCTAGCGTTGCCTGCTTAGTGGGGCGGTGGACAACGCTGTCTTCGCTCAAGGCCCCAAACATGTAGGTGTCGCGAAGGCCTCCTGTGCCGTTCTGTGTACCGAAATCCCTCTCGACGGGCGAGGGGGGTCGGAGCGGATTACGTGTACGGATCGGCCGAACCGCATG
>CAVXRK010000010.1:0-215150 GCA_963764025.1 uncultured Acidobacteriota bacterium
GTCGTAGCCCGCCACGTCTTTCCGGTTCTTGCCTCCGAGCGCGAGGACCGCGCCTCCCGGCACCACCACCCGGAGTCCCGCCACGTAGCGTCCGGTCGTGCCGTACTTGGCGGCGCGGGGCCCGCCCGCGTTCTCGGCGACGTTGCCTCCGATCGTGCAGGAGCCCCGCGAAGAGGGATCCGGAGGATAAAAGAGACCGAGTCGCTCGACCTCTTCCTGGAGGACCTGCGTGACGACGCCGGGCTCGACGACGGCGAAGAGGTTCGTTCGGTCGATCTCGAGGATCCGGTTCATCCGGGTCAGGTCGAGCGCGACGCCGCCGGGCGACGGCAGGGCCCCGCCCGAGAGACCCGTGCGCGCGCCCTGGGGCGTGACCGGAAAGAGCCGCGCGCGCGCCGCGGCGAGGACCGCCCGGACCTCGTCTTCCGACCGCGGGGCGACGACGATCGCCGGGCGGGACCGGAGGTCTTCGGTTTCGTCGTGGGCGTGCGCGTCGAGCGACTCGACGTCGGACAGGATCGCCTCCGGAGGCAGCGCCCCGGCCAGGACGTCGGCGAGCTCGGCAGGCGTCACGGAAAGACCGTAGCATACGGCCCTGCATCAGAATCCCCGGGCACTTTTCGACGTGGAGTCATGATGAACCTCTACGCATCCCCGGCCGAGCTTCGAGAAGCCCTGACTCGCTCGGGGACCGTCCGCCTCGACGGCGGGGTCGTCGTGACGAACCCGGCGCGCTTCCGCGCCGAGATGATCGACGCTCTCGTCTGGACGGCCGTCTTCGCGCCGGCCGAGGCGCGGGACGCCGCGCGCCACGCGATTCGCGAAGCCGCCGAATCGCTCGGCATCCTCCCGGCCTCGATTCTTCCGCTCTACCAGGCGCGCGGGCGGGGCGAGGTCTCCGGATTCACGGTCCCCGCCGTCAACGTGCGGATCATGTCCTACGACACGGCGCGGGCCGCGCTGCGCGCCGCCCGCAAGCTCGACGTCGGCGCGTTGATCTTCGAGATCGCCCGCAGCGAGATGGGCTACACGGAGCAGCGCCCGGCCGAGTATGCGGCCGTCATGCTCGCCGCCGCGATCCGCGAGGAGTGGACGGGACCGTTCTTCCTCCAGGGCGACCACTTCCAGACGAACCCGAAGAAGATGAAGGAGGCGCCCGAGAAGGAGGTCGCCGCGATCGAGGCGCTCATCGACGAGGCGATCCCGGCGGGCTTTTTCCAGATCGACATCGACACGTCGACGCTCGTCGACCTCTCGAAGCCGACGCTCGAGGCGCAGCAGGACGTCAACGCGACCCTCTGCGCGCGCTTCACGAAGTTCATCCGCGAACGCGAGCCGAAGGCGATGCCCGTCTCCGTCGGCGGCGAGATCGGCGAGGTCGGAAAGGAGAACTCGACGCCGGAGGAGTTCCGCGCCTACATGAACGTCTACCGCAAGGCGCTCGGCGGCGGCCACGGCATCGAGAAGGTCTCGGTCCAGACGGGGTCCTCGCACGGCGGCGTCGTCGCGGCCGACGGTTCGGTCGAACGCGTCGCGATCGACTTCAACGTACTCAAGACGATCTCGAAGGTGGCGCGCGAGGAGTACGGCCTCGCCGGCGCCGTGCAGCACGGCGCCTCGACACTTCCGCCCGAGTACTTCGGCCACTTCCCCGACAACGACTGCGCCGAGATTCACCTCGCGACCGACTTCATGAACACCGTCTACGACCATCCCGCGTTTCCCTATCCCTTGAAGCGCGAGATCGAGCGCTGGCTCGACGAGAACGCCGCCGAGGAACGCAAGAAGGGCGAGACGCAGCCCCAGTTTCTCTACAAGACCCGGAAGAAGGCGATCGGCCCGTACAAGGAGCAGGTCTGGAACCTGCCGGAGGGCACCAAGGGCGCGATCCGCGCGACGCTCGAGGAGAAGCTCACGTTCCTCTTCGAAAAGCTGCGGGTTGGGGGCACGCGCGCGGTCGTCGCGAAGTACGTGAAGCCGGCGTCGGTCTACTCCGCCCACGCCGCGGCGGCCGGCGCGCGCACGGGATTCGTGCGCGACGACCAGGCGGGCGACTGATGGGGAAGTCGAGCCGGCAGACGGCGGACGGCGGACCGCGGGCGGTCCGGCGAAGATGACCGCCGTCGTCAAGACGAAGGCGGCGCGGCGGCCGGGACGCGACCGAGGTCAGGACGGTTCCCGTCCCGGTTCCCGGGCAGGCCGAGGTCCTGATCAAGGTCCTGGCGACGGCCGTGTGCGGAACGGACAAGCACATCTATCAATGGGACGCCTCGATCACCGGGATGATCCGGCCCCCGCGCATCTACGGCCACGAGTTCTGCGGAGAGATCGTCGCCTTCGGGCCGGGCGGCAAGCGCCCGCACCTCGAGGAAGGCCAGTACGTCTCGGCCGAGATGCACGTGACGTGCGGTGCCTGCCGCCCGTGCCGCACGGGCCGCCGCCACATCTGCGAGAACACGCGGATCCTGGGCGTGCACGGCGACGGGTGCTTCGCGCAATACGTGGTGGTGCCGGCCTTCAACGTGGTGCCGCTCGACCGGGGCATGATTCCGCCGAAGGTCGGCGCGTTCCTCGACGCCCTCGGCAACGCCGTTCACACGACGCAGGTCGCCGATCTCTCCGGCGTGTCCGTGGCGGTCCTCGGGTACGGCCCGATCGGCGCGATGTGCGCCGAGATCGCGCGCATCTCGGGCGCCGCCCGCATCGCGATCACGGAAGTCAACGGCCTCGCCGCCGCGCACGCGCGCCGCTGGGCCAAGGAGCGCAGGCTCTCTCAGGTCTCCGTCCTCGAGCTCCCCCGCACGAAGGACCCCGTCGGGAGCCTGCGCGAGGCCACGGGCGGCGGCGCCGACGTCGTTCTCGAGCTCTCGGGCGCCGAGCCGTCCATCAATCTGGGCCTCGCCGCCGCCCGGCCGGGCGCGGTCCTCTCGCTGCTCGGCCTGCCACGCGGCAAGGCCGTGACGATCCGCGACTACACCAACGACGTCGTCTTCAAGGGCCTGACGATCCACGCCATCATCGGCCGGCGAGTCTTCGACACCTGGATCAAGATGATCGACCTCTTCCGGGCCGGCCTCGACGTCGAGTGGCTCGTCACCGACGAGTTCGAGGGCCTCGAGAAATTCCACGACGCGATGCAACTGCTCGACGACCGCCGCGCGATGAAGGTCGTCTTTTACCCGAACGGGAGACCCTGACCATGCCCACGAGCAAGCCCCCGAAGCCGGACCCCAACCAGGAGCTGACGGAACGGCGCATCGCCGAGTTCGCCGTCGAGGAGGCGCGGCTCTCGGCCGTCGCCTATCGGTTCCAGCTCGTCCCCCGCGAGCGGGTCTGGAAGAACTGGGACCGCACCGAGTTCGAGCCCAACCACTTCCAGGTCGTGGGCCTCGCGGGCGTCTGCCTGATGCGGGACGAGGTCGAGAAGGCGGAGCGGATCGCTTCGCGGGCGCTCGAGGAGGTCGACGGGATCCTCTTCACGGTCGAGGCCCCGGCGGACTCGATCGTGGTGCGCGGCGTGACGGGGACGATGGAGTTCGTCCGGACGCCGACCCTCTGCGCGGAGATCATGGCCGGCTCGATGGGGGCGTTCGACCGGGCGCTCGCGGCCCTCGGCGCGGCGTTCCCCGGCGACCGCGTCGCCGGAAAGATCGTTTCGGAGTCGAAGTGACGACGCTCCTCGACCATCTCGCCGGGCAGATGGCCGCGCTCCGCGAGGCCGGCACCTACAAGGAGGAGCTCGTCCTCCAGTCCGCGCAGGGGCCGCGGGTCAAGGTCGGCGGCCGCGAAGTCATCATGCTGACCTCCAACAACTACCTCGGGCTCGCCAACCACCCGCGCATCCGCGAGGCCCAGAAGAAAGCAGTCGACCGCTGGGGCGCGGGCCTCGGCTCCGTGCGCTTCATCTGCGGCACCCAGGAAATCCACAAGGATCTCGAGGCCGAGATCGCGTCCTTCTTCGGCTGCGACGACGCCATCCTCTACATGACCTGCTGGGCGGCGAACGAGGGCCTCTTCGCGACCGTCCTCGACGAGCCCGACGGCCTCTACTCGGACGAGCTCAACCACGCGTCGATCATCGACGGCGTGCGGCTGTGCAAGGCCAAGCGCTTCCGCGCGCCGCACGGGGACCTCGCGGGCCTCGACCGGATGCTCGGGGAAGACACGACTTCGCGCTTCAAGCTCTACATCACCGACGGCGTCTTCTCGATGGAAGGCGAGGAAGCCGACCTGCGGGAGTGCGTCCGCGTCTGCGAGAAGCACGGGGCCGTCCTCGCGGTCGACGATTCGCATGCGACCGGAATCCTCGGCGCGACGGGCCGGGGGACGGCCGAGGAACAGGGCGTCTTCGGAAAGGTCCCGGTCACCACGGGCACCCTCGGCAAGGCGATGGGCTCGGCGGCCGGCGGCTTCGTCACCGGGCCGAAGTCCCTCGTCGAGACGCTCCGGCAGCGCAGCCGAACGTACATCTTCTCCAACTCGCTTCCCCCGGCGGTCGCGGCGGGCGCGCTCGAGTCCTTCCGGCTCCTGCGCGAAGATCCCGCCCCGGTCAAGAAGCTCCGCGACAACGCGGCTTACTACCGGAAGGCGATCTCGGAGGCCGGCTTCAGGATCCCCCACGGCACGCATCCCATCGTCCCGGTCATCGTCGGCGAAACGGCCAAGGCTCTCGCGATGGGCAAGGCTCTCCTCGAGGAGGGCGTCTACGTCTCGGGGTTCGGCTTCCCCGTCGTTCCGCAGGGCCAGGCGCGCCTGCGCTGCCAGGTCTCGGCCGCGCACGAGCGGTCCGATCTCGACCGCGCCGTCGACGCGTTCAAGAAGGTCGGGCAAGAAGTTCGGCGTGATCTGAAAAATCCATGGGGTCAGGTCTCGATTTTTCGGATCACTCGCTCGGAACCGAAAATTCCAGACCTGACCCCGGTGTTTTCGGGCCTAGGCTTCCAGCTTCTTCTTGGCGTTCTGGACGAGGAGCCAGCAGAGGCCGGCGAAGACCACGGCGCAAAGGATGTCGCCCGCGACGCCGTTCTTGAACGCCGGGTAGAGCTTCGCCCCGAGGTCGAGCCGCTCGATCAACGTCGGGTTCTCCATGTGGAGGACCGAGTCGCCGATGAAGGCGACGAGGGCGATGAGGACGCCCCCGAGCGAGCCTCCGGCCACGAGGCCCGTCGAATAGAGCATGCCCGAGGAGAGCTCGCTCTCCTCCTTGCGGTGGGTGATCTTGTCGGCGAGGGCCTTCATCATGCCGCCGATCCAGATCGGGAACGTCGTCGACAGCGGCAGGTAGGCGCCGACCGCCCAGGAGAGGGCGTGCGCGCCCGCCATCTGCGCCATGAACGCCAGGAAGACGCCGACGAGCACGGGGGCCCACGGCAGGTTCTGGGCGAGGAGGCCCTTGATGATCGTCGCCATGAGGGTCGCCTGCGGGGCCGCGAGCTTGGGGCCGCCGATCCCGTGCGGCTCGCCCATCGCGTACGTCTTGTCGAGCAGGAACAGCGTCCCGCCGATGACGAGCGTCGACGTCAGCACGCCGATGATGAAGCCGATCTGCTGCCGCCGGGGCGTCGCGCCGACGAGGTAGCCGGTCTTCAGGTCCTGCGAGGTCGCGCCGGCGTTGGCCGCCGCGACGCAGACGATGGCCCCGATGCACAGGGCGACGGCCTGGTAGACGTCGCCCGTCCGGCCGACGGCGACGAAGACGACGCACGTCGCCATGATCGTCGCGATCGTCATGCCCGAGATGGGGTTGGAGGAGGTGCCGATGATGCCGACGATGCGCGACGAGACCGTCACGAAGAAGAACCCGAAGACGACGACGAGCAGGCCCATCAGGAGCGAGCCCGGGAAGGGGCCGTGCGGGAAACCGGGCAGGACGGTGATGAGAAGCGCCAGCACGAGCGATCCGAAGACCACGAGGCCCATGCCGAGATCGCGCTCGGTCCGGACCGCCGCCGACTTCTCGCCGCCCTTTCCGAAGCTCTTGACCGACTCGCGAAACGCCGAGACGATCGTGGGCAGCGTCTTGACGAGGGTCATGACGCCCGCGCAGGCCACCGCGCCCGCGCCGATGTACCGGACGTACGCGCGGTAGATCCACTCGGCGTGGTAGTGGCTCGCCATCCAGGCGTCGCTGAAGCCCAGGTTCTTGAGGTCCTGGACGATGCGCCCTTCGTCGACGAAGATGGAGATCAGCGGAATCAGCGCGAGCCACGAGAGCACGCCGCCCGAGGCGAGCTCGCCCGCGATGCGGGGCCCGATGATGTAGCCGAGGCCCAGGTATTCCGGCGTGACGTCGCAGGAGAGCGTGGCGTCCGGGATCTTCCCGTTCTTCCCGGTGCGGAACCAGGTCGCCGTCTCGCGCCAGAGTCCCAGGATGCCGTACAGGAACTTGTAGAGCATCGCGATGCCGACGCCCTTGAAGACCATGCGGGCGAGGTCGCCGCCCTTCTCGCCGGCGATCAGGACGTCCGCGCAGGCCACGCCCTCGGGGTACTTGAGGTTGCCGTGCTCCTTGACGATGAGCGCGCGGCGGAGCGGAATCATGAAGAGGACGCCGAGCGTCCCGCCCACGGCCGAAAGCACGAAGATCGTGACGTACTTGAAGTAGTGCTCGCCGTCCGACAGGAACAGGAGGGCCGGCATCGTGAACACCACGCCGGCGGCGACCGACTCGCCCGCCGAGCCGATCGTCTGGACCATGTTGTTCTCGAGGATCGTGGAGTTGCCGATCTTCTTGAAGACCGCGATCGCGAGGACCGCGATCGGGACGGACGCCGAGACCGTCAGGCCGGCGCGCAGGGCGAGGTAAACCGTCGCCGCGCCGAAGAGGACGCCGAAGAAGATGCCGAGCAGCACGGCCTTCAGCGTGAACTCGGGAATGTCCTGTCCCGGGGAGACGTACGGACGGAACTCCGATCCCGGGCCGGCTTCGTGCGCCATGCGACCTCCGCTCTCTTCGACTCAGACTCTCGGCTGCGGCGGATTATACGGGCAGGGCATCGCGCGGCCGCACGCGGCGGCGGATGCTATGATTTTTTGTGAAAATCATGGGAAGTCGCGGCGCCGCCGTCCTCCTGGCGTTCCTCCTGTCGGCGTCCGCGGCGCCGGCGGGAACGGTCGCGGGCCGGGTCATCCTCGTCAAGGATGGAAAGGACCTCGCCGACTCCTCGAACTCGGTCGTCTGGATCGAGGGAGCGCACGGCGCAGCCGCGGGCCGCCCGTCGGCGGCCGAGATGAAGAGCGCGTCGAAGCGCTTCCAGCCGCGTGTCGTCGTCGTGTCGAAGAACGGGACGGTCGAATTTCCCAACGCCGACCCGATCTACCACAACGTGTTCTCGGTCTCCGGCGCCAACCGCTTCGACCTCGGCCTCTATCGCAGCGGCGCCTCGAAGCCCAAGACCTTCGAGGAACCGGGCCTCGTCCGGATCTACTGCAACATCCACCCCCAGATGGTCGGCTTCGTTCTCGTCGTCGACTCGGATTTCGCGGCGATCACCGGGGCCGACGGAACGTTCCGGATCGACGGTGTGCCCGACGGCGCGCGCACCCTCAAGGCCTGGAACGAGCAGGCGGCCGCGGAGGCGAGCCTTCCGATCGCCGTGAAGGCCGGCGAGCCGCCGGCGACCGTTCGCATCGACGTTTCCGGGTTCCGGGCCGAGACCCACAAGAACAAGTACGGCAAGGACTACAAGCCGCCGCCGCCCGACTCGGAAGATGAGCGGTACTGAGACGCCCGGCCGGGGCGCGACCTCGGCGGAAGTCCGGCCGAAGGGGCTGAGGCTCCCGCCGCCGGAGCCGCCGAAGTTCTCCCTCACGCTCAAGATCTTCCTCGCGATGGCCCTCCTGATCCTCGTCGCCGTCGGCGGGGCGGTCGCCGTCTCGGCATTTCGCGCGCGCGCGGTGGCCGACGCCAAGATCGCCGAAGACCTGAAGAAAGCGGGCCCGGGCTGGGAGTCCTTCCAGCAGAACCGCTACGACGAGCTCCACCGCGCGCTCGCCGCCGTCGTGAACAACGCCGGCACGGTCTCGATGATGGCGACGCTCGTCCCGGAAACCGGCCGGCCCGATCCGGCCACCGTGTTCGACACGTTGAAGCGCGAGCAGGCGTCGAGCGTGCGCGCCGATTTCCTCATCGCGACGACTCCCGAGGGCGCGGCGCTCGCGCGGACGGACCGGCCGCTTCCCTACGCGGCCGATCTCTCGGCGGTGCCGACCATCGCCGGCGCGCTCCAGGGCGCGCAGACCGAGGGGATCTGGCTCTCGGGCGGAAAGCTGTACCACGTGGTCGCGGCCCCGGTCCTCGAGGGCGGCGCGCGCCTGACGGGCGTCATCGCCGCGGCCTTCCAGATCGACGACGAAGTCGCGCGCAACCTCGAGCGCCTGCTCAATACGCAGGTCGTGTTCCTGGCCGACGCGGCCAAACCCTCCGAGCCGGCGAAGGCGTCCCTCGCGGCCTCCACCATGGGTCCCGCCACCTCGCCCGTCGTGCAGGCGATCCAGAGGCGGCCCGACCTCGTCCAGGCGGTCCTGCGCCAGGGGCGGACGATCGGCCCTCTCGCCCTCGAGCTCACCGGCGAGACGTACCTCGCCTACCTCCTGCCCATCCGGTCGTCGACGGACCAGCTCGTCGGCGCCGCCGTCGCGCTGCGGAGCCGCGAGAAGGAGCTCGCGGCCTTCCGTCAGATCCAGGCGATCCTCGTCGCCGTCGGGCTCGCCGCGCTCGTCATTGCCTTCGTGCTGTCCTTCTTCCTCGCGCGACGCATCACGGGCGGCGTCGGACGCCTCGTCCGCGCGACCGAACAGGTCCGCGTCGGCAATCTCGTCGCCCCGGATCTGCCCGTCGAATCGAAGGACGAGATCGGCATCCTCGCGCGGTCCTTCCGGGCGATGCTCGAGGAGCTGCGCGAGAAGGCGGCCCTCGAGCAGTACGTGGCGTCGCTGACGATGTCGATGGCGTCGGACGCCGAAACCGTGGCGCGGACTGCCGTCTCCCCCGCGACGCGCCCCGGGGGCGAGCCCGTGGTCGGCCAGCTCTTCGCGGCCCGCTACGAGATCCAGGGAGTGCTCGGCCGCGGGGGGATGGGCGTCGTCTACCGCGCGCACGACCGCGACCTCGACGACGCCGTCGCGATCAAGACGCTGCGGAGCGAGGTCCTGTCGGCGGACCCGACGCTGCTCGACCGGTTCAAGCAGGAGATCCGGCTCGCACGTCGAATCACCCATCCGAACATCCTGCGCACGCACGACCTCGGCGAGTCGGGGGGGCTGCGCTACCTCTCGATGGAGTTCGTCAAGGGGCTGACCCTGAAGCAGCTCGTCGATGCCGGCGAGATCCTGCCGACCCCGGTGGGCCTTCGCATCGCCAAGCAGATCTGCGCGGGCCTCGCCGCGGCGCACGAGGTCGGCGTGATCCATCGTGACATCAAGCCGCAGAACATCATCATCGAGGCAACCGGCGGACTGAAGATCATGGACTTCGGCATCGCCCGCCTCAAGGAGGAGCGCGGCATGACGGCCGAGGGGACCGTCGTCGGGACCCCCGACTACATGTCCCCCGAGCAGGCGCGGGGACAGACCCTCGACTTCCGCTCCGACATCTACTCGACCGGCGTCGTGCTGTACGAGGTCTTCACCGGAACGCTCCCCTTCGACGGCGACACGCCGCTCGCCGTGGTCCTCAAGCACATCCAGGAGAACCCGCCGTCGCCTCAGGCGCGCAACCCCCGGATCGACCCGCGCATCTCGCAGATCATCCTGAAGTGCATGCAGAAGGACCCGAAGAGCCGCTACCAGACCGTGGACGAGCTCTACGAGGCGCTTGACGCGCGTCACCGCGCAGGCCGCGTGAAAGTCGGGGCACTCCTCTCCGCGGGTCTCCTCGCCGGGACGGCCGCCGTCGGAGTCGCCCAGGAGCCGCAGTACTTCGAAGAGCCGCCCGCGAAGCCCCAGTTTTCCCTGCACTGGGACTTTCTCGCGCGCTACGACCGCGTCGACCACGACGATGGGTACCCCACGATCGACCGCGGCCGCTTCGAGCTGCGACCGGAGATCGATTTCCAGCCCTGGGAGAATTTCCAGATCGGCGTCCGCGGGATCTTCGACTACGGCACCGAGGAGTACGCCTATCCCTACCAGGACAACTACATCTCGCGGTGGGCGTCCGCCGACCGGTGGTACGTCCTGTGGACTCCCGGGAACTTCGCGGTGCGCGCCGGCCGGTTCGGTATGCCGCTCGCGGCCTCGGAGATGCTCTGGGACCGCGACATCCAGACGCCCGGGATCGCGGCCTCCTGGACGAGTCCGGACGGCGCGTGGACGGTTTCGGGCGCCGGTTTCTACGGCCCCCAGCACTACAGCGACGAGACGCGCATCGCCGCGGGCCAGGTCCAGTGGCGCACCGGAGACCCCTCGCGCTTCTCGCTCGAGGCCTCCTTCGCCTATTGGTACTTCCAGCCGGAAGAGCTGTTCACCGACTACATCCGGGAGAACACCGTCCGGATGGTCGGCGGCGAGCCGGTCTTCGCGTCCGGGTTCCACGTCGCGGACCTGCTTCTGCGTCTCCGCTTCCCGATCGGCCCGGTCCCGGTCCTGATCTCTCTCGACGGCTTCGACAACTTCGCCGCGCGCGACGGCCGCCGGCTCGCGTGGGAAGGGTCGGTCGTCGCGGGCCAGGTCGGCACGCCGGGGCAGTGGCGCGGCTTCTACACCTACCAGTACATCCAGCGCGACGCGACGATGGGGGCCTACACCACCGACGACTGGTGGTACCACACGTGGTACGAAGGCCACCGGGTGGGGGTCGCCTGGACCTTCCTTCCCCGCGTTTACCTCCAGGGTTCTTTCAGCGTCCAGCGCCGCCTCGACCAGCACTTCTGGATCAACCGATATCTCGTCGACCTGGTGAAGATGTTCTGAAGAGTTCACCTTCGTTCGGCAGTAGAATCGGCCAGCCCATGAGCAAGTCTGTCGTCGCCTGCGTCGAGGACCTCTTCTTCCGCTCGAAGATCGAGGCGACCGCCCGCCATCTCAACGTCCCCCTGCACTTCGTCGGGCCGAAAGAGCTGACGCGCGCCGGCAATGCGCCCGAGACCGGGGCCATCCTGCTCGAGCTCTCCTCCAACGGCGACGCCCTGTCGGCCGTCCGGGAGCTGCGCGGAGGGAAGGCCGCGGGGCTGCCCATCATCGGCTTCCTCTCCCACGTCGACAAGGAACTGGCCGGCCAGGCCGCGGCCGCCGGGGTCACACAGGTCATGCCCCGGAGCCAGTTTTCCGAGGGACTTCCCGACCTCCTGATGGATCTTCTCGCGCCGGGCACCAAGCGCGAGATGCAGGAAGAGCCCGAGCTTCCGGACGAGTAGGCCGGCCCGCGCGGGCGCACAATAGGCCATGCGCTCCCCGCGCCGCGCCCTGTCGGACTGGTTCGTCCGCCGGCTCACGCGCCGGCGCAAGCGCTACCACCACTTCGTCGACAACGACCCGGAGAAGCTGAAGGCCACGATCCGGCCGGGCGACGTTCTCCTCGTCGAGGGCGACCAGCGCGTCTCCCAGGCGATCAAGTACCTGACGACCTCGTCCTGGTCCCACAGCGCCATCTACATCGGCGACGCGCTCTTCCGGCGCGACGCGGCGACGCGCGCCGAGATCCAGAGGCGCTTCGGACGCGAGGGAAAGCACCTGTTGGTCGAGGCCCTCGTCGACCGGGGCGTCGTGGTCTCGCCGCTCGTCAAGTACGTCGACCTGAACGTCCGCATCTGCCGGCCGGTCGGGTTGAAGCCCGAGGACCTCGCGATCGTTCTCGACCACGTCATCTCGCGGATCGGCTGGAAGTACGACCGGCGCAACTTCTGGGACCTGACGCGCTACTTGTTCCCGTTTCAGATGATCCCGCCGGACCTGCGCGAGGACGCGCTCCACTTCGGCAGCGGCGTCGAGACGGAGACGATCTGCTCGTCGCTCCTGGCCGAGGCCTTCGGGAAGGTTCGCTTCCCGATCCTTCCCGTGCCCGTCCGGCAGAAGCCGCGGACCGTCGGCGAGCGGGTGCGGCAGCAGCTCCTCGGTCGGCCGACCCGCCGCGCCTGGAGCGGCCTCCTGCGCGCGCGCCACCCGACGCTCTGCGTGCCGCGCGACTTCGACCTGTCGCCCTACTTCGACATCGTCAAGTTCAACGCCCGCGAGGTCCAGGCGTTCGACTATCGGCGGTTGAAGTGGGAATGAGGAGCTGGAGGCAGGAGGCGGCGAACGGACGGCGGTAAGCAGTAAGCAGTAAGCAGTAAGCGGGGTACGAGGGAGGCGCTCAGGCTTCGCGGCGGAAGACGCGGGCGAGCTTCTCCTCCGGGATGCCGTGCTTGGCGAGGTCCGCGCGGATCCCGTCGTCGGAGAGGTCGATCGGGTGCGAGTTCTTCCAGTCCGCCTGGAAGATCTTCTTCAGTCGGCGGACGATCTTCTTGTCCTCGACTTCGATCGCGAGCTCGCGCCGCGAGTCGAAGCTGCCGGGCGCGAGGTTCATCGAGCCGACGATCGCCCGCTCCCCGTCGGCGAGCAGCATCTTGGCGTGGAGGTGCAGGCCCTTCAGCTTGTGAATCTTGATCCCGGTGTCGTGCATCACCCGGAGACCCGCGACGCCTTCGAGGAGCTTCTTGTCCTTGAGGGCGTGGGGCGGCAGCGACATGAGGTGCACCTTGACGCCCCGGGCGTGGGCGGCCACCAGGCGCTCGACGATCGTCGGATCCTGGTACCGCTCGTTCTGGAGGAAGAGCTCCTTCGTCGCGCCGTCGATGAACCGCGCAATGCGGGCGCGCCCGTTGCCGCGGCACCAGAGGAGCCGGCGTTTGTCCGGATTGAACGTCTCGCGGCTCCAGTCGGCCTCGAAGCCCTCGATGACTTCGGCGACTTCGTCCGGGTCGCGCGTGATGACGGCGTAGTCGCGGGTGCCTCCGAAGTTCTTGGGCACCCAGTTGTGCGATTTGACGAACGCCGTCTTCCCGTCGACGACCATCGACTTCTCGTGCGACACGTCGAAGTCCGGATGCGTGTCTTTGACCGCGACGCCGCCGGCCCTCAGCTTCACCTTGGCCGCGGAGTTCTCGGACTCCCCCGACCGGCGCGCGGGATTGAGCATGACCCGCACCTTGACGCCGCGCTTCTTCGCCGCGATCAGGGCGCGAATGAGCCGGGGATCGGAGAAGAGGAACATCTTGACGAGGATCGAGTCCTTCGCCGCGGCGATCCCCGCGAGCACCGGGGCGATCCCGTCGTCGGGAAGAACGACCAGCGTTCGCGTGTCCTGTCGGCTCATGCGCCGGGGAGTTTACCTTCCGGGACGGGTCCTGCGACCGCCGCCTGGCCGCCGAACTGGAGGGTGTACAGCTGCGCGTACCGCCCCCCGCGGGCGAGCAGCTCGTCGTGCGAGCCCTGCTCGGCGATCCGGCCGTCCTTCAGCACCATGATCCGGTCGGCCTGTTTGATCGTTCCGAGCCGGTGTGCGATGACGAGCGAGGTTTTCCCCTTCATCAGCCGGTCGAGCGCCTCGACGATCAGCGACTCCGACTCGGCGTCGAGGCCGGAGGTGGCCTCGTCGAGAATGAGGATCGGCGAATTTCGGATGATCGCCCGCGCGATGCCGATGCGCTGGCGCTGTCCCCCGGACAGCGCCGCGCCCCGCTCGCCGACCACGGTGTCGTAGCCTTTCGGCAGCTTCCGGATGAACTCGTCGGCGTTGGCGAGCTCGGCGGACTGGACGATCTCCTCCCGCGTCGCGTCGGGTTTCCCGTAGGCGATGTTCTGCCAGATCGGCTCGTCGAAGAGGACCGTCTCCTGCTGCACATAGCTGATCTGGTCGCGAAGCGACTTGAGCTGGAAATCCCGCAGGTCGTGGCCGTCGATCCGGACCGTACCCTTCGCCGGGTCGTAGAGCCGCGGGATCAGGTTGATGAGCGTCGATTTGCCCTCGCCGGTCGGGCCGACGACCGCTCCCATCTTTCCCGCCGGGATCTCGAAGTGCACGTCCTGGAGGATGAGCTTGCCCGGGTCGTAGCCGAACGCCACGTGCTCGAAGGCGATGTTGCCCGTCAGCTTCGGCGCGGGCTTCGCATCGGCCGACTCCGGCAGCAGGGCGTCGCTCTCGAGGATCTCCTGGATCCGGTCCATGCCGACGGCCGCCTTGGAGGCCGAGTTCGTCATCTTCGCGAGATCCTGCATCGGCTTGAACATCTTGCCGAGGTAGAGGAGGAAGACGACGAGGGAGCCGGCCGTCATCTCGTTGGCCAGCACGAGGCTCGCCCCGTACCAGAGGACGAGGGCCGTGCCGATCGCCGCGACGACGTCCATGACCGGCCCGAGCAGGGCCTTGATCTTCCGCGCCGAAAGCGCCGCGTCGACCGATTCGAGGCTGCGCCTGGAGAGTTTCTCCTCCTCGATGTCGCCCTGGGCGAAGGCCTGGATCACGCGGATCGCGCCGAGGGACTCCTCGACCGTCGACACGATCTCGCTCTGCTTCGCCCGGACCTGCTTGGTCGACTGCTTGACCAGATGCGTGAAGCGCTGGACGAAAAGGAACAGGAACGGTGTCACCGCCATGGCGATCAGCGTGAACTTCCAGTCGAGGTAGAGCATCACGCCGAACATGCCGACGATCGTGGTCGCGTCGATCACGATCGAAAGGATCGAAGTGGAGAAGAAAGCCTGGACGTTGTTGATGTCGTCGGTGATGGTCGAGAGGATGTTTCCCAGCTTGTGGTGGTCGTAGTAGGAGAGCGACAGGCGCTGGAGGTGGTGGTAGACCTTCTTGCGCAGGTCGTGCGCCAGGTACTGGCCGACGCTCGTCGTCAGGTAAGAGTCGGCGTAGGAGGCGACCGAGTTGAGGAGCGCGATCGCCACGGTCGCGATCGCCGCGACCGCGATCGTCCCGCCCTTGTGTCGGCCGAGGACGTCGTGCAGGCCGGACAGGAAGCCCGGCAGCGGGTGGTGCCCGATGACCGAGTCGAGCACGACCTTGAGGGGCCACGGCTGGAGGAGGCCGGCGAGGGTCTCGAAGAGCATCGCGACGAACGCGAAGAGGAGCGGCCACTTGTAGGGCCGGAGAACGTGCTCGACGAGAAACCGGCGATTCATCGGGGGTCAGGTCTCGTTTTTTCGGTTTTCAGACGCGGCAAAGCTTACGCCACCGTCTTCCCGAAAACCGAAAAAACGAGACCTGACCCTAGGTAGGGCTCGACCGCGCGCCCGCCGGAGAGGATCCCGTTGACGGCCTGGACGCGCTGCTCGAGCACGCGGCGAAGCTTCCCGACCTCCGCGTCGGCGGCCGCGAAGCGGACCGAGTCGCCCTGGAACTCGAAGCGCAGGACGGCGTCGCGGTCATCGGGCATCAGGCCGAGAAGCCCCGCGCGGTAGGCGCGCATCCACTCGGGCGAAGGCTCGTTGTCGAACCGGATCCGGAAGTACTGCCGGCCGTCCGGGGACGGTCCCTCGCGCAGCGGCTGCTCGTTCGACAGCCAGACGCGGTGCGTCGGCGGCGCCTCGCCGGGACGGCGGCGCATCGGCCGGCGGTGCTGGGGACGTCTCATCTCGGGCGGGATTCTTTCATGACTTCGAGGGCACATCCAGAATGTATCTGTAAAGCGCAAGCGGTAGAGCAGTAAGCGTCGTCAGAAGCATCGCCCGGCTGTACTGCTTACTGCTTACGGCTGTACTGTTCTCTCCCGAAGCTCCCCGCCGAAACGATCGTGAAGTCCTCCGGCCGGACCCGGGCGGCGAAGGCGGCGTCGGCCTCTTCCTTCGTCACGGCGCCGACCTTCGCCGGGAACTCGTCCAGATAGGAGACGCCGAAACCGTAGTAGACGGCGGAGTCGAGGGCGTTGGCGATTCCGGCATTGGATCCGAGGTCGACCTTGAACTTTCCGATCCGGGAGCTCTTCTCCTCCACGAGCTCCTTCGGTGTCAGTCCGGTCTCGAGCAACCGGCCGACCTCGTCGAGCGTCGATGCGAGGGCGGCGTCCCGGCTCTCCGGCTTGACCGTCAGGCCGATCGTGAAGGGGCCCGCGATGTGCGTGGCCGAGAAGCTCGAGTGGATGCCGTACGTCAGTCCCTCCGTGTCGCGCACCCGCACGCCCAGACGCGAGGTCAGCGAAGACTGGCCGAGCGCGGCGTTGGCGAGCGTGCAGGCGAAGAAGTCCGGATCCGTGCGTTTCAGGTTTGCGGGCGCCGTGACGACGACGTCGGCGCTGGCCTTGTCGGGCATCTCCACGGTCTCCCGCCCGGGCGACGGCGGGGGGACGGGCACCTCCGGGATCTCGGGCTTCGGCCCGGCCGGCCAGGACCCGAAGGCCGCCTCGAGCCGATCGAGGATCCGCCCGGCGTCCACGTCGCCCACGACGACCAGCGCCAGGGACGCCGCGCCGTAGCGCGCCGCGTAGAAGGCCGCAAGGTCCTCGCGCGCGAGCGCCTCGACCCGGGCGATTCGCTCCTCGCCGGTGAATGCATGGAGCGGGTGCTCGAGCGGATACATCCGCCCCATGGCTTTTTCGTAGGCGCGGACGGACGTCTGGTCCTGCTGCTGGCGGATCGAGCCCACGAGCCGCTTCTTCTCGCGCTCGAGCTCGTCGGCCGGAAACGCGGGCGTCCGCAGGACCTCGGCGAGCGCCTCGAGCAGCACGTCGGTCTCGCGGGAGAGCGCCGCGCCCGCGACGTCGACGCCGACCGGATCGGAGGCGTCGGAGGAGAACCCGAGGCTGATGGCCCGGCTTTCCAGGTCCTCGGCGAGCTGCAGCTTCGTGCGTCGCGCGGTGCCATGCATCAGCTCGCCGGCGGCCACCGAAGCGATCAGCCTCCGATTGGCGGGAGCGAACAGCCGCCCCGCCGTCAGGGATCCGGAGATCGCGAGCGTCGGGTTGACGTGGTTCTCGAGGACGTAGAAACGGGCGCCGTTCGGAAGCTCCCGGTGGGCGACGAGCTCCGCGAAGGGGGCCCGGCGCGACACGGTCATGCTCATGCCGCCTCCCCCTCGCCGGCCGGTGGGCCGGCGGCCTCTCCCGCCTTCGGAAGGTAGAGACCGACGGTCAGACCGTCGTCGTGGAGGTAGGTCAGAACGACGCGGCGCACGTCCTCGGGGGTGACGGCGCGTATCCTTCCCGGGTAGTCGGCGTACCACTCCCAGTCGGCCACGGCGATCGCCTCCGACAGCGACGCCGCGATCTGGTCGGTCGAGTCGCGGTCGAAGATGACCTCGGCCTCGATCTGCGTGCGCGCCTTGGCGCACTCGGCCTCCGTGACGCCGTCGGCCGCGATCCTCGCGAGCTCCTGCCGGATCACCGATTCGACCTGTGCGGGCTCGATCCCCGGCCGAACCGGAACGAAGACCGAGAAGAGAGCGGGGTCGCGGAGCTGCCACGGCACGACCGTCACCGAGAGCGCCAGCGTCTTCTCGACGAGGGCCTGGTGGAGGCGCGACGTGATGCCTCCCCCGATGATGTTGCCGAGCACGGCGAGGGCCGGCGTGTCGTGGTGGCGAGCCTCGACCGTTCTCCAGGAGAGCCCGACCCAGGCGACCTGGCCGACGCGGCGCACGACGAACCGCCGCTCGCCTTCCTGCGGCGGCTCGACCGTGTAGACCCTCGGGATCGGCCGGTCCGAGCGCGGGATCCCGCCGAGCTCCCGGGCGAGCAGCGCGAGAACCTCGCCCTCGTCGAAGTCGCCGATGACCATCGCCGTCGCATTGTTCGGGTGGTAGAAGGTGTCGTAGAACTCGCGCAGGCGCTCGGTCGAAACCTCCTCGATGTCGCTGCGCCACCCGATCGTCGGGTGGTGGTACGGGTGCTCGCGGAAGGCCGTCGCGAACGTCAACTTGTACAGCACCTGGAAGGGCGAGTTCTCGCCCCGCTCGAATTCGTTGCGGACGACCGTCATCTCCGGCACGCGGTCCTCGTTGCGCAGGAGCGCGCGCCGCATCCGGGACGCCTCGATCCGCACGGCGACGTCGAGGCGGTCCGAGGGAAGCGTCTCGTAGTAGTTGGTCCGGTCGAACCACGTGGTCGCGTTGAACCGCGCGCCGAGCGACTCGAGAACGGCGGCCACCGCCGTGCCGTGGGCCCGGTCGAACTCGGGCGTTCCCTTGAACATCAGGTGCTCGAGCAGGTGCGTCGCGCCGGTGTGGCCCACGGCCTCGTTGCGGCTCCCGACGTGGTAGACGACCGCGAAGGTCGCGACCGGGGCGACGCGGTTGGGAAGCAGGAGGACGGAGAGCCCGTTCGAGTCGAGCCGGAACTCGCGGAAGCCGGCCTTTTCCCTGACGAGCGTGAAGGGGCCCGGGGACAAAACCGCGTCTACCTTCCGCCCGCGATGTCCTCGGCGCCGTCGACGCCGATCACGTTGCCCGAGATCCAGGCCCCGCCTTCGCCGCAGAGCGCCACGAGCGCGCGGGCGACGTCCCCGGGCGTCGTGAGACGGTTGGCCGGATGGAGCGAGAGCGTGCGCTCGATCATGCCCGCGTTGCCCGGAATCTTGCGCAGCGCCGGCGTGTCCGTCACGCCGGCCCGCAGGGAGTTGACGGCGATGCCCTTCGGCGCGAGCTCGACGGCGAGCTGGCGCACGTAGGACTCGAGGGCGCACTTGGCGGCCGAGACCGCGCCGTAGGAGGGCCACACGATGTGGTCGCCCGCCGAAGTCATCGCGAAGATCCGGCCGCCCGGCGCGAGCAGATCCGCGAAGTAGAGGTCCTGCGCCCAGTAGACGAGCGAATTCGCCATGACGTCGAGCGTCATCTCGAGCTGGGCCTTCGAGATCGCGTTCTCGCGGGGCTCGCCGAAGAAGGGCTTCAGCGTGCCGAACGCGAGCGAGTGGAGAAGGACCGTCACGCGCGAGGACGGCGGGTCGTTCCCGCAGATGTTCTTGATCGCCTGGACGACCTCGGCGCGCTTCTCGTCGTCGGCGGCGTTGACGTTGAAGAACTCGGCCCGGCGCCCGGAGGCGCGGATCTCGTCGGCGATCCTCTCGGCGTTGGCCTGCGTGGCTTTCCGGTCGAGGTGGACGCCGAATACGTTCCATCCGGCGCGGCCCAGCGCGAGCGCGCACGCCTCGCCGAATCCGGACGATGCGCCGAGGACGACGGCCCAGCGGTGACGCGGCTCTTCGATCAAGCGGCCGGAATCTTAGTACACTCCGATCCCGGGTGATGGAGGAGCTCGCGGCCAAGACTCCGGGTCGGCGGACCCTCCTCGCGGCGCTCTTCGCCCTGCTCGCGGTGGTCTGGCTCGAACCTCCGGGCTCGCGCCTGGCCGAGCCCGACGAAACCCGCTACGCCGAGATCCCGCGGGAGATGCTCGCCGCGGGCGACCTCGTCGTCCCGCGCCTGAACGGCGTCCCGTACTTCGAAAAGCCGCCGCTCCTGTACTGGGCCAATGCGGCGTCCCTGCGCATCTTCGGCGAAACGCCCTGGGCGGCGCGGCTGCCGACGCGCCTCGCGGGCCTCGGAACGCTCGCCCTCGTGTTCCTCGCGGCGCAGGGGGCGGGGCTCGGCGGGGCGGCCGCCGTCTTCCTTCTCGCGGCGCCGATGGGATTCCTCTTCTCGCGCACGAATCTGACCGACGGCCTGCTGACGTTCTTCCTCACGGCCGCGCTCCTCGCGGGGCGGGCGGCCGTCCTGCGGCACGAGACCCGGCGGCCCTGGCGGGCCATGGCCGCGATCTTCGGCGCCTGCGCGGCGGGAGCGTTTCTCACGAAGGGTCTCATCGCCATCGTCCTGCCCGCGGGGATCTTCCTCGTGTGGGCCGTGGCGACGGGGCGGTTCGCGACGACGCTCCGGACGCTCGTGCTTTCGCCCGCACCGCTCGTCTTCCTCCTCCTGGCGCTGCCCTGGCTTCTCGCCGTCGAGCGGCGCCACGCCGGCTTTCTCGACTTCTTCATCGTGCGCGAGCATCTCCGGCGGTTTGCCACGGGGGCCGCCAGGCGCCCGGGTCCCGTCTACTACTTCGTGCCCGTCTTCGTCCTCGGGTTCCTGCCGGGCCTCCCGTTCTTCTTGCGCGGACTCCGGAGGGCGCTGCGCGCGAGCGACCAGGGGTTCTTCTTTCTCGTCTGGTTCACCATCGTCTTCGTCTTCTTCTCGGCTTCGGGAAGCAAGCTGCCGCCGTATCTCTTCCCGGCCATTCCCGCCGCGGCCGTCCTGGCGGCCCTCGGGATGCCGAAGGCCGGCGGGCGAGCTGCCTGGATCGTCCAGGCGGTTCTCGCGACGATCCTTGCCGTCGCGCTGATTTCGCACCCCGAGCTTCGCACGGCCGCGAAGGCGCTCCACCTCGAGGCCGTCGTCGCGCCGGCCCTCGCCCTGCTCGTCCTCGCGTCGTGGCTCGCCGTGCTGCTCGCGGCCCGTTCGAGGGAGCTCGCCCTCGCGTCGGTCGCCGCCGGCTGGGTCTGCTTCTTCGCCGCCGTCGCGATCGGCTGGCCCAGAACGCCGCAGGCCCGGCTGACCCACGAGCTCGCCGAAGCGGCGCGCGCGACCGCGAGCCCCTGGAAGGCGCCGATCGTCGGCTACCGCGACTACCTGAACGGCATCTCCTGGGAGCTCCGGACGCCGATCCCCGTCGCCGACTACAAGGGCGAGCTCGAGCCCGAATTCGAGACCGACCCGGCCGTCCGCACCGCGCTCATCTGGGACCGCGAGCGCTTTTGGGCCGCGTGGCAGAGCGGACGCCCCGTCGTCGCCCTCGTCCGCCTCGGCGATCTCGTGGAGCTGATGACCGCCAAACCCCCCGCCCGCGTCGTCCGCTACTCCGGCCGCCACGCGATCGTGTCTAATTTTCCGGAGTAGCGACGGCGTGCCCGATCCCACGTGAGGGCGGCCGCAATGGCTGCCGCTACGACCAGAGCCCCTACAGCCTCATTTCCGCGGCAACGCTGCATCCGTTCGCGGCGCGGATAGTCTCCCGACCGAAGGGAGGGAGGAGGTCCGCGCCTTGGGAGCGAGCGCGGAGCGCAGGGTCAGGCGAGCGGCCGAGCGCCGTCCGCGAGCCGCTCGCCGGTGCGCCCGGAAGGGCGCAGACCCGGAGCGCAGCGCTCGCGACGTTTAAGGGATGTAACCCTTAATTGTTCTTGCCGTGACGCCGGGCTTGTCGACCGCCACCGCGATCGTACGGTACTCGCCGTCCGGCTTCTGGGAGTCGGTGCGGAAAGCCACGATGTACTGGGAGCGCAGCTCCTCTTCGATGCGCGCGGTCACTTCCTTGATCTTCTCGGCGTTGGAAATGTAGAAGACCTCGCCTCCGGACTCGCGCGCGATCTCGTTGAGCTGGCCGCGAATGCCGAAGTCGAGGACCCCGAGGTTGACCCCGATGATGTAGATCGGCGAGCCGGCCGTCCGGCAATACCGCAGCAGCGTCTGGTAGTCGACGTGGGAATGATTGTCGGCGCCGTCGGAAACGACGACGAGCGCCTTTCGGCCCTGCAGCGCCCGGAACTGGTAGAGGCCGAGAACGACCGAGTCGAACAGGGACGTCGCGCCGCGGGCCGAGGTCTCTCCGGCGGCCCGCTGGAGCTCCGAAGAGCTCGAGGTCAGCGCCTGGAGCATCCGAGGCTGCTCTCGGAACTCGATCACGAAGCCCTGGTCCTTCTCGCGCATCAGGCCACGGAAGAGCTCGATCGAGGCGTCGTGCACGAACGGCATGACCTTCTCCATCGAGCCGGAGCCATCCACGACGAGGCCGATCGTCAGCGGCAGCTTCTCGGCGACCTCGAAGCCCGTCACGTGCTGGGCGCGGCCGTCCTCCTGGATCGAGAAGTCGGACTCCGTCAGGCCCTTGACGAAGCGCCTGTCTTTGTCGACGGCCGAAACGTGGAGCTGCACGACGTCGACGCGCACGTTCTCGATCGTCGTGTTCGGCCCCTTGAGGAAACGCAGGTCGTTGGCCTCCTTGCCGTCCTCGCCGATCGCCGTGGCCCGAAGAAACTCGCCGCGGGAGTACTCGGTCATCGGGATCGTCACTTCGTACGGACCGGAGGTCGCCCAGGCCTTGAGCTTCTTGTCGTTGAGGAAGAGCTCGACCTGTTTGGCGATGCCGCCGGAGATCGACTGGACGACGACCTTGACGCGCACGACGCCGGCCGCCGGGTCCGGCTGCGGCAGGATCTTGACGGCGAGGCGCGCGCTGCCCTGGTTGATGGCCCAGGCGTCCTCGTCGATGAGCCGGCCCGAGGCGTCGTATCCGACGGCTCGGACGGTCTGCCGGCGCGGCACCTCGCCGAGATCGATCTCGACGGTGTACGGAGGACGCGAGCGCGCCAGGATGAGCTTGTCCTCGAGGTAGAACTCGACCTTCGTGATCGGCGGCTGGACGTCGGCCTCGAGGCGCAGGAGGCCGATCGGCGCCTCGCGGGCCGGCGGGATGATCTTCAACTTCGAGGCGGCCATCGAGGACGTCGTCGAGTCGGCCTCGTCGGCGATCACGATCGCTTCCGCCGCGGGCATCGTGGACGCTTCGCCCGGGGCCATGTCCGGCGAGAAGACGTTGCCGACTTCCGGCACCGAGATGTCCGTCGAGGCTTCCCCGACCTGCTTGCCGCCCGGCGCGGCCAGGATGAGCTTGAGCTTGTAGGTCCCGGGCTCGATCGAGCGCAGGAAGGCGTATTGGAAGGTCGTGCGCTCGGATACGTCGCCCGCGACCGGGTACTTGAAGGACTGGGCGATCTCCTCGCCCTTCGCGAGGGTCCCCTGGAGCTCACCCGAGAAGGTCCGGAGACCCCTCTTGGCGGCGGCCATGGACAGCTCCGGCGCCCGCAGCCGGACGCGGACGACCGTCTTGACGCCCGCCATGCCCAGGTACTCCACCGTGACGTAGAGCGGGAACTGCCCGGCGTCCGTCGAGATCTGCGCCTGGTGGGTCTGCGCCGGGGCCGCCCCGGCCGCCCAAAGGAGGAGGAACAGGGCGAAGAGGGCTCGAGACTTCATCGGAACCTTCGAACGGACGGACGAGGGGGTGGAATTCCCGAAAGCGCCCCGCTACGAGGCGATCGCGAGCTCCGCGCCTTGGAAGAAGTCGTGGACCGCCGCCCGGAAGTCCGCAGGCGTCGCGAGCTCCGAGATGCGGATGCGCAGGGCCCGGCCGTGGGGCAAACCGTTGGTGTACCAGCCGGTCATGGTGCGCAGCTTGTGGAGGGCCTCCTTCGGGTCGTGGGCCGTCTGCTCGATCGCCATGAAATGGGCGAGCATCAGGTCCCGGCGCTCGGCGAGCGTCGCCTCGCGCACGGACCGGCCCGCCATCCGGTCCTCGATCTGCCGGAAAATCCACGGATTCTTCATCGTGGCGCGGCCGATCATCACGCCGTCGCAGCCCGTCTCGTCGAGCAGCCTCAGGGCGTCCTCCGGAGCGGCCACGTCGCCGTTGCCGATGACCGGAATTCTCACCCGCCGCTTGAGATCCGCGATGCGCGAATAGTCGGCGCGCCCGGTGTACATCTGGCGCGCGGTGCGCGCGTGCATCGCGACCGCCGCGACCCCCTCGTCCTCGCACATGGCGCCGAGGTCGAGAAAGTTGACGCGGCGCTCGTCGAGCCCCAGCCGGAACTTCACGGTCAGCGGGATCGAGAGCCGCGCCTTGACCGCCCGCACGATGCGCCGCGCCTGGGGCAGGTCGCCCATCAGGGCGGCTCCGGCGCAGCCCTTGAGGACCTTGTTGGCCGGGCAACCCATGTTGATGTCGCAGACATCGGGCGAGAGCTCCTCGACGATGTCGGCGGCCGCCGCCATGCGGTCGGGGTCCGAGCCGTAGATCTGGATCGACAGCGGCCGCTCCTCCTCCGAGAAGACCAGCTTGCGCAGTTGGCGCGCGTTGCCCCGGGTGATCGCTTCGGACGATATGAACTCCATCGTCACGAGCCCCACTCCCCCGATCCGGCGCAGCATCAGCCGATACACGTGGTCCGTGATGCCCGCCATCGGGGCGAGCACCAGCGGGGGATCGATCCGGACGGGGCCCAGCTGCAGCATCGGAAGCTGCTAATCTTACTTGCCCCGCCGGTCCGGCTGGCCGGAGAGTCAGGTCCTGGCCTCTTGCGTTCTTCGGGCATCCGGAAAAGACCGGACTTCCACTGACGGTTGGCAGGCTTCTCGGGCGTTTCACTCGAGGGAGGTTGGGATGTCGTCCACGGCCGCGGCGGGTCCGCGCGAGGATTCCGCCCTCTGGATTCGCGACAAGCGTTTCGATTTGCTGTTCCTGACGCTGTCGGGGGTCCTGGTCTTTCTCCCCTACCTTTCCTACGGATTGCTCAAGAACGTGGGGGTCTCGGAGGGAACGTCCAGCCTGATCGTCGGCCTCTCGGTGACCGTACTCGTCGGCGGACCGCACATGTACTCCACGTACCTGCGGACGGCCTTCGAGCCCCGCTTCCGCAAGCGTTGGGGAATCCTCGCCTACCTGCCGCTCGTGCTGATCCCGACCCTCGTCATCCTGGGAGCCCTCTACGCCTTCATCCTCCTGCTGACCGGGTTCTTCCTCTGGGCCTCGCTCCACGTGACGCACCAGGCCCAGTACATCTCCGAGACCTATCGCATGCGCGCGGGAGGGCCCGTCCGGGCGATCGACCGCTGGCTCGACGGGGCTGTCATTCTCGGCGCGCTCTACCTCATGGCGATGTACAAGTTCGTCGAGGACCGCTTCGCCCTCGGCGACGCCGTGCTCCTCTTTCCGAACTTCCTCAAGCATCGCGCCGTCGCCGTGGCCTTCACCGCGGCGTACGCGGCGTTCTTCCTCTTCTACGTCGCGCGGACGCTTCGCGAGATCCGGCGGGGAGCGACGTCCTGGCCGAGGCTGCTCTTCATGACGATCACGGTCGCGATGGCCTTCGTCGTTCCGATCTTCGACAACCTCGACATCTCATTCCAGGGCTTCAACACCTGGCACTCGCTGCAATACCTCGCCCTGACCTGGTTCATGCTCGGCCGGGAGGCCGAGACGGGCCGGATCGGCAGCAACCTCACGCGTGCCCTCGCCGGAAGAGAGAACACGAAGAAGTTCTACTTCTCCATGATCGGCGCCACCCTCTCGGCCGGCGTGATCTACCTGATCCTCTGGAAGGGCCTCCATTTTCCGCAGGACAAGAGCTACTACGTGGTCGTGCTGTCGTTTCTCCTGGTGCACTACTTCTACGACCACATCCTGTTCCGGGACTTCGAGCCGCTGCAGAACGTCGCTTCGCTTGCGAGGCGGTCTGGGCCCTTCGGGCGCACCGGCTTGCGGCTCGCGGACGGCGCTCGACCGCAAGCCTGACCTCCTCGCCGCGCTTCGCTCCCGCGGCGCGGACCTCCTCCCTCCCTTCGGTCGGGAGACTTTCCGCGCCGCGAACGGAAGTTGCCTTGCGGCGAAAATTCGACTCACGGTGACAGCCGGCCCCGGTCGTAGGGGCGGGGCTTGTCCCAGCCAGGGGAAGGACCGGTCCCGCCCTACTTCGAGAGGTCCTGGTAGGACTTGACCTCGGTGTAGCCCCTTGGCTTCTCGAAGAGGTCGGGGTCGGCACCGATGCGGACGTCGAGGAGCTCGGTCGTGGTGAAGGGCTGGGACTCGTCGTTGGCGTCCTTCTTGGCGTGCTCGATCTTGACGACGAGGTTCTCGAGGTCCCGCGCGGCCCAGATCGTGACGACGTCCCCCGAGGGCAGCGACATGCGCCAGCGGTTGCAGGGATGGAGGCCGTGGGTGTCGTCCCCGATCCGCTCGATCCGCGCGCCGAAACGGTCGGCGTAGGCCCGCGGGTCGAAGCCGGGATCGAGCGGGTAGCCCGGCACGATCTCATCCGTCGCCCCCCAGGCCGACGCGAAGAGCTTCTTCGTCTTGGGCCGGTACTGCCAGACCGTTTTCAGCTCCGGGTGCGCGACCTTGACGAGCGGCGAACCGTCGGCTTCGCCCTCGATGCGCCGCCATTCGCCCCGCACGGCGACCGAATAGCGTTCCTGCGAGGAGTAGGCGAGGATCGCGGTGTAGCCGTCCCTGGCGATCGTCTTGAGGCCGCCGCAGCCGGCGGCGAAAAGCAGCGCCAGGAGCGCGGCGACCCGACGGCCTCTCACGGAGCGCCGGGGATCAGGATCAGCGTCTCCTGCAGCGTGCCGAGCGGCTCGCTTCCCTTCTCCGTGACGACGTAATCCTCCTCGAGGCCGAAGCCGACCGCGCCGCCCATCATCCAGGGCAGCTCGGTCTGCACGCTGGGCTCGACGGCGAAGGTCTGGTCGCGCTCGATCACGTACGCGCCGAGCTTGCCGTAGCGGTCGGGCCAGTCCGGGGCGAGCTGAGGGCCGAGGTCGTGGGTGTAGAAGCCGATCGGGTGCCCGGTCGCGTGCATGAACTCGGAATACCCGGCGTCGGTCACGACCTTGCGGCCGGCGGTGTCGACGACCGTGCCCTTGACGCCCGGCTTCAGCGCGGCGGCCGCCGCCCGGTTGGCGGCCTTGACCGTGTCGAACGCCTTCTGGACTTCTTCGGGCGCCTTCGTCTCGTCGGGCCGGAGCACATAGGCGAGGCGCTGGATGTCCGTCTTGTACCCGGCGTCGTCGACCCCGGCGTCGACGTGGATGACGGCGCCGGGCACGATCAGCGCGTCGGTGGCGCCCGAGTGGCCCCGCGCGACGCCGGCCGTGACGTTGGGGTCGTGCGCGTCGTTCCACGACGGCCCGAGTCCCATTTCCCGGCGGCGCTTGCGGATGAAGTCCGCGACATCACGTTCGGTCGTCTTGCCCGGGGTGATGACCGCCGGCGAAAGCGCCTCGGCGAGGATCGCTTCCGTCTTCCTGACCGCCTCCTTCATCTTCGCGATCTCCGACGGAGTCTTGCGGCTGCGGAACGAGACGAGCAGGGCTTCCGCGGAGACGAGACGCTTCGAGAGGTCCGGCCCGAGCGTCTCCCGCAGCCACTGCAGGTTGCCGGCCGTCAGGCCGTCCGCCAGCGCGAAGTCCTTCGACTGGTCGACCGCGATCACCCTGGGCGTGTAATGTTCGATCTGCTCCCGGAGCGGCGGGCCCGCGCCCTCCTTGCCATAGGGGACGACGTGCGTGTAAAGACCCGACTTCTCGAAGGCGTCGGTGTCGAAGCTCGCGACCACCGCAACGCGCTCGAGAGTCTCGCCGCGATCGACGAAGATGCAGGCGGCGCGCCCGACGGCGAACTCCGCGCCGACGTCGAAGGCGACGGGGTCGGTCGTGTTTTCGCGCGTCAGCACGAGCCACATGTCCACCCCGGACCGGCGCATGGCGGCCAGGAGATAACGGTCCATCCGCTCCTTGCGGGAGACGATCTTGAGGGGTCCGGCGGGAGGCGCGGGAGTCGGTGTCGGCTTCACGGCGCGCTGCGCTTCGGCTCCGCCCGGCAGGGCCAGAGCGAGGAGGAGGATCGCAAGGGGCTTCATCGCGCGCAACTCTAACGCCTCTGATCCCTCTGCCATAATCGCCCGCCATGACGTGGTGGGAATCGTGGTTCGGCGAGGAATACCTCGACCTCTACCCCCACCGCGACCTCGACGCGGCCCGCCGCGAGGCGGCTTTTGCGCTGGCGCACCTGCCCCCGGCACCCGCCCCCCTGCTCGACCTCTGCTGCGGCTCCGGCCGGCACTCGGTCCCCTTCGCCGAAGCGGGGGTCGCGCCGATCGGCCTCGACTACTCGGCGCCCCTCCTGGACCTGGCGCGGCGGCGCGACCGCCACCTCTTCCTCGTGCGGGGCGACATGCGCGCGCTCCCCTTCTCGGACGGCACCTTCGCGGCGGTCGTCAACTTTTTCACGAGCTTCGGATACTTCCTGCGGGAGGCCGAGAATCTTTCGGTCGTCTCCGAGATCGAGCGCGTCCTGCGGCGCGGCGGAGCCTTTCTCTGCGACACCTTTTCCCTCGACTACGTCCTCCGACGCCTCGTTCCGGAGGAGCGCCGGAGCTGCGGCGAGAAGCAATACACGATCCGCCGCACCTGGAACGCCGCGAGCCGCCGGATCGAGAAGGAGATCGAGGTCCGCCGGGAAGGCTCGATCGAGATCTTTCGCGAGAGCGTACGCGCGTACGGCCCCGACGAGCTCGGCGGCCTTTTCTGCGACGCGGGGCTCACGATCGAGGGGATGTGGGGCGGCTTCGACGGATCCCCGGTCGGCCCCGATTCGCCGCGACTGATCGTGCTCGCGCGCAAGCCCGGGAGGCCCGCGTGATTCCCTTCGAGAAGTACCCGGGCCTCTCTCCCCTCTTCTTCGACTTTCTCCGGGGGCTCCCGGAGTTTTTTCCCGACCCGCCGGCGCTCGACGCCGCGGCGGCGCGCGGTCGAGAGCTGCTCGCCGCCGGGGCGCGGGCCCGCGTGCCGGCGGCCGCCTTCCGCCACCGCGGCGGCGAGGCGGCGCGGCTGGCCGAAGACCTCGTCGCCGGCCGCGCCGTCGCCGTCTCGGCGGGCCACCAGGTCGGAATCTTCACCGGCCCGATCTTCACGCTGATGAAGGCGCTCGACGCGATCCACATCGCCCGCGAGCTGACGAAGCGCGGCGTGCCGGCGGCGCCCGTCTTCTGGGCGTTGACCGACGACCACGACCTGCAGGAAATCGCCCGGACGGCGCGGCCGGGGCCCGAAGGCCCGGAGGAGCTCGTGCTCGAGGGCGCGGACCGACAGAACCGGCAGCCCGTCGGCCGCCTGCCGATCCCGGACGGGATCCGAGGCATCGTCGAGGCCTTTCGCTCCGGGGCGCGTCACGAGGCCGCCGTCCGGGTGCTCGAAGCGTTCGCGCGGCGAAGCGCTCCCGGCACGCTCTACGGCGAGGCGTTCATCGAGACGCTGCTCGACCTCGTGGAGCCCGACCCGCTCCTCGTCCTCGAGCCGCTGACGCCGGCGGCGCGTCCGGCGACGGCCGAGCTCTTTCTCGCGGCGGCCGCGAAATCCGCCGACCTCGGCGCGACGCTGCGAGACACGGAAGAGGCGCTCCGCCGCGCGGGCAAGCCGGTCCCCGCGCCCGTGCCGGAGGCCTTTTCCTTCTTCCTCATCGACGGGGAGGGGCGGCGGCGCGTTGCGGACGTTCCCGCGGCCGTCGCCCGGGTCCGGGCGGGCGACGGCTTCCCGTCGGCCGACGTCATAACCCGACCGGCCCTGAAGTCGTACCTCTTCCCCATGGCGGCGAGCGTTCTCGGGGCGGCGGAGATCGCCTACCACGCCCAGAGTCTTCCGATCTTTCCGCTCTTCGGGATCCGGCCGCCGGTTCTCTTCCCCCGCACGCACCTCGTCATCCGCGGGCCAGCCGAGAGGCGCCTCGCCGAACAGCTCCGAATTCCCGAGGAGGACCTGCTCCAGCCCTTCGCCGCGGCCCCCGCGGCGAACGTCCCGCAGGCGGACGCCGTGGCGACGCTGGCCGCGTCGACGGAGCGGGAGCTCGCCGCGCTCGGCCCGGACCTCGCCGGGCTCGATGCCTCGCTTTCCGGCGCGCTCGAGAACGCGTCGAAGAAGATCGCCTACCAGTTCGAGCAGCTCGGCGACCGCGCGCGCAAGGCCGCCGAGCGCAGGGGCGACGTCGAGTCCAACCGGCGCAAGCGCCTCGCCCGGGCGATGCTGCCGTCGGTCGGCCAGGTGCCCGCCGAACGGATCTATCCGCCGCTCTCGGCGATGCTCGCCTTCGGCCGCGAGGAAGTGCTCGCCGGCCTCCGGGGCGTCGCGGGCACGGGGGCCGCGGGCGTCGCGGTGGTGGACCTGGGATTCGAGGAGGAAACGCCCGATGCCGGTTGACGTACTCGCGATCGCAGCCCACCCGGACGACGTCGAGCTGACCTGCGGCGGCACCCTCCACAAGCTCAAGCTGCGCGGCTACCGGTTCGGCATCGTGGACCTGACGCGCGGCGAGATGGGCACGCGCGGCTCGGCGGAGATCCGGGCGCGGGAGGCGGCGCGCGCCGCCGAGATCCTCGGCGCCGATTTTCGCGAGGCCCTCGACCTCGGGGACGGGGGCCTGCGGCGCGGGCGCGACGAGGAGCTCGCCGTCATCGACGTGATCCGCCGGGAGAAGCCGCGCATCGTCCTGACGCCCTTCCCCGACGACCGTCACCCCGACCACCGGCGCGCCGGCCAGCTCGTGACCGATGCCGCGTACTACGCCGGGACCCGAAAGCTCGAGACGAATTTTCCCGCGCACCGGCCCCAGCAGACGGTCTACTTCTCGACCTTCGATTCGCGCCGGCCCGACTTCCTCGTCGACGTGTCGGACGTCATCGACACGCGGCGGGCGGCCATGCGCGCCTTCGAAAGCCAGTTCCACAAGGAGGGCTCGACCGAGCCGCCGACGATGCTGGCGCAGAAGCAGTTCCTGGACGTCATCGAGGCGCGGGCGCGCGAGTTCGGCATGATGATCAACGTCGAGTTCGCGGAGGGCTTCCTCGCCCGGTGCCCGCCCCGCATCCCCGATCTCGTCCAGGCCTTCGAGGGATCCGAGCCGGGCTTCTGACCCCCATGAAAATCGGCATCACCTGTTATCCGACCTTCGGCGGCAGCGGCGTCGTCGCGACCGAGCTCGGCATCGCGCTCGCCGATCGCGGGGACGAAGTCCACTTCATTTCGTACGCGCTTCCGTCGCGGCTCGACCTCCCGCGGGCGCGCGTCCACTTCCACGAGGTCGTCGCTCCGTCCTACCCCCTCTTCGTGTCGCCGCCCTACACCCTGGCGCTGGCGACGAAGATGGCCGAGGTCGCCGGCCAGGAGCGCCTCGACCTGCTCCACGTCCACTACGCGTTGCCGCACGCGATCTCCGCGATCCTCGCCCGCGAGATGGGCAACGGCAACGGCGTGCGACTCAAGGTCGTCACGACCCTCCACGGCACCGACGTCACGATCGTGGGACAGGACCGCTCGTACCTTCCGATCACGCGGTGGTCGATCGATCAGAGCGACGCCGTCACGGCGGTGTCGCAGTACCTCAAGGACGTCACGATCCGGGAGTTCGGGGTCAAGCGTCCGATCGAGGTCCTGCCGAACTTCGTCGACACGAAGCAGTACCACCCCGGCGGCGCCTCGCCCTTCGCCCGAACGCTCGCCGGCGAGGACGAGGCCCTGCTCGTCCACGTCTCGAACTTCCGGCCGGTCAAACGCGTCGGCGACGTCCTCGCGGTCTTCGAGCGCGTGCAGAAGGCGATGCCGGCCAGGCTGCTGCTCATCGGAGACGGGCCCGAACGTTCCCTCGCCGAGCGGCTGGCGCGCGAGGGAGGCTTCGCCGCGAAGACCACGTTCCTCGGCAACGTCGCCGCGATCGAGACGATCCTCCCGGCCGCCCGCCTGCTGCTGCTTCCGTCGGACGCCGAGTCTTTCGGGCTCGCCGCCCTCGAAGCCATGGCCTGCGGCGTGCCGGTCATCGGCACCGCGAAGGGGGGACTCCCGGAGGTCGTCCAGGACGGGATCAACGGGTATCTCCGGCCGGTCGGCGACGTCGAGGGCATGGCGAAGGCGGCGATGAGCCTCCTCTCCGACGCCGACCTCTGGTCGAAATTCTCGGCGGCGGCTCGCCGCCGCGCCGAGCTCGATTTTCCGACCGAGGCGCTCGTCTCCCGATACCGCGCCCTCTACGAGAAGACGCTCGGGGCGTGACCGGCGGCGCCGATGCCCGGCTCGTCCCGGCCCGCGAAGGGCGCGGCGAGGTCCGGGAGAAGGCCTCGCGGTTCTTCGGGATCGCGACGCCCGCCGACTCCTCCGCGGAGGCCGAAGAGATCCTCGGGCGCATCCGCCGCGAGCACCACGACGCGACGCACGTCGCGTTCGCCTGGAAAATCGGAAGCGGCGTCCGCGTGTCCGACGCCGGCGAGCCCGCGGGAACGGCAGGCCGGCCGATCGCGGGCGCGATCGAGTCGGCCGGGCTGTCGGATGTCGTGACGGCGGTCGTGCGCTACTACGGCGGCACGAAGCTCGGCACCGGCGGCCTCGCGCGGTGCTACCGCGAAGCGGCCGCCCTGGCCCTCGCCGCGTGCGGCTCGCGCACCGTCTACGAGACGGTCCGGCTCGAAGCCCGCCCGACGCATGCGGCCGCGGGCGCCGTGCGCCGCCTCCTGCGGCCGCCCGAAGTGCGGCTCGTCGCCGAAAGCTTCGATCCCGAGCCGGTCCTCGAGCTGGAAGTCCGGAGATCGCTCGCCGACGGGATCGTCGCCGCGCTCACCGAAGCGCGCATCGAGGTGCGGCGGCTAGACTGAGGCTCCGGCGAGGGCCTTGAGGCCCGCCTCCCGCTCCTCGTGGGAGCAGAACGCCGCATGGAACGAGTTGCCGGCGAGCAGCCGGATCTCGGCCTCGTCGAGCCCGAGCTGCTCGCGCGCAAACCGGTACTCGCCAGAGGTCGTCGTTCCGAAGAGCGACGGGTCGTCGGCCGAGAGCGCGACGCGGACCCCGGCCGCGAGGAGCGTGCGCAGGGGATGGGCCGACGCGCTCGCGACGGCGCCCGTCCGCAGGTTGCTCGTCGGCGCGACGCAGAGGAAGGTGTCCTCCTCCTTGAGCCGGGCGAGGAGGCGCGGGTCCTGCGCGGCCGCGATGCCGTGGTCGATGCGGTCCGGACGCAGCACGTCGAGGACCTCGCGCACTGCCTCCGGGCCCGTCCACTCGCCCGCGTGCACCGACGTGCGGAGTCCGAGAGCCCGGGCGCGCAGGTAGATTCCGCCGAAAGCCGCCGCCGGGACCGCGGCCTCGTCGCCGCCGATCCCGAACCCCACGATCGAAGGCAGCGGCATGCGCTCGTACAGGTCGAGCACGCGGTCGACCGATTCGGGCCCCCAGTGCCGCACGCCGTCGAGAAGGATGCGGCAGAGGATGCCGTGGGTCTCGAGGGCTTCGCGAAACCCGACGTCGATCGCTTCGAGGCAGGCCGCGGAATCCAGGCCGATCCTCGGAAAGATCTCGGGAGAGACGTAGATCTCGGCGTAACGCAGGCCGTCGGACGCGAGCGACCCGGCCACGGCGAGCGACGCCGTCACGTAGTCCTCGGGTCGGCGGAAAAGACGGCAGACCTCGGCGTAGAGCGCGAGGAAGCCTCCCGAGTCCCGGACGGCGAGGCGCGCCGCTTCGAACGCCTCCGCGTCGGCGAAGGCGTGCCCGGAAGCGCGCGCGAGACGGACGATCTCGGAGGGCGGAATGCATCCCTCGAAGTGCAAGTGGCAATCCGCGAGGGCTCCGCCGCGGGGTCGCGACGTCGGCGATTCGTGGCTTTCGGGCTTCACAATCGGGTGGCCGCCCTTCACAATTCCGCGACACTTCACTCTATATGCGCCGAACCCGACTGCTCGCTCTCTTTCTCGACGTGCTCGTCGCGGCGGCCGTGGCGGATGCGGTCGGCCTCGTGCTGACCGGCGTTCTCTGGACCTATTTTCCGGGGGCCCGGCCGGCGATTCCCTGGATCTGGACCGCCTGCGGGGCCGGTGCGACCGTCGCGTTCCTTCTCCGGGACCACCGCGGCGGGCGGGCCCGCCGCTGGCTCGCGCTCGAGGCTCGCCGCCCGGACGGGAGCGCCCCGGGGATCCGGGGGTCGATCCGCAGGAACCTGCCCCTGCTTCTGCCGTTCTGGAACCTCTACGACGCCTGGCCGGTCCTCTCCGACGCATCGGCGCCGCGCCGGTCCGACCGGCGTACGGGAATCCGTATCCTGCAGTCAGAATGAGAGATGCGGCAGCCGGGCGCCGGCCCCGGCCCAGCCGATGAACCTTTTGTCCCGGTTTCCGTTAGTTAAGATCCAGATGAGCGATGCGTAAAGTCATTCTCGCCGCCGCCGTCCTCGCCGCCGCCCTTCCCGCCTTCGCGGGCCAGGAGGAGGTCTTCGAGAAGGCCTACTCGATGGAAGGCGTCAGCCGGGTTTCGGTCGAGAACGTCAACGGCCACATCGAGGCGACGGCGTGGGACAAGCCGTACTTCAAGCTGCGCGCGGTCAAGAAGGCCGACGGCTCGCACGCGGAGGAGACGCTGCGCCTGACCGAGATCCGGGTGCAGAAGGTCGGCGACGAGATCCGCGTCGAGACCATCAACCCGAAGCGACGCCGCCTCTTCGGCTTCCTCGACTTCGGCGGCGCGAACGCCCACGTCGACTACGTCCTGCAGATCCCGGCCAAGGCCGAGGTGCGCTTCGAGACCTGCAACGGCAAGGTCGTGGCATCGGGCTTTCTCGGAACCCTTTCGGGAGACGCCGTCAATGGATCGATCGAGCTCGCCGGGCTCGAGGGTCCGACGAGCGCCTCGACCGTCAACGGCTCGGTCCGGGTGGCTTTCAACGGCCCGCTCCGGAAGAGCCGCATCGAGACGGTCAACGGCTCGATCGACGTGGCCTTCGCGAAAACCTCGCCGGTCAGCTACGACCTCGAGACGGTCAACGGCCACATCGAGGGCGACTTCGACATGCCGGTCGAGGGCAAGTTCGGTCCCAAGGAGGCTCGGGGCAAGCTGAACGGCGGAGGCGAATTGCTCCACTGCGAAACGGTCAACGGCACGATCCGCCTGCGCACCCAGTAACGCCCGGCCCCATCCGCTGTATCCTCGGCCCGGATGAGCGCCGAGGGCCCCTCCTCCCCCCGCCGACCTTTTCTCCTCGCCCTCTGTTATGCGGCGTTCCTCGGTTTCCTGCCGCTTCTCGTCGAGAAGAACGACCCGGAGGTCCGCTGGCACGCGCGCAACGGGCTCGCGCTCTTCGGCGCCCTAACGCTCGTGGGAGTCGTCGCGACCCTCGTCGGCATCGCGGTCCCGTCGCTGTCGTGCCTCTATGTCGTGACGATGTCGATCTTCTCGCTTTCCTACGTGATGGTCGCCGTCCTCGCCACGGTCAAGGCGCTCGGCGGAGCGCGCCTGGTCATTCCCGGAATCTCCGCATATGCCAGCCGCGCCGGACGCTGAGCGAACGGGTCCGGGCCAGCGGGCCTCGCTCGCGGCGCCGATCCTCGCGGCCTGCCTCGGTCTCGCGGTGGGGGACGCGCTGCGCCCGCCGCCGCAGCAGTGGAGCGTGCGCGCCGCGGTCGCAGTCATCGACGCCTACCGAGGCGCCGTGTCGCCGACGCTCGCCGCGAGCGGCCTCGCGCGCTGCCGGTTTACGCCGACCTGCTCCGCGTACGGACGTGAAGCGATCCTGCGGTACGGGAGTCCTCGGGGGTTTCTGATGACCGCGGGGAGGATTCTGCGGTGCCATCCCTGGGCGGTGGGCGGAGAGGATCCGGTGCCTTGAGGACGGTCGCGTAAGCGGTAAGCAGTAAGCCGGGCGGGTGCGTCAGCGACGCTTACTGCTTACTGCTTACGGCTTTCAGGTGCTGGGCTGGTTCTAAGAGATGGTGCCGTCGGCCGGACTCGAACCGGCATGGGTTACCCCATACGCCCCTCAAACGTACGTGTCTACCAATTCCACCACGACGGCACGGGGGGACGATCTTAAGGCTTCGCGGGGCTCTGGGTTGCGGGCTGATCTCCCGCGGGCTTGGGCGCGGCCGTGTCGGGAGCGCCGGCCGGAGCCGCCGGAGCCGGAGCGGGCGCCTTGGGTGCCGCCGCCGCGGGAAGGGTCTGGATGACCGATTTGCGCGGCCTGGCCTCCATGATCGACAGCAACACCGACAGCAGGATGAAGCCCACGAAGGCTCCGGTCGTCAGCTTGTGCAGGAACGTCGTCGCGCCGCGGGCGCCGAAGGCCGTCTGGCTGCCGCCGCCGCCGAAAGCGCCGGCGATGTCCGCGCCCTTGCCCTGCTGGAGCAGGACGACGAGGATCAAGAAGAAGCAGATGACGACGTAGATGACGACCAGGGTGACGTACAACAAGGGGCCTCCACGAAAAGGGCGGGAAGTGTACGTGGCGCGAGGGGGGGCGTCAAGCGCGGGCGATCGCCGCAAATGCGGCCGCCGAGAGGCTCGCCCCCCCGACGAGGAAGCCGTCGACGGAGGGCTCGGCCGCGAGAGCCCCGGCGTTCTCGGGGGTCACCGAGCCTCCGTAGAGCACCCTCAGGGCGCTGCGGCCGGCCAGCAGGCGCCGCAACCCGACGCAGGCGGCCCGGCAGTCCGGGGGCTCGGCGGCGCGGCCCGTCCCGATTGCCCAGACCGGCTCGTAGGCCACGACGAGCGGCATTGCGGCGGGGTGCCCCGAGAGCGTCTCGACCTGGCGCGAGAGGACCGCCTCGGTCTCGCCGCGGTCGCGCTCCTCGAGCGTCTCCCCCAGGCAGTAGATGGGAGTCAGTTCGGCCTCGCGGCACCGCGCGAGCTTTTTCGCGAGAAGGTCGCCGTCCTCGCCGAAGATACGCCGCCGCTCCGAATGCCCGACGATCGCATACGCGCAGCCGGCCTCGCGCGCCTGCCTGGCCGAGACCTCGCCGGTATAGGCGCCCTCGGCCTCGGCGGCGACGTTCTGGCAGGCGATCGACCAGCGGCCCCTCTCGTCGCGCGCATCCCGCAGCGCCGTGAACGACGGGGCGAGGACGAGCTCCCGGCCGGCGATCCCGTCGCCGATCGCGCCGGCGAGCTCCTGCGCGTAGGCCGCGGCCTCCGCGCGCGTCTTGTGCATCTTCCAGTTGGCGACGACGAGCTTCATGCGCCCGTCACTCAGCTCAAAGCTTCGATGCCCGGGAGCCTGCCCTCCGCCAGGAACTCGAGCGACGCGCCGCCGCCCGTCGAGACGTGCGTGAACCGGTCGGCCACCCCCGCCTCGTGGGCGGCCTGGACGCTTTCGCCGCCGCCGACGACGGTCACGGCTTTCGAGTCCGCGACGAGCATCGCGAGCGCGCGCGTGCCCCGGTCGAAGGGCGGCTTCTCGAAGACGCCCATCGGCCCGTTCCAGAAGATCGTCTTCGCCGGCGCGAGCAGCCGCGCGAACTGTTCCAGCGTCTTCGGCCCGACGTCGAGGGCCATCGCGTCCTCGGGGATCCTGTTGATCGACACCGTTCGCGCGCCGGCCGCGTCGTCCGGCGATTTCGCGACGACGAAGTCCGAGGGGAGGGCGATCGTCTTTCCCGCGTCCTTGCAGTAGTCCAGGATCTCGCGCGCCAGCGCCACCTTGTCCTCCTCGAGGAGCGAGCGTCCGATCGGAAGGCCGATCGCCCGGACGAAGTGATTGGCCATGCCCCCGCCGACGAGGAGCACGTCCGCCCGGCGCGAGAGGACCCGCAGGGTGTCGATCTTGCCCGAGATCTTCGCGCCGCCGAGGATCGCGGCAAACGGACGCTGCGGGTCGAGCAGGCGCGAGAGCTCGCGAACCTCCTTCTCGAGGAGGAGCCCGGCGCCTTTCTCCGTGAGCAGCTTCGGCACCCCGACCACCGAGGCGTGCGCGCGGTGCGCCGCGCCGAAGGCGTCGTCGACGTAGACCTCCGCGAGGGAAGCGAGCGCCTTCGCGAACTCGGGGTCGTTCGCCTCCTCGCCGGCATGGAACCGGAGATTCTCGAGGAGCAGGACTTCGCCGTTGGCGAGCGCAGCGGCCGCGCGGGCGGCCTCGGGTCCGACGCAGTCGTCGACGAACCGCACCGGGGCGCCGAGCCTCTCGGCGAACCGCACCGCGACCGGCGCGAGCGAGAGCTCGGGCCTCCGCTTGCCCTTGGCCTTGCCGAGGTGCGAGGCGCAGATGACGCGGGCGCCGTTTTCCCGCGCCAGGCGCACGGTCGGAAGCGTCTCGGTGATGCGGGTGTCGTCGGAGACTTTGCCGTCCTCGAGCGGAACGTTGAAGTCGACGCGCAGGAAGAGCTTGCGGCCCCGCAGGGGGATATCCCGGATGGACTTCATCGGGCCGGTAGAATAGCGCAGTGAAAAGACGGGTCGCCGCGGCGTTTGCGCTCCTTCTCTGGGTGGCCGTCGCGGCCGCGGCGCCGGCCCCCCGGTCGGCGCGGGGCGCCGGCGGGGCGGTGGCCGCGGCCGAGGAGAACGCCGCGCGGGTCGGCATCGCGATCCTCGAAGGGGGCGGCAACGCGGCCGACGCCGCGGTCGCCGTCGCCTTCGCCCTGGCCGTCACGTGGCCCGAAGCGGGCAACATCGGCGGCGGCGGTTTCTGGACGTCGCGCGACGCCGCCGGCAACGTACTCACGCTCGACTTCCGCGAGATGGCGCCCCGCGCCGCCCGCCGCGATCTGTACACGGCGCCGCGTGCCGGCGGGCCGCCGCCCTCCTCGCTCGAGGGCCCGCTCGCCTCCGGCGTGCCGGGCTCGGTCGCAGGGCTCGCCCTCGCCCACCGCCGGGCCGGCCGGCTGCCGTGGAAGGCCGTGGTCGACCCGGCCGTGAAGCTCGCCCGCGACGGCTTCGTCATGACCGCCGCGATCTCCGAGTCGATCGCCGACGAAGAGAAGCGGCTCGCCGCGGACCTCCCGACCGCCCGCATCTTCCTTCCGGGGGGCGTGCCGCCCGCGCCGGGCGTCCTGTTCCGCCAGCCGGATCTCGCGCGCACGCTGGAGTCGATCCGCGATCGCGGCGAAGACGGCTTCTATCGCGGCCGGGTCGCCCGGGCGATCGAGGACGGGCAGAAGCGCGCCGGCGGCCTGATCACCCGCGGCGACCTCGGGCGCTACGAGGCGAAGGTCCGGAAGCCCGTGCGCTTCCGCTTTCAGGGCCTCGAGGTCGTGACTCCGCCGGCCCCGTCCTCGGGACCCGTCCTCGCCGAAATGGCCCTCATGGCGGAAATCGCGGGCTCCGAGCGCATCCGGCCGACCGGGCCCGAGTCGGCGCACTGGCTCGCCGAAATCGAGAAGCGCGCTTTCCGCGACCGGAACCGCTGGATGGGCGACCCGGCGTTCGCGACCTTCGACGCCAGGCGCTTCACCGACGCGGCACGGCTGAAGGCGCTCGTCGCGACGATCAACCCCGACCGCGCCACGCCGATCGCGGAGCTGCCCTCGCTTCCGGGCGAGAAGCCGACGACCACGCACTTCTCGGTCATCGACGACAACGGGATGGCCGTCTCGGTGACGACGACCCTGAACGACTCGTTCGGGAACGCGCGCGTCGCGCCGGGCCTCGGCTTCATCTGGAACAACGAGATGGACGACTTCGCGACGCGGCCGGGCGAGCCCAACATGTACGGCCTGATCCAGGGCGAGTCGAACGCCGTCCAACCCGGCAAGCGGATGCTCTCGGCGATGTGCCCCTCGATCGCGATCTCCGGCGGAAGGGTCGTACTGGTCTGGGGAACTCCCGGCGGCTCGACGATCCCGACGACGAACCTCCAGGTGCTCGTCAACCGGGTGCTCCGACGTCAGGGCCTCGAGGAGGCCGTCGCGGCGCCGCGCTTCCACCAGCAGGACCGGCCCGACGCGATCCAGATCGAGCGCGGGCGTTTCGACGCCGCCTGGATCGACGCGCTCCGCGCGATGGGCCATGAGATCACGGAGCGGGGCCGCATCGGGAGCGTTCATGCGATCGCCGTCGAGCCGGACGGAACGCTCAACCCCGTCGCCGATCCGCGTGGCTCCGGCGCGGCCCTCGTCGTTCGGGAGACGAGGTGAAGCCGGAGGACATCCTGCGGCCCCTCTATCGCGACGGCCGCCGTCTCGCCCTCCTCGACCAGCGTCTCCTGCCCGGAGCCGAGGTCTGGCTATCGCTCGAGACGGCCCCGGAAATCGCCCTCGCGATCCGGGACATGGCGGTGCGCGGCGCTCCGGCGATCGGTGTCGCCGCCGGCTACGGAGCCGCCTTCGCGATGCGGAGCGGCGCCACCACCCCTCCCGCCGAGCGATTCCGGACAGCGGCGCGCCTGCTCGCGTCGACCCGCCCGACGGCGGTCAATCTCTTCGCCGCTCTCGAGCGGATGGACCGCGCCTTCGCGAGGGTCGCCGAGCGATCGCCCGAGGCGATCGAGCAAGTGCTGACGGCGGAAGCCGACGACATCGCGGCCGAGGACATCGCGGCCTGCCTGCGCATCGGACGCTACGGTCAGGAGCTCCTGACCGGGCGGCGCGCCGTCCTGACGCACTGCAACGCCGGCGCGCTCGCCACGGCGGGCTACGGAACGGCGCTCGGCGTGATCCGGGGCGCGGTCGAGGCGGGAAAGCCGATCCGCGTGCTCGCCTGCGAGACGCGGCCGTTTCTGCAGGGAGCGCGGTTGACGGCCTGGGAGCTGTCGCGCGACGCGATCCCCGTCGAGCTCATGACCGACAGCATGGCCGGTCACTTCCTGTCGCGCGGCGAGATCGAGGCGGTCGTCGTCGGCGCCGACCGCATCGCCTCCAACGGCGACGTCGCGAACAAGATCGGCACCTACTCTCTCGCCGTGCTCGCCCGCGAAAACGGCGTCCCGTTCTACGTGGCCGCGCCGACCACGACGATCGATCTCGCCTGCCCCGACGGTTCCGCGATCCCGATCGAGGAGCGGCCGTCCGGCGAGGTTCTGTCGTTCGCCGGCCAGTCGATCGCGCCCGCCGGCGTTTCCGCGCGCCACGTCGCCTTCGACGTCACGCCGGCGCGCTACGTCACGGCAATCGTCACCGACAGGGGCATCTGCCGGCCGCCGTACGGCGAAAGCCTCCGTGCGGCCACGCAAGCCCGCGCGTCGTGATCGTCCTCGGCATCGAGACCTCCTGCGACGAGACGTCCGTGGCCGTCCTCGACGGCGAGGGGCGCGTCCTCTCGAACGTCGTCTCCTCGCAGATGGCGGCGCACGCGCTCTACGGCGGCGTCGTCCCCGAGGTCGCCGCCCGCGCGCATCTGGAGAACCTGCCGGCGGTCCTCGAGAGCGCCCTCGCCGCCGCCGACGCGAGGCTCGAGGACGTCGGCCTCATCGCGGCGACCGCGGGACCGGGCCTCATCGGGGCCCTCCTGGTCGGACTCTCGGCCGGCAAGGCGCTCGCCTTCGCGCGCGGCATCCCGCTCGTCGGCGTCAACCATCTCGAGGGGCATCTCTTCTCGGCGTTCCTGCGTCCGAAGGGCGAGCGGCCGATCCCGATCGACTTCCCGTTCCACGGGCTCGTCGTCTCGGGCGGGCACGCCGAGCTCGTCCGCGTGGAGCCCGACCGCATCGTTCCGCTGGCGCGCACGCGCGACGACGCGCCGGGCGAGGCCTTCGACAAGATCGCACGCCGCACGGGGCTCGGCTATCCGGGCGGACCGGTCGTCGACCGCGTCGCCGCCCGCGGGAAGGGCGACCGCTTTCCATTCCCGGTCGGCCGCGTCGAGGGTTCCCGGGACTTCTCGTTCTCGGGCCTGAAAACGGCGATGCTCCGCGAGCTCCAGCGGCGCCGCGTCGACGGCTCGCCGCTCGATGCCGACGCCCTCGATCCCGAGCTCGTCGACCTGCTCGCCTCCTTCCAGCGGGCGATCGTGTCCGCCCTCGTGTCGCGGGTCGACGAGGTGCACGCCGACGAAGGCATCCGCGCGCTCGCCCTCTCGGGAGGCGTCGCGGCGAACTCCGAGCTCCGCGCGACACTCTCGGCCTGGGGCGAGCGGAACCGAGTCCCCGTGCACCTTCCCGACCGCGCCTTCACGACCGACAACGCCGCGATGATCGCGTGGGCGGGCCTCCTCCGGCACCGGCGGGAAGGGCCCCGACCTCTCGAGGAGGCCCAGGCAAGATCCCGATGGCCGCTGGGGGTCTAGCCTCGAGGGCGCAGGTCTCCCCGCATAGCCGAAGCGACGGTCGGATATCATGCCGGGCTCGTTCGAAATGACCGACCCCCGATTCATCCGCAACTTCTCGATCGTCGCCCACATCGACCACGGGAAGACGACGCTGTCGGACCGCATCCTGCAGCGCTGCGGAGCCGTGACCGCGCGCGAGATGCACGAGCAGATGCTCGACGACATGGACCTGGAGAAGGAGCGCGGGATCACGATCAAGGCCCGCGCGGTGACCCTGAACTACAAGGCGCAGGACGGCCACACCTACGTTCTCAACCTCATCGACACGCCCGGCCACGTCGACTTCTCCTACGAGGTCTCGCGCTCGCTCGCCGCCTGTGAGGGCGCGGTGCTCGTCGTCGACGCGACCCAGGGCGTCGAGGCCCAGACCCTGGCCAACGCGTACCTCGCGACCCATCACGATCTCGCGATCGTTCCCGTCATCAACAAGATCGACCTGCCCTCCGCCGAGCCCGAGAAGGCGCGGGAGCAGATCGAGCAGGTCGTCGGCATCCCCGCGCACGACGCGGTGCTGACCTCGGCGAAGATGGGCATCGGCATCGACGAGCTCCTCGAGAGGATCGTCCAGGTCGTGCCGCCCCCGAAGGGCGATCCGGACGCGCCGCTCAAGGCACTCCTCTTCGATTCCTGGTACGACTCCTACCGCGGCGTGACCTCGCTCGTGCGCATCGTCGACGGGCGGCTCCTGCCGCACACGAAGATCCGCGCGATGGGAACCGGCCTCGAGACCGACGTCGAGGCCCTGGGCGTCTTCCGACCCCAGGCCGAGGAGGTGTCGGAGCTCTCGGTCGGCGAGGTCGGCTCGTTCTGGGGAAACATCAAGGACCTCCACTCGACCCGGATCGGCGACACCATCACGGAGATCAAGCGGCCCACCGCCGAGCCGCTCGCGGGCTTCGCGGAGGCGAAGCCGATGGTCTTCGCCGGACTCTTCCCGACCGACGCCGACGAGTACGCCAACCTTCGCGACGCCATGGAGAAGCTCCGCCTGAACGACGCGTCGTTCTCCTTCGAGCCCGAGAACTCGACCGCGCTCGGCTTCGGGTTCCGCTGCGGGTTCCTCGGACTCCTCCACATGGAGATCATCCAGGAGCGCCTCGAGCGCGAGTTCGACCTCGACCTCATCACGACGGCGCCCGGCGTCAACTACCGCGTCACGACGACGAGGGGCGAGGTCCTCGAGATCGTCAACCCGAACCACCTTCCCGCGCCCAATTACATCGTGAAGGTCGAGGAGCCCTACATCACGGCGACGATCATCACGCGCGACGAGTTCCTGGGCGGGCTGCTGAAGCTGTGCGAGGAGCGGCGCGGCACGCAGAAGTCGCTCGAGTACCTGGCCTCCAACCGGGTCGTCCTCATCTACGACTTCCCGTTGAACGAGGTCGTCCTCGACTTCTACGACAAGCTGAAGTCGATCTCGAAGGGCTACGCCTCGTTCGACTACGAGTTCCAGGGCTACCGGGAAGGGGACCTCGTCAAGCTGGACCTCCTCGTCAACGGGGACCCGGTCGACGCCCTGTCGCTCATCGTCCACCGCGAGGAGGCGGTCGTCAAGGGTCGCTTCCTGACGTCGAAAATGAGGGAAATCATCCCCCGCCAGATGTTCGAAGTCGTGATCCAGGCCGCGATCGGCTCGAAGATCATCGCCCGGGAGCAGGTCTCGGCGATCCGCAAGAACGTGCTCGCCAAATGCTACGGTGGAGACATCACGCGCAAACGCAAGCTGCTCGAGAAACAGAAGGAGGGCAAGAAGCGCATGAAGCGGGTGGGCCGCGTCGACATCCCGCAGGAAGCGTTCCTCGCCGTGCTGAAAGTCGAATGAAAAACCGACCGCCGTCCTCTTCCGCCGCGAAGCCGCCGCCGAAGCCGCCGAGCCGTCCGCGCACAAGCACTCGACGCTGCGCGAATGGTACGAGTCGCTCCTCGTCGCGGGCGTCTTCGTGCTCTTCGTGCGCACGTTCGTCGTGCAGACCTACCAGGTCCCGACGGGCTCCATGGAGCGCACGATCCTCGTCGGCGACCACCTGCTCGTCAACAAGTTCGCCTTCGCGCCGCGCCTGCCGGCGCTCGCGAAGTTTCTGCCCTACCGCGACGTGAAGCCGGGAGACATCGTCGTCTTCAAGAAGCCCGGCGACGACATGAACCCCGGCAACGTGCTCGTCAAGCGCGCGGTCGCCAAAGGCGGCGACACGGTCCAGGTCGTGAACAAGAGACTGCTCGTCAACGGGAAGCCCTACGACTTGCCGTCGATCCAGCACATCGATCCCGAGACCTACCCCGACAACCCCGGCGTTCCGGACATGGCGCGCCGCCGCGACCAGTTCGGGCCCTTCCAGGTCCCGCCCGATTCGTTCTTCGGAATGGGCGACAACCGGGACAACTCGCTCGACTCGCGCTACTGGGGCGCCATCCCGCGCGCCAACATCTTCGGCCGGCCGTCGCTGCTCTACTGGAGCTACGAGGCCGAGCCGAACTCCCACATCTGGCGGGGCCCCGTCGCCAAGGTCCGGCAGCTCGCCGACGTCGCCATCCACTTCTTTTCCCGGACGCGATGGGACCGGATGTTCACGGTGGTCCGGTAACCGCCGGGCTCCCGTCCTCCGGGAGGCCGCGCCGCGAGCGAGCGGACCCGCTCGTCGCCGCGGTGGTGTTCGCCCTCTTCGCCCGCACGTTTCTCTTCCAGGCCTTCGCCGTGCCGAGCCCGTCGATGGAGAAGACGGTGCTGACGGGTGACCGCCTCCTCGTCAACCGGTTCCTCTACGCGCCGTTCGCGGGTCCCTGGGCCGCGCTCTTCCCGGGCCGCGCCGTGCACCGCGGCGACGTCCTCGTCTTTCGATTTCCCGGAGACCCGCGCCGCGACTTCATCAAGCGCGTCGTCGGGCTGCCGGGCGAGACCATCGCGATCCGCGACCGGGCCGTTTCGATCGACGGCCGACGCCTCGAAGAGCCCTACGTGTTCCACGCCGACGACCGTGTTTGGCCCGACGACCCCGACGTTCCGGACGAAGGCCGACGCCGCGACCAGCTCGCGCCGCTGCGCGTGCCCGACGGCGCCTATTTCGTCATGGGCGACAACCGCGACGACTCGAGCGACAGCCGCGCGTGGGGGCCGGTCCCCCGAAGCCATCTCGTGGGCCGCGCGCTCTTCGTGTACTGGTCGATCGCCCCGCGTCCGACCGGCGCGCCGGCGCCGCCCCCGCTCGCCGCGATCCGCGACGCATTCACGCGGATGCGGTGGGACCGGGCGTTTCTTCCGGTTCGATGAGCCGCGAACCGGGTTAGAATCGAAGCAGTTACGAGTCGGAGGAAAAGGCATGACACGGTCACGGCGAGGGATTCGCGGCGGTGCCAATTTCGGGTGCATCGTCTGGCTCGTCGTCCTGGCGCTCGTCGCCTACCTGCTCTGGAAGGTCGTCCCGGTCAAGATCGCCACGTCCGAGTTCTACGACGTGATGCAGGAGCAGGCGGCGTTCGGGTCGATCAAGGATCCGAAGTTCATCGAGTTCGAGATCCTCAGGAAGGCCGACGAGCTCAAGCTCCCGATCAAGAAGGAAAACCTCAAGATCACCAAGCAGCGCGACTCGATCACCGTCGAGGCGCACTACGAGATCACGATCGACTTCTTCAACGGGGTCTACAAGTATCTCTGGAAGTTCGATCCGGTGGTCATCCGGCCGCTCTTCGCGGTCTGAGCGGGAGCGCCCGCGGGGGCCATGCCGCCCGAGCCGACCGGCCTGTCGATCTCCGCGGTGGCGGCGCGGACCGGGATCCCGGTCTCGACGCTGCGCTTCTACGAGCGCGAGCTGCCGGGGCTGTTCCGCATCCGCAAGACGTCCGGCGGACATCGGCGCTACGCCGACGGGGACGTCGAGCGCTTCGCCGCCGTCCGGCGCCTGACCGAGTCCGAGGGCCTCGGGCTCGCGGAGGTCCGCCGCGTGCTGATGTCCGCGGGCGACGCCGAGGCCCTCCGCGAGGAGGTCGAACGCGTCCGGGACTCGGGCGCGGCCGACGGGCAAGCCCTCCGGGACCTCATCCGCCGGGTCGACGCGCTCGAGGCCCGGATCGCGGCGCTCGAGGCCGGGCCGCCACGGCGCCGCTGGCTGCGGTCGCGCTCGGGTTGAGGGAGCCCCGGCCGGGGGAATAATCGGCCCCCGGGCTCGATTTCGAGCGGAGCAAGGAACAAGGAGAACCGCGTGATGAAGAACCTCAGAATCGCCCTGGGATTGGCGGCGTTCCTCGGCCTCGCCGCCGGCGCCGTTCTGGCCGACGGCCCCGCGATCGGCGCCGCCGCGCCGACCTTTCAGCTGACGACGATCGACGGGAAGGCGTTCTCTCTGGCCGACGCCGAGAAGTCGAACAAGGCGGTCGTCCTGATGTTCATCGCGACCAAGTGCCCTTACTCCAACGCCTACAACGACCGGATGCGCCAGATGGCCGACGACTACGCCAGGAAGGGCGTGCTCTTCGTCGGCATCAACAGCAACAGCAGCGAGCCCGAGGCCGAGGTCAAGGCGCACGCCGCCCAGCACAAGTTCGGCTTCACCCTCGTCAAGGATCCGGGCAACAAGGTCGCGGACATGTACGACGCCCGGCGCACGCCCGAGATCTTCGTGGTCGGTGCCGACGGAAAGCTCCTGTACCACGGCCGCATCGACGAGAACTACGAGGAGCCGACGAAGGTCACCTCCCCGGACCTGAAGAACGCCCTCGACCAGATCCTCGCGGGCCAGCCGGTGGCAAAGGCCGAGACGAAGGCCTTCGGCTGCACGATCAAACGTGTCTAGGACCGGTCGGCGGGCGGCGATCCGCTCACAGCTTCGGAGGGCGGCGGCGGCGGCCTTCCTCGTCTTGACCGGCGCGGCGGCGGCCGCGGCTCCCGAGGCTTCGAAGCTCGCCGGCGAGCTCGACGCGAAGGGTTTCGCCGGCGCCGTGGCCGCGCGCAAGGGCCAGGTGGTCCTGGTCAACTTCTGGGCGACCTGGTGCGTGCCGTGCCGCGAGGAATTTCCCGACCTCGCACGCCTCGAGCGCGCGTATCGCGGAAAGGGCCTCGCCGTCCTGGGCGTCTCGATCGACGCCGCGAAGGACCTCCCCGGGGTCGAGAAGTTCCTCGCGAAGACGAATCCCGACTTTCCCAACTACCTCAAGGCGAGCGGCGGAGACGACCAGGTCTTCATCGAGTCCGTCGACGCCAAATGGGGAGGCGAGCTTCCGTTCACCGTCCTCTACTCGCGCGACGGCCGGAAAGCGAAGGTCCTCTCCGGCAAGCAGTCCTACGCCGACTTCGAGAAGACGGTGAAGGCGCTGCTGTAGCGGCGGCCCGTCCGGACGGGTCCTAGGTCGACCGCCCTTTCGGGCGCCGCCGGATCCGCCCGTCCAGCCCCCAGACCTTGCCGGGATCGACGGCAAAGATCAGAACGAGAAGCAGCAGCGTGAACTTCGCCGTCAGCCCCTCGGTCACCCAATCGTTCCAGGCGGCGCCGGCGGCGGGGCGACTCCCTCCCAGAAGGATCGAGATCATCAGCGCGATGCCGCCGGCCGCCGAAACCCGGGTCAAAAGACCTAGAACGAGGCCGACTCCCACGGCGATCTCGCCGAGCGCCAGGCCCCAGGCGAAGAGGCCGGCGTGGGGTAAGACCGTCCTCTCGATGAACGCCCTCCAGAACGGCCAGGCCGTCGCGAGCATCTCCCGTGCGCTTCCGGCAAACCCCGTCTTGACGAAGTCGCTGGCGACCTTCCCCCACCCCAAAGCGACGAACAGGACCCCCGTCAGGATCCGGACGGCCGCGGCGGTGCGCACGGGCGGGGAGTCTAGCAGCGGGCCTCCCCCTTCGGGGACGAAAGGTCCCGAAAACGGGACGCCGAAGCTCAGAAATCCGTAAAAACCACTCGAACACGAGTTGGATCGGTATTTGCTAAAGTTCCACTCGGGTCGAGAACGTCCGAACATGGAGATGAAAGCATGAAGAGACTGAATCTCTGGGTCCTCTCATCGGTGGTCCTCGGCCTGGCAGCCGCGCCGCTCGCCGCCGCGAACTCGAAACCGTCCACACGCGTCGTCACGCGCAAAGCCGCCGCGGCCGATGCCGCGGCTACCCGAGTCGAAGCCAAGGCGACCGCCGCCGCCTACTCCGCGCAGGTCAACATCGTGACCCGCGTGCAGGGTACGTCGTTCTTTCGGACGGCGATCGACATCACGAACAACACCAATACGGACGGCGTGGCCGCCTCGGTCCAGTACTGCTACAACCTGAGCGGCACCTTCGGCTGCACGGCGCAGGACGGCCTCGTCATCAACCTCCATCCCCTCGACAACTTCCACACCGACGACATGGTCCAGTACCTGGGCACGATCCCCGGCCTGCTCCAACCCGGCGCCGAGGCGGCGTCCTTCGGGACGCTCCTCGTCACGTTCCAGAATCTGCCTTCCACCTTCGGCTGGGAAGGCACCGTGACCGCCCGGACCTACAGCCCGTACGACCAGAGCAATCCCTCGCTCGGGACCGTCGCCATCGCCTATCCGGGCTCGCTCTTCTTCGAGTCGGCCAACACGACGCTCGTCGCGACGATTCGCGACACGCGGTCCGCCCCCACCGAAGCCGGCGCTCTTCGAACGAATCTCGGCGTGACGAACACGGATCTCAATGTCGTCGGCCCGGTCAACGTCGCGCTCTCGTTCTACGATCCGTCGACCGGGCAGGCCGTGGGCAACGTTCTGAGCATCAATGGTCTGGCAGCCGGGCGAAGTCCGCCAGATCAACAACGTCTGGGCCGCCGCGGTCATCCCGGGCACCGTCCAGTCCGCGATCGTCTTCGCCGACATCACGAGCCCGACGACGGGCTTCCCGACGATCGAGGGTTACGTCAACATCCTGGACGGCGGCACGCAGGACGGCGCGTACTTCGAGATGAAGTGCGCCGACACTGAAGGCTGCGGCAACTGAACCGCGGCTCGCGCCGCGCGCGTCGCTCGAGATGACTGACAGGCTCCGCGCGAGCCTGTCAGTCAGATCCGGCTCGGCCGGATTCCCCCGGCGGCGATGTCGCGCCGCACGTGCTTGCCCTCGAACTGGATGCGATCGGCGGCCTCGTACGCCCGCATGGCGGCCTCCGTCATCGAGGGCGCCATCGCGGTCACGACCATGACGCGTCCGCCCGCGGTGACCAGGCGGTCGCCGTCGCGCGCGGTCCCGGCGTGGAAGATCTCGACGCCCGAGAGCCGGGCAGCCTCGGCGAGGCCCGTGATCGGCTTGCCGTGCTCGTACGCGCCGGGATAGCCGCCGGCCGCGAGCACGACGCCGACGCAGGCCTCGTTCTTGACCTCGAGCGGCAGGAAGCGATCGAGGCCTCCGCGGGCGACCGAGAGCATGACCTCGGCCATGTCGGAGGTCACGCGCGGCAGGATGACTTCCGTTTCGGGATCGCCGAACCGGGCGTTGTACTCGAGGACCTTGGGACCGGACTCCGTGACCATCAGTCCGGCGTAGAGAACACCCCGGAAGGCCCGGCCCTCCGCCTGGAGGCCGCGGAAGGTCGGCCACAGGATGTCCCGGAGCACCTGCGAGGCCGTGTCGGCGTTCAAGACCCCCGCGGGCGAGTGCGCCCCCATGCCGCCCGTGTTCGGCCCCCGGTCGCCGTCGTAGACCTTCTTGTAGTCGCGGGCCGTCGGGAGCGGCACGCAGGTCACCCCGTCGAAGAGCGCGAGGAACGAGGACTCCTGTCCGCGCAGAAACTCCTCGACGATGACCCGGTCGCCCGCGGCGCCGAAGACTCGCTCCTGGAAGAAGAGGCGGAGCGCCCGTTCGGCGTCCTCGGCGGACTCGATGATGAGGACGCCCTTCCCGCCCGCCAGGCCGTCGGCCTTGAGCACGACCGGAAAGCCGTACTGCTTGATCGCGCGCTTCGCCTCGTCGGCGGACTGGCAGACGGTCGCCCCGGCCGTCGGGATGTTGTGCCTCCAGAAGAATTCCTTGGAGAAAACCTTGGACGACTCGATCTGCGCCGCCAGGCGCGTGGGCCCGAAGATCGGGAGCTCGCGCTTGATGAACTCGTCCGCGATGCCGAGCGACAACGGCAGCTCGGGCCCCACGACCGTGAGGTCGACGTGGAGCTTCTCGGCGAGCTCCGCGATCTCGACGATGTCCGAGCCCGAGACCGGAAGGCAGTCCGCCACCTCGGCGATGCCGGGATTGCCCGGCGCGCAGAAGATCTCCTCGACCGCGGCGCTTCGGTGGAGCGACCAGCAAAGGGCGTGCTCGCGCCCGCCTCCGCCGATCACGAGGATTTTCATGCGCCGGGATTGTATCGCCGTCGGGGCTCACGAACGCGGCCGCTTGCGCTTCTTCGACCCGGAGGAAGGCCTGCCCGGACGCCGCTCGCGCGCCTCGGAATCCCCCGGCGCAATCGGCGAGACCTCGAGGATGTCGTGCCGGCCGGGCAGCGAGATCAGCGTCTCGAGCGAGCCGTAGGGCGCGAGCTCCAGGCCGAAGCGGCCGCGCTCGCGCACCGTGACGCCGCCGCCGCGGGCGCGAGCCTCGAAGGCGAGGGCGCGGCCCGGCCACCGGCGCCCTCCGTGGTTGACCGCGCGCACGCGGCAGAGCGTGACCTGATCGCTCGAGGTGTAGGGGTCGCGCGCGATCGACAGGTGGACTTCGATCCAGGGGTCGTCCGACGGGTCGCCGGCCAGAAACAGGAGACTCAGGGCGAGTGCAGGGAACATTTGCGGCTCCTTTCGAGGAGCCGGCGGAGAGCCCGGTCGGGCCGATGAAGACGCGAGGAATTCTAGCAGGCCCCCGCCCCGGGACGCACCCGCCAACTGTCAGACTGTCAGGTCAGGCCCCCGACCCCACGTTGACTTCCGGGGCGGGCGGGCCTAACCTGACGGCGGCTCTTTGACTCCATCGAGAGTGGGTGAGGGACCGGCCCTGTGACCCCACGGCAACCGGACCGCGCGTCGCGGCGCGGATCGACAGGTGCCAATTCCGGATTCTCCGCAGGAGAAGAAGATGAGGGCGCCGCGAACCGGTCCGCAGGGGCCGGCGCCTCTCGTCGAGAGGCTTTTTTGTTGGGCGCCAAAATGAAGAAGAACTTCCGCAAGACGATCGCCGAAGAGGTCCTGCTCGCCGACGGGGCGATCGGGACGCTGCTGACCTCACGGGGGGCCTCGCCCGACCAGGCCCGCTCGCCGCTCAATCTGTCGGATCCGGTTTCCGTCCGCGAAGTCCACGACGACTACCTCGAGGCCGGCGCCCGCATCCTGACGACGAACACCTGGGACGCCAACCGCGTCAAGCTGACGTCGCACGAGTGGGGCGACTCGCTCGAGAAGGTCAACCGCGAGGGCGTGCGCCTCGCCCGGGAAGCCGCGGCCGGCGAGCACGTTTTCGTCGCGGGCTCGATGGGACCGCTCGGGGCTCTCGTCAAGCCGTACGGCTCGCTGCACCTGACGCAGGTGCGCGAGATCTTCGAGGAGCAGGCGCGCGTGCTTCTCGAGGCGGGCGTCGACCTCATGCTGCTCGAGACCTTCGGGAGCCTGCTCGAGGCGGCCGAGGCCGTCCGCGCCGTGCGCGGGCTCTCGGCGGAGATCCCGATCGTCGCCGAGATGACGTTCCTCGCCGACGGCCGCACGGCCTTCGGCGAGGCCGTGGCGCCGGCGCTCTCGACGCTCGCGCTCGCCGGCGCCGATGCCGTCGGAATGAACTGCACGCTGGGGCCGCAGGAGACGCACGAGATCTTCTCGCGCCTCGCCGCGACCATCTCGACCCCGATTTCGGCCATGCCGAACGCCGGATATCCGAGCGTCGTCCACGGCCGGAGCGTCTACCTCTCGTCCCCGGACTACCTGCGCGAGTACGCCGCCGCCTTCGTCGAGGCCGGCGCGGCCATCGTCGGCGGCTGCTGCGGAACGACACCCGAGCACATCCGCGCCATGGCGCGCGAGGTCACGGGGAGGAAGCGCGCGCAGGCGGCGCACCCCGTGTCGGTGATCGTCGAGGCGGAGATCGAGCACCTCGCCGAAGCGGCGATCGAGACGTCGCGCCTGAAGCGCGGGCTCGCCGACCCGGACGAGTTCGTCGTCACGGCCGAGGTCGAGCCGCCGAAGGGCGCCGACAGCGGGGCGGCGATCGAAGGGGCGCGTCTCCTGAAGGCGAAGGGCGTCGACGCCGTCAACGTGACCGACAACCCGATGGCGCGGCTGCGGATGTCCTCGATCGCGGTGGCGGCCCTCATCCAGCGCGAAGTCGGCCTCGACGCCGTCGTCCAGATCACGACGCGGGACCGCAACGTCCTGGGCCTCCAGTCGGACCTCCTCGGCGCGGCCGGACTCGGCGTCAAGGCGATCCTGTGCCTCGGGGGCGATCCCCTCAAGATCGGCGACTACCCGCAGGCCAAGCAGGTCTCCGAGGTCGACGTCCTCGGCCTTCTGCGGATGGCCCGGGGCCTCAACTCCGGCGCCGATCTCGCGGGCAACGCGATCGGCGCCCCGACCCGCTTCGCGATCGCCTGCGCCGCCAACCCCGCGGCCGCCGACCTCGAAGTCGAGTTTTCGAAGCTGCGGGCGAAGATCGAGGCCGGGGCGACCTTCGCGCAGACCCAGCCGGTCTACGACCTCGACGCCCTCGCCCGCTTTCTCGAGCGGCCGGAGGCCCGGGCCATCCCGATCCTCGTGGGCCTGATCCCGCTGCTCTCCCTGAAGCAAACGCTCTTCTTCGCCAACGAGGTGCCCGGCATCGTCGTCCCGCCCCCGATCCAGGACCGCATGCGCCAGGCCGCCGAGCGCGGCCCGGAGCACGAGCGGGCGGAAGGGCTCGCGATCGCCCGGGACCTCGCGGCCGGCATCGCCCGCGTCGCCCGCGGCATCCACGTCATGCCGATGGGCAAGTACAAGACGGCCGGCGAAGTCCTCGAGGCGATTCCGCGCCCCGTCCGGGAGCCCCGCACGCCCGCCTGAGCGCCGGCCCGGAATCCCGGGGCTTCATGGCCCGTTTTCCTGTGGGGACCGGACTTCAATAGAATCCGTTCCGTCGGCGCGCCCCTCGCGGGGCCCCGCTCAAAGGAGAGACATGAAGACCACGATGATGCGGTTGACGGCCGGACTCGGGGCGCTGCTCGCGGCCGGGCACCTTTACGCCGGCGCGCAGTGCCGGGCGACCGGCTCGGTGACGGACTCGACGGGCGCGGCCCTCGCGGATGTCACGGTCAACATCACGACGCCCCAGCTCACGAGCTTCAATCTCGACGTCAAGACCGACTCGAAGGGCAATTACGCGACGATCCTCCAGGACTGCACCATGCCGTACCACCTCAAGTTCTCGAAGGAGGGCTACCTGCCCTTCGACCTCGACAAGAAGATTCCGGTCGGCGAGATCGCCTCGATCAACGCGAAGCTGATGAGCAAGACCGAGGCGCAGGCCAAGGCCGTCGCGCAGGCCGCGCCGCAGATGTCGGCGAACGACAAGGCCGTCATGGCTTTCAACGCGGGGGTCGAGGCGATGCAGGCCGGCGACAAGGCGACCGCCGAGACGAAGTTTCAGGACGCCGTCAAGCAGAACCCGGACCTTCCGGCCGGCTGGCAGGCGCTCGCGCAGATGGCCTACGAAAAGCAGGACTGGGCCAAGGCGATCGAGTACGGCCAGAAGGCCACGGATCTCGACCCGTCGCTCACCAACCTGTACCAGATGATGGCCGACGCGGCGACGAAGTCGGGCGACAAGAAGGCCGCGGCCGAGTTCCAGGCCAGGTGGGCGGAGGCGAATCCCGACTCGCCGGAGATCCTCTACAACAAGGGCGTCGAGGCGTACAACAAAGGCAAGATGAAGGACGCCGAGGGACTCCTGACGAAGGCCGTCGAGTCGAAGCCCGACTTCGCCAACGCGCACTTCTGGCTGGGCATGGCGTGCTTCAACCAGAACAAGAAGGCTCCCGCCAGAGAACACCTCCAGAAGTACCTCGAGCTCGACCCGAGCGGCAAGGAAGCGGGGACGGCGAAGGAGATTTTGCCCCTCCTGAAGTAGAAGCTCGCGAGTTGACCCGGCCACCGTCACCCGCCCTCGGGCGGAGAACGGCCACCTGATCCGGCCGGTCTCGATGGGGAGTCCGTCCGGCCGCGGCGGCTTTAACTCGCCCCCCAGTCCGGCGTGAGTTCCAGGGCGACGGAGGGGCTTATCGGGACTCGCCTTCCATCCGCGTGATCACGCGGTGGACCCAACGGAGCAGGACGTCGAAGGCGTCCTCCTCGGACCGGGTCCGGTCGGCAGGCCAGTCTCCGTAGGCGTCCGGCAGGACCGCCGCGCGCACCGGAGGCTCCACCCGGGGCCGGTTCTCCACGAACTCGAGGTCGTAAGGGATCTGCATGATGCCCGGACGAGAGTGCAAGCGCCGAGCCACGCGCTCCGGGATCCCAAGCCACTGGATCGAAACGGCTTGGAAGCGCGAGAACCCACCGCCATGACGCCCGTGGCGGTGTCGGCCAACACAAGCCCGACAATTTCTGCCACGGACCGGGAGAGAATTCGGACGTGGGTCGCGAAGGTGCCTTCAAAGACCGGCCTCTCTGGCGCCGGCTCCAGCTCATCCATCACCAGATCAAGGAGGGCCGCTTTCCGAACACGAGCTCGCTCGCCGCGGAGCTCTCGGTCTCCTCGAAAACGGTCCAACGCGACCTCGACTACCTGCGCGACGAGCTCGAGGCGCCGATCGAATTCCGGCGCGAGGAGAATGGCTACGCCTACCGGCGCGACGACTACGTCCTGCCGTTTCTTCCGGTCGACGGCCAGGACCTCTTCGCGATGGGAGTCGCCGCCCAGGTGCTCCAGCTCCTCGGCGGCACGCCGCTCGCGCGCAGCCTGTCGTCGTGTTACACGCGCCTCGCGAAGCTGATGCCGCCGTCGGTGCGCATGCGCCCGGAGATCGTCCGCGAGAAGCTGACCCTGCGCTCGGCCGCGTTCCGCCCGGTGCCCGAGGAAACCTGGCAGGCGGTGTCCGAGTCGCTGCAGAAGGGCGTCGCGCTCTCGATGCGTTACCGCCACCCGGGCGAGGGGGCGGGCGACCCGCGCACGATCCGGCCGTACGCACTGGTGCTCGCGGGACGCGACTGGATGGTCCTCGCCGAGGACCAGGCCCAGATCAAGAACTTCTACCTCTCGCGGATCGAAAACGCCCGCGTGACCTCCGAACGCTACGCGATCCCGCGCGACTTCGACGCGGACGAGTTCTTCCGGAACACGTTCGGACTCTTCGTGGGCAAGGGCTCGGCCTTCCGTTTCCGCGTGCGGTTTTCGCCCGAAGTTTCGGGCGAGGTGCGCGAGATGGTCTGGCACGCCAAACAAAAGCTGGAGCGGGGACCCGACGGCGAGGCGATCCTGGAGCTGCCGGCGGAATCGCTGCGCGAGGCGCGGCGGTTCATCCTCGCCTACGGCCGCCACGCCCGTGCCCTCGCCCCGCCCGAGCTCGTCGAAGACCTCAAGGCCGAGAGCCAGGCCATGGCGAAGGCCTACGCGGCCGACGATGCCTCCGGAAAGCGGAAGAAGACGGTCTCTTCTTCGCGTTCTTGACGCTCATGAAGTCAGCGTTTGTGGTTCGCTCCCTGTCGGCCCTCGCCCTGTCGGCCCTGTCCGCCGTCGCCTGCGGCCCCCCGAAGGTCCGCCCCGTCTCGTTCCCGGACCCGGAAGTGAGCTGTCCGGCGGGCCTCCTGTCCTGGAACCTCGAGATTCAGGACCAGCGCGCCGAGCCCGAGGCCTCCGAAAAGATGATCAACGCGGTGCGCGACGGCATTCAGAAGTCGTTCCCGGGCTGTCACTGGTCCGCCCCGGGCGACGAAACGGCGACGATCACGATCGCGGTTCACCGATTCGCCGCGGTGTTCAACGACCGCTACTACGACTCGGCAGTGGATTGGACGGTGACGGTCCGCAACGCGAGCGGTCGCACGATCTCGGAGTTCGACGCGAACGAGCAGGAGACGCGGCCCGCCTACTCCGGCGCCGACGCCGAATCCCTCAACGAGGCCTTTCGCAAGGCTCTTCAGCGCACGGTCAAGGGTCTCTCCCAGGTCCCCCGAATCGGGTCAACGCGTCCCCCGGCGGGGACGGGGCCCGAGGCCGACGCACGGCGCGATGCCGCCTCCGCGATCGACCTAAGCCGATGAGGGCAAGCCCCTTCGAGCATTTCTCCGCCCCCGGCTCCCCGCCCGCGCGGCAATGGAACGGATCTCGCACTGCCTCGACCCCGGAGGAACCATGAAGAGGCACCTGGCCGTCACACTCTCCGCCGCCATCGCGCTGTGGGCCGCTCCGCTCGCCCTCGCCGCCGGCACTCCCGATCGAATCTACGAGATCGCTTCGATCCTGCAGGGCCGCTTCGAGGGCTCGACGCCGGGCAACGAGCTCACGCTCCAGATGGGCACCGTCACCATCGACCCGTCTCACCCGTTCGACGTTTTCGTCCTGGTCACCGGACGCTACCAGGGAGACAACGTTCGCCAGCAGGGCGTGATCCGGCTCGAGACGCAGGGGCAGGACATCTACTTCACGTACATCCCGCACTTCGACCCCGCGATCACGTTGCTCTCGAACGACGTCGGACGGTTCACCGAGCGCGAGTTGACCTCGGCCTGCAGCTTCACGCTCAAGCCGCAGGGGGACGGCTTCGCGGGCGACACCCTCGGCATCACCGCCTGCGCGCTGGCGATGCGGGGCGCGATCGGCAAATGGTCGGTGGAGCTCGAGCCCGGCAATCTTCGCTTCCGCAGCGTGGAGAGCGGCGAGACGCTTCGCTTCAAGCAGGCCGCGAAGAAGTAGGGGGTCAGGTCTCTCGTTTTTTGGGCGTCGGTCTCGTTGTCGGGCCCGGTCTCGTGGGGTCAGGTCTTCATTTTTCGGGCCCCGGTTCTCGTGTGGCTCGAGTGCCTGGTTTCCGGGGCCTTCGAAAAATGAGAGACCTGACCCCTTTACCCTTCCGGCAGGTACTTGCGGGCGACCGACTTCACCGGCTCGGAGAAGTCGCCTTTCAGGATCCAGCGCAGGAAGCCCGGCTCCTCCCGGCTGATGTCCTTGAGGAGCCGCCCGCGGTTCTTGCCGAAGTTCACGGTGGGCTCGCCGTTGACGAGCCGAAACCGGCCCTCCGGATCGATGTCCTGGTCGATGCCCGCGCAGAACTGATCGTGGAGCTCGGCGACCGAGCGGGGCAGCTCGGCGTAACGCTCGAGCTGTCCGACGAGCACGCGCAGCGTCATCTCCGCGTCGGCGCGCGCTCCGTGCGCGCCGTCGTGGTCGGACTGACAGTAGAACCGGGCGGCCGCGGCGAGGTGCCGGGGCTCCCGCGCGAAGAAGATCCGCTGGGCGTCGACCAGACGCCGGTCCGTCACCTCGAACGCAACTCCGGCGCGCAGGAACTCGGCGCGGAGCACCGGCAGGTCGAATCCGGCGATGTTGTATCCGGCGAGGTCGCAACCCGCGAGGTACGCGGCGAGCTCCGCCGCCACGTCGCGAAACCGGGGCGCCGAGGCGACGTCGGCGTCGGAGATGCCGTGGATCGCGGTCGAGGCGGCGGGGATGGGAATACCCGGATTCAGGCGCCGCTCCCAGTCCTCGCGCCGTCCGTCGGGATGGATCTTCACGCACGCGATCTCGACGATCCGGTCGGATCGGGAGTTGGTCCCCGTGGTCTCCGTGTCGAAGACGACGAGGGGACGTTCGAGCGGCAGCAGGGTTCCCAGCACGTCGGGATCCTAACCCAGCGGCCGGCGGTCCGCGGTCCGGCTCAGTAGTTCTCCGAGAAGAGCCAGAAGAACGTCTCGCCGATCCGGGCCCAGAGGCTCCGGTTCTTCCACCCCTTCTTGGTCAGGACCTCGCAGCGCTCGATGTCCGCGAGGATCATCGCCCCGACCTTCTCCGCGAAGGCCCGGTCGTATATGGCGATGTTGACCTCCGCGTTCTTCTTCATCGAGCGGTTGACGAAGTTGATCGATCCCACGGTCGACCAGATTTCGTCGACGACCATGACCTTGTTGTGGAGCATCGTCGGCTGGTATTCGTAAACCTTCACGCCCGCGTCGAGGAGCTCGCCGTAGTGATAGCGGGCCGCCGCCTGCACGTTCGGGGAGTCCATGTGCTCGCCCGGGACGACGACGCGAACGTCGACTCCCCGGCGCGCCGCCGCGACGAGGCCCTCGCGGATCTGCCAGTCCGGCACGAAGTACGCGTTCTCGATCCAGATGCTGCGGCGCGAGGCCTGGATCGCCATGTAGAGGAGCAGCTTCGACATGGAAAGCGCGTCGGCGCGCGCGGCCGCGATCACCTGCGCGAGCTGGTCGCCCGCGGCGTCGATGTGCGGGAACTGGCGGTCGCCGTTCAGGACCTCGCCCGTCGTGAACATCCAGTCCTGCGCGAAGACGTGCTGGAGCTGCGCCGCGACCGGGCCGTCCACCTCGATCATCGTGTCGCGCCAGGTCTCCCAACGTTCGTCGAGGCCGACGCCGCCGCAGAAACCGATGCGGCCGTCGGTCGTGAGGATGCGTCGGTGGGTCCGGTTCCCGACGCGATCGATCGAGTAGATGCGGAGCGGCTTGTACACGCGGACGCTCGCCCCGGCAGTCTCGAGCTCTTCCTTGAGCGGGCCCAGAGCGGAGCCCCAGCCGTCGACGAGCAGCCGCACCTCGACCCCGGCCCGGGCGCGCTCGACGAGCGCCTTCGCGAAGCGCCGGCCCACGCGGTCGTTCTTGAAGATGTAGGTCTCGAAGTTGATCGATAGCGTCGCGGAGCCGATCGCCTCGAGCATGCGCGGGAAAATCCCGTCCGCGTCCTCGAGGAGCGTGGCCCGGTTGCCGGGAGTCATTTCGTTTCCGAGCGCGTCGAGCGACCGTCGGAACTCGGGGCTGTCGACGCCGTACGCGGGCTCGTACTGGTAGACGGTCCGCTTCTCCGAGAAGAGATACATGCAGCCCGAGGCCGAGACGGCGAGCGCCAGAACGACAGCGAGCCGCAAAATTGAGGCAGCCGAGGCCCTCCCCGGGCTGACAATTCTCGTCACGAAGCAGGGATCGCGAGACTCCAACTCTCTGCCGAACAAAGACTTAGCTTCCGATGGAAAGCTGGCCGCGCGCTTGCTATCTCTCATGGCGAGCAAAGGAACCTCAACCTCCTCCTTTCGCCCCCCGGGCGGCCCCACCCCGACCCGGGGCTTTTTTTTGCCCGCGCGGCCGCGACGGGAACTCTAAGCCGAAAACCCGGCAGGCGGTAAGCAGTTAAGCCGCAGGCTCGGAACCCGAACGGAACTCCCCGCCCGCCAAGCTCATTGCCGCTGCTCACTGCTCACTGCTCACTGCCTACCGGTTCTGCTACCGTTCCCCGACTCATGCGAATCCTCGCCGGCGACATCGGCGGCACGAAGACCGCCCTCGCCATCTTCGAGATGGGGCCCCGCCGCCGGTCCCTCGTGCGGAGCGAGCGATATCCGAGCGCGGCGTATCCGGGCCTCGAGCAGATCGTGGAGATCTTCCTCGCCGGGGAGAGCGTGAAGCCGGAGGCGGCGGGGTTCGGCGTCGCCGGACCGGTCCGCGCCGGGGCCGCGAAGGTCACCAACCTGACGTGGAGGATCGAGGAGTCCCGCCTTGCGCGCGCGACCGGCATTCGGCGCGTGCGCGTCCTGAACGACTTCGTGTCGAACGCGCTGGGCCTGCCGGAGCTGCGCCCCCGGCAGCTCGCGACAATCGCGCACGGGCGCGCCGAGCCGCGCGGCCCGATCGGAATCATCGGCGCCGGCACCGGCCTCGGCCAGGCGTGCCTCGTGCCGACGGGAGACCACTACGAGGTCGTTCCGTCGGAGAGCGGCCACGCCGACTTCGCCGCGCGCAATCCGCTCGAGGACCGACTCGTGGTCTTCCTGCGACGTCAGGCCGGCCGCGCAACGCGCGAGAAAGTTTTGTCGGGGCGCGGCCTCATCTACCTCTACGAGTTCCTCAAGTCGGAGCGCGCGGCCCGCGAAAGCCGCGCCGTCGAGGCCGAGTTCGAGCGCGGCGACGACCGCGCGGCGGTGATCAGCCGGTTCGGGCTCGCGCGGCGGGACGCCCTCTGTCGCCAAGCGCTCGACCTCTTCGTGTCGATCTACGGGTCGGAGGCCGGCAACTGCGCGCTCCAGTACCGCGCGACCGGCGGCGTCTACGTCGCGGGCGGCATCGCACCCAAGATCCTGGCGGCGTTGCGGCGGCCGCCCTTCCTCGAGGCGTTCCGCAACAAGCCTCCCATGGACGGGCTCTTGTCGGCGATCCCCGTGCGCGTCGTGCTCGAGCCGCGACTCGGTCTGTTCGGCGCGGCCGCGGCCGCCTACCGGACGACGATCGTGACCAGCCGGTTGCGCTGAAAGTAGAGGACGCGGTGTTCCCGCGCATAGGTCCAGCGAACCTGCGCGGCGCCGTCGACGGTCTCGTCCTCCTTCGAATCCGGTTCGCCGAGCAGGTCCAGGACCTCGCGGGTCCTCATTCCTTCGCGCAAGCTTCCGACGGCCAGCCCGGTCTGCTCGGTAATGGCCTGGGATGCTTCGCCAACGACCCGGTTGCGCTCCGAGCTCTTCACCGCGGCGTGCGAGCTCATCAGAGGGTCCGTGATCGAGTCGATGAATCCGGAAAAACTGGGGCGATCCTTGTAGAACCAGTAGCCGACGCCGATCGCGGCGACGAAGAGGAGAAGCTTGCGGAACTGCCGGCCGCTCATTCGGGAGATTGTACGACCCGTCTAGCCTCGCGCGTCGAGCTCCCGCCGGGCGCGGTTGGCCCGCTCGACGAGCTCCGCGAGCCTGGCGCGGCCGCGGCCGCTCTGCGACGCGCGCATCGGCCAGGTCAGCTCGAAGGCCGAGAACACGGCGTCCTCGAGCGAGGGCTCGTCCTCCTCCGGGCCGAGCGTCCACTCCTCGCGGAGCATGGCGCGGCGCGCGTACCGCAACGCCTCCAGACTCGGTCCGTCGGTCGCAAGCAGCCGGCACCGCAGCGTCACCTGCCGCTCCTCCAGGTGCGGCGCCGCGGCGCCGCCCGAGAAGCCGATGGGCTCTCTCACTTCCTCGATTTCCGAAAAGCCGATCCGGGGCCTCATGCCCATCGAGATAGCGAACCCCATGCCGCCTCGGGCGAGCGAGCCTAAGTTCCTCGAAACAGGCCGAATCGAACCCGCCGGGATCTGGCCCGGCGCGACGGCCCGGCCGAAAACGTTACCGGGGGTAACGCGATCGCTCGGCCCGGATCTCCTCGAGGGCTCGATTGGCGCGCTCGATGAGCTCCTGGACCTTCAGCCGGCACCAGGCTCCCTGGGAGGCCAGCGCGAACCAACGGATCTCGGTGCCGGAAATCGTGGGGTCTTCCATCGAGGGCTCGTCCCAGTCGAGGCTCCGCGAGCGCTCTTCCCGGATCATCGCGCGACGCGCGTAGCGGAAGGCCTCGAGCTCGTCGCCTTCCCCGAGGGTGATCTCGAAGCGCAGCATGACGCGCCGCGAAGGGTCGAAACGAAGGGCGAGGGAATCGCGGGGCTCCCCCAGGGGCTCGGAGGCCGGCGTCGTCTCGCGGAAGGCGATGGGATCCCGGGGTTCGGCGATGAGCTCATTTTAGCAAATTGACCCGGTACAGGACGGCCTCGCCGTGGTCGCCGTCCGGCCGGAGGAGCCCCGGGATCGACACCAGGCCTCCGGGCAGGCGTTCGCGATCCGAGCGGAGGAGCACGGCGTCGATGCCGAGCTCGGAGAAGCCACGCCTCCAGGCCGCCGGGTCCGATCCCCACGCGGCCACGGGCAGGAATTCCGCCCGCCAGACGAGCGCCGCCGGGCAGTGGAAGCGGTCGTTCTCGCCGACGAACACGACGCGGTCGGCGGGCCTGAGCCGTGACTGGAGCGGGAGAGCCGGCAGCTGAGCGGCCAGGACCTCCGAGCGCGTCATCCATCCGAATGCCGCCTTCCACTCGAGGCCGCTCGAGCCGGCTTGCACGGGAAAGGCGGCCGCCGAGGCGAGGACCGCCAGGCCGGCGAACAGCCCCGGAGCTCCGGCGAATCGGGCGGTCAGGCGGGAGAGCCCGCCGGCCGTGAAGACCGCGTACAGCGGATAGGCCGGGAAGAGAAATCGGATCGACGGGAGGTAAAGAAGCGACCACGGCACGAGAAACGGCAGCGTCACCGCGAGAAGGAGACCGATCCGGCCGCCGCTCCAGCCCGCCAGTCCCGCGACGAAGAGGAGCGCGAGGATCCCGTTGTAGCCGTCTCCATTCGCCTCGAATCGGCTGGAGTGAAAGACGAGATCGTACGGGAGCCGGACGAACGCGACCACGCGCCCGGCAGGGGACGGAACGGGGCGTCGCGCCCCGGTCGCCGGCGACCTCGCGAAGTCGCGGCCTTCGGCGAGGCGGGCCGCCAGCTCGCGGGGTGAGTCGGCGTAAGGCGCCAGAAACGATCCGGCGTGGCGCTGGCCCCAGCCGAGCCAGGGCGCGAGCGGAAGCAGGGCGAAGAGGACCGCGGCGGAGAGATGCATCGGCCGCGGGCGCGCGCGAAATGCCAGCGCAAGGAGCGCGGGGACGGCGAAGAGCGCGAAGACCTTGGTCGCGACCGCCGCTCCGAACAGAAACCCGGCGACCCGCATCCGGCCGTGTTCGCCCGGATTCGCGGCGACTTCGGCGGCGGCCGCCGTCGCGAGCAGGGCGGCCGGCCAGTCGACGTAGGCGGCCTTGAGCTGGAGCATCGCGGTCGGAAACGCGGCCATTGCCAGGACGACGAGGGGCCCCGAGCCCTGGAGACGCAGGCGGCGCGCGAGCGAGAGCGCCGCGCCGAAGACCGCGAGGCCGGCCGCGAACTGCAGATACGGCACGACGCGCTCGTCGCCGAAGAAGAAGGCGATCGACAGGAAGGCCTCGTGGTTCCTCCACAGGAGCGACTGGGGATGGAGGTCCGGCAGCGGCCGCACGCCCTTCGTGAGCGCGATGTCGCGCGCCTCGGGCAGATGGTACGCAAGCGCGTCCCACGACACGTCCGGCGCCTGAACCCCCGCCCAGACGGCCAGGAGGGCGAGCGCGGCGAAGGCAAGCCATGCCGCCTCGAGAGACGCTGGCGCGTCCCCGCGCGGAAGTCTCACGGCGTCCCATACGAGGCGGCCGAGAGCCGGAAGACGGCGTCGCCGCAGGCCGACGACGATTACGGCGAGCGCGAGGACGCTGCCCCGTCCGAGGACACCCGCCTCGCCGAGCAGGAGCACGGCGACTCCGGAGGCCGCGAAGCCGGCGGCGAGCGCGCTCGAGAGGTCGCCGCGCGCGGCGTCTGTGCCCCGCAGGACGCGATACACCGCGTCGCCGGCGACGAAGGTGACGAGGAGGATCGCCGCGGCCGCCAGCGCCGCTCCGAGGTTGCCGGAGAGCGCGACCATCGCGGCCGCCGTCGCGGCGAATGCTGCGGCCGTCGCTCGCGGGCGCTTTCGGAGCCCCGTCCAGACCGACAGAAACACGGCGAGCGCCCCCGCCGCCGCCACGGCCACTCCGGCGGCGGAGTGCCGCGACACGAGCTTGTCGGCATAGGCGCGAGCGAGCGGCGCGGAGCGGGCGAGCAGAAGAGCCGCCGCCGCGAACACCAGGGCCGGCCCGAGCCGCCGGCCCCGACCATCCTGTAAACCCGCTCGCATGCCGGTCGTCGAAAGTCCGGAGGCAAGATACATGAAGAGAAAACCGACTTTCGCCATCGCCTTTGGAGCCGCTGCCGCCCTCTCGCTGGCGTTCGCGGCCCCCGCCGAAGCCGGCCGCATCGGCCGCCGCGAGGACCGCCAGCAGGACCGGATCGCGCAGGGTGTCGCGAGCGGCCAGCTGACCGCCCGCGAGACCGCGCGCCTCGAGACCCGCGAGGCGGGGCTCAACCGCTCGATCGCCCGGATGCGGTCCGACGGCATGCTCTCCCCGGGCGAGCGCGCCCGCATCGAAAAGCCGCCAGGACCGGATCTCGCGCGGCATCGTCCGACAGAAGCACTGAACGTCGCTTCGCGCTGCGCTGCGGGTCTGCGCCCCGCCTCGGGGCGCGCCGGCTCGCGGACGGCGCTCGACCGCGGGCCTGACCCTTCGCTTCGCGCTACGCTCCCGCGGCGCAGACCTCCTCCCTTCCTTCGGTCGGGAGACTATCCGCGCCGCGAACGGATGTTGCTTGATGACGAAGAGCTCCTTGGAGGGTGATTCAATGGCGGCGTGATCGGAGAGAATCGCAGCCTCGAGCTGAGCGGCGATGCGCTGCGCCGTCTCATCGACGAGGCGGCCGAGCGGATCGTCGCCCACGTCGAGTCGCTTCCGCGACAGCCTTCCGCCGACACGACGGATGGCGCCGCCCTCGCCCGATCCCTCGTCGAAGACCTTCCCGAAGCAGGCACGCCCGCCGCCGAGCTCCTCGACTTCCTGTTCGACAGGGTCATTCCGAGGAGCTTCAACACCGCGGGCCCCGGTTACCTCGCGTACATCCCGGGAGGGGGTCTGCTCCAGTCGGCCGTGGCCGACCTCGTCGCCGACGCCACCAATCGCTACGTCGGCGTCTTCGCCGCGGCGCCGGGCCTGGCGCAGCTCGAGTCGAACGTCGTGCGCTGGTTCTGCGATCTCGCCGGATTCCCGCGCGGGGCCCGCGGGATCCTGACGAGCGGCGGATCGCTCGCGACCTTCTCCGCGCTCGTCGCCGCGCGGCGCGACCGGCTGCCGGAGGACTTCCTTTCCGGAACGATTTACGCCTCGGACCAGGCGCATCATGCGATCCAGAAGGCCGCGATCCTCGCGGGCTTCCCGGAACATCGCGTGCGCGAGATCGAGACGGACGCGCTCTTCCGCATCCGACTCGACGCGCTCGAAACGGCCGTCGCCGCGGACCGCGCGGCGGGCCTCGCGCCCTTTCTCGTCGTCGGAAACGCCGGGACGACGAACACCGGGGCAGTGGACGAACTTCCGGCTCTCGCGGAGCTCGCCGCGAGGGAACGCCTGTGGTTGCACGTGGACGCCGCCTACGGCGGATTCTTCCTGCTGACCGACGAGGGGCGTCGCCGTCTCGCCGGGATCGAGCGCGCCGATTCGGTCGTGCTCGACCCCCACAAGGGGCTGTTCCTCCCGTACGGCACGGGCGCCCTGCTGGTGCGCGACGGCGAAACCCTCAAGCGCGCCCACGCGCTTTCGGCCGACTACATGCCGACGATGCAGGCGGACGAGGACCTGACCGACTTCAACCTGCTCTCGCCGGAGCTCTCACGCGACTTCCGGGGCCTGCGCGTGTGGCTGCCGCTCAAGCTGCACGGCGCGGGTCCGTTCCGCGCCAACCTCGAGGAGAAGCTGGCGCTCGCCCGGTGGGCCGTCGAGCGCCTTCGCGAGATTCCGGGCATCGAGATCCTGGCCGAACCGCAACTATCGATCGTCGCCTTCCGGCAGACGCGGCCGGGCGCGACGGCGGAGGAGCTCGACCGGCGCAATCTCGCCCTCCTCGACCGGATCAACGGCCGCCGCCGCGTCTACCTCACCGGGACGAAGCTCAAGGGTCGCTTCGCCATCCGCATCTGCGTACTGTCGTTTCGAACGCACCGCGACCGCATAGAGCAGGCGCTCGAGGACATCCGGGCCGCTGCGTCCGAGGGAGAAAATGCATGACGCCGGCACCCGTCAAGCCCGTAGTCCCCGTCTCCGCGCTCGAAGCGATCGACGTCCGCGTCGGGACGATCCAGAAGGTCGAGGAGGTGCCGAAGTCGGACCGACTCCTCCGGCTGACCGTTGGCTTCGGCGACCACGTCCGGACCATCCTTGCCGGAATGAAGCGGGAGCGCCCGGACCCCTCGGAGCTCGTGGGCCGGCAGGCGCTCTTCGTCGTCAACCTGGAGCCTCGAAAGATGATGGGCGAGACCTCGGAAGGGATGGTTTTCGACCTGGGCTACGCCGACGGCGTGCTTCCGGCGCTCGCCCTGCCGGAGCGGCCGGTTCCCGACGGGACCCGCGCGGGATAAGGGGATAAGGGATAGTCTCGGGAACTCCTCGGAATCGAATTGCGTACTGCGCTCACGGGAGGACTCCGCATGACTCGTCGCGCCCTTCGCCTCACCCTCGGCCTCGCCGTCGCCCTGGCCGCGCTCGCCGCCCTCGCCCGGCCAGCCTTCGCGGCCGACCCGCCGAAGCGGCCCTCCAGGGAATACACGATCGAGCAGTTCATGGCGACGACCGGGATTACGGGGGCGTCCTTCTCGTCGGACGGGAAGAAGCTGCTCTTCTCGTCCAACGCGTCGGGCATCTACAACGTCCAGTCCGTTCCGACCTCGGGAGGAACGCCGACGGCGCTCACGAAGTCCGCCACCGATACGGTCTTCGCCGTCTCGTACTTTCCGACCGACGACCGGTTCCTCTACACGAAGGACCAGGGCGGCAACGAGCTCAATCACCTCTACGTCCAGCCGCCCTCGGGCGAGGCGAAGGACCTGACCCCGGGAGAGAAGCTCAAGGCGATCTTCGCCAAGTGGACCCGGGACGGAGGCGCCTTCTACGCCGGCACCAACGAACGGGACCCGAGATTCTTCGATCTCTACCGGTACGACACGAAGACGTACGCCCGCACGCTGACCTACAAGGACGAGGTGGGCTACGACTTCGGCGACATCTCCGACGACGGGACGTGGATCGCGTTCCAGAAGCTCAACACGACGGCCGACAGCGACATCTACCTCTGGAACGTCGCGGCGAAGACGATGACGCTCATCTCGAAGCACGAGGGCACGGCGAGCTACGAGCCGGCGACCTTCGACGTCGACTCGAAGTGGCTCTACTACCTGACCAACGACGGGTCGGAGTTCAACCGCGTGCGCCGCTACGAGCTCGCGAGCGGCCGGTCGGAAGACGTCGAGAAGGCCGACTGGGACGTCGCCTGGACCTTTTTCTCGCGAAACGGCAAGTACCGTCTGTCGGCCGTCAACCTCGACGGTCGCAGCGTCCTGAAGGTCTGGGACGGGAAGACCGGCGCCCCCGTCCCGCTGCCGGCGTTGCCGGCCGGGGAGATCTCGTCGGTCCGCGTGTCCCGCGACGAGACGCAGCTCGCCTTCCAGCTCGATTCGGACCTCGGGCCGAACAACCTGTACGTCTACGCATTCGGGGCGAAGGCGCCGGTCCGCCTGACCGACACGATGTCCAGGGACATCGAGCCGCAGGACCTGGTCGCCGCCGAGGTCGTGCGGTTCCAGTCGTTCGACGGGATGGAGATCCCGAACATCTATTACAAGCCCTGGCAGGCGAGTCCGGCGGCCAAGGTCCCGGCGCTCGTTTGGGTCCACGGCGGCCCCGGCGGACAGACGCGGCGGCAGTACAGCCCCTACATCCAGTACCTCGTGAACCACGGTTACGCGGTGCTCGGCATCAACAACCGCGGAAGCTCCGGGTACGGCAAGACCTTCAACACGGCCGACGACCACAAGCACGGCCGCGAGCCGCTGTGGGACTGCGTCGCGGCGAAGAAATACCTGCAGAGTCTGCCGTACGTCGACGCGGACCGCATCGGCATCATCGGCGGAAGCTATGGCGGCTACATGGTCCTCGCGGCGCTGGCGTTCCAGCCGGAGCAATTCGCGGTCGGCGTCGACATCTTCGGCGTGTCGAACTGGCTGCGCACCCTCGAGTCGATCCCGAAGTGGTGGGAGGCGCAGCGCCTCGCGCTCTACAAGGAGATCGGTGACCCGGAGAAGGACGCGGAGTTTCTCAAGGAGACCTCGCCCCTCTTCCACGCCGACAAGATCCGCCGGCCGCTCATCGTGGTCCAGGGAGCCAACGACCCGCGCGTCATCCGGCCCGAGTCCGACGACATCGTGGCCGCCGTCAAGAAGAACGGCGTTCCCGTCGAGTACGTCGTATTTCCCGACGAGGGACACGGGTTCACCAAGAAGAAAAACCAGATCGAAGGCTGGAGCGCCATCCTCAAGTTCCTCGACCAGTACCTCAAAGTGGGCAAAGTGGGGTCAGCCCTGAAAGAATGAAAGTTGATCGAAGACTCCAGCCGGCTGCCATCGCCGGCCCGGGGACGTGTTGTCGACATCTTTCAGACTTTCAGGTCAGGCCCCAAGTTTCAGACTTTCAGGGCTGACCCCAGCCAGACACTCTCTCTCAAGCTCGCGGCGCGGGAAGTCTCCCGACCGAAGGGAGGGAGGAGGCCCGCGCCGCGAGAGCGCAGCGAACGTCGGGGGGTCAGGCGCGCGGTCGAGCGCCGTCCGCGAGCCGCGCGCCGGCGCGCCCTCCGGGCGCAGACCCACGACGCTCGCGAAGCGACGGTAAGCGACGGCTAGACCAACACTCCCGCCGCGCGCCGGCGGCGGGACTCGCCTCCCGCGTAGGCTTCCCACGCGCGGGCGAGGCGTTCGACGCCTTCGCGCATGGGGGCGGCGTCGAGCACGAACGGGATCCGGAGGCGATCTCCGAACGCTCCGTCGGGGGACGCGAGCGTGCCCGGGACTACGGCGACCCCGTGCCGCAGCGCGACCTGTGCGAAGGTGCTGGCGTCCCCGCGCGGCAGCTTGACCCACAGCGACAGGCCACCCGCGGGCGGCGTCCACTGCCAGTCGGGCAGGTGGCGCGTGAGGAGTTTCGTCAGGCGGTCGAGACGCTCCCGCATCTCGCGGCGCCGTACGGCCCGCACGCGTTCGGCCTCCGCCAGCAGGCGAACCGCGACGAGCTGTCCGATGAGCGAGCCACCGAGGTCGGCCATGATCTTCAGCCGGGTCATCCGCAGGAGGATCTCCTCCGACGCGCGGATCCACCCGATGCGAAGTCCTCCCCAGAAGAGCTTCGACAGCGATCCGATGGTCAGGACCGGCGCCTCGGGCTCGAAGGCCGCGATGGGCGCCGGCGGGCGGCCGCCGAGGGAGAGGTCGGCGAGCGTGTTGTCCTCGACGATCGGCAGCTGCAGCTCGCGGGACAGTCGGGCGACGGCGCGGCGGCACGCCTCGGGCATCACGGCGCCCGTCGGGTTCTGGTAGGTCGGCATCAGGTAGACGAGCCGCGGCGAGGTGCGCGCCACGGTCTCCCTGAGCCTGGCGAGCCAGGCCGTGTCACCCCCGACCGGCACGGTCACGAGGCGCGCGCCCTGGCCGGCGAAGATGTCGATCGACCCGAGGTAGGTCGGGTCCTCGACGACGACCGACTCGCCTCGCTCCACGAGAAGCGCGCCGGCGAGCCCGATCGCCTGCTGGGCGCCGTGCGTGACCAGAACCTGGTCCTCGCTCGTCTCGAGGCCGGAGGCCGAGAGGTGGCGCGCGATCGCCTGCCGGAGCGCCGGCAGGCCCATCGGAAGGTACCCGGGACCGCGCGCGAGATCGCGCAGCGCCTTCTCGTCGATGCGCGAGGCCTCGCGCGCGAGGATGTCCGGCGCCGGCAGGTGCGCGCCGAGAAACTCGATCGCTCCGCCGGGCCCCTCGGTGAAGCTCCGCCAGACCGGATGGCGGCGGAAGGAGCCCGACGGGTCCTCGCGCAGCTGCAGCGTCGGGGGGCGAGACGCCGCACCCCGCACCCGGGTGCCGCTCCCCTGACGGCTCTCGATCCATCGGTCCTTGCGGAGGTCGTCGTACGCCGCGACGACCGTCGTCCGCGAGACGGCGAGCCTCGCGGCGAGGGCCCGCTCGGAGGGCAGGCGCTCGCCGGCGCGGATCTCGCCGCGGCCGATCGACGCGCGGATGGCCGCCGCGAGTCGGCGATAGACGGGCCCGACGCCTTCCGTCCAGCGGCCGAGAGCGGCCACGAAGGCCTGGGGCGTCACGCGGACCTCCCAGGTCCAGTCCACTTCCGGGGCATTTGGCTCTTGATTCCCGCCGGCGTCAGGTCCATCTTGATGTCCACTTCGAGGATACACCCGAGATGGACTTGAAAAGTGGACCGGCTCACCAAACACCCCCGAGGAGGTCTCCGATGGCCCTTCCACGCCACGCCTTCTTCCGCGGCCGCATCGTTCCGTACGCCGAGGCCCGCGTCGGCGTCCTGACTCACGCGCTCAACTACGGCACCGGCTGTTTCGCCGGGATCCGCGGTTACTGGAACGCCGACGAGCAGGAGCTCTTCGTCTTCCGCCCGCACGACCACTTCCGGCGATTCCTCGAGTCGGCCAGGCTCCTCGACATGACGCTGCCGTACACGGCGAGCGAGCTCACCGACGCGCTGATTTCCCTGCTGCGGACGGAGCTTCTCCGCGAAGACTGCTACGTGCGCCCGCTCGCCTTCTACGGCGACGAGTCGATCGGGGTCCGGCTCCACAACCTCTCCTCCCCCGAGGTCTCGATCGTCGCGATGCCGTATGGCCGCTACATGGAGAACGAGGAGGGCGTCCACGCGACCATCTCCTCCTGGCGGCGGGTGGACGACAACATGATCCCGGCGCGGGGCAAGATCACCGGTTCCTACGTCAACTCCGCGTTCGCCAAGACCGACGCCCAGCGCGCCGGGTTCGACGAAGCGATCGTGTTGAACCAGGACGGCCACGTGGCGGAGGGCTCGGCCGAAAACTTCTTCCTCGTCAGGAACGGCGTGCTGGTCACGCCGCCCGTGACGGACAACGTCCTCGAGGGAATTACGCGTCGCACGATCATGGAGCTCGTGCGCGACGTCCTCCAGATTCCGGTCGTCGAGCGCTCGATCGACCGCACCGAGATCACGCTCGCCGACGAGGCGTTCTTCTGCGGCACGGGCGTCCAGATCGCCGCGATCACGCGCGTCGATCACCGTCCCATCGGGTCCGGCCGCATGGGGCCGATCGTCGCGGCGCTGCGCGAGCTCTTCTTCAACGTCGTGCGTGGGAAGCGCCCGGAATACCGGGGCTGGTGCCACGCCGTTTACGCAGACGCGACGCCGATTCCGGCGCGCGAAAATCGCCGTTCGGCCGGCGCCAAGGGATAGACCTCGGACGAGGACAGCCCCGAAAATTTAGGGTTGCCCTAGCCTACAAGAATCCGTTACCCTCCAAAACGGTGACGGTTCATCGCTCTTCAACGGTCGGTCTCTACTGGTGCCATCCGCTGGTCCTGCCGGAGTTCGAAAGACTCATCTCGGACGCCGGCCTCCGCCTGACCGCCCGGCGCCTCGAAGCCAATCGCATCCCCGACTTCGAGAGCCTTTCGGTCCCCCGGGCGTCCGTTTACGTGGTCGAAGCCCATCCGCAACACCCGGTAACGGAGGCCGTCGTGACCGGAATTCACGCGCGGCAGGCGACGGCCCGCATCCTCGTTCTCGGCGAGCGGTTCGCCGACCACCTGGCCTTCGGCCTCCTCCGGCTCGGCATCAAGGGCCTCCTGACCTACGAAGAAGCCGCCCGCTCCCTGACGACCGCTCTCCGGACCGTCGCGGACGGCGGGCTCTGGGTCGGCCGCGCCCTGCTGTCGCGATTCGTCGACTCCGCCCTCTCGACGGTGCCGCTGCGGGTTTACGCGACGGGATTCGAGGGGCTGACCCGCCGTGAGCGGCAGGTCCTCGAGGCCGTGCTCGACAACCTCTCCAACAAGGAGATCGCGCGGCGGCTCCACATGTCGGAACGGACGGCCAAGTTCCACGTGTCCAATCTCCTCGTCAAGCACGGCGTCCGCCGCCGGGCGGACCTCCTGTTCTGCGCACTGAAGAACGGCGCCTCCCGCCGGGCCGAGGCTGAATCCGCGCACGTCCGCGGGGTCTCGGCCGCCTGAACCCGACAATCTTCCGATAAACCCCCGGCCCCCTTCCCCGTAAGGACCTCCAGAACACCGAAGGAGGAGGTCCCGATGAAGACCCGTTTCCTTTCCCTCGCGCTGACCGCGCTTCTCGCGACGGCCGGCGCAGGCCTCGCCCAGGTTCCGCCCCTGAACACACCGCAGGCCAGTCCGGCGGCCACCGTCAGCCAGGTGGTGGGCCTGACGGACATCTCGATCGACTACCACCGGCCGGCCGTCAACAAGCGCACGGTCTGGGGGGACCTCGTTCCCTACGGCCAGACCTGGCGCGCCGGCGCCAACGAGAACACGACGATCGAGTTCTCCTCCCCCGTCACGATCGGCGGCAAGAAGGTCCCGGCCGGAAAGTACGGCCTCCACATGCTGCCGACCGACAAGGACTGGTCGGTGATGCTCTCGAGCACTTCGACCGCCTGGGGCAGCTTCAGCTACGACGAGAAGGAGGACGTCGTCCGCTTCCCGGTGACGCCGAAGCCGGCCGACTTCGAGGAGCGCCTCGAGTACCGCTTCGAGAATCCGACGGAGACCTCCGTCGACGTCGTCATGCAGTGGGAAAAGCTCGCCGTCTCGTTCCCGATCACGGTCGACACGAACGCGGTGGTCATCGAGAGCCTCCAGAAGCAGCTCCGGGGCCTTTCGCGCTTCGGGTGGCAGGCCTGGAACCAGGCGGCCCAGTGGGCGCTCCAGCACGACGTCGCCCTGCCCCAGGCGATGGAGTGGGCCGACCACTCGATCGGGATGCAGAAGACCTTCGCCAACCTGCGCACGAAGGCCGCGATCCTCGAGAAGCAGGGCGACGCCAAGGGCGCCGAGGACCTGCGCGCGCAGGCCATGAAGATCGCGACCGAGGTCGACGTCAACCAGCTCGCCTACCAGCTCCTCGGCCAGAAGAAGACCGACGAGGCGATCGCATTGTTCCGCAAGAACGTCAAGGACTACCCGAACTCTTGGAACGTCTACGACAGCCTCGGGGAAGGGCTCGCGGCCAAGGGCGACACCAAGGCGGCCGTGGAGAACTACACCAAGGCGATGTCCATGACGACCGACCCGGTCCAGAAGAAGCGGATCCAGGACATCCTGGCGAAGATGAAGGCGTAGGACCCGGCCGGAAGCGTAACTTCCGGGGGGCGGGCGCGTAGACGGAGGCATGAGACTTCGCTGCGCGTCTGCCCTCGCGGTCCTTCTGTGTCTGGGCCTCGCCCCGGCGGCCTCCGCGACTCCCGGACAGGGGCCCGCGCCGCCCGACACTCCCGCCGGCCGGCGGATCCAGGCGCTGCTGAAGGCCTTCGAGGCCGGATCGCCCGACGCGATTCGCGCGTTCATCGCGGCGAACTTTTCCGAGGCGGCTCTCAAGGAAGCCCCCCTCGACCAGCGGACGCAGCGCCTGTCCGGCATGGCGAAGCAGATCGGGCCGCTCGATTTCCAGAAGATGCTCACCGGAGGCGACGACCGGGCGTCCTTCCTCGCGCGCGCGAAGAACTCGGGCGACTGGCTCGAGGTCGGCTTGCAGCTCGATCCGGCTCCGCCCCACGGAATCCGCGGGCTGCGCTTCGAGCAGACCGAGGGCCCCGATACGGCCCGCGAGACGCGCAAGGGCTCCGACGCCGAGGTCGCCGCGGCCGCCGACGCGCACCTGCGCCAGCTCGCCGAGACCGGAGCGTTCTCCGGAGTCGTCTTGATCGCGAAGAACGGGGCGCCTTTCTTCCAGAAGGCATACGGCATGGCCGACCGGTCGTTCGCGGTCCCGAACCGGACCGACACGAAGTTCAACATCGGCTCGATCAACAAGACGTTCACCCAGACGGCCATCGGGCAGCTTGCCGAGAAGGGCCGGCTCTCGCTCTCCGACACGATCCGCAAGCATCTGCCGGACTATCCCAACGCCGGCGGCCGACAAGATCACGATCGCGCAGCTCCTGACGATGACCTCGGGCCTGGGAGATTTCTTCGGCGAGAAGTTCGACGCGACGCCGAAGAGCCGGATCCGGACGCTCCAGGACTATCTCGGACTCTTCGCGTCGGATCGCCTCCTCTTCGAGCCCGGAACCAGCCGGCGCTACTCGAACGCGGGCTACGTCGTGCTCGGCCTCATCATCGAGAAGATCACGGGCAAGACCTACTACGACTACGTGCGGGAGAACATCTACGTGCCGGCCGGGATGACGAGCTCCGACTCCTTCATGCAGGACGCGGTGGTCGAGAACCGGGCCGTCGGCTACACCTCCGAGGACGCCGAGCGGGAAGCCGCTCCCCGAACCGCGCGTCAACGTCTACGAGCTCCCGGCGCGGGGAAGCTCGGCCGGCGGCGGCTACTCCACGGCCGGTGACCTCCTGCGGTTCGACCTGGCGATGCGGAGCGGCAAGCTCCTCTCGCCGGCGTGGACTGCGTGGTTCTACTCCGACCTCTCGGCCCCGCCGCCGCCGGGCGCGCCCGGCAAGCTGCGCGGCGGCAAGGGAGTCGCCGGCGGGACCGCGGGCGTCAATTGCGTGCTGGAGATGGACCTCGACACGGGCTACACCGTCGTCGTGATGTCGAACCTCGATCCGCCGTCGGCGGAGAAGGTCGCGAAGACCCTGCGCCAGTGGCTCGGGCTCGACTGAGCGAAAAAGTCAGAGATGCAGGGCTGACCCCGGGCTAGACGCGGCGGCGGAGGAACGCGAGGGCCCAGAGGTAGACGCCGTAGGAGGCGAGGCCGGCGGCGACGACCGCGAGAAAGGCCGGACCGAAGGCCGTGTGGGCGAGGGAGTCGAGAGTGCCCCCGAGCGTGCGCACGACGCGAGGGTTCACTTCCTCGGCGGCGCGAACCAGCGAATAGCCGAGCGCGCACAGCGTCACGCCCCGGACTGCGAGGCCGAACCGCGAGACTGCCGACACGGTCCGGTTTACGCGCCGCGGCAGGACGTCGCCGCGCAGCAGGAGTTTGCCCCGGCACGGCACGCCCGATCTCCCAGAGGCCCCCACGATGACGCCCGCCCCGATCACTTCGAGCACGAAGGCGCCCCACGCCTCCGACAGGAGCCACGAGACGCCTTGCCGCTCGAGCGAAGCGCCCCGGGCGCGCGGGCCCGCGCGAAGCAGAAGGCTGCCGGCGGTCCACGCGAGCGCCGCATAGCCGAGGCCGCTGAACACCAGGCCGATCCGGCCGAGCGCGCCGCCGGGCCCCCGGGCGGCGCGCACGAGGTGCGCGACCGCGATCCCACCGAGGCCCGCGACGACCGCGCCGAGCAGCCAGCCGCCGTCGGGACGGTCGAGCAGGAACCGCAGCGCGCCGGGAACGCCGTTGACCCGGTCGCGTGCGCCGAGGATCGCAACCCGCGCCGAGACGATGCCCATCGCGACGTAGATCGTCCCGATCGCCAGGAATCCCGCGCGCACCAGCACCGCCCGCACGCGGCGTATTCTAACATGTCCCGCTCCGGAAGCGGAGCGCGTTGGCCTTGCGGTAGACTGCCGCGCTCCGGCCGCTTCCAGTCGAGGCCGGGCCAGAAAGGACGTAAAGCATGAAGCGGACCTCCCTTCTCCTTCCCGCAGCGCTCTCCGCGGCGCTCGTCGTCGCGCCCGCCGTGGCCGACGACGTGAAACCGACGCCCGCCCCCGAGGCGGCCAAGAAAAGCGAGTCCAAGATGAGAGCGACCCCGAGCGGCCTGCAGTACGAGGACATCAAGGAAGGCACGGGTCCTTCCCCCAGGGCCGGCCAGATCTGCGTCATGGACTACACGGGCTGGCTCTGGGAGAACGGCTCCAAGGGCAAGAAGTTCGACAGCTCCGTCGACCGGGGGACGCCGTACGAGTTCCCCCTCGGCCAGGGCCGCGTCATCAAGGGTTGGGACGAGGGTGTCGCGACGATGAAGGTCGGAGGCAAGCGGATTCTGCTGATCCCGGCACAGCTCGGGTACGGGTCGAGCGGCATGCGTGGCGTGATTCCCCCCAACGCCACGCTCCTCTTCGAAGTCGAGCTCATCGCGGTCAAGTAGCTCGCGCGACTGGACAATCCGGCGGAGGCGCCCTCGGCGTCTCCGCCTTTTTTTGTCAGGCCCGGATGGGCCGGCCCGGCGCACGACGACAATCGGCCCTTTGATTTCAAGCGGTTAGCCCGCGACCCGGGCCGGACCGACAGGCGGCATGGAAGCTGCTAAACTGTTGGAACCCAACGAAGTTTATGACTGCCAACGCTGAGGCGGGCCGCGGGCGGGAGCTTCCCCTGAGAACGAGCGCATGAGCACCAGCCCTGCCCCGTTCCTGCAGAGCCAGCTCGGCGAGTACATGCTCGTCGCCCAGCTCGGAGAGGACTCCCTGGGGACGGTCTACCGCGCCCTGTACGCTGCCGACGAGCGCCGGTTCGTGCGGCTCCGGGTCCTGCAGTCGGCCGAGCTGTCGCACGACGACATCGCGCGGGCGATCGAGGAGAACGCGCTCCGGGGGGCGATGGTCCACGACGCCATCGTCGCGCGGGCCCAGTTCGACGAGGTCGAGGGCGTCCCGTTCATGACCTGGGACGAGACGTCCGGGTGGACGCTCGACGCGATGCTCGAGCGCGTGCGCATCCTCGGCATCCGCATTCCCGCGGAGTACGCCCTTCTCATCACGGAACGCATCGCGGCCGCGCTCGAGCACGCGCACCAGACCGAGGTCGACGGCCGCCCCTCGGATCACGGGCTCCTCTGGCCGGGCTTCGTCTCGATCTCGCACGACGCCGCGGTCCGGGTCGGCGGCTTCGGTGTCGCCGACGGAGTCCTGCCTTCGATCACGTCGCCCCGGCTGCTCGCGGACATCGGACCCTACGTCGCCCCGGAGGTTCGCTGCGCCGGCCTCGTCGGCGCCAACGCCGACGTCTACTCGCTCGGCGCGATCCTGATCGAGCTCCTGACCGGGCGCCGGCCGTCGCTCGACACGCCGTCCGCAGAGTTGCGCGCGGGCGATCCCCGCTCCGAAGAGCTCGAGGCTTTCCTCCGGAGATGCCTCGCCCCGGCCGCCGACCGCTTCGAGTCCGCTGATCGACGCCCATCGCGCCCTCCAGCAGATCGTGACCGGCAACCCGTTCTCGCTCTACACCGCGAACCTGGCGCTCTTCCTCTACAAGCTCCTGAATCCCGAGAGCCAGGCCGTCGCGAAGACCTCCGACATGGAGTCGACGAACCCGGTCGTCGTCCACGGTCCCGTGCTCGCGGCCGAGCCGGCGGTCGCGGCGGCGCCGCCGCTTCCCGGAACACCTCGGCGGCGCCGGGGAGACGCCGTGCCCGACGAGGAGCCCCTGACGCCGATGGACGTCCCGGTGACGGTGGCGGCGATGGTGGAACCGGTGCCGACTCCGGAGGACCTCTGGATCGAAGCCCCCGTCGCGGCAGAGCCGGCGCCGCCGGCGCAGGCGGCGCCGGCTGCGAGCACCGTCACCGACCTCTCCGCGGCCCGCCGCAACTCGCTGCCTCCGCTTCCGCCGCTCGCCCGCGCCTGGGCGCGTCCGTTCGCCGCGCTCGCCACGGCGGCGGCGGTCGCCCTCGGCGCCTTCTTCGTCGCGAGCCAGGTCCAGTCAGGACGCGAGAGCATTCGCATCGATCCACCCGTGTCGGACGGTTCGACCGCCGCTCCGGTCCCCGCGCCCGCCGAGGTCGCGGCGCCCGCCATCGCGCCCGCGCCGCCGGCCGCGTCCGCGCCCTCGGCGACTTCTCCGTCCCATCGTGCTCCGGTCCGAGTCGCGCGGAAGATTCATCCGGAACTGCGCCAGTCGGCGGAAGACCTCCGACTGAAGGCCGCGCTGGCGCGGATCGACGCCGAGCGAATCAACGCCCGCGAGACGGCGGCCCCGATTTTCGGCGAAGGCCGCTCGAGCGAGCAGGAAGGCGAGCGGCTATTGCGCGACCGCGACTACGACGCCGCCCAGCTCGCCTTCGGCCGCGCGGCGCGTCTCTTCGAGCAGGCCCGGCAGCTGACCTGGCAGGAGCGCGTCCGGCGGACGGACCTCGCCCAGGCCAACGCGCACCCGAACGACTCCCCGGCGCGGTAGGATGACGGGCCTGTGACGAAACACAGGCTCGAACCCGCCCGACTCAAGCCCGGCGTCCTCCCGAAAGATCTCCCGGGGCCTCGCCCCTCCGACACTCCGGCCGTGAGCGGCGCGCCGCACCTGATTCGCGGGCGGGCCCTGATTTTCTGGGACCCCGCGCGGCCCGGGCGCAAGCTCGACGCGATCGACACCGACCAGATCACGCCGGCCGCCGACTGCGTTTCCGAGAGCCTCGAGACCCTCGACGAGCGCTGGAAGGCCGGGTCATTTCGCCACCTGATGCCCGATTTCCGGCAGCGCGTCCATCGCGGCGAGACATTCGTCGTCGCCGGCGAGCGCTTCGCGATCGGATCCTCGCGCGAGATGAGCCCGGCCGGCCTGAAGGGCGTGGCCGAGGAGAAGGGGCTGGAGCTCGTCGTCGTCTGCAGCCACGGGATGGGCGACATCTTCCGCCGCAACGCGTTCAACCTCGGACTCCAGGTCGTGCAGTCGCCCGAGGCGGTCGAAGACGCCAAGGACGGCGACGCCTTCGCGTTCGATCCGGTCTCGCGCCGGCTGACGAACGAGACGCAGGGGAAGACCTACGCGCCCGTTCCGCTCTCGGCGAAGGAAGAGGAGATCCGTTCGAGCGGGGGCATCTTCGCCGTGGGCCGGCGCGAGTTCCGGGACTCGGTTTTCCGGACCCCGGAGGTCCGCTTCCCGGACCCGGACGTCGCTCGCCGGATGACGACGACCGAGCAGATCGTCTGGGCCCATCGCGTGGACAAGGACGCGCGCGTCGAGCCGGGAACGACGCTGCGGGTCTACGCGGACCTGCTGCCCGCCTCCGACGGGACGGCCCCGTTCGCGATCCACACGTTCAACCAGATCACCGGGGGGCGCGCGATCGACCCGCGGCAGGCCGCCATCGCCAACGACCACTTCGTCTTCACCGGCCGGGAGGACGACGACCGGCAGACCTCGATCGGCCGCGAGTTCGCCCGCCTCCACGGCCTCGAGAAGCCCTACTACGCCAGCCCCGGCGACGGGATCTTCCACTTCTACTTCCCCGAGCAGGGGCTCGTCCTGCCCGGGCAGTTCATCCCGGGCGCCGACTCGCACAGTCGCGCGTACGGCGCCTACGGGGCGGTCGGGTTCGGCGTCGGGTCGACCACGCTCGGGTTCGGCTGGTCCACGGGATACATCTATTTCACGCTCGCGAAGCAGCGCCGCGTCGTCCTCTCCGGGAAGCTCCAGCCCTGGGTCTCGGGCAAGGACATCGTCCTGGAGCTGCTGCGCCGGTGGGGAGCGAAGCAATCCCAGGGAATGTCGGTCGAGTTCGTGGACGCCGAGCGGCAGCTCCCGATCGCGTTCCGCAACACGATCGCCAACATGATGGCGGAGGCCGAGGCCTTGAACGGCATCTTCGCCGAGGACGACGTGACCGACGCCTGGTACCGGTCCAAGGGGCTGGGCCCGCTTCCCTATCCGCGCGTCGCACCTGGCCCCGACGCCGTCTACGCCCTCGACGAGACCCTGACGCTCTCGGAGATCGCGCCGATGATCGCCAAGCCGTTTGCTCCGGGCAACGCCTTTCCCGCCGAAGAGGTGGCTCGCGAGCGCCTCGCGTTCGACCGGGCGATGATCGGCTCGTGCACCAACGGCGGCTACGACGACCTCCTTTCGGCCGCCCTCGTGCTCCGTGCCGCGCGCGACCTCGGCTTCCGCAAGGTGGCGCGCACGTTCACGATCTTCCCCGGCTCGGGCGGCGTCGGCCGGCAGATCGAGAAGCCGGACCCGCGCCTCGAGGGCGAATCGATCGCCGAGGTTTTCCGCTCGGCCGGCGGGCAGATCCGCCAGTCGTGGTGCGGTCCGTGCTTCGGCCAGGGGCCGGACGCCCTGACGCCGGGACAGCGCGCGATCACGTCCTTCAACCGCAACTGGCAGAACCGCATGGGCTATGGCGGCGAGGGCTTCCTCGCCAGTCCCGCGGTCGTCGCGGCCTCGGCCCTCGCCGGCTACATGGCCCCGCCCGGAGAGCTTGGGCTCGCCTGGAACCCCGATCGTTTCGGCGTCTGAGAGAACGAGCGCCGGGCGGCGGGCCGATCCGCGGGCGATTCAGCTCGCGCGGATCACGAGCAGCGTGATGTCGTCGTCGTGCCCTTCTCCCGGCGGCCGCGCGGTCCACTCGTTCAGGGCGTCGAGCACCCGGTCGGCAAAGGGATCCGCCGGCTGATCCACGGACGCCTCGAGGAGGGCCTGGAGCCGGTCGGTCCCGAATTCCTCGCCCGCGCGGTTGCGGGCTTCCGACACGCCGTCGGTGTACACCGCGCAGCGGTCGCCGGGAGCGATCGCGATCCGGGTCTCGGAGTATTTAGCGTGCGGGAACATGCCGAGGAAGAGGCCGTTCTGCTGGACCGCGCGGGCGCTCCCGGCCGACTTCCCGCAGAAAACCACGGGCGGATGCCCCGCGCCGGCGTAGTCGATCGTCCCTTTTTCCGTGTCGACGAAGACGTACGCCGCCGTCACGAAGTGCGTTTCGAACTTGCCGCAGAGCGCCAGGTTGAGCCCGGCCAGCACCCGTGCCGGCTCGGCGGCGTGCGGCGCCTGGGCGGCGAGCGCGATCTTGAGCATCGAGGCGACGAGCGCCGCGGGCACGCCGTGACCGGACACGTCTGCCACCAGGGCCCCGAAGCGCCTGTCGTCCACCGGAATGAAGTCGTAGAAGTCGCCGGCGACGGCCGTCATCGGGACGTACCGCGCCGCGATCTCGAGGCCCTCGATGCGCGGCACTTCGCGGGGCAGGATCGAGAGCTGGATCTTTCTCGCCATGTCGAGCTCGTTCTGAATCGCCGAAAGCTGCCGCGCGAGCTGCTCGCGCGTCTCGCGCAGCGCGAGATGCGTCTGCACGCGCGCCTTCACGACGGCGGGCGAGAACGGCTTGTGGATGTAATCGACCGCTCCCACGGAGAAGCCCCGCGTCTCGTCCTCGGCCTCCGTCTTCCCCGTCAGGAAGATCACGGGGATCTCCCGGGTCTCGGGATCCGCCTTCAGGCGCCGGCAGACCTCGTAGCCGTCCATCTCCGGCATCTCGACGTCGAGCAGGATCAGGTCCGGCACCGGCTTCACCTTGACGAGCTCCAGGGCCTTCGCGCCGCTCGTCGCGACGCGCACGCGATACTCGTCCTTGAGGATGGAGTTGGCCACCTGGATGTTGGCGGGCGCGTCGTCCACCAGGAGGAGGGTCTTCCGGTCGTCGCTCTCGCTCATGCGGTCTCCTCCACGGCGCCGCACTCCCCGGCGATCGCGTCCAGCGTCGACAGCGCCCCTTCGAAGTCGAAATCGTTAATCGCCTCGCCGAGGGCCGCGAGACGGGGCTGACCGACGGCGCCCGCGAGAGTGCCGGACAGATCGGCGAATGCGTCGGCGGCGCTTCCGTCGCTCGACGCGAGCAGTTTCTTCAGCCGGTCGATCGCCGCGCGGGCCGCCGCGGCGTCATAGGCCTTCGCCGCGCCGGCCTTCGGCGCGCTGCCCGATCCGAGGGCCCGCCGGATGGCCTCGACTTGCGGGCCGAGGAGCGACGCGAATTCCGAGAGCGCCGCCGGCGCCGCCGCGTCCCCGTCGCGCAGAGACCGCTCGAGCTTTTCCGCGCAGGCGTGGATCCGCCGCATCCCGAGATTGCCGGCGACGCCCTTGACCGTGTGGGCGATGCGCTCGGCGGTCTTGCGGTCGCCGCCGTCGAGCGCCGAGGCGATCTCGCCGGCCGCGCCGGCCTGCCTGGCGGCGAACTGCTCGAGCAGGCTCCGGAAGAGGCGCGCGTTGCCCGCGACGCGCGCGAGGCCGTCGGCCGCGTCGACGCCGTCGATCGACGGAAGATCCGCCGGCGGGCTCGCGGCGGCGGTCCGGCGGGCGGGACTCTTCGCGGGCTCCTCCTTCGGTTTCACCCAGCGCTCGAGCGTTGCGTAGAGGGCGTCCGGGTCGATCGGCTTGGAGACGTGGTCGTTCATTCCGGCGTCGAGGCAGCGCTGGCGCTCCTCCATCGTGGCGTGCGCCGTCATCGCGATGATCGGGAGCTTCGCGAACCGCGGATCCGAGCGAATTTTCGCCGTCGCCTGGTAGCCGTCCATTTCGGGCATCTGGAGATCCATCAGCACGACGTCGTAAGGCGGAGGGAAGGCCACGTCCTGGAGCTTCCGGACGGCCTCTCCCCCGTGGTTGGCGACGTCGAGCCGCGCCCCGACGCCCTCGAGAAGCTCGACGGCGATCTGCTGGTTGATGAGGTTGTCCTCGGTCAGGAGGATCCGGACGCCCCCGAGGCGGTTCGGTCGCGCGCTCTCGGCGGCCGGGCGGACCTCCTCGGACCTCGGAGCGAAGATCGACACGAGCGCGTCGACCAGCATCGACTTCGTGACGGGCTTCAACAGGAAGGCCGCGACGTCGAGCTTCTCGGCCTCCTCGCGCACCTCTTCGCGGCCGAACGCGGTGACCATGACGACGGCCGGCTGTTTCCTGAGGGTCGAATCGCTCTTGATGCGCCGCGTCGCCTCGAGCCCGTCCAGGCCCGGCATGCGCCAGTCCATGAAGACGACGTCGTACGGACCGGCCGCGTCGTGCTGCTTGACGGCGGCGACCGCCTCCTCGCCCGAGGCGACCACGTCCACGCGTTCGCTGACGTCCTTCAAGGCGTCCGCCAGGATCTCCCGGGCGGCGGGGTTGTCGTCGACGACGAGCATGGTCAGGTGCTGCAGCTCGATCGGGAAGTACCGGCCGCGCGGCGCTTCCGTGCCGAGGCCCAGCCAGGCCGTGAAGAAAAACGTGCTCCCCGCGCCGGGCTCGCTCTCGAGCCAGATCTGCCCTCCCATCAGCTCCACGAGCCGCTTGCAGATCGTGAGGCCGAGTCCCGTTCCCCCGTGCTTGCGGGTCGTCGACATGTCGGCCTGGGTGAAGGGCTGGAAGAGGCGCGCGGCCTGCTCCGGCGTCATGCCGGCGCCCGTATCGCGGACCGAAAAGCGCAGCTTGACGCGGTCGCCGGTCTGCTCGAGGAGCTCCGCGCGGAGACGGATCTCGCCGCGCTCGGTGAATTTCACGGCGTTGTTCACGAGGTTCGTCAGGATCTGACCGAGGCGCAGGGGGTCGCCCCGGAGGCCCTGCGGCACGGCGGCCGGGACGTCGGCCAGAAACTCGAGCCCCTTCTCGTGCGCCTTCTGTCCGGTGACGGTCGTGACCGTCGAGATCACCTCGTCGAGCTGGAACGGCGTCGTCTCGAGGTCCAGCTTGCCCGCCTCGATCTTCGAGAAATCCAGAATGTCGTTGATGATCCCGAGCAGGGAGGTCCCGGCGTTGTGGACCTTGCCGATGTAGTCGCGCTGCTTGGGGGTCAGCGAGGTCTTCAAGGCGAGGTGCGAGAGCCCGATGATGGCGTTCATCGGTGTCCGGATCTCGTGGCTCATGTTGGCGAGGAACATCGACTTCAGCTGCGTCGCCTCCTCGGCCTTCTCCCGCGCCGCCGCGAGCTCCACCTGCTGCGCCTCGAGCTCTTCCTTCTGGGCCAGCAGCTCCTGCTGCGACTGCGTCAGCTCGTCGGTCTGCTCCTCGAGCTGCCGCGCCTGCTCCTGCGTCTGGCCGAGCAGCTCCTGCGTCCGGATGTTGCGGGCCAGGATCTCGAGGCTCATCCCGACGACCGGCAGCAGCTCGTCGAGCAGGGCCTTCTCGTTGGCGGCGAGCGCCCGGAACGACGCGAACTCGAGAACCGCGAGAAGCTCGTCCTGGGACGTCACGGGCCAGGCCGTGGCCTGGGCCGGAGCGGCTTCCGCGACTCCCGAGACGATGCGCAGGGCGTCGGCCGGGATGCCCGCGAGGCTCGCCGGCTTGCGCTCCCGCGCGCACTGGCCCGCGAGACCCTCGCCCGACCGCAGCCGCTCGGGAGCTCCCGGCGCGAGCCCGTATCCCGCGACGCGGCGCAGCCCCTGGCCCTCGCCCTCACCTTCGAAGAGATAGAAGGCCGCCACACCGCCGCCGAGGACCGGAACGAGCGTCGAGACGAGGCGCGACCCGAAGTCCTCGAGCGTCGCCGTGCCCTGGAGCTCCCCGGTGATCCGGGCGGCGTGCGTCTTGACCCAGCGCTGCTCGTCCATCGCCATCGCGCCGCGCTTGAGCACGTCGACCGAACGCGCGAGCTCGCCGGTCTCGTCGGAGGCATTCGTGAAAGGCACCGCCCTCTGGTAGTCGCCCCCGGCAATCGCCTCGACGCTCGACTGGAGGCCGCGGATCGGCCGGACGATCCGGCGGAACGTGAGGGCACCGAGGCCGCCGGAGAGGACGAGGGCGAGCGCGAAAGCGATCAGGATGGCGCGTTCGGTGCGCTGCGTCGTCTCGACGACCGTGCGGCCGGCCGTGCGGGCGAGTTCCTCGTCATAGCGAATCCAGTCGCTCGACGACTTGCTCAGCCGCACGCCGAGCTCGGCGACGGGCCCGTCGAGCGCCGCGAGGGCCTCCTCCCGCCGCCCGTTTTCCACCTGGACCATGAAATCCTTCGACGGCCGCGATCCACGCGGAGCTCATCTCCCGGTACTCGTCCAGGAACCTCCGTTCCCGGTCGTTCGAGACGAGCCGATCCGCGTACAGCCGGAGCAGTCGGGACAGCTCCTCTTTATCGGCATCGAAGAGCGTGCGAGCCCGGGTCCTCCCGGCCGCGTCCGGGCTCAGCAGAAGGCTCCGGACGTTGACACGCAGCTCGGCGAACGTTCGCGACAGGTTGCCGAGCGCGGCCAGACTTTCGATCTCGTCGTCGGCGAGAAAACGGCTGCGCTCTTCGATCCGCGACAGCCTCTGCAGCGAAATGAGCCCGAGGACGAGAAGCACGAAGATCGGCATCGCCAGGAGGAGGATGAGGCGCCGGGCGATCGTCATGGCATGCCCCTCCTTCGCGCGAAGACTCCGCGCTCGCCCCGGCCGAAGAGGTGCGCGGCCTCCCCCAGGTGCTCGGCGGGATCGAGGAGGAGCAGGCCGTCGGGAGCGAGCAGCGAGGCCATGCGCTCCAGCGCGGCGCGGCGAAGCGACTCCTCGAGGTACATGAGAACGTTGCGGCACAGCGCGACGTCGAACGGCCCCTCCACCGGCCAGACCGGTCCGGCCAGGCTGACCTCGCGAAAGTCCACGAGGCGCCGCGGCGCATCGGCGATCCGCCGACGGCCGGAGGCCGCGGATTCGGAGAAGAAGCGCTCGCGACGTCCAACGTCGAGCGCCGCGAGGGCCGCGTCCGGATACTCGCCGGCGCGCGCCAGTTCGAGCGCGCGCGGGTCGATGTCGGTCGCGAGAATCGTCACGGGCGGATCGTCGCTCCCGAAGACCTCGATGACCGCCATGGCGAGCGAGTACGGCTCCTCCCCCGTCGCGGCCGCGGCCGACCACAGTCGCGCGCGCCCGCGGCGATGCGCCGCCCAGAGGGCGTGCTCGGCGGCCACGTCGAAGTGCCACGGGTGGCGGAAGAACCCGGTGAAGCCCGTCGTGAGCAGCCCGATGAGCCGGCGGCGCGCCTCCGCGTCGCCCTCTTCGGCTCCGCCGAGCAGGGCATCGAGCCCGGCGACCCCGTCGATCCCGGCGCGGAGGCTCCGGCGCTCGACGAGCTCGCGGTGGCGCGGGGCGAGCTCGATGCCCGCGAGAAGCAGCGCCAGACGGCGGGTGCGGTCGAATTGCTCGTTGGTCAGCATCGGGGGCGTTGGTTCGCGTGGAACGGCCCCATCATAGTGAAACGCCTACCTTCCCGGCCTTTCCAGGACCGGCCCATAGGGTCCGAGGGCCCGCCGCCGCCACCATGCCCCGGTCCGCCGCCGCTCGGCGGCGTCCGTGAAACGGTAGTCGTAGAGCATGGTGCGCAGGTAACGCGGAGGCCGGCCGGCGAAGGGATCGTTCGCGAGAAGCGCCTGGACGGCGGGCGAGCCTTCGAGCAATCCGGCGAGAAAGCGTTCGAGCCACGGGCTCTGGTCCCAGCTTCCGAGCGCGGCGAACCACATCTGCCAGTCGAGCCGCGGCTGATGCGGGGCCACGAACCGGGGCCGGCGCATCGGGTCACCCGGTTTCCAGCGGAACTCGTACGGCTTCCAGTCCGTGCCGTCGTCGCTGCCCTCGACGACGATCTCGTGCCTTTCGGTCGTCATCACGGCGAAGAGTCCGTAGCCGTTCGTGCTCCGCAGCGGGGCGATCGCGCGATAGGCGGCGATGAGCGGTCCCGGGATCGCCGAGCGAAGTCCGATCGAGGCGAGGAACGGGGCGGCCGAGGCTGCAAGGAGGAGGGCCGCGGCGGGAACCAGGAGCGCGCGAGGCCAGGGCTGCGGTCCGGGCGGCGCCCCTGCGACGGCGGGAGCCCGCCTCCGAAGCGTCACGTCGTCGACGAGAAGGACCGCGAGCGCGATCGTCAGCAGGTTGAAGAATGCGTAGTTGCCGGTCGACGCGATCAGGACCTGCAGCAGAATCGTCATCGCGCAGGCAAACAGCCGCAGCCGCCGCGGGGCGAAGTAGAGAAACGGCACCGCGAGCTCGACGAAGAAGAGAAAGACGCAGGAGGCGGTCTGGAACGCCGGCGAAAGCTGGTGCACGAACCAGGCGGTCCAGGGCGGCAGCGGCTGGGTTTCATAGTGGACGCGCAGAGCGGTCAGGCTTCTCCAGGCGGGGTCGTGGCTGACGAGCTTGACGGCCCCCGACGAGAGCATCAGCCGGAAGAGCAGCCAGACGAGGAGAAAACGGGCGAGGCGCGGCGACGCGAGCCTCCGGCGCAGGAGCCGGAGCGCCGGCGGCGCCAGGAAGACGGCGAGGAGACCCGCCTCCGTCAGCAGGACGTCCCACTGGAACTCGAGGAATTGCTGGCCCGCGATCGAGAGCGAGAGATACAGGCCCCAGGCGGCGAGCGCGCTCCAGGCCGGAACGAGGCCCGCGACGAGGAGAAGCGAGACCCCAACGCCGGCGGCGCACTGGAGGTGGAGGGCGGCGTCGCTCGAGGAGATCCAGCAGAGCGTCGGCAGGAGCCAGAAGCGGCCGGCACCCGTCTGCCCCCGGACCCACTCCAGGAACTCCGAGACCGGCAAAATGCCGCGGGCCCCGACGAGGCCGTCGATCTGGACCCACAGCGACACGAACGCGGCGAGATAGCAGAGCCCGAGCAGCCGCAGGAAGAGGGCGTTCGCGACTTCGTAGGTCGGCGCGAGGACCGACGATCCCCACACCCACCGGGTCACCGCCATCGCGGCGGGGCGATGGCGCGCGACGAGCCGATACGCGAGCTCCAGGAGCGGCGCCACCCCGGGGACGCGTCGGTAGAGGGCGAGCGGGAGGCCACCGCCGGGTACGCGGCCCGCGAGCGCGAGCACCGCCTCCGCGCCCCCGAGAACCCGGCCGTCGGGGAGGACGAGCTGGAAGGCGCGCGCGAAGCGCTCCGCGGAGATTTCGGGGAAACGCGGCGCGACCTCCTGCGAGGGCGCATAGTCCACTTTCGGACCCGTCCTCAGTTTCCAGCGCGCGATCCAGAGACGGCAGAAACCGCAATCGCCGTCGAAGATCGCCAGAGGGCGCTCCGGAGGCCGCGCCACGCGCAAACCGTCGGCCATACGGTCAAGTCTAAGGCGGCGACGAGATCGGGAACGGACTTTGCAGTATGGTCCGGCCGAGGAGTTGAACGCATGAGAAGCAGAAGAAACGCGGTCCTCGCCGCATTTTTCGCCGTCGCCTTCGCGGGCGGCGTCGCGCTCGCGCAGGACAGTTACGGCAACCCCGGCTACGGCAACCCCGACCCGAGCTACGGCTCTCCGGTCGACGACATCCGCCAGACAGTGGCGCGTCTCGCATACATCTCGGGCGACGTCTCGTTCGCGCGGGGCGACGATCCCGACGACTGGCAGCCGGCCGACCCGAACGTTCCCATGACGCTCGGCGACCGGGTCTGGACCGCCGGCGGCCGGCTGGAGTTGCAGATCCACGGCGGCAACATCGTCCGCCTGGCCAATGCCACCGACCTCGCCGCCCTGAACCTGACCGAGGATACGCAGCAGTTCTCGCTTTCCGCGGGTGTCGCGTCCTTCCAGATCCGCCGGCTCGGCGACGACGACGTCTTCGAAGTCGACACGCCCAACGCCGCGATCACGTTCGAGCGCACCGGCGACTACCGGGTCGACGTTCGCGAGAACGGCGACACCCGCCTGCAGGTCCGGCGCGGCCGCGCCATCGTCGCCTCGGGCGGCGGCCAGGTTCCGCTCGGCGCCGGCGACGGGATTCTCATCGAGGGACAGGAACCTCCGCGGTACGACATGATCGCCGTCTCGGCGCCCGACGGGTGGGACCGCTGGGTGGCCGACCGCGAGGCGCGCTACTCCAACGTGCGCTCCTACCAGTACGTGTCGGCCGACATCGCAGGCGTCGAAGACCTCGACCGCCACGGAAACTGGCGGCAGGTCCCCAACTACGGATGGTGCTGGACGCCGGCGTCGGTTTCGGTGGGCTGGCAACCCTATCGTGCCGGCCGCTGGATGTGGCAGGACCCGTGGGGATGGACCTGGGTCTCGACGGAGCCCTGGGGCTGGGCGCCGTACCACTACGGGCGCTGGGTCACCTGGCAGTCCAGCTGGTATCTGGGTCCCCGTGGCGCCCCGCGTCGCGGTCGTCGCCTACAGCCCGGCTCTGGTGGCCTTCGTCGGAGGAGGCCCTGGCTTCTCGGTGTCCGTGGGCATCGGGACCGGCTACGTCGGGTGGTTCCCGCTCGCGCCCCGCGATCCGCTCGTTCCCTGGTGGGGCCGGCCGGCCGTCAACGTGAACGTCACCAACGTCACGTACGTCAACCGGACCTACGTGACGGTCGTCAACCAGCAGACCTTCGTCTCGAGCCGCGTCGTCACGAACAACTACGTCCGCGACCAGGCGATCGTCAGTCAGGTCGAGCGCGCGCCCGTCGTGCGCGGCCCCGTCCCGATCGTTCCGACACGCGAATCGATCCGCGTGACGACGCGCGCGGCGGCCGTCGCCCGGCCGCCGGCCGCCACGATCTCGAGATCGGTCGTGACGCGCTCGGCACCGCCGCCGGCTCCTCCCCGATTCGACCAGAAGGTCGCCGTGATTCGCGAGAACCGCGGGCGGCCGGTCACGGCCGCCGAGGCGACGACGCTCGCCACGCGCGAAAACCGATCCGCCCAGCCCGCGCGCGCTTCGCGCCCGGCGGCGGCCGAAGCGGGTCGCGTCACGCTCGCCCCGAAGACGGAAAACAGCCAGGCTCCCCGGCCGGAGCCCGTGGCGCCGAATCGCGGGCGCCCTCTCGCGACGAAGGAGCAACCGGTGGCTCCGGCCCGCGAAGCGTCGTCACCCGCGCGCCCGCAGACGCAGGCGCGGCCCGGGGATCAGGAGCGACCCGCGACGATGGAACGACCCCCGGCGCGGCCTCCGACGCAGGCCCGGCCCGAGGATCGGGAGCCGGCCGATGCGCGGGATCGCTCGCAGACGCAAGAGCGCCGGCCGCCGCAGCGGCCGACGGCCCGCCCTGTCCCGCCCGAGCCCAATCCTCAGGCGAGTCGAGAACGCTCGGCCGAGCGACAGGTGAGCACGCCCCCCGCCCAGGTCTACGAGCGGCACCCGGCGCCGAGGCCGACGCCGCGCCCGCAGGCCGTACCCGATCGAGATCAAGCCGACCGCAACCCGTCCGATCGGCCACCCTCCGAGCGCAGTCAACCGAAGGCGGCCGCGCCGCGCGAAGCGAACCCGCCCGCCGCTGAGCGTGTCGAGCCCGAAGCTCACAAGGCGAAGCCGGCGCAGTCGGCGGCGACCCCCGGGCGCGGCCGCAAGCCCACGCCGACGAAGGGTCCGAAGAAGGACGATCACTGACGGAGCCTCTCGACTCGGCACCGCTCTACCATCGAACACCCGCCCCGGTGGCGGGTGTTGTGTTATCTGTATATGTGTCAATGGGTTAGATCATGTCTAAACATTGACTTTCTTGTACAGATTCAAATATGCTTCTTTTCTCATGGCTGATAACGCATCGATCCTCGAGATCACCAACCGGGACTACAAGGCCGGCTTCGTCACCAACATCGAGTCGGAGTCGATTCCCCCGGGACTTTCCGAGGACGTCGTCCGGCTGATTTCGTCGAAGAAGAACGAGCCCGCGTGGCTACTCGAATGGCGGCTGAAGGCGTACCGCCATTGGCTCACGATGAAGGAGCCGACCTGGCAGAACGTCCACTACCCTCCGATCGACTACCAGTCGGCCGTCTACTACTCCGCCCCCAAGACGAAGAAGGACGGCCCCAAGTCGCTCGAGGACGTGGATCCGAAGCTGCTCGAAACCTACGAAAAGCTCGGCATTCCGCTCCGCGAACGGGCGAAGCTCGCGGGTGTCGCCGTCGACGCCGTCTTCGACTCGGTTTCCGTCGCGACGACCTTCCGGGAGCAGCTCGCGAAGGTCGGCATCATCTTCTGTTCGTTCTCCGAGGCGGTGCAGAACCATCCCGACCTCGTGAGGAAGTACCTCGGCACCGTCGTGCCCTACACCGACAACTTCTTCGCGACGCTCAATTCGGCGGTCTTCTCCGACGGCTCGTTCTGCTTCATCCCCAAGGGCGTGCGCTCCCCGATGGAGCTCTCGACCTACTTCCGGATCAATTCGGCCAACACCGGCCAGTTCGAGCGGACACTGATCGTCGCCGAGGAAGGTGCGTACGTCTCGTACCTCGAGGGCTGCACGGCCCCGATCCGCGACGAGAACCAGCTCCACGCCGCCGTCGTCGAGCTCGTGGCCCTGGACAATGCCGAGATCAAGTACTCGACCGTTCAGAACTGGTACCCGGGCGACAAGGACGGCAAGGGCGGCATCTACAACTTCGTGACGAAGCGCGGCGCCTGCCGCGGCCGCCGCTCCAAGATCTCCTGGACGCAGGTCGAGACCGGCTCCGCGATCACCTGGAAGTACCCGAGCTGCATCCTCCAGGGCGACGATTCGGTCGGCGAGTTCTACTCGGTGGCGGTGACCAACAACTATCAACAGGCCGACACCGGCACGAAGATGATCCACATCGGGAAGAACACCAGGTCGACCATCGTCTCGAAGGGCATCTCCGCGGGTCACGGCCAGAACACGTACCGGGGCATGGTCAAGATCCTCGGCAAGGCCGACGGCGCCCGCAACTATTCGCAGTGCGACTCGCTCCTGATCGGCGACAAGTGCGGGGCGCACACGTTCCCCTACATCGAGGTCAACAACTCGACCGCCCAGATGGAGCACGAGGCCTCGACCTCCAAGATCGGCGAGGACCAGATCTTCTACTTCCAGCAGCGCGGCATCTCGCCCGAGGAAGCCGTCAACATGATCGTCAACGGCTTCTGCAAGGTCGTTTTCCGCGAGCTCCCCATGGAGTTCGCCGTCGAGGCGCAGAAGCTTCTGGGCGTGAGCCTCGAAGGCAGCGTCGGTTAGGTGACACACATGACACACCCGCTTCTTGAAATCCGCAACCTGCATGCCTCGGTCGCCGGCAACGAGATCCTCCGGGGCGTCGACCTGACCGTGAACCCCGGCGAGGTCCACGCGGTCATGGGACCCAACGGCTCCGGCAAATCCACGCTCGCCCACGTCCTCGCGGGGCGTCCCGGCTACACGGTCACCGAAGGGCAGGTGCTGTACGAGGGCAAGGACCTCCTCGCCATGGCTCCCGAAATGCGGGCCCGCGAAGGCGTCTTCCTCGCCTTCCAGTATCCCGTCGAGATTCCGGGCGTCTCCAACGTCTACTTCCTGAAGGCGGCCGTCAACGCCGTGCGCAAGCACCGCGGCCTTCCCGAGTACGACGCGATGGAGTTCCTCGCGCTCGTCAAGCAGAAGGCGAAGCTCGTCGAGATCGACGAAGACCTCGTCAAGAGGCCGGTCAACGAGGGCTTCTCGGGCGGCGAGAAGAAGCGCAACGAGATCTTCCAGATGGCGCTCCTGGACCCGAGGCTCGCCATCCTCGACGAGACGGATTCGGGCCTCGACATCGACGCGCTGCGCATCGTCGCCGGCGGCGTCAACCAGCTCCGCTCCCCCGAGCGCTCGATGATCGTCGTCACGCACTACCAGAGACTCCTGAACTACATCGTCCCCGACTTTCTCCACGTCCTCGTCGACGGCCGGATCGCGCTCTCCGGCGGCAAGGAGCTGGCGCTCGAGCTCGAGGAGAAGGGCTACGCCTGGCTCGAGAAGGAGCCGCCTTCCTCCGCCGCGGTGCCGGCGGGCGCGGCGCGCTGAGCATGGAAGCGATCGCCCTCGAGAAGGCCTTCGCCCCCGAGGCGCCGTCTTTCGCCGGCGAGCCCGGCTGGATCCAGGCGCTGCGGCGCGAGGCCTTCGCCCGCTTCGAAGCACTCGGCTTCCCGACGGCGCAGGACGAGGCGTGGCGTTACACGGGACTCCAGCCGATCACCGAAACGGCCTGGCGGCGAACCGAGCGGGCGCCCCGGGTCGCCGGACCGCCGCCTTCGGGCGTTCGGGTCGTCCCGCTGTCGGAATCGGCCGGCGGCCGCCGCGCACGCCGGCCGGATTGCGGACTTTCAGAAGAGCGCCTTCGCCGCGCTCAACACCGCGCTCTTTGCGGGCGCGCTCGTCGTCGAGATCGCGCCCGGGCGCCGTGATCGCCGAGCCGATCGAGGTTCTCTTCGACGCGGGCGCCCCGTCCGTCCCGGAGGTCGCCTACCCGCGCCTCCTCGTGCTCGCGGGCGAGCGCTCGCAGGCCTCGATCGTCGAGATCTACACGGGCGGCGGCCGGACCTTCACCAACGCGGTCACGGAAATCGTTCTCTCTCCCGGCGCGATCCTCGAGCACACGAAGCTCCAGGAAGAATCCGGGGAGGCGCGCCACGTCCAGGCGCTCGCCGTCTCCCAGGCGCGCGACAGCCGCTTCACCTCCCATAACGTCGCGCTGGGGGCCGCCTTCGCGCGGACCGAGCTGACGACGGTGCTCTCCGGCGAGGGCGCCGAGTGCGCGCTCAACGGCCTCTTCGTCGGCCGGGACCGCCAGCACCTCGACACCCGGACCGTCATCGACCACGCCACGCCCCACACGACGAGCCGCGAGCTCTACAAGGGAATCATGGACGGCGCGTCGCGCGGGGTCTTTCACGGAACCATCGTCGTGCGCCCGGACGCCCAGAAGACCGACGCGGTGCAGACGAACAAGAACCTGCTTCTCTCGCGCGAGGCCCTCGTCAACTCGACGCCGGCGCTCGAGATCTTCGCCGACGACGTCAAGTGCAAGCACGGCTCGACGACCGGGCAGCTCGACGCGACGGCCCTGTTCTACCTGCGCTCGCGGGGCATCGGCGAGGCCGAGGCGAAGGCGCTCCTGACGTGGGCGTTCGCGGCCGACGTCGCCGAGAAGATCCGTGTCCCCGCCGTGCGGCGCCGCGTCGAGCGCGAGCTCGGCCTGCGCCTGCCGGGCGGCGAGGCCGGGGAGGCCGCATGAGCACCGCCGTCCGCGAAACCCGACAGAAGTCCATCGCCTACGACGTCGCCGCCGTCCGCCGGGACTTCCCGATTCTCGCGACGAAGGTCTACGGGAAGCCGCTCGTCTATCTCGACAACGCCGCCTCGGCGCAGAAGCCCTCCGCGGTGATCGAGGCCGAGCGCCGCGTCTACGAAACCTGCTACGCCAACATCCACCGCGGCGTGCACTGGCTCTCGGTCCACGCCACCGACGCCTACGACGCCGCGCGCGAGAAGGCGCGGGCCTTCCTCAACGCCGCGGCCGCGCACGAGATCGTCTTCGTCCGCGGAACGACCGAGGCCGTCAACCTCGTGGCGCAGACGCTCGGCCGGCGCCGGATCGGAGCCGGAGACGAGGTTCTGATCACCGGGCTCGAGCACCACTCGAACATCGTCCCCTGGCAGATGCTCTGCGAGGAGACGGGCGGGCGGCTCGCCGTCGCGCCGCTGACGGAGGAGGGCGAAGTCGATCTCGCGGCCTTCGAAAGGCTCCTTTCGCCGCGCACCAGGATCGTCTCGGTCGCCCACCTCTCGAACGCCCTCGGCACGGTGCTCCCCGTCCGGCGGATCGCGGAGCTCGCGCACTCCGTCGGCGCCGTGGTCTTCGTCGACGGCGCGCAGGCGGCTCCGCGGATGCCGGTCGACGTGCGCGCGCTCGACTGCGACTTCTACGCCTTCTCGAGCCACAAGATCTACGGGCCGACCGGCGTCGGCGTGCTGTACGGCAAGACCGCGCTCCTCGAGGCGATGCCGCCGTACCAGGGCGGCGGCGACATGATCCGCTCCGTGACCTTCGAGAAGACGACCTACAACGAGCTGCCGTACAAGTTCGAGGCGGGCACGCCCAACATCGCGGGCGGGATCGCCTTCGGCGCGGCGCTCGACTACGTCGGGGCGCTCGGCCTTCCGGCGATCGAGGCGCACGAGCGGGACATCCTCACCTACGCGACCGAGCGCGCTCTCCGCGATTCCGGGCCTGCGCGTGGTGGGCACGGCGCGCGAGAAGGCGGGGGTCCTGTCCTTCGTGCTCGACGGCATCCACCCGCACGACATCGGCACGGTGCTCGACCGCGAGGGCGTGGCGATCCGGACCGGCCACCACTGCGCGCAGCCGGTCATGGACCGCTACGGCCTGGCGGCGACCGCGCGTGCGTCCTTCGGCCTGTACAACACGCGCGCCGAGGTCGATGCCCTCGCTCGCGGCGTCCACAAAGTCATCGGGATGTTCCGCTGATGTCGTCCGACCTGCGCGACCTCTACCAGGAAGTCATCCTCGACCACAGCAAGCGGCCGCGGAACTTCCACGCCCTCGCCGGCGCGAACCGCCAGGCCGAGGGGTACAACCCGCTCTGCGGCGACCGGGAAACGGTCTACCTCACGCTCGACGGCGACCGTCTGCGCGAGGTGGCCTTCCAGGGCGCCGGCTGCGCGATCTCGACCGCCTCGGCCTCGATGATGACCGAGAGCGTCAAGGGCAAGACGCGCGCCGAGGCCGAGGCGCTCTTCGAGCGGTTCCACGACCTCATCACCGGCCAGCACGGCCAGGCCGACGGGGCGCCCGACCTCGGCAAACTCGAGGTGTTCTCGGGCGTGCGCGAGTACCCCGTCCGGGTCAAGTGCGCGACGCTGCCGTGGCACACGCTGAAGGCCGCGCTCCAGAGCGACGGCGCCACGGTATCGACGGAGTCCGAGGGCCCGCACACGGGCAGCGGAGGGGCATGATGCAGATGCGAAAAGAAGCCACCGTCTCGCGCGACGTTCCGGCCCGGGAGATCCCGAGCGGAACGCCGATCACGCTCAAGGCCGGCGACCCGGTCATCATCACGCAGTCCCTCGGCGGCAGCTACACCGTCATGACGCCGGTCGGCTTCCTCGCCCGCGTGGACGGCAAGGACGCCGATGCGATCGGCGAAACGGTCGTCGCCCCGGACGCCGCCGCCTCCGAGGGCAAGACCACGGAGGAGCTCGCCTGGGACCAGCTCCGCACGTGTTTCGACCCCGAGATTCCCGTCAACATCGTGGACCTCGGTCTCGTCTACGCCCTGTCCCTGACGCCGCTCGAGGCGGGGGGCCAGCGGATCGACGTCAAGTTCACACTCACGGCGCCCGGCTGCGGCATGGGCGACGTCCTCCGCGAGGACATCAACGGAAAGCTCCTGACGGTGCCCGGCATCGCCGAGGCCGACGTCCAGGTCGTCTTCGACCCGCCGTGGAGCCTGCAGATGATGTCGGATGCGGCCAAGCTCCAGCTCGGAATGATGTGATCGGAGATCGCGCATCATGAAACTGACTTCGCAGGAAGAGTACGGTCTGCGGTGCCTCCTCCGCGTGGGACGGGGAGGCCAGGGCGCGAGCCTGACGATCCCCGAGCTCTCCCGCGCCGAAGGGATCTCGGAGCCGAACGTCGCGAAGATGATGCGCATCCTGCGGCGCGGCGGCTTCGTCACGTCGACCCGGGGCCAGTCGGGCGGCTACGCCCTCTCCCGGCCGGCCGAGGAGATCGTCGTCGGCCACGTCCTCGCGACGCTCGGCGGCCGGCTCTACGAGCCGGCGTTCTGCGACGGCCATTCCGGCCTCGAGCAGTTCTGCACCCACATGCCGGACTGCTCGATCCGCTCGGTCTGGCGGCGCGTCCAGAAGGCCGTGGACGAGGTCCTGGGGAAGATCACGCTGAAGGACCTGCTCCGGAGCGAGCCCGAGATGAACGACTGGCGCGCGGGCTCGATGTCTCTCCCGACCTACTCGCCGCAGGCCTGACGCGCCGCCCCGGCCGGCGCCGCCGTCCTTACGCCCCTTCGGGGGCCCGGGCGAGAAGACGAAGCGCCGCGCGCCAGTGGCCGCGTGCGAGCGCGAGGTGCTCCCGGTATTCCTTCCAGTCCTTGCGCCGCTTCTCGGAGGCCTCGTTCCAGAGCGCGGCGGCGCGCTCGAGCGAGTGATGGGCCGACTCGAGGCGGTGCCGGATCGCGTCGGAGAGATGCGACGGCGCCGTGACCAGCTCCTTCTCCGCACGTCCCATCGCCGTCTGGAGGCGCGAGCGCTCGATCACCAGGGCGGGCGTGCGGCGCAGCCGCCGGGCCAGCCGGACGGCGGCGAGGCCGCGGATCCACCACTTGCTCGGGTCCCACTGGTACCAGCGCAGGCCGTTGCGGAAGTCGGTCGGAAACCGGTGGTGGAAGTTGTGGTACCCCTCGCCGTTGGTCACGAGAGCCACCCACGGGTTGTCCCGCGCCGAATTCTCCTCGGTGTAGGGGCGCGTACCGTACAGGTGAGCGATCGAATTGACGAAGAAGGTCGTGTGGTGAATGACGACGACCCGGAGAAAGCCTCCCCACAGCAGGCCGCCGAGCGGGTCGCCGAACGCCCAGCCGATGAGCGTCGGGATCCCCAGGCCGAAGCCGATGCCGATGAGGTTCGAGAACCGGTACTGGAGCCGCACGAGCGGGTTCTTCTGCAGGTCCGGCACGTCGTCGAACGTCCGGTCGGCCGGGCTCTTGTAGAAGATCCACACGATGTGCGCCCACCAGCCGCCGCGCTGGATGTTGTAGGGGTCCCAGTCGTGGTCGACGTAGCGATGGTGCAGCCGGTGGTCGGAGGCCCAGTTCAGGATCGAGTTCTGCAGCGCCATGGCGCCGAACACCAGATAGAAGGCCTGGACGGCCGGGTGACACTCGTAGGTCCGGTGCGCGAAGAGCCGATGGTAGCCCGCGGTGACCGAGACGCCGACGCAGGCGTAGAGCACGAAGAAGAGCGCCGGCTGCCACAAGGCCACGCCGTGCACGATCGACCAGGCCGCCGTGCCGAGAATACCGACGACCGGCGAGAGGACGAAAAACGCGATCCGGACCCAGTCTTTCTTGCGCTCGCTCACGCCCGTCCTTCCCTTTGACCCGGCAGCCGGCCATTGGCCAGCATCTCCATGGCTTCTTCGGTCACGTCCACCGCGATCTCCGCGCTCGGTTTCTGCTGGAGGGTTTCGATCAGGCTGCAGATCTCGGGGGCGCGGGCGCCCAGGTCCTCGAGCAGGACCGCGAGGTCGCCGTCGCCGTAGAGATACCGGACGTCGAGCGAGCCCTCGTCCCGTCCCGAGTCGCGTCCCACGAACGTCGCCTTGAAGACGTACGGAGTCCGACCCGCCGCCTGGACTCGAATCTTCCAATCATGGTTCATCGGGACACTCCCCGGCCGCAATCGGCCGTGCCGCGTTCGCGACTCAATAACGGTTTCCCCGTCCGCCGCCACGCCGCCGCCGTATCCGCCGCGTCCACCGCCGCCGCCGCCCTCGCTCTTGGGACGGGCCGGCGAGACCGTCAGGGCGCGTCCGGAGACTTCCTTGCCGTTCAGGCCCGCGATCGCGGCCTGCGCCTCGGCATCGTTGGTGAACTCGACGAAGCCGAAGCCCTTCGAGCGTCCGGTGTCGCGGTCGGTGATGACCGCGACGGATTCCACGGCGCCATAGGCCGAAAAGAGGTCCCGCAGGTCGTTTTCACCCGCGTTGTAGGAAAGGTTCCCCACGTACAGCTTCATCATTTCTGCCCTTTCGAATGCTCCGAACCCTCGGCGACGTTCGGACGGGAGGGCCCGCCGAGGCGCCCTCACGCCTTCTCGCTTCGTACCGTTCGGGATTCGCGGCAGGGGCCCGGAATGAGGCGAGCGGACGAGAACTCTCAAAGCATAGCACGCAGGGCGCGAGACGCCGGAGCTGGAGGGGTGGGCCATAATGCGCCGCAAATGCGGATCCTGATGCTGGCGGCGGAGGCGGCGCCGCTGGCCAAGGTCGGCGGGCTCGCGGACGTCGTCGGTTCGCTCCCGCGCGCCCTCGCAGCGCTGGGGCACGAGGTCCGAGTCGTGATCCCGGGCTACGGGTCGATCGACTGGGCGCGCTACCAACCCCTGCGCGTGGCGCAGTTCCCGGTGTACACGGTCGGCGGCGAGGAGCGCGCCGACGTCTGGCAGACGGATTCCCGGGGCACTCCCGTGTATCTCGTGACGGGACCGCCGATTCCGCAGGACCGCTGGATCTACGGGCGCTCGATCGAGGAGGACGGGCCCAAGTTCGTCTTCTTCTCGCTCGCCGCGCTGTGGTCGTCGGAGGCGACGTCCTGGAAGCCGGATGTCGTCCACGCGCACGACTCGCACACGGGCCCGGCCGTCTGGTGGCTCTCGACGGAGGGTCGCGAGAACCCGTTCTTTCGCGACGTCGGGTCGGTCTTCACGATCCACAACCTTCCCTACGCGGCGCAGGGCGCCGGGCGGTTTCTCGGGGACTACAAGCTCCGCCGGAACGCCGCCCTCGACGCGCTGCCCCCGAGCTACCGGGACTCGCTCATGGCGCTCGGCATCCTCGGCGCCGACTTCCTCTCCACCGTCTCGCCGACCTACGCGCGCGAGATCCTCTCGCCCGAGGGCGGGCACGGGCTCGACGGCGTCCTGCGCCTGCGCGCGGACCGGCTCTCCGGGATCCTGAACGGCATCGACTTCGAGGTCGTGGGACCCGTCCGTCGACCCGGACATCGCCGTCCCTTTCGATGCCTCGACGCTCGCCCGCCGCCAGGGGAACAAGAAGGCGCTGCAGGACGAGGCGGGGCTCGAGAAGGACCCGCGGATGCCGCTTCTCGCGGTCGTATCGCGGCTCGTCAAGGAGAAGGGGTTCGACGTCGCCGCCCCGGCCGTGCGCCGCTGGCTCGAGCGCGGAGGGCAGTTCGTGCTGCTGGGGACCGGCGACCCGAGCCTCGAGCACGAGTACGCCGAGTTCGAGATGCGCTACCCCCGGCGCGCGAGCGTCCGCCTGCGCTTCGACGCGCGCTACGCCCGCCGGGTCTACGCGGGCGCGGACGCCCTCCTCATCCCGTCGCGCTACGAGCCCTGCGGACTGGCGCAGATGATCGGCATGCGCTACGGCTGCGTCCCGGTCGCCCGCCGGACGGGCGGGCTCGCCGACACGGTGACCGACGCCGGCGACCCCGGCGGGACCGGATTGATGTTCGACGAATTCCATCCCTGGGCGCTCTGGGACGCCCTCGAACGCGCATTGAAGGTATACGCTCAGCCCGCCCGATGGCTCGAGCTGCAGAAGAACGGGATGGGCCGCGACTTTTCATGGTCGCGCTCCGCGAAGGAGTACGCGGCCCTCTACGAGCGCGCCCGAGCCGCGCACCCGCCGGGGTAGGTCGAAGCCGATGAGGGCCCGGGCCGTGATCCTCGCCGGCGGCGAAGGCTCGCGTCTCGGCGTGTTGACGGAAAAGCGCGCCAAGCCCGCCGTGCCCTTCGCCGGCAAGTACCGGATCATCGACTTCACGCTCTCCAACTGCGTGAACTCCGGGATCTCGGACGTGATGATCCTGACCCAGTACCGGCCGCATTCCTTGAACGAGCACATCGCGTCGGGACGTCCGTGGGACCTCGATCGCGGGTTTACCGGCGGCGTGCAGATCTATCAGCCGTATCGCGGCCGCTCCGTCACCGACTGGTACAAGGGGACGGCCGACGCCATCGCGCAGAACCTGTCGTTCGTCGAGCGCGGGTCGCCCGACCTGATCCTCGTCCTCTCGGGCGACCACATCTACAAGATGAACTACGGGTGGCTCGTCGCGTTCCACCTCGAGAAGCAGGCGGACTGCACGATCGCGACGCTGAACGTGACGCGCGACGAGGCCACGCGCATGGGCATCCTCGCGACCGACGAGAACCAGCGCGTCAACCGGTTCGTCGAGAAGCCGGCCGACCCGCCGGGGACGCTGGCGTCGATGGGCATCTACGTGTTCGGCCGCACCATGCTCGCGCAGGTCCTGACGGAGGATTCCAAGCGTCGCGACTCGTCGCACGACTTCGGCAAGGACATTCTCCCGCGCATGATCTCGGCCGGCCAGCGCGTCTTCGCCTATCCGTTCCAGGGCTACTGGGTGGACGTCGGGACGACCGAGGCCTACTGGCAGACGCAGATGGATCTCCTGAAGACGCCGCCCCCGGTGGACCTGAACGACCGCGCCTGGATCGTCCACACGCGTTCCGAGGAGCGGCCGCCGGTCTCGATCCACAACGGCGCCGTCATCCGCGACAGCATGATCACCGACGGCTGCATCATCTCGGCGGGGGCGCGCGTCGAGCGGAGCATCCTCTCCCCCGGGGTCTTCGTCGGCCCCGACGCGTGGATCCGCGAGTCGGTCATCCTCACGGACACCTGGATCGACGCCGGTGCGAAGATCGAGCGCGCGATCGTCGACAAGGCCGTGCGGATCGGGAGGCGCGCCCGCATCGGCAAGGCCGCGCGCGGCGAGCGGCCCGCCGAGGGCCTCGGCATCACGACGATCGGCAAGAACGCCGAGATCCCGGACGGCGGCACCGTCCGCCGCGGGACCGTGATCCACACCGACGTGACCGCCGAGCAGTTCATCCAGGCACCGAGCCGGCGCGCGCCGCGGCGCAAGCCCGCGGCCGAGCACCGTCTAGACCCCGCCGAGCCTCCGCCGACCGGCCGACTCCGGGATTGCCGCACCGTGCGGCCCCGGCCTTCTCTGGCGCGCCGATTGCAGAAGAAATGTCCCTCTCGGGTGCCTCTCGGTGAGGACACCTATCCAAAGGAGGTTTCGATGAAAAAAGTGATTCTTTCTGCGGCGATTGCTTCCGCCATTGCGGCGGCAGCCGTGGCCATCCCTCAGGACAAGCCCCGCGATCCGCAGGAACCGCAGGCGGTCCAGTCTTCGCAGGCGCAGGCACCCGCCAAGACGATGCGCGGGTCGATCACCTCGGTCGACAACACGGCGAAGAGCTTCGTCATGAAAGATGAGGCCAGCGGCAAAGAGGTTACGGTCTACTGGACCGGCGCGACCAAGCTGAACGGCGAACTGAAGGTCGGCTCGGTGGTTTCCATCGAGTCGAGCGAGCAGGGCGGCCGGACGGTCGCGACCTCGATCGACGCGACGAGCGCGAAGAAGCCCTACTAAACCGTCACCAGGGCTTCGTAGGATTTCTTCGCCAATCGCAAGCCGGGGGCATGGTGCCCCCGGCTTTTCCGTTCAGGGCGCCGCGCCCAGGGCCCGGGCGACCCAGTCGATCGCGAATCCTTCGGCCCAGTAACGCGCATCCCACGGCGCCCGCCCGGAAACGAAGCCGATGTGACCACCGCGTTCAGTGACGACGAACTCGACGGACCGCGGAGCGGCCCGCCGCGCGCGCTCGAGCGCCTCGCCAGGAAGAAATGGATCGTCCGCGGCGGAGAGGCACAGCGTCGCCGCCTCGATCCCCGACAGGTACCCGAGGGAGCTCGCCCGGCGATAGTAGTCATCGGCGCCGTCGAATCCGTGGAGCGGCGCGTTGGCGGCGTCGTCGAACTCCCAGAACGTGCGGGCGGCGAGGGCCCGGGACAGGTCGATCCTCCCGGCGGACTCCGGAAAGCGGGAACGGACCTCGACGGCCTTTCCCTTGAGCGTCGCGAGGAATCCGGCCGTGTAGGCGCGCCCGAGCACCGTGTCGAGGTGCCGGGCGCTCGCCGCGAGATCGTAGGGCGTCGAGATCGCGACCGCCGCCGCGATCGGACGGGCCGGGCGCGCCTCCCCGAGCCACTTGAGCACCACGTTGCCTCCGAGCGAGACCCCGACCGCGAAGAGGGGGGCCGCGGGGTCGCGCGCGGCGAGCGTGCGGGCGAGGAAGTCGAGGTCCTCGGTCTCGCCGGAATGATAGAGGCGCGGGCGGCGGTTCGGCAGCATCCGCTCGAGGTCGACGGGGTCGCGGGCGCACGAGCGAAAGTTCATCGCCGCGCCGCGCCAGCCGCGCCGGCGGATCTCGAGAAGAAGGCCCTGCACGTAGACCGAATAGGAGCTGCCCTCGAGACCGTGAAGCACGATGCCCTGGGGCGTTCCCGCCGGGCCGTCGACGTGGTCGACGATCAGGTCGTCGCCGTCCGGGGTCTCGAGGACCTCGCGCCGAAGCTCCACCTGCCGGCGCGAGCGCGCCAGGCGCCCCCAGACGGTCTGGAGGTGCGGACCGGGGAGCCAGGCGGCCGGACGGAACGCGGGGGGGCCGTACGAGGGCCCGTTTTCGGGGGACAAGAACCTTCCTCGCTTTCCGACGTAAAGTTCAGCCGTCGGAGCCGAGGAGGATGACATGAAAATCGTTTCGCGCCCGAGGGTCCGCGCCGCCGCGGCGATTCTCGCCTGTGTCGGCGCGCTCGCCGCGGCCCCCGCTTTCGCCCTTCCCGCAAGCCCGGCGGCCTTCGAGATCCCGGTCGACTACTCGAAGCTGCCCAACGGACTGAAGGTCGTCCTGTCGCGGGACACGACGGCTCCCGTGGCCGTCGTCGCGGTCTACTTCAACATCGGGTTCCGCATCGAGCCCAGGGACCGGACCGGCTTCGCCCACCTCTTCGAGCACATGATGTTCCAGGGCTCGGAGAGCCTCGGAAAGATGGAGTTCATCAAGCTCGTCCAGTCGAACGGAGGCATTCTCAACGGCTCGACCCGATTCGACTTCACCAACTATTTCGAGGTCGTGCCCGCGCACGCCCTCGAGACCGCGCTCTGGGCGGAAGCCGACCGCATGAAGGGCCTCGCCATCACGGCCGAGAACCTCAAGAACCAGCAGGAAGTCGTCAAGAACGAGGTCAAGGTCAACGTCCTCAACCGGCCCTATGGCGGATTCCCCTGGCTCGACCTGCCGCAGTACGCCAACACGAACTGGTACAACGCCCACAACTTCTACGGCGACCTGGCCCACCTCGACGCCGCCACCCTCGAGGACGTCGCGAACTTCTTCAAGACCTTCTACGCCCCCAACAACGCGGTTCTGGTGGTCGTCGGCGACTTCGAGCCGGCCGCGACGAAGGCCTGGATCGAGAAGTACTTCTCGTCGATCCCGGCTTCCAAGCTTCCGCCGAAGGCCGACATCTCGGAGCCCCGCCAGGAAAAGGAAAAGCGCGTCACCAAGGACGACAAGCTCGCGACACGGCCCGCCCTCGCGATCGGTTACCACGCGCCGATGCAGGGCACGCCCGATTACTACGCGATGGGATTGATCGACCAGATCATGGTCCAGGGCAAGGACAGCCGCCTGTATCAGGCGCTCGTGCAGAAGAACGGCCTGACCGGCGAGGTCGAGGGCGGGATCAACTCGGGCCTCGGCGACATGTTCAACATCAACGGCCCGACGCTCTGGGACGTCTCGCTCTACTTCGACAAGGACAAGACCCCGGAGCAGATTCTCAAGGTCTTCGACGTCGAGATCTCCCGGATCCAGACGACGCCGGTCGACCGGGCAACGCTCGACCGCGCCCTCGTCAAGATGCGCTCCAGCCTCTACGACAAGATGGAACAGTTCGGCGGCTTCGGACGGGCGGACTTGCTCGCCTCCTTCGCCCTCTTCGACGACGATCCCGGCAAGATCAACCGGATCGAAGCCGAGTTTCGCAAAGTCACGCCCGAGCTCATCCAGAAAACGGCCCGGGAGTACCTGCGGCCGACCAATCGCACCATCCTCGTCATCGAGCCCAAGGCCGATGGCAAGCAGGGATCGTAGGAGCGACACCATGAAAAAGACCACCGCCGCCTTTCTCGCCGGCCTCGCCTTCGCCCCGGCGCTCCTCGCGGACAAGCAGACCCCGCCCGCGCCCGGGACGCCGAAGGGCTTCTCGGTGCCGAAGCCGACCACGCTGACCCTCGACAACGGCCTCGGGGTCACGCTCGTGCCGTACGGCACCGTCCCCAAGGTCTCCGTGAGTCTCGCGGTGCTGACCGGCAACGTCGATGAAAAGGCCAACGAGGTCTGGCTCGCGGACCTGACCGGCGACATGCTCTCCGAGGGGACCGCGACCCGCAGCGCGTCGAAGATCGCCGAGGACGCGGCCCGCATGGGCGGGGCCCTCGAGATCGCCGTCGGCCCGAACCGGACCGACATCGGCGGCGACGTCCTCTCGGAGTTCGGGCCCGAGATGGTCGGCCTCGTCGCCGACGTCGTGCAGCACCCGAAGTTTCCCGAGACCGAGCTCGGCCGCCTGAAGGACGACCGCGCGCGCCAGCTCTCGATCCAGAAGAGCCAGCCCCAGGAACTGGCGCTGGAGAAGTTTCGCGCCGTCCTCTACGGGGACTATCCCTACGGCCGCGTCTTCCCCACCGAGTCGATGCTCCAGGGCTACACGGTCGCGCAGGTCCGCGACTTCTACGCGCGCAACTTCGGCGCCGCGCGCTCCCGCATCTACGTGGTCGGACGCTACGACGCGGCGGCGATGGAGGCCGCCATCCGGAAGGCGTTCGGCGGCTGGAAGCGCGGGCCCGCCCCGAACACCTCGCGGCCGAAGCCGACGAGCGAGCGCGCCGTGTACCTCATCGACCGTCCGGGCGCGCCGCAGTCGACGCTCAACGTCGGCATGCCCGTCATCGACCCCTCAAACCCGGACTGGGACAAGCTCTACCTGACCAACGTGCTGCTCGGCGGGTCTTTCGCCTCGCGAATCACGTCCAACATCCGCGAACAGAAGGGCTACACCTACTCGCCGCAAGGACAGCTCTCCAACCGGTACCGCGACGCCTACTGGGTCGAGATCGCCGATGTCACGACCAACGTGACCGGACCGGCGCTCAAGGAGATCTTCACGGAGGTCGACCGACTCCAGGCCGAAGCGCCGACGGAGAAGGAGCTCAAGGCCTTCCAGAACTACCGGGCCGGAGTGTTCGTCCTCCAGAACTCCTCGCGCGCGGGAATCACCGGACAACTCGAGTTCGTCGACCTGAACGGCCTGCCCGCCGACTACCTCAACGGATACGTGGCGCGGATCTACGCCGTCACGCCGGCCGAGGTGCAGGAGATGGCGAAGAAGTACCTCCAGGACGACAAGGCCACGATCGTCGTGGTCGGGGATCGCAAGCTCGTCGAGGAGCAGGTCAAGGAGTTCGGCCCGATGAAGTGACGCGCCGCGCGCGCGAACTCCGCCGCCGCGCCGCCGTCATCCAGGCCGGCTTCTTCTTCGCCACCCGTCCGTAGATCGGACAGCTCGGCACGTGCGCGCCGCGCAGATAGCCCGTGCTGAGCAGGAACGACTTCACGATCTCGCCCCCGGTGAAGACGAACGTCGCCTGGAAGAGCTTTTGCCAGTCCTTTGCCGACCGGGGATGGTGCGCGTCGAGCCACTGCGCGAAGGAGCCGTGCGTCTCCCGGATCCCCCGGAGGCGCCGGGCGTTCTCGATGACCGCGACGATCTTGAGGCGATTGCGGACGATGCCGGCGTCGGACATCAGGCGCCGCCGCTCGCGGGCCCCGAACGCCGCGACGGCGTCGGGGTCGAATCCCGCGAACGCCCGGCGGAAGTTCTCGCGCTTGACGAGCATGGTGAGCCAGGAGAGGCCGGCCTGATTGATCTCGAGGGCGAGCCGCTCGAGAAGGGCCGCCTCGGAGCGGACGGGAAATCCGTACTCGCGGTCGTGGTACGGACCGTGGAAAGGATGTCCCTTCGCGGCACGGCAGTAGGTCATGCGAGGAGCTCAGTCTAGCGTCGGCGCGGAAGCGCGTATCATCGAAACATGAAGAGGCTGCTGCTTCTCCTCGCCGCCGCCGGGATCATCGCGTATCTCGTCAAGACGCAGGGTCTGCTGACCCGCTCGACGCCCGGCGAGACGCGGGGCTCCCCCATCGACCGCGCTCGGACCGCGGCGGCCGCGAGCGACGCGCGCACGGCCGCGGGCGAGGCGACGGGCCGCGAGGCCGATCAGGCTTCGACGGGGACGGTGGCGGAGAACATGACGCCCGACCAGGTCCGCGCCCTCCTCGGCCCTCCCGACGACGTCTCGAGCGAGACGACCGGCGCGGGCGTCGCCCGCGAGACCTGGACCTACCGCAACGTCGGCAAGATCGTCGTCTTCGAAAACGGCGTCGCCATCTCCGTGCGCTAATAGTTTGGGGTCAGCCCTGAAGGAATGACAGTTTGACGCGGACGGTCATTGCGGCTCCCAGCCCTGCAACCCTCTTGCGCCGGGATTTCCGGGTGACCGCGATGTTTGAGATCTTTCAGACTTTCAGGACTGGCCCCAAGTGTCAGACTTTCAGGGCTGACCCCGGCTACTCCGTCGTTTTCTTGAAGCGGGCGACGGCGAGGCCGATGATGAGGACAGTGTAGAGCGTCAGCCAGGCGACGGGCTGCCAGAGCTCCCCGAGACCCGCGCCGCGCAGGATGATTCCCCGCAGCACCTCGATGAAGTAGCGCGCCGGGATGAGCCGGGACAGCGCCTGGAAGATTTCCGGCATGCCGTCGATCGGGAAGACATACCCCGAGAGGAAGACGAACGGCAGCAGAACGAAGGTCGACATCTGCATCGCCTGCATCTGCGTCTTCGCGACGGTCGAAATCAGCATCCCGAGCCCCAGGACCGCGGCGATGAAGAGCAGCCCCACGAGGTACAGCTCGACGACCGATCCCTGGATCACGATGCCGAAGAGAAAGCGCATCAGCAGGACGGTCATCGTCAGCTGCACGTAGCCGATCAGCGTGAACGGCAGGATCTTGCCGAGGATGATCTCGACGCGTGTCGCGGGCGTGACCTGAAGCTGCTCGAGCGTGCCCCGCTCGCGCTCGCGGACGATCGCCGAGGCCGTGAACTGGATGAGCGTGAACGTCAGGATGATCGCGATCAGCCCGGGGATGATGAAGGTCGCCGTCTTCAGGTCCGCGTTGTACCAGGGGCGCACGCGCAGGTCGATCGGTAGCTGCGGCCAGGCCCAGCCGGCGCGTCGCGCGAGGACGCGGATCGACAGCCCGTTGGCGATTCCGGATGCGATCGACATGGCCTGGCTCGAGGTCGTCGTGTCGGAGGCATCGACGATGAGAAACGCCTGCGCCGGCTTGCCGCGGTGAATGTCCTTGCCGAAGTCGGCGTCGATGACGAGCCCCACGGAGGCGTGGGCGGAGTCGAGCTCCCGGCGAAGCTCCTCGAGGGAGGACACGTGGCCGACCACCCGGAAGTACTCGGTCGCCGTCATCTTCGAGATCAGGTCGCGGCTCTCGACCGACTTCGCCTCGTCGAGGACCACGGTCTTGAGGTGCTTGACGTCGTAGTTGATGGCGTAGCCGAAGATCAGCGTCTGCATGATCGGGACGAAGAGGATCATGCGCATCGTGATCCGATCGCGCCGGAGCTGCAGAAACTCCTTCCAGGTCAGCGCCAGGAGCCGCTTCACGACGCCACCCGGCCTTTCGCCGCACGTCCGCGGGCGAGCGAGACGAACACGTCCTCGAGCGACGGCTCCGCCTCCCGCGGTTCGCCGAGTCGGCCGAGGAGCGAACGCGCCTCCGCCTCGCGCCCGCGGCGGACGACGACGCGCAGCCGCACGCCGAAGAGATACGCGTCCTCGAGGGAAGCGTCCTCCTCCCGGATGCGGGCGAGCGCGGCGAACGGATCGCCGGCGGTCGCAACCTCGAAGATCCGACCCTCGAGGTCCGTCTTCAGATCGTGCGGCGTGCCCTCGGCGATGAGCGCCCCGTCGAGGATGAAGGCCAGGCGGTCGCACTGCTCGGCCTCGTCCATGTAGTGGGTCGTCACGAGCACCGTCATGCCCCGCTCCGCGGCGAGCTCGTAGATGAGGTCCCAGAAGAGCCGTCGTCCGCGGGGGTCGACGCCGCCCGTCGGCTCGTCGAGGAAGAGCAGCTCCGGCTCGTGGAGGAGCGCGGCGGCGAGCGCCACGCGCTGCCGCTGGCCGGTCGAGAGGGTCTCGGTCATGATCGGCCGCAGCGACTCGAACCCGAGGCGCTCGGCGAGCGTCCGGATCCGCTCCTCCAGCCGCGAGGGCTCGAGGCCATAGATCGAGCCGAAGAAGCGGAGGTTCTCCTCGACCGTCAGGTCGAGGTAGAGCGAGAACTTCTGGCTCATGTAGCCGAGGCGCCGCTTCCACTCCTCGGTGTCCCGGGCCACGTCGAGACCCCCGAAGCCGACGGCCGAGCCCGAGCTCGGTTCGAGCAGGCCCGTGAGCATCCGGATCGTCGTCGACTTGCCCGAGCCGTTGGGCCCGAGGAAGCCGAAGACGCGGCCGCGGGGCACGGCGAAGCTGACGGCGTCGACGGCCGTGAAGTCGCCGAAGCGGCGCGTCAGCCCGCGCGCCTCCAGGAAGGTCTCCGGGACCGCGGCGCTCACGCCGCCACCCCTTCTTCTTCGCTCTTCAGCACGAAGACGTCCTCGAGGGACGGCGAGAGCGTCTCGATGTCGTCGGGCGGGACGAGGCCCGCGAGCTTCTGGCGGACCGTGTCCGCGAGCTCGTCGCCGACGCCCGCCGCGCCGCGGACGTGGAGCCAGCTCCCGAAGAGCGACACGTCGTCGACCTCCGGGCAGCCGGCGAGGCGCTCGCGGACGTGGACGCGGTCCGAAGACCGCACGACGAGAAGGCGCCGCGGATAGGACGCCACGATCTCCTCGCGCGTCCCGAGGGCCGACAGCCTCCCCTCGTCGAGGAAGCCGATCCGCGAGGCGTACTCCGCCTCGTCCATGTAGGGCGTCGAGATCAGGATGGTCAGCCCTTCGTGGTGGAGCTCGCTCAGGAGGCCCCAGAACTCCCGCCGCGAGACCGGGTCGACGCCCGTCGTCGGCTCGTCGAGGAGGAGGAGCGGCGGACGCGTCATGAGCGCCGCGACGAGCGCGAGCTTCTGCTTCATCCCTCCGGAAAGCGCTCCGGCCAGCCGGGCCCCGAACCGGTCGAGGCCGACGCGCGCGAGCAGGTCCGCGGCGCGCCGCCCGGCCTCCGCGTCCTCGACGCCGTAGAGCCGGGCCCGGAGGCGCAGGTTCTCGTCGATCGAGAGGTCCTCGTAGAGCCCGAAGCGCTGCGGGACGAAACCGAAAGCGGTGTCGCGCTCGCGCACGACGGTGCCCGCGGTCGGCGCGAGAAGGCCCGCCACGAGGCGAAAGAACGTGGTCTTGCCGGCGCCGTCCGGCCCGATGAGCCCGAAGAGTTCGCCGGCGCGGATCGAGAGGTCGATCCCCTTCAGCGCCCGGTGCTTTCCGAAATCCTTGACGAGTCCGCGCGCCTCGATCATCGCGGCCCGCTCTCCGTGTCCACGGCGACGTCCGCCGGCTGCCCGGGCACGAGCGGATCCTTCCACCCGGCCACGAGGTCGATCTTGGCCGAGTACACCAGGTTGACGCGCTCGTTCCTCGTCTCGACCGGCTTCGGCGTGAACTCGGCGTCCGGCGAGATCTCGGCCACCCGGGCCTCGAAGGTCTTCCCCGGGAACGCGTCGACGCTGACCCGGGCGCTCTGGCCCGTGCGCACGCGGCCGAGCTTCGTCTCCGGAATGAAGGTGCGCACGTAGAGCCGGTCGAGGAAGGCGAGGGTCAGGCCGGGCTGGCCCGCCGCGAGCAGGAGCCCCGGCTCGGCCATGCGGTGAAGGATGACGCCGTCGGCCGGGGCGCGGATCTCCGCCTCCTTCGCGACCGTCTCCGACTGTTTGAGCTGGACCTTCGCGCGGTCGGCGTCGAAGCGGGCCCCGGCGGTCTGCTCGCGCCGCGAGCCCTCGATCGCGAGGCGCAGGCGCTCCTCGCTCGACTTCAGGGCCGCCTGCGCGCGCTCGAGGTCCGTCTTCGCCCGGTCGTGGTCGCGGACGGTTCCGACCTTCTTGTCGAGCAGCATGTTCTGCCGCTCGAGCTCCCGTTCCGCGAGCGCAACGGACGCGCGGCGGTCGCTGACCTCGGCCTCGGCGGCCGAGATCTCGGGCCTCCGGCTGCCCGAGGCAAGGTCCTCGTACTTCGCCTCGGCCGACCGCACGTTCTCGCGGTCGCGCTCGACGGCGAGCGCCGTCTCGCCGAGGTCGAGGCGCGCGAGCACGTCGCCCGCCTTGACGCGGTCCCCTTCGCGGACGAGAACCTCGACCACGCGGCCGGAGACCTTCGGTGCGAGGTCGACGAGCGGCGCCTCGATGCGCCCGCTCAAGTGGACGACCCTTCCGTCGTCCCTGCCGCGGCAGGCGATCAGCGTCGCCGCCAGGCCCACGGGAAGGAACAATCCTCGAACCCGTCTCATCGAGTACCTCCCGCGGCCGCGACGGTCGGACCGTCGTCGGCGAACTGGATGTGATGCTGCGCGAGGAGCGTCCCGGCCGCCCGCGCGTAATCCGCGAGCGCGCGGCGATAGCTCGTGAGCGCGCCGATCTCCGTCCGCGCCGCCTGGGCGAGCTCGTTCTGACGCGTCAGGACGAAAAAGTTGGACGTCAGGCCGGCACCGAACCGGACGTTCTCGGCCTCGAGCTGCGTGCGGGCCGCGCGCAGCCCCGCGCGCGCGGCCTCGATCGACTGGGCCGCGGCCTCGACGGCCAGGGCCGCCGTGCGGACTTCGACACCGACCCGCTGCTTCTGCTGAGCGAGGACGATCGCGGCCTGCCGGCGTTCGGCCTCCGCGGCGGCCACGTCCGCCCGCGCCGAGCGGTTTCCGATCGGGAGGCCGAACGTGAAGCCGACCGTCGCGTCCGGGAAGGCGTTTTCCCCGATCGTCCCGTAGGACCGGCCGAGCCCTCCCAGGACCTGCGGCGGGATGGTGACCGGGAAGCTGGGGATCGTCACGAGGTCCGGATTGACGGTGCCCGCCAGGCCGTACCGCCCGTACGACGCGACGAGATCGAAACGCGGAAGGACCCGGTTCTTCGCGGCCTCGGCGTCGACGTCGCGCCGGGCGAGGCCCGCCGCGGCTTCGGCGACCTCGGGCCGCCGCTCGGGCGCCTCCGTCAGGTCCCGGCGCACGTCGAGCGGCACGGACGGCGTCTCCGGCGGGTCGACCGGCCGCAGCGTCTCGTCCCAGAGCGGGTCGCCCGGCTCGTCGAGCATCAGCGTCTTGAGGTCGAGCGCCGCGCGCTGCGCCGCCTCGCGCGCCACGTAGAGGTCGACGCGCCGGCGTTCCACCTCGGCCTGCGGAACGGCGATGTCCGATTCCGAGAGAAAGCCCGCCTCGATCCGGGTGCGCGTGTCCGACTCCTGGATCTCGGCGAGGCGCACGGACTCCTCGCGCACCTCGACGTCGCGAATCGCCGCGGCGAGCGTCCAGTAGGCCCGCTCGACGGCGGCAACCGTGTCGGCCACGACGGCCTCGAGCTGCGCGCGAGAGCGGTCGCGCTCGAGGCCCGCGACGCGAATGAGGCGGCGCTGGGGGTCGATCTCGCGATTCTGCAGAAGCGGCTGCCGCAGGTCGATACCGACGAAAGTCGAGTAGGCCGGCGTCAGGAGCGTGAAGATGTTGTCGGTCGTTTCGCGCCCGATCGTCGTGCCGAGATTGACCGTGCCGCCGGTCGGGAGGAGCTGCGTGATCCCGGCCTGGCCGAGAACTCCGTTCGAGGTCGGCCCGACGGAGCCGGGCGGCGCTCCCGAGAAGATGAAGTTGACGGCCTCGGTCTGCTCCTGCCAGCGGAAGTCGAGGCGAAACTCCGGGTCGTAGCTTCCGTCGGCGCGCTGGAGGTTGGCCACGGCGACGGCCTCGGCCTCGCGCTGCACCGCGATCTCCTGGTTCTTGCCGAGGGCCCGGTCGATCGCCTCCGCGAGCGACAGGTCCCGTTCGGCGGCCGATGCGGCGCCGGTCGAGAGCGCCAGAACGGCTGCGAGCAGGGCTCGATTCATCGCTTCCTCCCCTTGACGGCGGGCGCGACGGCGCCCCGGGTCCAGACGTCGAGGACGGTCTCCAGGTATTCGTCGAGCGGCATCGTCTTCTCGAGCGCCTCGACGACGTGCTGCAGGAAGACGAAGGAATGCACGGTCGCGAAAAACGCGAACGCCGCGGCGCGCGGATTGGAAACGGCGAGCCGCCCCCGCCGCGTCGCGCGGCGCATGTAGTCCTCGAGAAAGCGCAGGTTCCTCTGGGGCGGCGTGGGCCGCGCCGCCGGATCGAAGGGCAGCGGAACGGGTCCCACGCCCGGGATCGTCTTGAAGTACACCCAACGGGCGACGATCTGGCGGATCCGCGCCTCGAGGAAGGGGACCATCGTTTCGGCCACCCGGCGCAGGATCTTGCGCGGGTCCTCCGAGCCGTCGAGCTCTTCGAGAAAAGTGAGCGGCGTCAGGTCGGGCTCGGCCGGGCTCATGCACGCGAGGAAGAGCGCCCGCTTGTTGGGCGCGTGGCGGAGCAGCGCCGCGGGCGACACCGCGAGCTTCGCTCCGATTCCCGCGAGTGTCGCGCCTTCGTACCCGCGCTCGACGAACGTCTCGCGCGCCGCCGCCAGTACCTGCTCCCGCGTCACCCGCGCCGTCCGTCCCATATATAAATAACTTACCACTAATTTACTAATTGGAGTCACGCCTGAATTTCCGACGCCCGGGGATCTGCCCCTGATTTATCTGCCCTCTGGCCTATCTCTGACGCTTGGGGTCATCCGCGACTTTCTGACGTTGTCGGTGTAACCTCTGCAACCTAACTATGACGGTTAGTGTTCAGGGTTCCATGCGCGTCGTCTCCGTCCAGATCGGGAAGGCCCGCACGGTGGAGCATCGGGGCCGCCAGGTGCGGACGGGGATCTTCAAGGACCCCGTCCTCTTTCGCGTGCACGTCGGCCGGCTCGGACTCGACGACGACGTCCAGGCGGACCTGCGTGTGCACGGCGGTCCCGAAAAGGCCGTCTATGCGTACGACCTGTCGAGTTACGCCTACTGGAGCGCCGCAATCGGGCGAGACCTTCCCCACGGCCAGTTCGGCGAGAACCTGACGGTCGAGGGCATGCCGGAAACCGAGGTCCGCCTCGACGACGTCTACCGCGTCGGCAGCGCGCTCCTCCAGGTCACCTCGCCGCGGAGCCCCTGCTTCAAGCTCGCCATGAAGATGGAGCGTCCGGATTTTCCGAACGCCTTCCTGAAGAGCCGCCGGACCGGTTTCTACCTGCGGGTCCTCGAGGAGGGCGAGGTCGGCACCGGCGACGCGATCACGCCGGTCTCGCGCGAGCCCGAGGCGCCGACGATCGACGCGGCCGTGCGCGAGGCGTACGGTCTCTGACGCCCGCGGCGGTCCCGCTGCCTAGAGCGTCGCGAGCAGCTGAAAATAATCTTCGGGCGTGTCCGACAATCGCATCGAGAATCCGCTCGGGATCAGACGCGACAACGCCGGCGGAACCCGAAACGACCGGACGACCTTGCCCCGCACCGGAATGCGCTTTCCCTCGGGCAGATGCAGGTTGGCGGTCAGAAACGTCCCGGGACTGGGCAATCGGACCGAGCGCACGAAAATGCCGGTCGGCGACACGTCGTAGGTAAAGCCGTTGCACGGGGCTCCCTGCAGAACGTATTCAACGAGGAACCGCCGCTTCTTGCGCGCGAAGCTGCGTCGCTCGGCCACCAAGACAATTGTCCTCCCCTCGGGGGACGCATGCAAGCCGCAGGCCGACCGCGCCGCGGTCTAGCTCGCGAGCCGGGTGAAGACGACGCCCCGCACCCGGCCGGCGTCGAGCGTGAACCCGTCGACTTTCCCTCTCGCACCGCGTCGGAACGTCAGGTTCATTCCCTCCACCGTGAAGGCGTCCCGGACCGTCGGAGTGAGTGCCGTCTCCGGGAGGCCCCGGTGCCGGACGAAGAGCTGCCCGCCCTCGGTGACCAGGCGCCAGGACGTGTCGAGCTCCGGGGAGGCATACATTCCGGCGAGCGCCGCGAGGTCCGCCGCTCGCGGCGTCCAGCGCTCGACCGGCTCGAACGTCTCGGTTTCGACGCCTCCGTCCTCCTGGGTCGTCGCAACCTTCATCCGAGGCCGCGCCCCGCGCTCGCCCGGTAAGAACACGAGCTCGCTCCGGGCCCCCCGCGGACCGACGAGCCGGAACGCATTCGGACCGGCGGGCGACAGGTTGTAGGGCTTCCCGTCGATCTGCGCCACGAGGACCCCTTTCTCGAGCGAAAGCGTGACGAGCTCGCCACTGACCGGGTGGCGATAAGCGCCCGACAGGGCCTCGGACCCCGCGGGAGCGGCGACCGCCGGCTCCTCGGATTTCGCTCCGGGTTTGACCTCGGCCGGCGTCATCCGGTCGCCGAGGTAAACCTCGGCGACCTTCTGCGCGAGCCGGCTCGGGTTGGCCGTCCCTCCGTTGTTGCAGAGGCACGCGACCGACAGCTTCTGCTTCGGAAACCGCATGAGCTGCGCGCGGTAGCCCGCCCAGGAGCCGCCGTGGCTGACGGCCGGCAATCCCCGGTAGGTGCTGACATAGAGCGCCGAGGCGTACTCGAGCTTCTTTCCGCTATTGAGCACGCCGACCTCGTGCATGGCCTCGAGGACTTCGCGTCGCCGACCTTCGGATCGTAGAAGTTCTGGTCCCAGCGCTGGAGGTCCTCGACCGTCGTCGCGACGGCGCCGTCGCCGGTCTGCTCCCAGTCGGACATGTCGATGCCGAAGACCCCGTTCTTGCCCTTGCTGTAGCCGGTCGCGCGGTTCGGGATGATCCGGGTGTGCGAGTCGTTGAACTGCGTGTGGCGCATTCCGAGCGGACCGAAGATCCGCTCGGCCGCGAAGTCCCGCAGCGACTGGCCGCTCGCGCGCTTGACGATCACCGACAGGAGGAAGTACCCGGTATTGCAGTACAGGTGCTCCTCGCCGGGAGCGAAGTTGGGGGCCTTCTGGCGCGCCATGATGTCGAGCACGTCGGCGTCGACCGTCAGGTCCTCGGTCATCACTCCCTGGAGGCTCATCAGCTCGATGTAGTCCCGCAGGCCTCCCGTGTGGTGCAGGAGGTGACGGATCGTGACGATCTTTCCGTAGGACGGAATCTCCGGGACCCACTTGCGCACGTCGTCGTCGAGCGAGAGCTTTCCGTCGCGCGCGAGGAGCTGGATCGCGAACGCCGTGAACTGCTTCGAGGTCGAGCCGATGTCGAAGACCGTCTGCGGGGTGTTGGCGACGCCGAGCTCGAGATTCGCCATCCCATAGCCGCGGGCGTACTCGATCTTCCCGTCGCGAAACACGCCCAGGGCACAGCCGGGCGAGTCCGATCGATCGTACTCGCGGAAGAGCTCGTCGACCCGCGACCGCACGTCGGGCTCGCCGCCCGGGGTGGCGCCGGGGGCGAAGAACGGAGACGGCCAGGGCGCAGAGGAGGAGACGGCGCATGCGACCTCCGAGCTGCGCCGGATCTTACTGCGGGCCGGCCTCGAACGCCTCGATCTCGCGGCGCCGCTCGGTCGAGAGCGGCGTCTTGCGCTTGCTTCGCCAGTCGAAGCAGACCTGGGTCGTCGTCGCCTCCGCCACCAGCCGCCCGTCGGCCCCGGTGACGCGGTACGCGAAGTCGAAGGACGACGTGCCCATGCGCGAAACGTGGATCTCGATCTCGAGGACCTCGCCCATGTGAGAGGAGGACCGGTAGTCGATCTCGCAGCGGGCGACCACGAAGTCGATATCGAGGAACTCCATCGAGCCGCGCATTGCCAGCCAGTACTTCTGGCGGGCCCACTCCAAATATCGCAGGTACGCGACGTTGTTCAGGTGCCCCATGGCGTCGATGTCGCCATAGGGGACTTCGACGGAGAGCTTCACCTACTTCGCCCGGCGGAAGTGGAACCCCTGCGACTTCCCATCCTTCTCGAGCGTCGTCGAGAGCGTGTCGTCCGTCGGCTGCCGGTACGTCAGCCGGACGAGCCCGGGCGCGCCCAGGGCCGGGCCTTCGAAGGACACCTCGCCCGGCGTCCACGCCACGAGGCGAAGCTCGACGGACTTGTCCTTGTCCTCGCGCCCGACGAACTTCGGATCGAAGTGCCGCACGCGCATCACGACGCCGGTCGGCTCGAGCGTAATCGCCAGGAGCTCGTAGATCCGGGCCTTGCCGTCCACGACGTATCGCCACATCCCCATCATCGAGTCGCCCTCGGGGGCGGTCCAGATCTCCTCGGACAGGTTGCCGCCCGAGTCGTCGATCCAGCGCCCCGCCATCCACGAGAGATCGGAAAGCACCGCGCGGGAAGGCGCGGGCGCCGGAGCCTGCGCAAGACTCGCAGCCGGCAGCGCCAGCGCGGCCAGGACGAGAAGGGTTTTTCTCATGCGCGAACGATAATGCGGTGCCGGTCGATCCACCAGCCCCACGGAACGAAGAGCCACATGGCCACACCCGTGACTTCGACGACCCGCTCCGAGGGCGGCGGCGGCCCGGCGATCGAGGCGACCCAGGTGACGGCGAGAAACGCCACGAGCGCCCAGAGCGCCCAGGCACCCGTCCGATCCCGGGCCGAGGTCGCGCGGAGGTACAGAACGATGCCTCCGCCGAAGACGATCGCCTCGGCCGCGACGGTCAGGGGAACGGAGTTCCACAGCGACAGGCCCACGTAGGGACCCCCAATCCCGACCGGCATGTCCGGTCGATGAACGAGCGCGTCGAGAACCCAATGGCTCCCCACACCCGCGGCCAGCACCCACAGCCCCGCCCGGCTCCTTCGGAACAGCAGGTACAAGCCTCCCAGGAGCCCGGCCCACGCCGCGAGCCCCACCAGGCTGTGGCTCCATGGATAGTCATAGAAGTCCATCGGCGTGACCCGCGTCGCCCCCGGCGCGATCCGGAAATGCTCGATCCCGGCGAGGGTCAGGATCCAGAAGAGCAGGTCCGCCCACTGCGTCGCGAGAAACAGGGTGCCGAGGGAGACGGCCGGGGCGAGCCGCTTGCCCGCGAACGAAAGACCAAAGTGGCCGAGGAACATTCAACCCCGATCCCTTTCTCCCCGGTGGCCTCCGGGACGGCGGCGGGTTTGATGATGCGCCATTCTGCTGAACAACGGGACCCCCGGCAGCAGATGAGTGAGGTTCCTGGATGCCCATCACGCGGGCGTTTCTGGAGCCGCAGGGTCGCGGTCCTTACCGCCTCCCGTGCGCGATCTGGGCGGCCTCGGGGAGGCCGCGCAGGCGCAGCATGGCGAGAATGCCGAGGGCGGGGCCCGGAGCGAGGATCGCGAACGCCCAGCGCCAGCCGACCATGCCGGCGACGCGCGGAACCAGCTCGATCGAGACCATCGTGATCAGGAAGCCGACGCAGGTCTGCACCGTCAGCGCGGTCCCCACGTAGCGCGGGTCCGAGAGTTCCGTCACGCAGGCCGAGAACTGCGCGGAGTCGGCGACGATCGAGGCGCCCCACACGACGGCCACGACGAGCAGCAGCGTCGGGCTTCCGCCGAAGAGCAGGCCGATCGTGAGGCAGCACGCGCCGGACAGCCCCATCGCCCACGAGGTCACGGCCGTGCGGCCGAGACGATCGGCGGCGAGACCGGCGAGGACGCAGCCGGTCGCTCCGGCGCCGATCACGAAGAAGGACGTCAGTTCCGCGAGCGCCGGGCGGGTCACGCCCCGGGCGGCGAAGCTCTCGCGCACGAACACCGGGAACCAGGTCCACATCGCGTAGAGCTCCCACATGTGGCCGAAGTAGCCGAAGTCCGCCAGCCGGACTCCGCGGTTGGCGAAGACCTTCGCGATCTGTCCGGCGTCGAAGCGGGGGGCGGGCGCCGCATGGGGCCCGTCGTGCACGAAGAAGAGAACGAGGGCACCGCCCGCGACGGCGAGGGCCGACACGCAGAGCACGTTCACCCGCCAGTCGGCGCTCCCGACGGCGTTGACGAGATAGGGAAAACCCTTGCCGAGCGACAGGCAGCCGACGAGGACGCCGAGCGCCAGCCCGCGGCCGCGGCGGAACCAGCTCGCCATGATCTTCATGCCGGGCGGATAGACGCCGGCGAGAAAAAAGCCGACGGCGAACCGCAGCACGACCGCGCTCGCCGTGCCCCGCGCCCACAGGGCGAGGGCCGCGTTGGCCGCGGCGCCGAGGACGGCGGACGCGGCGAAGAGGCGCCGGGCCGAGAAGACGTCGGGCAGATTGCCGAGGGCCGAGACGAGGGTTCCGGCGACGAAGCCGAGCTGCACGGCGAGCGTCAGCCACGAGGCGCCGGCGTCGGACATCCGCCACTCGGCTTTCAAGGCCGGCGCGACGGCCGAGCCCGAGAACCAGAGCGCCATCGCAAGGAGCTCCGCCCCCGCGATCAGGGCGAGGGCGCGCCAGCGCGCCGGGGATTCGGGGGCCGCGGGCGCCGTCATCCCGGCAAGCCTGCCACAGCGAACCGCTGGGGCCTGCCCTGAAAGAATGAAAGATGGGGCCTGCCCTGAAAGAATGACGTTTCGACCGCTCGAGCCCGAGCTATCAGGCCCTCTGGTACCAAGTGTCAGACTTTCAGGGCTGGCCCTAGACGAGGTCGAAGACGAGGAATTCCGCCGGGACCCCGCCGGTCGCCGCGAAACGAAAGGCGGTCTCGGCGGAGGCGGCGAGACCGTCGCCGGCGTGGAGAGCCTTCCCGTTCACGTCGAGGCTTCCCCGCAGGACCTGGACCCACAGATGGCGATCCGGAGCGAGGGCGAGCGAAGCCGACTGGCCGGGATCGAGGAGCGAGGCGTACATCCGGACGTCCTGGCGGATTGCGATCGAGCCATCCTCGCCGGAAGGCGAGGCCACCAGGCGCAGCCGTCCCCGCTTCTCTTCCGGACCGAAACGCTTCTGGTCGTACCGCGGAGGCAGGCCTTCGGCGTTCGGCATGATCCAGATCTGCATGAAGTGCACCGGCTCGGTCTTCGAGGCATTGAACTCGCTGTGGCGCACGCCGGTGCCGGCGCTCATGTACTGCACGTCGCCCGGAGTGATCACCGAGCCCGTCCCGAGGCTGTCCTTGTGCGCGAGGCCGCCCTCCAGGACGTACGACACGATCTCCATGTCGCGGTGGCCGTGCGTTCCGAAGCCCTGCCCCGGAAGGACGCGGTCCTCGTTGATGACGCGCAGGTCGCGGAAGCCCATGGCCCGCGGGTCGTGGTAGTCGCCGAAGGAAAACGTGTGCCGGGTGTCGAGCCAGCCGTGATCGAAGTGGCCCCGCTCTTCCCCGCGCCGGATCCGGATCATGGACGCCCTCCGGCGAAAACTACGTCCGCCGCGGCGCGATCGGTTCAGGACCGCGCCGGGCGGACGGGGGGCCGCCTCCGGGGGGCCGGGTCAGAACTGCAGGGCGACGTGCGCCGACCAGCTGTCCCCCGAGATGTTGTCGACGCTCGCACCGTAGGCGCTCCAGAAGTTCGTGGTGTTCGAGGTGAACTGGAGAGCAATGTCCCCGTAGGACCCGTCGTTGGGGATCCGGACCTGCATCATCGAGTAGGGCGGAACGTCTGATCGTAAACGACGACACCGACGCCGCGACGATGCTCACCGTGAACGTGCGCGCCACGCTGTCGAAATTGACGACGCCCGCGTTCGTCCGGAACTGTGCGTCCGAGCGAAGGCCCACGGCGGTCGCGCCGGTCCCGGCCGGAACGTCGTGGACTGGCACGGACGGGAACATCTGCGCAAGCGTGCCACCGGCCGCGTCGGTCTGGAAGAGTCGCGCGGAGCCATCGATGAGCGCCTGGCTGTCGGCAGCGCCGCTGGAATTGACGGCGAGGATCATGATCGAGCCCAGTCCGTTGCTGATCCCGAGGCCGGTCTGGAAGAAGTCGTGCCAGTAGACCATCCGGTTCGCCGGCAGCGTGTAGGTGTATGGTGTCGCGCTCGCGTTGTTCTGGCCCTGCGCCATGAAGAAAATGTGGAGCACCTGCGCGACCGAGCGGTAGTTGATGAGCATGACGTCCGACTGCCAGCCGGGGATCTTTCCGAGGACCGGGAAGAGCAGGTCCGTCGTGGCGGCGTCGAGAAGCAGGGCCTTCGGCCGCCGCGCATGGACGTCGTCGAGCGCCCGGTCGAGGCTTCGACCGCCCTCCGCCTTGAGCGCCAGCGCGCCCTCCTCAATGCCGAGGGATGCGGACTCGGCCGCGAGAGGAACCGAACATGCCAGGACGATTGCCGTGAGGACCAGGAGACGCCGAAACGAGGTCAGATCCGAGGGCCGTCGAGCGTGCATAGACTTCCCACTTTCTCGCCGTCGACCGGGGACCGGGCGAGCGTTGGCGATCCGCCGCCCATACATGGATTACCGCAGTTGGCGTTTGGTCAAGTCTAATCCCCTTCGGGCACCGGAAGACACGCGAAGTTCGTCGCGGCCGACCCCGAGATCCACCTCTCGTTCATACCGGGGCGCCGGGGTTCGGGCGAGGGGGCCCTGTCAGACCCCGGAATCCGCGAGCTGATTGCCGCTCGCCGCTACCGCACCCGCCACCACTCCAGGATCCCCGGTGCCGCAGCCGGCTCAATGCTCTCTCCCGGCCGCGGCGCCAGCACCTTCACCCCCGCCGCCGCGGCGGCGGCCGAGGCTCGCCGGATCGGCTCGTTCCAGTCGTGGAACGCCAGGTTGAACGTTGCCCAGTGCACCGGGATGAAGACGCCGCCGCGGATTTCGACGTGGGCTTGCACGAGCTCCTCCGGAGTCATGTGGACGTGGGGCCACGTGGGCCCGTACGACGCGACACTCATCAATGTCGCGTCGAAGGGGCCGTACGCCGCCCCGATCTGCCGGAATCCGTCGAAGTACCCGGAATCCCCGCTGAAGTAGACGCGGTGTTCCGGCCCCGCGAGCACCCACGAGCCCCAAAGGGTCGCGTCCCGGCCCGTCAATGAGCGCCCCGAAAAATGGCGGGCCGGTGCGAACGTCGCGGTGACGCCGCCGACCGGGCGCGACTCGTCCCAGTCGAGCTCGTCGGTCTGCGAGGGCGGCACGCCCCAGTCCTCCAGGTGCGCTCCGACGCCGAGCGGCACGAGGAACCGCGCGCCGCGAGCGGCGAGAGCCTCGATCGTCCGCATGTCGAGATGGTCGTAGTGGTCGTGCGACACGACGACCGCGTCGATCGGCGGCAGCTCCTCGAGCGGGAGCGGGGGCGGGAAGAAGCGCCGCGGTCCGATCCATTCGGACGGCGAGACTCGCTCGCTCCAGACCGGGTCGGTCAGGATCCGCGCGCCGTCGATCTCGACGAGCGCCGTGGCGTGGCCGAGCCACGTGACGCGCAATCCGGTCGCGGGCGGCCGGTCGAACTCGGCGCGAGAGCGTCGCACCACCGGAATCGGGCGCGTCGGATAGCGCACCTCCTCGCCGCCGACCTGCAGGCGCAGAGTTTCCAGGATCCGGCTCGGCGCTACCGTCTCCGTCGGTACGCGGTTGCGGAAACGTCCGTCCTTCCACTGCGCCGAGGACCGCATGCGCGCGAGGCGTCCCCCCGCCGGCGCGCCGCCGAACGCCCGCAGCCACTCGGTCGAGCGCGCGAAGGCCACCGCAGCGGCACCCGCCGCGGCGAGCGCCCCGACGCCCACGACCCGCGCAGTCCGCCCGAAGGCGAAGCGAGGGCGGATCCGTTTCCTCACCGCGAACCGCCGCCGGGGGCGGCCGCCGGCTCGACGGAGATGTTCCGTCGCTCGAGCAGGACGCCGGTCGCCCGGAGGAGCTCGGTCGCCGCCCGACGGTAGTCGGTGAGCGCGTCGGTTTCCGTGACGCGGGCCTGCGTCAGGTCGTTCTGGCGCGTCAGGACGAGGAAGTTCGTCGACAGACCGACGTTGAACCGCTCCTGCTCGGCGTAGAGCTGGACCTGCGCCGCCTCGAGCCCGGACCGCGCGGCCGCCACGCGGGACCGCTCTGTGGCCAGGGCGCTGAAGGCGTTGCGGACCTCGGCCTCGACCTGCTGGCCGGTGCTCTGGACGTCGACGATCGACTGCTCGAGCTGCGACTTCGAGATTGCGAGGTTGGACTTCGCCGTCCGGTTCTGGATCGGCACCGAGAACGCGAGCCCGACGACATAATCGGGAAAGCGGTTCTCGGAGATCGTTCCGTAGGAGCGGCCGCTCGCTCCGAGGAGCGGCGGCGGCACGACGATCGGCTGCCCGTCGAAGCTGACCGCGTCCGGATTCTGGCTGCCGGCGAGGCCGTTGCGCGCATACGTGCCGACGAGGTCGAGCCGCGGCAGGACGTCGCTCTTGCGGGCGGCGACGACGACCTCCGCAACAGTGCGCCGCGCCTCGGCGGCGACGAGCTCGGGCCGCTTCAGTCGCGCGGACGCCAGCGCCGCGTCGAGGTCGGGCTGCTCGAACTCGGCGTCGGGAGAGTCCGAAGGCCGGATCTCCGCGGCCCAGAGGGGATCGGCGGGATCGGCCAGGATCAGTTGCTTCAACGCCGACTCGGCGCGTACCACGGCCTGCTGCGCGAGAGCGAGGTTGCCCAGCCGGCGGTCTCGCTCGGCCGTCGGCTGCGCGATATCCGTCTCGCCGAGAACGCCCGCCTCGACTCGGCTCTTCGTCTCCTGGAGCTGCTTCTCCGCGAGCTCGACGGAGCTCTGGATCGAGGCGACGTTGCGGCGCGCGGCCACCAGCGTCCAGTACTGAAAATCGACCTGGGTCACTGTGTCGGCCACCGTCGCGCGCAACTGAGCTTCCGTTTCGCCGCGCTGCGCCACCGCGATGCGGATCCCTTCGCGAGCGGGGTCGATCGTGAGGTCTCGCAGGAGCGGCTGCCGCAGCGAGATGCCCGCGAACGTGGAGTACGCGGGCGACAGGATCGTGAACACCGCGTTGGTCGTGTCGCGGCCCCACCCGGTCGTCAGGTCGACCCGGCCGCCCGTCGGCAGGAGCTGCGAGAACGACGTCGAAATCGCGGCGTCGGTCATCGTCGGCGCGAGGTCGCCTTCGGGCGCTCCCGAGAACTGCGAGTTGATCGGGTCCGTGTGGTCCCGGTACCTCCCCTCGGCCGTCCAGAAGAGGTCGTAGGCGCCATGCGCGCCGGTCACGGCGGCGTCGGCCTGGACGACGTTCTGACGCTCGACGGACAGCGCGTTGTTCTTTTCGAGGGCACTCCGCGTCGCCTCGGCGAGCGTGAGCGAGACCGGTGCGGGCGCCGGGTCGGCGCCGAAGGCGGCCGCCGCGACCAGGGCGAAGACGAGGGTGGCAAGGCGTCGCATTCCGTTACCCCTTTCCATAAAAAGCGAGCGCGGATAGTACACGCACATACGAATTACACGCGTTATACGACTTGGATTCGCGGATTTACACGGTCTCCATACCGTCTCCTGGCCATAGAATGCATCCCCGAAAGGACATACATACCGTGAGACGCAAGACGAAGAACGCATTGAAGCTTTCGGCCCGGCACGCATCGCTCGCCCTGCAGATGCTGGTCGAGGACGGGAAGATCGCCGCCAAGGACGTCCGAGCCGCGTTGAAGCGCCGCGAGAAGACGATCCGCGAACTGCGAGCCCGGCTCTCGGCGCTCGGCGAAGACGTCGCGACCTCGGTCGCGAAGACCGCCGCCCGCGAGGGCCCGAAGGCTCGCCGCGCCATCTCGCGCGCCCAGCGAACCGCGCGCCAGGCCCAGGGCCGCTACCTCGGAGCGATCCGAAGACTCTCCAAGCAGGCGCGCGCCCGCATTAAAGCGATCCGCGCCGAGTCCGGGATCGACGCCGCCATCCGCGCGGCGGCCAAGATGTCGAAGTAACGCCGGCCGGAGCCGGCCGCCGGCCTGTTAGAATCAAGCGTCAGATCCTGACGCTTTCACAATGACGTCTCCGGAGGGAAGCGAGACCGGCGTGCCCCCGCGAGGCGAGCGGGCGGAAGAGGAATTTCCTTCCGATCCCCCGGGCCCCCATCCCCTGGGGAACCCGTCGGGCGACGCTCTGCCCGACGAGGTGATCGCCTCGACCGGCGACGGCCTCGTCGCGTACGACCGCGACCTGCGGCACACGCTGTGGAACCCGCGCATGGAGGAGCTCACCGGGGTCCCGCCGGGGGCCGTCCTCGGACGGGACATTCTCCAGGTCTTTCCTCCCGCCCGGCAGAAGGACATCGCGTCGCTCCTCGAGCGGGCGCTCGCCGGCGACACCGTCACCGCGGACGACTTCTCGTGGCCCGGGGTCCGCGGCGGCGCCGAACTCTGGCTCTCGGCGGTGTTTTCCCCTCACCGCGACGCGGCCGGCTTGATCCGCGGCGTCGTGGGCGTCGTCCGCGACGTGACCGACCGGCGGCGCACGCTCGAAGCGAGCGCTTCGGTCGCGCCCGAGTTTCGGCGGCTCGTCGAACAGTCGGTCGCCGGCATGTATCTCGTCCAGGACGGCCGATACCGGTACGTCAACCCGCGATTCGCGGCGACCCTCGGATACACGCAGGCCGAGATCCTGGCGTTCGAGTCGTTCGCGAGCCTCATCGCGCTCGACGACCATGCCCTCGTCTTCTCGCGCGTCCGCCAGACCCTCGAAGGCACCGAGGACGGAGTTCCCTACACGTTCCACGCGATCCGCAAGAACGGCCAGCCGGTGGAGGTGGAAGCCCTCGAAGCGGCGGTCGAGTTCGAAGGTCGCCCGGCGGTCGTCGGAACGCTGACGGACATCACCGAGCGGCGCCGCGCCGAGGCCCAGATCGTGGCGCAGGCCTACAACGATCCGCTGACCAAGCTGCCCAACCGCGCGCGCCTGCTCGACCGCCTCGACGTCGACGTGGCCCAGGCCAAGCGCCACGACCGCAAGCTCGCCGTCGTCTACATCGACATCGATTTCTTCAAGTACGTCAACGACAGCTTCGGGCACAGCGTCGGCGACAGTCTGCTCCAGTCGCTCGCGCTCCGCCTGAAGCGGTCCGTGCGCGAGGCCGACACGGTCGCGCGCATGGGCGGCGACGAGTTCGTCATCCTCGTGCCCGAGCTCCGCCAGAGCGAGGACCTCGCCAGCATCGCGGCCAAGATCCTCTCGCTGATCGCCCGTCCGTTCGCGCTCGACGGCCGCACCGTGCAGATCGCGGCGTCGATCGGAATCGCGAGCTATCCCGAGGATGGCGCCGACCCCGAGTCGCTCCTGCGCAACGCCGACGCGGCGATGTATCGCGCCAAGGAGCTCGGACGCAACAACTTTCAGCTCTGCACCCGCGAGCTGACCGAGCACGCCGCCGAGCGCCTCGCGCTGCAGAAGGGGCTGCGGCTCGCCGTCGACCAGGAAGAGCTCGTCCTCCACTATCAGCCGATCACGAGCATCGTCACCGGCCGCACCGTGGGGCTCGAAGCGCTGGTGCGCTGGCAGCACCCGACGAAGGGGCTCGTCGGCCCCACCACCTTCATCCCCGTGGCCGAGGAGACGGGGCTGATCCTGCCGCTCGGCGACTGGGTTCTGCGTTCGGCCTGCCTGCAGCTGCGGCGCTGGCAGGAGGCCTGGCTGGACAGCCTGCGTGTCTCGGTCAACTTTTCCGCCCGCCAGTTTCGCGAGCGCAACCTCACGTCGCTCGTCGAGCGCGCCCTGGCGAACGCCAACCTCGAGCCGCGACACCTCGAGGTCGAGATCACGGAATCGATAGCGATGGAGGGCGCCGAGATTGTCGTGGCGAACCTCAACATCCTCCGGAGCATGGGGGTCGGCATAGCGATCGACGATTTCGGCACGGGTTACTCCTCGATGAGCTATCTCAAGCGCTACCCCGTAACGTCGCTGAAGATCGACCGGTCGTTCGTGACCGACCTGCCCGTCAATCCCGCCGACGCGGGCATCGTCCGGGCGATCATCGAAATGGCCCACGGGTCGCGCCTCAACGTGATCGCCGAAGGCGTCGAGAGCAAGGACCAGTTCACCCTTCTCCAGGGTTACGGCTGCGACGAGATGCAGGGTTACTGGGTCAGCCGCCCGCAGCCTTCCGCCGGGATCGACGATCACCTCAAGGCGGAAGTCGAGCTCTGGACGCCGCGATAACCCGGCCATTTCCGCACGCAAAAAAAGAGGCGGGCTTCACCCGCCTCTGGCGAAAAGTGGAACGGGGCGTCAGTACTGGTTGACGATCGGCGGCTGCGGCGCGCGGGACGCGCGCGACGTCGTCGCCGTGAACGACCGATCGAAGATCGAGAGCTTCTCGGCCCGGCGGCGCCGGACAGTCAGCGCGATCACGAAGGCGATGCCCAGAGCCAGGGCCGCGAGGACGATGAACGTTCCCGCGCCGTGTCCCGAGTCGACCTGCTTCGTTTCGACCGTCTCCGTACGGGCGGCGGCGCTCGTCTCTTCCTTGGACAGGGGCGGAACCATGGGAGCGGAGTCACCCGCCGGCGGCGCCGCCGCCGCGGTTCCGGACGCTCCGCCGCCGGAAGGCGGCGTCGAGCCCGAATCGGCGGCCGTGGTAGCCGCGGCCGCGGAATCGACCGCCTTCTCATTCTCACGCTCGGCCTTCTTCGACTCGGACGCCTCGACTGGTTTCTTCTTCGGCGACGCCTTGGCGGCGGACTTCTTCACCGGCTTCTCGGCAGCCTTCTCCGAGAGGGCGGCCCCGGGCGAGTCGACCCTGGGCGATTCGGCGACCAGAGGCGGAGGCGGGAGCGGAGCCGGGGCGCTCCGCACGTTCGACGGCGCGGCCTCGATCGGCGGGGCCGGCTGCGCCTGCGTCTCCGTCGGCGGGGCGCTCGATTGTGCGTCGTTCGGCATCGCGGTCGGGGCCATCGCATTCGGCGTCGGCATCGCAGCAGGCGCCGTGGCGGTCGGCTTGGGAGCCTCGGTCGCGGGGTCGGGCTCCTGCGCCTTCGCCGCGCCGGCCGCGATGACGAACACCGCAGCGCCTGCCAGCAGGTAACGAGTCAGGGATCGCATCGCTGTCTCCTTTCTTTCTCTGTGAGCGCCTCGTGCGTCCACGTGCCTTCGAAAGAGCAGAATCCGTGCCACGTTCTGGAATCAGGGGACTTGCGGCCCGCCGTCGCGTCCATGCGATGGCGGCGCGAAGATCTTCGCCCGAAGATTCGCGTCGACGTCTGTGTAGGCCTCGCCGCGATCCCGGCCGACTCCTCGTCCGGTCTCCGATTTGGAGCATGGATGAGCGCGTGTCGAGTCGCCGGCGACGCGAGTCGACCCGCGGCGGCGCGGCCGGATGGGCGACGCTGGAGTGACCGGGGCGTCCGCGGACGCCCTTTTCCGGTCGTCGCCACCCGGTCGGGGCCGCGAACGCGCTAACATTCCCCGGCAATGGCGTTCGAAGGCGAGGAGCGTCGGTTGGCCCGCTGGTTCTGCGCCGCCTGCCGGTCTCCGAGATTTGCGGCGATCCCCGGGGATGGCCGATTGAAGTGCCCGATCTGTTACGCCGCCGTCACGTTCGACCCGCGCAAGCACGCACAACGCGATCCGGCCGACCGCGGCAAGCGTCCCGAGGACATTCCGCCACGAGCCTGATCCGGCCGGCCGATCGGCGGGGAGGTGTCCCCCGTCACAAGCGATTTCGAAGGTCCGGGCCTACCTTGTTCCCTCCATGGACGGGCCAATGGACCTCAGTCCAGAAGAGTTGCGGCGAAACGGCCTCGGCCTGATCGAGCGTCCGGGTTTCGGCGACATCATCCGTCGTGCGTACTGCCTGCGGTGTGGCGGACAGGTCGCCGTCGAGCGTCGAGACGACGATCCCGAGGGCTGGTGGATCTGCGCTCGGGGTTGCAACACGCAGTTCGCCTCTTCGAAGCCCTACCCCACGGATTTCCCCGTGCCGGATGCGCGTCCGATTCGCCCGCGCTCCGACTCCCGCTAGCGCGGCGTCCGCCTACGGGCCGTAGATCCGCAGCCCGAAGGTCTTGACCAGGAACACGGCCATCTGGCCGCGGTTGTTCGGGCTCGACGGACAGTAGATGCCCGCGCCGCAACCGCCGGTGATGTTCTCCACGAAGAGCTCCTCGATCCAGTCGGCGAATTGGCTCGGGCATGAGACGTCGGAGAAGCGACCCACGCACGCCGGCAGCGCATAGCTCGCGTGCGCGGTTTTCACATCGTCGGGCGGCGCCGGCGTCCTTCCCGAGGCCGCCCTACCGCTTGTTCCATCCATAGACCGGCCCCGAATGAAAGAATTTCTCGGGAGTCATCACGCCGTCGCGCTTGAAAACCATTCCGTCCTTCATCACGAAGCGCACGTCGCGCAGGGCGTCGATGTCCTCGAGCGGATTGCCCCGCACGGCGATGATGTCGGCGGCCAGCCCGACCCGGATCAACCCGCGCTGCTTCTCGACCTGCGCGCACTGGTAGCCGGTCAGCGTCATCGCCTTCAGGATGTCGGCGTTGGGGATCCCGGAGGCCTTCCAGGTGAGAAGAAAATTGATCGTGCGCTCGCCCCGCGTGAGCATGTTGCCCGTTTCCCAGTAATCCATGTCCGTCGAGAACGTGATCTTGACGCCGTGCTGCCAGGCGCTCTTGAGCTGCGCCGCGGCCTTATCCATGCTCTCCTCCTTCCCGGCGTACGGCGTGAAAGGCGTGTCGGTCGAGGCGAGGAAGATTCCTTTCTGCGCCATGAGCTTGTAGTGCTCGTCGGTGAGGGCGAAACCGTGCTCGATCGACCAGATCCCGGCCTCGATCGCGCGGCTGGCTCCCTCGGGCGTCTGGACGTGGCCGGCCACTTTGAGGCCGCCTTTGGCCGCCTCGGAGATGAACAGCTTCATGTCGTCGACCGAGTAGCCCCAGGGCTTGCAGTCGACGCAGATCTTGATGATCTTCGCGCCGAACAGCATGTTCTCGCGCACGGCCTTGATGATCTCGTCGTGCGTGTCGGCGTCGAGGTACTCGGGATACACGATGTCGTGGTACTTGACCATCTCGGGCGTCGGCCAGAACTGGCCGCCCTTGCCGCCGATGATGAGACCCGAGTTGATGAGCGTCGGCCCCGGGATCCACCCCTGCTCGATCGCCTGGCGGTGCGCCGTGTCGGCATAGAGGGCGTTGTTGCCGAGGTCGCGGACGACCGTGAAGCCCGAGTTCAGGAGCTGGATGCCGTTGGAGGCCGCCTGGATCGCGCGAAGCGGCGTCGATTCCATGACGTAGGTCAGGTAGTAGTAGTTGTGCTCGGGAACGTCCTTGTAGGTGATGCCGAGGTGCGTGTGAGTGTCCACGAGCCCCGGAAGTACGGTCAGGTCCGAGAGGTCGATGACGGCCGCGTCCGTCGGGATGGCGAGACCCCGCCCGACGGCCGTGATCTTGCCGCCCTCGACCAGGATGACCTGCTCCGAAGCCACGCGGCCGGTCTCGGGATCGACGAGACGGCCCGCGCGGATGGCCGTGACCTCGGCCGGAAGAGCGACGGACAGGGACCCGAGGACGACGATGGCCGCCAGAATCCTGCGCATGGTGCCTCCCTTGTACGCGTGGGAAAGCGGGTCGAGGCTGACCCGCCCCGTGAGCGGATAGTTGACCTTGCGCGGCGAGGAGTCAACGCGGCGCCCGGGATGATGGCCTTGCTCCCCAGACGGCTTTCGGGATGCGGCCGTCGCTTCGATAATGCTGGCACAGATCGCGCTCGACGGCGACCAGCACCTCGGGGTCGTCGTCGACGCTCGGGAGCACGGGCTCGACCACGTCACCCTCCTCCCGCGCCGATCGGCAGCGTCACGCGAAACTCGGTGTGACCGGGACGGGAATCGACCTCGATGTCTCCCCGGTGCCGGAGCACCAGCCGCCGCGCGATGTCGAGGCCGAGACCCGTGCCCTGCCCCACCGGCTTCGTCGTGAAGAAGGGATCGAAGATGCGCTCGCGAATTTCGGGCGGCAGTCCCGCGCCATCGTCCAGGACCCGGACGACGACGGAAGCGCCGTCGCGTCCCGCCGAAACGGTCACGCGGCTCCTGGCCGCATCCAGGGCGTTGTCGACCAGGTTCGCCCAGACCTGATTGAGCTCGCCGCCGAACCCCTCGATGCGCGGAAGGTCGGCCTCCACCTCGAGATTCACGCGCACGGACCTCCCGCGCGCCTTGGCGTTCAGCACCGCCAGCGTGTCCGAGAGCCCCTGGCCGAGATCCACGGGCTTGGGCATCGTGGCCTGGTCCATGTAAGTGAAGCCCTTGACCGCCGCGACGAGGTTGTGGATCTTCGAAGCGGCCGTCTCGATCTCCGATGCGAGTTGGTGGGTCGAGCAGCCAGCCACGAGCCACGCGAGCGACGCCTGGAGCGCTTCCCCGTCGAGAGCTTCGGCGAGCCCGTCGAGCGCCTCGAGCGTGACCGCCGAGTCGGCCAGGGCTTCCGCCGCGACGGCGTCGGCCTGGTGGCGCTCGAGCCAGTCGGCGATCGCGTCCTGCCGGTCCGCCCGCTCGAGGGGCGAGCTCCCGAAGCTCGCGCCGGCCGCGGTGACGCAGACCTCCCGCGCCCGGTCGACCGCCGCCTGCTGGGCTTCGGACAACCGGGCCGCGCCGAGCGCCCGCGAGGCCCGCTCGACCTCGGCCAGCCGGAGCGTCAGCCCCTGGGCGCTGCGCGCGACGGCCGAAGCAGGGTTGTTGAGCTCGTGGGCCAGCCCGGCCGCGAGCTTTCCGAGGGAGGCCATCTTCTCCTCGAGGAGGTCGCTCGACGTGAAGAGGCGGGCGCGATCGAGCATGACGTGCACGAAGATCTCCGTCAGCGCGTGGCAGTCGCGGATCAGGGCCGGTATCTCCTCGCGGGGGATCAGAAGGGCCTCGGTCGGCACCTCGGCTTTGACGTCGCCCGGCGGCGAGACGAGACGCGAGTACGGAAGCAGCCCCGTCACGTCGCCCGCTCCCCATTCCATGACCTTGTGCGGCCCCGCGCCCCGGTCGATGTGAATCGAAAGGTGGCCGGAAAGCACGATGTAGAGACCGTGCACCGGCCCGGCCTTCGACGTGAGAACGTCCCCCGCTTCCAGCCGGACCATGTGTCCGTGGGCGACGAGCCAGTCGAGCTCTTCGCGCGGCGCGCCGGCGAGCAACCGGTGCGCCGACAGGCGATCCTGAATCGAGGCTTCCAACGGTTCTTGCGCCTGACGACACTCTATATGTCCGGGGCATCGGGCGTCACGGGACGCTGCCTTGTGGGAGGATGGAAGTCTCCTTTGTCGAGCTCTTACTGGGATTCTGCCGAGAACGTCGAGCGCTTCGCGGCGCGGGAGCCCGACTTGCGCCTGACCGAGCTCGTCGGCGAGTACCCGGATCCCTCGATCACGCGGGTCTTCGATCTCGGGTGCGCGGGGGGCCGCAACGCCGTCTTTCTCGCCGAAAAGGGGTTCGACGTCGAGGCGCTCGACGCGTCGCCGGCCATGGTCGCGAAGACCCGCGAGCGAGTGGGGGCGATCCTCGGCCCCACGGAAGCGGAACGGCGCGTGCGCGTCGGGCGCATGGACGAGCTCTCGCCGGTCGGCGATGGGACGTTCGATCTCGTCGTCGCACTCGGTCTTTATCACTGCGCCCAGAGCCGCGCCGAGTGGGATCGAGCTCTCTCGGAATCCGCGCGCGTCCTGAAGCCGGGAGGGCGACTCCTCGTTTCCGTGTTCACCCCCGAGACCGACCTGACCGGCCGCGGCACCCGGGCCGTCGCCGGCGAGCCCGACGTCTACGAGGGCTTCGACAGCGGGGGCCGCCACGTCCTCGTGGACGCCGCGCAGCTCGACCGCGAGATGGCGCGATTCCACCTTCTGCCTCTCGAACCCACCCGCACCGCGCGGCCCAGGGTCGAGACGGGCCGCCGCGTCTCCGCCAACGGGCTGTACCGGAAGGCGGCCTTCAACGACCCGGTTCCGCCACCAGGATCGTGAAGCTTCCGGGCACGATGCCGGGCCGCGGATGCGGCTGGTCGGCCGTGGGGGACGGCGGCGGTCCGAAGTCGGCGGTCGCCAGATACACCCGATGGGTTTTCTCGTCGAGCGCCATGGTCCTCGCTCCCCGCCTCGTCAGGACGTTCGCGACCACGGAAAAATCACCCGGCGTGTTTTCGCGGACCACCGTCAGTGTCCCATCGCCGTTGGAGCTGAAGGCGAGACTCGTTCCCGGGTCGAAGGCGTTGGCATCGACACCCTCGCCGATCGGAACCGTCGCGACGACCTTGCCCGTCGACGCGTCCACGACGGCCATCATCTTGTTGGCGCAGCCCACGAAGAGCCGCCCGTGCGCGCGGTCGATCGCCATTCCCGACGGCTCCTCGCAGGGCGCCAGGGACCAGCGCTTCTCGACCGAGGGCTTGCGCGAGTCGAGCACGGCGATCTCGCTCTTGTTCTCGATGTTGACGTAGATGCGGCCTTCCCGGTCGGTCGTCGCGAACTCGGGCTTGCCCCCGAGGGGAACCGTCGCCACGACCTTCCCGGTCGCCGCGTCCAGCACGGTCGCGTCGGCGCTTCGGCCGTTGAACGTGAACACTCTGCGCGTCACGGGGTCGTAGAGAATCGCATCCGGATTCTGGCCGTCGATCTTCACTTCGTCGATCGTCTTGCCGGTCTTCAGGTCGAAGATCGTGACCGAGGACGCTCGCCCGTTGCTCGTAAATCCCCGGCCGAGCTCGGGCGCCAGAGCGACACCGTGCACGCCGGCCGTGCCCGGGATCTCACCGAGCGCGGCGAGCGTGTCCGCATCGAGAATCTGGACCCGGGTCCCGTGCGTGACGTAGAGGCGGCGAGCCTCGGAATCGACGACGAGATAGTCCCAGCCGCCGTCGCCCCCGACGACGACAGTCCGGACCACGGTGTAGCCCCGAGAGGATTGCGCGAACGACGGTGAAGCGGCGGCGAGAACCGCCGCCGCGCCGAGGATGGACGAGTTTCAGGCGGCGCATCGATGCCCTCCGCCGCCACTCTATCCCCGCGCGAATGGCCATGCGCGGGATTCGACGGCGTCGCTTCGAGCCTCCAAATGAACGGTTCATAAATGCCAGAGCGCGCCGGCGCGGGTTCGCCGACGCGGCGAGCTCACGATGTAGGATCCGCCGGGAGGCAGAATGGACGCGCGCGTTCCCCGGATGGCGTTCTCCCCGTGCGCCCTTCGTCGCGTGGACAGCGCCGCCCGCCGAATGACCCGCGCTCGTCCGAGGCACCCGGCGGCCCGCCGGACGGCCGCCGCCGCCATGGTCTGCGCCGCTGGACTGGCGACGGCGACCGCCCAGGGCCCTCTCTCGCTTCAGGAGGCCCTCGTCGAGGCTCGAACGGCCAACGCGCGACTGCCCTTGCAGGCCTACGACGTGTCGATGGCCGTGGAGCGGCGAGGCCAGGCGATGGCCGAGCGCTGGCTGAAGGTCGCGCTCGAGGGAGACTTTCTCTACGCACCGGCGAGCGGCTACGACCCGGTGCTGACGAATCTGGGCGACGCACGCCTGCAGGTCGTCGCACGGCAGCCGCTGTACGCCGGCGGCGCCCTCAAGGCGGGCATCGCGCGCGCCGAAGCGGCCGTCGCGGCCGCGGGCGCCCGATACCGGATCGCGGAGAAGGACCTGGACCTGGAAGTGCGCAGCCGATTCGCCGAGCTCCTCGCGGCGAGCGCCGAGCTCGCCGTCCGGCGAGAGGGGATCGAACGCCTCTCCACGTATCGGACCTCGCTCGCGAGCCGACAGGCGGCGGGCCAGGGAGTCGCGGCCGATGTCCTGAAAACGGACGTCCGTCTCGCCTTCGAGGAGGCCGCCGTGGTCGACGCCGAGGAGCGTCGGGACGAATCCCGCCTGGTGCTCAACGCGAGGATGGGACGCGAACCCGACGCGCCGCTCGAGCTCGTTCCGCTCGCCGCCGTCGAACCACCCGGCGCACCCGAGGACGCCGCGTGGCAGGGGGCGCCGGAGATCGTTGCCGCCGCGGCAGACGCACGCTCCGCCGAGGCCGACGTCACCATCGCCCGGGCCGAGCGGCTTCCCCGCCTGTCTCTCAACGCCGACCTCGGCTTCTGGGTCTCGGATACGACGCACCTGAACGCCGAATTCTGGGATCGGCTGTGGGGCGCCAAGGGGTATTCGCTTTCCCTGATGCTCGCCTGGCCGATCTGGGACCGGGGCGGCCTGCGCGCACGCGTGGCCGAGGCCGACCTCGGATTGAAGCAGGCGCGCTCCCGGCTGGAGGCGGAGCGAAGAGACGCTCAGCTCGCGTGGAGTCGGGCGCAGGCGGCCCTGCAGCACCTCTATCGGCAGATCGAGATCCTTTCGCGGGCGGCACCCGAGGCGCGCGACTCGTATCTCCAGATGGAGAGCCGTTACCGGGGCGGCACCGCGACGACGCTCGAGGTCCTCGACGCGTACGCCGCCGCGGTCGATGCCGCCGTGCGCCTCAACGAGGTGACCGCGCGGTACCGGGTCGCGCAGGCGGTCGTCCGGCGCTGGAGCGAGCCGTGAGACGACTCTCCGCAGCGGTTCTCATGCTCGTCCTCGCTTCGGGACCCGCGTGCCGCGCCCGCGAGCAAGCTCCGCCCCCGGGAGCCTCGGATCCGCCGCCCGCCTCGGCGGTCCCGGTCAAAACGGCTCCCGTTCGCCTCGCAAACCTCGAGAGCCTCGCGAGCGCTCCGGGCCACACCGTCGCCCTGGTTCAGCAGAAAATCCGCGTCCCCTTCGCCGGCACGCTCGTGACGCTGTCGGTCGCCGACGGCGACCGGGTGCGGCGCGGAGAGGTCGTCGGAACCATCGTGTCGCGTGACAGCGAAGCGGCCCTGTCCGGCGCCCGGGAAATGGAACGAGAGGCCAACACGCCGGCCGAACGTGACGACGCCGCACGCGCCCGTGCGCTGGCCGAGCGGAACCTGATCCGAGCCGAGCTGCGCGCTCCGTCCGACGGAGTCGTCCTCTCGCACGGGGCGGCCCCGGGCGATCGCGTCACCGACGACCAGGAGGTCCTCACGGTCGTCGACGCGACGTCCCTCGCCTTCGTCGCCGACGTGCCACAGACCGACCTCGCCCGGATCCGGCCGGGGCAGCGAGCGTCGATCGAGCTCGCCGGACGGCCACGGCCCGCGCCCGGCGTCGTCCACGACGTGCTGCCCATGGCCAGCGCGTCCGATTTCATCGCCCCCGTCCGGATCGATCTGCGAGACCACGAGACCGCTCTGGGAGTCGGGCTCTTCGGAACCGCTCACATCGTGGTCGCCGAAAAGCCGAACGCGATCGTCGTGCCGGACGCCGCCGTCCTGCGCGACGACGTCACCGGCAAGGCGCGCATCGCCGTCGTTCGCGACGGCCACGCGCACTGGGAGGATGTGGTTCCGGGGCTCCGAGGCGCCGCGGGAACCGAAATCGTGTCGCCGACGCTCGCTCCGGGAGTCGTCGTCATCGTCGAGGGACTCGTCGGCCTTCCCGAGGGCGCCCCCGTCGCTCCGAAGCCTTGAGGGGAGGGCGACGATGAGCCTCGCGCAACGCCTCAACGAGCGCTCCGGCGCCCTGTTTCTGCTGCTCGCGATCCTCTGCGCCGCGGGCCTCTGGACGGCGAAGAACCTGCCCTCGGCGATCTTTCCCACGGTGACCTTCCCGCGAATCAAGGTCATCGCGGAGACGGCCGAGGAGCCCGCGGCCCAGATGATCCCGACGCTCACGCGCCCCCTGGAGGAGGCGCTTCTGCGCGTCCCGGGAATCGAGCGCGTGACCTCCACGACGACGCGGGGCGCCGTCGAGCTCGGGGCGGAGTTCGCGTGGCGCACCGACATGCAGGTTGCCCTGACCCGGGTCCAGGCCGAGATCGACCGCATCCGTCCGGATCTTCCCCCGGAGACGCGCCTCGACGCCGAGTGGATGAACACTGCGATCTTTCCGATTCTCGGCTATGCGCTGACCTCCGATACGCGCTCCCTTTCGGAGCTGCGGGAGCTCGCGGACTTCCGGCTCAAGCCGGAGCTCAACCAGATTCCGGGCGTGTCGCAGGTCCAGGTGCAAGGGGGAACCCGGAGGGAGTTCCAGGTCCGGCTCGATCCGCAGCGGCTGGCCGGCCGGCGGATTTCCGCTTCGCAGGTCGTCGACGCGATTCGCCGCAACGACATCGTCCTCTCGGCCGGCCTCGTCGAGTCCAATCACGAGCTCTACCTGACTCTGGTCACCGGGAAGCCCACGGGCCTCGAATCGCTCGCGCGGATCGCCGTTCCGGCCCCCGCCGGCGGACTTCCTGTCTCGCTCGGAGAGCTCGGCACGGTCGCGTCGGCCGACGCCGTCGACGTACATCCACACGGCGGCCGACTTGAAGCCAGCCGTGCTCGTCAACGTCATCCGGCAGCCGGGCGCCAGCACTCTGGCGATTGCGGCGGGAGTCGACGAGCTCGTCCGCGTCCGGGCCGACATCTTCCCGAAGGACGTCCGCTGGATCAAGTCCTACGACCAGGCCGAATACGTTCGCGCATCGGTGAACGGCGTGCGCGATGCGATTCTCATCGGTGTGGCTCTCGCGGGCCTCGTGCTGCTGGTGTACCTGCGCAGCCTCAAGATCGCGGCGATCGCGATCGCCACGATCCCGGTCACGGTCGCCGTCGTACTCTTCGGGCTCGGCGTCGCGGGGCAGACGATCAACCTGATGACCCTGGGAGGGATCGCCGCGGCGATCGGACTGGTCGTCGACGACGCGATCGTGGTCGTCGAGAACATCGCCCGCCACGCCGAGGAGCGGACGTCCGCCAATCCCTCGCGGTCCGGCCTGGTGGAGGTTCTGCCGGGTTTGACGGGATCGAGCCTCTCGACGATCGTGATCTTTTTCCCGTTCGCTCTCCTCTCGGGCGTCTCCGGCGCGTTCTTCCGTCCGCTCGCGCTGACGATGGCCATGGCGCTCGCGGTGTCCTACCTCCTGTCGGCGACGGTCGTGCCCGTGGCGGCCGAGCGGCTCCGGGTTGGAACGCGCGTCCGGACCGCGCGCCACCGGCGGCCTCCGCGCATCGCCCGCTTCGTCATCGCCCATCCTTCGATCGCGGTCGTCGTGACGGTCGGCCTTCTCGCCGGCGGAGTCCTGCTCTATTCGACGATCGGCTCGGACTTCCTCCCCACGATGGACGAGGGGTCGATCATCTTCGACTACTGGACGCCTCCCGGCACGTCCCTGACGGACACCAACCAGATGCTCGACCAGGTCGAGCAGATCATCGTCTCGCTTCCCGACGTGGCCACGTACGCGCGGCGCACGGGAACCGAACTGGGGTTCTTCGTCACCGAGCCCAACCGGGGGGACATCGTGATTCGCCTCAAGCCCCGTGGACGGCGACGCGCCATCGAGGAGGTCATCGACGACCTGCGCGAGCGGATCGCCTCCACCCAGCCGGCGCTGCGGGCGGACTTCGGCCAGCCTCTCGAGGACGCGATCGGCGATCTCACCGGTGGCGAGCCCCACCCGATCGACGTTCGGATTTACGGAGAGGATCAGACCGTTCTCCAGGAAAGGGCGAAGGCGGTGGCACACGTCCTGCGCGACATCGGCGGCGTCGAGGACGTGTTCGACGGGATCACGATCGCGGGGCCGAATCTGTCGGTGGGGGCCCGCCCGGAAGCTCTCGCTCGTTTCGGCCTGACCGCCGAAAGCCTTCACGCCGAAGTCCAGCCGGCGCTGACCGGAACGGTGGCCGGCGTCATGCGCCTGGGCGAGCGGCTCTACGACATCCGCGTCTTTTCCCGAAACCGGCCGGATCTGTCGGCGCTCTCCGCGTTGCCCATCCCAGTCCGGCCGGCGGCTTCGTTCCCCTCTCGACGCTCGCCACCCTGTCGACCGGAGCGCCGGAGGCCGAGATCCAACGCGAAAACCTCCGCACCTTCGTGGGCGTGACGGCCCGGCTCGCCGGCCGAAATCTGGGAGGCGCCATGGGGGAGATCCAAAGCCGCCTGACGGGCTCACTGGTGCTTCCCGCCGGAATGTCCGTCCGTTACGCCGGCCTTTACGAGCAGCAGCAGAGCTCGTTCAAAGGTCTGCTCGGTGTGCTCTTCGGCGGTCTGCTTCTCGTCGCCGTCATTCTCTCCTTCGAGTTCGGCGACTGGCGGGCTCCCTTCCTCACGATCCTGGTTGCGCTGGCGGTGTCTGACGAGCGTGCTCGGCTCGCTGCTCGTCACCGGAATGACCCTGAACGTTTCGAGCTTCGTCGGCGCGATCATGATGGTCGGGATCGTCGGCGAGAAGGCGGTCTTCCTGATCCAGGACGCACGGGAAGAGCTTCGCCGGGGGGTGCCCGTGGCCGAAGCCTGGGCGGAGGCCTCGCGCAAGCGGTTGCGGGCCGTCATGATGACGATCTTCGCGACGGCGTTCGCGCTCGCTCCCCTGGCGCTGGCGCTCGGCGAGGGGTCCCAGCTTCAGCAGCCGCTGGCCATCGCCGTCATCGGGGGATTCGTGCTCTCGAGCCCGCTCGTCCTTCTCATTCTCCCGTCGCTCTACTGCTGGCTCGATCCGAAGGGACGACTGGCCGGCCGCGTCGGCGGGGCGGGTGGCGACGGCGAGCCCGAGGCTTCAAGCTAGAACATCCGGCATCCCGAGCGCTCAGGATGCCGGATGCGGCTCGAATCCGAGTCGTTACGGATGCGTCGTCTGTTTCGTCGTGGTGGTCGTCGACGTGATCTTCTTCACGAGGACGGGTCCGTTGGCGGTGGTGCGGGTCGTCTGGATCGTGTAGGTCTTCCCCACCGCCACGTTGGGCGGGAGAACCGAGGCCGGGTCCAGCATGTACACGGCCGTCTTCCCGTCCGGGAGCTGGATCGTCACCGACTGGCCCGGCTCGTAAGCCGAGACGGTCCCGGTGACGCTGGTGGTGTTCGTGGTGGTCTGGTTTCCGCTTCCATCCGTCGAACGCGTCTGGGTCTCGGTCTTCATCTGCCCGTCGGGCGTCATCGACCGCACCGTCACGCGCGTGACCGTGGCCGGCCCGTTCGGTGAGGGTTCCGTGCTCACGGAAACGACCCGCCCGATCTCCACGTCGGCCGGCACGGTCGCCGTCGTCGAGAGCGTGTAGGTCACTTCCTTGTTGTCGGGACCGGCGATCACGATCGTCTTGCCCGGCTCGTAACGTACGACCTTGCCCTCGATGGTCTTGACCTGGGTGGTCGTGGTCTGCTGCGAGACTTCCTGATTCTGCGTCGTGCTGTCCTGTGCCACGGCGGCGCCGAAGAGAGCGAGGCTCCCGGCCACGCACAGAGCTCCCAACCTGGTCGTTCGCTTCATGACTTCTCCTTTCCGGTAATTTCCCCCTTTCGGGGAAACGTCTCGAGCACGGACAAACTCCGCGCCCGCAAGACATCCTGCAAGCGGAATGCCGGGAGCGCGGACGGTCCCGCCCCCGCCGAGGCGCCGCCTCAGAACGAGACGACGAGAGCCGCGCCTCGAACCCGGTCTCCCACGATCGGCGAGAACGCGACGCGCACGGGCTTCTCACCGGAGCGAAGCTTCTTGTTCAGGGCCACCACGCCCCGGCCGACGAAGGTCCCGATGAGCGCCCCCGCGGTCACGTCGGAGGTCCAATGGGCGTTGTGGTAGATCCGGGAGAACCCGACGAGTCCGGCGATCGTGTAAGCGGTGACGCTGACCCAGACCTGATCGGAGTGCGCGCTGATGACCGACGCGACCGCGAACGCCTGTGTCGCATGGCCCGAAGGAAAGGAATTGTCGCTGCCGCTGAAGGGATGGAACGACGTACTGCTCGTGCTCTCGCTCGGCCGCTCGCGGCCGATGACGAACTTGAGGGTCGGCGTGATGATTCCCGAGGCCAGGACGCTCGCGATGGCGCTGTCGAAGAAGATGTCCTTCGACTCGGCGTCATGAAAGACGAAGCCGGCCACTCCGTAGGCGCCGATGACGGCCAATGAATACTCGGCGCCGAAAGGCTCCACGACCTTCGTGAGCTCGTCGAGGGTCGAGGTCTGGTGGGCCTGTGTCTTGTCGCGCATCGGAATGTCGAACGCGAATCCGGCCGCCGTGACGCCGGCGGCGATGCCGCCGAAGATGAGCCATTCCTTCCCGTTCCAGTGCAGGGGCGCACCGAGCGTGGCCAGCGTGTCCTTGAGAGCAATGGTGCCGATGCCCGGAACAGACTCCGTCTCGGCTGCCGGCTCTTCGGCGGGGCCGGCCGAAGACTCGTCGGAACAGGGCGCGAGATCGGCCTCGCTCGTCGCCGTCGAAGCCGGGAGGACGGTCTCGCCGTCGTCGCTCGCCGTCGACTGAGCGGGATAGCCGGATACCGGCGCCGAAAGCAGAACACCGGCGAGGATCGCGGCGCCAGACCGTCGCATTGGAGCTGATGTTATGGCCGCGCGCGCCTGGAAGGGAGTGCCGCGTTTACCTCCCATTCATCTTGCCGCGACGCGCGACGAAAAAAGGGCGCGGCATTTAGCGTGCGTTCAAGCTCCGTGGGCTACACTTCGACGAAGTGACCGTTCCCCATCGTCCGATCCAGCAGAAGGTCGGGCGTTTCGTCACGCGGATCATGATGCGGCGTCCCATCCGGAGCACGGCGGTTGGCCGACGCACCTATGCGAGCATGTATCTCGCCGGAAAGCGCCACGCCGAGCGGCGCGAGCTCGACCTGCTGCGAAAGCGACTGCGACCCGGCATGACCGTCTTCGACATGGGCGCCAACGTCGGCTTCTACACGGAGCTCTTTTCCCGGGTCATCGGGCCGACGGGCAGGGTCTACGCCTTCGAGCCGGACCCGTTTTGCTCGGGGATTCTCCGCGATCGCGTCCGCCGTCTCGAGAACGTCCAGGTGGAGAACGTCGCGCTCGGTGAGCGGCCGGGCGAGGTCACGCTCTTCTGCAGCAACCGGGACCGAGCGGAGAACCGAACGCATCCCTTCGATCCGGACGTGCCCATGGAAACCGTGCGAGTGCCGGTGACCAGTCTCGACGACTATCGCCGGAGCCGGCGCGTGGGACGAATCGACGTCGTCAAGATGGACGTCGAAGGGGACGAGGTCCACGTGCTTCGCGGCATGTGCGACACCCTGACCCGGGAGCCGCCGGCCTGGATGTTCATCGAGTTCTGCCCGAAGCAGTTGCGCGGTGCGGGCTCGAGCCCCGAGGAGTTCTGGGATCTTCTGGCAGAACGCGGTTATCGCTCGCATTCCATCGAGGATCGCGGCGACTTGCGGCTGATTCCCGACACCGGCGCCTTCACGCGGACGCAGACCGGGGGTTACACGAACATCCTGGCCATCCACGAGGGCGGCTCGACCCCGCACGACTAGCGAGGGCGAAACGTCGGGTCGACGGGGCGCGGCTCGAGAACGGGGAGCTCGATCACGAACGCATTTCCCAGCGTCGCGCGCGGCTCCACGCGGACGACGCCGCCGTGCAGCGTCACGGCCCAGCGCACGATGGCGAGGCCCAGTCCGCTTCCCGGGATGCCCCGGCTGCGGGCTTCCTGGGAGCGATAGAAGCGCTCGAAGACTCTTTCGCGCTCCGGGGCGGCGAGCGTCGGCGCTTCGTCGACGACACGCAGCTCCACCCGGCCGTCCTCGCGCGAGAGTTCGACGCCGACTCTCGCCCCTTCCGGTGAAAACTTGACGGCGTTCTCGAGCAGGTTCACCGCCGCGCACCTCAACAGGCGCTCGTCGCCGCGGTATTCGAGCCCCTCCGGCGCTTCGATCTCGATGGAGGTTCGGCGCTCGGCCGCGACGCCCCGAAGCGATCGCGCGACGTCATGAACGAGCTCGCTCAGGTCGAGCAGCCGCCGTTCGGTCGGCTGTTCGAGGAGCTCTCCTTCCGCCAGAAGCGTCAGGTCGCTGACGAGGTCCGACAGGTGCGTGCTCTCGAGAGAGATTGCGCGCAGTGCCTCGCGGTATTCGTCGGGGCTCCGGTCGCCGGAGAGCGCGAGTTCCGAACCGATCCGGACGACGGAGACGGGTGTCTTCAGCTCGTGCGCGGCGTCGGCAATGAAGCCCTTCGTCCGGCTCATGGAGTCTTCGATTCGCTCGAGAAGGAGGTTGAACGTCGCGGCCAGCCGGCCGAGCTCGTCGCCCGCGTTCCGGACGTCCAGCCGCCGCAGTTTCGTCGTGGACGACGCAGCCGCCATTCGGCCGGCTTGCGTCGTCATCTCGTCGATCGGACCGAGAGCTCGTGTCGCCAGCCAATAGCCTCCGAGGAGAGCCAGGAAGAGACCCGCGACGCCGTACTCCAGCAAGGCGCGTCGAATCGACCCGAGGGTCTCCTCGACCGGCGTCGTGTCCCCCTGCACGAGCAGCAGCACCGGGACCACCACTCCGGGCGGCTGAAATACGCCGACGACCGTCCGCCTCCCGACCGGGAGCTCGATCGATCGCGTTTGGCCGGAGCGCGCCACCCCTTCCCAGACCTCGCGCGACAACGGCGCCGGATCGCCGCCCGGTCCGGCACCGGGGAGTCGGGCAAGAACGGTCTCGCCCCGGAGTCCCTGGCGGATCTCGGCGTAGAGACCGTTGAGTCGAAACTCGTCGAGCGTCTCCTCCGCGGCGCGCCGCAGGAAGTCCTGGCCGTGGTTCGTGCTCTTCGGGTCCTCGGCGGCCGCCTTCGCCTCCCGGATCTCGTCTCCCAGCGCTCCCTTGAGAATTTCGAGGTTGCTCCGCAGGTCCGCATCGAAGGATTGCCACGCCAGGGCGCGATAACGAAGGTAGGTGGCGGCGGAAAATAGAGCCAGGATCGCGCCGAGGGCCGCGCCGTACCAGAGAGTCAGCTTCCACCGGATCGGGAGGCGGTTCAGGCGGGCTCCTGCGGCAGGTCCTCGACGAGATAACCCTCCCCGCGCCTCGTCGTCAGAAACGAGGGCTTGCGCTCCGAGCTCGGGGCGTCGATTTTCTGCCGGAGGCGGCCCACGTACACCTCGATCAGGTTCGAGAAAGGATCGAAGTGGTCATCCCATACGTGTTCGGCAATCTCCTGCCGGGTCACCAGGCGTCCCCGATTGAGCAGCAGGTATTCGAGCAGCGCGTATTCCTTGCCGGTCAGCTCCACGACCCGTCCCCGAACCTCGACCGAACGCCGTCCGCGATCCACGCGGACGCTGCCGACGGCGAGCGTGATCTGCGGGGGCAGCCCGCGGCGACGCATCAGCGCCGCAACCCGCGCCCGGAGCTCCGACACGGCGAACGGCTTCGGAAGATAGTCGTCGGCCCCCAGCTCGAGCCCCCGAACGCGGTCCGCGATCTCCGAGCGCGCGGAAAGCATGAGAATCGGTGCCGGCACGCCGGCGGCGCGAAGTTCGCGACAGACCGCGAACCCGTCTCTTCCCGGCAGAAGGATGTCGAGCACGACCAGATCGTACGCCGTGGTTCGGCCCTGCTCGGCCGCCTCGGCTCCGTCACCGACGACGTCCACCGCATAACCGGATTCGCGCAGGGCGCGCGCGACCAGGCTGGCCATCCGAGGATCGTCCTCGACAACCAGGATTCGCATTCAGCCCGGATTATAGAAGCGGCGCCCGGACTCGAGCGGACGCCGGACCAGGAACGTTTAGCGTCCGTTCATCGTTCTCTCCGCCGCAACCTCTTCGGCAGACGCGGGACGGGACGCGGGGCCGGGCGACATCGCGCCGGCAGCGAGCTTCGGGAAACGCGGGTTATTGCCGCGCGACGGGATCAAATGAGGCGCCGCCAGCGGCGACGGCCGGAATCCGACGCAAGAACTCTCCGCTCGGCCGTGCGTAGAATTGCTGGACCGAGGTGAACATGAGCGGATTCCTGCAGGACCTCCGTTACGCCGGGCGAGGGCTCGTCAAGCATCCCGGCGTCCCCGCGATCATGGTCCTCACGCTCGCGCTGGGCATCGGCGCGGCCACGACGATCTTCAGCGTCGTCTACGGCGTGCTGCTGAAGCCGCTGCCCTACCCCCACTCGCAGCGGATCATGGCGATCGCGGAGGTCACGGCGAAGGGCCGCCCGTCGCGGCTCGCGGACCCGAACTTCGACGACTTTCGCGACCAGAACCGCAGCTTCGAGACCATGGCGAAGTACCAGGACTCCGTCGCCTCCGTTGCGGGCGCCGTGCAACCGACGCGTACGAAGGTGGCCATCGTTTCGCCCGTCTTTCTCCGCGTCTTCGGAATCCAGCCCGTCGTCGGGCGAGACTTCGGCGACGGCGACGCGAAAAAGGGAGCCGGCCCCGCGGTCCTCGTCAGCGACGGGTACTGGAGGCAGCATCTCGGGTCGCCGCGGGACCTGTCGCAGTCGTACCTCAAGGTCGACGGCGCCGTCTACGCAGTGATCGGTGTTCTCCCGGCCGGGTTCGCGTTCCCGGAGGGCGTGGACCTCTGGCTGCCGGCCGACCTCGACGGCGAAAACCCGAGCCGGACGTCGCATAACTACTCGGCGGTCGGGCGCCTCCGCGAGGGCGTGACGGTCGACCAGGCGAACCAGGACATCTCCGCGATCGCCCGGCGCATTCACGATTCGTCGAGCGAGAAGGGCGACTACCTCCTCGCCGACGGTCTCGTCGTGCCTCTTCAGGAATGGATCGCGGGCAGGGCTCGGCCGGCGCTCCTGATCCTGCTCGGCGCGGTCGGCTTTCTCCTGCTCGTCGCATGCGCGAACGTCGCGAATCTGCTTCTCGCCCAGGCGTCGGCGAGAACGCGCGAGCTCTCGATCCGCAGCGCGCTCGGCGCGGCGCGCGGACGTCTGATCCGGCAGTTTCTCTCCGAGTCGCTCCTGATTTCGCTCCTCGGCGGCGGCCTCGGCGTCCTCGGCGCGCTCGGGGGCGTTGCGGGGCTGCTCGCGCTCGCGCCCGGAAACCTGCCGCGGGTCGAAAGCGTCTCGATCAGTCTTCCGGTGCTCGCGTTCGCATTCCTCCTTTCCACCGCCGTCGCCGCCGGCCTCGGCGCTTTCACCGCCGCGCGCGCCACGTCCGGGGACCCGCGCGAGGGCCTCGGCGAAGGCGGTCGCGGACAGGCGGGCTCGCAGGGCAGCCAGCGCGTGGGCCGCGCCATCGTCGCGGCCCAGATCGCGATCACGCTCGTGCTCGTCATCGGCGCCGGGCTTCTCGGACGCAGCCTCGTGAAGGTCCTGGACGTGAATCCCGGGTTCCGCGTGGACCGCATCGTGACGATGGACGTCGCGCTTCCGTGGGTGGAGGATCCCGAAAGAAAGGCGGGCCAGGCGGCGTTCTTTTCCCGCCTGATTGACCGGCTCAAACAGGTCCCCGGGGTGCGCAGCGTGGGTGCGGCGAGCGGCCTGCCCATGGACGGCGGCCTTCCCGACGGGATGTTCCTCCTGATGACGCTGGACGAAGTGCCGAAGACCCCGGACGGCCTGGAGAAGCTCTTCCAGCAGAAGGAACGGACGGGCATCGCGGACTTTTGCGCCGCCACGGACGGGTACTTTCAGGCTCTGGGGATACCCCTGATTCGCGGGCGGATGTTCGAAGAACGCGACGGCGCGGATTCGCCGCACGTGGCCCTGATCAGCAAGTCGCTCGCGCTCGATCGCTGGCCCGGCCAGGATCCGATCGGCCGCACGATCGAGTTCGGGAACATGGATGGCGACCTGCGCCTGTTGACGATCGTCGGAATCGTGGGCGACACGCACGTGTACGGCCTGGACGCACCGCCGCGGCCGACCGTCTACGTCAACCTGTTCCAGCGGCCCCGCGCGTGGGTCAGCCTGGCCATGCGGAGCGATGCCGACACGGAATTCGTCGCATCGACCGCGCGGGGAATCCTGCGGGATCTCGATCCGGAGATCCCGGCGAGGTTCCGGACGCTGTCCGAGGTCTATTCCGCGTCGCTCGGTTCGCGGCGGTTCAACCTCATCCTGATCGCGTTCTTCGGAATCACGGCGCTCCTCCTCGCGACGGCCGGCGTGTTCGGAGTGATGGCCTACTCGGTGAGCCGCCGGACGCGCGAAATCGGTGTCCGCGTCGCCCTCGGGGCGGGAGCGCGAGACGTCCTGATGCTGATCCTCGGACAGGGGCTGAGGACGATCTTCATCGGAGTCGCAGCCGGAATCGCCGCGTCGCTCGCTCTGACGCAAGCCGTCCAGTCGCTGCTCTTCGGCGTCGGTGCGACCGACCCGCTGACCTTCGGCGGCGTCACGCTGCTCCTGGTCGGGGCGGCGCTCCTCGCCTGTTATCTGCCGGCGCGCCGCGCGATGAGAGTCGATCCGGTCGTGGCGTTGCGGTCCGAGTAGAGCCCGGACCCCCCCAGTGATGCAATTGCATCTGGTCGCACCCGCCACGGTGGATTCCGATGGTCGTGACGGGAGGTCCATATGCACGGTTCAGCGCTCGTCGCGGTCCTTTACGTCCTGGTCGGCGTGATCCTGGTCGCGCTGCCGGTCGGCCTTCTGGAGTACTCGGCGCTCCGGCACAAGAAGAAGGTCACCTGCCCCGAGACGGGCGGCGAGGCCCGCGTGGGTGTCGATCCGCGTCGGGGAGCGATCGGTGTCGCCTTCGGCTTTCCACGACTTCGCATCCTGAGCTGCACCCGCTGGCCGGAGCGGAAATCCTGCGACCAGGCCTGCCAGAAAGAGGTCCGGGGGCCCGGGCACGTCTTCGCGACGGATCGACCGGGTCCCGCATGACGACGATGAAGACGCTCGACCCCGCCGGCCTCGACCTTCGCGACGCGCTCGATCTCGCGATCCTGGTCGAGGAAGAAGCGAGGGACCGGTACGAAGAGCTCGCCGCGCAGATGGAGAATCAGCACACCTCCGAGGCCGCGGTCTTCTTCCATACGATGGTGAAGAACGAGGCCAGGCACGGCGAGGAGCTCGCCGTGCGCCGGCGGGACCTTTTCGGCGAGACGCCGCGGCGCGTGGATCGCTCGCTGCTCTGGGACGTGGAGGCGCCGGCCTACGAGAGCGTCCGGGCCTTCATGACGCTCCGCGAGGCGCTTACCGTCGCGCTCGAAGCGGAGGTCAAGGCCCACGATTTCTTCACGGCGGCGCTCGCCATGCCGCTGGCTGCGCCCGTGAAGCAGCTCTTCGAGGAGTTGAGGCAGGAGGAGGTCCTCCACCGGGAGCTCGTCAACAAGCAACTCTCCCGGCTGCCGCCCGATACCGGCCTCACCACGGAAGACTTCGCGGACGAACCGGTCGCGCAGTAGCGCCCCCTGACGGCGCGACAACCCGCAGCGACCGCAGCCGCCCGGCACCGGTCCGACCGAGGAGCCGCGCCGGTCAGGGCAGCGTGCGCGTGTGGTGGAACGTGTATTCGCCGAGCAGGCGTTCGCCGCCCGACGGATCGACGGCGACGAGCCGTGCGATCATCGTGTGCGTCGGCGCGGCTTTCATGACGGCGATCGACTCCTGGAAGGCGATGCTCGCCGCCGCCGAGTGAACGGGGATGTCCTCCATCCGGGACTTCTCGACGCCGTGCGCGTCGCAGATACAGAGATCGACTCGGGCGGCCTCGCTCACGTCCGCGGCGAGGCGCCCGACGAGGATGTCGTCTTCGGCAGTCACGGTGCACTGGACGCTGCCTCCGCGGGGCAGGCGCATACTCGCGGACACGCAAGCCCGACCTCCGCGGCGCGCCGGAGATACGAGTCGCTGACGACCATGCGCAGGGAACCGCGGCGCGCCAGGTCGCGGACTCCTTCGGCGAGCGCGATCACCTCGCGCAGCCGCTCGCCGCACCGGTCGCAGCCGAGCAGATGCTCTTCGACGGCTTCCTCTTCGTCACCCGGCAGAGCGGCGAGCCAGTAGTCGGCCAGGACGGCCGCGTCGATGGGGCTCGCGCAGCTCATGCCGCCATCTCCATGCATTCGCGCAGCCGGGCGAATGGCCCGATGGCGAATCACCCGGACGTTGGCTTCGGAAACACCCAGGAAGCCCGCCACGTCCGCGCCCGTCTGCTCGCCGTAGAACGTCATGACGACGACCGCGCGCTCCCGTTCCTTCAGGCTCTGAACGCAGCGCGACGAGCTGTTCCCGGTCGAGGTGCGGCAGTGGACGACTGCGGCCGGCGCCAGAAGATCCGCGCCGAACTGTTCGAGCAGACGCTGTTTCCGCTGCGCGCCCCGGCGCAGCTCGAGCACCGTCATCCGGCACATGCCGAGCACGAAGGAGGCGAGCTTCTCCGGCTCCCGGAGGCGCCCCGCCCGCAGGGCCTCCAGCGTCGTGAGGATGACCTGCTGCGTCAGGTCGTCCGAGGCGTGCGGGTCTCTCAAGTGACGCAAACCGTAGAGCCGAATGCGCGGAGCCATCCGGCGGAACAACTCGGCTTCGGCCTCGCGGTCGGTGCCGGAGCCGATTCGAAGCGCCAGCTCCGCATCGCCCAGTTCAACTTCCACCACACACAATCTTATGTGTAACGGGAACGCCCCTCGTTACACATCCGCGATGTCTACGGAACGAAAACCGGTCCGGTCGGACCGCTCAATGGGAGGAAGGCCCCATGGTCCATTCGTACAACAGCCGCGTCGGACATCGAGGTTCTCACGTCGAACTTCCCGATCCCAGGGTACGGCCTGGTGCCGATCAACGCGTTCGTCATCAAGGGCTCCGAGCCGGTCCTGGTCGACACGGGGACCGTGGTGGACGAGCCCGGAGTTCATGGCGGCCCTGCGGTCGGTCATCGATCCCGCCGACCTCCGGTGGATCTGGCTCACCCATACCGACCTCGACCACATCGGCAGCCTGCACGCCTTGCTGGCCGAAAACCCGCGGATCCGGGTGATCACGACGTTTCTCGGCGTGGGCATCATGAGCCTCTCCGCCCCGCTGCCGATGGACAGGGTCTATCTCGTCAATCCCGGCCAGAAGATCACCGTGGGCGACCGCACGCTCACCGCCGTCAAGCCCCCCGCGTACGACAACCCGTCCACGACCGGCTTCTACGAGGAGAAGTCGGGGGTCCTCTTCAGCTCCGACTGCTTCGGAGCGCTTCTTTCCTCGGCGCCGCCGCAGAACGCGGCGGACCTTTCGGACGAGGATCTCGAGGAAGGGCAGCTCTTCTGGGCGACGCTCGACGCGCCGTGGCTGCACAAGGTGGATCGGGCCGCGTTCGCGAAGGAGCTCGACGGCATTCGCCGGATGGATCCGAAGATGATCCTGAGCAGCCACCTGCCGGCCGCGCCGGGACACATGACCGAACGGTTGCTGGCGTCGCTCTCCGCAGCCCCCGCGGCGCGGCCGTTCGTCGGGCCGGACCAGGCCGGCCTCGAGGAGATGCTGAAGCAGATGACTCAGGTGGCGTAGGAGGGGGCAACAGGTTTGAAACCGGGGTGAGCGTCAACGAAGGGGCGCCGCGGTGGCGCCCTCGCCTTGTCTCGAATACGCGGAAAGAACTGGCTCCCCACGTGGTTCCCGGTTGGAACCTTTTCGAAGGCTGGCTGCGGGAGGTTGCGCGCCTTTCAGTTTGGGGTGAACTTCTGCCACCTCTCCACTCGGCTCCCCGCGGATGTGCTAGCTTGATGATTCCGTGCCCAACAACGCGAGGCCCGGGCGCGCCGGGGCCCAGCGGACCATCGCTGCTGCTGCGAGGCGATGCGTGTGAACCGGGTCGGCCGCGTTCCGGAAGATGTCGTGGGACTCTTCGAGAGCCTCGTCCACTCGCCCGATCCCGTCTTCGCCACCGACCACCGCCTGAGCATCATCTTCTGGAACTTGAGCTGCGAGCGCCTCTTCGGCTTCACCGACGAGGAAATCGTGGGAACGCCTTGCGCCAGCGCTCTCGGAGGCTGTGATGCGTTCGGGAACCGCTACTGTTCGGAACACTGCCCCGTGACACAGATGGCGGCGCGGGGCGAGACGATCCGCCACTTCGGCCTCCGGCTGCGCGCCAAAGACGGGCGCATCATCCCGATGGACGTCAGCGTCCTCCATCTCGCCGTTCGTCCGCCCGATCATTTCGTGCTCGCTCACATTCTCAAACCGTCGGAGCCGACGATGCGCGCCGCCGAGGCGCCCGGCGAGGCGCCGCCGCGACCGATGCTGGTCGCCGTGCGGGAATCGCCCGACGCCCGGGCCCGCAAGCTCACGGCTCGCGAGGTCGAGGTGCTTGGAATGCTCGCGGCCGGACGGTCGACGCCCGAGATCAGCGGGCGCCTCCACATCTCGAGCCTGACCGCCCGCAACCACATCCAGAACATCCTGGAAAAGCTCGAGGTCCACTCCAAGTCCGAAGCCGTCGCCTTCGCGTTTCAGCACCGAATCGTCTAGTTCTCCCCCGCCCTCCTGGTGCGTTCTCCCCATCGGAATTGGTGAGGACGCGGCATTTCCCCGTTTCCGCCCGGGGCAGACCATGCCTTTCAACGGAGGAGGGCTCTCGTGGAAAACTCAAGACGCGGACTTTGCATCGTTTTCGCGTTTCTCACGGTGGGGTACGTAATTTTCGGCGCCGGCGTGAAGACCGCGGATGCCGTCCCGGTCTTCTCCCGCAAGTACCGCACCTCCTGCCAGACCTGCCACGTCATCTTCCCGAAGCTCAACCCCTTCGGCGAGGCGTTTCGCCTGAACGGGTACCGGATGCCGGGAGAAACGGAAGAGCAGGTCAAGCAGGTTCCGGTCTCGCTCGGATCCGAGGCCTACGAGAAGCTCTGGCCAAAGATGGTCTACCCCAGCACGCTGCCGGGCAACGTCCCGTTCGCCTTGAACGTCAAGTTCGCTGACCTCTATGCCTCGGCCCAGGACGACGAGGGCCACCAGATTCTCCACAACGATTTCCAGTTCCCCCAGGAGGTCAACCTGTTCGCGGCGGGAACGCTCGGCAACCACATGAGCTTCTTCGGGGAGCTCTCTTACGGGGAACTTCCGAGCGGAGAATCCGAGGTCGAGATCGAACACGCGCGGCTCGACTTCGTCAACGCGTTCGGGACGGAGCACCTCTTCAACTTCCGCATCGGGAAGCTCGCGCCCAACGCCTGGGACGGCTTCCAGGAAATGTGGATCATGACCGACAACGGCATCGACACGTTCTTCGGCTACAACCCGATCGGATTCAACGGGGGAACGGGACTTTGCGAGAGCGACTCCTGCGGAGTGAGCCTGCCGGCCAACACGCGCGCCATCGAGATGTACGGCGTCGTGGCGCATCGCCTGCTTTACGTCATCGGCGTCGACAGCCCGATCGGGCCCGGCGGAAGTCTCGACTCCTTCGGAAGCACCACCCAGAAAGACGTCTACGGCCGCATCGACTACAAGATCGGCGGCCTGGCGCTCGACGGGACCTCCGAAGGTCAGACCCTTCCGCCCGAAAACTGGCGCGAGACCTCCTTCCGGGTCGGCTTCTTCGGCTACGGCGGCAACGGCCAGGGAGTCAACTACGAGGTCACCGACGAGGCCGGGGAAACCTTCAACGAGCAGGACGCCTCCTTCCAGCGCTTCGGCGTGTACGGCTCGCTCTACCTGGGGGACCTCAACGTCTTCGGCGGCTACCTCAAGGGCAAGGACAACCTTCAGCTCTTCGCCCCGGGGACCGACACGCTCCTCGCCACGAAGAGTCCCACTTACAACTCGTGGTTCGTCCAGGCCGACTACGTGTTCGTTCCCCCCTTTCAGGCGTCCGTGCGATACCAGCAGCTGAGCCCCGGAGATCCCACCGCGGACTTGACCAAGATCTTCACCGCGAACCTGAGCTTCCTCGCCTACGCCAACGTGAAGCTCCTCGTCGAATACAACGACGACCTCGTGAATTCCAAGAACTACACGATCTCCACCGTCCTCCGGGCGGCCTTCTAAACAAGGAGTGCATGCGATGAAAAAGGTCCTCTTCGTTCTTCTGGTCCTGGCCGTGGCGCTTCCCGCGGCCGCCGGCGATCTCCACGGAAAGGTCGTCTGCAAGGGCGTCCGGGACTGCGCCGATGCCGTCGTGTACGTCGGCGCCATCGCCGGCAAGACCTTTCCCGCTCCCAGGGAGCACGCGAAAATCGACCAGAAAAACCTGGTCTTCGCCCCGCACATCCTTCCGGTGCTCGTCGGCACGACGGTCGATTTCCTCAACTCGGACGCGGTTCTCCACAACGTCTTCACGCCCGAGGCCTGCGCCGAGAAATTCAACCTCGGCACGTGGCCGCAGGGCCAGACGAAGAGCTACACGTTCGCGAAGGAATGCGCGGCCGTGCTTCTCTGCAAGGTGCACCCCGAGATGGAGGCTTACGTCGTCGCGGTTCCGACGCCCTACTTCGCCTCGGTGAAGGCGGACGGGAGTTACCACATCGGCGACGTGCCGGACGGCGCCTACACGGTCAAGATCTGGCACCCGAAGCTCAAGGCCGCCGACAAGCCGGTCACCGTCGCCGGCGCCACCGAAGTCAATTTCGAGATGGCGAAGTAGGACGCGTGGCGGACCTCAACCGCGAGTGGCTCGAGCGCAACTTCCCGTGCAAGTGGGCGTGTCCCGTCCACACGGAGGCCGGAAAGTACGTCTCGATGATCGCGCAGGGCCGGTACCGGGAAGCCTACGCCGTGGCCCGCCGGCCCAATCCGCTCGCCTCGATCTGCGGGCGCATCTGCGCCGCGCCGTGCGAGACCGTCTGCCGACGGGGCGAATACGACGCCCCGATCTCCATCCGGGCGCTCAAGCGTTTCGTCACCGAGCAGTTCGGCGTGGAGAGCATGATCGATCTTTCGGTTCTCGCCGAGATCTACGGTCACCGCGAAGACCGCCACCCCGAGCGCATCGCCGTCATCGGGTCCGGACCCGCCGGTCTGGCGTGTGCACACGACCTCGCCCTCATGGGATACCCGGTGACGATCTTCGAGGGGGCTCCCGTCGCCGGGGGCATGCTGCGGCTCGGCGTCCCGGAGTACCGGCTGCCGCGGGCGCTCATACAGCTCGAGATCAACGCGATCCTCTCTCTCGGTGTCGAGCTGACGACCAACTCGCGCCTCGGGCACGAGTTCACCCTGGCCGACCTGAAGGCCCAGGGGTACGCGGCGGTGTTCCTCGGCGTCGGGGCCATGCGCAGCCGCGACCTGGCCGTCGAGGGGATCGAGCTCGACGGCGTCCTCAAAGGCATCGACTATCTGCTCAACATCAACCTCGGATACAAGGTCGAGATGGGCCGCCGGGTCCTCGTCATCGGCGGGGGCAACGTGGCCCTCGACGTGGCGCGCGTGGCGGCGCGCGGGGGTGAACAGGAGAACCTCCAGCGCAACCTCTCGGTCGTCCAGGCCCTCGACGTCGCCCGCAGCGCGATCCGGTTCGGCGCCCGGGAAGTGACGGTCTGCAGCCTCGAGTCCGAGCACGAAATGCCGGCCTCGCCCGAAGAGATCGAGGAGGCCTCGCGCGAAGGGATCTCGTTCCGCCACGGCCTGGGGCCCAAACGCTTCGTCGGCGCGGCGGGCACCGTCACCGGCGTGGAGTTTCTTTCCGTCTCGCGTGTCTTCGACGAGCAGGGGCGATTCTCGCCCCAGTTCATCGAAGGCTCCGAATCGGTGGTTCCCGCCGACACGGTCATCGTCTCCATCGGCCAGACCGGGGACTTCTCCTTTCTCCGACCGGAGGACGGCATCCAGACGCGGGGGGGCCGCATCGTCATCGACCCGGCCACGCTCGCCACCACCGCTCCGGGAATCTATGCGGGCGGGGACGCGGCCTTCGGGCCCCGCATCGCCATCAATGCCGTCGCCGACGGCAAACGCGCCGCCCGTTCGATCGACGAGAGCTTGCGCGGGCGATCGCGGCCGGAATTCGACGGCACTGTCGAAATCGACGTGCACCGGCGTTACGAGCGGGCGCTCGACTTCGAAAGCATCCCGCGCCAGAAGCCGCCCACGCGCCCGATCTCCCGCCGCATCGGCATCGCCGAGGTGGAGGAATGCTTCGGCGAGACGGAGGCGCGGCGCGAGGGTTCGCGCTGCCTGCGCTGCTGGACCAACACGGCCTTCGCGGAGGGCCCCGATGCCGGGACCGAGTGCATCCTTTGCGGCGGCTGCCAGGACATCTGTCCCGAGGACTGCATCGAGATCGTCCCGGCCGCCCTCGTCCGCTCCCTGCCCCCCGACGCACGGGAGCTCGCGCCCATTCTCGTGGACGGGCGGCGGGAGGGGACCATCCTGATCAAGAACGACGAGGTCTGCATCCGGTGCGGCCTGTGCGCCGCCCGCTGCCCCGCCGGAACCATCACGATGCAGAGCTTTCATCCCAGGGAGGAAGCCATTGCCTGAACAGCCGCGCGACGTCCCCGACGAAGCGCAACCGGACCGGCCGGACCGCCGCGACTTCCTGACTCGGATCGGCTTGGGCGCCTGCACGGCCGCCGCGGTCGGCTCGGGGATCGTGACACTCGACTTTCTCAAACCGAAGGTGCTCTTCGAACCTCCGACGAGCTTCCGCGCGGGGAGCCCCTCCGACTACCCGGACGGGACCGTGCGCTTCAACAAGGAGCAGAAAGCCTACGTGATCGGCTGCCCCGGAGGCGTGTACGCCCTCTCCGCGGTCTGCACGCATCTGGGCTGCATCACGCGATTCCTGTCGGACCAGAGCATCATCGCGTGCCCCTGCCATGGCAGCCGTTTCGACCTGGAAGGAAACGTCGTCGAAGGGCCCGCGCCGCGGCCTCTGCCCTGGCTCGAGGTCGGGATCGATCCGTCCGGACTGCTGGTCGTGGACACGGCGATCTCCATTGCCCACGGAAAGGTGTTCAAGGCATGACGACGCTCTCGCTCGACTCCGTTTTCCGGCGGCTTCGCGAAACGGACGCCTACCGTTCGATCGTGCGCCACGGCGCCGCGTCCACCAATCGCAACCGCTCTCTCGTCGTCTTCGAGAACCTCTTCCTCCACGTGCACCCCGTCAAGGTGCGCGAGAAGACGCTCCGATTCGCCCATACCTACTGGCTCGGCGGCATCGCGCTCGCCTGCGCCCTGATCCTGACGGCGACGGGCGTGCTCCTGATGTTCTATTACCACCCGTCCGTTCCGCAGGCCTACCGCGACATGAAGGAGCTCGAGTTCGTCGTGGACAACGGGCTCTTCCTGCGCAACATGCACCGGTGGGCGGCGCACCTGATGGTGTTCGCCAGCTTCCTCCACATGATGCGCGTGTTCTTCCATCGCGCGTACCGGCCTCCCCGCCAGTTCAACTGGGTGGTCGGCGTGGTCCTCCTGCTCGTGACGCTTCTGCTGTCGTACACCGGCTATCTGCTGCCGTGGGACCAGCTCGCGTTCTGGGGCGTCTCCGTCGGAACCAACATGGCCAAGGAGGCGCCGCTCATCGGCGAGAAGTCGCGCTTCCTCCTGCTCGGCGGCAACATCGTGTCCGAGAACGCGCTCTTGCGGTTCTACGTGCTCCACTGCGTCGTGCTGCCGGTCGCCCTGCTGCTGATGCTCTCCGTGCACATCTGGCGCGTCCGCAAGGACGGCGGCGTCCAGGGCCCGCCCGAGGATTCCTCGCGCCGAGAGGAGGTCCGATGAGCTCGCTGCCGCCGCTCGACCTGGTCGAGACCGCCGATCCGCTCGCGACGCCCCGGAGGGTGGCCCTCGTCCGACCCGACCGGCGGCCGGCGGTCCGCACGACGGACGAGAAGTACGTGATGACCTTTCCGAACCTCATCCTCCGCGAGCTGATCCTGTTTCAGATCGTCGTCATCGGCCTGGCCCTGGCGGCCATCCTCTTCGACGCGCCGCTCGAGGGAATCGCCAATCCCCTCGAGACGCCCAACCCCGCCAAGGCCCCCTGGTACTTTCTGGGCCTCCAGGAGCTCCTGCACTACTTCCCGCCCGTGGTCGCCGGCGTATTGATGCCTCTCCTCGTCGTGGTGGCGCTGGTCGTCATCCCGTACGCGCGCATCAACCAGACCGCCGGGCCGCTCTGGGCGAATGCGGGGCCGGGGCGCGCCCTCTCGCTCGCCGCCGCCACGGGCGTCGTGATCGCGCTCTTCGGAGCCTTTCAATGCTGGCCGATCGTCGTGCCGACGGCCGCGATTTCACTCGCGATGTTCGCCGCGCGCGGAGGCGAGGGAGCCGGAGCGTTTCGGCACGCGATCGCGAAGGTGACGCTGCCGGAATGGATCATGGTCTGGTTCGCCGTCGTCGCCACGATTCTGACGGTCATCGGAACGTTCTTCCGCGGCCCGGGCTGGTCCTTCGTCTGGCCCTGGGCTCATGTCGTGGCGTTCTAGAAGGAGACCGCGCGTGCCGTTACGCCGAATCTTTGCGCTGACGAGCGTCGCCTTCCTGATCGTCCTTGCGGTCTCGCCGGCGAAGAACGCGCTGCGCCCGTATCGCGCCTTCCAGCGCAAGTATGACGCGCTCGGCGCCTCCCGCGCCCGCAGCGCGCAGCAGGCGAAATCGTACGAGCAGCGACCGATCGCCATCCATCAGATCTGGCTGCCCGACCTCGACAATCGCGTCGATCGCTGCACGACGTGCCACCTCGGTGTCGCCGATCCCCTGATGAAGGGAGCGCCGAGCCCCTTCACGCTCCATCCGTGGACTCCCCACACGCCAGCCGGTTTCGAACGCTTCGGCTGCACGTCCTGCCACGCCGGCCAGGGCCCCGCGACGACCGAAGGCCAGGCCCACGGCACGGCCCCGGACGCTGGTCCACCGCTTCTCCCGATCGCCTACCTCGAAGCGGGCTGCGGCCGCTGCCACTCCGCCGTCCGCGTCGCGGATGCGCCCGAGCTCTCGCGCGGCCGCGCGGTCATGGAGCGCTTCGGTTGCTTTGCCTGCCACAGCGTTCGCGGGCGGGAGGCGTTCCGCTCCGAAGCCCCTCCCCTCTCTTCCGAGCCCGTCAAGACCGGCGCCGAGTGGATGCGCCGCTGGCTCAAGAAGCCGCGCGACGTCGACCCCAACGCGACGATGCCGAACTTCCAGCTCACGGACAAAGAGATCGAGGAGCTCTCGCACTACCTCTTTGGCCAGGACGTGCCCGAGGAGCTCGCCCACCGCGTCAAGTCCGCCGGCGACGAACCGCCGGGCGACGCTGCCAACGGCAAGAAGCTCTTCGCCGAGTCCCGCTGCATCTCGTGCCATACCGTCGAGGGCAAGGGGCAGGGCTCGGCGCCCGAGCTCTCGAAGGTCGCTTCGGCCGCGAGCCGCGGGTGGCTGCTCGCCTACGTCCGGGATCCGCACGCCTTCAATCCGCGCACGCCCATGCCCCGGTACCACTTCTCGGACGGGGAGTCGCGCGACCTCGTGGCTTACATGGAGGACGAGTTCCGCGACTTCGAAGCCCCCAAGGACATCCTCGAGCCGCTTCGGGTCAACCGCACGCTCGCCGAGGCGGGCGAGAAAACGTTCCGCCGCTACGGGTGCTTCTCCTGCCACGGCGCACCCGGCGCCCGAACCGCGGAGAAGTTCGGGCCGGACCTCGACGGAATCGGCGACAAGAAGGCGACCTTTCTCGACTTCGGACGTCGCACCGATCTGCCGCGGACACTGACGGCCTGGCTCGCCGCCAAGATCGAGTCTCCCCGCTCCTTCGCGAAGGGTCTCAAGATGCCGTCTTTCGGGTTCAGTCCCGGCGAGACGCAGGCCGTCGTGACGGCCCTTCTCGGGCTCGCCGCGCAACCCGTTCCCGAGGCGTATCGCGTCGTGCCGGCCAGCCTGCCCGCGCCCATCCCGGGCGGCCGCGTCGGGCAGCTCGTCGACCGCTACCGCTGCCTCTCGTGTCACCGGATCGGAGACAAAGGCGGCGACATCTCGACGGCCTCGCTGACCTTCGAGGGCAGCAAGGTCCGGCGCGACTGGCTCGTCGACTATCTCGTGCTCTCGTTCAGCATCCGTCCCATCCTCACCGAGCGCATGCCGATCTTCCGCATGCCGCGCGAGGAGGCGGTCGAGCTCGCCGACGCCATCGAGACCCTCTTCGTCGATCCGCGAGTGCCCGAGGATCCGTTTCTCGGCCATCCGGCCTCGGACTCCGATTCCGTCGAAGGCGAGCGCCTCTACGTGGGCCTCGGCTGCCGCGGGTGCCACATCGTCGGCTCGAGCGGCGGCTACTACGGCCCGCCGCTGACGGACTCCGCGGCACGGTTGAAGCCGGGCTGGACCTACACCTGGCTGAAGGGGCCGCAACGCTGGCGGGCGGACGTGCGCTGCCCGGACTACGGCCTGACCGACCGGGATGCGTTGCGCCTGACCGCGTACATCGCGACCCTGCACCAGCCGGTGGCGCCGGTGAAGGGGGCGAAATGAAGTTGCTGCGAATCGCTGCCGCCGTGCTCCTGGGTCTGTCGGCCTGCGCGCGCAAGCCGGCCGCGAAAGCCTCCGCCTCGGCCGCGCCACGGCCGCCGCTGCCCTCGTACGAACTCCGCCTCGGCCGCGCCACGTACGAGCACTATTGCCAGACCTGCCACGGAGAGACCGGCGCGGGCGATGGATTCAACGCCTTCAATCTCGATCCGCACCCGCGCGACCTCTCGGACCCTGCGTTCCAGAAGAAGAAGACGAACGCGGATCTCGCGGACACGATCCAGCGCGGAGGGTCTGGCGTCGGCCTGTCGGCCCTGATGCCGCCCTGGGGGCGAACGTTGTCCCGGGAGGAGATCGATCGGACGATCCTGTACGTTCGATCCCTTCAAAGACACTGAGCGCCATGTCTCGCCACCACGCTGTCCGCCGTCTCCCCATCCTCTCGGTTCTTGCCCTGGCGATTGCCATGCCGCTCGGCGCGCAGACACAAGCGCAGGCGAAATCGGCGCTCGTGGTGCTCTCGGCCACGGCGTGCACCGTGAGCGTGGATGGCGAGAAAGCGGCGGATCTGCGCGCCGACGAGCCTCTCAGACTCGAGGTCGCCCCGGGCGATTACGTCGTCTCGGCCGTCGCGGCCGACGGACGCCGATGGTCGCGGGTCCTTCGGGTTGAGGGCGCGAAGCAGATCGTCCAGATCGACTTCGCCGCGCTCCGTCCGTCCGCACCCGGCTCGACGGTCGTCGCGGCTCCTCCGGTTCTCGTTCCGGTCGCAGGTTCAACTCCAACGCCCCCGCCGGCCCCGGCGACCGTTTCCGTCTCGTCACCGCCACCGCCCGGTGCTTCGGGGTTTTCCTGGGTCCTCGTCCAAGTCACCGGCGAGTTCGAGATCGGTTGCTCCCAGGGCGACACGGAGTGCAACGCGGTCGAGATGCCTCGCCGCAACGTCCACATCGCGAAGCCTTTCGAGATGATGGACAAGCCGGTGACGGTCGCCCAGTTCCGAGACTGGGCGTCCTCTTCTCGACGCAAGCTGCCGACCCAGCCCAAGTGGAGCGCCGACGACGTCCCGGTCGTCAACGTCACGTGGGACGAGGCCATCGCCTTCTGTTCGGCCTTCCCGGGGCGGCTGCCGACCGAGATCGAGTGGGAGTACGCGGCGCGCGCGGGCTCCCCCGCCGCCCGCTACGGGGAGATCGACTCCATCGCCTGGTACGCCGGCAACTCGGACAAGCGCGCGCACCCGGTTGGCCGGAAGGCCCCGAACGCATTCGGCCTCTACGACATGCTCGGAAACGTCTGGGAATGGAACGCCGACGTCTTCCGAAGCCAGCCTGGCAGCGGCGAAGAAGACACGACTCAAGGCGGCCCTGCCGACATGCGCTCGCTGCGCGGCGGCTCGTGGCGGAACAAAGCGAAGCAGATCCGGGTCTCCAACCGCGGCCGCCTCTCCCCCGATGACCGCGAGGACGACGACGGCTTTCGCTGCGTGCGCGAAGCGACGCCGCGCTGACGCGACGCGTGGTCCCGCCGAATCCCCGGCTGCGGACTGGCTCCCCACAGAGTTCCCGTTGGAGCTTGTCGGGCGCTGGCTGGGGGAATTGGTTATTTGCGCGCCGCTCCGTAAGGGGGAATGGCCATCACGGCGGGAGCCCCGTCTTTCGAAGCAGGTCCGTGAAGCGGGGGTCGCCCCGCAAGCCGTCGCTCCAGGGACTGACTTTGAGGTAAAGCGCGAGGTCGTCGCGATTCTCGCAGGCCTTCGCCCACCAATCGAGAGCCTGATCCTTGTCACCGAGGTCGAGGAAAATCGGCGCGATGAATGACGGCGCAACGTACCGCCGCGTCGCCACGAACCTCCGAGAACTCTACATCGCGACTCTCGGAGGAGGCGGGGATGAGACTATTGGCTCCTCAGGTAGTTCCCAGTTGGAACCTTTTCGGGGGCTGGCTGCGGGAACTAGCCGAGCTTCGCTCCGGCGCGTAGCCGCGCTTACTTCCCGCCGGCGGCGAGCCTCTGGAACCTCGGGGTCTTGCGCAGCGCGTCGAAGTTCGGGTCGATCTTGAGCCAACCGGGCGAGAGGTAGTACGAGATCTTCAGCAGCGGCTCGAGCTGGTCGAGCGCCTTTTCCGGCTCGCCGACGAGCATGTAGATGCGCACGAGCTGGTGCTGGTACTAGGGGCCTTGGTCGGCATCCTTCGACACCGGATCGAGCTCGACGCCATGCTCGCCCTCTCGCCGTAGTGGTTTGCGGACATTCCGAAGGCCTTGTCGAAGTCCCTTCGATGATTCCTCATGCCCTTGAGTACCTTTGAAGTCAGATCCATCTTGAGAAGAGGCCGGACGAACCACGGAACGCCCTGGGCAAGGATGTAGGGCAATATCCCCGCCCAAACGTCGAGCGATTCGTCATGCAGGTTCCCCTCGGGGCTCGATTCTCTACCCTGCAGCCTTGCTGTTCGAGCCTTCCGACAAACTCGTGGATTGCCGCGCCGACCTGCTTGCTCACCGGATGTTCAGGCCAGCCGTCCACCCACGCGATCCTGTACTGGGACAGGGACGCCTTTGTCGGCGTATGCCATTCGATGCGAGGGGTATCCGGATCAAGCGGGCCAGAATCTTCGGAATCCCTAGAGGAAAATGGCTCCCCACATAGTTCCCAGTTGGAACCTTTTCGGCGGCTGGCTACGGGAGATAGGAAGCCTTCGCGCCCCGGCTCAAGGCTGGACTACCGATCAGGGCGACGATTCTAATGTCTCAGACGGCTAGCGGCGGCAGCGTCACTGGGCCGGCTTCTCGTGCATCCGCCGTTCGAGCTCGCGCCCCCAGCCGAGCACGAGGTTGAGCTCGGCGACCGGGCTGACCGGCTGCGCGTTCTGGATGAGCAGGAAGTGCTTGGCGTCCGGAGTCACCTCGTAGTAGCGGCCGGAATCGAAACAATTGCACGGGAACAGGAGCTCCGGCCGACCGACCGCGAGAGCCTGGCCGCCGTCCACCGTGACGCGCATGATCTTGTCGTTTTCGAAATAGAAGAGCTCCCGTCCGTCTCGAGACCACTCCGGCCGGGCGCCCCCTTCCGTCGAGACCTGCCATTTGCCGCCGGGGCCCGGAAAGGGACGCAGGTAGACCTCGCTCCGACCGGATTCGTTCGACTCGTAGGCGATCCAGCGGCCGTCCGGCGAGAACTCTCCGAACCATTCCCGAAACGAAGAGCGCACGAAGGGATAGGGCTTCCGGTCTCCCCCCACGGGAAGAATCCAGATGTCGACCCCGGTCTTCGGATCCTGCTCGCCGAAAGCCAGAAAGCGGCCGTCGGCAGACCACGAGGTGGCGAATAGCCAGTTCTTGCGAGCCAACAGCAGCTCTTCCGGACCGCTCCCGTCTACGGGCGTCCAGTAGAGGCCCCACTGGCCGCTTCGCAGCGACGTGTAGACGACCCGTTTCCCATCGGGCGACCAGAGCGGGTCGCGGTTGTCGTTCTCGAACGTCAGCCGCGTGAGAGTCCCGCGATCGAGGTGGTGGACCCAGATGTTCCAGGTTGCCCCCTCGACGGTCATAGCGATCTCGCGCCCGTCCGGCGAAAGAGAAAGGTCTTCGTAGGAATTCGCGTCCGCGGTGACCACCGTCGAAACGCCCTTCCGGTCCGCCATCACGATCCGCCTCTTGACGGCCGCACGGGCTCCCGCAACGTAGGCGAGCACGCCGCTCCTCGAAACGGCAAACTGCTCCATTCCGGACGCCGAGTCGGGCATGACTCCCTCGACGACCGGGAAAGGCTGGCCCAGCAGTTTCAGGCCATGCGGATCGAACGGCGCGGCCAGGATGGCGCCGGAACGGCCAAAGACGACGAACCCCGGCTCCACATAGCGGGGGTTCGTGCCCTGGGAAATGATCACCTCCGACTTGCCCGTCTTGAGGTCGAGAACCGCGATGTGGGCCTGGCTCGCCTGAAAACCTCCCACGCCCGCAAAGAGAATCCCCTCTCCGCCCGGAAGCGATTCGGGTTGCAGAATTCCGCCGCGCGCTGCATCAGGCTTTACGATCTCGACGCACTTTCCGCCCGACGGGGCGGCGCGCGTCAGACTCCCATTCGTCGACGGAACGAGGATGCTTCCGTCGTCGGCCCAGGCACCGACTCCGAGGTCTGAAACCGGCGAGTCGCAAACCGGTTGGGCAGGCCCCCCCGACACGGCAATCTTCTGGAGCTTTCCTCCGACGAGGTATGCCAGCCACTGACCATCGGGAGAGAAGAAGGGCGCCAGCGCGCCTTCGGTGTCGGGAAGCTCCCTGGCCTCGAAAGAACCCATGGAACGCAGGTAGAGCGCGCTCTTTCCGGACTCCTTCCTGGCGACGTAGACCATCTGAGCTCCGTCGCGCGACAACGCGAAGTTCGGCAGGTCTTGCACCACTATCGCCTGCCCCCGCGGGAGGGTAACGTTAAGGCGAACCGCGGAGTCCCTCGCCGACCGCTCGTGACGCATCGCGGCGACTCCCGCGACGAGCCCGGCACCGACCGCCACCCCGGCCAGCGCCGCAGCCACCATCCGCCCCCGCCCGGTACGCCTCGAAGTCAGTCCCGGCGCAACCTCCGCGCGGGTGGCGATGAGGCTCGCTGGACCCTCTTCCATCGCGATGCGGGCTTCGCCGACGTCGCGCAATCGCCGCTTCGGGTCCCGTTCGAGACAGCGTTCGAGCAGACGCCGGATCGCCGGGGGCGTTCCGGCCGGCAAGGTTTCCCAGTCGATGTCCGCCCGGAGCACCGCCGCCAGCGTGTCGGATACCGTCTCACCGGAGAAGAGGCGCTTGCCGGTGAGCATCTCCCAGAGGACGCAGCCAAAGGCCCAGATGTCGGAGCGCTTGTCGGCTGGCCTTCCACGCGCCTGCTCCGGCGACATGTACGCCGCCGTCCCCAGGATCACCCCCGCCTGAGTTGCTGCCGCCGTGATCGTCGGCGAACGCGTTACATCGGGCGACGAGGCTCCGCCGATGGGATCGAGCGCCTTCGCCAGGCCGAAGTCGAGGATCTTGACCTTCCCGTCCCCCGTCAGCTTGACGTTGGCGGGCTTCAGGTCTCGGTGGATGATTCCTCGCTCGTGCGCGTAATCGAGCCCCTCCGTGATCTCGCGCGCGATCGGAAGAGCCTCCGCGACAGGAATCGGCCCCTCCGCAATCCGATCCTCGAGCGTCGGCCCTTCGACCAGCTCCATGACCAGAGCCGGAGCGCCACCCGATTCCTCGACGCCGTGAATGGTCGCGATGTTGGGATGGTTGAGCGAGGCCAGCACCTGCGCCTCGCGCTCGAACCGCGCCAGCCGCTCGCGATCTTTCGCCACCGCTTCCGGAAGCACCTTGATCGCCACGTCGCGATTGAGCTTCGCGTCGCGAGCCCGATACACCTCTCCCATCCCGCCCGCGCCGAGAGGCGCGAGGATCTCGTAGGAACCCAAGCGTGTTCCGACTGAGAGCGTCATCTGACCTGGCGAGACTCTACACCGCGGTTTCCATAGCGAATGCGCGGAGGGTAGTGGCTCCTCATCTAGTTCCCAGTTGGGACCTTTTCGAGGGCTGGCTGCGCGAATTGTCGCGTTTGCGCGCCACTGCGTGAGGCGGGCTTACTTCCCGCCAGCGACGAGCTTCTGGAACCTCGCGTTCCGCGTACCGGCTCGAAGTTGAGGTTGATCTTGAGCCAGCTGGTTAGGAGGTAGCCGAGGCTCGTCAGGAGCGGCCCGATCAAGTCGAGCACGTTCGCCGGCTCAATCCGTGTTCTGGATTAGACGTGCGCTTCGCGCCGAAAGGACGCGGCCGTGGTTCGGATGCCGTCGGCGTAGGGAGTACCCGCGAAACCGAACTCTCTGGCGAACTTCGTCGAGTCAAAGAGGTAAGGTGAATCGCTCTGATACAGCATTTCGTAGGATTCCCCGACCAGCGGATTGAACCATCCCGCGAACCGGATCATGGGCCTGCTCACAACGCGATAATTCGGCGCTACGCCAAATTCCTTCGCGGCCAGCGTGACGAACTCTCTTCCGGTGAGCGGATTGGGCGTGGTGGGGACATGCCAGGTCTGATTCCACGCGCTTGCCCGTTCGGCGAGTTGTACCAGACCTTGCGCGGCGTCCGGAGTGTACGTATAGGAGTGCGGAACAGAATCATTCACTAGCCATGAGGCTTTCTGGTTGCGCGACAAGGGCTGAAAGACGAGGAGATTGGGCACGCCATTGAGCGTATCGGGACCGTAGAAATCGGCGGCGCGCGCAATCATGGCGGTCAGAGCACCCGACTTCCATTCATTGATGAGTGTGGTGGCAATCTTCGCGCGCACGTCGCCTTTCTGACTGCAGGGGTTGAAGGGCGTCTCCTCGGTCATGCGGCCGCTAACCTTGCCGTACATATACACGTTGTCAAAGAAGATGAGCTTTGCGCCGGCCCGCTTGCAGGCTTCGATCGTGTTTTGCATGACGCGCGGCCACACTTCCCGCCAGAGCTTGTGGTCGTACCTGAGACCAACGACCAGATGCACTACCTTGGAACCAGCGACGGCGCGGATGGTTTGGTCTCTATCGGTGATATCCGCGCCCACTGCTTCGGTCGCGCCGGGAGCCGGTCGCGGATTGCGGCCGACGAGGCGGAACGGCTCTTTCCTTGCAGCCAGGAGTTTGACGAGTTCGTTCCCAATGGCGCCGCCTGCTCCAAGGATGGTGATCATTCAGATCCGACCTTTCGCGCGTGCGGAAACAGCGACGCTGCCCTGGGTCACCTGAGACATATCCGACTGGCCGAACTCTACCCCGGGGATTCCGGTAGCGACGGCCTCGAGACTAGTGGCTCCCCACATAGTTCCCAGTTGGAACCTCTTCGGGGGTTGGTTGCGAGAATTGGCGGGGATTCGGGCCGCAACCTGAGGTGGGACGACTTTCCTCCGGCGACTAGCTTCTGGAACCTCGGGTTCTTGCGCAGCGGGTCGAAGTTGGGGTCGATCTTGAGCCATCCGGGCGAGAGGTAGTACGGACGACGGCGGACGCTGCGCCCTCTCTGCCATCGATCAAGATGCGCTTTCCCCGAAGAGAGGCTGACCCGCGAGCGCCGTCCTCGTCGCCCACCAGGCGATCGCAACGACGACGGCCACGGCAATCATCCCCGAATAGAAGGACCAGTTCGACGGATCGCTGCCGTAGATCCGGTATCCGAAGACACGGCGGCAGATTTCGGCGGCCACACCGACGAGAACACCGTATCGCACCGTGACCATGACCACGATCCCGACAGAGATCGCTGCAAGCGGCAACACGACCCAGGGCGATGGGCTCCCGAGATAGATCCCCACGAAGAGCAGCGTGACGAGAGCTCCGCCGAGCCATCCCACGCGCACAACCCGGCGCGCCAGGACCAGAAGGAAGACGATACCGAGGACCCAGACTCCTCCGTTGATCGTCGTGTCGAGGAGCCAGGCAACGGTCGCACCGAGATTCAAGGGCGTACTCAAGTCGAGCGGGTGCGGCGGCGGCCCCGGAATCTTCAACGCGAGCGGAAGCAAGACCCGGATCGGCCCAAGGATCAAGCCGGCCGCCACTCCCACGACCGAGCCGAGGAGCAAATCGCGGCCGACGAGCGGATCTCGCAGGCGTCCCGAAAGCGCCCGCGTCCAGGAAATCAGCATCTCGGGCCAATGACGCCGCGCGAACGGCTCGAGGGCGAGGTAGAGAATCCAGAAGCCCAGACCCATTCCCGCGGCGTTGCTGAACGCGAAGAGAAGCAGCCAGCCTTCTTCCGCGCCCAAGACGTGATGGCCGCCCAGAACCCACGATCCGAACTGCAAGGCGAACGCGGCGCTCCCGAGTCGGATGGCGCCGCGCCGGTCCCCGCGGCCGGCTCGAAGGTTGTGGCGGGCCAGCAAGGCGCCGCCGACGAGAAACAGGACGATGAAGACTTCGAAGACGACGTCGCCCACGGTGCCGGTGGCCTGGGCCTGAACGGCCGGGTCCTCGGCGGGCCGGGTCCACGGCCCGATCCAGTAAAAGCTGACGGGGCGTCCTCGATAAGACGCCGCCTCGATGCGCATCGTCACGCCCGCGTGCTCGGGATGCGGACCCTCCCAGGCTGCCCGCGCGGTCGCATATTGGGGCGGCGACCAGCGCGGCTCGATGGGCGCGAAGCGGCTCATGTCCAGCCCGGCCTCCCGAAACAGGAATCCCCAGTCCGTTTCGGCCGGGGGCGCGTCGCCCTTCGCGAGCTGGGGGGGTACGACGGCGAGCCGCAAGAGCCTTCCACGAGGGTCGAGCCAGACTTCGGCCATTCCCGGATCCACCGGAGGCGGATTGGTCCGATCCACGTAGGGTGACGGATAGGGTCCGGTCGTCGACAGGACCGGAAGGAGTGGAACAGGCGCCTGGCGGTAGTCGAAGGCGACGGCGTCTCGCGAGAGGTCGCCGCCGAAGCTTCCGTGCGCGGCAACCCAATTCAGAAAACCTTCGTCGGTACGGAACCAGTTCGCGGAGTCGGCCGCCGTCCCGAGACCGACTCCGTGCAGGATCTCGCGAGCGCGCTCGTGTAAGACCTCCGGCGGCTTCGTCCCTCCCACGAAGGACACGATGTTGGCCCGCGGTGTCAGGGCGATCGACAGCACCAGAGCGGCCGCGAGGGCGAGCCAGAGCCGCCTCGCCGAGGCGGGTAAGATCGCGCCGCGTTCCCCCGCGGCGGCGACCATTTCCGGGGAGGGGGTTTCGCCGGCAGCGAGGGCGGCAGCCAGTGGATCACCTCCGGGAAGCGCCGCGGCAACCTGCGCCACCGACGCTGGACGCGAGGCCGGATCCTTCTCCAGACATCTCAGGATCACCCGCTCGACCACGGAATCGAACCCCGGCGCCACAGACGAGGGCGCCGTCGGAGACTCCTCCGTGTGCTTCCTCCTCAGCTCCTCCAAGCTCCCCGCGTCGAACGCCTTCTTCCCCGTCGAGAGCTCGTAGAGAACCAGCCCCAGCGCATAGATGTCGCTCTGGACCGACGCCCCCTTGCCCGCAAGCTGCTCCGGCGCCATGTACGCCGGCGTCCCCGACACTTCCCCCTCGACCACGTCGCCCGCCGCCACCGCCAGGCCAAAGTCCGTGATCCGCGCCCTTCCTCGCCCGTCCACCATCACGTTCGACGGCTTCAGATCCCGGTGCAGAACACCCTTGTCATGCGCCGCGGCCAACCCCGCGCACAGCTCCCGCGCGATGTCCAACCCCTTGTCGGGCGGAAGACGTCCGATCCGCTTCAAGAGCGAGGCCAGGTCCTCCCCGTCCACGTATTCCATCGACAGGTAGTGCAGCCCGTCGATTTCCCCGACGTCGTACACACGGCACACGTTCGGGTGCGAGACCTGACGCGCGATCCGCACTTCCGCGTAGAACCGCTCGAGGCGCTCCTTCTGCGTCGCGAAGTGCTTCGGCAAGAACTTCAGCGCCACCGGCTGCCCGAGCTTCAGGTCGTCCGCCCGGTACACCTCGCCCATCCCGCCTCGGCCGAGCAACCCGATGATCCGGTATCGCTCCGCCAACACGGCACCAGGCGTGAACCCGCCCGCCTGAATCGAGTCCGACGACGCCAGACGGCCGACAGGGATAGAGGATGGGCTGCGCCGCAACGCCGCCGCCGCAATTGAGGGCGAAGCCAGACCGGTTGGCGCCTGAGAGACCGAACTGACCGCATGACCGCACTTGGAGCAGAAGAGCGCCTCGTCTGGAAGAGTGGCGGAACAGGAAGTGCAGATCATTTGGTGCGCAGCGTCATGGTTGCCGATCCCCGTCTAGCAGATCCTCCCCTTTTCCCGACAGAATCTCGTAGGGGCCGAGGCGTGTTCCGGCTGAAAGTGCCACGAACTCGCGAGGACTCTACACCGTGGTTGCGGGAGTCACGGCGCGAGAGACTAGTGGCTCCCCACATAGTTCCCAGTTGGAACCTTTTCGGGGGTTGGCTGCGAGAGATAGCGCGTCTCCCCGCCGCTCCGTGAGCCGGGACTACTTCGCGCCGACGACCAGTTTCTGGAACCTCGAGTTCTGGTCGAAGTTGGGGGTCCCGGCCGCTCGCCGCCTCGGTCGTGTCGCGGGTCAGGTCTCGAGTTCTCGCACCGCCCGCCAGGCCTCGTCGATCGCCTGGTCCATATACGCCGCGGCTGCGGCGTCGGAGTTCGCGATCACGATTCTTCCGAAACGCTTCCGGCCGACGTCGCAGGGTCGCTCGCCTTCCGGCCAGTCCGGATCGAAGAGCGGGTTGTATTCATAGGCGTATCCGTGCGGCCAGCGGTTCACCGTGATGGCTTCGATGTCGCGCGCCGGATCGAAACCGCCCCCGCCGAGCACGCGGGCGAGCTGGTCGCGGATGCTTCGCTCGAAGGTCTCGAACGAGGTTGTGAGGAGCTCGATGCGGCCAGCGCGATGCTGCTCTCGCTCCGGCAGCCCTGGCTGACAGGGCGTGCGCGTCATCCGCACGAGTGCAGGCTCGCGCGGGGAGGTGGGCGACCGGTAACCACCGATGTTCTCGGCGCGATCGAGGCGGACCTCGTTGTGGTACATGCCCGGGCATGTGATCTCGCGGGCACCGAGTTTCGCAAACGACCGTCCGTCCCGCAGAGCCACGGAGGTGTAGACCAGCGGCACCTTTGCGCCGTAGAGCAGCGCGTCCTTCTGCTTCTCCGGAAGCTCCGGGCAGACGTACGGGATCATCATGTTCCAGCACGCCATCACCGCGCCCCGGGTCCGAGCCATGGCGACAGCGCCGTCGCGCACCCAGACGACCTCGACCTCTCTGGACGCGGGGCTTCCCCCGTGGCGCACACCGACTACGGTTGCGTTGAGCCGGATGCGCACGGGTGACTCCGGCCTGTCGAGCCGACCGTAGTCGAGCTTCGCCATGACGACATCCTCGACGGTATGGCCCGGGACAGAGCCCGGAACGAGCGCGCGCACAAGCAGTCGCGCGATCGTCGCGTTGCCATCGGGGAAGTGAAACTCGTAGGCTTCCTTCGGCGTGGCGTATCCGCGCGCCGTGTAGCCCATCCGCGGGTGCGGCCCGGGCTCGAGCCCGAGCCCATCGAATCCAGGATAGGACAAGCCCCAGCAGTCGAGCGCGGGCACAGCGTCGATGCCGACTCCGTACAGGTCGTGCGGGGCGGTTTGGTAGAAAGGAAGCACCGCCGGGTCCACTTTCGCGACGCTCAGCAGAAAGTCTCGGTAGCTGATTCGCGACAGTCGATTCTTCTTGTCGTCAGAGGACAGGCCTGGCATGAAGTCCGCGGGCGCCGTCTGAATACGGAGGATGTCGGTTCGAGCGGTCGGGGACAGCGGCGTCCGCGAGAGGAAACGGCGCCACGCGGCGGCGTCCCGGCTTTCGAAGAGGTCTGGCGCGCGCGACACGAACCGGTCTGACCCGAAGATTTCGCGATCGAAGAAGCAGGCGGCGGACAGGCCCGGGTAGGCATTCTCGACATCACAACGAGCCGCCAGTGCCCGAGGCTGGACGCCGAGCTCGGTCATCAGCCCGCGGGCGACCGCGCTGTAGGCGAAGGGCGATTCGATGGACGCCGAGCCTCCGTTGCCCAGCAGAAGACGGCCACTTGGTCGAAACTCGTTGCGCTGGGCATGGCCGCCGAAATCATCGTGGTTGTCGAGGATGAGGATGCGCGCTGAAGGCGCGTGCTTGAGAAAGAAGTATGCGGCGGCGAGCCCACTGGTGCCACCGCCCACGACGACGAGGTCATACTCCTCCGCGCCACCCTCGGGCTTGCCAGCGATCTTCCAGAAGTCGCCGTCACGCAAGGCGTGCGCTGTCTCGAAGGATCCAGGGCCGCTTCCGCGCAACCCGGTGAGCGCGGGGGGATAGTAGCCGGGCACGTCCTGCTTGGGTTGCCGGACCCCGGCCGCCGCGCGCTCCAGGGCCGAGAGCGGGCCGTGCGCGAGGGCAACCGCAACAGTCGCTGCCACGCCATCGATAAAGTCGCGGCGCGTGATGCGGCGAGCCCATACCGAGTTGGCGATCCCGTGCGGAGATCCTGCCCAAGGGCCCGAGGCGCGGTCCGGCTGGGAGTGTCATCCGACCTGGCGGAACTTTACACTGCGAGATCGGAGCCGAATGCGCGGAGACTAGTGGCTCCCCACATAGTTCCCAGTTGGAACCTTTTCGGGGGCTGGCTGCGGGAATTAGCGGGGCTTCGGGCCGCTCTGTAGCGTGGGACTACTTCCCGCCGGCGACGAGCTTCTGGAACCTCGGGTTCTTGCGCAGCGGGTCGAAGTTGGGGTCGATCTTGAGCCAGCCGGGCGAGAGGTAGTACGGGATCTTCAGCAGCGGCTCGAGCTGGTCGAGCGCCTTCTCCGGCTCGCCGACGAGCATGTAGATCCGCACGAGCTGGTGCTGGAAGTAGGGGCCGTCGCAGGGCATCCTTCGAAATCGGATCGAGCGCGACGCCGCGCTCGCCCTCCCGGATCGCTTCTTCTTTCCGACCGAGATATGCCAGCGCGAGGCCGAGAGCGACGTGACGCTCCGCATCCTTGGGCGCTGCGCGAAGCTGCTCCTCGAAGGCCTTCCTGGCTTCCTCGGCGTAGGTGCGCACGTTCGCGGCATCGCCCTTCAAGGCATAGGCCTGAACGAGGCAGAGGGCCCAGGCGCCCCGGTCGTCGTCGAACGCGCTCGGCGTCAGCCGCAGCAGAAGCTCTCGCTGCTCCTCGTCGAGGACCCAGACGAGATCCGTGGTAATTCGCCAGGTAGGCCACGAGCGCGGTGGGCTCGACCTCCTTGGGCGCGGCCTTGAGCACGGCCCGGGCACCGGCCAGGTCTCCCTCGCCGAGGTAGGTCATCGCCTTGTTCTCGATCAGATCAAGGTTGGCGGGCGCGAGGGCGAGACCACGGTCGAAGGCCTCCCGCGCCTCGGGATAGCGCCGCAGACGAAGGAGCGCATCGCCAAGGACCGCACGATGGCCGACTGACCGGGGATCCAGGCGCTCCGCCTGCTCTGAAATGCTCCACGGCCGCATCCCAGCGTCCGAGGCCCTGCTCGGCCAGCGCCGTTCCCCTGAGAAGACGAGGCATCGCCGGGGGCAAGGCGCAGCCCCTTCTCGTAGTGCTCCAGGGCGCGGTTGTAGTCCACAGAAACCAACCGTTCGTAGGCACCGAGGGCCAGGTACCCCTCGGGGCGGTTCGGGGCAAGCGCGACGGCCTTCTCCCCCGCCTGCCGGGCACGCTCCGCGAGGGCGGGCGTGGGGGTGCTGCCGGCGTACAGGAGCGAACTGGCCCTCGAGACCCCCGCCCACGCCTGCGCGAAGCCGGGATCCAGGCCACGGCCTGCTCGTAGAAGCCGATCTCCTTGCGCAGGCTGGCGGGATCGTTGGCTCCGCTGTTCCGGATCTCCTCACTCTTGAGGAAGGCGTCGTAAGCGGCGAGATTCTGCGTGGGCTTCTCGGAAAGCCGCTTCTCCTCGCCCGCGCCGAGCGCGCACGCCCAGCGCCTGCGCCACCTTCGTCGCGATCTCCGACTGCACCTGGAACACGTCCGTGATCGCCGCGTCGAACGGCTGCTGCCACTTGGACGTCGGCGCTCCGGAACCCGAGATCTCGATCGAGCTCGGGGCTGACGTGCACGCGGTTGCCACCGGCGCTCTTCTCCCAGCGCACCGTGGCCGTCAGGAGGTAGCCGACCTCCAGTTCCTCGGCGATCTGCTTCGGTGTCTTGGTCGTCTTCTTGTAGGGAGTCGAGCTGCCTCGGGCAATGACCTGAAGTCCCGGCAACGACGTCAACTTACCTCGAATCTCGTCCGCGATCCCGTCGGCAAAGTAGTCGTCCTCGGGCGCACCAAGGTTCTCGAACGGCAGCACGGCCACGCGCTTGACGCCGCCGGCCTCGCCCTGCGCCGCGGTGCGGCACGCCGCAGCGAGAAAGAACCCGCGCGGCCAGGACGACGACCGCCGCGATGACGACGAGAATCCTGCTCTTGCCTGCCGGCGGCAGCGGCGATCTGCGCGCCGCTCGCGCCGCTCGGGACGGCGACGACGACTGCCTCCGAGAGCGCGAACGCAACGTCCTTGGCCGTCTGGAACCGCTGGTCCCGGTCCTTCTCCAGGCAGTGCTTGACGATGTGATCCAGGGCCGGCGAGACGTTGCGCCCCGACTGCATCAGCTCCGGCGGCTCCTCCTTGAGGATCGCCGCGATCGTGTCGCTCGCCGTGTCCTCTCTTGAAGGCCTTCCTGCCCGACAGCATCTCGTAGAGGATCGCCCCGAACGAGAAGATATCCGAGCGGTGATCGACCGGCAGGCCCCTGCACCTGCTCGGGCGACATGTAGCCCATCGTCCCCATCACCGTCCCGGGCTCCGTGTGGCCCGTGCCCGTCGGCGCGCTCGTCTGCTCCTCGCGCGGCGACCGCTTCCGACCTTCTTCGCCAGGCCGAAGTCGAGGATCTTGACGTGACCGTCTTTCGAGACGAACAGGTTCTCGGGCTTCAGGTCCCGGTGAACGATCCCTTTCTCGTGGGCGGCGGCGAGCCCCTTCGCGATCTGGAGCGCGTAGTCGACGGCCTGCTTCTGCGCGAATCGGGCCCGTGTCGAGCTTGCCGCGAAGCGTCTCGCCCTCCAGAAGCTCCGTGACGGCATAAGACGACACCGCCGTGCGTCCCGAAGTCGAAGATCGCGAGGATGTTCGGATGCGAGAGCGCCGCGACCGCCTTCGCCTCGCGCTCGAAGCGCGCGAGCGTGTCCGGCTCGGCCGCGACGGCCGGGGGCAGGACCTTGACCGCCACGTCGCGATCCAGCTTCCTGTCCCGCGCCCGGTACACCTCGCCCATCCCGCCCGCGCCGAGAGGCGCGAGGATCTCGTAGGGACCGAGGCGTGTTCCGGCGGAGAGCGTCATTCGATCTTGACGCCGACTCTACAACGGGGGCAGCGCGGCTGAACGCGCCGAGAAGATTGGCTCCTCAGGTAGGATTTGAACCTACAACCCTCCGGTTAACAGCCGGATGCTCTGCCATTGAGCTACTGAGGAGCAGAGCGGACCGGGAAGAATAAGGACATTGGGCCGGGGAGTCAAACCGCGGTAACGCGTCAGTCCTGGACGGGCTGCCAGCCGGCCGACGCGAGCTTCCACTCCTTCCCGTCGCGAACGAGGCGCAGGTCGAAGTCGTACTTCGCGGCGGAGGGCAGGAGGCCGCTCAGGCCGCCGACGGAACGGGGCTGGCCGGTCATGTCGGCCCGCAGGCGGACCCGCGCGGCGGCCTCGCCCCGCTCGATCTGGACGTTGGAGACCTGCACGTGCAGGCTCTCGTAGGCCTGGAAGTAACCTTTGAGCCTCGCCTCGATCTCGTTACGGCCGGTCCCGTCGGCCGCCTCGAAGTCGGGCGCCACCCGCGCCATCAGCTCGTCCGCGTCGCGGCCGTTGGCGGCCTTCACGACCGCTTCGATCGTCGCCTGCACCGGATCGGCCGGCTTCGCGCAGCCGAGGGTCACGGCGACCAGGACCAGCGCGATCGTCCGCCCGGCGCTCCACATGCCCGCATTGTCTCCCGTCTCCGGGAGAAGTCGTCGAGAATCGCGCCTTGACCCGATCCCCGGCTGTTCGTAGTCTTGCGACCAACGATTTCCGGGAGGGAAGCCGATGCGTTCGACCCGTTTCTTCGCCGCCGTCCTTCTCCTCACCGCCGCCGCCCCGCTGTGCGCACAGAGCTTCCACCTGCGCGATCTCCTGACCGATTTCCTCCGCCAGGGAATCACCCTGGCGCCGCCGCCCGAGGGCTTCCCGAGCCACGAGACTCACTTCATCGGCGACGAGTCGCCCCAGCTCCTGGCGCTGCAGGAGTTCAGCTCGCAGATCGCGACGCAGCTCTCGTCGTTTCCGCTGGCCTCCTCGTCCGGCGGGTTCGTCTACCAGTTCGATCCGGCCCTCGGCGTCCTGACCCGCGCCACGGAAAGCTTCGGCCCCATCTACGCCGAGCGCGCCGACACGATCGGCAAGGGACGGTTCAATCTCGGCCTCAACTACAGCCACTTCACCTTCGACGAGATCAACGGCCTGTCCCTGCCGGACGGCGACGTGCGGCTCGTTTTCACGCACCAGGACGTCAACCACGACGGCTCGAACCTCGAGACCTTCGTCGAGGGCGACGTGATCACCGCGGCCTTGAGCGTGAAAATAAAGACCGACATCGCGGCGCTCGTCTTCGACTACGGCATCCTCGACAACCTCGACGTCGGCTTCGCGATCCCCATCGTGAGCGTGGACATCGACGCCCAGACGGACGCCGCGATCGATCGCCTCGCGACCGGGCCGACGGCGCCGACCATCCACCGCTTCCAGAACGGTCAGAGCACGGAGACGTTCCGGCAGAGCGGCAGCTCCTCGGGCCTGGGCGACGTGGTCCTGCGCGCGAAGTACCGCTTCGTCTCGAGCCCGAAGGCCGGAGTCGCCCTCGCGGTGGATGCCCGCCTTCCGACCGGCGACGAGCGGGAACTGCTCGGAACCGGCGTCACGCAGATCAAGCCGTTCATCGTGGGCTCCGCGCACCTCGGCTCCTTCTCGCCGCATCTGAACGTCGGCTACACCTGGTCGATCGAGTCCTCGGGCGATCCCCAGGTCGCCGACGAGTTCAACTACACGGGCGGTTTCGACTGGGCGATCGGTCCGCGATTCACGGTCGCGGTCGACGTGATCGGCCGCACGTTTCTCGACACACAGAGCATCCACGTCGAGAACACGCAATTCCAGGCGAACACCAACCCGGACCCCACCGCCCCGCCTACCATCGTCTCGGCGGTGCTGCCGCGACTGGTGACCTCGACGGGCGACATCAACCAGCTCCTCGGCTCGGTCGGCGTCAAGATCAATCCGTTCGGCAACTTCCTCCTCACGCTCAACGGGCTCTTCCCGCTCAACAGCCAGGGGCTGCTCGACGGGTTCACGCCGCTCGTCGCGATCGACTACAGCTTCTAAGGCGTTCCCGGGCCGCGGGTCGTCAGCGAACCGACGTGATGACCCAGGCGTCGCCGCGCTTCTCGAAGTGGAGGACTCGGTTGGAGTTCACGCGCTGCTCGTTGCCCGCCTTGGGGACGGCCAGGCGCGACTCGAACCCCGTGACGACCGCCGTCTGACCGCGCGGATCGATCTCGATCTTCCGGATCTCGAACTCGACGGTCTGCGACCGGAAGTTGCCGAAGGCTTCCTCGACCCGCGACCGGTCGACGCCGGGAAAGATGCGGACGTAAAGGTCGGGATTGAGGGTGTTCTGCGCGGTCTCGTAGAGGCGGACGGCCTCGCGCAGGCGGTCCGCCTCCGTCGGCGCGGGGCGGGGCGAAGGCACCGCGGCGCGCGACGCGCGCCGGCTCGGTCGGCGGGGCGGGAACGGACGAGGGCAGACGGACCGTCTCGGCGGCCGGCGTCGGAGCGGCCGGGACGGAGGCCGCGAGCCCGGGGGGCGGCGGCGGCGCCATCACGGCCGGCCGCGCCGGGAGAGCGGTCGCGTGCGGCACGACGGCGCGCGACCGCGGAGCGGACGCCGTCGCCGGGGCGGAGGTCGGCGGAGGCGTCGGCGGAGCGGCCGTCGGTTCGGGCGTCGGCGGAGCGGTCGGTTCGGGGGTCGGGCGCTCGGCGGCAGTCGGCACGGCCGCGGGCGTCGCGAGCGTGGCGGTCCGGACGGCCGGCGCCTCCGCGCGGTTCGATCGCGACAGCACGACGGCCGCGGCGATCGCCGCCGCGACCAGCGCGACGGCGGGCAGGAGCCACACCGGCCGGCGGCGCACCGTCGCGGGCTCGGTCGGCACGGTCGGCACGTCGGCCTCGCGGCCCGTCCAATTGGCTGACGCCGGGGCCGCCGCCGTCAGATCGTTCTCGGTCGAGCGAGCGGGAGTGGGCGTCCCCGAAACCCCGAACTGCCGGTCGAGGTGGCTCTGGGCGCTCGGCGTCGCCGACAGCACTCGGATTTCCCGGCTCGGGCGGAGCTTCGCGACGGCCGCCCGCGTCTCCTCGAGGTCTTCCGGACGAATGTAGCGTCGACGGATCGTCAGGATCTCCTGGTCGAACTCCTCCGCGTTCGCGTACCGATCCTCGCGGCGCTTCTGCAGCGACTTGAGAATGGCGCCTCGGAGCTCCGCGGGAACGCGGCCCTCCGGGTCCGACTGCGAGAACGGCCGCGGGGGCGCAAAGACGTGGGCGCGCAGCAGCTCGACCACGGTATCGCCTTCGAACGGCAGCACGCCCGTCAGGAGCTCGTACAGAACGATGCCGAGCCCGTAGAGGTCGCTCCGGCCGTCGAGACGCTGTCCCTTCGGCAGCGCGCCGTACTGCTCCGGCGAGGCGTACTTGAGCTTTCCGAGGAAGACGCCCGTGGCAGTCGCCTCGATCGGGCCCTCCGCGACCTTCGCGATTCCGAGGTCGATCAGCTTGACGAGCGGCAGGCCCTGCTCGTCACGCGTGAGCATGATGTTGTCGGGCGCGACGTCGCGGTGCACGATCCCCTTGCGGTGGAGGAAGCCGAGGGCGAGGAGGCTCTGGTGCGCGATGTCGAGCGCCAGCGGCAGGGCCGGCCGTCCCTGGAGCTTGAGGAGATCGGAGACGCTCGGCCCCTCGATGTATTCCATGACGAGGTACGCCATGCCCGAGTCGTCGATCGCGAAGTCGTAAATCGTGCAGATGTTGGGATGCTTGAGCCGCGTCGCGGTGCGCGCCTCCTCGACGAAGCGCCGCCGCAGGTCGGCGTCGGCCACGGCGCTCGGCTTCATCACCTTGACGACCCGGATTTCCTCGAGGAGGCGGTGCCGCACGCGGTAGATGGACCCCATCCCGCCCTCGCGGATCTTGTCGAGGATTTCGTACTTTCCTTCGAGAAGCGTGCCGGGCTGTACCACCGTGGGTCGACCCCCCGATCCGGGCGATTGTAGTCCGCGCCTCGCAGTCCGACCGTGCCAGAATCGCTGACCATGGCCGGACTCGAGGATCTTCGGCTCGCGCATCGGCGGCTCGACCGGCTCCTCGGGCAGTTTCTCGCCGCGGCCGACGCCGGCGCGCTCGCTCCCGCGCGCGATGCGATCGTCGCGTTCGACGAGGAGCTGCGCCGCCACACCGGGTTCGAGGAGGACGAGGTGCTGCCGCGCGCCGCGGGGCACGGGCTCGCGCCCGCCCAGGCCGAGACGCCGGCCGAACGGCTGGGACGGGAGCTGCGCCTCGAGCACGTCCAGATCCGCGAGCTGTCCGGGGTGATGCGACGACTCGCCGACGGGCGGCGACGTGGAAGGAGCACGCCGGCTCTTCGGAAACCTCGCGCGTCGCTGGGACGCACACATCCAGAAGGAGGAGCGGGAGCTTCCGTCGTGCGGCTAGAGCGCGGCGACGCGCACCGTGCGCTCGCGCGGCCCGTCGAGCTCGATCAGGAAGACCCCCTGCCACCGGCCGAGCACGACCTTCCCCTTCTCGAGAGGCACGAGCCGTGCATTGCCGATGGCCTCGGAAAGAAAATGCGCCGCCGAATTGCCCTCTCCGTGGTCGAACCGCACGTTCGGCACCCAGGCGTCGAGCGCCCGCTCGATGTCGCCGGTCACGTCGGGGTCCCAGGCTTCCCCCACGGTCACGGCGGCGGTCGTGTGGGGCGTCGTCACGAGCAACGCTCCCCCGTCCCGCCCCAGCGCCTTCGCGGCGTTCTCCACCTGTCGGGTGATGTCGAGACGTTCGATCTTGCGCGCGGTCTTCACGCGAAATTCCCGGGTCTCGCTCACGGCCGGATTCTAAGGCGATATCCTCGGCGCGTCGTGGCACCGAGGCTCGCTCGATGAGACCCCCTTCGCCGCGCCGGCGCGCCGTCGCGCCGTTTCTCTTTCTCGCGGCGCTCCTCGTCTGGGCTCTCTGGCCGTGGCTGCCTTTCTCGCGCGCGGAGGCGGCCCCGCCGACGATCGTCTTCTACGGCTTCAGCATCCTCGCCGACGCCATGAACGACGGCATCTTCCCCGCGTTCCGGAAAGAGTGGCGCGGGGCCGGCCACGGCGACGTCGAGTTCATCTCCTCCTTCGGGGGCTCCGGCACGGTCACCAACCAGGTCATCCTGGGGGTCCCGGCGCAGCTCGTCCTGCTGTCGCTCGAGAGCGACGCGGAACGCCTCGCCGACGCCGGCGTCATCGCCGCGGGAAGCTGGAAGCAACTGCCCCACGAAGGCGTCGTCAACCTCACGCCGTTCGTCGTGCTCGTGCGCCCCGGCAATCCGCTCGGCATCCGAGACTTCGGCGACCTCGCCGCCGGCCGCGCCCGCATCGTGCACCCGGACCCCATGACCTCGGGCGGAGCGAACTGGGCGATCGTGGCCGAGTACGGCGCCGGCGCGCGGGCCGAGCCGGACCGGCCGGGCGCCGGCGAAGCGATGCTCGCGGGCATCTGGAAAAACGTCGTGGCGCAGGCTTCCTCGGCCCGCGGCGCCCGCACCCAGTTCTCGCAGGGGTTCGGCGACGCGCTCATCACCTACGAACAGGAGGCGATCTTCGACAAGGGCCGCGGGAAGCTTCTCGCCGACGTCGTCTACCCGGAGCGAACGATCCTCTCGGAGCACACCCTCGTCGTGGTCGATCGCAACGTGTCGGCAAGGCAGCGGCCGCTCATCGACGCCTTCGCGCGCTTCCTGTGGACCGAGGAGGCCCAGCGCATCTTCGTGCGCTACGGCTTTCGCAGCGTGGACGACGCCCTGAACGTCGGCCACGCCGAGTTCGGCGCGATCGCCGACCCCTTCCGCATCGCCGATTTCGGGGGCTGGCGCCGGGCGAAGAAGGACATCGTGGACGGGGTCTGGAAGAATCGGGTCATGAAGACCGGGAGCCCGCGGTGAGCGCCCCCGCGAGCGCCATCGTCCGGACGGGCCGGCGGGCGACGGTTCCGGTGACCTTCGTCGTCCTGGCCCTGCTGCCCCTCATCCTGATGCCGCTCGCGGCGGTCTTCGTGTTCGCATTCCGCGGGGGCCCGGCCGCGTTCCTCGCCGCGCTCTCCTCGCGCGAGGCGATCTTCGCGCTGCGCTTCTCCCTGCTGATCGCCTTCGGGACCGCGGCCGTCAACGCGATCCTCGGCACGTACACCGCCTACGTCCTGTCGCGCTACCGCTTCCGCGGGCAGCGCGTGCTCGGCATCATCGTCAACCTTCCCGTGGCGATCCCGACGGTCGTCGTCGGAACGTCGCTGCTCCTGCTCTGGGGCCCGATCGGCCTGCTCGGGCGGTTGCTCGAGCCCCTCGGCATCCAGCCGATGTTCGCGCCGGCGGGCGTCCTTCTCGCGCACCTCTTCGTCACGTTCCCGTACATGCTGGGCGCGGTCAAGCCGGTCCTCGACGAGCTCGAGGAGACCTACGAAGAGGCGGCCTACACGATCGGGGCGACGGCATGGCAGACCTTCCGCTGGGTCATTCTGCCGACGTTGCGCGGAGGGCTCTTCGCCGGCGCGTTGCTGACGTTCGCCCACTCGCTCGGCGAGTTCGGCGCCACCGTGCTCGTCTCGGGCAACCTGCGCCTGCGGACGCAGACGGCGCCCCTCTACATCTTCGCCCAGTTCGAGGCGGGCAACGTCGAGGCCGCCAACGCGGTGGCCGCCGTGCTCGCCCTGCTGTCCTTCCTCATTTTCTTCTTCCTGCTGCGCTATACGGCCAAGCGGGACCGCTGATGTCGATCACCCTCGAGAAGGTCAGCAAGCGCTTCGCCGACCAGGTCACCGTCGACCGCGTGTCGCTCGAGGTCGAGGACGGCGAGCTTTTCGTGCTGCTCGGCGCGTCGGGCAGCGGCAAGAGCACGATCCTCCGGATGATCGCCGGCCTGATCCTGCCGGACGAGGGGGTCATCCGTCTCGGCAAGAAGGACGTGACGAACCTGACGCCCCAGGCGCGGGACGTCGGCTTCGTCTTCCAGAACTACTCGATCTTCCGGCACATGACCGTCGCCGAGAACATCGAGTTCGGACTGCGCATCCGCAAGGTCCCTCCGGCCGAGCGGGAGCAGCGCCGCGAGGAGCTGCTGGAGCTCGTCGGCCTCTCGGGCCTCGGCGGCCGCTACGAGAGCCAGCTCTCGGGGGGCCAGCGGCAGCGGGTCGCCCTCGCGCGCGCTCTCGCGTACCGGCCGGCGGTCCTCCTGCTCGACGAGCCGTTCGGCGCGCTCGACGTCAAGATCCGCGTGCAGCTTCGCCAGACGCTCAAGGAGATCCAGAAGACGCTCGGCGTCACGACGATCCTCGTCACGCACGACCAGGAGGAAGCCTTCGAGCTCGGGCGGCGGATCGCCGTCGTGGACCGCGGACGGCTCGTCGAGGTCGGCGAGCCCGACGATCTCTACGAGAAGCCGCGTTCGCTCTTCGTGGCGACCTTCCTCGGCGCGGGCGCGATCCTCGTCGGCGGCTCCCGCGAGCGACCGCGTGGAGCTCGGGCCGGTCACGCTTCAGATCCCGCCCGAGGTTCCGCACGACGAGGGGGACCGGGTCCGGGTCCTGATCCGTCCCGAGCAACTGATGCTCTCCGAGGACGGAACCCCCGAAGGGAAAGGCCCTCGGGCGCGGAGAGATCGTGGAGACGACGTTCACGGGCCCCCGCAAGCGCATCCGCGTCCGGCTGCCGGCGCTCGCCGGCGTGCGCCAGGTCGTGCCGCCGCTGCCGTACGGCGAAGAGAGCATCCTGCTCGAGGTCGACATTCCGGCGCACGTCGACCCGCCGCCCGGAAAGCCCTGGGTCGTGCTCGACAAGTGGCACATCCTCCGTCAGCCGACGCCGCGGCTGCTCGTCTGCGACGAGGGCGCGGGCCTTTCCGCGGCGCTCGAGCTCGCTCCGCCACTCGTCGAGGCGCTGGACGCCGTTGCGACGGTGCTCGGCATCGCGCCGGACGCGCGCGGCCAGGACGCGCTCCGGGAGACGCTCGCCCGCCGCGCGGGCGAGGCGGGCCTGATCGAGGCCGCGATCCGCGTCCGCCGCGGCGACGCCGCCGAGCAGATCGCCAACGAAACGCGGGAAGCGCCTTACGACTTCGTCGTCGCCGGCGCCGGCGAGCTCGCGTCGATGCGGAGCCGGCGGAGCTCCCCGAGCTTCGCCGAGGAGCTCGCCGCGCAGACCACCATCCCGCTCCTCCTCGCGCGCGGCCGGCCCCGCCGGATCGAGCGCATCCTCATCTGCACCGCGGTCGGCGAGCCCGGGAAGACCGACGTGCGCGCCGGCGGCTGGCTCGCGAGGCGCCTCGGCGCCGCCGTCACCCTTCTCCACGTGACGCACCCGGACCGCACGCCGCTTCCGTTTGCGCGGGCGCACCTCGAGCGGGGAATCGCGACGCTGCGCGAGCTCGGCGTGCGGTCGCGTTTCTCGGTCCGCCAGAACGAGGCGCCGCTCGGCGGAATCCTCGCGGAGCTCCGGGCCGAGCCCTACGACCTCCTCGTCGTCGGCGCCGGCGGCACGATCACCCGCCAGGCGCTCCGCGAAGCCGGCTGTTCGATCCTCGTCGTGCCCGAAGGATCCTGGTAGCTTCTACGGGTACAGCTCGCGGTACGACTCCGCGAAGAGCAGCACGCGGCGGACGTAATCGCGCGTCTCGTAGAGCGGGATCGACTCGAAGAGCTCGTCCTCCGGGAGATTCGGGTTCTCGCGCAGGAGCCGCGCGATCCGCGTGGGGCCCCCGTTGTACGCCGCGAGCGCCAGGATCGTCGAATCGTCGAAACGGTCGAGGAGGCTTCGCAGGTAGGCGGCGCCGAGACGGGCGTTGACGCCGGGGTCGTAGAGAAACGCGCGGCGGTAGCGGGAGCGCAGAACCGAGCGCGACAGGCTCTTCGCCGTGGCCGGCATGAGCTGCATCAACCCCATCGCTCCGGCGCGCGACTTCGCGTTCGTGTCGAAGACGCTTTCCTGCCGGACGAGCCCCCGCAGGACGGCCGGATCGAGCGAAAACTCCTTCGCCCGCTCCGGCAGGAAGCCTCCTTCCTCGATCGGGTAGTAGAGCCGCCTCCAGCCGTCCGGAACGCGCCCCTCTTCCGCCGTGCCGATTTCCGGAAGCGCGCGTTTGATGCATACGGCCGCGGTCACGAAGCGCCCGAGCGCGAAGTCCGACTCCGCGATGCGCAGCTCCCGTCCCCGGGAGGGCGCGAGGATGCGGGCCTCCGCGGAGGCCTCCTCGAACATCCGCAGCCGCAACAGCTCGTCGACGCGGGCGAAGGCCGCCGTCGCCGTGGAGGGATCGGAGAGCGACGCGCGCTCGAGCCGGGCCGGCGCGGCGGCGCGCGGCCGGGAGAACCGGGCGTAGACGTCGGCCGGCGACGCGGCCGCGAGCTCGGCGAAGAGCGTCTTCGCCTCCGCCCCGCGCCCCTCGCGCTCGAGGCACCTCGCCTTCCAGTACGCGAGGCGCCGCGCGATGGAGACGCCGCGGTAGAGCCCGGCGAGCGCCTCGAAGTCGGCGCGGGCGCCGGCGAAGTCCTCCGAGCGAAACCGGGCCCAGGCCAGTCCCCAGAGCGTCTCGAACCCGTCGGACCCGTCGGGCGCCTCGGCCGCGAGCTCGCGCGCCAGGGCGAGCGCGGCGCCGAAGTCCTCGCGCTCCGCGGCCATCCGCAGCAGACGCTCCCGCGCCGAGCGTCGGACCGGCGCCGGGACTCCGGGCTCCGTCAGCGCGACGAGCGCCGCCCGCACCGGGTCGAGCCGGAGATCCGCCGGATCGAGGGGCCGTTTCCCGGACTTCAGCCTCGTCAGGACGAGGTCGCAGCGGAAGAGCTTCGCCTCCGACGCGGCGAGCGTTCCGTCCGCGGGGATCCGGGCGGCCGTCGCCTCCGCGGCGCGGAGGTTGCGCGAGGCGAGCTGTCCGCGGGCCAGCGCGAGAAGGTTGGCGGAGCGCTCCCCCTCGGGCCATGCCTCGGGCTTGTCCTTCGTGAGCAGCGCGACCCCGCGCCTGGCTTCGCCCGCGGCGACGAGGGATTTTCCGCGCCGGCCCCGCTCGGCCGGGGTCAGGCGGCGTTCGGCCTGCGCGGCCGCGCGGCGCGCGAAGTCCGGCGTCGAGGTCAGCGCGTCGTAGGTCGGCGCGTCGAGCAGCAGCCTCCGCGCCGCGGAACTCACCGCCGCCTCGTCCTTCGACGCGAGCCCCAGCCGGATCTGCCCGATCGCGACCTCCGCGCTCTCGGCCGGCGACGTCGCGGCGTCGGCCGCGAGCATGAGCACGCGGGCGCCCTCGTCCGGCCGCCCGCGCTTCTCCTCGAGGCGCGCGAGGAGCATCGCGGCGCGGACGCGGTACGCGAAGCGTCCCTCGGCCGAGAAGGCGAGTCGGGCCTCCTCGAGCGCCTCGTCGCGACGCCCCAGAAGCTCGAGGGCCTCCGCGCGCCGCAGGCTGCGGTAGGCCTCGAGGCCGATCGGCGCCGCACGCACACCGGCGAGCGCGGCGGCAGCCGCCACCCAGTCCAGGCGTCGCGCGTCGTCGCAGGCGAGCAGCATCGCGGCCCGTGCGTCCCAGGCGGACGGTCCCGCCCGGCGGCGAACCTCGGCGAGCACGGCCTCCGCCTCCGCGCGTTTTCCCTCGTCGAGCAGGTCGGCCGCGCGCGCGAACTCGGCGTCGAAGTCGCTCGAGACCTGAGGCACCTCGCGGTCCGCCCGCGCGCGCCCGGACAGGAGAAGGAGAACGAGGCTTCCGAGGACCGCGAGCCGCTTCACCGGGGGGTGCCGCGGGAAGACGGGGGCCGCCGGCGAACCGTCAGACGCCCAGAGCCTCGGGCCGGCCATCGGCGAGGATCCGCACGAGCTCCTCCTGGAAGAAGTTGGTCGAGGACCGGACGTCGTCGGGGATCCGTTCGTCGTACATCTGGCGGCTCCGGTCGATGTCGTCCTTGAGGCGCTGGTAGATGTTTCCGCCTTCGCGCCCCTCGAGGACCGCGCGCTCGTTGTAGAGCTTGATCTCGGAGACGAGGAGCCGCGCGAAACGGCGAGCCTCCTCCTGTCGTTCGTCGGACGACACCGCCGCCGCGAGCGGCCCGCCGAGCCGGCGCGAGGGCTCCGGCATCGGGATCGCGGGCGTCACGATCGACGCGGCCGGCGTCTCGCGCGGACGGACGTCGGGCCGGGGCGGCGGCGGCGCCGGCTCCGGAGCCGCGCCGACTTCCGCCGACGGGGACAGCTCCTCGACGGCCGCGGCTTCCTCGTTCATCCACATGCCCGCGGGCTCCGGCTTCTTGACGGGCTCGGGCACGCGGAGCGCCGGCGCGGGCTTCAATTTCCTCGACGCGAGGCGATCGACGACGAGGCCGGCGAGATACGTCAGGAGCGCCAGCGCGTCGGGATCGAAATTCTCTTCTTCGCCGAGGACCGCGTCCGCGTAGAGAGCGCCGGAGATTTTTTCGCGCACGACCATCGGAATGGCCACCGCATCCGCGACTTTCAACGCGCGGAGAAGAGTCGAGATGTCGTTGACCGCGGGCAGCCGAACGGCCGTTCCCGTCATCAGCTTCGCGAGGAGCCCGCCCTCCGTGAGCGGCAGCGCGATCTGCCGCACCGCGTCGTCGTCGCCGCCGTGGCCCGAGAAGCCCACGGCCTTCCACGCGCCGATCGATCCCCCGCGTGCGACGAGGAGGGCGGCGCGCGAGCAGTGCTTGCGGCACTCGTCGAGGAAGCGGTGAAGCACGTCGACCTGGGTCGCGGCCTGGTCGAGACCACGCACCGCCTCGACCCCGACCGAGGCCGGCTTCGCCGCGGCCGCGGCGCCCGCGGGCCCCGGCCCCGGCTCGATCAGCTCGGTCGGAACGACGCCCTTGAGGTCCTGGTTGAACTTCTCCAGAAATCCGAACCAGCGGCGGTCGGTCTCGAGCCGCAGCCGGTCGAATTCCTCACGGAGGGCGGCGAACCTTTCGGAGAGCCGCCGTTCGATTTCCATCTCGAGCAGTTTCGCCCGGTCCGGAGCCTCGGATTCGGTCATTGAAGGCATTATCGGGTGAGAGGCCACTTTCGTAAAGCCGTTCCGGGAAAATCGCCCGATTCTAAGCCTTTCTTTCGATTAGGGATACCGGCATTCCCGTTGACACCCCGGACCCGGCTCTCTAGAATCTCGTGCTCTCTGAAGGTCCTGGGTAAGGGGGTGAGTGTCCGTGCCGTTGGTCCACGTCAAGGAAGACGAGTCTTTCGAGAACGCCATGCGGCGTTTCAAGCGCAAGTGCGAGAAATCCGGCATCCTCTCCGAGCTCAAGAAACGCCAGCATTACGAAAAGCCGAGCGCGAAGAGAAAGCGCAAGATGATTCAAGCCCGAAAGAAGATGCTCCGCAAGCTGTCGGAGGAGAAGCGGGCTTCGGTCTAGTCCCCGCGGACGGAGGCGGCGCCGACCGGGAGTCTCTCGAGTTCGGCGTCGTTCTTCGGCTCGTTTCGGCCCTCGCTCGAACGCCGCCCGGACGGGCGGCGGTTCTGTCTCTGGCCCCGGCGCTCGAGGAGACCGGCGTCGCCCGGCTCCTCGCCGAGACGTCGGAGGCCTCCGCTTTCCTGATCCGCCACGGCCGCTTGCCGCTGGCCGGGCTCGACGACGTCGCGCCCGCACTCGAATCCCTCGAGGGAGCGGGAGGCTCCGGCGCACCCGAGGACTTCCGCCCGATCGTGCGCGCCGCCCGCGCGTCCGACGCGGTCCGCCGCGCGCTGGCGAAGACGGACTCGCCGTTTCTCTCGACCCGGCGCGAGGCGCTCCCCGTCTTCGACGCGCTCGTCGCGCGCGCCGCAAAGCTCTTCGGCGAGGACGGCCAGCTCAAGGACGACGCCTCGCCGGAGCTTCTCGCGATCCGGTCCCGGCTGCGCCGGCGGCGGGGCGAGGTGTCGCGCCTGCTCGAGAAGCTTCTCGACGACCGGCGCGAAGCGCTCGGCGACTCGGTCGTCGTCCTGCGCAACGACCGCTACTGCCTGCCCGTCCAGGCCTCGAGCCGGGCGCGCGTGCCAGGCATTGTGCACGACCGGTCGGGGTCCGGCCAGACCGTCTTCGTCGAGCCGATGGAAGTCATCGAGTCCAACAACGACCTCGCGCTCCTCTCCGCCGAGGAGCGGCGGGAGGTCGAGCGCCTCCTGACCGACTTCGGCCGCATGATTCTTGCGCACGGCGACGACCTGCAACGCGCCGTCGAGGCCCTGGGAGAGCTCGACGCGCTGGAGGCGAAGGCGGAATTCGGCGAGATGGGCGAGGGGCGCCTTCCCGAGATTTCGGACGACGGCGCCTGGACTCTCGTCGGGGCCCGCCATCCGCTCCTCGACGCGCGCTACGAGAAGCTGCGCCGCCGCGTCCTCGGCGAAACCCGGGAGGGCCGGCAGGCGGTGCCGCTCGACATGGAGCTTCCGCCGGACCGCCGCCTTCTCGTCGTCTCGGGCCCGAACGCCGGCGGAAAGACGGTCGTGCTGAAGACGGCCGGGCTCTTCTCGCTTCTGGCGCAGTCCGGGATTCCCATCCCCGTGGCCGCCGGCACGCGTGTGCCGGTCTTTCGCTCGATCCTCACCGAGATCGGCGACGCACAGGCGATTCTCTCCGACCGCTCCACCTTCTCCTCCTCAATGGAGACCCTCGCCGGGATCCTCGCCGAGGCCGGGCCGGGATCGCTGGCGCTGATCGACGAGATCGGTGGCGCCACGGACCCCGAAGAGGGCAGCGCCCTCGCCGTCGCTTTCCTCGAGGCATATGTCTCGAGCGGCGGCCGGGCCCTGGTGACGACGCATCTCTCGGCCGTGAAGGGCTTCGCCGGGGGCCGCGAGGACGCCCTCTGCGCGGCGATGGAATTCGACGAGAAGACGGGCCGTCCCAACTACCGGCTCCACCCGGGGCTCGCCGGGCGCAGCCGCGCACTCTCCGTTGCGCGGGAACGTGGAATTCCCGAGGCCGTGCTCGAGCGGGCGCGCGAGCTTCTCGGCGAGGCCTGGGAGCGCCGCGACCGGGCCGAGAGCGAGGCGGAAGAGGCCCTCGAGCGGCTGCGCGGCCTCGAACGCTCGCTCGCCCGGGAGAAGGAAGCCGCCAGGATCGAGGGCGAGCGGCTCGCCGAAGAGCGCCGCCGGCTCGCCGAGGAGAAGGCCCGCATGCTCGCCGAGGGCCTCGCCGGCTTCGAGAAGGCCCGCCGCGAACTCTCGCGCAGGGTTTCCGAAGAGCTCGAGGCGGCGCGCCACGAGAGCGCTCGCCTCGCGCAGGCCTCCGCGGCCCGCGTGCTCGAGGAAGCCGAGCGCGCCGCCGAGGCGGAGGCCGTGATCGGCCAGGCCCGGCAGGCCGAGGAAGAACGCTCCCGCGAAGTTGCGATCGGAGACGTCGCCCGCATTCGGGAGCTCGGAAGCGAAGGACGCGTCGTCGCCTTCGACGGCGACTGGGCCCACCTCGAATCCCGCGGCAAGCGCATCCGCGTCCGCCGATCGGAGCTCGCTCCCGCATCGGGCACTTCCCGCCGTCCGGCCCCGCGATCCGCGCCGCCGCGGCCGGCGGCTCCCGAGCCGCGGAGCGACGCGGCGGGACCGACGGCGGAGGTCAATCTCATCGGGCAGCGCGTCGAAGAGGCGCTGGAGGCGGTCGAGCGCGCGCTCGACCAGGCGCTTCTTTCGGGCGCGGGGCGCCTGCGCGTCATCCACGGCCACGGGACCGGCCGGCTGCGCGAGGCCGTGCGCGAGCGCTTCCGAAATCACGGCGCCGTCGCGTCCCTCCGGTCCGCCGGTCGGACCGAGGGAGGCAACGGGGCGACCATTCTGGAATTGAGATAAGAAGAGGACCGCCCGGCGGCCGATCAACCACGAACCCGCATCCACGACCCATGACGTCCTACGACCTCGACATCAACGACCACGTCCTCGCCGAGCTGCGATCCGCGGCCGACATCGTCGAAGTCATCGGCGACCACACCACGCTCAAGAAGGCCGGCCGCTCCTGGAAGGGCCTCTGCCCGTTCCACAACGAGCGGACTCCTTCCTTCACCGTGGACCGCGACAAGGGCCTGTATCACTGCTTCGGCTGCGGCGCCGGCGGCGACGTCATCCACTTCGTCCGGCAGATGGACCGGCTCGAATTTCCCGAGGCGGTCGAGGCGCTCGCCGGTCGCTTCGGCGTCACGATCCCGCGGCGGGAGCGCCGAGGCCCGCGCGACGATCGGCGCGACCGGCTCTACGAAGCCGTGTCGGCGGCCGAGCGCTTCTACCGCGAACGGCTGGGCAAGCCCGGAAACGCCGCGGCGAAATATCTCGAAAAGCGGGGCGTGCCGGAGGGTCTCTGGAGCGAGCTCGCGCTCGGCCACGCTCCGGACGCCTGGGACTCGATCGGCAAGGCCCTCACCCCCGCCTTCCCCGAGGACCTGCTGATCGAGGCCGGGCTCCTGCAGCCGCGCTCCGAAGGCAAGGGCGCCTACGACCGATTCCGCGACCGGCTGCTCTTCGTCGTGCGCGACGAGCGAGGCCGGCCCGTGGGCTTCGGCGGCCGCGCCCTCTCCCCCGAGGGAGAGCCCAAGTACTTGAACTCCCCCGAGTCGCCGATCTTCTCGAAGAAGCGCCTCCTCTACGGTCTCTTCTCGGCGCGCGAGGCGATCCGCCGTCGCGACCGCGTCGTGCTCGTCGAGGGCTATTTCGACCATCTCGCGCTCGTCCGCGCGGGAATCGGCGAGACGGTCGCGTCGATGGGCACGGCGCTCACGCCCGAACAGGCCGAGAAGCTCCGCCGCCTGACCTCGAACGCGGTCGTCTGTTACGACGGAGACTCCGCCGGCCGCAACGCGACGCGCGGCGCGCTGACCCTTCTGCTGGCGCAGGGCTTCCAGGCCCGGGTCGCGCGGCTTCCCGACGGCGAAGACCCGGACGATGTGCTCGTCAAAGAAGGCCCCGAGGCCCTCGGCCGCCGCATCGAGGAAGCCCCGGCCTACCTGACCTGGCTCCTCGAGGACCTGCGGCCGGCGGAAAGCGACCTCGCATCGGCCGAGAAGCGGGAGCGGGTCGGCCGGATCCTCGAGATCGTCAACGCCATCCCCGACCGCATCCTCCGGTACGAGGAGTACCGCCGCGTGGCCGAGGCGGTGTCGATCCCCCTCGAAGTCCTCTGGAGCGCCGACAAAGCGAACCTCAAGCCGCCGATTACGCGTTCTATAGATGTGGGAACGTCCGGGAATAGCACCACGTTATCGGCCATTGCAGCGCCGGTCGTGGAACGCAAGATTCTGCGGGCGCTGGCCGCCGGCGAACTCAACTCACTCATTCTAAGGAGTTTGAAAGACGAATACCTGTCGGATCCGAGGGTGAAAAGGGTCGTTTCCGCGTTCCGGAAGTCCGCCGACGCCTCGGAACCTGTTGATTTTCAGCGGCAAATCGCAGACCTTACGGAGGACGAGCGAACGTTTCTCTCTGGCGTCGCGCTGGATGAATCTCCCGAGCCGACCGAGAAAGACGTCGACAGGCTCCTCAAGGCCCTCGAAATCAAACACTTGGAGGCGGAGAGCGCGACGCTTCTCCACTCCATCCGGCAGGCGGAGGCGGCGGGCCGCCCGAATGCGGAGCTCGACTCACTTCTTCGAGACAAACAGGATAGAGACCGGCGGATCGCGAGGCTGAAGTCGCGGAAAGGAAATGAACTTGGCGATTGAGGAAAAGTTCCCGGAAGTCGGGGTGCTGCTCAAGGGCGGCCGGGAAAAGGGCTACATCCTCTACGAAGAGATCCACACCATCCTTTCGGACGAGGCGACTGCCGCGCCGAAGGACCTGGAGGCCATCTACGCCCGCTTCTTCGAGGTCGGCATCGAGATCGTCACCGACCCCGACCGGGCCGCGCGCCGCCGGGCCGCCGACGCCGCCGAGTCGGCCGACGAGGCCCGCGAGGCCGTCGAAAAGACCAACGACCCGGTGCGGATGTACCTGCGCGAGATGGGCACCGTCAAGCTCCTCGACCGCGAGGGCGAGGTGCGCATCGCCAAGCGCATCGAGCAGGGCGAGGCCAAGATCTACCAGGCGCTCGCCAACAACCCGATCGTGCTCGAGGAGATCCTGAAGCTCCTCGAAAACGCGGGCCGGGACACCCGCATCGTCGACGAGCTCGTCAACGCCCCGGACGAGGACGATGAGGATCCGGCGGACGAGAAACCGAACCTCGACGACCGCTCGACGCGGCGCATCGAGGGCATTCTCGCGAGCTTCCGCAAGATCGGCGCGCTCGACAAAGACATCAAGCGGATGAAGTTCAAGGCGCGCACGCTGAAGAAGGGCACCAAGACCCTCGCGCGCATCGAGTCGTCGATCGACAAGAAGATCGCCGACATGGCGAAGTTGATCCGGGCCGCCGACTTCACGCCGGCCGTCCTCAACCGCGCCATCGGGATCCTCAAGGACATCGACCGCCAGATGTCGGTCCCCGAGATCACGATCCGCCAGGACACCAACACCCTCAAGAAGGAAAAGAACCCGACGCGGCTCGACTTCTACAAGCGGCGGATCGCGAAGTACAAGAAGTCGCTGCGCGAGCTCGAGCAGAGATTCGGCGTCTCGCACGAGGACGTCAAGAAGACGCAGCGGATGGTGCGCGAGGGCGAGGAGGAGGCCGACCAGGCCAAGCACGAGCTGATCGTCGCCAACCTCCGCCTCGTCGTTTCGATCGCGAAGAAGTACACCAACCGCGGCCTCCAGTTCCTCGACCTCATCCAGGAAGGCAACATCGGGCTGATGAAGGCGGTCGAGAAGTTCGAGCACCGCCGCGGCTACAAGTTCTCGACGTACGCGACGTGGTGGATCCGCCAGGCGATCACCCGCGCCATCGCCGACCAGGCCCGCACGATCCGCATCCCGGTCCACATGATCGAGACGATCAACAAGCTCACGCGCACGTCGCGCTCGCTCGTCCAGGAGCTCGGTCGCGAGCCCAACGCCGAGGAGATCGCCAAGCGCATGGACATGCCGGTCTCCAAGGTCCGGAAGATCATGAAGATCGCGCAGGAGCCGATCTCGCTCGAGACGCCGATCGGGGAAGAGGAAGATTCGCATCTGGGCGACTTCATCGAGGACCGCCAGGTCCTCTCGCCGATCGAGGCCGTGCTCGTCTCGAACCTCCAGGACCAGACGCGCCGGGTCCTGAAGTCGCTCACACCCCGCGAGGAGCAGGTCCTGAAGATGCGCTTCGGGGTCGGGGACGGTTCCGAGCACACCCTCGAAGAGGTCGGCCGGTCGTTCAACGTCACGCGGGAGCGCATCCGGCAGATCGAGTCGAAGGCCCTGCGCAAGCTCCGCCACCCGTCCCGAGCCAAAAAGCTCAAGCCGTTCCTGGAGACGATCCGCTGAGGGATCCGACGGCGGACGGCGGACGGCAGACGGCGGTGCCGGGATTCGTCTGCGGTCCTCCGTCGGCGGTCCGGCTTGGCAAAGGGACCCCGTTTGTTATATTCATCGGGGTCCATAGCTCAGCGGTCCAGAGCCACCGGCTCATAACCGGTCAGACCCCGGTTCGAATCCGGGTGGACCCACCAACGAGGGCGGAAGATTGAGGCTTTTGATCCGAAACCGAATCTCAGACGCGCGGTCAACGCAAGGGTGTTCCACAGCCGGAACACCTTTTTTCATCTGCGGGCTCTTCGCATCCGGGGTGGCGCGATGAGCGACCTTCTCTCCCAGCTCTACCGGCTCCAGACGCGGATCCAGTTCGTCCGCGAGCGCCAGAAGAAGCGCGACACCGTCCCGCCCGACCTCGTCGAGGTCGACCGCGAGTACAAGGAGAAGGTCGAGGCCGTCACGCAGCTCAGGGCCCGGCTGACCCAGGCCGAGCTCGAGCGGCGCAAGGCCGAGGGCGAGCTCGCCGACCTCAAGGAGCGCCTCAAGAAGTACCAGGCGCAGCTGCGGAACGTGCAGTCGAGCCGGGAGTACTCCGCCGCGTTGAACGAGATCGACGGCGTCGAGAAGGCCATCCGCTCGACCGAGGACACCTTCCTCGAGCTCGAGGAGGAGATCGAGACGGCCCGCACGGACCTCGAGGCGCGCGAGAAGACGCTTCCGGCGGAAACCGAGCAGCACGAAGAGCGGATGAAGGACTGGCGCGTCGAGCAGCGCGCGATCGACGACGAGCTCGGCAGTGCGAAATCCGAGATCGAGCAGCTCGAAGCGCAGATCCCGCCGCGCGACCGCGCGGAGTTCCGCCGCCTGATCGACAAGAAGCACGGCCTGGCCGTCGTGCTGGCCGTCGGCGGATCCTGCTCGGCCTGCCACGTGAAGATCCGTCCGGCCGCGATGCAGATCCTCAAGCAGGGGCACGAGATCATCTACTGCGACAGCTGCAAGCGGATCCTGTACTACGAGCCGCAGAGCTCGTAGAGCTCCGCATGCGCTTTCGGGCGTTCATCGACGGGGCTGCGCGCGGCAACCCGGGACCGGCCGGCGCCGGCGTGTACGTGTCGGCCGAAGAGAGCCTGCCCGCGGAAGAGCACTTCGAGGCGCTCGGCCACCAGACCAACAACGTCGCCGAGTACCGGGCCCTCCTGCTCGCGCTCCGACGCGCCGCCGAGAGGGAAGCATCGGAGGTTTCGATCGCCTCCGACAGCCTCCTCCTCGTCCAGCAGATGCTGGGGCGCTACCGGGTCAAGGCGCCGAACCTGCAGCCGCTCTTCTTCGAAGCGCTCGGACGCGCGAAGGCGTTTCGCCGGTTCTCGATCTCCCACGTCCGGCGCGAAGAAAACAAGAAAGCCGACCGGCTGGCCAATCTCGGCGCGGACGCGAGCGAGCGCGAGATGGCCGGGGAGCGGTTCCACCGCGAGTCATGAGTCCGGACGCCGGGGAAATCGCGCGCCGGCGCGACGACATCCTGGCGTCGATCGCCGCGGCCGCGGCCCGGGCCGGCCGCCGGCCCGACGAAATCACTCTCATGGCGGTCGGCAAGACGCAGAGCGCCTTCACCGTCGCGCTCGCCGCGCGTGCCGGAATCACCCGCTTCGGGGAGAACCGCGTCCAGGAGGGAGCCGCCAAGATCGAGGCCCTGCGGGCGGAATTTCCGGACCTCGAGTGGCGCCTGATCGGGCCTTTGCAGACGAACAAGGCCAGGACGGCGCTACAATGGTTTCGGGCCATCGAAACACTAGACCGGGAAAGACTTGCGGCGCGCCTCGAGGCGCTGCAGGCGGAGAAGGGCGGAACGCTGCCGGTGCTCGTCGAGATCAACGTCGGCCGGGAGGAATCGAAGGCGGGTGCCCCGCCCGAAGACGCCGGCCGCCTCTGCGAGGCCGCGCTCGCCTGCCCGCACCTCGAGGTACGGGGCCTGATGGCGGTTCCGCCATACGATCCCGACCCCGAGAAATCGCGGCCGTTCTTCCGCCAGCTCCGCGCGCTCCGCGACCGCCTCGCCGCGCGCTTCGGACGGCCGTTCCCCGAGCTCTCCATGGGCATGAGCCACGACTTCGCGGTCGCAGTCGAGGAAGGCTCGACCGAGGTGCGGGTCGGGACGGCCCTCTTCGGTCCGCGGGAGCCGGCGTGAACGTCGGGGGCTCGGCGGCGGGCGCGATCTTCGACGCGATCCTGTGGATCTTGACGGGTCTGCAGTGGGTCGTGATCATCGCGGCGCTCATTTCGTGGGTCAACCCGGACCCGCGCAATCCGATCGTGCGCTTTCTGTGGGGAGTGACCGAGCCGCTCTTCCGCCCTTTTCGCCGGCTCGTTCCCCCGTCGAAGACCGGCGGCATCGACATTTCTCCCCTGCTCGTCCTGCTCGTCATCTATCTGCTGACCCGTTTCGTCGCGCGGCTGGCCTACGCGGCGCCGCTCTAGAAAGACACTGGAGGTCCCCATGCGCCCCCGCACGAGCCCCCTCGAGATTCAGAAGCGCGAGTTCTCAAAGAAGTGGAAGGGTCTCGATCCCGTCGAGGTCCAGACGTTTCTGACGGACGTCGCCGAAGACATGGAGGTCCTCGCCCGCGAGAACGCGAACCTCGAAAACCGGCTGCGCTCGCTCGAACAGGAGAACGAGGAGCACCGCGAGCGCGAGCGCATCCTGAAGCAGACGCTGCTCTCGGCCCAGCAGGCCTCCGAGGACATCCGCTCGGCTGCCCGCAAGGAAGCCGAGCTCATCGTCCGCGAGGCGCAGGACTCCGGCGAGAAACTCACGCATCACGCCCTCCAGCGCTCCGCCGAGATCGAGAAGGCGATCCAGGAGCTGAAGGTCCAGCGGGCGAACTTCCGCCTGCAGCTCCAGAAGATGATCGAGCTCTTCCAGCAGGTCCTCGAGTTCGACCGCGACGAGGACGAAAAGGACCGGCCGCTGTCCTACATGACGCGCAAGGCGAGCAAGGAAGAGACGGCGGGATAGGGCCGCTTCGAGGGCTCGCAGCCCGCGAGTCCCGCGGGCTTCGAGGGGCTGCACGGAAAGGCCGCACTCCGCAAGCAGCTCGCGCGCTTCGAGGGGGTCAGGTCTTCGTTCTTCGGAGTTTGCAGCCCGCGAGTCCCGCGGGCTTCGAGGGGCGGCACGGAAAGGACGCACTCCGCAAGCAGCTCGCGCGCTTCGAGGGGGTCAGGTCTTCGGTTTCCGGAGCTCCGGGGATTGCGCGGCGTGGTCGCGAGCCGTTTGGAGCTCCGAAAACTCGAACACCTGACCCCGAGTCGCTTCGAGATCCGGCTTGGCGGCGCGTGATTTGATTGGGCGCGCATGGCCTCGCTCGAAATCCGCAACATCGGCTGCCTCGCGACACCGCTCGGCCGCGAGGCCCGCCGGGGCAGCGCGCAGGGCGAGATCCTCCGCCTCCGCGACGCCGCCGTGCGGGCCGAGGACGGGCGGATCGTCTTCGCGGGAGCCGAGAAGGACTACGCGCGGGATTATTCCGGCCGGCCGGCCGACGCCGTGCTCGACGCGCGCGGCCGCGCCGTCGTCCCGGGACTCGTCGACGCGCACACGCACCCGGTGTGGCTGGGCGACCGGGGCGTCGAGATCGGCCGGAGGCTCGCGGGCGAGTCCTACGCCGCGATCGCGGCCGAGGGCGGCGGAATCAACGCCACGGTCCGCGCGACCCGAGCCGGCACGGACGAGGATCTCGCCCGGACCGTGCGGCGTCGCCTCGGGCGCATGCTCGCCCACGGAACGACGACCGCGGAGGCCAAGTCGGGGTACGGACTGACGACGAAAGACGAGATCCGCGCCCTGAAACTCCTGCGCGACCTCGGAGCGGACCCGGCGCTTCCGCGCCTCGTGCCGACGCTGCTGGCGGCGCACGAGATCCCGCCCGAGTACGCCGGCGACCGGGGGGCGTGGGTGCGGATCGTGGCCGAAGAGATCATTCCTCGCGCCGCCGCAGAAGGGCTCGCCCGGTACTGCGACGTCTTCTGCGAGACGGGCGTCTTCACGGTCGAGGAGTCCCGCACGATCCTCGAGGCGGGCCGACGGGCCGGTATGGGCCTGCGCATCCATGCCGACGAGCTCGCGCGCTCGGGCGGCGCCCTGCTCGCCGCCGAGCTTCGCGCGGCCTCCGCCGATCACCTCCTCTTCATCGAGGCGGCCGAGATCACGGCGCTCGCCGGGGCCGGCACCGTGGCCGTGATCCTGCCGGGGACGGCCTGGTGGATGCGCTCGCGGCGGGCGCCGGCGCGCGCGCTCATCGAGGCCGGCGTCCCCGTGGCCGTCGCCTCGGACTCGAACCCCGGAACCTGCTGCACCGAATCGCTGCCGGCCGTGGCCGGACACGCCTGCCTCGATTCGGGCCTCTCGGTCGAGGAAGCACTGACCGGCATGACGTTGAACGCGGCCGCCTCCCTCGGGCTCGCCGGGGAGGTCGGCAGCCTCGAGGTCGGGAAGTCGGCGGACCTCCTCGTTCTGGACGCGCCGGACGACCGCCACCTCATCTATCATTGGGGGGTCAACCTGGTCGACGCCGTCGTCTTGCGCGGCCGCGTCGTGGAAGGCAGCCGGACGTGACGAACTTCGCCGCCCTCTCGCTCGAGCAGTTCCTCGACGCCCTCGCCTCGGAGGCGCCCACGCCCGGCGGAGGCACGGCGGCCGCGACGGGCGGCGCGATGGGCGCGGCGCTCGCCCAGATGGTCGGGGGCCTGACCCTCTCGAAGGAGAAGTACGCCGCGTCCCACGACGCGGTCCGGCCGATCGCCGAAGCCGGCGAGCTCGCGCGCGCAGAGTTCCTCGGCCTCGCGCGGGAGGACTCGGAAGCCTACGACGAGGTGGTCGCCGCCCGAAGGGCGCCCAAGGACACCGACGAACAAAAGTCGGCGCGCGCGAAGCGAATCGCCGCCGCCAACCGCCGCGCCACCGAAGTGCCCATGCGGACGGCGCGGGCGGCCGTGCGGCTCCTCGCCGCCCTGCCGGAGCTCGCCGAGAAGGGCAACCCCAACGCCGCCTCGGACGTCGGGGCCGCGGCCCTGCTCCTGGACGCCTGTGTCGAGGGGGCGCTGCTCAACGTCGGGATCAACCTCTCGGGCGTCGAGGACGCGACCTTCGTGACCGAGATGCAGAAGGAAACCGCCGTCCTCCAGGAAGAATCCCAGCGTTTGCGCTCCCAGGTGCTCGCGATCGTGCGCAAGCGCTTCTAGTCAACCCACTGACAACACGCGCCTTGCCACGCCACGGCGACGCGGATGAATTCTCTTGACACATTCGAGCGATTTTCGTAAGCTGGATAAATCGAATCGCGCGACACCGGCAACGGGTCGCGCGGTTTTGTTTTTGGCCCCCCCTTTTCCCGACCCAATCCTCTGAGCGCGCGTCGGTTCGTCGGCGGCGTGCGCGCCTCGATTCGCCGCCCCCGTGTCGACGGCGCCGCGAAACGGCGCGCCAAAGGGACCTTTGTTCCGCGTCGACGCTCCTCGCGCCGCGCGCCATAGAATCCGGCTTCCATGCCGGAGGCCCGCCAGACCCTCTACCTCGTGGACGCCATGTCCAACATTCACCGGGCGTACCACGCGATCCGGGGGCTTTCGACCTCGACCGGCCGGCCGACCAACGCCGTCTACGGCTTCGTCACGATGCTCCGGAAGATGCTCCGGGAGCACCCGACGGACTACCTGGCCGTGGCCTTCGACCGCAAGGAGAAGACGGTCCGGCACGAGGAGTACGACGGCTACAAGGCCAACCGGCCCGCCATGGAGATGGACCTCTCGTCCCAGATTCCCGAGATCCGCCGCGTCCTCGAGGCCTACCGGATCCCGGTCCTGGAGCTGCCGGGCTACGAAGCCGACGACGTCATCGGCACCCTGTCCCGGCGTGCCGCGGAGGCCGGCTTCGAAGTCGTCATCGTGACGGCCGACAAGGACATGCTCCAGCTCGTCTCGGGCGGTCGGATCCGCGTCTTCCACACGGGCCGCGAGAAGTTCCTCGACGAGAAGGGCGTCGTCGAGTTCTTCGGGGTCCCGCCCGGGCAGGTCGTCGACGTGCTGGCGCTCATGGGCGACGCCTCGGACAACATTCCGGGCGTTCCGCGCGTGGGCGAGGTCACGGCCAAGAAGTGGATCTCCGAGTACGGCAGCCTCGACGAGCTCCTCGCCCGGGCGGGCGAGGTCAAGGGCAAGGTCGGCGAGAGCCTGCGGGAGCACACCGAGGACGCCCTCCTCTCCCGGCGTCTCGCCGCGATCCGCTGCGACCTGCCGATCCCGTTCGACCCGGAGACGCTCCGGCGCGCGTCGCCCGACAACGAGAAGTTGAAGAGCCTCTTCGTGGAGCTCGAGTTCCACTCGCTGGCGGCCGAGATCCACGGCGAGGAAGCGTCGGCGCAGCTGACGTCCCGACGACTCGGGACGGACGAGCCGATCGCGGAAGGAGGCGCTTCCACCCGCGGCGTGGCCCTCCTCGCGCGCGGGGGCGAGCGCCTGCTCGCGGTCGCGGACGGCTCGAGCGTGCAGATCGCCGAAGGCTCGGAAGAAGCGATCCTCGCCCGCTGGGACGCCCTCGACCGGCCGGGCGCCTCGTTCGCGGCGCCCGATGCGAAGCCGCTCGAGCGCCTCCTCGCGGCGCACGACCGGAGCTTCCGCGGAAACATCTTCGACGTCGGCCTTGCCCAGTACGTCCTCTCCTCCGGGGTCGGGAGCGCGGAGATCGAGCCGCTCCTCTTCCAGCGTCTCGGGCAGAAGATCTCGCCCGACAAGGAGGCCGGCGTCTCCGACGGCGTGCTGCCGAAGGAGTACGCGATCGAGGCCGCCGACCGCTGGCTGACCGAGCGCGCGGCCGCCGCGGCGTCCCTCGCCCCGCTCCTCGCCGGCGACCTCGAGGCGCGTCCCGGCCTCGAGAAGATCTATCGGGAGATCGAGCGCCCCCTGACCCGGGTGCTGGCGCGGATGGAGCTCTTCGGCGTGGCGATCGACGCGCCGTTCCTGAACGAGATGTCGGCGCGCATGGAGAAGGACCTGCGCGCCCTCGAACGGAAGATCTGGGAGGAGGCCGGAGAGGAATTCAACGTCAACTCTCCCGTCCAGCTCGGCCAGATTCTCTTCGAGAAGCTCAAGTACCCCGTCCTGAAAAAGACCGCGAAGACGCGGTCCTCGTCGACCGGCGTCGAAGTGCTGACGGAGCTCGCCGAGCAGGGACTCTCGCTCCCGCGCCGCGTTCTCGAGTTTCGCGAGATCTCCAAGCTCAAGGGAACCTACGTCGACGCGCTGCCGGTCCTCGCCGACGCCGGCGGCCGCGTGCACACCTCCTTTCGACAGACCGTCGCGGCGACCGGGCGCCTGTCGTCCTCGGACCCGAACCTCCAGAACATCCCGATCCGCACGGCGGCCGGGCGCGAGATCCGGCGCGCGTTCGTCGCGCCGCCCGGCCGCCGGCTCGTCGTCGCCGACTACTCGCAGATCGAGCTGCGCATCCTGGCGCACATGTCGGGCGACGAAGCCCTCGTCTCGGCGTTCGAGCAGGGCATGGACATCCACCGCGCCACGGCGGCCCGCGTCTTCGGCGTCGCGCCGGAGCTCGTGACGCACGAGATGCGCTTTGCGTCGAAGCGCATCAACTTCGGGCTTCTCTACGGGATGGGGGCCTACTCGCTCTCCCGCGATATCGGTGTTTCGACCTCCGAGGCAAAGACCTTCATCGAGGCCTACTTCGCGCAGTTTCCCCGGGTGCGCGGATGCCTCGACGCGATCCTCGCCGGGGCGCGCGAGAAGCGCGAAGTCTCGACGCTCTTCGGCCGGGTCCGGCCGATCCCCGAGATCGCCGCCTCGAACGCGGGCGTCCGGTCGAACGCCGAGCGCATGGCCTTGAACGCTCCCTTCCAGGGTACGGCGGCCGACATCATCAAGATCGCCATGATCCGGCTCGACGCGGCGCTCCCGGCCGCGGGCCTGACGGCACGCCTGTCGCTGCAGGTCCACGACGAGCTCGTTCTGGAAGCTCCCGATGCCGAGGTCCCGCGGGTCGAGGCCCTCGTGCGCGAGGTGATGGAAGGGGCGGCGCAGCTCAAAGTCCGGCTGGCGGTCGAGGTCGGATCCGGCACGAACTGGCTCGAAGCCAAGTGACCGCGCGGTTGCCAGCCAGGCGAATCGCCCGACGGGCAGCGCCGGCAGGCCGATGATTTCCCATATACTTCCGTGCAAACGCATGCGCTTCGCCCTGAGAAGTTCGTGGGCCGGGGCCCTGCTCGCCGCATCCATCGGCCGGGCCGTGCTCGCGCAGGATCCGGCTCCAGCGCCGACGCCTCAGCCGGCCGACGCGCCGGGATCCGCCCCGTCGCCCGGCGCGGTCTCGACCCCGCCGCCGGCTCCGGCACCCTCGGCCGCTCCTTCGCCGGGCGCCGCTTCCGCGCCGGCCGACGCCTCGGTGCCTCTCGGAACGCCCGCGCCCGCCGTTTCGCCCGCTCCCGCGGCGGCTCCGCCCGTGCGAATCGTCGACGCACCGACGATCTTCATCGCCAGGATCCCGACCGCGAATCCCTACGGACGCGCCGTCGACGCGCCGGCGACGCTTCCCGCCAAGCTTCCCTTCACCGACGCGAAGATGGCGACCGGTTTCTTCATTTCGGTGCACGTCGACGCGACCGGCAAGCCGCTTTCCGTTCGGCGCGACCGGGACCCCATCCCCTCGCTCGCGGCCGAAACGCTGAAGTCGATCCAGCGTTGGACGATCACGCCCGCGCGCCGCGGGGGACAGACCGTCGACACCTGGGGAGCGTATCGGCTCGACCTCGCCGTCGAGATCGACGCGCCCAAGATCACCCAGATGGCGATGGTTCCGATCACGCCGTCGACCCCGCTGCCCTCGCCGTTCGCCTGGCCGGCCGAGAGCGACTGGCTCGATAGCCGCCGGTCGCCGGCGCCGACCGACGGCACGGTGTCCATCCTCGAGGTCGACAGCGCGCCGATTCCGCAGAAGGCGCCCTGGAGCGCGGACTCCTTCAAGGGACCCTTCTCGGCAAGGTACTGGGTCGAGGTCGACAAGACCGGCCGCATCGCCCGCGCGATCCCGATCGAGATCAGCGATCCGGTCCTCCTGGCGTACTTTCGCCGGGCGATGGGGACCTGGGTGATGAAGCCGGCCCAGTCCAAGGGCGCGCCGGTCGAGTCCTGGAACGAGCTCGCGCTCGGCGGCCAGATCACCTTCGACGACGAGATCAAGCAGATCTCGGCGCTTCGCCGCGCGATCGGGCCTTAGAAGTCCGCCCGGCGCGTCAGCCGAGAACCTCGCGCCGATCGCCGACCCGCCGCGTCACCTTCGTCGCGTCGAGGTGCTCGAGCAGCGGGATCGCCAGCCGTCGAGTGAGGCCGAACATCGCCTTGAACTCGCCGACGTCGACGGCCTTCTTCCCCGAGGCGCGCAGACGCTCGACCACGGAGTCGACGGCTTCGCGCGCGACGATCCAGCCGCCGGGCAGCCGGACGAGCGCGCCCTTCTTCGCCAGATAGCCGATCAGCCCCTCGATCACCTTCGGGTGACGCTGGACGAGCGCGGCCACCTCGGAAGGCGAGGGCGGCTCGAGGCCCCGCTCCCGGAAAACGTCCGCGATCCGCGTCGAGAGCTCGCGGTCGGATCCGGCGAGGTCGTCGCGGCCCGGCGCGCGCGCCTCGTCGGCGGCGAGCACGATCGTGCCGCGAGCGACGAGTGCCGCCTCGATCGCTTCGGCCCAGCGCGGGTCCGCCCGTGGCAGGAGCTTTTGCAGGAGAGTCCCGCGCGGGACGCCGACGGACGTCGGACCGGCGTCGACGAGCTTCTGGAGCTCGGAGGTCGCGCGCGCGGCCAGGCGCGCCAACGCGGTTTCGGCCATGTATCGGTCGGGCGATGAGCGCAGCGCCCGGATCCGTCCGTCGGCGACCGCCCCGGCGAGAGCCTTCCGGACGGCCTCGCCGGAGGTCCCGGCGCGCTGCGCGAGGTCGTCTTCGTCCACGCCGTTCTCGCGCGCCTCCTCGATCCAGAGGACGAGCCGCTCGCCGAGCGAACCGTACTCCAGGCGGTCGAGGGTCTTGCGGCGCGCATCGTCGGCGCGGCCCCGCACGGCCGCAGGCCGCGGATCGAGCACGACTCCGCCGCCAATCGTCTCGACCGGCGAGAGCCGGCGGACGACGAACCGGTCTCCGACGACGGCCGCGACCGGGGAAGCGAACCGCAGCGCCGCGCGCGCCGAGCCGCCTCCGGAAATCCCGGGCGCGTCGAGAATGCGGACGCCGGCCGTCGACTCCGCGGCGAAGTGGTGGAAGGCGACACGATCGCCGCTCTTCAGCGGCGGCGCCGACGGCAGGAGCTCGAGGCGCGCGATGAGGCGTTCCGAGGTCGCGATCGCCGACGGGTCCGCGAGCACCATTCCCCGCCGCAGGTCCGAAAGCTCGACACCCGCGAGATTCACGCTGACGCGCTCGCCCGCGCGGGCGACCTCCTCCTCGCGCCCGTGAACCTCGACGCGGCGAACGCGCACGGGCTTGCGCTCCGGAAGGAGCTCCAGCTTCTGCTCGCGGGAGATCGTTCCGGAGACGAGGCTGCCTGTGACGACGGGGCCGAACCCGGGCACGAGAAACGCCCTGTCGATCGGCAGCCTCGTCACGGCCTCCTCGCGGCCGCCCGAGCGCGCTCCGCGCGCGGCCTCGACGAGCGCGGCCCTGAGCTCCTCGAGGCCTTCGCCGGTGCGGGCGGACACGGGCACGATGGGCGCCGATTCGAGGAAGGATCCGCGCGTCAGCTCCCGGACGTCGGCGGCGGTGACCTCGACGAGCTCGGGAGCGGCCCGGTCGATCTTGGTCAGGGCCACCACCCCGGCGGGGATCCCCAGCATGCGGACGATCTCGAAATGCTCGCGGGTCTGGGGCATCACCGATTCGTCGGCGGCGACGACCAGCAGGACCGCCTGGATGCCCCCCGCGCCGGCGAGCATGTTGCGCACGAAGCGCTCGTGGCCCGGAACGTCGACGAAGGACATGCGCACGCCGTCCCACTCCGCGTGCGCGAAGCCGAGGTCGATCGTAATGCCGCGCCGCTTCTCTTCCGGCAGGCGGTCCGCGTCGATCCCCGTCAGCGCTTTCACGAGCGAGGTCTTGCCGTGGTCGATGTGGCCGGCCGTGCCGATCAGGAAGCGTCGCACGCGCTACAGGCTATCGCCTTCCGCGCCGCGCCGCCGGTGATAGCCTCCCTGCATGCAGGCCCGCATCGAGGGGGACCTCAAGGCGGCGATGAAGGCCGGCGACAAGCGTCGCGTCGCGACGCTCCGTCTGATGCTCGCGGCCCTCAAGAACGAGAAGATACAGGCCCAGCGCCCGCTGACCAACGAAGAGATCGAAACCGTGCTGCGCCGGGCCGTCAAGCAGCGCAAGGATTCGATCGACCAGTACGCCCGGGGCGGCCGCCAGGACCTCGTCGATGCGGAGACCGAGGAGCTCGCGATCCTCGAGGGCTACCTTCCGCAGGGCCTGACGGATGCCGAAATCGAGGCCGCGATCCGTTCGATCGCCGCCGAGAAGGCATTCTCCTCCGCGAAGGACGTGGGTCTCCTGATGAAGGAGCTCATGGCCCGCTACAAGGGGCGCGTCGATGGGAAGAAGGCCCAGGAGATCGCCCGCCGCCTGCTTCCGTGACCCCACCCGACCCGACGGGCCCCCGGGAGGAGATCGAGGTCAAGATCCCCGTCGCCGAACTCGCCGGCGTCCGCCAGCGGCTGCAGTCGGCCGGTGCCCGCCTGCTCGCGCCCGAGCACGACGAGTCGAACGTCCTCTTCGACGACTCCGAACGGAAGCTCTCCGGGAGTGGCCGGACCGTGCGCCTGCGCCGCGCCGACGGACGGGCGATCCTCACGTACAAGGGCGCGGCTCGCTTCGAGGCGGGCGCCAAGATCCGCGAGGAGCGCGAGACCGAGGTTTCCGACCCGGAGGAGACCGTGGCCATCCTGGCGGGTCTTGGTCTCTCCCCGCGCTTCCGGTACGACAAGCGGCGCGAGGATTGGACCTGCGAGGGCGCGACGGTGGCCCTCGACACGACGCCGATCGGGCGCTTCGTCGAGATCGAGGGGGATCCTCCGACGATCCGCCGGGTCGTCGCGCTCCTCGGGCTCGATGCTTCGGAGTCGGTTCCGTACTCGTATGCGGAGCTCTACGCGCGGCGCCGGAAGGACGAGCCCTCGCTTCCGCCGGACATGGTTTTCGTTCCGTAGCCCCATGCGGGCGATCCTGCTCTGCGCCGGCCGCGGAGTCCGCTTTCGCCCGGTGACCGAACGAATCCCGAAGCCGCTCCTACCCTTCCTCAACGTCCCCCTCGCGGTGGCACACCTCCGGCGCCTGCACGAGGCCGGCATCCGCGAAGTAGCGGTTAATCTCCATCATCTGGGCGATCAGGTCGAGCGCCAGCTGCGCGAGCAGTCGGCGGACCTTCCGCACCTCCGCTTTTTCCCGGAGCCGCAGATTCTCGGAACGGCCGGGGCGCTGCGCAACGCGGCCGAGTTCCTCGGGCAGGACGACTTCCTCGTCGTCAACTCCGACGCCGCGATCGACGTCGACTTCGACTCGCTCCTTGCGCGGCACCGGACGTCGGGGCGCGCCGCGACCCTTCTCGTCACGGAAAACCGGGACCCGGAGCACTACACGCCGCTTCAGGCCGAAGGGGACCGCATCACGGCCTTCGGCGTCCACGGCCCAGGCGCGCTCCTCTACACGGGCATTTGCGTCCTCTCGCCGCGGCTGCTGCCCCGCATCCCGCCCGGGGAGACGGCGCTCGTCGCCCACTTGTGGCAGCCGATTCTCGACGAGGGGCGCGAGGAGCTCGGCTTCGTGCTGCACCATGGCCCGCACGCCGATCTCGGCCGCCCGGGCGATTTCCTCCGCGCGTCGCTCGAAGCGCTCGCGCGCGGGGGACCCTTCCCGAAAGGAGGCGGCGTCTTCGACGCGGCCGGGCGCGTCCTCGCCCGCCGGCCGCCCGCGGGGCTCGACGCTTCCGAGAGCGTCCTCGGCCTTGGCGAGGTCGGCGCCGGCGCGGAGATCCGCCGTTCGGTGGTCTGGGACGGCGTTTCGCTGGGAGCGCGCGCGCGCCTGACGGACTGCCTCGCGGCTCGCGGCCACGTTCCCGACGGAGCCCACTATGAGAAAGCCCTTCTCTGGAGCGAGAGCGGCCGTGGAGCCGTCGCCGTTTACCCCCTCGCCGGATTCGATCGGAACGATCACGGTTTCCAGCCTTTCTCTCCCCGCCGGTAATAGAGCGTCCGGACCTTCGCGGTCGCTCCGAAGACCCGCACGACGGCCATTCGGTCGCCCGCGTTCCAGAGGTAGACCGAACCCGGGGTGCTCTCCCCGATTGGCGAGAAGGAGCAGATGTCGGAGTTGTTGAAGCGGATCGGATCGTCGATGCGGTCGAGATATCGGCCGGCCGTGCTCGGATCGGGCACTCGGATGCCGGTCATGATCGCCGGCCGCACGTCGTTGCGCGACCAGGGCAGGTAGACACCGAGCGGCCGGTCGACGCCGCTCGCGATCTCGGCCGTGCGCACTCCGTTGCCGTTGCCGTCCCCGTAGAGCGCCCACTCCCACCGGTCCCCGTTGCGGCGGAACTTGAGGCCGACGTTTCGCCCGCGCGAGATGGCGTACGAGCGCGCCCGGAAGAAGGCGACCGTCGTCTCGTGGACCGCGTTGCGGATCGCGACCGACTCGCGCAGCGACCAGACGCCCGGCGCGATCATCAGCACGAGAACGGCGCCGAGCATCAGCGTGACGAGGAGCTCCGGCACCGAGACTCCCGCACAAGAGGAGGAAGGCCCGGGGCCTCGACGGCCCCGGGCGGGCGGAGGAGTCACCGTCCCTTGCCCACGGGGACGGAGTTCGCTGGCTTCTCCTGGGCCGCCGGCGCCGGGGAGGAAGCGCGGCGAGCGGAAGGAGAAGAGGAGAGGCGGACCTTGGCGTCGAGGGTGGTCGGGCCGGAGACGGAAACGTAAGGTTTCAGGCTCAGGAAGAGCTTCTCCCCGATGCCCTTGACCTCCATCAGGTCCTCGGGCCGGGCGAACGGCTTTTCCTTGCGCCGCTCGACGATGCGCTCGGCGACCTTGACGCCGATGCGGGGCAGGAACACGAGCTCGGCCGTCGAGGCGGTGTTGATGTTGACCTTCTTGCCGCTCGCGGCCGGCGACTGGGCGCCCTCGCCGAAGAGCAGGGCCCCGGCGCCGAGCGAGAGCAGCACGGCGATGGCGGCGACACGAATGCGGGATGCGAGCATCGAACTTCTCCTTTCGGATTCGGGTGTGACCGACGAGACGGGAACAGACGAAGGGTCGACTCTTTGTCCTCATCGAGTCGCTGCGATCAGGCGTTCTCCATCGGCACCTCCTTTTCGGGAGTCCCGGGATGGCGAAAGCCGTGCCGCGAGGACCTCTCGCGGAGAAGCCGCGCCGGGGGAGGAAGTTAGGCCGCGAGCGGGCGCTTCGGCGGCCCGGACGGACCGACAAGAGATCCTTCCACCGGGAAGCCCCCGGCCGTCACCGCCGTTCGAGCGGCGAAGCGCCCGGAGGGATGACAAGCGATCGAGACGCCCGTCGAATTTCTTGTCGGCGCCGCCGTATGGATAGACTGGCCCGCGTGCCCGGCAAAGAAATCATCGTCGGCGTCTCCGGAGGCTCCGGCTCCGAGCTCGCGCGGCGCTTCGTCCAGATCGCCCTGTCCTCCGCGGGGCTCTCGCGCCTCCACCTGATCGTCTCGGATCCGGGCCTCGACGTCGCCCGGAGCGAGATCTCCCCCCGCGTCGCGACACGCGCAGGACTGGATCGAGCAGCTCGGGGCTCCGAAGGCGCAGCGCTCCCGCATCGTGCTCCACGACAACGGCGACATCGGCGCCTCGATCGCGTCGGGCTCCTACCCCGCCTCGGGAATGATCGTCATTCCGTGCAGCGGCGGAACGCTCGGTTCGATCGCGCACGGCATCGCGCGGGACCTCCTCGCGCGCGCCGCCGACGTCTGCCTCAAGGAACGGCGACCGCTCGTCCTCGCCTTCCGCGAGTCCCCGTACTCGCTGGTGCACATCGAGAACATGCGTCTGGCGACTCTCGCCGGCGCGATCGTCGCCCCGCCGTCGCCCGCCTTCTACGTCGAGTCCCCCTCCGTCGCCCGGTTCCTCGATGCGTATTGCGTGCGCGCGGCCCGGCTGCTCGGGCTGACGCCCCGGGGCGAACAGTTCCGGTGGACCGGAGGGGCCGCGCGGGGCGGTCCGTTCCGCAGGCGCGGGCCGTCAAGCAAAAAGTGACTGCGCCGGCGGGCGTCCTCCGGTCCTTCCGGGCGACGCTCGAGATGATCAAGTTTTCCCACACCCTCTTCGCGCTGCCCTTCGCCGTCCTCGCGGCCGTCCTCGCCGCGGGAGGCTGGCCGGCCGCGTCGACGCTCGGCAAGATCCTCCTCGCGATGGTCGGCGCGCGCAGCGCCGCCATGGCCCACAACCGGCTCGCGGACCGGCACCTCGACGCCGCAAACCCGCGTACCGCGTCCCGTGCGCTTCCCGCGGGCGCCCTCTCGGTCGGGTTCGTGCGCGCCTTCCTCGCGGTCTCGGTCGCCGTCTTTCTCGCGGCCGCCGCGAGCCTCAACCGGCTGACGCTGCTGCTGTCGCCGGTCGCCCTGGCGCTGCTGCTCTTCTACTCCTACACGAAGCGGTTCACGACGCTCTCGCATCTGGTCCTCGGCCTGTGCCTGGGGATCGCGCCGGTGGGAGCGTGGATCGCCGTCCGGGGGGAATTCGCGCTCCTGCCGGTCCTCCTCGGCCTCGCGGTCCTCTTCTGGACGGCCGGCTTCGACGTCATCTACTCCCTGCAGGACGAGGAGCACGACCGGCAGACGGGACTGAGGTCCATCCCGGCGCGGTTCGGGGCGCGGCGCGCGCTGTGGATCTCGGGGCTCTTCCACCTCGCGATGGCGGTCCTTCTCGTCGCGGTCTGGCGGCTTTCGGGCGGAGGCTGGATCTTTCTCGCCGGGGTCCTGGCGACCGTCGCGGCGCTCGCCTACCAGCACTCGATCGTCCGGCCCGGCGACCTTTCGCGCGTCGACGCCGCCTTCTTCACGGCGAACGGCTTCGTGTCCGTCACGCTCGCCGCCTGCGGCATCGCGGACGTGCTCGCGCGTTCGCATTAGAATCCGCTCGATGCCGATCCCGTCGGAAGGCGACGTCAAGCTCCGCCACCTCGCGGTCGAGGGGGCGATCGGCGTCGGCAAGACGTCGCTCGTCGAGATGCTGGCGCGCCGCTTTCACGGGACGAAAGTCCTCGAGGACGTGGACAACCCGTTCCTGCCCGACTTCTACAAGAAGAAGAAGGGCGCGGCGTTCCAGACCCAGCTCTTCTTCCTCCTGGCGCGTTACCAGCAGCAGCAGGAGATCGCGCAGATCGACCTCTTCACCAACCTCGTCGTGGCCGACTACCACTTCCCCAAGGACAAGATCTTCGCGTGCCTGAACCTCGACGACTCGGAGCTCCTGATCTACGACAAGCTCTACACGCTCCTGTCGGAGTCGGTCCGGAAGCCGGACCTCGTCATCTTTCTGCAGGCCTCGATCGAGACCTGCATGAAGCGGATCAAGAAGAAGACCCGCCCGATCGAAAAGGCCGTCACGCCGGAGTACCTGGCGCAGCTGATCGAGGCCTACAACTACTACTTCTACCATTACGACGAAACGCCGCTCCTCGTCGTGGACACCAACGAGATCGACTTCGTCAACCGCCCCGGGGACTTCGACGACCTCGTCGCCCGCATCCAGAAGGCGAAAAAGGGCGTCCAGTACTACGTCCCGGCCTCGAGCGCGCCGAAGTGACCCCGCCGCCCGCGCCGCCCCTTCCCCCGCCGGCCCGCGGGCATATAATTCCCTCCTCGCCCTGATCGGCGGCGATCCGCGGATACTCGCGAACGTCGACCGAAAGGCAAGGAGCGAACGATGTCGGACCTTCCGGAAGACGAACCCCTCTCGATTCCCCGGATCGTCGCGGCCAAGGGCCGCGAGAAGATCTCGATGCTGACCGTCTACGACGCGCCCTCGGCGCGCCTGCTCGACGAGGCGGGCATCGACATTCTGCTCATCGGCGACTCCGTCGAGATGACGGTCTACGGCGAGCCCAACACGCTCTCGGCGACGATGGACGAGATGGTCCGGCACTCGCGGGCCGTGGCGCGCGCGACGAAGCGCGCGGTCGTCGTCGGGGACATGCCGTTCCTCTCGTACCAGGTCGAGCCCTCCCGCGCGGTCGAGAACGCCGGCCGCTTCCTCGCCGAGGCCGGCTGCGCCGCGGTCAAGGTCGAGGGCGGCAAGCGAATCCTCCCGGCGGTCGAGGCAATCCTCGCGGCGGACATCCCGGTCATGGGCCACGTGGGGCTGACGCCCCAGTCGTACCGCAAATTCGGCGGGTTCAAGGTCCAGGGCCGCGAGGCCGACTCGGCCCGCGAGATTCGCGAGGACGCGCAGGCGCTCGCCGCGGCCGGCTGCTTCGCGATCGTCCTCGAGTGCGTGCCCGAGTCGCTCGCCGCCGAGATCACGCAGGAGGTCCCGGTCCCGACGCTCGGAATCGGCGCCGGCCCACACTGCGACGGGCAGGTCCTCGTCTTCCACGACGTCATGGGCCTGACGCGCGACCTGCGGCCGAAATTCGTCCGCCGTTATGCGGACCTGACGACCGTGATCGGCGACGCCGCCCGCGCCTTCCGCAAGGACGTCAAGGAGGGCTCGTTCCCGTCGCAGGAGGAATCGTTCAGCGGGGCGCGACCGACGACGCTCCGCCGCGTGCACTGACGCGGCGCCGCGCCCGGCGGGCCTTATAGACTCTTCCGGCGATGCTCACACTCCGCGACGTCCCGGCTCTCCGCGCGGCGGTCGGCCGGGCGCGGGCGGCCGGCGAGCCGATCGCGCTCGTTCCGACGATGGGCGCGCTGCACGACGGGCACCTCTCGCTCGTGCGCCTGGCGAAGCGCCACGCCCCCTTCGTCGCCGTCTCGGTCTTCGTCAACCCGCTGCAGTTCGGGCCGAACGAGGACTTCGCCCGCTATCCCCGCCGCGAGGGCGAGGATGCGCGCCTCCTCGAGCGCGAGGGCGTCGACCTGCTCTACCTGCCGGCGCCGGACGCTCTCTACCCCGCCGGCTTCTCGACGCACGTCGACGTCGGAGGGGTGTCGGAGGGAGGCGAGGGCGCGCGGCGGCCCGGGCACTTCCGCGGCGTTGCGACCGTCGTGACCAAGCTCTTCCTGCAGGTCCTCCCCGACGTCGCCGTCTTCGGCCGCAAGGACCTCCAGCAGGTCGCCGTCGTGCGCCGTCTCATCCGCGACCTCGACTTTCCGATCCGGCTCGTCGTCGGCGACACGGTCCGGGAGCCCGACGGCCTCGCGCTGTCCTCGCGCAACGCCTATCTCTCTTCCGAGGACCGGCGCCGCGCCGTCGACCTGTCGCGCACGCTGCTCGCCGCCCGGCGCCGCGCCGAGCACGGGGTCCGCGACGCAAGGACGCTCGAGGCCGAAGCGCTCATCCAGCTCGAATCGGCGGGACTCGCCGTCGACTACGTCGAGGCCGTCGACGCCGTCACCATGGCCCGGGCCGCCGACGTCCGCCCGGGCGTCGCCCTCGCCGCCGCCGTGCGGCTGGGGAAGACGCGGCTGATCGACAACGTTTTCCTCCTTGACCCGGAGAGAACCGGAGAATAAACAGAGGTTCCCATGGCGACCGACGCGACCCTCGAGACGCCTTCTCCCGCCGCAACCGCCGCCGATCGCTTCGTTTTCGGCGGGCGGACGTTTGCTTCGCGACTGATCGTCGGGACCGGAAAATACGCGACCTTCCCGCTCATGAAGGCCGCCCTCGAGGAGTCGGCCGCCGAGATCGTCACGGTCGCGGTGCGCCGCGTGAACCTGACCGACCGCTCCAAGGAATCGCTCCTCGACTTCATACCGAAAGGGATGACGCTCCTGCCGAACACCGCCGGCTGTTACAACGCCGAGGACGCGGTCCGCGCGGCCCGGTTGGGGCGCGAGGTCGGACTCTCGAACTGGGTCAAGCTCGAGGTGCTCGGCGACGAGCAGACTCTGTGGCCCGACAACGAGGCGCTGCTTTCGGCGACGAAGACCCTCGTGAAGGAAGGGTTCGTGGTTTTCCCCTACACCTCCGACGATCCGATCGTCTGCCGCCGGCTCGAAGACGCCGGCGCCGCCGCGGTGATGCCGCTCGGCGCGCCGATCGGCTCGGGCCTCGGCATACAGAACCCGAACTCGATTTCGATCATCCTCGAGCGCGCGAAAGTCCCGGTCATCGTGGACGCGGGTGTCGGAACGGCCTCGGACGCCTGCGTGGCGATGGAGCTCGGCGCGGCCGGCGTCCTGATGAACACCGGAATCGCGGGCGCCGCCGATCCCGTACGGATGGCCCGCGCCATGCGCGATGCGGTCCGGGCGGGACGGGATGCCTTTCTGGCCGGCCGGATACCGCGAAAGCGTTACGCCACGGCCTCCTCGCCCATCCAGGGCGTCATCGGCTCATAGCCCGACGGCCCGCCTCTATCTCCATGCAGGCGCGGGGGTTGTCCCGGGCGGCCTCGTCCGCGGTGTCGGACGACCCCCCGGCGCCCTGTCCTTCGGTACAGATTCCGCTTGCAACGATTTCAATCCCCGTGCTACGTTCCGCCAGCTTTTACGAAGACCCCGCACGACCCTAACCGCCGCTTTTATGCTTTCCATCCCCCATCCGTACGCCCTCTTGCGGGGAGGCGTCCGCGTTTCGAAAGGGGGTTGGTCCTAGAGAGAGCTTGATCCCGGCGCCGGGCGCCGGATTTACTCCAGAGTTCTGTAATCGATTCGCCATTTTTTCGCCGGAGCGGACAACCGCCCGGCCAGGGGATTAAACCCAGGAGATCTGTAACTTCCATGATGCAGCAATACACGGACAAGAACCTCACTTGCGTCGACTGTGGGGGAACCTTCCTTTTCTCGGCCGACGACCAGGAGTTCTACGCGCGCAAGGGTTTCACCAACGAGCCCAAGCGCTGCAAGCCCTGCCGCGACAAGCGCAAGACGTCCTCGGGAGAGGGCCGCGAGCGCACCTTCTACGATGTGACCTGCGACGGCTGCGGCAAGCAGACGCAGGTGCCGTTCAACCCGACCAACGGCAAGCCCGTCTACTGCCGCGAGTGCTACTCCGCTCGCCGTTCGCAGCAGGCTTACTGAGCCGCTTTTTCCGTCTTTTCGAGCCCCGGCATTCGCCGGGGCTTTTTTTGTTATCGTGGCGCGGAGTCACATCTTGGCCGCCAAGTTCGTCCCCTCGGAGATCGCCCCGCGCCCGGCTGGACGCCTGTCCGGCGCGATCGGCTCGACACCCCTCGTCGAGATGCCGCGCTTCGCGCGCGGGGCTGCCCGCGTCTTCGCCAAGCTCGAGTGGTTCAACCCCGGCGGAAGCGTCAAGGACCGCATTGCGAAGTCGATGCTCGACGACGCGGAGGAGCGCGGGCTGCTCGCGCCCGGCGGCACGATCGTCGAGGCGACCTCCGGCAACACCGGCGTGGCCCTGGCGTTGCTCGCCGCCTCGCGCGGCTATCGCTGCGTCATCGTGATGCCCGAGGGCTCGGGAGAGGTCAAGGCGAGGCTGATGATCGCCGCGGGCGCCGAGGTCGTGCGGACCCCCGTCGAGGCTCGAATGTCCGGAGCGGTCGCCCGCGCCGTCGAGATCGCCGCCTCGACCCCCGGCTCCTACCTTCCCGCCCAGTTCCAGAATCCCGTGAACCCACAGACGCACTACGAAACGACCGGACCCGAGATCGCCGAGCAGATCGGGGGTCGAATCGACGCGTGGGTCGCTGGCGTCGGCACGACGGGAACCTTCATCGGCGTCGCCCGCTATCTGACGGAGCGTCAGGGGGACCTGCTGCGCGTCGCCGTCGAGCCGCAGGGCTCGATCCTCGCCGGCGGGACGATCGGCCCCCACGACGTCGAGGGCATCGGCCTCTCGCAGATCTGGCCGATCCTCGACCGCAGCCTCATCGACGAAATCATCACCGTCCCCGACGCGCCGGCCTTCGCGACCTGCGAGGCCCTCGCCCGCGAGGAGGGGCTCTTCGTCGGCGGCTCCTCGGGCGCCGCGGCCAACGCGGCCCTCCAGGTCGCCAAACGCCTCGGGCCCGGGAAGACCGTCGTCACGCTCTTCCCCGACGGCGCCGAGCGCTACCCGGACCAGGGCATCTTCAACGTCTGATTCCGAAAGGACGGCGATGGGCTTTTCGACCGACTGCATCCACGCCGGCAACGCGCCGGAGCCTGCGACCGGGTCCGTCTCGTTCCCGATCTACCAGACCTCGACCTACGTGCAGGAAGCCCTCGGCCAGCACAAGGGTTTCGAGTACGCACGCACGCAGAATCCGACGCGCGCCCGGCTCGAGGAGAACCTGACGGTCCTCGAGGGCGGAACGGGAGCGCGCGCCTTCGCCTCGGGCATGGCGGCGATCACCGCGATCTCGACCTTCGTCAAGCAGGGCGATCACGTCGTCTGCTCGAACATGACGTATGGCGGGACCTACCGCTACTACACGAAGATCCTCGCGCGCTACGGCGTGACGTTCGACTTCGTCGACACGGCGGACCCGGCGGCGGTCGAGCGCGCGATCCGGCCCGAGACGCGGATGCTCCACCTCGAGTCGCCGACCAACCCGACGATGCGCCTGGCCGACATCGCGCAGCTCTCGGAACTCGCCCACCGGGTCGGGGCGATCGTCGTCGTCGACAACACCTTCGCCTCGCCGTACCTCCAGCAGCCGCTCTCCCTCGGCGCCGACATCGTCATGCACTCGACGACCAAGTTCCTCGGGGGCCACTCCGACACCGTCGGCGGCGTCGCGATCGCGAAGTCGAAGGAGCACGTCGAGTGGCTGGGATTCGTGCAGAACAGCTCGGGCGCGATCCTCTCGCCGATGGACTCGTTCCTCGTGCTCCGCGGCATCAAGACACTCGTCGTCCGCATGGAGCGCCACGAGGCGAACGGCCGCAAAGTCGCCGAGCACCTCGCCAGGCACCCGAAGATCAAGCAGGTGCATTACCCGGGGCTCGCGTCCCACCCCCAGCACGCGCTGGCAAAGAAGCAGATGCGGGGGTTCGGCGCGATGATCTCGTTCGACCTCGGCTCCCTCGAGGCCGCGGGGGGGTTTCTCGCGAAGGTGCGCCTGTGCTCGCTCGGCGAGAGCCTCGGCGGCGTCGAGACGCTGATCTCGCACCCCGCGTCGATGACGCACGGTTCGATCCCCGAAGAGGAGCGCAATCGCCTCGGCGTCACGCCGGGCCTCGTGCGCATCTCGGTGGGTATCGAGGACGCTGCGGACATCCTCGCGGACCTCGACCAGGCCCTCGCCTAGCCGGTGGGCTAGGGGCTAGGGGGGCTAGGGGGTCAGCCCTGAAAGAATGACACTTGAACTTTCAGCCCTGGCACCAACTTTCAGACTTTCAGGGCTGACCCTAGCTAGCGCGCCGGCGGATCAGGGAGAGGGACGTTCGGCGATCTCGATCTCCTGGGGCAGCAGGCGGCCCTCGACCCAGACGATCGCCTGGGAGTCGAGGGCGGTTCGCAGCCGCTCGTAGGCTGCGCGCATGCCGCGGCTCGTGCCGACTGCGTCGACGGGGCCCCAGGGCGAACCCTCGGGCGGCTCCGCTTCGAGGGACCACACGAAGAGCGGCACGCGGAGGAGCTCGAGATACCGGCGGACAACGGGCGGCTTGTAGGTCGAGAGGTCCGGTGAGGATTCGCCGAGCACGAGGAGCACCGCGCGGCGGCCGAAGCTCTCGAATGCGTTCAGGCCCGCGACGGCGACGGCGTCGGTGTACATCGGAAAGAGCCCGGCCGGCTCCGTGTTGGCGATGTGCTCGAGCAGGAAGGCGAGGCCCCCGTCCTTCCGCGTGAACTCCTGCGAGGACGGGAAGAGCGCCGTCGGCGTTCCGGCGCCGGCGATTCCCCGCGGGCGCGGCCACAGGAAATGAACCGAGTCCTCCTTCTTCAACGGCAGGGCCGCGTTTGAAAAGAGGCGGCCGAAGGCGTCGCCGCCCGACGCCCGCAGCTTCCGGTAAGCCTCGAGTGCGTTCTCGTCGCGGACGATCCAGAGGGTCGCGCTCCCCTCCTCGACCGTCGCGATGCGCAGCGGCTTTCCTCCCGAGCGAAGCATCCCTTCGAACGCGCGAGGCTCGAGCCGTCCCTTGCCGGGCCGGCGCACGGGCACGGCGGTCAGCTCGCTCTTCGCTTCCTCACCCGCCGCGCCGCCGATCGCCAGGTCGTCCCGCGAGCTCATGCCGCTCTCGAACTCGAGCTCGACGGTCAGGATGTGCGAGACCTCGGGGGCGTACGCCGGGATCACGACCCGGCGGAGTGCATCGACCGCGATCGGCCGGCCGTCGAAGCTGACCGCCACCGACGAGGGCGGTTCGCCGAGCAGGTTCTGCCACGCGATCGACGCCGCCTTCACCCGTCCGCTCGCGTCGCGCTCGAGGAGGATTTTCGCCTCGGCCGGCGGGCGCGGCATGTTGATCCACTGGCGGGCGCGCGCCAGCTCGCCGCCCTTCTCGTCGAGCGCGCGGGCCACGAGCTCGTGCGGAGCGAGCGCCGGCCCCAGGTCCAGGGGCGCGACCCAGGGCGGACTGTCGAGCGTCGCGACGGTCTCGCCGTCGAGTTTCAGCTCGACCTCGGCGACGCGGCCCTGGACGTTCAGCCGGACCTGCTGGTCTCCGGAGGTCAGCCCGAGAAAGAGGGAGAGGAACGCGACCGTCGCGCTCGTGGCCGGGACCTCACGCTTTCGCGCGTCGGGTCTTCCGTTTCGCGCGCGCGGCGGGCTTCCTCCGTTTTCGCCGCCTTCCTCGCCGCGGGCTTCCGGGCGGGGAGCTTGCGCCGGGGCGCCAGCGTCATCTTCTCGATCCAGTCGGCGAAGCCCTTCGAGGCCCAGTCGACCCGGTAGCCCAGAACCTCGGGCAGCTCGTAGGTGTTGACCTTGTGGATCGTCTCGCGCACGGCCTCGAAGTTCGACGCGCGCGTCTTGATGATGAGGAGCATCTCCCCGTCGTCGCAGACCCGCCCCTTCCAGCGGTAGATCGAGTGGACGTTCGGGACGATGTTGACGCACGCCGCACGCTTGCCGCGCACCAGGGCGTGCGCGACGTCGAGGGCCTGCTCCTCCGTCCCCACGGAGGTCACGACGACGATCAGCTCGTGAGATGCCACGGCGCGGATTGGACCCCACCGACCCCGGGGAGTCAAGCTGGGAAGAACCCCAGTGGCGCGGGTGTTACACTTCCGCTCCGTTCTTTGAGTCTCTTGCGATCGAGACCACGTGGGGGCGAAACGGCTTCGACGGGGACGATGACGCGAGAGGTCGCATGCCGAGGTCTCACCCCTCCTCGTAAAAGCAGGGTGAAAAATAGTAGCTGCGAACAACAGCAACTTCGCTCTGGCTGCTTAATTAAGTAGCCTCGTTGGCCGGATAGCGCACCCGACGCGCTCCGGCCGACGTCGCGAAATTCGGGTGTAGCCGGTCCGGACCCCCGGACGGAGCGGCGAAATGAATTCGGGGTTGCCCTGCCGCCGTTTTGCCTCTTCTCGAGGCGGCAGGGCGAGAACCAAGAAGAGGCTGAGCATGGAGTGGCCTCTCCCGCCGCGCTTCCGGACGCGGGTTCAACTCCCGCCGCCTCCACCATTTCACTTCTACCCTCGTAAGGGCCGGAAGTCCCGGCCCTTTTCTTTTCAGCCGTTTGGCTACCGCGAGGTTGGTCCCTCGACTTACCATCGAGGAGCACCCTGCACCAACGGACACGGACAAAAACACGGGC
>CAVXRK010000011.1:0-403954 GCA_963764025.1 uncultured Acidobacteriota bacterium
CCGCAGACGCGGAGGCCTGAACGGCCGCACCGGCGACCGACTGGACGTTGAGATCGCGCAAACCCGAGAGCCCCGCCAGGGGCACGGACACGGCACCCTCGTTCTGGACGAAAATCATCCCCTCCCGGCCGACGCCCCAGCCATAGCGGACGATGGCGGGGCCTTTCGAGGCGAGCTTCAGATCCAGATCCGGACTGCCCACTTGCTCGGGGTCGACGCAGATCGACAACGTGACGCCTCCGAGCAAGGAATCCTGCCGGCGCAGCGAGCTCCTCAGGGCCGCGAGCCGCTGGCCGATCATGGAGAGCTCGACCTGATCGCCCAATGCTCGCGCCACGTCTCGCCTCGCGAGCAGCGCGTCGCAATCGTCACGAGCGGCGAGCGCCAACCGATCGAGCGCACCTCGCGCCTCGCGAGAATGTCCCTGCTTCAGGAGAAGCCGGGCCAGGTCCGCGTAATACAGGGTCCACTCGGGAGCGCCCTGGTTCTGTGGGCGGCTGGCCAGCTCCTCGGCACCCTCGATGTCGCCCGCCCGAAGCTTCACGCGGGCGGCGACATGATCCGGGACGTCCGATAGCACGGCGAGCGTCCTCGAAAGCGTTTCGGCGGAAACCGAGGATTCCCGCCCCTCCAGGAAGAACCGCACGAGATCCGCCCGGGGGTCGCCCTCCCAGGGACCGCCCCGGTCCGTCGGCCACAGCTCGAGGACCCGGGCCGCCTGCGTTCTGCCCGTCGGATCGTCGAGCTCGGGCGGCGGGTGGTCGGCCGCCCAGTCGGCGCAGGCAGTCCGGAGCCCGTTCTGATCTCTGGCTCGAAAGCGCCCCTCGATCCGCGCGAGGTCCCTCGCACGCGCCTTCCTCTGCGCGGCGTCGAGCCGACCCAGGAGCGCCGCGACCGCGGTCAGATCACCCTGAAGCGAGAAGGAGTCGGCCGCAGCGCGCAGCAGGTCGGGGTTCTCCGGGAGAAGGCCCATGGATTCGTCCCGACCCACGGCGGCGGAGAGGGCGAGAAAGCGGGCCGACACGAAGCGGGGATCCTGAAGCGCACGACGCAGCACGGGGATCGCTTCGGACCGCTGCGAGGAGGAGAGCTTCTGCCAGTTATCGAGGTACGTCTGGCCGAGGGCGGACCAGATTTCGTCCGCTCCGGGGGCGCCGACGGCCGCGAGCCGGAGCGGCGTCGCCAGGGTGTCCGGGATCGCCGGCGCGGACGGCCCGCGCGCAGATTCCCCGGCCCCCAGCCGGCCGAGGAGAAATCGGTGATACGCCCATCCGGGCCGCGTCGTCGCGGCGTCGAGCACAAGATCCCGCGCCGCGGCGATCTCCTCTTCGCGCGCACGAACAGCCGGGACGGAGGGCACAGGGGCGTCGATGTCCGAGAGCGCGGCCCGGACGGCAATTGCGGCAGCCAGATCGGATTCCGACTCGAACTTCATCGCCCCGATCTCTTCGGGCCGCCGGAGATCGAGGCCGAATCGCTTGACGAAGGCTTCGGGTCTCGCCCGCTCGGATCGCTGCCGAACGAAGAAGAAGACGGAGGCGGCCGCGAGGCCGAGGCAAGCGAGCGCCGCAAGAGTGCGCGGAGCACGCGAAACGGGCGGGGCACCGCTGGCGGAGAGCAGCGACATCAGCCGTCAGCAGGCTGCTGAAAAATGGATGCGGGTGTCGCGTCCGGCACTTTGCGTCCGGCGCCCGATCCGGGTCTCGGCTGCTTGATTCGTCATAGGCCTCAACGGGCGCCGGCAAAGTGCCGGCCACCCTTCGGGTTACGGCGGCGCGGGGCCATCTGCATCGTCATCGCTCCTCGGCGATGCGGTGGCATCGCCGTCGTCGCGCTTCCTCGCATCTGACCCCACGGCGCTCGTAACGCCATCCCACACCCTTTTTCAGCAACCTGCTAGTCTGGCACGGGCGCCGCTCGGGCGCCGAGCTCGCTCAGCGCTTCCGACTGCAGCAGTGCCCGCGGATTGGTCTCGAAGAGATCGATTTCCGCCTCTTTGCCCCAGTGGCGGCGGACGTGGCGGCGAGCGGCGGCCAGGCGCGGCGGCCGGTGACCGATCGAGTGAGCATCCGACGCGACGAGATGAACCAGGCCGCGCCGGAGAAACTCCTCGCAGGCCGTCAGGGCCCCGACCCCGAAGTCTCCCAGGAGGCTGCCGGCGGTGATCTGCGCGACCGCGCCCCGGGAAACGAGCTCTTCCAGGCGCTCCGGCGACGAGGCCAACCAGCGGTCCCGCTCGGGGTGTGCGATCACGGGGGTCACTCCGAGCAGCGACAGCTCGTGGAAAATCGCGTCCGCTCCCCGCGGAACGCCGCCGGGCGGGAATTCGATGAGGAGGTACTTCGTGCGGTTCAGGCCGGTCAACGGCCCCCACTTTCCCCGTTCCACGAGCTGCACGGCGTCGGAGGAAAAGTAGTACTCGCAGCCCGCGAGGACCAAGGGCTTGCCTTCGAGCAGCGCGTTCAGCCTCAGGATCAACCGGTCCCGAACGGCTGGATCGTCGTTCAACCACGGCTCGCGGAGCACGTGGGGTGTCGCGACGATCGTCGTCGTCCCCTCGGCCGCCGCGGCCCGGCACAGAGCGACGGCCTTGTCCCAGTCTTCCGGCCCATCGTCGATCTCGGGCAGACAGTGGAAATGCGTTTCGATCATCGAGGGGGTGGGATCTCTGGCCGGGCGACGGACCCGGAGTCGGAGCATCGGGCCGAGAGAGACTCGGTCGCGCGAGTCACACTCTGCGCGCCGCCGTTACGGCCGGTTTGCTCTCTGCCGCTTGCGGCACGATGTCGAAGTAACCGTCGTCGTACGCGTATCCCCCGTAGGCGACGTCCCCGGCGGGAAGGTTGTTGAGCAGCACGCCGAGGATCCGCACATTCGCCCACAGCAGGCGGTCCCGCACCTGGGTGACCTGTTCGCGCGGCGTCTTTCCGCCCTTCACGCAGACGACCGCTCCATCGACCAGATTGCCGATGAGGAGAGCATCGGCGACGGGGCCGACAGGCGGCGCATCGACGATGACGAAATCGAAGTTCAGGGCGGCGAGCTCCATGAACTTCGACATCGCCTCCGAAGAGAGCAGGCCCGACGGGTTCGGGCACGCGGGGCCCGACGGGACGAGAAAGACGTCCGGGATCCCGGTCTTGACGATCACGCGTGCGGACTCCACACCCTCCGCGAGAATCGAGACCAGGCCGACCCGGTTGGACACGCTGAAGATCTCGTGCTGGCGCGGCTTGTGGAGATCCGCGTCCACCAGCAGGACCCGTTTGCCGAGCTGCCCGAGCACGACGGCGAGGTTGGCGGCGGTCGTGCTTTTGCCTTCCTTCGGCAGGCAGGAAGTGATGACGATCGCCTTGACGCCGCCCGCCCGCGAAAGAAGCAGGGCCGCGCGAAAGGCCCGGTAGGCTTCGGCAAGGCGCGACCGGGGCTGCGAATTCGGCAGGAGCTCGATCACCGCGGGCTCTCCCGCCTCTTCGCTCTTTGGCCTGGTCTTGCGCTTCGCGCCGTACCCGTACGACCGAACCGAAGCGCTCGAAAGCGCTGGGATGACGCCGAGCGCGGGAAGCCGCACGTGCCGCCCGACGTCCTCGACGCTGCGCAGGGATCGATCCATGTACGAAAGGAAGAGCGCGAGCCCGACGCCCATGGCGCCGCCCCCGAACAGCGCCAGGGCGATGTTCTTCTTGTAGGACGGCTTGGAAGGGTCCCAATCGGGAAGAGCCCGATCGACGATGCGCGTGGTCGCCGAGCCCTCGCCGCTCAGATGGGAGGTCACCTCGGTCTGGGCCTGCTGCTTGAGGAGAGTATCGAGCTGCTGCCGCTTGGCCTCGACCTCGAGGCGAAGGTTGTTGTACTCGACGGCGTTCGAACTGGCCGTTTGGACTTCCGATCTCTGTGGCACCAGGACGGCCTTGAGATTCGCCGCGCGCCGTACGGCCGTCTCGTAATCGTTTCGTGCCACATCCCGCGCCTTCGTGACGGTCTCCTGGATTAGTCCGTTCAGGTGCTCGCGGCTCTTGTCGATCTGCGTTTTCAGCTGCTGCATCGCCGGCCACTCCGGCTTGTACAGGTTCAGCTTTTCGGCGTAGTCGCGCTCGAGCCTGGCCAGATCCGCGCGCAGACTGGTCACGAGTCCATTGGAAAGGGTGTCGGCGATCGCCTCGGGTCGCGCGGTCTGCATCTCGTGGTACCTGGCCTCCTTGGCCACCCGATCCGCGACGGCGGCGCCGTAGTCCCGGTTGAGAGCGTCCAGATTCTGAAGGGGAGCGTTCGTCCCCGGATCGGCCGAGATGATGTCCTTCTCGCGCCCGTACGCGAGCAGCTGCTGCTGCTTGGCGTCGAGCTCCTTCCTGAGCTGTTCGACCTGCGTCTTCAGAAACTCGGAGGCAAGGCCCACGGTCGCGAATTTCGACTCCGCGGTCCACTCGGTGTAGGCCTCGGCGATGGCGTTCGCGATGTCGGCCGCAAGCTCCGGCGACGGTCCCTCGTAGGAGAGCTTCAGGATGTTCGTTTCCCGAACCTGAGCGACCTTGATCCCCGCCCGGATGGATCCCGCCAGGCCGGTCGTCGCCCCCTGCGCGGATTCGGCGGTCAATCCCCTCCGCTCGGGATTCAACTCACGGTTCTCGAGAAGCTTCAGCTTCCGAACGACCCGCTCGGCAACTTCCCGGCTCTTCAGGAGCTCGATCTGCGTCGTCAGATACTGGACGCTCGAAGGCGAATCCCTCGTCGGCGTTGACCTGCAGCAGGGTCGGCCGCGCCATGTCGACGTTGAGGACGACGGTCGCCAGGTAAGCCTTCTTCGTCAGCAGGCCCGCCACGACGCCGATCAGGAGGGCGACGAACACGCACAGGGCCACCAGGCGCCTGCGCCTCCTGACGATCGCCCAGTACTCCGAAAGGTGCAGCTCCGCGGGAGCGGCTTCCGGCGCTTCCAGCTGGGAATTCGCGAGGTCGTCCGGCGGGGGCAACTCCGGGATCAAAAGAAAGACTCCTTGACGACGACGACGTCGTTCGCCTCAAGTATAGGGTCCCGGTCCTTCCCCGACAAGATTCGCTTGTAGTCGACGACGATTTCCGTGTCTTTTCCGTCGGCGCCGCGCCGCTTGATGCGGACCTTGCTCGAGGCGCGATCGGTGGGCCCTCCGGCCCGCGCGATCACGGACAGGAGCGTGATCCGGTCGTCGCTGCTGAAATCGACCGCTCCGGGGGTTTTCAGCTCCCCGATGCAGAAGATGCGGATCGTCTGGCGGGGAGCGACGTTGACGACGTCGCCGGGAACGATCGGCACGTTCCACATGGAGTTCGCGTTGTGGAAGAGCTCGTCCGTGTCGACTTCGAGCGTGTCCGAGAGCCCGTTGTCCGCCTTGCGCAGGATGTAGATCTTCTTGCCCGCGTTGTCCATCAAGCCGCCGGCCGCCGAGATCGCCTGGAGCAGGTACCAGCGCCCGGATATCGTGAGGGGTCCCGGCTTGTGAACGGCGCCCACCACCGAGACGGGCTTGCTCGCGTACTCCTTGACGATGATCGAGACGTTGGCCCTGTTGACGTACTTTTCCTTGAGGAGGCTTTCGAGCTTCGCCGCTGCCTCGGTCGGGGTCAGACCCGAGACCGGAAACTCGCCAATGAGCGGCAGCGAGATCGTCCCGCCCTCGGACACGCGGCGCTCGACGTTCAGGTCCGGAATCTCCAGGACCCTGATCTCCAGAAGGTCCTTCGCGCCGATCGGATACTCGCTCGGTGCGTTCTGCGCGAACGCCCCCCGCGCCGCCGCGGCCAGAACGAGAACGGAAAGAAAACGGAGACGGAAGCGCATCATCGGTAGAAAAGGTTGTCGAATGAGAAGGAGGTCAGCACGCGGAAGGCCTTGCGATCGAGCCCGGGCAGCGGCGACGTAAACTGGGACTCCGTGGCGGTTATGGTCCAGACGACCTTGCGAAAAATCGTCGTGGACACGCCTCCGCCGTAGTCCAGGGTTTTGTCGGTGTGCCCTGGCGTCACCGTATCCCCGGAGGTCGTCGAGCCGTAGGTGTTCGTGCCCCAGATACCGACCGCCCTCAGCTGGATGTTCCTGTGAACCTGGAAGTGGATGCCCCCGCCATAGCGCGTCGCGAGAAACGAGGGCACGAGCAGACCATACGTTTCCCTCCGGTCGCCATATGCCTGAAGCTCGACGGTCCGGGTCAGGTTGTACGATACGAAATACCCGCCGGTCGGCGTCGAGTAGCTCGCAAAGCTCGAGCCGTTGTAGGGTTTGCCCTGCCGGTACCCCCCCGCGAGAGTCAGGTAGAAGCGGGGACGGTCGTAGTGGATGGTGACCAGGTAAGCGTCGCTCTGGTTGTCGTTGAGCTCGGGAAAGAACACGAACTCCGTGATCGTCTTCTCGTAACCGAGTCCCACGTTCAGCGCGGACGAGAAGCGGTAGCGAATCCCGGCCCCCGCCGATCCCTCCGAGCGCTGGAGCCCGTTCGTGTCCACGATCTCGCCGGAAAAATCCGAGTTTCCGAAGCGCAGTCGAGCGTACTCCACATTGGCGTAGAGGAAAAAGTTCGAGGCGAACTCGACGTCCATCTTGATCGACCCGTCCAGCGTGGTCTGGATGACGGGAGCCGTGGTCCTCGAGCTGATGTACTGCAGGGCTTTCGAATTGTAACCGCCGACCCTGAGAGTGGCGCGGTTGAAAAAGCCCAGCAGATAGGCCGAGTAGTTGCCCCCGAAGAAGCTCCTGCCCGCGAGGTCCTGGTACCAGATGTACGCCGGGACCGCATCCCCGACGACATAGAACTTCGAGCCCGCGGGGATGAGCCACCGAAATCCGCCCGCCACCGAAGCGGTGTAACGGGCGACCTCGAGGGGCGCAGGAAGCCCGAAGACGTTGCTGTCGTATCCCGCATTGTAGAGGCGCAGAACCGGAGAGAATCGAAGCGGCCCCAACCGGTAGCGATACCTCTCGGCCTGTGCCTGGATGGACTCCTTGCCCGACACGGTCCTCTCCTGGGGAACCTGGTCGGTCGTTATCTGGCCCCTCGCCGCCGCGGCAAGGAGCAAGCCGAGCACCAGGCTGGCGAGCCGCCTTCCAGAATCTCTTTCCGCTCCGCGGCGAAGCAGTGGCATCATCGGCATCAACGTGCCCAGGTCATGAGACTGAAGACGCTTCAAAAACTGCGCGCTCTGGCGCGCGCCTCGTTTGCGCCCACGGATTCGGGGCGGCTCGACGTCGGAGCGTTTTCGCTCCTGCTCCTGCTGGTTTTCGTGGCGCCGCTCCTGTACGCACTCGGCGGCGCGGCGATCGCTCCCATTCTCGGGCCGGGCATCGGCCGGTCATCCGACCTGCTGTTGGAAGTCTTCGCATTCCTCATCGCCGGCCTCACGTTCCTGTCCCGCGCTCGCCTGCGCTCTCCCCGCCGACTGGCGGTCCCGATCGCAGCGATGACGGGCATCGCGGCCCTCGGGGCTCTCCAGATCCTACCAATCCCCCAGGCAATCCTGAGGTCCATTGCGCCTGTGAACCTTCAAATTTACCACGAAACCGGGCAGATTCTGGCTCTCTTCGACCGAAAGCCCCCGGTCCCGAGGATCTCGATCGCGCCGTCGGAGACTCTGGCGACGCTGCTTCTCGTCCTGGCCTGCTTCGCCCTCTTCGTGTCGGCCTCCAATCTGCTGCGAAGCCGGGAGCGCCGCCGGCTCTTCGCCCTCGCGTTTTTCGCCGCCGCGATCCTGCGGATTCTCATCGGGACCGTCGGAGGAATCGGCGCCAGCTTCGGCCTGAGCTCCGGCGGCGTCGTGGGATACCTCGAGCTCGCCCTCGCGCTCGCCTTCGGCGCCCTCTGGGCGGAAGTCCTGACCAATCGCGACCGCGCCGCGGCCGGATCCGCCGACGCGGGGGAACGCTTCGAGACCCGGTCTCTGCCCCTGGTCGGCCGCTTCCTTCTCTGGGGCATCGTCGCATTCGGGGTTTACGAAACCGGCTCGCGCGTGGCTGCGCTGGCGGCGTTGATGACGACCCTGACGATCCTCGCGGTCGGTGTCTTTCACCGCCGCGTCCACTTCCAGCGCCAGCGGGTGGTCGGTCTTTCGCTAGGGCTTCTCGCGGTGGTCCTGTTCTCTGCCACGCTCGCCGGAGCACGGCCTCTGGTCCATTACCTCGAATCCGACCCCGCCGGCCTGAACACGGGCGCTCGGGTCACTCTCTGGCGAACGGCCTACCGGGCCTGGCAGGATTTTCCGATCGTCGGATCCGGCTTCGGAACTTTTGCCGAGGCCGTGCGGCGGGTGCAGCCCCGGGAGCTGGCGGGACGGATCGAGCACGCCCGATCCGACCCGTGGCAGATCCTCGTCACCGGCGGGGCCGCGGGGGGCGTGCTCGTCGGCATTCTCTATCTCTCGCTTCTGCTCGTGCTGCTGAAGTCCTTTCGCGATCAGCCGCACCGTGAGGAGAGCGCCCTCCTGCTCGGAGCATTCGGAGCGCTGCTGTCGCTGACCATCCACGGACTCATGGACTCTGCCTATCGCGCGCCCGTCGTGCCCGCAATGCTCGCCTGCGTCGTCGGCGCGGGCTGGGCGGCGGCTCGAAGTGTGAGATCGCCCGGAAGAGAAAAAAGGGTCGCTCCCCAATCGTCGCTGCAGAAGCTCGGAAACCGCTCGCTGGCCTGACTGCTCGTCGACGTTGTCGGGATCGTCGGACGCTGTCGAGCGGGAGCTGCTCCACCGCCGGTCGGGCCTGACACCCGGCCGAACCTCCACGGAGTCGGAGTGGGCGGCGGCACGTCGGTCGGTGTGCCCGTGGGCGGCGGCGGCGGCGCTGTCTCCGTGGGCGACTCCAGTGTCGGCGTATCCATGGTGGATTCGGGGCGCTGCTCACGCTGAGCATTCACGGGCTCATGGACTCCGCGTATATGGCACCTTTCGTACCGGCGATGCTTGCCTGCCTGCTCGGAGCGGCCTGGGCCGCGGCCCGAGAGCTGAGAGGCCGGCCGACCTAGGGGTGATGGCCCGCTAGACCCGGAGCAACCCTCCCGATGTCCTAGGGAGTCGGCGTCACCGTCGGGATCTCCGTCGGCGTTTCCGTCGGCATCTCCGTCGGCGTTTCCGTAGCCGTCGGCGTCGGCGTATCCGTGGCCGGAGGCGGCGTCGGCGTCTCCGTAAACGTCGAAGTGGGCGTCGGCGTGTCGGCGACCGGCGTGTCCGTGGCGGTCGGGGTCAGGCTCGGCGTCGGCGTCGCGGTGCGAGTCGACGTCGCCGTCTCTGTCGCAGTGCGTGTCGGCGAGGCCGTTGCGGTCCGCGTCGAGGTGGACGTCGGCGTCCGGCTCGCCGTGAACGTCGGGGTCCGGCTCGCCGTGAACGTCGGCGTCCGAGTCGCGGTGGCCGTCGAGGTCCGCGTCGCCGTGGGCGTGCGAGTCGAACTCGCGGTGAACGTGAGCGTCGGCGGAATGAACGTGCCGGTCGGGGTTGCGCTCCGCGTGAACGTGATCGTGGGCGTAAAGGTCCGAGTGGGGGTTCGAGTCGACGTCAGAGTCTGGGTCCGCGTCGCCGAAGAGGCCGGCGTCGCGGTCACCGTCGGCGAAGAGGAGGGCGTGGGCGACGCCCCGGCCGTCCCGGTCGGCGTCGACGTGGACGTGACGACCGGAGAAGTTGTCGGCGACCCGGACACGAGGGCGGTGGGACTCGCCGCGGCGGGCGTTTGAGTCGAGGACGGCGCTCGAGTCGGCGACTCGGTACTCGTTATCGGAGCGGTCGGGGGGTCCTTGAAACAGGCCACGGGGAGGAGCGGGATCAAGACGAGGGGACCGACGAGTCGCCACTTCGAGCCAAAACCCGACCATTCCCCGCCTCCCGACGGGGCCTTCCCCTTCGCTTTCACAATACCGTTCATTCTACAGGCGTCCCCTCCCGGGTGGATCCGACCTGATTTCGGGGACCCTGGCGCCCGATTGGCGGCCGGTGAAGGCCTTTTGCGCGCTCACGATACAGATGGAGGGCGCCGCCCGCCCTCAGGCACCGCCCTTTGGCTCCGGGTGCGTCGGCGTGGTGGTCGGCTCCGCGAACGGAATCGCTTCGAACGGGACTCGAACGACCGTCCAGGCGCGAACGGCGCGGCCGCTCCGGAGGGCCGCATCAAACCGCCACTTCCGAACCGCTTCGACGGCCGCTTCCGTCAAACGGCCGCGAGCACGCTCGAGAACGACGATGTCGACCGGCACGCCCTTTTCGGACACCAAAACACGCAGGACGACTACGCCGCGTATCCGCGCTTTCAGGTCGTCCGGCGGGTACACGGGATTGGTGACCAGGGTCGGGCGCGGTGGACGGTCCGTTCGGTCCGACGGCACGACCTCCGCCGCGGAGACGGCCGGCGTTCGGGTTGCGCGCGGGGCCCACGGTGTCCACGTGGGCACGCGGGTCTCCGTGGGAGAAACGGGCGTCTGCGTGCGCGTCGGCGTGTCCGTGGGCACAGCGGTCGCCGAGGGCGGAACCGGCGTCCTGGTCGGCGCGGGCGTCGGGGTATCCGTGGGAACGGAAGTGGCAGTCGCCGAAGGCGGAACAGGCGTTCGGGTCGGCGTGCGCGTCGGCGTGCGCGTATGCGTCGGGACGGCCGTCGCCGAAGGTGGGATCGGCGTGAGTGTCGGCATGCGCGTCGGCGTATTCGTCAGCGCCCTCGTCGCTGAAGGGGGGACAGCCGTCGCCGTCTGCGGGAGTGTCGGCGCAGCCGTGGCCGTGCGTGTGACCGCAGGAACCGGCGCTGCAACCTGGGGCTCAGCCTCGCTCGGTTGCGGACTCGGGGCCGTGGTCGGCGTTGCGGCAGGCCGGCGGCCGTTCAGCACGGCCCAGAGGACGGGGAGAGACTCGAGGGTCGGACGGGCGACCTCACGGCGCAGCATCGCCTGGAATGTCTCGCGAGCCCGCGGATCGAGGTCGATTTCTCCATAAACTCCGAATCGCCGTTCAACCGCGACGAACCTGTCGAGTGTCGCTTCCGCTCCTCGGGCGGCCGGCCGGCTGCCGCCTGCACGATCGCGATGCGGGCAAGGCACTCGAGGACGCGAGGAGGGCTGTCGAGCATCGCGAAGCTGGCGATCCGGAGATTCGCGACGGCCTCCGTGTAGCGTTGCCGCTCGAACGCCGCCCGGCCCGCCTGAAGCCGCGCCTGGCCGAAGTCGTCCGCACGGGCGGCGCCGGACTCGCCGTGGAGCAGAAGGCCGATCAGGAAAGCTGCTCTCGGAACGCGCATCCGTGTTGCGACGCCTCACCTCGGACCGCAACGCTGTGACACCTACCCTCCCGGCCGTGGCCTCGGACCGGGCGGCGGAGGCCGCGGCGAAGGCGTACCTCTCGGTGAAGCCGCCGGGGGAACCGAGCCGGGCAACAGCTGGCGGAATCGTGTCTCGAAGGTCGAGCGCACTGCCGGACTGACTTTGGCCTCCGCGCAGGAAGGTATGGTGCGCTGGATTTCCAGAAGGCGTTCCACCGTGGCCTGGGCATCGGCGTGTCGCTCGGCCGCCTCCTCGGCGACGGCGAGGTAGATGAGCGACTCGCACAGCAGAGCCGGCCGTTCCAGAAATCCGAAGGCCGCAATGCGCAGGTGGCCGATGGCCTCGGCGGGACGGCGGGAGTCGTACGCCTCCTTCCCGTCGCGGAGGCGCGTCTGCGCAAAGTCCTCGGTCACGGTCTGCCCCGACGCCACGGAGGCGAGGGCGACGAGGAGTTTCGCGGTGAGCGCGGCCGCGCGCGGCGTTGCGCCTCTTCTCGAAACGACCGTGGCGCCACCTCCTCCGAAATCCGCCAAAGATTCGTGGTTGCGAATCACCCGACCTCCGGAGTGTACCGTCCAGATTGCCGGCCCGGCAAGAAACCGACGAACATCCGTTATTCTCCGCGGAATGGAGCCGACGAGGAGCGCCCGGATTCTCGACGGAGCGAGCCTGGCTCGACGGATTCGCGAAGACACGCTGTCCGAGGTGGAGGGCCGCCCGGGACCACCTCCCTGCCTGCGGGTCCTCCTCGTCGGACAGGACCCGGCCTCCGAGATCTACGTCTCGTCGAAGACGAAGGCAGCCGGCGAGGCCGGCATTCGTGCCGAGACGGTCCGCCTCCCGATCGACATCGCACCGGACGCGCTGCTGGCGGAAGTCGCAAGAGCCAGCACAGATCGAGACGTCGACGGCATTCTGGTGCAGCTGCCGCTGCCGCCGGGTCACGATGCGACGCGCGTCCTCGACGCGATCGACCCCCTCAAGGACGTGGACGGTTTCCACCCCGAAAACGTCGGCCTGCTGCATCAGGGGAGGCCGCGCTTCGTCCCCTGCACGCCGGCCGGAATACTGGCCCTCCTCGACGCCCATGAGGTCCCGCTCTCCGGCTGCCGCGCGGTGGTGCTCGGCAGAAGCGACATCGTGGGCAAGCCCGTCGCCGCTCTTCTGACCGCCCGCGACGCGACGGTGACGATCTGCCATTCCAAGACGCGGGACCTCGTCGCGGTTTGCCGGGAGGCCGATGTTCTGGTCGCCGCGATCGGGAAGCCAGGATTCGTGACTCGCGAGTTCGTTCGAGACGGTGCCGCTGTGGTCGACGTCGGGATCAACCGCCTGACGTCACTCGCCGAGACGCCTGAGAACCTGAGACGTTCGGGTCGGATTCGAGGGGATCTCGAGCGCCGGGGCCGCGCTCTGGTCGGAGACGTCGACTACGAGGATGTCGCCCCGCTCGCGGGCTGGCTCACACCGGTGCCGGGGGGAGTGGGCCCGCTCACGGTCGCGATGCTCCTGAGAAATACGATCAAGGCTGCGGCGCTCAGAAAACGAACGTAATTAGTTAGATTGGTACAATATCCTAATAAAATAAGGAACCTCGTCGCCACATAGCTCAAGGGACCGCGAGGCCCGGCTCTCCGGTCCGAATACGCGCGGAAGACGAAGGGACGATTGAAAAACGTCTCGGCCGACGACCTGGTGGACATGAAGATCCACGGCCGGAGCTGAATCTCCCCGCCATGACGGCACCGTCCGGATCCGGACAGTCGGTTCCCGAAGCCGAGCAACAGGCCCCGCCGGAGAGTCATCGCGCGGCTTTGTTTTCAGAGACTTGCGTCTGATCGGCGCTGGCACGCTTCTCGCCCTTGCAGCTTCAACGTGGACATCATTCGCGAAGACATCGCCGAGCAGAAACGCCGCAAGCGGATCGTCATGGCCGCGGCCGGCGCCGCGGCGATCCTGCTCATCACCCTGGGCCTGTCGCGCCTGAAGCCGGCCGCTCCGACGGTCGAGAAGAGCACGATCTGGATGGACACGGTCAAGCGCGGCCCGATGCTGCGCCAGGTCCGGGGCCCGGGCTCGCTCGTCGTCGAGTCGTCCGGAATCCGCGTGCTCTCGGCCCAGACCGACGGCCGCGTCGAGCGCCTCCTGCTCGAGCCCGGCGCGATCGTGCAGCCGGACACCGTGATCCTCGAGATGTCGAACCCGACGCTCCAGCGCGACGCGCTCGACGCCGAGCAGGCCCTCAAGGCGGGCCAGGCGGAGCTCGCCAACACGCGGATCAAGATCCAGCGCGACACGCTCGATCAGAAGGCGGCGGCGGCGACGGTCGAGTCGGACTTTCACCAGGCGCAGCTCCAGGCGCAGACCAACGAAGGCCTCTTCAAGGAGGGCATCGTCGCTTCTCTGACGCTCAAGCTGTCGGAGGTGCGCGCCGAGGAGCTCAAGACGCGCAACGCCCTCGAGCAGGAGCGGATGGCGATCGCCGAGGATTCGGCGAAGGCGCAGAACGAGGCGGCCGAGGCCCACTTCCAGCAGCTCAAGGTCCAGGCCGACCTGATGCGCTCGCAGATGGAAGGCCTGAAGGTTCGCGCCGGCATCCCGGGCGTCCTGCAGGAGATCCCGATCCAGGTCGGGCAGCGCGTCACGCCGGGCACCATGCTCGCCAAGGTCGTCCAGCCGACCAAGCTCAAAGCGCAGCTGAAGATCGCCGAGACGCAGGCCAAGGACGTCGCGATCGGGCAGCCGGCTTCGATCGACACGCGCAACGGCATCGTCCCGGGCAAGGTTTCGCGCGTCGACCCGTCCTCGCAGAACGGGACGGTCACCGTCGACGTCGCCCTCGATGGCGAGCTTCCGCTCGGCGCCCGGCCGGACCTGTCGGTCGACGGGACGATCGAGCTCGACCGCCTGAAGGACGTGCTCTACGTCGGACGGCCCGCCTTCGGGCAGGAGAAGAGCCTCGTCGGCCTTTTCCGGGTCGAAGAGGACGGGGACGAGGCGGTCCGCGTCAAGGTCAAGCTCGGCAAGAGCTCGGTGAACACGGTGGAGATCCTCGAGGGTCTCAAGCCGGGGGACAAGGTGATTCTTTCGGACATGAGCGCGTGGGACGCCCACGACCGCGTACGTTTGAAGTAGGGGGGACAGGCATGAGCTCCAACGGACATCCGGTCATCAAGCTCGACGGCGTCACGAAGGTCTTCTTCACGGACGAAGTCGAAACGCACGCGCTCTCGGGCGTGCACCTCGAAATCGCCCACGGGGAATACGTGTCGATCGCCGGGCCGTCGGGCTGCGGCAAGTCGACGCTGCTCTCGCTCCTCGGCCTGCTCGACTCGCCGACCGAGGGCAAGTACTCCTTGAACGGCAAGCCGGCCGAGTCGCTGACCCTCTCGGAGCGCGCGCGGATCCGCAACCGCGAGATCGGGTTCATCTTCCAGTCGTTCAACCTGATCGGCGACCTGTCGGTCTACGAGAACGTCGAGCTGCCCCTGACCTACCGCGGCATGCCCGCCCACGAGCGCAAGAAGCGCGTGCAGGAGTCCCTCGAGAAGGTCGGCATGGCGCACCGGATGAAGCACTTTCCCTCGCAGCTCTCGGGCGGCCAGCAGCAGCGCGTCGCCGTCGCCCGCGCCATCGCGGGCTCGCCGCTCATCCTCCTCGCCGACGAGCCCACCGGCAACCTCGACTCGGTCAACGGCGAGGCCGTCATGAACCTCCTCCAGGACCTCCACCGGGCGGGAGCGACGATCTGCATGGTCACGCACGATCCGCGCTTCGCCAAGCACGCCGGCCGCACCATCCACCTCTTCGACGGCCGCGTCGTCGAGGAAGAGAAGGGCGAGGAGCGGGCGCACAGCGAGGAAGAGCTCAAGGAGAGCGGCTACCGGATGAACTGATGCGGACCCTGACGCAGGATATCCGCTACGCCCTGCGCGGGATTGCCCGCAACCCCGGTTTCACGGCCGTCGCCGTCCTCACGCTCGCGCTCGGGATCGGCGCGAACACCGCGATCTTCTCGATTCTGAACGCGATGGTGATCCGGCCGATGCCGGGGGTTGCCGATCCGGGCCGGCTCGTCTGGATCACGCACGTCGAGAACGGTCGGGCCGCCCGCGTCTCGTACCCGGACGCGCTGGACTATCGGGAACAACGCGACGTCTTCGCCGGGGTCGCGGCCGTCGACAACGTCCCGGTCCACATCGCCACGGCGGATGCGACCGAGCGTGTCGGCGCCCAGATCGCGGGAGGCGACTATTTCTCGATCCTCGGCCTGGTGCCGGCCGCGCGGGAGGTTCTTCACGGCCGAGGACGACCGCGCCCGCCGCAACGCGATCGTCATCTCCGCGGGTCTCTGGCGGCGCCGCTTCGGCGCAGATCCCGCCGCCGTCGGCCGGGCCGTGTCGATCAGCGGCCGCAGCTTCACCATCCTGGGCGTCGCCCCGCCGGGGTTCGCCGGACTCGACCTCGACGCTCCGCCCGACGTCTTTCTTCCGCTGGAGACGTGGATCTCGGGCACCGACCGGGCGGCGAGTCTGAACTCGCGCCGGTCCGCGCGCTTCCGCGTGCTCGCCCGGCTCGCGCCGGGGGCGTCCGTCGCGGAGGCGAACGCAGCCGTGAAGTCGACGGCGGCCGCCAATTCGCGGCTGCGCCCGGCGGACCAGCGCAGCACGACGGCCTCGGTCGAGACGCCGCGGGGATGGGTCCCGCCGGGACACATGTACGAGATCCTGCCGATGGCGGGGCTGGCGCTCGCGGCGACCGGCCTCGTGCTGCTGATCGCCGCGGCCAACGTCGCCAACCTGCTGCTCGGCCGGGCCGCGCGGAGGCGGCGGGAGATGGGAATCCGCGTCGCCATCGGCGCCTCGCGGGGGCGCATCCTGCGTCAGCTCCTGACCGAGAGCGTGCTCCTCGCCGGTCTCGGCGCGGCCGGCGGCCTGCTGCTGTCGTCGTGGCTTCTCGACCTGCTGCTTTCCCGCTTCGACGTGCCGGCGCTCCTCTCGGCCGGTCCTCGACGGGGGCATGCTCGCGTACGGCGTCGTCGTCGCGCTCGCGACCGGGATCCTCTTCGGACTCGCTCCGGCCTGGAACGCCGCCCGCCCGGACGTCCTCGCCGCCCTCAAGGGCGGTTCGAGCGGCGGCCCGGGGCGCCCGGGCCAGCGGCTCCAGGGCGCGCTCGTCGTCGTGCAGGTCGCGCTCTCGCTCGTGCTGCTTGCCGCCGGCGGCCTGCTGCTCAGGAGTCTCGCCAAGGCGGCCGCGGTTCCCGCGGGCTTCGACCGCGAGTCGGCGGGCGAGGTCGTCACGCTGTCGTTCGATCCGGTGACGCAGGGCTACCCGCCCGAGCGCGCCGAGCAGTTTCGCGAGGCGATGCTCGAGCGGGCGAGAAGCCTGCCCGGCGTGCGCGCCGCTTCGCTCACCGAGCTGCTGCCGCTCTCCAACCGCGCGATCGCCGACGACTTCGCGCCCGAGGCCGGGCCGGCCGGGGCGCGGGAACAGGTCTTCTTCACCACCGTCTCGCCGGGCTACTTCGCGACGCTCGGGATCCCGCTCGTCGCGGGGCGCGACTTCGCGCCGACGGACCGCACCGGCGCGCCGGCCGTCGCCGTCGTCAACGAGACGCTCGCCCGGCGCTTCTGGCCCGGCGTCAGCCCGCTCGGCCGTCGCTTCGCGACGATCGACCGCCCCGGCGAAGGTTTCGAGGTGGTGGGTGTCGCCCGGGACGGCAAGTACCTGAGCCTCACGGAACCCGCCCGTCCGTTCGCCTACTTCCCGCTCGCCCAGGGAGCGCACCTGAACGAGAACACCCTGCTCGTCCGCGGCTCCGGCGGCACGGCGCTCTCGGCCGCCGTGCGCGCCGCGGCCCGCGGCCTCGACCCGACGCTGCCGCTCTTCCAGGCGGAGACGCTCGAAGAGGCGCTGCGCCGGACCACCGCCGGCCGCCGTCAGGGAACGTTGCTCCTCGCCACGTTCGGCGCGCTCGCCCTGCTGCTCGCCGCCGTCGGCCTCTACGGCGTCGTCGCCTTCGCGGTCGGCGAGCGCCGGCGGGAGATCGCGGTCCGGATGGCGATCGGAGCGGCGCGGCGCGACATCATTTCGCTCTTCGTGGGGCGGGCTGCCCGGCTCGCCGGGCTCGGTGTCGCGATCGGGCTCGCCCTGGCCGCGGCGATCACCCGCCTCCTGTCGGGCATGCTCTTCGGCGTCACTCCCCTGGACGTGACGACGCTCGCGGCCGTCTCCGCCCTCCTGGCGGCGGTGGCGCTCGCGGCGAGCGCCCTTCCCGCGCGGCGCGCGGCGCGAGTCGACCCGGCCTCGGCCTTGAGAAACGACTGAAGGAGCAACATGACGACGCTCTTGCAGGATCTCCGTTACTCCTTGCGCTGGCTCGCCCGCAACCCCGGATTCGCGGCCGTGGCGGTCCTGACACTCGCGCTCGGCATCGGGACCGTCACGACGATCTTCTCGATCCTCGACGCCGCCGTGCTGCGCCCGCTGCCGTACCGCGACCCGGACTCCCTCGTGAAAATCTCGATCACGCACCAGGAAGGCAACACGCCGGCCGAGCCGTTCGCCTGGTCCTACCCCAAGTTCGAGAGCCTTCGCCGCCATGCGCGGTCGTTCGAAGCGGTCGCCGCGTTTTCGACCGCCGACCTGAACCTGACGGGGGTCGCCGAGCCCGAGCGGCTGAGCGGCGAGATTGTCTCCGCGGCGTACTTTCCGGTGCTCGGTGTTTCCGCGGTCGCTCGGCCGCACGTTCACGGCCGACGAAGACGGAGCCCCGGGCGCGCACCCGGTCGCCCTGATCTCCCACGGTCTCTGGCAACGCCGCTTCGGCGGGTCGGCGTCGATTGTCGGCCGCGCGATCTCGGTCAACCGCCGGCCGCTGACGGTCGTCGGCGTTCTGCCCGAACGCTTCGCGGGCCTCGGGGGCGAGGCCGAGATCTGGGTTCCCATGGCGATGGCCGGCGCATTCATCTACCCGGACATCCTGACGGAGGACGGCAACCACTGGCACGAAGTCGTCGGACGCCTGAAGCCCGGCGTCTCCCCCGCTTCGGCCGACGCGGAGATGCGGGTCGTGGGAAGGCAGATCGCGGACGAGTACCCGATGGAAGTTCGCGGCGCCGTCTGGGGAGCCGCCGCGGCGCCCCTGAACGACAGCCGGGTCGACCCGGCCCTGAGGCGCTCGGTCCTCGTGCTCTTCGGCGCCGTCACCTTCGTTCTCCTCATCGCCTGCGCGAACGTCGCGGCACTGCTCCTCGCGCGCGCCGCGTCGCGCGGTCGGGAGGTGGCGATCCGCCTCGCGATCGGCGCCGGCCGCCGGCGCATCGTCCGCCAGATGCTGACGGAAAGCGTCGTCCTCGCCGTCGCGGGCGGCGTCGCGGGCGTCCTGCTGTCCCTCTGGGGCGTCGAGGCCCTCTCGCGGATCGAGCGCCTCTCGGGCGTCGGGGACCCGTCGTTCCTGTTTCGCTTCGCCGCCGTCGAGCTCGACGCCCGCGTGCTCGTCTTCGCGCTCGCCGTCTCGCTCCTCACGGGTCTCGTCTTCGGGATGGCGCCCGCGCTCCATGCCACTCGGGCGGATCTGGGCGCCGCGCTGAAGGAAGGCGGCGCGGGAGCGGTCGCCGGCGCCGGCCGGCGGCGGCTGTCCCTGCGCGGGGTCCTCGTTCCGCTGCAGGTCGCCCTCGCCCTCGTGCTGCTCGTCGGCGCGGGGCTTCTGACGCGCAGTCTCGCGCGCCTCTCCGGCTACGACGCGGGATTCCGGCCCGAGGGCGTCCTCACGATGCGTTTCGATCCGAGCGGCGTGCTGGACGGCGATCGCTCCCAGGCGGCCGTGTTTCGCCGCGCGATGCTCGAGCGCCTTGCCGCGCTTCCGGGAGTGACGAGTGTCGCGACCGGGCGCACGCCGCCGGTCTCGTCCCGCAACATGATCGCCGTCGTCCGTCAGGTCGACGACCGCCGCTTCTCGGTCGAGGAGGGCGCGACGCAGATCGGAATCCACGACGTCAGCCCGGACTACTTCCGCACTCTGTCGATCCCGATCCGCCGGGGCCGGGCCTTCACGGCGGAGGACCGCGAAGGCTCCCGGAAGGTCGTACTGGTGTCCGAGACGACCGCGAAGCCGCCTGTGGCCGGGCCAGGATCCGATCGGCCGCCGCCTCTCGGCGACGACGTTCTACTTCGGCGACGGCGAGACCGCCGAGGTCGTCGGCGTCGCGGGGGACGTGCTCTACGGCCGGCCCGGCGGCCGGCAGCCCCTCGACCTCTATTACCCGTCGTTCCAGGGCGGGCTCCCCTGGGGGACGCTGTTCGTCAAGACCTCCGGCGATCCGGCGGCCCTCGCCCCGGCCGTCCGGCGCGAGATCAAGGCGCTCGCCCCCAACCTGCCGGTCTTCGACGTCGCGACCATGGAGTCGCGGGCCGCGCGGACCTTCTCGCGCGAGCGGTTCGGCGCGGGACTTCTGGGACTGCTCGCCGGCATCGCTCTCTTCCTCGCCTCGGTCGGCATCTACGGGCTCGTGGCCGAGACCGTCTCGGCGCGGACCCGCGAGATCGGCCTCCGCATGGCGCTCGGCGCGCGGCCGGGCGACATTCTCCGCGGCGTTCTGCGGCACGGACTGACGCTCGCGGGGCTCGGGCTCGGCGACGGGCCTCGCCGCGGCGCTTCGCGCTGTCGCGGCTGCTCTCGAGCCTGCTCTTCGGCGTCGGCCGCGAGCGATCTCGCGACGTACGGCGCCGTCTCCGCGATCCTTCTCGCGGTGGCCGCCGGCGCGTGCTGGATTCCGGCGCGCCGCGCCACCCGCATCGACCCGATGCTGGCTCTGAGAAGGGACTGACGATTCCATGAGCACCATCCTTCAGGACCTGCGGTTCGCCCTCCGAAGCCTCCGGAAGAGCCCGGGGTTCGCGGCGGCGGCGATTCTCATCCTCGCGCTCGGCATCGGCGCCAACACCGCGATCTTCAGTCTCCTGGACGCGGTCGTCCTGCACCCGTTGCCGGGCGTTTCCGGCCCCGAAGCCCTGGTCGATTTCTCGGGGAACACGGTTTCGTATCCCTGGTACCGGGAGGTCCGCGAGGCGACGGGCTCGAGCCTCTCGGGCCTCGCGGCGTGGCGGGTGCGCGACATGAGCTTCTCGGGCGGCGCCGCGGCCGAACGGATATCCGGCGGCGTCGTTTCCGGCAACTACTTCGACCTTCTCGGCGTGCGTCCCGCGCTCGGCCGCCTGCTCTCGCCCGCCGACGAGCAGTCCGGCGAACCGATCGTCGTTCTGGGCCACCGGCTCTGGACGCAGCGATTCGGCGCCGATCCCTCGGTCGTCGGAAAGTCGGTCCCGTTGAACGGCGCCCCGTTCACAGTGATCGGCGTCGCGCCGAAGGGATTCCGCGGCACCGCGTTCGGCCTGTCCCCGGACGTGTGGGTGCCGATCGGAACCTGGCCGCGGCTCGCGACGGGTCGGTTCCGCTCCCTCGACCTCGGCGCGCGCGGATGGGGCTGGCTCTCGGTCGTCGGACGCCTCCGTTCCGACGTCCCCGTCGCGCAGGCGCAGGCCGCCGTTCAGCTCGCCGCCCGGCAACAGTCGGCGGCGTTCCCCGACGATTCGCGCGACCAGGCGCCGCTGACGCTGCGCTCGACGCTGCGCGCGGCCGCCGGATTCGGGCAGTCGGGCGATCCCGTCGCGTTTCTCGCCCTGCTCGTCGGGGCCGTCGGCGTCACGCTCGCGATCGCCTGCGCGAACCTCGCCAACCTCCTGCTCGCGCGCGCGGCCGCGCGCCGGAGGGAGATCGCCGTCCGACAGGCCATCGGCGCAACCCGGTCGCGCCTCGTGCGGCAGCTCCTGACGGAAAGCCTCGTGCTCGGCATGCTCGGCGGAGCCGCGGGACTCCTCGTCGCGAGCTGGTCGCTCGGATTCATCGGCAAGATCCCGCTGCCGGACGACTTCTCGTTCGCCGTCTTCGCGCCCTCGCTCGACGCGCGCGCGCTCGGCTTCTCGGTCCTCCTCTCGATCGCGACGGGGCTCGCGTTCGGACTGCTGCCGGCGATCCAGGCTTCGGCACACTCCGTCGGCGCGGCCCTCAAAGCGTCGTCGGCCGGCGGGCCCGCCGCGCGCGCGCGCCCGCAACGCCCTGGTCGCGGCCCAGGTCTCGCTGTGCCTCCTGCTTCTCGTCGCCGCCGGCCTCCTCGGCCGCAGCCTCCAGAGCGCCCTCGCGACGGACCTCGGCTTTCCGTCGCGCGGGCTGACGGTCGCGACCGTCGACCTCGGCCTCCAGCGCTACGACGCTCCGAGGGCGGCCGCGTTCCTGCGCGATCTCAAGGAACGCGTCGCGTCCTCGCCCGGCGTCCGCTCGGCGAGCTGGGCCGGTCTCGTCCCGCTCGGCGGCGGTCAGTGGGTGGAGGGCTTCTCGATCGAAGGACGTCCGTCGCCGGAGGGCCGCCGCGACGAGGCCGAGATCAACGTCCTCGGCGCGGGCTTCTTCGGGACCATGGACATCCCGGTTCTCGAGGGACGCGAATTCGACGATCGGGTGGACCGTGATGGTTCTCCCGCAGTCGCTCTCGTCAACGAGGCGATGGCGAAGCGGTACTGGCCCGGACAGAGTCCGGTCGGGCGCCGCATCGACATCGCCGGCGCTCCGCGGACGGTCGTCGGCACGGTCCGCGATTTCCGGACGGGATCGCTGAGGGACCGGCCCGTTCCCCAGGTCTACCTGCCCCTGGCGCAGGACCCGGACGCCGGCCTGCAGCCCTTGAACCTGCTGGTGCGCGGCCGCTCGGGAGCTTCCGGCGTCGGCGAGGCGGTTCGATCCGAGATCCGGCGTCTCGACCCGAGCCTGCCCTCGCGCCTCGGAACCTTCGACGAAGAGCTCGGCGGGCAGCTCGTCCCGCAGCGGCTGGGATCGGCGCTCCTCGGCCTCTTCGGCCTGCTTTCGCTGGTGCTCGCCGCCGTCGGGATCTACGCCGTGATCTCCTTCGCGGTCGCGGCGCGGACGCGGGAGATCGGCGTTCGCATGGCGCTCGGCGCGCGGGCCGCGGACGTGCGGATGCTCGTCGTCGCGCAGACGGCGCGCCCCGTCGCCGCGGGCGTCGCGCTCGGCGTCATCCTCGGCGCCGTCGCGGCGCGTCTGCTCGCCGGGTTCCTGTACGGCGTTTCGCCGTCGGACCCCGTCACCTTCGCCGGCGTGATCGCTCTCCTGCTCGGCTGCGCCCTCGCCGCCGCGTACCTCCCGGCGCGCCGCGCGTCGCGCATCGATCCGATGACCGCCCTGAGGACGGACTAGGAGGGAGCCGCATGACCGCCCTGATGCAGGACGTCCGCTACTCGCTGCGCTCGCTGGCGAAGAACCCGGGCTTCACGGCGGTCGCCATCGCGACGCTCGCCCTGGGCATCGGGGCGAACACCGCGATCTTCAGCGTGGTCGACGGCGTTCTCCTGCGGCCGCTGCCGTATCCGGAGCCGGAGCGGCTCCTGACGCTGTCCCACAACGTCTCGCCGCCCGAGCTCGCGGACGCCGCGGCGATGACTCGATCTTTCGAGAGCGTGGGCGGCGCGGCGCTCCAGCCCTTCGACCTGCAGGCCGGGGCGCAGCCGGTCCAGGGAATGTCGGCGATGGCGAGCGGCGCCCTGTTCGAAACGCTCGGCGTCCGGGCCGCGCTCGGCCGCACGCTCGCCCGCGAAGACGACCGGCCCGGCGGCGAGCGCGTCGTCGTCCTCGGCGACGCTTTCTGGCGGCGCGAGTGGGCCGCGGATCCGTCGATCGTCGGCAGGTCGATCCGCCTTTGGGGCGCGCCGTGGACGGTGGTGGGCGTGATGGCCCGCGGGTTCGCGCTGCCCGAGCAGAAGGTGGATCTGTACGTGCCGCTCTGGGTCGCCTATCCGGCCGCGGCGCCGGAGCGCGGCGTCCACTTCCTGCGCCCCGTCTTCCGCCTCAAGCCGGGCGTCTCGACGGCCGCGGCGCGGGCCGACCTGGGCGCCGCCTTCGCCGAGCTCGGCCGACTCCATCCCGAATCGGACAAGGGGCTCGAGCCCGCCCTCACGCCGCTGCTCGAGAACGTCGTCGGCGACAGCCGGCGCGCGATGTCGATCCTCGTCGCCGCCGTCGGACTGGTCCTCATGATCGCGTGCGCCAACCTCGCCAACCTCCAGATGACCAGAGTCCTCGCGCGCTCCGGCGAGCTCTCGATCCGGGCGGCGCTGGGCGCCTCGCGGCGGCGCATCCTCACCCAGATCCTGACGGAGTGCGCGGTGCTCGCGCTCGCCGGCGGCGTCGTCGGCTTTCTGCTGAGCGCCTGGGGCGTCGAGGCGCTGCTCTCGCGGTTTCCGGACGCCCTGCCGCGGCTGACGAACGTCGGCCCGAACGGGCGCGTCGCCGCCTTCACGTTCGCCGCCTCGCTCGCGACGAGCGTGCTCTTCGGGATCGCGCCGGCCTGGCAGGCTTCGGGCCGCCACTTCTCGCGCCTTCTCGCCTCGGGCCGCACGGCGGGACTGCGCGAGTCGGGCCGGGCGCGCTCGTCCCTCGTCGTCGCCGAGATCGCGATCGCGCTCGTGCTGCTCGTCGGCGCCGGACTGCTGCTTCGCGTCCTCTGGCGCCTCGAGGGCGTGGCGCCGGGGTTCCGGGCGCAGGGCATCCTGGCGGCGCACATCGACCTGCCGCAGTCCCGCTACGACCGGAAAGACTCGCAATCCTTGTTCCGCCGCCGCCTGATCGCCTCGCTCGACGAGGAGCCCGGCATTCACGCCGCCCTCGTCAGCGAGCTTCCGATGTCAGGCGACGCGCTCGACCACGACTTCGCGATCGACGGCGCCCCGCCGGTCGCCCCGGGCGACGAGCCCTCCGTCTACTCGCGCAGCGTCCTCGGCGACTACTTCGGCACGATGGGGATTCCGCTGCGCGCCGGACGCCTGCTCGCGGACTCGGACCGCGAGGACGCGCCGCTCGTCGGCGTCGTCAACGAAGCCCTGGCGCGGCGCTACTTCCAGGGCTCCGACCCGATCGGCCGGCGGGTGGGATGGGCGCGGCAGCGCGAGATGCAGTGGATCACGATCGTCGGCGTCGTCGGCGACGTGCGGCACTTCGGCCTCGCCGACGAGGACCAGCCCGCCCTCTACACCCCCTTCGTGCAAGCTCCGCAGGACTGGAAACGCTGGTCCGAGCTCGTCGTCCGCGGCCCCGCCGGCCTCGAGGATCTCGTGCGCCGCAAGATGCAGGCGATCGACCCGCTTCTGCCGATCGCGAAGATCCGCCGGATGGACGAGGTGATCGGGAGCTCGCTGACGCGCCAGCGCTTCGGCGCCGAGCTGCTGTCCGCCTTCGCCGTCGCGGCGCTCTGGCCTCGCCTGCGTGGGCATCCTCGGCGTGATGGGCAGCGCGGTCCGACGCCGCCGCGCCGAGATCGGCGTTCGCATGGCCCTCGGGGCGGCGCCGGGCCGCGTCGTGCGAGAGATTCTCGCGGACGGGCTGCGCCTGATCGGCCTCGGGATCGGCATCGGCCTCGCGGCGGCGATGGCGCTGACACGGTCGATGCGGAGCCTCCTCTTCGGCCTGCCGCCGACCGATCCGGCGACTTTCGCCGGCGTGGCGCTGCTCCTCGCGGTGGCGGCCGTCGCGGCCTGCTGGATCCCGGCGCGAATGGCGGCGCGCACGGATCCGATGACCGCCCTTCGGACGGAGTGAGCGATGCGCAATCCCATGCGGGCACCGAGAACGGAGTGACACGATGACCGGACTCTTCCAGGACCTCCGATACGCCGCCCGCTCGCTCGCCCGGAGCCCCGGCTTCGCCGCCGCGGCGATCGCGACGCTCGCCCTCGGCATCGGCGCCAACGCCGCGGTCTTCAGCCTCGTGCGGAGCGTCCTGCTGCGGCCGCTTCCCTTCCCCCGACCCGACGCCCTGATGTCGATCGCCGAGGAAAACACCGAGAAGGGATGGTCGGGGATGCCGGCCTCGGCGCCGAACTTTCTCGACTGGGAATCCGGCGCCGGGTCCTTTTCGTCCATGGGCGCGTACACGACGGGCCCGGTGGCCCTGACCGGGCGCGGCGAGCCCGAACAGCTCTCGGCGACCTGGGCGACCGCCGGCTTCTTTCCGACGCTCGGCGTCGGCCCGGAGATCGGACGGACGTTCGGAGCCGCCGAGACCCTCGCCGGCCACGACCATGCGATCGTCCTGTCCCACGGGCTCTGGATGCGCCGCTTCGGCGGCGATCCGTCCGTCGTCGGGAGCGCCGTCCGGATCGACGGCCAGCCGTACACGGTGCTCGGGGTCATGCCGCCTTCGTTCCGGTTCCCGGAGGGGGGCGCCGACGCCTGGGTGCCGCTCGCCTTCGGTCCCGACGTCGCCACGCAGCGCGGCGCGCACTATCTCGAAGTCGTGGCCCGCCGGCGGCCCGAGGTCGGCGGTCGACCGGGCGAGCGCCGAGATCCACGCCATCGCCGACCGGCTGCGCGTCGTCTTCCCGCGCACGAACGGCGGCTCCACCGCCGTCGTCCGGCCGCTCGCGGAGACTCTCGTGGGCGAGGTGCGGCCCGCGCTGCTCATGCTGCTCGGCGCCGTCGGGCTCGTGACCCTGATCGCGTGCGCGAACGTCGCGAACCTGCTTCTCATCCGGGCCACCCGCCGCAGCTCCGAGATCGCGGTCCGCACGGCCCTCGGGGCGAGCCGCACGCGGCTGGCGCGGCAGCTCCTGACCGAGAGCCTCGTCCTCGCGGCCGCCGGCGCCGCCGCGGGCCTGGCGCTCGCGGCCGTGTCGCTCGACGCGATCGTGCGCCTGGCGCCCGCGAACGTGCCGCGCCTCTCCGAGGTGCGGATCGACGGGGGCGTGCTCGGCTTCACCGCGTGCTGGACGCTGGCGGCCGCCTTCGTGTTCGGTCTCGCTCCCGCGCTCGGCGCTCTCAGGGCCGGGCCGATGCGGTCGCTCCGGAGCTGGGGCAGCGACGCCGCCTCGGCGCGCGGCCCCGTTCGGCTGCGCCGCGTGCTCGTGGCCGGGCAGATCGCGGTCGCGCTCGTCCTCCTCGTCGGCGCGGGCCTTCTCGTCAAGAGCCTCGCGCGCCTGTCCGCCGTCGACCCGGGTTTCCGCGCCGAGCAGATCCTCGCGTTCGATCTGACGCTTCCCGAGGCCCGTTATCCGGACGAAGCCCGCCAGGGCGAGTTCACGCGGGAGCTCCTGTCGCGCATGCGCGCTCTGCCCGGAGCGCAGTCGGCCGCGGCGATCTTCGGGCTCCCGCTGACGGGCCTTTCCTTCAGCAGCAGCATGCGCATCGGGGGCGCCCCCGAAGGCGCCGACGAGCCCTCGGCGCAGTTGCGCGTGGCGAGCGACGATTACTTCCGGACGCTCGGGATTCCGCTCGTCGCCGGGCGGTTCTTCGGCCCCGAGGACCGGTTCGGCGCCCCGCACGCCGATCCTCGCGAGCCAGGCGGCGGCCCGGCGATTCTGGCCCGCGGGCGACGCCCTCGGAAAACACGTCCGGTTCGGGGCGAGCCCGGGCACGACGCGGATCGAGGGCGAGATCGTCGGAATCGTCGGCGACGTCCGCGACGCCGAGCTCGGCGTGGGCCCGAAGCCCGAGTTCTACGCCTCGATCGCCCAGGCTCCGGTCGCCGGCTTCCACGTCGCGATCCGGACTTCGGGCCGTCCCGACGCGATCGCCGACGCGGTCCGCGCCGAAATGCGACCGGCTGGACCCCGAGATCGTCGTCAACGGTCTGTCGAGCCTCGGCGAGATCGTGTCGCGCTCGGTCGCGCGCCCGCGCTTCACCGCGCGGCTCCTCCTGCTCTTCGCCGCCATGGCTCTCGCTCTGTCGGCCGTCGGGATCTACGGCGTGATCGCGTTCGCGGTCAGTCAGCGGACCCGCGAGATCGGGATCCGCATGGCCCTCGGCGCCGATCGCCGGGCGGTGCGCGGGCTCGTGATGCGCGACGGCCTGCGCCTGACGCTCTGGGGACTCGGGCTCGGCCTCGCCGGCGCGGTCGCCGCGGCCCGCCTGCTCGCCGGGTTCCTGTTCGAGGTCCGCCCCGCGGACCTCGCGACGCACGCCGCGGTGACGCTGATTCTCCTCGTCGTCGCGCTGGCCGCCTGCTGGATCCCGGCGCGCCGGGCCTCGCGGGTCGAGCCGATGACGGCCCTGAGGTCGGAGTGAGGACCATGAGCGACGCTCGTCCAGGACCTGCGTTACGCCTTCCGGGCGCTGGGGCGCGCGCCGGGGTTCGCCGCCATCGCTGTCGCGACGCTCGCGCTGGGGATCGGCGCGAACACGGCGATCTTCTAGCGTGGTGCGCGCCGTGCTGCTGCGTCGCTGCCCTATCCCGAGCCGCACCGCCTGGTCGTCGTCCCGCGAGCGCCGTCAGCGCTCCGGCCCCAGGGTGTGGCGTGGACGAACTTCCTCGACTGGCGCGGGGCAGTCCGCACGCTCCACGACCCGGCCGGATACCGGCGGACACGTGGAACGTCAGCGGGAACCGTGAGACCGACGCTCCTGCGGGCGGCGCCCAGACCGGCGTCCTTCTGTCCGCTCCTCGGCGTCCGGCCCGCGCTCGGGCGCGCGACTTCCGGGCGATCCGACGACCGCCCCGGGGCGGACGCGGCCGTGCTTGATTTCCGACGAGACCTGGCGAACCCGCTTCGGCCGGATCCGTCCGTCGTCGGGCAGCGCGATTGCGCTCGACGGCCTTCCCGGGTCGTCGTGGGCGTGCTGCCCCGCGGCTTCTCGTTTTTCCCGGAACGTGTCGACCTGTACTCCCCCACCGGGCTGCACGGTGCCGAGCGGTCGTGGCTCGAGCGCGGCCAATCACCAGGGATGCGCGTCCTCGCCGGCTCGCTCCCGGGGCGTCGTCTCGAAACTCGGCGCGCGAGGAGCTGGCCGCGATCATGCGCGACCTCGAGGCGGAGTACCCCAAGACCAGCAGCGGCACAGGCACGATATCGTGCCCTGTTGCGAGCCCGTTGGCCGAGATCCGGCCGATGCTCTGGGTGCTGCTCGCGGCGGTGGGACTCGTGCTCCTGCTGGCCTGCGCCAACGTCGCCCACTCTCCTGCTCGCGCGCGACCGCGGCCGGCAGCGAGAGCTCGCCATCCGCGCCGCCTCGGCGCCGGACCCGGACGCGATCTGCGCCAACTCCTGACCGAGAGCGTGCTGCTGTCGGTTCTCGGCGGGAGTCCTCGGAATGCGCTCGCCGTCTGGGCGATGGCCCCGCTGGTCGCGGCCGCGCCTGCCGAGATTCCGGCCTCTCGGAGACACGCGCATCGACTCCGCTGGTGCTTTTCTTCACCTTCGGCGCGTGCCTTCTGACCGGCACGCTCTTCGGCCTCGCGCCGGCGCTCGCGGCGCTCCGCCCCGATCCGCAGTCGGCTCTGCAGGGAAACCGGCACGGCTCGACGAGCGGACGGCCCGGCGGGGCCTGCGCCGCGCGCTCTTCGTCGTCCGAGGTGGCCCTGGCGTTCGTCCTGGCCGTGGGCTCGGGGTTGCTCGTCCGCAGCCTCGTGAAAGTCCAGCGGATGCCGCTCAGGTTTCAAGCCCGAAGGCGTGCTAGGCCTCAGCGTGTATCTGCCGGAGAGGGATACGAAACCGAGTCCGTTCGCTACCAGTTTCTCCGGCGCTCGCTCCAGGAGATCCGCGACGCTGCCGGGAGTCGAGGCCGCGAGCGCGATCTACTGCCCTCCCGTGGCCGGCCGCTGCTGGGGCTCCGTGTACCAGATGTCCGACCGCCCGACCCCGTCGCAGGTCGGAGATCCCGAGCTCGGCGTTCAACGTGGTCGATCCGGGCTATTTCTCGACGATCGGATTCCGCTCGTCGCCGGCCGCTTCTTCGGCGACGCCGACGGCGCGGACTCGCCCAAGGTCGTGATGATCAACCAGAGCATGGCGAAGAAATGGTGGCCCGATCGGAGACCCCTCGGGAAACGGATCAAGCGGGCTTTCCCCAGAGCGACACGCCATTCCGCGAAATCGTCGGCGTCGTGGGCGACGTCGCGCAGGAAGGCCTCGACCTTCCGATCCAGACCGAGGTCTTCCTTCCGTTCGCACAGCAGCCGGCGACGCGATGACGTTCGTGGCGCGCACCCGAGCCGACCCGATGTCGCTGGCCCGGGCCGCCACGGCGGCGATCCACGCGGTCGATCCGAACCAGTCGGTGGCGAAAGTCCAGCCGCTCACGCGGACGCTCGCGGAGTCCGTGGCGCGGCGGCGGTTCACCACGCTGCTCCTCGGCCTCTTCGGCGCGCTCGCGCTGGCCCTCGCGTCCGTCGGCATCTACGGAGTCGTCGCCTACGGCGTCGACCAGCGTCGCGCGAGATCGCATCCGCACCGCGCTCGGCGCCGGAGCCTCGTGAAGTGCTCCGGCTCGTGATCGCGCAGGCCCTGCGCCTGGCGGCGGCCGGTCTGCTCGTCGGCTGCGCGGGGCCTTGCTGCTGACCCGCTTCCTCCAGAGCCTCCTGTTCCAGACGCCGCCCTTCGATCCGCCGACCTTCGCGGGCGTCGGCGTCCTGCTGACCGGCGTCGTGCTCGCGGCCTGCGCTAACCCGGCGCGGAAGGCCCTGCGCGTCAGCCCCACGCTCGCCCTGAGGTCGGAGTGACGATGTTCACGGCTCGCCTCCGCGAGTTGCGCTTTCCCGAGAGCGGCCTGCCGGCGCGGCGCGCGGCCCGAATTGCCCCGAACGAAGTATTGAAAGGCGAATGAACACGATGATTCAGCTCTCCAGCGTCGAAAAGGCCGTGGCGACCCGCGCCGGCCAGACCTTCGTGCTCCGCCAGATCGACCTCGGGATCGCCGAGGGCGAGTTCGTCACGATCATGGGCCCCTCGGGCGCCGGCAAGTCGACCCTGCTCTCGATCCTCGGCATGCTCGACGCACGACTGGACGGGCGAATACCAGCTGCTCGAGCACGCCGTCCACCGGATGAAGCCGAAGGAGCGCATCGAGCTCAACAAGAAGCACATCGGCTTCGTCTTCCAGCAGTACCACCTGCTCGACAACCTCACGGTCGCCGAGAACCTCGACATTCCGCTGTCCTACCGCAACGTCAAGGGCTCGGAGCGCGCCGCGATCGTGGCCGACACGCTCGACCGCTTCCACATCGTCGGGAAGAAGGACCTCTTCCCGAACCAGCTCTCCGGCGGCCAGCAGCAGCTCGTCGGCGTGGCGCGGGCCCTGATCGCGAAGCCGAAGCTGATCCTCGCCGACGAGCCGACCGGCAACCTCCACTCCGACCAGGGACGCGAGATCATGCGAGCTCTTCAAGAAGCTGAACGACGAGGGCACGACGATCGTCCAGGTGACGCACTCCGAGGAGAACGCGACGCTACGGCAACCGGATCGTCCGGCTGCGCGACGGCTGGATCGTCAACGACTGAGGGCCCCATGTCTTCCTCGTGGCTGCACGACCTCCGCTTCGCCCTCCGGCGTCTCGCCGCCGCGCCGGGCTACACCGGCGTCGCCCTCGTGACGCTCGCCCTCGGCATAGGGGCCAACGCGGCGATCTTCAGCGTCGTCGACGCGGTGCTGCTCCGGCCGCTGCCGTACCGCGAGGGCGAGCGGCTCGTCATGCTCGGCGACCGGACGCCGGACGGGGCATCGGCCAACAACGTGGGCTACGCCACCTACGAAGACCTTCGTGACTCGAGCCGGAGCTTCGAGTCCATGGCCGCCGTGCGCGCGTGGTACCCGACGCTTTCGGCGGACGGCCAGTCCGAACGGATCCCCGCGATGCGGGTGACCTCCGGCTTCTTTCCGATGCTCGGCGCCTCGCCCGCGCTCGGCCGCGGCTTCCTGCCGGAGGAGGACCGTCCCGACACCTGGCGCGTCCTCCTTCTCTCCGACGGCCTGTGGCGCCGGAGCTTCGGCGCCGACCCGTCGGTCGTCGGCCGCGTGGTCCGGCTGAACGACATGGACTTCCGGGTCGCCGGCGTCATGCCCCGGGGCTTTCGCGAGCTCGTCTCGGCGCGCTACTACGCCCCGGCAGAGCTGTGGGCACCGGTCGGCTACGACCGAAGCCTGCCCTACGCCTGCCGCGACTGCCAGCACCTGAAGGCGATCGGACGGCTCGCGCCGGGCGCGACGCTCGAGTCGGCGCGCGCGGACCTCGACGGCGTTCGCAAGCACCTGGCCGCCGAGTACCCGACGAGCTACCCGAGGGCCGTATGGCGGTCGTGCCGCTGTCCCGCGAGCTGACGGCCGGCGTCTCCGCGCCGCTCTTCGTGCTCGCGGGCGCGGTCGGGTTCGTGCTGCTGATCGCGTGCGCGAACGTCGCGAACCTGACGCTGACCCGGTCGCTCGAGCGCTCCCGCGAAATGGCCGTGCGCGGGGCGCTCGGCGCGAGCCGCTGGCGCCTGATTCAGCAAGTCCTCGCCGAGAGCTTCGTCCTCTGCGCCGCCGGCGGCGCGCTGGGGCTCGCGCTGGCCTCGTCGCTGCAGTCGACGCTCATCCGGCTCGCGCCGGTCGGCGCGCCGGGGCTCGACCGGGTCGGCGTCGACGGGCGGGTCGCGGCGTTCGCCGCGCTGCTCTCCACGGCGGCGGCCCTGCTCTCGGGCCTCCTGCCGGCCTTCCGGGCGTCGGCGGCCCGGCTCAGCGAGTCGCTCGGGTCCGGCAGCCGTGGAAGCGCCGGCGCCTCGTCCTCCCGCGCCCGGCGCGCTCTGACCGTGGCCGAGCTCGCCTTCGCGGTCGTCCTCGTCGCCGGGGCGATCCTGATGCTCCGGAGCGTCGCGCGCCTGCTCGAGGCTCCCCTCGGGTTTGCGCCGGAACGCGTCCTCACGATGGCGGTTTCGCTGACCGGGAACGCCTACGCCGAAGACGCGGCTTCGGTCGCCTTCCAGGCTCGGGTGCTCGGGCGCGTCCGCGCGATTCCGGAAGCCGAAGCGGCCGGATTCGCGGGCCAGATTCCGCTCGGCGGGAACGGCGACTCGATGGGCTTTCACATCGAGGGCCGGATGCACGCCAACGCCGCCGAGGACCCTTCCGTCGAGCGCTACTCCGTGACGCCGGACTATTTCCGCGCCATGGGCATCCCGCTCCTCCGCGGACGACTCTTCACCGGCGCCGACGACGCCGGCTCGGTTCCGGTCCTCGCCGTGTCCGAGACCGCCGCGCGGTCGCTCTGGCCCGGCGCCGACCCGCTCGGGGCGCGGGTGCGGATCGGCGGCGCCGACGGCCCGTGGCGGACCGTCGTCGGCATCGTCGGGGACGTCCGCCACACCGACGTCGCCCTCGGCCCCGACGCCGCAGATGTACCTGCCGCAGGCGCAGTTCACCGACACCGCCCTGACGCTCGCGGTCCGCACCCGAACGACGAGTCCCGAGGCCCTGGCCGCGCCCGTCCGGGCGGCGATCCGCGAGGTCGACCCGGGCGTGCCGGTCGACAACGTCGCCACCATGCGCTCTCTGGTCGACCGGTCGGCGGCGCCCCGGCGCTTCGTGATGCAACTGCTCGCGGCCTTCGCCGCCGGCGCGCTGCTGCTCGCGGCCGTCGGCCTCTACGGCGTCGTGTCTCACGGCGTCGCGCAGCGAACGCGGGAGATCGGGATCCGCGTCGCTCTCGGAGCGACGCGCCGGGACGTGATGCGTCTCGTGCTCTCGAGCGGCGCGGGCAGCTGTTGCCGCGGGCCTCGCCGCGGGCGCCGGGGCGGCGCTCGTCCTGATGCGCCTGATGCGCTCGGTCCTCTACGAGATCAGCCCGGCGATCCGGTCGCGATCGCCGGCGCCGCGGCCGTTCTGGCCGCGGTGGCCCTCGCGGCGCACTGGCTGCCCGCCCGGCGCGCGTCCCGGGTCGACCCGGTCGTGGCACTCAAGTCGGAGTGAGGTGACGAGATGCGCGTCCTGCAGGACCTTCGGTTTGCCGCCCGGGCGCTTCGCAAGGCGCCCGCCTTCGCGGCCCTCGCGATCCTGACGCTCGCCCTCGGCATCGGCGTGAACGTCGCCATCTTCTCGGCGGTCGACGCCGTGCTCTTCCGGCCGCTCGCGGTCCGCGAGCCCGACACGGTCGTGCGCATCTACGCAACCATGTGGAGGGCATGGACTTCTCCAATCACTCGTACCCGGTCTACACGGACTACCGCGACGGGGCGTCGTCCTTCGCCGGGATGGCGGCCTTCGACGACTCCGAGGCCTTTCACCTCTCGACCGGCGGAAAGGCCGAGCGCGTCACGGGGGCACTCGTCAGCGGAAACTTCTTCGAGCTCCTCGGCGCGCGCCCGGAGCGCGGCCGGCTGCTCTCCCCTTCGGACGACGCCAGGCCCGGCGCGAGCCCGGTCGCGGTCATCAGCCACCGTCTCTGGGCCGGACGTTTCGGCTCGGACCCGCAGGCGGTCGGCTCGAGCGTGACCCTCAACGGCCATCCGTACACGATCGTCGGCGTGGCGCCCCCGAGCTTTACCGGCGTCAACCTCGAAAGCCTGCCGGACGTGTGGCTGCCGATCGCGATGGTCGAGCAGGCGCTGCCCGAATTCGCGGACGACCACGTCCTGACGACTCGCAACCTCGCGTGGCTCGACGTCGTGGCGCGCCTGAAGCCGGGCGTGTCGCGCGCCGCGGCCCAGGCCGAGCTCGATCGCATCGCGAAGGTCCGCGCCGCCGCGCAGCCGAAGGACCGGCAGGATCCGATGGCGCGCATTCATCGGCCGGCGAATTCGCGGTGGGCCCGGGCTTGCGCGAGGAGGCGCGTCGGCTCTCCTGGCTCCTCGTCGGGATGGCCGGGCTCGTGCTGCTGATCGCCTGCGCCGACGCCGCCGGTCTCCTGCTGCTCCGCTCCGAGCGGAGGCGGCGCGAGATCGGGGTGCGCCTGGCGCTGGGGGCATCGCGCCGGCAGATCGGCCGGCAGCTGCTGGTCGAGAGTCTCCTTCTCGCCGTCCTCGCCGCCGCCACGGGTCTCGTCATGGCGGTCTGGGGAGCGGACCTGCTCGCCGCTCTCGTCCCGCCCGAGTTCGCGCTCCCCATGGGCGCCGCGACATCCGTGCTGGACCGGCGCGCCCTCGGCTTCGCGGCCGCCGCCGCGTTCGCCTGCGCGCTCCTGGCGGGCCTCGCGCCGGCCTTGCGCGCCGGGCGCATCGACGTCCTCACGTCCATCAAGGGCTCGGGAGCGCCGGCCGGCCGCGGCCGATTCACGCTCCGGGACGCGCTCGTCGTCGGGCCAGATCGCGCTGACGGCCGTGCTGCTCGTGGGCGCGGGACTCATGGCGCACACGCTCGTCCGCGAGGCCGCGGTCGACCCGGGCTTCCAGCCCGGAGGACGCCTCGAGGCCTCGATCGACCTGGCGCGCCAGGGCTACGACCGCGCCCGCGGGGCGGCCATGTTCGAGGCCCTGCTCGAGCGGGTGCGCGCGATCCCGGGCGTGCGCTCGGCCGCCCTCGGCCGCACGACGCCCGTCCAGAGCTCGGGGATGCGTACCTCGATCGAAAGCGACGGCTACACGCCGGCGAAGGACGAAGTTCCCCAGGCCGACCTGAACATCGTGACGCCCGGGTTCTTCGAGGCGCTCGGCGGGCGCCTTCTCGCAGGGCGCGATTTCGACGCCCGGGACACGGCGACGAGCCAGGCGGTCGCGATCGTGAGCGAGGCCATGGCGCGCAAGTTCTGGCCGGGCGTCAATCCCGTCGGCCGGCGCATCAGGAATCTCGGGCCTCCGGGCGTGGGCGGCGAAGTCATCGGCGTCGTGCGCGACGTGCGCTTCCGCAGCCTCCGGCGGTCGCCGGATCCCACGGTCTACGTTCCGCTGTCGCAGTTCTACATGCCACGGATGACGATCCTCGTCGACGCCGCGGCCGACCCCGCCGCCCTCGCTCGCCCGCTCGCCGCGGCCGTCGCCGGACTCGACGCGGGCCTGCCGCTGTTCCACGTCCGCACGCTCCCGGAGAAGCTCGGTCTCGCGCTCGGCCAGAGCCGACTGATCGCGATCCTCGTCGGCGCGTTCGGCGCCCTGGCGCTGCTGCTCTCGGCGACCGGGCTCTACGGCGTCGTGTCCTACGCGACGCAGGCCCGCACGCGCGAGTTCGGAATCCGGATGGCGCTCGGTGCCCGGAAAGCCCACGTCCGGAAGCTCGTCCTGGCGCGCGGCGCGCGCATCGCCGTCCTCGGCCTCGGCGCCGGGCTCGTCGCGGCCGCGGCAGCCACGCGCCTGGCGGCGACGCTCCTCTTCGGCGTCTCTCCCCTCGACCCCGTCTCGTTCGCCGCGGCGGCCGCCGTCCTGGCGGCGGCGGTGCTCGCGGCGGGCACGATCCCCGCGGAACGGGCCGCGCGGATCGAACCCATGACCGCCCTCCGGAGCGAATGATGAACGTGCTTCTTCAGGATTTCCGATACGCTCTTCGGGGACTGCGCCGCAGTCCCGCCTTCGCCGCGGCCGCGATCGCGACGCTGGCCCTCGGCATCGGCGCGAACGCCGCGATCTTCGCCCTCGTCGACCGCGTCATGCTCCGGCTGCTGCCGGTCCGCGCGCCGCGGGAGCTCGTCCTTCTCCGCTCGCCGGGCCCCCGCCAGGGACATACGTGGAGCGACGGCGACGACGCCTTCTCTTTCTCATACCCGATGTACCGCGACCTGCGCGACCGCAACGAGGTCTTCGAAGGGCTCCTCGGCGTCTTCCCGTTCGCGGCGAGCGTCGCGGCCGGCGGAACGACCGAGCGGGCGGCGGGAGAGCTCGTCACGGGAAATTACTTCGGCGTGTTGGGCGTGCCGCCGGAGCTCGGCCGGGTCTTCTCTCCCGACGACGACCGGGCGCCCGGCGCGCATCCGCTGACGGTGCTTTCGCACGGCTACTGGGTCCGGCGCTTCGGGAGCGATCCGTCGATCCTCAACAAGACGATCGTCGTCAACGGACAGTCCCTCACGGTCGTGGGCATCGCGCACGCGGCGTTCGCGGGCGTCCAGCCCGGCCGCCGCGCGGATCTCTTCGTCCCGCTCGCCATGAAGGCGAGCATGACGCCGTTCCAGGAGACCCTCGAAAGTCCCAAGGACTACTGGCTGCAGCTGATCGGACGGCTGAAGCCCGGCCTGTCGCCCGCCACCGCCGAGGCTTCACTCTCCGCGACGTATCGGCCGCTCCTCGAGGCCCTCCTTCCGCAGATGACGAACTGGGACGACACCCGCAAGAAGGAATTCCTCGCGCGCCGGATCGAGCTTCCGGCCGGGGGCGTCGGCCGGTCCAACATGCGGCAGGGGTTCGGCACGCCGCTGCTCTCGCTGATGGGGATGGTCGGCCTCGTGCTCCTGATCGCCTGTTCGAACCTCGCGGGTCTGCTCGCCGCGCGCGGCGTCGCCCGCCAGCGCGAGTACGGCATCCGCCTCGCGATCGGCGCCAATCCGGGGCAGCTGCTCCGCCAGTCCGTCGTCGAGTGCCTGACCTTCTCGGTCGCCGGCGGCGCCCTCGGCCTCGCCCTGGCGGCCTGGACGCTGTCGGCGCTTCTCTCCGCGTTTCCGCCCGACGCCGATCTGCGGCAGGTCGCGGTCTCGATCGACCCGCGCGTGATCGCCTTCACGGCCCTCCTGGCGGTCGTCGCCGGGATCCTCTTCGGCGTCGGCCCGGCTTACCGCGCCTCGCGGCTCGACCCGGCGCGCACGCTGTCGGGCCAGAGCCGCGGCGCGAGCTCCGCGGGGCGCGAGGCGATCCGCACACGCGGCTGGCTCGTGACGGCCCAGGTCGCCCTGACCCTCGTGCTGCTCGTGGCCGCCGGCCTCTTCACGAAGAGCCTCGCGAACCTCGGCCGCGTGGACCTGGGAATCAAGCCCGACAACGTCCTCGCATTCTCGCTCGCTCCCGACGCCAATGGCTACACCCCGGAGCGGACGGCGGTGCTCGTGCGCCGCTTGAGCGAGACACTCGGCGCTTCGCCAGGCGTCCGGACGGTTTCGGCCGCCGAGGTCGCCTCGATGACGGGGAGCGACCAGACGAGCAACGTGCGCACTTCCGGCCTCGAGAACGAGCAGACCAAGGGCATCCGGGTGTGGCTCAACGAGGTCGGTCCGCGGTACTTCTCGACGCTCGGCATCCCTCTGGTGGCCGGCCGCGAGTTTCGGTTCGAGGACGATCTGCGGACGGGGCCGGTCGCCATCGTCAACGAAACGATGGCGCACAAGTTCTTCCCCGGGCGATCCGCGATCGGCGAGCGCCTCGGCATCGGCCGGGGCGATGGAGCGCCCAACGTCGAGATCGTCGGCGTCGTCCGGGACGCCAAGGCGGGCCGCGTCGGCGAGGAGGACCATCCGTTCGCCTTCACGCCCTATCTCCAGGACGCGAACCTGGGCTCGCTCACGTTCTACCTGCGGGGCGAGCTCCCTCCCGATCGCCTCGCGCCCGCCGCGCGGGCCGCGGTGGCGGCCCTCGATCCGCAGCTCCCGGTCTTCGACGTCAAGACGCTGTCGGCCCAGATCCGCGAGTCCCTGCTGACCGAGCGGCTCATCTTCGTTCTTTCCGTGGCCTTCGGCGGCCTCGCGGCGCTTCTCGCGGCGATCGGGATCTACGGCGTGCTCGCCTTCTCGGTCGCCGAGCGGCGGCGGGAAATCGGCGTGCGCATGGCCCTGGGCGCCGATCCGGCGACCGTGCGCCGCCTCGTGCTGTCCGAGGTCGGACGCTTCCTTCTCATCGGCGCCGCCGTGGGGCTACCGGCCGCCTGGGCGCTCGCCCGGATCATCGAGTCGATCCTGTTCGGGGTGAAGGCCGCCGACCCGGTCGTGTTCGCCTCCGGCCTCGCACTGATGGCGGCGGTCGCCCTCGTCGCCGGGTACCTGCCCGCGCGACGCGCCGCAAAGATCGATCCGCTCGACGCTCTCCGGGGCGATTGAAGACTGGAAAGGAGACCCCGCATGTCGACCCTCGGACAGGACCTGCGATACGCGCTGCGCACCCTCCGCAAGAGTCCCGGCTTCGCGGCCGTCGCGATCGCGACGCTCGCCCTCGGCATCGGAGTCGAACGCCGCGATCTTCACGGTCGTGAACACCGTGCTTCTGAAACCCCTGCCCTTCGACCGGGCTGGCGAGCTCGTGCGCGTGACGTCGGACTTCACGCGGCGGGGCACCGACGATGTCGGCCTGTCGGCACCCGAGCTCTTCGACTACCGCGACCGGTCCGGCGTCTTCGCGGCGATCTCCGGGCTCTACCCCATCACCGCCAACGTCACCGGCGGCGACCGGCCCGAGCGGGTCGAGACGCTGCTCGTGGACGTCGACTACTTCGACATCCTCGGCGTCAAGCCGCAGGTGGGGCGCCTCTTCGAGAGGAAGGACTACGACCCGGGCATCGCCGACTTCGTCGTCCTCTCGGACGGCTTCTGGCGGCGGCGCTTCGGGGCCGACCCGAACGTCATCGGCAAACCCCTGCGGATCGACGACGACCTGTGCACGATCCTCGGCGTCCTTCCTCCGGGATTCCGCCATCCCGGGCACGTGATCGAAACCGACGTCGAGGTCTGGGCCCCGGCGGGCTGGCTCGGCCCGCCCTTCCAGGGACCGAACCGCCGCGCCTACTTCCTCCAGGGCGCGCTCGGGCGCCTGAAACCCAGCGTCACACCGGCGGCGGCGCAGGCGCGCCTCGACGCCCTCGCCGGGGAGCTGCGCCGCGAGTTCCCGGGGCGATTATCCGGAGAACGACGGCTGGGCGCCGCGCCTCGTCCCGCTCCAGGACGACCTGGTCGGCGAGCGTCCGCCCCGCGCTGATGGTGCTGCTCGGGGCCGTGGGCCTGGTTCTTCTGATCGGGTGCGCGAACGTCGCCAACCTCCAGCTCGCCCGGGCCTCCGCCCGGCGACGCGAGATCGCGGTGCGCCAGGCCCTCGGCGCCTCGCGCGGGCGCCTCGTCCGGCAGGTCCTGACCGAGAGCCTCGTCGTCGCGCTGGCGGGCGGCGCCCTGGGGCTCGCACTGGCCGCGTTCGGCGTCGACCTTCTCATGCGGCTCTCGCCGGCCAGCATCCTCCGGCTTCCCGAAGTCCGGATCGACCGAGCCGTGCTCCTCTTCACCCTGGGCGCTTCGCTCCTGACGGGAATCGTCTTCGGAATCGTCCCCGCCCTTCAGGGCTCCGCCGCCGGCCTCGGCGAGGCGCTCAACGAAGGCTCGCGCGGGGCGTCCGGCCGGCGAGGCAAGCGCATCCGGTCGCTCCTCGTCGTCACGGAGTTCGCCCTCGCGCTCGTGCTCCTCGTCGGCGCGGGCCTGCTCGTGCGCACGCTCTGGCGGCTCCAGAAGGTCGACGTGGGCTTCCAGCCGAAGAACGTGACGACCGCGAGCCTCTGGCTCCCGCAGCCCGACATCCGCGAGAACGGGCGATACAACGAGAGCTCCGCGCAGGCCGCGTTCTATCGAAAAGCCCTCGAGCGCATCCGGGCATTCCCGGGAGTCGCCGAGGCTGCCGGCGCGACGAGCGTCCCGTTCAACACCCGGGCGTTCACGACGCGGCTCCAGATCGAGGGACGCGACCCCGAGCGCGACGGAACGGCCGTAGCCGACCGGCTCGAGCGCCTCGACGCGCTACTTCTCGACCCTCGGCATTCCGCTCAAGGCCGGGCGGGACTTCGACGAGCGCGACGCCGAGGGCGGCGAGCCGGTCATGATCGTCAGCGAGATCCTTCGCGCGGAAGTTCTTCCCGGGCGAGGACCGATCGGCAAGCGGCTTCGCGTTCCCGGGCCGCCCGCTGCAGCGCCAGGTCGTCGAACGGCGACAGCCGCCCCCTGGATGACGATCGTCGGCGTCGTCGGCGACGTGAAGACGGAGTCGCTCGCGCTCGACGGCCGGCCGACCTTCTATCGGCCGCTCCTCCAGGCGTCGAACGCCCTCTTCACCTTCGTCATCCGCGGCAACGTCCCCGCCCTCGACGCTCGGCCCGCAGGTCGACGCCGCCGTCCGCGGGCTCGACCCCGAGCTGCCGGTCTTCGCGGTCCGCACGATGGACGACGCAATGGCGGCGACGGTCGAGGAGCGTCACTTCGCGATGCAGCTGCTCGCCCTCTTCGCCGCCGCGGCGCTGGCCCTCTCGGCCGTCGGCATCTACGGCGTCATCGCCTACGGGGTCGCGCAGCGCACCCGCGAGATCGGCATCCGCATGGCGCTCGGGGCCCGTCCGGCGGACGTCCGGCGCATGCTGCTTCTCGAAGGCGGGAAGCTCGCCGGCGCCGGAGTGGCCATCGGGCTCGCCGGGTCGGTCCTGTTGACGCGGGCGATGTCGGCGCTGCTCTACGAGGTGGGGCCCCGCGATCCGATGACCCTGGTGTCGGTGCCGGCGGTGCTGGCGGGAGTCGCCCTGGCGGCCACCTTCTTCCCGGCGAGGCGCGCGAGCCGGGTCGATCCGACGACCGCGCTGCGGAGCGAGTAGCGTGGGCGCAGCGCTCATGGCCGCGGTCGGCGCGCTGGCGGCGGCCGGGCCGGCCCGGCGGGCCGCGCGCGTGGATCCGGTCGCCGCGCTGCGCGCCGAATAGCGGCGCGGTGGTAGATTCCCGCCGTGGTCGCCGAGGATCCCGGCCGGGTCGAGAAGACTCCCGAGGAGTGGCGCGCCGCGCTGACGCCGGAGCAGTACCGGATCCTGCGCGAAAAGGGCACCGAGCGCGCCTTCACCGGGAGGTACTGGAACCACCACGCGCCCGGGACGTACGCCTGCGCCGCCTGCGGAAACCCGCTCTTCGAATCGCAGTCCAAGTTCGAATCGGGGACGGGCTGGCCGAGCTTCACCACGCCGGCCTCGCCGGCGAGCGTCAAGACCCGCGAGGACGCGAGCCTGTTTCTCTCCCGCACGGAGGTTCTCTGCCGGCGCTGCGACTCGCATCTCGGCCACGTCTTCGACGACGGGCCGGAACCCACGGGCCTGCGGTACTGCATGAACTCCGCCGCGCTCGACTTCCGGCCGCGGTGACCCGGCCCCGTGTCGCCGCTGCCATGAACCGCGCGCCGCGGGTCCTGATCGCCGACGACCAGCGCGACGTCCTGGAGGCGCTGCGCCTCCTGCTCAAGGGCGAGGGCCTGGAGTGCGAGACGGCGAGCTCTCCCGCCGGCGTGCTCGCGGCCCTCGAGTCGCGCGAACGGGACGCCGCGCTGATCGACCTGAACTACACGCGCGACACGACCTCGGGACAGGAGGGCCTCGACCTTCTGGCGAAGATCCAGGAGATCGACCCGACCCTGCCCGTCATCGTCATGACGGCGTGGGGCACGGTCGACCTCGCCGTCGAGGCGATGCGCAAGGGCGCCCGCGACTTCGTGCAGAAGCCGTGGGACAACGCCCGCCTGTTGACGACGCTCCGCACGCAGATCGCCCTCGGCCAGGCCCTGCGCGTGGGCCAGCGCCTCGAGGCCGAGAACCGGATCCTCCGCCACGAAGGCTCCCCGTCGATGGTCGCGGCCTCCCCCGCCATGCGCCCGGTGCTCGACGTCATCGCGCGCGTCGGCCCATCGGACGCCAACGTCCTGATCACCGGGGAAAACGGCACCGGCAAGACGCTCGTCGCGCGGGCTCTCCACGCCGCCTCCTCCCGCGCGTCGCGGCCGTTTCTGACCCTGAACGCCGGCGGGATCTCGGAGGGCGTGTTCGAGAGCGAGCTCTTCGGCCACGTCAAGGGCGCCTTCACCGACGCGCGCGTCGACCGCGTCGGCCGCTTCGAGCTCGCCGACGGCGGCACGCTCTTCCTCGACGAGATCGGCAACGTGCCGCTCTCCCAGCAGGGCAAGCTCCTCCGCGTGCTCGAGACCGGCGAGTTCGAGCGCGTCGGCTCGTCCCGCACGCGGCGCTGCGACGTCCGGATCCTGTCGGCGTCGAACGCCAACCTTCCGGCCGAGGTCGCGGCCGGGCGCTTCCGCCAGGACCTTCTCTTCCGGCTGAACACGATCGAAATCCACGTGCCCTCGCTCGCGGAGCGGCGGGAGGACATCCCGCTGCTGGCCCGGCAGTTCCTGCAGGGCCACGCCGAGCGCTACCGCAAGAGCGTCCCGGGCTTCGAACCCGCGGCGATGGAGGCGCTCCTCTCCCACCGCTGGCCGGGCAACGTCCGCGAGCTCGACCACGCGATCGAGCGCGCCGTCCTGATGTCTTCGGGCGGGGCGATCCGCGCCGGAGATCTCGGCTTGAAGCGCGGCACCGACGCTGCGAGGCTCGAGGACCTCTCGCTCGAGGAGGTCGAGAGCCTTCTCGTGCGCAAGGCCATGGACCGGTTCGGCGGCAACGTGAGCCAGGCGGCGAAGGCCCTGGGCCTCTCCCGCAGCGCCCTCTACCGCCGGCTCGAAAAGCACGGACAATGACGCCATGGCCGGCCGCGCGCTGACGCACGAACGGCGAATCCTGCTCCTGGCGTTCCTCGCCGCGCTGCCCGCGATGGCGACGGCCCTCGTCCTGCTGTGGACCGGCGACTTCACGCCGAAGCTCCGCTGGACGCTGACGACGATCCTCGTCTTCGCGTTCCTCGCGTTCACGCAGGCGTTGCGCGAGCGGGTCGTCCGGCCGCTCCAGACGGTCTCGAACCTTCTCGCGGCCATGCGCGAGGAGGACTTCTCGATCCGCGCGCGCGGGGCGCGGCCCGACGACCCGCTCGGCGAGGTCCTCCTCGAGGTCAATGCGCTCGCGGCCACGCTCCGGGAGCAGCGCCTCGGGGCGCTCGAAGCGACGGCGCTGCTCTCGAAAGTCATGGCCGAGATCGACGTGGCCGTGTTCGCGTTCGACGAGCGCGGCGAGCTCCAGCTCGTCAACCGGTTCGGCGAGACCCTCCTCGGCCAGCCCGAGCCGCGCCTTCGCGGCCGGCGCGCCGAGGAGGTCGGCCTCGCGCCGTTCCTCGTGGACGGCGCGCCCCAGATCCGCGAGGCCGCGTTCCCCGGCCGCGCGGGACGGTGGGAGATCCGCACGAGCACGTTCCGCCAGGGCGGCGCGCCCCACCGCCTCCTCGTGCTCGCCGACGTCAGCCGGCCGCTGCGCGAGGAAGAGCGCCAGGCCTGGCAGCGACTCATCCGGGTGCTCGGGCACGAGCTCAACAACTCGCTCGCCCCGATCCAGTCGATCGCCGGAAGCCTCCAGAGCCTGGCGGGCCAGAGCGAGCCGCCGGCGGACTGGCGGGACGATCTGCGCCACGGGCTCTCCGTGATCGCGTCCCGCGCGGAGGCGCTCTCGCGCTTCACCTCCGCCTACGCCCGGCTCGCCCGCCTGCCGCCGCCCTCGCCCGCGCCGGTCGACGTCGGGAGCCTGCTCGCGCGGGTCGCGAGCCTGGAGCCGCGGCTGCCGGTCGGGGTGATTCCCGGCCCGTCCCTCACGGTCCAGGCCGACGTCGACCAGCTCGAGCAGCTCCTCATCAATCTCGTCCGCAACGCCGCCGACGCCGCCCTCGAGACGAAGGGAGGCGTCGCGCTCGGCTGGAAGCGCGGGGCCCGGCAGGTCGAGATCTGGGTCGCCGACGACGGGCCCGGGCTCCCAACGACGACCAACCTCTTCGTGCCGTTCTTCACGACGAAGCCGGGTGGCTCGGGGATCGGCCTCGTGCTTTCCCGGCAGATCGCCGAGGCGCACGGCGGCAGCCTCTCGCTCGAGAACCGGCGCGGCCACCACGGCTCGATCGCGCGCCTGCGCCTTCCGGTCGGAGCGGCCGCGTGACGAACTGACCGATGCGCCTCGGGCGCTCCCCCGATCGTCCCGGAAAACCCGCGTTCCGTCCCGCCCGCTTCATCGACGATCCGCGTCCCCTTGCGGGCCTGCCGCTTCTCGGGTTTTTCTGAGGCGTGAACCGGGCCCGACTCGGCCTCGCCGGGCTTCTCCTGCTCGCCGCCAGCCAGATCTGGGGGCTCGATCCCTCCACGCCCTTGCCCCAGTTCGGCCACGACGTCTGGACGAGCGACTCGGGCCTCCCCCAGAACTCGATCACGACGATGGTCCAGGCCCGCGACGGCTACATCTGGCTCGGGACGCAGGAAGGCCTCGTCCGATTCGACGGCTCGCGCTTCGTCATCTTCGACACCCGCAACACGAAGGCTCTCAACGACGACTGGGTGCAGGCGTTGCTCGAGAGCCGCGACGGTACGCTGTGGATCGGCACGGTGACCGGCCTCGCGCGCCGCCGGGAGGGAGAGTTCCTGCCCGCCGCTCGAAGGACCGCTCTCCCGCGCGATCGTGCGGGGACTCTTCGAGAGCCGTGACGGGTCGGTCTGGGTGGCTTCGAGCCTCGGCGTCACGCGATTCCGAGGTGCCGAGATCCGAACGTGGGCAGAGCCGGACGGCCTTCCGCCGGGCCGGGTTCTCTCGATCGCCGAGGACACGGAGGGGACGCTCTGGATCGGCGGAACCTGGGGAGTCGCCCGCGTCGCGGGCGACCGTTTCGAGCCCTGGTCGGTGCGCGACGGCTTCCCCGGCGCCGCGCTGTCGATGCTGGCCGACCCCGAAGGCGGGTTATGGGTCGGCCTGGGTTGCGGGCTCGCGCGCGTCTCCGGCCGCTCCACGCAGCTTCACGGGGCCGCGGAGGGATTGACGAACAATTTCGTCCGGGCGCTCCAGCGCGACCGCGCCGGCAGTCTCTGGCTCGCGACCGACGGCGGCCTCTTCCGCTATCGGGACGGCCGTTTCGTGCGGCACGGCGAAGGCGACGGTCTCTCGTCCAACCGGATCCTGTCGATCCTGGAGGACCGCGAGGGAAGCCTCTGGATCGGGACCGCCGACGGGGGCCTCGACCGGATCCGGGAACGGCGCATCGCCTATTACACCGAGGCGGAAGGCCTCTCGGACAACCGGTTGTGGTCGGTCTTCGAGGACAGCCGCGGGAATCTATGGGCCGGAACGGCCGAGGGGGTTCTCAACCGCATGCCGGCCGGCAGCGACCGCTTCGAGCCGGTGGCCAGGCTCGGCGCGACGATCATGGCGATCGCCGAAGATCCGCAGGGCGGGCTCTGGGTCGGCACCCGCGGCGGAGGCGTCGTCGCCCTGCGCGACGGCCGGACGCGCCGCTACGTTCAGGCGGACGGCCTGTCGGGCAACTGGATCTCGTCGCTCCTCGTCGACCGGCGGGGTGCCGTCTGGGTCGGCACGATGGCGGCGGGCGTGAACCGGATCGAGAACGGCGTCATCTCGGCGTTCCGCGGTCCGGGCGTGCTCGGGTCCGATGCCGTGTTCTCGATCTACGAGGACGGCGCGGGAAGCCTCTGGATCGGAACGTTCGGCGGCGGCGTGACCCGCTATGCGAACGGCCGGTTCGACACCTTCACGACAAAGGACGGCCTCGCGCACGACGTCGTGATGTCGACCTACGAGGACGCCGAAGGGACCTTCTGGTTCGCCACCCGCGGCGGGCTCTCCCGGTTCCGCGACGGCCGCTTCACGACCTACCGGCAGAAGGAAGGCGTCTTCCACGACGCCGCGCAGCGCGTCATCGAGGACGGGCGCGGGTATCTGTGGCTGACCAGCAACCGGGGCATTTTCCGCGTCTCGCAGGCCGAGCTCGCGGCGGCCGCTCGCTCTCCCGGCCGGATCTCCGACGCCGCGACGTTCACCTCGGCGACCGGCATGACGCTCGCCGAGTGCAACAACGCGCAGCACGGGGCCTGGAAGACCCGCGACGGGCGCCTCTGGTTCGCCACCGTCAAGGGCCTGGCCATGGCCGACCCCGCGCGCATCACCACGAACCCGGTGCCGCCGAACGTGGTCGTCGAGCAGGTCACGGCGGACGGACAGGCGCTTCCCCTCGCCGGCGGCGTCGCGCTTCCGGCCGGTACGCGCCGGCTCGAGATCGCGTACACCGCCCTCGCGTTCCGCAACCCGGGGGCGGTCCGGTTCCGCTTCCGGCTCGAGGGATTCGACAAGGACTGGGTCGACGCGGGGCCGCGTCGCACGGCCTACTACACGAACCTGCCTGCCGGCCGGTATCGCTTCCGCGTCCGCGCCGCCAACGAGGACGGCGTCTGGAGCGAGGCCGGCGCCTCGACCGACGTGGTCCTCGCGCGGCACTTCCACGAAATCCTCTGGGTTCGCGCCCTCGCCGCGGCTCTCCTCGCGGCCGCCGGCGCCGCCCTCTACCGCCTGCGCGTGCGGCGGCTCGAAGTGCGGGAGCGGCTGCGCACGGCGCTCGTCGAAGCGCAGCTCGACGCGCTCCAGTTCCAGCTCCGGCCGCACTTTCTCTTCAACACGTTGAACAGCATCCTGCCTCTCGTCGGCAAGGACCCGGACCGCGCGCGGCAGATGGTCGTGCGCCTCGGCGACCTGCTGCGGGTTTCGCTGCGCTCCGAGGACCACTCCCTCGTCACGCTCGAGGAGGAGATCGCGATCCTCGAGAAGTACCTCTCGATCGAAGAGGTCCGCTTCCGGGACCGTCTGGCCGTGTCGATCTCCGTCGATCCGGCCGTGGCCGCCGCCAGGGTGCCGAGCTTCCTGCTCCAGCCGCTCGTCGAGAACGCGATCAAGCACGGCCTCGGGGTCCGTGCGGGGCACGGGCGGATCTCGGTGACGGCCCGGGAGGAGTCCGGCATGCTCGCCCTCGCCGTCCGGGACAACGGCCCGGGGCCGCGCTCGAACTCGGTCGACACCAGCGGCGGAGTCGGCCTCGCCAACACGCGCCGCCGGCTCGAAGCCCTGTACCCGGGCCGCCACCGGCTCGAGCTCCTCCCGGCCCCGGGCGGAGGCGCGGAGGTGCGCCTCGCGATCCCGCTCGTCCTCGCCGCCGTCCGCACCGTCCCGGATCCGGCCGCGGCGCCGTCGACCTTCTCGCGCGCCTCCTGACGCTCGCCCCTCAGCGGGGAACGCTCCTCGCCCGGACCTCCTCCGACGTCAGGCCGTAGATCGGCGGCGTCGCGACGCCGAGGATCCCGAGGGCCACGTAGAGCTGGCCGCGGTGGTGGATCTCGTGCTCGATCATCAGCCGCAGCCACTTTCCGACGGCGAGCTTCGCTCCGGCCGGCGTTTCGCAGAGCCGTTCGAGATCGGCGTCGGTCAAAGTCCGGAAGATCGCCATCGATTCCGCGTGGCAGCGCTCGACGTAGGCGCGGACGGCCTCCGGCCCGTCGGCGAGCTCGCGTCCGTGGCCGGCGTAGCGGGACGGCCGCCCTTGCGCGTTCTCGGCGTACATGTCGCGCTCGATGCCGGCGAGGTGCCGCAGGATGTCGCCGAGCGTGAATTTCCCGGGCGCCCAGGTCCACTCCAGCCGGTCCGTCGGAATGCAGTCGGCGACGCGCTGCGTCCGGGCGCGGACCTTCTCGAAGTATCCGATGAGCTCGCGCGCGCGCCCGTTCTCCATGGGCCGAACTCTACGTCAGGCCTTCAGGTCGCCGGGCCGGATCGGCACGCGGCGGAGGCGCTTCCCGGTCGCGGCGAAGATGGCGTTCGCCACCGCGGGCGCGACCGGCGGCACCGGCTGCTCCCCGAGGCCGGTCGGGCGCCGGTCGCTGTCGACGAGATGGGTCTCGACACGCGGCATCTCCGTCATCGCGAGGACCGGAAAGTCGGCGAAGCTCGTCTCGACGACGCGGCCGCCGCGGATCGTGATCTCGCCCTTCAAGGCGTACGACAGCCCCCACGCGATGCCGCTCTCGACCTGGCCTTCGACGCCCAGCCGGTTGACGACCTGCCCGCAGTCGAGGGCCGTGACGACCCGGTGGACGCGCACGTCGCCCTCCGGGCCGACGGAGACCTCGGCGATCTGGGCGATCACCGTGCGCGCGTGGTAGACGTTGCAGGCCATTCCGCGGCCGGCGCGCCGCCCGGCGGGGGCGTCGAGCGGGCGATCCCAGCCGGCCTTCTCCGCCGCGAGCTTCACGACCGCGGAAAGGCGCGGCCGGTCGATCTTCCAGCGTCCGTTGGGCAGCGTCAGGACGGGCTCCCCCTCGAGGAGCGAGAGCCGCAGCGCGACCGGATCGCGGCCGAGCCGCGCGGCGACCTCGTCCACGAACGACTCGCGCGCGAAGACGTTCGGCGGATAGTAGACGGCCCTCCACGCCCCGGTCCGGATCGGCGATTCGACTTCGGTGTATTCGGCCGAGAGGTTCTCGATCGCGTAAGGCGTGTCGTAGCCTCCCCAGGGACCCACGTCGTTCTCGCTGTCGGCCGGGTCGAAGTCCCCGAACATCGAGAGGTGGAAGCACGTCGAGCGGTGGGTCCACGCCGTGATCTTCCCGGACGCGTCGATCCCGGCCTCGAGGTCCGCGCGCTCGCTCGGGTGGAGGTAGTCGCCGAGGAAATCGTCCTCGCGAGACCAGACGACCTGGACCGGAACCCCGGCGGCGCGGGCGACTTCGACGGCCTCGGTGGCGTAATCGGCGTGGAGCCGGCGGCCGAAGCCTCCGCCGAGGAGCGTGACGTGCACGTCGACTTTCTCGGGCGGGAGCTTCAGGAGCTCGGCGCACGCCTTCTGGACCCGCTGCGGATTCTGCGTCGGCGCCCAGATCTCGCAGCGCCCGGTGGACACCTTCGCCGTGCAGTTCTGGGGCTCGACCGAGGCGTGGGCCTGGAACCCGTCCCGGTACGACGCCGCGACCCGCGTCGGGGCCGCGGCCAGAGCCGCCGCGGCGCCGCCCTGCCGGCGCGTCCGGTGAACCGCATGGCGCGGGGTCGAGGCCGGATCGTCGAGGCGCCGCGAGAGCTCGGCGCTCGTGAGCGACGCGTTGGCACCCTCGTCCCACGAGGCCGCGAGCGCGTCGCGTCCGGAGAACGCGGCGAAGCTGTCGCGCGCGACGACGGCCACACCCGTCGAAACCTCCACGACCCTCTCGACCCCGGGGACCGCCATCGCCTTCGCGGCGTCGAACCGGAGGAGCTTGCCCCCGGGGACCGGGCAGCGCGCGACGGCGGCAAACCGCATTTCCGGAATGCGGACGTCGAGGCCGTAGACCGCCCGACCCGACACGATCGCCGGGCCGTCGACGCGCGGCACGCCCGTCCCGACGAGGCGAAAATCCTTCCGGTCCTTCAGCCGCGGCTCCTTCGGCACGGGAAGCCTCGACGCGAGCGCGACGAGCTTGCCGTAGGAAAGGCGCCGGCCGGTCGAGGCGTGGGTCACGGCGCCGTCCCGCGCCCTGCATTCCCCGGCGGGCACCCTCCACTTCTGCGCCGCCGCCGCGACGAGCATCTCGCGCGCCGCGGCCCCTGCCATGCGCAGCGGCGTCCACGAGTCCTCGACGCTGTCGCTGCCTCCCGTGCTGAGGTTTTCGTAGCCCGGCCCCGGCGAAGCCTGAACGAGCTTCACGCCGGCGAGATCGACCTCGAGCTCCTCGGCCAGGATCATCGCGAGAGACGTCCGCACGCCCTGCCCCATCTCGGAGTGCCCCACGACGAGCGTGACGCCGCCGTCTCCCCCGATCGAGACCCAGGGATTGGGGGCAAACGGCGAACCTGGGCTCCGGCCGAAGAGCGGGACTTCGACGAGGAGGGCCGCGCCTCCGGCGGCGCCGGCCTTCAGGAACTGCCGCCGCGTCGCGCTCATCGAGGCGTCCCTTCCGCGGCGAACCGGCCGGCCGCGTGGACCGCGCGCCGGATGCGCGCGTAGGTCCCGCAGCGGCAGACGTGGTCGGAGAGCGCGACGTCGATGTCAGCGTCGTCCGCGCCCGGCCTGGCGCGCAGGAGGGCCGCCGCTTCCATGATCATCCCGGGCTGGCAGTAGCCGCACTGCGCGACGTCCTCCGCGAGCCAGGCCTTCTGGCAGGGATGCCGCCCGTCCGCGGAGAGACCCTCGATCGTCGTGACCCGCTGTCCGCCGGCGGCGACCTCGGCGAGGGTCACCTGGCACGCGCGGACGGCCCGGCCGTCGACGTGCACGGTGCAGGCGCCGCAGATTCCGGCGCCGCAGCCGTACTTCGTGCCGGTCAGGCCGAGGAAGTCGCGCAGCACCCAGAGAAGAGGCGTCTCGGGGTTGCCGGCTTCGACCGACCGCTTCCGGCCGTTCACGGAGAGCTCCCAGGTCTTCATGCGCGCACGGTCCTCCCCCGCGGGTTCAAACGGGAAAACCGGCCGCAGGTTTCCTCACCTGGACGAGCGGCGCGAATCGGAGGACGAAACTATCGAGCCCGCGCGACCGTGAGGGTCACCGTCAGGGCCTTCTCGCCCGCGACCGGCTCGACCCGCGCCGTCTGGGTCCACGCCTCGCCGCCCGACGCGAAGCGCCACGTCCCGGCCGATTGTTTCTTCCAGCCGGGCGAGTCGGCGAAGGCCTCGTCGAGCCGGGCGAGGAACGCCGCCGGGCCGGCGTCGGTGCGGAGCCTCCAGCTCGCCTCCCAGCGCTCCCGGGTGCCCTCGTACCGCAGGAGCGTGCGGGGATACTCGCTCGCCACCTGGAAACCGGCGTCCAGATGCTGGTCGGCGAGGCTCGCGCGCGCCCAGCCCGAGTCGGGCCGCCAGTCGTACTCCATGCCGACCGCCGCGATCTGCGCCGTCCCCTTGCCATAGAGCTTCTCGATCACGTGGAGGGCGCCGTCGATGCCCGAGGACAGGCCGGCCGAAGTGATGATCTTGCCGTTGTCGACGAACCGCTTGTCGCGCACGACCTTCGTCCTGGGCGCGGCGGTCTTGAGGTCGTCGATCATTCCGGCGAACGTCGTGGCCTCGAGCCCGTCGAGGAGCCCGGCCTGCGCCAGGAAGAAGGCTCCGTTGCAGACCGAGAGCACGACCTCGGCGCCCTTCGCGGTCTGCTGGATCCACCGGATGAGAGCCTCATGGGAGAGCTGCGGGTCGACGTTGCCGCCCGGGATCACGAGGACGTCGGGCCGGGGTGCCCGGGCCAGGTCGAAGGACGGGATCACGGTCATCCCCATGGCCGTCTCGATCGGCGAGGTCGTCTCGCCGACCGAGTAGATGCGAAACGCCTTGTGGCCGTCGACCCGGGCGTGGCCGAGGACCTCCCAGGGGCCCGTGTAGTCGATGATCTGAACGCCCGGGAAGAGCAGCACCGCGACGTTCTTCTCGGCTCCGTCCTTCGGCCCGAAGGCCAGGGCCGGAAGGGCCGAGGCCAGGAGCAGCACCGCGAGAGTCAGACAGCGCTTCATGGAAGTTCTCCTTGGTCAGGCGTTGCGCAGGGCAACCATCGGATCGACCGTCGTCGCGCGCCGGGCGGGCACGAAGCAGGCGGCCGCCGCGACGAGACCGAGAACGGCCGCGACGACCAAGTATGTCGGCGGGTCGGCCGGCGTCGTCTCAAACAGCAGTCCCGCGAAGAGCCGCGACAGCGCGAAGGCCCCGGCGACGCCGATCGCGAGGCCCAGCGCGACCAGACGCATGCCCTGGCGGAGGACCATGCGCACGACGCCGCCGGGGAGCGCGCCGAGGGCCATCCGGATGCCGAACTCCTGGCGGCGCTGCCCGACCGTGAACCCGATGACGCCGGCGATCCCGGTGGCGGTGATGACGAGGGCGAGGCCCGCGAACGCGGCGAGGAGAATCGCGGTCAGCCGGGGCATGTCGAGGGCGCTCGTGTGGAGCTCTTCGAGCGTGCGGAACCGGTCGACCGGCTGCTCGGGCCCGATCGAGTGCACCGCGTCGCGGACGGTCCGCGTCAGGGCCATCGGGTCCGACGTCGTTCGCACGAGGCAGGCCGTCGACAGGCCGGGATACTGGAAGATCGAGAGGTAGACCTGGTCGATCGGAGGCCGGGACAGGCCGAACTGATGCACGTCGCCGGTGACGCCGACGATCGTCAGCCAGTCGACCTCGCCGGGCGAGTTGCCGTCGACGCCGATCCTCCGTCCGATCGGATCCTGCCCCGCGAAGACGTGCGCGGCCATCGTCTTGTTGATGACGGCGACCTTCGGCGCGTTTTCGCGGTCGGCGTCGGTCACCGCGCGACCGCGGAGCACCGGAACGCCGATCGTCTGGAAGTACTCGCCGCTGACGCGCTGAAAATCGGCGATGGGCAGGTTCTCCGGAGCGGTCGCCGCCTGTCCCTCGAGCCGGAACCGGCCGTTGAAGGGTCCGCCCTCGGCCAGTGGAAAGCGGCCCGCGAGCGCGACCGACGTGACCCCCGGCGAGGAGGCGAGCTTTGCGAGAAGGCGCTGGTGGAAGTCCCGCTGCTTCTCGGGCTCCCGGTAGCGGGTGAAGTTCAGGTCGAGGCGCGAGGTCAGGACGCGTTCGCTCCTGAATCCGGGGTCGACCTCGCGCAGCTTCCAGAGGGTGCGCAGCATCAATCCCGCGCCCGCGAGGAGGACGAACGAGACGGCGACCTGCGCCACGATCAGAAAGTTGCGCATCCGCACTTTGCCGGGCACGGCGGCCGCCGGGTCGCGGCCGCTCTGGAGCGCCGACACGAGGCTGCGGCGCGAGGAGAGCGCCGGGATCAGGCCCAGGCCGATGCCCGCCACGATCGAGACGCCGAGCGTAAAGAGAAGGACCGGCCCGTCGACCGCGATCTCGGCCGCGCGCGGCGTGAACCGGGCGGCGAAGAGGACCAGCATCTTGCGTCCTGCGGCCGCGACCGCGAGGCCGAGCATGCCTCCGACGACCGCGACGACGACGCTCTCGGTCAGCAGCTGCCGCGCGAGACGTCCGCGGCCGGCGCCGAGCGCCGAGCGCAGGGCCATCTCCCGCTCCCTCCGGACCAGGCGCGAGAGCGTCAGGTTGGCGACGTTGGCGCAGGCGATCAACAGCACCAGGCCGACGGTCGCCGTCAGCAGGAGAAACGTCGGCCGCGCCTGGCGCGTCATCTCCTCGCGCAGCGAGACCGGGGTGAGCGACAACCGGATCGACGCCGGATAGTACTCGGGATGGTCATGGGCCATCCGCGTGGCCACGTCCTGCAGGTCCTTGACGGCGGCCGAGAAGGGCGTCCCGTTCTTGAGCCGCCCCAGGGCGACGAGCATCCCGGCGTCCCGCGTGGTCTCCACGCGCTGGGACGAGCGGAACGGACAGGCCGAGCTCGGCATGTAGACGTCGTTCTCATCGGGATAGCCCGGAATCGGGGGCAGCACGCCGATGACCGTGTGCGGACGGTCGTTCATCGTGAAGACGCGGCCCACGACTTTCGGATCGCCGCCGAAGCTCCGCATCCAGTACTGGTGGGACAGGACGAGGACGGCCTCGGCCCCGTGCTGATCTTCGCCCTTCGCGAACGTGCGGCCGAGGATGGGCTTGACGCCGAGCAGGTCGAAGAAGTGCGCGGAGACGACCCCCGTCTGGATCCGCTCGGGCTCGTCCTTCCCGAGAAGCACGAACCACATCGAGTGGTACTCGGCCACGCCGTCGAGCGTGTGACTCAGGTTCTGCAGGTCGGCGATCTCGATCGGCGAGAAGACGCCGTTCGTGACGCCGGCACCGGGGGCGTCGATCTGGATGCGCACGAGGCGCTCGCCCCCTCCGTACGGGAGGGACTGCAGCAGCACGCCGTGGACGACCGAAAAGATGGCGGTGTTGGCGCCGATGCCGAGGGCGAGCGTGAGGACGGCCGCCGCCGCGTAGCCGGGGTTCTTGCGGAGCGACCGCAGGCCGTAGCGCACGTCCTGAACGACCGTCTCGAGAAGCCGGGCGCGGTCCGCGTCCCGGAGCTCCTCCTTGGTCTTCTCGACGCCTCCGAACTTGCGGAGGGCCTCCGTCCGGGCCGCCGCCGGGGTCATCCCGCGGCGCACGTTCTCCTCCGTCTCTCGCTGAAGGTGGAAACCGATCTCCTCGTCGAGCTCGCGTTCCATGCGTCGGCCGGCGAAGAGGGACTTGACGCTGCCGAACAGTCGCTTGAGCATCGTCGTCTCCTACGTGGCCGCGAGCACGCGCCCGACGGCGGCGGCAAAGCGCTCCCAGCTCTCGGTCTCGTCGGCGAGCTGGCGGCGACCCGAACGCGTGAGGGTGTAGAACCGGGCCCGGCGGTTGTTCTCGGAGCTGCCCCACTCGGCCGAGATCCAGCCCTTCTGCTCCAGCCGGTGGAGCGCCGGGTAGAGGGAGCCCTGGTTGACCTCCAGCACGTCCTGGGAGAGCTGCTGGATCCGGGCGGCGATCCCCCAGCCGTGCATCGGCCCGGTCGCGAGCGTTTTCAGGACCAGGACGTCGAGTGTTCCCTGCAGCAGGTCGCTTCGTTCCGCCGGCATCGGCCCTCCCCTCGAATCTCTACAGGAGAGCATACGAGGGTCTCCTGTCGAATGTTTAGGGGAGAGCGAAAAAAAACTTCGCCGCCTCCCGCGATAGGCTTCCGGAAACCCGCTCAGGAGGAAATGTGACGAAACGACTCACGCTCGGTCCTCTTCGGAAGCCTGTTCGCGGCCGCGGGCTTCGCCGCCGAGCCTCCCCCGCCGACTCCGGTGGCCGTCAAGGCCGCGCGCCTCCTCGACGTGAAGTCCGGCCGGTACGTCGAACGGCCGGTCGTCGTCGTGGTCGGCGACCGGATCGAGAGCGTCGGAACGGCCGTGCCGGCCGGCGCCCGCGTCCTCGACCTCGGCAATCGGGTGCTCCTGCCCGGCTTGATCGACACCCACACGCACATCCTTCTCCAGGGCGACCCGACGGCGGTCGAGTACGACGAGCAGATCCTCAAGGAGTACCCCGCCCACCGCGTCGCCCGCGCCGTGCGGGCGCTCAAGATCGGCCTCGAGCACGGCTTCACCACGATGCGGGACCTCGAGACCGAAGGCGCCGGCTACGACGACGTCGCCCTGCGCGACGCCGTCAACGAGGGCGTGGTTCCGGGGCCGCGCCTCAAGGTCGTGGGACCCGCGCTCTCGACGACGGGCTCCTACCCGATCCAGCACTACCGGCCGGACTGGAAGTTTCCTTCCGGCGTCATGGTCTGCGACGGCGCCGACGGCTGCCGCCGGGCCGTCCGCGAGCAGCTCTCCTACGGCACCGACTGGGTCAAGGTCTACGCGAATACCGGGGGGCTGCGCCTGACGGCCGACGGCTACATCGACTCCCCTCCCAACTGGACGAAGGAGGAGCTCGAGGCCGTCGTCTCGGAGGCCCACGCCCACGGCGTGCGGGTGGCCGCCCACGCCCGGTCCGACACGGGCGTGCGAATCGCACTCGCGGCCGGCGTCGACTCGATCGAGCACGGCGATTCGATCCGCCCCGAGGCGGCCGCCGAGATGGCGCGCCGCGGCATCTTCCTCGTTCCGACCCTCCTCGTGGCCGACTACGTGGCCGGCCCGCGGGCAGCGGCGGGCTGCGCCGTCTGCGCGCAGACCGAGAAGTCGCACGCGAAGTCCTTCGACAACTGCCGCAAGGCGGGCGTCAAGATCGCGTTCGGCACCGACGCGGGCGGCTTCCCCTGGACCGAGCTCAACCAGGCCAAGGAATTCGCGTTCGAGGTCAAGCTCGGGATGACGCCGATCGAAGCCATCCGCAGCGCCACGACCGTCGCCGCCGACCTGCTCGGCCAGACCGGTCAGGTGGGCACCGCGGAAAAGGGGGCCTTCGCCGACCTCGTCGCCGTCCCGGGCGATCCCCTGGCCGACGTGACGGTTCTCGAGAAGATCGACTTCGTCATGAAGAACGGCGAGGTGGTGAAGGCGCCCGCGCCCTGATGCTCCGGGTCGGCCTGACCGGGGGCCTCGCCTCCGGCAAGTCCACGGTCGCCGAGATGCTCGAGGACCTCGGCGCCGCGGTGCTCGACGCGGACGAGGTCGTCCGCGCGCTCTACCGGGAGGGCGGCGCCGGGGCCGAGGCCGCGCGGGAGCTCTTCGGCGCGGCGGTCCTCGGGCCGGACGGGCGTGTCGACCGGACGCGGCTCGCCGCGATCGTCTTCACGGACCCGGCCGCGCGCCATGCCCTCGAGGCGAGGATTCATCCCCTCGTGGGAGAGGAGAGAAGGCGCTTTTTCGAGACGGCGGAAAAGGCCGGCGCGCGCGTCGCGGTCGTCGAGGCCTCGCAGCTTCTGGAGGCGAAGACCGAGTCCGACTACGACCGGGTCCTCCTCGTCATGGCGCCCGAGGAGGAGCGGGTCCGCCGCTGGGGAGGGCGGGGCGGCGATCCCGAGGACGCCCGCCGCCGCATCTCCGCCCAGCTGCGCGCCGACATCGCCCGCGAGCGGGCCGACGACGTCGTCGTCAACAACGGAACGCTCGAGGACCTGCGACGCAAAGTCACAGATCTCTACGCCCGCTGGACGGCATAAAATCCGACGCCTATGCCGGCCAAAAAGATCAAACCGCCGTCCGCCATCCCCGCCCGTCCGGGCGACGTTCTCCTCCTCGTCGGGACGATGAAGGGACTCTTTCTCTTCTCGTCGAGCTCCGCGCGGCGCCGCTGGAAAGCCGCCGGGCCCTTCTTTCCGGGAAGCTCCGTCTACGGCGCCGCGTTCGACGGCCGCGCCGGCCGCCGGCGCATCTGGGCCGCGCCCTCGAGCATGCACTGGGGCGCCGAGCTCGCCTGGACCGACGACCTCGGCAAGAGCTGGAAGCGCCCGGCCGAACCGCTCGTCCGGTTCCCGGAGGCCGCGGGCGCGTCGCTCAAGAACATCTGGCAGATCGCCCCGGGTCGCGCGGCGGAGCCCGACGTCCTGTACTGCGGCGTCGAGCCCTCGGCGCTCTTCGAGTCGCGCGACGCCGGGAAGACGTGGGCCTTGAACGACGGCCTGTGGAACCATCCTCACCGCGCGAAGTGGATGCCGGGCGGAGGGGGCCTCTGCCTGCACACCGTCCTCGTGGATCCGAACCGGCCGGACCGGCTGACGGTGGCGAGCTCGACCGGAGGGGTCTACCGCTCGGACGACGGCGGCGCCACCTGGAACGCGCGCAACCGCGGCATCCGCGCCGAGTTCCTGCCCGACAAGCACCCCGAGTTCGGCCAGTGCGTCCACAAGATCGTTCAGCACGCGGCCCGCCCCGGGCGGCTGTTCCTTCAGAACCACTGGGGCCTCTACCGCAGCGACGACGGCGGCGACTCCTGGACCGACATCGCCAACGGCGTTCCCTCGGACTTCGGGTTCTGCGTGGGCATCCACCCGCGCGACCCCGACACGGCCTTCATCGTGCCGATCCACTCCGACGGCTTCCGGTGCACGCCCGACGGGAAGCTCCGCGTCTATCGGACGAAGGACGCCGGCCGGTCGTGGCAACCCATGACGCGCGGCCTCCCCCAGAAGGACGCACTCGAGACCGTGATCCGCGACGCGATGGGCGTCGACTCGCTCGACCCCGCCGGCGTCTACTTCGGCACCCGCAGCGGGAAGGTTTACGCCTCGCGGGACGACGGCCGTTCCTGGGAGCTCGTCCGGGAAGGGCTCCCGCCCGTCGTCTGCGTCAAGGCGGCGGTGCTCGAGGCGCCCGCGCGCAAGGCCGCCCGCAAGGCGCGGCCCGCGAGGGGCCGCCGCGCGGCATGAGCGTCGCCGTCCTCGTGCCGGGGCCGCTCCAGCCCTTCGCGGGCGGCGCGAGCCGCGTCGACCTCGACCGGCCCGCGACCGTCGCCGAGGCGCTCCGGCAGCTCGACCGCATGCACCCCGGCCTTTCGCACCGCGTCCTCGACGAGACCGGCGCCGTGCGGCCCCACGTCAACATCTTCGTCGGGCCCGACAACATCCGGGATGCGGCGGGCCTCGCGACGCGGGTGCCGGAGGGCAGCGAGATCGCCATCCTGCCGGCCGTCAGCGGCGGATAGCGCGCGGCCGGCGGTGCGGCTCCGGGCGCCGACACGCGAGGGCTGGCTCGCCGCGGTCCTCGAAGACTTCGGCGCGTTCCTCCTCGATCACGCCGCCTGCGAGCGCAAGGCGTCCGCGTCCGCGATGGCCTTCGTGGCGCACTACCCGGACCGGCGCGCGCTCGTCGAGGGCTGCGTTGCCCTCGCGCAGGAGGAGCTCGCCCACTTCGAGGCGGTCTGGAGGCGCCTCGACGCGCGCGGCCTGACGCTGTCGGCCGACACGCGGAGCTCCTACATGGAGCGGCTCTCGAGGGAGTTCCGCAAGGGCAGCGACGCCTACTTCCTCGACCGCCTGCTCTGCGCCGGAATCGCCGAGGCGCGGGGCTGCGAGCGCTTCGGCCTCGTGGCCGGGGGTCTGCCGCCCGGCGAGGACCGCGAGTTCTATCGGGAGATCGCCCGCGCCGAAGTGCGCCACCAGGATCTGTACCTGCGTCTGGCGGGCCTCTACTTCGATGCGCTCGCGGTCGAGGACCGGCTCGACGCGCTTCTCGCAGTCGAGGCGCGGATCGTCGGCGAGCTCCCGGTGCGGGCGGCGTTGTACTAGCCGGACCGGTGACGCGCCCTCGCCGGTTGACGGTAGACTCCGCCCCCGTGACTTCCCGGCCCGTCACCCAGTACCTCGCCCGCCACGCGGAGCCCGAGTCGGCCGCCGCGGACGCACTGACGCGCGCGCTCGGCCACGTCCTCGTGGTCCCCGCCTACGGCGAGGGACAGAGCCTCTTCGACACGCTCGGATCGGTGCCGAGGGGGCCGAAGGGCGAGACCCTCGTGATCGTCGTCCTCAACGCACGGGAGGACTCTCCGCCCGCCGTGCACGAGGCCAACGAGGCCGCGCGGCAGCGCCTGCGGGGCGTCGCGAAGGCGGCCGCCGACGTCGCCGAGCCCCACCCCTCGACGGCTCTCGAAGTCGAGAACGGCACGATCCTCGTGGTCGACCGCGCGCGGCCGGGGCACTTCCTTCCGAAGGGCCAGGGCGTGGGCCTCGCGCGCAAGATCGGCAACGACATCGCCCTGCGGCTGCACGCCGAGGGCCGGGTCGCCTCGCCCTGGATCCACAACACGGACGCCGACGTCCGTCTGCCGAACGACTACTTCGACCAGACGGCGACGATCCCGGAGGCGGGCAACGCCGCCGCGCTCTACTTCTTCGAGCACCGTTTCGACGCCGACCCGACGCTCGCCGAGGCCGCGCGCCTCTACGAGATCTCGCTCCGCTACTACACGCTGGGGCTCGCATGGGCCGGCTCCCCCTACGCCTACCAGGCGATGGGAAGCTGCATCGCCATCCGTCCCGAAGCCTACGCGGCGGTCCGGGGTTTCCCGAGGAAGAACGCGGCCGAGGACTTCTACGTTCTCGACAAGCTCGCCAAGGTCGGCTCGATCGTCCGCCTCGCCGGCCGGCCCCTCCTCCTCGAGGGGCGCGTCTCGCACCGGGTGCCGTTCGGAACGGGCAAGGCGCTCTCCGACCTCGTGACGAAGAAGCGCGCGCTCTCGGGCTTCCGCCTCTACCACCCCGCCGTCTTCGCGCACGTCGCGGCCTGGCTGCGCGTCCTGGAGGCTTCGGCAAAAAGCGGCGGACGCGTCGACGTCGCGCTCGAGGAGCTCCCCCGTGAGAATCCGTTCTTCCTGACGGGACTCCTCGTCGAGTCGCTCGAGAAGATGGGGGCGTTTCCGGCGATGCGGGAAGCGATCGCGCGGTCCTCGGACGACCCTTCGACGATGCTCCGCCACTTCCACACCTGGTTCGACGCGTTTCGCACGCTGAAGCTCGTGCACGCGCTGCGCGACGGTGGGCTGCGATCCCCCGGCTACCTGCAGGCCCTCGCCGAGGCGCCGTTCACGGGGCTGTCGGGATCGACCGAGGAGGATTCGGAAGCCCTCCGACGCGCGCTCGCGGCCGAAGAGCGCAAGCTGGCGGAGACTCCGGCGGGACTCGGAACGGACGGCCTGACGCGGCCTAGTTGACGGCGCAGGATCCGGGCCCCCGCGGGTCGCCGCAGGAGCCGCAGCCGCCGCCGGCGGGCTCCGACGTCACGGACTTCGCTCCGCCGCCATTCCCGACCGCGAAGACCGAGAGAAGCTTCTCGACCTTCCGGCTCTCGCACGACGGGCAGCGCGGCTTCGCGTCCCCGAGGACGATCTCCTCGAAGCGCTTCTCGCAGTCGCGGCAGCGGTACTCGAAGAGCGGCATGCGCGAATTCTAGCGCAACGCGTCGGCTTACTGCTTACTGCTTACTGCTTGCTAGAACGGATACCCGATGGACAGAAACACACGCCCCGTCTCCCGGGTCGTGGCCTTCTGAACGAGCACACAAGGCGAGGGGTCGCAGGGCGTTCCGTCCGGATTCTGGGTCGCCGTCACCCTGTAGTCGATGTCGCGCAATTGCACGGGCCTCGCATACTCGAGGCGCAGCGGACCGATGGGGGTCATGTAGTGGAGGCCGGCACCAATCGACTGTCGCAGGCCCGTTCGAAACTGCGCCGGCACGTTCGGGTCGCCCTCGATCGTGAAGTTGATGCCACTCGCCCTCGCCCAGACCTGAGCGAGGTCGTAGAAGACCGACACACCCAGGTTGCCGAGAATCGGAAAACGGTACTCGAGAGTCCAGGCCATGAAACCGTTGCCGCCGATGATCCGAGGCCCCGGCGTGCAGTCGTAAAGCGCGAGGTCAGGATTGGGGTCCGTCGGATATTGCTCGGCGCACGTGCCCACAGCCCCAGCCTTCGGTACGGCCTGGGTGTTGTAGTCGACCGTGTCCCCGGGAATACCGGCGAGATCGGTCGCGAATCCCCGACCCGTCGACGAGCCTCCGGAGTAGAAGCGCTCCGCGATCGGAACCGGGATCCGGTCCTCGGGGGGTATGACGTCATAGCCCCCGAGGCCGTACGGGTAGATCCCTCCCATCTTGAACGAGGCCCCGAGCACGCCGCCGAAGATGCTCTTGAACCAGGCCGCCTGGCCCGAGACTTTTCCGTACCGCGCGTCGGCCGAGGCGAACGGAAAGGCGTACTTCCCGGCGAGCGTCGCGTACCAGCCGGCGTGCGGATCGAGGATGTCGTCGCGGCGGTCGTAGAAGAAGCTCGGGCCGACCGCGGACTGCTTGATCGGGAAGGCCGTCTTGGGAAAGCGCTCGACCTCGATCGTCGAGAGGTCCTGCGGGTTCTGCGGCCCCTGCACCTGGTACTCGTAACGCAGACCGACCCGCAGGTACTTCCCCCACGGGCGGACCGTCTCGACGTAGCCGCCGTAGCTGTCGACGTTGACGTCCTGGATCGGCAGGCGGCTCGCGAAACCGACGACGCTGACGGGGATCCTGGAGTCGAACGCGTAGGGATCGAGGAACCGCGCGAAGAGGTAGCCGCGGGTCGAAATCGGCGCGTACTGCACCTCGAGCGAGGCGGACTGCATTCGCCCGAAGAGGTTGCGGTAGGTCAGGCCGGCGATGCCGAAGACGTCGTTGCGGTTGACGTCCGCGCCGGCGGCGTAGAGGTATCCGAAGCCGTACAGGAGCGACAGCCTCCGCGCTTCGGCCACCTCGACGTCGATGTTGCGCGTCTGCGTCTCCGGGTTGGCGGGCTGGGGACGGACGTCGATCGAGCGGAAGACCCCCGTGCGCGCAAGGTTCTGCTGCGTGTCGGCGACCTTCTCCTCCGAGAAGGGCTCGCCCTCCTTCCAGGCGATCTGTTTGCGAATTCGCTCGACCTCGGTCACGGCGTTGCCGCGGATGATCGTGCGCCCGAAGAACGACCGCTCGCCCTCGTCGACGCGGTACTCGACGTCGACCTTCGTCCGGTCCTCCGAGAACGTGTATTTGTCCTGCACCGTCGCGGCCGCCCAGCCCGTGTTGCGGTAGCGGCTCGTCAGCGTGGCGACGTCGCGGCGCACGTCGACGGGATTGAAGGGCTCCCCCACCTTGACGGTCAGAAGCGCCGCGAGGTCCTCGGGCTGCAGATGCTCGGCGCCCTCCACTCGGCGCTCGGCGACGAACGCGCGGGGGCCCTCCGCGACGTCGATCCGGACGTCCAGGCTCCCGGGCTCGGGACCGTCGGTGACCTTCGAAGTCACTTGCGCGTCGACCCAGCCGCGGGTCTGGTAGTAACCCAGGATCGTCGAGACGTCGCCCGCCAGATCTTCGTCGGTCAGGTGGCCCTTGGCCACGAGCGGAAGGCCCTTCGGCCGCGTCACCATGAGATTGCGGAGCGTCTTTTCCGGCACGGACGTGTCGCCGGCGATCTCGATCGCCTCGACGGCGTATTTCGCTCCGGGCTCGACCGCGAGCCGGACGACGACCGGATCGATCCCGTCGGCGGTCGCCGAGGCCGTGGCACGGTAGCGTCCGGAGCGCTGGAGCTCGCCGCGCCGGTCGGTCGCCCACTGCTCCAGGAGGTCCTCGTCGAAGGGCTGCACCTCGAGGAGGGCGAGGATCTGCTTGCGCGCCGCCTTCTCTTTGAGACCCGTCGCCTGCAGCTCGAAGAGCGGCCCCACGGAGATGCGGAAGACGGGCCGGATGCGGCCGTCTTCCGTGGGCTCCGCGGCGATGAGCTCGACCGAGGCGCGGAACCGGCCCTGGGAGAGGAGGTACTTCCGCAGCCTCTCGGCGTCGTCCCGGGCCTTCGCCTCGCGGTACACGTCGCCCGCGCCGAGCTTCATCCGCTTCTCGAGCTCCGCCGGAGAGAATGGAGCCGTGTCGCCGTCGAAGAACGGCTCGGTGACGCGCGCCCGCTTCCCGGCCGAGATGCGGTAGACGACCGTGACGGTGAACTCCTTGTCGTCGAAGACCGCCTCCGGCTCGACGACCGGCTCGACGTAGCCCTCCGCCGCCAGCCGGCGCTCGAGCGCCGCGGCCCCGGCCTCCAGCGCCCCGGCATGGAACGGGTCGCCCGGCGACAGGGGGACGACGCGGCGCAGATCTTCGCGCGTGGGCGCGAACTTGCCGTCGAACTCGACCGTCCGCACGATGAAGGCGCGCCACAGGTAGACCGTGACCGCGAGCCCGCCGTCCGGCAGCAGCTCGGCGTCGACGGCGACGTTCGAGTATCGGCGCGTGCCGTAGAGGTTCCGGATCGTCGCTCCGGTCTCCAGTTCCGTGAGCGGCCGCCCGGCGACGATCGCGATGAGCGCGCCGACCTCGCCCGCGTCGACTTCGCCATCGCTCACGTACTCGACGGATTCCACGACCTTGCCGTACTGCGCGGGACCCGGATCGGCGCCGAAGGCGGGGGCGACCCCGGCCGCGAGGCCGCCGAGGAGAAGGACCGCCGGGAGTACGCGCCGCATCAGAGGCGCTGGCGCTTCCGGAACGTGACCGAGAAATTGCCGTCCTCGTCCCGCAGGAGCTGGATGAAGACGGTGTCGCTGACCTGCCACTCGACGCGGATGATCGGGTCCTTGCTCGAGTCGACCGCGATCGAGGAGGTGACCGTGAGGTCCTGGGTGATCTTCTTGCCGATCGTCGTCCGAAAGGTCGTCAGGGTGCTGCCCTCGAAGACCGGGTCGATCTGGAACCGGTCGAGCTTGAAGATCTCCTTACCGCCCCGGGTGATCCCGCCGGTCACCGCGCCCGAAACGAGGCCGCCCGCCGCCGACACGAGCTGGTCGGTGGTCTTGGACTGCTCCCGCGTGTCGGGCGGGGTTCCGGAGAGCACGAGGCCCAGAATTTCGTCGTTCGTGAGCGGAGGGTCGGACGTGAAGTTCGCCGACACGCGCGGCCAGGTCCCGACGAGCGAGACGACGAGGTCGTATCCCTTGATGTCGGCGCGGGCGCGCAGGTCCACGAAGGGAGCGATCCGCGTGGTGTTGGAAAACGTGATCGCGCCCGACTCGATCTCGTAGCGGACGTCGGAGAACACCACCCGCCCCCCCTCGTCGAACAGCACCTGCCCGAGCAGGATCGGGTCCGCGAGCGTGCCGCGCGCCGTCAGGTCGACGGTTCCCGAGAGACGCGCGACGTTGTTGCGAACCTCGAGCGCGGCGGCCGACACGATGCGCACGTCGAGCGCGGTGCGCTCCTTCCAGGGCTCGCGCGCCGCCAGCGCTCCCGTCGGGCGGCTCTTCGAGAGCAGGTCGGAGACGGTGAGGTCGACGTCCTTCGTGTACGTCCCTCGGAGCAGCGTGACCTCGCCCCGGATCTCCCGATCCTGCGGATCGCCCGACACCACCAGGTCGGCGTCGACCACCAGGCGCAGCGCCGGGATGGCCCGCACCGACACCCGCCGTCCCTGGACGGCGAGCCGGTAGCTCGCGACGGAGCTGCCGTCCAGCCGGAAGCTGCCTGCCACGAAGGCCTCGCCGTCCGAGACGCGCGCGCGCAGGCCGTCGATCTCGCCGGACGAGCCCACGAGCCGCAGGGTTCCTTCGATGTCGTCGAACGAGTACCCGGCGGCGCGATACTTTCCGTCGGCCAGTCGGATCGAGCCGTTGAACGCGGGCTCGTCGACGGTCCCGCTCGCGGCGACGTCGACAGTCAGGTGCCCCGACAGGCCGAAGCCCGGCTGCACGAGGTCGAGCACGGCGGCATCGGCCGTTCCGGAGAGTCGCCCCTCGATCTTCTTGCCGACCCCGGACGCGTCGAGCGCGCCGCGCACCGTGAAGTCGCTGTCCTGTCCGACGGCGTGGAGCTCCTCGAGCGTGATCCGGCGGTCGGCGATCCGGATCCGCGCCGGGCCGGAGGTCGCGAGCACGCCGGGGCGGCCCCGCGCGTCGAGCCGCGCCGCGGTCACGATGACTTCCCCCGCGACCGGCGACTCCTCGTCCGGCCAGTCGAACCCGCCGCGCGCGCTGAGGGCGCCGCCCACGCCCTCCGGGAGGTCGAGCGGTGTGAAGAGCGCGAAGGATGCGAAATCGGTCGCTTCGAGCTCCGCCTCGATACGGCCCGGCGTCCCGAGGGGCTCCCCGGTCGCCTTCAACGTCCAGTGGCCCGGCACGGACACCGTCCCCGACAGCTCTCCTTTCGAGAGGCGAGCCTCGAGACGGGGCGCGAGATCCGGCGGGATCGCCCGGCCGTGGAACCGGGCCTCGGCGAGCTGCGCCGAAACCGTCAGGTCCGGCCGGTCGAAGGAGCCCGAGCCCGTCAGCTCGAAGGTCAGCTTTCCGGAGAGCTCGTCCGAGACCTTCTGGACCGCGTGCAGCTCCTCGAGCGGCACGGCGTCGCCCGCGGCGCGGACCTCGAAGGTCTTGTCCCGCAGGGCGATCGCGCCGCGCCCCCCGAGTGTTCCGCCGTCGAGCTCCGCCCGGACCTCGTCGAGCTCGAACCGGCCCGGCGAGAGCGTCGCGCGTCCGATCGCGCGCGGGATCGGCTGCCCCCACACGACCGCGTTCTCGAGGATCATCACGCCGCCGCCGGACACGTCGTTGGGAGGGGTGCCGGAGACGGGAAACGTCCCCGAGAGGCGGCCGGTGATCGGATAGTCGAAGTCGAGATAGTCGAGGAGCTTCTCGACCGGGTAGTCCTTGGCGGTCGCGGTCAGGTCGAACCGCGGACGGGAGGGATCGCGGCGGTAGCGCGCCGTGCCTTCGAGCGAGACCGTCGCGCTGCCCTCGTAGACGCGCAGCGGGTGGAAGACGAACGCTCCCCCGCTCATGTCGACCGCTCCGCGGACGCTGCCGAAGAGGACGCCGGCGTAGCGTGCATTTTCGGCCGCGATCTGGGATGTCAGGTCCGGATCGCCCCAGGACTTCGCGATGTGGCCCTCGATCTCGCCGTTGCCGCCGAGCCCGAGGGCATCCGGGGCACCCCCGCTCGCCGCCGTGAAGTTCTGGAAGAGCCGATCGACCTCGCCGAGGTCGCGGGAACGCAGGCGAAAGTCGAAGTCCGGCGTCCACTGGCCGATCCGCATGCCGCCGGTGAGCTCGAGCGTCGAGGACGGGAACCGGAACAGAGCCGACTGAAACCCGAGCCGCCCGTCGAGGACGGCGAGAGCGCCGCCTCCCGACGTCGGTATGCCGTAGCGGCCGTGAACGAGCGAGGCCGCGGGACCGGGCTCGATCTGGACGGTCAGACCACCGTTCGCCCGCTCGAGCCCGCCCTCCGCCCACCGCAACGCGATGCCCAGCGTGGCCTCCCCGGAAAGGCCGGTCCCGGGCAGCTTGATGTCGCCGAAGAACCGCTCGACGGAGATCCCGCGGGCGTCGAGCGCGAGCGTCATGGGCTGCGGTCGCTTTCCCCCGGCGAGCCCCTCGATCCGATAGACGCCGGTCGCCTGCCCGCCGGCGTAGCGCGCCTTCTCGATCCGCGCGACGAGGGCCTCGGGCCGCGCGACGACCGTCGCCTCGATCTCGTCGACCGGAAAGTCCTTCGCGTCGATGTGCGCGGATTGGACCTTCCCCGCGATGCGGAACCCGCCCCGCGGGGGGATGCGGATCTCCGCCCGGACCGAGGCGTCGCCGGAGAACCCGAGGGTGGAGCGGAAGATGCGCTCGACTTCCGCGACGTGGAGCTCTCCCGACATCAGCAGCAGGGTCGTGGGGTCCTTGAAGTTCTCGACGGATCCGGAGGCGTTCAGCTCGCCGAACTCGCCGACGATGCGAAGTGCTTCGATCGAGGCGCCGCGCGCGGCGTCGAGTCGGAAGCGCAGATCGAGGCCGAACACCAGCGGCTCGGAGCCGGGCAGTCCGAGCTGCACACGGCGGCATGCCAGGGTGCCGTCGTAACGCCGCTCGCCGAGCGTCGACAGCTCCACCGCGAACTCGTCGAGGCGGCCGTCGATGCCCATGGCCCGCCCCTCCATCTGGAAGACGCCTCGTTGCACGACGAGCTCGCCGACCCGGACCGAGAGCCCGCCTTTCTCCGCCGGCCCGGTCAGCCCCGGCGGCAGGTTCCAGGTCCCGTCTTCGAACTGGACCAGCGTGATTCGGGGCGCGACCGCCCGCACGCGACCCAGCCGCAGCTCGCCGCCCGTGACCGAGACACCTCCGCCGATCGTCAGCTCCGCCGCCGAGAGGAGGGGCTCCCCCCCGAGCCGCGGGTCGTTTTCGATGCGCACGTCGGCGAGCGCAATCGAGGGCGGGAAGACGTGGAAGTCGACCCGCCGGAAGCTGACGGGCCGTTTCAGCAGCTCCGAGAGGCGCTGCTGCGAAACGCCCTGAATCATGGTCTGGAACCGATCCGAGTTCCAGATCGAGTAGGCGGCGAGGACCAGGAAGAGAACGACGATCAGGAACAGGCGCCGCGCGGAGAGGAGCTGCGCCTCGTGGGGCCTTTCCTCCCGGCCTTCGCCTGCGCCCTGGCCCGACATCAAGAGGGACTACACGCCCCAGGAGAGCTTGCCCGCGAGCTGATCGAAATGATCGGTCTCAGGCGGACGCAGCAGCGTCACCGGGGAGGGACTGGAACGGATGACGACGGTCAGGCCGGAGAGGATGGGAAAGCCCTCCTGGCCGTCGAGCGTGAGGTACACGCCGCCGTCCCGGCGCTCCGGACCGACGACGCGGATACGGATCTCGGTCGCCGCCGGGACGACCAGGGGTCGCTGGGCGAGCGTATGCGGACAGATCGGCGTGATGACGTTGGCCGGGAGCTGCGGGTGGAGTATGGGGCCGCCGGCCGAGAGGTTGTAGGCAGTCGAGCCGGTCGGGGTCGAGACGATCACGCCGTCCGCGCGAAACTCGGCCACGACCCGGCCGTCCAGGGCGATCGCGAAAGTCGAGATCCGCGCGAGGGCCTCGCGATTGAGAACGGCGTCGTTCAAGACCCGGTAGTGGCCGTGATGCGGTCCTCGCCCGACGGTGACGTCCAGCACGCCGCGCCGGTCCTCGCGAAACCGGCCGGCGAGGACCTCGTCGAGGCGGCGGATCACGTCTTTTGCCGCAAGGCCCGCGAGAAATCCGAGGAGGCCGACGTTGACCCCGAGAAGCGGCGTTTCCGGGGGCGCCGCGCGCGCGACCGAAAGGATGGTCCCGTCGCCGCCGAGCACGACCACGAGGTCGGCCTCCCTCGAGATCCGGGCCCGGGGCACGCCCCCGGGCCGGCCGAGCGCCTCCGCCGTGCCGTCGTCGAGAACCACCTTCCGCCCCCGGCGCTTGACGGCCCGCTCGATCGAGGCCGCCAGCCGCAGGGCCGGGTCGGAAGCCGTCTTGGCCACGATCCCGACGCGGGCAAATTTCGGCGCGGAGGTCCGGGACCCCTTCATCCGGCTCAATTTACACGAAATCCGACGAGAAACTCGGCGTTGCCGCGCGCACCGAGAATCGGGGACGGGACCGAGCCCAGGACCTTCAGCCCGAGCTCGCGGCCGGCCGCCTCGATCTCGCCGACGACCCGCCGCCGTGTCTCCTCCGAGGTCACGACGCCCCCGCGGGGAACCTCGCCGCGGCCCGCTTCGAACTGCGGCTTCACGAGCACGACGACCGACGCGCCCGGCGCGAGCCTCGCGACGATCGCCGGGAGAATCAGGCGAAGAGAGATGAACGACACGTCCGCGACGGCCAGATCGACCGGCTCCGGCACGTCGGCCGCCGAGAGAGCCCGGGCGTTCACTTTCTCCCGCACGACGACGCGCGAGTCGGCGCGCAGCCGGGCATCGAGCTGGCCGTAGCCGACGTCGACGGCGTAGACGCGAGCGGCGCCCCGCTGGAGGAGGCAGTCCGTGAACCCGCCCGTCGAGGCGCCCACGTCGAGGCAGGTCCGGCCCGCCGGGTCGAGGCCGAAGTGATCGAGGGCGTGAGCGAGCTTCACGCCTCCGCGCGAGACGTAGGGATGCGGCGGGCCCGCGACCTCGACCGCGGCGTCCTCCGAGACGCCCTCGCCGGCCTTCTCGGCCCGGCGCCCGTCGACCGACACGAGGCCGGCCAGGATCATCGCCTGCGCCTTCTCACGCGTGGGCGCGAGGCCCCGCGCCACGAGCAGGAGGTCGAGCCGCGTCTTCAAAACGTGATCGCCACCTTCATCGCGCCCTCGAGCGCGCGCGCACGCTCGAACGCCTCCGCCGCACGCTCGACCGGGAACCGGTGGGAAACGAGGTCGTCGACGCGGACCTGTCGCCGCGCAATGCGTTCGAGGGCCTCCGCCGTGTCGTCGGGACCGCAGGAGTACGAGGGAACGACCGAGACCTCCCGAAAGTAGAGATCGAAGAGACCGGCGCTCCACGTTTCCCCCGGAGGGGCCATCGTGAAGAGGAGGAGCGTGCCCCCCGGCGCGACGGCGTCGAACGCCTCTTCGACGACGGCGCGCTTCCCCGGGCCGACGAAGACGACGTCGAAGCCGGAAGGCGCGATGCGTCGCGCGCCCGTCTCGGATCGATTCGCGGGAGACGTCGATCACGGCATCGGCGCCGCTCGCTGCCGCCGCCGCGAGGCGCGAGGCCACGCGGTCGGCCCCCGCAATCGCCGAGGCTCCGAGAGCGCGTCCCATGCGGACGGCGAGCTGGCCCGCCGGGCCGAGCCCCACGCAGAGCAGGGACTGGCCGCGGGAGAACCGCGCGCGCCGAAACGCCTTGACGACCGTGGCGAGCGGCTCGACGAAGCTCGCTTCCTCGTCGGTGACGGCGTCGGGGATCCGGGGCGTGTCGCGGGCCAGGTTGCCCGCCGGGATCCGGACGAGCTCGGCCATGCCGCCCGGATCCAGCCGCGACGCGCGCCAGTCGGGACAGTGGACGTAACGTCCGGCGGCGCAGGCCGGGCAGGACAGGCAGGGAGCGTGGTGGTGCGGCGCCACGCGATCGCCCACGCGGAAGTCGGCCACCCCCTCGCCGAGCGCGACGATCTCGCCCGCGACCTCGTGCCCCAGGATCGAGCCCGCCTTGCGGCGGACGTACCAGTCGAGCAGGTCCGAGCCGCAGATGCCGGAGACCCGGGTCCGGAGGAGCGCTTCGCCCGGGCCGATCCGGGGCTCGGGGAGCTCGACGACCCCGACCGAGCCGTCGGCCTCGATGCGCACGGCCTTCATGCGCAGGGATTATGGGTCAGGCGAGGGGCCCGAGGCGCTATGCGTCGACCCGGGCGATCCCGGCGACCGCCTCGAGAAGCCGGTCGATCTCGTCCTCCGTCGTGTAGCAGGCGCAACCGGCGCGGACGACGCCGTCCGCCGCGTGGCCCAGGCGCTCGACGACAGTCAAGGCGTAGAAGTCCCCGCTCGAGAGGTACAGCCCGCGCCGGCCCAGGGCCTCGGCCACCTCATCCGCGGGGCGCCCGGCGACCGCGAACGAGAGAGTCGGCGTGCGCGGCGAGGACGGCGTCGGCCCGTAAACCGTGACCCCGTCGATCCTCGAAAGCCCCGTCCAGAGCTTCTCGAGGAGCTTCTGGCCGCGCCGGTGGAGCTCGCCGAAGACCGCCGCGAGCCCCTCGCGCCGCGAGAGCCCCGGCGTTTCCAGGAGCGACGCCAGGAAGTCCACTGCGGCGGCGGCGCCGACGATCCCCTCGTGCGAGAGGGTCCCCGTCTCGAGACGCTCGGGCGCCCAATCGGGCGCGGGGGCGAGGCGCGGGACGTCGAGAGCGTCGATGAGCTCGCGCCGTCCCCACAGCACGCCGAGGTGCGGGCCGTAGAACTTGTACGGCGAGCACGCCAGAAAGTCGCAGCCGATCCGCCCGACGTCGATCAGCGCATGCGGGGCGTAGTGCACGGCGTCGACGAAGGAGAGCGCGCCCGCCGCCCGGGCGAGCCCGCAGATGCGCTGGACGTCGTTGATCGTTCCGAGGGCGTTCGACGCGGCGCCGATCGCCACGAGCCTGACCCCCGGCCGGATGGCGCTTTCGAGGTCGGCCGCGTCGAGCTGCCCGGTTTCCGGGCGCATGCGGACGGTGCGGATCGTCACGCCCCGGTCGCGCGCGAGAGCCTTCCAGGTGTCCACGTTGGCGTGATGGTCGAGCTCCGTGACGACGATCTCGTCGCCCGGGCCCCACGCCCGGCCGAGCGCGCGGGACAGGTGGAACGTCAGCGTCGTCATGTTCTGGCCGAACGCGACTTCCGACGGATCGCCGTTGAAGAATTCGGCGAACGTCCGGCGCGCCTCGGCCAGCGCCGCGTCCGTCTCGACCGACGAGGGGTAGCGCCAGTGGGTGTTGGCGTTGTGCTTGAAGAGATAGTCGGCCATCGCCTTGACGACGCCGACGGCGACCTGCGTGCCGCCGGGGCCGTCGAAGTAAGCGACCGGCCGGCCGTCGTGCTTTCGCTCGAGCGCCGGGAAGCGGCCGCGGATCGTGGCGACGTCGGCGATCGTCGGGGAGCGGCCGAGCCCGGCCAGCGTGGGCGCTTCCATGGCGGCGGCGAGGATATCAGCGCCGCCCTTGAACGGCGCTCCCCTTCTGCCATAGCGTGCGACGAGCCCATGCTGCCGCCGGTGTCCGATCGCCCGAGGCTCCGGGAGGAGGACGCGGTCCGCCTCGCGGCCGATCTCTTCGGCTTCCGGGCGGCCGCGGTCCGGGCATTGCCGAGCGAGCGCGACCAGAACTTTCACCTGGCCGGCGAGCGCGGGGAATTCGTCCTCAAGGTCGCCGGCCCCTCCGAGAGCGACGCGGTTCTCGACCTCCAGAACCGCGCCCTCGCCTGGATCGCCGCTCGGGACCCGTCACTTCCCGTGCCGCGGCTCGTGGCGACGTCGGCGGACGGTCGCACGCGGCTCCTCACGTGGCTGCCGGGAGCGATTCTTGCGGACGCCTCGCCGCGCCACCCTGCGGTCCTCGAGCGTGCAGGCCATCTCCTCGGCCGGCTCGACGTCGCGCTCTCGGGCTTCGCGCATCCGGCGGCCGTCGGCCGCGACTTCGCCTGGAACCCCGAACGCGCCACGGACATCATCGCCCGCCACGCGGGAGCGATCGCCGATCCGGCCCGCCGCGACCTCGTCGACGGCTTCGTGCGTCTCTTCGAATCGGCCGTTCGGCCGAGGCTGCCGGAGCTTGCCCGCAGTGTGATCCACAACGACGGCAACGACTACAACCTGCTCGTCGGCCCTCCCACGCCCGCCCCGGCCGAGCGCGCGATCACCGGGATCCTCGATTTCGGCGACATGGTCGAGACGTGGACCGTCGGCGAGCTCGCGGTCGCGGTCGCCTACGCGGTCTTCGGCCAGGCGGATCCCCTCTCGGCCGCCGAGCGGGTCGCCGCCGGATACGACGCGGCCCGGCCCCTTTCGGCGCCGGAGATCGAGGTCCTCTGGACGCTCGCCGCGCTCCGTCTCTGCACCAGCGTCTGCCTGTCCGCGCACCGCCGCACCGCCGCGCCCGACAACGCGTACCTCCTGGTCAGCGAGGCGCCGGCCTGGGAGGCGCTCTCGCGCATGCGCGACGTGCATCCCCGATTCGCGCATTACGCGCTCCGGAACGCCTGCGGGCAGGTCCCCTGCCCCCGGACGCCCGCGATCGAGGCGTGGCTCGCCGGGCACCGGGAGGAGATGGCGCCCGTCGTCGCCGCGGACCTCGCGAAGGCCCTCGTCTTCGACCTCTCGGTTGCAAGCCCGGAGTTCCGGACCCCGGAGGAGACCCTCTCGACCGCGACGATGGCGCCCCGCCTCTTCACGCGAATGCGCGAGAGGGGCACGGACGCCGGGATCGGCCGCTACGACGAGGCGCGCCTCGTCTACGGCGGCGATGCCTTCGCCGGCGCCGCCGGCGAGCACCCCGAGCGCCGCACCGTGCACATCGCCGTCGACATCTTCATGGAGCCCGGCTCCCCGGTCTTCGCGCCACTTCCGGGACGCGTTCACGCCGTCCGGGACAACGCCGTGCGGTTCGACTACGGGCCGACGGTGATCCTGGAGCACGCGCCCGAGGACGCTCCCCGCTTCTACACGCTCTACGGCCACCTGACGCCCGACTCGATCCGGACGCTTTCTCCCGGGGCGCCGGTCGCGCGCGGACAACGCATCGGCGCGATCGGCGCGCCGCCCGGCAACGGTGACTGGCCGCCCCACGTCCACTTCCAGATCGTCACGGACATGCTGGACCGGGACGGCGACTTCAACGGGGTCGGCGCGGCGAGCGAGCGCGCCGTCTGGCTCTCGCTCTCTCCCGATCCCAACCTCATTCTGGGCGTTCCCGGCTCTCCGTTCCGGGCGCCCGCCGAGGACCCCGCCCGCATCCGCGCCGAACGCCGGCGCCGACTCGGCCCGTCGCTCTCGCTCGCGTACCGGGCGCCGCTCGAGATCGTCCGGGGCGCGGGGACCTTCCTCTACGACCAGACGGGCCGGGCGTTCCTCGACATGGTCAACAACGTCGCCCACGTGGGCCACGCGCACCCGCGCGTCGTCGAGGCCGGGCAGCGGCAGATGAGGGTCTTGAACACCAACACCCGCTACCTCCACCCTTCGATCGTGCGCTACGCGGAGCGTCTCGCGGCCACTCTGCCGGATCCCCTCTCGGTCTGCTTCTTCGTCTGCTCGGGGAGCGAGGCCAACGAGCTCGCCTTGCGGCTCGCCCGCGCCCGGACGGGCCGGCGCGGGATCGTCGTCGTCGACGGCGCCTACCACGGCAACACGCAGGCGCTCGTCGACGTCAGTCCTTACAAGTTCGACGGGCCCGGGGGAAGCGGCCGGCCGCCGCACGTGCGCGTCGTCCCGATGCCCGACGATTACCGGGGTCTCCACCGCCGGGAGGACGCCGGGCGCGGAGAGAAGTTCGCGGCGTTCGTCGCGCAGGCCGCCGCTTCGCTCGACGGGAGCGCGGGGGCCTTCCTCTGCGAGAGCCTGCTGTCGTGCGGAGGCCAGATCGAGCTTCCGCCCGGTTACCTCGCAGCCGCCTACCGGCACGCCCGGGCGGCCGGCGCCGTTTGCATCGCCGACGAGGTCCAGGTCGGCTTCGGCCGCGTCGGAAGCCGCTTCTGGGGCTTCGAGACGCAGGGCGTCGTTCCGGACATCGTGACGATGGGCAAGCCGATCGGCAACGGGCATCCGCTCGCCGCCGTCGTCACGACACCGGAGATCGCCGCCGCCTTCGCCAACGGGATGGAGTACTTCAACACGTTCGGCGGCAATCCCGTGTCGTGCGAGATCGGCCTCGCGGTCCTCGACGTGATCCGCGACGAGCGCCTGCAGGAAAGGGCGTTGCGCGTGGGCGGGATCCTGCGCGAGGGCCTCGACCGGCTCGTCGAACGCCACGCCGCGGTCGGCGACGCCCGGGGCCTCGGTCTCTTCCTCGGCATCGAGCTCGTCGAGGACCGCGCCGCGCGCACGCCGGCCGCCGCGAAGGCCGGCTACGTCGTCGAGCGCATGAAGGACCACGGCATCCTCCTCTCGACGGACGGGCCGGACCACGACGTGATCAAGATGAAGCCACCGCTGTCCTTCGGCGAGGAGGACGCCGAGCGGGTTCTCGCGGCCTACGACCGGGTGCTCTCCGAAGATTTCGTCCGGCTCGGGTGAGGGCGGACGTCCGCGCTTCGGGCGCCGGCCTCAGAGCCTGACGACGGCCGGTCCCGGCCGGGTGGCGAAGAAGCGCGAGCGCACGGTGGGGTTGGGGAAGGCCGCCGCGTACGCTTCGCCCCAACGCTTGCGGAAGCCGTCGGCCTCCTCGCTCCGGACGATCGCCCAGACGCTGCCGCCGAAACCCCCGCCGAAGGCCGAGGCCGCGGCCGCCCCGAGCGCGCGCGCCGAGCGATGCAGCGCCACGGTCTCGGGAACCTGGTTGTTGAGGCACCGTTCGGCAAGCTCCTGGGATCGGTCGACGAGCTCGCCGATCGGCAGCACGTCCTCGCGGGAAAGCCAGGCCGCGACGCCCGGAATGAGCACGGTCGATTCCTCGAGAAACTGATCGAAACGTCCGGTCAGCTCCTCCGGTGCGAAATTTTCGACCGGGATGACCCGCAGGAGATTGCGGATGCGCTCGGGGGCGTCATGGGCGGCCATCGCCGCTTCGAAGAGGGTCGCATCCTCGCGGCGGGCCGAGCGATTCCAGAGCTCCAGGATCGCGGACACGGCGAGGGAGAGCCGGTTGTACCGATCCTTCACTGCGCCCGTCTTGTCCGAGGCCACGCCGCTCGAGGCGACGACGAAGGACCAGCCGTCGGGCATCGGGATCGTGCGCTCGCGGCGCACCGGGCAGAATGCGTACTGGGCGAGCTCCCCCGGGCGACTGCAGAGAATCGCGGTCTGGTCCTCGCTGCCGCCGTAGGTCCCCACGCCGTGCTCGCCCGCGAGCGTCCCGAAGCCGCGTCCGTTCTCGAGCGCCCCGAGGTAGCCTCCGAGGTCCTCCGCCGAACGGATCTCGGCCGCGTATTCCTCGCGGGAGGGCAGGTCGTTGAACTCCGAGAGCGCCGTGAAGAGCGTCACGACGAGGGCGCTCGAGCTCGAAAGGCCCGAGGCCCGGGGCAAATCGCTCGCGAGGACGAGGTCGGCGCCGCGGAGCTCTCCCGGGAAGTTGCGCGCCACGCGCGCGGCGACCGTCTCGACGTAAACCCGCCATCCGGTCGAGGCGGGGACGAGCGCGGGGTCGAGCGGGACCGACACCTCGAGCCGGCGGGCCACGTCGACGACCCGCAGGATGCGGTCGTTCCGCGCGGAGGCCGCCGCGCAGAAGCCGCGCCCTACCGCGCACAGGAGGCTCCTTCCCCCGGCGTAGTCCGTGTGCTTGCCGAGGACCTCGATCCGCCCCGGCACGAACCAGCGGGCGGACGGCCCGGACGAGCCGACCGTGGCACGGAACGCGGCGTCCACCTGCTCGAAGAGCTCGCGCTTGCGCCGCGCTTCGGCCGGCGTCAGTCCGGCCGCCGCGAGCCGCTCGTCGGCCCCGACCCCGCTCACGGGCGGGGCTCCACGCCCGCGAGGCGGCGCTCGACGTCGGCCACGTCGGCACGAGTCGAAAGATCGAGCACGCCTTCCGCGCAGGGTACCGCGCGGAAGCGCTCCCCCTGGTGGACGATCGACCAGGCCACGGCCTGCGGAAGCTCCCGCTCGCCGCGCGCCGAGACCGGCACGCGGCGGCAGGCCTCGAAGATCGAGGGCGAGAAGCGCCAGAGGTTCATGCTGAGGAGGACCCGTCCCCGCGATCCCGCCGCGCCCGGCGCCTTCTCGACGATCCCGCGCAGGAACCCGTCCGGTCCGACGTCGAGGACCGCGAACGCGTCGACCCGCTCCCGCGTGAAGTTGCTCTTCGCGAGGAGGGTCTCGCGCTCGAAGACCGGCAGGCCCGGCCCGGCGAGCTCCGCGAGCGCGCGCACGGCGGAGACGGGATAGAGGTTGTCGGAGTTGAGCGCGAGCACGTCGCCGCCCGCGGCGAACGCCTCCGCCGCCAGGAGCGCGTCGGCGCTTCCCGCCGGCTCCGCCTGTTGGGCGAACGCGATGCGGACACGGCCGTCCGCCTCCCCGAGTCGCTCCCGGAGGGCCCCGTCATTCTTCGGCACGACGAGACACGCATTCTCGATGCCGGCATCCGCGAGGACCGACAGGGAGTAGTCGAGAAAGTGGCGTCCTCGAATGGGCATCAGCCCCTTCCAGCCTCGGTCGGCCGCCTCCGACTGCTCCGGCGTCAGGCGGGCGGCGGGATCCGGCCGGCGCATCCGCGTTGCGCGGCCGGCGGCGAGCACGACGGCCTTCGTCAGACGGCCGCTCATCGCGAAAGGCCTGCTTCGGCGGCCGGGAGCTCCCGCACGACCCGAAATCCGAGGCTGAAGCCCCTGTCGGCCGGCCGATGCGTGTACCGGAGCGCCGAGCGGGCACTGTCGGCATTGAAATACCAGCTCCCGCCGCGGATGACCTTCCGCGGCGATCCGCAGGCGCCGATCGGGTCGACCGCCGCGCCCCCGCCGTACGGGCAGAAGTCGTCCTCGCACCACTCCCACACGTTGCCGTGCATGTCGAGCAGTCCCCACGGGTTCGGGGGAAAGGTGCCGGCCGGCGTCGTGCGATGGCGAAAGAGTCCGGGCGCGAAGCCGTCGTACGGATAGCGCCCGTCGTAGTTGGCCTGGGACGTCGTCAGGTTCTCGCCGGTCGAAAACGGCGTCGCCGTCCCGGCGCGACAGGCGTACTCCCACTCCGCCTCGGTCGGCAGCCGAAAGACGGCGCCCGAGAGCTCCGACAGGCGCTTCAGAAACTGCCTGGCCTCGTGCCAGTTGACCTCCTCGACGGGGCAGGACCCGCAATCCCGAAAGTGCGAGGGTCGCGTGCCCATGAGCTTCGACCACTGGTCCTGCGTGACTTCGGTGCGTCCCAGGTCGAACGCCCGGGTGATCCGCACGCGGTGGCGTTTCTCCCCGGGCTCGCGGCCGAGTTCGTCCTCGGGGCTCCCCATCCAAAACTCCCCCGCCGGGATCCGGACGAGCTCGATGCCGGCCTCCGGCTCGCGCCGGACCGCCGGCTCCGCGACGGGCGCGACGAGGCCGGCCGCGAAGACCGCGACGGCGATCACTTCGCGTAGGCGCCGGCCCCGAGAAGGTGGATGGAGACGTAGGGCCGATTCCCCACGACCCAGCTGTCGTGCGGCACGGCCGGGACATGGAAGAGCGAGCCCTCGGGAAGCTCGATGACGCGGCCGTCCTCGAAAGCGACCGTCGCCGTTCCCGAGACGACGAGACCGACGTGCTCGACGACGCAGCGCGTGGCGCCGGTGACGGGCCCGACGTGCTCCGACCACTTCCAGCCCGGCTCGTAGGTCGCGCGGCCCACCGTCATGCCGCCGATGTGGATCAGCTCGAGACGTCCCTTCTCGAAAACGCGCGTCTCGTCGGGCGTCTCGAATCGCTTGAGAACGACGTCGTCCACTGGCTCACCCTCCCAGAATGGCGTAGCGCACGCCCTCGCCCCGCCGCTGCGCCTCCAGAAATCCCGGAACGTCCGACAGGGTGCCCCGGGCCGCGACGAGAGGGCGCGGATCGATCTCGCCCGCGGCGAGTGCGTCGAGGGCCGTGCGGGCCTCCGTCGGCGAGTAGTGAAACGACCCGAGCAGGGCGATCTCGGCGTAGTGCAGCCGCGCCGCGTCGAAGGCGACCGTCGTGCCGGGCGCGCAGCCGCCGAAGAGCAGGACCTGTCCTCCGGGCCGCACGAGCTCGGCCAGGAGCTCCCAGACGGCCTTGTCGCCCGTGCAGTCGACGGCGACATCCGGCGGCGCCCCGCTCGACGCCACGAGCGCCTCGGGACCCTGGCGCGTCAGGTCGACGAACCGCGCTCCGAACCGCGCCGCGAGACCGGCGCGCTCCGGTCGACGGCCGGCGAGGACGACCTCGAGACCGCGGCGCCTCGCGACCGCGCTCCACAGGAAGGCGAGCGCTCCGGCGCCGTAGACGAGGAGAGCGCCCGAGGGGGCCCGGAGCCGGTTCCAGCCATGGAGCACCGAGGCGAGCGGATCGAGAAAGGCAGCGACTTCGTCGTCCACCGCGTCCGGGACGGGGTGGAGGTTCGCGGAGACCACGCCGGCGGGAATGCGGACGAATTCGGCGAACGCGCCCCACATGCGGTCCGTGTGGCCGGCGGCGCAGAGGTTGGCCCGCCCGCCGTGGCAGTCGGCGCAGCGACCGCACGGCCCTGACACGCCCGGCACGACGCGGTCCCCGGGCTTCCAGCGGGTGACCCCGGCGCCGACCGCGACGATCTCTCCCGCGACCTCGTGGCCCATCGTCAGCGGCAGCCGGATGCGCGGATGGCCGCGCGCCAGGATCTTCAGGTCGGTCCCGCAGGTCAGCGCGGCGCGCATCCGGAGGACGACCTCCCCGTGGCCCGGCGGCGGGGGATCGACCTGCCTCTCCTCGAACCCCCCGACGCTGGACTGCACGAAGGCGCGCATGGATCGCGCCTTCACATATCACCGATGCGGACGAAAGAAGAAACGGGGCGCCCTGGCGGGCGCCCCGCAATGACTCAGCAGAGCCCGAGGCTCAGTGGCAGCGATAGACGAGGACGTCGTCGACGTACCAGCCGGTCCGGCCGCCACAGGAATCGTTGCCGAGATCGAATCGGATCTGGATCGTGTCGCCGGCGCCGGCGTACGGGGACAGGTTGACGATCGACCGGCCCCAGGTTCCGCCGGTCGAACCGTCGTCCTCTCCGGCGAACGCGGGCTGGCCGGCCAGGGGACTGCTGTTGCCCTGGGCGCCCGCGAGGGTCGAGCCAGTATGAGATCGAGCCGCAGAGGCTGTCGGGCCGGCGTGCGTCTCCCTCGGAGAGCCCCGCGAATGCATCGGGCAAAAAGGGGGCGCCCTCGCGGGCGCCCCTTCAGTCGAGACTGGTTTAGCGCGTCACTTGCACTTGTAGACGAGCAGGTCGTCGACGTACCAGCCGAAGAAGCCGGTGCAGCCGTCCTGGCCAAGGTCGAAACGCAGCTGAATCTTGTCCTTGGCATTCGCCAGACCGGTCAGATCGACGATCGACCGACCCCAGGTGCCATCCACCGCTCCGCCGTCGGTGCCCGTGAAGGCGGGCTGTCCGGCGAGCGGGTCGGTGTTGCCCGGAGCCGCGGCGAGAGTCCCGTTGTAGCCGTTGTAGATGAAATTCGCCGTCGGAATGATCGTCCATGGCCCCCCGTTGACACTGATCTTGACGTTGCCGCCGTCGAACCCGGCTTCGGTCGCAACCCAGTGCACGAACGTCAGCCGCGGCGCCGCCACGGAGGCGGGAATCGTAATCTGCTTCGTGTCGGCGTGCAGGACCGAACTACTCGTCGCCGCCCGGAGCGCAGGTGCCGATGTCGGGATTCGGTCCGAAGAGCGCCCGACCCGCCCGACCATCCGGCAGATCGCCCACGACCGCCCAGTCGCGCTCGGTGAAGTCCGCCGTCCCCTCGTGGCTGAGGGTCCAGTGGGCCAGCCAGGCGTTGCCGCTGTCGAAGTTGTCCTTGAAGATCTGCGACGGCGAGCCCGTGGTGCAGAGGGCCGGCGGATTCTGGGCCAGCAACGGCTGGAATCCGCACTGCGTCGGCGGGTTACGCATCTCGACCGCCAGCATCGCCTTGTGAACCTGGGTGAGGTCGGCGGCCGTGATGATCTGTCCGGATGGCGCGCCCGTCACCAGATCCGCAAGGTTGACCCCCACGAGGTCGGCGGCCGACTGCTCGATCGCGTCCGCGTGGTCGGCAAAGTCCGTCGCCGGGTTCTGGTAAACCGACTCCGCCCGGAAGTAGATGTGCGCGGCCTTCGTCAGGCCGATCCCGGTGATCGTCTGTCCGTTGTAAGTGCCGCCATCGACGATGAGCGCATAGGCATGGTTTGGAACACCAGAGTTGTTGTGTACGCCCCCGCCGTCCGCGGTGCCGCAACCGTACTGGGCGTCAGACACCTTGCCGGGGTTCACATAGCAGGTCGGGTTGTACATATCACGCAGCGCACCCGCCAAGCCCACAGCGGTGTCGTCCTCTCCGATGAGCCACCGCGTCGAGGGGTCGGTCCCGAATTGGCCGCGCGAGAGCGTTGCGTTCACGGTCGTGGAAGCGAGCTGCGAGCGGATAGCCTCGGCGTCGGCGTTGCCGACAGAGAGCACGGGAATCGTGACGGTCGCATCCGCGCCGGCCATATTCGGAGCGACATTGCCGCCTGCGGTGTGGTTGCCGATGATGACGCCCGCAGCTCCGTTGAGCTGGGCGTTCTTCGCCTTCACCGCGAAGCCGCACGTCCCGCGATAGACGAGCGCGATCTTCCCGGCCACGGCCGCCGCATTCACCCACGGGGTTTCGCAACCGTCCATCACCGAGAGGTCGGGAGGAGCACCGCCCGTCGGCGGTGTCGCATTGCCGACGCCGTCATTGGCCAGGACGACGTCATTGGTGAGGTTGAAACTCTGCGCTCCGAAGGCGTTCGCGGTTCCCGCCGCCTTGTTGCCCGCGATTGCTGCGGGAGAGTTGATCGTGACCACCGCGGGGAGCGGGGTGTAGATGCTGCAGACCCCGACCGTCCGGAACGGATCTGTCGCGGAGTTACCGATCGTGTCGCGACCGTTGATCCGGTCGATGGTCTCGCCAAAAATGTCCGAGTAAGACTCGTTCAACGCACCCGGCTGCCACGCGTAGATTAGGCCGTGCGTGTACTGGGTGTAGGCGTGCGACCACTCGTGGCCGGTCACGTCGTCGGTCGTCAGACCGTTACAGAACGAGATGAACGTACCGTTCCAGGAGGCATTCGGGCAGGAATACCCGCGGTTGAAAATGGAGTCCATGATTCGCGCCCGCGCCGTCGAAGGAGTCGCGGCCGAAAGCCTTGTTGTAGAAGTCGTAGGTTTCCTTGGACGAGGTGATCATGTTGTCGGCTTCGGCGACCCCGGTCGGGAAGGCATTCCCCTCGACCCAGAACGGCGAACCCGGGTAGCTGGGCGGAACGACCGGGAGGAAGAGACCGTCGTAGGCGCGGCGCGACATCGCATCGACGATTCCGGGCAGCCGGTCGACGACCTTGCCCGAGTGAGCGTCGACGTAGACGAACTCGCGGATGTCCGAGCCGTTGCCAACCTCGATCTGGTACGTCAGGTGGTTCTCGCCCTCGATCCCGCGGGCGAGACCGGTGCGGTAGACCATGAGCAGGCCCGATTGCGCGTAGAGCTCACGGCCCGGGTTGTCCGCACCGACGGCGGCAATCGCCGCGGCGGCCGCTTCGGCGGCGGTGCGGGTCGGATCGGGATTGACGCGAATCTCCGGGATCACGTTGCCGTTGACCGCGGTCAACTCACCGTCGCTGTTGAAGTGGGCGCGCAGCATGCCGGCGAAGACGGGCACGCCGCGGTAGGTCTGCGCGTAGCTAACGTGGCGTCCGCCGAGAGAGTCGCCCGCTTCGGCACTGACCTGCAGCTCGGCTTCCGAGCCGCGCAGGCCGAAGATTCCCGCGTACTCGCGGATGAAGGCGGACGCCTTGTCGCGCGCGGGCGCCGAGACGGAGCCCATGAGGTCACCGCGCTCGCCCGGCTCGATGCCGACGAAGCGGACGGCGCCCGTCGCCGTCGAGATGCTGACGCGGGCCTTGCCGCCCGTGTTTTGCCGGAGCCGCTCGACACCCGCCGGATCCAGGCTTTTTCCTTTCCCGTTCTCCTTCTCGGCAGCCAGGGCCGCGCCCGGGCCGGCGAGAAGCAGAAGGAAAGCGAGTCCCGATAGTAGGGTCCCCACTCTTCGCATAACGAAACCTCCCTTTTTGAAAAAGAACTCCGTCCGCCGGATAACTCTTGGAAACTTATTGAGACGGAGTCTATAGCCGGCGGAGGGAGAGGGAGGCAAGATAATCTTCGGCCCGGACGGGCCGGCCCGAGACCGGGTAGGGCTCGAGGTCGAGGAGAGTGACTTCGAGGTTGCCGACCGCCGCTTCGGAGTCGCCGCGACCCAGGTTGAGCTCGATCCGCTCCGGCGCGTTGGATCCCGTCGCGACCTCGATGAGGACCCTGGCGTTGCCCGCGACGATGCACTGTTCGCCCTTGGGGCAGCGCGAATCCTCGAGAACGGCGACGAAGGTCAACGTGATTTTTTCCGACCGGATCGATGCCGCCTGCCCGGCCTTCAGCTTAAACGGCTGACCGAGAGTGGCTTCCACCACGTCTTCGCCGCAAGGCCCGGCAGCGCAGAATGAAAAAAATACGCTGACGACGAGGATCCCGGCGCGGCCGCCACGGGACCTCACGACTTGCGCGATCCAACAAATTGGGCGAGCTGGGGCAGCACTCCCCCGCTGCCCGGAAGCTCGGAGGCCACCTCCATCGCCTCCTCGACGTTCTCCGCCAGGATCTGCTTCGACCGCTCGATTCCCCAGATCCCGGGGAAGGTCGCCTTTCCCGCCGCCGAGTCCTTTCCGGCCGCCTTGCCGAGGGTGGCGGCGTCGGACTCGACGTCGAGCAGGTCGTCCTTGATCTGGAACGCGAGGCCGATCTTTCGGCCGTAGAGATCGATGCGCTCGAGGGTCGCCTCGCCGGCGCCCGCGAGGATGGCGCCCGCCGAGAGCGAGGCCCGGATCAGGCGGCCCGTCTTGTTCTCGTGGATCTTCGCGACGAGATCGGCCGTCGGAGCGCTTTCCTTCTCGGCCTCGAGGTCCGCGGCCTGTCCGCCGATCATTCCCTGCGTCCCGATGGCGTCCACGACCGTCTGCGAGGACCCGGACCTTGGCGGCGGCGAACCGCTCGCCCTTCGGAAAGCGGGCGAACGCGCCGAGGCCGTGGGTCAGGAGCGCGTCGCCCGCGAGGATCGCCGTCGCCTCGCCGAAGACCACGTGGCACGTCGGCACGCCGCGGCGCAGGTCGTCGTTGTCGAGCGCCGGGAGGTCGTCGTGGATGAGGGAGTAGGTGTGGATCATCTCGAGCCCGCACGCCGCCTCGAGGAGGTCCTCGGTGCGGGCTCCGAGCACCTCGCCCGCCGTCAGGCAGAGGATCGGGCGCAGTCGCTTGCCGCCGGCGAAGATCGAGTGCCGGATCGCCCGATGCAGGTGCTCGGGCCAGACATCCGGTCCCGGCAGCAGGCGTTCGAGGGCGCGGTCGACGTCCTTCCGCCGGCGGGCGAGATAGCCAGCGACGTCCTGCGAGGCCGTTTCAGTCCCGCTCGTCATCGCTCTCCTCGGCTCCCGGGGGCTCGAACGGCTCGGTCTTCCATTCCTCGGTCGAGGCCTTCAGGACGATTTCCACCGACTTCTCGACCTCGGAGAGCTTCCTGTCGCAGAAGCGCGCGAGCTCCATGCCCTCCTGGAAAAGGGCGAACTGCTTCTCGAGACCGCGCTCCTCGCCCTCGAGCTCCGACACGATCGACTCGAGACGCGCGAGCGCCTCCTCGAAGCTCCGGCCCTTGCGCACCCGCGACGTCACGGCTCAGTTCCTCCCGGCCGGAAGAGCGGGCCCGGATCCGCGGTCCGGCCGCCTCCCCGCACGACGGCGTGGAGCTCGCCCTCGTGGAGCCTCACGCGAATCCGTTCTCCGTTCTCCACGGCCGTGGCCGAGGTCAGCGGCGCGCCGCCGGCCTCGCGGTAGGCCACGGCGAACCCGCGCGCGAGCACCGCCAGCGGACTCAGGGCCTCGAGGCGCGACACGAGCGACGCGAGGCGCCCCCGGCGCCGTTCGCTCGCGCGCGCAAACCGCTCGACGAGCATCGCCCGCGCCGCCGCGGCCGCGTCGCGCCGGCGCGCGAGCTCCGCGACGCGCGGGAAGTCCGCGAGCATCCGTCGAGCCGCGGAAAGGCGCGCGGCATATTCCGCGGGTCGGCGCTCGAGGCATGCCACAAGCGCCTCGCGCCCCTGCGCGACGCGCCCGGCGAGCTCCCCGAGCCGCCGCGGGAAGCCGGCGAGTGCGTCGGAACGCCCGAGCCCCTGGAGCTTCGCCCGCCCGAGCGCGAGCCTCGACTGCATCCCCGAAAGCACCCGCATCCGCCCGTGGGCGACCCGGCGCGCGATCTCGTCCTTGCGCTCGACGACGAGCTCGGCCGCGGCCGACGGCGTCGGCGCTCGAAGGTCCGCGACGAGGTCGCAGATCGTCCAGTCGGTCTCGTGGCCGACGCCCGAGATCGTCGGGATCGTCGAGGCGGCGAGGGCCCGCGCCACCGCCTCGGCGTTGAAGGGCGCGAGGTCCTCGGGCGACCCGCCGCCCCGGGCGAGGATCAGGACGTCGAAACCGCCGCGGGCGTTGAGTTGCCGGATCGCCGCCACGATCTCCGCCGCGGCGAGCTCGCCCTGGACGCGCACCGGGTAGATCGTGATCGCCAGCCCTTCGAACCGGCGCGACAGCACGTGGAGGACGTCCCGCACGACCGCGCCGGTGGGCGAGGTCACGATGGCGATCGTCCGCGGCAGTTTCGGGATCGGACGCTTGCGCTCGACCGCGAAGAGGCCCTCGACCTCGAGCTTCGCCTTGAGCTGCTCGAAGGCGAGCTGGAGGGCACCGCGGCCGACCGGCTCGATCGCGAACGCCTTGATCTGGAACTTGCCCTGGGGCGCGTAGAGATCGAGCGAACCGCGCACCACGACCTCGAGGCCGGGCTCGAGGCGGAAGGGGACTCGCTTCAAGTCCGAGGCGAAGATGATGGCGGGCAGGGCCGCCGACGCGTCCTTCAGGGTGAAGTAACCGTGCCCTCCCCGCAGGTCGAACCGGCCGATCTCCCCGACGACCGCGACGTCCCGCCAGCTCGTCCGCAGGACCGTCGATACCTCGGCGAGGAGCTCGGAGACGGTGTACGGCTTTGGCGGGGCGGCGGACGGGACGGGAACGGGGCGGGAGAACATCCCGGAGATTCTAATCGCCCCCTCCGCCGGCCGCCCGCGAAAACGGCAGGGCGAAGACGAGGAGAGTGGCCATCTCCACCTCGGTGTCGCCGAAGTTGTACTCGAAAAGCCCGGCCACGACGATCGCGGCCCCGGCGAGCAGCGCTCCCGCCCAGACGGCCGCAAGCTCCGAATCCCGTTCACGCCGCAGCCGGACCACCACGCGGGCGAGGAACAGGAAGACCCACAGCGCGTAAACCCCGGCCGCGAAGAGACCATTCGCCGCCGCGATCTGCGCCGGGTTGTTGTGCAGGTGCGGCACGGTCCAGCGCGGCGCGTCGGCGTCCCGGTACAGCGGATAGTAGGGCTTGACCATGTCCGGCCCGAGGCCCAAGACCGGGTAGTCGCTCGCGATGCGCGCTCCGGCCCGCAGCATCGCGATGCGGTCGCGGTTCGTGCGGTCGGACAGGTCCCCGATCGAACGGATCCGCTGCCGGATCTCGGCCGGCGCGAGGGCGAACACCACGACGAGCACCGGCGCCAGCAGCAGAAGGCCGCGGGGGCGCCGGACGGCCAGATAGAGGAGCGCGGCCGCGCAGATCCCGACGTAGGCGCCTCGCGTGAAGGTCAGCAGGACCGCGCCGAGAGGAACGAGGCTGACGAGTCCGGCGAAACGCCACCGACCGCGGCCCTCGAACGCGAGGCCGAGCAGGAGCCCCGCCGCGAGCGTCGTCAGGCCGGAGAACGTCATGTAGTGCGAGAGCGTTCCGCGGATGCGGTTCTCGAGATCGTCGCCGCCGTGGAGAAACTGCCAGATCCCGAGGAGGGCGAGCGCGGTGCCCGCGGCGGCGAGGGCGAGGGTGACGGTCCGGGCCCGGCCGACGTCGTCGACGAGGTCCATGGCGACGGGGACGAGGAGAAGAAGCGCGAGGCCCGGCAAGTGGCGGGCGCTGACCGCGGGGTCGCGCGAGAAAACGGCCGAGGCGGCAGTCAGGAGGGCGAGGATCCCCGCGAGGTAAACGAACGGCGAGCGCAGGCTGGCCGGGAACCGCCGCTCGCGGACGAGCGAGGCGACCCACGCCGCGAGCAGGAGGCCCGAGACGGCGTAGGCGGCCGAGATGACCGGTGTGAGGAGGGCGAAGAGAACGAGGAGCGCGAACGCCGCCTTGCGATACGCCACTCGCGGCTAGCGCCCCGCCGCCTCCGACCCGGGGAGCGCCTCGTCGATCAGCATCACGGGAATGTCCGACACGATCGGATAGACGAGGTCGGCCTGCTTCGAGTAGAGGCCCTGCGTGACGACGGGCTCCTCGTCGCGAAATTTCTCGCGGTACTTTTCGATCAGCGCCTTGCGGGTCGCGTCCTTGAGCTCGACGAGCTCGAGCGGCCCCTTGGTCTTCGGGCACACCAGGATGGCGAGAAGCTCCGGGTCGACGGCCATGCTTTTTCCTCTCGGCGGGAGTATATCGGTCGCCGCTGCGACCCGAAGTAGGCTACCCCCGTGCGCATCCTTCATGTCGTCGCCGGCGAGAAGTGGACCGGGGTCGCCGCGGTCGCCTGCGACTGGACTCGGGCCCTGCGCGACGCCGGGGTGGAGGCCCAGTTCGCGTTCGTCGGAGGGCACAACCTCGAGAAGCGCCTGCTCCCGGCGGGCTGGGCGCGGCCGCTCCTCTCCCGCACCCACGGCCCCTGGGGCATCCCGCGGGACGCGCGGGCCCTCCGCGAGACGATCCTGCGGGAGCGCTTCGACGTCGTCCACGCCCATCGGACCCACGACCACGCCATGGCCGCCCTGGCCCGCCGGCGGACTCCGGCTCGCCTCGCGCGCACGATCCACCACCTGCGGCACGTTCCGCGCGAGGCGTTCACCCGGGCGCTCTTCGCGCGCACCGACGCGTTCGCGTTCGGCAACACCGAGATCGCCCGGGCCTTCGGCGCACCGGGGCCCGTGCACCTTCCGGTCGTCGACGCGTCGGTCTTTACGCCGGGCCCGAAACCGGCCGCGCTGCCGGGAGTCGGCACGCTGTCGGCGGGACGCTTCGTCGCGGGAACGGTCGGCAAGATGGCGCGGGGCCGCGGACACGAAGAAGCGATCGCCGCGATGGCGCCCCTTCCCCGGGAGACCTGCCTCCTTCACGTCGGCAAGGGCGAGCACCGGCCGGCCCTCGAGAGCCTGGCGTCTCGCCCTCGGGACCGGCGCACGCAACTTCTGGGCGGGGTACCAGGACGACGCGCTCCCCGCTTTCTATCGCGCCATGGACGTTTTCCTCTTCACCGCCTCCGGCTCCCAGCAGGGTCAGCGCGCGATCCTCGAAGCCATGGCCACCGGGCTCCCGATCGTCGCCCTTCCGGTGCCCGGCGTCCGCGATCTCGTGACCGACGGCGTCGAGGGCTTCGTGGCGGCGGACGTTCCCGCGGCCACGGCGGCGCTCGCGCGTCTCGCGGCGGACCCGGCGCTGCGCGAGCGGATGGGACAGGCCGCGCGACGGCGAGCCCTCGCTTTCGGCGGCTCCGCGTTCGCGGCGTCCGCGAGGTCGTTCTATGCCGGCTTCGCCTCCCGCTCGATCGACGCCAGGATCTCCTTCGGGTGAGTCTTGGGTGACACCTTCGGATGCGCCTGCGCGATCTTTCCCTGCGGATCGATCACGTACGTGATCCGCTTCGCGAACTCGTCCGTCGGCGCGTCGGCGGCGCCGTAGGCCATCCCGATCTCGCGCCGGACGTCGCAGAGGAGCGGAAACGGGAACTGGAACTTCTTCGCGAAGGCCGCGTTCTCTTCGACCGTGTCGAAGGAGGCGCCCAGGATCTCGACGTTCTTCTTCTGGAATTCCGGATAGAGGTCGCGGAACCCGCAACCCTCGATCGTTCAGCCGGGCGTGTCCGCCTTGGGGTAGAACCACAGGACGACGGTCTTGCCCCGGTAGTCCGCGAGCGAGCGTGTCGCCCCGGTGTGATCGCGCACCGTGAATCCGGGCGCCTCGTCTCCGACGTTTCGCATGGTGGGCTTCCTCCACATCATTTTGAGCAATTCCCGTGATCGCGCTCAAGCCTGGCCCTCCCGGATCTGCGGCGAGTCATCGTATGCCGGAAGATCGACCGGCCAGCCATTTCGTCGACAGCGGTTCCACTCCCAGACCCGGGCCCACTTGAGGAAGACACTCCACGCCTGAAGGCCGCACAGCACGAGACCGTGGCGGCCGTCGAGAAAGCCGGCCTGGATCACGTACGTCCGGAAAAATCGCCAGCACGGCCGGAGAAGGAGCTCGACAACGCCCGCGCGGCGTCCGGCCCGGTAGAGATCGGCGGCTCCCCACTCCGCGTACCGGTGAAGCTTCTGGACATACTGGGGGAGCGACCGGCACGTGTAGTGGACCATGGGTGATCGCAGGGTCGGTGTCGCCCCCGGCGGGTCGAGGTCCGCGTGGACGCGGCGATTGGGGTAGCGCGCCGCTCCGCGCTCCATCAGGCGGACGACCTTGTCGGTCGACCAGCCGGAGTGCCGGATGATCCGATCGAGGAACACGTTCTCGCGCCGAATGAAGTAGGCCTGCGCGTCGGGCCCCTTCTCGAGGAGCTCGAGGATCTCTCGGGCGAGGTCCGGGGGGACGCGCTCGTCGGCGTCGACGATCAGGAGCCAGGGCGTCGTCACCCGGTCCATGGCCCAGTTCTTCTGCGCCGCCGAGCCGAAATACTCGCGCTGCACGGCCTCGACGCTCGGGAACGAGCGGGCGATCTCGAATGTTCGGTCGGTCGAAAACGAATCGACCAGGAGGATGGAGTCGACGAACGCGAGGCTCTCGAGACACCCGCGGAGGTTGACCTCCTCATTCAGAGTGGTGACGATCGCCGTCAGCGCTGGTCTCGCCATCAGATCTCTCGAGCGGGACGCCCGCTCTTCGCCCTCGTCCGGCCCGTCGAGGGCCGCCGGCTCGAAACGATCGCCGTCAGGGCTGGTCTCGCCATCAGATCTCTCGAGCGGCACGCCCGCTCTTCGCCCTCGTCCGGCCCGTCGAGGGCCGCCAGCTCGAAACGATCGCCGTCAGCGCTGGTCTCGCCATCAGACCTCTCGAGCGGCACGCCCGCTCTTCGCCCTCGTCCGGCCCGTCGAGGGCCGCCGGCTCGAAACGATCGCCGTCAGCGCTGGTCTCGCCATCAGATCTCTCGAACGGGACGCGGGTGGACTTAATCCACCCGCACCTGCACGCGCTCGATTTTGCGCGCTTTGCCCGTCGCCTCGTCGACGTCGATCACGGCGCCGGAGAGGCGAATGTCCTTCTTCGCGGTCTCGAAGGCGCGCGGCGTCTGCGACAGGAACTTCTCGATGATCCGGTCCTTGGAGAACCCGATGATGCCCTCGTAGGCTCCCGTCATGCCGGCGTCCGAGAGGTAGGCGGTGCCGCCCGGGCGAATGGTCTCGTCGGCCGTCGGAACGTGGGTGTGCGTGCCGACGACGGCGGACACCCGGCCGTCGAGGTACCAGCCGATGGCGGCCTTCTCGGAGGTCGCCTCGGCGTGCATGTCTACGAAAATGACCTTCACGTCCCCGGCGCGCGCCAGCTCCTCGTCGGCGACCCGGAACGGCGAGTCGGCGTTGGCCGGCATGAAGACCTGACCCTGCAGATTGAGAACGCCCACCGGAATTCCGGCCGCCGTCGACTGGACCGTCCAGCCCCGCCCGGGGTTGCCGGGCGGATAGTTCGCGGGACGAAGAAGGCGGTCCGACCGGTTGAGCGTGTCGTAGATCTCTTTCTTGTCCCAGATGTGGTTGCCGGAGGAGAACACGTCGATCGGCATCTTCGAGAGGTCCTCGAAGAGCTCGACGGTCAGGCCGAAGCCGCCCGCCGCGTTCTCGACGTTGACGATCGTGAAGTCGATCTTGTGGCGATCGATCACGCCTTCCAGGGCCTCGACGAGCGCCCGGCGCCCGGGGGCGCCGACGACGTCGCCGACGAACAAGATGTTCATGAAGGAGCCCGCAGACCGCAGACCGCACGCCGCGGGGAGCGTCGATGAGTCGTCCGCCGTCTGCCGTCCGCCGTCCGCCGTCCCGCCCTACCGCGCATATTCGACCGCGCGCGTCTCCCGGATCACCGTCACCTTGATCTGCCCGGGGTACTGCAGCTCGGCCTCGATCTTCTTGGCCACGTCGCGCGAAAGCCAGAGGGCCTCGTCGTCGGTGACCCGATTGGCCTCGACCACGATGCGCAGTTCCCGTCCCGCCTGGATCGCGAAGGCCTTCTGCACGCCCTTGAAGCCGTCGGCGATGTGCTCGAGCTTCTCCAGCCGCTTGACGTAGGTCTCGAGGATCTCGCGGCGCGCCCCGGGCCGCGCGGCCGAGAGGGCGTCGGCGCCGTTGACCAGCACGGCCTCGAGCGATCGGGGCTCGTAGTCGCCGTGGTGGCACTCCATCGCGTGGATGACCTCGTTGGACTCGCCGAACTTCTTCAAGACCTCGCGGCCGAGCTCGAGGTGGGTGCCCTCCATCTCCCGGTCGATGGCCTTGCCGATGTCGTGGAGCAGGCCCGCCCGTCGCACGACCTCGACCTTGGCGCCGAGCTCCGCGGCCATGTTCATGGCGAGCCAGCCGACTTCCTTGGAGTGCTGGAGGACGTTCTGCCCGTAGGACGTCCGATACTTGAGCCGGCCGAGCATCTTGACGAGCTCGGGATGCAGGTCCGGGATCCCGAACTCCAGGGCCGTGGCCTCGCCCTCCTGGCGGATCTTCTCCCACAGCTCGGAGCGGACCTTCTCGACGATCTCCTCGATGCGCGCCGGGTGGATGCGTCCGTCCACGATGAGCTTCTCGAGGGCGTGCCGGGCGACCTCGCGTCGGAGCGGCTCAAAGGCCGAGATGACGATCGCCTCGGGGGTGTCGTCGATGATCAGGTCGACGCCGGTGGCCGCCTCGAGCGCCCGGATGTTGCGGCCCTCGCGGCCGATGATGCGGCCCTTGAGGTCGTCCGAGGGCAGCTCGACGACCGAGACCGTCGCCTCGACGACCGTGTCGGAGGCCAGCCGCTGGATCGCCATCCCGATGATCCGGCGGGCCTTCTGGGTGGCCTGCTCGTTGGCCTCCTCCTCGATCCGCCGGATCAACCCGGCCGACTCGAGGCGGGCCTCGTTCTCGACGGACTTGACGAGGTCGCGCTTGGCGTCGACGGCCGTCAGGCCCGAAATCTGCTCGAGCCGTTTGCGCTGCTCGTCGATGACGGTCTGGACCTCGGCTTCCTTGTCCTCGAGCCGCTTCTGCTGGTCCGCGACCGCTTTTTCCTTGCGTGTGTATTCCTCTTCCTTGCGCTCCTGCTGGGTGAGCTTTCGGTCGAGGTTCTCTTCTTTCTGCTGGACCCGTTTCTCGAGGGCCGCGATCTCCTGCCGGCGCGCCTGGACGGTCTTGTCGAACTCGGCCCTCGCGGCGAGGACCTTCTCCTTGGCCTCGATGTCCGCCTCGCGGACCCGGGCCTCCGCCTGGCGCTTGGCCTCGGCAAGGGCCTTCTCGGCCTCGTTGCGGATTCCAGCCCGCTCGCTCTGCACCTTGCGGCGAAGAAGCGCGTAGGCGATGGCGATCACGACCACGGCCGCCACGAAGGCCACCGCGATCACCATCGCGATCGATGTGTTCATTCCGCCCCCCAAAAAGCCCGGGGGCGCCGCGTGACGCGCGTCGACTACACGATGGACCGGAAGCGACTCTTCCGACGAGGTTTATGCACGGATGAGACCGAGGCCATCCTCAAGACCACTCGTAATTCCTTCGTGTTTCCCCGTCCTTCGGTCGGGGTGCCGACGCTCGCCCCTAGGCGCCCAGGGCGTCGTCCAGTTTTCGAATCAGGCGCTCCGCACGGGCTCTGGCGTCCGCCGGATCGCCCTGCCTGCGTTTTTCCGTCTGGTGTAGATCGTCCGAAATGTTCAGGGCGGCCAGGATGGCAATCTTCGTCGTGTCCACCGTCGCCGTCCGCTCTGCCACTTCCTTCATCCGGGTATCGACGAAACGGGCCAAATCGTGAATGTAGCCGCTGTCTCCTTCCGCGCGGACGCTGTACGTCTGCCCGAAAATCTCGACCTGAGTCACGCTGCCCCGCTTTTCCATCGAGACACTGACTCCTTTCCTCACGCGAGTCTAGTGCGTTTCTGCCTGAGCCGTCAACGGTTTAGCCGTAACTCGCGGGGACACTAAGACTTCTTTTCCTCGGCCGCTTCGAGGGCGTGGATGAGCTTTTCGAGGCGCTCGCGCACCAGGTCCTGCTCGCGCTCGAGCTTTTCGACGGCCCCGCGGGAGTCCCCGGCGTCCTTCTCCGCCTTGCGGGCGGAGGCGAGATCGGCCCTGAGCTTCTCGTTCTCGGACTCGAGCGACTTCAGACGGCCGAGCAGCCGCTCGATCTTCTTGTCTAGCGTATCGAAAACTCTGGTCGTGTCCATGCTCTCCATTCCCCTCCCTACGCGAACGTGACTTTGAGCTGCCGGCGGAGCGCATCCGCCAGTCCCTGGATCTGGCGGTTGACCTCCTCCTGGGCGAGCGTTCGTTCCCTGGACCGAAACGTCAGGCGAATCGTGGTTTTGACCTGGCCCGGAGCCACGGCGCCACCCTCGTAACGGTCGAGGCAGCGCACGGCCTCGAGGTCCGACAGGCCGAGGGACCGCACGAACACCTCGACCGCCCCCCAGGACAGGCCCCGGGGCTGCGTGAACGAGAGATCGGCGGAGATCGGCGGCCGCATCGAGAAATCCTGGAACGCGAAAGGAGGACGCTCGAGCGGGAGGGCGTCGACCAGGATCTCGCCGGCGAAGACGGACACGGCGATGTCCCGGCGCTGGCGCTCGGCGCCCGAAACGAGCCCCGCGACCGCGACGATTTTGCCCCCGCGGGCGCTGGCGGTCGCCGCGGCGCGAGCCGTGTAACCCGTGATCGAAGCGGGCTTCCACGACAGGTCCGACGGCGCGACCCAGGGCGAGAGAAGGCGCTCGACGAGACCCTTGGCGTCGAAGAAATCCGCCGACCGCAGCTTCTCGGGAACGCTCCAGTGCGGACGCAACTCGCCGGCGACCGCGAAGGCGAACCGGCGGGACTCGTAGGATTCCGGCCGGTCCGATTCTCCCGTCGCCCCGAAGCCGCGCCCGACCTCGAAGAGCCCGACGGCCGGCGCCCCGTGGCGAAGATTGCGCGCAACGGCGTCGAGGAGCCCGGGCAGCAGCGTCGCCCGCAGATGACGCCTCGCGGCGTCGAGCGGGTTGACGATCGATAGAGGCTCGAGGGCCGTCTCGGTCATTCGCAGCCAGTCGCCCCAAGCCGACTCGTCCGCGTCGCGGTCGACGAACGGGTAGTTGACCGTCTCGAAGAGACCCGAGGCCGCGGCCTCGTCCGCCAGCCGCTCCTCGGCCTGGCGGCGGGGCTCCTTGTAGGTCCCGGGCGAGGACGAGGCCGGCAGGCGCGAAGGCAACTTGTCGTAGCCATAGACGCGGAGGACTTCCTCGACGAGGTCGTCCTCCCGGCGCACGTCGCCGCGGAAGAGAGGAATCGTCACCGCGAGGCGCTTGCCCCGCCGTTCCGTCTGGAACCCGAGCCGCGCGAGCGCCTCCTCGGCGAAGTCGAGCTGGAGCCGGTGGTCGCCCGACAGGAGGCGAAGGCGCGCGAGGCGCAGCGCCGTCTTCCGGACCCGGAGCGGCGCACCGTGCGCATCCAGGAGGCCCGGAGCGACGGTTCCGCCCGAGGACTCGACGAGCAGCCGCGCCGCCAGGGCGAGGGACGCGGGGATCGCGTCGTGGTCGGCGCCCCGCTCGAAGCGGTGCGAGGCGTCCGTGTGCATTCCGAGCCGCCGCGCGGTCTTCCGGATGGTCACGGGGTCCCACCACGCCGCCTCGAGCAGCACGTCTTTCGTCTGCGCCGTCACGGCGGTGTCGAGCCCGCCCATGATCCCGGCGAGCGAAATGGCGCGCTCGGCGTCCGCGACGACGATGTCCGAGGGATCGAGCGTCCGCTCGACGCCGTCGAGCGTGACGAGCTTCTCGCCGCGCGCGGCCTTGCGAACGATGATGAGCTCCCCCGCGACCTTGTCGTAGTCGAACGCGTGGAGCGGCTGGCCCGTGTCCCACATGACGTAGTTCGTGGCGTCGACGGCGGCGGAGATCGACTTCGAACCGATCGCGGACAGCCTCTGGCGAACGAGCTCGCTCGCCGGGGCCTGGCCGATGCTCCGGACCACGCGCGCCCCGAAGCGGCGACAGAGCCTCGGCACCTGGATCACGATCGAGGCGAGGCGCTCGGTCGCCTCGTCCTCGGCCGGGGGCTCGGCGTACCGCGCGGAAACGTCCTTCACCCGCAGCGCGCCCATGGCGCCGATCTCCCGCGCGAGGCCCCGATGGCCCATCGCATCCGGCCGGTTGGGCGTGATCTCGGCGTCGAGAACCATGTCGGCGCCCGCCGGGGCGACCGACTCGATCGGGATGCCGGCCTGGTCCAGCAGGCGTCGCACGCCCTCGGCGCCCCCGGCCGCGTCGACGTCGACGAAGTCTCCGAGCCAGTCGAGCGAAAACTTCAAGCGAGCCCCGCAAACTGACGCAGGAAACGCTCGTCGCCTTCGAAGAGCAGACGCAGATCCGGGAAGCCGTACTTCAGGAGCGCCACCCGGTCGATCCCGAGGCCGAAGGCAAAGCCCGTGTATTCCTCGGGGTCGATCGCGACGCCCTGCAGGACGCGCGGGTGCACCATGCCGGCGCCCATGATCTCGATCCAGCCGGAGCCCTTGCACTTGGCGCAGCCCGCGCCGCGGCAGAAGATGCAGCTCATCGCGACGTCAACGCCCGGCTCGACGAACGGAAAAAACGTCGGGATGAAACGGGCCTTCGTTCCCTTCCCGAAGAGCTCCTCGAGGAAGACCGACACGGTGCCCTTCAGGTCCGCCATCGAGATGCCGTGGTCCACGACGAGGCCTTCGACCTGGTGGAAGACCGGCGAGTGGGTGGCGTCGACCTCGTCCTTGCGGTACACGCGGCCGGGCACGAGGATGCGGAGCGGCGCCCCGTGGCGGCGCATCTCCCGGATTTGGACGGGCGAGGTGTGCGTCCGCAGGAGCAGCGGCGAGACCGCCTTGCGCTCGAGCAGCAGCGTGTCCTGGGTGTCGCGCGCGGGATGCTCGGGCGGGAAGTTGAGCGCCTCGAAGTTGTGGAAGTCGTTTTCGATCTCGGGGCCGTCGGCGATCGAGTAACCCATCCGCAGGAAGATGTCCTCGATCTGGCGGCGCACGATCGTGATCGGGTGGAGGCCGCCCTCGCGCGGGCGGCGCCCCGGCAGCGTGACGTCGACGGCCGCCGCGTCGTCGCGTTCGGCCGCCTCGCGCGCCTCGAGCGCCTGCGCCAGGCGTCCGACGCCCTCCTCGATCTCGACTTTCGCGGCGTTGACGCGCTGGCCGAACGCCGCCCGCTCCGGCCCGGGCAGCTCCTTGAGCCTCCCGAAGAGCGCGGGCAGCAGTCCCTTCTCGCGGCCGAGATAACGCCCCTTCAGGCGCTCGAAGTCGGCGCGGGTAGACACACCCTTCCCGCTCTCCTCGCGAAAGGAGCGAAGCAGCTCTTCGATCGGGTCCTGCGCCACGTCCGGCGTGCCGTTTACGCTGTCTTCAAGGCCTGCTTGGCGACTCCCACCAGATGGCCGAACGCGGCGGGATCGTGGACGGCGAGCTCGGCGAGCATCTTCCGGTTGATCTCGCTGCCGGCCTTCTTCAGGCCGTCGACGAGCTTCGAGTACGAGATCTCGTGCTCGCGCGCGGCGGCGTTGATCCGGATGATCCAGAGGCCGCGGAAGTCGCGTTTCTTGGCCTTGCGGTCGCGGTAGGCGTAGACGAGCGACTTCTCGACCTGGAGCTTCGCCATCCGATACGACTTGGACTTCGTTCCGTAGTAGCCCTTGGCGAGCGCCAGGGTCTTGGAACGCTTGTTCTTCCTCTTGGGACCTCGTTTGACTCTGGGCATGATTTCTCTCCTCTGCGTGTGTCCGGGAGCTCCGGAGGGCTAGGCGTAGGGCAGCATCTCCCGCACGCGTTTCGTGTCGGACTTGGAGACGGTCGTCGCCTGCGCGAGTCCGCGCTTCCGGCCGGCGGCCTTCTTGGTCAGGATGTGGCTCTTGAACGCCTTCGCCCGCTTGAACTTGCCGGTGGCGGTCTTCTTGAACCGTTTCGCGGCCCCGCGGTGGGTCTTCAATTTCGGCATCGTTTTCTCCGCATCGGCGCGCGTCAGTCCGCGGCCTTGGTTGCCTTTTCGTGTTTGACGGGCGACAGGATCTGGTAGAGGCGGTTGCCCAGCATCTCGGAGCGCGACTCGGCGATGGCCTTGCCCTCGAGGTCCTTCAGGAGCCGGTCGAGGACCCGCTGGCCGTTCTCGCGCCGCGCCATCTCGCGCCCGCGGAACTGGACCGTGGCCTTGACCTTGTCCCCGTGGGACAGGAACTTGAGGATGTTCTTCATCTTGAAGTCGTAGTCGTGGTCGTCGATGTTCGGCCGGAACTTCACTTCCTTGACCTGGGTCGTCTTCTGCTTCTTCTTGGAGTCCTGCTGCTTCTTCTTCTGCTGGTAGATGAACTTCCCGAAGTTCATGATGCGGCAGACCGGCGGCTGGGCCGTCGGCGCGATCTCGACGAGGTCGAGTCCCGCCTCCCTCGCCTTCTGGAGCGCGTCCGACATCGTCACGACGCCGACCGCCTCTCCTTCGGCGCCGATCAGCCGGACCTCCTTCCAGCGGATCTGCTCGTTGACGCGAATGCTCTTCTTATCGATCTTTCACCTCCGAAATCAGTTCCGGCCTCCGGGAGGCGACCGCGGACTGGGCGGCCGCCAGGAATTCCTCGATGGACATGGTGCCGGCGTCGCCCCCGTGGCGCAGTCTCACGGCGACCGAGCCGGACGCCGCCTCCCTCTCGCCGACCACCAGCATGCACGGCGCCTTCTGGAGCTCGGCCTTGCGGATGCGGGCGCCGAGCTTCTCGTTGCGGTCGTCGAGCTCGACCCGCAATCCCGCCGCGGAGAGGCGCGATGCGGCGGCGCGGCCCGCCTCGGCGAAGCGGTCGGAGACCGGGATCACGACGGCCTGCACGGGGGCGATCCAGAACGGGAAGTTGCCCCCCGTGTGCTCGATCAGGATACCGAGGAATCGCTCGAGCGAGCCGAGGATCGCGCGGTGGAGGACGACGGGCCGGTGAGCCTTGCCGTCCTCGCCGATGTACGTGAGGTCGAAATTCTCGGGCTGCGCGAAGTCGCACTGGATCGTTCCGAGCTGCCACGGGCGGCCGATCGCGTCCTTGACGCGGAAGTCGATCTTGGGGCCGTAGAACGCGCCGTCGCCGGGCGTGACGACGAACTTGCGGCCGGCCTTCTTCAGCGCCGCGTCGAGCGCGTGCTCGCCCCGGCTCCACTGCTCGTCGGTGCCGATCCGCTTCTCCGGCCGAAGGCCGAGGGAGATCTCGACGTCCGTGAAACCGAAGGCGCCGTAGACGAAGTCGAGGAACTCGAGGAACGCGAAGATCTCGGACTCGACCTTCTCGAACGGCGTGAAAATGTGGCCGTCGTCCTGCGAGAACGTCCGGACCCGGGTCAGGCCCGCCGTGACGCCCGAGAGCTCGTAGCGGTGCAGCCGGCCGAAATCCGCGAATCGCACGGGCAGGTCGCGGTACGACCAGTGGCTCATCTGGTAGAGCAGGTAGTGCCCGGGGCAGTTCATCGGCTTGACGCCGAACTCGCGCTCCTCGACGTGCGTGAAGAACATGTTCTCGCGATAGTTGGCGAGGTGGCCCGAGGTCCGGAAGAGCTCGACGTCGAAGATCTGGGGCGTCACGACCTCGTCGTAGCCGCGCTTCTTGTACTCCGCGCGCAGCATCTCGAGCAGGCCGTTGTAGAGGACCGCGCCCTTCGGGAGGAAGAACGGCGAAGCGGGCGCCCAGGGATGGAAGGCCACGAGGTCGAGCTCCCGGCCGAGCTTGCGGTGGTCGCGGGCCCGGGCCTCTTCCTGCTGCTTGAGGTACGCGTCGAGGTCCTTCTGCGTCAGGAAGCAGGCGCCGTAGATCCTCTGGAGCATCGGGTTCTTCTCGTCGCCCTTCCAGTACGCGCCGGCCGTGTGCGTGAGCTTGAAGACGCCGAGCTTGCCGGTCGAGGGGACGTGCGGCCCGCGACAGAGGTCGATGAAATCCTTCTGCCGGTAGCACGAGACCTTGTCGTCGGGGATGCCGCGGATGATCTCGACCTTCAGCCCGTCCTTCTGGGCCTCGAAGATCCGGATCGCCTCGTCCTTCGACATCTCCGAGCGCTCGATCCGGTTGTCCTCGGCGACGATCCGGCGCATCTCGGCCTCGATCGCGGCGAGGTCCTCGGGAGTGAACGGACGCTCCGGGTTGAAGTCGTAGTAATAGCCGTTGTCGATCGCGGGGCCGATTCCGATCTGGACCGTCGGGAAGAGACGCTTGACGGCGTTGGCCGTCAGGTGGGCGGTCGAGTGGCGGTAGAGGTCGAGCGCCTCCGGCGACTTCGGCGTCACGATCTCGACCTTAGCGTCGACCTTGACCGGGGTCGCGAGGTCGACGAGCTTGCCGTCGAGCTTGGCGCCGAGCGCGTCCTTGGCGAGGCGCGGGCCGATGCCGGCCGCGATCTCGGCAAGCGTCGTGCCCGCCGGCACGACTTTCGTCGAGCCGTCGGGCAGCGTGATCGTGACTGTTTGTGCCAGGGCTTCCATGATGACATCCCAAAAAAGAAAAACGCGGGACCTCCGCGTTTTCGAGACGAATTTGGTAGGCGCTAACGGGATCGAACCGTTGACCTCTTCCGTGTGAAGGAAGCGCTCTCCCAGCTGAGCTAAGCGCCTGCGTTTTCGAAGAAATTGGTAGGCTCGAGCGGATTTGAACCGCTGACCCCCACAGTGTCAATGTGGTGCTCTCCCCCTGAGCTACGAGCCTGTTGGATTTCCTCGAATCCCGGTTTCCCGGGGGGCTACCGGCCGGAAGCCCGCGAAGGCATTTTCATCCCGGCCATCGTCCCTGATTGTGAAAGAGCCGTCCGGCTCGCGAGCCGGGGTCGGCGACTTTACCAGACGAGGCGAGGGGGCGGCAAACGGGGGAGGCGGGCGACGGGAGGCGGCGACGAACGAGCCAGAGGCAGTAGGCAGTAGGCACGGTAAGCAGTAAGCAGTAAGCAGTAAGCAGTAAGCGAACGGTAACCTGCCTTCCGCCTTCTGCTTCCTGCATCCCGCCTCCTGCTTCCCCTGCTACACTCAATCGAGTCTCCCAAGAATGTCCTCCGCGATCCGCGACACGTTCGCCTCGCTCTCACGAAGGTGGAGCGCTCTTCGCTCGGCGAGGGCCGAAGCCGCCGCCGCCCGGGACTTCTGGGATGCGGGCGCCCCGGGCGAGCCCGAGGACCGCTACTGGGGCTCGCAACCCCTCGTTCGGCGGGCGATCAACCGACGCGTCACCGGCGACCCCAACCGCTGGCCCATGGAGTGGTTCGCCGCCCGGTACGCACCCGCGCCGCTTCCGCTCGGCCTCTCGGTCGGCTGCGGGACGGGGCTGCTCGAGCGCGACATTCTGGGCAAGCGCCTCTGCGAGCGGGTCGAAGGCGTCGACTTCTCGCCCGAGGCGATCGCCGAGGCCGAGCGAGCTGCCGAGGAAGCAGGACTCGCGCATCGCCTCGACTATCGGGTCGAGGACATCAACGCCATCCGCCTCCCGCCGGCGCGCTACGACGTCGTGTTCTTTCACGGCTCCCTCCACCACATCCGCAACGTCGAGCGAGTCCTCGGCGAGGTCCGCTCGGCCCTGAAGCCCGGCGGGCTCGTCTTCGTCGACGAGTACATGGGACCCTCGCGCTCGGAGTGGACGGACGGGCTCTGGGCCTTCGCCCGAAGCGCCTTCGACGCGCTGCCCGCAGACCTGAAGAACCGGCCCGAGCTCGCGATTCCGCTCCCCATGGACGACCCCTCGGAGTCGGTTCGCTCCTCGGCCATCCTTCCGGCGTGCCGGAGCCTCTTCGAGACGCTCGAAGACCGGCCGTACGGCGGCAACGTCCTCTGGTTCATCTTCCCGTGCCTCGACATCGCGCGTTTGCGCGAGGACCGGACCGAGGCCCTCTCCCGGCTGATCGCCCTGGAGGACCACCTGCTCGAGAAGGGCTGGATCGAGTCCTACTTCCGGGTCTTCGTCGGGCGGGCCGCCCCTTGAAGCGGCTGGGTCCGGCGACCCTCCTCGTCTTCGACCTCGTCCTCTTCGCACCCCTCCTCTCGACCGGCGGCGTCTTCTCCTCGCACGACTTCGTGCGCGCGCACCACCCCTGGCGCCAGGGCCCCCTCGGCGTGCTCGAAGCCGAGAACCGTTTGCTCTCCGATCCGGCCGCCTCGGGCGAGACGACGCTCGTGCGTTACCGGGATTTCCCGTCCGGCTTCTTCTGGAACCCCTGGGTAGGAGGCGGCGCCATCGGCCCGTTTCACCTCGCCCAGGGTTTCCTGTCGCCGTTCGTCGCGCTCCCGGCGCTCCTCCTGCCCGAGGCCTGGATCGAGACCGGGATTCTTTTTCTCAAGTTCAACTTCGCGTTTCTCGCCGCCTGGGCCTTCCTCCGCAGCCGACGGTTCTCCGAAGCGGCCTCGGCCACGGGGGCGGCGGCCTGGGCCTTCGCGACCGGCCAGACCGTCTGGGGCCTGTGGATGCAGAGCTCGGTCTCGATCACCTACCCGCTGCTGTTCATGGCGGTCGACCGCGCGCTCGACGAGCCGCGGGACGCGCGCGCGCTTCGCTTCGCCGCCCTCGCGATCCTCCTGTGTCTCTCGGGCGGCTTCCCTCACTGGATCGTCTACGGCGCGCTCGCGGCCGGCCTCTATTTCCTGGTGCGGGCGATGGAGCGGCGCGGACGCGGAGCCGCGCGCGCGGCCCTGCGCCTCTCCGCCGCCTGCGCGATTGCGATCGCGATCCTGACGCCCTCGATTCTCGCGACCGCCCGCTTCCTCGAGGCGTCCGAGTACAAGCAACTGCGGCGGGGAATGGGTGGCCGCTACGCGCTGCCGCTCCGCCACCTGCGGTTGTACTTCCTGCCCGACTATCAGGGCACGCCCCGGCGCGACGATTATCGCGGCGTCGGCTGGATCCCGGGAGACAACTACATCGAGACGGCGAACGGGGTGGGGATCGCCGCGGGAGCCCTGGCCTTTCTGGGGCTCTCGCGGCTCCGGCGGAGAACAGAGGCGCTCTACGCCACGCTCCTCGGAGCCGCGATCGCGATTCCCCTGTACGGGGGCGGCCGCATCCTCGAAGCCGCGGGCCGTCTGCCGTTCTTCGACATCAGTCTCTTCGCCCGGTCCAAGATCCTCATCCTCCTCGCGGTCGGGATCCTCGCGGCGTGCGGCGTCGAGGCCCTCGAGGCGCTCGCGACCTCCTCGGCGGCGCGACGCGCGTCGATCCAAACCCTCCCCTTCCTCGTCGCGGTCCCGCTCGCTTTCTACGCCCTCGACTTCTATCCGGAGTGCTCGCCGCGCGAAGCGGTCTTCGAGGAAACGCCCGGGATCGCGCGGCTGCGCGAGTTGACGCGCGGCGGCTGGCGTTTCGCCGCCGCCGGCTGGACGCTGATCCCGAACGTTTCCGAGGCCCTGCGCCTCGAGGACGCCCGCGGGCACTTCCTGCTCGACGGGCCGTACCGCCGGCTTCTCGCGCGCGCCGATCCGAACGCCTTCGGCGGCTACGGCACCTACCTCGTCTTCGATCCGGAGACTCTCGATCCGGCATCGCCGGCCCTGGATCTCGCCGGCGTGCGCTACCTCGCCGCCCCTCCCGGCGCCACGCGTGCGGTCGGCGCGGAAGTCGAGAGGCGCGACGCGGCTCCCTTCCAGCCGCCGGGCGCCATCGAGCATCCCCGGCGCGGTATCGACCACCCGGCGCTCGAGCGCGTGTACGCCGGTCCCGACCTCACGATCTTCGCGCGTCCGACGGCGCTCCCCCGGTTTCGCCTCGAGGGCCCGGGCGCGGTCCGCACGCTGGCGCTCGAGCCCGAGCGCTTCGCGATCGAAACGGAGGCGCCGGCCGCCGCGCCCCTCGCGACGTCGCAGAAGGTCTTCGCCCCGTACTGGCGGATCTTCCTCGACGGCCGGAGGGTCGAGCCCGAGGGCCCGGGCCCCTTCCTTCGTCTCGAGGTCCCGGCCGGGACGCACCGGATCGAGGGCCGCTTCCGCGTCCCGCGCCCGGAGCTCGCGATCTGCGCCCTCGGGCTCGCGGGCCTCGCCGCGGCTATCATCGCGGCGGGCCGAGCCCCGGCTCGAGCGCCCGCCCGATGAAACTCGTCATCCAGATCCCCGCGTTCAACGAAGAGGCCACGATCGAGCGGGCCCTGGCGGCGCTTCCGACACGGGTCGATGGGTTCGCCGAGATCGAGAGGCTCGTCATCGACGACGGCTCGACGGACGCCACGGCCGAGCGAGCGCGCGCGGCGGGCGCGGAGCGCGTCGTGCGGCAGTCGACCAACCGCGGCCTCGCCGAGACTTTTTCACGCGGTCTCGCGGAAGCCGTCGCGATGGGCGCGGACGTGATCGTGAACTTCGACGCCGACCTCCAGTACGACCCGGCCGACATCCCGGCGCTCGTGGCGCCCATCCTCGGCGGCCGCGCCGATCTCGTGGTCGGGGACCGCGGCCCGGGCGAGCTCTCCCACTTCTCGCCCGCCAAGCGGCTCCTCCAGCGCCTCGGCACCTGGGTCGTGCGGCAGGCCGCCGGCATCGAGATCACCGACGCGGTCTCGGGCTTCCGCGCCCTCTCGCGCGAGGCCGCGCGGCGGATCAACGTCTTCTCGAAGCTCACCTACACGCTCGAGACCCTCATCCAGGCCGGCTACAAGGGGCTGCGCGTGGCCTCGGTTCCCGTCCGGGCGCATCCACCCGTGCGGCCCTCGCGCCTCTTCACCTCGACCGCGAAATACGTCTTGCTCCAGGGAGCCAACGTCGTCCGGATCACGGCCCTGTACAAGCCGCTCAAGATCTTTTCGATTGCGGCCGGCTTCTTCGTCGCGGCGGGAGCGGTGCTGATCCTGCGATTCCTGGGGTTCTACTTCTTCGGCGAAAACCCGGGCGGCCACGTCCAGTCGCTCATCCTCGCCGCGGTCCTGATCGTGGTCGGATTCCAGACGTTCCTGATCGCCCTCGTCGCGGACCTCGTGGCGATCAACCGAAGGCTGCTGGAGGAGATGAAGCTGAGGGAAGACCAGAGACGGCAGACGGCAGACGGCAGACACCTCGAAGGCTGACCTTCGCCCGCGGTCTGCCTTCTGCAGTCTGGCTTCTGCGGTCTGGCTTCCCCGGTCTGAGGTCCGGCCTCCGGCTCCTACGCCCAGTCCCCGGCCTTGCGCGGCATCACCGGCGCGCCCTCGAGCAGCGTCAGGATGGCCTTCGCGGTGTCGGCGACGGCGTAGAGGATGCGGTCCTCCGTCCGGGCGAACTTGCGGCGGATCGCGACGTCGAACTGCTGGAGCAGCGGATCGAAGTAGCCGCCGATGTTGGCGATGACGATGGGCTTGCCGTGGATGCCCATCTGCTTCCAGGTGATCATCTCGATCAGCTCTTCCATCGTTCCGAAGCCGCCCGGGAATGCGACGAAGGCGTCGGCGAGGTCGAACATGAGCTGCTCGCGCGCATGCATGGAGTCGACGACCTTGAGCTCGGAAAGTCCGCGGTGGGCCGACTCGCGCCCCTCCAGGGCCCTGGGGATGACGCCCGTGACCTGTCCGCCGGCGGCGAGGACCTCGTCGGCCACGGCTCCCATCAGCCCCCGGGACGCTCCGCCGTAGATCAGGCGGATCCCGCGGCGGGCGATCTCGCGGCCGAACGCCCGGATCTCCGTCTCGATCGAGGCCTCCGCCGTCGGACTCGAGCCGCAGTAGACGGCGACGCTCTTGAGGTCCATGACCCGATCTTACCGTCCGGGCCGGCGGGCGTACACTGGTCCGCCCGGCGCACCAGGGAGACGTTCCGCCGCCACGAGGAGGGCCGATGATCACCAACGCCGAGTCGGGAACCACGCTGAGCGAGATCGCCGACGGCATCTACCGGATCAGCACGCCCTTGAAGATCGTCCCGGGAGGGTTCTCGTTCAACCAGTACCTCGTCGTGGACGAGGAGCCCCTGCTCTTCCACACCGGCCCGCGCCGCATGTTCCCGCTCGTCGCGGAGGCGATCGCCCGGGCGCTCCCGATCGAGCGACTGCGCTGGATCGCGTTCTCCCACTTCGAGGCCGACGAATGCGGCGGGCTCAATGAGCTGCTGGCCGCCGCGCCGCGGGCCGTTCCGGTCTGCAGCCAGGTCGCCGCGATGGTCTCCGTCGAGGACTTCGCGGACCGCGCGCCGCGGGCGCTCGCCGACCGCGAGACGCTTCCGCTCGGAAGCCACGAGGTCCGCTGGTTCGACGCGCCCCACGTTCCGCACGGCTGGGAGACCGGCCTCCTGATGGAAACGCGCACCCGAACGCTCTTCTGCGGCGACCTGTTCACGCAGGGAGGCACCGGCGAAACGCCGCTGACGGAGTCCGACATCCTCGGGCCGAGCGAGGCGTTCCGCAAGGCCATGGACTACTACTCGCACTCGAAAAACGCCGGCCCGATCCTGGAACGCCTCGCGGCCGAGGAGCCGACGACCCTCGCCTGCATGCATGGAAGCGCCTGGCGCGGGGATGGGAAGAAACTGATCCGGGAGCTCGCGGGCGCTCTCGCGGCCTGAGCGGGCGGAGCCTCAGCGCGACGAAAAGCGGCTCCCGGGCGAGTCGATCGGGACTCCCTTCTTGCAGAGCGGGCAGTCCGCCTCGGTCCAGGAGGGCACCGAGAGGGACAAGAGCGACCGGGACGGCACGCTGAAGGCGCCGGCGGGCAGTCCCCGATCGACGATCGATCCGACGGCGGCGACCCGGCCGCCGGCCGCCTCGACCGCGGCCGCCGCCTCGCGCGTCGATTTGCCCGTCGTGAAGACATCCTCGACGACGACGACCGGCTCCCCCGCCTCGAGCGCGAATCCGCGCCTCAACGCGAAAGCGCCGTCCTTGCGCTCGACGAACATCGCCGGCACGCCGAGCGCCCGCGCGGTCTCGTGACCGATCACGACGCCCCCGAGCGCCGGCGACACGACCGCGCGCGCCCCGAACTCCGCCAGCCTCGCCGCGAGCTCCCGCCCCGCCTCCTCCGCCCGCTTCGGCCACATCAAGAGCCGCGCGCACTGCAGATACCTGTCGGAGTGCAGCCCCGACGAAAGCCGAAAGTGCCCCGTCGAGCAATGCTCCGGTCTCTTCGAAATCCTTCAGTGAAATCACGCGCCGCATTCTACGGGAGATCGCGAGAGGGCGGGACAACCCCGCCCCTACGACCGGGGCGCCTCTTCGGCCGCCACCAGGGAACATCCGCTCGCGGCGCGAGGAATCTCCGCGAGCGCAGCGGAGGACGCCTCGCGCCGCGGGAGCGAGTGACGCAGCGCAGGGTCAGGCCCGCGGTCGAGCCCACAGGCGAGCCGCAGGGCGGTGCGCCCGGAGGGCGCAGGACCCGCAGCGGAGTGACGAGTCGCGAGCTGATCTTGTGGTGCTCGATCTTCTTGTAGAGGTTCGAGCGCGGCGTCTGGATGACCTCGGCCGTGCGGCTGATGTTCCAGCCGTTTTCCCGCAGCTTCGCGACGAGGAACTCGCGCTCGACGAACTCCTTGAACTCGGAGAGGGTCTCCATGCCCATTCCGCGGCTGGAGATCTCGCTCGGCGCGACGCGCGCCTCCGGCGGAAGGTCCCGCGCCTCGATCGGCTCGGCGTCGGTCATGATGAGGACCCGCTCGATCAGGTTCTTCAGCTCGCGCACGTTGCCCGGCCAGTTCCTCGCGGCGAGAAGCGCCAGGGCGCTCGGGGCGAACCGCCGCGGCTTGCGGTGGTCCCGGTCCGAGAAGATCCGGGTGAAGTGCTCGGTCAGGGAGGGAATGTCCTGCGGCCGCTCCCGCAGGGGCGGGGTCGTCAGCGGCACGACGTTCAACCGGAAGTACAGATCCTCGCGGAACTTGCCCGCCTTGATCGACTCGGTCAGGTCCCGGTTGGTCGCGGCGATCACGCGGACGTTGACGCGGCCCACGCGGGCGGCGCCGACGGGCTCGACCTCCCCGGCCTCGAGGACCCGCAGGACCTTGGCCTGGGCCCTCGCCGACATGTCGCCGACCTCGTCCAGGAAGATGGTCCCGCCGTCCGCCTCGACGAACTTGCCGATTTGCTTGCGCACGGCTCCGGTGAACGAGCCCTTCTCGTGGCCGAAGAGCTCGGACTCGATCAGCTCCTCCGGGATCGCGGCGCAGTTGACCTGGATGAATGGCCCCCCCGCGACCTTCGAACCGCCGTGGATCTCGCGGGCGACGAGCTCCTTGCCGGTGCCGCTCTCCCCGAGGATCAGCACGGTGGCCGCCGTCGGCGCCGCGCGGGCGACTTCGGCGCGCAGCTTTTTCATCGGCTCGCTGTCGCCGACGAGGATGGTCTCCTCATCGACGCGCCGCCGCAGCCGCTCGTTCTCGGCGCGCAGGCGGTTGCCCGACAGGGCATTGCGGAGCGAAACCAGGACCCGCTCCCGCTGCAGGGGCTTCTCCAGGAAATCGGCCGCGCCGCGCCGGGTGCACTCGACCGCGGTCGCGATGTCGCCGTGGCCCGAAATCATCAGGACCGGCGGCGCGCCCTCGCGGGCCACGATGCGGTCGAGCGTTTCGAGCCCGTCCATCCCCTGCATCTTGATGTCGAGGAGGACCCCGTCGGCCGGGCCGGAGTCGAGCTCGGCCAGGGCCGCCCGGCCGTCGGCCGCGGTGACGACCTCGTAGCCCTCGTACTCCAGCACCATCCGCAGGGTGTCGCGGATGGCCGCTTCGTCGTCGACGACGAGGATTCGCTGTGCCATCGCCCTCCGTTACAGGATCGGGAGGACGGTTATTCCCTCGGTGTCCCCTTTCAAAGACGAACGCCCGCCGGGGGCGGGCGTTCGGTGGGTCGCGAGGAACGGGGGCTTCAGTCTTCGAGCTTGACCAGGGCGAAGCGCGAGACGTCCGCGCGGGGGTTGTAGACGTAGAGCTTGAGGTAGTCGCCCTTCTTGGTCTTCCCGACGATCCGCGCGAACTCCTGGGTCGTCGTGACTTTCTCGCCGTTGACCTGCGTGATGACGTCGCCTTCCTGGATCTGGGCGTCGGCCGCGGGCGAAACTTCCTTGACGCGCACCACCATCAGGCCGTCGACGCCGGCCTTGACGCGCTGCATCTGCCGCAGCTGCGGCGTCAGCTCCTCGACGGTGATGCCGATCTTGCCCGGAGAATCGTCGCCGGCGTCCGCTTCTTTCTCGGCCGACTCGACCGTTTCGTCCCGCCGCTCGGCCAGCATCGCCGTGAGCGTCTGCTCCTTGCCGTCGCGGACGACGGTCAGCTGCACCTTGCTGCCCGGAGCCTTGCCGGAGACGTAGCCGATGAGGTCGCGCGTGTCCTTGACCGGCACGTTGTCGACCCGGACGATCGTGTCGCCGGGGCGGACCCCCGCCTTCTCGGCGGGCTTGCCGGCCTCGACGGACTCGACGAACGCGCCCTCCTGGGCCTTCAGGCCGAAGGCGGCGGCGCGGTCCGAGTCGACGTTGACGATGTTGATCCCGAGGAAGCCGCGGGTGACCTTCCCCTTCTCGCGCAGCTGCGGCAGGATCGTCTTCAGGGTGTTGATCGGAACGGCGAAGCCGATGTTCTGCGCCGGCCGGAAGATCGCCGTGTTGATGCCGATGACCTCGCCGTTGGTGTTCAGAAGCGGCCCGCCGGAGTTGCCGAAGTTGATGGCCGCGTCGGTCTGGATGTAGTTCTCGAAGCTGCGGGTGGCGGCGTCGGCCGTCAGGCCGGAGCGGTCCTTGGCGGACACGACGCCGACGGTGACGGTCTTGTCGAAGTTGAGCGGGTCGCCGATCGCCATGACCCATTCGCCGACACGGACCTTGTCCGAGTCGCCGAGCTGCAGGGGCGTCAGGCGCTGCTTGACGTCGATCTTCAGGAGCGCGAGATCCGTGGCGGCATCCTTGCCGATGAGCTTGGCGGCGTACTTTTCCTTGTTGTTGATCCGGACTTCGATCTTGTCGGCGCCTTCGATGACGTGGTTGTTCGTCACGATGTAGCCGTCTTCCGAGATGATGAAGCCGGTGCCGCCCTGGACTTCCTTGTGCTCCTCCTCGTCGCGCGGCTGCCCGCGGCGGTTCTGGCCTCCCGGAGGGCCGAAGAAGAACTCGAAGGGGTCGCCTTCCCCGAAGGGATTCTGCTGGTAGCGGCGGCCCCGGTTTCCCTTGACGATGTCCGTCGAGGTGATCGAGACGACCGAGGGCATGACCTCCTGCGCCGTGTCGGCGAAGGACGGGAGGACGACCGATCCGGCGTGCTGGCGGGCGGCCGGGGCGGGCTCGCGCTGGGCCTCGGAGCGGGGGGTGACGTTGACGGAGCCCGCGACCACCATGCCGAAGACGACGGCGGCCGCGATGAGAGCCGAAAAAGACAGGGCCCGTTTGGTGGTTCTCTCCATATGAAGCGTCTTTCTCCTAATCAGGTCCCATGACGGGACAAGCAGGAAACGCCGCCTCAACGGGCGGCATTCCTCGATTTGGGGGGAATTCCCAGGCGTTCGTGCTCCACCAGGATGCATCGGTCCATGGCGACACCGATCCCCTGCTCCTCGAGGCGCCGAGCGGAGGCCGCGTCGACGACCCCCTGCTGCATGAAGAAGAAGGGCACCCGGCGCTCGATCGCCTCCGCCGCGACCGGGGCGACGAGCTCGGACCGCCGGAACACGTCCACGACGTCGATCCGGACGTCGGCCGGGACGCGGGCGAGCGACGGGTAGCAGGCCTGCCCGAGGATCTCGGCGTGGTTCGGGTTGACCGGGACGACGCGGTATCCCTGGCTCATGAGGTAGCGGGCGATTGCGTGCGAGGCCCGCGACGGGTCCGGCGAGCACCCGACGACGGCCACGGTCTCGGCCTCCTCGAGGGCGCGGCGGATGCCGTCCGGCTCGTTCAGCGGGGCTCCCGCCGACCGTTCAGCTCTTCCTCGGTCGGGAAGTAGATGAAGTTGATGACGATCCGCTCGCGGTCCTTGCCGGGGACCAGGCGCAGGAGGTCCTTCGGCAGCGGCCGGAACGGGTCGGACTCCAGGATCGCCTGCATGGCGGCGTGGGTGTAGGGAGGAATCGTCGACGGACGCTGGATCCGGACGTCCGCCACGCTCCCGTCGTTCATGATCGAGAAGGCGATCTGCGTCGTGCCGTTCTGCTGGAGGATCAGGAGGTCGCGCGCGATCCTCCAGTGGAGCTTGATGCGGCGGAGCATCTCGGCGGCGTAGGGCCCCCAGTCGTACCAGCTCGTCTCGAACGAGACGCCCCCGACGTCGACGAAGCCTCCGTCCTCGTTGGCCATCGGGGCTCCACCTTCACCGCCCACGGTTCCTCGCGCGGCCTCCCGGATCGCCGCGTCGAGGCCGGCGAGCTTCGTGACTTCGCGCGGTCCGTTCGAGAGCGAGGGCCGCATGTCGGCCGGGAACTCGGAGACCTTGCGCTCGGCGGACGGGTCCGAGGTCTCGAGAGCGGCCCGCTGCTCGGCCTCGCGGCGCGGCTGCGCCTCGCCGGGGCGCGCCTTCGCCTGCTCCTGTGCCCCGGGAACCCGGGGAGCGCGCGGGACCGGGAGCGAGACCCGCGATGCCGGGCGCGCGGGGGACGAACGGCGTGTCGGCCTTGGGCCGGGCCGGGTCGCCTCCGCCCGCGCGGCGGTCGGCGTCGGAGAGGGTCGAGCGCTTGGGGTTTTCGCGCGGCGCCCCGGGGAGGTCGCGGAAGTTGATGGGGATCGGCGACTCGTCTTTCGGGGGCGTCATCGCCGCCGCGAGCGCGTCGATGAGGTTGGTCTCGGTCGAAGGGCTCCTCGCCGGAACGACGATGAGAAGTATGACGATCAGCAGGTGCGCGCACAGCGAAATGAGGATCGCTCGCTCGATCGGAAAAGCGCGCGACGCGTGGTGCTCGAGGCCCGCGAGCTCGGCCAGCGTGCTGTGCACGATCAACGGCTTGACGCTCGAATCGGAACGCTTCCTGGCGGCAACGCCGGAATCGACGAAAGGGAACGAGCGCTGCTCGGGCTCCTCGGCCTCGTCCGGCCGGGGAACCGCCGCGCTCGCGAGCGAACCGAACAGGCCGCGGATCGGCTCGTTCGAGTCCTCCGGCTCGTCCCGGCCCGAAACCCCTGCCTCGGCCGGGCTCTCGTGGCTGCGACCGGCGAGCAAGCCGAGCATGCTATGGACGATCGGCTCGTCCGAGGCGGCCGACTCGTCCCGGGCCGGGACCCTGCCGTCGGCGGGGCTCGCGTGGCTGCGGCTGGCGAGCGAGCCGAGCATGCTGTGGACGATCGGATCGTCCGATGCGGCCGACTCGTCCCGGGCCGGGAGCTTGCCGTCGGCGGGGCTCGCGTGGCTGCGGCTGGCGAGCGAGCCGAGCATGCTGTGGACGATCGGCTCGTCCGAGGCGGCGGGCTCCGCTTCCTCCCGAAAGAACCAGCGTCGGCGGGCCCCCACCGAGGCGAGCATGCTCCGCTCACCCGCAAAGAGGCCGGTTTCTTCGGGATCGGACACGCAACTCCCCCAGACGGTGGCGCCGCCTGACTCCTTCAACACGCCCCCGCGCCGGGGGATTCTCCCGATTGTAGACTTTGCACAGGCTTTGCAAACCGGCCGGCGCGTCCGCTCGCCGATCGGCTCGGACGCGCTAAGCCGCTCCCCCGAGACGCCTTACGGCGCCCGCCGACCCCTTGGCGCGGGGGATGCCGCTTTTGATATAAATCCCCTCGTCTGACGCAATGCGGGCTTGGCCCGCTTTTTTGTTCGATGAAAAGGCCCTTGAGCGACAAAACGACACGGGAAATCGGCGCGATCGCCGAGGAGAGAGGGTGCCGCCTGCTCGACGTCGAGACGGCGGGCGCGGGGCGTTTTACCGTCCTGCGCCTGGTCCTCGAGCGCCTCGACGGCGGTGCCGTTACGGTCGAAGACTGCGAGGGCGTTTCCCGCGAGGCTTCCGCCGTCCTCGACGCGGCGGACGAGATCGGGCACCGGTACACCCTGGAGGTTTCGTCGGCAGGCCTCGACCGCAGGCTCTATTCGATCGAGGACGCGGAACGATTCGTCGGCCGCCGCGTGCGCGTGAAGACCGAGGAACCCGTCGTGCCGGCGCCGCTCTCGGTCCCCGGCGCGCGGCCTCCCGCGATCTCGCCCGCGCGTAACTTCGGCGGCCGGCTCGAGAAGGTGGACGGCGACGTGCTCACCGTCGTTGATGAGGCCGATCGCAGAATCTATAATGTCCGTTTCGGCGATATTCGACTCGCCCGGCTCGACTTCGAGTGGCCGCGACGAGAACGCCAGGGGCGATAGGAGAGAGCGGGTTTCCATGATCATCGATCCGTCGGTCATCCGACAGGTTTCGCGCGAGAAAGACATCGACGCCGAGAAGATGTTCGGCGCGCTGGAAGAGGCCATGTCCTCGGCCGCGCGAAAGTACTACCACGACAAGGCCATGGTCACGCTGATCGACCGGCAGACGGGCTCGATGACCGTCTACTCCCCGCGCACGGTCGTCGCCGAGCTCGACACGGAGTCCGAGGAGCCGCCGCCGCAGGTTCTGCTCGACGAGGCGAAGGCCCTCGTCGCCGAGAAGGGCACGAAGGGCGAGGTGCGCGTGCTGCGGCCGGGGGCCGAGGGCGAGGCGCCGAGCGAGGTCCACGAAGTCGCCCTCGGCGACGAGGTCCGCATCTACCGCGAAACGGTGGGCCTCGGGCGCATCGCCGCGCAGACGGCCAAGCAGGTGCTCTACCAGAAGGTCCGGGAGGCCGAGCGCGACAACGTCTACAACGAGTACTTCCCGAAGGTCGGCGAGCTGATGAACGGGACGGTCAAGCGCTTCGAGCGGGGCGACATGATCGTCGACCTCGGCAAGAGCGAGGCCATCATCCCGCGCGACCAGCAGTCGCGCGCCGAGCGGTACGGCCAGGGCGAGCGCATCCGCGCGATCCTGTACGACGTCCACCGCAACCCGAAGGGCCCGCAGCTCGTCCTGTCGAGAACCGACCCGCGTCTGCTGATCCGGCTCTTCGAGATGGAAGTCCCCGAGATCTACGACGGCACCGTCGTCATCAAGGGCGCCGTCCGCCAGCCCGGCGAGCGCGCCAAGGTCGCGGTCCGTTCGCGCGAACGCGACGTCGACCCGGTCGGCGCGTGCGTCGGCATGCGCGGCAGCCGCGTCCAGTCGATCATGCGGGAGCTTCACGGCGAGAAGATCGACGTGATCCTCTACTCCGACGACCTGATCACGTTCGCGCAGAACGCGCTCGCGCCGGCCAAGATCACGCGCGTCTCCCCCATCCACCACGAGGACGGGACGATGAGCCTCGACTGCGTCGTCGAAGACGACCAGCTCTCGCTCGCGATCGGCAAGAAGGGCCAGAACGTCCGCCTCGCCTCCGCCCTCATCGGGATGAAGATCGAGATCAAGGGCGAGACCGAGGTCAAGGGCGAGGTCGCCCAGGCGCTTTCGCGGATGCTGCAGAACTCGCGCCGCCGCCAGACGGAAGTGGCGCAGATCGAGGGCATCGGCGAGAAGACGGCCGAGCGGCTGGCCGAAGCGGGAATCACGACCCTCGGCGACCTGCTCGACAAGTCCGCCGAGGAGCTCTCGGCGCTGCCGGGGCTCGGCGAGAAGACGGCCGAGAAGATCCTGGAGGCCGCCCGCGCGGCCGAGGAGAGCCTGGTGGCCGCCGACCAGGCCGAGGACGACGAACCGACCGACGAGGCCGAACCGGAACAGAGCGAGACGCCGGAGGAAACCGGCGTGAGGGAGTAAACCGAGCCGCATGGGAAAGATCCGCGTCGAAGAGCTTGCCGCCCAGATGGGGATCGGCAGCAAGGAAGTCCTGTTTCTTCTGCAGTCGATCGGCGTCGACGTGAAGTCGCCGCAGGCGGCCCTGGACGAGTCCACCGTGCTCGCCATTCTCCAGGGCAAGACGCACGCTCCCAAGCAGCTCATCGTGCGCGACGCCGAGGCCCGCACGGCCCGGCCGCAGAAGAGCGCGCTGAACCGCATCAAGATCGTCGACCGGCCGCTGGTCTCGGAGACCGAGCCCGGTCTCGAGCCGCCGGCCGCCGCTGAGGAGGCGACGGTCGAGACGCCCGCGAAGGCCGCCTCGCCGGCGACGCCGGCGGCCCCGGCCAAGGCCGTGTCGGCCAAGGCGCCGGCTCCTCCGGTCCTCTCCGCGGCGGCGCGCCGCGCCCAGGCGGCCGCCGAGGCCAAGGCTGCCGCGAAAGCCGCCGAGCCGGCCCGCACCGCCGTCGTTCCCGAAGAGCCCGAGCCGGAGACGTCGAAGCCCGCTCCGCCGCCCGTTCCCCGGAAGATCATCCTTCCGCCCCGCCCCGTCGTTCCGCCCCGTCCCGCCGGCGGCCCCGCCGCCGGCATGCGTCCGGCCGGACCGGTCAGCCGGCCCATGGGCCCGGCCGCGGGCATGAGCCGCCCGATGGGACCCGCCGCCGGCATGAGCCGCCCGATGGGACCCGCCGCCGGCATGAACCGCCCGATGGGACCGCGCCCCACGGGACCGTCCGTCTACCGGCCGACGCCCGGCGGCCCCGGCGCCCGACCCCTCGGCGGACCCCCGCGTCCGGGGGCACCGGCGGGCCGCGTCGCGGCGGGAGCGCCCGAACGCGGCGGAGCCGTCAAGCGCAAGAAGGACGCCGAGGACGCCAAGAAGGCGGCGGCCGGCAAGCGCAGCGCGCGGCCGAAGATCACCGTCGCCGACGAGGTCAACCTGCGGGATTTCGTCGGGACGTACAAGGAAGACACCTATTCGGACATCTCGCTGCCGCTGATCGAGAAGACCGGCGAGGACGCCGAGGCCTCCGGGCCGGCCCCGGTGTCGAAGTCGGCCATCCGCCGTGCCGCCAAGGAGACGCGGGCGCACGACTCGGGCAAGCTCCTCGAGTTCAAGAAGCCGGCGCCCACGGGCCCGGTGTTCTTCACCGAAGGGGTCACGGTCAAGGAGCTCTCCGAGAAGCTCGGCGTGCTCGGCCGCGACATCCAGCGGCTGCTCATGCAGCGCGGAATCCTCGCGACGGTCAACCAGACGCTCGACGCGGCGACCGCCGTCCAGATCGCCAAGGAGATCGGCGTCGAAGCGGCCGTCGTGTCGTTCGAGGAAGAGCTCGAGCTGACCCGTTCGGTCAAGGAAGCGGCCCCCGGCGAGGCGCCGGCCGCCGCCCGCGTTCCGCGCGCCCCGGTCGTGACCGTGATGGGCCACGTCGACCACGGCAAGACTTCGCTCCTCGACGTCATCCGCAAGGCCAACGTCGCGGCCGGCGAGGCCGGCGGCATCACGCAGCACATCGGCGCCTACCGCGTCGTCGCCAACGGAAAGCCGATCGTCTTCCTCGACACGCCGGGCCACGAGGCTTTCACGTCGATGCGCGCGCGCGGGGCGAAGGCCACCGACATCGTCGTCCTGGTCGTGGCGGCCGACGACGCCGTCATGCCGCAGACGATCGAAGCGATCAACCACGCCCGGGCCGCGAAGGTCCCGATCGTGGTCGCGATCAACAAGATCGACAAGCCCAACGCCAACGTCGAGCGCGTCAAGAAGGAGCTCGCCGACCAGAACGTCCTGCTCGAGGCGTGGGGCGGAGACACCCCGTCGGCCGAGATCTCGGCGCTGAAGAAGCAGGGCATCGAGCACCTCCTCGAGCTCATTCTCATCGTCGCGGACATGCAGGAGCTGACGGCCCCCGCCGTCGGCGAGGCGCGCGGCGTCGTGCTCGAGGCCCGGCGCGAGGCCGGCCGCGGCAACGTCGCCACCGTCCTCGTCCAGGCCGGCACCCTCAAGGTCGGCGACGTCTTCTTCGCCGGCTCGGCCTTCGGCCGCGTGCGGTCGATGCAGGACGATCGCGGCGAGAAGGTGGCGGAGGCCGGACCGGCGACGCCCGTCGAGGTCACGGGCTTCGAGGACCTGCCGCAGGCCGGCGACGGCTTCCAGGTCGTCGAGGACGAGGCCAAGGCCCGGTCGGTCGTGTCGTTCCGCCAGTTGAAGGAGCGCGAGAAGGCGATGGCCGCCTCCTCGCGCCTCTCGCTCGAGCAGCTCTTCAGCAAGATCCAGGAGGGCAAGGTCAAGGACCTGCCCCTCATCCTCAAGGCCGACGTCTCCGGCTCCATGGAGGTCCTGTCGCAGGCCCTGAAGCGCCTGTCGAACGAGAAGGTCAAGATCTCGCTCCTCCACGCCGGCGTCGGCGCGATCAACATCAACGACGTGCTCCTCGCCTCGGCTTCCGGCGCGATCATCGTCGGATTCAACGTCCGGCCGGAAAAGAAGGCCGCCGAGGAGGCCGAGAAGGTCGGCGTCGACATCCGCCTCCACACGGTGATCTACAACGTCACCGACGAGATCAAGAAGGCCATGGAGGGCCTGCTCGACCCGACGCTGAAGGAAGTCGCGCGCGGCCGTGCCGAGGTGCGCAATACGTTCAAGGTCCCGAAGTTCGGCGTCGTCGCCGGCTGCTACGTGACCGAGGGGGTCATCCCCCGCTCGGCGCAGGTCCGGCTGCTCCGCGACAACCGGGTGATCTACGAGGGCAAGATCGGCTCGCTCCGCCGGTTCAAGGACGACGTGTCGGAGGTCAAGCAGGGCTTCGAGTGCGGCATCGGCCTCGACCGGTACCAGGACGTCAAGGTCGGCGACATCATCGAGGCGTTCCAGGTCGAGAAGGTGGCCGGGGTGATGGCTTAGGCCTCGGCGACCGGCGATTCGCCGTCCGCCACGCGCCGCGAGCGGACGGCCCACAATTTCCATGGTCCTCGCGTACGCCATCTTCGACCTGCACCTGCCGGGTTGCCGCGGCCTCAAGGAAAAGCGGATGATCGTCCGGAGCCTCAAGGCCCGCATCCGCGGCGAGTTCGAGGTCTCGGCCGCCGAGGTCGGCGCGCAGGACCTGCTCCAGCGCGCCGAGATCGGGGTCGCCGCGGTCGGACCGGACCAGGCGCCGCTCGATGCCCTCCTCCAGGGCATCCTGCGGTTCGTGGAGGAAAATCTGGACGGGGAGATCCTGGAGTACCGGAATGAGTTCATTCATGTTTAGGAAAACGGGGGCGTCGAGGCGATGAAGAAGGATTCCCGCCGCAGCCAGCGCGTCGCGGACCTCGTCCGCGCGGAGATCTCGAGCCTCGTCCTGATCGAGGCGCACGATCCGGACCTGCGCCGCGTCACGATCACGGACGTCGAGATGCCGTCGGACCTCCGGTCGGCGCGCGTCTACTTCTCCTGCCTCGGCGGCGACGAAGAGCGGGAAAAGGCCGGCGTCGCGCTCCAGCGCGCGGCCGGGTACCTGCGCCGCGAAGTCGGGCAGCGTTGCCGGCTGCGCTACGCGCCGGAGCTCCACTTCATCTCGGACCGATCGCTCGAGCGCGGCGCCCGCATCGAGGAGCTCCTCCACGAGGTCCTTCCGCCCGGCTCGAGCGACGAGGGCGAGGGCTCGTGACCGCTCCCGATCCGCTGCGCCGCGGCTGCCTCTTTCTGATCGACAAGCCCGAGGGCCTGACCTCGCACGACGTCGTCGAGCGCGTCCGCGCGACGACCGGCGTGTCGCGCATCGGCCACAGTGGGACGCTCGACCCGATGGCGACCGGCCTCCTGCTCCTGTGCGCCGGCGGCGCGGCGCGGCTCCAGGGCTTCTTCACGCTCATGGACAAGTCCTACGCCGGCATCATCCGGCTCGGGCGCGCGACGACGACCTACGACCGCGAGGGCGAAGCCGCCGTCCCGGACCGTCCCTTCGCCGGCGTGACGGCCGTGGCGATCGGCGAGGCGGCGTCCGCGTTCCGGGGCGAGTTCCTGCAGTCCCCGCCGCCGTACTCCGCCAAGAAGGTCGGCGGGCGGCGCTTCTACGAGATGGCCCGGAAGGGCGAGTCGGTTCCCTCGATGCCGAAGAAGGTCCGCGTCTCGGAGCTCGCCTTCGGACCCCTCGAGGACGGCCGGCTCGCCTTCTCGATCGCCTGCTCCTCGGGCACGTACATCCGCTCGATCGCGAGCGAGCTCGGCGAGAAGCTCGGCTGCGGCGCCCACCTCGAGTCGCTCCGCCGCACCCGCATCGGCGCCTTCGACGTCGCCGACGCCGTGACCCTCGAGCGCTTCGAGTCCATGCCGCCCGCCGAGCGCCTCGCCCCGCCCCACGCCGTGCCGCTTTCCCGAGTGCCTTTCCCCTTCCCCCGGATCCAGCTCGCCTCGCTCGAGGCCTGGAAGATCCGGAGGGGGCAGTCCGTCCCGGCCCGGGGAATCGAGGCCCGCGAGGGCGACTGGGTCACCCTGCTCGGCCCCTCGAACGACATGCTGGCGCTCGGCCAGGTCAACCCGATCGGGGACCGGGGCGTGGCGCTGATCAAGCCCCGCATCGTGCTGGGAGACTGAGACTTTCGGTCCCGGGGCTGACAGCGGGCGGGCTCCTGTGCTAGTCTCCGCCGCTTATAGAAAAAGAGTGAGCGTGATCAAGTCTTTGGAGGCTGAGTGAACGTTACCGAGTTCGAGTCCGGAAAGCCGGACATCATCAAACAGTATCGGACCCACGACACCGATACCGGGTCGCCGGAGGTCCAGGTCGCCCTGCTCACGAACCGCATCGCGTACCTGACCGAGCACTTCCAGACCAACGCGAAGGACCACCACTCCCGCCGCGGCCTGCTGCAGATGGTCGGGCGCCGGCGCCGGCTGCTCGAGTACCTTCGGAGCGAGAGCTCCGACCGGTACCACAAGCTCATCGAGCGTCTCGGCCTCCGGAAGTAGTCGTCCCGGCGCCGGAAACGCCGGACGCCGCGGCGAAACTCGCCGCAACGCTCGCGCGCCTCGCTCGGTCCACGACGGCCGACTTCCGACGCCTTTTTGAGAAGGGCAGATGACCATGATCGACCAGATTTCCGTCCCCCTCGGCTCGAAGTCCCTCGACATCCAGATCGGCAAGCTGGCCAAGCAGGCCGACGGCGCCGCCGTGGTCCGCTTCGGCGACACGGTGGTCCTCGCGACCGCGGTCTTCAGCAAGGAGCCCAAGGAGAACGCCGAGTTCTTTCCGCTGACCGTCGACTACCGCGAGCCGACCTACGCGGCCGGCCGGATCCCCGGCGGCTGGTTCAAGCGGGAGGGCCGCCCCACCGAGAAGGAGATCCTGACCTCGCGCCTGATCGACCGGCCGATGCGGCCGCTCTTCCCCAAGGGCTTCAACCACGAGACGCAGATCGTCGCGTTCGTCCTCTCGGCCGACGGCCAGAACGACGCCGACATCCTCGCCATCAACGGGGCCTCCGTCGCGCTGACCTGCTCGGCCGTCCCGTTCCACTTCCCGGTCGGCGCCGTCCGCGTCGGCCGTCTCGACGGGAAATTCGTCCTCAACCCGACCAACGCCGAGCGCGACAAGTCGGACCTCGACCTCATCGTGTGCGGCACCGATGACGCGGTCGTGATGGTCGAGGGCGGCGCGCGCGAAGTCTCCGAGCAGACCCTGATCGACGCGATCCTCTTCGGCCACGAGGCCGTGCGCCAGATCGTCGGAGCGCAGGTCACCCTCCAGCGCCGCGGCGGCTTCCAGAAGCCGTACTGGCAGGCGCCCGAGCCCTACCCGGCGAGCGTCTTCTCCGAGGTCCGCATGGCCTGGGAAGCGCCGATGATGGCGGCGATGACGCTGCCGAACAAGATCGCCTCCTATTCCGAGATCAAGGCCGTCAAGAAGGCCGCCGTCTCGATGGTGCCGGAGGCCGAGGCCGAGAAGCGCAAGCAGGTCGCCAAGGCAGCCGACGACCTCGTCAAGGTCCTCACGCGCGAAACGATCCTCTCGGGCAAGCGCCTCGACGGCCGGGAGTTCTCGCAGATCCGCCCGATCACCTCCGAGGTCGGCATCCTTCCCCGGACCCACGGCTCGGCGCTCTTCACGCGCGGCGAGACGCAGGCCCTCGTGACGGCGACCCTCGGGACCTCGGACGACGCCCAGATCATCGAGGAGTACGAGGGCGAGAGCGAGCACACGTTCCTGCTGCACTACAACTTCCCGCCCTTCTCGGTCGGAGAGACCAAGTTCATGCGGGGCCCCTCGCGCCGCGACATCGGCCACGGCAACCTCGCCCGCCGGTCGCTGTCCCCGATGCTCCCCTCCGAAGACGCGTTTCCGTACACCGTGCGGGTCGTGTCGGACATCCTCGAGTCCAACGGCTCCTCCTCGATGGCGACGGTCTGCGGCGGAACGCTCGCCCTCATGGATGCGGGCGTGCCGATCAAGGCGCCGGTCGCGGGCGTGGCGATGGGCCTCGTCGCCGACGGCGAGCGCTTCGCCGTCCTGACGGACATCGCCGGACAGGAAGACCACTACGGCGACATGGACTTCAAGGTCGCCGGCTCCCGCGAGGGCATCACGGCCCTCCAGATGGACATCAAGATCAAGGGGCTGCGCCGCGACATCCTCGAGAAGGCGCTGGCCCAGGCGCGCGCCGGCCGCATGCACATCCTCGACAGGATGGCCGAGGCCCTGCAGGCGCCGCGCCCCAACATCTCGCGCTACGCCCCGCGCATCTTCACGATCCAGATCCCCAAGGACCGCATCCGCGACGTCATCGGCTCGGGCGGCAAGACCATCCGCTCGATCATCGAGTCGACGGGCTGCAAGATCGACGTCGAGGATTCGGGCAAGGTCTCGATCGCGTCCTCCGACGAGGCGGCCGCGATGAAGGCCATCGAAATCATCGAGTCCCTGACCCAGGAGCCCGAGATCGGCAAGGTCTACCGCGGCAAGGTCCGGCGCGTGGAGGCGTACGGCGCCTTCGTCGAGATCCTTCCCGGCCAGGACGGCCTCGTCCACATCTCGGAGCTCGCGCCGTACCGGGTCCGCCAGACGACCGACGTCGTCAAGGAAGGCGACGAGGTCACCGTCAAGATCATCGCCGTCGACCCGATGGGCAAGATCAAGCTCTCGCGCAAGCAGGCGATGTCCAAGGAGGAGCTCGACGCCGAGATGGCGCTCGCGCCCGTCGGCGCCCCCGGCGAGGACGAGGGCCGCGACGAGTTCCCGCGCGGCGGACGCGGCCCCGGCGAGCACCGCGGCCACTTCAACCGCGACCACCGGGGAGGGCCGGGCGGGCCGAGGGGTCCGCGGAAGTAAGCAGTAGGCAGTAAGCAGTAAGGAGACGTACGGAGCGCGGCGGAGACGCCGCGCTCTTTCTATTTGAGGCGAACCTCGACCTTGACCCACCAGGAGGGCTTCGGCGGCCGCGGGATAGACCCGGTCCTGGAAGTCCGGCGCGACGCAGCGCGCGACCTCCGTCTCGGGGCCGAAGACGACCTCCTCGGCCTTCCCGTCGTCGCCGACGCGCACGAGGGCGTCGAAGGAGATGAGCTCTTCCTTCGCCGCTTTCTTCACGCAGCGCTCGAGCGCCGGGCGCAGCCACTCCTCGAGCCGCGAAACCATGACTCCCTCGTAGCGCTTGCCGGCCGGAGACTGCGCGTTCGTCTCGGCCTCGTTGCGCGCCACCTCGACCGGGGTCGGCACCGCGGAAGCGGCCAGCGCGACACCGAGAAGGCACCCGGCCGCAGCGATCGTCCTCACGCCGCGGACGCTAGCAGACGCGGACCCGCAGAGCAAAGCCTACGGACGCGCGCTTTCCGGGAGAGGCATCGTCGACCGCTTGCGCAGCATGAGGAGCGAGCCGACGAGGGCGACGACCATGAGCGTGAGGACGCCAAGCTCCCCGAGGGCGGCGCGAAAGAGCTTCTCGTCGGGCTTCTCGAGGAGGACCGCGAGCTGGGCGGTCACGATCAGGATCCGCCGCACGACCGCGATCAGCCCGACGACGAGGAAGGGCTCGGGCACCAGCACGTGCTCGCGGAACGAGACCTTCACGGTGTAGAGAAGCTCGACGATCATCAGGACGAGCAGCACGCGGTCGAGCACGAGGACGAGATCCTGGATCGACGTCTCCGACTGGATCGCCTCCCAGAACGAGACCGCGCCGTTGAAAGAGAGCCACCGCCGCGCACGCCGCCAGCAGAAGGCCGAGGCCGAGATAGGACCCGTCCTCGACGCGCGTGAACAGATCGGCGATCCGCAATCTCGCCTTCGAGCACGGGCCCGACGGCGACCGTTTCCCGGTTTCCGCGTGTTTGCGGGTCTGCACGCGCCGCAGGGGCTGCAAGAACCCTGCCCGGCCTGAGCGCCGAGGCCGCCCTCAGTACGGCATTTCCTCGTCGTCGAGCCCCAGCATGTGGCCGACCTCGTGGACCACCGTGTCGCGGATCTCGCGGACGGCCTCTCCGCGGGTCTCGCAGTTTCGCAGGATCGGGCCCCGGAAGATCGCGATCTGGGCCGGGAGGTTGGAGACCATGCTCCCCCGCTCGAAGAAGGACGCGCCGCGGAAGATGCCGAAGAGCTCGTCCTCGTCGGGCGTGTCGGTCTCGTCGTAGTCCTCGTCGGTCGGCTCGTCCTCGACGGCGACGACGACGTTTTCGAGGTACTTGCGGAACGCCGCCGGGACCGAGGCGAGGGCCTCCTCGACGTACGACTCGAACTCCTTCTCGGAGATGCGGCGCGAGCTCACGGCCGGGCGGCGAACAGTCGGTCGAAGTTGCCGGTCGTCGCGGCGGCGACGGCCGCGAGGTCTGTCCCCTTGACCTCGGCGAGCCGTCTTCGCGGTCTCGACGACGTAGGCGGGCTCGCAGGGCTTGCCGCGGTGCGGCACCGGGGCGAGATAGGGCGTGTCGGTCTCGACGAGCATCGCCTCGAGCGGCAGGCCGGCCGCCGCGGAACGGATGTTCTCGGCCGCGCGGAAGGTGAGCATGCCGGAGAAGGACACGAGATACCCGAGATCGATCGCCTCGCGGCCGTAGGCCGCGTCCTCCGTGAACGAGTGGAAGACGCCGGCGGCCGCGCGCGCGGGGAGGCGCCGCAGCAACGCGAGCATCTCGGCGCCGCTCTGGCGATTGTGGAGGATCGCCGGCAGGTCCCGGCGCCTCGCGCAGTCGAGCATCCACTCGAGGACCTCCATCTGCTTCGCGCGCGGCGAGTGGTCGTAGTGGAAATCGAGGCCGATCTCGCCGATCGCGACGACGCCGGGCCGCCCCGCGAGCTCTTCGAACCTCGCGCCGTCGCGGGAGGGCGCGAAGTCCTTCGCCTCGTGGGGGTGGATGCCGACCGCCGCGAAGATGCCGGCCGAAGGATCGGCCATCGCGGCCGCCGTCTCGGAGTCCGCCAGCGTGGTGCCGGGGACGAGGAACCGCGTCACGCCCGCGGCGCGGGCGCGGGCGATCATTTCCGCCGCGCCTTCTCCCATCTGCAGGTGGCAGTGGGAATCGGCGAGCACGCTACTTGACCTTGCTGCCCGGGGGCACGTCGGCGGGCAGGTCGAGCAGCACGGGCGCGCCCGCCTCTCCGACGGAGGCCGCGAGGACCATCCCGTTCGATTCGACGCCCATCAGCTTCGCCGGCTTCAGATTCGCGACGACGACGACGTTGCGGCCCACGAGGGCCTCGGGCTCGTATTGCGCGGCGATGCCGGCGACGATCTGGCGCCGCTCGTCGCCGAGATCGACCTCGAGGCGCATCAGCTTGTTCGACTTGGGCACTCGCTCGGCGACGAGGATCTTCGCCGTGCGCAGACGGACCTTCTGGAAGTCCTCGATCGCGATGCGCTCGTCGCCGGGCGCCGCCGGAGCGGCCGGTGTCGGTTCGGTCATGGCGTCATCCTTTGCCTTGAAGTAAGCCTCGGCGTCGGCGCGCGGAAAGAGCGCCGGCGTCTCCGGCATCGGTCGGGAGATCGGGAGCCGGCCCCAGTCGAGGTCGGCGGAGGTCGGGTCCTTCGGCTCGAGCGCGAAGGCCTCGAAGATCCGGCGCGAGGTCGCGGGGACGAACGGCGAGAGCATGACGGCCGAGAGGCGCACGCCCTCGGCGGCCGCGGAGAGCACGCGATGGAGACGCGCCGAGTCGACGCCTTCGGCCTTGCGGATCTTCCAGGGCTCCCGCGCGACGACGTAGCCGTTGACCTCGCCGAGGAACTGCCACACGGTCTCGAGCGCCCGGTTGAACTGGCAGTCCTGCATCGCCGCCTGCCACTCGGCGCGGGCGCCGCTCGAGGCGCGCATGACCTCGTTGTCGGTGCAGACCTCGCGCGGCGTCGCGCCGAACGACTGGCGGCAGAGGGCCGCGACGCGCGAGACCGTGTTGCCGAGGTCGTTGGCGAGGTCGGCGTTGTACCGGCCGAGAAACGCCTCGTCCGAGAAGGAGGCGTCCTGGCCGAAGGCCATCTCGCGCATCAGAAAGTAGCGCAGGGCGTCGGGCCCGAAGTCGGCGACGAGCTGGTCCGGGCGCACGATGTTGCCGACGGACTTCGACACCTTCTTCGCGTCGCGCAGCCACCAGCCGTGGGCGCGGACCGTCGTCGGCAGCGGGAGCCCGGCGGACATCAGGAAGGCCGGCCAGTAGACGGCGTGGAAGCGCAGGATGTCCTTGCCGATGACGTGAACGCGCTCGGCCTCCGCGTGGTCCCAGAACTCGCGGTAGAGGCGGTCGTCTTCCGAGCCGAAGCCGAGCGCCGTGATGTAGTTGGCGAGGGCGTCGAGCCAGACGTACACGACGTGGCCGGGGTGACCCGGAAACGGGATCCCCCACTTGACCTTCGAGCGCGAGACCGAGAGGTCGTTCAGGCCGCCGCGCACGAACGAGGCGACCTCGGCGAGACGGCTCTCGGGCCGGACGAACTCGGGATGTTCTTCGTAGTATTCGAGGAGCCGCGCCGCGTACTTCGACAGCCGGAAGAAGACGTTTTCCTCGGACTCCCAGACCGTCGCCCGGCCGTGGACCGGGCACCGCTTCTCGGCGTCGAGCTCCTTCTCCGTGTAGAAGGCCTCGCAGCTCGAGCAGTACCAGCCCTCGTGTTTCGCGGTGTAGAAGTCGCCGGCCGCCGCGATCCGCGCGATCAGGGCCTCGACGCCCCGGCGGTGCCTGACCTCGGTCGTCCGGATGAAGTCGTCGTTGGCGATCTCGAACGTGCGGTAGAGGGCGTGGTACCGCTCGACGACGCGGTCGGCGAGCTGGATCGGGGTCACGCCCTGGGCCGCGGCCGCCTTCTCGATGTTCTGGCCGTGCTCGTCGGTGCCCGTGAGGAACCGGGTCTTCTCGCCGATGAGCCGGTGGAACCGCGTGATCACGTCCGTCACGACGGTCGAGTAGATGTGCCCGATGTGGGGCAGGTCGTTGACGTAGTAGATCGGAGTCGTCGCGTAGAACGTCTTCATCGGGAGGGCGAAAGATACCTCAGAAGAGATCGAGCTCGATCGGGACGACGGTGCGGATGCGCTGAAAGGCGCGATCCCGCGTCAGGAGCGCGAGGCCCGAATCGAGCGCCGTGGCCGCGATCACGAGATCGACGAGACCCGCCCGAAAGCCGCCGCGCGCCAGCGCAAACCGGTAGTCGGCCACGCGCGACCACACGGCCTCGGGCTCGACGACCCAGTCGAGCCCTTCCGCGAGGTCCTTCAGTGTCCCGTACTCGGCCGAAGTGCGGGCGCCCGACAGCATCTCGGCGGCGATCGGTCCGCAGATCAGCGCGCCTCCCTCGTCGAGCAGCCCCCCGATGCGCGCCACGGCCGCGCGCTCGCCCCGAAGGAAGTCGACCCAGGCCGAGGTGTCGACCAGGGACCGCTTCACCTCCGGCCGCGGCTGCGCGAGATCGAGGGGTCGAAGTCGAGATGGATCTTCCCCGCCAGCTGCCGGAGACGTTCGCGCTTGCTCTTCTTGACGAGCTCCTCGAGAGCCAGGATGAGGGTGTCGCGCATCGTTTTGGAGTCGGTCGCGCGCCGCGCTTCTTCGAGCAGGTCTTCCGGCAGGTCCACGGTCGTCCTCATGCATAAAGCATATTCCATAGATATCTGTTATGCAACCGCTCACAGCAGCCCCGCCTCCCGAAACGAAACGCACCCTTCCCTCCCCACGACGATGTGGTCGAGGAGCCGCACTCCCACCGCCTCGGCCGCCGCGGCGAGCCGGCGCGTGAACTCGCGGTCCTCCCGCGAGGGCGTCGGGTCGCCGGAGGGATGGTTGTGGTACAGGATCACGGCCGCCGCTTTTCCGAGAAGCGCGCGCCGCAGGATCTCGCGCGGCTCGACGACCGCGCGGTCGAGCGTGCCGCGGTAGATCTCCGGGTCGTTCTTCAAGAGCCGGTTGCGCGCGTTGAGATACAGGGCGCCGGTCCGCTCCTGCGCGTCGTCGGCCTGGGCCGCCCGCAGGTAGTCCTTGACGAGGCGCGGGTCGTTCAAGAGATCGCGGCCCGAAAGCGTCTCGGACGGGAGGCGCCGCGCGATCTCGATCGCCGCCGCGATCGCTCCGGCGCGCGTGGGGCCGATCCCGCGCTCGGTCGAGAGCTCCTCGGCCGAGCTCCCGGCGAGGCCGGCGAGCCCTCCGCGGGTGGCGAGCAGGCTGCGCGCGCGGTCGAGCGCGCTCTCTCCGCGGATCCCGGTGCGGAGCAGAAGCGCCAGGAGCTCCTCGTTGGACAACGCGGCCGGCCCGAGGCGCCGCAGCCGCTCGCGCGGCCGCTCGTCGGACGGGAGATCGCAGATGCGAAACGCGCGATTCACGGATTGTTCGGTCATGGGTTTGTCGCCGGCGAGAACCGTCGGGCGACCGGGTGAGGACACCGGGATATTCTCACGAAATGCCAGGACCCGGGGAGGCCCCGTGGCGCGCGATCCTGATCGCGCTCGGCCTGCTCTTCGTCGCGGCCGGCCTCGCGTGGCCGCTGCTCGCGCGGTACGTCGGCCGGCTGCCCGGCGACATCGTCGTGCGGAGGGAAGGCTTCACCTTCGCCTTCCCCATCGTCACGTGCCTCGTGCTGTCGGTGCTGGCGTCGCTCCTGCTCTGGCTGTTCCGGCGCTAGCTCAGCCCGGCCGGGGCGCCGCCGGCCGGAGCCGGCGGATCAGCGTCGTCGGCGATCCAGCCGGCGTCCGCGATGAAGAGGAGGTCGCACAGGGCGTGGTACGCGTACAGCGAGCGGGAGAGGTCCGGCGGGGCCTGGGCGAACGCGCACACGCCGAACGCGAGCCCCGCCATCAGGACCATCGTCAGGACACCTTCGCGAAAGAGCCGGCCCCGGCGCGACGCGCGCCGCCAGGTCGCCACCGCGGCGACCAGGTTTCCTCCGAGAAGAGCCGCGATCGCGAGGAGGGGATGCGCTCCCAGGCACCCGCGCGCCCGGCTCCATAGCGAAAACCTCGTGGCGAGCGTCCCGGGCGGGTATCCGGCCGACTCCTCGAAGTTGCCGAAGTCCGGCCGCAGCGACCAGGCCTGGCGCGAGGCCCGCACGACGCGCTCCGCGAATCGTCTCGGGTGCCGCAGGTAGAACGCCAGGATCTGCCGATGGCCGACCCGGTGAAGGAAGCGACATCCGGAATTGCGACTCGAGGAGGGGCGAATCCGTCGCGAAGGGATTGGATCCGACATACTTCAGCCACTCGGAATCGAGGTGAAGCTCGGCGGCGTCGGCGGCCGGCGCGGGCGAGTAGACCAGCAGGTCGTCGAAGACGAACTGGAAGAGCGTCGCTTCGCGCAAGCGTGTGGGGCGTATGGCGCCCGTACCAGATCGAGAACGCGCAGAGACCGATGGCGAGCCAGGCGGCCGTCCGCCGCCAGGCCCCGCGCCACCGCACGCCCGCCAGGCGCAGGCCGAAGAGGGCCAGAAGCGGCGCCGCGAGCTTCTCCTGCGGCTTCGAGCCGACGAAGAGGAGAGCCGTTCCGAAGTAGGCGAAGAGCCACGCGCCCGAGAGCCGCCCCCGGCGGACGGCCTCCGCCGCAATCGCCGCGGTCAGCAGCAGAAAGAGGAGCGAGGCGGTCTGGCTGTAGAACGAGTTGAAGGGGGCGACGTAGCCGACGTCCGTAAAGACGAAGACGAGCAGGGCCGCGACGAGGGCCTGGGCCGTCGGCGCGAGGTCCCGGCAGGCCCGGATGAGTCCCGCGAGCGCCAGAAGAAACAGGAGGGCATGAATCCCGCCGAGCAACCGAAGGTCGAAGAGGGCGTCCCGCGCGAAGGCGAGGTGCAGCCATCGCGCGGCGAACGCGAGGAGCGTCTCCGAGGAATGGTAGCCGCTCCGGAACCATCCGGGGTCGACGACGGCATATTGCGAGCGCAGAAAGGAAAAGTAGCGCTCGGCGTAGACGGCGGTCGTGTGCTGGAACCCCGCGTAACCCATGACCCGCTCGTAGTCGCGGTTGTCCGCGAGGCCGACGATCGGCGCAACGAAGAGCTGGAGCGAAAGGATGACCGCGGCGGCCGTCAGCGCGGCCGCGAGGAGCGCGACGTTGCCGGACCCGGTCCGGGTCCCGCCGGCGCCCCCGGCGCCGGACTCAGGCGACATCGGACTGGATCAGCGCCTCGACGACGACCGCGGGAAATCCCAGCCCTTCCAGAGGGCGATCGCCCTGATGGACTTCGGTCCACACCGCGATCGGCTCGCGCCCGCCCGCCAGGCGGATCAGTCGGGCCCCGACTTCGCCGTGAACGAGGTAGAGACCGAGGCGCCGCTTCATCCGGACGGTCGAGCGCGTCCAGCGGCGGGCCCGGTCGACGGCGACCACACGGCTCGCGAGGGTCGCCACCGCTCGCTCGGGCAGCGAGAGATCGGCCTCGCGCTTGCCGATGTCGTGCAGGAGGGCGGCGGCCGGCCACAGCGGGTCGCCGGCGTATGTTGTCGCGGCGAGACGCCGCTCGACCCTCCGGGCGACCTGGAGCGTGTGGCGCTGGTCGTAGGCCGACAGGCTCGACCACAGGTCGAACTCGGCCGGCGTGAGGATGGACCTCGCCCACGCCCGATCGGCCGGGTCGCCGCCGTCCCCGCGCCGGGCGCGGACCGCGCGCGCGATGAGCTCCCGAAAAGTCGCCCGCGGCAGGGGATTGCGGCCGGCCGGGCTCACGCCGTATCGGCTCTCACGGCGTCGATGAGCCGCCGCACGCAGTCCTTCCCGAATCGGAGCTGGTCGTGAAGGTGGCTGTAGACGAAGCGGCCCGCGCGGCCGATCGTCTCGAGGTTCGAGATGGAGGCGAGGGCCTCCCGGATGATGCCGGCGTCCCGCGCGTAGCCGTTCGCGCACACGGGGTAAGCGTTGGGGATGAAGTGCGGGTGCGTTTCCAGGACTTCCCCGGGCTCGAGGAGGCCGAGATCCGACAGCTCGCCGACGACCTTCCCGGCGAACGCCTCATCCGAAAGCCGCTCGACCGCGTCGCCGGGGAAGCACGGCGCCTCCACGATGAGCGAGGTCTCTCCCTCCGGCGCCATCGCCGCGGACCGGTTCTTCGGCTCGGAGATCCGGCTGACGCAGAAGGCCGGGTCGGGAATGTAGATCGACGCGCGGCCGGTAACGCGCGACCTGCCGAGTCGGAGGAACAGCAGGCGGACGTGTCGGAAGCGCAGCCGGGACGCTGCCTCCCGGGCCGGTTCCGGCAGGGCGTCGCCGAGCAGGCGGACCAGGAACGGCAGCGGGAGAGTCGACACGACGCGGTCCTCGACCTCCCGGGCCCGACCCCCGGAGAAGCGAATCCGCCGCACCCCGCCGCCGTCGCACTCCAGCCCCTGGATCTCGAAGCCGGTGTGGATCGATTCCGCGGGGAGCGAGCCGGCGAGGGCATCGGCGATGCGGCCATAACCGCCGCGCGGATACAGGAAGCTGCCGTCGATGTGCTCGGTCTTGCCGCCCGGGAAGACCAGCTCGTACAACAGCGACCGCAGGGTCATTCCCTGCAGCCGGCGGGTCGCGATGTCGGGCGAGAGCTGATCGGTCGGAAGTCCCCAGAGCTTGGCGGAATAGTTGAGGAGTATCCGCCGCGCGAGGGTCTCGCCGAAACGCCGGACGGCGAAATCCTCGAAGCTGACCGCCGTCGGCCGCCGCCGCCATCCCGAGCGCAGGAGATCCAGGCAGATGCGGCCGGCCTCGCGAAATCCGTACGCGAACATGACGTTCAGGGGCGTCGGCGGAAAGTCGATGAAGCGCCCGCCGTCGAGGATCGCGCTGGGCGCCTCGACGCGAACGAGCTCCTCGCCCATCAGCTCGACGATGTCCCGCGTGATCTCCGGGTCCCGATCGTGAAAGCGGTGGGCTCCGCGATCGTAGAGATGGTCGCCGTGGCGCAGCGTCCGGCACATCCCGCCGAGATCCGGCGAGCCCTCGTAGAGCTCGAACGGAAGGCCGGCCCGATCCGCGTAGAACGCGAGTCCCAGGCCCGCCGGCCCCCCTCCCAGGATCGCGAGGTGCGTCATGCGAGCCCTAGCAGGCTGCTGAAAAATGGATGCGGGTGTCGTGTCCGGGGCTGTCGGCCGCGGGCGTTCGCTTCGCGAACGGCGGCCGAGAGTCTCTGCTACCGGAGCCCAGACGAGTTCCTGCCGACACAATGCCGTGAACCATCCTCCGCTCCCGTCGGCGCGTCGAGCGCCGCTCCAAAAGACTCATCGCTCCTCGGCGATGCCCACGCATCGCCGTCGTCGCGCTTCCTTGCATCTGACCCCACGGCGCTCGTAACGTCATCCCACACCCTTTTTCAGCAACCTGCTAGTCGCCGTCGGGCCAGTCCGCCGGGGCGCCGTCCGGAACGAGGACGATCTTCCCGTGGGCCGCGCCCTCCTCCATGTGCCGGTACGCCGCCGCCGCCTCCGACAGGGGGAAGACGCGGTCGATGCGCGGCCGGATGCGGCCGGCCTCGACCGCGGCGTAGAGAGCGCGGAATTCCCGGTCGTTCGCCATCGTCGACCCCAGGATCGTGAGGTGCTTCCAGAATATCAGCCGGATCTCCTCCTTCGGATTGGGCCCGGAGGTCGCGCCGCAGGTCACGATCCGGCCGCCTTTCGCCGCCGCCTTGAGCGACATCATCCAGGTCGCTTCGCCGACCGTGTCCACGACGACGTCGACGCCCCGCTTCGCGGTATGCGCGCGGACGGCCTGCAGCACGTCCTCCTTCGAGTAATCGACGACGAGCTCGGCGCCGGCCGCGGACAGCCGTGCCGCCTTCTCGCCTCCCGAGGTCGTCACGAGGACGCGCGCTCCGGCGAGCCGCGCCACCTCGAGCGCGGCTCCTCCGACGCCGCCTCCGGCCCCGTGGATGAGCACCGTTTCCCCCGGACGGAGGGCCGCCCGTCCCACGAGCATCCGCCAGGCCGTCTGGTAGACGAGCGGAAACGCCGCCGCCTGCGCCCACGAGAGGCCGCGAGGGATCGGGAAGAGATTGCGCGCCGGAACGACGGCGTACTCGGCGAAGGTGCCCGGGACGTGCTCGCCGACGATCCGGAAGGTCGTGCAGAGGCTCTGCTCGCCCGCCCGGCAGAACTCGCAGGCCGTGCAGTAGAGGCCGGGCTGCACGAGAACGCGATCGCCGGGCGTCAGGCCAGTCACGCCCTCCCCCGCCCGGTCGACGACGCCGGAGGCATCCGCTCCCGGGATCTGCGGAAGCGGCACGTGGGGAATTCCGTTGCGCACGAAGATGTCGAGATGGTTGAGGGCCGCGGCGCGGACGGCGATGCGCACCTCGCCCGGACCGGGCTCGGGCGTCGGCCGGTCGCCGTAGTGGAGGACCTCGAGGCCCCCGGGCTTTTCGAGAAAGACCGCCTTCATCACTTCAAGTATCCCAGCGACCGGAGCTTTTCGAGATACTCCCGGTCGCTTTCCGGGGCCGGGCTCGACGGGGGCGCGATGCGCGGACCGTAGGTCGCGACCGTCGAGGCCTCGACCGTCCCGGGCAAGAAGAGCGAGGCGACGGGATGTCCCGGGAGGTTGCGCGCGGCCGGGACTCCCATCCGCGCCAGAATCGAGGGCGCGGCGTCCTCGGGACGGATCTGGATGTTCCGGGCCGCGACCGACCCGTCGAAGACGACCATGCGGCCGAGGGCCTCGGGCCCCGGGTGGCTGTCGGCCGCCAGCACCACCAGGACGACCTCTCCCCGCCGCGCCCGAGCGGCCCAGTCCGCGAGGAGCTCGGCGACCCGCGTCGCGGCCTTCGCGCGCCCGGGCGGATCGTCGCGGGCGATGTCGCAGCCGGGCAGGTAGACCGTCGAGAGACGGAAGCCCTTCGAGGCCTGCGCGTCGAAGGCGGCCAGCGCCTCGCGGTCGGCGTCCGGGCCGTCGGCCGCGCGGGCGAAGACCGTCCGGTTCTCGACGACCGTCGCGCCGGGCCAGGGGCCCGCGGCCCACCAGCCCACCGCGAGCGACGGCAGGCCCGCCGAGGCCGAGATCTCCCAGAAGTCGAGGCGCCGCCGGTCGACGTGGGACACGGGGGCGGCCGAGACGAGATGGAGCGCCGGCCCCACGTGCCGCAGGTACCACGACATTCCCCAGGGCGGCCGCACCGCGAGGCTCGATCCGAGGGGGCGCACGCGCGTCAGGGCGCGGACGCCGTGCCGCTGTGGCGGCTCGCCCGTCGCGAGCGTCGTCCAGAGCTCGGGCGGCGGCCGGTGCTCCGCCGGCCACCATCCCGCCGCCCCGCCCGCGAGCAGCGTCGCCGCCGGCCCGCCCTTTCCGGAGCCGTCGAGGTCGAGCCCGTCGACGGCGATGACGACCTCGGCGATCGCGCGGGGCGAGGGCTGGGGCGCCGGGGCCGGGCGCGACTCGTGCCGCGAGAACAGCAGCAGGATCGCGATCAGCAGGCCCACGGCGGCCACCGCGGCGAAGAGCCGCCGCAGCGAACGGCGCGGCAGCATTCCGGCCCGAGCGAAGGCGAGCGCGAGAAAGCCGAGGCGGACCGCCGCCGCGAGAAAGAGCGCCGTGATCCCGATCGGCACGGCCCACAGGAGAGTGCGCGCCGAAAGCGTTCGCTCCAGGCTGTAGGTGCCCCCGATCCACAGCGCGAAGACGATGAGGGCGGAAACCATGCCGGCGATCGTCGCCGCGATTCCCGGCGTCCGGACGCGCTCGGCGAACCCGGACAGGATCAGGGCGAGGATCGCGGCGGGAGCGAGGGCCGCCGCGAAGAGATGCACGAAGAGCGAGGCGATCGAGGCGGGCGACCCGCCGAAGGCGGGGTCCGCCGCCTCCACGGCCGCGATCGCGGCGAGGGCCGCCCCGAAGGCGCCGATGAGGATGGCCGTCAGAAACGCTCCGCCGCGCCCTTCGAACACGGGACGGAAGAGCAGGCGGTCGACGCCGGCGTCGAGATAGCCGAGCTCGCGCAACCGCGCGCGCGCCTCGACGAGGGTGGGCCGCTCCCTCACGACCGGCGATCCCTCACCACGCGCGCCAGGTCCTGGAGCACGGCAGCCCGCGAGCCCAGCGGCTTCAGGGCCGAGAGCGCCGCCGCCAGCAGCTCCTCGACGAGCCGGTGGCACGACTCGCTCCCGAGAACGGTCGCGAAGTTGGCGCGGTGGGCGTCCCGGCCGGCGTCCTTGCCCATGACCTTCGGGTCGCCCTCGAGGTCGAGCAGATCGTCGGTGATCTGGAAGGCGAGGCCGAGGTTGCGCGCGTATCGCGTCAGGGCCGCGAGGGTGCGCTCGCCCGCGCCGCCCGCGAGCGCTCCGCCGCGGACGGCCGCGACGAACAGGGCGCCCGTCTTCTGGGCGTGGATCGCCTCGAGGTCGTCCAGGACCACGGCTTCCGGGTCGGCCGCGAGGTCGGCCGCCTGGCCGGCGCAGCAGCCCGCGGCGCCGACGGCCGCGGCGAGTTCGCCGACGATCCGAGCCCGGAGCGCCCCCGAGGCGCCCCGGCTCTGCGCCAGGACCTCGAAGGCGCGGGCGAGCAGGGCGACGGAGGCGAGCTCCGCGGTGGCGACCCCGTGCGTGCGGTGGAGCGCCGGGCGCCCCCTCCGGCGGGGCGCATCGTCCATCGAGGGCAGGTCGTCGAGAACGAGCGACGCCGCGTGGACGTACTCGACGGCGACGGCGACGGGAAGCGCGGCCGCCCGGGACGCGCGAACGAGGTCGGCCGCCGCGAGGGTCGCGAGCGGCCGCAGGCGCTTGCCGCGCGAGAGGGCCGCCTGGGAGATCGCCTGCGACAGGACCGGCGCGCGCGGGGCCGGAGCCGGCAGGTTATCGGCGAGCGCCTCTTCCAGCGCGGGAGCCGCCGCGGCCGAAAACCGGTCGAATGCGCCGCCGGCCCCGGCGGGGTGCGTCAGGAGTGAAGCCCCCGCGTCCTAGCCGCGGAAACTCGCCAGCGCCTCGGACTCCGCCTCGTAGACGTCGAAGACGGTGATCAGCTGCGTCACGGTCAGGACGTCGTTGATCTTGGGAGGCAGGTGAAGGAGCTTCAGCTTCCCGCCCTTGTTGGTGACCGACGTGTAGCAGCCGACGAGCTCACCGATGCCCGAAGAGTCGATCGTCGTGACGTCGTGCATGTCGACGAGGATGTTCTTCTTACCCGAGTCGACGAGCTTGTTGATCGTTTCGCGCAACTGCACGTCCCCCGACCCGATGGTGATCTTGCCCTTGAGCTCGACGATCTGCACTCCGCCGGACTCGCGAACGTTCGTCTTCATGCTGGGTTCTCCTCCTTCTCTTTTACCGCGCCCAGGTTCTTTTTCAAAACGATTTCCATCCCGCCATCCGCGTGACGCTGGAAGCGGACGTCATCCATGAAGGTCCGCATGTAAAAGATGCCGCGCCCCGAGGTCTTGAGCCGGTTTTCCGGCGCGAGGGGATCGTCCACCGCTTTCGGATCGAATCCTTCGCCTTCGTCGCGGATCGAGATGGCGAGCGTGTCGGCGACGACGTCCATCTCGAGGTGCACGTGCTTGGCCAGATCCTGCTGATTGCCGTGTTTGATCGCATTGGCCACGGCCTCGCGCACGGCCATGAGGATCCAGTGGCGCGTTTCCTCCGGCACGTCGCGCCCCTCGAGGAGGCGCGAACACAGGTGCTGAACCATCTCGATGTTCTCGAAACGGCTGGAGAGAGACATCCGGATCGGGCCGGCTTTGGCGGTCGGTTGGGGTGCGTTCATTCACGAGCTTCGAAAGCCCGGCGGATCTTATCGAAAAGGACCCCGGGAAAGGAACCGAAAGTCGCCGTGCTACCCTCGGTCATGCTCCGAAAACATCCGGCCCGCATGGCCGGAATCGCCCTGGCGGCGGCCGCCGTTCTCGCCGCCGCGGACCTGCTGCCGGACCGGATGACGGAGGTTTCCCGGAGCGTCGAGGAGGTCCGGGGACGCAAGTTCACCCGGGCGGTGCCGGCGTCCCGGCTGGACAAGGCCGAAGCCCGGCGGGTGCTGCGCGGCAAGATCTCCGAGGGTCTCCCCGTCCCCGTCGAGGAGTACTTCCGGTCGCTCGTGGCGATCGGCTTGATCGAGGACTCCCCCCGGCTTCTCGACTCCCTCGTCGATTTTTACGCTTCGCAGGTCGTCGCGTTCTACGACCCGGATTCCCGCCGCTTCTACGTCGTCGAGGGCGCCGAGGGGCTGGCGGGGGGCGATTCCGAGGACCTCGCGCAGGGCCTGATCTTCTCCCACGAGCTGATGCACGCGCTCCAGGACGAGTCGCTGCACCTCGCGGACCGCGTCAAGGAGCTCCGCGAGGACGGCGACCGGAGCCTCGCGCTCCAGTGCCTCCTCGAGGGCGAGGCGACCCTGGTGATGATCCGCGTCGCCTTGAAGGCGATCCCGGACGCCGGCGACGAGGTCGAGGAGCAGATGGCGCCCCTCCTGTCGGCGGGAAACCTCGAACGGTCGAACGTCCCGGGGGACGTGCCGGACTACTTCGTCGACCAGCTCTTCTTCCCCTACACCGACGGCACGTCCTTCGTGCGCGCCGCCGTCAAGAAGGGGGGCTGGGCCGAGGTCGACCGTCTCTGGAGAAACCCGCCCGAGTCTTCGGCCGAGATCATTCACGGGGCCCCCTATCCCCCGCCGGTCCGGGCGCTGTTGCCGGCCGACGCCGCGGCGCTCGCGCCGGGCCGCCGGCTCTCGTACACCGACACCCTGGGGGAGTGGACGGTCCGGTTTCTGCTCGGACGGGCCCTGCCCGCGGCGGAGGCCGGGGCGGCCTCGACCGGATGGCGGGGCGACCGGATCGCCTTCTTCAGCGCCGGCGGGTCGGGGTCGACGAGCTATCTCTGGCGTCTGCGGTTTGCCGATGGCGAGTCCGCGGCCCGCTTCGAGGCGGCCCTGAGGAAGGCCCGTTCCGCGCGGCCCGCCCCGTCCCCCGAAACCGTCCGCCGCGAGGGCGCCGATCTGCTCGTCTTCGGGGGTTTCGCGAAGGCGCCCGAGCTGCCGGGTTTTCCCGCGAAGTAAAAAAAAGCGGGAGGCCGTTTCGGGCCTCCCGCGGGATGCGAATCGGGTCTCCGGTTAGAACTTGCGCCGGAGCGTGAGGGTCGCGCCGAGACCGAGGCACAGGACGCCGAGGGCGCCCGCCAGGGGCACCGAGCTGCCGGTCTTCGGAAGGCTCTTTGCCATCGCCTTCTGCGCCGCTTCGGCATCCGCCGCCGCCTTGGCCGCCGCCGCTTCCGCGTCAGCCTTCGCCTTGGCATCGGCCGCCGCCCGGGCCGCCGCGTCCGCGTCGGCCCTCGCCTTGGCATCGGCCGCCGCCCTGTCCGCCGCCGCCTTGTCCGCCGCCGCCTTGTCGGCCGCCGCCTTGGCCGCCGCCGCGCGGGCCGCCTCGTCCGTGGCCGAGGCATTCGCGACCTCCGTCTCGGTGGCCGTTCCCTTGGAGGTGTGGATGATCGTGGCGTTCAGGTGCTGGTTGACCTGGAGGTCTTCGAGCCGCAGCTTCGCGCCGCCGATGTCGAAGCGGAAACCGGCCGGAATGTTGTACGTGTGAATTCCGTCGGACTCCCGGACGAAGAGCAGTCCGCCGGCGTTCTTGAGGACCTTGGCGTTCTTGAGCGTGGTGGTCTGGACGACGACCGGAACCGTCACGGTCTTGACCGTGGCCGTGATCTTCATCCCGGGCTTGAGGTCCTTCAAGACCACGTCCTTGCCGTCGACGGTCACGTGGAAGTCGTAGGCGACATCGAACTCGCGCATCGTGCCGTTGGATTCCTTGATGAAAATGCTCTTGTCGCCGACGCTGATGACGGTGCCGTTCTTGATTTCCGTCGAGGTCTGCGCCGACGCTGCCGCGGCAACGGCGAGCACGAGCGCCACCGTGAGAATGGAACGCTTCAACATTTTCCTGTCCTCCTCAAAATCGTTTCAATGCAAAAAAGAGGTCCGACGACGACCGTCGGCCCATGGAATCGTTGTTCTACGGCGCGCGGCTCCTCCTTTCCGTCGCCTGGAAGGCGACCGGGCCGTCGAATGTCGCGCGCACGATGAAGCGCTGCGGTGCACTTCCGGCATAGTAGAAGGGATAGCAGGTGACCAGCGTCAGGGTCGGCTCGGCCGTCGGTTCGAGCACCTCGACGCTCTGAGGCGAAACGATCGTGAGGCTCTGGATCCGGTAGCGCAGACGCTGCGAGAGCGTCTCGACCTCGATCACGTCGCCGGCCGTCACGTCCTTCAGGCCGCGGAAGAAACCGTCGCGATGACCCGCGATGCCGACGTTACCGGGCTCGCCCGGCCGGGGGGTCCCATCGATGTGCCCGACGCCCCGGTTGAGCACGAGCTCGTCGGTGCCCTCGAGCACCGGGACCTCGAGGTCGATCCGGGGCACGCGGAGCACGCCGAGCGGCGGATGGAAGTCGTGGGACAGGCTCGCCTGGAAGCCCTGGACCCGCTCGGGCGACCAGAGCATCTTGTTCGGGGCGTCGAAGTCGGAGAGCGACCGCGGGCTCGCGATCGGCGCGCTCGTCCCCGCGCTCGCGCTCGCGGTCGAGTTCGACCGCGCGCGCTCAAAGTCGGCGAGCGCGGCCTTGCGCCCCAGGGACGCGTCGACGCGGAAGCCCGCGAACACCGCGACGAGCACGATTCCCGCGACCCACGCCGCGACCTCGAGCGGACGTGGACCCGCCCGCTTACCCTCGCGGGGCCTCGAAGCGTGCAAATTCTCCATTTGGGCGACTAAGTAACCGGATTTAAATATCGCCACCGGCCGAGGAAGTCAACGGGAAGCCCCGGCGTCCCAGCCCGTCAAAACCGCGATTGTGCAGGCCGGAAGGCCTTTTCGAGCCCCTTTCGGCCGTCGGGAGCGGGCCGGAGGGACCCGAGTCCGCGACCCCGCTCCTGGCGGGGCGCCCGCGGACTTCGAGCGATTTGCTTCATGCGGGGGCAGACGCCCCCGGGGCCCCCTCGGCCGCCGGCTAAAAGCCCGGCAGCGACTTCAGGGCGAGCGGAATGATCACGAACATCTGGATGGCGTCGAAGACGCCGTGGGCGACGATGCATGGCAGAACGTTGCGGTAGACGGAAAAGGTGACGGCGAGGACCGTCGCGATCACCAGGATCCCGACGAGCACCAGGGGTTGGCCGTAAGCGCCGTGGGCGGCCGTGAACATCAGCGTGGCGGCGACCGGCCCGACCCGCGTCTGAAGGAAGGCGCGGAAGAAGAGCTCCTCGACGACCATGGCCGAGACCACGATCATGACCTTGACCCACACCGGCTGCGCGACGAGCCACACGATCATCGGCGAAACGGTGGTCCCGCCGGCGGACTCGCCCCGGAACTTCGGCGAGACCAGGTACCACACGCCGAGGATGACGCTCGCCGTGATGATCGTCAGAACCCAGCCGACGACGCCGATCCCGGCTCCGACCGCGAGGTCCCGGGCCGGGCGCGGGCTCGAAAGCTTCAGGAAGTCGGCGATCGACCGGCGGCCCGAGAGCGCGTAGTAGCAGACGAGGAAGAACACCAGGATCGCGTGCACGGCGAAGACCGAGACGAGCGACAGCTCCTTGGTCTCGGGCTGCGTTCCCATGAGCCCGCCGGCGAACGGGATCGCGACGACGAGAAGGAGCACCGCGCCGAGCAGCGCCATCGCCACGGCGCGGCGCCCCGGCTCCGAGAACCCGTCCTCGGCGAATACGGCGCGCGAGCGCGCCTGTACCAGGGACAGCAGGATGCCGAGACTTCCCGCGACGACCAGGAGGACGAATGCGAACGAGCTCATGTTCCCTTCGAGGTGAGGCGCGGAGAATATCGCCTTTTCTCGCGTTTCGCGAAGCTGGACATCCGCCGAGGTTCCGGGGGAGGATCCGTCGCACCATGCCTGTCGCTCCGGACGCCCGGGTGCCCCTCGAAATCCGCGAGCTCTCCAAGAGCTTCGGAGACCGGCGCGCGCTCGACGGCGTATCGCTCCGGATGGCGCCGGGCGAGGTCCTCGGACTGCTCGGCCCCAACGGCGCCGGGAAAACCACGCTCGTCCGGGCCGTCGCGGGCCGCGTCGAGCCGGACGGCGGCAGCCTCTCGATCCTGGGCCTGCCTCCCCTGGACGACCGCGCGCGCTCCGCCCGCGGATGGGTGCCGCAGGAGATCGCGCTCTACCCCCTGCTCTCGCCGCGCGAGAACCTGTGGACCTTCGGCCGCTACCAGGGGCTCGAGGGAACGGCGCTCGACGACGCCATTCGGACGAGTCTCGAGTGGATCGGTCTCGCCGACCGGTCGAACGACAAGACGGCGCGGCTGTCGGGAGGCATGAAGCGGCGGCTCAATATCGCCGCGGGCACGATCCACGGCCCGAAGGTGCTTCTCCTCGACGAGCCGACCGTCGGCGTCGATCCGCAGTCGCGGGAGCGGATCTACGGCATGATCGGCGAGCTCAAGGCGCGCGGCGTGTCCCTCCTCTACACCACGCACTACATGGAAGAGGCCGAGCGCCTCTGCGACCGCATCGCGATCATCGACAACGGAAGGATCATCGCCGACGGGACCAAGGACGAGCTCGTCCGCAAGACCCTCGGCTCGGGGCAGGCGCTCGCGATCGACACGGACGCCCCGGTCCCCGCGGCCCTCCAGAAGGAGCTCGAAGCCCGGGGCGCGCGGGTCGACGGGACCCGGATCCTGCTCACGGTGACCAACCCCGCCGAGGACATCCGGCGGCTGCTCGAGACCTTCCACGCGCGCGGCGCCTCCGTGCGCGACCTGACCTTGAAGAGCCCGACGCTCGAGCAGGTCTTCCTCCACTTGACGGGACGGGAGCTGCGCGAATGACGTCGATCCTGGCCGTCGCGAAGAACCGGTTCCTCAACCTGCGCCACGACCGCGCGGCGATGATCCTGTCGTTCGTCCTGCCCGTCGCCTTCTTCTCGGTCTTCGCGGGGGTCTTCGCGGGCGGTCGGGGCGCCACCCGCAGGATCCCCGTCGCGCTCGTCGACGAGGACGGGTCGTCCGAGTCCCGGCGCCTGACGGCGGCGCTCGCGGCCGAGCAGGGCCTCGACGTTCTCCACGCGCCGCAGGAAAAGCCGGGCGCGCCGGCGTACACGCGCGCCGCAGCCGAGGCGGCGGTGCGCGCGGGCGACGTGCCGGTCGCGCTGATCGTGCCGAAGGGCTTCGGCTCGACGCCGCTGTCGTTCGGCCGGGGCGGGACCCGCCCCACCGTCGAGGTACTGTCGGACAGCGCCGACCCCGTCGCCCCGCAGGTTCTCGGGGGCCTGGTCCAGAAGGTCGCGATGACGGCCATGCCGGGCGCGATGGCGCGAAGCGGCGTCGCCGAAATCGACCAGTGGAGCGGCGGGCTCACGCCCGAGCAGAAGGCGCGCATGGAGTCCGTCATCGCCGAGATCGAGAAGGAGCCCGAGGTCCCGCCCGGACAGCCCGCCCCTCCGGCGACGGCGAAGTCCGACGGAGGCGGCCTCATCGACGTCTCGGTGCGCGACCTCGTCGGCGAAAAGAAGAAGAATCCGCAGATCGCCTTCTACGCGGCGGGCCTCGGCGTCATGTTCCTTCTCTTCTCGGCCACCGGCGCGGGAGGCGCGCTGATCGAGGAGGCCGAGAGCGGCACCCTCGACCGGATCCTCGCCACCCGGGTCTCGATGACGACGCTTCTTCTCGGCAAGCTCGTCTATCTCGTGTTCCTCGCCGTGGCCCAGCTCACGCTCATGTTCACCTGGGGTGCGCTCTTCTTCGGCGTCGAGCTCATGAACCACATCCCCGGCTTCATCATCATGACGTTCTCGACGGCCCTCGCCTGCGCGACGTTCGGCCTGCTGCTGGCTTCGATCTGCCGCTCGCGAATGCAGCTCGTCGCCCTCTCGAACCTCTCGATCCTCTTGATGTCGGCGCTCGGGGGGAGCATGTTCCCGAGGTTCCTGATGCCCGAGAAGATGCAGAAGATCGGCCTCGTGACCTTGAACGCCTGGGCGATCGACGGCTTCCAGAAGATCTTCTGGCGGGAGGAGCCCGTCTCGAGCCTCTGGCCGCAAGTCACCGTGCTCGTCGGCATCGGAATCGTCTTCTTCCTCATCGCCCGCCGGGTCGCGGAGCGCTGGGAAGCCACCTGAAGCTCCGCGGCCCCGCGGCCGGTTCGAGTTACTCGTACACCCGGTCCCCCACCGTCAGCCGCTCGAGGTAGACCGTCTCGCACGAGTTCGGGCCTTCGTCGTCGCGTGTCGTGCTCGTACCCCAGTGAAAGTCCGAATCGCCGACGCCGTCGATGTCGACGAGAAAGCCTTCGAGGCGCACGAGGTCGCCCTTCGTGAGCGCCCGGACGGCGTGCTTCAGGCGCACGGAGCGCGGGAAGACATGGACGTTGGCGGTGTGCGAGACGATCGTGCCGCGGTCGAGCGAGAGGTCCTTCGTCCTCCAGAAGAAGAAGCGCGAAAACTGCGAAAACGACAGCCTCCCGGCGTAGGGCGGCGCGAGCACCGGGCCCCAGGCGAGCGCCAGGTCCTCGGGCAGGAGGCTTCCCGCGGTGCCCCAGCGGTAGGCCCGCGACGACACGACGCGCGCCGACTGGTCCCAGCGAAACCGCGGCGTGACGCGGTAGTCGCGCCCGCCGACGCGCCGCTCGAACGGCGCGCGGTCGGCCGGCGCCTGCACCGGCTCACCCGATGCGTCGGGGACCGGGGCCGGACGGTGGCGCAGCAGGCCGAGGGTCAGGGGATGGCGAAAGAGGAAGAGCGCCAGCGCCGTGGCGGTGATCAGGGCCGCGGCGCGCGCTCGCATGCTGAGTCAAATTGTCACCGAGTCGGCGGCAATTTCCCAGTGATTCGGCGATTGACAGGTACGGCGCGGCGCGGGAGATAATCCGCGCTTCCCCGGGCCCGGCCCACTCCGAGCAGACAACTGAAGGAGATACGGATGCGCAAGCCGCTGTCGACGTCGGGGACGGTCCTCGCCCTTCTGCTCGCCCTCCCCGCTCTCCCCACCCTCGCCGCCGATCCGCCGAAGGACGCGAAGAAGAAAGACCCCGCCGCCGACATCAACGCGCCGCGCGCCGACGCCCGGAAGATCGCATTCTCGACGAGCGAGGGAACCTGGACGTCGCTCGACGTCTCGCCCGACGGGCAGACGATCGTCTTCGATCTCCTCGGCGACATCTACGCGATGCCGATCGGCGGCGGGCCCGCGAAGGCCCTGACCTCGGGCCCCGCCTACGACACGCAGCCGCGCTTCTCCCCGGACGGCAAGACGATCGCGTTCACGAGCGACCGCAGCGGCATCGACAACATCTGGTTGATGGACGCCGACGGAAAGAACCCGCAGGCCCTGACGACCGAGAAGGATTTCTACATCCGGAGCGCCGCCTGGACGCCCGACGGCCAGTACGTGATCGCCCGCAAGGAAGACGGCAAGAAGGCCGGCATTCCTCCGGTGGAGCTCTGGATCTTCCACCGCGAGAGCGGCGGCGGCGGGATCAAGCTGACGTCCTCCGACGACATCCACAACTCCGGCGGCGCCGTGGTTTCGAGGGACGGCAAGTCGATCTACTTCTCGGCCCGGGTCCGCAAGTTCAGCTACACGCCGAACCTCGCCGACGGGCTCTGGCAGATCTGGCGCTACGACCGGGATCTCGCGGTGACCTTCCCTGTCGCCGCCGGCTTCGGCGGCGCGGTCCGGCCGGCCATCTCGCCCGACGGCAAGACGTTGACCTTCATCTCGCGAAGGGACGACGACACCTGCATCGTCGCGCGGGACCTCGCCTCGGGAGCCGAACACATCCTCGTCCGCGGCGTCACGCGCGACGAGATGGAGGGCTTCGCGTCGATGGACATCTGGCCGGGCTACGCCTTCACGCCGGACGGCAAGGCCCTCGTGTTTTCCAACAAGGGGAAGATTTCGCGCCTCGATCTCGCCTCGAAGGCCGTCGCGGACGTTCCGTTCACGGCCCAGGTCGAGCAGTTCCCGGCGCCGCGCGTCGCCTGGCAGGAGAAGGTCGAGGCCGGCCCGGTCCAGGCGAAGATCCTCCGCTGGCCGAGCCAGTCGGCCGACGGGCGCTGGATCGCGTTCGAGGCTTTCGGGCGCGTCTGGCTGCAGGAGCTCTCGGGCGGCCGGACGGTCGGCGCGCCGAAGCGCCTGACGAAGGACGACGCGTCCCTGCCCCACCGCGAGTACGCGCCGGCCTTCTCGGCCGACGGGCGCTGGATCGCCTACGTCTCGTGGAGCGACGCCGAGGGCGGCCACGTCTGGAAGGCCCTCGCGGCGCCGGGCGTTGCGCCGGTCCGGCTGACGAAGACGCCGGGCCACTACGCCAATCCCGCCTGGTCGCCGAAGGGCGACAGGATCGCGCTGCTCAGGGGCTCGGGCCTCGAGTTCCGGGGCCGCCAGCCCGAAGACGACGAGTACTTCGAGCTCGACGTTCTCGACGCCGCGAGCGGCGACCTCAAGCCCGTCACGACCGTCAAGCTCGGCACCGGCTTGAAGTTCCACCCGCAGGCCTTCTGGAACGCCGACGGAACGCGGATCTACTACCGCGACCCCGTCGAGCAGAAGAAGCCGACCGACGATCCCAAGAACGACCTCGTCGCGATCCGCGTCGACGGCACCGACGCGCGGCACCTGCTCCGCTTCCCGCCGGTCGACGACATCGTCCCGTCGCCCGACGGCGCCTGGGTCGTCTTCACCTCGCGCGACAACGTCTACGTCACGGCGCTGCCGGGAATCCTGACGAAGGAACCGCCCGAGGTCAGCCTCAAGGAAGGCGCCGTCCCCGTCTATCGCCTCTCCGACGACGCCGGCGGCTACGTGCGCTGGGCCGACGGCGGAAAGACGATGACATGGGCGCTCGGCAATGCCTTCTACCGCCTCACCCTCTCGTCGGCGCTCGAGTTCGCGCGCGCCGAGCGGCGCAAGGCCGAGGAGAAGGAGAAGGCGAAAGCGGCCGAAGGAAAATCACCGGGCCAGACCGACAAGGACAAGGACGACAAGGAGAAAGAAAAGGTCCAGGAGGCGAAGGTCCCGAAGGCCGAGACGATCGCGATCTCGCTTTCGATGCCCCGCGCCGCGCCGCAGGGCTCGTACGTCCTGAAGGGCGCGCGCGTCGTCACGATGAAGGGCGACGAGGTCCTCGAGACGGCCGACATCTTCGTGACGGGCAACCGGATCGCCGCCGTCGGGCCGTCGGGATCCGTCGCGGTTCCCGCGGGAACGCGAACCTTCGACGGCGCCGGCAAGACGGTCATCCCGGGCCTGATCGACACGCATGCGCACCTGCACTACTCGGCCTTCGAGCTCTTCCCGGAAGCCAAGTGGGAGTACTACGCGAACCTGGCCTACGGCGTCACGACGACGTACGACCCCTCGGCCCCCTCGCTCGACGTCTTCGCCCAGGGCGAGCAGGTCGAGGCCGGCGTGATGGTCGGGCCGCGCATCTACTCCTCCGGCGACGTTCTCTACGGCGGCCAGAAGGCCGCGATCTTCGCGGAGGTCAACTCGCTCGAGGACGCGAAGGCACCAGGTCCGCCGCATGAAGGCCTACGGCGCCCGCATGATCAAGGTCTACCAGCAGCCCCGCCGCTCGCAACGGATCTACTTCGCCGAGGCCTGCCGCGACGAGCACATGCTGCTGACGGCCGAGGGCGGCGGCGAGCTCCAGACGGACATGACGATGGTGCTCGACGGCTTCACGGCATGGGAACACGCGCTGCCGGTCCGCCTCGGGAGCGACATCGTCGACTTCGTCGCGAAGTCCGAAACCTTCTACACGCCGACCCTTCTCGTGGCCTACGGCGGGCCCTGGGGCGAGGAGTACTACTGGCAGACCTTCAACGCGCACGACGACGCGAAGCTCAACCGGTTCGTTCCGCACGACGTCATCGACCAGAAGGCGCGGCGCATGCCGTGGATCTGGCCGTCGGAGTACCACTTCCCGACCGTGGCCGAGGGCGCGGCCGCGGTGCTCCGCGCGGGCGGCAACGTCTCGCTCGGAGCGCACGGGCAGGTCCAGGGCCTCGGGCCGCACTGGGAAATCTGGGCGATGGCCGGCGAGGGCAACGCCCGCAAGGGCGCGGCAATGACGCCGATGGAAGCGCTGCGCGCCTCGACGCGGCTCGCGGCCGACAAGCTCGGCTTCCTGCCGGATCTCGGCTCGATCGAAGCCGGCAAGCTCGCCGACTTCGTCGTTCTCGACGCCAACCCGCTCGACGACATCCACAACAGCCTCAAGATCCGGTGGGTCGTCAAGAACGGCGAGGTCTGGGACGGCGAGACGATGAAGAAGCTCTGGCCCCGCGAGGAAGCGCCGCCGAAGTTCTTCTGGAAGAGCGGTTCGTGAGCTTCGACCTTTGATAGTCTCGGCCACAGCGTGCCCTTCGAGCTTCGCGTGGCCCCCGGCGAGTCACTGGCCCGCGTCCGCGGGTGGGGCCGGGACGATTTCGCATCCACGGCCGAGGCCATGCGCACGATCGGCACGGACCCCCGGCTTGCGCCCGGTATGCCGGTCCTGATGGACGTCCGGGACCTCGAATACATCGCGACACCTCCCGAGGTCTCGTCCTTCGCCTCGCCGGAGCTCCTGCAGACCCTCTTTGCGGGCCGGCGCGTCGCCATCGTGACCCGGCGGGGAGCGCAGTTCGGCGTGGCCCGGAACTTCGCGACCAAGGCCGAGACGTCGGGCTCCCAGGTCGAGATCTTCGCCGAGCCCGAGCTCGCGCTGGCGTGGCTCTCGGGCAAGCGTTGAATCCGGCCGGGCACAGCGGCCGGCGTCGGATCGAGCACTTCGCGCGCCGCATCTTGCGGCCGCAGACCGGAGGACGACCTTGAAGCGCATCCTGAAATGGATCGTCGGCCTCGTGCTCGGGGTCTTTCTCTTCGGAGTCGGTCTCCTCTTCGTCCGAGCCTTCGCGTCGCGCTCGAAGCCGCCGCTCAAGCCCTGGCACCACGTCCTCGCCGGCGAGTTCCGCGCGAAAGACCTGACCGACGCGACGACCCTGAAGGACTACCTCCTGTTCGAGGACGCCGTGTTCCGCCGCATGAACGAGAACGTTCTTCCGGCGGCCGCGCCCGAAGACCGCACGCCGACCAACCGCTACTGGCCGGAGAGCCCCATCAACCCGGAGCGGTTCGCGAAGAACTGGAACCGCACCTTCGAGCTCGTCCCCGAGGGCGAGATCCGCGGGGGCGCCCTGCTCGTTCACGGCCTGACCGACGCCCCGTACAGCGTCAAGGCGGACGCCGAGGTCCTGCGGCGCCTCGGCTACTACGCGCTCTGCCTGCGGATGCCCGGGCACGGCACCGTGCCCGGCGGGCTCGTCGACGCGAAGTGGGAGGACTGGCGCGCGGCCGTCCGCGTGGGCGCCCGGCACGTGCGCCAGCGCATCGGGGCGGGGAAGCCCTTCGTCATCGCCGGGTACTCGAACGGCGGCGCCCTCGCCGTGCAGTACGGCCTCGACGCCGCGGCGGTCGACGACGCCGCGATGCGGCCGCGGCCCGACCGCATCATCCTGTTCTCGCCGATGATCGGCGTCTCGCCCTTCGCTTCCTTCGCGCGGATCGTGGCCCGCATCGGGTCCATTCCCTACTTCGAACAGTCCCGCTGGCTCGACGTCCTGCCCGAGTACATCCCGTTCAAGTACGACTCGTTCCCCGCGTACGCCGCCCAGCAGACGGCCGAGCTCACGGCCGAGATCCAGAACGGGGTGCGCGAGGCCGCGAAGTCGGGAACGATCCGGAACTTTCCGCCGGTGCTTTCCTTCTCGTCGCTCGTCGATTCGACGGTCGAGACCTGGGCCACGATCGACGAGCTCTTCGCGTTCCTGCCCGAGAACGGCAGCGAGCTCGTTCTCTTCGACCTGAACCGCATGGCCGCCGTGCAAACGTTCCTGAAAAAGACCTACGACCCGCAGGTCGCGACGCTCTTCGCCAACGCGGGACGCACCTTCCGCCTGTCGCTCGTGACGAATGCCGGGACCGAGACCCGGGAGGCCGTGGCGCGCAACGCCGCGCCGAAATCCGCGACATCGGAAGCGGTGCCGATCGGCCTCTCCTGGCCGCCGGGCGTCTTTTCCCTGTCGCACCTGGCGGTGCCGTTCGCTTTCGACGACCCCCTGTTCGGCATGGAACCGGACATGCGCGTCAGCTACGGTCTCCGGCTCGGCCTGCTCGCCCCGCGCGGCGAGCGGGGAGTCCTGGACGTTTCGACGGACCAGTTCATGCGCATCAACTGCAACCCGTTCTTCCCGTACGTCGAGAAGCGGATCGAGGAGTTCGTCGAGCAGCCCCGACACTGACGAAGGACGTCTCCACAGCCTCACTTTCTTGCGACCAGGCGGCTCGCCGTCTTGACCGCCTCCTGAACAAAGGAGAGAATCTCCTCAACAGTCGTTTCACACCAGATCCGGTCTGCCGAGCGGACTGATGCCCGACCCGCCGCCTTCCAGGCGAAACGACAGGGGTGGGTTATGTCGCGCTCGGGTCATCCCGATGGATCGTTGTGGGAGTGTCGTTTTTTCGTCATCGCCGGTCGCGCGGCCGTGGCGCAGACGACGACCGGCAACATCGAGGGCATGTCCGACCGCCTACAACCGCGCACGCGACCTTTCGGACCTGTTTCTCGTCATCGGCGTTCCTTAGGGCTCCGGACATGTCGCTCCTGACCGAAAACGTACCGAAACCCCGTGCCCCCCTGAAGACACCGCCCCGATCGTTGACCAAAGCTTGGCTCACGAGGCGGGAGTGATGCCCGACTTCCCGCCTTCCAGGCAAGAAACTAAGGGGTGGGCCATGTTGCGATCGGGTCAGTTGCCTCGATGTATCGTCGTGGCCCTGACGTTTCTCGTGATCGCAGGCCGCGCAGCCGTGGCGCAGACGACGACAGGCAACATCGAGGGCGTGGTCCGCGACACCGGAGGCGGTGTAGTGCCCGGCGTGACACTCCAGACGTCGAGCCTAAGCCTTCAGGGCGTCCGCGTGACCTCGAGCCGGCGCGACGGCCGGTTTCGCTTTCCCGCACTGCCTCCCGGGACCTACATGGTGCGTGCGGCAATGCCCGGGTTTCGCACTTCCGAGAAGTCCGCGACGATCACCCTCGACGCGACCGCGACGGCTGACTTCGTGCTCGAGCCCGAGGTGCTGGAGGAGGTCGCCGTAACGGGCGAAGCGCCGCTCGTGGACACCTCGTCGACAACGACGGGAACGAACTACACGAGCAACGTGGTGGCGCACCTTCCCGTCTCACGCAACTACGCCGACATCGTGCTCGCGAACCCGGGCGTCTTGCCCGATCAGGGAGAGACTCAAGGGCGCTCGATCGCCCTTTCGATCTATGGCTCGACCTCGGCCGAGAACCAGTGGATCATCGACGGCAACAACACGACGAACGTCCTGAAGGGCGTTCAGGGAAAGGCGATAAACACCGAGTTCGTCCAGGAGGTCGAGGTCAAGACGGGCGGCTATCAGGCCGAGTATGGCCGGGCGCTCGGGGGCACCATCAACGTCATCACGAAATCCGGCGGAAACGCCTTTCATGGCGATGGGTTCGTCTATTACGACTCGGTAGGCCTTGCAGGCCGAGCGCGTGTTCGTGCCGGGAGTCGATTCTGATCTGAGCGGCATGCGTCTCTCGAGCTATTCGCGAACCGACTACGGCGTGGACCTCGGCGGCTACGTCTTCCCGGACCGCCTCTGGTTCTTCGCCGCATACGACCGGGTGAGCGGTCCCGCGACGGTATCTCGGTATGTCTCGAGCGTCCTCGTGCCCAACACCCTGGAGTTTCCGCTCGACAGCACGGATAACCTCTATTCGGGCAAGCTGACCTGGAACATCGCAGCGAGCTCGACGCTGATCGCCAGTGTCTTCGCCGACCCGACGACCAATTCCGGGGCGAGCCTCGCCGATCCGCGATTGGGCGGGGAGCCGATCGCCAACCCGGCCCCCGGAACATGGGACTCGACCAGGACCTTCGGCGGGATCGACTACGGCCTGCGCCTCAATCAGCTCTTCGGGTCCTCGGGCCTGCTCGCACTTCAGGCCGCCCGTCATCAGGACAAGTACGGCCTCGTGCCGTCGGGCCCGGGGCTGCAGGTGCGCTTCGAGGACTGGACCTGTGAGGGCGGAACGCCCGAGCAGTCCTGCGATGCGCCGGGAGAAGCGAACTTCGTCGAGGGTGGACTGGGCAGAATCTACCGGCCCGATCCAGAACAGCGAGTCGCACCGGGACCAGATTCGGGCGGATGCGACGCTCTATCGGGGCCCGCACGAACTCAAGCTCGGCGGCGACTATCAGGACGGGCAGACGAACTCGCTGACGTACTTCACCGGCGGGCAGAGGGTGTTCCGCTACAACGAGTACGGGCAGATCTACTACCGGCATCGATTCATCGCGAAGAGCTTTACCGACCTGACCCCGGTCGACAACCCGAGCACGGCGATTACCCGGGACTTCGGCGCCTATGCTCAGGACTCCTGGAAGGCCGCGCCGAACCTGACGATCAACGCGGGTCTTCGCTTCGACCGGGAGTGGGTGATCAACTTTCTCGGCCAGGCCGTCATCCGTACGAACGAGTGGCAGCCGCGCGTAGGCGTCGTGTGGGATCCTCTGCGAGACGGGACGTCGAAGGTCTACGCCTTCGCCGGACGATTCTCCTACGGTCTGCCGACGGACCTCGCGATCCGCTCTTACGGAGGTGAGGTCGCTGCGAACACGTACAACTTCGATCGCTCCTCGGTCGTGCAGGACCCGAACGTCATCGGGCACGAAGACGCGATCGTGAACGGGAGCACGTTTGGCGAGCCGGTGGATTCCGGCCTCAAGGGGATCTCGCAGGATGAGCTCACGCTGGGCGTCGAAAAGACGTTCGGAGGCACGCTTTCGCTAGGGCTCAAGGCGACCTACCGAAGCCTCGCCAGCGCGATCGAGGACCGGTGCGACGTCGACTATAATTTTCCAGAGAGCGGCGGTTCGACCTGCGCGATCATGAATCCAGGCTCCGACGGCCCGTTCGCTCGCGGCGCCTTCCACTATTGCACGGGCCTCGACGACTTCAACAACTGCGCGAACGCCGTGGCGCTCTACGGGGCACCCCCGATGCCCGCCGCCAAGCGCATCTACAGGGGCATCGAGCTGCTGGTGCGCAAGTCCTTCTCCCAGAACTTCTGGCTCCAAGCCTCCTATGTCTACTCCTCCCTACGGGGAAATTACGATGGCGAGGTCAGCGAAGGCACGGGCCAGACCGACCCTGGCATCAACGCCGATTTCGACTATCCGCAGCTCCTGCACAACGCGTACGGGCGGCTTTACCTCGACCGGCCGCAGCTGCTGCGCCTTGACGGCTACTACGTCACGCCTTTCGGCGTGTCGGTCGGCCTCTCGGCCTGGCTGCGCTCGGGCGCACCGCTCAATCAGTACGGCTATTTCAACGTCGGTTGGGGCTCGTTGATCCAGCTCGTGCCTAAGGGATATGCCGGGCGGCTGCCGATGACCTGGGAATCGAACCTGACGCTCGAGTATCCGATCCGGATCGGCCCAGTGACGGCAACGCTTCAGGCATGGGTCTACCACCTCTTCAACAACCAGATCCGGACCGGCCAGGACACGGACTGGTCGACTCAGCAGCAGGATGGCTATCCGGACACGATCTACGACCCGAATCAGGCGTCGAGCAACGAGAACTACGGCCTGATCACGGGGCGCTCGACTCCGCGTCTCTTCCGCTTCGCGCTGCGCGTCTCGTTCTGACAGAATCCCGAGCCGAGATGACGATCGCGGCCGGTAGCCGGCTGGGGCCCTACGAAGTTCTCTCTCCATTGGGCGCCGGGGGCATGGGCGAGGTCTGGAGAGCGCGGGACTCGCGGCTTTCCCGTGAAGTGGCGATCAAAGTCCTGCCCGCGGCTGTTGCTTCGGACCCCGAGCGCCTGAAGCGCTTCGAGAAGGAAGCCCGTTCTGCCTCGGCCCTCAACCACCCCAACATCGTCACGATCTACGACATCGGGTCCACCGAGGGCGTCTCCTGGATCGCGATGGAGTGTCCGCGCGGCCGACGCAGACCCACTCGCGCGAAAAGATCCGCTCCGCTCCAGCACGTACCGCCGGATGTCCAGGCTCATGTCCTCCATCGGCGCGTAGTAGCCGAAGGCGTGGACTCGGGAACCCAGGCCCCGCTGGACCGCCTCGCAGATCGCCCAGTCCTGCCGGTTGATGAGGTCCCAGAAGTCGACGGCGTCGGAGGGATCGAAGCCGGGCCGGGCCATCTCGGCGGGATCGAAGAGGAAGTTCTCGGCCGAGCGGTAGTCCTCGCTCGGGGGGACTTCTCGAGCATCCTAGGCCGCTCCCCGTCAGCGCGGGCGGCCGCAAGGACGCCACTCGCCGCGAAAAGATCCGCTCCCGCTCCTTCGCGAAGATCTCGGGAGAGCGGTGGTACTCGCTCGGGAAGGGATTTCTCGAGCATGCGGGCGTGCGACGCCTACTTTCCCTCGTGCCCGTAGTACTCGTACGCCGACATCGGCTTGGTGTAGTCGAGCGTCCAGGGGCGGCCTTCCTTCTCGAGCTTGCCGAGCGCCCGTGCCATCTCGCGGACGTGGATCGCGACCGAGCCGCAGCAGGAGCCGATGAAGTTGATGCCGAGGTCCCGGGCCTGCTGCGCCCAGCGCGCCATCTCCCGGCGCGTCAGCTGCAGCGGGTCGAGCTCGAAGGGGAACGCCTCGAGGCTCGTGAAGTCGGGCCGGTCCGCAGGCGTCCGGTAGCCGACCGGTTGGCAGGCGACGAACCCGGAGACGGCCTTGCGCATCTCCTCGATGAGGGGAAGGGTGTGCTCGGGCCCGCGCAGGCAGTTGATGCCGACGATGTCGGCGCCCGCGTCCTGCAGGGCTCGCGCCGCGTCGGCCGGGGTCTGGCCGTCGGAGGTCACGGGCTTGTTCTCGAAGCAGACGGTGACCATCACGGGCAGGCCCGTCTTCTTGGCGCTCTCGACGGCGAGGAGCGCCTCGCCGAGCCACGAGAAGGTCTCGCCGATGACGAAGTCGATGCCCTCCTCGACCTGCACCGCGAGCTGCTCGTCGAAGGTCCGTCGCACGCGGTCGTAGGACGCGGGGCTCCCCTGCTCGTACATCCAGGTCAGCGACAGGTTGCCGGCCACGAGGCAGCGATCGCCGGCCACCTGCTTCGCGATGCGGACCGCGGCGCGGTTCAATTCCTCGAGTCGATTCTCGAGGCCGACCGTCGCCAGCTTGTCCCGGCTCGCGTAGAAGGTCAGCGCCTGGAGCACCTCGGCGCCCGCCTCGCGAAACTCGACGTGGAGCTGCTCGAGGGCCTCGGGCTTCGTCAGGGCGACCTCCGGGGTGAACGGGCCGGCGCGGACCCAGCCGCGCTTCTCGAGCTCCAGCAGATATCCGCCGTCGCCGAGGACCGGACCTTCGGCGAGCCGTTCCAGAATGCCTTTTTTCTTCACGCGCGTCTCCATGCTGTTTCGTGTCGAGCGTTTCGTTTCGGATCGAATTTCGGATCAGGTGTAGGCGGTGGGCTCCTCGTCCCCGTACTCCCATTGCGCCCGGATCGGCCCGCGCGTCGCGAAACGATCCGGCGCGAAGCAGGCGAGGTCGACCGTCCGCGCGCGTCCGTCGAGGAGAAGCTCCGAGAGGCACAGGCCGACGGCCGGAGAGATCTTGAAGCCCATTCCCGAGAACCCCGCGGCGACGTAGAGGCCGCGCGTCCCGGGCACTTCCCCGATGAGAGGCCGGAAATCCGGCGAGACGTCGTAGACGCCCGTGACGCTGCGCCAGATGCCGGCGTCCGCGAGCGCCGGCACGCGGTGACTGGTGCGCTCGACGAGGCTCGCGAGCGATTCCGTCGAGGCGGACTGCGGGAAGGCATCCGGATCCGCTCCCCGCTTTCCCCAGAAGTCGCCGATCAGCGTGAGCCCCCCGACCTCCGAGCGAAAGTAGGTCGTCGTGATGCCGTCGATGCAGGCCGGGAACGGCTCCGTCAGGCCCGGGGGGTTCTTGAGAATCGCCACCTCGTGGTACTCGCCCTCGACCGGGAGGTCGAATCCGGCGGCGGAAAAGAGAGGCCGACTCCAGGGCCCGGTCGCCGCGAGGACCACCGGCGCGTCGACCCGGCCGCGGTCCGTCTCGACGCCGGCCACTCGCCCGCCCTCGATCCGGAAGCCGGTCACACGCGTCCGGGAGCGGTACGCGACCCCCATCTCGCGGGCCCGCTCCAGGAAGTCGGTCGCGACGCCCGTGCCGTCGCCGTAGCCGGAGCCCGGCTCCCAGGCCGCATACGGAAGGTCGTCCACGTTCCAGTCGGGCACGATCGAGGCGAGCTCGCGGCGGTCGACGACGCGCGCGTCGACGCCGTGGGCGCGCTGCATCGCGACGTTCTTCTCGAGCCGCGGCAGCTCCTTCTCGGGAACGATCCGGACAAACCCGGTCTTCCGGAAGTCGCCGGGGCGGCCGACGTAGTCGGGCCACTTCCGGAAGATCTCGAGGCTCTTGACCGCGAGGTCGACCTCGGGGGGATAGCTGTAGTGCATCCGGACCAGGGCCGACGAGCGCCCGCTGCCGCCGTGAGCGACGTCGCCCTTGTCGAGCACGAGGATCCGCCCGGCGCCCCGCCGCGCGAGATGAAACGCCGTCGACGCACCCATGACCCCGGCGCCGAGAATGACGACGTCGGCGGTCCGCTCGAGCGCCGCGCTCACGCGACCCTCCGCTTCCAGTCCTTCAGAACCTGCCGGGCCGCATTGTGGCCCGGGGCGCCCGTGACGCCGCCGCCCGGATGGGTCCCGGCGCCGCAGAGGTACAGGCCCGCGACCGGCGTCGCGTAGCGCGCCCAGCCCGCCACCGGCCGCATGAAGAAGAGCTGCTCGAGGGAGAGGTCGCCGTGGAAGATGTTGCCCTCGGTCAGGCCGTAGGTGCGCTCGAGATCGAGGGGAGTCAGGACCTGGCGCGCGACGACCGACCCCGGGACGTTGGGGGCGTACTCCGCGATCTTCTTCACGACCCGGTCGCCGAGGAGCTCCCGGTTCTCGTCCCAGGTGCCGCGTTTTAACCGGTAGGGCACGTACTGGACGAAGGTCGTCATGACGTGCCGCCCCTCGGGCGCGAGCGACGGGTCGACGTTCGAGGCCACGACGCAATCGACCCAGAGCTCCTCCGGGATCTCGCCGGAGCGCGCGGTGTTGTAACAGCGCTCGGCGAATTCGAGCGAAGGCACGAGCGTGAAGAGCGAGCGCTGGGAGCGGGAGAAGCCGGCCGGCATCCCGTGGACCCGGGGCTCCTCCGAGAGCACGAAGTTGACCTTCGCGCAGGGCCCGTCCATCTTGATGCCGGCGATCGAGGCCCGGAACTCCTCCGGGAGGGCGCGCTCGCCGACGAGACCGAGAAATGTCCGCTTGGGATCGGCATTCGAGACGACGACGCGGGCCGAGATTTCCGCGCCGCTTTCGAGCGTGACCCCGCGGGCGCGTCCGTCGCGCACGTCGATCGAGGCGACCGGGGCCGAGGCGACGATCTCGGCGCCGAACTTCCGAGCAGCCGAGGCCATGGCCTGCGTGATCGAGCCCATGCCGCCGAGCACGTGGCCGTAGAACCCCTGGAGCTCGTGCTCGCCGCCCGACAGAAGGTGAAAGAGAAGTCCGAGGGCGGTGCCCGGGCAGTAGGGACCGCCGTGCTTTCCGTACACGTTGTTGGCGAGGAAGAGCGTCTTGACCTTTTCGGACTCGTAGTTGCGGTCGAGGAAGTCGCCGAGGCTGCCGGTCAGAAACGACACCATGCGCCCGACCTCGGAGGCCGAGATGTTGCGGAAGCGCCTGCCGACCCGCAGCGCCTCGAGGAGGCCCGAAAGCCCGCGCGCGCCGACGTCCGGCGGAGGCTCGAGGAAGAAGGGCTGGAGGTAGCGCGCCAGGCGCTTGAGCTCGTCGTCGACGCGGACGAACGTGCGGGCGTCGCGGATCGAGAGCTTCTCGAGCTCGCGCACCGTCTTCTCGCGGTCCGACCACCACGGCACGACGGTGCGATCGGGAAACGGCACGAGGAGCGCCGGATCGCACGGGACCATCTCGAGGCCGTGCGCCGCAAGCTCCAGGTCGCGGATGACCTCGGGGCGCAGCATGCTCGCGATGTAAGACGTCGTCGACGCGCGGCAGCCCGGCGCGATCTCCTCGGTCACGCACGCGCCGCCGACGATCGGCCTTCTCTCCAGGACGAGCGTCGAGAGCCCGCCGCGCGCGAGATAGGCCGCCGCCGTGAGGCCGTTGTGCCCGGCACCCACGACGACGGCGTCGTAGGCGCGCCGGGAAGGTGTTTGACTTTCAGTCATTTCCGAGCTCTCGGGTCGCGGTAACGTAGCACAAGTTGAATTCCTGCCGGGATATGGATAGGCTGACTGGAAGTCATGAAAACCATCGAACTTCGCGTCGCCTCGACACCCCGGAGCCCCCTGCCCGGCCCGCGTTCCGAAGCCAAACGCGCCCGGATTCTCGACTCCGCCATGCGGCACTTCGCCGAGCGCGGCTATCACGCCACGCGGATCGAGGACATCGCCACGGAGCTCGCGATCGCCAAGGGCTCCGTGTTCCAGCATTTCGGAAGCAAGGAGGGACTGTTCCTCGCGGCCTACAAGAAGGCCGTCGCCTCCTTCGACGCCTACCTCGACGCGCCGCCCGCCGTCACGGCCCGCGGGTTCTTCGAGACGCTCCGGTACTGGCTCGAGCGGACCGACCGCCTGGTGCGCGAGAACTGGGTCCCGTACCGGATCGCGCTTCTGGGAAACTACGGCACGGACCTGCGCCTCCGGCAGGAGATCAACCGGTTCCTGAGGGACAAGGACCCGTACGGCACGGCGGCGTTCGTGCGGATGGGCGTCGAGCGCGCCGAGATCCGGAGCGACATCGACGAGGAGATGATCGTCTCGATGATCGAGTGGACGGTCGAGCGCTTCCAGGACGCCCTCCTGACCGAGGAGCTGGATCCCGGGCTCTTCTCGCGGCAGGGCAACCGGCCCGAGAAGACCGCGGCCCGGATCGCCCAGTTCCTCGAGCTCCTCCACGGCGCGATCGCGCCGCGCCCCGCCGCGCCGGCGTCTCCCGCACGGGCCAGGGCCCCGAAGAAGGAACGGGCTTGACGATCTCGAACTTCGATTTCGAGAAGGACCTTTCGCTCGCGGCGACGATTCCCTCGACCTGGTACACGGATCCGGGGGTGCTGTCTCTCGAGCAGGACCGGATCTTCGCGAAGACCTGGCAGCTCGTCGGACACACCGAGCAGGTGGGCCTTCCGGGCGACTACTTCACCTGCACCGTGGCGGACGAGCCGATCGTCGTCACCCGCGCCGAGGACGGCGCGATCCACGCCTTCTCGAACGTCTGCCGCCATCGCGCCGGCCCCGTCGCGCGCGGTTCGGGCCACCGGAGAGCCCTGATGTGCGGCTACCACGGCTGGACCTACGGACTCGACGGCCGGCTGCAGAACACCCCCGAGTGGGACGGCGTCCGCTGCTTCGAGAAGGAGAAGCAGAACCTTCCGGCCGCGCGGGTCGAGACGTGGGGCCCGTTCCTCTTCGTCTGCCTCGACCCGGCCGCGCCGCCGCTTTCGCAGGTGCTCGGCTCGATCCCCGCCGAGACGAGCCATCTGCCGCTGGCCCACATGAGCCTCTTCAAGAAGGTCGACTACGAGGTCAACTGCAACTGGAAGGTCTACGTCGACAACTACCTCGAGGGGTACCACATCCCGATCGTCCACCCCGAGCTCTTCCAGGAGCTCGACTATCGCGCGTACGAGGTCGAGACCGCCGCGTACCACTCCAAGCAGCACGCGCCGATCCGATCGAAGAACGGGGAGTCGCTCGACCGGCGCAACCTCCCGGACGGGCACGAGCCCGAGGCTCTCTATTACTGGGTCTTCCCGAACCTGATGCTGAACCTCTACCCCGACAACCTGCAGACGAACATCATCCTGCCGCTTTCCCCCGAGAAGACGCTGACCCGCTTCGAGTGGTACGTGCTCGAGCCCAACAGCCCGGGCGTCGCCGAAGAGTTCGCCCGGTCCTTCGCCTTCTCCGACCAGGTCCAGCAGGAGGACATCGGGATCTGCGAGGCGGTGCACCGGGGGCTGCGATCGCGCACCTACGACCGCGGGCGGTACTCGGTGCTGCGGGAGAACGGGCTGCATCATTTTCACGAGCTGCTGACGAGGGCGCTGGGAAGCAGTAAGCAGTAAGCAGTCAGCAGTGAGCAGTAGGCATGAGTACGCTGCGACGTGCGTGCTAGGCTCGCCGCCATCGCTTCCGACGAGCGCTGCGCGGCCGGCTCCCATCCGCCGGGGCTCCATCAGGCGATGGGGTTCCGCGACGTCCTCTTCTTCCTCGTCACCGCGGGCACGAACCTCCAGTGGGTCGCGACGGCGGCGGCCGGCGGCGCCTCGGCGATCACGGTCTGGTTCATCGGGTTCCTCGCGATGGCGATGCCGCTCGCGGTCTGCGTCATCGCGCTGTCCTCGCGTCACCCGGACGAGGGCGGGCTCTACGTCTGGGCCAAGGTCGCCTTCGGCGACTTCGCGGGGTTCATCACGGGCTGGGCGTACTGGATGTCGAATCTCCCCTACTTCCCGGCCGTCCTCTACTTCGCCGCCGGCAACGCCCTTTACGCGGGCGGCCGCCGCTGGCTGGGGCTGTCGGGCGATGCGTCCTACTTCATCACGGCGTCGCTCGTCGGCCTCCTGATCGGGACCGTCCTGAACGTCGTCGGCGTCGAGATCGGAAAGTGGCTCTCCAACGCCGGCGCGATCGCGCGGTGGGTCGTGACGGTCCTCCTCGTCGTTCTCGGCGTCGCCGCGTTCGCGAAGTTCGGATCGGCGACGCGCTTCTCGGGCGGCGCCCTCTGGCCCTCGGCGCACCTGAAGGACGTCATCTTCTGGTCGACGATCGCCTTCGCGATGACCGGCCTCGAGTCCGCGTCCTTCATGGGCTCCGAGATCCGCGACGCCCGGCGCGTGGTCCCGCGCGCGATCCTCGCGTCGCTCCCGGTCATCCTCCTCATCTACCTCGGCGGCACGATGGCCGTGCTCGTGGCGCTGCCGGTCGGTGAAGTCAGCGGGCTCGAGGGCATCATGCAGGCCATCCAGAAGATGGAAGCCCGGCTCGTCCTGCCGGGAGTCTCGGCCGTCGCGGCGGTCCTGATCACCGTGACCGCGCTCGGAAGCGTGGGCGCCTGGCTCGCCTCGGTCGCCCGCATCCCGTTCGTCGCGGGAATCGATCATTTCCTGCCGGAGGGCTTCGGCCGCGTCCATCCGCGCTGGGGCACGCCCTGGGTCGCGCTCCTGGTGCAGGCGGCCATCACGGCCGTCTTCGTCTTCGTCGGACAGGCGGGCACGTCGGTGCGCGGCGCGTACGACGCGCTCGTCTCGATGACGATCATCTGGTACTTCATTCCGTTTCTGTTTCTCTTCCCGGCCGCAATCAAGCTGCGCGGCGAGCTCAACCGGCCGGGGTTTCGCGTCCCGGGCGGCCGGACGGGCGTCGCGGTCTTCGGGGTGGTCGGCGTCGTGACGACGGTCGCCTCGATCGTGCTCTCGCTCTATCCCTCGGGCAACGAAGCGCATCCGTTGCGGGCGATCGTCAAGGTCGTGGGCCTGACACTCGTGATGCTCGCGGCGGGGATCGGTGTGTTTTGGAAAGGGCGGCACCGGCTGCCGGGTCGCTGACGCATCATCCAGTGGGGCGACACGGGCCCGCGTTGACCCGGTCACCCGCTCGCGTGGAGCGTATCCTTCCTCGCCCCGAGGGCGACGGCCGCTGACCGGCGCGCGCGGGATGGCATCGTGCGGCTCGTCGCGATGGCCACCGGAGCGTCTCTCGTCGGCGTGCTCGCCAACGCGCACGGCGACCTGCCCCGCCATTCCTACGTCTTCCACGCGCCCCGCGATTCGCGCTCCTCGCGAAACTGCACGTGGGTCGCGCCGTCCGTCCGGCCGCTCGGCCCGCTACGGCCCGTAAAGTCGCAGACCGAAGGTCTTCGTCAGGAAGACGGCCATCTGGCCGCGCGTGTTCGCACCGTCGGGGCAGTAATTGCCCCCGCCGCAGCCGGCTGTCACTCCCTCGGACGCGAGCTCCTCAATCCAGGCGGCGAAGGGGTTGGACGCGGGGACGTCGGCGAAGACGCCCGAGGCCGGCGGCGGAACGTACCCGCTGCCGTGCTTCGCCGTCAGCAGGAAAACCGCCATCTGCGCGCGCGTGACCGTCGTGTTCGGACAGAAGTTCGCGCCGCCGCAGCCGGCCGAGATCCCGCTCTCGGCGAGGTCCTCGATCCAGGCGGCGGCGAAGGCGCCCGCCGGCACGTCCGCGAACCTCGTTCCCGAGGCGGCCGGCGGCGCGTAGGCGCGGCCGAGTTTCGATTTCAGAAGGAAGACCGCCATCTGCGCCCGCGTCACGGAGGCCGACGGGCAGTACGCCGCGCCGCCGCAGCCGGCCGTCACCCCGTTGTGGAAGAGAGTCTCGATCGCCGGATAGAAGCCGCTCGCGAGGGCAACGTCGGAGAAGCTCGCCCCGACGTGGAGGGTCCACACCCTGGCCGCCGTCAGATTGACTTTCTCGGTCACGGCGGCGTCCCAGTGGAGGGCGGGGCGCGCGGCGGGATTCGACACGGCGAGCCGGTAGCAGTTGGCCGTCGCGTCGAAGCAGCTCGCCGGCAAGCCCGCGGCAGGCGAGCCGTAGCTCGCGGCCGCATCGGCGAGGGTGTACGTCGCGCCGGCCGGCCCGGTGAAGTTCGAAGCGGCGCCCGCGAGGACCGCCGCGGAGCCTTCGGGATTTTCCCACGACGGCTCGACGATCACGGATTCGCCGGGCTCGAGCACGCCGTTCTGATTTGAGATCCCGCCGGGCCGCGCGTCCACGGCGAGGGCCGGCGAGAGCGGCGGCTTCCAGCCGAGCTGGAGAACCTCGAAATCGTCCGCCGTGAGCTGCCCGAGCGCCGGGTTCAGGATGCCGTTGTCCCACCGCACGTCCCACGTGCCGGAGACGTACATGTCGGTGCCGTTGTCGGCGACGATCATTCCGTAGGTCTTGAGCGCGCGCACGATGCGCTGCACTCCCGGGTCGGCGCTCGTGACCTGGACGCCGGGTTTCAGGCGCAGGCGCGCGCCCATCGGGAGCGCCGGCGGGTCCTGGAGGCCGGCCTTGTGCGACGCCGGGAAGACGTAGCCGTTGGTGTGGCGGACCGTCATCCGAAGGGCGTGGCGGATCTCTTCGTTTCCGTAGGCCTCGTCGTAGCGGACCAGCCCCGGCAGGATCGCGAGCCCCGCCGCGTCGGCCGAGGTCCAGCCGTCCGGCCGCCGGGCGTTCGACGTCAGGTCGAAGGCGGCGCCCGAGTACGCCTGCCAGGTCGAACCGTCCCACCAGACGTTGTAGAGCTCGTAGAGAACGCGGGCGTCGCGGTCGAGGACGAGAACGTGGCGGTCTTCGTCGGCGCGCACGTCGACCTCGCCGGGGGCGCCTCCCTCGACCCAGTGCGCCTGCGCGATCGCCTCGTCGGGAATCGGATAGAAGGGATACGACGTCTCGGTCGAGTGGTCGACGCCGTCGCTCTCGGACGGCTCCGCGAACTCGACGGTCTTTTTCGACTGGCCCGCGCCCACGACGATGTACGGAAACCCGTAGATGGAAACGCCGTCGTTGAGCGTTCCGCCGAGGTCGGGATGGAGCGGCCGCACGCCCTGGGCGTCGATGTAGTCGAGGAACGCGGCGGATCCCCCGTCGACGGGCGCGGCCGACACGTCGACGTTCCACCAGTGGGTCGCCGGAAACAGGGGCAACGGACCCGGAACGGCAGCCTCCAGCCGGGGCGCGATGTCCTGCACGGCGGCCAAGCGCGGAACAGCCGGCCATTGCGCGCCCACCGGCACGGCCAGCGCGAGGAGAGCCGCGAATGGAAAAAGCGTGCGTCCGCGCGTCAACCGTTTCATGAGGGGATCGTCCGGAGGCATTATGGGCGCCGCCCTCCTCCCCAAGAACTGTCCCGACAGCCAGCCCGATCCGGCCCCGCGGGCCCTGTCCGTAATCGACCCGGGTGGTCAGTCGCGCGGGAACCGCCGAAGGCCTAACCTCGCGACCACTTTGCAACCTCTATTTGCATCAGTTGTGACCCGGATCACTCCCCGCAGCGATTCGCGGTGCTTAGAGTTACCCACCCAAAAAATTCAGCTTCGCTTGGCGGCCCTCAGAAAGGACCAGTGCCGATGAGAGAAAGACCATTTCTCATAGAACCGGTTTCCTCTCTCGTCGCGAGAATTGCTGCTCGCGCGACCGCGACAATTCTCGCGACCCTCGGACTCCTGTCCGGAGGTATCGCTTCCGCGGCCACGTCGTTCCAGCTCGCCTACATGTACGGGACCTCCGGCCCGGCATCGGGCGGGTCGCCGGTCAATCTCGTCGGCAACAATTTCCAGGCGGGCGCCACGGTCACGATCGGGGGCGTCAGCGCCTCGTCGAGCGTGACGAGCTCGACGCGCATCGGCGCGACCGCGCCCGCCCGCGCGGCGGGCGGGCTCTACGACGTCGTCGTGACGAACCCTGGCAATCCGCCGGCGGTGCTCACGAAGGGCTGGTTCGCGGACTTCCTCGACATTCCGCAGTCGAGCCCCTTCCATGCGACGGTCGAGACGATCGTCCGCGACGGCATCACCTCTGGATGCGGCAGCGGTAACTACTGCCCCTCCTCGAGCGTGACGCGCGCGCAAATGGCCGTCTTCCTCCTCCGCGCCAAGCACGGGCCGACCTACGCGCCCCCGGCGGCGACCGGGACGGTCTTCAGCGACGTCCCTGTCAACTCTTTCGCCTCCGACTGGATCGAGCAGCTCTACGCCGAGGGCATCACGGGCGGCTGCCAGGGCGGCTCGCCTCCGAAGTACTGCCCGACGTCCTCGGTGACCCGCGGCCAGATGGCGGTCTTCATCCTGGCGGTCTATCACGGCACGGGCTACGCGCCCCCGGCGGCGACCGGTGTCTTCTCGGACGTTTCGATCGCGAACCCGTTCGCTCCGTGGATCGAGGAGATGTCGCGCCTGGCGATCACGTCGGGCTGCGGTCCCGGAATTTACTGCCCCAACAACGACGTCACCCGCGGCCAGATGGCCGTCTTCCTCGCAACGACCTTCCACCGTCCCGAGGCCACGCGTTTCCTGCAGCAGGCGACCTGGGGTCCGAAGGACTCGGAGATCTCGGGCCTGCTCGGCGTCGGGTACCTGCCCTGGCTGGCCTCGCAGTTCAACCTGCCGATCTCGGCCTACCCGAACCTGCCGCTCGTGCCGGACACCATACCGGCCGGCTGCGAGCAGGTCCCCTGCCTCCGCGACAACTACTCGACCTACCTCCTTCACACCACATTCTTCAAGAACGCGCTCTACCAGCCGGACCAGCTCCGGCAGCGCGTCTTCTTCGCCCTGCACAAGCTCGACGTCATCTCGACGAACACGATCACCCGGCCCTCGCAGGTCGTGCCATACCTGAATCTCCTGGCGCAGGGCGCCTTCGGAAACTACCGCGACCTGCTCGAGGACCTGACGCTCAACCCGGCCATGGGCGCGTTCCTCAACATGGCGACGAACACCAAGACCAACCCGAACGAGAACTACTCGCGCGAGATCATGCAGCTCTTCTCGATCGGAACCGTGCAGCTCAACCAGGACGGCACGGCCCAGATCGACGGCGGCACCGGCTACCCGGCCGATAGCTACGACCAGTCCGTCGTCGATCAGCTAAAGCTCGTGCTGACGGGGTGGTACATCCCGTCGATCTCGGTGACCCTCGCCGGCGACACCGACGACACCGGCAACTACCTGATCCCGATGCCGGTCCACAAGAACGGCTCGAGCGTCGAAGACCGCCACTCGACGGTGGCGAAGAACCTCTTCATGGGCTTCCTGCCGAATCAGAACGGCGAGGGCTCGGCCACGGCGATCCCCTCGGGCCTGCCCGCGTCGACGGACCTCCAGATGGCGATCGATGCCCTGTTCAACCACCCGAACGTCGGTCCTTACCTCGCCCGGGAGCTCATTCATTCGCTCGTCACCTCGAACCCGAGCCCGCCCTACGTCGAGCGCGTCGCCGGCTTCTTCAACGACGACGGCTTCGGCCAGCGCGGCAGTCTCTGGGCGATGGTCAAGGCCGTTCTTCTCGATCCGGAAGCCCGCAACCCCGCGAGCGACCCGACCTACGGCAAACTCAAGGAACCGGCGCTCTACATGCTCAACGTCCTGCGCGCCTTCAAGGCCATGGCGGCCAACGGCGCCGTTCCGTCGGACGGCTACCTCAACACTCCCTATGCCCGCGACATGGGGCAGGAGGTCTTTCGGCCCAACACGGTCTTCTCGTACTTCCCGCAGGACTACTACGCGCCGCCGGCCTCGGCGGGCCTGCTCGGTCCCGAGTTCGGCATCATGGACGCGACGACGGCGCTGAAGCGCGCGAACTTCGTCAACCAGATGACCTTCAACAACGGGATCGCGGTCAGCTGCGGCGCGAGCTCGTGCAACGCGCCCAACGGGACCTCGATCAACCTGTCGGAGCTGCAGTTGCTGTCGGCGAACCCGACGAACCTCGTCGACCGGCTCAACCGCCTGATGATGCACGGCACGATGTCGGGCGAGATGAAGAGCTCGATCGTCACCGCGGTCAACGCGGTCTCCGCCAACAACACGCTGCTGCGGGCGCGGCAAGCGCTTTACCTGGTCGCGACCTCGTCGCAGTACCAGGTCCAGAGGTGAAGCCATGACGCAATCCCGACGCGACTTCATTGTCCGGACGACCTGCGCGGCCCTGTCGGCGTCGGCGATCCAGGGCACGGTTCGCCAGTGGGGCCTGGCGAACATGCTCGCGACGCCCAACACGATCACGCCCAACTACCGGGCGCTCGTCTGCGTGTTCCTGAACGGCGGCAACGACAGCAACAACATGGTCATTCCGCTGGACGGGGACAACGTGAGCGGGCCGTACGGCTCGTACCGCGCGGCGCGGCCGACGCTCGCGATCCCGCAGGGCAACATCCTGCCGATCAACAATCCGCCGGCGATGGGCGGGGCCAAATTCGGGTTCCACCCCAACATGGCCGAGATGCGGGACCTCTTCAACGCGAGCAAGCTCGCCGTCGTGACCAACGTCGGCCCGCTCGTCGAGCCGACCACCCAGGCCCAGTACATGGCCAACTCGGTTGCCAAACCCTACGCCCTCTTCTCTCATTCCGACCAGATCCAGGCCTGGCAGTCGGGCCGCTCCGACGTCAAGATCGGGACGGGCTGGGGCGGCCGCACGGCCGACGCCGTCTCCGGCTGCAACGGCGGCGGGTCGGGCTTTCCAACCGTGACCTCGATCTCCGGCGCGGCCACGTTCTGCGTCGGCCTGAAGCGGCCGCTGGCGATCGGTACCGGGTCGCTCACGAGCGTCCTGGTGCTCAGCGGCTTCAACGCCACGCCCGAGTCCGTGGCTCGGAAGGGCTCCATGGACTTCCTGCGCACGATCGACACCACCGCAACAATGATCGCGGGCGCCAGCTCGACCACCCAGCAGGCCCTCGACATCAGCGCCGCCTTCCAGACGGACCCGACGATCACGACCGCGTTCCCGAACACGTCGCTCGGCAACCAGTTGAAGCAGGTCGCCAAGGTCATCAAGCTCAACCAGACCTCGCCCTCCGTCAACTTGCAGCGCCAGATCTTCTTCGTCTCGCAGGGCGGCTACGACACACACCAGGACCAGATCGCGGACCAGGGCAACAACTTCCTCGCGCTCTCGCAGGCGCTGTCGGCCTTCTACTTCGCGACCGTGGAGCTCGGCCTCCAGGACAAGGTCACGACCTTCACGCTCTCGGACTTCGGCCGCACGCTCTCGGAATCGGGCGACACCGGCGGCGTCGGCTCGGACCACGGCTGGGGCAGCCACCAGTTCGTCATCGGCGACGGCGTCGTCGGCGGCAACTTCCACGGGATCCCGAACACGTCGACCGGCTCGATCTTCCCGGCGCTGCAGAAGGGCGGGCCGGACGACACCACGAACAACGCCTCGAGTGGCCGCGGCCGCTGGATCCCGACCGTGGCGTCGGACCAGTACGGCGCGGCGCTGGCGAAGTGGTTCGGCGTGGCCGACATCAGCATGGGCACGGTCTTCCCGAACATCGGGCACTTCGGCGCGCCCCCGTCCTTCATGGTCGCGCCCCCGCCCAGTTGTTGAGTCTTCGACAAGGGGCCGGCCTTCGGGCCGCCCCCTTTGTTTGAGCCGCCTCGAGCCGTAGCACGATGCGAAGAGTCGCCCGCCTCTTGGCCGTTCCGCTCCTGGGCCTCGCCGCGGCCTGGCTCGCCCGCGCCGCGGGGGCGCCGGCCACGGGAATCGAGGCGACGCCCCCCAATCCCTCGGCGGGCCAGCGCGTCCTGCTGCGGGCGCTCGAGGCCGAACCGGACCCCGGCGCCTGGTGGGACTTCGGCGACGGTCAGTCCTCGCGCGCCGCGGCGCCCGCCCACGCGTGGGAGGCTCCCGGTCAATACACCCTGCGGCGGGTGGCGTCGGACGGAATCGTCGAGTCGTCGATTCTCGTGGCGCCCGGCAACACCCTGCGCCTGCTGCCCGCCCACCCGTTCGAGATCATGATCGAGGCCTCGGACTCCGCGACGGGCGCCCGCACGGCGGGCCGAGCCCGTGCGGAGGACGAGCGCTACGGCTGGTTTGCCTTTCCGGATATTTCGGGCGACGCGGACGACGGCGACGGCCCCGAGGTCACGGTCAAGGTCGTCGAGGCCGCACGTGACGGGCACTACTGGATCTTCTGGGGCGGGATGACGGGCCTCGACTACACCGTGACGATCCGCGAGGTCCCGACCGGCCGCATCGCCGTGCACCGCGCCGACTCGAACTCCCGGGGCGGGGCCGACCTGGAGAGCTTCCCCATCGCTTCGCTCGAGCCGCGGGAGGCCGTCCGGCCAGGCGGTCCGCGCGACGTCGTCCGGGGCCCCGAACGCGGTCAGCCTCGAACGCTGCCGAACCGCGGGGCGAGCGCGACCCCGAGCGCGACACCGACGGCGGACTCGGAGACGGCCACGCGAACGCCGAGCTCGACCCGCACTCCGTCTGCGACCCGGACCCCGTCCTCGACGCCGACCCCGACGTGGACGCCCACGATCACCTCAACGCCCACGATCACTCCGACACCACGATCACGCCGACGCCCACGATCACGCCGACGCCGGCGCCGCCATTCATCGCGCTGCGCGCCGTCCAGTGGCAGTGGGATTTCTGCCCGCCGCCCTACGAGTGCCCGGCCGTCTGCACCTCGTGCGGCAACGAGATCACCCTGAAAGTCGGCCGGACGTATCAGATCTGGGCCTTCAACGGCGACTTCCAGGACGTCATCGACGTCCACGGCCTGTCGAGCATTTCCGGCATCGGCCTCGTCGGCGGCCAGCTTCCGCAGGGAAGCTCGCTCGACGTTCAGACCATCACGCCGATGACCCCCGGCAACTACGGGTTCAACTGCACCACCTTCTGCGGAAGCGCCCAGGGCCACGACGGGATGGTCGGCGTCATCCACGTCGTTCCTTAGCCCTCCCGGAGCGCCGAGGGAGCGCGCGCCGAAGCTCCCCGCGATCCGTTCGGCCGACGGCCGTCGGCGTTAGACTCCGCGGATCGGAGGGACCGATGAACGACACCCGCTTCGGCGAAGACGCGCCGTTTCGCTCGGAGAAAGAGGAGGACGCGTGGGACCACCGGGTGCCCGTCCACATCCGCGTCGGGCCGCCGCACGTCAATCCGCACGTCGTCCCGCGCGCCGGGGCGTCGGGCGCGCTCACGAAGGAGGACTTCGTCGTCAGCTTCCTCGTGATCTGGCAGCCTTCGCCGGTCCCGCCGCCGCACTGGATCAAGCTCATGCGCGAGGCCCCGTTCGGTTCCGGGCTGGTCCATGCCCGGGACCTGCACTGGGACGGGAAGCACCTGTCGATCGAGCTCGTGCAGGAGGAGGACGTCGAGGCATTCGCCCTCGAGATGCCCGGCTGGGTCGAGTACGCCAATGCGGAGTACACCCGCGGCGAGCATCTCCCCTTCGTCGACGCCCTCGAGAACGTGCGCCAGCGGGCCAAGGCACTCGAACAGCGCCTGCACCGCTGAACCGTCGCGGCCCCGAAAACAACACCTTGACCCCCGAACCGATTCGGGGGTCTAGACTCCTCCCGTGAGCCGATCGACCGATTCCGGCGGGCTGCGTTCCGGCGAGCTCGCGCGGCGCGCCGGCGTCAGCGCGGACACACTGCGGGTCTACGAGCGCCGCGGCCTGCTCGCGCCTCCGCTCCGCGCCGGGAACGGCTACCGCATCTACCCGGCGGAGTCCCTCGAGCGCGTCCTCCTCATCCAGCGGGCCCTCGCCTTCGGGTTCACGCTGCCCGAGCTGTCGCGCTTCCTCGGCGATCGGGCGTCGGGACGCGCTCCCTGCCACGACGTCCGCGAGGCCGCGGCCAGGAGGCTCCGCGAGATCGAGTCCGCGATCGCGGACCTCCGCGACCTGAAGTCCTCGCTCGCCGGGCTCGTCGCATCCTGGGATGCGGCCCTTTCAGGCCGCCCGAAAGCCACCAACCACGGTTTCCTCGAGGCCCTCCCTCCCCGGAATCGCCGCGGCGCCGCGGCCCTGGCCGCCCGCCGCTTCACGAGGACCAACGCCCGAACGAAGGAGACGTCATGAAGCGTCCCGCCGCCCTTCTCTGCCTCGGCCTCGCCGCCGCCGTTCCCGCCGCGCTCCGGGCGCAGGAAGCCCACTCCTGCCACGCCTCGGAGGTCGACGCGCGCGGAGATCACGTCATGGGATTCGACCACGCGAAGACCACGCATCATTTCCTCCTCACCTCCTCCGGCGGGATCATCGACGTCTCGGCCAACGATCCCGACGACGCCGCCAGCCGCGACGCGATCCGGACGCATCTCGAGCACATCGCCGGCATGTTCACCCGGGGCAACTTCGAGGCGCCGATGCTGATTCACGGGCGCGTGCCGCCCGGAGTGCCCGAGATGAAGAGCAATCTCGGAAAGATCCGCTTCGCCTACGAGCAGACGACGGCCGGCGGACGCGTGGTCGTCTCGTCGAGCGATCCGGCGGTCATCTCCGCCGTCCACGCCTTCCTCAAGTTCCAGATCGAGGACCACCGGACCGGCGATCCGACCGACGTTCCCAAGTCCTGACGCCTGACCCGCCGCCGGCGAGGGGACTCTCCCCGGGCCCGTCCTGATGCAATCGGATCAGGCGGAGCCCGGGAGTTCCGCTGCACAATCCCTCCGGTCGGAACGCCATGAAGCGCAGCGCAGCGAGCCGTGTGTCCGAGCGCAGGAGCGGGCACCTCACCCGGCGCGAGTACGAAGTGCTCGTCAAGCTGGCGGAAGGCCTGTCGACGCAGGCGATCGCGGACGACCTCTTCATCTCGCACGTCACCGTGCGCAACCACGTCGCCCGGATCCTCGTGAAGCTTCAGGTCCACAGCCGCCTCGCGGCCGTGGCGCTCGCCCTCCGCAACGGGCTGCTCGCTCGCCGCTCGCGCCCCCGGCGCTGACGGCGCAGCGCATGCGGCCTGCCGCCGCCCGGTCACCCTCACTGTCCCGACGCACAGTTCCGGGCTGTGGGTGAGGACACGAGCGCACCGTTCCTCGGCCTGACGGTGCGGCTCCTCAGGCGGCCGGCTTCGCCGTCTTGCGGATGCCTCCTTCGAGCCGTAGCTCGAAGCGCTTGTGCGTGAAGGGATGGACGTCCGGGAACTTCGTGAAGATCCAGCCGCCGAAGATCTGCTGACCCTTCTCGAAGACGGCGATCCGGGCCGCCGGGTTGGTGGGCTCGACGCCCTCGGACGTGATCGACCCCTCTCCCATCGTGAAGGCCGGCAGGAACGCGTCGGTCTTGACCACGAGGGAGGGGTCCGGCAGCGCCTTCTCGCCGCCGAGCGGGACCTCGATCGTGCCGGACTTGCCGTCGGACCGGTCCGTCCAGGTCAGCCGGATCCCCGTGTATTCGTGAGCGACCTCGGGCGGGATCGCGAGCCGGGCCGGGACATTGGAGCCTTTCGGCTCGCCTCCCGACGCCAGCGCCGACGGGTCGTTGGCGCCCTCGTGCGAAACCGCCATCCGCACGGCGGGATCGGGCCGGCCGCGCTCGCGGCACGCCGTCCCCGAAACCGCCACGCCGGCGAGGAGGAGGCCGACGGCCACTCGTTCCCGGAACCGATCCGCCCGACGGGCCGCTCGAAGGCTCACTCTTTTCTCCTGTTCGTCGGCCCATTCTGTCCCAGGTCGGCGCCCGGCCGGTGATGCGTTCGCGTCGCGAGGTCTCGGATATCCTCGCGGGCGATCGAGAACCCCCGAGGCGTCATGACCGAAAGCCCGTCCGCAGTCGAGCCGGCTCGCCACATCGCCGCGTTCCCGAGGGGATGAGCGACGTGGTTCCGGCGCGGTTGCTTCGGGCGCTTTCGCGATTCCTGGGGCGTCCGCCTTCGGACTGGATGGGGCCGGATCCGGCCAGCCTCGCGGCAGAGCGTGGGTCGCCGCCCGAGACGGAAAGCCTTCACGACGTCGTCTGTCTCCCGGGCCCCGCGGGCGAGGAAGAGCGCCGTCTCGCCGAGCGGGGGCACCGGGTATTCGCCGTTTCGCCTGACGCGGACCCCTCCGCCCGCCCGTACCGAGTCCGTCTGGCGGCGCCGCGCCTCCTCGACGTTTCGCTGCCGGACGAACGGTTCGAGGGCCTCGACGCGCTCCGACGCGATCACGCGCTCGGCGCGACGGCGTGTCTCGTCCGGGATCCGTCCTGGCGGCCGTTCGCGGAGCGGCTCGCGACGGAGTTCCACTGGCCGATCGCGAGGGACTCGACGCCGGACCGGCTCGCGGAGGCCTTTCCGCAGCTCTCGATCGTCGTCGTCACGTACAACAACCGCGACCTCAGCCGCCTCTGCCTCGAGAGCGTCTTCGCCCGCACCGAGTGGCCCAACCGCGAGATCGTGGTGGTCGACAACGGGTCCTCGGACGGCACGCGCGAGCTTCTGGCGCAGGCGGCCGGCAAGCATCCCGACCTGCGCATCATCCTCTTCGACGAGAACCGCGGCTTTCCGGCCGCGGCCAACGCCGGACTCTCGTCGGCCTCGGGCCGCTACGTGATTCTTCTCAACAACGACACGGTCGTCACGCGGGGCTGGGCGACGGCGCTGCTGCGGCATCTCGCGAAGGATCCGCAGGTCGGCCTCGTCGGGCCCGTCACCAACGCGATCGCCAACGACGCCCGGGTCCCGGTCGGCTACTCCGACCTCGCGGACCTTCCCGCCTGGGCGGCGCGCTGGGCCCGCGATCACGACGGGGAGGAGTTCCCCATCGCCTCGCTCGCTTTCTTCTGCGTCGCCATGCGCACGGAGCTGCGCGATACGGTGGGCCTCCTCGACGAAAGATTCGGCATCGGGATGTTCGAGGATGGCGACTACTGCCGGCGCGTGCAGCAGCGCGCGCTTCGCATACTTTGCGCCCGCGACGCTTTCGTCCATCACTGGCAGATGGCCTCGTTCCGGCGGCTCGGCGAGGACGCGTACCTGCGCCTCTTCGAAGAGAACCGCCGCCGGTTCCAGGAGAAGTGGGGCACGGCCCCCTAGCTGTGGATTCTGAACACGTTGTTCACGGCCACGATCGGGCTGGGCGTCCCTTCCCCTCTCCCGGCGGGAGCCGTCCACCAGAGGCAGACCCACGGCGGTAGGCAACACCGGCGTGAGCCGGCGGTATCGGGTCGGGGTAAGGGGCGCTCCCCGGACTCGATTGGCCTACAGCGATTCTCATAGGACCCGTTGGTCCCAGCCCCCTCACCCTGCCTTCTCCCCCTGTCGGGGGAGAGGGAGGCCGGCGGCCGGCTCGAACGCGGGCGCGCGGCCAGGCCACCGGAAGAGGAGGGCCCAATGCCGACCGGTCCCCGTCGCGTCCTCGCGACGCTCGCGCTCGGGGCCGCCACCGCCGTTTCCGCTCCGATCCTCGGCGGCGAGACGGCCTCCGACGCCGCCCTGGCCGTCGCCGCTCTCGACACGCAATACCAGGCGGCCGTCAAAGCCAACGACGCCGCCACCATGGATCGCATCCTCGCCGACGACTTCGTGCTCGTGACCGGACGCGGCAAGACCTTCACCAAGGCCGACCTGCTGGAGGAGGCGAGGAGCAGGAGCACGATCTACGAGAAGCAGGACGAGCTGGAGCAGAAGGTCCGCGTGCGGGGCGATACTGCCGTCGTCACCGCCCCGCTGTGGATCAAGGGGACGAGCGGCGGCAAGCCCGTCGAGCGCAAGCTCTGGTTCAGCGACACGTACCTTCGGACGCCGACGGGATGGAAGTACGTTCTCGGCCAGGCCTCGCTGGCCCCGCCCGCCGAGCCTGAGTGGCTGCCTCGACGGGCCAGCCCGCCGAGTTCGAGCTAGATCGCGCGGGCGAGCCGGGCCGTCGTCGTGATCTTCTTGACGGTTCCGCACTTGCAGGCCCGCGAGAAGGTCTCGCCGACGCTCGCGCCGACGTCCGCGCGGTTCGACGCCGCGCACTTCTCGCAGGTCCACTCGACCGGCTGGATTTGCGAGCCGACGAACGAATGCCAGAACCGCAGGCAGGTCGCCAGGCCCGACCACCCTTCGTAGACCGTGACGCGGCCGTTGTCCTGGCCGAGGGCTTTTCGAATGGCCGCGACTTCGTTGGCGTTGTGCAGGTCGTAATGGGCGAGGCGCCCGCGCAGCGCCACGTCCGTCAGCAGGCCGATCTTGCGCGGCGCCGAGACGCCGTTGGACGTGTCGATCGACGCGAGGACGAGACCGACCGCGCCCTCGACCCGGGGAAGGCGGCGGAACTCGATCGCGAAGATCTGCTGGGCCTTGATCATGGCGTTCCTCGGTCCGCCGAGCGGACCCAGAAAGGCCGCGGCGAACTCGCGGGTCGCCGCCTGAAGGCTTGCGGCCGCGAGCTGCCGCTGGGGCCCCGCGGCGGGGGTCGCGGACTCCGCGTTGAGCTCGACGGCGAGGTCTTCGAGCCAGAGGACGACGAGCTCGGCGAGCTCCTTCTGAAAGGTCGACCGATCCTGCAGGACGTTACGGCGCGGGCCGAGGATCCACTCGAGGTGCGCCGAGCCCTCGGCGGGCGGAGACGAGACCGCGAGCCTCGCCGTAGCGTGCCCTCAGACGCGCAACGACCTGCTCGTGCGTCCCCGCGGAGGCCGCCGCGGGAACCTGTTTTTCCGGTGAAGCGATGACGGGCCTCCCAATCTCTCAGAGAGCCGAAAGAACCGGCGACGGGATCCCGGAGCCGGAGAGGCTGGCCGTCGGAGGGAATCGGACTCCACGAGAATACCACGCGCCCGGGCGCGGCCGACGTCCGGGTACCATGGCCCGCGATGGACCCGGGATTCGCTCGGCCGGAATTCAAGAGAGATCCGTATCCCGCGTACCGGCGCATGCGCGACGAGAAGCCGGTCGCGAGCGTCGGTCTCCCCGACGGGCGGACGGCCTGGCTCGTCACCCGCTACGCCGACGTCGCGGCGGTCCTGAAGGACGAGCGCTTCGTGAAGGACCCGTCCCGCGCCGCCACCGGCAAGGTGCCGTGGACTCCCTCCTTCTTCCGGCCGCTGACGCGCAACATGCTCGATCTCGACGCGCCGGACCATACGCGCCTGCGCGGGCTCGTTCACAAGGCATTCACGCCGCGCCTCGTCGAGCAGATGGCCGGGCGCATCCTCGCCCTGACGGACGGCCTTCTCGACGCGGTGGCCCGCCGCGGACGCATGGACCTGATCCGGGACTACGCGTTGCCGATCCCGGCCACGATCATCGCCGAGATGCTGGGCGTCCCGGCGGAGGACCGGCACCGTTTCCAGCGCTGGTCGAATGCCATGGTCTCCGCGTCTCCGTCGGGCTGGGGCATGCTCCGGGCGATCCCGGGCGCTTTGGGTTTCATGCGCTACATTCGCCGGCTCGTCCGCTCGCGCCGGAAGCTCGACCGAGCGACGATCTGGTCAGCGCGCTCGTGCGGGCGGAAGAGGCCGGCCAGACGCTCGACGAGGACGAGCTGCTCGCGATGATCTTCCTCCTTCTCGTCGCCGGCTTCGAGACCACCGTGAACCTGATCGGCAACGGGACCCTCGCCCTGCTCGAGCACCCGGCCGAAATGCGGAGGCTCCGCCAGGACCCGTCTCTGCTCCCGAGCGCCGTCGAAGAGCTCCTTCGGTACGACGGGCCCCTCGAGACGGCCACCGAGCGCTACGCGATCGAAGACGTGACGATGGGCGGCGCCACCATCCCCCGGGGGGCGCTCGTTTACGCCGTCCTCGGCTCGGCCAACCGCGACGAGCGCCAGTTTCCGGATCCGGACGCCCTCGACCTGACCCGGGAGCCGAACCGGCACCTGGCGTTCGGCCTCGGAGTTCACTACTGCCTCGGTGCTCCGCTCGCCCGGCTCGAAGGTCAGATCGCGTTCGGGACCCTGCTGCGGCGAATCCCGGATCTGCGCCTCGCCGTCCCGCGGGCGGCGCTGCGCTGGCGGCGGGGCCTGGTTCTCCGGGGACTCGAGTCCCTCCCGGTCGAGTTCGGCGCGACGGCCGGCGCCCACATCGGGTAGCTTACGCAGCGTCGGCGCGCCGCCGGCGGGAGAGACCGCGATGAGCACACGCTTCGACGCCATCGTCATCGGGACCGGCCAGGCGGGGCCGTCGCTCGCGGCGCGCCTCTCGGCGGCCGGCATGAAGGTCGCGGTCGTCGAGCGCGGAGCGTTCGGCGGGACCTGCGTCAACACGGGCTGCATCCCGACGAAGACCCTCGTCGCCAGCGCCGCCGCGGCGCAGGCGGTGCGCCGGGCGCCCGAGTTCGGCGTCGCCGCCGCCGGCCCCCTGAGCGTCGACATGAAGGCCGTCAAGGCGCGCAAGGACGCGATCTCGGGCGACTCCCGCCAGGGCGTCGAATCGATGCTCCGCGGGCTGTCGAACGCCACGGTCTTCACCGGCCACGCCCGATTCGAGTCGCCGCGCGAGGTACGCGTCGGGTCCGAGGTCCTCGCGGCGGAGCGCATCTTCGTGAACGTCGGCGGCCGGGCGTCCACTCCGCCCATGCCGGGCATCTCGGACGTGCCGTACTGGACCAACTCCTCGATCATGGCCGTCGACTTCGTCCCGCCCCACCTCGTCATCGTCGGCGGCAGCTACGTCGGCCTCGAGTTCGCGCAGATGTACCGGCGCTTCGGATCGCAGGTCACGGTCGTCGAGATGGCGCCCCGTCTCATCGCCCGGGAGGACGAGGACACCTCCAAGGCGATCCGGGAGATCCTCGAACGCGAGGGTATCGCGGTGCGCACGGGCGCCGAGTGCATCGCCCTCGAGAAGTCGTCCTCCGGAATTCGGATCAAGGTCGATTGCCAGGAAGGCTCTCCCGCCGTCGACGGGACGCACCTCCTGCTCGCGGTCGGCCGCCGGCCCAACACCGACGACCTGGGACTCGAGAAGGCCGGCGTCGCCGTCGACGCCCGCGGCTACATCACCGTCGACGACGAGCTCCGGACGTCCGTCGCGGGCATCTGGGCGCTCGGTGACTGCAACGGCCGGGGCGCGTTCACGCACACGGCCTACAACGACTTCGAGATCGTCGCGGGGAACATTCTCGACTCCGACCCGCGGCGGGTCAGCGACCGCATCGAGGCCTACGCCCTCTACATCGATCCCCCGCTCGGCCGGGCCGGCCTGACCGAGGCCGCCGCACGCAAAGCCGGCCGGAAGATCCTGGTCGGGCAACGGCCGATGGACAAGGTCAAGCGCGCGATCGAGAAAGGCGACACGCAGGGATTCATGAAGATCGTCGTCGACGCCGACTCGAAGCAGATTCTGGGGGCGGCGATCCTCGGCGTCGGAGGCGACGAGATCATCCACACTCTCCTCGACGTCATGTACGCGCGAGCGCCCTACACCGTCGTCCAGCGGGCCATGCACATCCACCCGACGGTGTCCGAGTACCTGCCGACGGTCCTCGGGGACCTTCGCGCGCCGTCCTGAGTCGGCGCCGGCCCGTCCTCAGCGGGGCCGGCTGACGACCCAGAAGGCCAGCGCAATCGGCGATCGCGTCCTCGAGGAGCGCGATCGGGAAGCCCTTGCCACCGGCCGCGCGCGTGAGCCTGGCCCGGAATTCGTAGCCGCCGAGCGTTCCCGCGACCGCCCCCAGGGCGCCGACGACGAGCCCGGGAATCAGTCCCCCGGCGGCGCCCGCGACGGCGGCGCCGCAGAGCCCGCCCATCACGATGCGCGCGATGAAAGGCGGAGGCGCCTTCCGGCTGCCGGTCTTGGGCAGCTTGTCGTTGACGAGCTCGCCGAGCGCCGCGACGGTGAAAATCCAGGGCGTCACGGCCGCCCCGAGAAACGCGAGGGGCGTGCCCTGGAGGTTCAGCCAGCCGAGACGCGCCGCCCAGCTCACCGCGGCCGGCGCCGTCATCGCGCGCAGTCCCGCCACGAGCCCGATCAGGAACGCCAGGAGGTAGACCGGCATGGTGTCCTCCGCTTCGGGCGCGATCCTATAACCGACGGATGAAGCGGGGATCAGCGTCGGCGGCGGAAATCGATGACCCAGTGCGGTTGCCAGGACTTGCCGCCGTCCGAGGACCGGGCGCTTTCCCAGTGCGCGCCGTCCGCCGTGATCCGCGACCACGTCAGCCGCGACTGGATGCGCTGGCCCGCGGCGTCGATCCACTCGCTCAAGAGGTCGATCTTCCCGTCGCGGAAGGCGCCCTTCCAGAAGTAGAAACGGCCGGGCTCGAGGCTGTCGGTCCAGACGTGCTCCCAGACGCCGGTCGCCGCGTTGAACGCCCGAAGGCCGAGGCCCCGCAGCGGGCCGCCGTGGTAGATCCCCTCGAAGTGCTCGACCAGCACCAATCCGTCGAGCGTCCGCGACGCCGCCAGCGATCCGCGCCCCTCGACCCATCCGTCCTTGGCGGGCACGCGGCAAACCGCATCCCACTCCCCTTCCAGAAAGTCGAAGTCCCGTTCCGAGCTCATGTCCCTGCTCCTCTGCCTCCGCGCCCGGGAGGCCGAATCATTCCTTCACCCGCGTGTCCGTCGCGATCCAGTTCACCTCCCACGTCCGGCCGCCGTCCGCCGAGAACGCCTGCTCGAAACGGCACGAGCTCGGAGTGATGTCCGAAATCACGAATCGAACGAGGATTGCCCGGTCGTCGAGCGTCTCCTGCGAGTAGAACTCGCCTCGTCCGTTCTCGAACGAGCCGATGGTGGGAGGGGTCATCGTGCCGCCGTTGACGCTGGCGAAGTTGAGGCTCCACTGGCGGGACCGCGGATTGTAGAGACGCAGGCTGAGTCCCTCGAAGTGGCCGGCCGGGCCGTCGGCCACGAGCTCCACGAGGTTGGCGCGTCCGGCCCAGACCTTGCGAACGACGGTCGTGCCTTCGTATTCGACCCAGCTCGTCGAGCCGGTCAGCGGATGCTGAAGCCGCCGGAGGCGGGTCTTCCAGGTGCCGATCTCGAAGTCGAAGTCGCGCTGTCCGTCGCGCAGCGCGGGCACCGTCGTCGGCGCGCCCGGCTTCGTCTGCGCCGATCCCTGCAGGGGCAGCACGGCGGCCGCGAGGGTGCACGCGAGCAGACAGGTTCGAGTGTGTCGGGCGCCGTTCATCATGGACTTCCTCGGATTCGTGACCGTTTGATCGCCCGCGCAAAGACCGTCGACGCGATTGCCGGCCGAGTCTGCCCGGTCGATCGGTCAGCCTCAATAGCCATTTGTGCTCGATTCTGCATAGCCATTAACGATCTCCGCATGACGAAGGTCCCATCGGGGCTCGTTCCGGTCGTGTCGATCGATCGACGGTCCGCGGCGCCGCTGTACCGGCAGCTCTACGACGGGTTTCGCGAAGCGATCTTGAGCCGGAGGCTGAGGCCCGGCCAGCGGATTCCCTCGACGCGGACCCTCGCGGCCGAGCTCGGGATCTCTCGCTTTCCGATTCTCAACGCGTACGAGCAGCTCGTCGCCGAGGGCTACTTCCACAGCGGCGTCGGCTCGGGGACGCACGTCGCGAGCCTCGTTCCCGGCGGGTCCCGGAACCCCGCGCGGGAAACCTCCCGGCGCCCGTCGCCCCCTCGGGGGCGGCGTGCCGTGTCGCGGGACACGGACTTTCTTCTCGCGGGCGGAACGGATCCGTGGCTCCGGGGGTGGGGGGCGTTTCGAGTCGAGTGAGCCCGCCGTCGACCGCTTCCCGAACGAAATCTGGTCGAGGCTCGTCGGCCGACACAGCCGGGCGGCGCGCCAGGACCCCCGGAGCCTGAACTACGGAAATCCGATGGGCCATCGGCCCTTCCGCGAAGCGGTGGCGCGATACTTGAGAACGGCGCGAGCCGTTCGATGCGAAGCGGACCAGATCATGGTCGTCAGCGGCTCGCAGCAGGCGTTGAGCCTGATCGCGCGGGTTCTCGTCGACCCCGGCAGCCCGGTGTGGGTCGAGGAGCCGGGGTATGGCGGGGCGCGGGACGTTCTCCGGCTCCGGAGCGCGCGTCTCGTCCCGGTGCCGGTCGACGAGGAAGGACTGATCGTCTCCGCCGGAACCGAAAAATGCCCCGACGCCGACGGCGGCCTACGTGACCCCCTCCCATCAATACCCGCTGGGCATGGTCATGAGCGCCTCGCGCCGTCTGCAACTGCTGGACTGGGCGCGCCGGAGCGGCTCCTGGATCATCGAAGACGACTACGACAGCGAGTACCGGTACGAGAGCCTTCCGATCGCTTCGCTGCAGGGACTCGACGGGGACGCGCGGGTCATCTACGTCGGGACCTTCAGCAAGGTCCTCTTCCCCGCGCTGCGCCTCGGCTACCTCGTCCTCCCCGCCGATCTCGTCGCCCGTTTCGCCGCCGTCCGAGACGCGACGGACATCTTCCCGCCGACCTTCGCGCAGGCGGTCCTCGCCGACTTCATCCGGGAGGGCCATTTCGCCCGTCACCTTCGGAGGATGCGGGCGCTCTATCAGGAGAGGCGCGGTGCCCTCGTCGACGCGCTCCGCACCGAGCTCGGCGACGTCGTGACCGTGCTCGGCGACGAAGCCGGCATGCACCTGGTCGCGAGCCTCACGAAGGGACCCGACGACGATTGCGCCGTCGCGCGTTCGAGCGGCGCGGCAGGGGCTCTGGGCGATGCCGCTTTCGCCCTGCTACATCGCACGCGCGTCGCGCCGGGGCTTCGTCCTCGGTTTCGGCGGCACGAGCGTGCCGGAAATTCGCGGCGGCGTTCGCCGGCTCCGCGCCGCGCTCGGGCGGTGACGAAGCCGGGCCTTAACGCGCCTCGAAGACGTACTCGTGCTGCCCGTCGCGGGTCACGAGGGTCTTCTTCGGGCCGGATCCCACGACGAACTCGACGCCCGATATTCCCGGCGCCGTCGTCAGAAACGAGATCGTGCCATCGGGGTTCTTGCGGGACGCGACCTCGCTCTTCCACTCCCCGAAATCGAAGGTCGTCGCGCCGCCGGCGCGGCTCACGGCGATCTCGCCGAGCGCCGGATTCGAATAGCGAGCGGCGAGTTTCGCGCTCTCGGCGGCGTCGGCCGGCACGGTCAGGAGCCTGCGCTCGGCGGCGAGCTGCGCGTAGAACGCCTTGCCCGCCGCGGCGACCTGGTCCGCCGCCTCGGGACGGCCGTCGAACAGCACCTCGAGGAGGCGGCGCCGGAACTGCGTGCGGAGGATCCAGCCCGGGTCGGCGTTGGTCAGGATGACGGCGCCGACCTTCTGCGCCGGCAGCCACATCATGTCGCTGTGGTAGCCGATCATGTCGCCGCCGTGGTGCACGACCGGAACGTCGTACGCCGTGTCGACCATGAGGCCCATGCCGTAAGTCGTGTCCTTGCCGATCGCCACCTGGGGCGCGCGCCGCTCGAGGAGCGGCTCCTTCGGGATGTAGGCCTTGCCGTCCGGGAGCTTCCCGTCGGCGAGCTCCATCGACACGTAGCGAAGCATGTCGGACACGCTGCTCCAGGCGGCGCCGGCCGGCCGGAGCGGGATGATGGCGTAGTTGAGCTCCATCGCGGCGCGCGCGGTCTTGCCGTCGATGTCCGGCGCATAGGGACCGGCGTGGTCCCCGGCGAGGGCGCGGGCGTAGTCGAAGGTCGTCGCCTTCATGCCGAGCGGGTCGAAGACCTGGGTCTGCATCGCGCGGTCGTAAGCGGCGCCGAGCTCCAGGTTCGGATAGAGCACGTGACCGGCCGTGAAGCCCGCAGCCCCGGCCATCGGGTTCGAGTACTGAAACAACTCGCCGAACTTGCTCGTCGGCTGCATGGTCCCGAGCGTCGCGAGCGCCTTGTCGGGCGTCACACCGCGGTACTCGAAGATCCACTCGAGGTCCTGGCGCGGTAGACCGGTGCAGGCGCAGATGAGCTGCCGGACGAGAACCTTCCTGGTCGTCTCGGCGTCGCCCAGCTTGAACGAGGGAAGGAGGCTCGTGACCGGCGTGTCCCACGTCAGCTTGCCCTCGGCGACGAGGCGCGCGAGCAGCAGCGTCGTGAGCGCCTTGGTATTCGACGCGATCATGAAGAGCGTGTCGCCCTCGACCTTCGCCGGCTGGCCGAGCTCGCGCACGCCGAAGCCCCCGGTGAAGACGACCTGGCCGTCCTGCACGATGCCCAGGGCGACTCCCGGGATGCCGAGCTCCTTCTGCCCCGTTTCGATGAAACGGCCGAGCTCGGCCAGGCGCGCCGCGTCCAGGCGGTTCGCCTTCTTTCCCGCGAAGGTCTCGCGGACGTAGCCCTTCGGCTGCAGGCGGTCGAAGACGAGCGCGACCTGCGCGCCCCGCTTTTCGCCGACCGCCTGTGTCATGTCGTAGATCACGACCGTCCAGCTTCCGTCGGCGAACGCCGCGAGCGCGAGCACGTCGCGCTTCTCGTTCGGGGACGTCTGGTACTCGTAGGCGCGCTGCCTGGACCAACCGTTCCGGTCGGGTCGGTCGTTGGCGACTTTCAGCGGCCACTTCGCGTCCGGCTTGTATGCGGCCCAGGCCGCCGCGACGGCCGCGTCGGCATCCTTCCCGTCGACGTCGACGAGGACGATGCGCGAATCCCCCTCGGGGGCCTCCACGATCGTGGCGGGCCCCCGCACGGCGAGCGCCCAGCCCACGGGGGCGATGAAGGTGTTTCCGCGGACCGTCGTCTCCGGCGTGTCGGCGGCGAGGGCCGAAGCGGGCGAGGCGGCTGCCGCCGAAGGAGCGGCGGCCGGTATGGGAGTCTGCGCGAGAGTCGAAGATGCGGCGAGCAGGAGCAGCCCGACGATCGATTTCATGAAACGACCATATCGCAGGCCGCGGGCATCACCAGCGGCTGCTCGGCATCGCCGACCTCAGGACCGGGCTCGCCGAATTGTTCGATCTCGCCGTGCGCGGCGAGCTCAGGGTGACGATCGCCGGGACTTTTGCCCTCGAGCGCGCGGCCGACGCCCATCGGGCCCTCGAAGGCCGGCGCACGACCGGGAAAACCGTGCTCGTTGCCTGAACCCCCGGGGCCCGGCTGGTCGGTCTCGTCTGTGTTTCAGCCGGGCGGGCGGGCCGGCGCCGCCCAGGCGCGCATCAAATAAGTCGCAGCCCTCTGGACACGCCTTCCTTCCTGCCATATATGCAAGGTAAGGAGGAGGCCATGCGTGCTCGAACTTTGAAGGGGCTCCTGGTCGCGGGCCTGGGTTTCGCCGTCGGTGTGCTCTCCGGCTGCGCAAACATGGAGTACGTCCCGAACGGCCAGTACTTTTTCTACCACAAGGAGCTGCCCGCCGCTGCAAGAGCCGTGGAGGCGGCCAGGAGCGCCGGGAAGGACAAGGAGTGCCCGGCGGCATTTCAGGCCGCCGCGAAGCTGAAGGACGAAGCGTACGCTCTCTACTACGCGTGCCACACGCAAGAGGCGATCGCGAAGGCCAACGAGGCGATCGCCAGGCTCGGCGAGCTCTGCCCGAAAGTCGCCGAAGCCCCGAAGGCCCCGCCCGCACCGGCGCCGTCCGCGCCGACCATCTCGCTCTCGGCCGACTCCGCCTCGCTGGAGCAGGGAGCCTGCACCAACCTGACGTGGTCGACGGCCAACGCGAGCAGCGCCTCCATCGATCAGGGCATCGGTAGCGTCCAGCCGAGCGGCTCCCGGCAGGTCTGCCCCGAGTCCACCACTCGATACACTCTGACAGCGGCGGGCGCAGGCGGCTCCCGAACGGAATCGACGACGGTCAACGTGGTCCCGAAGCCGCCCGCGCCGATCGACCGGCTGACCGTTCACGTCAACTTCGACACCAACAAGTCGCAGGTCCGGAAGGACGACCTCGCGGAGCTGCGGAAGGCGGCCGCCTTCGTGACGGAAGTACCCCGGCAGCAAGATCTCCGTGGAGGGCTACACCGATTCCCAGGGCAGCGAGGCGTACAACCAGACTCTGTCCGAAAAGCGAGCGGCGGCGGTGAGGACGTATCTCCTGGAAAACGGCGCCACGAGCGCGGACAGGATCACGAGCAAGGGATTCGGAGAGTCCAACCCCATTGGCGACAACGCCACCGCCAAGGGCCGCGCGGAAAATCGTAGGGTCGAGATCGTCATCGTCTCCCGGTAGCGACAACCGCCGACAGCGCGCAGGTCACCGGCATCCCCGGTCACGGGGATGCCGGACCGGCCGCCCCGGGCCACACCACGATCCGGACCGGCGGGCCGAACGAGACAGGCCTCGAGACCCTCATCCGATCGCCCCTCACCGGTGTATTCCCCCTTGAAGCCGGCCATTTGCCCGGCTCGGAGGAAAGTCCATGAACCCTGTCGACCGGCGCCAGTTTCTGAGGATCGCCGGCGTTTCGCTGGGAGCCGGGGCGCTCTACCAGGTGGCCGCGCCCGCGTTCGGCGAGGGCGGCCGGCTCATGCGGGCGCTCGGAAAAAAGAACGGCGAGACGCCGACCCCGTTCTCTTTCGTTCAGTTCTCCGACACGCACGTCGGGTTCAGCGGTCCGCCGGATCCCCTCGGGACGCAAGCCTTCGAGCGGGCGGTCGAGATGGTCAATGCCCTGCCGCAGCCGCCGGACCTCGTCCTCTTCTCCGGCGACCTCACGCACGACAGCGAAAACCCGGCGGAGCACGCGAGCCGCATGCGGCGATTTCAGGAGATCGCCGGCCGGCTTCGCGCACCGATCGTCCGATGCGTTCCGGGCGAGCACGACGCGGCCCTCGACGGGGGCAAGTTGTTCCGGGAAACACTCGGCGAGACGTTCTATTCGTTCGATCACCGGGGAGTCCACTTCGTCGCGCTCGACAACGTCTCGCAGGGAAAGCCCCTGGTCGGCCCGGACCAGCTGGCGTGGCTCCGGAAGGACCTCGCGCGCTTTCCGAAAACCGCGCCGATCGTCGTCTTCACGCACCGGCCGCTCTTCGACCTTCGCCCCGACTGGGAATGGTTCACGAGCGACGGAGACCAGGTGCTCAACGCGCTCGCGCCCTACGAAAACGTGACGGTGCTCTACGGGCACATCCACCGCGAGCACGTCCACGCCGAGGGCACCGCCATGCACTACGCCGCGCGTTCCCTCGTCTTCGCGTTCCCCGATCCGGCGGCGAGGAGTTCCCAAGGCGCCGCTGCCCTTCGACCCCGCGAAGCCGTTCCAGAACCTCGGCGTGCGGCGGGTGTCCGCCGCTCCGCCCGAGGCGCCCCGCATCGAAGAGATCGAGCTGACCCTCCGGGAGTTCTCGGGAACGGTCGGCGTTCAGCAGATCCTCAAGGAAGGAGAACCCTCATGAAGAGCCACCTTCGAATCCTCGCCTCGCTCGTGCTCGCGGCCGCCGCCGCGGCCCCGGCGGCCTCCCGCGGCCGCGACGACGCGCCGCCGGAGCGAACGATTGCGGTCTCGGCCAAGCGCTTCGCCTTCGAGCCGAACGAGATCCACATCCGCAAGGGCGAAGCCGTCACGCTCGCCGTCACGAGCCAGGACGTCGCGCACGGCTTCTTCTCGCGCCCGCTGCACTTCGACGAGGACCTCGCCCCCGGAAAGACGGTCCAGGTTCGGATCGCGCCGCCGGAGGCGGGCACGTACACGGTCATCTGCGACCACTACTGCGGCAGCGGCCACGGCGGCATGAAGATGACGATCGTCGTGGAGTAGGAGGGTAAGATTTCCGTGAGAGTCATCCGGGGAGGCGGCGCGATTCCGACGAGCGCGACCGACGAGCAGCTGATGCGCGATCTCGCCGCCGGGCGCGAAGAGGCGATCGGCTCCCTCTACGCCCGCTACGGCCCGCTCGTCTACGGCCTGGCCGCGCAGGCCGTCGACCGCGGGACGGCGGAGGAGCTGGTGCAGGACGTCTTCCTCGCCGTCTGGCGAGGCGCGTCCTCGTTCGACCCCGCAAAGGGCCCGGTCCGTCCCTGGCTCCTCCAGATCGCGCACTATCGAATCGCCAACGAGCTCCGCCGCCGCAGCCGCCGGCCCCGCGCCGAGGGCGATCCCGATGGGGAGAACATCGCGAGCTTTCCCGATCCCGCCCCGGACCAGGCGGAGGAGGCCTGGCGGTCGCACCGCCGGGCGATCCTCAAGCGCGCCCTCGAGGAGTTGCCCCCGCCGCAGCGGCAGGCCCTCGGCCTCGCCTTCTTCGAGGACTTATCCCACGGCGAGATCGCGTCCGTGCTCGGCCTTCCGCTCGGCACCGCGAAGTCCCGCGTGCGGTCGGGCATGGCCCGGTTGCGCATGAAGCTCGCGCCGCTGGCCGGGGCCCTCGTTCTCGTCCTCCTCGCGGCCGGCCTCGCCGCGCGCCTCGCCGCCCGGCGCGCCGAGCTCGCCCGGGACGAGCGCGCGCTGACGGTGCTGACCTCGAGCGACGCCGAGGCGCTGCGCCTCACGGCGGCTCCGGGCTCCCCCGCCGGGACCCATGCGACCTATCGCTTCCGAGCGGGGAGTACCACCGCCGTCCTGACGTTCTCGAACTTCCCGCCGGCCGCGCCCGGTCAGACCTACCAGGCGTGGGCGCTTCGCGGCGGACGCTGGATCGCGCTCGGCCGCAGCCTCCCCGACGCGGCGGGCAAGGCGCGTCTCATCATCGAGGGCCCCGAGGTGACCACGCGTCCGGAGGCGCTCGAGGTCACCCGGGAGAGCGTCCCGGCGCCGCCCGCTCCCACGGGCCCGGTCGTCGTGCGTTGGCCGGCGCCGGAGGTCACTGCCGACTAGGGATTGGGCCGCTCAGTTTCGAGGCTTGACGGCCCGGATGAAGGCGCTCCGGATCTTCCCGTCCACCGCTTCGGCGACCGCGTCCACGTCGATGCCGGCCGAGGTCAGGAACTCGCGGGCGTCGTTCGCCGAGTAGACGCGCGTGGGCTCGACGGTGACGTCAACGAATCCCGCGGCCTCGAGCTTGTGGCGGTACTCGTCTTCCGACAGCGCTCCGGCGACGCAGCCGACCCAGAGCAGCATGTTCTCGCGGACGGCGACCGGAAGCTCCCCCGCCACGACGATGTCCGAGACTGCGAACCGGCCTCCCGGGCGGAGGACTCGGAACGCCTCGCGCAGAACGCGGTCCTTGTCGGCCGAGAGGTTGATGACGCAGTTGGACACGATGACGTCCACCGAGCCCTCCGGCAGCGGGATGTCCTCGATCCGGCCTTTGAGGAACTCGACGTTCGTCAGGCCCGACTCCGCCTGGTGCCGGCGGGCGAGCGCGAGCATCTCGTCGGTCATGTCGAGACCGTAGGCCTTCCCGCTCGGGCCGACCCGCCGCGCGGAGAGCAGCACGTCGATGCCGCCGCCCGAGCCGAGATCGAGGACGACTTCGCCGGGCGAGAGTTTCGCCAGCGCCGTCGGGTTGCCGCAGCCGAGCGACGCGGCGAGCGCCGTCTCCGGGATCTCCGCTTTCTGCGAGATCTCGTAGAGGTTCGACGTGATCGGATCGCCCGAGAGTCCGGAGGCGGATGGCGCGGTCCCGCAGCAGGTCGTCCTTGCCGGTCGCCACCTGAAGAGCGGCCTTGCCGTACTTTTCGCGAACGACGTCGGTGATGCTCTGGTCGGCCATCGGATCTCTCCTTTTCTATATCAACCAAAGTTGATGCGTTGGATACGGCGAAATCACTTCTTGCAGCACGCGGCGGCCTCCGGCAGCCGCCCGTTCCGAAACGACGCGGCGAAGTCGTGCACCGCCTCGAACGCTCCGGGATCGAGCGAGTAGTGGATCCAGCGGCCCTCGCGCCGATCCCGAACGAGGCCGGCATCCTTCAAGGTCTTCATGTGGAAGGAGAGGCGCGATTGCCCGGCGCTCAGCAGATCCGCCAGGTTGCAGACGCACTCCTCGCCGTTGCGGAGGCGGGCAAGGATCGCGAGCCGCGTCTCGTCGGACAGGGCGTGGAAGACGCGCGCCGCGTCGGCCCGTCCTGGCTTCGCTTTCGGCGCGGGTCGCCGGGGTTTGGTCACGGCGGCCATCATATCAACGAAAGTTGATATGTCAAGATGTGCACCGGCCACCGTGGCGGGGCCGGATTGCTCCATTCGCGCGGGTGTCCTCGAAAAGTGGCGGGGCCGACGGGACTCGAACCGGGACGGAGCGAAGCGCCCTTCCCCTCCTCGACCGCCAGCCGGAAGGCCCGCCCACGCCACGGCGCCGCGCGAGGCAGACCGGGCCCCGTGGCGGGATTAGGCACCCCGCCCCCAGCGCGCCAGCCTATGGTCCGTAAAGCAGGAGGCCGAACGTCGTGGAGATGAACACCGCCATCTCGCCGCGCGTGTTGGGTTGGTTGGGGCAGTACATTCCGGCGCCGCAGCCCGCGGTAATGCCTTCTGCAACGAGCCGGTTGACCCAGTCGACAAAGGGGCCGCCCGGGCAGGGCTCGTCGGTAAAGAGGGTGGCCGAGCAGGCCGGAGGCGCGTAGCCGCTGCCATGCTCGCCAACGAGCAAAAAGACAGCCATCTCACCTCGCGTCACGGCGTTGTTCGGGCAGTACTTTCCGCCGCCGCAGCCCGCGGTGATGCCTTCTGCAACGAGCTGGTTGACCCAGTCTACAAAGGGGCCGCCCGGGCAGGGCTCATCGGTAAACAGGGTAGCCGAGCAGGCCGGAGGCGTGTAGCCGGCGCCGTGCTCGCCCACCAGGATGAAGACGGCCATCTGGGCGCGCGTGATGGGGCTCGTCGGACAGTAATTGCCGCCACCGCAGCCGCCCGTGACGCGGTTGTGGAAGATCGTCTCGATGAATGGGTAGAAGCCATCGTGCGGTACGTCGCCGAAGCTGTTGCCTACGTGGAGCGTCCACTCCTTCATCGTGGACGTCGGGCTGACCGTTTCGTCGATCGTAGCGTCCCAGTGCGTGGCGGGCCGGCTTACGGAGGTGATGTGGACCGAGTAGCAGTTCGCCCCGCAATTCGCCGATGCGCCGGAGACAATGGTGCCATAGTCGGCGTTGGTGTCCGGGTTGTCATAGGTCGGCCCGGCCGGTCCGTTGAAGCCGGAGCTGACGCCCGTCAACGCGACAGACGCAGCGCCGTAGTTCGTCCACGTCGGCTTCACATCCACCGTCTCATTCGGTTCGAGGATCCCGTTGCCGCTCGAGTCCACGGCCAGCGCCGTCGGTGACGCCCCACAGACGATGTCGAGCGTGACGTCGTCCACGTCGAAATTCGCCTTGTTGTTGTCGGCAGGCGTTGCCTGCGTGTAATAAAACCTGATGGCATGGGCCGCCCCGTCGGCGAACGCCGTGAGATCGATCGTGCGCAGGGTATAGCCGACTTCTGCTGTCGGGGGCTCTGTGAAGGTCCCTCCTGGCACCGTCGTGCCATCCACTTGCACTTCGAGCGTGTCGGTGAACGGGCTGGTGACGACGCCGACCCTCAGATAGAAGTCGAGCGTGACCGAGGACCCGACCGGAGGAAACGTGATCGTCTGTTCGGCATACGCGATCTCGACCACACCATCATTGGCGTGGTTGCCTCCGAACCACGCCCAGGCGCTGCCGGTTCGCGGAGTGAGGAGGCCGTTGGTCCCGTCCTGGCAGTCCGAGTACCCGACGTTGCACAGCGGTGTCCCCAACGGAGGCGTTCCCGGCGGGTGCCCGGTCGGAAAATGAGTGGAAAAAACGACGGGATAGTTTGGATTGACCAGGGTCGTCGCGTCCGTAGCTTCGAAACCGCCGTCGGTCCAGATGTTCCCGTTGACACAAACAGTCATGAATTCCGGCGAGGAGACCGGAGCCGTCACCGGTGAGGCAACCAAAGCCCCCTCCGGATTCGCTGCTCCGCCAGCCGCAAACGCAAGCCCAATTACGGCCACCCGAAACGGGTTCCAGCGCCGCCTGAGCATCGCACCAGTGGCGATCCGGCTCTCGCCGGCGTGCTGACGCATCACAAACTCCTTCTCTCGGGTGGACCCAACTCAACTTTTTTGGTGAGAAAAGAGGATAACACAACCCGGCCAGGCCCTCTCCATGCGAACGCCAAACGCAAGCCGACGCGAACGATTGCGTACCTCCGGTGATCCCCGCGGAGGGGCCTTCAGCCTGTCCGTGTTTTTGTCCGAGTCACCACGGACGACGAGGTATATTCACGCGAATCCGACCGGAGACGCCGGTGAACGGAAATCGTTTGAAGGAAAGGGAGATCGTGGACATGGGAGGTACGTCGCCCTTCCCGAATTGGCGGGGCCGACGGGACTCGAACCCGCGACCTCCGGCGTGACAGGCCGGCGTTCTAACCAACTGAACTACGACCCCGCGAAAGGAACGGCGCATGATACCGGAATGGAGTGCCCAGTCAACCGGTTAGACTAATCCTGGAGCCGGTCCCCCCGAGGGGGCCGCACCGAAATTCACCATATGAGCCGATTCAGAAATCTCACCTTGATGGCGCTGGCGGCGCTGGTTGCGCAGTCGCTGGCGGTCTACTCGTCCGCGCAGGTGACTCCGGTCTCGAATCACTCGGTGCGGGCGACCGAGACCCGCGCCTTCGACGGCAGACGCTTCTACCAGCCCGAGCCGCGATCCGTCGGGTTCAGCGGCTGGGCGAAAAAGACCTTCTTCACGCGGCGGGGTCCCTGGCGCAAATTCACCGACACCCCCCCGGGTCCGGCGCCGGCCGCGCACGTTTGCGACGGCGATCTGCGCGTGACGTTCGTCAATCACGCCACGCTCCTCGTCCAGATGGACGGCGTGAACATCCTGACCGATCCGACCTGGGCCAAGCGGTCGGTGGCGACCGTCGGCGTGCGCCGGCGTCGTCCGCCCGGGATCCGGTTCGAGGACCTGCCGAAGATCGACGCGGTCCTCGTCTCCCACAACCACCAGGACCACATGGACCTTCCGACGCTTCGGCGCCTTTCCGCGGCTTCTCGCCCCGTCGTGTACTCCGGGCTCGGCAACGGCGTCTTCCTCGCGAAGAACGGCGTCCCGGGCGGGCGCGACCTCGACTGGTGGCAGTCGGCCGAGCTCGGCCACGGTGTCACGGTGACGGCGGTCCCGGCGCGGCACAGCTCGGGCCGCGGCCTCTTCGACCACGACCGCACGCTCTGGTGCGGGTTCGTCGTCAGCGGGCCTTCGGGATCGGTCTACTTCGCGGGCGACACCGGATGGGGCTCGCACTTTGCCGCGATCGGACGGCGGTTCCCCGGCCTGCGACTCGCAATCCTGCCGATCGGCGGATTCAAGCCGGTCTGGTACATGCGCGAGCAGCACATCGGACCCGAGGACGCGCTCCAGGCGATGCGCGACCTCGGCGCGGAGACGATGATCCCGATGCACTTCGGGACCTTCCCCAACTCCAACGAGGGGGAGACCGAGCCCGTGGAGGTCCTCGCCGACGCCCTCGCCGTTTCCTCCGACCTGCGCGACCGCGTCGCGATCCTCGACAACGGCCAGTCGGTCGACGTCCCGCCCGTCCGGCGCCACGAGGTTCCGCTCCAGGCTTCCGGGCGATCCGCGGAACCCCGTCTCCACGCCGCCCCGTAGCCGGGCTCAGCTCTCGGTCCGCCTTCTGCGGCCCGCCTCCTGCGGCGCCCGCCCCCTTGCTCCCGCCTCCTACTTCCCGATCCCCTACCAGACATCGCACCTCTTGTCCTCCGGACGCACCATCGGCGATCCGGGCTTGCACCCGAATGCCCCGGCGAACTCCGGCAGGTTCGACAGCGGCCCGATGACCCGGAACTTCGCGATCGGGTGCGGGTCGCCCTGCGCCATCGTCCGCGCGAGCTCGGGACGGATGGCGTCGCCGCGGAACTGGCCCCACGCGATGAAGAACTGCTGATCCGGCGTGAAGCCGTCGATCGTCGGAAGCGGCGGCTTTCCTTTCTGCGCGATCTGAAACGCCCGGTACGCGATGCGCGCGCCGGCGAGATCGCCGATCGATTCTCCAACGACGAGCCTGCCCTTCTGCGGCACGCCCGGCTCGACCTCGTAGGCGTCGTACTGGGCGACGACGCAGGCCGTCTTCTCCTGGAACTTCTTCAGGTCCTCCGGCGTCCACCAGTTTTCGAGCCGGCCGAGCGCGTCGAACTGCGCCCCCTGGTCGTCGAAGCCGTGGCTGATCTCGTGGCCGATCACGACGCCGATCGCGCCGTAGTTGACGGCGTCGTTGAACTCCATCCCGAACGCCGGCGGCTGCAGAATTCCGGCGGGAAACACAATCTCGTTCAACGACGGGTTGTAGTACGCGTTCGAGGTCGGCGGCGTCATGCCCCACCGGCCGCGGTCGACGGGCTTGCCGATCGTCGCGACATTGTCGGCCACGTTGAACCGGAGGGCCGCGGCGACGTCGTCCCAGTAGGACGCCCGCCCGACGGGCACCTTGCTGTAGTCCTTCCACTTGTCGGGATAGCCGACCTTGGGGTTGAACGTCGAAAGCTTCTCGAGCGCCCGGGCCCTGGTCTCCGCGCTCATCCAGTCGAGGCCCTCGATCGTCTCCTTCATCGCGAGGAGGACGTTCCGGACGAGCTCCTGCATGCGGGCCTTCGCCGCCGGCGGGAAGTATTTCTCGACGTACTTCCGGCCGAGCGCCTCGCCGAGCAGCCGGTCCGTAGACTCCGCGCAGAGCTTCCAGCGGGGCTTCATCTCCTTCTCGCCCTTCAGGTATGCGCCCTTGAAGGCGAAGTCCTCGTCGACGAACGGGTCCGAAAGCGACCCGGCGATGGTGTCGACGAGCTGCCAGGTCATGTAGGTCTTCCAGTCCGCCACGGGCGCCGTCTTCAGGAGGCGCTGCACCTCGGCCATGAACTTCGGCTCGTTGACGTTGACGTCGCCCGCCGGAAATCCGGAAGCCTTCGCGTAGCCCGTCCAGTCGAAGGCCGGCGTCATTTTCTGAAGGCTCGGCCAGGTCGTCTTGTGGTCGGTCGCGTTGGGGTCGCGCAGGGCGACGTTGTCGAGCGATGCCTCGGCGAGCTGCTTCTCGAACGCGAACACGGTCGACGCGGCCGCCTTCGCCCGCGCCGGCGTCCAGCCGGCGAGCTCGAGCATCTTCGCGACGTGCTCGCGGTACTTCTCGCGGGCCTCGACGAAGCGCTTCTCGGTCTTCACGTAATAGTCCCGATCGGGCAGGCCCAGGCCGCTCGCATAGACGAAGGCGATGACGTCGTTGGGGTTGTGGTTGTCCGAGCCACCCGTGACCCCGAACGGAACCGGGATGCCGAGCGCGTGGAACTTCGTGATCATCCGGCCGACGTCCCCCGGAGTCTTCATCGCGTCGATCTGGGCGAAGTACGGCCGGAGCGGAGTGACTCCGGCCGCGTTGCGCGCCGGCTGGTCCATGCACGCCGCGTAATAGTCTCCGACGAGCTGCTCGACGCTCCCCCGCGGGGCATCCTTGATCGCCGCGGTCTCCTCGAGGATCTCCTTGAGCTGCTCCTTGGCGTCCTCGCCGGCCTTCCAGCGCCGGCTCCAGCGCGACATCGAGGGCGGGATCGGATTGGCCGTCCGCCAGGCGCCGTTGGAGAACGCGTAGAAGTCCGTGCAGGCTTCGACGTTGCGGTCCATGTCGGCGACCTCGATGCCCTTGAGGGGCTCCTCGGCGGCGACCACGCCCGGCGAGGCGAGGAACGCGGCGAGGACGGAAGCGGCGAAGATGCGTCGGTGCATGGGAACCTCCGGCCGGGGATTCTATCGGGCGCGCGCGAACGCGATCCTTCGCCTCCCCACCGTCGCGCCCACGGCTGACGCGGCGTGGGCTCCGAGGCCGGCCGCTCAGCCGCCGTCGAATCCCATCGCGGTGACGAAGCGACGGTGGAAGGCGGGATGCGCCGCGAGCTCCACGTACTCCACGCGGCGGGCGATCGCCTGCGCCTCGAAGCGGCTCTCGGGGTCGACGAGCATCCGCCGGGCTCCGGCGCCGGCGGCGTTTCCCACCTGGCGAAAGCGCGCGAGCGGGACATCCGGGAAGAGCCCCAGACGCAGCGCGCTCGCGAGATCGAGATACGAGCCGAACGCTCCCGCGACCGCGATCTCCTCGAGCTCGTCCGGCATCGACCCCGCCTCGTGCAGCAGCACGTCGATCCCCGCCCGAATCGCGGCCTTGGCGAGCTGAATCTCGTTGACGTCGTCGCGGGTGATCACGATGTCGCCGCCGTGGCCCGTCTCGGATCCGGGAACGAGGAGGAACTCGAGCCGGCCTTGATGCTCGCGGACGTGCGGCGCGTCGCGGCGGAGGTTTCCCCGACGGTCGATGGCGCCGACCCCGAGCATCCCGGCGATGGCGTCGACGATCCCCGAGCCGCAGATGCCGAGCGCGGGCACGCGCCCTACGGTGTAGACCGAGACACCGTCGGCCCGGACGTGCACGCGCTCGATCGCGCCGGGGGCCGCCCGCATTCCGGCGGCGATGTGCGCGCCCTCGAACGCGGGGCCGGACGGCGAGGAGCAGGAGAACAGCCGGTCGCGCCGGGCCAGGCTGATCTCGGTGTTGGTTCCGATGTCGATCGCCAGCGCGGTGCGATCCGTCGAGCCGATCCCGGTCGACAGGAGCGTCGCGACGTGGTCCGCGCCGACGTAGCCCGCGATGTTCGACGGAACGAAGACGCGCGTGGCGGCCGGAAGATCGAGCCCCGCGTCCCGGGCGTAAAGATCGAGCGCGTCGGTGGTCAGCGGGTGGTAGGGCGCGGTGCCGAGCGTCCGCACGGGCAGCCCGGCGAGCAGGTGATGCATCACGGGATTGCCGACCGCCACGACGTCGACGATCCGCTCCCGCGGGACGCCGGCGCTCGCGCAGATCTCCGCGACGAGGCGGTTCAGGCGTTCCACCAGCTTCTCGCGGAGCATCCGTGCTCCGGCGGGGTTCTGCTCCGTGTAGGCGATCCGGCTGATGAGGTCCTCGCCGTAAGCGATCTGGGGGTTCATCGCCCCGCCGCGCGCGAGAGTCGCCCCGCTCGAGAGGTCGAGCAGGTAGACCGCGAGCTTCGTCGTGCCGACGTCGATGGCGAGCCCCAGGCTCCCCGGCCGGCGGTGCGGCATCTCCGCGAGCGGCGACTCGTCCCCTTCGAGCTGCACGCGCTGCGCGGCGGTGAGGGAGGCGGGCGGGACGTCCACGGACACGTCGGAAAGCGGCGTCGCCTGACAGGCCAGCCGAACTCCTCCAGCAATCTCCTCCGCTGAGAGCTGCGTTCGCTCCTCCCCGGCCGGCAGAGAGAGGTCGCCCCGGATCACCCGCACCCGGCAGCCCCCGCAGGTCCCTTCTCCCCCGCAGATCGCCTGGAGCTCCACGCCCACCGACTGCGCCGCGGCGAGAAGGGTCGTGCCGGAGAGGGACACGCGCGCGCCGGCCGACGGGCTGGAACTCGACGACGCCGGGAGGCCGGGACCCGGCCCCCGGGCTATCGAGCGGCTCCACGGGCATCCCGGTGGCGGCACCGCCCGAGCGCGGCGCAGTGGTCACAGGTCCGGCCGCCGTCGAAAACGCCGCGGCCGAGACCGACGATCATCGAGAGCGATTTGCGGGGCGCCATCATGCTTCCCTCGCCGAGGCGCACCCCGGCAGAGGGCGGCGTCGAAAGGCCCGAAGAGCCCGAAGATCTGCGGCTGGCCGACTTCGAGCGCCCAGCCCGTCATGCCCGGACTGAGCGGCATCGTGGCGCGAAGACCCTCTCCGGCGGCGATGTCCCGAAGCCGGCGGTGCGCGTCGGCGGCCAGAGCTTCGACGGCCGCCGAGCCGAGCGCATCGAGCGCCAGGGCGCGGGGCAGGTCGCGGCCGGACATCGCGTCGACGGCCGCCTCGAGCCGGTCGCCGATCGTCGCGACGATCGCCACGACCTCCCGCGCGCCGGAGAGACGCCGCACGACGAGCGATCCGGTCAGCTCCTCGCCGCCGTCGAGGACGATGCGCTCGTCCTCCCGCCTCCGCAATCGGAGCCGCCGCCAGGCTACGCGGGGCGACAGGAGGGCCGGGCCGTCGCGGGCGACGCGCTCGGCAAGCGCGACGAGCCGGGGGCTTCGCCGCCGGACACGCTCGGGATCGGCGCCCTGGCCGCGAAGGACGGCGTCGGCATCGACGCCGCGGGCCCAGTCCGGCGAGGCGAGCGTGGCGTTCATGTGCCCGGCAACCCGTGCAGGCCCGCCGCCGCGGCGAGCGGCTCGACGACCTCCCGCAGGCGGCGCTCGCGTTCGGCGCCGAGCACGGGGCGCCGGTAAGAGGCGAGGAGCTCCATCACGCGGGAGCTCGCCCGGGAGAAGGCGTCGTGTGACCCGGCCTCCTGCCACGCGCGCAGCGACGCGCGGTCGATCGTCGCCGAGGGCAGGTGCTGTTCGAGCCGGAAGAGCTTGCGCGTTTCGGGGAGCTTCAGGAATTCGCCGGCGAGGCCGGCGCGCGCGAACATGTCGACCGCGAGGGACGGCGTGCGCGCCTCGATTCCCTCGAGGAGCCGGCGGGCCGACGCGATCGCCTCCGCGTCGATGACGAGCTTCTCGACGCTCTGGACCCCCAGGAAGTCGAGCATGCCGGCCCCCGAGATCATGTTGATCCCGCCGAGCGCCCCGAGCAGGAGGCCGACCGCGCCCTCCATGCCCGCCTGGGCGTCCGGGAGCTTCGCGTCGCTTCCTCCGAGGTAGGCGTGGGTCGGCAGCCCCAGGTGCTTCCCGGTCTCGGCGCAGGCGAGGTCCATCATCGCCGTCTCGATCGCTCCCATGGGAGTCGTCCCCGTGCGCATGTCGAAGATCGACGGCGCCCCGCCCCAGACGACCGGCGCGCCCGGATGCGCAAGCTGGTGGATCGCGATTCCGCTCAGGCACTCCGCCGCGTGCTGCACGACCGAGCCCGCGAGCGTCACCGGGGCCGCGGCGCCCGCGAGCGGGACCGGCACGATCTCCGCCGGCACGCCGGCGCGCGCGAGCGCGACGAGGCTATTGGCCGCGAAGTCGGACCAGTTCAACGGCGGCGACGGGCAGACGTCGAACACGGCCCGGGGCTTCGACCGGAGGGCGTCGCGGCCCCCGGCGTCGGCCGCGAGAAGGTCGATCATCGAGGAGACCGCGCGCGACATGAAGGCGCCGGTCACGATCGGCTTGTCCGAGTGCCAGAGAACGAGGAAGAGGCGATACAGGTCGCCGATGTCCTTGGGGACGTCGTCGCAAACCAGCGCGGTCGACTGCGCCGCGTACTCCGGCAGCATCTCCGCAACCCGGACCAGCCGCACGAGGTCCTCCGCCCGGGATAGGCGATAGTCGCCGGTGTCGGCGTCGAGGACCTGAACGCAGGAGGAGCCCGGGTCGAACTGGACGGCGTCGCCGCCATAGCGGACAGAGGCGCGGCCGCCGCGATCGTGAAGGAAGAACTCGCGAGGCGCCGACGCCAGCGCCCGCTCGACCACGTCCCGGGGAATGCGGGCGACGCCGTCCTCCACGCTCGCCCCGCCGGCGGCAAGAAGGGCGGCGACGTCGGGCGCGGGGATGCGCACTCCGGGCGACACGAGGAGGGAGTACGCCTCGTCGAGGATGCGCTCGATGAAGGCGCCGTCGAGAAGCGAGATTTTCGGCCGCATCGCCCGAGGGGTTACTTGCTCACCAGGGCCCTTGCGATCGCCACCGCCGCCACCGCGTCCTCGCCGTAGCCGTCGGCCCCGATCTCCTCCGCCCATGCGCGGGTGACCGGCGCGCCTCCGACGATCAGCTTGACCCTCGGGCGGAGGCCGTGGCGGTCGAGCGCCTCCACGACACGGCGCTGGCCGGTCATCGTCGTGGTCAGGAGGGCCGAAACCCCGACGATGTCGGCGCCGATCTCGCGCGCCCGGATCGCGAACTTCTCGTACGGCACGTCGACGCCGAGGTCGTCCACCTCGAAACCGCTCGCCGCGAGCATCGTCGAGACGAGCGTCTTGCCGATCTCGTGAATGTCGCCCTGGACCGTTCCCAGGACGATCTTGCCGAGGATTTCGCGGCGCGCCCCACCCTTCTGGAGCTCCGGCTCGAGCACACCCGTCGCCGCCTTCATCGCCTCGCCCGCCATCACCAGGTCCGGCAGGAACATCTCGCCCTTCCCGAAGTGCTCGCCGACGTAATCGAGTCCCGGCACGTACCCGCGGTTGACCGCGTCGAGCGGCGCGAGGCCGACGTCGATTCCCCGGCGAGCGAGCTCCGCCGCGAGGTCCGGATCGCCGTCGACGATGCTCTGACGCATCTGCCGAAGCAGGTCGTCATGCATCGGAATGGCCTCCGGCTCGGGCCCCGGCCGCCGGCGCCTGCGACTTTCGACGCCGTGCGCTCGACGACCCGGTGCACCGCCTCCGCTGCGGCGGGATCGAGCGGCTCCGGAGCATGCGCCGCCAGCAGCTGCGTCACGCGGTGCGCCGCCCGCTCGGTGAGCGACTGTCCGCCCCGGGCGAGCCAGCCCGAGTGGAGGTCCCGGTCGAAGAGCGTCGGGTACCAGCGCTCGCGCATGTGCCGCCGCGTGTGCGGGAACTTCAGGAACTGGCCGTCGGGGCCCGCCTGGTCGATGAGGTCGAGGGCCAGCGTCTCGTCGCTGATCTCGACGGGCCGCATGAAGCTCGCGATCCAGCCCGCGATCTCGTCGCAGATCGCGAGCTGCGCGAGCGAGCCCGACAGCCCCGACTCGAGGTAACCCAGGTCGTGGAAGAGGTGGCCTCCCGACATCGCGCCGATCAGCATGCTCAAAGCGGCCTCGATCCCGGCCTGCGCGTCGACGATCTTCGACTCGCTGCTGCCGCCGAGAGTGAAGAGCGGCAGGTCGTAGAAGTGGCCGAGCGCCTCGGCCATGCCCCGCGGCTCCGGTGCGGCGTACGGGTCGACCATCGTGCGCATGTCGAGCGCGTCGCCGCCGAAGCCGGGCATGACGTAGGGAGCGCCCTCGCGCTTCAACTGCGAGATGACGAGGCCCGCGAGCGCACCGGCGTTCGACGACGCCAGCCCGCCCGCCATCGTCATCGGGCCGCTCGTTCCGCCGGAGACGACCGGGATGTAAAGGGCCGGGAGACCCTTCTCGGCCAGGAAGAGGAGCTTCTGGAGCGCGTCGGCGTTGTGCAGCAGCCCGGTCGTGACATTGATGTAGCAGGCGAGGAAGGGCCGTTCGCGCAGGGCGTCGGAACCGCCGGCGACCATCTCGGCCATCTCGATGACCTCGGCGCAGCCCGCCATCTCGTAGGTCACGAAGACGATCGGCTTCACGGTATTCCGAAGCATGGCCTCGAACTGGAGCCGGTCGGCGACGTCCGGCGGCACGTCCGACGGCAGGAACATGGACATGACGAAGTGGATGTTCGGCAGGGCGTCGCAGAGGCGCGCCGCCTCCGCGACGTCCTGGAGGATCGCGCGCCGCCGCTCTCCCGTCCGGTGGTCGACGATGTTGAGGCAGTCGGACCCCGGCCCGAACCAGGTCCGGGCGCCCTCGAGGGGCATCACCGGACGGCCCCGGCGATCGTGAAGGACGACCCTCCGCGGGGCGGAGGACAGCGCGCGCTCGACGAGGCCCGCCGGAATCCGGACCCGGTTGCCGTCGGACACCGCCGCGCCGGCCTTCCGGGCGAGATCCACGGCCTCGGGCTCGAAGAGGCGCACACCCGTGCGTTCCAGGATTTCGAGGCTCGCGTAATGCAGACGCCGACACTCCTGGGGCGTCAGCCGCGCGAACGCAGCCCTTGCCCGACTCGCGCCCTCGGCTCGGTCACTCAGCTCGGACACCTGAAGGCAGTGTGCGTCAGGCCGTTCCGCACAAGGTGATGCGATTGAATCAGCCGTCCGAGGACTTCACGCCGGTGGCGCGCAACCCGGGCCGGGCCCGGCGCGTAAGCACGGAGAGCCGCCGCGATCGGCATTGGCGGCCCATGGGAGGTCTATGAGAGCGATCTTGGCGGCGGCCGGCCTGGCCATGACGATCACCGCGCGGGCGGCCGAGCCGTCGGCGCCCATCTCTCTGGATCCCGCGCGCTGGCAGCTCGGAGGCGACGCGAAGATCGAGACCTACCTCGGCCGGCCGGCGCTTCGCATGTGCGAGGCCGAGGTCGTCGCGAAGGACGTCGAGTTTCTCGACGGCACGCTCGACTTCGACCTCGCCGTCTCCACGCGGCGAAACTTCCCGATGGTCGGGCTACGGCGTCAGGGCAAGGGCGAGTACGAGGAGTTCTATCTCCGCACGCACAAGTCGGAGCTGCCCGGACGCGATTCAGTACGTTCCCTCCTACCAGGGCGTCGGCGGATGGCAGCTCTACCACGGCCCGGGATTCACGGCGAAGGCGGTGTTTCCCCGCAACGAGTGGTTCCGGGTCCGGATCGTGCTGTCGGGCACGCACGCCGCCGTTTTCGTCGGCGACGTCGCCGAGCCGCAGCTCGTCGTCGCGCGCCTGCGCCGCGAGCCGCGGTCGGGCGGCCTCGAGTTCGCCGACAGCTGTCCGGGGGCGCCCGAGGGCGAGCGCGTCGCGGCGATCTCCAACATCGTCCTCCGTCCCGGCTACGTCCCGTACGACTTCTCGAAGTCCACGACGCGCGAGAACGAGCCGCCGAAAGGCGTGATCCCCGAGTGGGAGATTTCCGAATCGTTCGTTCCAGCGAAGGGGCCCGTCCGCGCGCTGCCCGAGAACGTTCTTCGCGGCCGGTGGCGGAAGGTCGCCGCCGAGCCGTCCGGTCTCGTCGTCCTCGAAAAGCACGTCCCGCTTCCAAGGGACGTCGAGCGGCCGGCGGTCCTCGCCCGCGTCGTCGTGGACGCCCCGGCCGACCAGGTCCGCCGCTTCGACTTCGGCTTCAGCGACGAGGTGACCGTCTTCCTCAACGGCCAGCCGCTCTTTTCCGGCGACGCGCACTACAGTCACGACAACCCGCGCCAGGAGGGCCTGATCGGTTACTGGCAGGGCACGCTCTACCTGCCGCTCAAGAAGGGCCGGAACGAGCTCGTCCTTTCCCTCGCCGAAGTCTTCGGCGGCTGGGGCGTGATGGGGCGGTTAGAGCCCTAGCGGCTCGCGGTCGGGCTTCGACTACTTCGGCATTTGGGTTTTTTCCTCGAGCGCGACGAGCTTCGCGAGGGCCTCCTCGTTGTTCGGATCGACCTCGACCGCCTTGCGGTAGTAGATCGACGCGAGCTCCTTCCGGCCGGCGCCGTCGAAGGCCGCCGCGAGGCTACTCCACGCGTTGCCCGACTGCGGAAACTGTGTGGCGTTGAGCCGGAAGATCTCGATCGCCGCGTCCCGGTTTCCGAGCTCGATGAGCTCGTCTCCGAAATCGTCGAGCGAGCGCTCGCCGAAGTCGTAGCCGCCGCGGCCGTAGAACCGGTCGCGAAGCTCGCGATACCGGACGAGAGTCGCGTCGATCCCGGCGCGCCGGTAGGTCTGGCCGAGCTCCTCCGCGAGCGTCATCGGACGCGGCCGTCCCTGATGGCACGTGCCGCACCACATGTTGACGCGCTTGTCACCGCTCGGCGCGATCTTCTTGAGGTGACCGTTGATGTCGCCGAGCATCCGGTACATCTCGCGCGCCCGATCCTTGTTGGGGTTCTGGTCCGACACGAAGTCGTACGTCTCGAGGGGCTGCCCCTCGCGGCCGACGTGGCAGTGCGTGCAGCGGACCCCGAGCGAGCGGGTGAAGCCCTTCATGATCGCCTGGAGCTTCTCCGCATCGCAGTCCTTGGGAAGAACCTGCAGGTTTTTCGCCTTCTCCGGCCAGTGCCAGGACGACTGTCCGGGTGCAGCCGCGACGACGGAGAACAGGCCGGCCAACGCGAGCGCGAGGGCCCGGTCGCGGGTGAACGAGCGTGGCATGGGACCTCCTCGGGGCGATCGTACGGCGAAACCCCTCTCCCCGCCCGACGTCTCTTGTGAGAACGTCGACGACGGAAGCGGAGGCGGAGGCGGCGATGGGACAGCTTTTCCGGGATCTGCGGTTCGGTGGCCGATCGCTCGCGCGGAGCCCCGGCTTCGCGGCGGTGGCGCTGGCGACGATCGCCCTCGGGATCGGGGCCAACACGGCGATCTTCAGCGTCGTCGACGCGGTGCTGCTCCGCCCGCTCCCCTTCCCCGGCGCCGACCGGCTCGTGGCGGTCTCCCAGAATCAGCCGAGCCTCGGCGTCACCGGCAACGGCGTTTCGTACCCCGAACTTCGACGACTGGCGCACCCGGTCGAAATCCTTCGAGGAGCTCGCGGCGATCCGGATGCACGATTACACGCTGACCGGCCACGGCGACCCGCTCCTCGTCACCGCCGGGACGGTCACGTCGAATCTCTTCCGGATGCTCGAGGACACGCCGATCCTCGGACGGACGCTCGCGGCGGTCGACGACGATCCCGGCGCTCCGTCGGTGGCGGTGCTCGGCGAACGGCTCTGGCGCGCGCGCTTCGCGGCCGACCCGGCGATCGTCGGCAAGTCGATTCTTCTCGACCAGAAGCCCGTCGTCGTCGTGGGCGTCATGCCGGCGCGATTCAAGACGCCGCCCGAGTCGCCGCGGGTCGAGCTCTGGCTGACGCTGACGCACGACCCGGTGTTCACCGACCTGCGCGAGCGGCGCGGCGGCCACTACCTGCGGATCGTCGGCCGCCTGAAGAGCGGGACGACACCGGCCAACGCGCAGGCCGAGCTCGCGTCCGTGCAGGCGGCGCTCGCGCGCGAGTATCCGAAGGAGAATGAGGGCTGGGGAGTCGAGATCGTTCCCCTGGCCGAAAGCCTCGTCTCCGGCGTGCGAACGGCACTGCTCGTACTGCTCGGCGCCGTTGGCCTCGTCTTCGCCATCGCCTGCGCCAACGTCGCCAACCTCCTGCTCGCGCGGGCGAGCGGCCGCGCGCGCGAGGTCGCCATCCGGACGGCGCTCGGCGCGAGCCGGGCGCGCCTGCTGCGGCAATTCCTGGCGGAAGGCATCCTTCTCGCCGTCTCGGGCGGCGCCCTCGGCGTCGGCCTCGCCTTCGCGGGATTGAAGGGGCTCAAGGCCTGGCTTCCCGCCGACCTCCCTCGGGTATCGGAGATCCGCCTCGACACGACGGTCCTGCTCTTCGCCCTCGGCGCCTGCGTCGTCGCCGCCGTCGCCTTCGGACTCGCCCCGGCCTTCCAGGCTTCGGGAGCGAATCCCTCGTCCGGCCTGAAGGAAGGGTCGTCGGGCGCCGGCGAGGGCGGCGGAAGACGGCGCCTGCGGCGCGCGCTCGTCGTGGCGGAGACGGCCCTCTCGTTCGTACTCCTGATCGGCGCGGGACTGCTCGCGAAGAGCTTCGTGCGCCTGCAGGAGGCCCCGCTCGGATTCCAGCCGACGAGCGTGCTGACCGCCGGCATATCCCTCCCCCGCAACCAGTACACGAAGCCCGAGCAGTGGCTCGGCTTCTACGAGCGCCTCGTCGAACGGCTCAAGGCCGAGCCCGGAGTCGAATCCGCCGCCGCCGCCCTGCCGCTCCCGCTCACGGGAAGCGGTCTCAACTTCGCCTTCACGATCGAGGGTCGCCCCGCCCCGGCCGCGGGCGCGGACCTCAGCCGCCAACTACACGGCGCTGACACCCGACTACTTCCGGGTCCTTCGCATCCCGCTCATGCGGGGACGCCTTTTCACGGCGAGCGACGCGGCCTCGGCGCCGAAGGTTTGCGTCATCTCGGAGGCGTTGGCGCGGCGCCACTTCCCGGGCGAGGATCCGATCGGCCGCCGAATCGCCTTCGGCTTCACCGAGAGCGTCCCGCGGACGATCGTCGGCGTCGTCGGCGACGTCAAGCGCGACGGCATCGCGGCGGCGTCGAAGCCCGAGATGTACGTCCCCTTCGAGCAGGAGCCGTGGTGGGCCTCGTACCTTGCGATCCGGACGAAGAGTCCGGGCGACTCCGGCGCCCTCGCCGCCGCCATTCGCCGCGAGGTCGCTGCCCTCGACCCGTCACTGCCCGTCGCCGACATCCAGCCGATGACGGCGATCGTCCAGGATTCCGTCTCGCAGCCTCGCTTCCGCACGACGCTGCTCTCCCTTTTCGGCGCGACGGCCCTGCTGCTGGCTGTGATCGGTCTCTATGGCCTCATCGCCTACGACGTCGGCCGCCGCGCGCGGGAGATCGCCATCCGGCTCGCCCTCGGCGCGAGCCGGCGCGACGTCCTCGGTCTCGTGTTCCGCCAGGGCCTCGCTCTGACCGCCACCGGCCTCGCCGTCGGCGCGGCGGGGGCTGCGGTACTGACGCGCTTCCTCTCGAGCCTCCTCTTCGAAACGCGTCCGATCGACCCGGCGACCTACGTCTCAGTCGCCGGGTTACTGCTCGCCGCCGGGCTCCTGGCCTGCTGGATTCCGGCGCGGCGCGCGCTCTCCGTCGATCCGAACCGGGTCCTGCGAAGCGAGTAGCAGGGCCGGCACGCTCCGCCGCCAGGCGTTCGCGAGAACCCGCCAGGACCTTCGTCAGGACGGAGGCATATCGGCGTTGTCGCTTACTTCACGCCCTCGACGACGTACAGGTCATCGGTGACAACGCGGTAGTACTGGTACGCATAAGACTCGCCGTCCGGGGCCATGACCACGTTCGAAACGCCACGAACGCCGGTCGAGTCCTGGGGGGAGAGCTTCTTCCAAGGCTCTCTTCGGCCCGTCGCAAGCTCCAGCCGGTCGATGACCATCGGAAGCTCTCCGGAGCGCCAGATGTACAGGAATTGGCCCTCCGCGCTCCACTGGGCGAGATGGTCCTCGAGCGTCAGAGGAACGCCTGGGACCGTCGCCGCCTCGCCGCCCGAAAGAGCTGCGATTCGGAGCTGCCCCCCTTCGTGGCATAGGCGAAGCGGTTACCGTCCGGCGACAGGGCCATCGCCCGGTCGGTGTAATCGTCGGCCCGCACCGGAGTGGGTTTACCCCCCTCCGGGCCGACGAGGAAAAGGGGATTGCTGGCGTTGTCCGAAGCTCGGACCAGGATTTCCTTCCCGTTCGGGAGCAGCCACGCCCACTTCGGCTCGACGCCCTCGACCGGGATCTTCTTCGAGGTCCCCGCACCCGTCGGGATCATGACCAGTTCGCGAGGCGGTCCATCCAGCAGAGTCAGCACCCATCGGCCGTCGGGTGAAAGGCCAAGGGCGTTACCTTCGCCCAGGCGTACCGCGGGGCTCCCGTCCGTCTTCTGGAAGTAGATTCCCTTGTCCTCCGAATTCACGTAGAAGAGAAGGAACTTGCCATCTTCCGAGATGTCCGTCGCCTGAGGTTGCGGCGGTCGGCCAAGCTCTCGCTCGCGAGTCTCGCCCCGCGGCAGGCACGCGATTTCCCCGCGGAATGCCCGTTGCTCGATGAGAAGGCGGCCATCGGGAGCGACGTCGTGAAGGACGAGTCCAAAAGGGGAAGTCATCAGGACTCGACTCCGGCCCGACAGTGACACCGCGCGAAGCGCATGGCGCTCCGGGGGGCCCCCGACAAACAAGATTTCGTCTCCTCTTGGCGACCAGGCGAGCCCGTCCATCCACGGCATCTTCAGGATGTCGCTGCGCTTCCCCTTCCGGTCGTACGTCGTGATTGTGCCGCGTTCCATGCAAGCGACGAGGTCTCCTTTTGGCGAGACACGAAAGCAGTTGAAGTCGTCGCCTTCGGCGAGAACTGTTCCGATGGGATACTGGAGCTGGCTCTTGCCGTTCGGCATGGCAACGACGACCGCCAGATCCTCGCCGTTGGGGGCCCAATCTGCTCCTCGAACCCCTTCGAGGATCTCTCGTGGCGTGCCACCCGCGATCGGAACCCGCGCGAGGAGGCCGGTCTCCGCCCACAGGTGGGGCCTGTAGAGCAGGGCCGCGAGCTCGCCTTTGGACGACACGCTCAGCGCGTCCGCTCGCGAAAGTCCGATCGGGCGCGACTCCCCGGAATCCGTGCGGACCGAGAAGATCTCGAACGGCTTTCCGTCCCAGGACGCGGAATAGACGACGGTCCTTCCGTCCGGCGCAAAGCGCGCATCCAGCACGTCGCCGCGGCCGAATGTCAGTTGTCGGAAGGACGGCCCGTCGGTCGTGCTCTGCCGCGCCGCGAGCCATCGATCGACCAGGACGGTCGCCAGAATCAGCGCGGCTGCCGTACCGATGGCGCCGAGGACCGGGAGAGCCAGCCGGCGTCGGGCGGGGCCTGCGGCGGAGACGGATCCGCTCGAGGCCGCCTCAGACAAGTGGTCGCGAATGGAGGCCAGATCGCGCGCCAGGTCCTTCGTCGACGCGTAACGCGCCTCGGGATCCTTGGCCAGACAACGTTCCGCGAGCCATCGCAACGGAGCCGGAGTTTGCTGGGCGATCGAGGTCAGGGGCTCCGGCTCTTCGTTCAGGATCGCCGCAAGTGTGTCGATCGGAGTCTTCCTCAGGAACGCGCGCTTCCCCGTCGCCATCTCGTACAGCATCGAGCCGAGGGAGAATTGGTCCGACCGGAAATCCACCGCCTGCCCGCTCGCCTGCTCGGGGGACATGTAACCGACCGTACCCACGACGACGCCGGGCGTCGTCCCCGTCATCGTCGGAAGCTGCGAACCTTGATCGCTGCCCGAGGCCGTCGACGACAGCTTCGCCAACCCGAAGTCCAGGATCTTGACGAGCCCGTCCTTCTTCACCATCACGTTCTCAGGCTTCAGGTCCCGGTGCACGATGCCGGCTTCGTGCGCGCGAGCCAAGCCTTCCGCGATCTGAGGCGCGATCTGGAGCAGCTTCTTGATAGGAAGCGGGCCGCTCGCAAGCAGCTCCCTCAGCGTCGCTCCGTCTACGAGCTCCATCGCGATGTAGGAGACGCCTCTCTCCGAGCCGACGCCGTGGATCGTAACGATGTTGGGGTGGTTTAGCGCCGAGGCGGACTGCGCTTCCTTCTCGAAGCGCCGCAGTCTCTCTTGATCGGAGGACAGCGACTCCGGCAGCACCTTGATCGCCACCTCGCGCGCCAGACGCGCGTCTTTCGCCCGGTACACCTCTCCCATCCCGCCCGCGCCGATCGGCGCGACGATCTCGTAGGGGCCGAGTCGGGTGCCCGCGGAAAGCCTCATTTTCTGGCGACCAGTCTCTCGAACCGTGGGTTGCCGCGCAGCGGGTCGAAGTTGGGGTCGATCTTGAGCCAGCCGGGTGAGAGATAGTAGGGGATCTTGAGGAGAGGCTCGAGCTGGTCGAGTGCTTTCTCCTGCTCGCCGAGCAAAATGTAGATTCGGGCGAGTTGGTGCTGCAAATAGGGGCCGTTGCGAGCATCCTCGGACACGGGCAATAGTGCGACACCGCGCTGCCCCTCCCGGATGGCGTCTTCTTGTCGGCCGAGGTACGCGAGCGCGAGTCCCAATTGGGCGTGCTTCTCCGGATTCTCTGGCGTTCCTCGGAGCTGCTCCTCGAAGGCTTTCCTTGCCTCGTCGGCGTAGAAGCGAGCGCTTGCGGTATCTCCTTTGAGGGCGTAAGCCTGAGCAAGGCAGATTCCCCATTGGTCCCTGAGGTCGTCGAAGGCGCTCGGCGTCAGACCCAGGAGCAATTCCGTTTGTTGTGGGTCGAGAGCCCAGACCATGTCCAGGGTCACGGCGACGGTGGCAACGAGGGTGGCGGGCTTGATCACCCTCGGCGCAGACGTCAGAACGGATCTCGCGCCGTGAAGATCCCCCTCGCCAAGAAACGTAAGAGCCTTTTCCTGAATGAGACCGAGGTTCGCGGGTTCAATTGCAAGGCCGCGATCGCACGCCTCCCGCGCCTCACGCACGCGTCGCAGGTTGCGAAGCGCGTCGCTCAAAGTAATTAGGGTATCGGTCGAGCGCGGATCGAGACGCTCGGCTCGTTTGACGTGCTCGACGGCGGCGTCCCACCTTCCGAGCATCATTTCGACGTAGGCCGCCGACGTGGCGAGCTCGGCGTTACCCGGCGCGAGCCGCGCACCTCGATCGAACTGTTCCAGGGCACCGATGAGGTCCCGAGCGACGAAAACCTGGTAAATACCGAGAGCCAAATAGCCTTCTGGGCGGTCAGGTGCGAGCGCCACGGCTTTGTCCGCCGTCTCTCGAGCGCGCTTGGCCAGCTCGGGCGTGCGGTTTTCCTGGTAGTACCGGAGCGAGCTCTTCTGCGAGATTCTCGCCCACGCCTGTGCGAAGCCAGGATCCAGCGCCACTGCTTGTTCAAAGAACGCCACCGCGCCCCGCGAACTTTCGCCGACTGTCACAGGGCGTCGCCATACCTCCTCGCCCCTGAGGTAGGCGTCGTAGGCGGCCAGGTTCTTCGTAGGCGTTTCCTCCAGGCGGCGTTCCTCCTTTGCCCCGAGCGCGACTCCGAGCTCCCGGGCCACCTTCGATGCCATTTCCGACTGCACCTGGAAGACATCCGTCAGAGCCGCTTCGAACGGCTGTTGCCATTTCGAGAACGGAGCCCCGGCGCCGGCCAACTCCACAAGCTCCGGGCTGACCTCCACCCGGCTCGCCGGACCCGGTCCCTTCTGCCAGCGCACTGTCGCCGTCAGCAGGTATCCGACGTCTAATTCTTGCGCGATCTGCTTTGGAGTCTTTGTCGTTTTCTTGTAAGGCGTCGAACTCCCTCGGGCGATCACCTGAATCCCCGACAGCAAAGTCAGCTTGCCCCGGACCGCGTCCGCGATCCCGTCAGCGAAGTAGTCGTCCTCTGGCGCACCGAGATTTTCGAAGGGAAGAACGGCGATTCGCTTGAGTGCCGGAGTCGACGGCTTCCCGGGTCGTCTTGCGACGACGAGGCCGACGACGGCCGCTACGAGAACGAGCGCCAGAGCGCCGATCCCTACTGGCTTTCGCCCCGCCGCGGGTCTCAAGACGCTTGCCGGCGGACCCGACGCCTCTCCCAGCGCGAACACGATGTCGCGGGCCGACTGGAACCGCTTGTCCCGATCCTTCTCCAGGCAGTGCTTCACCACGTGAACCAGCGACACCGGGATCCGCGACTCCGTCAGCGCCGACGGCTCCTGGCTCAGAATCGCCGACATCGTGTCCGCGGCCGTCTCCCTCTTGAAGGCCCGTTTGCCCGGACAGACAGCTCGTACAGAATCGCCCCGAACGAAAAGATGTCCGAGCGGTGGTCGACGGCCTGGCCCCGCACCTGCTCGGGCGACATGTAGCCGACGGTTCCCATCACGGTGCCCGGGCTCCGTGTGGCCGGACGACTGTCGGCGCGCTGGTCTCCTCGCCCGGCGCGGCCTTCACGTCCCGCTTCGCCAGGCCGAAGTCGAGGATCTTGACGTGCCCGTCCTTCGAGACGAAGACGTTCTCGGGCTTCAGGTCACGATGCACGACGCCGCGCTCGTGTGCGGCCGCGAGGCCTCGAGCGATCTGGAGCCCGATAATCGACCGCCTGCTGTCCGAGGGATCGCTCCCGACTCGAGTCTCTGCCCGGAGCGTCTCGCCCTCGAGCAGCTCCATGACCGCGTAGGCCATGCCGTCGCTCGTCCCGAAATCGAAGATCGCGAGAATGTTCGGGTGCGAGAGCGCGGCGACAGCCTTCGCCTCACGCTCGAAGCGCGCAAGCGCCGCCGGGTCGCCGCGAGACGGATGGCCGGGAGGACCTTGATCGCCACGTCTCGGTCGAGCTTCGAGTCTCGCGCCCGGTATACCTCCCCCATCCCGCCTGCGCCGAGGGGCGACAGGATGACGTAAGACCCGAGGCGGAAGCCTGGGACGAGACTCATCGAGATATCTGGGCCGAATTCTACTGTCGAGCCGGTTGCGGGGGCACCGCCGCGAGCGCCCGGCGAAGCGAAGCGACGAGGAGGGCCAGGGCGGGCGGGGCGGGGCGGAGTCGGGCCGAGTCGCGAAGCCCGACCGGAAGCGCGATGACGAGGTCGGCCAGGCTGCGGACGACCGTTCCCGGCGGCGCGGGCGAAACGGCCGCACGCGGGCAGGATGGCGATCCCCATCTTCTGGCGCACGGCCGCCTTGAGCGTCTCGGTGCCCCCGCTCTCGACGCTCCACTGAGGGCCGCACGCCGTGCTCCTGCAACGCCGTCTCGATCGCGCGCCGGTAGGAGCAGCCCTGCTCGGTCAGGAGGAGCGGCTCGCCCTCGAGGTCCCGGGCTCGAAGAGGCTTGCGCCCGGCGAGCCGGTGCCCGCGCGGAACGAGCAGGGCCATCTCCTCGGCGAAGAGGGGCTCGAAGTCGAGGCCGAGCTCGGCCGGCGGCGCGGAGCAGAGGCCGAGGTCGAGCTCCCCGTCGGCGACGCCGCGGCTGACGCCGTTCGTTCCCGAGACGTCGAGCCGCACGCGCAGCGCGGGCCGATCGCGTTGGAGCTTTCCGAGGAGAGGCATGACCCGCTGGCTCGCGGCCGGCTCGATCGAGCCGACGCGGATCAGGCCGCTGCGCCCGTCCCTGAGCTCCGACATGCTCCGCGCGAGCCGGTCGAAGGAGTCGAGGATCGGTCCGGCGCGCTCGGCGAGGAGCTCCCCGGCGGGAGTCAGCGGGCGCCGGCGTCCGCGCCGGTCGAAGAGCTCGAGGCCGAACTGCGGCCTCGAGCTCCTGGATGTGGAGGGTCACGGTGGGCTGGGCGAGGCCGAGGGCGCGGGCGGCCTTGAGGAAGCTCCCCTCGCGGAGCACCGCCTGAAAGGTCACGAGGTGACGTCCGTCCATCATGTCAGTTCATGTTTTCTGACTTTATAAGTCATATAAAATCATCATTGATAATATTATACGCGACTCCTACTCTCGCGCGCGTGGAGATGCCGTCATGATGCCGAGCCTCCTGCGGGACCTGCGCCTCGCCTTCCGCAACATCCGCCGGCGCCCGGGCTTCGCCGCCGCCGTCATCGCGACCCTCGCCCTGGCGATCGGCGCCAACACCGCCATCTTCACGGTCGTTCGCGCCGTGCTCCTGCGCCGGCTCCCCTTCGCGCACTCCGAGCGGCTCTTCGCGATCCACTCGCTGGAGCCAGGGAGCGACCGGCAGCCCTTCGCGATCGCGGACTTCCTCGAGCTCCAGGAGAACGCCCGAAGCTTCGACGCTCTCCTCGCGTACGGCGGATGGAGCGCCAACCTGACCGGCGTCGACGAGCCCGTCACGCTGCCGGCCCAGTGGGTGTCCCGCGACTTCTTCCGAGTCCTGGGCGCCCGCGCGTCGCTCGGCCGCACGCCGCTGCCGGAGGAGGAACGGCCGGGAGGCGCGCGCGTCGCCCTCCTCTCCGACGGGCTCTGGAAGTCGCGCTTCGGCAGCGACCGCGGCGTCCTCGGCCGCACCCTGACGCTGAACGGCGAGCCCTACACGATCATCGGCGTCCTCCCCCCGGAGTACCCGTTTCTGGCGACGAGCGCGCAGCTCGTGACGCCCCTCGTCCTCGAGTCGGATCCGCGGCGGCTCCGGCGCGGCTCGACCTTCCTGCGCGTCCTCGGCGTCGTGAAACCGGGGATCGGGCCGGAGACCGCGAGGCAAGATCTCGATGCGATCGTCGCGAGCCTGCGGACCGCTCATCCCGACACCAACGCGAGCCGGTCGGGTGTGCGGTTGCAGCCCCTCGCCGAGCTCGTCGTCGGCAACTTCCGTAAGACGCTCCTGCTGCTGCAGGCGGCGGTGGCCCTCGTGCTCCTGATCGCCTGCACGAATCTGACCAACCTGCTTCTCGCGCGGGTGGCCGGCCGGCGGCCGGAACTCGCCCTGCGCGCGGCCCTCGGGGCGCGGCGGCGGGACCTGCTCCGACAGCTCCTGGTCGAGACGGGCGTGCTCGCCCTCCTCGGCGGCGCCCTCGGCCTGTTCGTGGCCTTCGCCGGAGTCCGCGCGCTGCTCGCGCTCGGTCCCGCCCGCATGCCCCGTGCCGCCGAGATCGGCATCGACCTGCCGATCCTCGCGTTCAACCTCGCGCTCTCGATCATCGCGGGTCTCGCCCTCGGCCTTGCGCCCGCGATCCAGGGAAGCCGCGGGATCGCCCGCACACTCTCCGGCATGGGGCGTGGAAACACCGGCGGCCGCCGCAGCACGCGCGCCCGCGCCGTTCTCGTCGCGGCGGAAGTGGGCCTCTCGCTCGTGCTCCTCGTCGGCGCGGGCCTGCTTCTCCGCACGCTTCAGAGATTGCAGGCGACCGACCCCGGCTTTCGGGCCGACCATCTCCTGAGCGTGCAGCTCTCGCTGCCAAAGTCCCGCTACGGCCGCCCGGAGGCGATCTCCCGCTTCGCCGAGCAGGTCACGGCGCGGCTCTCGAGCCTTCCCGGCGTCGACGAGGTTTCGGCCGCGTCGCTCAACCCGCTGACACAGTGGCGCGCAAACATCTCCTTCCTGATCGAAGGCCGGCCGGACCAGGATCGTGCGAAGGCGCCGCTCGCCAACTATCGCGCCGTCGCTCCCGGCTACTTCCACACGCTCGGGGTCCCGCTGCGGGAAGGCCGCGACGTCGGCCCCCACGACACGGCCGACTCGGTCCCGGTCGTGCTCGTGAGCGAAACGTTCGCGCGGCGCCACTTCCCGAACTCGAGTCCGCTCGGCGTCCGGCTGCAGATCGACGACCGCGATCCGTGGCGGACGGTCGAGATCGTCGGGGTCGTCGGCGACGTCAAGTTCACCGGACTCGACGCCGAAGGCGCGGCCGACGTTTACGTCCCCTACCCCCAGACGCCGCCGGACGTCTCGGTGTGGCTGGCGAACATCTTCTGCATCGCGCTGCGGACGCGCGGCGAGCCGGCGACGCTCGCCCCGGCCGTCCGACGGGAGATTCGAACGCTCGATGCCGACGTCGCGGCCTCGGCCGTCAAGCCCATGGAGGAGGCGCTCGACGAGTCGCTCGCCGAACGCCGCTTCCAGATGGTCCTGCTCGAGGTTTTCGGGGCGGCGGCCCTGGCGCTCGCTCTCGCCGGGATCTACGCGGTAACGGCCTTTGCGGTCGTCGAGCGTACGCGCGAGATCGGCGTGCGGCTCTCCCTGGGGTCCTCGCGGGGACGCATCCTCGGCCTCGTCGCGCGCCAGTCGCTGTGGCCGGTCGGGGCCGGTCTGGTGTGCGGGGCGGCCGCCGCGCTCGCGCTCGGGAGGCTCGTCTCGGGACTTCTCTTCGGCATCGCCGCCAACGACGCGTCGACGCTGATTGGCTCAGCCGCCGTCCTCGGGCTCGCCGCCGGCGCCGCGAGCATCCTGCCGGCCCTGCGGGCGACGCGCATCGACCCGGTCCGCGCCTTGCGGGCGGAGTGAGGCGGCGTCAGAGGTTCGGAGAAGTCGGGGCGGCCCAATGCGGCAGCCGCGCGAGGAGACGGTTGGCGCGCCGGACCAGCGCGACGATCTTCTCGCGGCACCGCGTCTGCTCGCCAATCGGGATCTCCCAGGACACCAGGGACGACGAGAACACCGCTTCCGCCAGGGCCGGCTCGCCCTCTTCGAGGCCGCGGGTCCACTCCTCCCGGATCATCGCCCGCCGCGCCTCGCGCAGAGCCTCGAGTTTCTCCGGGCGGCCGGAGGTCGGACGAAAGCGCAGCGTCATCCGGCCCGACGCCGCGTCGGTCGCCGCCGCGACCTCATCGAGTCCGAGGGGGGCTTCCGGCACGATGAACCGCTCGTGCCGCCGCGTCCGCCAGGCCACCACGTTCATCGTTCCTCCTCGCGCCGGGACGAAAATGACCGATTCCCGCGAGAGGGAACTGATGCAAAAGCATCATTTGGGGTAACCCTCTCCCCGCCGGCCCGGGCGCCGTCGAGCGACCACCGCCCCGGCCCGACCAGGAGGAGAAAGACCAGCCCGAGCACCATGGAGAAGTCCGTTCGGGCCTCGTGGAGCATCGGCCAGAAGCCCTGGGCCGACAACATCGGGAGCTTCGTCGAGAGGATCGCCACGGCCATGTCGATCAAGAGCGGGATCGTCGCGAGCCGCGTGAAGAGCCCGAGCAGGAGGAGAAGGCCGCAAACGATCTCGACCGCGCCCACGAAGGGGGCCGTGAACTGCGGGCTCGGGATTCCGATCTTGGCGAACCGGCCGGCACCCAGAGCGTCGGGGAACAGGAACTTCTGAACGCCTTCGGAGACGAACACCCATCCCACGAGAACGCGAATGAGTATTGCCGCGCCGGGCGCCGTCGCGCGGCCCGTGCCTGGATGAGGATTCATCCGCACCTCCCGGTCAGACCTTCGGCGTGAACTGCGCCAGGTCGTAGATGCCGAGGGACTTCTCGATCCCCGCCACCCGGTCGACCATCTTTTCGAACCCGTCCTCGCCGAAGAGCTCGTGCTCCTTCTTCTCGAACGATTCGCCGAGCGAGTCGTATTCGTTGGGCGAGACGATGCCGCGAAACGCCGGGAAGAGCACCGTGTCCTCCCGCGCTTCGTGAGGGCGGTACATCCGGACGAATCGGCGGAGAGAGTCCGCCAGTTGTGCGCGCCCGTCGGGGCTCTTGAGGGTGGGAGCCGTCGAAAGCCGGAGAGTCGTTTCCGTCAGTTGCCGTCCCGCCTTGTGCTGCTGGAGGAGCACCGCGACCAGATCCGTCAACTTGTTCGCCTTCCTGAAGCGCGGGAAGAGAAAGTCCTCCTCCAGCTTCTCGTGGTAGTCCTCGATGAACGTCCGGATAATCCGGGCGGAATCGGCCAGAGGCTCCGGCGGCAAGTCTTCCTTTGCGTCGATTCTCCGCAGGGCTTCCCCATAGATCAGCAGCACTCGGTTGAGCAGGCCGTGCTCGCGCATCAGGTCTTCCGCCGGGGAGACGTCTTCTTCCCTTTCGTCCTTGTCGCCCCGGGCGCTGGCCGTCCCCGAGACACCGGAGATCAGGACGGCCGCTCCTCCAGCGGCGGCAACGTTCAGAAACCGGCGCCGCGTCGGATCGAGTTCTTCAGGCATGGGTTCCTCCGTCGGCCGTCGCGTTCACAATATCGCTCCGCACCGGTTCGTAACTCGCGGGAGATCCGAAAATTGCATCGAAGGGGACGCCGGTACGCCTGGGGAGGGCTTGTGGTCGCTCACGCCGAGCCGTTCCGCCCGGCCGCTTGCCGGTCGAATCACGCGCCGAACCGGCTATGCTCGCAGGCGTGAGGCGCGTCGCGGCAATGCTCTGCCTGGGCGTAGCCCGCGCGGCCGCGGCCCAGGACCCCGGCCCGATTCAAGACAACAGTTTTCTGGTGGAGGAGGCGTACAACCAGGATCCGGGCGTCGTCCAGCACCTGCAGCTCTTCATCTGGGACTGGAAATCGGGAGGCTGGGCGTGGACCTTCACGCAGGAATGGCCCGTGCCCCGCCAGACGCATCAGCTTTCGCTGACAGTGCTCCTCTCGCGCTTGGAGCGTGACCAGGGAGACGCCACGGGGTTGGGTGACCTGGCCCTGCATTACCGCTACCAGCTCATTGGCGGCAGCGGCGCGAAGGTTGCGGTCGCGCCGCGCCTGTCGGTGTTCTTTCCGACCGGCAGCTACGCGCGCAGCCTCGGAGCCGGCTCCGCGGGGCTTCAGTTCGTGATCCCTGCGAGCTTCGTGCTTTCCGACCGCTTCGTGACGCACTGGAACGCGGGGGTCGCGTGGACACCCCAGGCTCGGGACGAAGAGGGCGATAAAGCCGCGCTCGTGATCCCGAGCGCGGCGGCCAGCCTGATTTTCCTCGCGAAGCCCAACTGGAACCTGCTCGTCGAGTCGCTGTGGGTGCGGACGGAGTCGGTGACGGCCGAGCACTACGGTGGAGGTCGGCGAGACCTTTGTCATCAGTCCCGGTTTTCGATACGCCTGGAACCTGAAGAGCGGCCTGCAGATCGTGGCCGGCCTGGGCGTCCCGATCGGCCTGGGCCCCAGCCACGGGCAATATTCGATGCTCTTCTATCTGAGCTTCGAGCATCCGTTCGCCACGGTGGCGCCCTGAGGCTCCGCGTTCCTTCACGAACTCAGGGCGGTCGGCCCCACCGCGGCCTGCTCCGCACGACGCCAAGCCGGCGCCAGACAGAGTATGCCGGCGGTTACCGATATGCGCCTCACGGCGCCGTAGTTTAGCCGCGATCCGCGCGAAGCAATCTGCCGCCTCGCGGCGACAGATTGCATTTACGTGGACGCGATGAGATTCAGCTCGACGAAAACATGGGCGAGGTCAACCCCACTTCGGCCGCGGCCAGTCTTCTCTTCGCGGTCCGGACGACCCGGCGAGCCCCGGTCTTCTTTACTGCCCGGCGGACCCGGGCGCGACCCACCGTCTTCCGCACGCGGCGACGCACAGCGGCCTTCTTGACGGTGCGGCGCACCCTGGCGCGCCCCACGGTCTTGCGGACACCGCGGCGAGCCGCGGCCTTCCGGACGACGACCCGGCGTAGCCTGGCGCCCTTGCCCAGACCCGCGAGCCGCACTTCGCGCAGGTGCGCGAGGACGCAGCGTCTACATGTTAAGACCGGCAAGCGAATCAGGTAAGTCGATTTCATTGTGTTGCCTCCGCAGGGCGGAACACGATGTCCAGTCCTGTCTACTTGAAACATCTCTCGGCGTGCATCGCGGAAACAAGAGTCGTTGAACTTCCGGGGAATCTTCCTCTTGCGGCCTTCACGCGGCAAGCAAGCCCTCTTCTCGGTGAAGACGGCTTCTCCAACAAAGGATCCTGCCTGCCCCTAGATTGTCCAGTTCCGTAAGGGTGTTGACAGTTTTCTGGTCCGAGAGAGTTGGTTTTCACTGTATCGCACCGAGGAAGATGTCGGCTGGGGATACGGCCTCTGAGTCGGTATCCCTGATGAGGTCGCTGGTGGTTATAGAAGGCGACGAAGCTCTGGAGGGATCGATCCACGGCGGCCGCGGAGGTGAAGTAGCGGCGTCGGAAGGCGACTCTCCAGTGCTCGTGGAGGATGGTTCCCTGGAGCCGTTTCGACGAAGCCGTTGGTCCAGCAGTGACGGGGCTTGGTACGGGTGTGGTGGATGCCGAGCTCGGAGCAGACGGCGTCGAAGAGGCCCTTGAACTCACTGCCATGGTCGGTGAGGACGCGCTTGAGCTTCCAGCCGGCCTTCCGGTAGGCAGGCAGAAGGACACGCTTGAGGAAGCGGGCGCAGTGGATGGCCTCCACCGATGGGATGACCTGGGCGAAGGCGAAGGAGCAGGCGGCATCGCAGGCCGTGACCTGCCAGAGCTTGCCGACGCCCTTGAGCTTGCCGATGTAGAAGCAGTCCAGGCAGACAAGGTCGCCCGGAAGTCTTGGCTTCGACGTGGCGGGTACGGCCATAGCGGGTTTGCCAGAGCCGGCGGCGAGTGCGGTCGGTGAGAAGACCCGCCGAGCGTGCGCTGTGGTGCTCGAGAACGGCCAGCCGCTCATGCCGGGTGCCAAGGCCCACACGCCGAAGCAGCCGATGAACCGTGCTCGGCGCCACCTGGACGGAACTGCGCAAGAGCTGCGCCGACAGCCGCCGCGGACCCCACGTCGGCCAGGAGAGAGCCATGCCCAAGACGGCTTGCTCTTCGTGGGCTTCCACCTTCGGCGGCCGCCCGTGCCGGCACCCCCGCCGGCGCGGATGCAACCCCTCTGGCCCGTATTGAGAACCTCTTCTTCCATCGGTAGAACAGCGATCTGGAGATCCCAAGCTCCCGGCAGACCTGGCTGGCGTTGCCAAACTCCACCGCCCGATACAACGCCCGAAGACGAAGTCCCTGTATCCTCTCCTCGAGGGTCATCGACCTTCCTCCTTGAGCTCCTTTGGCGAGGAACACTCTCGGAAGAATAGGTCTCTGGCCCTCGTTTCATCTGCGCCTTCCAGACTCCACGAGGTGTCAACACCTTTGTGGGATAACTCAGACTAGCTCACGACCGCGAAGGACGAAGCCAGCGGCGGATTCCTCCGCCAACTTTGGTCGTCTTGAAGGATTCGATGAACCGGCGCCAGGCTCGCCAGACAGCAAATCCCAATGGTGTTGTCCGCCACCAGAGTGCCAGGAACCGAGGGGATGGAACGACCGCAGAGCAGCGAAACTGCCGCAACAATCGGCGGCCTTCGCGGTAGTCGCCGTGAGTGGTGAGCTGAGAGGCAGTAAGGAAGGCCCTTATCGCCAAGATTTTGCCGAGCAGTTCGCGCAGGGCGGCGGGACACACGGATTCCAGTTCATCGACATGAAGCAAGAAAGGCTCCACCTCATGGGCCCCCGGACGGTTGATATCCAACTCCGATGCCTTAGTGTCGATCCGGACCAACGGCGTCATGTGAACAGCGACAGGGTGGTTCAGCAAAACCTTCAGCCACAACCACGCGTCTTCACCATACAGGCATCGGTGACGGTCATAGAAACGGCCCCACTTGAGGACAACAGAGGTGCGCGCCACCGTAGTGCATGGACTCATATAGGCTAATAGATGACGCACCACGTCCGCGGGAAGATTCGGCGTCACGCGCCACACCCCTTCCCGCAGGCCACGACTTCGCCACCGTGCTTCCGTGGATTTGCCCGCTGGCCAATAGAAATGACCAGACGAAATGGCCGCCACCTCGGGCCCATGATGTTCGAGCACTGCGATGCTTTCTTGTAGGAATTCCGGTCGCCACTCGTCGTCGGCATCGAGAAAGGCCACGTACTGACCTCGTGCCTCGCGGAGCCCGCGATTGCGGGCAGCGCCCGGGCCGACGTTCTCCTGCCGGATCAGCGTTAAACGAGGGTCGTGGCATTTTTGGACGGCGTCGGCCCCGCCGTCCGTCGAACCGTCGTCGACGACGATCAGATCGAAATCCCGGTATGTCTGTGCCAGAACGGAATCCAGCGATCTTGGATGTAGCGCGCCTTGTTGTACAGCGGGATGATTACCGAGACTGTCATGGGCTCTCGATCATGCGGCGCCCTCGCTTGCTAATTCGCTGGGAGAAAAACTGGCTGTTGCGAATCTGACCGGTGCAGGTTGTTGCAGCTCGAATTCCTAGAGCAGACGCAGACCCGCCAGGGAATCTGCAAGATCACCTGGCGGACGCTCACCACCGTTTGTCAGGAGTGGCTATGTACGGGGAGGCTTCGCCTACCGAGAAGTGACCCGCGAAAGGCGCGATCCATCGTCGAGAGGGTAACACCGATGCTCCGGCGCGGAATAGGGTCGAGGAGGAAGACCGTCCGAATCCTTTGTCCCCTGGGGGATGCCCTCAGGTCCTCGGGCGCCCTCGGAGGCTTGACTCGTGACGTGCGAGGCAACCGGTCCTCGACTACTTCGCGGCTTGGTGCGGGTGTGGTGGATGCCGAGCTCGGAGCAGACGGCGTCGAAGAGGCCCTTGAACTCGCTGCCGTGGTCGGTGAGGACGCGCTTGAGCTTCCAGCCGGCCTTCCGGTAGGCAGGAAGCAGGACGCGCTTGAGGAATCGGGCGCAGTGGATGGCCTCCACCGATGGGATGACCTGGGCGAAGGCGAAGGAGCAGGCGCGTCCAGGCCGTGACCTGCCAGAGCGGGCCGACGCCCTTGAGCTTGCCGATGTAGAAGCAGTCCAGGCAGACCAGGTCGCCCGGAAGCTTGGCTTCGACGTGGCGGGTACGGCCATAGCGGGCCTGCCAGAGGCGTCGGCGAGTGCGCTCGGTGAGAAGGCCAGCCGAGCGTGCGCTGTGGTGCTCGAGAACCGCCAGCCGCTCATGCCGGCGTGCCAAGGCCCACGCGCCGAAGCAAGCGGTGAACGGTGCTCGGAGCCACGTGGACAGAGCTGCGTGCCAGCTGCGCCGACAGCCGCCGCGGACCCCACGTCGGCCAGGAGATGGCCATACCCAAAACGGCCTGCTCTTCGTGGGCTTCCACCTTCGGCGGCCGCCCGTGCCGGCACCCCCGCCGGCGCGGATGCAACCCCTCTGGCCCGTATTGAGAAAGCCTCTTCTTCCATCGGTAGAACAGCGATCTGGATATCCCAAGCTCCCGGCAGACCTGGCTCGCGTTGCCCAACTCCACCGCCCGATACAACGCCCGAAGACGAAGTCCCTGTATCCTCTCCTCGAGGGTCATCGACCTTCCTCCTTGAGCTCCTTTGGCGAGGAACACTCTCGGAAGAATAGGTCCTCTGGCCCTCGTTTCATCTGCGCCTTCCAGACTCCACGAGGTGTCAACACCTTTGTGGGATAACTCACCCTAGATGGGCCTGCTTTTCGCTCTGGCGGGCTTTACAAGGCAAGAAGATCCATTCGGCAGGAACTTTTACGAAAGGAAAAGCGTCTCGGCCCTTCTGGGGTGCTTTAAACATCGGAGTTAACTTGGTGGGCATTCTCGTCAAACGCGAGCCACGGGTCTCAAGTGCTTTTTTCCCTCTCGTCGCCTCTCGTCGCCTCTCCTCCCCCTCGCCTGATTAGGCAGGAAACAGTCCTCCTCCTTCCTCATTGACCGTTGTCAACGAAGTGGAGGAGGACAGGGACTCACCTGACTGAGGCGAGGTGTCCAGTCTGGCTTCTTCTTCCTGTGGCCCCAATCCAGATTCAACCTTCGGGGCTTGCCTGAACGGTACGGCAATCACATGCGTGTCACCGATACGTCCACCACACCGCAAGCGGGCAAGTAGTCAGCCGGTGGAGCACGCTGGCTACATCGGGGGATGCCGGGCATGGGGTAGTCCCATGACGCATCGGCAGAGGCTCACAAGCCCCCTGTGAATGCATCGGCTGCTGCCACTTTAACCCCTCCGGCTTGCGCCATCCGGGGTGAGCCTTGCTTATCGCAGAGCGTTGGCGGCTGACCCGTACCAACGATTACAAGCAGGTGTCTGGCGGGCTGGTCAAGCCCTGAAGCACCGATGTCCCACAAAGACCTACTACAACTATCTACATGTGGCGCGGTGTTTTCGGCAAAACCCCTGAAAACACCGGGATGTTGTGTAACCGGTCATGGCCCTGCGCGGTTCAGGCTTACTGCCGGGAGTTGGAGGCTTTTCCCTCGGAACCCGACCCCGAGGCGGCTCGAAGCCGTGCCCGCGGCTCAGGCGTTCGCTCGGAAATGCAAGTACTTTTGAGAAGTACGATGCTCGAAAGCCCCGTGCTCTCCTTGATGTCGGTCGCCGTGGCCCCGTAGTTTGCAAGCCTCGTTCCGTAGAGGTGCGGAAGGTGGTGGAACGTGAAGCGCTTCGTAATCTGCGCAATCCCTGCTGCCCTGCCGTGATAACGGCGAATCGTGGAGGCGCTGTACTGCTTGCCGCCATGCGTCACGAAGACGTACTCGCTGCTAACGACACAGCCGGTATCCAACGAGGCCGTAAGCGCAGGTGGTTTGAAAGAGTTATGAATGGTGGGAGGTGAGGGGATCGAACCCCCGACCACCTGCGTGTAAAGCAGGCGCTCTACCGCTGAGCTAACCTCCCGCGGAAACGACGGGGATCGACCGGCGCGGCTCTCGGGATTGTAAGTCTCCCTCCGCCGGAGCCTCCTCCACCGCGAGGGGCCGGAACGCGGCCGGAGGCGCCAGCCCGAGCCTGTCGATCCAGGCGCCCTACCATCCGGCGTGCTGCCCTAACTTCCGGCAGGAAGAAGCCTCCCGGCCGAAAAGCGGGATACGATTGGACAAATTCTGGGTCCTCGCCGTGAGCATCCCCCGGGGGCTCGGCGTTCCCAGCCGATCCAAAAGGAAGCTCGCGTCGGCTCCAGGCGGAAGGGAAGACCTATGACGCGAGCCCACCTGGTCATCCCGGCGATCCTTCTCCTTGCAGCCTCCGTCGCCCTCGGCCAGACCACCGGCACGATCGAGGGAACCGTGACGGATCAGAGCGGCGATGCCCTGCCGGGAGTGACCGTGGAGATCGCGAGCCCGAATCTCCAGGGCGTTCGCTCCGCGGTCACCGCCGCGGACGGTCGCTATCGCTTCCCTTCGGTTCCGCCGGGCGTGTACACCGTCACCGCGGACCTCTCGGGCTTCGGCAAGGTCCAGAAGAAGGCGACGGTCACACTCGACGCGACGGCCACCGTCGAACCTGTCGCTGTCGCTCTCGACGTCGGCCGAGGTCACCGTCACGGGTGAGGCGCCGCTCGTCGACTCGACCTCGACGACGCAGGGAAGCAACTACTCGGCGAAGGTCATCGACAAGCTGCCGGTCGGCCGCAACTACGCGGACATCGTGTTCACGCAGCCGGGCGTCCAGGCGGACTTCGGCGAGACCCAGGGACGGTCGCTCGCGATCTCGATCTACGGGTCGACCTCGGCGGAGAACCTCTTCCTCATCGACGGCGTCAACACGACCAACGTCATCAAGGGCTTCCAGGGCAAGGACATCAACACCGAGTTCATCCAGGAAGTCGAGGTGAAGACGGGCGGCTACCAGGCCGAGTACGGCCGCAACACGGGCGGCGTCGTCAACGTCATCACGAAGTCGGGCGGCAACGACTTCCACGGCGGGATCTTCGGCTACTACAACGACACCGGCATGCGCGCGGAGCCCGTGGACGAGTTCGCCACGCTCCCGTATTCCGAGACCGGCGACGCCCAGTTCACGAACAACATCCTGTCCAAGGACGTCCGCCAGGAGTGGGGCGCGGATCTCGGCGGGTTCATGATCAAGGACAAGATCTGGTTCTTCGGCGCATACGACCGCGTCCAGGTCAATCAGAACATCCAGACGCTGGACCTGCAGAACCTGGAAACGTTCGGCCACGAATATCCGGTCAGCTACGTCCAGAACAAGTACTCGGGCAAGCTCACGCTGAACCCGCTGCAGGGCACCTCGATCGTCGGCACGGTCTTCTCGGACGCGCAGACGCAGCTGGGGGCATTGCGGACTCCGCTCTCCAACATCGCCTCGACCTACGCCGGCCGGCAGGACGTGGGCGGACCGGACTACGGCGCGCGGCTGAACCAGCTTTTCGGCTCGTTCGGCATCTTCACCTTCCAGTATGCCCAGCACAAGGACCGATACGCCACGATCCCGGAGGGCGCCGACCGGCAGGCGGTCCTCGATTACACCGTCTCGCCGAACGGGACCTTCTTCACCCGGGACCTCTCTCCGGACAATCCGGCTTATCCTCCCGGGTTCGGCTCTGTGCCCGGGCCCACGCGGAACAACGAGTCCCAGCGTCAGGCCTATGCCGGCTTCTTCACCTCGTACCTCGGCAATCACGAGGTCAAGGTCGGCGGCGACTACCAGCACGACAACACCACCGGGGCCACCTACTTCACCGGAGGGAGCATCATCCGAGCACGCCCGTGCCTGCAGAGAGGTTCGTCGGTCTGCGACCTGACCAAAGCGCCGTCTCTGGCTGAACGCCAACGGCGACAGCGTGCCGGTCTTCTTCGAGCACGACCTGCTCGCCGCCGGGACCCAGAGCGATTACCACCTCATCCCCGCCTCGCCCTTCAACACGCCCACCAATCGTTACAGCGCCTTCGCGCAGGACCAGTGGAGGGTGATCCCGACTCTGACGCTCAACCTCGGCATCCGCTGGGACACGGAATCCTTCTACGGGCTCGACCCCATCACCGGCCCCTTCAAGGCTTTTTCCCTGACGAACCAGTGGTCGCCGCGCGTCGGCGTCGTATGGGATTTCGTCGGAGACGGCACGTCGAAGCTCTACGCCTCGGCCGGACGCTTCTACTACGCGATGCCGACGGACCTCAACGTCCGCGTCTACACGGCCAACTCGGTCGTGGTGACGTACAACTACGACTCCGCCTCGATCACGCAGGACGACGCCGCGCCGCGGCACCAGCTCTTCCAGGGCGGCAGCGCGGCTGGCGAGCCCATCGACGAGGGCACCAAGGCGTCCTACCAGGACGAGGTGACCATCGGGGTCGAGAAAGCGATCGATCCGACGCTTTCCGTCGGCCTCAAGGGAACGTACCGGGCCCTCGGCCGGACGATCGAGGATCGCTGCGACCTCAACTCGAACATCGGGCCCGATTGCCCGGACTGCGCCCCCTCCTCCTGCGCCCTCTTCAACCCGGGCGGCACCGGGCCCGCCGCGACGGGACAGTATCCAACCTGCAACGGCTCGGGCAGTCCCGTCGACCCGAGTGCGGGCACCTGCACGCACGGAACCCGGCACGGGAGTGGCCATCGGCCCCTCCCGGCGGTACTTCCGCGGCATCGAGCTGACGGCGCGCAAGCAGTTCTCCAACCAGCTCTGGGCGCAGCTCTCGTTCCTGTATTCCTCGCTCCTCGGTAACTACTCCGGCGCGATCAGCGAGGCCACGGGCCAGACGGACCCCGGCATCAACGCCGACTACGACTATTACCAGTTCTCCTTCAACGCCTACGGCAACCTCGAGCTCGACCGCCCGGTCCAGGCCCGGCTCGACGCCGTGTACAACGCGCCGTTCGGCCTCTCGGCCGGGCTGCAGTTCTACGTTCGGAGCGGCCTTCCGACCTCACGGCTCGGCTGGTTCAACGACGGCTACGGCGCCGTTCTCTACCTCGACACGCGCGGTTCGGACGGGCGAACGCCGACCGACTACGAGATGAACGTCTCGGCCGGCTACAACCTGAATGTCGGGCCGGTCACGATCACGCCGATGCTCTACCTCTTCAACGTTCTCAACCAGCAGACGGTCACGCGCGTGGATCAGTCGTTCAACCCGAATGGCAGCTTCGTGACCGACCCGTCGAGCCCGTTCTATGGTCAGGCCGGGGTCGAGCCCGGGACGGCCAGAATTGTCCAGCGACCGCGACGGCGCCCTGCACCGACAACCCGGACTACCTCAAGGCGCTTCCGCAGGGGCGAACGCGGCCGCGACTGTTGCGGGCCGCGCTCAAGATCACCTTCTGAACCGCGGCCCAAGTTTCGTTTCTCAGGACGTTGTTCGATGGCGGACCGCCCATTGAGATAACCCTCTCCCCCCCGACAAGGGGGAGAGGGCAGGGTGAGGGGGTTGGGACCATCTGGCCAGGTGAAAATCGCCGCGGGTCGATCAATCGTTGGGACGCCCCTCACCCCGACCCGATACCACCGGCTCACGCCGGTGTTGCCTACGGCCGTGGGCCTGCCTCTGGTGGACGGCTCCCGCCGGGAGAGGGGGTAAGACCGCGCCAGCTCGATTGTCGCCGTGAACAACCTCTTGAGAACCTACACCTAAGGCCGCGGCGGGATTGGCTGCGGCACCGGCGGCGGTCCGACGGGCAGGGTTCCGCCTCGCGGGGCCGGCGTCGGCGTGGGAGTCGGCGCGAGCGATTCGGCGACGTCGATCGCCGCCGTCCCGAGATTCGAGTCCGTCGACCGGTCCGAGGCGGCGAAGGTGAAGACGTCCCGCCCCGCGAATCCGGGCTCGGGGATGTAGGTGACGGTGCGACCCGACAGGCCCGCGGTACCGTGCGCGGGCTGCCGGACGATGCGCAGCTCCAGAGCGTCGCCGTTGGCGTCGCTCGCGACGAGAGAAACGACGAGCGGCGTCCCGAAAGGCGTCGCGGCCAGGGCGTCGGTGACGACCGGTGCGGCGTTGGGGTTCGCGTTTTCGCTCGAAGGCCCGGAGTGGCAGGTATAGCAGCCGATCTGGAATCCCTTCCAGAAATTCTTCGTCCCGAAGCGGGTGTCGAGCGTTCGATCCCCGAACGCGCGCGAGAGCACCGTGCCGCGATAGTCGACGCCGTGGCAAGCCTGACAGCGCGAGGCGTTGTTCTCCGCGGCGTGAGGGTGGGCCCCGACCCAGTCCTGGCCCACCGGGTGCATGCCGTGGGGCCCGCCGTCGACCGTCGAGGGACTCGACGCATGGCAGGTCGCGCAGTCGGCGATCGTTCCGATGTGGCCCTGGAGCGCGAGCGATTGCATGTTGTCGTTGCGGTGCGAGCTCGGATACTCCGCGTGCGTCGATCCATGGCAGGCCTCGCAGGCGAGGTTTCCATGGCCGCTCGAGAGCCGGTAGAGGGAGAAGCCCGCCGACGGAACGTCCGGTGTCGTCGCGAAGGTCAGATCGGCCGGAACGCGCGCTCCACCCGATCCGTCGAACGCTGACGTGTAGCGGATCTGTCCGCTGTTGTGCGCCGCCGTTCCGGTGTGACAGCTCTGGCAGGCCGGCATGTCGAGCCAGCCCTGACGCGCCGGAGACGCGACGTCTCCCATCGATCCATGGCAGCTCTGGCACTGGATCGCCAGGCTTGCGTCCGAAGCGACGGCGCTTCCCATCGCGCCGCGCAGGCAGCGCGTCCGGGAGCCCGGGTGGCAGCGATAGCAGGCATCGCGATTTTCGGAGGAACCGAGCGGCACGCCGGTGTCGGGGTCGAGCGACGCCCCGTGGAAGCCGTGCATCGCCTGCGTCAGCGGCATGACTCCCGACAGGCCGGTTCCCGGCAGGGCGTTGGAGGCGTGGCAGCGGGCGCAGAGAATCGGCGTGCCGTCCTGCACGACCGTCGCCTCGAGGCCTGCTGCGTTGTAGCCGGCCTCGGCGAGCGCGGGCGCAAAGGTCGGGTTCGCCGCCTGGCGGGAGTCGTGGAGGCGGAGGATCGCAACCTTCATGTCGCGCAGCGGGTCCAGGCTGTCGGCGGGCGGGATGTGGCACGAGAGACAGCTCATCTCGTCGGAGACCGGAACGACGATATCGGTGGACGCGAGCGCGTTGCCGGCGGCATCGCGCGCAATCAAGCGGAGCATCGGGTACGGGTTTCCGCGCCTCAGGTCGTCATAGGGCGTGATCGGGATTCCGTCGGCGTGGAACCAGCGGCGCGCGGCGTCGAAGGCCATCGGCTGCGGCGCGTTGGCCGACCCCGGCATGGCGTAGCCGGCGAGGCCCATGTCCGGAGGCGGCGAGGTCCCGAACAGGCCGCCCACATACCGCCAGAAGTTGGTTTTTCCCTGCGAGGTCCGGTTGACGGAGCCGTCCGGATCCGCGACGGCCTCGTAGGTCACGGCGAGCGTCGAGGGATCGGTCACGAGGCGTCCCGAAGGGTCGATGAGCTGGGCGCGAACGTTGTTGAAGGGCGGCAGCAGCGAGAACACCGAGTAGTCCACTCCGTCGGTGCAGTGCATTCCGAGGTCGTTCCAGCCGACGAGCGTCCAGCCCGACCCCGCCGTGCCCCCAAAGGCAGTCGCCGCGATAGTCGAAAGAGCCGCCAGGAGCACACGACGCCGCATGGGAGGCATCCTGGCCGGAAAGGCCCGCGTCCGGAAGATGCAGACACACCAGCGTGGACTCCGAGTGCACGGGCGGCTTACGACACGCCGCCGAAGGCGAGCCCGGGCGGCCCCGGGGCCTCGAACCCGCACTGACTGAGCCTCGAGGGGCACCCGGACGCCCCGAGTCGCTCGTCCGGAGGCCGCGACCGCCCGTCAACTAGATCGCGATCGAGGCGAAGCGCTCGATCTCGCCGACCGGCATGGGGCGCGCGAGCAGGAAGCCCTGGCCGTAGGGCACGCCCAGGGACTGCAGGACACGCAGCTCCTCGCGGGTCTCGATGCCCTCGGCGATGACCTTCGTGTGCATCTTCCGTGCGAAGCTCATCAAGGCCTCGAGGAGGTCCTGCTTGACCTGGCGCCGGTCGATGCCGCGCACGAAGACGTTGTCGAACTTGAGGTAGTCGGGCTCGATGTCGGCGAGCGAGGAGAGGTTGGAGTATCCGGTGCCCACGTCGTCGACCGCGATGCGAAAGTTCTGCGAACGGAACTTCGACAGCACCTCGCGGAAGAGCCCCTCGTAGACGGCGTAGGTCCGCTCGGTGATCTCGAGGACGATGCGGTCGGGCTCGAGACCGAGGGCGGTCACCTGGTCGCGGAAGATGGGCCCGAGGAACTCCGGGTCCGAGGCCGCGGCCGGAGAGAGGTTGAGGAAGATCTGCCGGCGGTTGTGCCCGTTGGCCGCCGCCTCGAGCGAGCGCTGGCGGCAGACCCGCTCGAGCGGGACGAGGAGCTCCGTGCGCTCGGCGAGGGAAAAGAGCGTCTCGCCGCTCTCGAACTCGCTGCCGCGGGGCCCGCGCGAGAGCGCCTCCATGCCGATCATGTTTCCCGTCGCCAGATCGAAGACCGGCTGAAACACGGGCGAAATGTCGCGCCGCGAGATGACGTCCTGCAAGAGCTCGCCGCCCCGGATCTCCTGCCGCACGGTCTGCCGTGTCACCTGGTCCCGCGCCTCCTGGACGCCGCGATACACCAGCCGCTCGACGCGGTGCTTGGGGTCCTTCATGATGCGCGCCGCCCCGACGAAGGAGCGAAAGCGCGCCGAGACGTCGGCTCGCTCGGCGAGGTACCCGCGGATCAGCTGGTCGAGCTCCGCCGTCTTCTGTCCGAGCGCCGTCGGACCGTCCATCGACGCACTCCCTTCGGGGCTGATGAAGAGGATGATCTCGTCCGAGCGGACGTTGGGAAGGCAGAAAGTCCCCTGCGGCACGATGCCGTCGGTCTGGAATGCCTTGAGCCGCCGGACGAAATCGAGGAGCAGGTCGTCGTAGGCCTCCCAGCCCCAGACCTCCTCGACGTGGCCCTCCGAGCTCGGGCGGAAGACGAGGACCGAGATGGAGCCCCGCTCCTCGAGCCAGTTCTTGAGGTCGTCGACGAGGACCGCCACCGTGGGCAGCCCGGTCTCGCGGTCGTAAAGACGGGTGCGCTCCTTGAACCACTTGCCGCGGAGCGCGACAAGCTCGCTCTGCTTGCTCGGGGGCGTCTTCGTCGTCACAGTCCTGCCCGGTGTCCCGTCAGGATAGCACCCAAAACCCTCAGGCTTCCGACGAAACGGGCAGAGCGCGGTCGTCCTGGAGCCGGGCGATCGCGTCGTCGTTGCCGAGGACCACGATGACGTCGCCGTGCTGAAACCGGTCCGGCGGCCCGGGAACGAATCGGCGCTCGTGGCCGTCCCGTCCCATCCGCTTCACCGCGATCACCGACACGCCGTAGCGCGAGCGCAGCTTCAGCTCCGCCATCGTGCGGCCGGCCAGAGCCGCCGGGATCTCGAGCTCGACGAGGTGGTGCTTCTCCGGCAGCTCGAGGAAGTCCACCTCCCCGCCCTCGTCGCCGAGGGTGCGGACCGGCGTCACCAGGCGATTGCGGCGCAGCACCTCGCTGTCGAAGGCGGCGAGGAGATCGCGCTGGGTGACGACGCCGAGGAACTTCCGGCTGGCGACCGACTCGACGACCGGCAGCTGTCCGACGTCGCGAAACCACAGCTTTTCGTTGACGGAGGTGAGGGGCTCCTCCGGCGTCGCGAAGGGGATCTCGGTCACCAGGTCCGCGGCGATCACGAGGTTCGAAAGCTCCCGCTCGGGGAAGGACTCTTTGATGTCGTGGATGTCGACGACGCCGAGAAGTCTCCCCTCCTCGTCGCCGATGTAAAGGAAGAGACTGCGGGAGGAGAGGAAGCGCGACACGATCTCGGGAAGCGGCGTCGTCCGCGGCACCAGGGCCACGTCGCGCCGCATGATGTCGGAGACCTTCAGACTCGCGAGCGCCGTGGCTTCCGGGGTCGACTCCCAGACGATGCCGGCCGAGCGCAGGCTCGCCACGTACATGGACTCCTTCTGGAAGATGCGCGCGGTCGCGACGGCCAGCACCGAAACGACCATCATCGGCAGGAGGACCGCGGTGTTCTGGGTGAGCTCGAAAATCATGATCACGGCAAGAAGCGGCGCCCGGGTCATCCCGGCGAGCATTCCGCCCATGCCGAGCAGGGCGTACCCGCCGACCGAGGCGGAAAGATGCGGAGCCGCCGCGTGCAGGAGGTTGGCGACGATCCCGCCGATTATCGCGCCGAGCATGAGCGAAGGAGTGAAGACCCCGCCCACGCCGCCCGAGCCGATCGTCGCCGTCGTGGCGACCATCTTTCCGACGAAGAGCAGGAGCAGAAAGAGCAGGGTCGGATTGCCGTGCAGGATCCGATCCGTCGCCTCGAACCCGTTCCCGAAGACCTGCGGCAGACCGATCCCTATCACCCCGACGATCGCTCCGCCGGTCGCCATGGCGGCCCAGACCGGCAGCTTCGACCGGGCGAAAATCTTCTTACCGAGCGAGAGGACGCGGACGAAGCCGGCCGAGCCGAACCCGCCGAGCACGCCGATCAGCATGAACGGGATGTACTCGACGAGCGATTCGACCTGGAACGGTGCGATCTTGTAGACCGGGTCGTCGCCGAGCACCCACCGGACGACCAGCGTCGAGACGACCGCCGAGACCACCGCGGGGCCGAAGAGGGTCATGGCGAAGGAACCGACGACGACCTCGAGCACGAAGAGTGTCGCCGCGATCGGCGTGTTGTACGCGCCCGCGACGCCCGCCGCCATGCCGCAGGCCGTCAGGATCCGGACCCGCTCGGGGGAGACCTTCCAGGCCCGTGCGAGGGCCGACGCGCAGGCCGCGCCGACCTGGATGATCGGCCCTTCGCGCCCCTCCGAGCCTCCCGTCGCGATCACGACGATCGAGGCCGCGCTGCGCGCGAGCGAGGGCCTCAGCCGCACCGTACGGCGGCCCAGCGAAACGACCTCGATCATGTGCGAGATCCCGGAGAGCGTCCGTTCGCCGAAGAAGAAGAGCGCGATGAGCCCCCCGGCGAGGCCGCCCGCCGCGGGCAGGAGGACGCGGAGCCACGGCTCCAGGGCCTCGGCCCCCCGGAGGATGTCCGGGGTCCCCATCAGGATCCCCGTCAGGGTCCGCGTCAGCCAGCGGAATGCGATGGCCCCGGCGCCGCCGGCGAGGCCGGCGACGGCCGCGAGGATCAGGAACTGGGTGTTGGGATCGCGCCAGAAGAGGCGCCCGAACCTCGAGGGCGCGGTCGGGGCTTCGGCGAGCTCATTCTCCATCTTCGAAGCGATCGGCCTCGGCTTCCGACATCTCCTCGTCGCCGCCGAAGAAGAAGGCGTGGGCGCACTCGGTTCCGCAAAAGGTGCTGCCGCCCATGCGCTTGGCGCAGCCGTCGCACACCGACTTGTGGCAGATCGGGCAGCGCGGCAGGGCGAAAAGAAACTCCAGGCCGCAGATGCCGCAGTGATCCGATAGACCCGGCACGAGAAGAGTATACGGCGGCGCTCCCCCGCGGCCGGTCGAGGGACGCGTGCCGCCGGCCGGCGCATCGACCCGGCCTCGAGCCCCGCCGCTGTTGCCGTCCCCGGTTTTTGCTATCATCCGCCGCCCTTGGCGGTGTAGCTCAGCTGGTCAGAGCACGCGGCTCATATCCGCTAGGTCCGGGGTTCAAATCCCTGCACCGCCACCAACCTCTCCGCTGCGGTAGAGTCGACGGCACGGTCATCCGATGACACTCCCGGCCGGTACCCGGCTCGGCCCCTACGAAATCCTCGCGCCGCTCGGCGCAGGCGGGATGGGGGAGGTCTACCGAGCGCGGGATGAGCGGCTCAAGCGCGACGTCGCGATCAAGGTCCTGCCGGCAGGCTTCTCGGCGGACCCGGATCGCCTGAGCCGCTTCGAACAGAAGCGCATGCCGCCGGCGCCTCAACCATCCCAACATCACAGCTGTCTTTGACATTGGCTCAGCATGACGGCGCGCCCTACGTCGTCCGGAGCTGCTCGAAGGCGAGACCCTGCGCGCGCGCTCCCGGCGGGTCGCTCTCCGCCGCGCAGCGCGATCGACTACGCGCTCCAGATCGCCACGGGACTGGCCGCGGCCCACGCCAAGGGCATCGTCCACCGGGACCTGAAGCCCGAGAACATCTTCGTCACGACGCGACGGCCGCGTGAAGATCCTCGACTTCGGCCTCGCCAAGCTGACGCAGCCCGACGGGCCGGCGCGGCGCGACCAGCCTGCCGACCGCCGCGCCCGGCACCGAGCCCGGCATCGTCATGGGGACGCGTCGGCTACATGTCGCCCGAGCAGGTGCGCGGCAAGCCCATCGATGCCCGAAGCGACATCTTCGCCTTCGGCGCGATCCTGTACGAGATGCTCTCGGGAAGAGCGGCTTTCCACGGCGACACCGCCGCCGACACGATGTCGGCGATACTGACGAAGGAGCCGCCCGATCTCTCCGAGACCAACCGCCGGATCCCCGAGTCGCTCGACCGCGTCGTGCGCCACTGCCTGGAGAAAAGCCCCGAAGCCCGATTCCAGTCCGCCTCCGACATCGCCTTCGACCTGGAGGCCATGTCGGGAGAGCCGCTGTCGTCCGGAGCGCACCCGACGGCTTCACTCCGGCGTCGACGCTTCCTGGCCCCGATTGCAGCCGCCGCCGTCATTCTCGGCGCGGTGGCGGCTGGCCACTTCCTGTGGAAATCCGCCCCTTCATCCCTGCTCTCATTCAAGAGACTCACGTTCCGCCGCGGCAACCTCGCCAACGCCCGCTTCACCCCGGACGGGAACAGCGTCGTCTACGCCGCATCCTGGGACGGCAAGCCCCTCGAGGTGTTCACCGTCCGGCTCGACGGGCTGGAGTCCACGCCGCTGGGGCTTCTCCGCGCCGACGTTCTGTCGGTCTCCCGGTCCGGGGAGCTTGCTCTCTCGATCCGCGAGTCGTTCCTCGCGGGACCCTTCGGAGTCGGGACCCTCGCGCGCGTGCCGCTCACCGGCGGCGTGCCTCGCCACGTATTGCAGCTCGTTGAGTATGCGGATTGGGCGCCCGATGGCAAGGACCTCGTGATCACTCGCACCGAGGGAGGAAAGCGCCAGCTCGAGTATCCGATCGGTACGCCTCTCTACACCACATCCAACTGGCTCAACTTTCCACGCTTCTCGCCCAAGGGAGACCGGATCGCGGTCCTTGAGGGCGGCCCTTCCGGGGGGGAGCTCCTGACCCTCAATCTCCGTGGAGAGGTTCTCCGCTTCGCGAAGGACGTGTCGATCAACCGATTGGCATGGGCGGAGAGCGGCAGGGAAATCTTCTTCGATGAGGATTTGGGTGGCGGTCAGTCGTCGATTTCCGCCATCGACCTCGCCGGCCGAAAGAGATCCTTGCCCGGATTCCCGCCGGACTGACCTTCATGGACATCTCCGCCCAAGGCCGCGCGCTCCTCGAACGGTTCACCTTCGCCTCTCCCGCGATCTGTCGCGCACCCGGATCGACTCAGGAGCACGACCTGGGATGGTTCGACAACTCCGTCCCCATCGCGCTGTCCGAAGACGGCCAGCTGCTCTTGATGCAAGTGGGAGGCTATACCGGGGGATCTTCCGCGTTAGCGTTCTACCTTCGCAGGACGGACGGTTCCCCGCCGGTTCGGCTGGGCGGTGGGTTGGCTCTCGACCTCTCGCCGGACGGCAAGCTCGTGCTCGCACGCAACAAAACGACCGAGGGTCTGACGCTCGTACCCACGGGCCCTGGACGGCCCGTGCCGGTTGAGCGTGGCAACCTGGCGTTCATCGAGGGTGGCGCGTTTCTGGACGGGAGGAATCGACTCATCGTCCTGGCGCGAGAGTCGGCGAAGGCGCCCCGACTTCTCTACGTCCAGGATGCCCCGAGCGGCCAGCCGCGCGCGGTCGCACCGCTGGAGATCTTATGGGCGAGCCCCTCCCCGGACGGTCGGTTCGTGATGGTGGTTCACGACTTCAACGAAGACTGGTACGTCCTGCCGATCGACAGCGGAGAGCAGCGCCGTGTCCCCAATACGAAGGGTCTGGAGCCCATCCGCTGGACCCAAGACGGCGCCTCGTTCTTCGCGGGCGAATCCGGGAGCATTCCCTTCCGGGTCTTCAAGCTGGATGTCGCGACCGGACAGCGGACGCTCTTCCGCGAGCTCGGCCCACCCGACTTGACGGGTGTCAACAACCTCGGCCGTGTCGTGATGACCCCCGACGGAGAGGCTTATGCGTACGGATTCGACCGTTCGACGACCTCGGATCTCTTCCTTGTCGAGGGCCTGAAGTGACGCTCGCCGCCGGAACGAAGCTCGGCCCCTACGAGATCCTCGTCGCCGCTCGGCGCGGGCGGGATGGGCGAGGTCTACCGGGCGCGGGACACGCGGCTCGACCGGGACGTCGCGATCAAGGTCCTGCCCCAGAGCGTCGCCGGCGACGCCGACCGCGCTCGCGCGCTTCGAGCGGGAGGCGAAAGCGGTCGCCGCGCTCTCGCATCCGAACATCCTGGCGATCCACGACGTCGGCACCTCCGACGGCGTCGCCTACGCGGTCATGGAGCTGCTCGAGGGGGAGACGCTTCGCGAGCGTCTCGCAGCGGAGGCCCGCTGCCTCGCGCAAGGCGCTCGAGATCGCGCGGCAGATCGCCCTCGGACTCGCAGCGGCGCACGAGAAGGGAATCGTCCATCGGGACCTGAAACCCGAGAACCTCTTCGTGACCGCCGACGGGCGCGTCAAGATCCTCGACTTCGGCCTGGCGCGGCAGCTCGTCGCTGCCGTCCGCCGACGACACGCATCCCCGACCGCCGCGCAGGCCACCGAGCCCGGCACCGTCCTCGGGACCGTCGGCTACATGGCGCCCGAGCAGGTGCGCGGCCAGCCCGGCCGACGCGCGCGAGCGACATCTTCTCGTTCGGCGCCGTGCTGTACGAGATGTGCTCGGGCCGGCGCCCATTCAAGGGCGACACGGCAATCGAGACGATGAACGCGATCCTGAAGGAGGATCCGCCCGAGCTCTCGGAGAGCGGGCACGCCGTCGCACCTTCCGTCGAGAGGATCGTCCGGCACTGCCTCGAGAAGAACCCGGGCGAGAGGTTCCAGTCGGCGCGCGATCTCGCATTCGACCTCGCGTCGCTATCCGGACTCTCGACTTCCGGTGCCTCGGTCCAGGTGGGCGCCGTCCCGAGCCGCCGCCGGCTCGCGGCTCCGGCGCTTGCCGCGGCCGCGCTCGCCCTGGTCGCCGGCGGAGCGCTCGGCGGCTGGCTTCTCTCGCGGCGGGCCTCGACGGCGCAGGAGGTCTCGTTTCACCGGCTGACGTTCCGACGCGGCAACATACTGTCGGCGCGGTTCGCGCCCGATGGGCAGACCGTCGCCTATGGGGCGGCGTGGGAGGGAGCGCCGGCGGAGATCTTCACAGTCCGCACCGAGGGCACCGAGTCGCGCCCGCTGGGCCTGTCCAAGGCGGACGTCGGCTCGATCTCCTCGAAGGGAGAGCTCGCCATCCTGCTCAAGAACGACGAGTTCTTTACACCCAACACCATCGGGACCCTCGCCCGCGTCCCCTTGAACGGCGGGACGCCACGCGAAGTTCTGGAGGACGCGTTCTGTGCGAGCTGGGCGCCCAACGGCGAGGACCTGGCAGTCGTCCGCCGCTCGGCGACCGGACGGCAGCAGCTCGAATACCCCGTCGGCAAGACGCTCGGCAAGACGCTCGACCAAGCGCCATACCTTGAGTGGGTGAAAGTGTCACCGGGCGGAGACCTGGTTGCCGTGGCCGAGTCCGACTCTCTGGGGCTCAGCATCGGCGTCTTCGACTCGAAGGGAGGCAAACGCACGCCGGTGAGTGGGCTCACCGAGATTATGGGACTGGCGTGGTCGCCGCGCGGTGACGAGATTCTCTATTGTGGAGGACCGACGCCGCGGCAGCAGGCGCTCCGCGCGGTCTCGCTGGACGGCCGCGGCCGGGTCCTCTTGCCCGGCAACTATCTCGTCCACGATGTCTCGTCGACGGGTCGCATCCTGGTCGAGAAGTCAGACTTTCGCACCGGCCTCCTGTGTCTGCCGCGCGGCGAGAGCCGCGAGCGGGAGGTGTCGTGGCTCAACGGCTCGTTCGTCAGAGATATTTCCCCCGATGGTCAGCGCGTGCTTTTCACCGAGCTCGGCGTGGGGCAGGGGCCGAAGATCGGTGCTTTCCTGCGCCGCTCAGACGGCGCGCCGGCCGTTCGCCTCGGAGACGGATTTCCGCTCTCGCTCTCCGAGGACGGCAAGTTGGTCCTGACGCTCCAGAGCGGTCCGGCACGGCTCGTTCTGCTACCGACAGGAGCCGGGTCGCCGAAGCCGATTCCGGTCGCCGGCGTCGAGCCCACCTGGGGAGAGTTTCTTCCAGGCGGGAACGGCTTCCTCGTGTCGGTGCTTCGGAACGGTCTGCGCGAGTTTCTCGTCGTCCCTCCGGAAGGGGGACAGCCCAGGCCGATTCCGATCCCCGATTCTCAACTCGGAGGCGGCTGGTTGATCAGTCCCGACGGTGACCGGTTCCTCTACGTCGCGACGGACCGGAGCATCCGAATCGTGCCCTTTGCCGGCGGCGAGGCGCGGAAGGCGCCCGGAGCTCCTCTGGAGCGAGAGGATTTTCCGGTCCAGTGGGACGCGGACGGCCGGACGCTCTACGTCTGGCGCCGCGGAAGCCTTCCGGCGGCGGTGGACAAGCTCGATCTGACGACCGGTCGCCGTCTGCCATGGAAGCAGCTCATGCCCGCCGATCTGGCCGGCGTCATCTCGATCCGGGAGATCGCCGTCTCGCGCGACGGCGGCGCCTACGCATACTCCTACGCGCGCGTCACGTCGTCGGACCTCTACGTCGTCGACGGATTGAGGTGACCAGACCATTTCAACGCCGCACGGCAACCCGAGGTTCGAGAAGCTCGTCGGCGCCACGAAGTAGTTCCGGCCAGGACGGCGTCTTCCTAGGTTTCCCAGGGTCGTTCGTTGTGTGCTCGTTTGTGTGCTCGTTCCGTCGCCAACTCATGTCAACTTATGCCAAAGACAGGAAGAAACCATCGCCCGCCGATTCGCTGAAACCTTAGGAATCAGCGAGGCTTCTCCTCGTCACCTTTGGAATCCGTTGGCATGGTTGCACCATCGGGCTGGCTTTCAAATCCCTGCACCGCCACCAACGTTCTCCCCTGCGGTAGAGTCGTTTCGCGGGTTACCGGATGACACTCCAAGCCGGCGCGCGCCTGGGGCCTTACGAGATCCTCGCGCCGATCGGTGTGGGCGGGATGGGCGAGGTGTACCGAGCGCGGGACGAGCGGTTGAAGCGCGACGTTGCCATCAAGGTTCTGCCAGCAGCCGTTTCGAAAGATCCGGACCGGCTTCGCCGCTTCGAACACGAGGCACAGGCGGCAGGCGCGCTCAACCATCCCAACATCACGTCTGTCTATGACATCGGGCAGCACGAGGGCGCGCCCTATATCGTCCAGGAGCTTCTCGAGGGAGAGACTCTCCGCGCGCGGCTAGCTCGCGGAGCGTTGTCCGTTCGCAAGGCGACCGACTACGGCATACAGATCGCGCAGGGCCTCGCCGCCGCTCACGACGAGGGGATCGTTCATCGTGACTTGAAGCCAGAAAACATCTTTCTCACGAAAGACGAGCGGATCAAGATCCTCGATTTTGGTCTCGCCAAGCTGACCAGGCCTGAAACCGGGAGCGCAGCCAGCCCCCGTGGGACCGACGTTGACGGCAGGAACAGAGGCGGGAGTCGTCATGGGGACGGTCGGCTACATGTCTCCGGAACAAGTTCAGGGAGAGGTCGTCGACCACCGATCGGACATCTTTTCATTCGGGGCAATCCTGTACGAGATGCTTTCGGGTGACAGAGCGTTCGGGAGGAAGACGGCTGCCGAGACCATGGCAGCGATCATGCGGGACGAGCCACCGGAGTTCTCGGAGTTCGGGACGGAACATCTCGCCCGCTCTCGACCGAATCGTGCGGCATTGCCTCGAGAAGGGCCGAGACAACCGCTTCCAAACGGCCAAGGACGTCGCCTTCAATCTCTCGGAGACTGTCCTCCCAACCCGCCGCACTCGGGGTCCAACCGACCGGACCCCGGAAAATGAAGGTCCTGATCGCCGCTGCGGCCATATTAGGAGTTCTCGCAATCGGGGGGGGGGGATCTTCGTCCTGCGGCGGCCTCAGAAGGGGCCGGTGGAAGTCGGGGGCGTCAAGCGCGTGGCGGTCCTGCCCTTCGAGAACCTGGGGTCTGCCGGGAGGACGACTACTTCGCTGACGGCATGGCGGACGAGATCCGCGGCAAGCTCACCTCGCTGCCCGGGGTCGAGGTCATCGCGCGGGAGCAGCTCCACCCCCTACAAGAAGACGACAAAGACACCGAACCAGATCGCTCGCGAGCTGGACGTAGAAGTACCTCCTGACGGCCACGGTACGGTGGCAAAAGGGACGGAGGCACGAGTCGAGTCCAGGTGAGGCCCGAGCTGGTCGAGGTCCCGGGCGTCCGGCGCTCCCGCATCCAGGTGGCAGCAGCCGTTCGACGCGGCGCTGACGGACGTCTTCCAGGTGCAGTCGGACATCGCGACCCGAGTCGCCTGGGCGCTGGGCGGGGCCCTCGGGGCTGGCGAGGGAAAGCGGCTTTACGAGACACCAACGCAGAATCTCGCCGCCTACGACGCCTTTCTCAAAGGCGAGGAGGTCATGAACACTAGGGGGGCCGACCCCGCCAGCCTTCGGAGAGTGCTCGATTTTTACGAACGGGCTGTGGCGCTCGACCCCGGCTTCGCGCTGGCCTGGGCGAGAGTCTCGCGGACCAACGCGCTCCTCTACAACATCACTCTTCCCACGGCCGAGCTGGCGGACCGTACTCTTCAGGCGGCGGAGAAAGCGGTCGCGCTGGCCCCCGACCGCCCGGAGGGGTACCTTGCGCTCGGCACCTACCAGGCCTTCATCAGCTTCGACAACGATCGCGCGCTGGAACAGTACACGCGGGCGCGACTCCTCGCTCCGGGCGATGCGGGCACTCTCTTCTCGACGGGCTCAGTCGAGGCGGGCATCGGCCGCTGGGATTCGTCCGTAGAGCACTTGCGACAGGCCGAACGCCTCGACCCGCGAAATACTTCCATCAAGGAGCATCTCGGCGCAGCGCTGCTCGACCTGCGGCGTTACCCCGAAGCTCGCGAGGCGTTCAACCGTGGCCTCGCCCTCGCGCCCGCCAACCTCGGCATCATTCAAAGAAAGGTCGCCTCGTTCCTTGCGCAAGGTGACCTGACCGGAGCCCGGGCCGTGCTTGAGGCCGTACCCGCGGAGATCGAGCCATCAGCGCTCGTCGCCTTCATGGCGACATACCAGGATCTCGTCTGGCCCCTCGACGAAGAGCAGCGTGAGCTCCTGGTGCGGCTGACACCGGCGGCGTTCGACAACGACGAGGCCGCTTGGGGGCTCTGCCTCGCTCAGGCGTTCGCCTTGAAACAGGATGCGGCGAACGTGCGAACCCATGCCGAGAAGGCGCGAAGGGCGTTCGAAGAGCAGGTTCGTGCTAGGCCGCAAGATCCCGTACGGCGCGCAGGCCTTGGACTCGCACTGGCATACCTCGGACGCAAGGAAGAAGCCATCCGGGAGGGAAGGCGCGCCGTGGAACTCCTTCCCGTGACCCGGGATGCGGTGGGCGGGCCCTATTTGCAGCACCAGCTCGCGCGGATCTACATTCTCGTCGGCGAGCCAGAAAGGGCGCTCGACCAGCTCGAGCCGCTCCTGAAGATCCCCGGAGCTCTCTCGCCCGCCTGGCTCGCGATCGACCCCAACTTCGATCCGCTGCGCAGTAATCCCAGGTTCCAGAAACTCGTCGCGCGCAGGAAGTAGTTCGTGCGAGGGACGCGTGTCCCGTCCCGCTAACGTGTGCTCGCTCGTGTGCTCGTTCCGCCGTCAACTCGTGTCAACTTATGCGAAAGACCGAGAACAGAGGCAGAACGCGGATTGGCTGAAACCCGAGCTATCAGCCAGACTTCTCCTCGTCGCCTTTGGAATCTATTGGCATGGTTGCACAGTCTGTCTGGCTTTCAAATCCCTGCACCGCCACCAAACTTCGACAACCGTGGGGGCCCTTTCGGGGCCTACTGACTGCGGCGACCCGCTCCGAGGCGGGACTAAGATCCAGCCGTGATTCCAAAGCCGCCATTCGCGGAGGATCTCTCGCCGGAGCAGGAGATCGCCGAGTTTGAACGGCTCCAGCCCCGCCTTCGCGATCTCTGGAGTGCCCTTTCGGCACGCGAGGAGGAGCCTTACACATCCGTCGTCATTCCCTCGTTGACCCTCGACCAGTCCGAGCTCTCGAAGATCGAAGGGGCGAGCTTCTACGAGGAGCGCCTACTGTTCCTGCTGATCCGCCTGCGCAACCCGCAAGCGCACATGGTCTACATCACGTCTCAGCCGATCCATCCGCTCGTCCTCGAGTACTACTTCCAGCTTCTCGTCGGCGTACCGGCGAGCCATGCCCGCGCGCGCCTGACGCTCCTTTGCGCCTACGACGCCTCCCCGCGCTCGCTGACGGAGAAAATCCTCGCGCGGCCGCGGCTGATTCAGCGGATTCGCTACGGCATTCCCGATCCCTCTCGCGCGTTCATGACCGTCTTCAACTCGACAAAACTCGAGCGAAAGCTCGCCGTCCTGCTCGGCATTCCATTGAACGGAGTCGATCCTGCGCTGGCTTCCCTGGGCACGAAGTCGGGAAGCCGGAAGGTGTTTCGCGAAGCCGGCGTGCCCTTGCCGGAGGGATTCGAGGACCTTCACTCGGGAGACGACGTCGTCGCGGCGCTCGACGATCTGCGGAAGCGTCGACCCGGCATCCGTCGCGCCGTGCTCAAGCTCGACGACAGTTTCTCCGGGGAAGGCAACGCGATCTTCCGGTACCCGAAGACCTCCTGGCGGGGCGCGATCCGGGAGGCCATGGCAGACCTCACCTTCTCCGTTCAAACCGAGCCCGATCGCTATCGCCGCAAGTTTGCGGAGTTGGGCGGCGTCGTCGAGGAGTGTCTCGACTATCCCGAGTCGGCTTCGCCGAGCGTCCAACTTCGAATTGATCCGAAGGGCGAGGTCGTGCTCCTCTCGACGCATGACCAGATTCTCGGAGGCCCGTCGCGCCAGGCCTACCTTGGATGCCGCTTCCCGGCGGCCGAACCGTACCGTCGGCCGATCCAGGAGGCGGGACGGCGAGTCGGCGAAGTCCTCGCAAGAAGGGGCGTCGTCAGCCGTTTCGGTATCGACTTCTTCGTCGGGCGTCGCCCCGGCCGGGGCGAATGGGACATATTCGCCCTCGAAATCAATCTCCGAGTCGGCGGCACGACGCACCCTTTCCTCGCGCTCCAGTTTCTCACCGGCGGCCGCCTCGACCCGGAAACCGGCGCCTTTCAGTCGCCGAGCGGCTCATCGAAGTTCTACCGCTCGACCGACAACGTGAAGTCGGAGTCGTACGTCGGTCTCCTTCCGGAGGACCTGATCGACATCACGACCGTCAACCACCTGCACTACAGCCACGGCACCGAAACGGGCGTTCTTTTCCACATGATCGGGGCTCTCTCGCAGTTCGGAAGGCTCGGCCTCACGGCGATCGGCAACAGCGCCGAGCAGGCCGACGCCATCTTTGCCAATGCGCTCGAAGTGCTCGATCGCGAAACGCGCCGCACGGGTGCGGCCCCGAGGTGATTCCCCTACCTCCGATCGGCCTGTCGCCGCTTCGAGCGAATACGGGAGCGGCGGTCCAAGGTTCACCGAATCGGCGACCCGAGAAAGGGGCGAGCGTTTCCGCCCGCCCGGGTGCGACTCAAGGCACTTTGATGTTCGCCTGTGCATGCGCCGTGATCTGTGCCGTGACGAGGCCTTCGGGCGCGCCAGCCGGAAGAACTTCGCCGTAGATGATCATGAGCTCCCGGCGCTTCGTGGAGTCCGGAAGATGGAAGAGGCGAAGCGAGACGAAGGTGCCATCGAGCCTGAAGCCTTTGGCGCGGAGGAATGCTGCGGCGGCTCTGGAGTCCGAGCCCGGACGATCATCCATCGTGAAGAAGCGCGGGCTGACCCTGACGTCGCCCATGAATGCGAGACGCCCGATTGCCACGGGCTTCTGTGCGATTCCCGAATAGTCGTACGTATCCGTGTTGGTCGGGTAATAGTGCTCGAACTGGATCCAGTAGAAGCGACGGATCGACCGATCGGCCGCGGCGTCGATGAAGAAATACTGCTCCGCGGCGGCGACCTTGAGGATGTCGATGGACTGCCCGCCGGCGTACTGGAAGGACTTGTCGGGGAGGAACGTGGCGGCGGGGTCGGCCGTCGAGATCAACGTGTCACCCTTGACCTCGCGCAACGGTGCGGCTTGTAGAGCGAGAGTGAACGCCAGCGGGATGACCGGAATTGCCGCAGGGCGAACGCGCATCGGCTCCTCCAACAGGACAGTACGCCGGGCGACCCCCAAGGTTACGCGCCGAGACAGGACTCACCGCCGAAGGAGGCAACGGGACGCGACGACTCGTCGCTGCCTTCAAATCCCTGCACCGCCACCAACTCTGCCGATGCCAACCGGCGCACCGTCCGCGTGTGCCGAGGTCCGTCCGGCGGGCGGGACGCCCCTCGGCGGAGCCGGACCTACGATCGAGGGATTGAAATCGAGCCGGCGTCCGTCGCGCGTATCAGGGGCCGCCGCGTCCGGTCTTCGCGGTTCCCAGGGTGCCGAGGACGAGATCCCACAGCGGCGAGCTGACGCCAAAGTCGTGGCTCGAGTCGGCGTAGTGATGCCGGAAGTGGCGGCGCTTCAGGGCCCGGACGAGCGCCCCGGATCCGCTCGCGTGGTGCACGACGAAGTGGATCGTGTCGTACACCAGGTATCCCGCGATGAAGCCGGCGAAGACCGCGGGCGCCGCGGACCCGAAGAGCCCGCGGAAGGCCAGATAGAAGAGAGCGGCCAGCGGGATGCTCACGGACGGCGGCATCACGAGACGGGTCGAGTCGTTGGGATAGTCGTGGTGCACGCCGTGCACAACGAAGTAGAACTTGTGGCGCAGGGTCGGGAGGGCCGGCAAGACCGCCTGGCCCGGCGCGAGGGAGCCCACGACGCGCCGCGTGTCGTCTTCGATCCACTGCGGCGGATGAAAGATCGAGCGGTGGATGACGTATTCGAGAAGAGTCCAGAGGAAGAGTCCTCCGAGAACGAGGACACCCACCTTCACCGGGCCCGCCGTCCGGAAGGCGGCCGCGAGCGCAAAGGCGATGACCGGCAGAAAGATCACGTGCGGGGCCCAGGGGGGCACGTGGCTCAGGGCCTCCTGGACGCGGCCTCCGAACATCCGGCAGGAGGCGTCGTCGTTGTTGACGAACCGCACGGCGCGGTGCGCTGCCTTCGCGCTTCCCTCCGGGGCGCCTCCCGACGTGCTCATCGTGGTTTTCGCTGCTGACATGTGACGACCTGACTCTCCTGCCTTCGACAATTCCGATCTTTCGAATGATATGCGACTCGGGGCCCGGCCGCGAAGGCCCGTCGGGATCGAATTTTTCGGCCGGCCGGTCAGCGAAATCGGCGCATTCCGCTCTATCGAACCGGCCACCCCGGACGCCTCCGTCGCCGGCACGCGGGGTTCCTCCTCGAACCCCGCGGAGTCTAGCGCGCGCGAAAGGCGAGGACCGCGTTGAGACCCCCGAAGGCGAAGGAGTTGGAGAGGGCCGCCTCGGGTCGGGCGGCTCGAGCTAAGCCGGGCACGACGTCGAGGTCGCATTCGGGATCCGGGGCAGTGAAGTTCGCCGTCGGCGGAAGGATCCCGCTCTCGAGGGCGAGCACCGTGGCGACCGCCTCCAGGGCACCGGCCGCGCCGAGGGCGTGTCCGTGCATCGACTTGGTCGAACTGACGGCCAGGCGATCCGCATGGGGGCCAAAAACCTCCCGGATCGCGCGTACCTCGGCCGAATCGTTGCCGCGTGTTCCCGTGCCGTGAGCGTTGATGTAGCCGATCTGCTCGGGAAAGAGCTCCGCGTCGGCGAGCGCGCCGCGCATGGCGCGAGCGGGCCCGGCGACGGTCGGCTGCGTGACGTGATGCGCATCGGAAGACATGCCGAACCCCGAGATCTCGGCGTAGATCCGGGCTCCCCGGGCTCTGGCCGCCTCGAGCGGCTCGAGGACGAGCATCGCGCCGCCCTCCCCGAGGATCAGCCCCCGGCGATCGAGAGAAAATGGCCGGCACGTGTCCGGATCGACGACGCGCATCGCCTCCCAGGCTTTCAGGTGACCCGGGGAAAAGGGAGCCTCGCTGCCCCCGGCAATCGCCAGGTCCGCGGCGCCGCCGCGCACCATCCAGAAGGCCTGGCCGATCGCGTGATTGGCGGACGAGCAGGCGGTGGAAATCGTGCAGCAGGGACCGGTCAGACCGAACTCCATCGAGATCTGGCTCGCTCCGGCGTTGGCCATGGTTCGCGGAATCGAGAGGGGATGGACGCGGCCGGATTTCCGCTGATAGAGCTCGACGAAGGCCGCGTCCTGGGTGGTCTGGCCGCCCAGGCTCGATCCGGTGTAGACGGCGGTGCGCTCGCGCAGTCCCGGCGTGAGCTCCACGCCGGAGTCACGCACGGCCTCCCGGGCCGTGATGACGGCGAATTGGGCGAAGCGATCCAGCAGATCCATTCGGCCGGGATCGAAGTGCTCGGCGGGATCGAGACCCTTCACTTCCGCGCCGTTCTGAAACCGGAGGTCCGACACGTCGACGGACTCGATGCGGGCAATCCCCGAACGGCCGTCGCACAGCGCCGCCCACATCCGCGGTGCATCGTGGCCGAGCGCCGACATCGCTCCGACGCCGGTCACGGCGACGCGCCGGGCCGGCGAGGTCATTGGCTCGCGGGCGCGGACGGGGGCGCGGATTCGGCAGGACCGCGGGCGATCAGCGCCCTCAGTCCTTCGACGACGTCGCGGACGCTGCGGGCCGATTTTGCCGCCTCGTCGGGAATGACGATGTCGAGCCGGGCCTCGAGCTCGAAGAGCAGCGTGATGGCGTCCAGGGAATCGACGCCGAGCTCCGCGAACGTGCTGTCGATCGAGATTCTCTCCGGGGCAACGTGCTTGACCCCCGCCAGGGCGGCGATGACTGTGTCGGCGAGTGGATCGGGCATGCAGGCGAGTCTCGACGCGTCGGACCGTATCGGGCGCAGGTCGAAAAAGCAATAAGGATAGGTTAAGGGACCGCGGGTCCGGTTCCGGCCGCGACTACGATCGAGGTGGCCGCACGGCGGGGGACGAGTCGTTCCGCCGTGGCAAGCCACGAGATCATGAAAGGGCGCTGCCGCAACCCGGGGATACGAAGCCTGCCGCTGCTCGTCTGGGGCATCCTGGCGTTGCCCCCGCGCGCGTTCGCGGCCGGACTGCCTCCTCCGGATTCCCTCGACCTCGGTTACCGGCAGATGTACGAGCTCGACTTCGAGGGCGCGCTGAGCGCGTTCTCGGAGTGGCAGCAGGCTCATCCGGCGGATCCGCTGGGGCCGGCCTCGGAGGCCGCAGGCACTCTGTTCTCGGAGTTGAATCGACTCGGAATTCTCGAGGCTCAATTCTTCGTCCAGGACGAGAGCTTCCTCGGCCGGAAAGGCCTGCATCCGAACCCCGGTGCCCGCGCCCGGTTCGACGCCGCCTTGCGGCGGTCGGGCGCTCTCGCGCGGACCAGGATCGCGATGGAGCCCCGGGATACGGACGCCCTCTTCGCGCTGACCCTCGTCTCCGGGCTCCAGGCGGACTACCTGTCCCTCATCGAGAACCGGAACCTCGCGGCCCTCGGGCCGACACGGCGGGCCACGGAGTGGGCGCAAAAGCTTCTGGCCGTGGCACCCGACTACGGCGACGCCTACCTCGCGACGGGGCTGTCGAAGTACCTCATCGGGAGCAGCCCGGCCCCCGTCCGGTGGCTCTTGAGCCTCGGAGGGTTTTCGGCCGACAAGCGCCAGGGAATCCGGGAGCTCGAGTGGACGGCGGAAAAAGGGCGTTACCTCGCTCCGTTCGCCCGGCTGCTTCTGGCCGTCGCCTACCTGCGCGAGAACGACGGCCCGCGCGCGCGGAGTATGCTCGAGTTGTTGCGCGACGCGTTTCCCGAAAACCCGCTGTACTCCCGCGAGATCGCGCGAATCGACGCAGGCCGGAACTGACGCATGGCCGAACCCGTCATCGCCTCCACCGCGACCGCGGTCCCCGATTTCGTCGTCACGCGCGAAGTGGTCAAAACCTACTTCGGGCAAGTGTTCCCCCTCGAGGGCTCGCGACTCGACGCCATGATGGGGGTCGTGGACAACTCCGGGATCCGGCAGCGCTTCTGCGTCCTGCCGGTGGACGAGCTCATCCGTCCGAGATCCCTCGAGAGAATCAGCCAGCAGTATCAGGAGCACGCGATCCGCCTCGGCCGCGCGGTCGCGACCGAGTGCCTCGAGCGCGCGCAGTTGCGGCCGGAGGAAATCGACCTGATCATCACCGTTTCGTGCACCGGCGTGATGATCCCGTCGCTCGACGCGCATCTGGTCAACGCCATGGGCTTTCGGTCGAACGTGCGCCGCCTGCCGATCACGGAGCTCGGATGCGCCGCGGGCGCCTCGGCGATCGCGCGCGGGCGCGACTTCCTGCTGGCGTTCCCGCGGGGCAGGGTCCTGATCGTCGCCGTCGAGCTCGCCAGCCTGACGTTTCAGCGCGGCAGCCTCTCTCAAGCCAACCTGATTTCGAGCATTCTTTTCGGTGACGGCGCCGCCGCGGCCGTCATGTGCGGGCAGGACGCGCCCGGCCCGCGGGTCCTCGACGCCGAGAGCTACCTGTTCCCCGACTCGATCGACGCGATGGGATTCGACCTGAAGGAGACGGGACTCCACATCGTGCTCTCCCGCGACGTTCCGGACATGATCCGGGGCCGGATCCGGGACCTCGTGCGGTGTTTTCTGGCGCGCCGCGGTCTTGCTGCCGAGGGAATCGACGCCTTCGTGCTCCATCCGGGGGGCCGAAAGCTCCTCGTCGCGATCGAAGAAGAGCTCGCTCTCCCCCGCCAGCGCACACAACCCTCCTGGGACGTCCTCGCCGAGTATGGGAATCTCTCGAGCGCGTCGGTGCTCTTCGTGCTCCACGAATGGCTGACGAGAAGGCGGCCCGCGCCGGGCAGCCTCGGCCTGATGGCGGCCTTCGGACCCGGTTTCACGGCGGAACAGCTCTTGCTGCAATGGGCTTGAGGGCTGAACGGAGTCGTCGGGCCAAGAATAAGGAGCTCCCGGTCGGCAAGATGTTCAAATACTAGCCGCCAGCAACCCCGACGCCGCGAAGGCCGAGCCCTCCTCTGCCGACCACGATGCGGCCGCATGCGACACCGAAATCGGCAAGACAGGACTGACCTGCCTCGAGATCTCACGCAAATCTTACGTTCGCCTCCGAACGCCGGGTAGCCCGCCGCGGAAGACTGACGCAGAACACGGGGGCGTCATGCGCAAGCGGCTGCCAACCCTCATCGCCGGTCTCACGCTCGCTCTGACGACCACCGGCCCTATGCGCTCTCTCCTCAGGCCGCGGCCACCGATTGCACCACCGACACGGCCCTGTGCCTCCGGGACGGCCGGTTCCTGGTCGAGGCACCCTGGAAGAAATCCGACGGCTCCTCGCTATCCTGATGAGCGGGACCCGTTCTCGTGACGGTTCAGGCCGGCGACGTCCACATCTCCGTTGGCGAATCGCTCCAGTGGAGTTTGCACTCGCGTTACTTCAATCACTCGACGACATCGGGCTCGCCAGGTGCTCCGGATGGCCGGTGGACTCGGGCGTGGTTGCTGGTTACACCCACACGTTCACCCTATCCCTACTTCTGCAAGGTCGGTATCCACCGCGAGACCAACGTCGTCATCGTCGATCCCTAGCCTCAGCGGCCTTTGGCAGACTCCCCGCGCGAAGAAGCGCCGGGCGGTTGCCCGCCCGGCGCACACGAAGCGGGACTAGTTGCAGCTCAGGGACAAAACCACCTGCCCCGCGAGCGGACAGGACGCGACTTCGGCCTGAGCGCTGCCGCAGCAGGACGCACAGTCGTCGCACGCCGGCTCGCAGCAGACCCGCGAGCCAGTCGACGCCAGAGTGGTTGCGGCGATCGCCATGACGAGCGCCAGGGTTCCGAGAACCTTTTTCATCGCAGACCTCCGATCAATTGTTGAGAGCTAGAGAGAAATCGAGACGGAGGTCGGCGATCAGTTCCGCATCGGTCGTCGGTATTCGTGCGAGAGGAAGGCCGGGATCTGAGCGACGGTTGCGACAGGTGCGGCGGCGGCAGGGAGAAGGATCTGGTGGAGACTCGCCGGCGCGAGCGCTTGCGCGATGTCCACCTTTTGAGACGTGTTCGCCGGAGCGCTCTTGGAGAACACGATCGGGCACGGGTCACAGGGTGCCGAGCAGCAGGCGGAACGCACGAGGCCCGCCGACCGGGCGGTGCAGGCGAGAAAGCCGATCAGGGCGGCCAGGCCAGCGACCTTTCTGCGCATCGGCATCTAAGCATCGAACCCGGCCGGCTCGCGGTTATTCCTTCTTCTTCCCCTAGAACGCACCCCATCCGCCGGAGCCCTCCTCAAGGGTCGCCGCCTGGAGTCTGCCGGCCGAGGCGCCGTCTACGCCCGCCCCCGCTTCTGCGGCAAGCCCGGCAGGCTCTCGCTCGTCGGCTGACGGCCGGGCGCGGCAAGGCACCTACGGCCAGACCGGGCTGACGAGCTCGATTCGCCACACCGGCCCGTCCATCGCGAGAGGACCCTCCGAGCGGACGAAGGCCGGAGCCTCGCCTTCGAGAATCCAGACATGCGAATCGGGCGGCTGCTTCCCGATGAGAGGCGCCACGACGCCGGCGATCCCGCCGATCTCGATCTTGACGATGAAGTGCGTCGCCTTGCGCGGGGAGCCGCCGATTGAGAGGCGATCCTCGCCCGCGGACGCGACGACGAGCTTGACCAGGCGCGGCTGAGGCGTGGCCGCCACCATCGGAAGCTCCCGGCGTCCCGACGAAGGCGCAATGTTCTTGAGGAGGATGAAGGCCAGACCATTCGAAAGGTCCGGCGGAAGGTCGAGCCGCTCCGAGAAAATCTCCTCGGGCCCCTCCTTTTCGCGCGAGCGCACGTCGACCCGGCCACTCGCACGATCGATCGTGACGTCGAAGGACCGCGGAAACGAGGGCCCCTTCTGGATCAAGTGGTCGCTCACGAGGCGGAAGTTCCCCGACTGTGTGAAGACGGCCGTCTCATCGTGGAGCGACCCGTCCCGAAAGCGAAACACGAGCCGGCTCGTGACTCGGTCGCCGCGCGAGGTCTGGATGAGATCTCCGTCCGCGATCGTCTCTCCGCCGAGGGTGCGCAGAGCCAGGAACCCATGGACCATGCCCTCGGCGTGCCGGACAGGAACCACCTCGCCGAGCGCGTAGCCGGCCGGAGGCAATCCGGTGAGTATCAACGCGAGAGAAGCCACGCGCCGCATTGTCACGGAGTCGTCACCGTGCAAGAACCGGTCCCGCCGGGACCGACGTCTCAACCGCGTTTACGTTGCGATACGCTTCCTCCCGGCTCGCCCCCCAAGAAAACTTCGAGACCAGGAGACAACGTTCACCGACCGGGTGGAACGGCAACCACTGCCCCGTCGATCCGAACATTCGCGGGCAGATGGCCGTGTTCCTCGTCAAGCTCTTCGGGCTGCCGCTTTACGGACCGTGACTGGGCGGCGGGTCATGCCCGCCTCCCGGCGCCGGCCATCCCGGCCCGCCGGATAATCAGCGTACCTTCGCGCGAGGCTCGGAGTCGGCGCGTGGGCGCCGGCAATCGCCGGGTTTTCGCCAGGGGGTGAAGATGCGAGTTCGATTCGGAGACTGCGTGCTCGATTCCGATACCCGCCAGCTGTTCGTCGGTCGCCGGGAGGTGCACCTCCAGCCCAAGGCCTTCCAGTTCCTGGATCTCCTCCTGCAGAATCGCCCGAAGGCCGTCTCGAAGGACGAGATCCACGAAAAGCTCTGGCCCGGAACGTTCGTATCCGACGGAACCCTGACGAGCCTGCTCGCCGAGGTCCGCGAAGCGATCGGCGACGACGCGCACGAGCCGCGATTCGTGCGGACACTGCACCGTTTCGGCTACGCCTTTTCGGGGACGGCCGAGGAGGTGCGTGAGAGCCCGTCGGATCCTGCGGTGCCAAAGCGGGCCTACTGGCTGCTCAAGGGCCGGCGCCGGATTCCTCTCGAGGCGGGCGAGTCGATCATCGGACGCGATCCCGGAGCGAGCGTCCACCTCGACCACACGAGCGTCTCGCGCCGCCATGCGCGCATCGTCATTTCCGCCGAAGGCGCCGTGCTCGAGGATCTGGGCAGCAAGAATGGGACGTTCCTGGGAGGGAAGAGAATCGGCTCATCGGCGTCTCTCTCCGACCAGGACAAGATCCGAATCGGCTCGGTGGCCCTGACGATCCGGATCTTTCCCATGTCCGAATCGACCGAGACGAGCGCCAGACTCCGGGGCTGATTCCTCCTTCCGGCCTCCCTCCCACTCCCGACCAAACGCCTACCGGCTGAGATCGGCCTTGCTCGACACGAACTTATCGTCGTGATCGGAATCCGGCTCGTCGCCGTCCCCCGGCAGGTCGTAGATCGTCTGAAAGCGAATCCGATTGGGAGACAGGGTTCCGTAAACCCGTCCGTAACTCAAGCCGGCGCCTGAGACGTCGAGCGAGCCGAACATTTGCCCGTCGCGGATGATGCCGTGGAGCACCAGGGTGCCGTGGCAGCCGGCCTCGAACTGTCCCGTCAGATTCCCGCCAGACTCGACGAGGGTGATCGTGATCGACGCGACTTTTTCACAGGGGGCATCACCCTCCTCGGGGTTGCCGTAGAACTCGATCGTTCCCTTCCACGTGCCACTCAATCCCTGTGGAGGCTGCGCAGTCGATGAATCGGTCGTCCGGGGGCTCACCGTCGTCGGGCCGACGGGGCGCCCGCCCAGCGGCACCAAAGTCCTCGCGGAACCGGTCGAGCCGGACCGAAGAGTCGAATCGGGAGCGGCGGCTCCGGGGAGCGCAATCGGGGCCTCCACGGATGGCGCAGGACCCGAGATGGTGTTCTTGTCCCCACAACCGAGGGTCGTCCCGAGAGCTCCAACCAGCAGCGCGAACGAAGCCCGTCCGGGACAATTCATCACTCACCTCTCGAGGGCATGCTGTCAGTCCGTCCGGCGGCAGTCATCGGGAAGATCCGGGCAATTCCCGGCTTTTCTGAGGGGCCGCGAGCCGTGACGCCGGGCCGAGAGACTCTCACCGACATGCCGAACCCGCTGCGGTAGAGTCGCGCGCACGGTCACCGAATGACGCTCGCCGCCGGCCACCGGCTGGGTCCCTACGAGATCCTCTCGCCGATCGGCGCGGGGGGCATGGGCGAGGTCTATCGGGCGCGAGACGCGAAGCTCGACCGCGACGTCGCCATCAAGGTGCTGCCCGCGCACCTCACGTCGAATGCCGACGCACTCGCCCGGCTCGAGCGCGAGGCCAAGGCGGTCGCGTCGCTGTCTCACCCGAACATCCTCGCGATCCACGACTTCGGAAGCGAGGGCGGCGTGACCTACGCCGTCATGGAGCTGCTCGAAGGGGAAACGCTGCGCTCGAAGCTCGAGGCGGGCGCCGTCTCCCCGAAGCAGGCGCTCGAGTTCGCGCAGCAGATCGTCAAGGGCCTCTCGGGCGCGCACGAGAAGGGCGTCGTCCACCGCGACCTGAAGCCCGAGAATGTCTTCGTGAGCCGGGACGGCCACGTCAAGATCCTCGACTTCGGCCTGGCCAAGCGGATCGAGGCGGCCGCCGCGGACGAGCAGACGAGCGCCCCGACGGCCACGGGCCTGACGGAGCCCGGCACGGTGATGGGAACCGTCGGCTACATGTCGCCCGAACAGGTGCGCGGACTTCCGCTCGATCACCGCTCGGACATCTTTTCGTTCGGAGCGATCCTCTACGAGCTCCTGTCGGGCAAGAAGGCGTTCGGACGGCTAACGGCCGCCGACACGATGTCGGCGATCCTGAAGGAAGAGCCGCCGCAATTTTCGGCTTCCGGAGCGAGCGTTTCGCCCGCCCTCGAACGGGTGATGCGGCGCTGCCTGGAGAAGGAGCGGGAGAACCGCTTCCACTCGGCGAAAGACATCGGCTTCGCGCTGGCCGAAGCCTCGGGGCCAGCGGCGAGCCTCGCGCATCCGGCCGCCCTGCCCTCCGGAAAGAGGCTTCGGGCCGTCCTGATCGCGACGGCCGTCCTCGGACTCGCGCTCGTCGGACTTTTCCTCCTGCGCGTTTCACGGCGAACGGCCGACGCCGCGGTCAAGCGGGTGGCCGTTCTTCCGTTCGAGAACCTCGGCGCCCCCGAGGACGAATACTTCGCGGAGGGAATCTCCGACGAGGTCCGGGGCAAGCTGACGTCGTTGCCCGGCATCGCCGTGATCGCGCGCGGCAGCTCCAAGCCTTACAAGAAGACGACGAAGACGCCCGATCTGATCGCGCGTGAGCTCGGCGTCGGCTATCTCCTGACGGCGACGGTTCGCTGGGAGAAGGGAGAGGGCGGGCAGCGCGTCCACGTCAGTCCCGAGCTGACCGAGATCACGGGAAAGGGCGCGCCGACGTCGCGCTGGCAGCAGCCGTTCGATGCCCCGCTGACCGACGTTTTCCAGGTTCAGTCGGAGATCGCTTCTCGGGTGGCGCATGCGCTCGGCCTCGAGCTCCGTTCGGGCGAAGAGAAACGGCTTTCGGAGAAGCCCACGCAAAATCTCGCCGCCTACGACGCCTTCCTCAAGGGCGAGAACCTGGTCAACATGGGTTTCCGCACGGCCAACCTTCGCGAGGCGCTCCGCGACTACGAACAGGCGGTCGCGCTCGACCCGGGCTTCGCCCTCGCGTGGGCGAAGGTCGCCCGCACGGGCTCGTTCCTCTATGCCTTCATCAAGTCACCGGAGCTCGCTCAGCGGACCCGCGAGGCGGCGGAAAAGGCGATCGCGTTGGCGCCGGACCTGCCGGAGGCGCACACCGCGCTCGGCTCTTACCATGGACTCGTCCTCGGCGACATCCGTCGCGCTCTCGAACTGCACAACAAGGCCCGCCGCATGGCTCCTGGAAGCGCGGACGTCCTGTTCGCCACCGGAGCCGCGGAGTACGGCCTGGGCAACTTCGAGGCATCGATCGAGCATCTTCGCGAAGCCGAACGGCTCGATCCGCGGAGCGTGCTCATCAAGGAACGGTTCGCCGCCTCGCTCATCGCGCTGCGGCGCTATCGCCGAGGCGCGCGACACCTACGAACGCGGACTCGCCGTCTCGCCGATGAACCTCCGAATGCTGCTCGGCAAGATCAGTACGTACGTCAAGGAGGCGAACCTGGCCGGCGCGCGCGAGGCGATCCGACGGGCTCCGCCGCAGCTCGAGCCCACGTCGATCGTCGCCGCCGTCGCCGTGACCGGAGACCAGGTCTGGGTCCTCGAGCCGGACCAGCGCCAGCTCCTCGAACGCCTGACGCCGAGCGCCTTCGACGACGACCGGGCAACGTGGGCGGTCGCACTCATGCAGGCATACGCGCTCGACCGAAACGAAACGGCGACCCGGGCCCATGCGGACGAAGCCCGAAAGGCTCTCGAAGCGCAGATCGCGACGGGGCCTCCGGATCCCATCCGCCACGTCATGCTCGGTCTCGCGCTCGCGCACCTGGGCCGAAAAGAGGAAGCCGTCCGGGAGGGACAACGCGCCTCGGACCTCCGCCCTGCGGCGGGCTCCGAGGAAGGCCCGTACGTCCGACATCAGCGCGCCCGGATCTACCTTCTGGTGGGCGAACCCGAGAAGGCGCTCGACCAGCTCCAGCCCGTTTCCTCAGACCGCTATCGTCGTCTCGCCCGGGCGGCTGAAGATCGATCCTGACTTCGACTCGCTGCGCGGCAACCCGCGCTTCCAGAAGCTCGTCGCGTTCAAGCCCGCGCCGGCGGGGACGGGGAGGTTAGGGACCGAACGTCTTGACGAGGAACCGACCACCAGGGGCCGACCCACGGCGCTAGGCAACGCCGGCCGACGAGGCCCGCGGCGGCATGGCGCCGTCGGCGTAGGCGAAGCTGTGTATGGTCATCACGTTGCCTGCGGAATCCATCCGGTAGATCGTGCCGAAGCCGGACGAACCTCCCAGTAGGTCGTCCCGTAGAAGAGGCCGTCGGGCGCCAGGATGAGTCGGCCCTGACTGGCGATCTCGACTGAGACCATCTGTCCCGACGCTCGGAACCTGTGAACCAACTCGTACAGTGTGCCCGGTGACAGTGGCGACGAAGGAGACATAAGAAGATCACCCTGTTGGAGACGACGACGTCTTGCTCTTCGCGAGTTCAGATTTCCCACGAATTGTTTCCATAATGGTTCACCGCGTTCATCGTTTCGCTGCGTGGCGGTCGCCGTGATGCAAACATCCTTGTCGGTCGCTCGACGACGTCATCATCGCCGATCCGGAGTTGGCTGAGGTTTACTTCGCCGAGCAGTTGAGCGAGCTCCTCGCGCATGTCGTCCACGCTGACGTCGTGGTCCGGCTGCTTCCAGAGTACCTTCCCGTCGGCCGAACGGATGACGAGGCCGTGGTTCTCGAAGCCGAGGGAGCGGACGATCTTCCTGTTCTCTTCGGTCGTGGCGTCGAGGTTCTGTCCGTGGACCCGGCCCTTGTACTCCTGCTCCAACCCGCTCACGGCGGGCTTGATCTTGGCGCAGATCGGTCAGCCGGGGAGAAAGTAGAAGGTCACCTCGAGCGGCACGGTCGTCTCCGGAAGAGCGGTTGCCCAGGCGGCGGTAAGCGCCGAGAGCGCTGCGAGGAAAAGGGCGCGTCGAGTCGTCATGCGTTCTCCTGTTTCAGTCCGCGGTGTCCGCGACTCTGTCGTGCGGACGACGCTCGGCAAAGCCTACAGGAGCCCGGCGTGAGAAAGAAACGCCGCGAGGACCCCGGCGGAGACGCCGATGCAGACGACTCCGCCGAGGGCGTGCCGCACGATCCTTCCCCTGAGCTGCCGGAGAATCGCGTCGGGGTCACCCTTCATGATCCGCGTGACGTTCGCCCAGTTGGGGTGAGGGACGATGCCGCCGCGGGACTCGGAGTACAGGCCGACCACGTAGACCCGGTCGCCCTTCCGGATCAGGTCCTCGTGGTACTTGCACTCCTCGAGGGGTACTTCACCCTCGGTCGGATGTTGCTTTTCGCTCCGATAAGCGCCGTCGTTGTCGGTCCACAGTTTCGCGAGTGTGTGGCGAGATGCCTCCGGCGTCTCGAACCGAGCCGTCTTCACGTGCTCGGACCAGTGGAAAAGGGCCCGCCTCGGGTCGACGTCTTGCTTTCCGAAATCGAACTCGGGGACCGCGAGCAGGCGAAACCGCCCCGCAGGCGTCGAGATCATGGACGGCACCAGTCGAAGTACATCGGCCTTTCGTTGAGCGGAGTATAGAGTCTCGCCACTCGTGCCCCACCGCTCGTTCTGGCTCGAAGAAGTCGCGGGCGACGCGCCGGACGCGGCAGCGCTCGAGGGAGACGCCCGCGTGGACGTCGCGATCCTCGGCGGCGGGTACGTCGGGCTCTGGACCGCCCTCCAGATCAAGCGGCTCGAACCATCGCGCGACGTCGCGGTGCTCGAACAGGACATCTGCGGGGGCGGCGCCTCCGGCCGAAACGGCGGCTTCGTCCTGTCGTGGTGGTCGAAGCTGTCTTCGCTCGTCGCGCTCTGCGGTCCGGCCGACGCGCTCCGCGTGGCGCGCGCCTCGGAGGCGGCGATCGGCGAGATCCGGGACTTCTGTGAGACTCATTCGATCGACGCGCACTTCCGGCAGAGCGGCTGGCTCTGGACCGCGACGTCGACGGCACAGCTCGGCGCCTGGGACGGCGTCCTCTCGGCGGCCGAGAAGCTCGGCGTCGAGCCGTTCCGGCGGCTGACGCCCGACGAGGTCGCGCGGCGCTCCGGCTCCGACGCTCACCGGGCAGGAGTGTTCGACCCGAGCGCCGCCACCGTGCAGCCGGCGGTCCTGGTTCGAGGACTGCGGCGGGCGGCCCTCGAAGCGGGAGTGCGGATCTTCGAGAGGACGCGCGTGCGGTCGTTCTCCCGCGCTCAGCCGGTCGTGATCCGCACCGCGGCTGGCCAGCTGACGGCCGTGAAGCTCGTCATCGCCGTCAACGCGTCGGCCGCCGGGATTCCGGAGCTCTCGCGCGCGATCGTCGCGATCACGAGCGACATGGTCATGACCGCGCCCGCCCCGGACCGGCTCGCCGCGATCGGCTGGACCGGCGGCGAGTGCGTCACCGACTCTCAGATGATGGTCGACTACTACCACGCGACGCGCGAGGGGCGCGTCGCTTTCGGCAAGGGAGGCTGGGGCATCGCGTACGGCGGGCGGATCGGCCCGGACTTCGACCGCAACGCGCGCCGCGCGCGAACGGTCGCCACGGACCTGCGCCGCTATTACCCTCCCCTGCGCGACGTGCCGATCACGCACGACTGGTCCGGCCCGATCGACCGCACGCCCAACAGCCTGCCGCTCCTGGGCCGTCTCGGCGGCCGGCCGCACATCGTGTATGGGGTCGGATGGAGCGGAAACGGCGTCGGACCGAGCGTCGTGGGCGGGAAGATCCTCGCGAGCCTCGTCCTCGAGAAGGACGACGACTGGAGCCGTCATCCCCTGGTCGGACGATCGGTGGGCCGCTTTCCGCCCGAGCCGATCCGCTGGATCGGCGCGCACGTCGTTCGCGGTGCCGTCGCCCGCAAGGAGCGGGCGGAGATCCAGGACCGGAGGCCGTCGTCGATCGACGTCGCCCTTTCCCGCCTCGCGCCCGCGGGCCTCGAGGACAAGACCGCGCATGACTGAAATCCCGATCGCCGAGCTCGCGCGCCTCGCGGGCTCGCCCGCCCGGGGCGGCACGGACGTCCGACTCCTGCGCGATGGCGGCGAAGCCTTCCCGGCCATGGTCGACGCCATCGCATCGGCGCGCACGCGCGTGGTCTTCGAGAATTTCATCTTCGCGGGCGATGCCACGGGCCAACAGTTCGCGGGGGCACTGGCCGAGGCGGCGAAGCGCGGAGTCGACGTGCGAGTCCTCTACGATCCAATCGGCACCGCGATGGTGCACGGCGGCTCGATCGCGGCGGTGCTGAAGAGGGAGGGCGTGACGGCGCGGCCGTTCCGGCCCCTCTCACTCTACGCGCCGTGGAGCTGGCTCCGGATGCGGCACCGCGACCACCGCAAGAGCCTCGTCGTCGACGGCGGGACGGCGGTCGTCGGAGGTCTCTGCATCAGCGACAACTGGGCGCCGTCGGAAAAGGGCGGCCGCGGCTGGCGCGACACGGCGCTCCTCGTCCGTGGCGAGATCGCCGCCGACGTCGAGCGGGCCTTCGACGCGATGTGGCGCCGCGCGGTCGGCGGGGTACCTCCCGAGGGCCTCGCGCCTGCGGCCCCTGGCGTCCCTCCCGTGGCCATCCTCGCCGAGGACCTTCCGTCGACCGAGCGCGTCGCCGCGATCTACGAATGGCTCGCCCGGACGGCTCGCTCGACGCTCGAGATCACCGACGCCTACATGGTCGCGCCTCCCGGCGTGCTCGCGTCGTTCGCCGCCGCGGCGCGGCGCGGCGTCGCGGTTTCGATCCTGCTGCCGGGCCGCAACAACCACCCGCTCGCCGGCGCGGCCGCGCGGCGCGTCTACCAGAGCCTTCTCGACGCCGGGGTCCGGATCTATGAATGGTCGGGCGTCATGATCCACGCCAAGACGGCTGTCGCCGACGGCGAGATCTCGCTCGTGGGCTCGAGCAACCTCGATCCCCTCTCGATGCGCCGCAACTACGAGCTGAACCTCCTCGTCAGCGACCCGGTGACGGGCTCCGCGATGCGCGCGATGTTTGCGCGGGACCTCGGCGAGGCCTGCCGCGTCGAGCCCGCCGGCTGGGTCCTGCGGCCACGCTGGCAGAAGGCGGCCGAGAGGGCAGCCGGGCTGTTCGGCGGGAACCTGTAGCCGCCCGATCTCCTCGACGGCAGTAGCGACGGGATCGCGGCGGGCGCTACCATGGACCGGTGCACCGGGCGCTGATCTCTTTGAGGGCCGCGGTTTCTTCGGGCCTGATTCCGCCGCAGTCATCCCTCCTCCTCGCCATCTCCGGCGGAGCCGACTCGATGGCGTTGCTTTACGCTGCGGCCGAGGTTGCGCCCGAAGCCGGGTGGCATCTCGCCGTCGGCCATGTCCACCACGGCTGGCGCGGACGCGAGGCGGACCGGGACCTGCGGTTCGTCGAGGAGCATGCCCGCCGGAGCGGGCTTCCCTTTCTCTCGCGCCGGCGGGACGCGCGGGCCGCGTCCCGCGAGCTTCGTCTCTCGCCCGAGGCGGGGGCGCGGCACGTCCGCTACGAAGCGCTCCGCGAGATGGCGTCCGAAGCGCGTGCCGACCGCATCGCGACGGCCCACCAGGAAGACGACGTCCTCGAATCGCACCTGCTCGCGAAGCAGCGCCGGGGAGGGCTCGCACTCCTCGCGGGGCCTCGGCAATCGCGAGAGGACGGGGTCGTGCGGCCGTTGCTCTCGGTCTCGCGGGCGGAAATCCTGCGGTACCTCGTCGAGCGCGGAGTGGCCTTCCGCCGCGACGCATCCAACGGCGACCTGCGACTCTCGCGAAACCGCGTCCGGCGCGAGGTCGCGGATCTGGCGGCGGACGAGCGCGCGCGGCTTCTCGAGGAGATCGCGGTCCTCCGCGGCGAGCGGGACCGGCTCGAGCACGAGCTCGCGCTGCGGGTCCTGCCGCGGTTCCGCTTCGTGCCGGGAGCGGCGTTCGCGGAAGCCGCACATCTCGCGGATCTCCCCGCAGAGCTCCTGCGGATGGCCCTCGAGCGGCTGTCCCTCCCCTTTGCCCGCCCCGGCCGGCCGCCCACGACCGGACGCGAAAGGGAGCGGATCCTGGAACGCCTCGCCTCGGGAGCGGACTTCCGCTTCGAAGCCGGCCGCCGCATCCGATTCGAGCGGCGGGACGCACTTTTCAGCGTCCGCCCGGTACCCGCTCGACCGGGGGCGGCGGTGTACCATTCGCCGATCGACACCCTGACGGCTCCGGAGTCTGTCCCGTGAAACTCGAGCGCCGCTACGACGCGCGGCTGATCGCCGAGCGCGTGGAAGCCGTGGCCGGGGCCGTCGACCGCGACGTGCGGGACCGACCACTCGTCGTGGTTTCGATCCTGAAGGGCTCGGCCTTCTTCATGGCCGACCTGGCCCGCCGTATCCGCGGGCCCTTCTCGTGCGAGTTCCTTTACGTCCGCCGGAACGAGGGGGCCAACGACACGCTTGCGATCGATTTCACGACCGGATTTCAGGTCCGGGGCAAGCACATCCTCCTCTTGAAAGACGTCGTGCACACGGGGGTCATCGAGACCTACCTGACGGACCACCTGCGCGGGGCGGGGGCGGGGTCGCTTCGACTGGCGGCGATCATCGACAAGCCCCTCGACCGTAAGACCAACGTCTCCGTGGACTTTTCGCTCTTCTCCACCGAGGGCGAAGGCCTCTACGCGGGCTACGGCTTGGAGCACGAGGGCCAACATGCCCACCTGCCCGACATTTATGCGGTGGTCTCGGAGGCATAAAAGCCGGCCAGAGTCCGTTATGCTCAACCCGGGCTGTCCGCTCTCAAGGAGATCTCGTTGAACGCGACCATCAAAAACCTGCTGCTCTGGATGGTGATCCTGGTTCTCATCATCCTCGCGTGGAATGTCTTCAAGACCGGCACGACGGCCGTCGAGGAAGTCACCTTCTCCCAGTTTCTCGACCAGGTGAACCAGGGCCATGTGCAAAAAGTACAAATCCGGGGCGAGGAGATCCGGGGCCAGTACGCCCCCGCGGCCGGCAAGCGCGAGCCGCTCTTCAAGACCTACGCCGCCAACTACCCCGATCTGATCAAGGATCTGCGCGCGAAGAACGTCGAGATCGACATCGCCCCGCAGAAGGATTCGTCCTTCGTCTCGGCGCTCGTGATGTACGGGCCGCTCATTCTCCTCGTCGCGATCTGGTTCGTGATCATGCGGCAGATGCAGGCCGGCGGAAACAAGGCCCTCTCCTTCGGAAAGTCGCGGGCGAAGCTGCTGACGCCGACCCAGAAGAAGGTGACGTTCAAGGACGTCGCCGGGGTCGAAGAAGCCAAGGTCGAGCTCCAGGAGATCATCGAGTTCCTCAAGGACCCGCAGAAGTTCCAGAAGCTCGGCGGCAAGATTCCCAAGGGCGTGCTCCTGATCGGATCTCCGGGCACGGGCAAGACGCTTCTTGCCCGCGCGGTCGCCGGGGAGGCCAACGTTCCCGTTCTTCACGATCTCGGGCTCGGACTTCGTCGAAATGTTCGTGGGCGTCGGCGCCTCGCGCGTCCGCGACCTGTTCGAGCAGGGCAAGAAGAACGCGCCCTGCATCATCTTCATCGACGAGATCGACGCCGTCGGCCGCCACCGCGGCGCGGGCCTCGGCGGCGGTCACGACGAGCGCGAGCAGACGCTGAACGCGCTGCTCGTCGAGATGGACGGCTTCGACACCAACGAGGGCGTCATCCTCGTCGCCGCCACGAACCGGCCGGACGTCCTCGATCCGGCGCTGCTGCGCCCCGGCCGCTTCGACCGGCGCGTCGTCGTCGACCGGCCGGACCTGCGCGGCCGCGAGCAGATCCTGAAGGTCCACACGCGCAACACCCCGCTCTCGGAGAACGTGGACCTCACGATCATCGCGCGCGGCACGCCGGGCTTCTCCGGCGCCGACCTCGCCAACCTCGTGAACGAGGCCGCGTTGAATGCGGCGCGCTTCAACAAGAAGAAAGTCGAGATGATCGACTTCGAGTACGCCAAGGACAAGGTCATGATGGGCCCCGAGCGCAAGTCCATGATCATGACCGAGGACGAGAAGCGCAACACCGCGTACCACGAGGGCGGCCACGCGCTGGTGGCGGCCATGCTGCCGGACGCCGATCCCGTCCACAAGGTCACGATCATTCCGCGCGGCCGCGCGCTGGGGCTCACGATGCAGCTTCCGGCCGAGGACAAGTACTCCCACACCAAGGAGTACCTCGACGCCACGATCACCGTCATGATGGGCGGCCGCATCGCCGAGGAGAAGTTCCTCGGGCACATGACGACCGGCGCCGGCAACGACATCGAGCGCGCGACCGACATGGCGCGCAAGATGGTCTGCGAGTGGGGCATGAGCGAGATGGGCCCGCTGACCTTCGGCCGCCCCGAGCAGGAGATCTTCCTCGGCCGCGACTTCGGCCGCACCCAGGACTACTCGGAATCGACCGCCAACCAGATCGACGCCGAGGTCAAACGGATCGTTACCTCCGCCTACGACCGGGCGAAGAAGCTGATCGACGACAACGAGAAGGCCATGCACCGGATCGCGCGCACGCTTCTCGAGAAGGAAGTCCTGGACGGTGACGAAGTGCTCCAGATCATCGCCGAGGAATCCGGTACCGACATCGCGAAGCTGCGCAAGTCCGGGCCGCCCAAGCCGCCGATCCTGCCGGGCCCGACCCCCGAGGTCGCGGGAGGCAACATCGGACCGCTGGTGCCAGAGCCGGCGTAGACGGGGGCGGAAGCAGTACAGCGGTAAGCAGTAAGCCGGGCTGCCGCTCTCACGTCGCTTACTGCCTTACTGCTTACGGCTTACTGTCCGATGATGTCCTTCGCCGAAAAGCTTCTTCCTGAATTCGACGGTGAGATGGCGTCGACGCGGCGCCTGCTCGAGCGGGTCCCCGCCGACCGGCTCGACTGGAAGCCGCACGCGAAGTCGAAGACCCTCGGCGAGCTCGCGACGCACCTGACCGAGCTGCCACGCTTCGGCGTGCGCTTCGAGAAAGACGTCTTCCAGATCGGCAGCGAGAAGGTGCCGACGATGCGTAATGCCGCCGAGTTTCTCGCGCGCTTCGACGAGAACGTCGCCGCCGCCCGCGCCGGAATCGCCCGGATGCCAGACGCGCGGATGGAAGAGGAGTTCGCCGTGAAGCGGCCAAACGGCGAAGTGTTCTTCTCGCTCAAGCGGCGCTCGCTGCTGCGCCGGGTGCTCCTGAGCCACTCGATCCACCACCGCGGCCAGCTCACGGTCTACCTGCGCCTGCTCGACGTCCCGCTGCCCCCGATCTACGGCCCCACCGCGGACGAATCAGTGTAGGCGAGCCGGCACGGGCCGGCACCCATCACCGCGCGAGCTTCCGCAGCTCCTCCGAGGCCGCGCGGCTGGCGACGACGACCGTGCCGTCCTTCAGCGTGATCGCGAGGCGCCGCTCGTCGTAGGGCTTCAGGTGGGCGACCGCGTCGAGGTTGACGATGTGCGAGCGGTGGACCTGCCGGAAGCGCACCGGGTCGAGGCGCTCGGCGAGCTCCGAGAGCGTGACGTGCAGCAGGAACTCGCCCTCGGCCGCATGGACTTCGGCGTAGTCGCCCTGCGCCTGGATGCGCCGGATGCCGTCGACGGCGATGGGGACGATGCGGTCGCCGTGCCGGGCGAAGAGTCTCGACAGCGGCCCGGGCTCGAGGGAGCTTCGCACCCGATCGCTCGCCGCGACCGGGACCTGCCCGAGCCTCTCGCGCACGCGGGCGACCGCAGCGGCGAGCCGCTCCCGGCCGAAGGGTTTGACGAGGTAGTCGACGGCGCCGATCTCGAAGGCCGCGACGGCGAAGCGGTCATAGGCGGTCGTGAAGACGATCTCGGCGGGATGGCGGATTCGCCGCGCGACCTCGAGCCCCGAGAGCTCGGGCAGGCGCACGTCGAGAAAGAGCAGGTCCGGCCGGTGCTCGTCGGCGAGCGCGAGAGCCGTCCGCCCGTCGACGGCTTCGGCCACGACTTCGATCCACGAAGTCGCCGCAAGGTACTCGCGCAGGCTTTCGCGCGCCGGGGCCTCGTCCTCGGCGATCAGGGCGCGGATCCGCGGGCCGTTCACGCAGTCTCCGGGACGGCGTCGGCAGGAAGCTCCAGCCGCACGCGCAGGCCGCCCCCGGAGGGAGTCTCGAAGACGAGGCGCGCCCGGCCGGAGTAGAGGACGGCGAGGCGTTCCTGCAAGAGGCGCAAGCCCATCCGCGGGCTCGCGGCGATCTCGTCCGGCAACGCACCCGGCCCGTCATCCTCGACCGACAGGCAGAGGATGCCGCCCGACCGGCGCGCCGAGAGCTGCAGGCGCCCTCCCGCCGCCCGCGGCGCCACGGCATGGACGATCGCGTTCTCGACCAGAGGCTGCAGGGCGAACGGGGGAACGAAGACCTCGAGCGCCGCGGGGTCCGCGTCGATCTCGAGGCAGAGGCGGTCGCCCAGGCGGACGCGTTCGAGCTCGAGGTAGGTCTGGACGAACTCCCACTCGCGCGAGAGCGGCACCCAGTCGCTTCCGGTCTGGTGGACCCACTGCCCGAACCGCAAGAGCTCGCCGAGGCGCTCGAGAGCGCTCTCGGCGCGTGCCGGGTCGCGACGGACGAAGCCGAGGAGCGCGTGAAGCACGTTGAGCACGAAGTGGGGATGGAGCTGGGATCGCAGCAACTGGAGCTCGGCGCTGGCCCGCAGCACTTCCGCCCGGGCCGCGCGCGCGCTGGCCTCGCGCAGGGCCTCGGCCGTGTGCCACGCATAGCCCACGCCGGCGAGGGCCACGTGGATGAGCCCGTTGATGACGGTCTGCCAGGCCACGATGCCGATCGCGGGCCAGCGAATCTCACCCCGGAACGCGAAGCCCTCGAGGACGATCAGGACGAACCAGCCCGCTGTCGATGCCAGGGCGAGCCCCGCCAGGGCCGGGGCGAGGCGCAACGCGAGCCGCCAGCGCGCATCGAGGTCGAGAGGCCACGGCCAGCGCCGCGCCAGCCCCAGCGACACGAACCCGAGAAGGGCGCTCGGGAGCACCGCGGCGATCGCGCCGCGCAGGGCCATCCCGAACGAGATGCCGCTCGTGCTCGTCGTGTAGAGCGCCGCGTAGACCGCCGCGAGTGCCGCCCATGCCCCCGCGTACGCCGCCAGGGGCGGGCGCAGGGCGGGCGGCGCCGCGGAGCGGGTCGTCGTCATGGGATTCGGCACCCGATTCTCGCGGCGGGACCGGCCCGGCCGCAAGCCCCGGCGCCGTTCAGCGGGCCGCCACGTCGCCCGGGAGCGCCTCGATCTGCGGCAGGAGGACGTCGCGCACGTAGTGCCACTCGGGCACCGCCGTCAGGGCGCCTTCCGCGTAGGCGAGGGCCAGCGGCGCGATCGGGCTTCGGGCCGTGCGAGTAGAGAAACGCGAGGTTCATCAGGTTCTCGGGCCCTCCCCACGTCGGCACCCACGATGGCGGCGGCACGCCCGCAAGCGACTCGCGCCAGGCGCCGGCGACGCCCTGACGCAGCGTCGCCGCGGCCTTCATCGGGTCGCCGCCCTTCGCCGGCGGCGTAAACATCTCCATCCCGCCCTTGATCCAGAGGGCTCGCGGATTGTCGCCGGCGTTTTCGCGGAGCCACCGGAACCCCGGAATGGCTTCGTCCAGGATCGCCTTTTGACGCGCCTCGTCCTGGGCGGCGAGGTAGAGCAGGCTCCCCCAGCAACCGACCATGGCCAGCTTCGCTTCGATCCACTCCGGCCGGACCTCCTGCGACGCCTTGAAGCGCGACACCGCCTTCTCGAGGTCCGAGGCGAGATCGTCCGGCGCGGGTTTCTCGTTGAAACCGTTCATCGCCCGCCGCCAGAGGGCGAACCCGCGCCAGTAGTCCCGGTACTCGACCCGCGTGGGGACGTCGAGTCGGCCGAGCTCCGCCTCCAGGCGCGCGAGCTGGGGCCGGTCGCCGCGGTAGTCGGCGTTCAGGACCGAGGCGGCGAGCTCGGCCAGGCGGACCTCGGGTTTCTGGTCGGCCGAAGCGGGCGGCGCGAGCGCGGCGAAGGCGACGATCCAGGCGATGAGCTTCATGACCTTGACCTCCATTGGCGCGTTGTACGGGAGGCCGCCCCGGCCGGCCGGGGCGCGTCGCCGGACGAGCCGACGGCGAGGTCGGAAGGGCGGCGCCGCGGTCGAACGGCGACGAAGTTTTCGGGCGACGACTCGATCCACTAGACTCCGGCCATGTCCCTTTCGGCCGACCTCGTCCTCGCCGCCGGCGACCCCGCGGCGCTTCGCGAGATCTGCGCCTGGGACGGGTTTCGCCCCGCGACGTTCCCGCTCTCGGACTTCCCCGTCGACGTCGTCCGCTTCGCCGGCTCGGCGTCGCGACCGGTGGTCATCGCCCGCTCCCGGCGCGCCGAGACGCTCAGGGCGATGCCCGCGAGCCTGCGGCAGCGGGCCGAATCCGCCTTCGAGCGGCAGGCGCGAAGGCCGGCGAAACTCGGGATCGCCCGCGGACGATCCCTCGACCTCGGCGCCGGTCCGGCCGTGATGGGGGTCCTGAACGTGACCCCCGATTCCTTCTCGGACGGCGGCCTCTACCTCGATCGGGAGCGGGCCGTTTCCCGCGCCCTCGCGATGCTCGAAGAGGGCGCGGCGATCGTCGACGTGGGCGGCGAGTCGACGCGTCCCTCGAACTACGGCGACGCCCGGCCGCCTGAAGTCGAGGAGGAGGTCGCGCGGGTCGTCCCGGTCATCGCCGCGATCCGGGCGAAGACGGACGCGCCGCTCTCCGTCGACACCCGGCGCTCCGCCGTGGCCCGCGCGGCGCTCGAGGCCGGCGCCGACCTCGTCAACGACGTTTCGGCGGGCCGCTTCGACGATGGCATGTTCGAGGCGATCGCGGCCGCGGGCGCGGGCGCTATCCTCATGCACATGAAGGGAACCGACCCCCGCACGATGCAGGACGACCTGCACTACGACCACCTGCTCGGCGAAATCGCCGCGTTTCTCGCCGACGCCGCGGACCGCGCCGCCGCGGCCGGGGTTTCCCCCGGTGCGATCGCGGTCGACCCGGGCCTGGGATTCGGGAAGTCCCCGGAGGACAACCTCGTTCTGCATCCGCCACCTCGCCGCGCTCGGCTCGCTCGGCTTGCCGATCGCGGCGGGCGCCTCCCGCAAGGGGTTCGTACGGCGCTTTTCCGGAGTCCCCGAATCGGCCTCCGCATCCGAGCGCCTCCCGGGCTCGCTCGCCGCGCTCGGCGCCGCCGCCGCGGCCGGCGCCTCCATCCTCCGCGTCCACGACGTGGCGGATTCGGTCCGCTTCCTCCGGATGTCCGGCGCCATCGCGCACGCCGTGCCGGCGACGGCCGCCGTTCCCGGGGCCGCGGCCCGCTGATGGATTCGCTCGCCTCCCGGCTCGCCCAGCTGACGCACCTGAATTTCGGCTGGCGCGACGCCCTCGACATCGCGATCGTCGCGGTCATCACGTACGGGCTGCTGCGGCTGATCCGGGAACGCGCGCCGTGCAGATGGTCCTGGGCCTCTTCGCCGTGTTCGCCGTCTACGCGATCGCGGTCTTCCTCAAGCTCGCGGCGCTGACGACGGTGCTGAAGGCGCTCATCTTTTACGTCCCGCTCGCGATCATCGTGCTCTTCTCGCACGAGCTGCGGCGCGCCCTGGCCGCGTTCGGCCGGACGCCCTTCTTCGCGCTCTTTTCCGGGTATCACGCCGAGGAGGCGATCTCCGAGATCGTCCTCGCCGTGACCTCGCTCGCGGCCCGGCGCGTCGGCGCGCTCATCGTTCTCGAGCGCCGGGAGGGCCTCAAGACCTACATCGAGAACGGCTCCGCGATCGACGCGGCGGTGTCCTACGAGCTGCTCGTGACGCTCTTCGCGCCCGGAACGCCCCTCCACGACGGGGCGGTGATCGTCTCGGGGGACCGGATCGCCGCGGCCGCGAGCTTCCTGCCCCTGTCGCTCAAGGAAAGCCTGCCGAAGCGGTTCGGGACGCGCCACCGCGCGGCGGTCGGCATCACCGAGGAGACCGACGCCCTGGCGATTCTGGTCTCGGAGCAGCGCGGAACGATCTCGGTCGCCCGCGACGGCGAGCTCCAGGAGGACCTGGACGGCAAGGCCCTGCGGGACCTTCTCTTCCGCGAATTCGCGGTGCACCGATGAGATTTCCCGGCAACTTCTTCCGCAATCCCGGCCTGAAGCTTTTGGCGCTCGCGATCGCGTGCGTCACCTGGTACGTCCTGACGGGCGAGCGGCGGGAGCGCATCTCCGAGCGCAGCTACCGCATTCCCCTCTCCATCGTGAACATCCCGGCCGGGACGCTCATCGTCTCGCCGCTGCCGGACGCGGTCGACGTGCGGCTGCGGGGCGCGTTCACGCCGCTGCGGCAGCTCGAACCCTCCAAGCTCGAGGCGGTCGTCGACCTCGCCGACGCCGAGCCGGGCGAGAAGCGCTACACACTCGAGCCCGGCGACATCAACGTGCCCCGCGACGTCGAGGTGATCGCGATCTCCCCCGCGGAGATCCGGGTGGTCCTCGACGCCGTCGCCGACAAGACCGTCCCGATCGTCCCGGACGTCACCGGCCAGCCGGCCGCCGGCTCGCGCGTCGAAGAGGTGTCGGTCGAGCCCCGCCTCGCGCGGCTGCTGGGTCCCGCTCGAACGCTCTCCCGGCTGGTACAGATCAAGACGGACCCCGTCTCCGTCGAAGGCCGCGACGCCCCGTTTTCGATCGCGACGACCCTGTCGTCCCAGGCCCCCGGGGTCCGGGTCCGGGAGGGACAGCTCGTGACCGTCCGTGTCCGGATCCGCGCGGTTCCCGAACCGACGCCCTCGCCGACAGTCCATCCGAGACGAAAATGACGCGCAATCAAGGAGGCCAGGCTTGAAGCTCTTCGGGACCGACGGACTGCGCGGCCGCGCGGGCGAATATCCCCTCGATCCGCCTTCGGTGAGGCTTCTCGGCCAGGAGCTCGGCGGAAGGCTGGCCGGTTCTGCCTCCGGCGCGGCACGCGTCGTCGTCGGCGGCGACACGCGCGAATCGACCCCGGCGATCGTGGCGGACCTCGCCGCGGGGCTGCGCGACGCGGACTGCGGCGTCGCCTCCGCGGGGGTCATCACCACGCCCGGGATCGCCGAGCTCGTCCTCGAGATCGGCGCCGCGGCCGGCGTGGCCGTCTCGGCCTCCCACAATCCCTACGAGGACAACGGCATCAAGATCTTCGGCCCCGACGGCCGCAAGTGGCCGGACGCGGAGGAGGAGTTCCTCGAGAAGAAGCTGATCGAGGGGATGGGCAAGGGTGCGCCGCGGGCGACGCCGGCGCCGCCCGACCCGGACCCCGGCCTCGTCGCGACGTACATCTCGCGGCTCAAGGCCGGCGCGCCCGAGGGCCTCGACGGCCTGCCGGTGCTGCTCGACGCCGGCAACGGCGCGGCTTTCCAGATCGGGCCGCGCGCGCTTCGCCGCGCGGGCGCCCGCGTGACCGCGATCCACGACGCGCCCGACGGCCGCAACATCAACCGGGGCTGCGGGGCACTTCACCCCGGGGACATGGCCGCCGCGACGCGCGAGGAAGGCGCGGCCCTCGGCGTCGCGTTCGATGGCGACGCGGACCGCGCGATCTTCGCCGACGAGACCGGCCGGATCCTCGACGGCGACGACGTGCTCTGGATCGTGGCGCGGGACTGGAAGGCCCGCGGCATGCTGCCGCCCGGAGGGGTCGTCGGCACGGTCATGTCCAACTACGGGCTCGAGGCGGCCCTGTGCGAGGAGGGCATCGCCTTCTCACGCGCGGCCGTCGGGGACCGCAACGTGGCGCGGCGGATGGACGAGACGGGAGCGGCTCTCGGGGGAGAGACCTCCGGACACACGCTGCTCGCTCCCCTGTCGCCTGCCGGCGACGGGATCCTCACCGCGCTCGTCGTCGCGTCGATCGTCCGGTCGAGCGGCCGCAAGCTCTCGGAACTCGCGACGCTCACGAAGATGCCGCAGACCCTCCGCAACGTCCGCGTCGGGCGCCGCGTCCCGATCGAGGAGTCCCGCGCCATCACCGGGGCCGTGGCGCGCGCCGAAGACGTCCTGCGGACGCGGGGACGGGTCTTCCTTCGCTACTCGGGCACCGAGCCTCTGCTGCGGATCCTCGTCGAAGGCCCCGATCACGCCGAGGTCCACGCCCTCGCCGACGCGCTCGAGGCCGTGGTCCGCGCCGAGCTCGGGGGATGAAGAGAATTCGGGCCGTCCTCTTCGACGCGGGCGGCACGCTCATCCACGTCGATGGCGAGCGCGTCTGCCGTGCGGCCGGCGTCGCCTTCGACGGGGCTGCGTTCCGGCGGGCCGAGGCCGAGGCGTTCGGCGCGGTGCGCGCGCTGGTGCTCGAGTCGGCCGGAGTCGCGCGACGCCGAGCGCGTCCCGCTCTACTTCGACACGCTGCTCCGGGCCCTGGGCCTGCCGGAGGAAGAGGAACGCCAGCGGGCCGCCGGGGAAGTCGCCCGGGAGCACGGCCGAGCGAACCTCTGGTCGAAGCCCGCGGAAGGATCACGGGAGACTCTCGAGGGCCTGCGAAGCCGCGGCTACCGCGTGGCCGTGGTTTCCAACGCCGACGGCCGCGTGCGCGGGCTCCTGGAAGCGGCGGGCCTCGCCCCGCTCCTCGAGTTCGTCGTCGACTCGGCCGAGCTCGGGGTCGAGAAGCCGGACCCCCGCATCTTCCACGCCGCGACGGAGAGGCTCGGGCTCGCACCGGCCTTCTGCGCCTATGTCGGCGACATCTATGAGATCGACGTCGTCGGGCGCCGAGCGCGCGGGCCTGGCCCCGATTCTCATCGGAGAGGGCCCCGCGCCGGAGGGCACCCGGCGGGTTGCCGACCTCTCTGCACTTCTCTCCCTCTTCCCCGGCTTCGCATAGACTCCGACCCAATCGGCCGGCGCTCCCATCGCCGGCCGGAGGAGGTCTCATGACTACACGCACGACCCACCGCAGCGTCGCCGGCAAGAAAGCTGTACGCGGTCCGCGACTCGTCCGGACGTTTCAAGGACATCCAGACCTACGAGCGCGCCCATCGCGCCGACCTGAAGAGAGAAGAGCAAGAGCGAAAAGAGCAAGGCCGCCAAGAAGAAGTAGCGGGACCGCCGGTGGCGGCTCTCGCGCCGCGCCCCGACTTCGAAACGGCCACCGAACAACAAGGAGGGCACCATGGCTGTCTTTTCGGCGGTCCGAACCATGGCCGAGCACTGGTGGGTCGTTCTGCTCCGCGGCATCCTTGCGATTCTCTTCGGGGTCCTCGCCTATACCTGGCCCGGGTTGACGATCCTGATCCTCGTGACGCTCTGGGGCGCCTACGCGCTGGTGGACGGGATCTTCGGCGTCGTCGCGGGCCTCCGGGGCAAGTGGGGCTCGCTCGTCGTCATCGGCTTGATCGGCATCGCGGCCGGAGTCGTCGCGTTCCTGTGGCCCGGCCTGACGGCCGTGACGCTTCTCTGGATCCTCGCCTTCTGGGCGATCGTCGCGGGCGTGCTCCAGATCTCGGCCGCGATCCGCTTGCGCAAGGAGGTCCAGGGGGAGTGGCTGTGGGTCCTGTCGGGAATCCTGACGATCGGGCTCGGCGTCCTGTTCTTCCTCTACCCCGGGGCGGGAATTCTCTCGGTCACCTGGCTCATCGCCGCGCTGGCGATCGTGTGGGGAATCTTGCTGGTCATGCTGTCGTTCAAGCTGAAGGGACTGAAGGGGAAACTCGCGGCGCAGCCGGCTTAGAAGAAGAACCAGGGTCGTAAGCAGTAAGCAGTAAGCGCGAGACCGGCATCGCCGAGGCGTCGGCCTGGCTCAAGCCGACTGCCTACTGCTTACGGCTTACTGGCCTATCCGTACCGCTCGACGTTCGGCGGAACGCCGCCGATCACGTTCGGCTCCTGGAAGACCATGGCCGTTCCGGCGATCGGCACGTACACGGTGTGGTTCCCCGCCGCCAGGTCGACGCGGCACTCGTAGTAGCCGTGGGGCGAGATCGTCATCAGCATCGCGGGCTTGTTCTTGAAGTCGAGCATCGGGCAGAACAGGATGACTTTGGTGGGCATCGGTCACTCCTTCCCGGTGAGAATTCCGAGCATCTCCTCCCAGGTCACCGTCGGCACCTCGAGCGACCTGGCCTTTTCGAGCTTCGATCCCGCCGATTCTCCCACGACCACGTAGTCCGTCTTCTTCGAGACCGACCCCGAGACCTTCGCGCCGGCGGCCTCGAGCCTCGCTCCGGCCTCCTCGCGCGAGATCCCCGGCAGCGTGCCCGTAATGACGACCGTCTTTCCCGGCGAGCGGTCCGGAGGCGGCTCGCCGGCGCCGGGGACCCTCGAGCCGCACGCCGTGCGCCCGGAGCTTCTCGAGGAGCTCCCGGTGCTTCGGGTGCGAGAAGTAGGCCCGGACGGCGGCGGCCGTATTCGGGCCGACCTCGTCGACGGCCTCGAGCTCCTCGGTCCCCGCGTCGGCGAGGGCATCGAGGGAGCCGAAGTGGTCGGCCAGGGTCTTCGCCGCCTTCTCCCCAACGTGCCGGATCCCGAGGGCGAAGATCAGGCGCGACGGCTCGTTGCCCTTGCTCTTCTCGATCTCCGCCAGCAGATTCGCCGCCGACTTCTCGCCCCAGCGCTCGAGCTCGGCGAGGTCCTCCGCCTTCAGGTCGTAGATCGAAGACACGTCCGTGAGCATCCCGGCCGTCACGAGCTGGTCGACGAGCTTCTCGCCGAGCCCCTCGATGTTCATGGCGCGCCGGCCGCAGAAGTGCCGCAGGGCCTCCCGCACGACGGCCGGGCAGGCCGGGTTGACGCAGCGCAGCACCACCTCGCCTTCCTCGCGCACCGCGGGGTCGCCGCAGACCGGACAGTGCGTGGGCATGACGAAAGGCGGCGAGCCGTCGGGCCGCTTCTCGAGCACGACCCGGACGACTTTCGGAATGACGTCGCCGCCTTTCTCGACGACGACCGTGTCGCCGACCCGGACGTCCTTGCGCGCCAGGTCCTCGTAGTTGTGGAGCGTGGCCTTCTTGACCGTGGTGCCGCCGAGTTGAACCGGGTCGAAGAACGCCACCGGCGTCATGGCCCCGGTGCGGCCCACGTTGAGCCCGATCTCGCGGACCACCGTCGTCGCCTCCTCGGCCGGGTACTTGTAGGCGAGCGCCCAGCGCGGCGACTTGGCGGTCGAGCCGAGGTCCTGCTGCAGGGCGCGGTCGTCGACCTTGATGACGACGCCGTCGGTCTGGAAGCCGAGCTCGTGCCGCTTCTCGCTCCAGTCCTCGACGAAGCGGCGAACGTCCTCGAAACTCTCGCACCGCGCGCGATGGGGGTTGACCGGGAATCCCAGCTCCTCGAGCCGGGCGAGGGCGTCGCTCTGGGTCGGCCGGCATGGGCGTCGCGTCGGCGACGGCGTAGAGCCAGGCGTCGAGGCGTCGCTTCGCCGTGATGCGCGAGTCGAGCAGGCGCATCGTTCCCGCGGCGGCGTTGCGCGGGTTGGCGAAGAGCGGCTCGCCCTCGGCCTCCCGCTCCGCGTTGACCTTCGCAAACGCCTTCTTCGAGTAGTAGACCTCGCCCCGGACCTCGAGCGGCGACTCGTCGGCGATGCGCAGCGGCACCGTGCGGATGGTGCGGACGTTCGCGGTGACGTCCTCGCCGCGCGTCCCGTCGCCCCGCGTCGCCCCGCGCACGAGCGCCCCGTTTTCGTACCGGAGGGCGATCGACAGGCCGTCGATCTTGAGCTCGGCGACGAAGCCGCGGGGCTCGCGGCCCAGCAGCCGCGTGTTGCGCGCGAGCCACGCCTGCGCCTCCTCCCACGAGTAGGCGTTCTCGAGGGAGAGCATGGGCGAGACGTGCTCCACCGTCGCGAAACCCTCCGCGGGCTCGCCTCCGACGCGCCGGCTCGGCGAGTCCGCGCTCGCGAGCTCCGGATGCGCGGCTTCCAGCTCCTGGAGCTCGCGCATGAGGCGGTCGAACTCGGCATCGGTGATCTCGGGACGGTTATCGACGTAGTACAGGCGCTCGTGCCGCCGCAGTTCCCCGCGCAGTTCCTCGACGCGGCGCCGCGCGGCCGCCGGGCCCGACCCGCCGTGCGAAATGGCCATCGGCCTCATGCTACAGTCCGCGCAATGTCTTCGGCAAAAGCCGGCATCCTGGCTGTCGCGCTCGGCGCGGCCGCCACGGCCGCCTTCGCCGCCGTCCCGTTTCCGCCGCCGCCGGTCGCGTCGTATCAGATCTCCTGCCGGCTCGACACGGAAAAGAAGACGGTCGAGGGAACGGAAGTCCTGACCTGGAAGAACACGACTTCGCGCCCCGCGTCGACCCTGCGGTTTCACCTCTACCTGAACGCCTTCCGGAACACGCTCTCGACCTTCTACCGGGAATCCCGCGGGGAGAGCCGCGACGGGAAGCTCCCGCCGGACTCCTGGGGCTCGATCGAGATCCTGCGCATGACGGGCTCCGACGGCGAAGACCTCCTGGCGTCGCTCAAGTACATCGCGCCCGACGACGGCAACCCGAACGACCGCACCGTCGCGGAGATCATCCCGGGACGGCCCGTCGCTCCGGGCGAGACGATCTCGATCGCCCTGGACTTCGTCTCGCGCCTGCCGCGCGTCGCCGTGCGCACGGGCTACAAAGGCGACTTCTTCTTCGTCGTGCAGTGGTTTCCGAAGATCGGGGTCTTTCAGGAAACCGGCTGGAACTGCCACCAGTTCCACGCCTCGACCGAGTTTTTTTCCGACTTCGGCAACTACGACGTCTCGATCGACGTCCCGGCGCGATTCCGGGGCAAGGTCGGCGCGACCGGCCGGCGCGTCGAGGAGCGGGAGACCTCCGGAGGCCGCATCCTCTATCGGTTCCAGCAGGCGGGCGTCCACGACTTCGCCTGGACCGCCGACCCCGCATACCTCGTCCTCGAAGACGCTTACCGGGAGGCGGGCCTCGGTGACGTGCGTCTCTTCCTGTTGCTCCAGCCCGAGCACGCCGCGCAGGCCGAGCGTCACTTTCGCGCCGCCAAAGCCGCGCTCTCGGGCTACGGCCGCGTGCTCGGCGAGTACCCGTACGGCACGCTCACGATCGTGGACCCGCCGTGGGGAGCGCGAGGCGCCGGCGGGATGGAGTACCCCACTCTCATCACCGCCGGAACCTCGTGGAGCGCTCCGCGCAGCATCCACCGGCCCGAGGGGGTCACGGTCCACGAGACGGGCCACCAGTTCTTCTACGGCCTCATCGCCTCGAACGAGGCCGAGGAGGCGTGGCTCGACGAAGGCTTCAACACCTACATGACGGACCGCGTGATGAAGTCGGTCTTCGGCCCGAACCACGTCGAGCTGAACGTCTTCGGCCTCCACTTCCCGCTCGGCATCGAGATCCACTACCCGCTCGACGTCAATCGGCGATACTTCGAGGTCGCCGATTGGGACGTCCTCGCCTCGGAGAGCTGGAAGTTCCGGGAGCGCAAGTCCTACGGCGCCCACGTCTACTCGAAGACCGCGCTGACGATGGCGACCCTCGAGCGGCTCATCGGAACGCCGGCGATGGACCGCGTGCTGCGGCTCTACGCCGACCGCGAGCGCTTCCGCCACCCGACGACGAGGGATTTCATCGCGGCCGTCAACGACTCCACGGGGCAGAACTGGTCGTGGTTTTTCGACCGGACGTTCTTTTCGTCGGGAATCGTCGACTACGCCGTGGCCGACGCCGAAAGCGTGCCCGCCACGCGCCCGCGCGGCCTCTTCGAGAAGGATGGCCGCCTGGCGGAGGGGCCGCCGCCGGCCCTCGCGAAACCCCGGGGCTGGAACAGCCGGGTCACGATCGTGCGCGCCGGGGACGTCGCGATGCCCGTCGACATCCTGCTGCGGTTCGAGGGAGGACGGCAGTATCACTCGCACTGGGACGGGGAGGCGCGATGGAAGCGCTTCCGCGTCGATTCGGGACCGCGCCTCCTCGAAGCGGTCGTCGACCCCGAGGAGAAGATCCTCCTCGACGCCGACCGGACGAACAACGGCCGGCGCACGCAGGACGACCCGCGCGCGGCCACGCGCTGGACGGCCCGCGCGGTCTTCTGGGTGCAGAACATGATCGACTTCATGACGGTGGTCTGGTGAGGCCCCGCGGCCCGCGGGCCCTGACCTGCTTCCTGCGGGGGCTGCGGCTCTCGCTCTCGAAGCCCTATCTCGCGGTCGCCCTGTGGCTGATCCAGCTGCTGCTGTCGGCGACCCTCATCCTCCCGGTCTCGAACACGCTGCACGCGCTCCTCGACCGCTCCCCCGCCGCCGACAAGATGGTCGCCAACCCCGACTACGGCTGGTGGGAGACATTGCGCCGCGTCCACCCGGACGTCCTCGGCAACTTCCCCGAGATCGCAACGGGCCTGCTCTCCGTCGAGGGCATCCGCTGGTCCGAGCTGCCGGGCATGCGCGGCGTCGGGGCGACGGCCTTCTCCCTCGCCCTGCTCGCGACGGTCCTCCACGCCTTCGGTCTCGGCGGCATGCTCGGCGTGCTGCGCGAGCCCTCGAGCTCGCTCGTCACGTTCGGACGCGAGGGCATGCGGCGGATGCCGGCCTTTCTTCTCTTCACCTTCGCGGCCTTCGGCGCGGCGTTCGCGGCCTACCAGTGGATCTATGTCGGTTCGGGCGAGGCCCTGGCGCTGCGCGTCAAGGAGCTCCACACCGAACAGGCCGCCCTCGCGGTGACGGGCCTGCGGCTCCTGGCGCTGGCGCTCGCGTTCTCCGCGATCAAACTCCTCGCCGACGCGGTACGGACGGTCTGGGTGGCGCGGCCGGACCTCCCGCCCGTTTCCCGCATCGTTTTCGGCGTCGCCGGCGCCGTCGGGCGGCCGCTCCGACTCCTCGGCGTCCTGGGACTCTATTCGGTCGTCACGGCGGGGCTGTATCTCCTGTGGCTCGTCCTCGACCCCTCGGCCGGGGGCGAGGCGCATTTCGCCCTGGCGCCGCTGATCATCGCCCAGCAGGTCTTCGTTTTCTTCCGCCTGCTGATCAAGGTCGGCTACTACGCCGCGATCTCGGAGGCCCTCACGCGGCGGCCGGAGCCGGAGTATTCGTATGTCGCGGGGGATCCTGGGATCCCCAGAACCTCCGGCGTGGCGGGAGACGCCGCTCCCCGCCCGGCTCCCTCAGCGCCCGCCGCGGACGAAGTCCCGCTCGACCGCGGTTAACGCGCGATCGAAACGGACCCGGTAGACGAAGGGCTGACGCCGGAGCCCCCGCTCCTGGTCCGGCTCCCAGGGGCCCGTGAAGAACGGCAGGAAGCGCAGGTCCTGGATGATGACCGTCGCTCCCCCGTCCGGCTCGGGATAGACCGTCTCGAGGGGAAACCGCGCGAACGCCAGGTAGATCCGCCAGTCCGGAAGCCTGCGTGCGGCCTCGAGCGCCCGCGAGTCTCGCGGCTTCTCGTAACGCGCCACGTTGGCCCGGGAGGGCGGGGGGTAGAAATCCGAAAGGCTCTGAAGCACGTCGCGCCAACGCGTCGGGGGCTGCGGATTCTCGACGCCCTTCGCGAACGGACCGATGTCGAAGAAGGCGACGCGGATCTCCCCGCCGCTCTCCGAGAGGCCGAGCCAGCGAAACGGTGACAGGAACTGCGGCAGCACGGCGATCCGGGAGCCCGCGGCCGGACGATCGATGCGCTTCCAGATCGCGAGCGCGCGGTCGTGGAGCACCGCGCACACCGCGATGTAGGCAAGGAGCAGCCCGGAGCCGACGAGCGCGATGCGCCGCGCCCGGTCCCGGAAGACCAGGGTCAGCACGAGTGTCGCGAGCGAGATACCGGTGAAAAACGGATCGAGAATGAAGAGCCAGTCGAGCGCGTAGCGATGCCGCGTCACCGGCGTCCAGAACATGATCCCGAAGGACGTGGCCCAGTCGAAGAGGATGTGGGAGAGGATCCCGATCGCCGCGAAGAGCCAGAGCGTCGCGATCCGCGTCCGCCGCGCGAAGGCCTTCGAGACGAGGGCGAGCCCCAGCGCGAGAAACGGCATCACCAGGAAGGAGTGGGTCCAGCTGCGGTGGTCGCGCAGGTAGTCCATCCGGTTTGAGAAGAAGAGAAAGTCGAGGTCCGGCACCATGGCCGAAAAGGCGCCAAGGATGAGGGCCGACCAGGCCGCGGGGCGCTCGGCGGCCGAGCGGGTCAGGATCGAGCCCGCGAGGCTGTGGGAGATCGTGTCCATGCGGCAGCGGATGATAACTGGACGAAGACGCCAGGCAGGCGGCAGACCGCAGACGGCGGACGGCGGACGACGGGAGGCAGGAAGCGGGATTACCTGATAACTTGATCGCATGAGCGGGCAGTCGCTCGACGGAAAGGTCGCGCTGATCACGGGGGCATCCTCGGGCCTCGGCCGGGCCTTCGCCCGGGCCCTCGCGGCCGCCGGCGCCCGGGTCTTCCTCGTCGCCCGCCGCGAAGAGAAGCTGCGCGAGGTCGCGCGGGAGATCGCCGATGCGGGGGGCGAGGCGGCGTACCACGTCCTCGACGTGCGCAGCGTGCCGGCCCTGTACGACGCCGTCGACGTGCTCCTCTCGCGCTTCCGCCGGCTCGACATCCTGATCAACAACGCCGGCCTCGGCTACCGGGCGCCGCTGCTCGAGGCCAAGCGTTCGGAGATCGCGGCGATGCTCGAGACGGACCTCGCCGCGACGATCTACCTGTCGCAGGCCTGCCTGAACGCGCTGCTGCGGAGCGCCCCCTCGGACATCGTGAACATCTCGTCGATCGCGGGACTCGAGGGTTTCGCGGAGGGCACGGTCTACTGCGCGGCGAAGGCCGGGCTCGTCGGGTTCAGCCGGGCGCTCGCCGCCGAGTTGAAGCCGGCCAACATCCGCGTCACGGCGATCTGCCCGGGCTCGGTCGACACCGAGTTCTTCGAGGACCGGTATCGGCCCACCCTCGACCGGCCCCAGATGCTCACGGTCGACGACGTCGTGGGCGCGCTGTTCTTCGTCCTGACCTCTCCGCCCAACGTGCTGCACGGCGAGATCGTCCTGCGGCCCCGCCGGGTCTGACGGAGGCCATGCCTTCCATTCTCCTCGTCGACGACGCCGGGCTTTTCCGCGGAGCGTCGGAAGAGATCCTGAAGCGCACCGGCTGCCAGACACTCGAGGCCGCCGGCGGAACCGCGGCGCTCGACCTCGCGCGCCGCGAACGGCCGGCCCTGATCGTCGTCAGCGCCGGCATGCACGGGATGACGGGCGTCGATCTCACGCGGGTGCTCAAGGCGGACCCGGCCTTCTCCCGCACGCCCATCGTGCTCGTCGGCCCGCCCGGGACCGAGCCGGCGGGGATTGCCGCGGAGGCCGACGCCACCCTTCCCCTCCCCCTCGACCCCGAAGCCTTCTTTGCCGCACTGCGGCGTTTCCTCGAGGTCCTGCCCCGCGACGAGGCGCGGTCGGCCGTCGAGTGGTCGATCACCTTCTGGCGCGACGGCGTTCAGCACGCCGGAACGATCCGTGACCTCTCGCGGGGAGGGTTCTTCGCGCGAACGGCCGCGCGTCAGCCGGTCGGCGCCCGCCTCGAGGTGTCGTTCGACGTCCCCGTCGAGCAGGGTGTGCGGACGATCGTGGCCGAGGCGCTCGTCGTCCGTGTCGGAAAGGAACCGGACCGGGGCCTCGGGTGCCGCTTCTTCCAGCTCTCGGCGGCCTCGAAGGGCCACCTCGAAGAATGCCTGCGGATCCTCGCGCTCGGCGAGGCGGCCGGGGTCTGACGTGAATTTCCGGAGCCCCCGAAGACCGACTTCGAAGCCCGGAAATTCAGGTCTGACCCCAATCCGAACGTAACCGGGGCCCGAAAAAACGAGATCTGACCCCTACTTCGGAGCCGACAGGTCCGTGAGCTCGATCCCCGCGTTCCGGGCGACCTGGAGCGAGCGCTCGTCCCGGTAGAACTCGCCGTAGTAGACGCGCGAGATTCCGGAGTTGGCGATGAGCTTGAAGCAGGGCCAGCAGGGGCTCGCCGTCGTGTAGAGCTCGGCGCCCTCGATCGACACGCCGTTCTTGGCGGCCTGGATGATCGCGTTGGCCTCGGCATGCACGGTCGCGACACAGTGGCCGTCCTCCATCGTGCATCCGACGTCCGAGCAGTGCGGGAGGCCCCGGATGGAGCCGTTGTAGCCGGTCGAGAGGATGGTCTTCGCGCGCACGATGACGGCGCCGACGTGCTTGCGAGGACAGGTCGAGCGGGTCGCGACCTGCCGCGCGATGTTCATGAAATACGTGTGCCAGTCGACGCGTGTATCCGTCACGGGGGGCGATTATGGCAGAGGGGTCAAGGGGATCCGTGCCGTTGCCGAACGCACCCCGACAGGTCACGGCGGACGGCCGGGCCCTGTGCCACAATCGCCGCGTGGACCAGCGCCGCGTCGTCATCACCGGATTAGGGGCCGTCACGTCGATCGGCGGGACGCTCGCGGACTTCTGGAAGAGCCTGCTGTCGGGAGCCTGCGGCATCCGGCCGTTTTCGCTCTTCGACCCCGCCTCGTACCGCACTCAGACGGCCGCGCAGGTCGACGAGATCCCGGACGGATTCCTGACGCCGGCCGAGCGTCGGCGCATGTCACGGGCGGACCGGATGGGTGTGGCCGCGGCGCGCGAGGCGATCGCGGCCTCGGGCCTCGACCTCGCGTCGGAGGACCCGTCCCGCATCGGCGTGATCCTCGGCGGCGGCACGTCGGGACTGATCGACTCGGAGGCGTTCTTCGAGCTGTACCTGCGCGGGCGCAAGGCGCGCCCGTCGAAGGTCCTGAACCATCTGCCCGACTCGATCACCGACCGCGTCGCGCAGCGCTTCGGCCTCGAGGGCATCAAGTCGACGATCACCACGGCCTGTTCCTCCTCGGCCAACGCCCTGGGCTACGCCTTCGACGCGATCTCGGCCGGCCTCGCCGACGTCGTCGTGACGGGCGGCTCGGACGTCCTGGCGCGGCTGACCTACGGGGGCTTCAACTCGCTGCGGTCGGTGGATCCGGATCCGTGCCGGCCCTTCGACCGCGAGCGCAAGGGCCTTTCCATCGGCGAATCCGCCGGCATCCTCGTCTTCGAAGAGGAGGGGCGCGCCCGCCGCCGCGGAGCGCCCGTCGTCGCGGAGTTCCGCGGTTACGGCGTGACCTCCGACGCGTACCACATGACGGCGCCGGACCCGTCGGGCACGGCCGGCGGCCGGACGATCCGGGCCGCGCTCCGGAACGCCGGCGTCAACGTCGAGGACGTCGACTACGTCAACGCGCACGGCACGGCGACGCCCCAGAACGACTCGGCCGAGACCTCCGCGCTGAAGTCCGCCCTCGGCGACCGCGCGCGGAGAATCCCCGTCTCCTCGATCAAGTCGATGATCGGGCACTGCCTCTGCGCCTCCGGCGCGATCGAAGCCGTCGCCACCGCGCTGACCGTGCGCGACGGCCGTGTCCCGCCCACGATCCACTACGAGAACCCCGACCCGGCCTGCGACCTCGACTACGTCCCGAACGCCGCCCGCGAGGTCGACGTCGAGGTCGCCCTGTCGAACTCTTTCGCGTTCGGCGGCAACAGTTCGGTCGTCGTCCTCTCGCGCTACACCGGCGCGCGGTGATGCCCGGCCGCGGCCTCGTCACCGGGACCGGCGCGGTCTCGCCGCTCGGCCGCAGCGCCGCCGAGTTCTATCGCCGACTGACGGCCGGGGAAAACGCGATCCGACCTCTCGACGCCGCGAGCCGGGCCGACATGCAGGCGACCCACGCCGCGCGCTACGAGGGATTCTCGCCCCAGCCCGAGATTCCCGCGATGAAGGCGCGCCGCCTCGACCGCGGGAGCCAGTTCGCCCTGATCGCGTGCGCGCAGGCGATCGCGGAAGCCGGCTACGCCGTCGGGGAGGATCCGGAGGGGATCGGTATCGCGATGGGCACCGGCTCCGCCGGCGCCGGGGCGCTGACCGAGTTCCTCAGGGTGCTCATTCTCGAGTCGCCCGAGGCGGCGCCGCCGTTTCACTTTCCCAACACCGTCGCCAACGCGCCGGCCTCGCAGGTCTCGATCGAGCTCAAGATCTTCGGACCGAACGTGACGATCACCCAGAAGGACCCGTCCGCCCTGAACGCGCTGCTCTTCTCGACCCTGGCCCTCGGTTCGGGCCGGGCGCGCGCCATGCTCGCCGGGGCGGTCGACGAGTGGAACGCCTTCTACGCGATGGGTTTCGACCGGGTCGGGGCGCTCCGCGGAGAGAAGCGAGCCTCCGGCATCGTCCAGGGCGAGGGGGCCTTCGTGCTCCTCCTCGAGGAGGAGTCGGTCGCGCGCGGCCGCGGTGCGAAGCCTCTGGCGCGCCTCGCGGGCATTGCGACGGCCGGGGTGGCGTCGGAGCCCTACCGATTCGCGCCGGACCCCGCGGCCATGGCGCGGGCGATCCGAGGGGCGCTCGCCGACGCCGGCGCCGCGCCCGAAAGCGTCGACCTCTGGCTCTCCTCGCGCGACGGCATCGTCGACATGGACCGGGCCGAGGTGGAGGCGATGCGCGCGGTCTTCGGCGCACGGTCGCCACGCGAGCTCTCCGTCAAGGACGCGATCGGCGAGATGGCGGCGGCGGGAGGGGCCCAGCTCGTGGCGGCCGCGCGCGCCATCGCCGCCGGGGACGCGCGGCGCGCCGTCGTCAACTCCTTCGGGGCCGGAGGCAACTTTCTCGCCGCCGTGATGGAATCCGCGGAATGAGCGCCTCCGGACGCAACGCCACGCCCCTGCGCGGCCTGACGATCGACATCCCCGTGCGTTTCGCGGAATGCGATCCCTACGGGGTGGTGTGGCACGGCCACTACGTCCTGTACTTCGAGCACGCCCGCGAGGCCCTGACCGGCCGGTTCGGCTTTTCGGCGGCGCGCGCCCTCGAGATGGGCTACCGCGTGCCGGTGACGCGCATGGAGCTCAGGTACCGGGCCCCCGCGCGACCCGACCAGACGATCCGCGTCACGGCGCGGCTCCGGTCCCCGAGCGTGGCGCGGCTCGTCATGGACTACGAGGTGCGGAGCGAAACCGGGGACCTCCTCGTTTCGGGAGAAACCGAGCAGGTCGTCGTCAACGCCTCGGGCGAGCTGCTGCTGACGCTCCCGTCGGGCCTGCGGGCGCTGTGCGCATCCATCCTCGCGCTCCAGGACGAGATCGACGCGGCGCCGCGGTGACCCGAGCGACGCCCGCCGCCGCGCGCCGGCGGTCGCTCGGATTCCTGGCGCGCTTCACGGGCCTCCTGGTCCTCTTCTACGTCGTCGTCGCCTCGCATCCGGTCAACGACCGCGTCATCGTACCCTTCACCGCCGGCGTCGCCCGAGCGGCCGGCGCCGTGCTCAACGTGCTGGGCGAAGGTGCGACGGTCGCGGGTACCGAGATCCGCTCGGCCAACTTCGCGGTCAACATCGAGAACGGCTGCAATGGCGTCGAGACCGCGCTTCTCTACGGCTCGGCCGTGCTCGCGTTCCCGGCTCCGTGGAAACGCCGGCTGGCGGGCCTCTTGCTCGGCCTGGCGGTGATCCAGGCCATCAATCTCGTCCGGGTCGTGTCGCTCTTCTGGATCGGCGTTCATCAACCGACGCTCTTCTCCGCGTCGCACACGGTGCTGTGGCAGTCGGTCGTGGTCCTGTGCGGCGTCATTCTCTTCCTGCTGTGGGCTTCGCGCGTGGAACGACCCGCTCGGGCCGCGGCTGGCCATGACACGAGAGAAGCTTAAGGGGCCGGCTCCGGCAAGCTTGCGGCTCGATCGGCGTGCACTCGGCCGCCTCGCCGTCGGCTTTGCGGCGGGGCTCGGCTTCTGGCTCGCGTTCTCGACGCCGTACGAGCGATTTCTGGCCTGGGCGGCTCAAAGCGCCATCCGGCCCTTCGAGCGACCCACGACGACCTCGCTCGTGGCCTCGGAGGGCGAGATCCGAGTCGAGCGCGCCGACTTTCCGCCTTCCTCCCCCCGCCCCGGTCTGCCAGCGGAAGACCTGCACTTCAACTTCGTCGTCCTCGCCGCACTCTTCGCCGTCGGTCGGCACCCGCTCGAGCCGAAGCCCTTCGCGCGTTTCTGGTTCGCGGCCGCGGCGCTCGCCGTCGTGCACGTCGCCGCGCTCGTCTTCCAGGTCGAGGCGGTCTATGCGACGCGACTCGGCCCGTGGAGCGAGGCGCATTACGGCACCGTGGCCCGCAATTTCTGGGCGGGCGGCTTCCACTTCTACCTGATCGCGGGCCGGTTTGCGGCGCCTTTCGCGCTCTGGTGGATTCTCGGCCGGCCGTCCGCGTCCGATCCCGCCTAGCTGTGGATTCTCAACACGTTGTTCACGACCACGACCGAGCTGGGCAGCCCTTCCCCCTCTCCCGGCGGGAGAGGGTCGGGGTGAGGGGCACTTTTAGCTCGATCTGCCCACAACGATCCTGATCCGACCAGTGGTCCCAACCCCCTCACCCTGCCCTTCCCCCTTTCGGGGGGAGAGGGTTCTCTCATTTGATGTTCACCGGTGAACAACGTCCTGAGAAACGACACTTAGCTCCGCCGCCCCCGTTCGCGCCTCAGATACCGGTAATCCGGGATCCCGAACTCCTTGAGCTTGGCGATGAGGGAGCCGCGGGAGATGTTGAGGATCTGCGCGCCGCGGCTCTGGTTGCCCTCGACGCGGCGCATCGCGCGGTCGATGACCTCGCGCTCGACGGTCTCGACGATCTTCTTGAGATCGTCCGTCTGGCGGAGCACGGTCTCGGCGAGGGTCGCTTCGGCGGCTGGCGCCGCCGGGACGGGCAGCTCGACGGTCGGACGCTCTCCCGCCTCGCCCGGCTCCGGGGCGCTCATTCCGGCGAAGGCGATTCCGGCGACCTGCACGAGCTCCTCGAGAAAGAGCACGGCTCGCGCCGCAAGCCGCGGCGTCTCGCGCACGAGGATGCCCACGCAACCCGCGCCGTCCCGGGCGGGCTCGACGATCAACATCAGAGGGCCCGTGACCGTTTCGGCGCGAGCGAGGCGCTCGCCCGAGCGCAGGTCCTGCGCCATCTTCGGGGGAAGGGCCGGGTTCTCACGAAAGGTGGAGGCCAGGGCGCGGAAACCCGCGACCGAAGAAAACTCGCCGACCGCCCACTCCGAAGGGGGCAGCTCGCGGTCGAGGAAGTCCGTCAGCTCCGTGGCGAGGTCCTCCGCCGAGCGCCCCTCGCGGCAGAGGCGGAATGCCGACAGTCGAAGCCCGCGGTACTCGACTTCGGTGACCGGAAGGCTGGCTGGCGCGGCGGCCTGAGCCTGCGCCTGGCTCGGAGCCTGGGCCGGGATCGAAGGCGAGGCGAGGTCCCCCGCGTGCAGCTCGCCGGCCGGCGTCGGACGCATCGCTGTCGAGGCCTCGACGACCGTGATCGTCGCCTCCCCGATCGCGATGCGATCGCCCACCGTGATCTGTCCGCCGAAAAATTCGCGTCCGTTGACCTGGACGGTTTCGATCCCCTTGAAGAGGTCGAGGTGATAGTTCCCGTCGCGCTCGAAGAGGCGCATGTGGCGCCCGTACACGCCGCGCGCCCGAACGACGATTTCGTTTCCGGACGAAGCGCCCACGGTCGCGCTCGCCCCCGCAATGCGATGCATTTCGGCGCTCGTGCCCGGACGCCGACGAACCTCGACTGTCAACATGACCGGAAGGCCCCCTACGGGAGAAACCTTACACACTTCCCGAGCGTGAGCGCAAACATTGTCGACCCGGAGTGTGCGACTCCCGGTCATTTACGCCTCGTTTAGTCGATTCGCGCGGTCAGAAAAGTCCGGAGATCCGACCCTCCGCGTCGACGTCGATCGATTCGGCCGCGGGCTGTTTCGGAAGACCGGGCATCGTCATGATGTCGCCGCAGATCGCGACGACGAAACCCGCGCCGGCGAAGAGACGCGTCCGGTCGACGTGCAGCGTGAAGCCCGACGGGCGGCCGCCCTTGCGCGGATCGTCCGAAAACGAGTACGGCGTCTTGGCGATGTTGATGGGGAGATTGCCGAACCCCTGCTTTTCGTAGCGTTGAAGGCGATTCTCGGCCTCCTTCGAAAACGAGACGCCGCCCGCGCCGTAGAGCCGGCGAGCGACGATCTCGATCTTCTCGGGGAGCGGCCGGTCCCAGGGATAGAGCGGCTGGTACTTGGTCGCTCCGCGGCCAATCTCGGCGAGCACGGCCCGGGCGAGGTCCTCTCCGCCGGCGCCACCACGGGTGAAGACCTCGGAGAGCGCGGCGGCGACGCCGAGCTCCGAGCAACGCTTCTCGAGGAACGCGATCTCGGCCGGCGAGTCCGTCGGGAAGCGGTTGATCGCGACCACGGCGGGAAGGCCGAAGATCCGGACGTTGTCGAGGTGCCGCTCGAGGTTCAGTACGCCGCGCGAGAGCGCCGCCAGGTCCTCGACGCCGAGCGACTCCTTGGGCGCGCCGCCGTGCATCTTGAGGGCGCGCACCGTCGCGACGAGCACGACCACCGACGGCCACATGTCGCCGTAGGCGCACTTGATGTCGAGGAATTTCTCCCCGCCGAGGTCGAAACCGAACCCCGCCTCCGTGACGGCGATGTCCCCGTAGCGCATCGCGATGCGGGTCGCGAGGATCGAGTTGCAGCCATGGGCGATGTTGGCGAAGGGGCCTCCGTGGATGAGCGCGGGCGTGCCTTCGAGCGTCTGGACGAGGTTGGGATGGATGGCGTCCTTGAGCAACGCCGCCATCGCGCCGTTCGCCTTGAGGTCGACGGCGCGGATCGGCTCCGTGTCGCGGCGATACCCCGCCACGATCGCCCCGCAGCGCTCCTTCAAGTCCTTCAGGTCCCGCGCGAGGCAGAGGATCGCCATCACCTCCGAGGCGACGGTGATGTCGAAGCCCGTCTCCCGCGGCACGCCGTTGACCTTGCCGCCGAGGCCGATGACCGTGTCGCGCAGCGCCCGGTCGTTCATGTCGAGCACGCGACGAAACGGGATGTCGCGCTGGTCGATGCCGAGGGTGTTGCCGTGGTGGAGGTGGTTGTCGATCATCGCGGCGAGCAGGTTGTGCGCCGCCGTGATCGCCGGGAAATCTCCCGTGAAGTGGAGGTTGATGTCCTCCATCGGCACGACCTGGGAAAAGCCTCCCCCCGCCGCGCCGCCCTTGATGCCGAAGCACGGACCGAGCGACGGTTCGCGCAGCGCGATGATGGCCCGCTTGCCAAGGCGGTTGAGCGCCTGGCCGAGGCCCACGGTCGTCGTGGACTTTCCCTCCCCCGCCGGCGTCGGCGTGATCGCCGAAACGAGCACGAGCGGCGCCTCGGTACGGCCCTCCGCGCGGGCGATCGCGGAGAGCGAGATCTTGGCTTTGTCGCGTCCGTAGGGGATGAAGTCGTCGGGATGGATTCCGGCGTCGCGGGCGACTTCTTCGATCGGTCGCAGCCGCGCGCTCTGGGCGATCTCGATGTCGGATTTCATGTTGCGCGGCATCCTAGCAACTCGGGAAAGGCGGACCGCAGACGGCGGCCTGCGGATGGCGGGAAGCAATGGCGTCAGACGCTCGACCGCGCCAGGGTTTCGGGCCGTCCGCCGTCCGCCGCCCGCCGTCTCCGGGCTCCTACCGGTTATTGGGGTCCCCCGCCCCCTCCGCCCCAATCTCTAGTGGCGGCGGCCCCGGCGCTTTGCTACATTGCCCTCAATGCTCCGCTTGAAACGGGTCGAGATCGCGGGCTTCAAGTCTTTCTACGAGAAGGTGGATCTGGCCTTTCCGGGCTCGGTCACGGCGGTCGTCGGCCCCAACGGCTGCGGCAAGTCGAACATCAGCGACGCCGTCGCCTGGGCCCTCGGCGAGCAGAGCGCCAAGGTCCTGCGGGGAGAAAAGATGGACGACGTCATCTTCAACGGCTCGGCCAAGCGCCGGCCGCTCGGCATGGCCGAGGTCGTCCTGACCCTCGCCGCCTCCAACGGCGACTCCGAGAAGGGCGACGCCGAGGGCGAGCTTCGCGTGGGCCGCCGCGTCTACCGCGACGGCGAGGGCGAGTATTTCCTGAACGACAAGCAGGTCCGCCTGCGCGACATCCAGGACCAGCTGCTCGGCACGGGACTCGGCGTCCGCGCCTACTCCGTCATCGAGCAGGGGCGGATCGACCAGGTGCTCTCGACCAAGCCCCAGGACCGGCGGCGCCTGATCGAGGAGGCCGCCGGGATCACCAAGTACAAGCTCAAGAAGCGCCTCGCCGAAACCAAGCTCGAGGAGACGAAGGGCAACCTCCTGCGGCTCTCCGACATCATCGGGGAGATCGAGAAGAACGTCTCGTCGTTGAAGCGCCAGGCTTCGCGCGCCGCGCGGTACAAGGAACAGACCGAGATCCTCCGCCAGCGAAAGGCTTCGCTGACGCGGGCCCGAGGCGACATTCTCCGCGAGGCGCTGACGGCAGGCGAGAAGCTCCGCGACCAGCGGCGCGACCGCGAGGCGGAGGCCGCCGCCTTGCTGGCGCGGGCGGAGTCGGCGCTCGCGCAGGCGCGGCTGGAGGCCGGCGAGGCGTCGGCGCGGCGGGACGCGCTGCGCGAGGCGCTCGCCTCGCTCGAAGCCTCGATCGCGCGGGACGACGCGCTGCTCGACGCCAACAAGCGCGCCGCCCTGGACCTCGCCGCGAGGCGCGCGGCGCTCGAGCGCGAAGGTCGCGACTTCTCCTCGGAGCAGACGCGGGCGGCCCGCGACCTCGCCGACCTGCAGGAGCGCCTGGAACGCACGGTGGCCGAAGCGCGGGCCAAGTCACTCGCGCGCGAGGAGGCCGACCGCCTGGCCTCGGAAGCCGGCGCCGCGTGCGCCGCGCTCGAGCGGGAGCTCGAGGAGATGCGCACTCGCGCCCTCAATGCCGCCGGGGAGCGCGTCGCGGCCCGCAACGCCCGCCACGAGGTGGACCTCGCCGCCGAGCGGATCGCGGCGTCTCTCTCGCGCCTGGCGGAAACGGGAGCCCGCATCGGCGAAGAGCTCGTCTTGCGCGAGCGCGAGGCGAACGAAGCCGAGCGGGAAGCGGCGCGCCTGCAGGCCGCGGCCGCGGAAGCGACGGCCCGGGTGACGGCGATCGACGAGGAGCTCGCCCGGCTCTCCGCTCTGCTCACCGCCGCCGAAGCGGCGCGCGACGAGGCCCACGCGGCGGCCGGCGCGCTCGAGCACCGCCTCGCGGCCCTTCTCGAGACTCTGCGCGCGCGGGAGATGAGCGTCAACGAAGTCCGCCAGGCCCTCCGGGGCGCCGGCCTCTCGGAGCACGGCGCGCTGTCCGACCGGATCCGGCCCCGCGCGGGCTGGGAAGACGCCGTCGGCCTGGTGCTCGGAAACGATTCGGATGCCCTGCTCGCCTCGGGCGACGTGAGGCTCGCCGTCGACGCGATGCGGCGACTGTCGTCCGCCCGCATGGTCCGGTTCGACTGGCGTCACGAGACGCGGGAGGACCGGCCGGCGCGGTCGTTCGGGTGGGACGCCGTGCTCGACGGGCATGCCGAGCTGTCGTTGGCCGAGCGCGCCGCGCTTCCCCGCACGGCGTTCGTCGAGAGCCTCGACGACGCGCTGGCGTTGTCCGAGACGCACCCGGTCATGACCTTCGTGACGCGTCGACGCGAGGTCGTCCGCGGTCCCGTGGTCCGCGTCGCGGGCCCCGCCGCGGAGGCGACCGGCCTCTTCGCGCTCCGGCGCGAGGGGGAGACGCTGACCCGCCGCCTGCAGGAGGCCCGCGAAGCCCTGGCGGCGGCCGAGCGCCGCCTCGAGGACCTTCGGGGCCAGCGCCACGCGCGCGAGGCCGAGCGTCCCGCCCTCCGCGAGGCGGAGCGCGAGGCCCAGGGCGCCTGGAGCGCCTTCGCGGCCCGTGTCGAGGAGCGGCTCGGCGAGCGGGACCGCCTTCGGCGCGAGCACGAGACGATCTCCGCGGAGCGCGCCGCCCTCGGCGCAGAGGCCGCCGGGCTCGCGACCCGTCGGCGCGCCCTCGAGGACGAAGAGCGGCGGCTGGCGCAGGCCGAGGACGACGCGCACCAGCGGATCGGCGTCCTTTCGTCGTCGCTTTCGGAGGCGCGCGCGAACGCCCAGTCGCGCGGCGACGAGCTCGCCCATCGCCGCACCGAGGCCGAAGTGGCCGCCGAGCGCCGCCGCTCCATGGAGGCCGCGCGCGACACGCTGCGCGAGACGCACTCGACGCTCGAGCGCCGGCTCGCGGAAGCCACCGAAGAGGAAGCCCGGATCGCGACCCGCGCGGCCGAGCTGACCCACGAGGAGGCCGAGGCTCGCGCGCGCCAGACCGCGAATCTCGCAGCGCGCGAGACGCAGGCCGTCGCGCACGCCGCGTCCGTCGAGACCGCCCGCGAGATCGCCTCGCGCGTCGAGAGCGCCGAGGCCGCGACCCGAACTGACCGCGCGGCCCTCGACGCGGCCCGCGAGTCCCGGTTCGAAGCCGAGGTCACGGCCACGCGCGCCTCCTCGGACCTCGAGCACCTGGTCGCCCAGTGCCGCGAGGAGTTCGGCGTCGAGCCGGACGGCCTCGAGGCGCCCGCCGACGCCTCGCCCGAGGCCCTCGCCGCCCTCGAGACGGAAGTCGCGGAGCTCGCCGCCTCGATCGAGCGCCTGGGGCCGGTCAACGTCCTCGCCTTCGAGGAGCACAAGGAGATGTCCGAGCGTCTCGTCTTCCTGACGACCCAGCGCGACGATCTCCTGAAGTCGATCGCGGAGCTCCAGGAGTCGATCCGCAAGATCAACGCGACCTCGTCCGAGAGGTTCGCCGAGGCGTTCCACGCGATCAATGAGAACTTCAAGGCGATGTTCGCTCGCCTCTTCCAGGGCGGGTCGGCCGAGATGAAGCTCCTCGACGAGACCGACGTTCTCGAATCCGGGATCGAGATCGACGCCCACCCGCCGGGCAAGCGCAATCAGTCGATCCTGCTCCTCTCGGGGGGCGAGAAGGCGCTGACGGCGATCGCCCTCCTGATGGCGATCTTCCGGTACAAGCCCTCGCCCTTCTGCATCCTGGACGAGGTGGACGCCCCCCTCGACGAGGCCAACATCGACCGCTTCACCCGGCTCCTGCGCGAGATGACGGAGGAAACCCAGTTCATCGCCATCACCCACAACAAGCGCACGATGGAGACCGCCGACGTCATGTACGGCGTGACCATGGAGGAGCCGGGCTGCTCGAAGATCGTCTCCGTCAAATTCGACTAGCCAGAGCCGGGCCCCGCGTTTGACGCCCTGCCGGGCTTTCCGTAAGATGCGCCGTTCCGGCAGCCCCCGGGCCGATGTAGCTCAGTCGGTAGAGCAGCGGTTTCGTAAACCGCAGGTCACCGGTTCAAGTCCGGTCATCGGCTCCATTTGCTTCAAATCCCTGATTCGCACGCGGCCGTTCCGAGAAAAGTACTGGACTCGCGGTGCCCTGTCGGGAGAGGCTGTCGAGCTAATTGTGATGTCCAAATCCGTGAATGCGCCCGCGGGCACCAAGGCGCTCGACTTCCTGCATCCGGAGGGGCCGAATCCCCACGGCGGGCGCGGCCGGGCCATCATCCTGAACCATCCCGAGATCCGCGACCTCGTCGGGAAGAACCCCGTCACCTTCTGGATCACCCTGGGCATCGTCGTCGTGCAGACCGCCCTGGCCGCGGCCCTCCACACGAGCTCCTGGTGGCTCATCGTCCTCGTCGCGTTCAGCGTCGGGGCGTTCGCCAACCACGCCCTCTGGGTCGTCATCCACGAGATCACCCACAACCTGGTCTTCAAGACTCCGGGCGCGAACACGCTCGTCGGCATCCTCGCCAACCTGCCGCACGGGGCGCCCACGTCGGTCTTTTTCCAGCGCTACCACATGAAGCATCACGCATTCCTCGGGACGTACGACTTCGACGCCGACATCCCGAGCCACTGGGAGCAGAAGCTCTTCGGCCGGTCCGCCATCGGAAAGGCCCTCTGGATGTTCTTCTTCTCGATCATGCAGGCGCTGCGGCCCGTGCGGCTGCGGGTCCTGAAGCCGATCGACCGCTGGGTCGTGATCAACGTCGTTGCGCAGGTGATCTACGACGCCGCTCTTCTCTATTTCTGGGGCCCGAAGGCCATGGCCTACATGTTCATCTCGCTGATGTTCAGCGTCGGCCTTCACCCGCTCGGCGCGCGCTGGATCCAGGAGCACTACATCGTGTTTCCCGGGCAGGAGACGGCGGATTACTACGGGCCGCTCAACCCGCTGGCTTTGAACGTCGGTTTCCACAACGAGCACCACGACTTTCCGTCGATCCCCTGGAACCGGCTGCCCGAGGTCAAGCGCGCGGCGCCCGAGGCCTACGACACGCTGCACTACCACTCCTCCTGGTCGAAGCTCCTCTGGCGCTTCATCGTCGACCCGAACATTTCGCTCTACACGCGCTACGTCCGTCCGGGGCCCTCGAGCGGCTCGAAGCTCGAGGAGGCCAAGGCCGCGTCGCAGCAGCTCGCCGAGCCCACGGCCGACCCGAACCTCCGCCGGCCTCCGGCCACGCAGCAGTCCGCGTAGCCCCGCCGCGGTCGGGGACCTCGCCGCGCCTCCGGGTCCTCCTCCTTCAGGAAGGCCCGCCATGCTCCCGACCGTCACGGTGCGGTTCGGCCTCGAGGGGCAGGCCTACGGCATCAGCTGCACCTGGACCAGGAACGCGTTGTCGTTGGCCGGCGAACCGTCGACGCGCTGGCGGTGCGTGCGGCTGTAGTCGAGGACGACCTTCAGGCTGTTGCGCCGAAAATAGTACGAGCTCGACGCGGAGACGATCGCGACGTCGTCCTGCGAGGTGTCCCGGTTGTAGTCGACGATCGTGTAGCGCCCGGCGAGGTCGAGCTTGCCGGGAATGATCATGTAGCCGGCCTGGCCGTACCAGCCGTAGGCGTAGAGGCGGACGCCGCTCGTGTCGCCCGAGGCCTGACCGACGTAACCCTCGGCCTGCGCCGAGAAGCCGATCCACTTGAACTGGGCGTCGAAGCCCCAGGACTTGACGTCCACGTCCTCGCCCGTCGTGAAGAGATTCGAGTTGCGGCCGAGCCAGCCGGCGGGGCCCAGGTAGTTCAGCGTCAGGGCTTCGAAGGCCGTGTTCGAGACCTTGCGCAGCGTGTTGACGAAACCGTTGGCGCCAAATGAGAGCGCTGGCTCGGCGTGGCACTGGATGTCCGCCTCGCTGTTGCCCATCTGCCCGAGCGGGTTGACGACGAGGCGGAGCATCGGCATCACGTGGTTGGTCGCCCGGGCCGTGTTCTGCCCGTCTCCGCCGAAAACGCCCGCCTGGTAGGCGAAGAGACCGTTTCCGAACGCGCCGCCCGCCATCAGGCCGATGTCGCGGCTCGGCTTGAACGCGTCCGTCGCCAGGGCGCGCTCCGGAAACTGCAGGACCCCGTCGTTGTAGAGCTCCTGCCGAGAGAACGGCGTCTTGTACTCGCCGAACTGGCCCGAGACCGCGTCGTCGAACTTCCAGTTGAGCCACGCATCGTCCAGGTACCTGTTGGAGGCCGTGCTCTCGAACGCGGCCTGGAAGCGCCAGGTCAGGCGGGGGTCGAAAGCGAAGCCCGACATGAAGAGCTTGAAGCGGCGCACCCGGAACTCCTCGGCGTCGATGCCGCCCGCGGCCGCGTCGAGGTCGGCGTGCGTGTAGCGCACCTGGAGGTTGAATCCGAGACTCGCCTCGAAGAGGCCGTCCGGCGTCCGGAAGACGACGCCGCGGTTCTCGACGTACTCGATGGCGGGTTTCGCCGGCTTCGCGGCCTTCTCGTCGGTCTTGTCGGGGGTGGCGGGCGCGGTCTGCGCGGCAAGGGTCTCGGCGCCGGGGGCGTCGCCGGATCCGGGCCGTCCTCGCCCCGCGCCAAGCCCGCCGCCGCCCCGAGGACGAGACACCCGGCCACGACCCAGCCCCGATGACGCATCGCCCACCCCCGGCGCGAACTATCGCCCGTCGCTTCGATTCTGGCAAATAGAATCGTATTGATTCATATAGAATCGTCCGCCATGTCGAAGACACCCGGCGCGTCCCTGACGCCCTCCGAGGCCGCGAAAGCCCTCGGCGTCAGCTATCCCACCGTCAAGCAGTGGATCTACAAGAAGAAGATCCGCTCGCTCCGCACCGCGGGGGGGCACCACCGGATCCCGCGCTCGGAGATCGCGCGGCTCGGAGGGGTTGCGGGCGGCGCCTCGGCGCTCGACGCCATCAGCGGCCGCAACAAGCTCGCCGGAGTCGTCACGCGGGTCCGCGTCTCGGGCCTGCTCGCCGAGGTCACCCTCGACGTCGGGGGACAGACGCTCACGGCGATCATCACCGCCGGGGCCGTGCGGCAGCTCGGCCTGAAGGCGGGCGCCCCCGCCACGGCCCTCATCAAGGCCACCGAAGTCATGGTCGTCCGGGGCTGAAGGAGCCATGAAGAAGATCCTTTCGTTCGGGCTGCTCGTCGTCTCGACGCTCGCGTTCGCGGCTCCGCCCGACGAGATCCTCGTCTTCGGCGCGGCGAGCCTCACGGAGTCTCTCCAGGAGCTCGGCAAGCAGTTCGAGGCGTCGGCGGGCACGAAAGTCGCCTTCTCCTTCGCGTCCTCGAGCGACCTCGCCCGCCAGATCGAGGCCGGCGCTCCGGCCGACGTCTTCTTCTCGGCCGACACCGCGAAGATGGATGCGCTCGAGAAGGCCGGCCTCGTGCGCGCGGGCGACCGTCGCGAGTTCCTGTCGAACGTGCTCGTCGTCGTGGTGCCGTCCGATTCGGCGGCGAAGATCGCGTCGGCGAAGGACCTCGCGGCCCTCCCGAAGCTGGCCCTCGCCGACCCCTCCGCCGTGCCGGCCGGCATTTACGCCCGGAAGTGGCTGACCCAGGAAGGCGTCTGGGACTCGATCGAGAGGAAGGTCGTCCCGACCCTCGACGTGCGCGCCGCGCTCGCGGCCGTCGCCGGAGGGGACATTCCCGCCGGCATCGTCTATCGCACCGACGCCGCCGTCTCGAAAGAGGTCCGAATCGCCTACACGGTGACGAACGGCCCCGCGATCACTTATTCCCTCGCTCCCGTCGCCGCGTCGAAACATGCCGGAGGCGGCCGCGAAGTTCGTCCACTTCCTCGACTCGCCCGCCGGCCGCGCCGCCTTCGAGCGCCGGGGATTCCTGATCGGCGCGACCCATTGATTTCCGACGACGTCTCGATCCTCCTGCTCACGGTCCGGGTCGCCGTGATCGCGACGCTTCTCATCCTTCCGCTCGGGGTCGCTGCCGCCTGGGCGCTCTCCCGCCGGGGAGGGCCGCTGCGCACGCTCGCCGAGACCCTGCTTTCCCTGCCCCTCGTCCTGCCCCCGACGGCCGTCGGGATCCTGCTCCTCGACGCGCTTCGCCGCCGCAGTGCGCTCGGCGGACTCCTCGCGCGTTTCGACATCGAGGTGCTCTTCACGACGAAGGCGGTGGTGCTCGCCACGGCCGTCATGGCCTTTCCCCTTCTCGTCCGCCCGGCCCGGGCGGCGTTCGAAGAGGTGGACCGCCGCCTGCCCGGGATCGCGCGCTCGCTCGGCTGCGGGCCGTTCGAGGCCTTCCGCCGCGTGACGCTGCCGCTCGCGGGCCGCGGGATCCTGACGGGGACGCTCCTTGCCTTTTCGCGCGCGCTCGGCGAATTCGGCGCGACGATCATCGTCGCCGGCAACATCCCCGGCCGCACCCAGACGATGGCCCTCGCGATCTTCCAGCGCCATCAGATCGGCCAGGATGCCGACGCGATGCGCCTCGTCTGGGTCACGGTCGTGATCGCGTTCGCGGCAGTGCTCGCCTCGGAGCTCCTCGGCCGGCGCCGCCGGGAGGAGGCCTCGCGATGATCGAGCTCGATCTGGGGCTTCCGCTCGCGGCGTTCACGCTGAAGATCTCCTCCCGCCTCTCGTCCGACGCCGTCGCCGTGCTCGGTCCCTCGGGCGCGGGAAAGACGTCGCTCCTCGAGGCGCTGGCGGGCCTGCGCCCGACGACCGAAGGCCGGATCGCGATCGAGGGCGAGGTCCTGCTCGACACCGCGCGCGGTGTCCGCCTGCCTCCCGAACGCCGCCGGATCGGCTACGTGCCCCAGGACGCCTGTCTTTTTCCCCACCTCGACGTCCGCCGCAACGTCCGGTTCGGGATGCGCGGACACGACCGGCAGAGTCTCTTCGACGAGGCGGTCGCGATCCTCGAGATCGCACCGTTGCTCGGCCGCTACCCGGAAACACTCTCCGGCGGCGAGCGGCAGCGGGTGGCCCTCGCCCGGGCGATCGCCATCCGCCCGCGGCTGCTCCTGCTCGACGAACCGCTGGCGGCCGTCGACGTCGAGCTTCGCGAGCGGATCCTGCCCTACCTCCTCCGAGTGCGCGACACGCTGCGGATCCCCTGCCTGTACGTCACCCACAACACGGGCGAAGCCGCGGCTGCCGCCCCGGAAGCGCTTCTCATTCGCCGCGGCGCCCTCGTCAAGCAGGGCCCGACGGCCGACGTCCTGCGCGAGATGCGGTCCTCCTCCGTCGATCCGGATGCGCGGTTCGACAACGTCGTCGCGGGCGAGCTCGAGGGGGGCCTCGCCGGGGACGAAAAGGCCGTGCTCCACGTCGGGGCGGCGCGGCTCGTCGTGCCGGCCGGGCCCGCGGCCGAGCCCGGCGGACGCGCGATCTATGCGGTCTCGCCCGACGACATCCTCGTCTCGACGCTGCCTCCCGAGCACGTCTCGGCGCGCAACGTCCTGGAGGGCCGTGTGACCTCCGCCGACTCCTCCGCCGAAGGCACGTGGATCGGCGTCGACGCCGCCGGACTCGGCTGGATCGCTCGCCTGACGCGCTCCTCGACCGAGGAGCTCGGGCTCGCTCCGGGCTCCCGGGTGTGGCTGACCGTCAAGACCCACGCATTCCGGAGGCTGAGCTAGGCGCTTTCGTCCGCCGGAACACCGGGCCCGTCCCAAGACGGTGGCCAGGAGATCCCCAGAGTTCGTACTGTGGCGACATGGCGCTCCTGACGCTTTCCGCTCTCGCCGGCATCCTGGCGCTGACCGTGGGCGAAACCGAGACCGCTCGACCGCCCGCCGCCGGTTCCGCCGCCACCCCGGCGCCCAAACCCTGCTCGTCGCCCGAGTATCGCCAGTTCGATTTCTGGCTCGGCGACTGGGACGTCACCGAGGCGGGGAAGCCTGCCGGCACGAACCGGATCACCGCGATCCTCGGAGGCTGCGCGATCCGCGAGGAATGGAAGGGCGTCAGCGGTCTCGCCGGAACGAGCCTCAACATGTGGGACTCGGCGAAAAGGCGCTGGACTCAAACCTGGGTCGACGACAAGGGCAATGTCCTTCTGCTGACCGGAGGCCGCCAGGGGCCGAAGATGGTGCTCGAGGGTGAGAAACCGCAGGGCCAGGGGACGGTCCGGAATCGCATCACCTGGTCGCCGCTCGAAGGCGGTCATGTGCGCCAGCTCTGGGAAACCTCCACCGACGGTGGAAAGACCTGGGAGAAGGCGTTCGACGGGGATTACCGGCCGAGGAAGAGATAGGGACGGCCGAGCCGCTGGTCGGAGTGAGGGACGTTCCCCACCCCAACGTCTCGCCGCAATGCGAGTCCTCCGCTGGCCATTGGACTGAACCCCTCACCCTGCCCTCTCCCCTCTGGGGAGCGGGGACTCCCTCGTTACTTCAGCCCTTCCGCCCCCTTCGTCAGCCGCGTGAGCCCCGTCCCGTCCGCGTTCATGACCCACACGTCGTGGACGCCGCCGGCCTGTGCCGAGAACATGATCCGTCGTCCGTCGGGTGACCATCCCGCCTGGCACCACACGTCCATGCCCCGCGTCAGACGCGTGACGTCGCCCGAGGCGACCTCCAGCCGGTAGAGATCGCGGCTTCCGTCCCGGGTCGAGACGAACGCGATCGAGCGGCCATCGGGCGAGAAGGACGGCGTCTCGTCGGCCGCCGCGCTTCCCGGCAGCGGTGAGACGGCTCCGGAGGCGAGGCCGAAGAGGAAGAGCTGGTTCCGCACGTCGCGGTCGGCGAAGAAGGCGAGCGTGCGATCGTCGGGGCTCCAGCTCGGGACCTGGCTCGACCAGGCGTTCGACGTCAGCCGCCGCACGTTGCGGCCGTCGATGTCGGCGACGTAGAGCTCCCAGTGAAACCTGTCGTTCGCGAGGGTCCCGCTCTGGAACGCGAGGCGGCGCCCGTCGCGGGAGGGGACCGGCACGCCGTCGAAGCCGGGTCCGCCGATCAGCCGCTTCGGGTTCGAGCCGTCGACGTCCATGACGTAGAGGTCGACCTCGCCCTCGGCGCTCCAGTCGCGCGGCGACTGGAACAGGATGTGCTTCCCGTCGCGGGTGTACTGCGGGTGGGCGTCGCGTCCGGGGCTCCACGTCAGGCGCCGCGCATCCGACCCGTCGGCCGCCATCGTGTAGACCTCCCAGTCCCCGTCCCGCGTCGATGAGAAAACGATTCGGCTCCCGTCCGGCGACCACTGAGGAAAGGAGTTGTCGTAGGCGGCGTTGGTCACCTGCCGCCGGTTGCCGCCGTCGGCGTCCATGACGAAGATCTCGAAGCGGCCTCCCGGAGCGTCGGAGTAGTAGGCGATCCGAGTTCCGTCGGGAGACCAGGCGAGCTCGTACTCGGTCGCGGCGTCCCGCGTGAGGTCGCGGGGGTTCGACCCGTCGCGGTCCATCAGGAATATCTCCGCGTTGCCCTCGCGCTCGCTGAAGAAGGCGATGTGCCTCCCGTCGGGCGAGACCCTGGCGGCCCCGTCCGCAGCCTTGTCCGTCGTGAGGCGGCGGGGGACGCCCCCCTCCGCGGACACGATCCAGACGTCCTGGTTGTCGCCGTGCTTACCGGTGAAGAGGATCTCCTTGCCGTCCGGCGTCCAGGAGGGGTGGCCGTCGCCCCCGGGGCTCCTCGTGAGCCGCCGAGGATTCGACCCGTCGGCGTCGCACACGTAGACCTCGCCGTCGCCGTCCCGGTCGGAATCGAACGCGATCCTCCGTCCGTCGGGCGACCAGGCCGGATGCCGTGCGAACTCGTCGCCTGTCGAGGCACCGCGGTCGGTCAGCCGCTTTTCGCCCGTCCCGTCGGGGCGGATCAGGTAGAGGTTCCAGAACCCGTCGCGGTTGGAGTCGAAGAGGATCCACTCCCCGTCCGGCGACCAGGCCGGGTGCGTGTCTTCGCCGAAGCTTCGGGTCAGGCGCCGCTCTCCGTTCCCGTCCACGCCGATGACGTAGAGCTGCGTCCGGCCGTGCCGCTCGCTCTGGAAGACGAGCCGCCGGCCGTCGGGAGACCAGGAGGGATTGATGTCGAGGAAATTGGGCGCAGGCGCGGGGGACGCGGCTGCGGCGAGAGCGAGAAGTCCGGCGGCGAGAGTCGGCATGCGCGACCTACTTCGCGGGCGGGAGGCTCGCGAGCCACCGTTCCACCGCTTCGCGATCGGACCCCTTCAGGCGCTTCAGGACCCCGGGAGCGTGGCCCGAGATGGTTTCCGGCCGGTCGAAGGGCAGCTTCGAGTACATCTTGCCTCCCGGCTCGTGACAGGGCGCGCACTTGCCGGCGAGCAAGGGGCGGATAGTCGAGGCGAAGGCGTCCGTCTTCACCGGAGCCTCCGGCGCGGCCGGGGCCGCGGGCTTCGCGGACTGCGCGACGTTCCAGATCCCGATCGGCAGGCCGAGCAGGACCGCGCCAGCGAGCATCCCGGCCCTCATCGCGGCATCCGGTTCATCGAACTTTTCCTCCGGAAAACGAGATTCGGGCGGACGGCGCCCTCCTCGTCCTTCGGCCGTCCCTGCGCCGGGACCTTTCGTCCCAGTAGATACGGAACTCGTCCGTGCACGGGACTCGAGTTCCGCTTTTTGAACGCGGCGTCCGGAAAACTGGGCCGAAATGACCCGGCATATCGATGTAACTCCTTTCGTTCCTTTACGTATCAGCCCATGCGGCGTTGCAGAAAAAGAGGAGGGTGGGCATGAAAATCCGGACTCTGATCGTCGACGACGAGCCTCTCGCCCGCGAGTGGGTTCGCAATGGTCTCCAGGACGAAGCGGACATCGAGATCATCGGGGAGTGCGGCGACGGTTTCGAGGCCGTCAAGGCGATCACCGAGATGAAGCCGCAGCTCGTCCTGCTCGACGTGCAGATGCCGGGCCTCGACGGGTTCGGTGTCCTCGCCAGCTGCGACCCCCAGGACCTGCCGGCCGTGATCTTCGTGACCGCCTTCGACCGCTACGCCCTGAAGGCCTTCGAGGCCCACGCCGTCGACTACCTCATGAAGCCATTCTCGAGCGAGCGGCTGCACGCCGCCGTCGAGCGCGCCCGCGGCGAGATCGACAAGAGCTCCTCGCGGCAGCTCAAGGCCACGCTCCACGCTCTCCTCGAGGACATCCAGCGCGAGCGCGCGTACCCCGAGTGGCTCCTCATCAAGAAGGACGAGCGGAGCGTATTCCTTCGGGTCGCCGACGTCGACTGGATCGAGTCCTCGCGCAACAACGTTCGCCTCCACGTCGGCAAGGAGGTCTACGTCTTTCACGAGACGACCTCGGGCATCGAGGGACGGCTGGATCCGAAGCGATTCTTCCGGATCCACCGCTCGACGATCGTGAACATCGAACGCATCAAGGAAATGCACCCGTGGTTCAACGGGGACTACGCGGTGACGTTGAAGGACGGCACGAAGTTGACGCTCTCGAGCACCTACCGGGAGCGCCTCAAGGAGTTCCGCCGGCTGGCGGTGTAGACCGCCGCCGAGTTTCATGACGACGGCGGCGGCGCGCACACGGGTCTCGATCGTCCGGGAGGCCTCCGAAGCCTCCCGGGGCGCCGCGGCGGCTGTGTCGTTCCATCCCGCACCCCACCACGCGATCCCGACGGGGCCCCAAACGGCGCCGTGGCGTCTGCCGATCTCGCGCCGCGCGCTCGAGATCTTCGTCGTCTGGACGGTCGTCGGCCTTTTCATCGCAGCGCAGCGCTACCTGCGCGGCCCGTCCCTGCAGCCGCGCCTGGCCCTGCCGCTCGCCGAGTCCCTCGCGGCGAGCCTCGTGACGGCATACCTCTGGGCGGCCCTGACCCCGGCGATCATGCACCTCGCTCGCCGTTTCCGCCCCCGGCGGGGACGGCGCCTCGCAACGGTCCCCGTCCTCCTCGTCAGCGGCGCCGGGGCCGCGCTTCTGCACCTGCTCGCGACCAACGTGTTCTGGCACTTCGTCGACCCCCCCGAGTTCGGCGGCGGGTTCGCGGCGATGTTCGCGGCGACCCTGGCCTTCGGCGGGGCGGCGCGCCTGGCGACTTACATCGGGATCATCGGCGTGACCTGGGGCATCGACGACTACCGCACCTACCGCGAGAAGGAGCTCCAGGCCTCGGAGCTCGAGCGGGAGCTCGTCCAGACCCAGCTCGAGGCCCTGAAGCTGCGGCTGCACCCGCCGTTTCTCTTCAACACGCTCGCCACGATATTGCCGCTCATCCGGACCGAGCCCCGCGCGGCCGCGCGCACCGTCGTCCAGCTCGGCGACATCCTGCGGCTGGCGCTCCACAACGACGCCACGGGGCTCGTGCCGCTGAAGACCGAGCTCGAGTACATCCGCCTCTACCTCCAGATCGAGCAGACGCGGCTGCAGGATCGGCTCGAGGTGCGCTTTGCGATTGCTCCCGAGGCCCTCGACGCCGCGGTGCCGAACCTGATCCTGCTGCCGCTCGCCGAGAGCGCGATCGCCAACGGCATCTCCGTGCGGCCGGGCCGCGCCTCGATCGAGATCCGGGCCTGGCCCGACGATACGGGGCTCCACCTCGAGGTGCACGAGTCTGCGCTCGACACGGAAGAGGCCCCGGCCGCCGTCCCGATCGACGACTCGTTCGTCCGCAAGACGAAGCTGCGCCTGGAGCTTCTCTACCCGGGCGCCCACCGCCTCGCCATCTCCGACCGCCTCGAGCAGGGGCACGAGGTCTCGATCACGCTGCCGCTGGAGCAGGCGACGCCCCCGCGACCGGCCGGGGTCACCGCGTGAGCGCGGCCTTCCCCTTCCGCGAGCTTCCCCGCGCGGCGCGGGGCGAGCGGTGGCGGGCGGCGGGCTGGGTGCTCGCAGCCTGGACGCTCGTCGGGCTCTTTCGCGCGGCCGACCGTTACTTCAGCGACCCGTTCCAGCTCCAGCGACTGGAGTTCGGCCTCTGGGAGGCTCTGGCGCAGAGCCTGTTGGCCTCGACCATCTGGGCCGTCTTCACGCCGGCCGTCGTGTGGATCGCGCGCCGGTGCCCGCCGACGCGGACGCGCTGGGCGCTCCCGATCGCGGGACTGCTGGCGGGCGGGGTCGTCTTCCCGATCGCTCACTGCGTCGCTTACCAGATTGCGTACCCCATCCTGATGGGCTTCCCGCTCGTCCCCGCGACACAGTTTGCCGCGCTGCCGCAGATGCTCCGCGTTCTCTTCCCCACGCACTTCGTGACCTTCGCCGCGATCGTCGGAGCGACGTGGGCCCTGTCCTACGGCCGGCTGACGCGCGAGCGGGAGCTGCGGGCCTCGCAGGTCAAGACGCGCCTTCTTTCGGCACGGCTCGAGGCCTTGAAGATGCAGCTCCACCCGCACTTTCTCTTCAACACGTTGAACAGCATCCTGCCGCTGGTCTTCCGGGACCGCGAGGCCGCGTGCCGCACGGTCGTGCGCCTGGCGGACCTGCTCCGCATGTCGCTCCAGAACGAGGGCAGCGACTTGATCTCGCTGCGCAAGGAGCTCGACCTGCTCCAGGTCTACCTCGAGATCCAGCAGACGCGCTTTCAGGACCGCCTGACCGTCAAGCTCGACGTCGACCCCGCCGTCGCGGACGCGCTCGTCCCGAACCTGATCCTGCAACCCCTCGTCGAGAACGCGATCAAGCACGGCATCGCGGCCCGGCCGGGCTCCGGCCGGATCGAGGTCCACGCACGGCGTGAGGGCGGCGAGCGTCTCCTCCTGCTGGTGCGCGACGACGGCCCCGGCCCGAGCGGAGTCGCCCCCCGGCCGAGCGAGGGCGGCGTCGGTCTTCGGAACACGCGCGACCGGCTGGAGCTGCTGTACCCCGACCGCCACGATTTCGAGTTCCGGGGCGCCGCGGGGCGGGGCTGCGAGGTCTCGCTGACCTTTCCGCTCGTCCTGGCCCCGGCGCCGGCCGGCCGCCCGTCCGGGCCCCGCCGCGCGGCATCCACCAGCACGAGCGCCGACGCCGCTGCGGCACGACCGAGGCTCGCCCCGACTGCATGACGATGCCACGCCGCTTCGCCGCGCTCGCCGTCTTCCTCGGCCTCGCCGTGTCGGCGGCCTTCGCGGCCGGTCCCGGCTCGCCGTACGCCCGGGCGATCGAGGAGTCGAGCGCGATGCTCGACCAGGTCCTCCAGCTCTACCCCGGCACGGCCGTTGCCGTCGCCGTCGGCAACGAGATCGTCTGGTCGACGGCCTTCGGATTCTCGGACGTCGACCGACAGCGCAAGGTCTCGCGCTCGACGCAGTTCCGCATCTACGAGGTCGCGATGCCGCTGACGGCGACCGTCATGGAACGCCTGTCGCAGGAGGGCCGGTTCGACATCGATGCCCCGCTCCAGAAATACCTCCCGGACCTGCCCGAGACGCGCGTGCCCGTGACGTCGCGCGCCCTCGCGAGCCACCTCGCGGGGGCCGGCGACTTCGCCGAGGGCGAGACCGTCCCCTCCCCCTGTGCGGGAGCCCGCGAGGCGGCGCGCACCCTCACCGGGCGAGTCTTCATCCGCCCCGCGGGACTCGGGTATTCGATGTCGCGCAAGGGCTACCTTCTCCTCTCGGCCGCGATGGAGGCTGCGACCGGGAAACGCTTCTCGGAGCTTCTGAACGAGACCGTGGCCTGGCCCGCGGGCATGAGCTCCACGATGGCCGACGATCCGCAGCGTTTCCTGCCCGGCCGCTCGCTCTTCTACGAGCGCGGATTCCTCGGCCTCCTGCGCGCCGCGCACCCGGTCGACACGAGCTGCCTCTGGGGAGGCGGGGGCTACGTCTCGACGACCGAGGACCTCGTGCGCTTCGGCGCGGCGCTTCTGCGCGGCGAGATCCTTCGCGGCGACGCCATGGAGGCGATGTTCACGCCACAGCGGACCCGCAACGGCGTCGAAACCGGGTACGGTCTCGGCTGGTACGTCGAGACGGACTCGCGCGGCCGCCGCTACGTCTGGCACGGCGGCCGGGGCGTCGGTGGCCGGAGCGCCATCGTCGTGGTGCCCCACGCGCGGCTGGTGACGGTCATGCTCTCGAACATCGAGGGCGAGCGTCTCGACGAGCACGCCCGCCGCATCACCGCGTTCTTCCTGGACGCCGTCGAGACCACCGGCGTGGCTCCGGACCTCGTCCGGGCCACCGGCCCGGGCAAGCCCTCGCCGCCCTTCGCGTACCGCGCCGTCCCCGCGCCGGGCGAGTGACCGGTCCGGCGCCGCGCGGCGCCGTATATTCTTCGAATCCATGGAGCGCCGAGCGGGAGAGATCGGGCGGGGCGGACGCTTCGCCATTCGCGCCGCCGCAACGGCTTTCGCCGGCTCGGTCTTCCTGGCGGGGGTCCTGACCCTACGGAGCGATCTCATCGTCGCCTTCCGCGAAGCCGATCCCCGGGTCTTTTCTCCCGAGTTCTCGCAACAGGTCGGGCGCGTCGAGAAGCTCGCGCCTCCTCGCGCCGAGCTCCTCGTGGTGGCTTCCGACGACGACGCCTGGCGGGCCCGGCTCTGGCAGCGCGCGCTCTACCCCCGAAATCCGGTCGTGGTGCGCTACCGGCCGCTGCCCTCGGGCGCGGAGCTCGAGGAGCTTCGCCGCTCCGCGGCATTCGTCGTGGCGCTCGGCGCCGAGGTCCCCGAGCTGCCGCTCTCCTCGGAGGAGAGACTCGAAGGCGAGAACGTCTGGATCGGGACTCTCCGGCGTTGATCATCCCCGTCTGCGAGCTCGTCCTCAGTGCACTGATCGGGCTCGGGTTCGCCGCCCTGGGAAGGCTCCTGCTCCGTCCGCGCGCCGCAGGCGTCTTTGCGTGGAACGAGTGCTTCCTCGCCGGAGCGGCGACGTGTGCGGCGGTCTTGTTTCCGCTCTCGCTGCTGCTTTGGGGCAGAGCACTCGTCGCCACCGCGATCGTCCTCGGGGCAGCGCTCGCGGTCGCTCTGGGAAGGCGGATCCGCCGACTCCCTCCTTCCGCCGCCCCTCCACCGAGCGTCGAGGCCAGAGGGTTCGCGTCCGCCGTGCTCCTCGCGGGAATCACCGCGGTCGCGCTGGCATTCGCAGCGCTCAGCTTTCGCTACCCTCTGTGGTGGGACGGGTTCCAGATCGGGCGAGCAAGGCCCACCGCCTGTTCGTCGAGGGCCGTCTCGGACCCGCCTGGTACGCGGGGGACGCCTATGACCGGCGGCTGCTGACCTATCCCGCGCTGGTGCCGCTCGCCGAAGCGCTGCTCTCGCTTCTCCGCGGAGGCTTCGACTTCGACCGGTTGAAGCCGGTATTCCTCCTGTTCCACGCCTCGCTGCTCTTCTCGACCTGCGCGGCCGCGCGATCGCGGCTTTCCCGGCCGGCCGCGCTCCTCGCGACGCTGCTGGTCGCCCTCGTCCCGGCCTTATCCGACCGGTCGGCGGCCGGCGGTTACGCGGACATGCCGCAGGCGGCGTTCGTGGCAGCGACCGTCGCGGCGGCTTTCCGGGGCGAGGACGCGCGAGCGCTCCCGTGGATGATCGGCGGGCTCACGGTCGTCAAGAACGAGGGCCTCGTTCTGGCCTCGATCGCATCGTTTGCCGTGGCCGCGTTCTGGACCGCCGCCGGGTGGAGAGAGGCCGGCCGACGCGCTCGGGCGCATGGACGCGGCATCGCGATCGTGGTCGGGTTCTTCGCCGCCCGCCTCGGCTACCTCGCCTGGCTGCGCATCGACGACCCCAATTTCCGAAGGATTGCCACGCGGGACAGCCTCGAGGAGGCTCGCCGGCGTCTCCTGCACGTGGGGCAGCTCTGAGTCGAGTCGATGCTCGAGATTTCGCGCTGGGGCCTCCTTTGGCCGGCTTTCACCCTGGCGGCGCTTTATCTGCTGTGGCGCGGCGGCGCGCGCGAACGATGTCTTGCCGCGTCGACCGGCCTCGCGGTCACGGCCTATTGCGCGATCTTTCTCGAAACGAACTGGCCTCTCGAGTTGCACGTGGAGCAGGCCGATGCCGCGCCTCCTCTCGCAAATCGCGCCCGCGGCGATCCTCGTCGTGATGTTCGCGGCCGTGCGCGCTGCCGGCCGGGGCAAGTTCTCGCCGCCCTTCGACCACCACGCCCTCCCCGCGCCCGGCGAGTGACACGGGCGGCGGCGCCGCTGGACGCGCGGCTCGTGACGGTGACACTCTCGAACACCGAGGGCGAGCATCTCGACGAACACGCCCGCCGGATCACGGATTTTCGCCGCTTGAACGGGCCCGGCGATCCCCTCGCCTCCGTTCGCCGACCGCGCAGTGCTGGCGCCGGGCGAAAATGGGCGGCGAACTTCTCGGCCAGCGTATCATCTGGCCGACGTCCGATGACCCAGCGATCCTCCTCCGAAGACTTCGATCGTCCAGCTGCCGAAGGGCGCCCGTGGGGCGATCTTCTCGCTGTCGAGACTGTCCGGGAGATGCACGCCTGGCTGGACAACCCTTGGATCCAAGCGCAAGACGACTCGCGCGGCTTCATCCATGGTGGTCCCTGGCGCGATCAGGTCGTGCAGCATCCGGGATGGCCGCGAGAATGAACCCTGCCTCCAACCGAGGGATCGCCCTCGCCTTCTTCGTCGGTGTCTTCCTCCTCTATCTATCCTTTTCTCCCCTGAGCGTCACCGGCATGGGCTACCTCGGCGAGGAGATGAAGGCCTGCCGCCAACTCATGGGCTACGACGCCGTCCGATCGGTCGATTGGCCGCGCAACGGCGCGGTCGGGCTCGCCTTCCAGTGTCCATTTCTCGGTCTGGGCCGCACGGTCTCGGAACCCTCCGGCGCCTTCGATGAGATGTGGCTGTCGCTTGCGCCCGTTCTCGCGAGCTCGTTGCTCGTGACCGTCCTGTTCGTCTGGTGCTCGCGGCTGGCGGGAAGCCGCGCCTGGGGCTGGGCGCTCGCGCTCGCGGCGGGGTTCGGTACGATGATCTGGCCCTATGCCTACATCGGTCTCGAAACGACTCAATCGCTTTTTCTCCTGCTCGCCGGTTTTCTGGCGCTCGAGCCGCGGGCCTCTCGAACCTGGCCGCGGTCGATCCTCTTCGGCATCTGCGCCGCGATCGCCGTCAGCGCGAAATCCGGCGGCATGCTCCTTGTTCCGGCCGTCGGATACCTCGCGTGGCGCTTCTTCCGCGGTTCTCCCGGTCCCGAGACCGCTCGGTCCGGGGCCATCGGATGGAAAGCGGCCGCCACGCTGCTCCTCATCGTGCTCGTCTTCGCCGGCAACGCCTACATTCGCAGCCTCGCCTGGGTCCAACTCGGCGGAACGGTCAGCTTCGCGAAGGGCTGGCTCGTTCACGATCTCGTCTCGCCCGCGCTCAACCTGATCGCCCTGCTCGGGTCGCCGAACAAGGGACTCCTGGTCTTCGCGCCGGTGACGATCCTGGCGCTCGTCTGCCTGCCGCGTGCCTTCGCCGTCGATCGGCCCGTCGTGATCTTCGCCCTGCTGACCTTCTTGGGCCTCGCGGGGAGTCTCTCGTTTCTCGAGATGTGGTCCGACGAGACCTGGGGGCCGCGATATTTGCACTCGGCCCTTGGACCGCTCGTGCTCTGCTTCGCCGCGTCCCGACGCTCGCGCCCCCTTCGCTTGCGCACGGAGGCGCCACTCGCCGCGGCGGTACTGCTCGGACTGGGCGTGTCGTTTCTCGGCACGCTCTTCTACTACGGCTCGCTGGGCGGTGTCGCCACGACATCGACCGCTCTGACGCTGCCGGCACTCCAGGGCGACATGACCTGGAACCATGTTCGATTCAATGCGCGTCTGCTCCACGCGTGGTGGAAAGGCCGCCGAGGGGGCTCGGCGCCCGAATTCCTCGAGCCTGGCCGACTCTGGGATTTCCACACGCCGCCGAAGATTCTCACGTGGCAAGCAGTCGACCTGAGACAGCTTTCCAACCCTCAACCGGCTCTGCTCCGCTCCCTCGGACCGGGGGCGACAAAACTCGACCGAGCTCTACCCGCGTATTGCGCTCTCTGCCTGATGGGCGGCCTTGCCATCCTCACATGGACCGGCCGGGCTGCCTGGCTCAAGGCCGGCCCTGGCGACGGGTGAGAGCGCGACGGATCATGAATCGGTCACCGCGGCAACGGCCGTCGGCGCACACCGCCGTGGCCGTGCTTCTCGACCCGATGGCCGCAATCGTCGCCGCGGCAGCCGTACTGTTCGGAGGTCGTGCGCTCGTTCTCGATCTGCCGGTCGTTTTTCGAGACGCTCCCGCGAGCGCGTTGACCTCGCCTTTTCGGCAGCAGATGCAGATGGTTCTGCGGACGCTGCCCCCGGGTGCCCCCGTGCTCTGCATTCGCTCGGTTGAGGAGAGGTGGTACTCCCCCATGTGGGAGAGGGCCCTCTATCCGCGCAATGCGGTCGTCATCCTCGAAAATCCGGACTCCGCGGCCCTCCGGCGGGCACGGGAAGCTTCTGGCGCCCGTTATGCGATCTCGGTCGGCTCTCCGCCTTTGTCAGCGCCCTACTCCTGGAGGGTCCCGCTGGGAAGCCTGCCCGGCCTCCCGCACGAAAGCTGGTTCGGCGAGCTCGATCCATGACGATTCCCGTTCTCGAGATCGGCATCGCGCTGTTCCTCGCCGCCGGCTTCGGTGCCCTTGGGGAAACTGTCCTGTGGCGTCGCTCCACGAACCTTCTTTCGTGGAACGAATCGTTTCTTGTCGGCGCCGGAACCGCCGCAGCTCTTCTTTTCCCACTTTCCATGCTCTTCCGCAGTGGAGCCCTCCGCACCGAGCTCGCCCTTTTGACGATCGCTCTTGTGCTCGTGGCGGCGGGTCGTCTCGGGCGAACGATCCCCCTCCAACGCACACCGGCGCGCCGGCCGGAGACGACCCGAGACCCCTTCGCGCGCCCATTGTTCTTGGCGATCGCACTGATCTCGCTGCTCTTCACCACGCTCAATTTTCGGTACAGTCTTCTGTGGGACGGCTTCCAGGTCTGGGCGTCGAAGGCCCAGCTCCTCTACTACCTCGGCCAACTCGCGCCCGAGTGGTATCCCGGCTCACTCGGGCAAGCTCTGGCTCTCGACTATCCGCCTCTGGTTCCACTCTACGAGGCGCTGCTCTGCGTCGTCCGGGGTGGCTTCGACTTTGACGTTCTGAAACCTGTCTTCGTCGTCTTCTATGTTTCGATGCTTCTGTCCACCTTCGCTGCGGCGCGGGCGATCCTGCCGAGACGATTGGCGCTGACGGCGGCCCTTCTCCTTGCACTTCTGCCGGCGGTTTCGACCCGCGCGGCTGCGGGTGGGTATGCGGACATGCCCCAGGCGGCCTTCGTCGCGGGCGTCATCGCCTCCGCTCTGTCGTCTGCCAAGGGGCGCCCCGGCTTGCAGCGACCGCTTCCATGGCTCATCGGTTCCCTGACGACCGTCAAGTCGGAGGGAACGCTCCTCGCGGTCATCGTGTGCCTCGCGATTGCTTTTCTGTGGTGGAGCGAGACACCGCGCCGCTTTGTCGAGCGCTGCCGCGAGGAAGCCGCGGCTGCAGCTGTGATCGTCGGGTTCTTCGGCCTTCGCATCGCGTACCGCCGCTGGGTCAATGTCTCCGACCTCGTCTACGGACCAATCGATGCCTCTCATCTGGCACGCGCACCCTCGCTGTTGCGAGTCGAAGCGCAGCTGTTTTGGAACGCACTGCTCGACCTTCGCGAATGGGCGTTGCTCTGGCCGGCCTTCCTCGTCGCCGCCTTCATCCTCCTGTGGCGGGGCGCCCGGCGGGAGCGCTGCCTCACGCTCGGGACGGCGGTTGGAATCGGTGTGTACTCGGGGATCTTCCTTTTCTCGAACATACCGCCGGCTGTCCACATTCCGAATGCGTATCCTCGGCTCCTCGTGCACCTGGCTCCCGCCGTTTCGGTGATCATCCTGCTCGGCTACGCGCGCGCGCGCGCGAGCCTTCCCTTCGCGCAAGGCAGGACGAGCCAGCCCGGCTGAGCTGCGACCCCCGCTCCGACCTTCGACACGACCGCCATCACGCGTTGCCCAGAGCGTGCGGCTTGCGTTCGCCGCCACGGGAGGCCTCGCGGTTAGAATGCGCCGATGCGGTTGCGCCAGCGGCTGAGGGTTTTTCTGGGTGGAGCCGCGCCGCAGCCTCCCCCGGCGCCATCGGCGGCCGAGCGCACGCCGGCGTCGCTTTACGACGAGATCGTCTCGCGGATGGGCTTCGATACGCTGCGCCCGGGCTGGTTCCCCGAGCTACGCGAGCTCCACCGCTACTCCCGGACGAGGCGCCTGCAGATTGTTCCGGACTTCTTCTACACGCCGGTATTCTCGCCGGCCGACTTGCCGGCGAGCGTTTGGGAAGGCACATTTCCGGCGTGCGGAGACTTCGATCTCGAACTGCAAAAAGCCTTCCTTCGGGAAACGCCCGCGTTTCCGGAGCGCCTCCGGGCACTCCCGTTCCAGCCGGAACCGAACGACGAGTCCGTCTATCACTGGGGCAACGACCAATTCAGCCACGCCGACGCCGCGCTCTACCACGCGTTGGTCCGCCGGTTCCGGCCCGAGCGCATCATCGAAGTCGGTTCGGGCCACTCGACGAAGCTCGCCCTGAAGGCGCTTCGCGAAAACGGGACCGGGTCGCTCCTCTGCATCGATCCTCACCCTCCGGCGTGGCTTCGAAAGCTGGAGGGTCCGATCGAGACCCGGCAGGAGCCGGTGCAGGCCGTCGCGGAGTCCGTCTTCCTGAGTCTCAAGCCCTCCGACATCCTCTTCATCGACGGCTCCCACATCTCCAAGACCGGATCCGATGTGAATCACCTGTTCCTGCGAATCCTGCCGCGCTTGCCGGCGGGCGTGGTCGTCCACATCCACGACATCTGCCTGCCCTTCGAGTACCCGCGCGGCTGGTCCGAGGACGTCCTCTGCTACTGGAACGAACAATACGTGCTGGCCGCGCTGCTGGCCAACAGCGTCAAGTTCGAGATTCTGGTGGGCGTCTACTTCGTTCATCGCAAAGACCGCGAAGCCCTGCGGCCGTTCGTGCCTGAGATTCCAGGCGTCTTCCCCGCAGGCGGGAGCCTCTGGTTGCGGGCTCGGTCCTAGCAAGCCGCCGAAAAATGGGTGCGGGCGTCGTCTTCCCGACAAGACGGTAAGGGGGGAGCCCGGGTCGTTTCACCTCACTTCACCCCCACCTTCGAGCCCACCGCCGCGACGCCCTCGCGCGGCGTGTGCTTCTTCCAGGCGATTCCGAACTTCTTCTCGAAGTAGGCCCGGTTCTTCTTCCAGAGCCGTCGTACTCCTCGGGCGAGACCTTGCGAAAGGCGCCCTGTCCGACGTGGTGCACAAAGGCGTCTTCGGCGCAGCAGACACGGAAGCCCGCCGCACGCGTGCGCACGGCCAGGTCATCGTCCTCGAACATGCCGACGCCGTAGGCCTCGTCGAGCGGACCGACCCTCTCGAGGACGGCGCGGCGGGCGGCAACGCAGTACATGGCCGCCACAGCAATATCGAAGATGCGCCCGCGGTACTCTGCGGCGCGGCGGGCGGCGAAGCCCGGGAGGCCCGAGACCTCCGTGTAGTCCGGCTCGATACGGGCCTCGTTGCCGCAGAAGTTCGTGGTTGGACAGAGGAGTCCGATCGACGGGTCGCGCTGGAGATGTCGGGCGAGGCGGCCCATCAGCCCGGGGGGAACGACGGTGTCGTTGTTGAGAAGCACCACGATCTCACCGCGCGAGGCGGCGATACCCTGATTGTTGGCGGCGGCGAAGCCGCGGTTCTCGGCGTTGAGGATCGTGCGAGGGCGCAAGGCGCTCACCGCCGCTTCCTTCAGGTACCCCGGCGTGCCGTCGCTCGAGCCGTTGTCCACGACGATGACTTCCAGCCGCGGCCAGGTCTCGCGCGAGAGCGACTCGAGGCAGCCCTTCGTCAGCTCCAGGCCGCCGTACGTCACGACGACGACCGAGATCAGCGGATGGGCGCCGGCGACTCCCGCGTCGATCGCCTCGTAGCGGTGGGCCCAATCATTCTCCTCCGCGACGCGGCGGCGCTCGACGCGGCGGGGGTCGTCCTCGGGCTCCGCGAGCGCGCGGGAAAGCTGTGCGAGGAACTCCTCGTGTCCCTGCGCGAGGTACGAAATCTCTTCGTACGGACGAAGCTCCGTCAGCGCCGGGGCGACGACGGGCTTGCCGCCGTAGAGGTACTCGTAGAACTTGACCGGGTTCGTCGCTTCGGTGATGTCGTTGACGAGAAAAGGGATGATGCAGACGTCGAAGTGCCAGAGGAGCTTCGGCATCTCTTCGTAGGGCCGCTGGCCCAGAAGTCGCACGTTCTTGCGCGAGGCGATCGGCGAGAGGTCCAAGTCGAAGTGGCCGCCGGCGAGAACGAGCGTCGCGTCGGGATGGGCGTCCGCGATCTTCGTCAGAAGCGGCACGTCGACCCACGACGCCAGTGCGCCGTAGTAGCCGATGACCGGATGGTGGGCGCCGGCCAGAAGGTCGTTGGGGCCGTACAGGGGCCGGTAATGTTCGGCGTCGATGGCATTCCTGGCGAGCACGAGTCGGGGCGCCACCGTCCGCCACTTCTCGAGCAGCCGGTCGGCAGAAACGACCGTGAGGTCGGACCGGCGCACGAGACCCTCCTCGAGCGCGAGCACGTCCTCGCCGAAGCCCGGGAAGTTCGTCCACTCGTCCATGCAGTCGTAGACGACCCGCCATCCGAGCCGCTCGCGGAGGCGTTCGGCGAGCGGCCCCCAGAATGGGATCTGGACGAGACAGACGGTGTCGCCCATGACGAGATCGCGCGCCAGAGCCTCGAAGCACTCGGCGAGCGACTCGAGTTCCTCGTCGTCGAGGCGGCCGCCGTAGATATCGAGATTACGCGCCGAGCGGATCAGTAGCTCGGCGACCCGCTCGGCTTTGCCGGAAAGGTCCCAGGTCGACTCGCCCGGGGCGAGAAACCGTGTCGTGGAGAGATACAGAACGCGGTGGCCGTGCCGTCCGAACTGTGTGGCGATTTGCTGCGGCCGTTGAAACCGAAAGCTCCAGTCGATGATCGAGAACACGACGACGTCGTAGCGGCCCGCGGGCTCGGCGGGCAACGCGTCCGTGGAACGGCCACGCTCGGCTTCGGAGAGCGTCACGAGGCCGCCCGAGGGCTGGACCGGCGCCATCGCGCCACGCAGCCATCGAGCAACCGGACGTGGGAGCAGGCGGGAGCCCGCTGCGTGGAGCGAGGTTCCGGGAGCCGAGGCCCTTCCGAGCCAATGCCGAGCCTCGTCCGGAAAGGCGCGGACACGGTCGATCGCGCGGCGTAGCCTGCCCAACCGCGAGTTCTCCCAGAGCGCCAGCTCCGCCATCGCCGCCTGGAGATGAAGGTGACGCTCCTCCGACTGGCGATCCCGCTGCTCGGATTGGCGATCCCGCCATTCGACCTCGCGCCGGAGAAACTCGATCCCGTCGCCAAGCTCCCGGCGCACGCGCTTTCCATCCTCCCCGAGCTCGAAGGCCTTCCGGGAAAGCGCGAGCGTGGCCTGGCCGAGAACCCAGGCGAGGTCCGGGCCGAGCTCGCGCGGAGGTGCGGGCTCGCGCAGGAGTCCGGCGGCCAGGGTCGCGTTGCGCCGTGCGCTGGTCGAAAGCGTGGAAGCCGCGGCCGCCATCCGGGGCCGCAGCGACTCGCGATCCCCGAGTGCGCGAGCGAGGCGCTCGGAGACCGACGACGCCTCGAGGGAAGGAAGATCGAGGACGAAGCCTCCGAATCCCGCCTCCTCGAGAAGGCGCCGCACCTTCGGATCGTAGGACAGCGCGACGACCGGCACGCCCGCGCCCAGAGCGAAGATCGCGGCGTGGAGCCGCATGGCGAGCAGCGCGTCGCATCGAGCGACGAGCGCCGCCATCTCCACGGGCGGCAGCGTGCGAGAGAGGCAGCTGGACCTCTCGGCATGCGCCATGCGCGTGCGCACGCGCTCGGCCACCGCGCGGTCGTCCACCAGATCGCCGGCCGTGTCCTGGAACGGGAGAAAAAGAACGCGGGCCTCGGGACGATCCTGGAGGACGGCGTCGAGCCCCTGCGCCACGCTCGCCTCCCAGGCCTCCGGCGCCACGCCGAGGTTCCAGTCGCGCAGCGCCACGCCCAGCACGGGCCGGTCCGCCCCGGGGACCTCGCGCCGCCAAACCTCCTGTGCCAGCTCCGGCGGCGCGGGCGCCAGGCGGAAGGCGGGATCGGCCGTCACGACGACGTGTTCCGGGTCGACGCCGGCCTGCGCGAGGACGGATTTCGAGGCCTGGTCGCGGACCGTAGCGACGGAGGCCTGCGCGAAGGCGGCCCGCGTCATGCGCCGGCCCGTCTCGCTGCCGAGCGGCCCGACGCCAACCGCGTAGATCATCAGCGGCTTGCCGAGCAGCGTGGAAAGAAGCGGCGCAGCCGAAACGAAGGCCAGGGATCCATGATCCGCCGAGAGCACCGTCTCGGCCTCCGCCCCCCAATAGTCGTGGAAGAGGCCGCCGCCCCCCAGCAGGATCGCGTCGCTCTCCCGGGCGGCGTCGATGATTCCCGACAAGTCCGTGAAGAGAACGGCCCGCACGCCGTGCTCTTGCGAAGTGGCCGCGGGGTTCCCCGAAACGACGACGGCTTCGAGATCCACGATCTCGTCCGACAGATCCCGCAGCATGGCGGCCAGAATCGCTTCGTCGCCGGTGTTGCGGAATCCGTAGTAGCCGAAGATCAGAACGCGCCGCACGCCACCCCGAATCCTTCCTTGGCGGGCCGCCGCGGGCTCGGCGGGCGGAGGGGATCAACGAGTCGACCTCGCCGATCTCGATCGCCGAACGGCCGTCGCGGTCCTCGACGCGGTCGCCCATCGGCTTGCCGACCGCCTTGACCTCCGGCGGCGCGTGGTCCGAAATCTCGCGGCTGAGTCTGGCGGGGATCTCGCGGAAGCAAGGTTTGCCTCCTCGCGGAGAAGACCCGGTGGCCCGTCGCCGCGAAGGGCTTCGAGCGCTGCGGCCGCTGGACGCGAAAGCCCCCGTCGATGACCGGGACGCAGAGGGCTGGCAGAAGCGGCTTCGAAGGATCGAGGCGTGCGCGGCTCACCCGCCGTATCTTGCCACGAATGAGCGGGCGGACCCCGGGACCAACCCGAAGGAAGAAAAGGAACTCTTCCGGTTCGGACTGCGAGAACGACATGCGCTCCGCCGACCTCCTCGGCCAAGTCGTGAAGTCCTGATATCGAGTGACCGGTTCGAGGCTTGATTTGAGGTGGCGGTCGGCGCGGCGTCGCCACGCGAACCGCCTTGACGCTGCTGGTGCTCGGCCTCGAGAAGGCCGACCACGCCGCGCTGGATCAAAGTCTCATGGGCGCGGTAATGCGGTCCTCATTTTCTCTCGGAGTCGCCGGAATCATCTGGCGAGTGCGCCTTCGCGCACGGTGAGCGGCCGCTCCGTCGCTTCGAGCCTTTTCGCGAAGATGCGGTCGAGTGAGATGGGCCCCGCTCCGTACGCCCCGAGCCAGAGACAGAGCGCGATGTAGAGGTACTCGATGAAGCCGAACACGTCGGAGATGCCGGTGATCTCGGCGCGGCGCGCGGTCAGGATCGCGACGATCATCGTTCCGATCAGCGGCAGGCTCGCCAGCCGGATCGCGAGGCCCAGGAGCATCAGTACGCCGCAGAGGAACTCGGTCCCGGCCGCGAGCGGCGCCTGGATCTGCGGGGCAGGAATTCCGAGATCCCCGAAGTAGGCGATGACCTTCGGCAGCGAGTGGAGCTTGCCCCACCCGGACTCGACGAACACCCAGCCGAGCGTCAGCCGCGCCACCGTCGGCGGCAGCCAGCGGAGTCCGGTCGAGACGCGGAGGACGAGGCGGCGGAAGCGCGAGAGGCGGTCGGTCATCGTCGGCATGGAGTCTCCTTCGAGGGTGCGGAAAAGCTTATCCCGCGATCCGTCGGTCCATCTATCCCGCGGCGCGCATCATGGCGCCGCGGATCTCCTCCTGAGGCTGCGAGATCGTCTCCTTGCGCCGCGAGAGGAACTTGACGAGGTCCTTGGAGAAGACCAGGTCCCAGGTCCAGTCGAGAGCGACCCGGAGCCGCTTCTCCAGGCGCGGAAGCTTCATCAGGTAGATCGTCCGCCACATCCACCAGGCCACGAAGCCCGAGAAATGGAAGCCGAAGACCTGGGCCACTCCCGTGCGGCGGCCGAGCGAGGCGAGCTGGCCGATCGTCCGGAACGAGAACGGCCGCTTGGGCGTCCCGCGGAGCTCCGCGAGGATGTTCTGCGCGAGCACCTTGCCCTGTCGGATCGCGTGCTGCGCGGTCGGCGGATGGAAGCCGCCGGTCCGCGACAGGATGTCGGGCACGAGGGCGCAGTCGCCGAGCGCCCAGACGCCCGGGAATCCGGGGACCTGCAGGTACTCGTCGACGCAGACCTTGCCCTTCTCGAGCCTGCACGGGAGCGTCTTCATCAGCGGGTTCGGCTGCGTGCCCGCCGTCCAGATGATCGTCGCCGCGTCGATCTCGGTCCCGTCCGACAGCTTCACGCCCCGATCGGTGACCGCGGTGACTTTCGTCTTCGAACGGATCTCGACGCCTCGCCCGACGAGCTTCTCCTGGGCATAGCGGCCGAGCTTCTCGGAGAGCTCCGGAAGGATGACCTCGCCCGGGTGGACGAGGATCATGCGGATCTTCTCCTTCGGGATGTGCGGGTAGAACTTGAGCGCCTGATGGATGAAGTCGTTCATGCCGGCGATCGTCTCGACGCCGGCGAATCCGCCGCCCGCGACGACGAACGTCATGAGGTGGTCGCGGTCCGGCGCGCCGCACTCGGTCTCGGCTTCTTCGAGCTGCTGGATCATCCGGTTGCGGAGCTCGATCGCGTCGCCCAGCGATTTCATCGTGATGGCGCGCTCCTCGAGGCCGGGCAGGCCGAAGAAGTTCGTCACCGCGCCGGGCGACAGGATCAGGTGGTCATACGGCAGTGGATGCGTATGGCCGTCCCCGTGGGAGACCGTCACCGTGCGCGCGGCGAGGTCGACCTTCTCGACGTCGCCGTCGAAAAAGTCGACGTTCGACACGAGCTTGCGGACCGGGTTGACGATGTTCGTGATGTCGAGGTCGCTCGCGGCGACCTCGTGGAGCATCGGCGTGAACAGGAAGAAGTTGTCCCGGTTGACGATCGTGACGTCGACGTCGGGAAACCGGAAGAGCCACTTGTCGAGCTCCAGTGCCGCGTAGACGCCGCCGAAACCGCCGCCCACGATCACGATCTTTCTGCGGGGATTGGAGGCCATCGCTCGTCCGATGCCGCCCCCGCCCGCGAGGTTTCGCGGCACCGGGCCGGCGGGTCCCGCGGGCGGCCCGGTCGGCGTATACCCGCGTCAGAACCAGTGAAACTGGTAGGTCAGGCCGTAGGTCGTGAAGTTCTGTCCGATGCGGACCGTGGCCCCCTTGGCCCAGGCGACCTTGACCGCGTGACCGTGGCCCAGCGGGACCGCGAGCGTCGCCCCCAGGCGGGCGTTGTCCAGGCGGTCGGAGCCGAGCACCCCGTCCAGGGACGTCTGACCCCCCGTGTACCAGGTTCCGTCGACGGCCAGCCAGAGGCCGGGACCGAACGTGTAGCTGACGTGTCCCTGCAGGGCCAGGATCGGATCCTGCGAGCGACGTTGTCCTCCGAAGAAGTCGTCGTTCGCCGTAAAGAACCAGACGCCGCTGTAGAGCTCGAAGGTCCACTTGCCGATCGGATGAGCCAGCCCGAGCTCGGGCTTGAACGCCCATCGGTTGGTGCCGATGTTGATCAACTTCGTCCCGTCGTACTGACCCGTCGGCATGGATACGACGAGACTCGCGCCGAGTGTCGTCTTCGGGGTCGCGCGGGCAAACTCCTGAGGCGTCAGCGCCGGGCCGCCGAAAATGTTGGTGCTGAAGCGCGCCACCATGTTCCCCTGGCCCGAGCGAGTCACCATGCGCTGCTCCTCGGCGACCTCGCCGGTCACCTTGGCCCAGACGTAGGGAAGGGTGACGAGCGCGCTGGCCGAGCGACCGAAGAAGCTGAAGCGTCCGGTTGTAGAAGACCGCGAGGACATTGAGCTTCGCGTTCACGTCCTTGAAAGGAAGGGACGGATCGGTGATCACGTCCCCGGTCTGGTAGACATACGGCATTCCGACGATGTTCACGCCGACCGGGCTCGGCGCATAGGCCCGCGGTTCGAGCTGCTGGGCACGGGCGGCCGCGACGCCCGCGACGACGAGTGCGGCCGCGGCCAGGACCCGGCGGTTCAGGGGACCGACGCCTTCGTCTTGCGGCCGGTCCAGATCAACAGAAGCGCCACGGCCGCGTGAAGGGCGGCCGCGGGCCAGAGCAGAACTCCGCTCGCCTGACCGCGCGCGCCCAGGGAGGCGAGATAGAGCGCAATCAAGGCATTGTAGATGAACAGTGTCCGGACCGCCGGCGCCAGCCCCAGGGCCATCAACGCCACGCCGAACGCCCGGCCGAGCACCGGCCCGACGCCGGTGAGCTCGGCGCCGAGCAGCAGCCGCGCCACGAGCTCCGGGGCGATCAGGAGGACCAGGCCGGTCCCGACTTCGGTCGTCGCCGAGAAGACCAGGACCTTCCGCTGGGCGCCTGGAGCCATTTCCGTCATGGATGTCTCCGCGTTTCCCGTCTCGAGAAGCGAGGGCAGCGCCGCATGGCGGCGCCGCCTCTCCATACTCGTCCGCGCGCCGCTAGTCGCCGGCCCGGGCAACCGCCTCCTGCGCCTTCTTCCGGTCGGCCTCCGCCAGCTGCGACGGCCCGAGCTTGAACGTCAGCCTGTCGATCTTACCGTTGAACCGGAACGGGACCTCGTAACTCCGATCGACGGCCGTGCGCGTGTCGACGCCGACGTCGAACGTTTCGTCGGGCGGCATCAGGAAAGCGATCGTGTGCTCGAGCATCTTCGTGGCGAGCTCGTGCCCGTCGACGATGAGGATGCCCGTCCCGCCCCTGGCGATGCCGGGGCCGTCGTAGTGGAAGTTGAATTCGATCGTGTGTTTGCCTTCCTTGAGCGATTCGCCCATCCAGTCGCGGGCGCCCACGCCTGCCTCCCAGCGGATCCGTTCGAGATCCAGGAGGTTGTAGACGAAGACGGGCTTGCCCTTGAGGATGTAGAGGCCATAGCCGCCGAAGCGGCCGCCTTCCGTGACGATCATCCCCTCGCCGCCGCCCGATGGGACCTCGATCTCGGCCGTGATCGTGAACGACTTGTTCAGGATGCTCGGCGAGTTGCCGACCGGAATGCCGGAGTTCTCTCCGACGTAGGTGAAGACGGTCTTCCCCGCGACGGCGCTCGGGCGCGGCGCGATCGCACGCTGAAACTGGGAGTTGTCGAGCGGCAGGACCTGGTACTTGAGCGCTTCCTGCTGGAAGAGCGCCTGCATCTCTTTGAGCTTGTCCGGCATCTTCGCCGCGAGATCGTTCGACTGGGAGAAATCCTCCGTCAGGTTGTAGAGCTCCCACCGGTACTGGTCGACCTCGGGAAACTTGGCGTTGAGCTCCCATGGCGGCACCGGCGGATGCGTGTTCGCGTACCAGCCCTCGTGGTAGATCCCGCGGTTGCCGGCCATCTCGAAATACTGGGTCTTCCGCGCCGAGGGGGCGTTGGCGTTCGCCACATCGAAGGTGTACGCCATGCTCACGCCTTCGATCGGCTTCTGCGCGATGCCGTCGACCGTCGTGGGCGCCTTGATTCCCGTGGCCTCGAGGATCGTCGGCACGATGTCGATCATGTGGTGGAACTGGTGCCGGATCCCGCCCACGTCTTTGATGTGGCCCGGCCACGAAATCGCCATGCCCTGGCGGGTCCCCCCGAAGTGCGAAGCCACCTGCTTGGTCCACTTGAAGGGCGTGTCGAACGCCCACGACCAGGCGACGGCCATGTGCGGGTAGGTCTCGGCCGAGCCCCAGTCCTCGTAGTGCAACAGCTGCAGCGGCATGGGCGCTTCCAGGACGCCGTTGTACGCAGTCATCTGGTTGAAGGTGCCCGAGAGCGTGCCTTCGGGGCTGGTGCCGTTGTCGCCGTCGATGTAGATGATCAGCGTGTTGTCGAGCTTGCCCATGTCCTCGACGGCCTGGATGACCCGCCCGATCTCGTGGTCGGTGTAGGCGGTGTAGGCGGCGTAGACCTCCGCCTGCCGCGCGAAAAGCTTCTTCTTGTCGAACGGAAGCGACTCCCACTTCGGCAGGACATCCGGCCACTCCGTGAGCTTCGCGCTGGCCGGTATGACACCGAGCCGCTTCTGGTTGGCGAAGATCTGCTCGCGCAGCGCGTTCCAGCCCATGTCGAACTTGCCCTTGAACTTCTCGATCCACTCTTTGGTCGGCTGGTGCGGCGAGTGGCTTCCGCCCGGGACGTAGTAGACGAAGAACGGCTGATCGGGCGCGGCCGCGTTGAGTCCCCGCATGTGCGCGATCGCCTCGTCCGCGAGATCGGTCGTCAGGTTGTAGCCGGGCTTTCCGACCCACGGGAAGATCTGCGACGTGCCCTTGAAGAGGTACGGCTCCCACTGGTCGGTCTCACCGCCCATGAAGCCATAGAAGTACTGAAAGCCCATTCCCGTCGGCCACTGGTCGAAGGGACCCGAGGTGGAGTACTGAAAGCCCGGCGTGTTGTGGTTCTTTCCGAACCACGAGGTGGCGTAGCCGTTGTCGGAGAGGATCCGGCCGATCGTCGCGTTTTCGACGCCGATGATCGAGTCATAGCCCGGGTAGCCCGTCGAGAGCTCCGAGATCACGCCGAAGCCGACCGAGTGGTGGTTGCGGCCCGTGATCAACGCGGCCCGCGTCGGCGAGCAGAGCGCGGTGGAGTTGAACTGGGTGTAGCGCAGGCCGGCCTTTGCGACCCGGTCGAGCGCCGGCGTCGGGATGACACCGCCGAACGTGCCGCTCACACCGTAGCCCTGATCGTCGGTCATGATGAGGAGCACGTTGGGCGCGCCCTTGGGCGGCACCACCCGCGGAGGCCACCAGGGCTTCGAGTCCTTCGCGCTCTCCTTGATCACTCCGCCGAACTTCGGGGGCGGGGGCGGGAGCTGCTGGCCGTTGATCGAGGTCGTGGCACTCGGAGACCCGAGCTCGCCCGTGACCTGCTGCGCGGCGAGCGGCGGCGCGCAAAGAAGCAAGACGATCGGCAACCCGGGAAGGGCACCCTTCATCGGACGGCTCCTGTTTCTCGGAAGTGATCGGTCAGTCGACTGCCAGCACGACGTGCGGGGACCGAACCCGTTCGTTGCGGGGATCAGATCACGACTCGAGGTCGATCACAAAAGCGCTGGATGACTCGTGGCCACTTTCGACGCGACGACGACCGGAACGCTCGCGCGACCTACAACGTCTCGTACCCGTGCCTCGGGTCCGGTTGCCGAACAGTCGGGACCGGCGCGAGCCTCGGATCGTTGGCCACGACGAGGTCGGCCGTTGCCTTCGGGTCGTCCCGCGCAAAGTGGATCTCCTGTGCGGGGAGATAGATCGTCTGGAAGGCCCGGACGGTCTCATCGGGCGGCAGGCCTTCCTGGCCCCGGGCGATCGCCCGCTCGATCGCCGTCTCGAAGGTGCAGTCGATCCAGATCGCGAGGTCGTAGCGCGGAAGAAAGTCGTGGCGCAGGAGATAGATCCCCTCGAGGAGCACGACGTCCACCTCCTCGAAGTCGTAGACGTGCTTGCGATAGGCCGACGCGGTCTCCTCCGTGAAGTCCGCCTCGAGTCGGATCGAGCGCCGATCGCGCAGCGGCAGGATCAGGCGCTGGAACATCTCGTCGAAGCGGAAGGCATGCCGGTAGAAGTGCTCGGCGGGATGGGCGGGGTCGAAACGCACCGGGGGCAGATTGAGCCAGCCGTCGAGCCCCGTCAGCGCGACGCGAAGTCCCGCCGCCTCGAGCCGGGCGGCGAGCCGCTCGGCGACGTAGCCCTTCCCCGACGCGTCGATGCCGCTGACGGCGACGAGGGCCGCGCGCCGTGCCGGCACTCGCCGCCGGGCGGCCAGGATCGCCTCGAACGCGGCGTCGAGGTTCACGACAGCGGGGCGACTTCGCAGTACGCCTTGATCACTCCGTTGCCGGCGGTCAGGTGCCCGAGGAGCTCCCGGTAGTTCTCGAGGCCCCGGACGGGGTGCGTCAGGAGCTTCTCGAGCCACCCGGGGTGCGAGAGCTCGGCCTGCGAGAGGTCGCGGACACCCGCCTCGAAGTCCTCGCGGCTGGCGTTGACGCTGCCGACGGCGACCTTGTTGCCGAGGACGAAGCCCTGGTTGATGCGGTCGGCGGGGACTTCGATCGTCCGGTCGCCGCCCGTGACCGAGACCATCGCGAGAACGCCGTTCTTCGCGAGCACGTCCATCGCCTCGAAAACGAGCGGCGAGAACCCCGTGCCCTCGAGGATCAGGTCGAAAGGCCCGTGCTCTGCCGCCGCTTCCCGGAGGCTCGTCGTCTTCGTCGACACGTAACGCACCCCGATCTCCTCGAGCAGGTCCGAGTTGCGGTGCCGGCCCTCCTTCAGGCCGAAGGCCGTGACCTCGAGGCCCCGCAGCTTCAGGATCATCGACGCGAGCAGGCCGAGCGTCCCGGTCCCGAGCACGGCGGCCTTCCTCGGCCGCCAGACGCGGAGGCGACGCTGGATCTCGTAGGCCTGGCCGATCGCCTTCTCGGCGACGCTCGTCGGCTCCATCAGAACGCCGACCGCCTTCAGTCGCTCCGGCACCTTGACCAGGTAGTCCGCCGCGTCGACGTAGTACTCGGCGAGATAGCCGTGGAGAAGATTGATCCCGCGCTCGTAGTAGGAGTCGTCGGTCGTCATGTCCTGCAGGCCGATCGCGTCGTAGAGGCTCGAGCCCGGGCGCCGGACCGAGGCGACGACGTAGTCGCCGGGCGCGAGGTTCTTCACGGCGGGCCCGACCGCCTCGACGCGGCCGAAGCTCTCGTGGCCGAGGATCAGGTAGTCGTGGCCGGCCGGCGGCGCGCCGTACTCGGCGGCGTTGATCTCCTTGTCCGTGCCGTCGACTCCCACGCGCAGGACGCGGACGAGCACGCCGCGTCCGCCGGGAACCTCGTCGAGCGAGGGCTTCGGCGCCTCGCGCAGGTGAATCGAGTCGGGCTTTCCGGGAATGACGGCGATGGCTTTCATGCCTGGTGGGATGCCGGGGACGGCCCGGGGTTTCGCGGGTCCGCGACCGCCCTACTGCCCGCTCTGCTGGATGAGCTTGGCGGCGAGGCCGGTCCAGCCGGTCTGGTGGCTCGCCCCGATGCCGGCGCCGTTGTCGCCGTGGAAGTACTCGTAGAAGAGGACGTGGTCCTGGAAGTGCGGATCGGTCTGGAGCTTGTGAGTGCCGCCGAAGACCGGGCGCCGCCCGTCCTCGTCGCGCAGGAAGATGCGGTTGAGCCGCCGCGAGAGCTCCCCCGCCACGTCCCAGAGGTTCTTCAGCTGGCCCGATCCGTAGGGCAGCTCGACCTTGTACTGGTCGCCGAGGTAGAAGTGGAACTTCTGGAGCGACTCGATGATCAGGTAGTTGACCGGGAACCAGACCGGCCCCCGCCAGTTCGAGTTGCCGCCGAAGAGTCCCGTCGAGGACTCCGCCGGCTCGTAGTCGACGCGGTGCTCCATGCCCATCACGTCGAGCACGTACGGGTTGTCCCTGTGGTGCCGCGACACGGCGCGGATGCCGTGCGGCGAGAGGAACTCGCTCTCGTCGAGAAGGTAGCGGCAGATCTGCTTCAGACGCTGCCGGTTGACGAGCGAGAAGAAGCGGCGGACCACGCCGTCCCCGCCGGTCTCGGTCTCGACGTGCTGGGCGAAATCCGGGCGGTTCTCCAGGAACCACTGCATGCGGCGCTTGAAGCCCGGGAGCTTGTCGACTGTTTCGGAGGAAAGCGTCTCGACGGCGAAGAGCGGGATCAGTCCCACCATCGACCGGACTTTCATCGGGAACTTCCGGCCGTCCGGAAGATCCAGGACGTCGTAGAAGAAGCCGTCCTCGCGGTTCCAGAGCTCGATGCCCTCGCCGCCGATGTTGTTCATCGCCCGGCAGATGTAGACGAAGTGCTCGAAGAACTTGGACGCGACGTCCTCGTACGCCGAATCGTCCTTCGCCAGCTCGAGCGCGATCGCGAGCATGTTGAGGCAGTACATGCCCATCCAGCTCGTGGCGTCGGACTGCTCGATGTGGCCGCCGGTCGGCAGCGGCGCCGAGCGGTCGAAGACGCCGATGTTGTCGAGGCCCAGGAAGCCGCCCTGGAAGACGTTCTTGCCCTCGGCGTCCTTGCGGTTGATCCACCAGGTGAAGTTCAGGAGCAGCTTGTGGAAGACGCGCTCGAGGAACTTGCGGTCGCCCTTGCCCGTCCGCTTCTTGTCGATCTTGTAGACGCGCCAGGCCGACCACGCGTGCACGGGCGGGTTCACGTCGCCCATCGCCCACTCGTACGCCGGCAGCTGCCCGTTGGGGTGCATGTACCACTCGCGCAGCAGCAGCACGAGCTGCTGCTTGGCGAAGTCGGGGTCGACTAAGGCGAGCGGAATGCAGTGGAACGCGAGGTCCCAGGCGGCGTACCAGGGGTACTCCCACTTGTCCGGCATCGAGACGACGTCGGCGTTGAAGAGATGGGTCCAGTCGGCATTGCGGCCGTGGAGCCGCTCCTTCGGGGGCTCGGGGCCTTGGGGATCGCCGCGCAGCCAACGGGCGACGTCGTAGTGGTAGAACTGTTTGGACCACAACATGCCGGCGAAAGCCTGGCGCTGGACCGCGCGGGCGTCCTCCGAGAGATCCGGTGTGGCGAGAGTGTCGTAGAAGGCGTTGGCCTCGCGGATGCGTTCGTCGAACGTCGCGTCGAAGTCGGCGCCGAACGGTTGGTCGGGGGCCGCGGCCCGCGAGAGGCGCAGGCGAATGGCCGCCGATCCTTCGGCCGGGACGGTCAGAACGTAGCGGGCGGAGCCCTTTGATCCGACGCCGTCGGGATTGACCGCCTCCTTCACGCCGTGGACGACGTAGTCATGGATCCCGTCCTTGACGTGGGGCGAGTCGTTCTCGGCGTCCCAGAGCCGCCGGGCGTTGGATTCATTCTCCGTGAAGAGGAGTTCGGGCGAACCCTCGCACTGGAGGGCGAGGCGGCCGTAGTACTCGCTGTCGACGTCGATCGTGGCGTACCCGGAGTGACACTCGCCGGCGCGCAGCCGCTGCCGGCGCGCGCCGAGGCCCCAGGACCAGGTGTTGCGGAACCAGACCGTCGGTAGGACGTGGACCGTCGCCTCCTCGGGACCGCGGTTGAAGACGCGCACGCGGACGAGGATGTCGTCGGGCGACACCTTCGCGTACTCGGTGAAGACGTCGAAGTAGCGGTCGTCGTCGAAGATGCCCGTGTCGACGAGCTCGAACTCGGGATCCCGCCGCGAGCGGCGCCGGTTCTCCTCGAGGAGCCACTGGTACGGGAACTCGCGCTGCGGGTACTTGTACAGCGCCTTCATGTAGGAGTGCGTGGGCGTCGAGTCGAGGTAGTAGTAGCACTCCTTGACGTCCTCGCCGTGATTGCCCTGCGAGCCGGTGAGGCCGAAGAGGCGCTCCTTCAGGATCGGGTCCTTCCCGTTCCAGAGCGCGATCGAGAAGCAGACGTACTGGTGACGGTCGGAGATGCCCATGAGGCCGTCCTCGCCCCAGCGATACGTCCGCGAGCGGGCGTGCTCGTGTGGGAAGGAGTCCCAGGCCGTGCCGTGCGGGCTGTAGTCCTCGCGCACCGTGCCCCACTGCCGCTCGGAGAGGTAGGGCCCCCACCGCTTCCAGTTCTTCGCGCGCTTGACGTCCTCGTCGAGACGCTGGCGCTCGGGGTCGAGGGCGGCCTTCCTGTCCGTCATGTTCGGACTTTGGATGCCGCACCCCGGCCGGCGTGTCGAGGCCGCTCGGGGGCGACGGCGCGGTCGGGGACGGCCGGCTCGGCGAGGACCACGCGATCGAGACGCAGGAGCTCGCCGAGCGACCAGGCCTGGAAGGGGCAGCCTCGCGGGGTGTGGGGCGGGTCGGCGTCGGCGATCTCGGAGACGTGGCCGAGGCCGGCCTCGTCGAGGTGGGCGAAGAGCGGCGCCAGGAAGCGCTCGCGCGCCTCGCGGACGACGGCGGCGCCGCCCCCGCGCACGCGGACCCAGGCCTCGGCGAAAGCGCCCTGGAGGAACGGCCAGACGGTCCCCTGGTGATAGGCGCCGTCGCGCTCGAGCGGCCCCCCGACGTAGTGCGGGTGGTAGTCCGGATGTCCGGGCGGCAGGGTGCGCGGTCCGAGGGGCGTTGCGAGGCGGGACTCGACCGCGTCGACGATCCGCCGCGCGCGCTCGCCCGTCACGAGGGGGAACGGGAGTCCACCGACGGCGAAGATCTGGTTCGGCCGGAGGGTCGGGTCGGCGGTCCCGGGGCGATGGTCGACGTCGACGACGTCGTGGAGGCAGCCCGCCTCCTCGTTCCAGAAGCGCCTTTCGAAGGACTCGGTCGCCCGCGCGACCAGGTCGCGGAAGTCGGCGGAAAAGCTGTCGGCGATCTTCAGCGCGTTGATCCAGAGCGCCTGGATCTCGACGGGCTTGCCGATGCGCGGCGTGACGACCCAGTCGCCGACCTTCGCGTCCATCCAGGTGAGCTGGACGCCGGGCTCCCCGGCGGCGAGCAGCCCGTCGGCGTCGGCCCGAATCCCGTAGCGCGTGCCGCGCGCGTAGCCCGAAAGGATCGCGCCGAACGCGTTCTGGAGCGCCGTCCGTTCGGCGCCGGCGACGCGGCGGCCGGAAGCGGCCCGGGCCTGGAAGTACTCGTGCACGGCGACGAGGTACCAGAGCGATGCGTCGACGGAGTTGAATTCGGGCTGAACTTTTCCGTCGGGAAAGAGGTTCGGCAGCATGCCCTCCGAGACCGCGCCCGCCCACTGGACGAGGATCTGCCCCGCCTCGTCGAGGCGGCCCGTCGCGAGGCACAGGCCGCGGAGGGCGATGAAGGTGTCGCGTCCCCAGTCGGTGAACCACGGGTAGCCCGCGACGACGGTCCGGCCCTCTCCTCGCCGCACGAGGTAAGCGTCGGCCGAGCGCTCCAGCCGGCCGGGAAAAGCCGCTCGGCGCGTGCGCTCGGAGCTTCGGAACGTCTCGACGGCAGCCTCCGCGGAGCCGGTGCCGAGGGCCGCCTCGTGCCCCTCCGCCGCCATGAGCCAGATCGCGTCGCCCCGAGCGAGGTCGAACGTCAGGGTGCCGGGCGACGCAAGGTCCTCGGAAAAGTCGAGGCCGCGGGCGCGCTCTTCCGCGTAGAGGAAGTTGCGGTACCAGTCCGGAGAGTGCGCGTAAACGCCGTTCGAGAGCATCGTGATGGCGGGCTGGTTGGCGTAGGGACGCAAGCGCAGGCGGCCTTCCTCCGCCGAGGCCGAATCGGCATCGAAGCGAAAGCCCGGGTTCTCGTGGTGAAGCGAGTGATAGTCGCGCCCCGAGAGGAAGGGCCGGACCTCGAGCGTCACGACGCCCGTCCCGGACAGCAGCTTCCACGCGACAGCCGCAGCGGAGGAACCCTTCAGGACCAGGATCTCCTGAGCGATACGCGTGCCGTCCGGAAGGCGGAACGTCCAGCGCGGCCAGGGCTCGAGCTCGAAGCGGTCGGCGCGGGAGGCGCCGTCGGGGTAGGTGACGTCGGGGCCGTAGGCCTGCGAGGTGATCGCGTAGCGGCCCGAGGACGTCGTGACCCAGGCGTCGAACCCGTTGACGAGGACGACGCGGCCCGTCGGCGGCGTCGTCGCCGTCAGGAGGAGCGCGTGATAGCGGCGGGTCCGGATGCCGGCGACCGTGCCGGAGGCGAAACCGCCGAGGCCGTCCGCTTCGAGCCACTCCCGGGTCAGGGCGTCGCTCATCGCCACAGGCTATCCCGTCTCACGCGGCGCGAGAGCGCGACAGCTCGATGCGTACCGGCCGGATCGCCACCCGTCCGCAAGCGCAACCGAAGACCTCGGCGAGGATTCCCGGAAACTCGTCGTCGCGCGCGTAGGGCCCGTCGCCCGCCCAGCTCAGGTCCAGCCGATCGATCTGCGGCCGCATCTCGTTTCCGCAGCCCAGGCACCGCATTTCTCTCGCGTCGGTCATCGATCACCCCCTTGCCCTCCATTCGATGCCGCTCCCACCCCCCCGTTTCCTGGGGTCAGCCCTGAAAGAATGAAAGATTGCCGCGAACCGAATCTCCGACGGCTCAGTTCGACGAGGAAAACCGGCCTCGATGGGGGTAGGACTCTCGAGCGAGTTTCAATCTTTCAGGACTGGCCCCAAGTGTCAGACTTTCAGGGCTGACCCTACTCGACGAGCTGGAGGAGGTGGCCGTCGGGGTCGGCGGCGAGGAGGGCGCGGGAGAAGCCGAGGACCGGGGACGGGAGGGTGACGAGGCCGGGCGAGAGGAAGCCGGCGCGAGCGGCGAAGAGGGCCTTTTCGGCGGCGGCGGCGTCGCGGACCCGAAGCTCCGTCTGCCAGGCGACGAGGTCGTTCGAGCGGACGTCCGGCGGACGCGGGCGTCCGTCCGACGGGGCGAGGTACTCCAGGAACTCGATCCCCGGCCCCTGCGCCGCCCGCAGCGCCGTGATCCGCAGGCGCGCGCCGAAGACGTTGTTGAGGTGCTCCTGCTCGGTGCCGTAGTTTTCGGCGCCGCCGGCGACCTTCATCCCCAGCGCATCCCGGTAGAGCGCGAGGCTCCTCTCCGTGTCGGACACGACGATCGCCGTGTGATCGATTCCGAGAAAGAGGCGCCCCTTCTCCTGCCACCGCGGTTCGCCTTTCCCCGGCGGAAACGCCAGGATCTCGAGGGCGTGGCCGTCGGGATCCTTGAAGTAGAACGCCTCGATCCCGCCGGCGTTCGGATTCCAGTCCGGAAGCCTCTGCGGGCCGCTCGAGGCGTGCCGCACGCGGTGCTCGCGCAGCCGCGCGTAGGCCTTCGCCATGTCGGAGACGATGATCGCGACGTGCTGGAACCAGCGGTCGTTCGAGCGCGAGTCGACCGGGACGGGACGGCCCTCCGGGGCGAGGTACCCGACGAGCTCGATCCGCTCCGACCCGAGCCGCAGCGTCGCCGACCGGACTCGCAGCCCGAAGACGCCCTCCAGGCGTTCCCACGCCTCTCCGGCGAGCTCGACCTCGCCGACCTTTTCGAAGCCCAGCACCTCCGAGTAGAACGCGACGGACCGGTCGAGATCGGAGACCGGGATCGTCACCGAATCGACGGCCGTCACGAGCGGCTGGCCGAGGGCCGCGGCCGCCGCCGTCCCGACGACGAGGATCGCGACGGCAAGGGCCCGGGTAAGCGGCCGCCTCACGCCAGGCGTTCCTTGAGGTGCTCGCCGACCCGCAGCGCGTTCGCGATGATGGTCAGCGCCGGATTTACGGCCGCCGAGGATGGGAAGAAGCTGCCGTCGACCACGTAGAGGTTGTCGAGGTCGTGCGCCTTGCAGTTCGAATCGAGCGCCGAGGCTTTCGGGTCGCGGCCGAACCGGGCCGTTCCGTTCTGGTGCGCCACCCCCGCGAGCGGGATCTTCTCGCCGAGAAAAAGGCTCCGTCCGAAAAGGCCGACGTGGCACGAGTCCCCGTGCATCGAGCACTTGCGCTGCTTCTGCATTGCCTTCTGCAGGGTCGCGCGGAGGCGCTCGTGCGCGGTCACGTTGTTGGGCTGGTACTTGAGAACGATGTTCCCGTCGCGGTCGAGCGTCACGCGATTCTCGGGGTCCGGCAGGTCCTCCGAGGTCAGCCAGAAGTCGAGCGAGTGCTTCGCCATCATCTCGAGCGTGAATCCCGGCGCGATCGCCGGCGCGCCCGCCGAGAGCGCGATGCCATCGAGCTTGCCGACGAAGGAGATGTGGCCCATCGGGTAGCCCCACTCCTTCGACGCAAAGTAGTAGTCGTTGACGCCGAGCGTCTTCTGGAAGACGGTCGGATTCGGGCAGCGCGAGATCGCGAGCAGGACCGAGTTGACGTGCCCCATGTAGTGCCGGCCGACGACGTCGCTCGAGTTCGCGAGGCCGTTCGGGTGCCTGTCGTTCGCCGACCGAAGGAGCAGCGCCGCCGAGTTGATCGCGCCGCAGGAGACGACCACGACGTCGGCCGTGTATTCCTCGGGCACGCCTTCGCGCTCGACCGAGACTTTCGTCACACGGCGGCCCCCGGCATCGGTGTGGAGGCGCGTGACCTTCGCGCCGGTCTGCAGCGTCACGTTCGGGTGCGCCAGCGCCGGGTCCACGCAGCAGACCTGGGCGTCCGCTTTGGCCTGCACCAGGCACGGGAACCCGTCGCACGACTCGCAACGGATGCACCTGGAAGCGCGGCGGTCCTTCTCGTTCAGCATGATGCCGAGGGGCACGTGGAAGGGGCGCAGGCCCTGCTGCTCGAAGTCGTCCGAGAGGTCCTGGATGCGGGGCTCGTGCGAGACGGCGGGGTGCGGGAAGGGGGTCGAGGCCGGCGGCTCCGTCGGGTCTTCGCCCCGGGTGCCGTGGACGCGGTAGAGCTCCTCGGCTTTCGCGTACCAGGGCTCCATCTCCGCATAGGAGATCGGCCACGCCGGCGAAACTCCCCCGTGGTGCCGGATCTCGCCGAAGTCCTCCTGGCGCAGGCGAAAGAGGGCGGCGCCGTAGAACTTGGTGTTCCCCCCCACCCAGTAGTTGGTGTGGGGATGGAGGTCCTTGCCGTGCTTGTCGCGCCAGACTTCCTTCGTGGCGTATTTGCCGTCGACGTTGACGGCCTTCGAGCTCCAGTTGTCCTTCTCGCGGGGAACGAAGTCGCCGCGCTCGAGCACCAGGATCCTCTTGCCCGTCGGCGCGAGCGACCAGAGCAGCGTCCCGCCCCCGGCGCCCGTGCCAATGATGATCACGTCGTAGTGGTTCGCGGACATCAGCGTCCCCTTTCCGCGGCGGCCGCGGCCGGCGGGCCGCACGGCCTGTAGCCGCACCGGAAGATGCAGCGATGGTCGTTCTCGTGGTGGAGCTTGGCGCAGAGAACCGAGCTCGTGCCCGAAAGTCGCAGGCGCAGCTTCGGCCGCCGCGAGCATGCCGATCGGCGGGAGCGACGAAGTAGATCCAGAGGTGGTCCCAGCGCCTGGCGGCCGCCGCCGAGCCGAAGGTCCGGGCCGGGTTCATGCTCATGCCCGAAATCGGGGCCTCGAACGTGATGAAGAGCGCCACGCAGGCACCGGCGGCGATCCCCGTGAAGCGGTTGGTCCGCGGATCGTTCGAGACCGCGAGCACCACGGTCATCAGGATGAAGGTGATGAGGACCTCGGCCCCGAAGGCGCGCGCGAGGCCCGCGGGCCCGGGGATCGTGACGGCGAAGTTGACCGCCGGGTGCCGCACCGCGGCGGAGAGGAAGAGCGCCGGCGACGAGGCAGCCGGCGAACGCCCCGACAAACTGCGCGGCCGCGTAGAAGAGCGCATCCGGCGCCTCCACCTTGCCGAGCCGCAGGAACGTCAGTGTCGTCGCGGGGTTGATGTGCGCCCCGCTCCGCTTCCCCCAGCCCGAGTAGATGATCGCGACGGCCGTCATCCCCATCGCCAGGCCCATCAGCGCCCGGCGGACGAAGGGATCCGGCAGCGCGGCATGGACGGCCGATCCGGGATGCTCGAGGAGCGCGGCGAAGACGCAGGCCGACACCATGAAGAGCCCGAGGAGCGCTCCCTCGATGAGGTATTCCGGCCAGTGCGCCCGAAGGGCCGCCGCCAGGACGCCGTTTCGCGGCGCGCGGCGGCCCGGGGCCGCCGGGGAGTCGAGGGATTCGCGCAGGGCCGTCACGATGGCGCTTGGATGTCCGCGGAGCCTCCGCGGTTTCGCCTCCGCCGCGGGCGCCGAGTGCCGGTGGTAGCATCCGCGCGGCGGTTTGCCTCAAATGCCGTTGCTCCCGCCAGCCGAGCTGCCCGCGGACTATCCACCGCTGCTCGCTCTCGCTGAACGGCTCGGGTTCGTCCCTTCGATCTTCCCCGCGCAGGCCATCCTGCCGCGCGCGATCGAAGCGGAGACGCGACTCCTCCGCGCCCTCCTCATCGAGCCCGGGGCCCTCGGCTGGGAGCGCAAGGAAGAGATCCTCGTCGCCGTCGCGGCCGCCCGCCGCAACCGGTACTGCCTCGCGGTGCACGCCCGGGTTCTCGGGAACCTGGGCTGCGCCGCGCCGGACATCGCGGCGCTGGCCGAGGGGCCGCTTCGAGTCATTCGAGAAGAGCCGGGCCGCCCTGCTCGACTTCTCCGTCCGCCTGGCTCTCGCGCCGCTCTCGACCGGGGCGCCGGATATCGAGCGGCTGCGGGCGGTCTCCGCGTCGGACGAGGAGATTCTCGAGGCCGTGCAGACGGCCGCCCTGGCGGAGTTCCTTTGCGCGCTCTCGACGGGTCTCGCCGCGGAGGTCGACGTGCCGATGCCACCCGCGATCCTCGCGGCCGTCGAGCCCGCGGCGGCGCGGGCATCGGCCCCGGCGGTCCCGCGCGCGCCCGGTGCTTACCTTCGCGCTGTGCCCCTCGCCCCGGACGCCTTCGGTCCGTTCGGGGAGCTCAAGGGCCGCTTCGGATTCGTTCCGGCGCTCTTCCGCGCCCAGACGCTCACGCCCGGGGCCCTCGAAGCCGAAATCGAGGCACTGCGCGAAATCCTCCTGACGGAAGACGTCCTGAGCCGGCGGCAGAAGGAGCTCGTGCAACTCGTCGTCTCGGCGTGGAACCTCGACACCTACGGCGTCGCGCTCCACACCGAGCTCCTGCGCGGCCTCGGCGTGCCTCCCGAGGCCTCGGACCGCGTCGTGTCCGACCACCGGAACGCGGACCTTTCGGCGGCGGACAGGGCCCTTCTCGATTTCGCCTGGAGGATCACCGCCGAAGGGCCGGCCTACGGCGAATCCGACGCCGCGGCCCTGCGCGCGGCCGGGTTCTCGGATCCCCAGATCCTCGAGGCGATTGTCGTGACCTCGCTCGCCGGCTTCCTGAGCACGCTCGCGGCGGGACTTAACCCGAAGCCCGACTTCAAGCCGCGGCGCGACCTCGTCGCCGAACGCGCCGCCACGGCCGCGCAGCGAGGCCGAGCGCGCCGCCGATCCCGACGCGGAGCTCGTCGCGCGCGCCCGCGGCGGCGACGTCGCAGCCTTCGAGGACCTCATCCGCCGCAACCAGGCGCGTATCTATCGGAACCCTCGCCGGCCTGACGGGCAGCGCCGAGGACGCCGAGGACTGCTGCCAGTCGGCGTTCGTCAAGGCGTTCCGGAAGATCGGCGACTTCGCCGGCGCCTCCCGGTTTTCGACCTGGCTGACGCGGATCGCGATCAACGAGGGTCTCGATCGCCTGAGGAGCCGCCACCCGTCGGAGCCCCTCGACCTGGCGGCCGCCGGGGACGAGGAGTTCCGTCCTTCGCCGGGCGAAGCCTGGATCGAGGACCCGGAGCGGCTCTATGCCCGCGAGGAGACGCGGCGGCTCGTCCGGCAGGAGCTGGCGCGCCTGCCCGTGGCCTACCGGACCGCCGTCATGCTGCGCGACATCGAGCAGCTCTCGACCGCCGAGGCGGCCGCGATCCTGGATCTGCCCGTGCCGACGCTGAAGACGCGGCTGCTGCGCGGACGCTTGATGCTTCGCGAAGCCCTGGCGGCGCACTTCGCCGCCGGACCTCCGGGGGCCCGCCCTGCTTAGCTGCGACGACGTCCGGGCCGAGCTCTCGAACCTCCTCGACGAGGACGTGGCGCCGGAGGTGCGCCGAGCGCTCGAGCACCATCTCGCCGACTGCCGGACGTGCCGGATCCTCTACGACTCGACGCGCAAGACCATTCGGATCGTCACGGACGCGGGGGCGTGGGAGCTTCCGGCGGGAGCGTCGGAGCGGCTGACCGCGAAGATCCTCGCCGCGCTCGAGAAGACCGACTAGCCGCGTCCGCCGGCGCCCGCGAGCACGATCTTCGAGGCGTCGAAGTCCGGCAGAGTTCCGAGGCCGAACGAAACGGTGTTCGCGAACTGCGCGACGCCGACCATCAGGATCGTCTCGAGGATCTGCTGCTCGCTGAAGCCGTATGTCCGCAGGCCCTCGATGTCGTCCGCGTCGATCTTGAGCCCCTCTTTGTTGAGCTTCAGGGCGAAGTTGAGAAGCGCCTTGTCCTCGGCGGCGATGTTGGTGCGATTGTGGTCGAGCGCGATCTGCTCGGGCTCGGGCCCGTGGATCCCGAGCATGCGCACGATCTCGCAGTGCGCGGTCACGCAGTAGGTCGAAAGGTTCGCAGCCGAGCAGACGAGGAAGACGTACTCCTTCTGGCGCCTCGCCAGAGCCCCTTCCTTGACCATCACGCCGCCGATCAACGCGAGCTCGGCCTCGATCAAGTCGGGGCGCAACGTCTGCGCCCGGAAGAAGTTCGGAAGAAACCCGAAGGCTTCGCGGATCTGCTGGAACGGGGGGAACTCGGATTCGTCGATCGGCCCGCGGCCGATGTAACTCATTGGAACCTCCCGGCTTGCAGACTATACCGCCCATTTGAATCTTTTCGGCGCCCCGGCCCGTCCAATGGACAGTGTTTTCCTGCGAGGCGCTCCGCCAGGCGCTGTCCGACCTCCTCGACGGGGAGGTCGATCCGTCCGTCCGCCGGGAGGTGGAGATCCACCTTCAGGACTGCGCGGCCTGCCGGATCCTCTACGACTCCGCCCGGAAGACGCTCGCCGTCGTCTCGAACGTCGGCACCTTCGACCTGCCGGCGCCGGTGTCGGAGAGGCTGGTTCGCCGGATCCTCGAGACCGTGCTCGACCCGCGCCACTCCGTCCCGGCCGCCTGTCCCGTCCCGGACCGCGAAGGGAGACCGCCTCGAGGCCCTCCGCGCCTACGGCGTTCTCGACACCGGCCCCGAGGGGGCGTTCGACGACCTGGCCGACCTCGCGTCCCGGATCTGCCAGGCCCCGATGGCGCTGATCAGCCTCGTCGACCGGGACCGCCAGTGGTTCAAGGCCAGGGTCGGTCTCGACATTTCCGAAACCCCCCGCGAGATCGCCTTCTGCGCCCACGCGATCCTGGGTTCCGAACTGATGGTCGTCCCGGACGCCCGCGCCGACGCGCGGTTCGCCGACAACCCGCTCGTGACCGGCGACCCCGGGATCCGGTTCTACGCCGGCGCGCCCCTCATGACCGACAAGGGCCAGGCCCTCGGAACGCTCTGCGTGCTCGACCGGGTTCCCCGCGCCCTCACCCACGACCAGACCGCGGCCCTCGCCACCCTCTCGCGCGAGGTGGTCGCCCGGCTCGACCTGCGTAGGGCCAACGCCGAGCTCGAACGGGTCGTCGCGGGAGAGCGCGCCGCATCCGAGGCGCTGCGGTCGAGCGAGGAATTCAAGACGCGGATGATCGAGTGCAGCCGCGACTGCATCAAGGTCCTCGACCTCGAAGGCCGGCTGCTCTCGATGAACGCCGGCGGAATGGAGGCCCTCGAGATCTGCGACATCGGCCAGTACCTGGGCGCGTCGTGGATCGACTTCTGGAAGGGCCCGGACCGCGACTCGGCGCGGGCGGCGGTGGAAGCCGCACGCAACGGCGGCATGGGTCACTTCGTCGGCTACTTCGAGACCGTTCAGACGCGGCAGCCTCGCTGGTTCGACGTCGTCGTCAACCCGATCCTCGGCTCGGAGGGCCGGCCCGAGAGCCTCCTCGCCGTCTCGCGCGACGTCACCGAGCGCAAGCGCTCGGAGGACCTTTTCCGGCGGCTGACGGAGGCCACCGCCGCGACGACGGGCGCCGGATTCTTCAAGACGCTCGTGGAGACCCTGGCCACGGCGCTCCGCGTCCGGTACGCGTTCGTCACGGAGTGCGGTCCGGGCGACCCGACGGCGCGGATGCTCGCGTTCTGGAAAAACGAGTCGATCGCGGAGAACCTCGAGTACGGCCTGGCCGGCACGCCCTGCGAGGCCGTCATCCGGGGCGAGGTGCGGTTCTACGCGGACCGGCTGGCCGAGCGCTTTCCCGAGGACACGGGCCTCGTCGACTGGCGGGCCGAGAGCTTCCTCGGCATCCCGATGGTCGGTCACGACGGCGTCGTCATCGGCCATCTCGCGGTTCTCGACGACCGGCCGATGAGCGAGGCGTCGATCGAAATCTCAGTCCTGCGGATCTTCGCCGACCGCGCCGCGGCCGAGCTCGAGCGGCTGCGGGCGCAGACCGAGCTCGAGCGCCTCAAGGATCGTCTGCAGGCCGAGAACGTGTACCTGCAGGAAGAGATCCGCACGCAGCACAACTTCGAGGAGATCATCGGAAACGCGCCTCCCCTGCTCGACGCCCTTTCGAAGGTGGAGCGTGTCGCGCAGACGGATTCGACCGTGCTGATCGCGGGCGAGACCGGCTCGGGCAAGGAGCTCTTCGCGCGCGCCATCCACAGCCGGAGCGCCCGGCGCCAGCGGCCCCTCGTCAAGGTCAACTGCGGAGCGATCCCGGCCGGCCTCGTCGAAAGCGAGCTCTTCGGGCACGTCAAGGGCGCTTACACGGGAGCCCTCGACAGGCGCACCGGCCGGTTCGAGCTCGCCGACGGCGGCACGATCTTCCTCGACGAAATCGGCGAGCTTCCGCCGGAGACGCAGGTCAAGCTGCTGCGCGTGCTGCAGGAACGGGAGTTCGAGCCCGTGGGTTCGTCGCGCACGATCAAGGTCGACGTGCGGATCATCGCGGCGACCAATCGCGACCTCGAGGAGGAGGTCCGGCGCGGGCGCTTCCGCGCCGACCTGCTCTACCGGCTGAACGTGTTTCCGATCGCCGTCCCCTCGCTGCGGGAGCGGCGGGGAGACATCCCGCTGCTCGTCGCCTTCTTCCTGACCGGCCTCGCCAAGCGGCTCGGCAAGCCGCTCGAAGGTTTCACGCGTTCGTCCATGAACGAGCTCTGCGCGTACTCCTGGCCCGGCAACATCCGGGAACTGCAGAACGTCGTGGAGCGAGCGGCGATCCTCGCGCCCGGGCCGACGCTCGAGGTGGAGCGGGGCCTGCTGCGGGGCGATCCGGCGGCGGCGACATCGGCGTCCGCATGGACGGCCCCGTCCGGCGGCGGCGCGAAGCTCGTCGAGATCGAGAAGTCCCACATCCGCGAAGTCCTCCGCTCGACCCGGGGCGTGATCGAAGGTCCGGCCGGCGCCGCCCGACGCCTCGGCCTTCATCCCAACACGCTTCGGAGCCGCCTCAAGAAGTACGGCATCGAGCCCCGCCACGAAGCATCGTAGCGACCACGAAATTTCGTGGCGCAGGGGCCGCGGCGCGAACCCCGCCAAAATGTATAAGCGACTGAATCCAAACGACTTCGGTCTGCCACTCGGCCGCCGAAAACCTGGCTCCGCCGTTGCTCTTGCAGGGGTCAGCCATGTTGAGAATCAGCAAAGCCAACGAATGCCTGGTGGTCGAGGGACGGGTGGCCGGACCCTACGTCGACGAGCTCGCACGGGCGCTCGGGGACGCCGCGGGGATGAAGGCCATCGACGTCTCCGGCGTGGGGTACGTCGACGCGGCGGGCGCCAGGCTCCTGCAGCGGCTGGTGAAGCAGGGAATCGCGATCCGCGGAAGCTCCGCGTTCGTCGCCGAGACCCTGAAAGGAGCGTCGTCGTGAACGTCGAGCTCTCACGCCGGATTCCGGATGCCGAGCCCGCGCCCGGGGCCGCGCCGGCCCTCCCCGGAGAGGCCGGGCTCCTCGAGCGGCTGCGCCGCGGCGACGAGGAGGCCTGCGAGATGCTCGTGCGCGCGCACAGCGGCCGGCTCCTGTCGGTCGCGCGGCGTTACCTGCGGTGCGAGGAAGACGCGCGCGACGCCGTCCAGGAAGGGTTCGTCGCGGCGTTCCGGGCGATCGGACGCTTCGAGGGCGGCTCGAGCCTCTCGACCTGGCTGCATCGCATCGTCATCAACGCGTGCCTGATGAAGCTGCGCTCGAGCCGGCGCCGCCCGGAGACATCGATCGAGGAACTGCTCCCGAAGTTCGACGAGTCCGGCCATCGCGTCGCGGAGCCCGAGGAATGGCGCGAATCCGCCGAGACCGCGCTCGACCGCAGTCAGACGCGGCGACGCGTCCGCGAGGCGATCGCGCAGCTTCCCGAGCACTACCGCTCCGTCCTGTTGCTCCGCGACATCGAGGAGCTCTCGACCGCCGAGGCCGCGCGCCTTCTCAACCTCACCGAGAACGCGGTCAAGATCCGCCTCCACCGCGCCCGCCAGGCCCTCCGCACCCTCCTGGGGTCAGCCCTGCAAGTCTGAAACTTGGGGTCAGCCCTGAAAGAATGACACTTCGGGGGCGGCTCGCGACAATCTAAAGACAGGGGCGGAGGCTGGAGCGATGTCGCGTGCGCCGCGGATCGAAATCGCCGGAGGCGTCTACCACGTGATCGCGCGCGGGAACGAACGGCGCGACATCTTTCGAGACGACTCCGACCGGCATCTCTACCTGGCGCGCCTCGCGGAATGCCGTGACCGATACCGATTCGGAGTCCTCGCCTACTGCCTCATGCCGAATCACGTCCACCTCGCCGTCGAACGAGGCCCGGTTCCCCTTTCAAAGATCATGCTCGCGCTCCACTCCTACTACAGCCAGAAATTCAATTTTCGACATGAGCGTGTCGGGCACCTGTTCCAGGGCCGATACAAGGCTTTTCTGGTCGAACTCGACCGATACCTCGCTGCGCTCGTTCGCTACATCCACCTGAACCCGGTCAAGGCCGGCGTCGCCGATCGACCCGAGAGCTATCCGTGGTCGAGCGACCGGTGGTATCGCGAAGGTGGCGGTCCAAGCTGGCTCGACGTCGACTTCGTCCTCGCGCGTCTTGCGCCCAGCCGGTCCAGGGCCTGCGCCGCTTACCGGCGGTGGATGGGGTCCGGTGAACCGGACGACTACGACCGCGCGCGCCCGATCGGCCGCGTCGTGAAGGGCGACGAGAAGTTCGCCAAACGCTCGATGCGCGAGGCCCGCGTCACTCTTCCCAGAAGAAGTGGTTGGACGCCGTCGAGGTTCGCCGCCGCCGCGAGCGCGTTTCAGGGATTCTCACTCGGCCGGCTGAAGGGACCGTCCCAAGCCCGAGCGGAGTCACGGGCTCGGCTGATCACGGTCTTCGTCGCGAGGCGCGATCATTCGATTCCAGCGTCGGCGCTGGCCAGGTGCTTCGACCGCGACGAATCCGCGTTCGCGCACGGCCTCCGAAGGCTCGAACGTGCGATCGCACGAAATCCAGAGCTCGCAAGGCACGTCGAGCGCGTGGCCGCCGCGCTGGGCCCCGAAGCGTCAGACTTACAGGTCAGGCCCCAGATTTCAGACTTTCAGGGCTGACCCCAGGTCGAGGAGGGAGTTGAAGGAGCCGTGGGGGTCGGCCTCGCGCAGCGAATGGGAGGGGTCGGGGAGCCAGCGGGCCCCGTCGACGACGAGCTTGTAGCGGTGGCGGCCGGGCGGCGGGGCGGGGAGAGCCGGCGCGCCACACGCCGTCCGCCTGCCGCGCCATCGGAAGGCGCGACGCGTCCCAGCCGTTGAAGTCGCCGGCCACGGCGACCGACGTGGCGTCGTCGTCGTGGAAGGTGAAAACGAGGCGGCCGTCCTCGACGCGGGGCGGCCCACCGACTCGGCCGGCGCCGGCGTGCGCCTCCCGCCGCGCGACCGCCACCGCCGCGGCGGGGTCCACGACGCCATGCCCCTGGCGCAGCGCCGCGATGCCCGGGACCGGGCTCGCGCTCGCGAGCAGGATCCGGCGGACTTCCGCCGGCGTGAGCGCCGGATTGGCCTCGAGCATCTGCGCGACGACCGACGCGACGACCGGCGCCGCGAACGAGGTCCCGTCCACGTGCTGATAGTGCGCAGCCACGATCTTCTCGGCGCGAAGCCGCTCTTCGACCCAGCTCCGCAGTGCCGCCGCCTGACGCGGGAGCTCCGGGATTCCCCCACGGACCTCGTCCGCGAGACGCGCCAGGCGGTAATCCGGCGCCGATGCCAGCCGTGTCAGCGTCTGCGCGCGCCGCCAGGCCGGCGTGCCCGGCAGGATCGGCGCCGCGACCCACATCGCCGGAGCGATCAATTCCGGCTTGACGAGACCGTCGGCCGTCACGCCGAAGCTCGAGCAGTACGCCGCGAGGTGCCGCCGCTCGGGATCGTTTGCGTCGTCATATCCGCCGACGGCGATGACCGAGGGCGCCGTGGCTGGAGGCAATACGCGGGGCGCGGGTCCGCACCCGGAATTTCCCGCGGCGGCCACGAGCACCATGCCGCGGGCGACGGCCGCCTCGGCGAGCTGGTTGATCCGGCTCTCCGCGAGCGTCCGGTCCGCGTCGCCGCCGAGCGACATGCTGACGATCCGTATCGCGTGCCGTTCGTGGTTCGCGAGCACCCACTCGAGTCCGCGCTCGATCGCGTCGTCGGTGATTCGCCCGTCCCGCCCCACCCGCACCAGCACGAGCGCCGCCTCGGGCGCGAGCCCGCGGTAGACGCCGTCGGAAAGCAACCCGCTGCCGGCGGCCGCGACGCACGTCTGCGTGCCGTGCCAGCAGTCCGGGGCCGGTATCTCCGCGTTCTCCAGCATGCCCTGCGGATCGTGGACGTCGTGATACGCCCGGATCCGCTCGCCCGGCTCGGTGATGTCGGGATGGGGATGGAAGCCTGAGTCCAGGAAGGCGACCGTCACCCCGCGGCCGCGGAGCGTCCCGTCGTCGCCGAAGCGCTCCGGGGTCGAGACCACGGCGAACCGATTGGGCGCGTGGCCGTGGCCCGCGTGCAGCTCTCCCCCGTCGCTCATCCACGGATGAGATGCCGCCGGGGGCCGCCGGTTACGCGTCGGCGGTGAAAATCGCCGCGCTCAGCGAGAGGCTGGCAGGACGACGCCCTGGAAGAGTCCCTCGGCCACCCAGTCGCGCAGCCACCGGAAGAGCTGGTCGCCCGCGGAGCCCTGGAGCCCACGCGCCGCCGTTGCGACGGCCTTGCCGAACGGCCGGCCCTTGACCAGTGCAGCGAGGAAGTCGTGGGCCGGCTTCGAGAGGTCGAGGCGCCAGACTTCGTAGTTCTTCCGATAGACGGCGATCCAGGTGGGGCGCCGTCCGGTCGGCGGATGATCGTGATCGTCGTCCTTGACCGACTGCAGGTAGGCGTTGACGGGATACGCGAACGCCGCGACCCGCAGGGCCGCCGACGGACGGAGCACGACCCCGGGCCAGGCCGCCTCCGGGACGCGCGCGATCTCTTCGGCCGGCCAGGCGGGCGACTCGGGCGCGTCGAAGACCTCGGTGACGAGGCTTTCGAGGCGGGCGAGGTCGGCGACGAAGGCCTTCCGGCGGATGCCCTGCGAGCCCCGGATGAATTCGGGAAGGCGGTCGCCCAGGCGGTTCAGGGTGTAGCTCCGGGAGGGGTGCGCCGCGACATAGCGCGTCACGAGGTCCGCGAAGTCCTCGGCTCCGAGCAGGTGCGCCACGGCCGGAAAGTCGTTCTCGAGCGCCTCGACCATGCGGAGCAGATACATGCCCTGGTAGACGCCGACCCGTTCGACCGGCGTCAGCGTCTTCGACGGCCGGATCACCCGCGCGATCTCGTCCGGCTCGAGCTCGGCGCGCGCAGCGGGCGATGTCACGGCCTCCTCGGCCGTGCCCGGCTGCTCGATGACCGCCTGCATCCAGCGCTGGAGGCGCGGGAGCGGCAGCTCAAGAGGCCGCGGCAATCGCCTTCTCCTCGTTCCGGAACCGCCGCGCCTTGAGGGCCTCCGCGTGGACCTCCTCGAACGACGGGATCTCGCCGTCCCACTCGAAGAGCGTCGCGACGTTGCCCGTCCGCGCGACCGCGTGGCGATAGAGCTCCCAGACCTCGGGAATCGCCCGGTCGCTGTGCGTGTCGAGGATGTGCGTGCCCTTGTTCGTGTGGCCGGCGAGGTGGTACTGCGCCACGCGCGACGGATCGATCGCGTCGAGGTAGAGCTTCGGGTCGAATCCGTGGTTGAACGCGCTGACGTAGACGTTGTTGACGTCGAGGAGCATGCCGCAGTCGGCCTTCTCCATGAGCCGGCCGAAAAACTCCCACTCCGGCATGCTCGAGGCGGAAAACTCCGCGTAGGTCGACGCGTTCTCGAGGATCAGGGGCCGCTCCAGAACGTCGGAGACGATTCTCACGCGCTCGGCGACGTGGGAAAGCGCCTCCTCGGTGAGCGGCATCGGGAGCAGGTCGTGCGTGTTTCGTCCGGAAACGCCGGTCCAGCACAGGTGGTCCGACACCCAGAGGGCGCGGGTGCGGGCGGCGAGGGCTTTCAGTTTCGCGAGGTATCCGTGGTCGAGCGGATCGGTCGAGCCGATCGACATCGACACGCCGTGGAGCACGACCGGATAGCGCTCGGCCACCTGGTCGAGGACCCAGGCGGGCCGGCCGCCGGTGTCGAGGTAGTTCTCGGAGAGGACCTCGAAGAAGTCGATCTCGGGCTTCTTCTCGAGGATGTGGGGATAGTGGACCGTGCGGAGACCGATGCCGACGCCGAGGTCGGGAAAGTTCCAGCGGTTTCGGGTGAGCGGCTTCACGTGAGACTCGATCTTACGATTGGAAAGTGAACCGGGGGGCGCGGCCTCGGCCGCGACCCCCCGCTTCACGACGGTGAAGTCAGGCCGCCTTCTTCGGAGCCACCGGGACCGCGCAGCCGCCCTTGCCCTTGCAGGAGTTCTTGCCGGCGCAGCCGTTCTCGCCGCTCTTGCAGCCGCCCTGGCCCTTGCAGGAGTTCATGCCCTTGCAGGAGTGCTTCATGTCGGCCGAAGCGCAGCCGCCCTTGCCCTTGCAGGAGTTCTTGCCGGAACAGCCGTTGTCGCCGGCCTTGCAGCCGCCCTTCCCCTTGCACGAGTTCATGCCCTTGCAGACGTGCTTGTCGGAGGTCGCGGCCGCCTTGTCCTTGGCGCCCTTCGCCCGCCTGCCGCTCTTGCCGCCGGACTTCGCTTCGTTCTTCGGCAGAGCCGAGAGCAGCTGGGAGCCCGCGAGAACGCCGGCCACCGCGAGACCGATCGCCTTCACCTTCAGATCGCCCTTCTTCATCCCTGTCTCCTTTCGTCTCCCCGTCTCGGGGTCGCGAATCACCGCTGCAGCCGACATGGCTGCCGCGACTTACCCACGTTGCCGGGTCAAGCCGTTCGAGCCCCTCGAGCGACTTGAGCCGCGAATTCTATCCCCCCCGCCCGGTGTACCGCGCCACCCTTCGCCTTCCGGAAGCCGCCACCCGCCACGGTGAACGAGACCCGCGTCCCGCGCCGGTCTCCCGCGGAGTACGCGGAAACCGCCAGGGCTGGATCTCGATCCGAGGAGCGGGCGAGCAGATCGAAGAGGTTGCGCGTCCGGGCGTCCCCCGGCTCGGCAAAGATGTGGATGGTCATGGGGCTTGGATGCCCCGGCCGTCCCGAGGTTTCGGCGCTCCCCCCGCGCCTCCGGGACGATCCTGAAGGATGGGTTAAGAATTTCCCGAGGAGCCCGGGCCGGGCCGCCTCAGGCGGAGCGTGGGGGCGGGAAGCGTCCGGCCTGGACGTCGCTCAGGAAACCCAGGAGGTGCCGGAAGTAGGGCTCCTGGTCGTCCCACATCGCGAGGTGGCTGCCGTTCTCGCAAATCGCCACCCGGGAACGCGGAAGAAGGGTCCCCATCCGGCGGATGTCGTCCGGGTTCATCTCGTCGTACTTCGCGCCGACGACGAGCGTCGGAACGGAGATCTTCGAAGGTCGTCCCAGCGGTCCCAGTCCTTGAAGGTCCCCGTCACGACGAACTCGTTGGGCCCCTGCATCGTGCCGTAGACCTGGTTGTTGATGTGCTTGAACGCGCGCGCGACCGGGTCCGGCCAGGGATCGACGCGGCACACGTGACGCTTGTAGACCCCCTCGTACATCGCCTCCTGGTACTCGGGAGCGTCGTACTTGCCCTGGGCTTCGTACTTCTCGAGCGTCGCCAGCAGATCCTTCGGCAGCGCCGCGCGGAGCTTCGCGACGTAGGCCATGTACGACGGAATCGAGGCCGTCATGCTCGAGAGCACCAGGCCCTTCAGGTGCTTCTGGTATTTCAGCGCGTACTCGATCGCGAGCATGCTGCCCCAGGACTGACCATAGAGATAGAAGTCCTCGAGCCCGAGGGCCGACCGCACCTGCTCGACCTCCTCGCGGAACCGGTCGATCCTCCAGAGCGACGGGTCGTCGGGCTGGTCGGAGTAGAAGGATCCGAGCTGGTCGTAGTAGTAGAACTCGACGCCCGCCTGCGGCAGGAAGTCTTCGAAGCACTCGAAGTACTCGTGCGTGACGCCCGGCCCGCCGTGGAGCGTCAGCATCTTGATCGGTCCCCTGCCGAGCTTCTTCGTCCAGACCTTGTACTTGCCGTCGACGGGGATCAGCCGGATGCCGGCGGTCTTGACCGCGGGTGTCGGCGCGGGACCCGGCCCCGCCGCGGCGAAGCGGGAGTGGGCGAGCGATGCGGCGGCGAGGGAGAGGAGAGTCCGGCGGTCGAGAGGCATGGAGCGAATAGTAGGACAGACCGCAGACGGCAGACCGCGGACGGCAGAAGGAAAGGACGGCAGAGGCGCCGGGCCGTCTGCCGTCCGCCGTCCTGACCGCTACGACTTCTTGACCGACTTCTTGGCCGCCGGCTTTTCCGCCGCCACCTTCGTCAGGCTCCCGCCCTGGATCTTCAGACAGGTCTCGGGTTCGAGCCGCAGGAACCCCTGGCCCTTGCAGGCATTCGAGCCGTGGCAGCCGGAGTGGCGGCATCCTTCGGCGCCGCAGTCGCCGGTGCCCTTGCACTTGTTGACGCCCCAGCACGGCTTGAGCTTGCCGTCGTCGGGAGCGGGTTTCTGGTCCTGGGCCCGGAGAGCCGCCGGCAGCGACAGCACTCCGGCCAGCGCGGCCGCGAGCAGGGACTTCGACCGAGGGTTCATGAGAATTCCTCCTTGAGGACGTCGAGAGCCCCGGTCCATCCGGTGCTCCGCTTGATCACGAAGACGTCGCGCTCGGCGAGAGCGCGGAACGACTCGACGAGGCGGTGGAGCCCGGCCGCGTCCGAGCCGGCGCCCGTCAGCTCCTGCAGGTCCGGAAGCGTCGCGTCGCCGCACGACGCGGCCTCGACGAGGGCGGCCTCGGCGTCGTCGATCCGTTCGACGCGCACGCGGCCGTCGCGGCGGAAGATCAGGACGTTCGCGGGCCGGCCCTCGAGGGCGATCGAGATCGCCTCGTCGTCATCCTCGAATCGGCAGGCCCAGAGCTCGTCGAGCGGCCAGGCCGAGCGCACGAGCGCGACACCCGGAAGAAGGCCGAACCGCAGGGCGAGGAGCTCCTCGGGGGTGCGGCGGCGCAGGTCCTCCCATCGGGCGGGGGTTGCGTCCGCCGCGACGAACGACTCGCCGATGGTCCGCTCCAGCCGTGCGAGGTCCGGCAGGAACGGGAGGTCCACGGTCGCCCGGTCGAACTCGAGAAAGGCAGGGAGCCGGTCGCCGACGCGGGCGAGGTCGAACGAGCGGGGCGGGAAGACGCCGAGGTAGCGCGTCATGAGCGCCTCGAAGGCGTCGGCGCCGAGGATCCGCCGGATCGCCGCGTACTCGAGGCCCGCGACCTCGACGATCCGGGCCACGTAGCCGTGGGCGTAGACGTGCCAGCGGTCGGCGACCGATCCGCGGCGGGGCCGGCGGAAGGCCGTCTCGCGTTCCGCCTCCGACCGCGGCCGCCGGCCGGTGAGGTCGTCGATGAAACCCTGCTGCGCGAGACGAAGCTCGTGGACGTCAGGCCGCGGTCGCCGCATGAAACGCCTCCTCCGAATTTCGCTGAATCTCTTCGGCGCGCCGCGCCTCGGCGAGCACCGTCGCGAGCGGCGGGATTGCCGCGTCCCACTCGATGAGGGTCGGCACGGGGCCAAACCGGGCCACGGCGGACCGATAGAGGCCCCAGACCGCGTCGGCGACGGGATGGTCGTGGGTGTCGATGACGAGGTCGCCGTGGTCTTCGTGGCCGGCCAGATGCATCTGCCCGACCCGATGCGCCGGCAGCCGCCTGAGGAAACGCCGCGCGTCGAGGCCGTGGTTGCGGGCGTTGACGTAGAGGTTGTTGACGTCGAGCAGGATCCCGCAGTCGGCTTCGTCCGCGACCGCCGCGAGGAAGTCCGCCTCCGAGAGGCGGGACGCCGCGTGCTCGACGTAGCTCGAGATGTTCTCGACGAGGATGCGGCGGCCCGAGGAACTCCTGGACGCTCGCGGATCTTCCGCGCCGCGCGACACACGGCCTCTTCGGTGAGCAGCAGCGGGAGCAGGTCGTGGCTGTTGTGGCCGCCGAGGCCGGTCCAGCAGAGGTGGTCCGAGACGATGACCGGAGCACGCGGTCACAGAGGGCCTTGAGGCGACGCAGGTATCCGCCATCGACGGGCTCGGCCGAACCGAGCGACATCGAGACGCCGTGGAGCGCGACCGGGTAGTCCCGGCGCACTCGGTCGAGCATCGCGAGCGGGCGGCCCCCGTCGACCATGAAGTTCTCCGAGATCGCTTCGAAGAACGGAACCGCAGGCCGCTCGGCGAGGATTTCGTCGAAGTGCTCCTTGCGCAGACCGATCCCGCATCCCGCGAAGCCGCGCGGGCGAAAGCCGCGCCCGCGTTTCACTTGATCACCGCCGCCCCGCGAGGGCGATCTCCTCGTCGACCTGGGGCGAATCGCCCGAGACGCCGATCGCGCCGACGAACTGGCCGCCCGAGAAGATCGGCACGCCGCCCTGGAGCGGAGTGAAGTCCTCGAGGGCGAGCGTGACGATGCGGCCGTTCCTGACCTGCTCCTCGAAGTACCGCGTCGGCCGCTTGAAGTGCGCCGCGGTGCGCGCCTTGCCGATGCCGACCTTGATCGAGCCGACCTGCGTCGTGTCGAGCCGCTCGAGGAGGAGCAGATTCCCCGCGTCGTCGACGAGGACGATCACGACCGGGAGCCCCCGCCGTTTCGCGTCGGCTTCCGCGGCCGCGGCCGCCGCCTTCGCGCCCTCGAGGGTGAGAACCTTCTTGTCCGCGACCTGCTCCGCGCGGGCGGAGGCGGTGAAGATCGTCATTGCGAGCAGAGTCGTGGCGGTTTTGTTCATATCAGCGTCCTCGGAAATTCGATGCCGGCGCAGCGCCCGCGTTTCCGAAACGAAACGGGGTCAGGTCTGGATTTTTCGGATCGTGCGAATCGGGAAGCGGTCGCGGCCGCCCGCTCGATCCAAACCGAAAAAACGAGACCTGACCCCGCCTAGAAGCCCTAGCCGCGGGTCGTCGTGCGGATGCGGCCGATCGAGTGGTTCGCGGCCACGAAGAGAGTCGAGCCGTCTTCGCCGAAGGCGCAGTTGCCGGTGGCCACACCCGTCTCGATCGAGCCGAGGAGGGCGCCGTCGGGCGCGAACACGGAGACGCCCCGGGCGCCGCGGCCCACACGTTGCCGTGGACGTCGACCTTGAGGCTGTCGGGAACGCCCGGGCCGGAGGCCGCCCAGGCACGAGCCGTCGTGGAAGCACTCGCGCGGGCCCGAGCGTGCCGTCGGGCTTCACGTCGAAGGCCGTACCAGACGGGCCGCGCGGGATCGGCGTTGGCGACGTAGAGCGTCTTCTCGTCGGGGGAGAAGCCGATCCCGTTGGTGGCCCGCGACCTCGGATGGTCAGCAGCGTCAGCGACGCCGTCCCGCGCGAGCCGGTAGACGCCCTGGAACGGGAGCTCTTTGGCCGGGATCGCCGAAGCGCGCGCGGGCAGGCCGAAGGGCGGGTCGGTGAAGTAGAGATCGCCGTTCGATTTGAAGGTCAGGTCGTTAGGGCTGTTGAGGCGCTTTCCGTCGAACCGGTCGGCCAGGACCGGTCAAGGCGGCCGTCCGCCTCGCGGCGCACGATCCGCCGGTCGCCGTGCTGGCAGAAGATCAGCCGGCCCTGCGAGTCGAAGGTCGAGCCCGTTCGAGCCGGGCTCGCGGCCCGGTGAACGGCGCGGCGCCCGGAGTATCCGCTCGGCGAGAGGTAGGTCGGTCAGGCCCTCGCCCGCCTTCCAGCGGAGGATCGCGTTCGAAGGGACGTCGGAGAAAAGGAGGGCCTTCTCGCGTCGCGATCCCAGACCGGCCCCTCCGCCCAGGCCACGCCGTCGGCGACCCGTCTCGAGCGTCGCACCGGCGCGGCAGCGAGCGCGTCGAGGCGCGCGTCCTTGCGGACCACGCGGCCGAGCGGGCCCGAGGGACGGATGCCCGGAATCCCCAGCCGCATCTTGTAGAGGCCCGATCCGGGCGCAGAGGTAGAGCGTCTTGCCGTCCTCGTCTCCCCACGCGAAGTTGTGCGGGTGCTTCGGCGGCACGATCGTTCCGAGGTGGCTGCCGTCGGGCCCGAGAGGATCCACAGCCCGCCGGGCCCGAGACGTAGAGGTTGCCCTGCCGCGTCGACCTTGATCCCGTCGAGCGCGTCCTCGCCGGGCGCCGCGGTCATATCGAAGAACACCTCGCCCGTTCGCCGAGCCGTGCCGTCGGCGTCGGACTCGTAGCGCATGATGACCTTCTTCTTCTCGTCCCAGTGGCCGACGTAGAGGAATTCTCGTCGGGCGAGAAGGCGATGCCGTTCGGCCCGGTCAGCTCGGTGCGTCAGCAGCTGCAGCTTGCCTTCCTGCGCAGCGCGTAGACGCCGCTGAACGGCAGCTCCTTGCGCGGGTCGTCGAAGAATTTCGGGAGGCCGAACGGCGGGTCGGTGAAGTAGAGCGTGCCGTCCGACCGGTAGACGAGGTCGTTCGGGCTGTTGAGACGCTTGCCCTCGTACCGGTCGGCGAGCACCGTCATCGCGCCGTCCTGTCCAGGCGGACGACGCGGCGGTTGCCGTGCTGGTCGATGGTGAGCCGGCCCTCGCGCGTCGAGCGTGAGGCCGTTGGAGCCGGGCTGGCCGTACTCGGCGATGTCGGCGCCGGAGTACCCGCTCGGGCTGCCGGAAGGACCGAGACGCTGGCCCGTCGGGCGCGTATTGTAGATGATGTTGGCTGTTGGGGTCGCGAGAAGAGCAGGTACCTCCGTCGGCGCACCCAGACCGGGCCTTCGGTGAACTGGAAGCCCTCCGCGAGCTTCCAGACCTTCGGGTTCGGCCCGCACGATCGCGTCGAGCGCCGGATCGTTGCGGACCACCTCACGTTCACCTCGGCCGGCGTGATCGCATCGGCGCCGGATCGCCCGGGTAGAATTCGAGCGTGGCGCATGCGGATCTAGATGAAGTTCGTCGGCGGATTCGAGAGCGGGCCGTTGATGCCGAAGATCGCGAGCTGGATCTTCTGGCCGGGCTTCACGTCGCGGCCGACGACCAGGCGGTTGGGGGCGTTCCAGCCGGCGACCACGCGAGCCGCCCCTCTGCCCGAGGCGACGCGTGCAGCTCGCCGTCGACCCAGACCTCGGCGTAGTCGTCGAGCGACGTCTCGAAGACGACCGTCGATGCCGGTCGTGATCGAAGTCGCCGACCTTCGCCGGAATCGTCGACGCGCGATGCGGTACCAGTTGAAGCAGAGCCGGCCGGTGCGCGCGCCGCGGCTCCGAGCGCGTCGGAGCGATCGACTCCCATCCGAGTCGTCGAAGTCCGCCCCGCCGGCGTGCGGCGTCGTAGTCGTAGGTCTCGACCGGCCGGCGCCGGTCGGCTGGTTGTCGGGGCCGGGCCCGCGGAAATCCGTCTCGACGATCGAGGCGTCGCTGTAGCGCCACTGGCCTTCGACGAGCGTCACGCCCTTCGGCCGTCGCGAGATCGATCGCCGCCTCGGGCGCGCCCGTCGGCGCGTCCTGGGGCGCCGGCTGCGAAAGAGCGGCGGCGGCGCCGAGGAGAAGCGCCGCCGCCGCGAGGAGGACCGGTTTCGTGGCGACATCGTCAGCGCACCTTCACGACGTAGTAGCTGAATGGCCGCCGGGACCTTCTGGAACCAGTGGGGCATGCCCGCCGGAACGATCATGACGTCACCCTTCTCGAGCTGCCGCGTCTCGCCGGCGGCGATCGACGGCGCCGCGGACCTCGTCCGGCGCGGTCGTCTTCGGGTCGACCACCGTGCCGCCCGTCACGAACGTGGCCGTGCCGTCGAGAACGTAGATGATGTCGGCGTCCTTGCGCGTGGACCTCCGCCATGGCCGGCCCCGTCGCGCCGCGTGGCGTGGACCATGTAGCGCTCGCCCTGGTCGAAGAGCACCGCGCCCTTCGCGAAGGCCGCCCGGACCGTGGCCGGCGTCGAAATAGGTGACCTTCGCCGGCGCCGCCCCGACCGCCGCGGCCCCGAGCGATCGCGAGCTCCTCGTCCTGCGGCCGCGCTGGCCGCGCCGCGAGACGCCGACCGCGCCGACGATCGGCGCCGTCGACCATGATCGGCACCCCGCCCCGGAGCGGCGTGAAGTCGCCCACCGTCGTCATGGCGGTGCGGCCCTTGTTGATCAGGTCTTCGAAGAAGCTCGTCGGCTTCTTGAAGAGCGCCGCGGTCCGCGCCTTGCCGATCGAGATCAGCCCGCCCGCGGCGAAGGTCCCGTCGATCCGCTCGACGGCCATGAGGTTCCCGCCGTCGTCCACGACCGCGATCGCGCCGGTCGTGCTGCGCTTCTTCGCTTCGCCGACGATCGCGCCGATCGCCCGGTGCGCCCCGTCGAGAGTCAGCGTCTTCTTCTCCATCCACTGGCCGCGCGCCCGCCGCGGAGATCAGCATCCCCGCGGCCGTCCAGGCCAGGATCGCATTGCGTCGCATCGTCGTCGCCTCCTTGTTTCTCGCCCGTTGGATGCCGTCGCCCCCGGCCCGTTTCCGGCGAAACCCGGGGCGCGGCCCGGGCACCCACCGCGCCAAGGAGGCACACGCCATGCGCACCCGGTCGTTACTCGGAATCGCTCTGGCCGCGGCAGCTCCCGCACATGCGCGCCTCGTTCGAGAAGCGGCAGCGGGAGGGCTGGATGACCCGGATCACTCTGTGGAAGCGGGTCGGGGACTGAAGGGGACTGGAGGCGGGTGGGTGGCGGGCGTGCCTTCTGCCTTCTAGGGCTTCGCCCGCGCCTTGAGGATCGCCCGGACGAGTTCTTCGGGCGCCTCGTCGGCGGCCGGCCGGTCCGGATCCGCGTAGGCGGCGCGGCCGAGCCGGATCGACTCCTGGTACTGGCGGATGTATTCCCGGCAGGGGTCGCAGACGCCGAGGTGCCGCTCGAACTCGCGGTGGCGATCTCCCGGCAGCTCGTTTTCGAGATACAGGTAGAGGAAGTCCAGCAGTTCCCGGCAGGTGATGTAGGGACGCTGGTCGGCGCTCATGAGGGGCTCACACTTCACTCCCGACCCTTCGATGCCGGTGCGGGGGGGAGGTTTCGGCGGATTTTCGGACGATCCCGATCTTTGACATAATCCGCCCACTCTCATGGATCTGGCGACGCGCGAAGACGGCGGGGTGACGATCATCACGGTCACGGGGGACCTCGTGATCGGCGACGCCGAGTCCAACTTCAAGAAGGCCGTCACGCGCCTTCTCGAGGAGGGCCGCGTGAACCTCCTCATCGACCTTTCCGCCGTAGGGTTCCTCGACAGCTCGGGTCTCGGCGCCCTGGTGCGGGCGCTGACGAACTCGCAGAAGGAAGGCGGCCAGACCAAGCTGCTGAACGCCGGGCCCCAGATTCGCAAGCTCCTCCAGATGACCAAGCTCGATTCGGTCTTCGAGATCCACGAGGACATGGAGGCGGCCGTCTCGAGCTTCTGACCCCGGTGATTCCTTTGCCGTTTCCGGAAGGAGATCGTTGGCGGACGAACCCGAGGAACCCGGCGGCTTAGCGGGTGACGCGGTTGGGGCGTCCGACGGGACCGAGGCGCAGGTTTCGGCCCTGGCGGAGCTCGCTCTGTGCGAGAACCTCGCCCAGACGTCGGGCTGGGCCGCTCGCTGGAGCGCGACGATGGCCGGCGCCGACGCGACGCTCCTGTGGGCGCCCGACACCGTCCATCCCATCTTCCTGTGCATCGGCGCCGAAGGCCAGGGCGTCGAAAAGTTCCTGAGGCGTTCGGCGCCGCGGGATACCGGTTACATCCACGAGCTCGTCCGCGACCGCCAGCCGATCGTGCTGGCCGGAGACGAGTTGACGACGAACGACCCGTTCGTGCGCGGCCTTTCGGGCTATCGGGCGTGCATCGCCGTGCCGCTCGAGGCCGAGGGTCTGGTCGTCGGCCTGCTCGCGATTTTCTTCATCCAGATGCCGAACGCCGAGCAAGCGCTCGCCCGCCTCGAGCGCTTCCTCGAGCAGGCGGCGCCGGCCCTCGGCCGGGCGCTCCGGTCCGAGCGCAAGACCGTCGGGATGCTGCACGCGATCGAGCGGCTCACCAACCTCTACGACCTCTCGAAGGCCTTCGGATCGACGATCGACATCGACGAACTCTCGACGCTCATCGTCCGCAAGGCCGCCGACTTCGTGACGGGCGAGACGGCGTGCCTCTGGATGCTCGAAGGCGAGGACGACGTCATCGTCGCGGGGTCCGCCGTCAACGAGAACTACGACGTCGAGTCGCCGCCCGACGCCGTGGGCGGCGCGCTCGTCGGCGACGTCGTGGCCGACCAGGTTTCCATCCGCCGCAACCGGATCCCCGAGGACGACCCGGTCGCGACCGAGAATCCGTCCTACCCGGTCCGCTCGGCGCTCGCCGTGCCCCTCGTCGAGGACGAGATTTCCATCGGGGCGCTCGTCGTCGCCAACAAGCGGGGGCGCCACCCCGAGTTCACGGCCGAAGACGAGGAGCTCTTGAACGACCTCGCCCGCCAGGCCGTGCGGGCGTTGCGCACGGCGCGCCAGCACGAGGCCGAGAAGAAGGTCGAGGAGCTCGACGCCCTGCTCGCCGTCAGCCGTGAGATCACCGCCACCCTCGATCTCGACAAGGTGATGCAGACGATCGTCAACGCAACCTCGGCGCTGATCGATTACGATCGCTGCGGCATCGCGATCCAGGAGAAAGGAAGGCTGCGGCTGGGCGCGATCTCCGGAACCGCCGAGTTGGACCGCAAGGACCCGGACGCCCGGCGCATCGAAGACCTGCTCCAGTGGGTCTTCCTCTCAGGAACGGACACCGCGGTCACCCAGACCGAGGACGGTGCGATCTCGGCGGACCGTCCCGAGACCGAGGAGAAGTTCCGCGCCCTCTTTCAGGAGACGGGCCTACGCTCCTTCTACGGGGTCCTGCTGAAGGACGAGGAAGGCAAGCTCGGAGCGCTCGGCTTCGAGAGCAAGGAGCCGCTCGTCTTCGACGAGGAGACGCGAGATCTGCTCTCTATCCTGGTCAACCAGGCCACGGTCGCGGTCCGCAACGCGCAGCTGTACCAGCAGGTGCCGCTCGCCGGCTTCTGGAAGCCGCTGCTCGAGAAGCGGCGCAAGCTCGCTGCGATCCCGAAGTCACGGCGCCGTGCCTGGGCCATTCGGGTCGGCGTGGCCGCGCTCATTCTCGTCGTGGCCCCGTGGCCCCTGCGCATCACCGGCCCGGCGCGGGTCCTGCCGGGACGGCGTGCCGCAGTCACCTCCATGGTGGACGGCGTCGTGGGAACGGTGCTGCGCCGGGAAGGGGATCGCGTCGAGGCTGGCGACGTCATCGCGACGCTCAAGGACGAGAGCTACCAGGCGGCTCTCGCGGAAGCCAGATCGAACCTCACGCTGGCGGAGAGCGATATCGCGCGGTCCCGCCAGAACGCCGACGCCGGCGCGGTGTTCGACGCCGAGGCGCGGCGCCGCGAGGCCCTGGCGCGCATCGCGCTCGAGGAGGATCGGCTCTCGCGCACCCGACTGACCGCCCCCGCCTCCGGGGTCATCGTTACCCCGCGCATCGAGGAACGGGTCGGGCAACTGCTGTCCCGAGGGGCAGAGCTGTGCGTCGTCGCCGACGTCCGGAACGTCACGGCCGAGGTCGCCGTTCCCGAGTCCGATGCCGGGCTGGTCAAGGCCGGCCAGAAGACTACCTTGAAGTTCAATTCCTACCCTGGCTCTCTCTTCCGTGGCGAAGTCGCGCGAGTCGCGCCCCGCATTCGCGAGGAGGGCGACCAGCGTTTCGTGATCGCCGAGGTCGCCGTGTCGAACCCCGACGGCAGGCTGAAGACCGGCATGCTCGGGAACGGCAAGGTCTCCGTCGGCACCCGCCGCGTCATCACGGCGCTCTTCCGAAAGCCGCTGCGCTACCTCTGGAGCAAAATCTGGCCCCTGCTTCCGTGAGCTCTCGTCCTGGCCGACTCCTCTCCGCGACCCGCATCGAAGAGAGCGCGGCGGCCCTCGCGGCCCTCCACGGGACGGCGAGCGACCGACCTGCGATCCGCTCCGACGCCGTGATCCGGCGCGTCGTGCAACTGGGGGAGATCCACTGGGTGATCAAGAACCCGGAGACCACGAAGTACTACAACTTCGACGACCCGGAGTGGGGTCTCTGCCAGCTCTTCGACGGCACGCGCACGGTCGCTCAGGTCCACGCCGACTACCAGGCACAGTTCCCGCGCGAGAGGATCGAAATGTCCGTCATCCGCGAGTACGAGGAGATGCTCCGGGAGATGGGCCTGATCGAGCAGTCTGCGGCCGAAAGGAACCTCAAACTCCTCGCGAACGCGAAGACCGCGCGCCAGCGCGCCGCCGAGGAAAAGGCCGAGGGCTTCAACCCGTTCTTCCTCCTCTTCCACGTCCTCGACCCCAACCGCTTCCTGGACCGCACCGTGAAGTACGTCCGCTGGATCTGGACGCCACCGGTCGTGGCCGCCGCGCTGATCTTCGCTGCCTGGGCTTTCGGGGTCATCCTCATGCACTGGGGCGCGATCTGGAGCGGGACAGTCGAACTTTACGCCCTGACATCGAAGCCACTTCTCGACATCATGCAGTTCTTCTTCATCTTGACGTTCATCGGGCTGTTTCACGAGTTCTCCCACGCGTACGTCACCAAGATCTACGGCGGCGAAGTGCACGACATCGGCCTCGCGCTGCTGTACTTCACGCCCGCGTTCTACTGCGATACGACCGACTCGGTGCTTTTTACAAGCAAGTGGCAGCGGCTGTGGGTCACAACGGCGGGCATCTACATCGAGGCCATCATGTGCTCGGTGGCCACCGTCGCGTGGATGGTTTTCGTACCCCGACACGCTCCTCCACGAGATCGCCTTCAAGACGATGCTCTTCACGGGTGTTTCGACGATCTTTTTCAACATCAACCCGCTGATCAAAATCGACGGGTACTACGCGCTCTCGAGCGTTCTCGAGATCCCGGACCTGCGGGAGGAGTCATTCCGGTACATCGGGACGTGGTTTCAGCGCCACGTCCTGCGCCTCCCGTCGAAGTCCCGGCCGTTTCCCGCCGAAAACGCCGGATCTACTGGATCTTCGGCTCGTTCGCTCTGGCTCTGGGTGGCCGTCGATCATGCGGTTCATCGCCGGGGTCTTCTTCAACCTCTACAACCACTTCTTCCCGAACTGGGCCGTCGTGCTGCCGCCATCACGCTCTACCGCCTCTTCCGCCAGCGCGTACGCCTGGTGACGCGCACGGCGCACCTCTTCTATCTCGACAAGAAGGAGTTGCTCATGTCCCTCGCGTCCGCTCGGCGCTGCTGGCCGGCGCCGTCGTCCTGCTCTGCTTGTCCTTGTGCCATGGAGCCGGCGTACGTTGCGTGCCCCCGCCGCCCTAGGCCGATGGCAGCGGCCCGCCTCGAGGCACCAGAGGACGCGGTCGTAACGCGGGCGCTGGTCGAGGAAGGCGACCGGGTCGAGGCCGGCCAGCCGTCCTTCAGCCTCGTGAGCGCAGCGGCAACGGAGGAGACGGCGGGCGTACGTCTGAGGGCGAGCGGTTGGCTCGGGGAAGCCAGCCGCGAAAGGAGGCCGGTGAGCCGGACGCGTTTTCGCGTCCGAGACCCGCGGCATGGCGGCAAACGCCGCGCTCAGAAGTGGCCTCGCCCGGGAAGAGCGCCTGCTCATGAAGAGCCCGTGGCCGGCCGCATCCTGACGCCGTACCTGCGCGACCTCAGGGTCGTTCCGTCCCCGCCGGAACGCTGCTGGCCGAGGTCGGCGAGGACCGACAGATGGCGGCGGAGCTCACGGTCTCGGAACGGCTCCTCGAGGACATCGTACCCAATGCGCAGGTTTCGGCGCTCTTCCGCGGTCATCCCCGCCCCGTGCGCGGCACCATCGTCTCGTGGCCCCGGCGGCCATGGCGTAGCCCAAGACCGCCGGCGGGTTCGACCCGGCCGCGCCGCAGGAACACCCCGAACAGTTCGTCGCCCTCGCCGTTTTCGAAAACACCGACGGGAGCTTGATCGCCCGGAATGATCGGATACGCCAAGATCTACGGCCGTCGAGCGTCCTACGCCGGTCGGGTCTGGCGAGTGCTCAAGCGGTGGGTGCAGTCGGTGGCGTGGTAGTCGAGGGGGGCCGCGCGGGTTCCAAAAGAAAAGCGCCCCGCCGGAGCGGGGCGCTTCGAACTCCGAAAAACGTCGACTTAGAAGCTGGCCTTGCCCGTCGCCCGAGCGCCAATCGACTTGCCCGTCGCCCGAGCGCCAATCGACTTGCCCGTCGCCCGAGCGTCGATCGACTTGGCACCCGCACGAGCGTCAATCGACTTGGCCCGTCGCCCGAGCGCCAATCGACTTGCCCGTCGCCCGAGCGCCAATCGACTTGCCCGTCGCCCGAGCGCCAATCGACTTGCCCGTCGCCCGAGCGCCAATCGACTTGCCCGTCGCCCGAGCGCCGATCGACTTGGCCCGTCGCCCGAGCGCCGATCGACTTGCCCGTCGCCCGAGCGCCAATCGACTTGCCCGTCGCCCGAGCGCCGATCGACTTGCCCGTCGCCCGAGCGCCAATCGACTTGCCCGTCGCCCGAGCCGAGACCGAATGGCTCGTGGGCGAATGCGTCGGGATCCGCCGAAGCTCTCGACGCGAATCTCGGGCAGGTCCTTGCCCGTGGCTTCCTTGATCTTGGCCTTCTGAGCGTCCGTCAGCTTGATCTTGACTTCGTTACCCATGTGAAACCCTCCTTCTTGATGCCAATACAAGAGGCAAGAAGAGGGCCAGAATTGGCGACGCCTGCCTCCGCTCCCAAGCCTTTCGTTTTCAGTTGCTTGCAAAAGAGCTCCGCCGATCGTCAGGGCCGGCTGGTTGAAACTTCCTTTCACCGAGGTTGAATTTCTCAACCGGTCAGAGCCCGTGCTTCCGGCAGAGATACTTGATCTGGTTGGCGTCGAGCCCCAGGCGGCGAGCCGCTTCCGCCTTCACCCCGCCGGCCGCCGCGATCGCCTCCGCGAGCGTCCGGCGCTCGAAATCCTCGACGGCCGACGCGAAGTCGCGGACCGTGGATGCCCCGCCGCCCGCGGGAGCGCGCGGCGCCTCCCGGAGGGCCCGCGGAAGCTCCTCCTCGCCGATCTCGGGCGCGTCGGAAAAGAGGACGAGCATCTCGACGACGTGCTGGAGCTCGCGCACGTTGCCCTTCCACGCGTGGGCCCGAAGCCGGGCGAGGGCGCCCTCGGAGAAGCGGCGCCCGGTCTTCCCGTGCCGCTGCCCGAAGAGCGCCAGGAAATGGTCGGCGAGCAGCACGATGTCTTCCCCGCGTTCGCGCAACGGCGCGATCCGGAGCGGAACGGTGTGGATCCGGTAAAACAGGTCCTCGCGGAACGTTCCGGCGGCGACCCGCGCTTCGAGGTCCTCGTTGGTGGCCGAAATCAGCCGGAAATCGACGGGGATCGGCCGCCGTCCGCCGACGCGCTCGACCACCCGGCTCTCGAGCACCCGGAGGAGCTTCGACTGCACCCCGGGCGAAAGTGTGCCGATCTCGTCGAGGAAAATCGTTCCGCCCGAGGCGAGCTCGAACCGGCCGGGCCGCGATGCGATCGCGCCCGTGAAGGCGCCCTTCTCGTGGCCGAAGAGCTCCGCCTCGGCGAGCGACTCCGGCAGCGCCGAGGCGTTGACCGGCACGAATGCGCGGTCGCGCCGGGGGCTCGCGGCGTGGATCGACTGCGCGACGAGGTCCTTGCCCGTCCCGCTCTCCCCCGAGATGAGCACGGTCGCGTCGCTGCCGGCGACCCGCTCGATGTCGCGGGCCAGGGCGAGCATGGGCGCGCTCCGGCCGATCAGCCGGTCGAGGGAGCGGGAGGGCTGGGCGGCCGCACGGAGCTCGCGGTTCTCGACGAGCAGCCGCCGGCGCTCGAGCGCGCGGTCGAGGATCAGGAGGAGCTCCGCCGTGTCGATCGGCTTCTGGAAGAAGTCGAAGGCGCCGAGCGCGACCGCCTGCAGCGCGTACTGCCGCTCCCCCTCTCCGGACATCATCACGACCGTCGCCTCCGGGTCGCGCTCCCGCACGTAACGCAGCAGGTCGAGCCCCTCCTGCACCTGACCGGAGGGCGGCAGCCGCATGTCGAAGAGGTAGAGGTCCGGGTCCGAGGCGCAGAGCGCCCGGCCGTGGGTCGCGTCGCGGGCCGACGACACCGCGAACCGTCCCTTGAGCGCCCAGGTCAGCTGCTCGAGGAGAAAGGCGTCGTCCTCGACGATGACGATCCGTCCCAGGGGACGCGCCGGCTCGGTCACCCCGCCTCCCCGGCGCTCCCCGGCAGCGACAGGCGGATCAACGTCCCCCCGCCCGGCTGCGAAAGGATCCGGATCGATCCCCGGTGGAACTTCACGATCTGGCTGGCGGTCGACAAGCCGAGGCCCACGCCTTCCGGTTTCGTCGTCTCGTACGGCTGGAAAAGTCGGTCCCGCAGGAACTCCGGCGTCATCCCGGCGCCATTGTCGATGAATTCCACGACCGCGCGGGGCCGCCGCGCGGAGCCGCCCGTGTAGGTCCGCACGAGGACCTTGCCCTCGGGAATCGCCGCCTCCCACGCGTTCTCGAGCAGGCTCGCGAATGCGTCGCCGAGATAGACCGGGTCTCCCCAGATCCGCGGAACGTCGCCCAGCGCGAGCGACACGGACGGGCCGTCCCCGGGCGTTCCGCGCGCGCCGCGGCGCGTCGGCTTGCCGGCGATCTTCCGGAGCAGCTCATTGACGTCGAGCTCGACCTTGACCAGCAGCGCGTCCTCGCGCTCGACGAAACGGCCGGCGATGTCCTCCAGCCGCTCGACGGTCGACGCCAGGAGGTCGCGTACGGTTTTTCGGAACTCCCCGTCCTCCCAGTGCTCGTCCAGGTTGGACAGCAGGAGCCGGAGGCGAAACGACATGTTCTTGACGTCGTGGACGAGCACGCGGTCGAGCGCCGAGCGCAGGCGCGCCGAGGAACGGGGCCGTTTCGGCGGCATCGGCGGTCGCGCCAGAGGCGGCCCTACCGGGCCGCGGGCGCCGGGAGGCGGACTTTGACCGCCATCCCGGGGCGCAGCACCGACTTGCCCGGCTCGCGCCGGACGCGGACCACGACCTGGAAGGTGCTGCTCGCCGCGTCGACGGTCGGGCTGATGAACTGGATCTCGCCCGTCGTCTTCGCGTCGGGGAAGCGCTCGGCAACGACGTCGACCCGGTCGCCCACGCGGACCTGGAGCAGACGTTCCTCGGGAAGATAGATGCGCGCGAGCAGGGGCTCCGTCGCGGTGATTTTGAAGAGAGGCTCGATGCGGTCTTCGATCACCTTCTGGCCGATCCGGGCGTACTTTTCCGTCACCACGCCCGCGAACGGGGCGCGGATTACGGCATAGTCCTTCTGCGTCTTCATCTTCTCCCAGCGCGCCACGGCCACGGCGTACTGGGCCTTCTTCTCGTCGAGGTCCTGGACGCTCATCACCTTCGAATTCGCCAGGGCCTCCGCGCGGTCGTACTCGGCCTTGCGCAGGTCCATGTCTTCCTTGGCCTCGCGCACGTCGGCATCGAGAGCCCGCGTATCGAGGGTCGCCAGCGTCTGGCCCTGGACGACCGCCGTGCCCCGGTCGACCACGATCGTCTCGACGATGCCGGTGATGCGCGCCGACACGACGACGTCCTGGTCCACCATCAGGTGGGTGGAATAGACACCCTCGTCGCCGGGCGCGCCTCGGGCGGCCGCGCCGGCGAGCAGGAGCAGAAGCAGCGGCAAAGCTCTTTTCACGATATCGGAAAAACGACGAGATGCTATCGTTTACGAAGTCTCATGTCGATCACCCTGGCGAGCGAATCCCCGTCCATCGAGCAGAAGGGTCTGCGGGCGAACTTCTCCTGGACCATGTCCGAGCCCTGGGACGAGCGCCGCCTCGCGGCCTTCCTGATGACCAAGCACCGGAGGAGCGACTCGGACTGGACCCGCCGCCCGTCGCCCTTCTTCGCGTCTCTCGGGCAGGCCACCGTCGAGTGCTCGGTTCCCGTCGCCCGGCCGGAAGCCCTCCCCGACCTCGCCGCGATCCTGACGGTCGAGCTGACGGGTATCCTGACGGGGGCGAGCGCGATTTACGAGCAGATGGTGGCCGGCCAGGACTGGAAAACGGTCTCCCCGCCCTGAAAAGGGCCCCGTTTCCGGCGGTCATTTCTCTAGGCTCCAAACCGCCCGACGGCGGTATACGCTTTCGCCGCCCGGGCCGAGGGACTTACCCGCCGGGCGACCCGGACGGCCAGGAGGTGACCATGATCTCGGTGCCCTCGCTTCGGCTGAACCAGTTTGGAGTGCGGTTCTACGAGGCCCTGCTCTCGGGCGCGGACCTGCAGTCCCTGGTCGGCTTCGAAGTCCTGTCCTTCGGCCCCGGCAGCGAAACAACCCGCGGAAAGGCCGCCAAGAAGGCCCCTCACGGACGGGTCAACTGGGAGTTCCTCGAAAAGCGGATCTCGGCGTCCGAGCAGGCTTTCCAGCGGCCGATCATCAAGAAGAAGATCGACGAGCTCGTCACCTACTACCTCCAGTGCGCCGACTCCGGGACCCTTCCCGCCATCCCCGGCAGCGTTCTCCTCGTTTCGGAGAAGCGGCTCGAGTACGCCCCGTCGGGCGGCCGGTCCGACGCCGGCTCGCTCAAGCTCCCGGAGGAGTCCGGCATCCTCCGGGCGCTCGACGGGCAGCACCGCCTCCTTGCCCTCCACCAGCTCGCCGAGAAGCACAGCCTGCGGGACTTCCAGGTGCCGGCCGTCGTGTTCGACAACCTGACGCCCGACCAGGTCGTCGAGCTCTTCGTGACGATCAACAGCAAGCACACGAAGCTGAACCCGTCGCACCTGATCTCGCTCGCCGGCCGGCGCCTCTACCGCGACGACAACCTCGCGGCCGCCCACGACGTCGTCCGGACGCTCAACGAGGACGAGGGCTCGCCGCTGAAGGGCTCGATCAAGGTCCTCGGCATCGGCAAGGGCACGGTGACCCAGGCCTCGCTCGCCGACGAGCTGCGCGACGTGTTCGCCGCGATCGACACCGCCGGCGGGCGCGTGGCCCGGGAGTTCCGCGAGAACGCCCGCCGCTTCTTCCTGAACTACTTCAAGGCCGCCGCCCGGGCCTTCCCCGCGGCCTTCGCCGGACGCAAGTACTCGATCAAGAGCTCGACGTCGCTGCGCGCCTTCATCCGCATCGTCCCGTACGTGATCGCGATGGTCCGCAAGCGGGGCGGCGACGTCTGGTCCGCCGGCGAGCTCGACGCGGCGCTGCGCCCGTGGGCCGAGGCGATCGGCGACCGCCGCTTCGAGACCGACACCGTCTGGAAGGAAAAGCTGACGGGCGGAACGCGGTCCGGGGTCGAGATTCTGGCGCGGGAGCTGCGCCAGGGTCTGAACACCTGAGCCTTTGAACTCTCGGGCCGAAAAAGCGTAATTAGAGGCGGAGGAAACGCGATTTGGCCGCAATCGGAGGCTGCCTCGTCATCCTGCTCGTCGGCGCCGTCGTTTGCGCCATTTGGGCGATCTGGCGCTACAACAACCTCGTCTCGCTCCGCAACCAGGTCGCCAACGGCTGGAAGCAGATCGACGTCCAGTTGAAGCGCCGGCACGACCTCATCCCGAACCTCGTCTCGGCCGTGAAGGGCGAGATGCAGTTCGAGCAGGACACCCTCGAGAAGGTGATCCAGGCCCGCAACTCCGCCGTCGCCGCCCGGGGCGTCGCCGACGCCGCCGACAAGGAGAACGCCCTGACGCAGACCCTCTCGCGCCTCTTCGCCCTGGCGGAGAACTACCCGACGCTCAAGGCCAACGAGTCGGTCAAGACGCTCATGGAGGAGCTCTCGTCGACGGAGAACCGGATCGGCTTCGCCCGCCAGTTCTACAACGACATCGCGACGCGCTACAACACGTCCCAGCAGGTTTTTCCCGACAGCCTGATCGCGCAGGCGTTCAAGTTCCAGCCGGTCGAGCTCTTCGAGATCCAGGACGCCGCCGAGCGCGCGGTGCCGAAGGTGGACCTGAGCCTTCGCCCTCCGCAATAGGCCCCGGGTCTCCCCCGGGGGACTTCGATGCCTCTCAATCTCTACGACCAGCAGAAGCGCAACATCGCGAACACGCGGATGTTCATCGCCGGGTTCATCCTGCTCCTCGTCCTCGTCGGGCTCGGTGCCGACGGCATGCTCTACGCCGGCGGGGTTTCGCCGGGGCTGCCGATCGCCACCCTCGGGGCCCTCTGCCTCGGAAGCTTCTCGGCATGGTGGTCCCTCCAGGGGGGCGACCGGGCCGTGATCGAATCGACGCGGGCCGTTCCCCTCGACCCTGCCGATCCCCGGCAGCGGGTCCTCGAAAACGTCGTCGAGGAGATGGCGATCGCGAGCCGGGCTGCCGAAGCCCGCGATCTACGTCATCCCGGACGGCGACCCCAACGCCTTCGCGACGGGCATCGGCCCCGAGCGCTCCTCGATCGCGGTGACCCGGGGATTGCTCGAGAAGCTCGACCGCGACGAGCTCCAGGGCGTGGTGGCCCACGAGCTCTCGCACGTCCGCAACTACGACGTGCGATTGATGACCGTCGTCGCCGCCCTCGCGGGCGCGATCCTGCTGCTATCCGACTGGAGCCGCCGTGGCTTGCGGTTCGGGGGCCGCCGGGATTCCTCGGAGAAGGGCGGAGGCCTCGGCCTCCTCTTCGTCGCGCTCTGGCTGGTGTCGATCGTGCTCGCGCCGATCATCGCCCAGCTCGTGTCGCTCGCGGTCTCGCGCCAGCGCGAATACCTCGCCGACGCGTCCGGCGCGGAGCTGACGCGCAACCCCCTGGGCCTCGCGTCGGCGCTCGAGAAAATCGCCGCCTCGGTCGAGCCGACGCCCTCGATCAAGCAGGGCATCGCGCACCTGTGCATCGAGGATCCGCGCGGACGACCCGTCAACGGCCGGGAGGGCTTCGTCGCGAACCTCTTCGCGACCCACCCGCCCGTCGAGAAGCGGATCGCGGCGCTGCGGGAGATGGCGTACCAGTCGGCCGGACGCGCCTAGCCTCCCGAGCTGGCGCCCGGCCCGGAGGTCAATCGAGGTCGATGTCGCGAACGGGCTTCGAGGTGTCGCCCTTCGTCTTCTCGAACAGCTCCTGGAACTTGCGGTTGAGGACTTCCTTCTTCGACTTCTCCGCTTCGACGGAGGCCGCGAACTTCTTCTCGCGCTCCTCGTCCTGGCCCTTGAGAGCCCCGATCGCGTCGTCGACCGAGCCGAACTTGCGCGGGACCTTCGGCGCCTCGTGGGCGACGACCGCCTTGAGGTCGGCGTCGACCTTGAGGCGCGCGTTGCAGCAGGGGCAGAGAACGTCGAAATCCATCACGCCGAGTCTATTCCGAGTCGCCCCGCTTGTGGCGGATCCGGTCGCGCCGGGCCCGCTTGTCGGGGCGCCCGGCGTTCCGGCGCGGCGCGAGCAGCCGGTCGAGCCGCCGGGCCTCGAGAACCTCGGGCGGCGGCGCCGGGGTCACGTCCTCGTACAGCGTGCGCGCCGCGGCCTTCGGAATCGAGCGGTCGGCCAGGCCCTTCACGACGAGCTCGCGCCGCATGCCCGAATCGTCGCGCGCCGCCAGCCCGATGCGGTCGCCCGGCCGGACCTCCCGATGCGCCTTGGCTCGCGACCCGTTGACGTCGACCTTCCCGCCCTCGCAGGCCTCCTTCGCCTGGCTGCGCGTCGGAAAGACGCAGGCGACGTCGAGCCACACGTCGAGACGGACGGCCGCGAGGGGCTCGGGCTCGCCCTTGCCCAAGCTACGCGCTCCGGGAGGCGCCGCGGCGGGACTCGAACCAGGCCTTGAGCTCCGGCGAAGCCGCCGGGGGCTCGGCCGCGGGCCGCGCCAGGAAATACCCCTGCGCGGCGGCGACACCCTCCGCGGCGCAGACGTCGAGGTCCTCGGCCGACTCGACGCCCTCCGCGATCAGCCGGAACGCGAACTCGCGCGAGAGGTCGGCGAGAAATTTGAGGATCGCCCGCCGGCGCGGGTCGGTTGCGATCCCCCGCGTCACCTCGCTGTCGACCTTGATGAACTCGGGCTGCAGGGCGTGGCAGAGCTGGAGCGTGCCGTAGCCGGAGGTCACGTCGTCGAGGGCGATCACCGCGCCGAGATCGCGCGGTACCACGAGGGCGGTCGAGAGGCCGGCGGCAGCCGGCAGGGTCTCGACCTCCACGATGTCGAGCACGAGGCGGGAAAACGAGACGCCTCGCCGGTCCGCCTCCTCGCCGAGCGCGGAGAGGGCGTCCTCGGACCGGCCGATCAGGCGAGGATTGACGTTCAGGAACACGAGGGCGCTCTCGGGCAGCCGAGCGGCCGACTCGAGCACGCAGGCCCAGGCGAAGCGTTCGAAGGCCGGGGCGAGGTTCAACGCGTCGGCGGCCGGAAAGATCTCGGCAGCGAGCCGCATGATCCCCCGGCCCCGCGCCCGCAGGAGGCCCTCGTGGCCCAGGATGTCCCCGGTCTTCAGGTCGAAGATCGGCTGGAACTCGACGAAGAACTCCCCCGTCGAGAGCTCGTCGGCGAGCCAGAGCGCATCCACTTCGTGCCGCGCCCGCGGCAGCGGAGTCAGGCGGCTCATGGCGTCCCACTTGGTCTGCTGCATGTCCTCGGGCGCGACGCGCACCCGCTCGGCGAGCGGACCGAGGACTTTGCTCAGCTCGTCGAGGAAGTGCTCGGGGGTCCGCTCCACGAGCAATCGACGGGCTCGGCCGTACATCGGGGCGCGGACCCAGCTCCGACCGAACGCCGCGGCGACCGCGCGCTCGGCTTCGACGCCGTCGGGCCGTACGAACACCGCGCGCGCTTTCCGCCAGCGATCAAGTCGGCCAAGGATCTGGCCGTCCAGAACGCTTCCGGATGCTTTCACCGATTCGATTGTACGTGCGGACGGGCCGCGCGGGAGAGCTTTTAACCGAGCTTGCGCAGACTCGGCCAAATCGCGCGGAGCGAGGCCTTCGGCTTCCGGCAAACCCAAACGTCGAAGTGCTGGTACGGCATCGAGTACGGATGCTCCACGCGCCCCCCGTACTCGACGGATCCGAAGAGCTCCTCGAGGCGCGGCCGGTCGTCGTCGAAGACGATCAGGACCTGCGGGTCCTCGGCCGGCGGCCCCCACGCGTGGTACGCGAGGTGCCCGGAGAGGGCCGGTGGAAGCCCGAGACCCGGGCCATACATGTCGATGGCGCCGGCCTGTCCATAATTCTGCCCGAAGACCCGGGCGTGCGCCTGCTCCTCCGGAGGCAGGGCGTGGAAGATTTCGGCTGCCTTGCCCGCCATCTCCTTCCAGCCGAAGCGGTCGGCGAAGAGCTGCGGAAGCGGCCCCATGTGGTGAGTCTCGATGCGCGGCAGCTCCATCCCGATCGCGCGCGCGTAACGCACGTACGCCTCGGGCGGCAGGCACGGGAGGGAGAGGGGCGCGAGGAAGATCCCCGCGGCGGCGAGCAGCCCGGCGTATGCCGGCCGGATCCACGCGACACGACGGCTTCCGAGGAGCCGTTCCGCCGCCACTCCGCCCGCGGCGAAAAGCATCGGATACGCGGGCGCGAGGTAATAGACGCGGCCGTGCTTCGCCAGCAGGGTCCCGAGCACGACGAGGTAGACGATCGCGAGTACCCGGTGCCGCCGCCCGTCGCGTCCGAAAAGGAGCCAGCCGAGGCCGCCGATCCAGAGCGGCGCCGAGAGCGGGAGGAGAAACTCGACCTGCTGCCCGAGGAAGGCGAGCGGCGAGAGCTCGACGTTCCGGCGGTTCTGCCGGATCGCCTCCTGGAGCTCGAAGAAGGGAAAGCCCTCGCGGACGTTCCAGGCGAGGTTCGGAAGGAAGACGAAGAAGGCGGCGGCCGCCCCGATCCAGACCCAGCGGCCCCTCAGGATCTCCCGCCCGCGGGCCGTCGCGACGAGCCCGACGGCCACGCCGGCACCGAAGAGACCCATCGTGTGCTTGTTGAGCAGGCCGACGCCCGCGATCAGGCCGAAGGCGAGCCAGAGCCGCGGGTCCGCCCCGTCGAAGAGACGGACGAGGAGGATCCCGCACCCGGTCCAGAAGAGCGGCTCCCACGCGTTCATCGTCGAGAGGCTGTGAATCGCGAGGAAGATCGGCGCGACGGCGACGCCGATCGCCGAAAGGACCTGCGCCGACCGGCCGCCGCCGAGGTCCCGCGCGAGCACCCCCGTCAGCAGGACGAGCGCGGCGCCCGCGAGGGCCGGGAGGAGCCGGATGGCGAAGAGCGAGCCCGGCGCGATCGCCGTCACGAGGGCGGTGACCGCCGGATGGAAGGGCGGCATGTCGACGTAGCCCCACGCGAGGTGCTTCGCGCAGGCATTGAAGTAGAGCTCGTCGACGAAGTACTCGTAGCCGAAGCGGCCGGTCGTGAGCAGATGGGCCAGAAGCTTCACGGCGGCCACGAACCCGACCGCCGGGGCGAGGCGCTCTCCCCGATGCCGCACCGCCCGGCGCCTACTCCTGTTCGCCGAACCTCTTCAGGTCTTCCGGGCCCTCCCTCGTCGCAATCTGCTCCTTGCCCTGCACGGTCTCGCGAATCTGCTCGACGATGTCCGGATTGGCCAGTGTCGTGATGTCGCCCGTGGCCAGGTGATTGGAGATGGCGGAAAGGACGCGTCGCATGATCTTTCCGGATCGGGTCTTGGGCATGTCGGGGACGATGTGAACCATCTTGGGCCGCGCGATCTTGCCGATGATCGTCTCGAGCGCGGCGACGACCGAGTCGCGGATCTCCTTGCTGGCCGTGTAGCCGGGCTTCAACGCGATGTAGATCTCCGGAACGCGCCCCTTGATGTCGTCCATGACCGGGACGACGGCCGCCTCGGCGACCTCCGGAACGGTCAGGCAGGCCGACTCGAGCTCCTTGGTGCCGAGGCGATGCCCCGCCACGTTGATGACGTCGTCCACGCGGCCGAGGATGCGGAAGTAGCCGTCGGCGGCGAGCACGGCCCCGTCGGCTGCGAAGTAGGGCCAGTCGCGCCAATCCTTGCTCCCGGGGTCCTTGCGGTACTTGGAGTAGTACTGGTTCACGAACCGGTCGCGGTCGCCCCAGATCGTCTGGATGATCCCCGGCCACGGGTTCCGGATGCAGATGTTGCCGGCCCGTCCGGTCCCCGCGCCGACCGCCTTGCCCTCCTCGTCGTAGATGACCGGGTAGATTCCGGGCACCCCGGGCCCGGCGCTTCCCGGCTTCATCCGGTCGATCGCGGGCTTCGTGCTGCAGAGGAAACCGCCATTCTCGGTTTGCCACCAGGTGTCGACGATCACGGCCTCGCCCTTGCCGACGACGTCGTAGTACCACCTCCAGACCTGGGGCTCGATGGGCTCGCCGACCGTCGTCATGTGCTTGAAGCGGTAGTGATACTTCTTCGGCTCCTCGGGACCCGCCTTGCGCAGCATGCGGATGGCCGTCGGCGACGTGTGGAAGATGTTGACGTCCAGGCGCTCCGCGATTCGCCACACGCGCCCCGCGTCGGGAAAGGTCGGAACCCCCTCGTAGATGACCGAGGTCGCGGCGAGCGCGAGCGGACCGTAGACGATGTAGGAGTGGCCGGTGATCCAACCGATGTCCGCCATGCACCAGTACACGTCCTCCGGGTGGATGTCCTGGATGTACTTGGACGTCCCCGTCACGTACGCGAGATATCCGCCCGTGCGATGCTGGCAGCCTTTGGGTTTTCCGGTGGTGCCGCTCGTGTACATCAGGAAGAGGGGCGCCTCGGAGTCCATCGGAACGGGATCGACGCGCTGGCCACGGTAGTTGCCGATGATCTCGTCCACGAAGAAGTCCCGGCCCTTGACCATGGGCGTCGCGGACGAGCCCTTTCCGGGATACCGCCTCCACACCAGGACCTTGTCGATCGTCTGTCCGGCCGCTTCCGCCGTCGCGACGGCGATGTCGGCGGACGCCTTGTGATCGATCATCTTTCCGCTGCGGTAGTAGCCGTCCATGTAGATGAGCACGCGGCTGCCGGAATCGGCCGCGCGCAGGCCGCACGCTTCGCCGCTGAACCCTCCGAAGACGACGGAGTGGATCACGCCGAGGCGCGCGCACGCGAGCATGGTGATCGGCAGCTCCGCGAGCATCGGCATGTGAATCGTGACGCGGTCGCCGGCCTTCAATCCCGCGAAGTCGCGCAGCAGCGCGGCGAACTCGTTGACCCGGACGTACAGCTCCTGGTACGTCACGGTGACGGGATCCTCTCCCTCCGGCTCCGGGACCGAGATCAGAGCCGCCTTGTTCTTGTGCTTCGCCAGGTGACGGTCCACGCAGTTGAAGGAAGCGTTGAGCTTGCCGCCCACGAACCATTTCCAGAACGGCGGGTCGCTGGTGTCGAGCACCGTGTCCCAGCGCCGGGACCACGTGAGCATCTCCGCGTACTCCTCGAAGCAGCGGGGAAAGTTCTTCTCCGCGAAGCGCTCGTTGACCGAGGGATCCTTCAGGTTGGCCTGCGCGACGAACCCGGCCGGAGGGTCGTAGTACTCCTCTTCCTTCCAGTGGACCGCGATCTGCGCTTCGTTCGCCTCCGCCGTGGTCTTCAAATCCGTCATGATTCGTCTCCCTCTGGCCGCGTCGGTCCGTGAGCGGCTGACGTCATTACGGCTTTCGTCGAAGGTTGCTTCTCTCCGCCTTCGCCTCGAAGCCCGCCCGCATCTTATTGCAGTCCCCGCCGGCGGCGGACCGGTGGCGGCCGATGCATTACGATCCCCGGGAAGGCCCGGGCGGAACTCGGGGAAGCTGATCCGCCCCTGGAGGTCCCCATGGAAGGCAAGTCGGGTTTACCGGAGCTCATGGATCCGGCGGCCTTCCTGCGGACCGTGCACCCGTTCGACGGCCTGCCGCCCGAGGCCTTCGCGAAGGCGGCCCGTCGGCTCGAGATCGGCTATTACCCCCGGGGAACCCGTCTCGTTTCCACGGGCGGCGAGCCGAGCAAGGCCCTCTGGATCATCCGCAAGGGCGCCGTTCGCCTCGATCGACACGGTCAGACGGCGGCCACGCTCGAGGAGGGCGACGTTTTCGGGTATCCGTCCATCCTCTCGGGAAAGGGATCATTCGACGTATTCGCGGAAGAGGAGTTGCTCGCCTACCTCCTTCCGGAAGATGTCTTTCGCGAGCTGCTCGCCGAGCCCGCCTTTGCGAGGTTCTTCACGCTGGCGCTCGCCTCCCGCCTGCGCCACTCGCTGCCCCGGCCTTCCGAGACCGACCCGTCGGTCGACTTCAACCGGCCCATTGGAGACCTGCTCTCGCGAGGTCCGGTGACGATCGCGGCTTCGGCGACCGTCGGGGACGCGGCCCGCCGGATGCGGGACGAACAGATCAGCTCCATCCTGGTCGAGGCGGACACCTGGGGCATCGTCACCGACCGGGACCTGAGGAGTCGGGTGCTGGCGGAAGGCCGCGGGGCGGATCTCCCGGTTCGCGACGTCGCGAGCTTTCCGCTCCGGACCGCGCCCGCCGAAACACCCGTCTACGGCGCCTGGCTGACGATGCTCGAAGAAGGGATCAACCACCTTCCGGTCACCCGCGACGGCCGCATCGTCGGCGTTCTGACCGACACGGACCTGCTGCGCCACCACACGCACGGCCCGCTCTTCGCGTTCAAGCGAGTCCAAAGGCTGCCCGGCCGATCCGCCCTCGGGGGGTATTCGGAGGACCTCCATCGCATGGCCGAGGTCCTGCTCTCGAGCGGGCTCGACGCGATTCCAATCGCCCGCCTCGTGTCGCGGGTCAACGACGCCCTCGTCGAAAAGATCCTGGAGTGGGCGCGTGCCGACCTGGGCGAGGCGCCTCAACCATTCGCCTGGATCTGCTTCGGCTCGGAAGGACGGTACGAGCAGACGTTGCTGACCGATCAGGACAACGCGATCATCTGGGAGACCGAGTCGCCGGAGGCCGTCGCCTACTTCGAGGCCCTGGCCGAGCACGCCGTCAACGACCTGAAGGCGGCGGGGTTCCCCGCGTGCCCCGGCGGATACATGGCCACCCGGTGGCTCGGCCCCCTGGAGCAATGGGAAAACCGGTTCCGCGCCTGGATCGAGGAACCCGAGCCGGAGGCCCTGCTGCGGTCCTCGATCTTCTTCGACCTGCGACGCGTCGCGGGCGACCTGAGCCTGGACCCGATCGCCGAGATCCTGAAGACCGCCCCTTCCCATGCGCCTTTTCTCGCCCGTCTCGCCTCCGTGGCCCTCGAGTTTCGACCGCCGCTGACCCTCTTCCGGACCGTGCGGGAGGAGGAAGGGGGCGTCGATCTGAAAAAGGGGGGCCTGATGCCGATCTCGGGTCTGGCCCGGGCCTACGGGCTGCAGTGCGGCTCGAGCGCCACCAACACGCTCGATCGGCTCCAGGACGCCTCGGCGTCGGGCCTCCTCCCCGAGGAAGACGCGGAAAACCTGCGAGAGGCCTATCGCTTTCTTCTCCAGCTCCGGCTCAAGAACCAGCTTCGAGACCTGGACGCCGGTTACCCTCCCGGCAACCGGGTGGCGCTCGAGTCGCTGTCGCCCATGGAACGCCGACAACTGAAGGACGTCTTCCAGGCCCTCTCCGACTTTCAGGACGCGGCCGCCTTTCACTTCCACACGGCCGAGCTGTAGCCCGCCATGCCTCCTGGCTCGACGGCCTGGGCGGACGCGGTCTACTGGGCGCTGGATCTCGAGACCGGGGGCTTGTCTCCGGGCCGGGACCCGATCCTGTCCGTCGGGATGGTCCCCATCCGGGACGGGGTCGCACGCCTGGCGGAGTCCTACGCCACGATGGTCCGGCCCCCGCGAAGCTCGGGAGCTCCCTCGGCCGGGGCGGTCGCGGCGCACCACATTCTGCCGGGCGAGGCGACCAACGGGCTGCGGCTCGTCGAGGTCCTGCCGGAGATCGACCGGCGGCTCCGGGAGGGCGTCCTTCTGGTGCATCACGCCCGCATCGACGTCACTTTCCTCAAACGCGCGTATCGAGCCATGTTCCGGAGATGGCCCCGGCCGAAGGTCGTCGACACGGTCTCCCTGATCTGGAAGCTGTCCTGGCGCGGGCGATTCCTGGGAGCCCCTCCGGGCACCGTGCCGACGCTGCGGCTCTCGGAGATCCGTGACGAGCTGGGTCTGCCGGGCTACCCCGCCCACGACGCCCTGACCGACGCGGTCGCAACGGCCGAGCTCTTTCTCGTGCTGCGGGCCCGGCTGGGGGCAAGAAAGCTCCGGGAGCTGCTTTGAGCCCGCCGGACGGGAAATAATCGGCCACATCTCATGGAGCACGCCGGCGGATTCGGTCCGTTTCTCCTCGCGTTCGCCCTGGCGCTGATCCTGGCGAAGCTTTTCGGGGAGCTCGCCGAGCGTCTGCGCCAGCCGGCCGTCCTCGGGGAGCTCGTGGCCGGGACGATTCTCGGGCCGTCGGTCCTCGGGCTCGTCCCGCTCTCGGCCGAAATCACCCTCGTGGCGGAGATCGGGGTGGTGCTCCTCCTCTTCGAGGTCGGGCTCGAGACGGACCTCGAAGAGCTCAAGCGCGTGGGCGGACCGGCCCTCGCGGTCGCGGTCGTGGGAATGGTCCTTCCGTTCATCGGAGGATTCCTCCTGACGCGATGGGCGGGGTTCTCGGCCCTCGTCTCGATCTTCGCCGGGGCCGCGCTGACCGCCACGTCGATCAGCATCACGGCGCGGGTCCTTTCCGAGATCGGGGCCCTGGCGTCCCGGGAGGGACAGATCATCCTGGGGGCCGCGGTCGCCGACGACGTGCTCGGTCTCGTGGTTCTGGCCGTCGTGAGCCAGCTCGCGAAGGGTGCCGGTCTCGACGCCGCGATCGTCGTCCGATCCACGGGGCTCGCCGTCGGCTTTCTCCTGCTGGCCCTCGTCCTCGGGATCCCGATCGGTCATCGCCTCGTCCGGGAAGTGGGCCGGGCCCGCGTCCGAGGCATCCTTCTGGTCGCCGCCGTGGCCTTCGCGCTTCTGGTCGCCTGGGGCGCGCAGCGGGCGGGCTCGGCGGCGATCGTCGGCGCGTTTGCGGCCGGACTCGTGCTCGCCCGGACCAACCGGCGGCACGACATCAACGTCGCCCTGCGGCCGGTGGTGGACATTTTCGCGCCCGTCTTCTTCGTCGTCGTGGGCGCCCAGGTCGACGTCCCGAAGCTCAATCCATTCGCTCCCGATAATCGGCCTGCGCTGCTGCTGGCCGCCGGGCTGACGGTGGTGGGAGCCGTCGGAAAGTTCGCCGCCGGTTTCGTGGCGTGGGGCCCCACGCGGCGCGCCTTCGTCGGAGCGGGGATGCTGCCCCGGGGGGAGGTCGGCCTCATCTTCGCCTCGATCGGGCGAGCGACGGGGGGCCTGCCTCCCGAGGCATTCAACGCCGTGGTCATCGCGATCTTCGCCACCACGTTCCTGGCGCCGCCCCTGCTCGGGCTGCTGCGGCCCGCGGCGGCGCGCTCAAAAACGCCTTGACATCCGGCCCGGCTTCTCAAAGGCTTGGCAAAGTTTCGAGCGCCTTACCTGCAGTCCGCCTGCCGGGAGGGTCTATGGAAGGGGTTGTCGAGGCCGTCCGCCTTCCTTGCGCGGCCCAGCCGCCAACCCGAGACCCGCGTCCCGACATCTCGATCGCAATGGATGTTTCGAGTCCGCACGGCTACTCGGAAAGGAGGAACGGGATGGTCCTGAAAGGTCCGCTCGGCTGGGGAGGCTCGCCATGTCACAACATCTGACGCCCGAACAGAAACACGCGTACTGGGATTACAACCGCCGCCTGGTCGTCATCCTGCTCGCCATCTGGTTCGTCGTCACCTATCTCTTGTCCGGGCTGTGGGCGGCCACCCTCAACAAGGTCAGCTTCCTCGGATTCCCCTTCGGCTACTACATGGCAGCGCAGGGATCGCTGATCATCTTCGTGATCGAAATCGCGATCTACGCTCGGCTGATGAACAAGAAGGACCTGGAGTACGGGATCCAGGAGGAGGGCTAGAAGCGATGAGCCTGCGCAAGATCTTCACGCTCTACACGGTCGCCTTCCTCGGGGTCACGATCCTGATCGGCATCGCGGAGCAGGCCTTCGGGCTTCCCAACCGGTGGATCGGTTGGATATTCATGGGCCTTTCGCTCGGGATCTACATCGTCATCGGCATCGTGACGCGGACGGCGGTCGCCGACGAGTACTACGTCGCGGGCCGGAACGTGCCGGCGATCTTCAACGGCATGGCGACCGGCTCGGACTGGATGTCCGCGGCGTCCTTCATCTCGATGGCGGGCGCCCTGTTCATGCTGGGCTTCGGCGGCCTCGCCTACGTGATGGGGTGGACCGGCGGCTACCTGCTCCTCGCGGTGTTCCTCGGCCCGTATCTGCGCCGCTTCGGCGCCTACACGATTCCGGACTTCCTCGGCGAGCGCTACGGCGGCAACGCCGCCCGCCTCATCGGCGTGCTCGCGGCGATCACCTGCTCCTTCACCTACCTGATCGCCCAGGTCACCGGCGTCGGCCTGATCGTCTCGCGATTCATCGGCCTCGACTTCAAGGTCGGCTGCTTCGTCGGACTCATCGGCGTTCTGTTCTGCTCGGTCCTCGGCGGCATGCGCTCGGTGACCTGGACGCAGGTCGCCCAGTACATCATCCTGATCACCTCCTACCTCGTTCCGGTCGTCGTGCTCTCGTTCAACATCTTTCACGTTCCGATCCCGGAACTGACGTACGGGCGGCTCCTTCAAAAGAACTCCGAGCGCGCCGTCCAGATCACCCGGGACCCGCAGGAGAAGGCGACGCGCGCCATCTGGAAGCAGGAGGCCGACGAGATCGCCGCCAAGCTCAAGGCGGGCGGGCTGCCGGCCGGCGAGAAGGAAAAGCTGACCGCGGCGCAGAAGCTCGCGACCCAGCAGGCGACGGCGCCGGCCCCGAGCGATGACGCGACCACGAGCAACTACCTGGCCGTGCCCAAGGGCGTCAAGATGTGGAACTTCCTCGCCCTGACCTTCTGCCTGATGGTGGGAACGGCGGGGCTTCCCCACATTCTGACGCGCTACTACACGACGCCCTCGGTCCGCCAGGCTCGAACGTCCGTCGGATGGTCCCTGTTCTTCATCTTCCTTCTCTACTTCACGGCCCCGGCCTACGCGGCCTTCGCGCGCTACGAGGTCTACGACAAGCTGGTCGGAACCCAGATCGCCGACCTGCCGCGGTGGGTGACACTGTGGAAACCGGCGGGGCTCTTCGAGATCGTGGACAAGGCCAAGGACGGGATCGTGCACTTCGCCGACTTCGCCATCAAGAGCACGGACTTCGTCGTGCTCGCGACGCCCGAGATCGCGAAGCTGCCCTTCGTCATCACGGGACTGGTGATGGCGGGCGGCCTCGCCGCCGCCCTCTCGACGGCGGACGGCCTCCTCCTGACGATCGCCAACGCGATCTCCCACGACCTCTACTTCAAGGTCATCGATCCGAAGGCTTCGCTCGTGAAGCGGCTGACGATCACGAAGGCGCTCCTGGTGATCACGGCGCTCATCGCCGCCTCCGTGGCGACGTTGCGGGTCGCCATCATCGTCGAGCTCGTGGCCTGGGCCTTCAGTCTGGCGGCCGCGTCGTTCTTCCCGGCCCTCGTGATGGGGATCTGGTGGAAGCGGGCGAACAAGGCCGGGGCCCTCGCGGGCATGTGGGTCGGCTTCCTGCTCACCCTCTACTACATGATCGGAAGCCGTTTCTTCAGCGTGTCGTGGTTCGGGACCGCCACGATCGCCTCGGGTGTCTTCGGGATCCCGCTGGGCTTCATCGTGATCTGGATCGTCTCTCTGGCGACGAAGGCCCCGCCCCAGGAGGTCCAGGACTTCGTCGCGAACATCCGGTATCCCGAGTCGGGACGGCGCAAGGCCCCGCCGACGTTCGGGACCAAGGATGCGGGAATGGGAGGTGCGGAGCCGTCGGCCATCTGATTCGATTCCACGGGGCCGGGCGGACGGCCGCCCGGCCCACGGGTTCTCATGAACGAGTGGCTTTTTCGCGTGCTCTACGTGCTTCGGTTCATCGCCTTCATGGGCACTTTCTATCTGGCGCTCCACCTCGTCGTGGCGCGGTGGCTTCGGGACCCGACGAGCAAGGTCGCCGCGTTCTTCACCATCCTCACCGCGCCGCTGGTGCGTCCCGTCCGGGGACTGCTCCCGCCCGGGCGCAGCGAGCAGCAGGTCCGCCTGGCTGCGTTCCTCGTGTTCCTCGTTCTCTGGCTTTCCCTCGCGCTCGTGTCCGCCTGGGCGGCCGCGAGCTTCGCCGGATCCTGAAAGGAGGCTCGACATGTCTCGCAAACACCGTCGCGGGTTGACCCGAAGGCAGTTCGCAAAGCTCACGGGAGCCGGGGCGCTCGCCGCCGCCGGTCCCGCCTTTCTCTTCCCGGCCCGAGCCGCCGCACAACAAAGGACCCTGAAGATCCTGCAGTGGAGCCACTTCGTCCCGGGTTACGACAAGTGGTTCGATGGCGTCTTCACCAAGGAATGGGGAAGCAAGCACGACACCAGCGTCGTCGTGGACCACATCTCGATCGGCGAGGTCAATGCGCGGGCCGCCGCGGAAGCCTCGGCCAAGAAGGGCCATGACCTGTTCATGTTCCTCGCCCCGCCGGCGGCCTACGAAAAGCAGGTCATCGACCACAGGGAGATCTATCAGGAGGTCGAGAAGAAGCACGGCAAGATGATCTCCCTCGCCGAGAAATCGACCCTGAACCCGAAGACCAAGAAGTACTTCGCCTTCTCGGATTCCTACGTCCCGGATCCCGGCAACTACCGGAAAGACCTCTGGGAAAAGGTCGGGTTCCCCAACGGCCCCGACACTTACGAGGATCTGCTGAAAGGCGGCAAGAAGATCAAGGACGAGTTCGGCAACCCGGTCGGGATCGGGCTCTCGCAGGAGCTCGACAGCAACATGGCGATGCGCGCCGTCCTGTGGTCCTTCGGCGGCTCCGTGCAGGACGCCGGGGGCAACGTCGCGATCTACTCCAAACAGACCATCGAGGCGATCAAGTACGTCCGGGACCTCTACAAGCAGACGATGACTCCGGAAGTCTTCACGTGGGATCCCTCCTCGAACAACCGGGGAATCATCGCCGGCAAGCTCTCCTTCGTCGACAACGCGATTTCGGTCACCCGCACCGCCGAGAAGGACAACCCGGACATGTCTTCCAAGATCTGGCTGACTCCGGCGCTCAAGGGCCCCGTCCGCCGCATCGCGGCCGAGCACGTCATGGACTGCTACGTGATCTGGGACTTCGCCGAAAACAAGGAGGGCGCCAAGCAGTTCCTGGTCGACTACATGGATTCCTTCGGGGCGGCCTTCAAGGCCAGCGAGTTCTACAACTTCCCCTGCTTCCCTCAGACCGTGCCCGACCTCGCGGCGCAGATCTCGAACGACCCGAAGGCCAATCCCCCCGACAAGTACAAGGTCCTCGCCAACGTGCTCGACTGGGCGACCAACGTGGGGTACCCCGGCTATGCGACCGCCGCCATCGACGAGGTCTTCAACACGTTCGTCCTCCCGACGATGTTCGCCAAGGCCGCCCAGGACGTGCTGAGCCCGGAGGACTCGGCGCGCGCGGCGGAGAAGGAGATCAAGCGGATCTTCGACAAGTGGAAGTGAGTTTCTGAATGGCGATCGTCCAGACCCGGGCGCTGACCAAGGTTTTTCGACAGGGCTCGGTCGGCGCGGTCGTGGGCGTGGACCTGGAGAGCCGGGAAGGCGAGTTTCTCGTCCTTCTCGGCCCTTCGGGATCCGGAAAGACCACGCTGCTGAGGATGATCGCGGGTCTCGAGGAGCCGACGTCGGGCGAAATCCTGATCGGCGGGGTCATCGTCAACGACCGAACGCCGCGGGAACGGCGGATCGCGATGGTTTTCCAGAGTTACGCGCTGTATCCCCACCTCACGGTCCGGGGCAACATCGTCTTTCCGCTCAAGGCCCAGGGCGTTCCGCGCTCGGAAAGGGAGACCAAGGTTCGCTGGGCGGCGGACCTGCTCGGCATCGGTTCGCTGCTCGACCGCCGGCCCCGGGAGCTCTCGGGCGGCGAGCGGCAGCGGGTCGCGCTCGCCCGGGCGATCGTCCGGGAACCGACCGTCTTCCTGCTCGACGAGCCGCTCTCGAACCTCGACGCCAAGCTGCGCGCGTCGGCTCGGGAGGAGCTGGAGCAGTTCCAGCGCCGCGTCGCGACGACCATGATCTACGTGACGCACGACCAGGTCGAGGCGATGGCCATGGGCGACCGCATCGTCGTCATGCACCAGGGCGTCGTCCGGCAGGTCGGGACCCCGGCCGAGGTCTACGACGAGCCGGCCGACACGTTCGTCGCGACCTTCCTCGGCTCGCCGCCGATGAACCTCGTCGAAAGCGACGACTCCACGCTCGGATTCCGGCCCGAGCATTTTCTTCCCGCGGGCTTCGCGGCGGCTTCGGGTCCCGCGGTGCCCTTCTCCTTCCGATTCGACCACGAGGAGTACCTCGGTTCCGAGCGGATCCTCTACGGACGGCTGGAGGGGGGCCGTTTCGACGGCAAGCGGGCCGTCTCCCGGGTCCCCGCGAGCTACCGCACCCCGATGCCTCCGGACTCCGTCCACGGATTCGAAGTTTCCGAGGGGAACCTGAAATTTTTCGATCGGGCGACGGGCAAACGCCGGAGCCCCGTGCGGATCTCTTGAGCCGCCTCTCGCGGCGGAGCTGGCTCGGGCCGGCGATGCTGCTTCCCGCGATCGTCTACGTGATCGCCCTCGTCGGCGTGCCCTTCCTCCTCGCCATCGTCTACGCCGTCGGTGACGTGAAGGTCGGGTCGACGGGATATCACTTCGTCGGCTTCGCCAATTTTGCGTCCGTGCTCGAGAACCCCGGATTCCGGCGGGCGCTGCGAAACTCGATCGTGTTCACCGTCTGTTCCCAGTTTCTCGTCCTCGTCTTCGGCAACATTCTGGCGATCGTCCTCAAGGACGCCTTCCGCGGCCGCCGGCTCGTCCGCTTCCTCGTGATTCTCCCCTGGGTCGCCCCCGTCTCGATCGGGAGCATCGGGTGGAAGTGGATTCTCGACAGCCTCTACAGCGTGATCAACTGGGTTCTCATTCGGCTTCACCTCGTCGATCCGTTGTCGCCGCCCATGTGGCTGGGCGAACCGACGCTGGCGATGATCTCGGTGATCCTGGTCCACACCTGGCACGTTCTCCCGTTTGCGACGGTGATCCTGCTCGCGGGCTGGACCGCCATTCCCCGGGACATCCCGGAGGCGTGTGCCGTCGACGGAGCGGGCTACTTCCGAACGCTCTTCCAGATCACGCTCCCGATGCTCCGGCCGATCATCAGCGTCGCGCTTCTCTTCGGCATCGTCTTCACGTTCACCGACATGACGGTGATCTACATCCTGACGCGGGGGGGGCCGTACGACACGACCCAGGTCCTTCCCTCGATGGCGTTCTTCACCGGCATCCTCGGCAGCGACCTGGCGGAAGGGGCCGCCATCTCGATCTTCCTGCTTCCCCTGCTCGTGGTCGTGGCCTGGCAAATGCTGCGCACGGCCCATCGCGCCGAGGTCGCCTGATGGCCGTCGGACGCCGCGCCCGCCGGACGTTCGCGGCCACGCTGCGCTGGGGGATCCTCGCCGGATTCGCGACGGCGCTGTCGTTTCCCTTCTACTGGATGCTGATCGCGACCTTCAAGCAGTCGAGCGACCTCTACGACCTCAAGAACAACCCGTTCCTGTTTCACGAGGCGCCGACGCTCGACCACCTGCGGCTGCTCTGGAACGAGACCCTCTTCCCGCGCTGGCTCTGGAACACCACCATGGCAGGCGTCATCGTCGTCGCGATCACGCTGCTCCTGTCGCTGCCGGCGGCCTACGCGCTGGCGCGCCTGACCGGAGCCGTGGGGAGGGCGCCTCGGGAATCGCGATCTTCCTGACCTACCTCATCCCGCCGACGCTGCTCTTCATTCCCCTTTCCCGCGTCGTCGCCACCTTGGGGCTCCAGGACACCATCTGGTCGATCGTCGTCGTCTATCCGAGCTTCACGATTCCGTTCTCGACCTGGCTGCTCATGGGTTTTTTCAAGTCGATCCCCCGGGAGCTGGAGGATGCCGCCATGGTCGACGGCCTGACCCGGTTCCAGGCCTTCCTTCGGCTGGTCGTTCCGATCTCGGTCTCGGGCATCCTGACCGTCGTCATCTTCTCCTTCACGCTGGTGACCCAGGAATTCGTCTACGCCCTGACCTTCATTTCCTCGGCCTCGCACCAGACGGTCGGCGTCGGCGTCCCGATCTACCTGGTCCGGGGCGACGTCTACTACTGGGGCTCGCTCATGGCCGCCTGCCTGATCGCGAGCCTCCCGATCGGCTTCGTCTACAACCTCTTCCTCGACCGGTTCATCGCCGGTTTTACGTTCGGGTCGGTCAAATGAGAAGGTCGGGAGCAAAAACCGGACTAAGATGGCGTCCAGAGGGCCGCGAGAGGATGCGGAGTCGACCGGCCACGGTGGCGTCCTCGGTTTCTGCGAAGAAGCGGGACACCGAACGACTGCCCCGCGGACCCGCGTCCTGCCGCCCTCCCTGACGCTCCCGCCCAGATTCCCATCCGGCGGCTCCTCGCCGGAAAGGCGCACTTCCCCATTCGGAGGGAGAAGGAGGGTCAATGAGGTTTGCAGTGCGCTCCATGGTCATTCTGGCATTCACGGTTCTCGCGGCTGGCGAGGCGTCGGCGCAAAGCACTTTCCAACTGGGCACCGCCGGCACGCTCACGTTCAAAGGGTTCTTCAGCGTCACGGCTTTCGCGCAGGACCAAAACTTCATTTTCGGCAACGGACAGAACGCCGAAGTCCCGGTTGGTCCGGACTGCACGGTCGACTGCTGGTTCGGCGGCGCGGACGTTCGCAACACCCGCCTGACGATGGTCTTCGACGGGCCCAAGATCACCGGCGACTGGAAGGTCGGCGCCACCCTCGAGATGGATTTCTTCGGAGGGAACAACGGAGTCGGCGCGTTCAGCGGCCAGCAGCCGGTGCCGAGGCTGCGCCTGGCTTACATCGACTTCGGCAACGGCAGCACCACCATCCGCATGGGCCAGCAGTGGTCCCCGCTCTTCGGCAACGTGGCCGTCTCGCTCTCCCACATCGCGTTTCCCCTGGGTTACGGCGCGGCGGGCGACATCGGCTGGCGCTTTCCGGGAATCTTCATCTACCAGAAGCTCACGTCCAAGGACTCGGTGGTCAACGCCGAGCTCCAGGGCGCGATCATGTCCGGCTCGTGGAACGGCCCGGACTGCACCGCGGCGACCAACAACTGCAACAACTGGGACACGGCCGGGAACGCGTCGTATCCGCAGTTCGAGCTGCGATTCAACCTCGGCGGCAAGATGGGCAGCAACAGCACGTGGTCGACCTACATCGTCGGACACTACGACGAGAAGGACCTGTCGGGGCCGGGCGCGTCCGCGCCGAACGACAGGCTCACGGGCTCGGCCGTCGAGATCGGCGCCAAGTTCCAGATCGGTCCGGTCCTGATCCAGGGCAACGGCTACTCGGGACACTCGATCGGCCAGAACTTCGGCATGATCACGCAGTTCGGGAAGATCCAGGGCCAGGGCGGCTGGGCCCAGATCGGCTTCGACATCACGAAGAACTGGGGCGTCTTCGGCTTCTGGGGCATCGACGATCCCAAGAACACCGACGTGCTGCGCGCCGTCGGCGCCAACGGCCGGATGAAGAACACGATGTACGCCGGGATGCTGCGCTGGAAGTCCGGGCCGCTCGCGTTCGGGTTCGAATACATCTACGACAAGCTGCTGACGGGCGTGGCCGAGGTCAAGACCGGCGGAACGCAGCTCGCGCTCTCGGCGCTCTACAACTTCTAGGAATCCGGGCGGGAGCCGGGCGCTCCCGCCCTCCCTTTGCTTCAGTCGCGGCCGGCGCGCACCTGCTCCCGCATGGCCTGCCAGGCCTGCCGGGCTTCGTCGACCGAGCCGCCGTCCTCGATCGTCGTGATGTCGCCGGGCTCCATGTCGAGCGTGACGGCCTTGAGAACGCGGCGCATGATCTTTCCGCTCCGCGTCTTCGGCAGCGAGTTGACGAAGTTCAGGTCTCCGATGACGGCGACCGGCCCGAGCTCGCGGCGGATCGTGGCGAGGATGTCCTGCCGCAGCCCCTCCGACGATTCGTGCCCCTGCCGGAGCACGACGAACGCCGAGATGACCTCTCCCCGAAGCTCATCCGGACGGCCCGTCACGCCCGCTTCCGCGACCGCCGGATTCTGGAGGCAGGCCGTCTCGACCTCGATCGTCCCGATGCGATGCCCGGCGATCTTGATGATCTCGTCGGCCCGGCCGGCGAACCAGACGTAGCCGTCCCCGTCGATGTGGGCGGAGTCGCCGGTCGAGTACACGCCGGGGATGCGCTCCCAGTAGTCGCGTCCGTACCGTTCGGGTTCCCCCCACAGGGACGCGGTCAGTCCCGGGAAAGGCCGCCGGATCACCATGATCCCCTTCTCGTCCGGCGCGCAGGGCGCGCCGTCGGCGGTCACGATGGCCGCATCGATCCCCGGAAGCGCGACCGTGGCCGAGCCCGGCTTGATCGGCAGCATCGCGAGCCCGTACGGATTGCCGAAGACCGGGCCGGCCGTCTCGGTCTGCCACATGTGATCGATGACCGGGACGCGTCCGCGAAAGACCTTCTCCTGCAGCCACTCCCAGGCCGGGGCGTTCAGGACTTCGCCCGCGCAGAAGACGCGCTCGAGGCGGGAGAGATCGTGCCGGTGCGCCGGGGCCTCCCCGTACCGCATCAGCAGCCGCACCGCGGTCGGGGACGTGAACATGCCGGTCACGCCGAAGTCCTCGACGAGCTTCCAGACGGTTTCCGGATCCGGATGGTCGATCGCGCCCTCGTAGGCGAGCGTCGTGCACCCCGCGAGCAGCGGCGCATAGACGATGTAGCTGTGCCCGACGATCCAGCCGATGTCCGAGGTCGACCACCACACATCGCCCGGGCGCAGGCCGAAACACCAGCGCGCCATGCTCGCGATGTGGACGGCGTAGCCGCCGTGCGTGTGCACCGCCAGCTTCGGCTTGGCCGTCGTGCCCGAGGTCGCCAGGATGAACGCCGGCTCGTTGGACTCCATCTCGACGTGCTCGCCCGTGTGCCCGCGGCCCTTTTCCAGGAAGTCTTCCCACGTCACGTCGCGGCCCGGGGTCATGGCGACCGCGCCGCCGCGGCTCCAGACCACGACCCGCTCGACGGCATGATTTCCGCCCGCCAGGGCCTGGTCGACGATCTCCTTGAGCCCCACGTCCTTGCCCTTCCGGAAGGTCTTGTCGGCGGTGAAAACGGCCTTCGAGCCGCTCGCCCGGATGCGGTCCCCCAGGGCGCCGGAGCCGAATCCGGCGAAGACGACGACGTGGATCGCGCCGATCCGGACGGCCGCGAGCATCAGCACGATGGCTTCGGGACACGTCGGCATGTAAATGGTGATCCGGTCGCCCTTGCCGACCCCCATGCCCCGGAGGGCCGCGGCGACGCGCTCGACCTCCGAGAGCAGCTGGGCGTACGTGAATACCCGCCGTTCTCCGCGCTCGTTCAAGCCGACGAGGGCCGCGTGCCCTCCCCGCCCGCGGTTCACGTGGTGATCGAGCGCGTTCCACGCGAGGTTGGTCCGGCCGCCCACGAACCAGCGAAAGGTGGGAGGCTCCCAGACCAGGGTCTTCTCCCACGGCCGGAACCAGGGTAGCTCGCGGGCCGCCCGGGCCCAGAATGCCTCCGGATCCGCGGTGCCGTCGCCGAGCCAGCGGCGCACGATCGGGTTGATGAGATTCATCGCCCCTCCTTCGAAACGCCCGTTTCGCGGCGTTTTGCAGCCGACGAAATGCTACTTTACGGCGCCCGGCCGCCCCTGATGCACTTGCGTCATGCGGCCCGTCTCCCGGGCCGGTTCCGTATCGCCGGCGGCCGCCCCTCGAGCAGCCCCCGCGAGAACTCAGGTTCACTGTATCGTGATCCGATATTCGCGCTTGACAAGAGACACCGCGAGGACTTGAATCGCTTCTGGACGTGCTCTTTCCCGGGAGGCGATCCCGAAAGGAGGGGCCATGGAGGTCACGCGTCGAGGGTTCCTGAAGGCCACCGGTCTCGGAACCACCATCGCCCTCGGGTTCGACGTCTCCACGGCGCGGGCCGAAATGCGGGAGCTCAAGGTCTCCCGCACCACCGAGACGCGAAGTACCTGCCCCTACTGCGCCGTCTCCTGCGGGATGATCATTCATACGCTCGGAGACAAGGCCAAGAACGCGACGCCCGCCGTCGTGTACGTCGAGGGAGACCCGGACCATCCCATCAATCGAGGCACCCTCTGCCCCAAGGGGGCGACCGTCAAGGACGACATCAACAGCAAGACCCGCCTGATGAAGCCGCAGGTCCGGCGGCCGGGCTCGGACAAGTGGGAGGACATCTCCTGGGACGAGGCGATCGCCAAGATCGCCCGCCACATCAAGGACACCCGCGACAAGAACTTCGTCGGCAAGAACGCCAAGGGTCAGGTCGTGAACCGCAATCCGGGCATGGCCATGATCGGCGGCTGCACGGATACGACCGAATTCAACTACCTCTACTGGAAGTCCGCGTCGGCCTGGGGGGTGCCGTACCGCGATACCCAGGCCCGGGTTTGACACGGCCCCACGGTGGCCAGTCTGGCCGCCACGTTCGGTCGGGGGGCGATGACGAATGGATGGGTCGACATCAAGAATGCCGACGTCGTCCTGTGCATGGGCGGCAACCCCGCCGAGAACCATCCCTGCGGATTCAAGTGGGCCATCGAGGCCAAGAAGACCCGTAACGCAAAGCTCGTCGCGGTCGATCCGCGCTTCACACGGACGGCGGCCGTCGCGGACCTCTACTCCCCGATCCGCACGGGAACCGACATCGCCTACCTTCTCGGCATCATCCGCTACGCGATCGCGAACAACCGGTACCACGAGGAGTACGTCAAGACTCTTCACGAACGCGCCGCTGTCTGATCAATCCACGAGTTCAAGTTCGACGAGGGGCTCTTCTCCGGTTTCGACGAGGCGGCCGGCAGCTACAAGCGCGACACCTGGGCCTACCAGCTCGACCCGAAGACGGGATTCGCGAAGACGGACCCGACGCTCCAGGACCCGCAACTGCGTCTTCCAGCTGCTTAAGAAGCACGTCGACCGGTACACGCCGGAGATGGTCGAGAAGATCTGCGGGACACCCGAAGGAGACGTTCCTGAAGGTGGCCGAGGTCGTGACGTCGACCGGCAACGCCGCGCGATGCGGCACGATCATGTACGCGCTCGGCTGGACGCAGCACTCGATCGGCGTGCAGATGATCCGGACGGCCGCGATGCTGCAGCTCCTGCTCGGCAACGTCGGGCGGCCCGGCGGCGGCGTCAACGCGCTCCGCGGCCACTCCAACATCCAGGGGGCGACCGACACCGCCGGCGTCTTCGACATTCTCCCCGGCTACCTCAAGACGCCGCAGGCCCAGTGGCAGACCCTCAAGGAGTACGGAAGCGACGCCAACGTGCCCCAAGCCCCTCGGCCCCTCCATGAACTACTGGCAGAACTACCCGAAGTTCATGGCCTCGGTCCTCAAGGCCTGCTACGGCAAGGCGGCCACGAAGGAGAACGAGTTCGGCTACGGGTGGCTGCCCAAGATCGACGGGAACTACTCCTGGATGTACATCTTCGACGACATGTACCGCGGCAACTCGACTCGCGCCGGCGGGCAGGAGCCGGGCCCCGAGGGCCTCATGACGTTCGGGATGAACCCGGTCGGGATCGGCCCGAATTCGCCGAAGATGGTCGCCGCGCATGCAAAGCTGAAGTGGCTCGTCGTCGTCGAGAATCACGAGGTCGAGACCGCGACCTTCTGGCGGGCTCCGAAGGAGTACGGCGCGCCGGATCCCTCGAAGATCCAGACCGAGGTCTTCCAGCTTCCCGCATCCAATTTCGCCGAGAAGGACGGGTCCTTCACCAACTCCGCGCGCTGGATCCAGTGGAAGTGGAAGGCCGTCGATCCCCCGGGACAGGTCAAGACCGACCAGGAGATCCTGGCGCGCATCTTCCTCGCGGTGCGCGAGCTCTACCGGAAGGAGGGCGGCGCGTTCCCGAGGCCGTGCTCAACGTGGACTGGAGCTACACGAACCCGGCGGCGCCGGACCTGCCGAAATCCTGAAGGAGCTCAACGGCAGGGCCCTCGCCGACATCCCGGACCCGAAGGACAAGACGAAGGTCTCAAGACCGCCGGGCAGCAGCTCGACGGCTTCGGCCAGCTCCAGGACGACGGCTCGACGATGTGCGGCAACTGGCTGATGTCGGGCGTCTACACGGAAGCCGGGCAACATGGCGCAGCGCCGCGTACTCGACCGACGACCCGAGCGGCCTCGGCATGTTCCACAACTGGACCTTCTCCTGGCCGGCCAATCGCCGCGTGATGTACAACCGCGCGTCGGCCGACGCCGAAGGCAAGCCCTGGGACCCGACACGCGTCGGGATCAAAGTGGAACGGCCGAAGTGGGTCGGCGACGTCCCCGACATGAAGCCGGATGCGCCCCCGGGGACGTTCGGGGCTTTCATCATGCTGCCCGAGGGCTCGGCCGCCTGTATCGCGCCGGCCTGAACGACGGCCCCTTCCCGGAACACTACGAGGCGGTCGAAGCGCCGGTCGCAAAACCTCCTTCATCCGAAGGTCACGTCCAACCCGGCTCCAAGAAATTCAAGTCGGACAAGGACGTCTACGGAAACGCCGCGGACTTCCCGATCGTCTGCACGACCTACCGGCTGACCGAGATGTACCACTACTGGACGAAGCACATCAATCGCCTCAACCAGCTGCAGCCCGGGTTCTTCATCGAGATTCCGGAGGCGCTCGCCAAGGAGAAGGGCATCGTCAACGGAGGCAAGGCGCGGGTCACCTCCGCGCGCGGCTCGATCGAAGGGGTCGCCATGGTCACCAAGCGCATGCGCCCCCTCCAGATCGACGGCAAGCAGCACTGGCAGATCGGCTTCCCCCTCCACTGGGGCTACGAGGCAACGGCCGACCACACCGGCCCGCTGGCGAATTTCCTGACGCCGTCGGCCATGGACCCGAACACGTGGACCCCCGAATACAAGACCTTCCTCGTCAAGCTCGAGAAGGCGTGAAGGGAGGAGCGCGATGAGCACACAAGCCCTCGACATTCGCCGCTCCTCGGCGTCCGTCCTCGGCAGCCGGTCGGGGCTGCGAACGGCGACGACGGTTTCCAAGTACATCGATACCTCGACGTGCATCGGCTGCAAGGCCTGCGAGGTCGCCTGCCAGGAGTGGAACGATCTCAAGATCGTCCCGACGCAGCAGACCGGGACCTACCAGACGCTGCCGACCCTTCACCCCGACTACTGGAACCTGATCCGCTTCAACGAGCGCGACTTCGACGGCGGCATCGTCTGGCTGATGCGCAAGGACCAGTGCATGCACTGCGACGAGCCGGGCTGCCTCGCGGCCTGCCCCGCGCCCGGCGCGATCGTCCAGTACGCCAACGGCATCGTCGACGTCAACGCCGACCAGTGCATCGGCTGCGGCTACTGCGAAACGGGCTGCCCGTTCGACGTGCCGCGCTTCTCCGCGACGACCGGCAAGATGTCGAAGTGCACTCTCTGCGTCGATCGCGTCTCCGTCGGCCTCGAGCCGGCCTGCATCAAGGCCTGCCCCACCGGCTGCCTGCACTTCGGAACCAAGGAGGACATGGTCGCCCTCGGCCGGCACCGCGTGGATCAGCTGAAGGCCGGAGGGTTCACCCACGCCGTGCTCTACGACCCGCCCGGCGTCGGCGGCACGACCGTCGTGACCGTTCTGGCGCATGGTGACCGGCCCGACTGGTACGACCTTCCCGCGGATCCGCACGTGCCCTGGGGTGTGAAGCTGTGGAAGAAGGTCGTGCGACCGCTCGGCGTCATCGCGGTCTTCGGCGCCGTCATCGGCGCCTTCGGGCACTACATGAACCACGGACGGAAGGGTGTCCAGGGCGCCGACACGCACGACGCCAACCTTCCCGAGGCATAGGAGGATCGCATGAGCACCGCCGCACCGTCCCGCCGGCCCATGGATCCCGCCGTCCTCGTGGCGCGCGACAAGGAAGACGTCCTCGTCGGGAACGAGATCATCCGTCACAAGCTCTCCTCGCGCGTCATCCACTGGATCGTCGCCGTGACGTTCTTCGGGTGCCTCTTCACGGGAATGCCGATCTGGACTCCGGTCTTCGGCTGGATGGCATCTCTCTTCGGCGGCCTGACCGTCTGCCGGGTCATCCACCCCTGGCTGGGAATCGCGTTCTTCATCGCGGTCCTGGTCGAGACGATCGACTGGGCCTCGGACATGAAGTTCGAGCCGCAGGAGCGGGGATGGTGGGGACCGAAGCTCATCCGCTACATGCGCTGGGAGGTCGAGGACGAGGAGGTCGGGAAGTACAACGGAGGTCAGAAGTTCTTCTTCTGGTCCATGGGGCTCGGCGCCCTCGGGCTGCTCCTGTCCGGCCTGCTGATGTGGTTTCCCCGCAGCTTTCCGCGGATCCTGATGGAGTTTGCGTTTCTGCTCCACGACGTCACCTTCATCCTGTTCGTCGTGGCCATCGTGTTTCACGTCTATCTCGGCACGTCGGCGGAACCGGGCACCTTCCGTTCGATGACCCGCGGCACGGTCACCAAGAAATGGGCGCGCCTCCACCACTCCCGGTGGTACCGCGAAGTGATGGGTGAAGAGCCCCGTCGCCCGTAGCCTCTCCGGGGTGGCTTCCGAGTTCGAGCGCCGCGCGGCCCGCGCGGAGACGCTGGCGCGCATCGCCGGCGCCCCGCGCGACCCGCTCGAGTTCGCGGCCGGACTCTTCCGCGCCCAGGCGCGCGTGGCGGCCGCCCTCGAGGACCTGCACGCCGACGACCCTCTCTCGGGTCGCCTGGCCGAGGACGCCGAGCGCCTCGGCGCGCAGGCCGCGGTCGTCCTCCGTTATGCCGCCGAGTGCGGTCCTCCCGGACTCGCAGCCGACGCGCTCTCCCGCCGGGAGGACACGGCCTCCACGGCCCGGACGCGGATGCTCGTCTGGTGGGAGGGCGGCCCGCCCGCGCGGGAGGACTACCTGTCGCGCGCGATGCTGCGCCCGTACGTCGCGGTCCTGCGGACGCTCGGCATCGCTCCCGACCGCATCCACCGTCGGGGCGCGTGTCCCTACTGCGCCGGCGCGCCGTCGGCGGCGGCGCGCCGCGAGGGCTCGCTGATGGAGGGAGCGAAGCGCATGCTGGTATGCGCGCTTTGCGGAGACGAGTGGTCCTTCGGCCGCATCCTGTGCCCGTGTTGCCTCGAGGAGAATCCCGAGCGGCTCCCGTCCTTTTCGGCGTCCGCGCACCCCACCGTGCGGATCGAGGCGTGCGAGACGTGCCGTCGCTACGTCAAGTCGATCGACCTGTCCGAAGACGCCCGCCCGATTCCCGAAGTCGACGACCTCCTCTCCCTCTCGATGGACCTCTGGGCCCGCGAGCAGGGCTTCGAGCGAATCGAGCCGGGAATCGCGGGACTCTGACGTGGAGGACGCGCTCGCGCTCCTCAATGCGGACGCAGGCCGCCCTGCGCGACCGCTTCGACGACTTTCACCGGGCCTTCGAACGCCGCGACGAGGCCGCGTACCGCATGGCCCTCGCGGATTTTCACGACTGGCTGTGCCGCTGGACCGCCGCCGAGGAGAACGCCCTCCTCCCGGCCTTGCGGCGCGCCCGCCTGCCCGACCGCGACCCCCAGCGCGAGCTCAAGCTCGAGTACGTTCAGCTCCGGGAGCTGACCCGCCACACGCGCGAGCAAATCGAGGCCCGCGCCCGGATGTCCGACATTCTCGGCCTGATCGAGAATCTCTCCCGGCGCTTCGACGCGCACGAGCGGGGAAATCTCGACGTGTATTACCCGGCCGCGGCACCCCTTCTGACGCCGGCGGAACGCGAGATCGCTGGAGGAGGCGGCGCCCGCCGCCTGACGCGCCCTAGCCGAGCTGCGGCATGTCCATCGCGACGGCGGCCTCGTTCGACGGCCGCAGCGCCGCGTAGGCACCCGCCAGGCGGTCCTGCGTCCAGCCGAGAAAGATTCCGTCTCCCCGGTAGGCGGCCGCGCCCGGACCGAGCTCCACCAACGCGATCGTGCCGGCCCCTTCGTCGGCGCCCACCGTCAGCCGCCATGCCGAGAGCGTGACGGACGCTTCGCGGGAGCGGATCGGGAATCGATCGAGGGCGAGGCCGCGAGGATTCGTCAACCCTTCGACGATCGTTCCCGCGGGCCCGGTCAAGGCCGCGCCTTGCAGGAGAAGATCTGGGCGCGGTCGTCGGTCCGGAGGATCAGATCGCCACCCACTTGCACGGCTTCGCGGGCGCACGGCCCGGACGTCTCCCCGTTCTCGTCCCTGCAGGCGTCGGCGCCGGCGACGTCGCCGAGATAGACGCAGCCCTTCGCCGCACCCCGGTCCGCGGTGATGCGGACCCGGGCGCCGGGCGGCGTCTCCATCGGTGGCGTGCCCGGAGTCGGCTCGGGCATCGGGGCCGTCGACGGAGGAGCCGGGAGCGTCGCGGACGGTCGAGGAGCCGTCACGGTCGGCGTTGGTTCCGTGGGCGTGGCGGGAGGGGCCTTCGCGGAACCCGTTCCGTGCCCCGAGCAATCGTAGGCCTCCCCGACCGGTCCGTTCATCAGAAGCGTGTCACCGCCCGCGAGTCGGACCTGATATCTCAGACATTCCTCGAACGTCGGCTGCACGGTCAGGCCGCAGCCTCTCTGCGAATCACGCGAATCGACTCCCCGGATGAGCCGACAGGCGGCGACGTCCCCGCGATTGGTCGTCACCCTCACGTCCCAGATCGAGCTGGTCGCCTGGTACGTCTGCTTGTAGTCGGTGCAGCCCGAAACGACAGCGAGTGCGGCGAATACCGCGAGCGCCGAAACCGCGCCGGTTCGGAGCCGTCTCCCGCTCGAATGAAACGACGGACGCACTCCTCCAAGCGTATCAAGTTGAGCCTTCGCCGCAACGGTCGACCCGCCTGCCCCGCCGGCGCGACCGCCGATCAGCCGCCGGCGTTGCGTCGCCGGGAGGAGGCCACGAGCCGCTCGCTCGTCACGAGGGCCCTCCGGTGGGTGGCCCGGCCGATCTCGCCCCCGCCATCGCGCGCGACGACCTCGAACCGATGGAGCTTGCCCTCGCGCCCCACGTAGCGCGCGGTCGCCGTCACCCGGGCGCCTTCGGGGGTCGCCGCCGAGTGCGTCACGTCGACGGTCACGCCGACCGAGAGCTCGCCGGGGCCGAGAAACGGCCGGAGCACGCGCGCGGCGGCGAGCTCCATGAGGGCTACCATCCGCGCCGTCGCGAGGACCGGCGGGAAAGCGTCCTCCGGACCCAGCCTCAAGGCGCTGGCGAGGTCGGAGGCCGCAACGACGAGCTCCACCGACGCCGTCGCGCCGATCTCGGGTGCCGCGCCCTCCGCCGTCGGCGGCGGCGGCGGCGGGATTTCCGCGCGACGTCATGCCCCCTCCTTCTCGACGAAACGGTAGAAGGAGGCCCCCCGGACGTTCTCGTCGATCCCGAGCTTGCGGTGGATGGGCGGGAACGCGCGCTGGTCGCAGTCCATGCGCTCGCACAGCCGGCACGTGATTCCGATGGGGACGGCGGCGTTGGGGTTGTTGACGTCGACGCTGTCCCCGTAGACGAGGTGGCGCGCGTGGCCGACCTCGCAGCCGAGAGAGATCGCGTGGAGGGGATGCGCCGACCCGAAGCCGCCGAGGCTCTGGCTGACCGTGCGGGCGACGCACAGGTACGTCGTCCCGTCGGGCATGCGCGAGATCTGGGTCCGCACGATGCCGGGGGTCATGAACGCGCTGTGCACGTTCCACCGGGGACAGAGGCCCGAGAAACGGGCGAAGCGGATGCCCGAGGCCGAATAGCGCTTCGAGATGTTCCCCGCGATGTCGACGCGAATGAAGTGGAAGGGCACGCCTTCCTGCCCCGGCCGGCGGAGCGTCGTCAGGCGGTGGCAGACCTGCTCGAAGCTGACGCCGAAGCGGCGTTCGAGCAGCTCGATGTCGTAACGGAAGGCCCGCGCGGACTCCAGGAACGGGCCGTACGGCATCAGGAGCGCCGCCGCGAAGTAGCTCGCGAGCGCGACGCGGCAGAGCGTCACCGAGTCGGGCGTCGTCAGGCGGGACGTCTCGAGAATCCGGTCGAACTCGGCCGTCAGACGCAGCAGGCCGATCTGGTGCGCGATCTGGAAATTGCGCGCGTGCGGCGCAAGGACTTCGGAGAGCGAGAGACGCCGCGAGTCCGGATCGTAAGAGCGCATGGCCGCGCGGGGGCCGTGGTGAGGCACGATCTCGACCGCGATTCCTTCCCGGGCAAGAAGGCGGACGAGCCCCGGGTAGGCGTCGGGCCGCTCGAGCCCGGCCTCCTCGGACAGGTGCTCGGCGGCCTCCTCGAGCGCGGGAAAATAGTTCTGGCTCTCCTGGAGCACGTCCGACACTTCCTCGGAAGGCAGGCGCGCCGGATCGATCCCCGTCAAATCGCCGCCGTCCGAGACCTTCGAGGCGACCGCCCGGATCGACTCGAGCGCGTCGCGGTAGGCGTGGTACAGCTTCACGATCGCCGCGGAAACCGACTCGTTCGACGCCGTCTCCCGCAGGTCCGCGGTCGTCACGTCGTGGCTCTCGAAGAGCGTGTCCCCGAAAACCTCGTGCAGGTCGGAGATCAGTCGCGCATGGTCGTCCGGGGCGAACCGCTTGAGCTCCAGCGGATAAAGCTCGGCGAGCTTCAGGAGGAGCGGAGCCGTCAGCGTCCGCTGGTCGTGCTCGATCAGGTTCAGGTAGGAAGGCGAGATCGCCAGCTTCTCGGCGAGATCCACCTGGCGCAGGCCGTGCCGACGCCGCAGCGCCCGGATTTTCGAGCCGAACTTCGTGTCCGCCATTTTTCCGAAACCTCCCGCGACTTTACGGCATCTACCTATTTACAGGCACAGGTTTACATTCGTTTACATCATAACTCGCTGTAATTACGATATTTATTGACTGACGCCGCCTTCGATGATTTCTTGTAAACCGATGCCGACGCAAACTGCAACCGCCAGGGTCATCGTCGCGGGACAGGCGTCGACAGCGGCGCTCGCGGGTTCGATCGAGAGCGCGCAGTTCTAGTTTCGAAAGATTCTCGCGGCCGGGCGCTGGATCCCGGCCGTGGGTCTTCCGGGTGGGCGCTGGACCCCATCCGGGTCGGTGCCTCGAGTCCCCCCGGCGGGCGCTGGAACCCGCCTCACCCATCCTTCGGGCGGCCGCTGAGGCCGCCCGATTTTTTTCTTGAGCTCCTCGCCCCCTCACCCCGACCCTCTCCCCCCGGCGGGGGGAGAGGGCAAGGGAGAGGGGGGACTCATGCCCACTTCCGGAAAATCCGCTCCACGTCCTCTTGCGCCGCGTCGACCGCCGCCTGCGGCGCGATCTCGCCGCGGGCGACGCGGGCGAACATGGTCGGGATGACGAACGTGTTGAAGACTTCGTCGATCGCGGCCGTCGCATAGCCAGGGAAACCGACGTTCGTCGACCAGTCGAGGACGCCCGCGAGGGCGGAGTACTTGCCGGCGGGGTCGGCCTTCGGGTCCTTCGCGAGCCGGTCCGCGAGGTCGGGGACCGTGTCCGGATAGCAGGGGAAGTTGTAGAACTCGCTCTTCGAGAAAACCTCCGCGAAGTGGTCGACGAGGTCGACCAGGAACTGCTTGGCCCCGTCGATGTTCTGCGCAAACTTCCAGATCACGTAGCAGTTCATGATGTGCTCGGCGGCGATCCGGCGGACGGGGCCCTGGAGGGCCGGCACGAGGCCGATCTTCCGCGCCATGTCGGGGTTTTCCTTCTCGGCCGTCCGGGTGACCGAAATGGCGTTGCACACGAAGGAGGCGCGTCCCGCCAGCATCATGCGGTTGTTCGAGGCGGGGTCCCAGGTGAAGACCTCCGGCGTCATCGACTCCTTGTAGAGCGCGCGGACGAACTCGAGCGCGGCGACCGTCTCCTTCGACCGGAGGACGGGGCGTCCCTTGCTCGTCCTGGACCGCGCCCCCGAAGGACCACAGCACGCCCCGAAGGGCCATGTTCGAGTCCATTTCCTGCGAAAGGCCGAGGCCCACCGGGTTGCCGAACTTCTCGCGGATCTGCCGCCCGCCCGAGCGCAGGTCCTCCCAGGTGCTCGGGCCGTTCGGATAGCCGACCTGGCTCCAGAGGTCGATGCGGTAGTTGCCGGGATCCGGAACGAAGGAGTCGGAGAACGCGAAGTACTTTCCGGACTTCGGGTTCAAGGTCGATTTGCGAGCGAGCGGGATCATCTTTCCGTGACTTCGCTCGACTTCCTCCACGACGTCTTTGAGGTCGACGACCCGGGCTTCGTAGGCGGCCGGCGGCGAGATGAAGAGGAAGAGATCGTGCCCTTTCCCCGCGGCGGCCTCGGACGCGCCCCGGGGGTTGACCTCGGTCGACGTCATGTGATCGACGATGACCTCGGTCCCGTTCTTCGCGCCCCAGTCCTTCGTGTAGACACCGTCGAACCAGGCGTCGTAGGCGGGCACGAAATGGCTCCACTGGAGGATGCGGAGCGTCTTTTTCGCGGCGGACGCCTTCCTGTCCGAGGGCCCGCACGAAAGCGAGGGCACGGCGCCGGCGGCGATCGCGACGCCCGCCGTCTTCAGGAACCGGCGGCGCGAGATCCGGGAGCGCCGTTTTTGTTTCATCGCCGCGTGTCCTCCCCGGAGAGCTCGACGTGCCGCCGAAGCGCCCGGCGCGAAGTCTATAATCCCGGGTCGTGGCCGCCCTGGAGCCCGGAGCTCCCTTTCCGAAGATTTCTCTCCGCGACGAATCCGGCGCGCCCGCCGATTCGAAGCGCGCCGGCGAGACCGTCTACGCCGTCTTCAAGACGACCTGCCCGACCTGCGAGTTGACCTGGCCGTTTCTGGATCGGATCCGGAAGATCGCCGAGGGCGGTCCATTCTCGATCGTCGCCGTGACGCAGGACGATCCGGCGAAGACGAAGGCATTCAACGCCCGACTCCGCACACGGCTCGAGACGCTCTACGACCGCGAGCCCTGGCCCGCCTCGAACGCGCTCGGCCTCGAAACCGTCCCGACGCTCTTTCGCGTCGGCGCCGACGGCGTGATCGCCGAGACGATCGTCGGCTTCGACCGCGCCGGATGCAGGGCCTCGCCCGGCGCGCCGCGGCGGCCGCCGGCCGCGCCGCGAAGCCGAGCTCTTCACCGCCTCGGACCACGCTCCCGCCTTCAAACCCGGGTGAGGATCCCGAAACGCCGGCAGGTAGCCGGAGAAAGCACCCTCGTGAGCCCCAAGCCCCAGACCCTCGGAGACCTGAAGTCGTCCGGCTACGTTTCGCGCGGCATCAAGGAAGAGCTGCGCGGGAACCTCTGCCGAGCCCTGGCGAAGGGCGAGAATCCCTTCGCCGGCATCCACGGCTACGAGCGCACCGTCCTGCCGGCGCTGCACAACGCCATCCTCTCGAAGCACGATCTGCTCCTCCTCGGCCTGCGCGGCCAGGCCAAGACGCGCCTCTTGCGGATGCTCGTCAACCTTCTCGACGCGGAGATTCCGGCGATCGCCGGCAGCGAGTTGAACGAAGATCCCTTCGCGCCGATCACCAAGTACGGCCGGCGCATCCTCGCGGACAAGGGCGAGGCGACGCCGATCGTCTGGATCGCGCGGGAGGAGCGCTATCGCGAGAAGCTCGCGACACCCGACGTGACGATCGCCGACTTGATCGGCGACATCGACCCGATCAAGGCGGCCACCGAGCGCAGGGCGTACTCCGACGAGGAAGTCATCCACTACGGCATCGTGCCGCGCACCAACCGCGGCATCTTCGCGATCAACGAGCTTCCGGACCTGCAGCCCCGCATCCAGGTCGGCCTCCTGAACATCCTCGAGGAGCGCGACCTGCAGATCCGGGGCTTCCCGGTCCGGATCCCGCTCGACATCCTTCTCGTCTTCTCGGCCAACCCGGAGGACTACACCAACCGCGGCAACATCATCACGCCCCTGAAGGACCGCATCTCCTCGCAGATCTTCACGCACTACCCCGAGGACGTGAAGACCGCGGCGAAGATCACCGCCCAGGAGGCGTGGGTCGAGCGGGACGGCGGACCGAAGATCGAGATCCCCGACCTCTTCCGGGAGCTCGTCGAGGAGATCGCCTTCGCGGCCCGGGCGTCCGAATTCGTCGACCAGTCGTCAGGCGTCTCGGCGCGCATGCCGATCTCGGCGATCGAAATCCTCGCCTCGAACCTCGAGCGCCGCGGTCTCGTCAACGGCGAAGCGCGCGTCTCGCCCCGGCTCTGCGACCTCCCCGCGACGCTTCCGGCGATCACGGGGAAAGTCGAGATGGTCTACGAGGGCGAGCAGCAGGGCGCCGAGGTCATCGCCAAGAAGCTGATCGGCACCGCCGTCAAGAAGCTCTTCGACGCGAAATTCCCGCCGCCCGACTCGGGCCGCCCCTCGGAGCGCCGCCGTCAGGAGGCGGAGGACGAGGACGAGATCTCCGGCGGCCCCCAGCGTCGCGCCCGGGTGGCCCCGCCCGCCGAGAAGATCCACCCGCTCTACGAGCCGATCGTCGCCTGGTTCGCGGCGGGCAACCGGATCACTCTCTCCGACGACGCGCCGTTCACGGAGCATCTCGCGTCGCTGCAGTCGGTCCCGAACCTCAAGAAGGCGGTCGAGGAGCACTTCTCCCCGGCTTCGAAGGAGGAGCTCGCGATCGGAATGGAGCTCGTCCTCGAAGGCCTGACCCAGCACCTGAAGATTGCGCGCCAGGACCTCGACTCCCGCGTCTCGTACACCGAGATGCTGAAGTTCAACCTCGTCCGGAACCGCGCGAACTGACATGGCCGACCGACCGCTGCGCGCCCGGTACCTGGCGCGCGAGCCTGTTCTCGGCTGTTTCCTGACCTGGCCGACGGAGGGCCTCGCGGAGCTCCTCGCCCTGGCACGCTTCGATTTCGCCGTCATCGACACCGAGCACGGCAACTTCGGCCCCGAGGCGGTCGAGCGGATGGTCCGCGCCGCCGAGGGAGCGGGCCTTCCGGCGATCGTGCGCGTGCCCGGCTGCCAGGCCTCCGCCGACGCCAACCGGGCGCTCGACTGCGGCGCGGCGGGGACGCTCTTCCCGCGCGCCGACGGCGCGGCGGCCGCCCGGGCCGCCGTCGACAGCGTCAAGTACGCCCCCGTCGGCAAGCGGGGACTGGCGGGCGTGCGCGCCAACCGCTACGGGACGCTCCCCTTCGATCACTGGGTCCTCGACGCCAACGCCTCGACCGCAGTGGTCGTCCAGATCGAGACCGCCGGCGCCGTCAACGCACTGACGGAGATCGCGGCCGAGAAGGACGTCGACGTCCTCTTCGTCGGGCCGAACGACCTGTCGCAGGCCCTCGGCGTGCCGGGCCACTACGAGGAGCCGCGGTACCGGGCCGCGGTCGAGCGCGTCGGCGCCGTCGCGAAGGAGCACGGCAAGGCGGCCGGCATCATGCTGAGGACGGCCGACCAGGTCCCGGGCCTCGCGGCTCTCGGTTACACGGTCTTCACGACGAGCGACCGGAGTCTCTTCCTGCAGTCCGCGCGGGACTGGCGGGGGGCCATCGGCTAGGCATGCGTTACCGGTACTCCGACTTCCCGCTCGATCTCCTGAAGCAGCTCCTGACCTACCAGGAGCTCGTCAAGCTCTTCCTGCAGCTCGTCCTCCAGTCGGGCGGCGACGTCGAGGAGGCGCTCCGGTGGATGAAGTACCTCCAGGAGCGCGGCATGATCGACCCGGGCATCGACCTCGAGCAGTTCCGCAGCGAGCTCCAGAAGAGCGAGATGGTCGAGGACCGCGGCGGTCAGCTCGCGCTCTCGGCCGCCGGCGAGCGGCGGATCCGGCGCTCGGCCCTCGAGGAGATCTTCACCTCGCTGACGAAGTCGGGCCCGGGATACCACACGGTCCCGCGGTCGGGGTCGGGCGGCGAGCTCCTGCCCGAGACCCGCGCCTACGAGTTCGGCGACAACCCCAGCGCGATCGACGGCGTCCGCTCGATCGGCAACGCCGTGCGCCGGGACGCCGACGACATCGCCCTGACGGCCGAGGACTTCGAGGTCCACGAGGAGGAGCACCTGACGTCCTGCGCGACCGTGCTCGCCATCGACATCTCCCACTCCATGATTCTCTACGGCGAGGACCGCTTCACGCCCGCCAAGAAGGTCGCCCTCGCCATGGTCGAGCTCATCCAGTCGAAGTACCCCAAGGACTCGATCGACGTCCTGCTCTTCGGCGACGACGCCCGGCGGGTCCCGATCTCCGAGATCTCCAAGACGCAGGTCGGCCCGTTCCACACCAACACCAAGGCCGGCCTGGCCCTCGCCCGCAAGCTCCTCGTCCACCGCAAGAACCCCAACAAGCAGGTCTTCCTCATCACCGACGGCAAGCCCTCGGCGATCTGGGAGCGCGGGCGGCTCTACAAGAATCCCTTCGGCCTGGACCTGAAGATCGTCAACCGCACGCTCGAGGAGGCCGACGCCTGCCGCCGCGACGGGATCACGATCACGACCTTCATGATCGCCACGGACACGTACCTCGTCGAATTCGTGGACAAGCTGACGAAGATCAACCGGGGACGTGCGTACTACGCCTCGCCGTACAACCTGGCGGAGTTTCTCTTCACGGACTACATCCGTAACCGCAAGAAGTTCCTGCACTAGCGCCGGACATTCGGAATTCCTCAAGCGGCCGCGCCGGCGGCCCGCTTTGTTAGCATCGGTGCACCGACCGAAAGGGAAATGCACCGGCGGTCCGTTCGATCCCGGATCGAAGAGCTGGCGTCGCTCCAGATCACGAGTGGTGCGGCGGCGGCAACTACTGCCCGGACAACACGGTCCCGCGGGCGCAATGGCGGTCTTCCTCCTCAAGACCCTGGAAGGCTCTGCGTACGATCCACCCGACTGCGCCGGCGTCTTCGACGACGTGGCCTGCACGCCGGGAACCGGATTCTCCGACTGGATCGAGGAGCTCTATTCGCGGCAGATCACCGGGGGTTGCTCCGCGACTCCGCCCCTCTACTGCCCGGACGATCCGAACAACCGGGGCCAGATGGCGGTCTTCCTCGTGAAGACGTTCGGCCTGCTGCTCTACGGATTCCCGGCCGCGCCGATCTGAGGCCGGGCGCCGCACCGACTCCTGTAGGCTCGCCCCGTGGAGACCGTTCTGCTCGGGGCCGCGGGCCTGCTCGCGCTCGGAGTCGCCGCCCTCGCCGTGCCGAGGCTCCTTATCGCGAGGGCTCTGGACCGCCTGGCCCGCCGTCTTGTCGCCGAGCGGCCCGCGGACTTCAAGCTCCTCACGCGCGCCGAGCGCGTCGCCGGCCCGTATCGGCGGACACCGGGCGTCCTCGGCCTGACGGAGGAGGCCGTGACCTTCCACGGCCTCTTCGGCGAGAACGAAATCCTGCCGACCTCCTGCATCCAGAAGATCGCGACCGGGCAGAGGCTCGCGGGCGGCCGGAAGCTCCTCCGGCAGGAGGTCCTCCGCCTGACCCGGGCGAACGGCGAAGATCTCGAATTCGTTCTCTCCCCCGCGTCTGCCGGGGCCTGGCGAAGCCACCTCGGGCTGTGGGCCATCGCGGAGCGCAAGGCCGCGATGGACGAGGTTACGCCCGGCCGCTGAGATCGCTCGACTCGATTTCCCTCCCGAAAAACCGTCCCGTATCCGCTCTGCGGAGAAGGCGTCGCCGACGTCGGTTCCGCGACACCGTCGACATCGAACCCCGGACCCGGCTCCCGAGGCACTCGGCAGCTCCGAACCGTGGCATTGGCAGCAAATCGACCACGCGCCTGGCCTGATCCATTTGCATCAACCGGCGGCAAGCTGCCGCGAATAGACTACGGGGGAACTTCATACCGTCTCAACCTTGACGGGCAAGCATGCGCCCAAGAAGGAGCGTGAAGATGTCGAAGCTCGAGGTCCGAAAATTACTCTTGCTGCCCATCGTGTGCCTCGCATTGGTGGGTGGTCTCGTGAGTTGCGCGCCACCCCAGGAACTCGTCACGGCGAACGAAGCCATCGAGAAAGCTCGCCAGGAGGGCAAGGACAAAGAATGCCCCGATGAGTTCTTCGCGGCCGAGAATCTGAAGAACGAAGCCTACGCGATCTGCCAGCCGTGCGACACGAAGAAGGCGATCGAGCTGGCGAACCAGTCGTTGGCCAAGACGAGGGCGCTCTGCCCGGCCAAGCCGGTGGTCGTGGCCGAGAAGCCGGCGCCCGCTCCCGTGGCCCCCGCTCCGGCTCCGGCGAGTGTGTCGGTCTCGGCGAGCCCGTCGACGGTCCAGCAGGGACAGTGCGCCACCCTGAGCTGGTCCTCCTCGAATGCCACGAGCGTCACGATCGACCAGGGTGTCGGCAGCGTCGACGCCAACGGCTCGAAGCGCGTCTGTCCCGATCACACCACGCAGTACGGCGTCACCGCGAGCGGCCCCGGCGGGTCCCGCTCGGCCTCCACGACCGTGACCGTGAACAAGGTCGTCGACCGTCTGACGCTCCACGTCAATTTCGACTTCAACAAGGCGACGATCCGGAAGGCCGATGACGCGGACCTGAAGAAGGCGATCGCCTTCATCGAGAAGTACTCCGGCTCGCAGGCTAACCTGGTCGGCTACACCGACAGCGTCGGCAGCGACGCGTACAACCTGAAGCTCTCGGAAAAGCGGGCCGAGGCGGTCAAGGACTACCTCGTGAAGCACGGCGCCAACGCCGCCCGGATCCAGACCGAGGGACGCGGTAAGGCCGATCCCATCGCGGACAACAAGACGGAAAAGGGCCGGGCCGAAAACCGGCGGGTCGAGATCCTGATCCTCTCCGAAGCCACCTAGGCCCGGGCGGGCCGCGAAGCTCAAACCGGCGCCCCGATCGGGGCGCCGGACGTTTTTTGGGGACAAAGATGAGCTAGATTTTCGGGGACGCGGCGGGCTCGAGCGGGCGGCTGCCCGGACGCCGAATGCCGTACTTGCGCATACGGCTCCGGAGCGTGCTCGCGTTCATGCCGAGCCGCTCGGCGGCGCCGCCATCGCCCTCGAGCCTCCAGTACGTCTGCTCCAGCGTCGCGACGATGTGCTCGCGCTCGAGCTGGCTCAGCGTCCGCGGGCCTTCGTCCGCTTGAGGTCCCGGAGCCGCCGCCGGCCGCGTGGCAAATTCGGCTCCGAGGCGCAGCGACGGCCCCGGGCTCGAAATCACGGCCCGCTCCACGACGCTCTCGAGCTCGCGCACGTTGCCAGGCCAGTCCTGGGCCTGGAGATCCTGCATGACCCCGCGCGAGATCTCGAGCGGCGCCCTTCCGGTCCGTCGGCAGTGCTTCTCGACGAAGAAACGGACGAGAAGCGGTATGTCCTCGCGGCGCTGCCGGAGCGGCGGGACCGTGATCGGGAAGACGTTGAGCCGGTACCAGAGATCCGCCCGGAAGCGGCCCGCCCGGACCTCCTCGTCGAGGTGACGATTCGTGGCCGCGATGAGGCGCACGTCCGCTTTGAGCGTGGCCGTACCGCCGACGCGCTCGAACTCGCCGTCCTGGATCACGCGCAGGAGCTTGGCCTGGAGCTCCATCGGCAGCTCCCCCACCTCGTCGAGGAAGAGCGTGCTGCCGTCGGCGATCTCGAAGCGGCCTTTCCGGAGGTTGACGGCGCCCGTGAAGGCGCCCCGCTCGTGTCCGAAGAGCTCGCTCTCGACGAGCGACGGCGGCAGCGCGGCGCAGTTCAATTTCACGAGGGGACGCTCGCCGCGCGGGCTCAGGCTGTGAATGGCGCGCGCCACGATGTCCTTGCCCGCGCCGGTCTCGCCGAGCAGCAGCACGGTGCTCGCGGTCGGTGCCACCTGCTGCGCCTTCGACAGCACGTAGCGCATGGCGTCGCTCGAACCCACGATGCCCTCGAAGCCGTGTTCCGGCTCGAGCTGCTCGCGCATATACGTGTTGTCCGTTTCGAGGCGGTCCTTGAGACGCTCGATCTCCGACAGGGCGTGACGTAGCTCCGCCTCCGAGCGCTTTCGGCGAGTGATGTCCCGATTGGATCCCCGGACACCGAGGAACTCGCCGGCCTCGCCCGTCACTTTCGAGCACATGTGCTCGATCCAGCGCACGTCGCCCGCCTTGTCCCGGATTCGGAACTCGAGGCCGTCCGGCGCACCGCCGGCCTGCGCCTCCGAGCGATGCGCCTCCCACGCTTCCCGATCCTCCTCCACGACGAGCTCGGACGGAAGCGACGGACGGCGGTAGAACTCTTCGGCTTCGTAGCCCGTCGTGCGCTGGCACGACGGCGACACGTAGGCGAAGAAGCCGTCCGGCCGCTTCCAATACTCCCAGTCGTGCGTGAAGTCCGCGACGGTCCTGTAGCGGGCCTCCGCCGCGCGCAGGTCCGCCTCGGCCCGGCGCCGACTGCGCCGCGCGCGAAGCAGGGCGCCGATCACGGCCGTTTCGATGAGGATGAGGACCAAGACCGCGAGAATGTGCCAACGGTATTCGGACCAGAGCGTCTTCTCGCGGAAGAGCACGATGCTGCCGGCCGGCAGCCTCCCCTCGTCGATCTTCCAGCGCCGGAGCTGCCTCCAGTCGAACATGAGGCGGCTCGCGGGCCTCTCGATCGGCGCGATGGCCGAAGCCGCCTCGCCCTTCAGGACCCGGGCGGCGAGCTCGCCGGCCCGCTCGCCGAGAAGCTCGTAGCGTATGAGGTCGCCCCCGACGATCCCGTGCCCGAGAAACGTCTCGGACGCCCCGTAGATCGGGGCATTCGAGACGAGTGCCAGCCGCCGGAGGACTTCGCGCGCGATCGTCGACCGGCCCTCCGTGTCGGCGCGGTAGCTCGTGAAGAGAACGACGCTCTTTTCCGGCAGCTGCGCCAGCTCGGTGAGCTGCCGCTCGAGGGGCTGCCCGACGAGCGAGACGACCTCCAGACCGGGCGTGCGCTTCTGGATCAGCCGTCGCGCGAAGGGCTCCGTGGAGCGATCCGACGGCGAGGCTCCTCCCACGATCACCATGCGGCGCGCCTCCGGGTGCAGATCGAGGGCGACGTCGACGGTCTTCTGACCCTCGATCGCCAGAAAAGCCCCGGTCGCGTCGGGAGGAATGTTTCGGAGCTCCTGCCGCGAGACGTCGGTGAAGACGAGCGGGACGCCGGGGAACAGCGTCTCTCGATTCTGCAGCAGGTAGTTGAGCGCCTCCGAGCGTGCCGCGACGACCAGGTCGATCGGCCTTCGGGAGTATTTCTCCCGCAGGAGCTCGGTGAGCCGCTTCCCGTAGGGAACGTCGGAAGCGTCCGGCAGATCGAGATACTCCACGTGAAATTCGACGGGCCCCGGGAAGTTCTTCTCGAGGGTCGCTCGCAGGGCGGTCTCGAGCGGAGCGACCGCCGCCGCGGTGCTGCGCAGGGAAAAGAGGACCAACACCGCCCGGGGGCGGGAGTCGGAAGCGGCGGGCCCGGCGGCGAGTCCGGAAAGCGCGAGAACCATGACAGCCGCGCGTAGCGGTCGGGCTTCGATCAGGGTTCCCGGCCAGGCCTTCATTTCCGACCGATCATAGGTCGGCACCGTCGCTGCACCCGCGAAATGTCGCGGTTTTGCGAAATCCCGCGGTGGGGAAGTCATCGAGAGCCTCACGTCGCCTTCACCGCTCTGAGCGCAAACCATTGATTCACCATGCGTTGCACCGAGAACGAACTTCGGGCCCGCCTCTTGCTCTCCGGCAGATCCGACGTGATCGAGATGAAAAAGGAATGATCGTGCTCACGGCTCGCATCGTCGCCCGTCCAGCAGAGCGCCGTGAGCTCGCCCAGGCGCTTTTAAGCTGGCTGCAGGCCGCCCGGCAAGACGCGGCCCTCCAGTGGGCCGACGTCTACGAGGACCTGGAGGTCCCGGCGACCTTCGGCCTGGTTTCCGAGTGGGGCACGGCGGCCGCCCTCGATTCCCACCTGCGGTCGGATTCGTTCGGCGTCCTCCAGGGCGCCCTGCGGGTCCTCGCCCGGCCGCACCGGATGACGATCACGCAACCCGATCCGGGCCTCACCGAAACGATGTCCGCGATCCATCGGCTCTGGAACAGCGACGAGTCCGACGCATGAGCGCGCTCACCTCGGGGGGGACCGTCGAACACAGGAACGTCGCCCCGAACACGGGAACGAAGGGAGAGAAATGAAGTCTCGTCGCGGGTCGATTCCTGCCGGGCTGGTGCTCGGCCTCGGTTTGCTCTTCCCCGGCCGGGTCCTCGCCCAGGGCGAGGGCGCGCACACCTACCTGCCGGCCCCGGAGGGCACGAACCTGCTCGTTCCCACCTACATGGACGTCTCGAGCAACTACAACTTCACCCAGAGCATCCAGATCCGAAACGCGGACATCCGGAGCCAGATCGGCGTCCTGAGCTATCTCCACTACTTCTGCATCGCGGGCCAGCTCGCCGAGCTCTGGGCGAGCCCGATCTTCGGAAGCGTCAGCGGCACACTCGACCTTCCCACCCCCGAAGGAGGGACCCGGACGGTCAACGTGCGGCCGCACTCCGGGTTCGCGGATCCCTACCTGGCGCTCCGCGTGGGCTTGTACGGAGCCCCGGCCCTCGAACCGGCGGAGTTCATGAAGCACAAGCAGACGTTCCAGATCTACGCCCTGATGGGTTTCAGCCCGCCGCTCGGCGAGTACGACAGCGACCGGCTCATCAACCTCGGCACCAACCGCTGGGCGTTCCGGCTGGGAACTCCGATCGTCCTGCCGTTCGGAGACCCGAAGAATCCGTTCTGGCTCGAAGCGGTTCCCAACGTCTATCTGTACACCGACAACAACGACGTGTCGGGTCCGGGAACCGAGCGCAGCCAGAACCCCCTGTGGGTCCTCGAGACCCACCTCTCGCACAACCTCACCCGGATGTTCTGGCTGTCGTTCGACCTGCGCGGCCAGTACGGCGGTGCCACGACTTCCGACGGCGTCTACGACGACAACCGGATCGAGCAGCTCGGCGGCGGCGGGACCCTCGGCATCCAGCTCAGCCGCCCGCTCGGGCTCCAGGTCACGTACGGAACCATCTTCGCCAAGAGCGGGGATGCCCGAGGAAACATGTGGCGGGCGCGGATGACATTCGCGTTCTAAGAAGAATCGAAACGGCGACGCGCCGGCCGCTCGAAAAGGGCCGAACGCGCAACGGAGGAGGAGAACGGGAGATGAACGAATCAAAGAGGAGAACGTCATGAGACTCGAAAAGTGCAAGCTCGGGCTGGCCGCGGCGCTGCTCATTGCGCTCGCGGGCGCCGCGTCGGCCCAGACCGCCGCCGCGCCGGCGATCGACCCGGAGGCGGTCGCCGCGCTCGACCGGATGGGGGCGTACCTCAGGACCGTCAAGACCTTCCGCGTGACGGCCCGGACGACACGGGATCGGGTGCTCGTCGACGGGCTGCTCGTCCAGCGCGACGGGAAGGCCGACATCCTCGCCCAGTTTCCGTCGCACCTGCGGATCGACACCATCAACGGCGACAAGCAGCGGCTCTATCTCTACGACGGCAAGAACTTCACGCTGTACGGCCAGGCGATCCAGTACTACGCCACGGTTCCCGCTCCCGCGACGATCGGTCAGCTCGCCGGCGTGCTCGCCGACAAGTACGACATCAGCTTCCCCTGGAAGACCTCTTCTGGTGGGGCACCGAAAGGGTCAACGCGAGCGCGATCGTCGCCGCGGCGAACGCCGGACCGAGCGACGTGCTGGGCACGACCTGCGAGCACTATGCGTTTCGCCAGGAAGGTCTCGACTGGCAGATCTGGATCCAGAGGGGCGACTACCCGCTCCCGCGCAAGCTCGTGATCACGACCACGACGGACGAGGCGCGGCCGCAGTACTCGGCCGTCTACACCTGGGATCTTGCGCCGTCGTTCAACGAAGCCGCATTCACCTTCGAGCCTCCGGCCGAAGCCAAACGAATCGTATTTGCGAACGCCCCCGGCTCGGCCGGCGGGAATTGAGAGGTCACTCGACATGAACAAGTCCATTTTTCGACAGACGACGGCGACCCTGCTGACCGCGCTCCTCGCGGCCGCGACCGGCCTGGCCCTTCCGAACAAGCCGGGCGGCGGAGGAGGAGGCTCCCGCAGCCAGGCGAAGTCGAGCGTCAACAACGCCGGCTCCCGCAACGACAACAGCAACCGCAACACCAACGTCAACCAGAACAAGAACGTCAACGTTAACCAGAACAAGAACGTCAACCGGAACACCAACGTCAATGTCGACCGCGACGTCGACATCGACGTGGACGTCGACCATCACCACGGCTACGGCTACAACAACGGTTGCTGCTTCAATGACAACCCGATTGCCACCGCCGCCGCCATCACCGCGACGACGATGGTCACCGCCGCCGTCATCGGCTCCATCGTCAGCACGCCTCCGGTGGGCTGCATGACGACGGTGATCAACGGGATCGCGTATCAGCAGTGCGGATCGACCTGGTATCAGCCGCAGTACGCCGGAACGTCGGTGACGTACATGGTCGTCGGCCATCCATAGATAAGGAAAACACAATGAACCGAACCACGAAATTCTTCGCCGCGGCCGCCGTGGCCCTCGCCCTGGGCCGGGCCGTTCCCGCCCTGGCGGAAAAGCACGCTCAGCCCAAGGCGGCGCCCGCCGGATCCTGGGTCGTGATCGGTACGACGCATGCCAGCCACTCGGCCGACCACGACGGGATCGTCGTCGAGGGTCCGTTCGACAACTTTCGCCGGATCAAGTTCAAGGTCACCGACGCGCCCCTGAACATGCAGCACATGGTTGTCACGTACGACAACGGCCAGCCCGACAAGATCGACGTACGGCAGAACATCCCCCAGCGCGGCGAGAGCCGGGTCATCGACCTCAAGGGCGTCGGCCAGCGAAGCATCCGACGGATCGACTTCTGGTACGACACGAAGGGTCAGGGCAAGGGCAAGGCGGACGTGACCATTTTCGGAATGAAGTAAAGAGGTTTGCGATGAGATCGGACGCACTTCGGCAGCCACTCTGGGTCGTCGTCTCGCTGTCTCTCGTGGGCGGCTTCGTCGGTTGTTCCTATCCGAGCGAAGTGATCAATGCCAACCAGGCCGTCGAGACCGCCCGGCAGGCCGGCAAGGACAAGCAATGCCCGGACGAATTCACGGCTGCCGAAAGGCTCAAGGACGAGGCGTACGCGCTTTGCCGGTCCTGCGACACCGCGAAGGCCATCGCGCTCGCCAGGGAGGCCACGGAGAAGGCCAACGCGCTTTGTCCGGCCCGGCCTGTCGCCGTCGTCGAAGCCCCGCCCGCGCCGCCGGCGAAACCGCCGGCGCCCGCGGCGGCCGTATCGCTTTCGGCGAGCCCGGCCTCGCTCCAGTCGGGCCAGTGCGCGACGCTGACGTGGTCGTCGTCGAATGCCTCGAGCGTCTCGATCGACCAGGGGATCGGAAGCGTGGACAGGAACGGTTCCCGGCAGGTCTGTCCCGATCGAACGACCGCATACGGCATCACCGCGGTCGGCGAAGGCGGATCCCGCTCGGCATCCACGACGGTGACGGTGAGCCGGGTCGTCGATCGCCTCACGCTCCACGCCAATTTCGACTTCAACAAGGCGACCGTGAGAAAGCCGGACGACGTCGACCTGCAGAAGGCCATCGCCTTCATCAGGAAATACCCGGGGTTCCAGGTCTCTCTCGTCGGCTACACCGACAATATCGGTAGGGACGCCTACAACCATGGCCTTTCCGAGAGGCGAGCCAAGGCTGTGAAGCAGTATCTCGTGGGGCACGGCATCGAGGGCGGCCGGATCCAGACATCCGGTCGCGGGAAAGCCGACCCCGTCGCCGACAACGCGACCGAGAAGGGCCGATTCCAGAACCGGCGGGTCGAGATCCTGATCCTTTCCGAGTAACGACTCGGCGGCGATAGACGAGGAGAGGAGGATGACGGAGCTGAGGAAGCGAGCCTCGGGAATGTTCGCGACGGCGGTGCTGGTCCTCGGCACCGCGTGTGAACGAACGCAGCCGACACCGGCGGCCACCGAAAAGCCTGCGGCCGCCACCGAAGTCGAGGTCGCCGTGAAGGGGGCGGTCGACCCCCAGGAGGCCACCGCCGAGGTCCCGTCGGAGAAGTCGAGCGCCGAAACCGAAGAAGCCCGTCAGCGCTACTCGCCCTACGCCCGGAAATACCCCACGCGCGCCTACTTCGGCGATACGCATCACCATTCCGCCAACTCGGGCGACGCTTTCATGGCCGGCGACCGGCTGACCCGGAACAGTCCTACCGCTTTGCGCGCGGGGAAGAAGTCGTCTCCTCGAGCGGCGTGCCCGCGAAGCTCTCGCGCCCGCTCGACTTCCTGGTGGTTTCCGACCACGCGGAGGGCCTCGGCGTGATGTTCCAGGTCTACGCCGGCAACCCCGCGTTCATGAGCGACCCGACGCTGACGCGCTGGAACAAGGCGATGAAAGCGGGCGGGAAGGACGCGGCCGATGCCGCGAACGAGGTCGTCTCGGCACAGGCGCAAAACAAGCTGCCGCCGCCCGTCAAAGACCCGAAGATCGTCGGACCGATCATGAAATCGGTCTGGCAGGAGTACACCGCGACGGCCGAGAAGTTCAACCAGCCCGGCCTCTTCACGGCGATGATCGGTTACGAGTGGACCTCCGTGCCCGGCGGCAACAACCTCCATCGCAACGTGCTCTTCCGCGACGGGAAGGACAAGGCCGACCAGATCCTTCCGTTCTCCGCCTGGCAGAGCGAGGACCCGGAGAAGCTCTGGGAGTGGATGGACAAGTACGAGCAGAAGACCGGAGGCAAGCTGCTCGCGATCCCGCACAACGGAAACCTTTCGAACGGCCGGATGTTCGAGCTGGTCGATTTCGCCGGCCACCCGCTCTCGAAGGACTATGCCGAACGCCGCGCCCGCTGGGAAGTGCTGCAGGAGATGATGCAGACCAAGGGCTCGAGCGAGGCGCACCCCGCCATCTCGACCAACGACGAGTTCGCCGACTTCGGCATCGCGGGGTGGGAGTACGGCAACCTGACTCTCGAGGGCGAGCCCCTGAGCAAGGCCATGATGCCCACGAGCTACCTACGATACGGCCTGCTGCAGGGGCTGATGCAGGAGGCGAAGCTCGGCGCCAACCCCTTCAAGTTCGGCTTCATCGGCGGCACCGACGTCCACAACTCGCTCACGTCCATCGAGGAGGACAACTTCTTCGGCAAGCATGTCAACCAGGAGCCCGGACCGAAGCGCTGGGAGCACGTCTCCAAGAAGGGCTTCGGAAAGATCCGCTACACCTGGCACTACACCGCGGCCGGTTATGCCGGCGTCTGGGCCACGGACAACACCCGCGAGGCTCTCTGGGACGCCATGAAGCGCAAGGAAACGTACGCGACGTCCGGGTCGCGGATCACCGTGCGGTTCTTCGGAGGCTGGAACTTCGACGCGAAGGATGCCCGCTTCCCCCGCCTGGCCGACGCCGGCTACGGGAAGGGAGTCCCCATGGGAGCCGACCTGCCCGGCGCGCCGGACAAGGGCAAGGCCCCGACATTTCTCGTCGGTGCCGTCAAAGATCCCTGGAGCGGCAACCTGGACCGGATCCAGATCGTCAAGGGCTGGGTGGACAAGGACGGCAAGGGACAGGAAAAGATCTACGACGTCGCCTGGGGCGACGCGGACCGTCGCCGGATCGATCGCAAAGGGAAGCTGACGCCGGTGGGCGACACGGTGGACGTGGCGACCGCCACGTGGACCGACACGATCGGCGACGCCGAGCTCGCGGGTGTCTGGAAGGATCCCGACTTCGACCCGTCGCAGCGCGCCTTCTACTACGCGCGAGTCATCGAGATCCCGACGCCCCGCTGGACGTGCTACGACGCCGTGCGCTTTGGAATCAAGATGCCGCCCGAAGTGCCGATGGAGCACCAGGAGAGGGCGTGGACCTCGCCCATCTGGTACACGCCCGCCAACTGAGAACGTCACGACCAACCAGGAAGAACCAGTGCCAACGATTGACTGCAGTGCCTCCCGCCGTGAGCCGGCGGCCGTAGACCCGGAAGGGAGCGCCGAGGTGCCGTCGTCCGTGCCACAACGAGCGAAGGAGCGGTAATGAAGCGAGACGCCGTAATCAACAAGGCCCGGGCGATAACCCTCGTACTCCTGGCTGCACTGGTCGCGGCAATGTGCAGTCGACGCACGGAAAAGGTAGTGGCGACAGCGCCAACCACCGGCGCGCCGACCGCAGCGGCTGCGACGGTCCCTTCCAATCCGCTGAAGGACGCCTACTTCGGCGAACAGCACCTGCACACCGCCTATTCGCTCGACGCCTATATCGGCGGCGCGCGGCTGACACCTTCGGACGCGTACCGGTTCGCGAAAGGCGAGGAGGTCGAGGTCGGCGGGATCAAGCTCCGCATCAGCGCGCCGCTCGACTGGGCGGCGGTGACCGACCATGCCGAGTACATCGGCGAGATGTACTCCACGATGGTCGAGGGAGCGCCCGGTCACGACAACGCGCAGCTGACGGAGCTCCGGGCTCTCAAGAGCATCGACGAGCGCGAGAAGTG
>CAVXRK010000012.1:0-155145 GCA_963764025.1 uncultured Acidobacteriota bacterium
CCGGCGGAAAGTGTTATCGGATCACCGCTGCGCGGATTCTACGACTCGAGGATTGGCGGGTTCGGGCTATCATCCGCAATCCCTGCCGGAGTGGCGGAATGGCAGACGCAGGGGACTCAAAATCCCCCGCTCGCAAGGGCGTGCCGGTTCGAGTCCGGCCTCCGGCACCAGGTTCGCCGGCCCGTCCTGGCCGACTCAGTGCTCCAGGCCGTATTCCTTGATCTTGTTGTAGATCGTCTTGAGCGAGAGCTTCAGGAGCTCGGCGGTCTTCTTCTTGTTGCCGCGCGCGAACTCGAGGGTCTTCGAGATCAGGCGGCGCTCGACGTCGGCGAGCGAGTCGCCGACGGCGATCTTGACGACCGGCGGCTTGCGGCGCCGGAGCCTCGTCCGCGGCAGCGGGCGGCCGAGGACGGAGCGGACGCTCGTCGGCCCGATGACCCCCTCGGCGACCCGGGCCGCGCGGCGGACCGAGTCCTTCAGCTCGTTCGTGTTGCCCGACCAGTCGTGGGCCTGGAGGACGTCGAGGGCGTCGGCGTCGAATGCGAGCGCCGGGTCGAACTCCTCGAGGAAGCGGCGGGCGAGGATCGCCACGTCGCCTTCCCGCTCGCGCAGGGGCGGGAGATGCACCGGCTCGTCGGCGAGCGCCTCGCGGAGCGGCCTCAGGAGACGTCCGGCCTCGAGCGCCTCGCGCGGGTCCTCGTCGAGGCCGATCACGAACCGCGTGGCGCACGGCGCCGCGACGCGCGCCAACAGGGCCTCCTGGAACGCCGCGGACGTGGTTTCGACGTTCGGCAGAAAGAGGGTCCCGAGGCCGGTCTGGCGCACGGCGAGCTCGAGAAGCTCCCCTTCGGAGATGTACGCGAATCGTCCGGAGCCGCGGCGCGAGAGGCGATGAACAGCCAGAGCCGCCGCGTCCTTCTCCGTGCCGCGCTCGCCCGTCAGCAGGACCGAAGCGTTGGACGCCGCGGCGCGCTCGATCGAGGCCATCGCGGCCGACCAGCGCGGCGAACGGCCGGGCAGCGACTCCCGCAGCTCGGCGCGGACGAGCTTCAGCCGCGTCGCCTCGTTCTCGGAGTCCCGGAGGCGGAGCGTCTCCGCCGCCGCATGGAGCTGCGCGACCCGGGCGGCGGACACCGGCCGCCACAGGAAGTCGTGCGCGCCGGAGGCGATGCCGCGATCGAGCTCCGCCCGGTCGACGAGGGCGTAGACGATCCGCCCCGAGCCGTCGGAGCGCAGGCTCTCGATCCACGCGGTGGCCGCCCCGCCCGCGTCGAGCGCCGCGACGACGACGTCGGGCTCGAAGACGGCGACGGCCCGCTCGGCCTCGAGCGACTCGGAGAACACGCGTACCGACGCGCCGGCGGAGGAGAAACCCTGCCGCAGGGCGTCGCGGGACGAGGCGTCGGGGTCGAGGACGAGGACTTTCATCGTCGAACGTCGAATTCTACACCCCGGCGGCGCCCCCGGATCAGTCCGTTCGGAGCGGTCGGATCCCGAGGGACGGCCAGAGGGCGTCGATCTTTCGCCGGACCTCGTCGCTCATCACGATCTCGTCGGGCCACCGGCGGTCGAATCCCTCGTCCTTCCACTTGCGGGTCGCGTCGATGCCCATCTTGCCCCCGTAGCAGGGCCGGCTCGAGGCGAAGTCGAGCTCGTCGACGGGGCCTCGCACGATCTCGACGTCGCGCTCGGGATCGATGGACGCGAGGGCCCGCCAGAGCAGCTCCTTTCCGCCGCGCACGTCGACGTCGCGGTCGACGACCACGATCGTCTTGGTGAACATCATCTGGCCGGTGCCCCAGATCGCGTGCATGGTCTTGCGGGCGTGACCCGGGTATCGCTTGTCGATCGCGACGATCATCAGGTTGTGGAAGATGCCCTCGACGGGAAGGTGCATGTCCACGATCTCGGGGATCGTCTTCTTGACGAGCGGGAGGAAGAGCCGCTCGACCGCCTCCCCCATGAAGCCGTCCTCCATCGGCGGCCGACCGACGATCGTCGCCAGATACGTCGGCCGCGTGCGCCGCGTCAGGGCCGTCACGTGGAAGACCGGGAAGTCGTCGTCGAGCGAGTAGAACCCGGTGTGGTCGCCGAACGGCCCCTCGCGCCGGCGCTCGGTCGGATCGACGTAGCCCTCGAGGATGATCTCGGCCTCCGCCGGAACGAGAAGGTCCACGGTCCGGGCGGGAGTCAGCGGCACGGCCTCGCCGCGCAGGAAGCCGGCGAAGAGAAACTCCGAGACGCCCGGCGGCAGCGGCGCGATCGCCGAGAAGACGGTCGCCGGGTCGCAGCCGATCGCGACGGCCGCCTCCATGCGCCGGCCCTCGCGCGCGTAGCCCCGGGCCTGCCCCGCGCCGTCCTTGTGCTTCTGCCAGTGCATGCCGGTCGTGTTCCGGTCGTAGACCTGCATGCGGTACATCCCGACGTTCGTCTTACCCGAGACCGCGTCCTTCGTCACGACCAGCGGCATCGTGACGAACGGCCCCGCGTCCTGCGGCCAGCAGGTCAGGACCGGGAGTGTGCCGAGGTCGACCGCGTCCCCGGTCGTCACGACCTCCTGGCAGGGGCCGCCGCGCACGCTCTTCGGAAAGACCGAAGCGAGCTCGGTCACCCGAGGAATCGCCTTGAGCTTCCCGAGGATGCCCTCGGGCGGCCTGGGATCCAGGAAGAAGTCGAGGCGCTCGTCCCACTCCTCCCACGAGGAGAGCTCGAGGGCTTTCAGCATGCGGCGCCTCGAGGCGAACGTGTTGATCGCGACCGGAAAAGACGAGCCCTCGACGTCCTCGAAGAGGAGCGCCGGCCCGCCGCTCTTGACCGCGCGGTCGGCGATTTCCGAGATCTCGAGCCGCGGGGAGACACGCTGCCGGATCCGGACGAGCTCGCCGTCGCGCTCGAGCGCCTCGAGGAAGGCGGACAGGTCGCGGTACGCCACGGTCTACGTCTTCCCCGCCTTCGAGCGAACGGCCGCGAGCGGAACGTCGGCCTCGACCCGCCCCACGTCGAGCCCGCGCGCGTTCAGGACACGCGGCTCGGCATATGCGTCGAGCGATCGCCGTGTCTCCCGCGGCAGCCGTCCGAGGCGCGACAGGATGTCGAGCGTCACGGCGTCGCGCGGCCGGGCGGAGCCGTCCTCGATCTTGAAGGCGATGCCGACGGCGCGGCGGCCCGAGGACGGCGCGAGGCCCACGGCGTAGACGCCCTCGGCGCCTTCCTTGCCGATCCAGCGGCCGCGGCCGGCCTCGAGGAAGTCGGTGGTGAACCGGCCGGTGCCGGCGACCATGAACGGGCTCTTGACCATCGCTCGCACGATGCGCGCCCGGGCGGCGGCGCTGCCCCGCTCCTCGCCCGGCAGCCGCGCGGCGAGCAGGCGCGCGTAGGAGCCGGCGAGCGCCGCCAGCGGAATCCGGAAGACCGGCAGGCTGCAGCCGTCGACGGCGTCGACGATCTGCGATTCCGGAATTCCGGCGTACCGCGCGACCGTCGCGCGGATCCGCCGCTGCAGAGGATGCCCCGGCTCCACGTATCCGGCGGAGGGCAGCCCGAGGAGACGGCAGGCCAGCAGCAGCCCCGCGTGCTTTCCGGAGCAGTTGTTGTGAAGGGCCGAGGGCGCGGCGCCGCGGCGGGCGAGGGCGCGCGCCGAGCCTTCGTGCATCGGAGCGTGCGCCCCGCACTCGAGGTCGGCCTCCCGGAACCCTCCCTTGCGAAGCATCGCCTCGGCGACGCGCACGTGACGCGGCTCACCGCCGTGGGACGCGCACGTCAGGGCGATCTCGTCGTCCCCCAGGCGAAACGCCTTCTCGCCTCCGGCCTCCAGGAGCGGCATCGTCTGGAACGGCTTGGCCGCCGAACGCGTGAAGACGGGAACGTCGGCGTCGCCGCAGGCCCCGAGAAGCGTCCCGCGGTCGTCGACGACGGCCACCATCCCCCGGTGCGCCGATTCGACGCGCGGGCCCCGGAAGACGCGCGCGAGGATCGGAGGGGCCTTGGCCATGCCCGCCCATTATGAGGTCAGGACGCTTCCGCGCGCTCCCTCCGTCCACCGTCGGGCGCCGCTCTGCCGGCCCCGACCCTGCTATCCTGAAGCGCTCCATGCGACGGAATAATCGCCGGGCTCGGGCCGTTCGCTGATCCGAATGCGCACGACTCTCGCCGCCCTCGCTCTGTCCGCGGCGCTCGTTTCCGGTGCCGCCGCCCAGGCGACGCCGCCGGTCTTTCCGGACCTGGAGTTCGAAGGGGCGGAAGGCGGCAGCGTGCGGCTCTCCGAGCTCAAGGGCAACATGGTCCTTCTGAACGTCTGGGCGACCTGGTGCGGCCCGTGCAAGCGGGAGTTGCCGACCGTCCAGCGGATGTACGACACGTTCAGCGATCGCAACTTCGTCGTCCTCGCGGTCAACGTCGACGCCGACCGCAAGCGGGTCTCGCCCTTCCTCAAGCAGTTCAACATCTCGCTGCCCGTCTACTTTGCCGCTCCCGAAGATGCCGGCCCCCTGACCGCGATGGGGATCCCGTCGACCTTCATCCTGGGAGCCGATCGGACCCTCGTCGGCCGGTACGTCGGTTACGACCCGGCCTACGAGGAAAGCTGGAAGAAGGTCCTCGAACAGAACCTCAAGGCGCGCAAGTAATCCCGGACTCCGGGTCACGCGTCCAACCTCACGGAGGCCTGCCATGAAAAGCCGCATCATCTTTCTCGCCGTCGTCCTCGCCGCGGCCGCGGCGTCGGCGCGCGCTCAGATCCGCTCGGGCACGGTCGAGATCAACCCTTACGCGGGCTGGCTCCTGGGCGGCAATTTCGGCGATACCCAGGTCGACTTCACGCCCTACCGGATCGGGATCGACGACGACGCGATCTACGGCGGCCGCATCGGTTACAACGTGACGAGCCTCTTCGAGCTCGAGTTCGAGTACGGCTACGACAAGACGCATCTCCACCTCGACACCAACACGAACTTCGCCCCGGACACGACCTTCGGAGACCTTCGGCTCCAGTACTACATGGGCTACGCGACGTTCAATTTCGGACACAGCCGACTCGTCCCGTACTTCACGATCGGCGGCGGAGCGGCCAACCTCAAGCCGGAGATCTCCGGAGTCAACACCTCCTCCGACACGCGCTTCACGGCCGCGATCGGCGGCGGGATCAAGTACTTCTTCGACCCGCACTTCGCCCTGCGCCTCGACGGCCGCGCTTACTCGACGTTCCTCGGCGACACGACGGTCCTCTGCGGCCCCTACTACACCTGCACGCAGAGCAACTGGATGACGAACGGCTCCTTCAACGGCGGATTCATCGTCGCCTTCTAACCCGGCGGCTCGCCGGGCGAAAGGAAGCGGATCCGCCGCCCGTCGTCCGGAAGCGGATCGAGCCGGATCTCGAGGGTCGGCGGCAGCGCGGCCCGGATGGCTCCTCCCGGCCACTCCACGCACACGGGCGCCCCGGCGACCGATTCCGGGAGCCCGAGAGGTTCCAGTTGCCGCGGATCGTCCGCGAGCCGGTAGAGGTCGAGGTGCCGCAGGACGATCCGCCCGTCGCTGCCGGCGTACTCGTTGAGAAGCGCGAACGTCGGTGACGCGACCTCGCGCGCGGGCGCGCCCAGACCCCGCGCGATGCCGCGGGCGAGCGCCGTCTTGCCGGCCCCGAGCTCGCCCGTCAGATAGACGACCGAGCCCGTCGACAGCGACGCCGCCAGCCGGGCGCCGAACGCCTCCGTCTCGGACTCGGAGCGGGTGACGATTTCGCGGCTATCCACGGACGGGCGTCGCCGATCGCAGACCGCGGCGGATTCCCGGAACGGCGTCGGCGATCTCGTGCGCGAGCAAACCCGCGTCGCCGAGAACCGGCTCGAGCGCCTCGGCCGCGGCGCCGTGAAGCCATGCCGCCGCGACGGCCGCCGCGCGCGGCGCGAGTCCGCCGCCGAGCAGCGCCGCGAGGAGGCCCGCGAGAACGTCGCCCGAGCCGGCCGTCGCCAGGAGCGGAGTCCCCGTCGGATTCGCGACGACCGTTCCGCCGGGCTCGGCCACGAGGGTGTGCGCGCCCTTGAGGACCACGACAGCCCGCGTTTGCCGGGCGAGAGCCCGGACCGCCCCGAGCCGGTCGGCCTGGATCTGCCGGGACGCGCTCGCGAGGAGCCGGCCGGCCTCCCCCGGATGCGGCGTCAGCACGAGGGCACCGCGACGCCGCGCGAGCGCGCCGGGCCGGCCCGCGAAGGCGTTGAGCGCGTCGGCGTCGAGGACGAACGGCCGGCGCGTGGAGCGCAGGAGACCCTCGAGAAACGCCACCGTCTCGGACGAGGTTCCGAGGCCGGGCCCGGCGACGGCCGCGTCGAAGCCCTCGAGCGCACGGACCGCGTCGCGCAGTCCGCGCTCGGCGATGGCCCCGCCCGACTCGGGCAGAACGTGCGTCATCGCCTCCGGAAGCGCGGCGACGACCGCCGCCGCGACGGTCTCGGTTCCGAAGACGGTCACGAGCCCCGCCCCGCCCCGCAGCGCACCGCGCGCCGCCAGGATCGCCGCCCCCGCCTTGCCGCGCGAGCCGGCGATCACCGCCAGCCGGCCGAAGTCGGCCTTGTTCGAATCGAGGGGCCGGGCCGGCAGGCTTTCCGCGACGTCTTCGGCCTCGGCGAGAAAGAACCTCGAACCGCGCGCGTCGAGCACACGGCGAGGGATCCCGATGTCCGCCACGACGAGCCGGCCACAGAGCGCGGCCGCGGGCCAGAGCAGATGACAGGGCTTCGGCGCGCCGAAGGTGACCGTCAGCTCCGCTCGCACGGCCGTCCCCGCCATCGTCCCGCCGTCCGACGGGAGTCCGGAGGGCACGTCGGCGGCCACGACCGGCCGTCCGGCCCGCCGGATCGATTCGACGACGCGGCGGGCCTCCCCCTCCAGGGGACGCGTCAGACCGGTGCCGAAGAGCGCGTCCACGACGCCGTCGCATTCCGCGAGGGCGCGGCGAAGCTCGGAGAGACCGCCCGGACCGGCGATCGAGCGCGGCGAGAGCCCGTGGGCCCGCGCGCGGTCGAGGTTCTGCGCGGGATCGCCGCGGTAGGCCCCGGGCTCCCGCAGCGTGAACAGCGCGACCTCGAGGCCGGATCCGGCGAGCCGCCGCGCCGCGACGAGGCCGTCTCCGCCGTTGTTGCCCGGACCGCAGACGACGGTCACCCGTTTCCAGCCCGGGAAGCGGCGGAGGAGCTCGTCGGCGAGCGCCGACCCGGCGCTCTCCATCAGGGCGTCGGAGGAAACGCCGCCGCGGATCGCCGCGGCATCCGCGGCCCGCATTCGCCGCGCGTCGAGGACGGGGAGCACGGCCGGATTATCCGCCCGCCCGCGGCTTACGGGGTGCCGGGTTTGGCGGGGTCCGCCGCCGGCTTGGGCTCGTTTGGTAGCACCGAAACGAAGACCTGCTTCTGCAGGAACGAGGTCAGGTTGGAGACGGAGTCCCGCACCCCGACCGCGAGCTTCTGGCCACCGGGCACGACGAGCAGCGTCGCGTCGTAATAGAAGTCCTTGCGCTGCGCCACGTCGAGGTCCTTGGTCGGAATGTGGACCTCCTGGCGCTGGATGGAGAGGTCGGACTGGTTGCCGGAGGCGTCGCGCACGACGAAGTAGACCAGGAACTGGCCTTCGTACAGGTCTCCCGCCGGAACGAGGCCGAGCTTGGAGATGGGGACGGAGATCCGTATCGGGAGCGCGTAGTTCTGGCGATCGTGGGGCTTCGCCTTGCCGACGGACAGGCTCGCCTGCAGAGGATTGTCGGTCCGGCTGTACGAAAGGCTCGCGACGACGGCTTCGGCCGTGCGCGTCTCGATCGATTTCTCGACGTAGCTCGTCCGGGTGCGCACCGTCAGGCCCTTCCGCTTGACTTCGACGTCGATCTTGTGGGGACGGTCGGTCACGCCGCGCGCGCTCCGGAAGCCGATCGAGTAGTAGTTGGAGAAGTCCGCGGCGATGTCGTCGAGGCCGGCCTTCCAGTCGTTCGAGTTGACCGTCGACTTGCCCCCGGTCTCCTCGGCCATCATCCGGATGGGGCCCTGCATGTTCTGCCGCATCTGGAACTCGTCGACGTGGATCTTGTCGTCCCGTCCCCGGGAGTCGGCCGACATGACGTCGCTCGTCGTCAGGCCCGAGGCGTCGAGCGTGTAGATCGTGACGCCGTTGGCGTTGGCCGACTGGACGATCTTGACGTACTTGGTGTTGAGGTCGAAGTCGAACTGGTTCATCGTCGCCGCGGTGTCCTGGAACTTCTCGCGGATGACGTTGAAGAGCTCGTAGCCGGCGGAGGCCGGCAGGCCCTCCGACATGTACAGCAGGCTCTTGCGCCCCTGCAGCCCCGCCATGCTGTCGAGCGTCTGCTTGATCGCGTCGATCGTGAACTCGATGTCGTTGCGCACCGACTGGGCGTACATCCGGACGGCGCCGATCGCCTCGTCCGATGTCTTGGAGCTGGCGATCTTGTCGAGCGCGTCCTTCCACTCGCCCTTCGCCGTCGTCCCGCCGGCGCTCTCGAGCTCGATCTGGTCGAGCGCTCCGAGCAGATCGTTCACGTCCGACGTGAATTGCCGGCGGACCTTCAGCGAGCGGTCGAAGGTGACGACCATGCCCTCGGCGTTGGGTCCGACGACCTGGGCCACGAATTCCTTCAGGCGCTTGAACATCCGGTTCCGGTTCATGGGCTGGATGTTCAGGTTGTCGACGTAGAAGATGTAGCGGGCCTTGACGTCGCGGGGAACCTCGGCTGCCTCCGCCTTGCTGCCGAGATCCAGGGTCGTCCCGTCCTCGAGGAGGAGCTTCCCGCCGGCGACGGCGTAGAAATTGGTGATCTTCTGGGCGACGCCGTCCTGTCTCACCTCGAAGTCCGCCGGCGTCAGGCCCGCCACGCGCTGGCCCTTGGAGTCGGTCACGACGACCTCGATGCTCGTCACGGAGACGTCGACGGTCTCGATGAACGGAGGAAACGCCTTCTCCGGAGCCGGCTTCTGTTGGCCGCCTCCCGGCGCCGGCGTGGGGGCCGTCGGCGCCTGCTGCGCGGAAGCCGGGACGGCTCCCGGAACGAAGGCGGCGAGCACGAGGGCGGCGACGAGACGTCTCAAATGGAGATCCTCCTGTGAGCGCAAAGCGCTGCTGGCGACGACATTATTCCCCGACCTCGGGGGGACATCGGCGTCCCCGAGCGCGTCCCCGGGCGTCCTTCGGCGCCGCTGCCTTGGCCCTTCGCGGGGACCGACACGAATTCGGCGTCGCCGCCGAGATTGAAAAAAACTCTGTTGCTTTGTCGAGGGGAATTCAACAGAATTCGGCCCTCCGGGGGCGGGCCGACTCGAGCCCGGTGGGAAAAGAAAGGCTAAGGAGCGAAGCGAAGCATGCCACGCGCAAGGCAACGTGCGGTCACGGCCGCCATTATCCTTTTCGCAGTCTTCGCTTTGGCCGGCTGCAACAAGCTCAAGTCCAAGCAGGAGATCAAGAGGGGCAACGAGTTCCTGAAGGCCGCCCAGTACCAGGCCGCCCTCTCCGCCTACCAGGAGGCCCTGCGGCTGGATCCGGACGAGACCAAGCTCCACAAGCACATCGGGATCGCCTACATGGGGATGTACCAGCCGGGCTCGAAACACCCGAAGGACCTCGAGTACGCCCAGAAGGCGATCGAGAACCTCAAGCAGTACGTCGCGGCCTACCCCGACGACCAGAAGTCCCTCGAATACCTGGTCTCGATGTACCTGAACACGGAGCGCTACGACGACGCCATCGCCTTCTACCAGAACGAGCTGCTCAAACGGAACCCCAAGGACGACAAGGCGATGCAGTCGCTCGCGATGCTCTATTTCAAGAAGGGCGACTTCGACAACGGCGTCAAGTGGCTCAAGGAGCGCCTCAACGTCGTCACCACCGACCCCGAGCGCGCCGAGGTCTACTACCTCATCGGCGTCCAGGCGTGGGACCGTTCCTACAACTTCCCCGACACGGATCCGGCCGTGCGGGGCAAGCTCGTCGACGAGGGAATGGCCGCCCTGAACAAGGCCGTCGAGATCAAGCCCGACTACTTCGAGGCGATCTCCTACATCAACCTCCTCTATCGCGAGAAGGCCAAGATGGAGACGGATCCGGCCAAGAAGCAGGAGTACACGGACACGGCGAACAAGTACCTCCAGCAGGCGCTGGAATTGCGTAAGGCGGCGCAGGAGAAGGCGAAGGCGGAGGCCGCCCAGGCGACTCCGGAACCGAGCAAGTAGGACCGGTGTCTCACTGGGTCGGGGGGATCGTCCATGTTTGAAACGTCACTCATCGAATCGACCCACCAGACGGGGGGATCGCGGAAGGCGCTGTCCTTCCCGGTCTCCGTCCTGATTCACGGCCTGGTGATCGGAATCGCGCTCGGCGCCTCGATCTGGTTCGTCGGCGACGTGCCCGAGCCGCCGATCCCGGTGACCTTCTACGCCGCGGCTCCGCCTCCGCCTCCCCCGCCCCCGGCGGCACCCAAGGCCGCGCCCAAGGCGGCGGAACCGCAGAAGCCCGTACAACAGAGCCGACCGACCGAGATGTCACAGCCGATGGTCGTTCCGGAGTCCGTGCCCGCCCCCCTCGCCGAGCCCGAAGCGGCGCCCGACTCGGGCGTCGAGGGGGGTGTCGAGGGCGGCGTCGAGGGCGGAGTGCCCGGCGGCGTCATGGGAGGCGTGGTGGGCGGGACCGGAGCCGGCGGCGGCGCCGAACCGCTGCGGGTCGGCGGCGACGTCAAGGCGCCCGTGCTCTCCTCGCGCATCGAGCCCCAGTACCCCGAAGCGGCCCGCAAGGCCCGCATGGAAGGCGTCGTCATCCTGGAGGCGATCATCACGGCCGAGGGCAACGTCGAGGACGTCCGGGTCCTGAAGTCGGTCAACCCCCTTCTCGACGCCTCGGCGGTGCGCGCGGTGCAGCAGTGGAAGTACAAGCCCGCCACCCTGAACGGCCGGGCGGTTCGCGTCTACCTGACCGTGACGGTAACCTTCCGGTTGAACTAGGATTGTAGAGTTGAGCGCGACGGCAAATTTGAGGAGGAGCGTCTCATGAGTTTTGACCCGATCCATCTGTGGAATCAGATGACCCCGATCGCCAAGGGCGTCGTGGTCCTTCTGATCATCATGTCGATCTATTCGCTGACCGTGGCCTTCGAGCGCTTCCTCTACTACCGGAAGGCGCGCAACCAGTCGGTGGCCTACGCCAAGATGGTCACGACGTACCTGAAGCAGGACAAGCTCCAGGAGGCGATCGACGCCTCGAAGAAGTACAAGAACAGCCACGTCGCCCGCGTGCTCGCGGCCGGCCTGTACGAATTCTCGCACGACCTGAAGGCCGGAGGCTCGGGCATCAAGGGCCACGATATGATCGAGGCCGCCGAGCGGGCGATCGAGCGCGAGGTCCTGGTCACGACCGCCGACATGAAGAAGGGCCTCTCGGGCCTGGCGACGATCGGCACCACGGCCCCCTTCATCGGGCTCTTCGGCACGGTCATCGGCATCATCAACGCGTTCCGCGGGATGGCGATGAGCGGATCGGGCGGCATCGCGGCCGTCTCGGCCGGAATCGCCGAGGCCCTCGTCACGACGGCCCTCGGACTCTTCGTCGCCATCCCGGCCGTGTGGATGTTCAACATCTTCATGAACAACATCGAGCGTTTCCAGGTCGAGATGTCGAACTCCTCCAACGAGCTGATCGACTATTTCATCAAGCGGCGCGGCGCGGGCGCTCAGCTGAGCGCATAGGAGACCGGTCATGGCCATGGGAGGCGGCGGAGGCCGCGACAAGCTTCAGAGCGACATCAACGTCACGCCGCTCGTCGACGTGTGTCTCGTCCTGCTGATCATCTTCATGGTCGTCACGCCCATGCTCCAGAAGGGCGTCAGCGTGCAGATCCCGCAGGCCGAGAACCCCGACAAGAAGCCCGAGTCGAGCAAGCAGAAGATGATCTCGGTGTCCTACACCAACCCGCCGGGCTACTACATGGACAACCCGAAGCAGATGTCGAAGGCGGAGTTCCAGAACGCCCTCGATGAGCTGTACCAGCGCAACCCGTCGGCCGAGCTCGTCATCAAGGCCGACCAGCGCCTGAAGTACAGCGACGTCAAGGAAGTCTTCAAGATGACCAAGGACGCGGGCTTCCAGGACGTCGGTCTCATCGCCGAGAAGAAGCAGAAGGGCGTCGGCGGCTAGGCCGCGCCGCAAGGAGAGCATCAGCATGGCCATGGGAGCCGGGGGCGCCGGGGAATACAAGAGCGACATCAACATCACGCCGCTCGTCGACGTGGTGCTGGTGCTGCTCATCATCTTCATGGTCATCACGCCGCTCCTGCAGATGGGCTACGACGTGAAGGTCCCGCCCAAGGTCAACCAGCCGCAGGACTCGCCCCCTCCGGCGGACCTGATCATCGTGTCGCTGACCTCGACGAACAAGATCTACCTCAACAAGGACGAGGTCACCCCCCAGGTCCTTTCGCTCCGGCTGACCGAAATCCTGAAGAACCGCGCCAACAAGACGATCTTCTTTTCGGGCGACGACGGCGCGACGTACGGCGAAGTCATCCAGGTCATGGATCGCTGCCGCAATGCCGGCGCCAAGAACATCGGCATCGTGATGGAGGCCGTGCCCGTCGGACAGTAGACCCGGGGCGTGCGCTCCCCGACTCCGGAGGGCCTTCCCGGGGCCGGCCTTCTGATATCCTCCCCCGCCGGTCCGCCCCGTCAGGGGCGACCCGCAGAATCACGACAAAACAGGAGTTGGACGAATGTCTTTCGAGCTTGCCCTGCCCCTGATCCTCGTTTTCTCCATCGGGTCGCTGTTCGTCGCCGGGTACCTCATGAAGTGGGTCTTGAAGCGCGACACCGGCACGGCCGCGATGCAGGCCATCTCCAATGCCATCAAGGAGGGGGCCGAGGCCTTCCTGCGGCGCCAGAACACGACGATCGGGATTCTGGCGCTGCTGCTCGCCGCGGTCATCTTCCTGCTCTACGGCTTCGTCCGCGCTCACCACGACTTCGACCCGGTCCCCACGGCCCTGCGGCTGGCCTTCTGGACGACCCTCTCCTTCGCCCTCGGAGCGGTCTGTTCGGTGATCGCCGGGTACGTCGGCATGTGGATCGCGATCCGCACGAACATCCGGACCGCCTCGGCGGCCCGCACGTCGCTGAACGACGCGCTCCGGACGGCCCTGCGGGGGGGCGCCGTCTCGGGCCTCTTCGTCGTGGCCATGTCGCTCTTCGGGGTCGGCGGCCTGTACTGGCTGGTGACCAAGTTCACCGAGGTTCCGCCGGTCCAGATCCCCCTCCTGATCGTCGGTTACGGCTTCGGCGCGTCGTTCGTGGCTCTCTTCGCGCAGCTCGGCGGCGGCATCTACACCAAGGCGGCCGACGTCGGCGCCGACCTCGTCGGCAAGGTCGAGGCCGGCATCCCGGAGGACGACCCGCGCAACCCGGCCGTGATCGCGGACCTCGTGGGCGACAACGTCGGCGACTGCGCCGGCCGCGGCGCCGACCTCTTCGAGTCGACCGCGGCCGAGAACATCGGCGCCATGATCCTCGGAGCCACGCTCGCCGCGTCCCTCGACAAGCAGGGCATGGCCTTCTCCGCCGGCGTCGTGGGGGTGATGATGTTTCCCCTCGTCGCCCGCGCCTTCGGCCTGCTCGCCTCGATCGTCGGGATCTTCGCCGTGAAGACGCGCGAGGACGCCGACCCGATGGCCGCCCTGAACCGCGGCTACTACATCACCTCGTTTCTCGCGATCGTCGGCTTCTTCGTGGCGACGAAGTGGCTCCTCTTCAACGCGAGCCACCCCGACGCCTGGTGGAAGTACTTCATCTGCGGGATGATCGGCGTCGTCACCTCGATCGTCTTCGTCTTCATCACCCAGTACTACACCGAATACAAGTACCGGCCCGTGCGCGAGATCGCCGAGGCTTCCCAGACGGGCCCCGCGACCAACGTCATCGCCGGCATCTCGATCGGTCTCGAGTGCACGCTCGCGCCGGTCCTCGCGATCTCGGCCGCGATCCTGTCCTCCTACAAGATCGGCGTCTCGGCATTGCCGGGCGGCGGACTCTTCGGCACCGCGGTCGCCACGATGGGCATGCTCGGGACGGCCGCCTACATCCTCGCGATGGACACGTTCGGACCGATCACGGACAACGCCGGCGGAATCGTCGAGATGTCGCAGCAGCCCGAGGAGATTCGCAAGAAGACCGACCGCCTCGACGCCGTCGGCAACACGACCAAGGCCCTGACCAAGGGTTACGCCATCGGCTCGGCCGCCCTCGCGGCCTTCCTGCTCTTCTCCGCGTACCTCGACGAGCTCAAGAACTACGGCGCCGAGCTGACCTCCGTCAACCTCGCCAAGCCCGAAGTCTTCGTCGGCGCCTTGATCGGCGCGATGCTCGTGTTCTTCTTCTCCGGCCTCGCGATCAAGGCCGTCGGCAAGGCGGCCTACGTCGTCATCCAGGACGTTCGGGCCCAGTTCAAGGAGCACCCGGGGATCATGAAGGGCACGGAGAAGCCGGACTACGGCCGGACGGTCGACATCGTGACGCGCGGCGCGCTGCGGCAGATGATCGCGCCGGGCCTCGTCGCCGTCGGCACGCCGATCGCGGTCGGGCTCATCTTCAAGCAGTTCGGGGTCGGAGCCGAGGCGGTCGCCGCGCTCCTCATGGTCGGCACGATCACCGGCATCATCATGGCGACGTTCCTGAACAACGGCGGCGGCGCCTGGGACAATGCCAAGAAGTACATCGAGACGGGGGCGTTCGGCGGCAAGGGCTCGCCCACGCACAAGGCCGCGGTCGTCGGCGACACGGTCGGCGATCCGTTCAAGGACACCGCCGGCCCGTCGCTTCACGTCCTCATCAAGCTTCTCGCGACGATCACGCTGGTGCTGGCGCCGCTGTTCATCTAGGCGCCCGCTCCGGCTCTTCCGGCTCCGCGCGGCCCGGCTCACGCCGGGCCGTTGGCTTTCTCATACGAATCGCGCGAGCACCTCGTTCGACACGAGAAAGCCCCGCTCCGTGAATCGCACCCGGCCGTCCCGGCGCTCGAGGATGCCCGTCTCGAGCCAGGCGGCGTAATCCTCCCGCAGCCGCGGGTCGCGGGCGACGGCGATCTGCGCCTCGATCTCTTCCTCCGCGACCCCGCGCGCGAGGCGGAGGCCCAGGTACACCTCTTCGCGCCGGGCCTCGTCGGCGTCGATCGCCCGGTCGAGCGCCGTCGGCCGGAGGCCGGCCTCGAGCTTCGCCACGTAGACCTCGAGGCTCGACACGTTGGCCCGCCGACGTCCTCCCCACAGCTCGTGGGCGGAGACGCCGAGCCCGAGCGTCGGCTCACGGGTCCAGTACTTCACGTTGTGGCGCGCCTCGCGGCCGGGCTTCGCCCAGTTGGAGATCTCGTAGTGGCCGAACCCCTCCCCCGCGAGGGTCTCCCCCATCGCGAGCCACATGTCCGCCTGCGCGTCGTCGGACGGGTAGCGCTCGGGTCGCAGGCGCCTGTCCTCCTCGAGGCTCTTCGACTTCTCCGCCTCGAGCAGGTAGACCGACACGTGCCCGACGTCCGAGCGGGCCAGGGCGAGGAGGCTCTCCCGGAATGTCGAGGGCGTCTGCTCCGGCAGGCCGAGGATGAGGTCGCCCGAAGTCGAGACGCCTTCCGCGGCCAGAATCTCGAGGGCGGCGCGGGCGCGAGAGGCGTCGTGCCGTCGGCCGACCGCGGCGAGTTCCGGGTCGGCCAGGGACTGCACTCCGACCGAGATCCGGTTGATGCCGGCGGCGATCCACGCGCGCGCCGCCGCTTGCGTCACGTCCTCGGGATTCGCCTCGAGCGTCACCTCGGCCGATGGCTCGACCGCGAAGCGGCCCCGAAGGACCTCGAGGAGGCGGCCGATCCTCTCGCCCGGCAGAAGCGACGGCGTCCCGCCTCCGAGGTACACGGAATCGAACCGCGCGCCGCGGGCCTCCTCCGCCATGACCCCCGCCTCCCTCTCGAGGGCCGCGAGGTATCTTTCGCGACCCGAGGCGTCCGTCGACACGACGAAGGCGCAGTAGCCGCAGCGCGAGGCGCAGTACGGAAGATGGACATAGAGACCGGCCGTCATCGTGCCGCGAGGAGGGCCGCGGAGGCGGTCTCCCCGATCTCGCCGCCGAAGGGGAAGATGCGGCCGAAGTTCCCCTCGCGCGCCACGGCGGCGAGGTCCCGGGCCGATTCGTCGATCCAGCGCACGGCCGCGTAGAGGAGGGCGGCGCGATGCTCCCCGGGATCCTCAAGCTCCGCCTGTTCCTCGAGGCGGCTGGCGGCGGCCGTGTTTCCGGCCGGCACCCGGCGCCCCGAGGGCCTCGAAGGAAGGACGGCGAGGCCTGCCCGGCGTGCCGCGGAGCGGGCGGCGGCGAGCCGCGAGGCCATGCGGTCGGGCCAGTCGCCGTGATGGATCACCTCGAAGAATCGGTCGGCCGCCTCCGGCTCGACGCCCGCCCGGGCTTCGACGATCGCCCGGCGGCTTTCCCCGTCGTCGTGCGGAGCGAGGGCGCAGAACGCCGAGGCGCCTCCGAGCTTCGCCGCCTCGGCGAGAGCCTCGATCGCCTCGTCCTCGGCCGTCCAGCCCGGCAGGAGGGGAAAGAGCGCGGCGGATCGGAGGCCGGCCTCCCGGGCGACCGAGAGGCCCGCGAAGGCCGCGGCGTGGCGTCCGGGCTTCCAGGAGCAGAGCAGGACGGCCTCGCCGGCGAGGCCCTCGGGCAGGCAACCGAAGTCGGGATCCAGAAGGTAGACGGGCCGCCCGGCGGCAACCGCCGCGGCTGAAGCGGCGCGATACGCGCCCCAGACCGGTTCCCCCGGAGAGGGCGGCCCGATCAGGACGGGCCCCGCCGGCGTCCGGCCCAGCGCCTCGCCCCAGGCGTCCTCCCGGTAGGGTCCCGCGTGCACGACCGGATCGGCCGAGCCGAGAACGAACCGGCGCTCGACCGGATCGAACCGCGGGCCTCCCCCGGCCTCGCTTCCGTAAGGCAGCAATCGAGCCGCCAGACGCCGCCCGGAGAGGAGCGCCTCGCCGGACCGGGCGGCCGGCGCGGCGGCCGCCTCGTAGAGCCTCATCGCGCGGCGCGGCGCGGGCGAACCTTCGCGAGCGAGCCGCGGCGGCCGTACCGCGCGAAGACGTCGGCCTCGAAATTGATGCGGTCTCCCGCCCGCACGCGGCCGAGCGTCGTCCGGCGGAACGTCTCGGGGATGATGGCGACGCTGAAGGCGTTTCCCCTCCGGGCCGCCACCGTCAGGCTCACGCCGTCGAGCGCCACCGATCCCTTCACCGCCACGAGGCGGCCGAGGCCCGCCGGGATCGAGAAGCGAAAGGTCCACGAATTGCCGGCCCGGCGGATCGAGAGCACGCGGGAGATGCCGTCGACGTGTCCCATGACGAAGTGCCCGGAGAGGCGGTCGCCCCAGCGAAGGGCCCGCTCGAGGTTCACCGGAGCGCCCGGAGCGGCGTTCCGGAGCGTCGAGCGCCTGAGCGTCTCCTCCGACAGGTCCGCGACGAGCCGGCGCCCCGGCTCGACGGCCGTCAGGCAGACCCCCGAGACGCACACGCTCTCGCCGGCCCGGTAACGCGCCTCGCCGGAGGGCGGCGCGATCTCGATCCGGGCGCCGCCCCGGCGGCGCTCGACCGCGCGGACGGTCCCGAGGGCCGTCACGATTCCGGTGAACATCGCGGGGGAGTCTACGCGAGGCGGCCGGTCACGAGGATGTCGCCCCCGAGCGCCTCGACGCGAACGTCGGCGAGGCGGGGCGCGCGGCCGAGCGAAAACCCGATGCCGCCGACCCCTCCCGGCGCGCCGCGGCCGCCCAGGATCCGCGGCGCGACGAAGACGGCCGCCCGGTCGACGAGGCGCTCGTCGAAGAAGCCCCACAGGGTCTCGGCCCCGCCCTCGACCATCAGCCCGGTCACCGCCCGTGCACCGAGCTCGGAGAGCAGTGCGCGCAAGTCCACCCGGCCCGGAGAGCCTCCGGGCAGCCGCCAGACCTCGACGCCGCGCGCCCGGAGACGCGCGACCTTCGGGTGCGCCAGGCGGGCCGCGGTCACGACGATGCGGCGGCCGGGCGGCCGGAACACCTTCGCCTTTTCCGGAACGCGCAGCCGCCCGTCGAGAACGATGCGCCACTGTTCGGTCGAACGATTGCGCCCCAGCCGCCGCGTCAGCCGGGGATCGTCCGCGAGCACCGTGCCGGCGCCCACGAGGACGGCGTCGTACTCCTCGCGCCAGCACATCGCGCGCTCGCGGGCGGTCTCACCCGTGATCCAGCGGCTCTTCCCCGAGACCTCGGCCGTCTTCCCGTCGAGGGTCTCCGCCCACTTGGCGAGGACGAACGGCCGGCCCGTCGAGACCCAGGCCCGGAACCGCTCGTTCTGCTCGAGCGCCCATCGCCGCCAGGGGCCCGGCGCGGGGACGACCTCGATTCCCGCGCGCCGCAGGGCGGCCGCGCCGCGGCCCGAGACCTTCGGATTCGGGTCCTTCGCGGCGACGATGACGCGCTTCACTCCCGACGCGGCGACGACCGGAGCGCACGGGGGCGTGCGCCCCGCGTGGACGCACGGCTCCAGGGTCAGGTAGAGATCGGCGCCGCGCGCGGCGCGGCCCGCCCGCCGCAGCGCGAGGATCTCGGCGTGGGGACCGCCGGCCCGCCGGTGAAACCCCTCGCCCACGACCCGTCCGCCCGCGACGACGACCGCTCCGACCATCGGATTGGGCGAGGTGGAGTACCGGCCCCGCTCCGCCAGCGCGAAGGCGCGGTCGAGCCAGGCGAGGTCAATGGGCGGCATCGTCCTCGAGAAGCGCCTTCGCGTAGTCGGCCGGGTCGAAGGGGACGAGATCGTCGACTTTCTCCCCGACGCCCACGAAGACGACTGGGAGCTTCAGCTCGCGGTAGATCGCGAGAACGATTCCTCCGCGGGCGCTGCCGTCGAGCTTGGTCAGCACGACGCCCGTCGCTCCGGCGGCCTCGACGAAGCGGCGGGCCTGGACGAGACCATTGGTGCCGGTCGTCGCGTCGAGAACCAGGAGCGTCTCGTGCGGCGCCCCCTCGACTTCGCGGGCGGCGATGCGGCGCATCTTGGCGAGCTCGTCCATCAGGTTCTTCTTCGTGTGGAGGCGGCCGGCCGTGTCGACGAGGAGCGTTCGGGCTCCCCGCGCCTTCGCGGCGGACAGGGCGTCGAAGAGGACGGCCGAGGGGTCGGCGCCCTCGCGATGCCGGACGATCGGAAGCTCGAGGCGGTCGGCCCACGTCTGGAGCTGCTCGATGGCGCCCGCGCGGAACGTGTCGGCGGCGGCCAGCAGGACGCTGCGGCCAGCGGCCTTCTCCCGGGCGGCGAGCTTCGCGGTCGTCGTGGTCTTGCCCGAGCCGTTGACGCCCACGAGGAAGGTCACGAAGAGCGGCACGTCCGTTCGGCGCGCGGGGCGCGGCGCGGACGAGAGGAGCTTCTCCATTTCTTCGGAAAGCAGCGTCCGGACGAATCCCAGGTCCCTGCGCTCCGAGCCCGACGCCCGCTCGCGGACGGCGTCGGTCAGAGCCGCCGCCGTCTCGGCGCCGACGTCGGCCGAGAGCAGGGCCTCCTCGAGGGATTCGAGCACCGACTCGTCGATGCCGAGGCTCTTCTTGACGGCCGTTCCGACCTTCTCGAGGATCTCGGTGTGCGTCATGAAGAGCCCGCGGCGCACCTTCGCGAAGAACCCGGAACGCGCGGGCTTGTCGGCGGACGGCGTCTCGTCGCTCATTCGGGAGGGGGAAGATATCAGGCCGATCCGGCCGTTCGGCGGCGGCTACGTCGCGTTTTTCGAGCTGTCGAGAAGGAGCCGCGCCTTGGCGCCGGTGTCCCCCGTCGGATCGAGGTCGACCGCGCGCTGCAGGTATCGCCGCCCGAGGTCGGGCTTGTGCAGCGTGACGAGGCAGAGTCCGAGGCGCAGGTTCGCTTCCGCGCTCTGGGGGTTCAGCTTGATGGCCGACAGGTAGTCCTCGGCCGCCCCCTCGAGGTCGCCCGAGGACTCCCGGGCCGCCGCGCGGCCGAACATCGCCCCGAACGACTGGGGATCCCGGGCGAGCGCCGTCGAGAAGGCCGCCTCGGCGGCCGCGTACTGCCCCTGCCTCTGGTACAGCCGGCCGCGGTTGACGGTCGCGGCGACGCGATCGTCGGGGTTGACCGACTGCTCGGCCGCGTCGAAGTCCGCCCCGGCCTCCTTGTACTTGCCGAGCTCCATGTAGGCGACGCCGCGGTTGTTGCGGTAGGACGCGTTGTTCGGGGCGAGGTCGACGGCCTTGTCGAGGTAGGGCAGCGCCTCCTGGAAGCGGCTCTGCATCACGAGCGAGTTGCCCAGGCCGTCCTGGACCTCCGGGTTCTTGGGGTCGTCCTTGAGAACCTCGCGGAAGGCCTTCTCGGCCTCTCCGGGCCGGCCCTCGCGGAGGAGCACCTGGCCCATGCGCTCGGTCAGCAGAACCTCGGCGGACGTCTTCGCCTTCTTCGGCTGGCAGGCCGCGGCCCCGAGGACCAAGAGCGCCGCCACCAGCGTGGCGACCGCTCGACGCGAGGCGGCCCTCATCGAGCGGCCCCCGCGCGCGCCGCCGCGGGCGCCGACTCCGTCGGGATCAGACCGCCCCGGGCGTGCGAGCGGGCGAGCGCCTCGACGACGTGGCCGTCGAACCGGGTTCCCGACATGGCCCGCAGGCGCTCGAGGACGTACGAGACCTCCATCGCCTTCTGGTAGGGCCGCGTCGTCGTCATGGCGTCGAAGGCGTCGGCGACGGCGACGATGCGGGCCTGCAGAGGGATCTGCTCGCCCTTCAACCCGTCGGGGTAGCCGCCGCCCTCCCACTTCTCGTGGTGGTACTTCATTCCCGGGATGATATCGGCCAGCTGAGGGATTGTCTCCATGATCGCCGCGCCCTTGACCGGATGCGCCTTCATCAGCTCGAACTCCTCGTCCGTCAGCGCGGTGGGCTTGCGGATGATGCGGTCGTCGACGCCGATCTTTCCGACGTCGTGGAGAAGCGCCGAGAGGCGCGCCCGGCGGACCTCGTCGGCCGGCAGGCCCATTTCCTTGGCAATCGCCGAAGAGTAGCGCGCCACGCGTTCGGAGTGGCCGCGGGTATAGGGGTCTTTGGCGTCGATCGCCGCGGCGAGCGCCCGGATCGAGGACAGGAAGAGCTCCTGGTTCTCGCGCGCCGCCTTCTGAACCTTTTCGAAGGCGTCCGCGATCGAGAGGCTCATCCGGTTGAAGTTCTCGGAAAGGTCGGCGATCTCGGCCGTCCCGGCCACCTCGACGCTCGTTCCGTACTCGCCCTGCGTCACGGCGCGCGTCGATTCGGCCAGCTGGGCGATCGGCCGCGAGAGGCGGCGCGCGAAGATGAGTCCGAGGAGCAGCGCGCCGGCCAGGCAGACCGCGCTCCAGACGACGGTGTCGCGCACCATCCGGTCGACCGAGGCAAACGCGAGCGCCCGGTCGCGCTCGACCAGCACGCCCCAGGGCGGGTCGCCCACGGGCGCGATGGACGCGAGGACGCTTCCGGACGGGGTCGTCTCCGAGCGGGTCAGCCGCGCCGGAAAGCGGACGAAATCCGCGACGAGCGTCGAGGGATGGACCGTCGCCCGCCCCGCCGTGGCGGGAGGGAAGAGGATCCGGCCCCGCCGATCGACGAGGGTCGCGCGGACCTCGCGCCGGGCCTCGTCCTGGAACTCGCGCACGATCGGCTGCCAGGAGACCAGGGCCTCGACCACCCCGATCCGCGCGCCCTTCTCGTTGGTGACGGGCGCGGCGAGGACGGCCACCGCCCCGAGCTCGCCGACGCCCAGCGGCTGGCCCGCGTAGGGGACGCCGTCGCGGGCGGTCTCGAATCCTCTGCGGAACTCGAAGTCCATCTCCGGCGAATGGAGGTCCGGCCCGACGAACGTTCCCCGGCCCTCGAGGTTGATCGCGCGCAGCGCCACCAGAGCGCTCTGGCCCTGGAGGACGCCGCCGAGGATCTCCGCGCCGTCGGAGGAGCCGAACGGGTCCTTGCCGGTCAGCTGGAGAGCCAGTCGGATCGCGTCGACGGCCTTCGTCAGCTGCTGCCCGGCCGAGGCGTAATACGAGGAGATGTGGTCGGCGATCGCCGCCGAGGACCGCGTCAGGTACTTCTCTTCGAGCGTCTCGAGCGTGCGGCGATTCCGGCGGATGAGGACCGCTTCCGCCACCACGAGGGGCACCAGGGAAGCCAGGATCAGCGCACCGGACAAGAGGACGAAGAGGCGAATCCGACGTCGACCGGAACGCCCGCTCACGATAGCGTCATTATAGCCGCTGCCTCGAGCCACTCCGCGGCGCCGACGGCCTCGTCGATCGAGGCGCGGCCGATCGCTTCGAGCAGAACACCCGGAGTCCCGGCCGCCGTGGCCTTCTTGTCGAGGGCCAGAAGCGGCGCCAGCCGCACGGGATCGCGGACGGGCTCCGGGAACGGCCCGAGCCGCGAAAGTGTCGAGCGAACGTTCTCCGCGTCCGCCGCGGAGAGGCCGGCCCGGCGGCGCGAGATCTCGAGCGCGGCGGCGATCCCCCAGGCGACCGCCTCGCCGTGTTTGAGCGCGCCCCAGCCTCCCGCGGCTTCGAGCGCATGGCCGAGCGTGTGGCCGAAGTTCAGGATCCGACGCCTTCCGCCTTCGCGAGGGTCCGCGTCGACGACTGCGGCCTTGATGCGCGCCGCGCCGGCGAGCAGGTCGCGGAGCGCCGCGGGCTGGCGCCGGAGGATCGCCGGGAGCGCCGCGGACGCGCGGGCCGCCAGGTCGGCGTCGGCGATCCACGCCGCCTTGAACGCCTCGACGAGCCCGGCCCGATAGTCGCGGTCGGGCAGGGTCCCGAGGCAGCCCGGATCGGCCAGGACCGTGCGCGGCGGATGGAACGCCCCGAGCAGGTTTTTTCCCCGGGCGTGATTCACGGCGGTCTTGCCGCCAATCGCCGCGTCCGCCATGCCCGCGGTCGTCGTCGGCACCGCGTTCCAGGCGACGCCCCGGAGGAGAATTGCGGCGGCGAACCCGACGACGTCGGTGCACACTCCCCCGCCGACGGCGACGAACGCGTCGTCGCGCCGCAGCCCCGCCGAGAGCGCCGCATCGGCGATCCGCTCGACGGTCGAAAGCGTCTTGTCGGCCTCGCCGTCCCCGATCGCGAGGTCGAGGATCGCCGTTTCGCCGAGCGCGCGCCGGACGGCCCCGGCGCCTTCCCGCGCCGGCGCCGCGGAAACCAGGAGGAAGCGTCCGGATGGCGAGACGAGGTACCGCGCCGCGTCCGCGAGCAATCCCTCGCCGACCCAGATCGTCGTTCCGCCGTCGCCGACGGCGATCCGCTCGGGAGGGGCCGGGCCGCTCACCCGTCCGACCGGCGGGGCGGCTCCAGGCCGAGCTCGGCGAGCTGGCCGGGCATGACGCCGGCCGGAGCTTTCGTCATCAGGTCGATGCCCGAGGTCGTCTTCGGGAACGCGATCACGTCGCGCAGCGACGTCGCGCCCGCCGCGATCGCGCAGATGCGGTCGAGGCCGAGCGCGATGCCGCCGTGCGGCGGCGCGCCGTATCGGAGGGCCTCGAGCAGGAACCCGAACCGCTCGCGGCCCTCCTCGGCGGAGATGCCGAGGACGCGGAAGACGCGCTCCTGGAGGTCCGCGCGGTGGATTCGGATCGAGCCCGAGCCGAGCTCCCATCCGTTGACGACCACGTCGTACGCGCGGGCGCGGACGCTGCCGGGATCCGACTCGAGCCGCTCGAGGTCCTCCTCGCGGGGGCCCGTGAATGGATGGTTCATCGGGAACCACTGGCCGGATGCGTCGTCCTGGCCGAGCAGGGGGAACTCCGTCACCCAGCAGAAGACGTACTTCGACTCGTCGACGAGCTTGAGCTCGCGGGCCGCCTCGGCGCGCAGGGCGGCGAGCGCCGCGAAGGCGGCCTTCTCCCGGTCGGCGACGATGAGGAGCAGGTCGCCCTCCCCGGCGCCGGCGACCGCGAGCAGCCCATCGAGTTGCGCCGGCGACAGGCTCTTCTTCGCCGGCGAGGCAACCTCCCCGCCGGATTTCTTGACCCAGAGCAATCCCGCCGCGCCGTGCTCGCGGGCCTTCTCGGTCAGCTCGTCGAGCTTCTTGCGGGAAAAGACCGCGCCGCCCGGGAGGCGCAGGCCACGCACCGTCCCGCCCCGACCCGCGAGCGCCTTCTCGAACGGCGCGAAGCCGGTTCCGGCCGAGGCCGCCGAAAGGTCGCAGAGCGGGAGATCGAACCGCAGATCCGGCCGGTCGGTCCCGTAAGTCTCCATGGCCTCGCGGAAGGTCATGCGCCGGAACGGCCGCGCGGCGGCGATCCCGGCCGCCGCGAAGGCCTCCACGAGGAAGGCCTCGACCGTGTCGAAGATGTCCTCCTCGGTCGGGAACGACATCTCGAGGTCGATCTGCGTGAACTCGAACTGGCGGTCGGCCCGCAGGTCCTCGTCGCGGAAGCAGCGAGCGATCTGAAAGTACTTTTCGAAGCCGGACATCATCAGGATCTGCTTGAAGAGCTGGGGCGACTGCGGCAGCGCGTACCACTGGCCCCGGTGAACGCGGGACGGGACGAGGAAGTCGCGCGCCCCTTCGGGCGTCGAGCGCGTCAGCATCGGCGTCTCGACCTCGAGGAAGCCCCGGTCGTGCAGAACCTTTCGAACGCGGAAGGCGATCTCGTCGCGCAGGACGAAGTTCTTCAGCATCGCCGGCCGCCGCAGGTCGAGGTAACGGTATTCGAGCCGAAGCTCCTCGGTCGCGTTCGTGCGGTCCTCGACGACGAAGGGGGGCGTCTCGGAGCGCGCCAGGAAGGCGAGGCTCCTGGCGACGACCTCGATCTCGCCGGTCGGAAGCTCCCGGTTGCGCTGGCCCTCGCCGCGCAGGACGACCTCGCCCTCGATCGCGACCACGTCCTCGCTCCGCGCCCCGGCCGCCCCGTCCACGGCCTCGGCCGGACAGCGCGCCCGGTCGAAGACGACCTGGACGAGGCCGCTGCGGTCCCGGATCGACAGGAAGATCAGCTCTCCGAGGTCGCGGCGGCGCCCGACCCAGCCCTTCAGCAGCACCGTCCGGCCCGCGTCGGAGGCGCGCAGCCCGCCCGCCGCCTGCCGCCCCGGCGTCATCGTTCCCTCCCGGCGCCGAGGCGCTCGGGCAGCTCGGCCCGCGGGAACGTCTGCTGCTCGCCGCTCGACAGGTCCTTGATCGTCACGGTGTGGTCCTCTCGTTCGCGTGATCCAAGGAGCACCGCGTTGACGGCGCTCGCCGGGAAGAGATATCGGGAAGGCTCGGCCAGCACGTGCGCCGCTCGCGCGAGTCCCCTGACGATGCCCCGGCCGGTGAGGTCCGTCTCGACGACGGCCTCGGGCAGCGCCGCGCGCAGCTCCGAGGAGACGCCGAGGGCGTAGCGAAACTCGGCCCTCGAGTCCGGCACCACCCAGAAGAGGGCGCGCGCGGGCCGCACGTCTCCCGTCATCGCCGCGACCAGCCGGTCCTCGCCGATCGCGAAGCCCACGGCCGGCGTCGGCGGGCCGCCGAGCTCGGCGACGAGGCCGTCGTACCGCCCTCCCCCGAGGATCGCGTTCTGCGCGCCGAGCCGCTCGGAGGCGACCTCGAAAACGGTTCGCGTGTAGTAGTCGAGGCCCCGGACGATCGCCGCGCTCTCGGAAAACCGGACGCCGCCTTCCCCGAGGAGGACCTTGAGCTCTTCGTGGTGGCGCCGCGACTCCTCGTCCAGGAAGTCGAGCGTCGAGGGCGCGTCGGCCAGGATCCGCGTGACCTCCGGATCCTTCGAGTCGAAGAGCCGCAAGGGGTTCTCTTCGAGTCGCCGACCGTCCTCCGGCCCGAGCGCCGCCGCCCTGGGGCGCACGTGCTCCTGCAGAGCTCTGGAGAATGCCGCGCGCGCCTGGCCGCTCGGAATGCAGTTGAGCGTGGCCGTCAGGTCGGTGAAGCCGAGAGCGCCGAGAAACGCGAAGAGCATGACGAGAACCTCGGCGTCGCCGGCCGCCGACGCCACGCCGAGAAGCTCGACGCCGATCTGCCGGAACTCCCTGTACCGCCCGGCCTGCGGCTGTTCGTAGCGAAACTGGGGCCCGGCGTACCAGAGGCGGATCGGCCGGGGCATGTCCTGGAGCCCCTTTTCGACGAGCGCCCGAACGACGCCGGCCGTGTTCTCCGGCCGAAGCGTCAGCGAGCGGCCCTTGCGGTCCGGGAAGGTGTACATCTCCTTGTGGACGATGTCCGTGGTCTCGCCGACCGAGCGCGCGAAGAGCTCGGTCGACTCGAAGACCGGGGTGCGGATCTCCCCGTAGCCGAACGAGCCGAAGACGCGGCGCGCCGTCGACTCGACGGCGGCGAACTTCTCGCTGTCGGGCGGCAGGAGGTCGTGCGTGCCCTTGGGCGCCCGGAGCTTGCCGCTCACCGCGCCCAGGCCCCGTCGGTCTTGAAGTACTCCTCTTTGTAGCCGAGGTAGTTGCGGTGGTAGTGCTTCAGGTCCTCGACCTCGGCGTCGGAGAGCTCCCGGGCCTTTCGGGCCGGAGAGCCGAGCCAGAGCGTCCTCGGGGGGACGATCGTCCGCGGCGTCACCAGCGCTCCGGCCCCGATGAAGGCCGACTCGCCGACGTCCGCGCCGTCCATGACCGTCGCGCGGATACCGATCAGGGCGCCGCGCCGCACCGTCGCGCCGTGAACGATCGCGCCGTGTCCCAACGTGACTTCCTCTTCGAGAACCGTGGGGTGCGTCCCGGCGGTCACGTGGATCGCGCAGCTGTCCTGGATGTTCGACCGGGCGCCGATCCGGATGAAGTGACAGTCCCCGCGGACGACGGAGTTGTACCAGACGGAAACGTCGTCCCCGAGGACGACGTCGCCGATCACGGCGGCCGTCTCGGCGAGGTAGACGCGCGCTCCGAGCCGGGGCGATTTTCCCGCGTAGGCTTTCAGGATACCCATGAAAACGCGCAATTTAGCACGGATTCAGGGGCTTTCCGGCGGCCACGGAAACACACCCGCGCGCAGTCGCCGCGGCGGATCCACGGTCGCATCGACGAGCGTCGACGCGAGGCCCCCCGGAGTCCTGCCCCCGTCGACGAGGACGTCGATGTCGCCGTCGAACACGCGAGCGACCTCGTCGGGATCGACGCAGGGAGCGGCGCCCGAGCGGTTGGCGCTCGTCGCCGTCACGGGCCCGATCCGCTCGAGGAGCCGGCGCAGCGAGGCGTGCGCCGGCATCCGGACGGCGAGCGTCGGCAGGCCGAGAGAGGCCGGGATCGGCGCGCGGAGCGGGAAGACGACCGTCAGCGGCGCCGGCCAGAGCCCGAAGAATCTCGCGAGCCTGGCGGGCGGAGCCGTCACGCCCAGGGCCTCGAGATGCGCCCGCTTCGAAAAGAGCACCAGCAGCGCCTTCGTCTCGTCGCGGCGCTTGATCTCGAGGATGCGCTCGATGCCCTCGGGGCTGCGCGGATCGCCGGCGAGCCCGTAGAAGGTCTCGGTCGGAATCGCGGCGACCCCCCCGCGAGCGAGCCGCTCCCCGAGGGCGGCCGATTCCTCCGGCGACGCGAGGAGGTCCTCGAGGGCGATCCGCCGCACGCTCAGCTTCCGATGTAGCGGTCGTAGAGCGAGCGCGCCCGCAGCGGGTCGGCGGTCCCGCGCACGACGCAGCGCCCGTCGGGAAAGACCGTCAGGCTGACACCCTCGACGTCCGCGTTCAGGAGCTGTGGCGAGCGCCGCACGCGGCCGAGCGGCGAGAGCCGGCGCTCGAGCAGGTCGAAGTCGGGCCGGGAGCGCGCGGCCGGCCTCACCTGGACGGACTGTCGCCCGCAGAGCTTGACGAGCTCCGACGCGCCCTCGCCCTCGAGGGCGGGAAAGCGCCCGCGCGCGCAGACCGGGCAGGCCGGCGACGGTCGGGCCGACTCGAACATGCGCCGCGAGGCGAAACCGCCGTCCCACGCCGAGAGGACCAGCATTCCGGAGGACACCGCCTTCCCGCAGGCCAGGCGAAGGACCTCCGTCATCGCGAGGGACGCGACGAGCGGCGGCAACGTGGGGACGACGCCGACCGTGTCGCACGTCGGTCCCGAGCCCGGCGGTGGAAGCTCCTCCAGATAGCAGCGCAGGCAGGGCGTCCGGCCGGGCACCGAAACCGCGACACGCCCCTCGGCCCCGACGCAGGCCGCGTACACCGAAGGCCGGCCCAGGGCGCGCGCCGCGTCCGACACGAGAAGCCGCGTTTCGAAGTTGTCCGAGCCGTCGAAGATCACGTCGTGGCCGGCAAGGACGTCCCGGGCGTTGGACGCGTCGAGATCCGCGACGACCGGGCGCACCGGGACGGAGGGATCGATCTCGGAGAGGCGCGCCGCCGCCGCCTCGGCCTTGGGCGCGATCCGGGCGGCGTCCTCGGCGTCGTAGAGGAACTGGCGCGCGAGGTTCGACGGCTCGACGACGTCGCGGTCCACGATCGTCAGTCGCGCGAACCCGGCCCGCACGGCCGTCTCGGCGGCGGCCGCGCCCACGGCGCCGGCGCCCACGAAAGCGATCGAGAAGCGCGAAATGCGCGCCTGACCTTCCTCGCCGATCCCGGGAAAGAGAATGGACCGGGAGTGGCGCGCGTCGCCGCTCACCGCGCCGCCTCCAGGAGCGTCCGGGCGTGCTTCAGGGCCGTGTCGGGCACCTTCTCGCCCGCGAGCATCCGGGCGATCTCCGCGACCCGCTCGGGGCCTTCCAGCCGCCGCACGAGGGCGACGGTGCGGCCCCGGGCCTCCCGCTTCTCGGCCAGGTAGTGCGTCGCGGCGAGCGCCGCGATCTGCGGGACATGCGTCACGCACAGGACCTGGTCCTGCGCCGCCAGCCCGCGCAACTTCTTGCCGACGACCTCGGCCACGCGCCCGCCGATCCCGGCGTCGACCTCGTCGAAAACGAGCGTGCGGCCGGCGCCCTTCTTGCCCGCCGCGACGGACCGGATCGCGAGCTGCAACCGCGAGAGCTCGCCGCCCGACGCGATTTTCTCGAGGGGCTTCTCGGGCTCGCCGGGATTCGGCGCGAAGAGGAAGACAGCGCGCTCGAGGCCGTTGGAGCGCGGAACGTCCGGCGCGAGGTCCTCGAGGGCGACCCGGAGGCGCGCCTTCTCGAGGGCGAGGCCCCGGAGCTCCTTTTCGACCTCCGAGGAGAACTTCTCCGCGGCCGCCCGTCGCCGGCGCGACAGGACCGCCGCCGCCGCCCGGTACGCCTCCTCGGCCCCCGCGGCGTCCTTGCGCCGGCGCCCGAGCGCGTCCTCGACATTCGAGAGCTCGGCCCGCTCCTCCTTGAGATCCGCGAGGCGCGCGAGGATTTCCGTCACGGTCGAGCCGTACTTCTTCTTGAGGCGCGACAGCTGCTCGAGGCGCGTCTCGACCGCGGTCAGCCGCGAGGGGTCCTCCTCGATCGAGGCGGCCGCGTCCCGGGCCGCGGCCGCGAGGTCGGCGATGCGGCGCTTGAGGTCCTCGGCCTCGTCCCGATGGGAGGCGAGGCGCGCATCGATCGCGGCGAGCTCGGCGAATGCGCGGGCAGCCTCGCCGAGGCGGTCGGCCGCCGAGCCCTCGGCTTCCGACAGGGCGTTCAGGGCGGTCTCGCCCGCGCCCCGGATCCGGTCGGCGTGGAGCAGCCGGCCGCGCTCGGCGGGCAGGTGCTCCTCCTCGGCTTCCGTCGGTCCGACGGACTCGATGTCGCGCACCTGGAAGTCGAGCGTCTCCAGGCGCTCCTCGCGCTGCCGCCGCGAGGCCTCGAGGGCCGCCAGCCGGTCCCGCGCCTCGGTCCAGCGGGCCGCCGCCGCCGCAACCGCCTCGCGCTCGTCCTCCGTCTTCGCGAAGGCGTCGAGGAGCTCGAGCGCGGCACCCGCGTCGGCCAACTCCTGTTCCGAGCTCTGTCCGTGGATCGCCACGAGCCGCTCGCCCAGCCGTGCGAGCGTGCGGACCGCCGCCGGCTCGTCCTCGACGAACGCCCGGCCCCGTCCGTCCGGGGTGAGCTCGCGGCGCAACAGCAGGCGTTCGCCGTCGGGCAGGCCCGCCTCCGCGAGCAGCGCGCGCACCGCCGGACCGGCATCGAACTCCGCCGACACCGTCAACCGGGAAGCCCCCTGGCGGATCAGGTCGGCCGACCCCCGGCCTCCCGCGACCAGGGCGAGCGCGTCCACCAGGATCGACTTGCCGGCTCCGGTCTCTCCGGTCACGACCGTGAGCCCCCGATCGAGCTCGAGCTCGAGGTCCTCGACGATCGCGAGATTCTTGACCGTCAGCCGACGGAGCACGCGGGAGAGTCTACCGCTACGGCTTGACGGTCTTCTGCGCGATGGGCCGGGCCGGGATGCCGCCGACGATCGCGCCCGGATCGACGGGTTTGGAGGCGACGCCCATCGAGCCCACGATCGCGTCCTTGCCCACCCTGACGCCCGAGAGGATCACGGAGTGGTACGTGACGCGGGAGCGGTCGCCGATCTCGGTGCGTGCGAGCGAGACGTCCTGGATGTCCTCGACCGCGTGGGAATGCGAGTAGATGTTGGCGTAGTCCGAGATCGAGGCCTCGTCGCCGATCACGACCTCGCCGCGGTCGTCGATCAGGACGTTGCGGTGGATCGTGACGTTGTCGCCGACCGACAGGTTGTACCCGAACGAGAGCTCGACCTCGTGGAAGATCCGGACCTTCTTTCCGCACTTCTTGAAGACCCGCTGCGCGAGCATGTACCGCATCTGGGTCCCGAGGCGGACGTTGCGGCCGACGGGAGAGTGATCGAACATCTGCCAGAACCAGAGGAGGGGCTTGACGGGCGCCCACTTGACCGGGTCGAGCTCGCGGTAGTACTCGGCCTCGAGCGTCCCGTTGCGCGGATCGAAGGACGCGACGAGGGTCTTCGTCGCGAGCGGAACGTCCGGGTCGGCCAGGATCGCTTCGTGGTCGACCGTCCGTCCGAGATAGAGCTCCCCGAGCGCGTCCCGGACGACCACGTTGCGGTCGAGCGACGGGTCGTCGAGCTTCTCGGCCAGTCCGGCGACGAACCGCGGGAAGATGTCTTCGCCCGCGGGACCGATCGGAAAATCTCTCAGGGGCATGGCGCGCGCCACCGTAACAAAGGGGTCCCCGGGGAGTCAAACGGCGGCGCGCCGAGAGCTAAACGCCGAATCGCTTCCGGAGGAACTCCATCGTCAGGGCCACCCCGAAGCCGGACGCCCCCGGCGGCCAGCCGCTCTGCTCCTTCTCGAAATGGGCCACGCCCGCGACGTCGAGGTGGGCCCACGGGACGTTTTTCGGGACGAACTCCATGAGGAAGATCCCGGCATTGATCGTTCCGGCGGACCGCCCTCCCGTGTTCTTCATGTCGGCCCATTCCGAGCGGAGGTTCTCGCGGTACTCGGGCCAGAGTGGCAGCCGCCAGACGCGCTCGCCGGTGGCTTCGCCCGCCGACTCGAGTTGCGAGGCGAGCGCGGCGTCCTCGGTCATCAGGCCCGCGCATTCGTGGCCGAGCGCGATCAGCACGGCGCCCGTCAGCGTGGCGTAATCGAGCAGGACGTCGGGCTCGAAGTTCTCGGCGTACGACAGGGCGTCGGCCAGGACGAGGCGGCCCTCGGCGTCGGTGTTGTCCACCTCGACCGTCTTGCCGTTGCGCATGCGGAGGATGTCGCCCGGCCGCTGCGCCGAGCCGCCCGGCATGTTCTCGGTGACCGGCGCGAGCGCGACGACCCGGACGGGCAGTCGCAGGGCCTTCGCCGCCGCGAGGCACGCGAAGACCGTGGCGGCGCCCATCATGTCGTACTTCATTTCGCCCATCGCCGGGGCCGGCTTGAGCGAGATTCCGCCGGAGTCGAAGGTGATGCCCTTCCCGACGAGGACCGCGGTGCCCCGCGGCCGGACGGGCGCGTGCTCGCCGATCAGCAGGAGGGGCGGCCGGGCGCTCCCGGCGTTGACGCCGAGAAGGCCCCCCATTTTTTCCTTTTCGATCTGCTTTCGGTCGAGGGCGCGAAAGCGCAACCGGTGTCGGCCGCAGAGCTTTCGCGCCTCGGCGGCGAGCTCGGCGGGCCCGAGATCGTTGCCGGGAGCGTTGCCGACGTCCCGCGCCCAGACGACGGCCTCGGCGAGCGCCTCGGCCTCTCGCGCCCGGGCGGCGAGGCCCGCCGCCATCAGGCCGGGCGGGGGCAGGACGGAGACGACCCCGGCGGCCTTCCGGGGCGAGGTCGCCGACTTGTACCGATCGAACGCGTAGTCCGCGAGCGCGAGCGGGGGAAGGAGCGCGCGGAAATCGGCCTCGGACACGCCGGCGCCGAACGCGAGCACGAGCGGCCTCCCCGGCCGCGCCAGGGCGTCGCGGACGGCGCGACGGATCGCGGCCCGCCAGCGGGCCGCCGACGCCGGCGCGGGCCCGACGCCGTAGAGCGTCCACGCCCGGGCTCCCGAGCCCGCCGTGACGACCTCCTTCTCCTTGCCGCGGAACCCCGAGGCCCGGACGGCCGCGCGGAGCACCGGCGCGATCGAGGGAGGAGCACCCCGGGAGGGGTCCACGGATTCGTGCAGAAAGGCGACGCGAACGGCCGAAGCGCCGCGAGGCGGGGAGTCCGTCAGATGAATTCGCATGGGGCTTCCTACGATAACAGAGCCGCGGGCTGTGCTAACTTCACCGGCCCATGACGACCATCACCGAAACTCACCTGGGGAGCGCGCGCCTCTCGCGCCGGGGCAAGGTCCGCGAGCTCTACGATCTCGACCACTCTTTGCTCCTCGTCGCGAGCGACCGGATCTCGGCCTTCGACGTGGTCCTCTCCCCCGGGATACCCGACAAGGGCAAGATCCTGAACCAGCTGTCCAACTTCTGGTTCCGGAAGTTCTCCGACGTCGAGAACCACCTCCTCGAGACCGACGTGTCCCGTTTCCCCGACGAGCTCCGGGCCGACGCGCCGCAGCTCGAGGGACGGGCGGTGATCGTCCGGAAGTGCGAGGTCGTCCCGTTCGAATGCGTCGCGCGAGGGTACCTCGCGGGCTCCGGTTGGGCCGAGTACCGGAAGACCGGGCAGGTCTGCGGGATCCGCCTGCCGGATGGCCTCCGCGAGTCCGACCGGCTGCCGGAGCCGATCTTCACGCCGGCGACGAAGGCCGAGACGGGACACGACGAGAACATCTCCTTCGAACGGATGGCCCGCGAGCTTCCCCAGGGCGAAGCGGAGCGCCTGCGCGACATGACCCTCTCGCTCTACTCCCGGGCCGCCGAGTACGCGGCGTCGCGCGGTCTGATCCTCGCCGACACCAAACTCGAGTTCGGCCGGCTCGACGGCCGGATCATCTGGATCGACGAGGCCTTCACGCCCGACTCCTCGCGCTACTGGGACGCGGCGCTCTATCAACCCGGGCGGGGCCAGGCCTCGTTCGACAAGCAGTTCGTCCGGGACTGGCTGGAATCGACGGGCTGGGACAAGAAGCCGCCGGCGCCGAAGCTGCCGGAGGGCGTCGTTCGCACGACGCGCGAGAAGTACCTCGACGCCTTCCGGAAGATCACGGACGCCATGCCGGAGCACCTGACGCCGTAGCCCCGGTCGTCGGGAGCGAATCTCGCGCTCAGCGTCTTCCGAAGAGCTCCCCGAGAAATTCCGCGACCCGGTCCACGGGACGCGAGGCGAGATCCGTGAACGCGGCGGCTTCGCCGGCGTTGCCGGCCGGAAGAAAAACCGTCCGGAATCCGAGGGCCGAGGCCTCCTTCAGGCGCGACGCGGCCGCCGGCACCCGCCGCACCTCCGAGAGCAGGCCGATTTCGCCGAAGAACACGCTCCGGTCGGGAAGGGGCGTCGAGCGCGCCGAGGACGCGAGCGCGGCGATCACGGCGAGGTCCGCCGCGGGCTCGGTGACCTCGATGCCGCCGGTGCACGCCACGAAGACCTCGCGGGAGGAAAGGGCCAGCCCCGCCCCCTCGAGCACCGCCAGCAGCAGGGCGAGGCGGCCGCCGTCGAGCCCGATCGCGACCCGCCGCGGCGATCCGGCCGAGACCGACCCCACGAGGGCCTGGATCTCGACGAGCACCGAGCGGGTGCCCTCGCGAGCCGCCGTGACGGCGCTGCCCGGAAGGCCCGCGCGGCGCTCCGCCAGAAGGACCGCCGAGGCGTCCGGAAGCTCCGCCAGCCCCTCCCCCGTCATTTCGTACAGGGCGATCTCGTCGACCGGCCCGAATCGGTTTTTCGTCGCGCGGAGCAGCCGCCGCGAGCCGCCCCGGTCGCCCTCGATCGAGACGACCGCGTCGACGAGATGCTCGAGCGACTTCGGCCCCGCGAGGTTCCCGTCCTTGGTCACGTGCCCGACGAGCAGGACCGGCACGCCCCGCGACTTCGCGTAGCGGGTCAGCTCCGCGGCCACGGCCCGCACCTGGGAGACGGTCCCGGGGGTCGAGGCGAGCGACGGGCTCGAAACGGCCTGCACCGAGTCGACGACGACGACCGCGGGCTGACGGGCCTCGGCCTCCGCCACGATGCGGGAGACGTCGGTCTCGGCGAGCACCAGGAGGCGCCCGTCGCGGATCCCGAGGCGTTCCGCGCGCAGGCGCACCTGCGCCGCCGACTCCTCGGCGCTCGCGTACAGCACGTCGCGGCCACCCCCCGACGCCACGCCGCGCCCGGCCTGGAAGAGAAGCGTCGACTTGCCGATCCCGGGCTCGCCCCCGAGCAGGACGACCGAGCCCGGAACGAGGCCGCCGCCGAGAACGCGGTCGAAGCCCGGAAGCCCCGTCGCGCAGCGCGGACCATCGAGCGGATCGACGTCTCCGATCGGGACCGCCCGCCCGCCCCCCGCGACCGCCGCGGCCGGCGCGGGTTTTTCCCGGGCCTCCTCGATGTAGGAGTTCCAGTCGCCGCACTCGGGACAGCGGCCCAGCCACTTCGGCGCGGTGGCACCGCAGGACTGGCAGGCGAAGAGGGTGACGGGGCGGGCCATGGCGTCTTTCGCTCTACCGCGTGGGGATCGAGCCCGCCAGGTACTTCATGTCGTCGTCGCCCCAGCGGATCCCGGCCCCCACGAAGAACGAATCCCGGTTGGCCTTGGTGTTGAGCAGGTCGTCCCAGCCCCCCGTCAGGAAAATCGAGGGCGTGAAGTAATACCGCCCGGTCAGCTTGGCGTGGGGGTTCAGGCCGTCCTCGTCCGAGAAGTTCCACACCTCGGCCGAAAAGCGCAGCCGGTCCTTGAGGGTCAGGTAGTCGATGCCGGCGCCGCCCGAGTTTTCGATCAGGCCGGCCCGCCCGACCCAGTGCCCGATCCGATAGCCGACCTCGGCCGAGACCGCGACCGTATCCTTGAACTCGGCCTGGTCCTGCCGGACGACCTCGGTGTGGCCGTCCGGGTAGGTGATGGTCGTGATGGTGGTCGTGTCGTGGCGGACGCCGTACGGCTGGCTCGAAAGCTCGACTCGGTAGAACCGCGGCGTGCCCACCGGCTGGAGGTCGAGCGAGACATAGCCCTTGCCCTTGCCGTTCGCCGTCAGGTACTCGGCGCGCAGGCCGAGATCGAGGTTCAGCTTCTTGACCTTTTTCATGGCATCGGTGAGGTCCTCGACGCCCTCTTTCACGGACACCAGGGCCTCGTTCAGGTTCTTGATCGTCTCGTCGTTGTTGATGAGCTTGCCGACCGTGCCCTGGCCCTGGGCGACCTTGCCGGTGATCGCGTTCATGTTGTCGACGGTGGTCTGGAGCTTCGCCGTCAGCTCCTTCGCGTTCTCGACGCCCTGCGTGACGTTGCCCGAGTTCGACGCGACGAGCCGGTCGATCCGGTCGACGAGCTGGGTCATCTGCGTCGAGAACTCCTTGAAGTTGGCGGTCGTGGAGTCGATGTTGGCGCGGTTCGACTTCCAGGATCTTGCGCAGCTCCTGCGACAGCACGAGCACGTTGTCGACGATACCGGTCAGCCGCTCCTCGCCGAGGGCCCCGCCGAGCGATTCCTTGAGGTTCGAGGTGATGTCGCGGATGTCGACCTCGATGTCCCGCGCCAGCCGCGTGATCTGGTCGAAGGAGACCGGCGCTTCGCCCTTGAGGGTCGAGCCTTCCGCGAGGGCCGACCCGCCGACGGGGCCCGGGATGAGCTCGATGTACTTGTCGCCGAGCATGCCGAGGCTCTGGATCGAGGCCGACGCGCCCTCCCGGAGCGCCACGTCCCGCGTCAGCTCGAGGTCGACGAGGGCCTTGCCGCCGACGAGACGGATGCGCGCCACCTTTCCGACGAGGACGCCCGCCATGCGGACATCGGACTTCTCCTTGAGTCCCGCCACGTCGTCGAACTGCACGGAGATCGTCTTGCCCGCGCCCCGGCCGAACCGGAGGTCCTCGATCTTCCAGACGAGAAGTCCCGCCAGAACGAGAACGACGAGAAAGAACGCGCCGATCTTCGCCGTATTGCTCATCGCGCCTCCGAAATGGCTCGTTGCCTGGCTCTCTCCGACTCGGCACTCAGCGGCCCTTCGGCCCGCCCCTCGACGAACTGGCGCACCGCCGGGTCGCTCGACTTCATGAACTCCTCGGGGGGCGCGTCGAAGAGGATCTTGCCCCCGAAGAGCAGGGCGAGCCGGTCGCCGATCTTGCGGGCGCTCGGGATGTGATGGGTGATCGTCACGATGGTCGGCTCCATCTGGCGGCGGATGCCGAGGATGACCTCGGCGATGACGTCGGTCGTGATCGGATCGAGGCCGGTGTTGGGCTCGTCGAAGAGAAGGATCTCGGGCTGGTGCGCGATGGCCCGCGCGAAGCCCACGCGGCGCCGCATGCCGCCCGAGAGCTCCGAGGGGCGCTTCCCGCCGATCTCGGGAAGCTGGACGAGCTCGAGGCACTCCTCGACCCGCGCGCGGACCTGCGCGGGCGTGCGCCCCGACCGCCTCAACGGAAATGCCACGTTGTCGTAGACGCTCATCGAATCGAAGAGCGCGCCCTCCTGGAACGACATCCCGAACTTCTTGCGGGCCGCGTTGCGCCCGAGAGCGTCCAGGGCCCAGAGGTCCTGGCCGTCGACCAGCACGCGGCCCGCGTCCGGCTGCACGAGCCCGATGAGGTGCTTCAGAAGAACGCTCTTTCCCGTCCCCGAGGGGCCCACGATCACGAGCGATTCGCCCCGGGCGACCGAGAGATCGATGCCGTCGAGCACGACGTGGCCCTTGAAGGACTTGCGGAGGTCCTCGACCCGGAGCTTGCCGGCCGACGCTCCGGCCGGCGCGGGACGGGCGGCGCTCAAAAGAGCAGCCTCGTCAGGAAGAAGTCGGCGAGCAGGATCGCGAGGCTGCCGACGACGACCGCCTGCGTCGTCGAGCCGTCCGACGCCCTCCGCTCCGCCCTCGGTGTGGTACCCGCGGCTGCACGCGACGACCGAGAGGATCAGGCCGAAGACCGCGGCCTTGACGAGGCCGACCGTGAAGTCCTCGAGGTCCAGGAACTGGAACGAGCTGTCGTAGTAGGTCACCGGGTTGGCGCCGAGGAGCTGCACCGCGACGAGAAAGCCCCCGTACATGCCGACGACGTCTCCCATCACGACGAGCAAAGGCAGCATCAGGATCGAGGCGAACACGCGCGGCACCACGAGGTACTGCACGGGCTCGGTCGCCAGGGCCTCGAGGGCGTCGATCTGCTCGGTCACGCGCATGCTGCCGATCTCGGCGGCCATCGCGCTCCCGACACGGCCCGAGACCATCAGGGCCGACAGGACCGGCGCGAGCTCGCGCGTCAGGGACAGGGCCACGACGGCCCCGACGAGGCTCTGCGCGTTGAAGCGCGCGAAGCCCGTGTAGGTCTGAAGCGCAAGCACCATCCCCGTGAAGAGCGTCGTCAGCAGCACGAGAGGGATCGAGTCCACGCCGACCCGCACCATCTGGCGCGCCCACTCCCCCACGTCGTAGGGCGGGCGCGGCGCCCACGCCAATATCCGTCCCAGCATCCCGAAGAACCGCCCGAGCTCTTCGAGGAATCGGATCACCGAGCGCCCGACCGACTCGAGGGCCCGGACGATCACCCGCGGCCCTCCGTGTGCACCCGCTCGACGCGCGGACCGATTCCGCACAGGATCTCGTAGGGGATCGTCCCGGCGGCGCGCGCGAGGTCCCAGGCCGTCACCGTCTCGCCGCCGTCGCGGCCCAGGCAGACCGCCCGGTCGCCGCGCCGCACACCGGTGCCGGTCGCGTCGACCAGAGTGACATCCATGCTGACCGCTCCCACCACGGGCACCCGCATCCCGCGCACAAGGACCGAGACTCGTCCGGACATGCACCGACGAAGGCCGTCACGATAGCCGATGGGCAGCACGGCGATCGTCGACTCGCGCGACGTCACGAAGCGCCCGCCGTAGCCGAGGGGCGTTCCCGCCGGAACGGTCCGCACCGACGCGACGCGCGCTTCGATCGACATCGCCGGGCGGAGGGCGTCGCTCGCGAGCGCGTCGGCCGGCGAAACGCCGTAGAGGGCGAGGCCGGGCCGCACGGCGTCGAGCCAGGCCGGCGGCGCGCCGAGGATCGCGGCGGAGTTGGCGGCGTGCACCAGGCCCGGCCCGATGCCGGCTTCGCGCAGGCGCGCGACGGCCGCGCCGAGGACCCCGACCTGCCGCGCCGTCTCCGGCGACGCGGGGTCGTCCGCCGAGGAGAGGTTCGCAAACGTCCCGGCAAGCGAAAGCCGAGGGGACCGTCGGAGGATTCCGATCACCCGGTCGAGCTCTTCCGGACGGATGCCGGCGCGGCCCATGCCCGCGTCGATCTCGAGGTGCGCCGCGAGCGGCTCGCTCCGGGTCCCGGCGGCCGCGGCGAAGGCTTCGGCCTGGCTGGCGTCGTACAGAGCGGGCGTGAGGCCGTAGGCCGAGATCCTGGGCCGCTCCTCGGGCTCGGCGCGCGAGAGAATCAGAACCTCGCCGCCGATTCCCGCGCGGCGCAGCAAGACGCCCTCCTCGACGTTGGCGACGGCGAACCGGTCGGCTCCCTCCCGCGCCAGCCGCGCCGCGACCGGCCCGGCCCCGTGCCCGTAGGCGTCCGCCTTCACGACCGCGTAGACCGGCCGCGGTGCCACGCGGCCGGCGAGGAAGCGATAGTTGGCGGCGACGGCGTCGAGGTCGACGAGCGCGCGGACGAAGTAAGGGGCGTCGGGGTTTTCGGGCGAGCGGTTCACTGGACTCGCGATTCTCTCGCATTTTTCTTCCCGGCCCGCGCCGCGGCCGGGAGCGGGCGGCCCGGACTAGAAGGGCTGGCCCTGCGGCTCGGCCGCCGGACCGCCGATGTAGTTGGCGAAGGTCATATGGTCGCCGAGGAAGACCAGCGGGAAGTCTCCCGTCGGCCCGTTGCGCTGCTTGGCGATGATCACGTCCGCGATGCCCTTGCGCTCGGTGTCCCGGTCGTACAGCTCCTCACGGTAGAGGAAAACCACGACGTCGGCGTCCTGCTCGATCGAGCCCGAGTCCCGGAGGTCGGCGAGCTGCGGCTTGCGCTGGTCGCCCTTGCGGGCTTCGGGCTGGCGCGAGAGCTGCGAGAGCGCCACGATCGGGACGCGCAGCTCCTTGGCGAGGAGCTTCAAGCCGCGCGAAATCATCGACACTTCCTGGGTGCGGTTGTCGAAGCGGCCGTGGCCCGCCATCAGCTGCATGTAGTCGACGAGCAGCAGATCGAGGCCCTTCTCGCGCTTCAGCCGCTGCGCCTTGGCGCGCATCTCGGGCACGTTCAGGAGCGCGCTGTCGTCGATGAAGAACCGCGTCGCGTGGATCTTGGACTGGGCGAGGACGAGCCGCTGCATGGCCTCCTTGGACGCGAAACCGTCGCGCACCTTCTTGGCGTCGACGTCCGCCTCCGAGCAGAGCACGCGAAAGCCGAGCTGCTCCCTGGACATTTCGAGCGAGAAGAACCCGACCGAGCGGCCCTCGCGGATCGCGACGTGCTGGGCGATGTTGAGCGCGAAGGACGTCTTGCCGACCGACGGGCGCGCCGCGATGATGATCAGGTCGGTGCCCTGGAGGCCCGAGGTCATCCGGTCGAGCTCGGTGAACCCGGTGGCGAGGCCGGAGAGCATTCCCTGCCGGCCCCGGGCGTCCTCGATGATCTCGAGGTTGTGGCGCACGACCTGGCCGATCGGCTCGAAGCCGCCCTTGATCGCGCCCTCGGCGATGTCGAAGATCTCGCCCGTGACTTCCCCGAGCAGGGCCTCGGCGTTCTGGTCCCCGGCGAGGCCGTCGCGCACGATCTTCTGGCCCGCCCGGATGAGCCGCCGGAGCGTCGATTTCTCCTTGACGATCTTCGCGTAATGCTCGACGTTGCCGACGTCGGGAACGGCGTCGACGAGCGACGTCAGGTAGGCGGCGCCGCCCGCCTTCTCGATCGAGCCCGCGCGGTCGAGCTCTTCCTTCAGCGTGATCACGTCGATCTCGGCGGAGCGCTGGGACAGCTCGATCATCGCGTCGTAGATGCGGCGGTGGGTGTCCGGGAAGAAGTCGTCGCGCGTCAGGAGGGGGACGACGAAGGAGAGGGCCGCGGAGTCGAGCAGAATCGCCCCGAGGACCGAGCGTTCGGCCTCGAGATTTTGAGGCAGCGTCTTTTCAGCGGTGGCGGAGTCGAGCATTTCGGAAGTGGCGGCGATTCTGGTTCCGGTCTCGAGCGCTGTCAATCGGCTCCAGGATTTCCGCATGCGCGTTTCTCCCGCGGCGAGGCGCGACGACGGCGAAAAAAATTTCTTTTCCGCAATCGCGGACTTTTCCGCAGGCTCATTGGGCCGCGGGAGCCCGGACAGATGATGTCCGGGTGCGGCGGAGCGTCAGGGCCTGCGCGAACGCAGCGCCGCGAGCATCTCCGCATCGCCGACGACGCCGCCCGGGCGCTTGCGCCCCTCGGGCGTGCCGTGAAAATCGCTGCCCGCCGTCGACGCGAGATGGAGCTCGGCGGCGAGCGCGGCGAAGCGCCGCTCTTCCTCGGGGCCGTGATCCGGATGGAAGATCTCGATCGCGTCGAGACCCTCCGCCGCGAGCGCCCGCACCAGAGCGTCCGTGTTCTTGTACCAGACCGCATGCGCGAGCGCGGACACCCCGCCGGCGGCCCGGACGGCGCGGACGACGTCGGCGGCCTTCCACTTCTCGTAGGCCACGTACCAGGGGTGCTCCCGGCCGAGGAAGCGGTCGAAGGCTTCGTCGTTGGAGGCCGCGTAGCCAGCCCGGATGAGCGCCCTCGCCAGGTGGGGTCGCCCCCACACGCCGTCGCCGACGTCGTCCCGGATCGCGTCGAGATCGATCGCGTAGCCGTGCTCGACGAGCTTTTTCGCCATCCGCTCACCGCGCGTGCGCCGCTCCTCCTGGCGCGTCGCGAGCTGCCCGTGGAACGCCGCGTTGCCCTCGTCCACGAAGAGCGCCAGGATGTGGATGTCGTCCTGCCCGCCCCACTCGGCCGAGATCTCCGCGCCCGCGATCAGTTCGACGCCGCGCCGGGCGGCCTCCGCACGGGCCTCCGGAAGGCCCTGCAGCGTGTCGTGGTCCGTCAGGGCGAGGGCGGTCACGCCGGCCTCCGCCATCCGGCCGACGAGGGCCGTCGGGGAGTCGAGGCCGTCGGACACGGTCGAGTGACTGTGGAGATCGAGCTTCATTGGGCCGGCATCCTACCTCGTATAGAATCCCGGCTCCCGCGGCCGGAACGCTCGGCCGAAGAAGGGCGAAGGAGACTGCCCATGGCCCGGGAAACCTCGACAGACCGGGGCCGGAGCGAGATCCGCACTGAGAATCGCGGCGCGATGAGCGAACTCGGAGTTCCGACCCTGGCCGACACCGGCCGGATCCGCGACATCGCGTCGCACTTCCGGAAGATCATCGAGCTGCTCGGGCTCGATCTCACGGACCCCAACCTGGTCGAGACGCCCGAGCGCGTCGCCAAGATGTACCTCGAGCTCTTCGAGGGCCTGACCGAGGGCGCCGAGCCGAAGGTGACCTTCTTCCCCAACGACGAGGGCTACACGTCCATGGTGATGGAGAAGGACATCCCCTTCTACTCGCTGTGCTCGCACCACTTCGTGCCGTTCTACGGCCACGCCCACGTGGCGTACATTCCGAACCAGTCGATCGTGGGCCTCTCCAAGATGGCCCGGATCCTCGAGTTCTACGCGCGCCGGCCCCAGCTCCAGGAACGCCTGACCGAACAGATCGCGGGATTCATGGCCGACAAGCTCGATCCGCAGGGCGTGATGGTCGTCGTCGAGGCGCGGCACCTCTGCGTCGAGATGCGCGGCATCAAAAAGCCCGGAGCGCTGACGGTCACCTCGGCGATCCGGGGCATCTTCAACACCCAGTCGGTGCGCGAAGAGTTCCTCGACCTCTTGAACCGCCGTCCGGGTTAGCGGCCCGGCCGGCCTACGGGCAGGCCTTCCCCGGGCCCCGGTAGACCGCTCCCCCCTTCATCACGAACGACACGCGCTCGAGGGCTTTCACGTCGGCGAGCGGGTCACCGTCGACGGCGACGACGTCGGCCCAGGCTCCCGGCGCGACGACGCCGATCTGCCCGGCCATCCCGAGCATCTCGGCGGATCGCGAGGTCGCCGACTGGAGAGCGGCCATCGGCGTCATCCCGGCTTCGACCATGAGGGCGAACTCCCGGGCGAGCGGCTCGTCCCAGGAGAAACTGCCGGCGTCGGTGCCGAAGGCGATCTTCACACCGGCCTTCACGGCCTTCCGGAGCGAGGGCCCATGAACCTCGGCGCGCTTGCGGTCCTTCGCCCCGGCCGGCGTGCCTTCCGGCGCCCACTCGTAGAAGTACGGCATCATCGTCGGACAGAGCCAGGTCCCCTGCCGGACCATCTGGGCCACGTCCTCGTCGGTCAGGTCGAGCCCGTGCTCGATCGAGTCGCACCGGCCGTCGAGCGCCCGGCGCATGCCGATCCCGTTGTAGGCGTGGCAGGCGACCTTGCGTCCCTGGCCGTGGGCCTCGTCGAGGATCGCCGCGAGTTCGTCCGACGTCAGCGTCGGCTGCGAGACGAGATTGCCCTTCGCGTCGACCCAGGAGCGGTGGTTCATGTAGACCTTGATCCAGTCGGCGCCGTTCGAGAGTTGCTCGCGCGCTGCCTTGCGGGCCTCGACCGGGCCGTCCACGAGCTGCGCGCCTTTGGGCAGGTCGAGATCCGGCGAATAACCGTCGAGCGAGTACCCGCCGGTCGAGGAGATCGCGCGCGTGCAGACGATCATTCGCGGCCCCGCGACGTAGCCCTTCTCGATCGCCTGCTTGAGGCCGACGTCGGCGTAACCCGCGCCTTCGGTCTCGACGTCGCGGACCGTCGTGAAGCCCTGCTCGAGCATTCGTCCGGCGAGTGCCGTGGCCCGGGCCGAGCGGAACGCCACGCTCTCCCGCAGGAGGTTCATGTCGTAGTTGTCCTCCTTGGGATCGAGGAGGAGGTGCGTGTGGGCGTCGATCATTCCCGGAAGGACGGTCCGGCCCGAAAGGTCGATCACGGTCGCGCCGGCGGGGACCGCGGCGGGGCTCCAGGGGACGACTCGCTCGACGCGCTGGCCCGTCACGACGATGGCCTGGTCCCGGCGAGGAGCAGACGAGGTCCCGTCGATCAGAGTCCCGGCGTGAATGACCGTCACGGCCGAGGGCTTCGGCACCGCGGGCCGGGCGGAAACCGAGGTCGTAATAATGAGAATAACTGATGCAGTTATGCCGAATTTCATAAGGTATTTCTTATTATTTTACTAATTCTATTAGGCTACGTATCGCTCGCAGTCCCTCGATCGTTCGGACGCCGTGCCAGCAGTAGTCGTCGCCCTCGACGAAGAGTCTCCGGGTGTGCGTCCCGAAGAGCCTTTCGGCGAGCGCCCCGTGCTTTTCCTCCGAAAACGGGTAGGGCTCGCTCGGGAAGATGTGGACCTCGGGTTCGCGGCCGAGGGCCTCCGACGCGTGCGTGGTCGGGTAGCGAAGGGCGGAGTCCCCGTAGACGTTGACCCCGCCGGCGAGCCGGAGCAGATCGGCGACGTAGGTGTCGTCGGAGATCGTCATCCAAGGGTCCTTCCAGATCCAGTACGCGTACCGGAAGGGCTTCTTCGCGGGCCCGGCCTCCAGGCCCGCGATCTCCGCCTCGACGCGCGCGGCGAGCGGCTCGGCCTGGTCGCTCGTCCCCAGGCGCTCGCCCCACTGCCGGATCGCGCGCGGCACCTCGGCCACGGTCCTGGGAAACGTGACGTCGACTTCGATGCCCGCGGCGCGCAGCGCCTCCACGTCCTCGAGACGGTTCTCCTCGGCGTTGGCGAAGACGAGTTCGGGCTTCAGGTCCAGGATGCGGCCGATGTCGGGACTCTTGGTTCCGCCGATCCGCGGCACGCCCCACAGGAGGCCCTTCGGACGGGTGCAGTAGCGGGTCACGGCGGCGAGCGACTTCAGGCCGCCGATCGAGACGAGCGTCTCCGTGATCGACGGGCAGAGAGAAACCACCCGCAGCGGCGGCACCCGCGCAGTCTATGCCGGCGGCGTTCGCTACACTAAGCGCCAGTTTGGACGTCACCGCCAGGGACCTCGGCCTCCTGCTGCGCTCGCGGCACCCCCTCGTCGTCTGCGAGACGGTCGAAGAACAGCGTTTCGAGGCCCTGGTGCGCGCCGTGTCGGGCGAATTGACGATCCCGTTCTGGAGCTGGAGCGCGGCGAGCGGCCTCGCGCCGGTCCATCCCACCGACGCGGAGAAGTCGACCGACCTCGCCTGGGCGCTCCGGCTGATCCGGCGAAGCACGGGGGACGGGACCTGGCTGCTCAAGGACCCGATGCCGCACTTGGAGGCGGCGGCCACGCTGCGGCTGCTCCGAGAAACGGCCCAGGACTTCGCCGGCTCGGCTCGGACGCTCGTCCTCGTCGGTGCCACGATGCCGTCGAAGCCCGAGCTCGAGGACCTCCAGGTCCGGTTCGAGTTCGCCCTGCCCGGCCCCGAGGAGCTCCGGGAGCTCCTCCAGAAGGTCATCCGGCGGACGACTCGGGAGAGCCCGACGGTCCGCGTCTCGCTGAACCGCGTCGAGGCCGAGGGCATCGTGACCGACCTGCAGGGTCTCACGGTGTTCGAGGCCGAGCGCGCCCTGGCGCGCGCGATCGTCGAGGACAACGCCCTCTCGGTCGCGGACCGGCCCCGCATCCGGGAGACGAAGAAGGGCCTCGTCGAGGGCGGCGGGCTCCTGGAGTTCATCCCGGCGCCCGAGGGGCTGGAACAGCTCGGCGGCCTCGGGAAGCTCAAGAAGTGGATCGCCACGCGCCGCGTCGGGTTTCTGCCGGACGCCGGCGATCGCCCGCTCGATCCGCCCAAGGGCATCCTGCTGCTCGGCGTCCAGGGCTGCGGAAAGAGCATCGCGGCCAAGGCCATCGCGTCGACGTGGGGCCTGCCGCTCCTTGCCCTCGATGCGGGGAAGCTGCTCGCGCCCTACATCGGGGAATCCGAGCGCAACCTCCGCGACGCGCTGCGCAGGGTCGAGCGCATGTCGCCCTGCGTCCTGTGGATCGACGAGATCGAGAAGGCCTTCGTCTCCGCGCGCTCCTCCGACTCGGACGGCGGGGTCTCCAAGCGACTCGTCGGCACGCTGTTGACCTGGATGCAGGAGCGGGAGGCCCGCGTCTTCCTCGTCGCCACAGCCAACTCGGTCGCCGAGCTGCCTCCGGAGTTCATGCGCAAGGGGCGCGTCGACGAGGTCTTCTTCGTGGACCTGCCGGACGCGGGCGCCCGACAGGAGATCTTTCGCCTCCACCTTCATCGCCGCGGGGAAGACCCCGCGCGCTTCGACCTTCCGAGCCTCGCCGCCGCGGCCGAGGGTTTCTCCGGGGCCGAGATCGAGCAGGCCGTCGTCTCGGCGCTCTACGAGGCCCGGGCCGGCCGTTTTCCGCTCGACTCCGCCGCCGTGATCACGGCCCTGCGCTCGACCCGCCCGCTCTCCGTCGTCCGCGCCGAGTCGGTCGACGCCCTGCGCGCCTGGGCGGCGGGACGGTGCGTCCCGGCGGACTAGTCGTCACGTTGCGTCCGCACGGGCCGGCCGGCCGAGGAGAACATCCGGGAGCGGGGGCCGGCCGGCTACTTCGTGACGCTCCAGGCGAGCGCCAGCCCCTTCGGGTCGGCTTCGGCGCCCCCGAGATACCGGTGCAGCCAGTCCATGACCGTGTTGTGCCAGAGGCAGGAGTTGCCGGGCTTCAGCACCCAGTGCCCCTCGTCCGGGAACATCAGGAGCTTCGAAGGGACGTTCTGGATCTGGAGGGCGGTGAAGAGCTGGAGTCCCTGGCCGAACGGCACGCGATAGTCCCGCTCGCTCGTGATGACGAGCATCGGGGTCTTGAAGTGCCCGGCCGAGCCCATCGGGTTCCACTTCGTGTAGAGGTCGGAGTTCCAGGGCCAGCCGCGGAACTCCCACTTCGGGAACCAGAGCTCTTCGGTCTCGAGATTGGCGGAGGCGAGGTCGAAGGTGCCGTCGTGCGACACGAGCGCCTGGAAGCGGTCGGTGTGGCCCGCGATCCAGTTGATCATGTAGCCGCCGTACGACGCGCCCGCCGCGCCAATCTTCGTGGCGTCGACGTACGGCAGCGACGCCAGGTCGTCGGCCTGCCGCATCAGGTCGTCGTAGACCTGCCCGCCCCAGTCGCCGCTGATGGCGTCGAGAAACTCCTGCCCGAATCCCGTCGAGCCGCGCGGATTCGCGGCGTAGACCACGTAGCCGTAGGCCGCCCAGATCTCCGGGTTCCAGCGGTTCGACCAGTCGTCCGTCCAGGCGCCCTGCGGCCCGCCGTGGATGAAGAAGACGGCCGGGTATTTCTTCGAGGCGTCGAAGAACGGTGGCCTGACGACCCACGCCTGAAGCTTGCGGCCGTCGGAGGAGTCAGTGAAGCGCTCCGAGACCTCGCCCATCGCGATCTCGCGGAAACGCGCGTCGTTGACGTGGGTCAGCGCCGCCGGAGCCTTGCCGTCGAGGCCGACGGTCCAGAGCTCGGGGGCGCGCGAGAGCGAGCTCGAAGAGAAAACGATCCGGTTGCCCGCGATCTCGAGCGCCCCGACGCCGCCTCCCGTCCAGAGAGGGACCGGCGCTCCGCCCGCGAGATACACCCGGTAGAGCGTTTCGCGTCCGCGGACCTGCGCCGCGAAGACGAGGCTCTTCGAGTCGGGCGCCCAGCGGAAGTCCTGGACCCAGAAGTCGAACGTCTCCGTCAGCCCGCGCGCGGTCCCGGTCGCGCGGTCGAGGAGCATCAAGCGGAAGCGGTCCGACTCGAAGCCCGGACGCTGCTGGGCGCGATACGCGATCCACTTTCCGTCGGGCGAATAGCGCGGCGAGCCGTCGAATGCGGGATTCGAAGAGGTCAGGTCCTTCGGGCGGCCGCCGCCCGAAAGCGGCACCGTGAAGAGGTCGGCGTTGGTCGAGAGCGCCTCGTCGCGGTCGGGGTTCGAGGCGTACAGGAGCTCGGTCGCGTCGGGCGAGACGTCCCAGTCCGTCCCTCCGCCGACGGCGAAGGGCGGGGCGTCGCGGTCGCCGGGCGTCAGGTCGACGGCCGGTCCCGTTCCCGAGCTCGGGATCTTCCAGATGTGAGTGCGCGTGCCGTCTTTCCACGAATCCCAGCGCCGGTAGAAGAGCTTCTCCGCGATCCGACCCCTGACCTTCGCCGCGGCCCGCGCCTTGAGCGTCTTCTCGAGACAGGCCGATGTCCGCGCACTCGGGGAAGACGTCCGAGGTCACGAGAAACCACCGGCCGTCGGGCGACCAGCTGAAGGCGTTGACCTCGGTCGGAAAGGACGTGGCCTTCGAGGGATCGCCGCCCGCGAGGTTCAGCACCCAGATCTGCGATCCGCCGTCGCGGTTGGAGAGAAACGCGAGCCGGCGCCCGTCGGGAGAGAATCGCGGATCGGAGTCCCGCATCTCCCCCGAGGTCATCCGGACCGCCTCTCCGCCCCCGGCCGGGACCATCCAGATCGCCGAGCGCGACGCGTTCGCCTGGACGTCCGGCGTCGCCGAGGCGAAGGCCACCTGGCGGCCGTCCGGCGAGACGGAGAAGCCGCCGAGGCGCTGGAGCTGCACGGCCTCCTCGAAGCGCAGCGGGCGCTGCGCCTCGGCCGGGCGCGCCGAAACCGCCAGCGCGGCACAAAGCAATGCAAGGCGAGCGAGTCGCATGCGGATCCTCCCCGGCGCCGGATTCTATCCGCCCGAGCGCACGGCCCCTCGCCAAACCCTTTGGTATCATCGACGCCCCGCGGCCCGGCCCGCGGTCAACGTAGGGAGTAGCATGTCGACCGAGGTCCTCGAAGAGAAACGAGTGGACGCTTCGAGCCGTCCGCCCGTCGTGAACGATTTTTCGATCCACGTCGCCACAGCCAACGGCTCCGGCAGCCAGTCTTCGAACAGCATCCTGATGCGGGCGATCTTCCAGATGGGAATTCCCGTCTCGGGCAAGAACCTCTTCCCGTCCAACATCCAGGGACTGCCGACGTGGTTCACGATCCGAGCCTCCAAGGAAGGGTTCATCGCCCGCCGGCGCGACGTCGGCGTGCTGATCTGCATGAACCCCGAGACGGCCCACGAGGACGTCCGCACGGTGGCGCCGGGCGCGGCCGTCATCTACGAGGAGAGCCTCAAGCTCGACACCCTCCGCACCGACGTCCACTTCTACCCGGTGCCGTTCCAGAAGCTCGTCCTCGAGCTCGTGCACGACGGGAAGCTTCGCCGCCTGGCGATCAACATGATCTACGTCGGGGTCGCCGCGTGGCTTCTCGACGTCGACATGGCCGAGATCGAGAAGGCCGTCGCCAAGCAGTTCAAGAGCAAGGCGGCCGCGGTCGAGGTCAACATGAAGGCGATCCGCGGCGGGTTCGAGTGGGCCGAGAAGAACCTGGCGAAGAAGGACCCCTTCCGGCTCGAGCGGATGAACGCCACCGCCGGCAAGATCATCATCGAGGGCAACGCGGCCTCGGCGATCGGCTGCATGATGGGGGGCGTCCAGTTCCTGGCGTGGTACCCGATCACGCCCTCCTCCTCGCTGGCCGAGGCCCTGATCGACTACGCCGGCAAGCACCGCATCGATCCCGACACGGGCGAGTCGACCTTCGCCGTCGTGCAGGCCGAGGACGAGCTCGCGGCCCTCGGGATGGTGCTCGGCGCCGGCTGGGCGGGCGCGCGCGCCATGACGACGACCTCGGGCCCGGGCATCTCCCTGATGTCGGAGTTCACGGGCCTCGGCTACTACGCCGAGGTTCCGGCCGTCATCATCGACGTCCAGCGCGTCGGGCCCTCCACGGGCCTGCCGACCCGGACGATGCAGGGCGACATCACCTCGACCTACTATCTCGGGCATGGCGATGCCCGACACATCCTGCTGCTCCCCTCTTCCGTCGAGGAGTGCTACACGATGGCGATGGACGCGTTCGACCTCGCCGAGCGCTTCCAGACACCCGTCTTCCTGATGACCGATCTCGATCTCGGCATGAACAACTGGATGGCGGATCCGTTCCCCTACCCCGACAAGCCCCTCGATCGGGGCAAGGTCCTCCGCACGAAGGCGGAGTTCGAGGCGCACGTCGCTCGGTTCAAGGAGTTCGCCCGGTACCGGGACGTCGACGGGGACGGCGTGCCCTACCGGACGCTGCCGGGGATCCTCGACATCCCTGCCGCAGCCTATTTCACGCGCGGCTCCGGACACACCGATCGCGCGACCTACACGGAGCGGCCGGACGACTACAAGAACAACATGGACCGGCTGGCGCGAAAGTTCGAGAGCGCCAAGGCCTACGTGCCCAAGCCGCTGGTCTCGAACGGCTCGACGAGTCGCGTGGGCATCATCGCCTACGGCTCGTCGGATTTCGCCGTCGAGGAGGCGCGGGTCCTGCTCGCCCGCAAGGGCATCACGACGGACTACCTGCGCCTGCGCGCCCTGCCCTTCACGCCCGAGACCGCCGCGTTCGTCGCCGCGCACGATCGCGTTTACGTCGTCGACCAGAACCGCGACGGACAGATGTACGACCTCCTGCGCCTCGAGGTCCATGGCGACGCCACCAGGCTGCACTCGATCCGCCACTACGACGGCTTCCCCCTCGACGCCGAGACGGTGATCGAAGGGATCGAGGCCGGGGAGAAGAACTGATGTCCTCCACGACGGGCACGACCGAGCCCAAAGCGCCCCCTGTCAACCGGATCGGCCTCTCTTCAAAGGAATACGGCGGCCTGAAGTCCACGCTTTGCGTGGGCTGCGGCCACGACGTCATCACCCGCCAGATCACCCAGGCGATCTACGAGATGTCGATTCCTCCGCACCGCATCGCCAAGATGTCGGGCATCGGCTGCTCCTCGAAGACGACGGCGTACTTCGCCGACCGCGGGCACGGATTCAACGCCGTCCACGGCCGGATGCCCGCCGTCGCAACCGGGGCGATGATGGTGAACCCGTCGCTTCTCTCGATCGGCGTCTCCGGCGACGGCGACACCGCGTCGATCGGCGCCGGGCAGTTCGTGCACCTCCTCCGGCGCAACGTTCCGATGGTCTACATCGTCGAGAACAACGGCGTCTACGGCCTGACCAAGGGCCAGTTCTCGGCCACCGCCGACGCCGGCTCGAAGCTGAAGACCGGCGTCGTCAACGACCTGCCGGCGATCGACCTGTGCGCGATGGCGATCGAGCTCGGCTGCGGATACGTCGCGCGGTCGTTTTCGGGCGACATGAAGCAGCTCGTCGCACTGTTGAAGGGTGCGCTCGCCCATCGCGGGACGGCGCTGCTCGACGTCATTTCGCCGTGCGTCACCTTCAACAACCACGACAGCTCGACGAAGTCGTACAAGTGGGCGAAGGATCACGAGATCCCCATCCACGAGATCGGCTTCATCCCCTACTACGAGGAGATCGCCGTCGACTACGACGCCGGCACGACCCAGGAGATCGAGCTGCACGACGGCTCGCACATCCGCCTGAAGAAGCTCCGCGCCGACTACGACGCGACCGACAAGGCACAGGCCCTCACGCTCTGTCAGGAGTCCCAGCAGAAGCAGGAATTCCTGACGGGCCTGATCTACGCCGAGCCCCGGAAGAAGGATTTCATCGCCCTGTCGGGCCTCGGCGAGGAGCCGATCGTCACGATGGCCGACACGCGGCTGCGTCCGGGCCGGAAGGCGCTCGAGGACATCATGGAGAGCTTGAAGTAGCAGACGGCGGACGGAAGACGGCGGACGGCAGTAAGCAGTAAGCAGTAGCAGAGCAGTAAGCAGACTATACGGTCTGCGGTCTGCGGGAATACACCGATCAACCTGGCGTTTCGAGCCGCCTGCGCCATCGACCGCTCGCCGCGATTCTCCTGCTCGCCTCCGCTTTCGCCCTCGGCGTCACCGTCGAGTCGGTCCACAAGACCGACGGGCACCCGCCGACGCACGCCCACTGAGGTTCACGACCTCGGGAAGCGGACCCGCCCAGGCGCTGGCGGCGATGAGATTGTAGGCCCCGACCGATCCGATCAGGATCAGGTCGCCCTCCCGGGGATGGCCGATCGATTCGCGCGCGGAAAGGACGTCGAGATCCACCGGGAGCGGCCCCGCGATTTCGCGGATTCCCCGCCCCGGCCGGCGCGGCAGCGGAATAAACGGGTGGCGCCCGCGCGGAACGAACTGCGCATGGGACAGCCGGGAAGCGTCGACGTACACACGGCGGCGAGCCACGCGGACGACGCGGGCCACGAGGTGAAAGGCATCCGACGCCACCGCCCGGCCCGGCTCGAGGAAGAGACGTGCCGCCGGGACCGCGTCTCGGACGGCGCCGACGAGCTCCGGGACAATCCGATGCGGCACCCGTCCGGCTCCGCGGGGCCGACCCGAGGAGTCGAAACGTGACTCGCCGCCCGCCGCGAATCCGCCCCCGGCGTCGAGCACCCTGACCGCGATCCCGAGGGCGGAGAGCGCGTTGGCGACCCGTCCGGCTTCCCGCACGGCCGAACGGAACGGATCGAGCGATGCGAGTCCGGTGCCGAGGTGGAAGGCGAGGCCCTCGGGCAACGGCCGCCGGCCGCGCACGATCCAGCGACCCAGAGTCAGGAGCTCGGGCGCGGACATTCCGAAGCGGCGTTGCGGCGGCTCGGCCGCGGCCGGACGAAACCGCAGGAGATACCGTGCAGCGACGCCGAGCTCCCTCGCCCGCGCGATGATCGCCTTCGCATCCTCGGTGCCGTCGGCGATCAGCCAGGCTCCGGCGGCGAGAGCCGCGTCGATCGTGCAGGGATCCTTCGCGGGCCCCTGAAAGACGACCCTTCGACCGTCGCGCGTCGCCCCGAGCGCGCCGGCCAGATCCCCGGGCGTCGTCACCTCGGCGCCCCAGCCTTCCCGGGCGGCGAGCGAGACGAGGGGCGGGTGCCGGTTGCATTTCCATGGATAGAAAAGGTCCACTTCGCCCCCGGCCGCCCGACGCCAGGCCCGGAGCGCAAGGACCGCCGCCTCCGGGTCGAAGAGATAGAACGGCGTCGGGTGCGCGCGCGCCGCGCGCACCGCGGCCGCGCTCAGTCGTTGACGGAAGACTCGGTCAGCCATCTCGTTGCCGCGATTCGATCGATCTTGCCGACGGGCGTGCGCGGGAGCTCGGCCACGCCGAGGATCCGGCGGGGTCGGGCGAAGGCCGGCAGACGCCGCTCGGCATGGGCTCGGATCGTGTCGGGCTCGAACGTCGCGTGGTCGCGCGCGACGACGAGGACACCGAAGCCGCGGTCGACGGGCGCCACCGCCACTTCGGCCACCGAGGGGTGCTCCGCGATCGCCGACTCGACCTCTTCCGCACACAGAACCCGGTCGCCCGACGCGAGGGCGAACTCCAGGCGCCCGTGCACGCGGAGCTCCCCGGCTTCGTCGAGGAGTCCCACGTCGCCCGTTCGGAGCCTTCCGTCGTCGTCGAAGGGCGAAGGATCCTCGGGCGAGGCATAGCCGGAGAACACGGCCGGACCGGAGAGACGGATCTCGCCGGGCTCCCCCACGCCGCACAGCCGCCCGTTTGCGGAAACGATCGCGACCGTGGTTCCCGGTGCGGGCAGCCCGGCGGAACCCGCCCGCCGCGGCCGAGCGAGAGGCTGCCGGGCGGCGAGTCCCGCCGACTCCGTCAGGCCGTATCCGACCCGTACCGGCACACCGCGTCCTCTCTCGACCGTCTCGGCCACGTCGGCGGTCGGGGCTCCCCCGCCGCACTGGAGCGCCCGAAGCGCCGGCCGCGAAGCGTGCCGGGCCGCCAGCGCCACGAACGCGCTCGGCAGCAGGGCGAGCGTCGCGCCGCTGCGGGCCGCGTCCTCGAGCGGATCTCGGCCCGGAACGAAGAAGATCGCCTCCGCTCCGACGGCGAGCGCATTGAGGGCGCCGCGAACGAACCCGAAGATCTGCGCCGGCGACAGGCCGATGGCGACGCGGTCGACCGCCGTCACCTCCCCCCACGACTCGAACGCGAGCGCCGCGGCGCCGAGGTTGCCCTCGGTCAGGGGCACGGCCCGACCGTGGCCGACGCTGCCCGAAGAGTAGAACACGGTCGATCCCGGAAGCGGCGGGAATCGGGCCAGCTCCGCCTCCCGGAGCGAACGCAGGACCTCCGGCGCCGACGCCGGATGCGCGGCGGCGCCGCGTCCCGCCAGGCCCGCCGCGAAGAAATCGACCACGAAGGCGGTCGGGTTGCTCCCCTCGAGCATCCGCGTGCCGGCCTCCCGCGAAAGCGCCGCCGCGCGTCGTTCGACGGCGGCGACGAGACCTCCGTAGGTCAGAGTCGCGCCCTGTGCCGTGAGCGCACGGGACCGCGGATTCTTTCGCGCGGCCTCCCGGATCCGGGCGAAGAGACTCACCCGCCTTGCTCCGCAATGTGCTCGTAGACGACGCCGTCGAGGTCGAGAGGCGCGCGGGCCGCGACTTCCGCCATCGAGCGGGCGAAGGCCTCGCAGGCCGCCCCTCCATCCGCCGGGAGCGGCGGGCCGAGCGTCAGGGTCCATCGCCCGCCCGGCAGCGTCGCGAACGCCGGCCGACACGGTACGAGGGCCGCGCTCGCCAGGCGAAAAGGCCGCGGGTCGATCCGAACCCAGCCGCCGAGCAGCGGTGCGCGCTTCCCTCCCTCCGGCGGCAGATCGGCCGCCGCGACGAGGCTGCCGCGCTTCAACGCCCCGCGCAGCCGATGCACCTGCGCGGACGCGAAGGCATGCGGAAAATCGAGCGGGTGCCGCCGGTCGAAAACACGGTCCTGGGCCGCCGCGCTGCGGCGGTCGAGGTTGTGAGGTCCGAGGATCGTCGCCGCCGGGATGCCCCGCGCCCGCAGCGCATAGCGGAGGACCTGCAGCGATCCAAGGTGCGCCGTGACGTAGACGCACGGCCGCTCGGAGGGCGAATCGCCCTCGAGCCGAAGGTTCCAGCGTCCGCTCGAGAGCGCGCGGGAGGCGAGCCGCGCCAGCCTCCCGCGCGCCTTCGCGGCCAGGGGGCCGGGATCCACGGGAAGCTCCACGAATGTCCGGGCGAGCTCCCGCCACCGCTCGCGCGATAGACCCGTCCGCGCGACCACCCGATCGTCCCCGGCCGAACCCAGGGCCCGCGACAACCACGGTGCGAGGTCTCGCACGATCTCGTCGGCTTTCAGCGGATCGCCGAGGCGAAGACCATCGTCCAGGGAACGGTCCAGGCCTTCCCGGCTCCCGACAGTCCCAGATCGGCCAGCGCGGCTTCGATTTCCTGGTTGCTCGTCTTCGGAACGAGACCAAAGAGCTCGCGGAAGAACCTGCGGGGGTCGTCGCGTTCCCGAAAGCGCCAGTGAACCGTGACCTCTTCGGAGCGGACGTCGCGGCCTCCGGCCGCTGCGAGGAGGGACGAGAGCACGCCCGGGTCGTAGAAGCGGCCGGCGTGTCCCGCCTCGGTGTGGGCGTCGAGAAACCCGTTGAGAAAGCGCGCCGCCGCCGAACCGACCCGGACGTCGCCCACCGCCGCGCGCCTCCCACGCGACGTCACCCGGAGCATTTCTCGCAGGACGTCGAGCGGCTCCTCGGTATGGTGCAGCACCGCGAGGCATCCGGTCGCAGCGAACGCACCCTCGGAAAACGGGAGACGGCCGTACTCTACGACCGTGCGCAGCGCGTAGGCCCGCGCACCCGCGAGAAAGGCGGGCGACTCGTCGCAGCCAACCACTTCGGCCCGCCGGACGCCGGCGGCGGCCGCGGCCGCGCGCTCCGCGAGGTACCCGCCGCCCGCTCCGACGTCGAGCCACCGGGCTCCGTCCGGGACGTCGCAGTGAGCGAGCAGCCGCTCCGCCTCCTCGGCGCGTGCTTCCGGGAAGAGCCGGTTCGCCAGGTTGTAGGGCGCCCCGCGCGCGTCGAAGAGCTCTCGGTATTCGGACATGCGGCGCCTCGGCGCCGGGCTATGCGGGAAACGCCTTCTGCGCCTGGCTCGGCGCGTTCAGGGGACCCGGGCCCGGATCGCGGTCGGGAAGCGGGACCGCTTCGGCGCGGAGCCGGTCGCGCTCCCCGCTGCCCGGAACGACCGGCAACATCGACGCGTCGGAGGGCGGCGTCGTTCCGTCGCCCGGGTAGTAGGGCCGGTATCCGTATCCGTGTTTGGCGATCTCCTCGGGCGTCTCGCGCAGCCGGTCGATGGAGAAGACCGCGTCCTCGCGGCTGAAGAAGGCCATCTCGTAGTTGCGCGTCATCCAGATGGCGTCCTTCGGGCAGGCGTCGACGCAGAATCCGCAGAAGACGCACCGCATCATGTCGATGTCGAACACGACCGGGTACTTCTCGTACGCGATCTTCGGGTGCTCGCCGGCGACGATCGTGATGCACTCGGCCGGGCAGGCCTCCTGGCACATGTAGCAGGCGACGCACTTGAGCGTTCCGTCCTCGCGCGTCTTCAGGATGTGCTTGCCGCGGAAGCGGTTCGAGTACTTGCGCAGCACCTCCGGGTACTGGATCGTCGGCATCCCCTTCATGTTCGCGAGGTTTCGCACGAGGTGCCGGAGCGTCACCGCCATCCCCCGGAGGATCTCGGGGATGTAGAGCTTCTGGAGGAGCGTCAGGCGCTCGGGCACGCGCCGGGAGACGTCGATCACGCCGCTCATCGGTCGAGCTCCCCCGCGATGACGTTGAGCGTCCCGAGTGTCGCGACGGCGTCGGAAACCGTGCCTCCGACCACGATCTTTTCGAACGCCGCCATGTTCGGGAAGCACGGAGGGCGAACCTTCAGCCGGTACGGGCCGCCGCGGCCGTCCGAGACGGCGTAGAAGCCGAGCTCGCCCGTGCCGCCCTCGATCCACTCGTACCGCTCACCGGCCGGCACCCGGATGCCTTCCATCGTCAGCTTGAAGTGGTAGATGAGGGATTCCATGTCGTGGTAGACGGCGTCCTTGGGCGGCAGGACCACGTGCCAGTCGTCCGAGCTGACCGGGCCCTTGGCCGGGAAGATGTCCAGGGCCTGCCGGATGATCTTGAGCGACTGCCGCATCTCCTCGAGCCGCACCAGGTACCGCGCGAAGTTGTCGCCGTCCTGCGCGATCGGGACGTCCCAGTCGAACCGGTCGTAGAAGTCATAGGGCCGGGCGCGCCGCACGTCGTAGGCCACGCCCGACGACCGAAGCATCGGGCCGGTCATGCCCCAGTCGATCGCCTGCTGCCGGGTCACGATGCCGGTGCCCGAGAGGCGGTTGCGCACGATCCGGTTGTTCGTGACGAGCTTCTCGACGTCGTCGATCAGGAGCGGGATCGTCTCGAGCAGCCGGCGGCAGCGCGCGACGAAGTCGTCCGGGACGTCGATCGCGAGCCCGCCGACGCGCACGTAGGACACCGTGAGCCGGGCGCCGCAGCAGGCCTCGATCAGGTCGTAGATGTTCTCGCGGTTCTCGTAGAGATAGATGAAGTTCGTCAGCGCGCCGATGTCGACGAGGTTCGCGCCGATGCAGACGCAGTGGTCCATGATGCGCGTGAACTCGGAGAGGATCGTCCGGACGAGCTGGCCGCGCTCGGGCACCTCGATGCCGAGCATCTTCTCGACGGTCCGCACGTACCCGACCCCGTTGATCATGGCCGAGACGTAGTTGAGCCGGTCCGTGTACGGGATGACCTGGTTCCAGTGGTGCGTCTCGGCCATCTTCTCGAAGCACCGGTGGAGGTAGCCGATCATCGTCTCGGCCTTGACGATGGTCTCGCCGTCGAGCCGCGCGATCAGGTGGATGATCCCGTGGGTGGCCGGGTGGGACGGTCCGATCGAGATCGTCTGGGTTTCGAAGTGGCCGGCCTTCTCCTCGGTGTGCCGGGCCCACTCCGGATAGCGCATGTCCTCCTCGGCGTAGAACCAGCGCTGGCCCGGGGCGTAGTCCTTGCGCAGGGCGTGGCCGACGAAGGCGTCGTGACACAGGATCCGGTGCAGGTTGGGGTGACCCGAGAACCGGAAACCGAAGAGATCGTAGGCCTCCCGCTCGAACCAGTCGGCGGCCGGCCAGACGCTCTCGACGCTCGGAAGCGACGGATTCCCGTCCGGCGCGTCGGGCAGCACGACGCGGACGCGCACGTGCTCGTTTTTCGAAAGGGAGTGCAGGTGAGCGACCGCCTCGAAGCGGCTCCTCGGGCCGCGGTCGCGGCGCCGGAGGTTGTCGACGCCGCAGAGGTCCAGGAAGAGGTCGTACTGGCAGCCCGGGTCGTCCCGGAGGAACCGGGCGAGGGCCAGCCAGTCCTCGGGCCCGACCTCGATCGTCGGCAGGTCGAGGTCGTGAACGGAGGCGCGCGCCGCCACCGGCGAGGCCTCGAGACGCTCGCGGAGCTTCTCCGCCGCCGGCGAAAGGGCGGCCGCCGCGACGACGCTCACGCCGGGTTGTCCGCGGCGAAACGCGCCGAGCGCGAGTCGCGCGACTTCTCGCCGGAGGCGATCTTCTTCTGCAGCTCCATGATCGCGAAGATCAGCTCCTCGGGAGTCGGCGGGCAGCCCGGGACGTAAACGTCGACCGGAACGATCTCGTCGATGCCCTGGGTGACGTGGTACGCCCGGTAGAAGCCGCCGGACGACGCGCAGACGCCCATCGAGATGACCCACTTGGGCTCCGGCATCTGATCGTAGATCTTTCGCAGGACCGGGGCCATCTTGTCGGTCACGGTGCCCGCGACGATCAGCAGGTCCGCCTGCCGGGGCGAAAACCGTACGACCTCCGCTCCGAAACGCGCGATGTCGTAGTGGGCCGCGGCGACCGACATGAACTCGATGCCGCAGCAGGCCGTGGCGAACGGGAAGGGCCAGAGCGAGTTCTTCCGCGCCCAGCCGACCATTTCCTCCACCCGGGTGACCAGGAAGTCCGACGTCGCGCCCCCGTCGCCCCGGGCCGGGGGATGGGCGGGCAGACTGCTCTTCTTCGAGAACAGAGACATCGCGGTCGGATTCTATGGCAAAAGGCGGCGCGGCCGGGAACCGCGCCTAGCCGAAATTGACGGTGTAGGAGAGGCTCTTCATGTTCGGCATCCGGTCGAGGTACACGAGGCCGTTCAAGTGATCGATCTCGTGCTGGAGCACGCGCGCATGGTAGCCCGATGCCTCGAAGGAGACCTTCTTGCCGGAGCGGTCGAGCGCCTCGATCTTCACCGTCTGGAAGCGGGGTACGACGCCGCCCACGAGAAACGGAACGGAGAGGCAGCCCTCGGTGTCCTGCTCCATCGCGGTTCCCACGCCCTCGTAGGTCGCGTTGAAGAGGGCCGTCAGCGGAATCTCCGGCTCCTTGCGCTTGCGCGTCTCGGGATGCACCTCGTAGAGGAAGGCTCGCAGGGGCGTGAAGACCTGCGGCGCGGCGATGCCCGTACCGTCGTACTCGCGCATCGTGTCCTCGAGATCCGAAAGAAACGCCTCGTAGTCGCCGCGGGCGAGGGCCTTCGGATCGACGTCCTGGGAGACCTGGCGCAGGGTTTTCACGCCGAGCTTGGCGACTTTGAGGATCATCGTGCGTCTCTCGCGGCCGGGCGGACGAAAGATGGTGCCCAGGGACGGAATTGAACCGCCGACACAGGGATTTTCAGTCCCTTGCTCTACCAACTGAGCTACCTGGGCATCCGGAAAGCCCGCGCACCGGAGCGCGGAGTCTAGCGGAATCGACCATCGGGGGCAACGCGGCGCTCGCTACTCCCGGTCCACGACCCGCGGATCCCGCGGCTGGCCCACCGGCCGCTCGGGCGCGGAGCGCTCCGCCGGCGCCCAGCCGACGGCGAAGAGCACGCCGTTGTTCTGCGTGTAGATCACGCCGTCCGGCCCGAGGGAGAGCGGCGTGTAGGCGGCGCCGAGGGCGGAGTCGAGGAAGATCTGGTCGCGAATGCTTCCGTCCCGGCGGAACGCGTAGAGGACGCCGTCTTCCCCGTTGAGGAAGGCGGTCCCCTGGGAATCGATCGCGGGCTGGTTGACGCACCACTCGAAACCCTCCGGATGGTCGTTGACGCACTCGATCGTGTCGTCCGGCAGCCGCACGCAGCTCTCGGTGTTGTTGGACCGGAAGGACCACTCGGGCGTCAGATCCGCGTCGAGAGTCGTCACGTCGTAGTAGGCGTCGCCGTCCGAACTCGAGTAGTGATTGTCTTTGGTCACGATCGAATACGTTCCGTCGTGCACGTCGACCGCGGGCGTGACGTCCCAGCCGAAGTCGTAGGTCGCGAGCACCCCGCCCGTCGCGTCGAACTTGAAGAGGTGGCCGCGGCCGAAGTTGTAGGACGTCGACGCGCCGATCAGGATGGCGCCGTCCGGCAGCACGACCGGCGAGGCCGTGCCCTGGTCCCGCACCCGGCCGGCGGGGCGGTCGTTGGTCGCCGGATCGACGCCGAGGTTGGCGCCCGCGCGGCAGCCGAGGGTCGAGTTGTCGTTTTCGAGCAGCACGCCGCAGCCGTCGTCGAGGATCCCGCGGAACGACGCGGCCCAGGCGGGAGTCAGGTCCGGGTGGACCGCGACGAGGTAGCTGTAACGGTCGTTCTGATGCGCACGGCTGACCGTGTAGATCGTGCCGTCCGGCGCGACGGCCGGGACGACGTTGATCCCGGGCCGCTGCGCGCCGCAGGGTGCCGACGGCGGAACGGCGTTCGTCGACGGCGGCCACGGCCGGTCGCTTCCGGGGAAGGTCCCGACGCACAGGTCCGTCGCGGCCGGCGCACCCGGCACGAGCGTCGCAAAGTCGGCGCGCGTCGCTCCGGCGCCCCCCGGCGCGACGCGGACCAGCCACGCCCCGGTCGAGACCGCCGGATCCGCCGCGAGCCCGAGAACGTCGTAGAGAACGGCTCCGTCCGGAGCGACGGCGAGGCCGCCCGCGACGTACCGATTTGGGTCGATGTCCCCGAACGGATTGACGCGGCCGCCGGATGCACCGGTCTCCTTGTCGACGCGAAACACGGTGCCACCGAGGCCCGGAACCCAGACGTCGGTGCCCGAGATCGCCGGAAGAAAGACCGACTCCCAGTTCGTCAGATCGATCGGCTCGGGTTTCCAGTCGCTGACGAAGGTCCACGCCGTCTCGAGCGTCGAACCGTTCCAGCGCAGCCGACGCACGGTCCAGGTGATCGAGTCCCAGTTGCCGAATCCCGTGTAAGTGCCGGTCTTGAACACCATGTAGACGCCGGACGCGTCGACGAGGGGCACGGCATAGTGCGCGAGCAGGTTGCCGTTCGCCTCGGCCTTCATGGCCTCGACGAAGGGATCGTAGACGGCGCGGAAGAGGATGCGGTCGAGGGATTGACCCGCGACGGGAGCCGCGCCGGCGTGCTGGGGCGTGCGTCCCCACTGCGGCCAGTCGGCCGCCGCCGGCGCCGCGGCGGCGAGGAGCGCTCCCAGGAGCGTCGAAAGCGCAGCGAACCTCTTCATGATGGGAGATCATAGGGCCTGCGCTCCGCGTCCGGGAATTCCACGGAGCGTGGAAGGGTTTGCCCGCCAGATGTTGCCAAGAATTCAACGCCTCGGAATCGCCGCCGCCGCCCTCGGCCTCGCGTTGAGCGGCGGGACGACGCAGGGCCAGACGACTCCCGCGGCCCCTCAGGGTTCCCAGGGTCCGCCAGCGAGCCCGGGCAATGCGGTCTGGGCCAGGACGGCGGAAGAAGCCCGGACGCGCGCCGCGTCGGAAAAGAAGCTCGTCTATTACGAGTTCGAGAGCGAGGGCTGTGGAAACTGCGCCCGCATGCAGGCGCTCCTCTACCCCGCCTTCGATTTCGAGGCGCTCTTGATCGGGATGGTCCCGGTGAAATTGCGGAACGACTCCGCGGAAGCCGAGCCTCTCGTTCGAGAGTTCAAGATCACCGAAACGCCCGCGGTTCTGATCACGACGCCCGAGGGTCGCCTCGTGTTCCTGATGCAGGGTTTCAAGGACGCGCCCGAGTTCTACGCCCACGCGCATCACGACCTGGACGCCTATCGCCAGCTCGTGAAGAAACTCGCCGAGCCCGTCGACGAGCTCCCGGCCTCCGACGCCCTCGCGATCGGACGCGAGTTGTTCGCCCGACACGACATGAAGACGGCCATCCCGTATCTGAAGCGGGCGGCCGCGGCACCCAATCCCGGTCCGGGCGTCCGCGACACGGCGCTCGAGGGACTCGCCGCGGCCGAACTGGAAACGGGCGATGCGGCCGCCTCGCGCAAGACAATCGATCGCCTGATCGCATCCACGAAGAACGCCGACCAGAAAGAGCGCGCGGAGCTCTTCCGGGCCCAGATCCCGCTATCGCAGAACAAGCCGGCCGAGGCCCTGGCGCTCTACAAGCAGTTCGCCAGGGACCACCCCAACTCGAAGTACAACGAGCGCGTGCAGTCCTTCATCGCGCGCCTCGAGCCCGCCAAGGCGCCATGAGGCGGCTCGCGCTCTCGGGCGTCGCCTTCCTGGCGGCGGCTCTCGCTTTCGCCGCGGCGCCCGACCCGGCGACGCTGATGACGGTCGAGGCTTCGGTCGCGCCCGCGGCCGAGGCCGGCCAGGGCACGCTGACGATCCGCGCCCGGCTCGCCGAAGGATGGCACGTCAACAGCCACAAGCCGACCGAGGACTATCTCATCGCGACCGAGGTCGCGCTCGCGCCGACGCCGGGCGTGACCTTCGGCGACCCGGTCTACCCGGAAGGGAAGATGGAGAAGTTTGCGTTCGCCGAGACGCCGCTTTCCGTCTACGCCGGAGAGTTCCAGATTCTCGTCCCGGTCCGCTGGGGCACGGGCGCGGCGCCGGCGCTCGCGGGCACGATCAACTACCAGGCCTGCAACGACAAGCAGTGCCTCGCGCCGGCGAGCGTCAAGTTCGCGACGGCGGGCGCTCCGGCGAGCGCGGCGGCCCCCGCGGCCGGGCCGCTTTCCGGCGGCGCGGTCCCGTTGTCGGAGGCCCGTCGCGTCCAGGCCGGAAGCGGATCGAGCGAGCTCGAAGCGCTACTCGAGAAGCGCGGCCTCTTCATTGTGCTCCTCTCGATCTTCCTCGGCGGCCTCGCCCTCAACCTGACGCCCTGCGTCTACCCCGTCATTCCCCTGACGGTCGGCTTTTTCTCCCGCGAGGCCCGCGGTTCGACGTCCCGTGCCTTCGGTCTCTCGGCGCTCTACGTGCTCGGCATGGCCACGACATATTCGGCGCTCGGAGTCGCCGCGGCGCTGTCGGGCAAGCTCTTCGGCTCGCTGCTGCAGAACCCCTTCGTCCTCTCGGCGATCGCCGGCGTGCTCGTCCTGATGGCGCTCTCGATGTTCGGCTACTGGGAGATCCGGATGCCGACGGCCCTCATGAATCGCGCCGGCGCGCGAAGCGGCGTCGCCGGGGCGTTCGGCATGGGACTCTTCGTCGGCGTGGTCGCGGCTCCGTGCGTCGGCGGTTTCATCGTGGGGCTTCTGGCATTCGTGGCGGCGCGCCAGGACCCCGGGCTCGGCCTCCTGATGTTCTTCGTGCTGTCGCTCGGCCTCGGGTTGCCCTACCTGTTCCTGGGAGCCTTCTCCGGCAGCCTCTCGCGCCTGCCTCGCGCCGGAGCCTGGATGGAGTCGGTCAAGAAGGTTTTCGGCTGGATCCTGCTCGCGATGGCAGCCTATTTTCTGCGGAGCGTCCTGCCGCGGCCGTTGGGCCACTGGCTGCTCCCGATCGTCCTCGGCATCGCACTCGTCGCCGTCCTCGTCCGCGGCTACGGACTCCGCTGGCCGCTTCGCGCAGGAGTCGCGGCGCTCTTTCTCGCGATCGCGATCTTCTTCGTGCCGCGCACGCTGTCGGGCTGGCAGCCCTACCCTGCCGGGGCCGCGGCCTCGACCGGGCGGCCGGCCGTCATCGACTTCTCCGCCGACTGGTGCCTGCCGTGCCTCGAGCTCGAGAAGCGGACGTTCTCGGATGCACGGGTCCGGAAGGCTCTCTCGGGCTACGACCTCTTCAAGGCCGACATGACACGGCTCGGCTCACCCGAGTCGGTCGCGCTCGCGCAGAAATTCGGGATCCTCGGCGTGCCCACGGTGATCTTCCTCGACGCCACCGGGCAGGAGCGCTCGGACCTCCGCCTGGTGGGATTCGAAGACGCCGACGCCTTTCTGAAGCGGATCCAACGGACGCAGTGACATCCGCTCGCGGCGCGAAGAGTCTCCCGAGGTAATCGAGGGAGGAGGCTTGCGCCGCGGGAGCGGAGCGCGCAGCGGAGGGTCAGGCCTGCGGTCGAGCGCCGTCCGCGAGCCGCAGGCCGGTGCGCCGCAGGCGCAGACCCGAAGCGAAGCGCGCAGCGACGGTTACGCGGGTAGCCGGCCCAGCTTCTTCAGCGCCTCTTTGGCGGCCTTGCGCTGGGCCTCGCGCTTGGAGGGCCCCTGCCCGCGCGCGAAGGGCTCGCCGTCCCAGGCGAGCTCGACGACGAAGGCTTTTTCGTGATCGGGGCCCGACTCCTCGATGACGCGATAGTCCGGCAGGGGCAGTCCGAGGCTCTGCGCCGTCTCCTGCAGCGTGGTCTTGTAGTCGTGAAAGGAAAGGTCGCCGATGTCGATGCCCGCCACCTCCGGCTCGAACACGCGCCGAACGAACGACTCCGTCGGCGCCACGCCGCCGTCGAGATAGATCGCCGCGACGACGGCCTCGAAGGCGTCGGCGAGCAGCGACAGCTTCTCGGCACCTCCCGAGCGGGCCTCGCCCGCGCCCATCCGGAGGTACCGGCCGATCTCCAGCGCCCGGCCCTTGGCGGAGAGCATGCTGGCCGAGACGAGGTGGGCCTTGATCTTCGAGAGCGCCCCTTCCTGCAGATTCGGAAACGAGTGGTAGATCAGCTCGCCGATGACGAAGCCGAGGACCGCGTCCCCGAGAAACTCCAGGCGCTCGTTGTTCGGCGAGCGCAATTCCCGATTCTCGTTGGAGTACGACTTGTGGGTGAGAGCACGCTCGAGCAGGTCGAGGTTCCGAAACTCGTACCCCAGACGCGACTGAAAGGCGGAAACCGTGTCCTCGGCGGAGCCGTTCATGCCCGGGTCAGTGGTGCCGGAGGCCGGAGTCGAACCGGCACGGGCCTTGCGGCCCTCGGGATTTTAAGTCCCGTGCGTCTACCAATTCCGCCACTCCGGCGAAGCCGGCGGCCTCGCCTAAGGCCGGGGGTCGAATGCCCGAACGGATCACGGTGTGCGCCGCCGGGTGGAGAGGGAATGGAGGCGACGGGCGGATTCGAACCGCCGAATAAAGGTTTTGCAGACCTCTCCCTTAACCACTTGGGTACGTCGCCTTTGAACGGCGAATTCTACCGCAGGGCGCCGGCCCGGCTCACCGGGCGGCGCGGGCGTAGTCCCTGATCAAGCCCGTCACCACGCCCTGGATCGTGACGTCGCGCGCGTCGAACGTCAGCGGTCGCATGGACGCGTTGGCGGGCTGCAGCCGGATCCGCGCTCCCTCGGCGTAATAGCGCTTGAGCGTCGCTTCGCCGCGCACGAGCGCCACGACGGTCTGGCCGCTGTCGGCCTTCGACCGCCGCGCCACGACGACGTAGTCGCCGTCGAGAATCCCATCCTCGACCATCGACTCCCCCCGCACGCGCAGGACGAAGTGCTCGCCCTTGCCGAGAAGGGCGGCCGGAACCTCGATCGACTCCTCGGTCGGGAAGGGCTCGATCGGGCGGCCCGCGGCCACCTGGCCGAGCAGCGGAACCCCGCGGGCCACCGAGCCGTCGTCCTTCGGAGCAATTCCTCGGCTGCGGTTCCACTCTCGCGAAAGAGCGCCCTTCTCCTCGAGGCGCTTCAGGTGCTTCTGCACGGTTCCGAAGGACGAGAGATGGAAGGTCTCGCGAATCTCGCGCTGGGTCGGCGAAATTCCGTTCTCCGTTCGATATGTACGGATAAAGTCGAGTATTTCCTTCTGTCTCTTTGTAAGATTCATATAAATCCTAAATTTTTTCGACTAATTCAGGTTCACAATTGAATTTATTCACTTGTGTGCGATACCCAATCGAAGTCGAACTCTGGCCTGGATGCAGCGTCATCATACTTAATTAATTCGGCTAATATATCAGTCTTACTTAATAAAATAAGGCCGAGGGAACCACCGCGGCCGCCCGCAGGCCTGAGCGGGCCGGCCCATCGGCCTTGACGACCAACGTTAGGCGCAAAAGAGGCGTAAGTCAAGCGGTCAGCCACCTCTCGCTTCATTTTCGCTCAATGGGGACTCCGCGACCGACGAACGGTGGTAATCATGTCCCAAGAATCCGGTGGCGACCGAAGAGCCACGGAAAGGAGCTCCGTATGCGAGCGATGCGATTCCGATTCCTGGCCGCGGCAGCATGTGTCTCGGCCATTGCGACGGCGGGATGCAACGATTCGAACACAATGACGGCCCCCGGTCCGATGACGACGGGCGCAAACGTCGCGGGCACCTGGGCGGGCGAGTTTGAGTCCGACAGCCCGGCTCTGTGCAGCGGCAGCGCCGCCACGGCTTCATTCACTCAGAACGGCACGGTCGTCACGGGTTCCTTCCAGGCCACGGGCTGCGGCATCAACGGGACCTTCAAGGGCACAGTCGACGGCACGAACCTCACGGGAAGCGTCAACATGATGGGCTGCACGGGAGGCGCCGTGAGCGGCACCATGACGAGCACGGGGCTGCAGTTCACGATCGGCGAATTCAAGAAGCCCCTTGTGACCGGCGACCGTCCCGTCTACCCGGGCGGCACCGTCACCTTCTCGCGGCGCTAGCGAAACCCCGCTCGGGCCCCCGCCCGGTTATCGTGCGGGGCATGGCCCGGCGAAGACGACGGATTGCGGTGATCGGCGCCGGCGCGGCCGGCACGATGGCCGCGATCTTCGCGGCCGGCGGCGACGCCGAGACGCTGCTCCTCGAACGCACGCCTGACGGCGGGCGCAAGATCCTCATCAGCGGCGGCGGCCGTTGCAACGTGCTTCCCGCCCGGCCCGACGAGGCCCGGTTCGTGACCGCCTCGCCCCGCCGCGCTCTGCTCCGGATGCTCCGGAGCTGGCCGCTCCGCGAGCAGGTTGCTTTTTTCGAGCGCGACCTCGGGATACCGCTCGTCGAAGAAAGCGAGACCGCCAAGCTTTTTCCGGCTTCCAACCGCGCGCGGGAGGTCCGGGACGCGCTGCTCGCGCTCGCCCGCCGCCGAGGCGTCGTGCTGCAGACGGACACCCTCGTTCGGGACCTCGTACCGTCGGAAGGCCGCTGGCGCATCGAGCGCGAGACCGGCACGGCGATCGAGGCGGACCGACTCGTCGTCGCGACCGGGGGCCTCTCGGTTCCGAAGTCCGGAAGCGACGGGATCGGCCTCTCGATCCTCGAGGGCCTGGGTCACACGGTCCATCCGACCTACCCTGCACTCACGCCCCTGATCGCGCCGCCAAATCCGTTCACCCACCTCGCCGGAATCTCGCTTCCGGTGACGATCGCCGCGCGCGCGAACGGCGAGGCCGCCTCCTCGACGGGCGGGTTCCTCTTCACCCACCGCGGCTACAGCGGCCCCGCGGTCCTCGACGTCTCTCACGTCGCCGTCCGGTCCCAGATGGCGGGAGTCGCGCCGGCGAAGCTCGCCGTCCACTGGACCCGCTCCGACGAGAGGGCCTGGGAAGCGGCGCTCAAGCCCGCCGGCTCGCGCACGGTCGCGGGCGCTCTGCGATCGGAGCTGCCGGATCGACTCGCCGCCGCCCTCTGCCTGCAGGCGAACGTCGATCCGGGCCGGACGCTCGCGCAGCTTCGCCGCGAGGAACGCTTCCGCCTGATCGACACGCTGACGCGCGGCGAGCTGCCCTGGTCAGGGCACGAAGGCTACGCGAAGGCCGAGGTCACGGGAGGCGGCGTCGCCCTCGACGAGATTGATCCCGCCACGATGGAAAGCCGAAGGCATCCCGGCCTCTTTCTCTGCGGCGAGATTCTCGACGCCTTCGGCCCCATCGGGGGCTTCAACTTCCAGTGGGCCTGGGCAACCGGGCGCGCCGCAGGAACGGGGGCGGCGGAGCGGATGGGTCGAGAACAGGCCGATTGATTCCGGAGTCGACGGAATCACGGTCGTCGGATCACCGCGGTCCCGGTCCACCGGCTGCCGTCTCCCTGGGTCCCAGCGAGTGTCATCGGATGATTGGAGAGAATCCTATGCCCCGGGAACGGGGCTGAGAGGATTGTACGGACACGGCACCATCCTCATGGGATGGCCAAGGCCCGTTCGCTCACCGCAGATTGAGCCGGCGCAACAACTGCGTCGTTCAGGGTCCCGAGCGGGCCTGACGTCCCGAGGCCGTCGCCACGCGATATCCCGCGACGATCAGCACGGCCGACGCCACGAACAGGATGAGGATCCGCCAGAACAGGTGGTCGACCACGTCGTGCGCGCGCAGGGCTGCCGCATCGACGGACCGCTTCGAGATCGCGTCGACCTCCTTCAGGGCCGCCGCGCGTTCCTTGGCGAGGCTCTCGAAAGCCGCCTGTCGCTCGGCCCGGACCGCGTCGAGCGCCGCCTGGCGCTCCGAAGTGACGTAGGCGGTCATCGCGACTCTCTGCCGGTCCACCGCCGCCAGCAGCTCCTCTCGCTGCTGATCGAGAAGCTCACGGATCGGCCCCGTGGCGGCGCGCGCCGTTCCGGGAAGGTTCGAGAGCGCCTCGTCGATTCGCCTCCCGGCACCGCCGAGGGCGTCGATGTCGTCCAGCGTCGACCGGAGATTCTCGCGGCCGATGACGTCTCCGGCGAGCAGCTCGCCCTGCCAGCGGATCTCCTTGGGCATCAGCGTGGAGTAGCTGTCGAGACGGAGCGTGATGTCGGAGAGCGTCTCGGTGGCCGCTCCGACCGCGGCGAGCGCGCCGCCCTTTTCCTGGTCAAGAAACTTCGCAAGCTCGCTGGCCGCAGTCGAGCGGCTGGAGAAGCGTCCCTGGATCGGGTGGTCGCGTGCGAACTTCTGCACCTCGCTCCGCCAGCGGTCGAGGGACTCGGGGCTGCTCGCCACGGACGTCCCGACCTCGTCGCACAGCGCGAGCATCTGCCGTGCGGCGGCTTCCGCGGTCGGCTGCTCGGCGCCAAAGAACGTCTTTCCGTCTCCGTCCGCGAGGTAAAGGTGCATCTGCTCGACCAGGACCCAGAGGTCGAGCGCGCCCACGAATGGATCGGGGCGGAACGCCGCGGCGTACAGCGCCAGGATGCCGTCCGCCTTCCACAGCAGGGCGCGTCGCCTCACGGCGGGGTCCGAGGATTTCGAGCGAATCTCGTCCGCGGCGACCTCGAGGATCCCGCCGAGGCGTTCGGCGGCCTCGTAGACGCGGGTGCGCAGCTCGGCGGCGCTCATGGAGCCTTCGCCAGCCTTTTCCTGCAGTGCGGACCGACGGGGAGGGGCGGTCGTGACGCAGGCCGCCGCGAACGCGCCCAGGGCGAAAAGCGCCAGCGGAACCCGTAGGATCCTTGGAAAGAGCGTTCCGGTCGGATTCCGCATGCGTACGCCTCCCGATGCCGATCTGATCCAAGGAACATACACCGGCCCGGGCACGTTGCAGGTTTCGCTGAGCGCAGCCAAAATAGACGCGAGACTTTGGAGCTGTACATGAAAAGGCCCGTCCCGCTGGACTCCGCCTCTGTATTGATCGACGAAAGGATCAAGGAACTTGGGGACTGGCGCGGGAAGACACTCGCGAGAGTGCGCAAACTCATACATGCGGCAGACCCTGAGATCGTCGAAGAGTGGAAGTGGATGAATCCCGTCTGGTCCCACGGCGGCCTCATCTGTACGGGAGAGACGTACAAGAGCCACGTCAAGATGACATTTGCCAAGGGAGCTTTCTTGAAGGACCCTTCCGGTCTGTTCAACTCCAGCCTCGACGGTAACGTCCGGCGCGCCATCGACATCCACGAAGGCGACAAGGTCGATGAGGCAGCCTTGAAAGATCTCATCCGCGCTGCGGTGGCGTTCAATCTCATGGGCGTGAGCAAGCCGAAGTCCCGGCGAGCGCCCAGCAAGCGGGCCGGCTAGCGTCGTCGTCGCCGGTCCCGGCGACCTCCGCCGAAGCGCGGTGCGGGACGATTCACGTCGCTGGTACCGCCTGACATCCCGTGAAATGGAAGCAACGGCGTCGTCCCGACTACGCTGCCACGCTCCCTTAGTGGCCCGCGCCGCGGCCGGCGGCCATCGCATCGCGAAGGTCGACCAGCGGGCGCTGGCTGACGCTCAGGATGCCGCTGTCCGGGCGATCGAGCGAGGCGATCAGCGTGAACACCAGGGCGAAGGACACGGCCAGGTTCGGCCGGCCCATGGACCGTTTGGATGCCGCGATTCCGGTCTGATAGCCCACGGCCATCATGCCGAGGACGGTGACGCCGTAGAGCACGAGCCATATTTCGCGGGGAAGCCGCTCCTGAATCCCGAGGGCCACTCTCGTCGCATGGATACCGCTGATCTCGTTCAGGGACTCGATGTACAGCGCGGCCACGTCCGAGTTCATGTCTTTTCGCGCATTCGCGACGGCCATGTTCCAAAGGCGGTCGTCCAGCCGCCGTGTCTCGGACAGGAAACGTTTGACGGCGGACGGTTCGAGGCGGGCCGCCTCCGCGAAGGAGACGCGCAAATCGACGTACTGGTGGAGTAAAGCGGCGGCCTCGGCGCGATCGCCTTCCGGCAGAAAGTCCGATCGTTGCCAGGCCGCGCGGATGGCCACCGCTTCCTGGCGGACCAGCTCCTTTCGTGTGCCCCGGAGCTCCCAGACGATTCCGAACGTGAACGCCAGCATGAACGCCGCGAGCCCGAGGACCGCGCCGGCAATCGCCGAAACCGGCGATTCCTTGAACTCCTCGGACCGCCGATGCGCGGCACGACCCAACCGATACCCGGCCTCGATGGCCGCCATCACGACGACGAACGTCGCGGCGAAAATGGCCCAGATGGGCATGGAATCGAAGCGCATTGGCCGTCAGCCTCGTTTGTTTCTGGACGTCGGGGGGTTCAGAGATAAGAACGACCGTAGGATATCGCAGCGGACGGGGCCTGATGCGGTCAGCCCCGACATGCGATGTTGGTCGATCAATCGCAGGATCGCCGCACAATCGTTCTCAGGCACCGATTTGCGCAACCACGCAACGGCTCGGGCCCGCTGAGACCGGCCGAGCATGCCGGCGCAGAAGATTGAGAAGATTGGTCGGGGCGAGAGGATTTGAACCTCCGACCACTCGGTCCCGAAGGGAGTCTTTCTGGTCACCCACCTCAACCCACGACACTCACACCACAGAAATCGGGGGTTTCAGCCCTTCCGCGATACCCACGAGAACAGGATTCAACGGAGCGAACGGGCACAAAACGGACACAGCACCTCGATCTCGGGATCCCCCTGCCGGGTGTGGTACCAGCCCGCCCACGATGAGATTCCCGCCCAGCGGTTGCCGGGCGGACCGGCCTCAAATTCTTGTCCGCCGACTCATTTCCCCGCGACGTGCTTCTCGCGGCGCTCCCGGCCGCCAAGTAACTTCGCTCTACTTCGGGTTGTCGCCTCTCGGCGGAGGTTCGTCCGCGTAGGACTTCACCAAGTCGGCGACGGCGAGAACCTTTCCTTCCGGCCCGGTGGCCTCGATCGTGTACGTCCCGGGGGGCAGGTCCTCGGGCACGGTCCAGGACGTCGAGAACACGCCGACCTTGTCGGCGCGCATGCTCTGCTTCGGCGGCTCCTTTTCGCGGAGAGCCCGCGGGTCGTCTTCGCGAATGCGGAGCGTCACCTCCTGCCCCGCGGGGAAGCCGCGTCCCCAGACCTCGAGCCGGTTGTCCGGCCCCAGCGCCGCGACCCCGCTCGACGGATACGCCGACGATACGAGCAGCTTGGCGACGCCGGGGTATGCCTCGCCCCTCGGCGCCGGAGGCTCTTTCGGTTTTCGAGCCGCCAGGACGCCGCCGGTTTCCTCGATCTCCCCGACCGGCGGGCGCCGTTCCCAGTAAGGAGGATCGGTCTCGGAGCAGCCGTTCGTTCTGTCGAGGTACCAGATCCCGTGGCCCCAGCTCGCGATGTGCACGGCGCCGTTGGGATAGAAGTGAAAGCCCGTGACGTAGCTGATCCGGTCCGACTGCTTGATCGTGCGCCACGTCTTCCCGTCGTCCGTCGTGCAGATCACCCCCGCGTCGCGGGTGCCGACGAGGATGCGCCCTTCCATGTACGGGTCGAAGGCGATCTTCGTGACCTGCATGTGGTAGTCGTCGATGTCGTACATCTTCAGCTGGCCGCCCTTCAGCACCTGGGCCGTGAGTCGCTGGTCCGTCGCCCACGTCTGGCCGCCGTCGTGACTGACCTTCACGTTCCCGGCGATCCTGTCGGGCGCGATCAGAAACTGCCAGTCGTACGGATCGACGCCGAACACTGCATGGAAATCCCACTGTGCCCCGCGGCGCCCGAGACTGCCATTGCCGGGGAGTCGGACGGCGTCGCTGTCGTCGATCGTGTCCACGCGATCGGCGTAGAGATTCGAGAGAGGGACGAGGCCGATTCCACCTGTGCCGAGGTAGACCGGCACCCAGGCCATGATGCCCTCGGGAGGGAGGCCTCCGGTGACGTCGGGAGCCACGTGCGCGGCGGCCGCCTCGGTCGCAACGGGGCCCCTCAGGTTCGTGCGCTGCACGGCGCCCGGCCAGCCGAAGTTGAGGTCGAAACGCCGCCGCCACGTGTTGCCGCCGTTCATCGAAACGTAGATCCCGTTGCTCGGCCCGCCGCCGAGCCGAAGGCGCAGCCAGCTGCTCGAAGTTCCTCCCGCCGTCGGCTCGAGATAGAACGCCTGCTTCATCTGCCCCGAATCGAGCGGCTGTCCGTTCTGATCGACATCCGGAACGACGCGCTGGTTGGAAAAGTTGGCGTCGGCGAACTGCTCGGTCCAGTTGCCTCCGATCTCCACGTATCCCACCGTGATGGGCTCGCCCGGCCGGGCGTCGGTCCGGACTTCCAGGTCGTAGCCTTCCGCCCCGTCGGTGCCCGGCCAGGTGTTCCCACCGTCTGTAGAAGCCCAGAGGTTGTTGTCCTGCGTGCCGAAGTAGAGGTTCGTCGAGAGGACCGCACCGTCGTTCCGCCGCATGTTCGTGCCGGCGAGGTCCGTGATCTGGAGCGAGTTCATTCCGCTTCCGGGCGCGGCGGCGCTCACCCAGTCGCGGTTCCCGGGCAACGAAGGCGGGCGCGGCTTGAAGAGGCCGCCATCGCTGCCCAGGAAGACCGGGTTGAGGCCCGCATCCACACCGAGATCGCTCATGTCCGCATGGATGCCGGCCGTGGCGATGTAGCTGACCCAGTCCGTCGGAGTCAGCGCCCGGAACTCCTCCACCGTCGCCCGCGTCACTCGCCATCCGTCCCAGCCATGCCCGGTCCATATGGTGATCGGCCACGGCCCGAACTCGGGCCCACGCTCCTTCGTGACGCGGACGAACGGTCCGCGCGAGTTGCCCTGGGGCGTCTGAAGCAGGGTCTGCTGGCCGGTGTCGAGCTCGTAGAACCACATCGTTCCGCCGCGGACAGCGGGATCCCCCCACCGATACTCCCGGAGAATGAAGGCCCACGGCGAGTAAGGCGAGCGGTCCATCTTGTTGACGCCGTAGTTGAAGTAGAAGTTGAAGGAGTCCGTGATCACCTTGCGCCACGTCGCGCCGCGATCGTCGCTGCGATAGAGCCCGTTCGTCGCGAGGGCCAAGACCTGCCCGCCCGGGAACCCCAGCGTCGCCTGGACCATGGGCGGCGACGTGGCCTCGAGCTTCTTGTGAGTCCACGTGTTGCCATCGTCCGTGCTGATCGCCACGCCGAAGTCCGTCCCGACATACCAGAGACCGGGCACATCCGGCGCCTGCGAAATCCCATACGCGCTCGTGCGCGCGATAAACGGAGCCGCCGGCACGACGCCGGTCGCCGGCCGGGTCCAGGTCCCGCCCCGGTCGTGGCTGACGTAGATACCGCCGCCGTTCGTGACCTGGTTATCGCGGAAGACCGTCGCGGTCACGGTCGTTCCGTTCGAGCCGAACTCGACGTCGCCCATCATGACCGCGGGAAGCGAAAAGATTCGGAACCAGTTCTCCCCGCCGTTGATCGTTCCCCACAGGCCCCCGAACTCCATCGCCACAAGAGCGCGGTTGCGCTCTACGGGGCTGATCGCGATGGATTGCACCCGGCCCGCGTTGAAATCGTTTCCGTTGAAATCGGCAAACGCCGGGGGGATTGCAGGCGGATCCTGTCTCAGATGGACGTGGCAGCCTGCGACGAAGACCCACGAAAGCAAACCGGCGGCGGTGAAGGCGGGATGTCGAGTCATCGCCCTCCTCCTGGAAATAGAAGCGAATTTCGATGCCGCGCCTCGACAGTATGGCCCAGAACGAGGATGTTCGGCCGGTCTTTTCCCCACGCCGGGCGGCCCAGAGGAGCTAGGTAAGTCGCTCAGGAGATTGGTCGGGGCGAGAGGATTTGAACCTCCGACCACTCGGTCCCGAACCGGAAACCGGTGATCCTTGGGGATCTCCCCTGATCCCCAGGGACTACGATTCCAACGAGTTATCGCTTGCGCCGACTCTCCTGATCACGCCAGCGGACTGCAGAAGTGGGACAGAAGTGGGACAGCCTGGGGGTGGACAGACCTCCGCCAGCGAGCCGCTCCGCCGAGAGGGTCGCCTCCCATATTGAGGGTATGAAAAAACTCGCCTATCGTCCGAGTCACTTCGAGCCGGCGGCGGGCCTCTGGAATCTCGGGTTCTTGCGCGACGGGTCGAAGTTGGGATCGGTCTTGAGCCAGCGGGCGAGTGCCAATTCGGCACACCTAGCGAGCACGTGTTGTCGGCTCCAATTCGTCATGATTTGATACCCACCGCGAACTCGTGCATGGCGCGAAGTCCGACGAGAGAAGAGTAGCAATGTCTCTCGGAGCGGATCCCCGGTATCGAAGAGTTGCGGGTCGATTGTCCGTGGCCGCGGGTGCTCCGATCTCCCGACGGTCACACTGTGGGAGGCCGGTGCAAACGTGCCGAAGAAGCTCGGCGACACGACGACCAGCGCCGACGGCCGATCCAGGACGCGAATCAGTGAACCGCAAAACAAATTCTCCTGATTGGTTTTCGTGCCGTCTGAACTCGAGTCACTGTGCTCCGTTCTTGTTGCGGAAGAAAAATGTGGACGGTAACCCGCCTGCCAGTCCCCGATCGAAGCCTTGGGATCCCGGTGAAGACTCCATTTGGTTCAACCAGAGGTGTGTAAAGGAGGACTCATGAAAGGTGGACACGTTCGGATTCTCAGGATACTGGCAGTTGTATTGCTCGCGTCGCTGGCTCGACCCGGCCTTGCCAGCGCACAATCTTTTCCCCGGCCAAAACCCCTACCACCGAAGAAGAACACGGCCGCCACGGTGAAATCTAAGAATGCTCTCGCTCTCGCCGCCGCGCCGGCACCGTGGCAATTGCTGGTGCACCAACCCCCGGTGCTTGATTATTTCGATTGCGGCCCGGGTAGCCCGGTGCTGCTGACGGACGGCACCGTGATGGTGCAGGACCACGGCTGTCAGGATTGGTGGAAGCTCACCCCCGACGCGTTCGGCAGCTACGTGAACGGAACCTGGACTCAGTTAGCCTCACTGTCAGGCGGCTACAGCCCCCTGTATCACTCGACGGCCGTTCTCCCCGACGGCCGGGTCATCATCGAGGGCGGCGAATACAACTTCCTGCAACCGAGGTGGACCGCCCAGGGCGCAATTTATGACCCGTTGACCGATATCTGGACGTCGGTCGCTCCTCCTCCGTTCTTTGGGGGCTTCGGACCCTTTGCGCAGACGATTGGCGATGCGCAGGCCACTGTTCTTTCTGACGGAACCTACATGCAGGCCGATTGCTGCACTAGAGACGAGGCTCTGCTCGATCCCAAGACTCTCACCTGGACGCCCACCGGCGCGGGCAAGTTCGACATCCACGATGAAGAGGGATGGACGCTGTTGCCCAACAAGAAGGTGCTGACAGTCGATGCCTACGTCTTTCAGTACGACCCGACGGGCAAGAACTTCGAGCTCTACAACCCCGCGTCCGGTAAGTGGACGAGTCCCGGCGGAGGCACGGTTGTGCAGCTCTGGGACTCCGCGGCGGATTGCGGCGGAGCGAATGCCGAGACGGCTGAGGTCGGCCCCGCGGTCTTGATGCCCGACGGGAGCGTCTTCGCCACCGGAGCCAACAGCTGCGGAGCCGCTCACACCGCGATTTACAAGGGAAGCTGGAAGGCGGGTCCGGATTTCCCCGACGACCTCGGGATCGCCGATGGTCCCGCCGCGCTCGAGCCCAACGGGAAGGTTCTGATGATGGCGAGCCCAACGGTCTTCAACGCGCCTTCAACCTTCTTCGAGTGGGACGGTAATAACCTCACGACGGCTCCGCCCGCCCCGAACGCTGACTTCGACTCGTCGTTCTACGGCAACATGCTGGTCCTTCCCACCGGGCAGATTCTGTTCACCGACTTCTTCTTTGTCTCGGTTTACAACCCCACGGGAACCTACAATCCGGCCTGGCAGCCCGTGATCCAGAAAGCTCCGAAGACAGTGAGTCCCGGAGGGTCCTACGCTATCTCCGGACATCTTTTCAACGGGATGTCACAGGGAGCGGCTTACGGGGACGATGCTCAAGGCGCCACGAATTACCCGATCGTCCGCATCACAAACAATGCAACCGGCCACGTTTTCTACAGCCGGACGCATGACCACAGCAGCATGGCCGTTGCATTCAACGGCATCGTGTCGACTCAATTCGATGTGCCGGCTAACCAGGAGACGGGCCCGAGCAAACTCGAGGTCGTCGCTAACGGCATTCCTTCGCAGCCGTTCAACGTCAACGTGCAATAGGCTCGGAGCAGTATCGGTCGGCCGCTCTCCGGAGGTCCTTGCATCTTCCCGGCAAGGAGGGGAGACAAGGACCTCCCTTTTCTGCCCAACGGTGGCGCCGCAGAATGAGCTTCGAAACGGCGCAGGCGTTCGGGGTCGCTCGAGCAAGAGGACGGTATGACTTTGATTGCGACATCCGCTTCAGCCTCTCGTCCCGCGCCCGGTACACCTCTCCCATCCCGCCCGCGCCAAGCGGAGCGAGGATCTCGCAGGGGCCGAGGGTCCCCGCTGGAAGTGTCATGGAACGGCGGCAAAGATTCTATGCCGCCGGAGAGGATTGGTCGGGGCGAGAGGATTTGAACCTCCGACCACTCGGTCCCGAACCGAGTGCGCTACCAGGCTGCGCTACGCCCCGAGGAGGTGCGGGTTATACGCGATTCCGGGCCGTTTGGCAAAGGCCTCGGAGCCGCGCGGGCCTTACTGGAGCTGGATCCCGAGCTTTCCGCCGGAATAGTCGAGGCGAAGCGTCTTCGTCTCGCCGCCCGAGATCTGCGCGGTCGTCGTGGCGAAGGCCGACGGCATGTCGGGGCCGGAGAGCCACGCCTTGATGGTCGCGGGCCCCGGCTGAACGGTGAGGCTCGCGATCACGCTGCGGTTCTCGCCCTTCTTGAACGAGAAGGGCTTGCGCAGAAGGATCTGGTCGTTGACGGCGATCATGACGTGACCTTCGGGAAGCGGCGAATCGAACACGAGGCGGACGGTCGCGGTCCCCGGGGCCGTCGCCGCGGCGGGTCCCTGGGACGGCGGCGCGGAAGCCGCGGCGCGGGCGGGGCCACCGGCCGGCGTGGGAACGGCTCCCTTCTTTGCGGCCGTCTGCGCCTCCCTGGGCCTGGCGGCCTTCTTGCGCGCGGCCGCCTCCGCCGCGACTTTCTCCGCGATCTTCGCGTCGGCCTCCTCGCGAACGGCCAGCGCGTCCGGATTGGCCGCGTCGGCCGCGAGGATCTCGTCGGCTTTCTGCCTGGCCTCTTCGGGCCGGCCCTCGGTCAGCGCGGTGCGGGCGGCTGCGATCGCGGAGGCCGCCTGCTCGCGCCGCTGCGCTTCTTCCTGCTGGGTCTTGACGGCGTTCTCCGCCATCTGCGCGTACTTGCGGGCTTCCTCGTTGTTGGGACTGCGGGCGAGGACCTGGCGGAACCTCGCCAGGCTCTCCGCGTACCGGCCCTCGGCAAAGAGCTTCTGCCCTTCCTCGAGCGCCTGCTTGCGGTCGTGCACTTCCTGCTCGAGCGCCGTGTCGGGAGCGACCGTCGGCGTCGACGCCGACTTCGCCCGCATCGCGAAGAAGCCGATGACGAGGATCGCGAGGCCCGCCGCTCCGGCCACGACGCGCCAGAACCACTTGGGGTTGACCTCGGCCTTCGCGATCTTCTTCCACTCCTGCGCCGGAACGGGCAGCGGCGCCGCCACGGGCGTCGAGCCGGGCAGCGGCGGAAGCTGGTCGGCGTTCTCGAAACTGCCCTCCAGGGGAATCGGCGCCACCGCCTCCGCTTCCGATTCCGACTCCGCGGCAACGGCGCGCACCGGGTTCGTCGCCTCGCGGTCGTCTTCGCCACCCGGCATTCCGGCGGGCGAGGGGGGCGGGCCGGGCGGGGGCGGAACGGCCGGAGGGGGCGGCAAGACGTTCGTCGTATCCCGCGGCGCGCCCTGCGCGGCGAGCTCCTGCAGGTTCGCGAGCTTCAAGGTCGGAAGGTTCTCGGCGGCCGAGACCATCGTGCCGAGGTCCTGCAGCGCTTTCTGCTCCTCCATGTGGGCCTTGAGCTGATAGAGCGCGAGGGCCATGTCCTTTCCGCGCTGGTACCGGTTCCATGGGTCCTTGGCCATCGCGCGGGCGACGATCGGGTTGAACTCAGGGGGCACGTCGGTCGAGAGTTCGGCCGGCGGCGTGAAGTCCTCGTGCACGATCTTGTAGGAGATCGCCGTGAGATTGTCGCCCTGAAAAGGCTTGCGCAAGGTCAGGAGCTCGTAGAGCACGACGCCGAGCGAAAAGATGTCGCTCCGGCCGTCGACGGGGGCCCCCGAGACCTGCTCGGGCGACATGTAGTTGGGTGTCCCGAGAAACTGCCCCGTCGTCGTGAGATTGGACGAGGCGACCTTCGCGATCCCGAAGTCGGTGATCTTCACCTTGCCGTCGGTCGTCAGAATGATGTTCGCCGGCTTGACGTCGCGATGAATGATGCCCTTGCGGTGGGCGTAGTCGAGAGCCTCGCCGATCTGGGCGACGAGGTCCGCGATCTCGTCCCAGGTGAACCGGTTCTTGTCGGTCAGGAGCGACTTGAGGTTGCGCCCCTCGATGTACTCCATGGCGATGAACGACGCCCGGCTCTCCGTGTCCTCGCCGATGTCGTGGATCGTGACGATGTTGGGGTGCGACAGGATCCCGGCGGTCTGGGCCTCGCGCACGAAGCGCTCCCGGAACTCACGGGACTCGGAGTCGTCCTCGTCGCCCTGGGAGGTCTTGATCGTCTTGATCGCGACGAGCCGGCCGATGACGGGGTCCTTGGCGAGGTACACCACCCCCATCGCGCCCTTGCCGAGCTCGTTCAAGACCTCGTAGCGGCCGAGCCTGCCCACGCGCGCTCCCGCTACTTTCTCCGCCATAGGCTCGGAACGAGTCCCTCCCCGCCCGGCGGACGACCCGCGGTGATGCAAGTGGACGCCGGACCGCCGAAATTCTAGCAGGTTGGCCGGATCGGCGTGTGAATCGGGGCATCCCGGACGCCCTCCGGGCATCGTCCGAGGCCCTATTCGAGCGGTATTCTGCGTCCTATGGACCCGGTCCGCGGCGAGCGCATCGTTCGGTACGAGGCCGGCGAGGCGAAGCCCCGCGAGGACCGGGTGACGGTCGAAGAGCCCCTCGAGATCCGCGTCGGGGCCGAGACGCTCGCCGTCACGATGCGGACCCCCGGGCACGATTTCGACCTGGCGGCCGGCTGGCTTCTCTCCGAGGGCATCGTCCGGCGACCCGAGGAGATCGTCCGGCTGGAACATTGCCGGGAGGTCCGTTCCGAGGAAGAGGAAGGCAACGTCGTCATCGTCCGCTCCACCGCGCCCGCGGGCGGGCTCGATCGCGCGAAGCGGCTGCTGCTCACGAGCTCGTCCTGCGGTCTCTGCGGCAAGGGGTCGATCGAGTCGATCCACGGACGCTTCCCGCCGGTCGAGTCCGACGCCCGCATTTCCCCGGACGTCCTCGGCGAGCTGCCGACGACACTGCGCCGGGCGCAGGCGGCCTTCGCCGAGACGGGCGGACTGCACGGGGCCGGCGTCTTCACGCTCGAGGGCGAGCTCCTGGCTTCGCGGGAGGACGTCGGGCGCCACAACGCCGTCGACAAGGTCCTCGGGCACCTTTTCCGCGAGGGCCGCGTTCCCCTGTCGCGGCACGTCCTGCTCGTCTCCGGCCGCGCCTCCTTCGAAATCGTTCAGAAGGCGGTGGCGGCCGGGGTGCCCATCCTCGCCGCGGTATCCGCGCCCTCTTCGCTGGCGATCGATCTCGCGCGCGCCGCGCGCGTGGCTCTCGTCGGGTTCCTTCGCGAGGGGGGCTTCAATCTCTATTCGGCGGAGGACCGCCTCGCCGTTCCCGCGCGCGCTCGATGATCCCGGGGATCACCCAGCCGAGCAGGACGCCCGCGAAGACGAGCAGGCCGACGGCGATCGCGAAGGCGAGGCCGATGCCGACACACGAGAGCGCGGTCATGACGCCCTCATTGTCGCCGGAGCGGCCGTGACGCCGCGCGAGGACCCCGAGGAACGGCTCAAAAGCGGCAAAGCCGTCGCGGCGGCGCTTTTGCTCGCGGGCGTGATCTTCGCGGCCGCGGCGGTCTTTCTGTGGGTCCTTTTGGCCCGGGGTTGCGCCAGGCCTTCAATATAATCCGGCGCCATGAAGTCATTCTCCGCTCCGGACATTCGCAATGTCGCCGTCGTCGGTCACAACACGGTCGGAAAGACCACGCTCGTGGCCTCGCTCCTGTACGCCGCCGGCGCGACCACGCGGGCCGGCCGGATCGAGGACGGCACCTGCCCGACGGATTTCGACGGCGAGGAAATCGACCGGAAGATCTCGATCAACCTGGCCTGCGCCCACGTCCTCCATCGCGACACGAAGATCAACTTCATCGACGCCCCCGGCTACGGCATCTTCTCAACCGAGGCCCGGGCCGCCGTCTACGCCGCCGACGCCTCGATCATCGTCCTCGACGCCGTTTCGGGGGTCGAGGTCCAGACCGAGCGCGTCTGGAAGTTCGCCGCCGAGTTCGGCCGGCCGGTCCTCTTCATCGTCAACCGGATGGACCGCGAGCGCGCCTCCTTCGACCGGGCGGTCGCCTCGCTCCAGAAGAAGTTCGGGCGCGGCGTCGTCGCCCTTCACATCCCCATCGGCGAGGAGAAGGCCTTTCACGGCACGGTCGATCTCGTCCGGATGGAGGCGCACGTCAACGACGACGGGAAGCGCAGCGACGGCCCGATCCCGGCCGAGCTGGCGGAGCGGGCCAGGGCCGAGCACGAGGCTCTCGTCGAGGCCGTCGCCGAGGGCGAGGACGACCTCATGGAGAAGTTCTTCGCCCAGGGCACCCTCGAGGCCCAGGACATCGTCCCGGGATTGAAGCGTGAGATCGTCGAGCGCAAGATCTTCCCCGTCCTCTGCGCCTCCTCCTCCCACACCGTCGGCGCCATGCGGATCCTGGACGCGTGCGTCGCCCTTCTGCCGTCGCCGGAGGAGCGCAAGACCGAGGCCGTCGGCAAGGACGGGAAGCCCGCGATGGTCTTCTGCAACGAAAAGGACCCGGCCGTCGCCCAGGTCTTCAAGACGGTCTCGGACCCGTTCGCGGGCCGCATTTCCTACCTGCGCGTCCTGGCCGGCCACTTCCAGTCCGACGGCACGTACTGGAACTCGGGCAAGAGCGTTCCGGAGCGCTTTTCGGGGCTCTTCCTGCCGCAGGGCAAGGAGCACGTCAGCGTCGCCGAGGCGAAGGCCGGAGACATCGTGGCCGTCGCCAAGCTCAAGGAGACGCTGACCGGCGACACGCTGACGGCCAAGGACCATCCCGTCGTCATCCCGGCGCTCAAGGTCCCCGAGGCCTCGATCGCGTATGCCATCGAGCCCAAGGCCAAGGGCGACGAGGACAAGATCTCGACTGCCCTCCACAAGCTGATCGAGGAGGATCCGTCGCTCTCCTTCCAGCGCGACGAGGAGACCAAGGAGTTCCATCTCGCCGGGGCCTCGCAGCTCCACGTCGAGATCGCCGTCGCGCGGCTCAAGAAGCGCTACGGCGTCGAGGTCATCCTCCATCCGCCCAAGGTCCCGTATCGCGAGACCATCACCCGCAAGGCCGAGGCCCACGGCCGGCACAAGAAGCAGACCGGCGGCCACGGCCAGTTCGCCGACTGCCGCATCCGCGTGGAGCCCCTGCCCCGCGGCAAGGACTTCGAGTTCGTCGACGACATCTACGGCGGAGCGATCCCGCGCAACTTCATCCCCGCCGTCGAGAAGGGCATCCAGGAAGTCCGCCGCAAGGGCTTCCTCGCCGGCTACCCCATGGTCGACTTCCGCGTGACCCTCTACGACGGGCAGTACCACGACGTCGACTCCTCGGAACTCGCGTTCAAGCTCGCCGGGGCGCTCGCCTACAAGGAGGCCATGGCCGCGGCCCGGCCGACGCTGCTCGAGCCGGTCATGAACGTCGAGATCACGGCGCCGAACGAGTACGTCGGCGACCTGATGGGCGACCTCTCCTCCCGCCGGGGCAAGGTCGAGGGCATGGACGCCGCCGATGACGACACCGTCATCAAGGCCCAGGTGCCGATGTCGGAGCTCCTGACCTACGGCGCGCAGCTGCGGTCGATTACCCAGGGCCGCGGCTCGTTTCACCTCGAGTTCTCGCACTACGCCGAGGTCCCGCACGCGCTGCAGGAGAAGGTGATCGCGCAGTCCAAGTCCGGCAAGGGCGGCGAGGCGAAGGAAGCCTAGCAGGCTGCTGAAAAATGGATGCGGGCGTCGTGTCCGGCACTTTGCATGCGGCGCCCGATCCGAGTTGTGTCACTGCGGACGTTCATCGGCTTTCAGCGGGCGCCGGCAAAGTGCCGGCCACCCTTCGGGTTACGGCGGCGCGGGGTCATCTGCGGCGTCATCGCTCCTCGACGATGCCAAGGCATCGCCATCGTCGCGCTTCCTTGCATCTGACCCCGCGGCGCTCGTAACGCCATCCCACACCCTTTTTCAGCAACCTGCTAGGCGCCGGCGGCGGGAGCCGAACCGCGGGGGCCGTCACGACATCGTCGATCGGGGCGACGGCCACGCCGCCCCCCGCTTCACGGACTCAGAGCGTACGCCAGCGCCTTCCGTCCTTCTCGAGAAAACGGTCGGCGGCCTCGGGGCCGAACGTGCCGGCGGCGTAATTGGGGAAATCCGCCGGCGGCGTCCGCTCCCACGCGTCGAGGATCGGGGTCAGCACCTCCCAGGCGTGCTCGGCCTCGTCGCCACGGATGAAGAGCGTCTGGTCCCCGTGCGTGACGTCGACGAGGAGCCGCTCGTATCCGCCGGCGATCGGCGCGCCGAGCTTCGAGTACGGGAAATCCATGTACACCGACTGGACCTGCAGGACCGAGCCCGGGACCTTGACGCCGAACTTCAGCGACACGCCCTCGTCCGGCTGGATGTGCAGGCGCAGCACGTTCGGCGAGAGCTCGCCCGAGGCCTTGCTGAAAAAGCGGTGAGGCACCTGCTTGAACTCGATCGCGACCTCGGTCACCCGCTTGGCCAGCCGCTTGCCGGAACGCAGATAGAACGGCACGCCCGCCCAGCGCCAGTTGTCGATCGCCACCTTGATCGCGGCGTAGGTCGGCGTCGAGGACTGCGGATCGACCTTCTCCTCCTCGCGGTAGCCGGGCACGCGCTTGCCGTTGACGACGCCCGGGCCGTACTGCCCGCGGACGGCCCACTCGGCGATCCCGTCGTTTTCGAAGGGGCGGATCGACTCGAGGACCTTGACCTTTTCCGCGCGGATCGCGTCGGCCTCGTAGGCGGCGGGAGGCTCCATCGCCGTCAGGGTCAGGAGCTGCATGATGTGGTTCTGGAACATGTCGCGCACGACGCCCGCTTCCTCGTAGAACCCGGCGCGATGCCCGACCCCGACCGACTCGGCGACCGAGATCTGGACGTGGTCGACGTAGCGGTGGTTCCACATCGGCTCGAAGATGCCGTTGGCGAAGCGCAGGACGAAGATGTTCTGGACCGTCTCCTTCCCGAGGTAGTGGTCGATCCGGTAGACCTGTTTCTCGGGGAAGACCTTGAGGAGGACCTCGTTCAAGTGCCGGCAGGTCGCGAGGTCGTGGCCGAACGGTTTCTCGACGACCGCGCGCACCCAGCCGTTCGCGACCCGGGTCAGCTCCGCCTCGCCGAGGCCACGGAGGATCGGCTCGTCGGCGTCGGGGGGTGTCGCGAAATAGAAGATCCGGTTGCGCGCGCCCGAGCGCTTGCCCTCGATCGCGTCGAGCGCGCCGCGGACGTTCCGGTAGAGGTCCGGGTCGCCGAAATTGCCCGCCACGTATCGGACGACCGCCGGGAGGTCTCCCGGCCGCCCCTGGGTCGGCGGCGTGAACTCGCGGGCGCCCTCCTCGAGGTGCCGGCGAAACTCCTCGTCGGTGTAGTGCGTTCGGCCGATGCCGACGATCGCGAAGTCGGGCGAGATCGCGCCGTCGCGGTTCAAGTGCGCGATGGCCGGCGCGAGCAGGCGTCGCGTGAGATCGCCCGAGGCGCCGAAGATGACGAGCGTGCACGGAGGCCGGATCTCCTCCTCGGAGCGCCGCGTCGTTCCGGGCGCCGAACCGGTCGGGGAGCTCATGCGCGAGGCGTCTCGAGAGGCTCCGGAGACCCGATCACGCCACCCTCATCGACTTCTCCTTCTCCTCGATCGCCCGGAGGAGACTGTCGTATGAGTCCGAGAACTTCTTGACGCCCTCGTCTTCGAGCTCCTGGACGACCGTGGCGAAATCGACCTTCAGGCCCGGCAAGGCCTGGAAGGCGGCGTGGGCGGCCTCGAGATCGTCGTGGATGCGGACCTTCGGGTCGCCGTGGTCCCGGTAGGCCTCGAAGGTCTCCGGCGGGATCGTGTCGACCGAATCGGGCGCGATCAGCGCCTCGACGTAATAGACGTCGGGAAGCGACTTGTCCTTCGTCGAGGTCGAGGCCCAGAGGGGTCGCTGGACGCGGGCGCCCTTCGCCTTGAGCGCCGCGAACCGGGCGCCGCCAAAGACCTCCTCGAAGGCCTCGTAGGCGATCCGCGCGTTGGCGACCCCGAGCTTGGCCCGCCACGTCTTCGCGTTCGGATTCCCGGCTTTCGTCAGCGCGTCGAGCCTGGCGTCGACGTTGGTGTCGACGCGCGACACGAAGAAGCTCGCGACCGAGCGGATGCGGTCGATCGGCTCCCCGCGCTTGACCCGCTCCTCGAGCGCCGAGAGATACGCGTCCATGACCTCGCGGTAGCGCGGGACGCCGAAGAGGAGGGTGATGTTGATGTTGATGCCGTCCGCGAGGCACTGGCGGATCGCCGGGACGCCCTGGGCCGTTCCCGGAATCTTGACCATGACGTTGGGCCGCTTGCACCTGTCCCAGAGACGGTGGGCCTCGGCGATCGTGCCCCCGGTGTCGCGGGCGAGATGCGGACTCACTTCGATCGAGACGAAGCCGTCATCCCCTCCGCTCGCGTCGAAGACCGGGCGGAACTGGTCGGCCGCGGCGGCGACGTCCGCCACGGCCAGGCTCTCGTAGATCGCGGCTGCGGGTTGCCCCGCGGCGCCGCGGATGACCTCGTCGTAGAGCGAGCTCTTCGCGATGGCGTTCTGGAAGATTGTCGGGTTGGACGTCATGCCGCGCAGGCCGTCCTCCGCGATCAGCTTCTTCAGCTCCGGGCCCGTGTAGAGGTCCCGCCGGATGTAGTCGTACCAGACGCTCTGACCGAGCTCTCCGAGCCGCTTCAGAGAATTCGTGCTCATGCTTTGCCTCCTTGCCTGCCGAGCACTCCGTGGGCGTACTTCACGACGTGCTCGACGGTGAACCCGTATTCCTTCATCACGATTTCTCCCGGCGCCGAGGCCCCGTAGCGGTCGACGCCGATCGACCCGCCCCCGTCGCCGACGTACCGTTCCCACCCCAACGTCACGCCGGCCTCGATCGAGAGCCTCGCCCGGACGTCCGGCGGGAGCACCTCGTCGCGATACTCCTTCGGCTGCGCCTCGAAGAACTCCCAGCAGGGCATCGAAACGACCCGGGTCGGGATTCCCTCGGCCTCGAGCTTCGGGCGCGCCGCGGCGGCGAGCTGGAGCTCGGAGCCCGTCCCGATCAGGATCAGCCGCGGTTTTCCCCCCGACGCCTCGGCCAGGACGTAGGCGCCGCGCGAGACGTCGCCCTTCGCGCCGGACCGGTCGAGGACGGGGACGTTCTGGCGGCAGAGCACGAGGCCCACGGCCCCCTCGCGGTGCTCGATCGCCGCGCGCCAGGCCTCCGCGGTCTCGTTCGCGTCGCCGGGGCGGACGATCGAGAAGTGCGGCATCGCCCGCAGCGACATGAGCTGCTCGACCGCCTGGTGCGTGGGCCCGTCCTCGCCGAGCCCGATCGAGTCGTGCGTCCAGACGAAGATCGTCGGCAGGTGCGACAGGGACGCGAGGCGGATCGACGGGCGCATGTAGTCCGAGAAGCAGAAGAAGGTGGCGACGAAGGGACGCACCCCTCCGTGGCAGGCCATGCCGTTGGCGATCGCCGCCATCGCGTGCTCGCGTACGCCGTAGTGGATGTTGTTCCCGGCGCCCGTCCGGCCGTCGAACTCGGCCGCGCCGTCGATGTGGGTCTTCGTCGACTCGGCGAGGTCGGCGTCGCCGCCGAGAAGCGCCGGCACGTGCCTGGCGATCGCGTTGATGGCCTTGCCGGACGCCACGCGGGTCGCGAGGGATTCGCCCGCCTTCCACTTCGGAAGGTCGGTGTCCCAGCCTTTCGGCAGCGCGCCCTTCGCGTCCGCGCGCCACTCCTCGGCGAGATCCGGGTACGCCTTCGCGTACTCCTCGAAGCGCTGCAGCCACCCGGCCTCGGCTTTTTCGCCGCGGGCGACGGCCGAACGCAGGTGCTCGAGGGCTTCCTTCGGGATGTGAAACGCGTCCGTCCACTCCCAGCCCAGGTCCTTCTTCGTCAGCGCGACTTCCTCGACGCCGAGCGGGCTCCCGTGGGCGGCATTCGTCCCGGCCTTGTGGGGCGAGCCGTAGCCGATCGTCGTGCGCACGGCGATCATCGTCGGCCGCTCCTCCTGCGACACCGCCGTCCGGATCGCGCGGTCGATGCCGTCGAGGTCGGTGTTGCCGTTTTCGACGCGCAGGACCTGCCAGCCGTAGGCCGCGTACCGCGCGAGCACGTCCTCGGTGAAGCTCTGCTGGGCGGGACCGTCGAGCGTGACGTGGTTGTCGTCGTAGAGGTAGACGAGCCTGCCGAGCTTCAGGTGGCCGGCGAGCGAACCGGCTTCCCCGGAGATCCCCTCCATGAGATCGCCGTCGCCGACCAGGCAGAAGGTCCGGTGCGAAACGATCTCGTGGCCGGGACGATTGAACCGGTGGGCCAGGAAGCGCTCCGCCATCGCCATGCCGACCGCGTTGGCGGTCCCCTGGCCCAGCGGGCCCGTCGTCGCCTCGACTCCGGGGGTCAGGTGAACCTCGGGGTGCCCGGGCGTGCGGCTGCCCCACTGGCGGAAGGCCTTGAGATCATCCAGGCCGAGGTCGTAGCCCGTCAGATGGAGGAGGCTGTAGAGCAGCGCCGAGCCGTGGCCGGCCGACAAGACGAACCGGTCGCGGTCCGGCCAGTGCGGATTACGGGGATTGTGCGAGAGATGACGGTGCCAGAGAACGTAGGCCATCGGCGCGGCTCCGAGCGGCAGGCCGGGATGGCCGGAATTCGCCTTTTGAACGGTGTCGATCGACAGGGTGCGGATGGTGTCGATCGCGAGCTCTTCGAGAGACTTCGCGGCAGTGGTCAAGCGGGCCTCCTCGGCCGGATCTTATTACGCGGCCTTCCATCGGCGCGCGCCGGCCGCCGCGCGCCGTCTCGTGAACCGAAACCTCCGGCTCGTTCTGGTAGAGAATCGGGGCGCGAGGGCCCGATGCCCGTGAAGATCGAATCCGTAACCGCGCCGCGCGGCGCCCGAAATCCCCTCGAGTGGTCCGGCGGAGACCTCTCCGACCGGGCGCTCTCCATGGAATGGCTCGAGACCGACGGTCTCGGCGGATTCGCGTGCGGCACGGTGGCCGGCCCGCGGAGCCGGCGCTACCACGGGTGGTACGTCCCGGCGATCCCGCCGCCCCGCCGCCGCTGGATGCTCGTGTCGGGCTGCGACGAGTTCGTGACCGCGCGGGGCCGCACGACCGGGATCTCGACCCAGGAGTATCACGACATCTTCCATCCCGAGGGGATGAAGAACCTTTCGCGCTTCCGGCTCGAGCCCTTCCCCACCTGGCGCCACGAAACCGGGGAATTCGCGGTCGAGCGTTCGCTCTGCCTCGTCCGCGACCGCGCCGTCACGATCGTGCGCTGGGTCAACCGGGGGACCGCGGAGCTGACGCTGCGGGTGCGGCCCCTCCTCGCCTTCCGCGGCCTCCACCGGCTGCAGACCGAGACGGCCGACTGGGACGCTTCCGTCGAGGTGCGGGGCGAGACGTCGTGGGTCAAGCCGTTTCCCTACCTGCCCCGGCTCTTCCTGCGCGGAGTCTTCGCCGCGACGCGGAGCGACCCGGCCTGGTACCGCCGGTTCCGGTATGCCGAGGAGGCCGCGCGCGGCTACGACTGCGAGGAAGACCTCTGGAGCCCGCTCGAGTGGGAGTGGACGCTGCGCCCCGATGCGCAGGCCTTCGCGCTCTTCTCGCTCGACGAGGTCGCCGGCGATCCCGACGGCTTCCTGGACGCCGAGCGAAGGCGGCGGCAACACTACGCCCCGACCGGCGACTCCGTGTTCGACGAGCTCGCCCGACGCTCCGAAGCCTTCGTCGCCGAGTCGGATCACCGCCGGACGACGGTGCTCGCGGGGTATCCGTGGCTGACCGACTGGGGCCGCCAGGCCATGATCGCGGCTCCCGGGCTGGCGCTCGCCCAGGGCCGTGCGGGGGCGCTCGCACGGGTCCTCAACACCTTCGGGGCCGACCAGCGCGACGGCCTCATCCCGGGCCATTACGACGGCGACGCCGGCCAGCCGGAGTACGACTCGATCGACGCCTCCCTCTGGTTCATTCTCGCGGTCGAGTGGTTCGGACGCGCCCGGCGAAACCCCTCGCGGCCGTCGCCTTTCCTCGGCGCGGTGCGCGCGATCGTCGACGCGTACCGCCGCGGAACGCGCTCGCACATCGGGGTGGGGCCCGACGGCCTGCTTTCCGGCGACTCCGCGAGGCGACCGCTGACCTGGATGGATGCCGTCCTCGACGGCCAGGCCGTGACGCCGCGCGCCGGCCGGCCGGTCGAGGTCAACGCCCTGTGGTACGCGGCCCTCAAGTCCGCCGCCCGGCTCGAACGGCTCGCCGGCGAAACCGGGCGGGCGCGGGAGCTCGAGTCGGAAGCCTGGCACCTGGCGCGGCGGTTCAACGAGACCTTCTGGTGGGCCGAGAAGGGCTGCCTCTACGACGTCGTCGGGGACTTCGGGCCGGACCCGAGCGTGAGGCCGAACCAGATCTTCGCCGTCGCGCTGACGGACGATCTGCTCCCGCCGCACCGCGCGCGCTCGGTGTACTGGTGCGTGCGGCGCCACCTGCTGACGCCCTTCGGGCTGCGGACGCTGGATCCGGAAGACCCCCGCTATCGCGGCGAGTGCACGGGCGACGAACGTTCCCGCCTGTCGGCCCTGCACCAGGGAACCGTATGGCCATGGCTGATGGGAGCCTTCGCCGACGCGCACTTCCGAGTCTTCGGCAACAACGAGCAGTCGCGCCGGACGATGCGGGCGCTACTCGCTCCGCTGCGCGCGCACGTGCGGGAGGCGGGCCTCGGGCACGTCGCCGAGATGTTCGACGGCGATCCACCGCATACCCCGCGGGGATGTTTCGCCTCGGCCTGGAGCGAAGGCGAGATCGCGCGGGTCCTGTACACGCACATGCGGGGAGGGGAATGAGGAACGAGCGAGCCTTCTGAGCCGTCCATGAAGGTCCTCATGTTCGGCTGGGAGTTCCCCCCGTACGTGTCGGGCGGTCTCGGCGTGGCCTGCGAGGGGCTGGTGCGGGGCCTTCTGGAGCTTTCGACCGAGATTTCCCTGGTGCTCCCCCGCCGCGTCCCGAGCTTCTCTCCACGCCTGCGGATCCTCACGGCCGGCCGTTCCGGCGAGAGCCGGGACCGGGCCCCGCGAGCCCGGCGGCCGAGACTCCGGATCCGTCGCGTCCGGACGCTGCTCAAGCCCTATCTCACCGAGGAGGTCTACGAGGAGGAGCTCCTCGCGATCTCCCGCGGCGCAGCGCGCCGGCCCGGGCTCTACGGCCCGAACCTTCACGCGGAGGTGTTGCGCTACGCCGAGGAGGCCACGCGCATCGCCGCCCGCGAGCCCTTCGACGTCATCCACGCACACGACTGGCTGACGTTCATGGCCGGGATGCGGGCGAAGAGGGCGAGCGGCAAGCCCCTCGTCCTCCACGTGCACGCCACCGAATACGACCGCTCCGGCCATGTCGACGGCGGCTTCGTCGCCGGCGTCGAGCGGGCCGGACTCGCGGCGGCCGACCGGGTCGTCGCCGTGTCCGCGTACACGGCCGAGGTCCTGGCCGCCCGGTACGGCGTCCCCGGCGAAAAGCTTCGCGTCGTCCACAACGCGATCGACGTCCGAGCGCACCGCCCCCGGTGGACCGTCGCCGCGGACGATCCCCTGGTCCTCTTCGCGGGCCGGGTCACGTGGCAGAAGGGCCCCGACTACTTCGTCGACGCCGCCGCCCGCGTCGCCGCGGAGATGCCCTCCGTCAAGTTCGCGGTGGCGGGCGCCGGTGACCGGCTGCGGCCCATGATGCAGCGCGTGGCCGACGCCGGCCTCGAGGACCGGTTCCTCTTCACGGGCTTCCTCCCGCCCGAGGACCTCGACCGTCTTTATGCGCGGGCCGACGTGTACGTGATGCCGTCGGTGTCGGAGCCCTTCGGCCTCACCGCGCTCGAGGCGCTCCAGCACGGCACGCCGGCCATCGTCTCGCGCTCGGCCGGAGTCTCCGAGGTCGTCCGCCACGTCCTGCGCGTCCGCTTCGGCGACGTCGAGGACCTCGCCTCCAAGATCCTCTCGGTCCTCCTGTTTCCGCCGCTCTCCCAGGCGCTCTCGGCGCGCGGCCGGGCCGAGGTCGAGCGCCTGTCGTGGCGCGAGGCGGCCTGGCGCTGCCGGACGATCTACCGCGAGGTGGTGGCAGAATGAGGCCGCACCGATGATTCCGGTCTGTCTCTACTTCCAGGTCCACCAGCCGCACCGCCTTCGCCGGTACACGTATTTCGACGTCGGCCGCGAGCACCGCTACTTCGACGACGACGCCAACCGCGCGATCCTGTCGCGGGTCTCCGAGCGGTCGTACCGTCCCGCCACGGCGATGCTCGAGCGGCTCCTCGCGCGCCATGCCCGCTTTTCGGTGGCGTTCTCGCTTTCCGGGACCCTCCTCGAGCAGCTCTCGGCCTGGGCGCCGGACGTCCTCGCCGCCTTCCGGCGGCTGGCGTCGGACGAGCGCGTCGAGATCCTCGCGGAGACGTCGCACCATTCGCTCGCCTGGCTCGCGTCGCTCGAAGAATTCGACGCGCAGGTCGCCCTTCACCGAGCCACGGTCGCGGAGATCTTCGGCCGCGAGCCGCGGGTCTTCCGCAACACGGAGCTCATCTACTCCGACGCCCTCGCGGCGCACCTGGAGAAGCGCGGATACCGGGGCGTGCTCGCCGACGGCGTCGAGCCCCTGACCGGGCCGCGCTCGGCCCGCGGCGTCTTCCGGGCCGCGACGCCCGGCGGCCTGCCGCTTCTCCTTCGGGATTACCGCCTGTCCGACGACATCGCCTTCCGCTTCTCGAACCGGTCCTGGAGCGAGTGGCCACTGACGCCCGAGAAGTACGACCGCTGGATCTCCCGGCTCGACGGCGAGCTCCTCTCGCTCTTCATGGACTTCGAGACCTTCGGCGAGCACCAGGGCCGGGGGACCGGCATCTTCGAGTTCTTCGAGGCCTGGGTCGGACGGCACCTCGAGCACCCCGGGGACGGTTTCCTGACGCCTTCCCGGGCGATCGCGGAGCGGCCGCACGGCGACCGGCTCCTCTGTCCCCGCACGCTGTCCTGGGCGGACGAGGCGCGGGACGTGTCCGCCTGGCAGGGCAACGACCTCCAGCGCGACGCCCTGAAGCGGCTCTTCGCGCTCGAGTCCCGGGTCCGGGCGGCCGGCTCGCCGGACCTTTTCTCGGACTTCCGGCGGCTGACGACCTCGGATCATTTCTACTACATGGCGACGAAGGCCGCGGAGGACGGAGAGGTGCACGCCTATTTCTCGCCCCACGAGTCGCCGTACGAGGCGTACATTGCCTTCATGCACGTGCTGTCGGACCTCGAGCGGCGCCTTCCCCGCCCGGCCCGACGGCCCTCCGCAGCGGCCGCGCCCGGCCGCGCCATCGCCCGACTTTGAAAAAAACGGCGCCGGTCTTCCTCCTCGTCTGCGACGGCTGGGGTCACGCTCCGCCTTCGACGGGCAACGCCATTACCCTGGCGCGCACGCCGATCTACGACCGGTGGCTCGCCGAGTACCCCTGGACTCTCCTCGAGGCCTCCGGCGAGGCGGTGGGGCTTCCCGCCGGTGTGATGGGCAACTCCGAGGTGGGCCACCTGACGCTCGGCGCGGGTCGCATGGTGCCGCAGGACCTCCTGCGGATCGACCTCGCGCTGCGCGACGGCTCGTTCGAGGAGAATCCCGCGCTGCTCGGGGCCTGCGGGGCCGCCCGGCGCCGCGGCGCGACGCTCCACGTGATGGGCCTTCTCTCCGACGGCGGGGTCCACTCCCACGAGCGCCATCTCGAAGGGTTGCTGCGGCTCGCGGCGCGGGAGGGGGTGCCCCGCGTGCGCATCCATGCCTTCACGGACGGACGCGACACGCCCCCGAAATCCGCCGAGCGTTACCTCGCCCGGCTCGAGGCCATGCTCGATCCGTCGACCATGAAGATCGCGACCGTCTCCGGCCGCTACTACGCCATGGACCGCGACAAGCGATGGGACCGGGTCGCCCGCGCGTATGCGGCCCTCGTCTTTTCGTCCGGCCTCCGGGCGGGCAGCGCCGCCGAAGCGGTCGCCGAGGCCTACGCCCGGGGCGAGTCCGACGAGTTCATTCAGCCGACCGTCCTCGTCGAGGACGTTGAGCCCGTCGGCCCGATCCACGACGGCGACGCCGTCGTCTTCTTCAACTTCCGCGCGGACCGCGCCCGGCAGATCACGCGGGCGTTGACGGAGCCCGGGTTCGCGGATTTTCCCCGGCCGAAGCCGCCCCGGATTCACTTCGCGGGCTTCACCGAATACAAGAAAGATTTCGGCCTTCCGGCGGCGTTCCCGCCCCAGGACCTCGTCCACATTCTCGCGGACGTGTGGGCCGCGGCCGGCGTCGAGAACCTGCGCCTGGCCGAGACCGAGAAGTACGCGCACGTGACCTACTTCTTCAACGGCGGCGTCGAGAAGGCCTATCCCGGCGAAGAGCGCATCCTCGTCCCCTCCTGGAAGGGAGCGACCTACGACCTTCACCCTCAGATGAGCGCGGCGGAGATCACCGAGGAAGCCGTCCGCGCCCTGGCGGCGCGCCGGCACGATGCGTACGTCGTCAATTTCGCCAACGCGGACATGGTCGGCCATACCGGCAAGCTCCCCGAAACGATCGCGGCCGTCGAGACGCTCGACCGATGCCTCGGCATCCTCGAGGCGGCCTGCCGCGACGCGGGCGTGGTGCTGGCGATGACGGCCGACCACGGCAACGCCGAGCAGATGCTCGACCCGGTGACCGGAGAGCCTCACACGGCGCACACGACCAACCCGGTCCCGTTCGTCGTCTGCGCCCCGGGACCGGCCCTCGCGTCGGGGGGAACGCTGGCGGACGTCGCGCCCACTCTGCTCGGGCTCCAGGGCCTGAACGCACCGGTGGAGATGAAGGGGCGGGACCTCCTCCACTCGACCTAGCTGTGGATTCTCAACACGTTGTTCATGGCCACGACGGGCTGGGCGGCCTTTCCCCCTCTCCCGGCGGGAGCCGTCCACCAGAGGCAGGCCCGCCGCCGTAGGCAACGCCGGCGTACGCCGGCGGTATCGGGTCGGGGTGAGGGGCACTCCCCGCTCGATCGGCCCACAACGATTCTCATCTGGCCAGTGGTCCCAACCCCCTCACCCTGCCCTCTCCCCCCTTCGGGGGGGAGAGGGTTCTCTTACTTGACGCCCACCGGTGAACAACGTCCTGAGAAACGACAATTAGCCGCTCTCGGCCTAGCCCGTGGCCTTGCGCTCCCGGGCCGTCGGAAACAGCCGCTTCGCCTCGACGCGGAGGCGCGCCGCGGAGATCGCATCGCCGAGAATCTCGTACGTCTGGCTGGCCGCGAAGTAGGCCTCGGGAGTGCCGAGCTGCCGGACGAGCTCGGTCAAGGCCAGGCGCGCTTCCGTCTCGCGACCCTCGCTCGCGTAGAGCATCGCGAGCGCGGCTCGCGGCGCGGGGTTGCCCGGGAAGAGTCGGATCTCGTCGCGAAAGGCAGCCTCCGCGTCGGGCGCGCGCCCGAGGCGGGCGAGGCAGTCCCCGCGGAGGAACTGCAGATTCTGGAGCGTGACGCCGGTCTCCCCCGCGCGGCCCCGCGCCGCTTCGTCGAGCTCCGCGAGGGCGCCGCGATAGTCCCGCCGGTCGTGCAGGACGCGGCCCAGGATCATCCGCGGGACCCGGCGCGTCGGATAACGGGCGATCGCGGCGCGAGCCTCGCGCTCGGCGGTCGCGAGGTCTCCTTCGGCGAGCGCGATCCGGGCGAGGTTCTCGTGCCCGCTCGCCGTCCCCGCCTCGCCGAGAAGCTCGGCGTGCCGGCGCGCCTGCGCGAAGTCCCCCGTGATCGTGAAGTAGTCGGCGAGCGCCATGAGGACCTGGGGATTTCCGGGAGACAGCTTCGCCGCCGTCTGCAGGGCCTCGAGCGCTTCCTTTTCGCGGCCCAGCTTCATGAGGGCGTCGGAGTACATCTGCCAGACGTCCGTCATTCCGGGCTCGGTCTGGAGGAGCTTCGAGAGGACCCTCGCGGCCTCCTCGTATCGCCCGGCCTGCAGGGCGCCGAACCCGGCCTTGAGCTGCTCGACGGCGCCGATGCGGTCGCGCGGCGCGGGCAGGTCCTTCTTCGCGAAGTCGGCGGTCGAGGCGCTGATGTAGCCGAGCGCGGCGAGCTTCTTGACCTGCTCCGGGTCCGAGCCTCCGGGCGGCTGGAGCGGACGGGGAATCCGCGCGAGCTCCGCACGCATGGAGCGGAAGGCCGGCGGCAGGCCCGCGGACAAGTCGTTCTTCTCGCCGGGATCGGCGACGAGATCGTAGAGCTCGGGACGGGGAGACTCGATGTACTGGTGAGCCGAATCGACGAGCGACGCCAGGTCGCTCCAGCCCAGGTGCAGCCGCGGATAGAGCGTCTCCCCGTAGATGCGGCGCTCAGGGGCGTCCGCCGCCGGCGACGGCGTCAGGAGCGGCCGCCCGGCAAGACCCGGCGGGACCGGCAGGCCCTCGACGGCCGCGACGGTCGGGAAGACGTCGGTCAGGGCAACCGGCCCCTTCACGGTCTCGCCGGCACGGTGCGAGCGCGGCAGCTTGATCATCAGGGGAACGTGAATCGCTTCGCGATAGAGGAGAACGCCGTGCTCGTCCTCGCCGTGGTCGTTGAGCCCCTCTCCGTGGTCCGACAGGAAGACGACGAGGGCCCGGTCGTAGACGTCCTGGTCCTTGAGGTACTTCACGAACGAGCCGACGATCTCGTCGGCCCGCGCGATCTCGCCGTCGTAGGGCAGCTTGTACCGGCTGGCGTAGGGCTCCGGCGGCTCGTACGGCGAATGAGGCTCGAAGAGATGAAGGAACGCGAAGAACGGGGCGTCGGCGCGCGGGCCGATCCAGTCCTCCAGCAGCGCGGCCGTCTCGCCCCCGTTGCGCTGGACCCGGGACAGCGTCTGGCTCGTCTTCGTCGGCTCGACGTTGTCCTCGTAGAAGTCGAAGCCCCGCGAGACTCCGGTCGCGTGGGAAAGCACGATCGAGGACACCGCGCCGCCGGTGGCGTAGCCCTTCGCCTTCAGGTATCCGGCGAGCGTCGGCGGCCCCGCCGACAGCGCATAGCCGAGGTTGTCGCGCACGCCGTTTTGCGGCGGCAGCAGGCCGGTGAAGATCGTCGTGTGGGAAGGCAGCGTCAGCGGAACGTGGGAGTACGCATTCTCGAAGAGGACGGCGTCGCGGCGGAAGGCGTCGAGGTTCGGCGTCTCGACCGACCGGTAGCCGTATGCCGGCAGGTGATCGGCCCGCAGCGTGTCGACCGAGATGAGCACGACCGGGGCCCCACGGAATACGGCCCTGTCCTCCCGTCGGCAGCCGGCGAGCCCGCCCGCGACCGCCAACGCCGCGGCGAGGGCGACGGCCGCCCCCCGGTGTTTCGACTCTGCTAGCATCCGCGCCATGCCGACTCCGCGTGAAATCTATCTCCGACGGCTCGAGACCGTGCGGGAGCGCCTCCGGTCGGTCCCCGCCGACGGCCTCTTCGCGACACCCTCTTCCAACCTCTTCTACCTGACCGGCATCGACTTTCACCGCAGCGAACGCCTGACCGCTCTGTTTCTCTTCCGGGACCGCGAGCCCGTCGTCGTCTGCCCCGCCTTCGAGGCCGCGCGGCTGAAGGGCATGTCGGCCGTCGGCGAGGTCGTGACCTGGGAAGAGACCGGCGACGCCTGGTCGACCGCCGCAAAGCTCTTCCCGGCCTCGGCCGGCACGCTCGCCGTGGAGCCCTCCACCGCCTACGACGACGTCGAGCGGCTGCTCTCGGCGCGGCCCGGCTGGAAGCCCGTCTCCGCTGCGGGGCTCTTCGGCGCCCTCCGGATGATCAAGACCCCGGACGAGATCCAGCTGATGCGGAACGCGATCGAGGTCGCCCTTCCCCGCTTTCGTCGGGCTTTCGAGTCGCTCCGGCCCGGTGCGACGGAGGCCGAGATCTCCCACGCCTTCGGCGGCGAAAACGTCGTCCAGTTCGGGCCGTCCTCGGCCTTTCCGCACGGCGCCTCGGGACCCGCCGCGCTCTCGAGGAACCAGGCCGTCCTGATCGACGCGTGGGACAAGCCCGACGGTTACTACTACGACATCACCCGCTCGACTTACTTCGGGAGCCCGACCGACGAGTACCGCAAGGTCTGGTCGATCGTCCTCGAGGCCCAGGGCGCGGCGATCGACAAGGCGGCGCCGGGCGTGCCCTGCTTCGAGGTCGACGCGGCGGCCCGACGGGTGATCGAGAAGGCCGGGTACGGCGACTACTTCACGCACCGCCTCGGGCACGGCCTCGGAATCGACGTCCACGAGCCGCCGTACATGGTGGGCCACGACCGCACCGTCCTCGAGCCCGGGATGACGTTCACCTCGGAGCCCGGCATCTACCTGCCCGGAAAATTCGGCGTCCGGATCGAGGACGACATCGTGTGCACGGCGCGCGGCGCCGAGTCGCTGTCGCCCCGCGTGGAGCGGCTGGACCCGCTGCCGGCCTGAGCGGATGCGCCCGCGCGACGGCGGCACGGCTTCGTCCCGCGAATCGCCCATTTCGTCCCCGGCCCGATCCCCGCACCAGCGGAAGGCGATACCGTCTCCATGGAGGCGCTATGACCTTCCGATTTGGAAACTTCACGCTCGATACGGACTGCCGGGCGCTGACCCGGGACGGACGCAACGTCGCGATCTCCCCCAAGGCCTTCAAGCTCCTCCAGGTGCTCCTCGAAGGCCGGCCAAGGGCGATCCCCAAGGCCGAGCTGCACCAGCGGCTCTGGCCGGACACGATCGTGTCGGAGGTCAACCTGCCGACGCTGATCGCCGAGATCCGGCAGGCGATCGGCGACGGGGCCCGCGCGCCGGAATTCATCCGCACCGTCTACGGCTACGGCTACGCGTTCTCCGGTGCCGCCACGACGGTCAAGGGCGAGGGTTCCCGCTCCTCCAACGGAGACCAGATTTTCCGGCTGCTCTGGGGGCAGCGCGAAGTCGCTCTGGGCGACGGGGAGAACATCCTCGGCCGCGGCAACGACTCGCTCGTCTGGATCGACTCGAAGAGCGTTTCGCGGCGCCACGCGCGCGTGCTGATCGACATGGGCCTGGCGACCCTCGAAGACCTCGGCTCGAAGAACGGCACGTTCGTCAACGGGATCAAGCTCTCGCAACCGATCGCGCTGCGGGACGGCGACGAGCTCCGGATCGGCAGCGTCCCGATGGTCATGAAGATCATCTCCAAGCCCCACACGAGCGAGACCGCGACGGGTTACTGACCCGCCGGGCCCCGGCGGCATGAGCGCCCGCGGACGGGCGCGCGCGTTCGCCGTTCTCGTCTTCCCGTTCTTCCTCGTCGCGGGCGCGCTGCCGGCCCAGGAGACCACCCTTCCCGACGCCGAGGAGGCCGCCGACTTCGCGCGGCGCTCCGCGTCGGCGGCGCTCCACGGGCCGCCGAAGATCTTCTTCGAGTCCCTCGACGCGGACGCCGTCCTGCGCCGGATCCTCGGGGCACCCGTCTGGGGCGGGCTGACGGACCGGCAGAAGGCGCTCCTCGCCGCGACGGCCCGGGATCACTTCGCCCGCGCCCTCGCCGCCCCGTCCAACACGACTTCCGAAGTCGCCTGGGCCGCCCTCCCCGGCGTGCCGGGACCGCCCGTCCTCGTGGACCTGGGCCTGCGCTACGGGGGAAGCGTGCTCAAGACGCGATGGGAGGTTCGGCGCGGCCCGCGGGGCTGGAAGGTCGAGGACGTCGTCCTCGTCGACCCGGGCCTCTCGCTCGCCGGGGAGCTCGGGCGGCTCCTCGGACCCGAGCCGCTGAGGCGCCGCGAGGGCGCCGCGGAGGCCCGGTCGAGGGCCTGGCCGCGCCTGGCGGGGCTCGTCGCTATCGTGGCCGTCCTCCTCGTCTTCGGCCGGAAACTCCCGGCCGAGCGCCGCCGTCTTCTGTGGCTCGCGGCGGCCGTGCCGGCCGTTCTCTTCGCCGTCGACGGCATTCTCGCCATCCGGCGCACTCTCTCGGAGCCATTCGCGCTCGCGGAAGCTTCCCCCCAGCCCTGGCGCCCGTTCGAGGAAGCGGCCCGTCAGGCGCAGCGCGAAGGCGACGCCGCCGCCACACGGGCGGCCTGGACGAAAGCCCTCGAGGCGGGCGCCCCGCGGGCGCCGATCGAGTACCAGAAAGGGCTCGCCGCGCGGTCGGCCGGCGAGCCCGAGGCCGCCCGCGCCGACTTCGAGCGCGCCCTGGCCGACGATCCCCCCGCGCCCGGGGCCGCCAAGGAGCTCGCGGTCATGGCCCTCGCCGAGGGCCGCAACGCCGAGGCGCGCACGCTCCTGACGCGGTACCTCCGGGAGGCGGGCCCGGATCCGGACACGCTCTCGACGCTCGCCGTCGTCGAGTCGAACCTCGGCGATACGCCGGCCGCGGTGCGCGCCATCCGCGAGGCCCGGTCGCTCCTGCCCGAGGGCTGGAAGCGCGCGGAGCTCGAAGCCCAGATCTACGCGCGCGCGGGTAACGCCGCAGCGGCGATCGCGGCGCTTCGCCCGCTCGCCGCGGACGGCCATCTCGACCGGCGGGCGCTGCGAAGCGACCCCGCCTATCTCGCGATCGCGACGGACCCGGGCTGGGTCGCGTTCCTGGGCGAGGAGACGGCGGCCCCTTAGGGGCGGGGTCGGCCGGCGGCCCTACCGAATCGACTTCAGGAGGTCCTTGATGTCCCTGGCGTCGGGGCCGTCGGGGGCGAGCTCCAGCGCCTTCTGGAAATCGGCCTTGGCCTCGGCGTTCTTCTTCTGCTGGAGCTCGGCGAGCCCCCGGTAATAGTAGGCGGTCGCGTCCGGCTTGACCCCGATCGCCTTGTCGAAGGCGGCCACGGCGTCGGGCAGCTTCTTCGCGTTGTAGAGCAGGATCCCGGCATTCAGATACAGGGCCGGGTCGAGGATCTTCTCCCGAGGCAATTTGTCGAGGGCCGCGAGCCCGGCCTCGGCGTTGCCCTTTTCGATCTCGACCTCGGCGATGATCTGCCACGGCTGGGTGTCGGCCGGCGCTTTTTCCGAGGCCATCCGCGCGTACCGGAGGGCCTCGTTCTTGTTGCCCTCGGCGAGGTACGCAACCGCGACGCGCTCGATGAGCGCCGTGTTGTCGGGGAGCTCGACGAGCGCCTTGACGTAGTTCTCGCGCGCGACGGGCCAGTTCTGGGCGCTCATGGCCGCGTTCCCGGCCTGGATCGACTGTGCGGTGTCCTTCGAGATCTTCTGGCCCCCGACGAGGATCTCCTGCGTCGGGGCCGGGGCCGCGACCGCCTGGGGCGCCGGCTCGAGGACGACTTCGACGGAGTCGTTGCGGTTGGTCTCCTGGAGCGTGATCTGGATCTGCTTCTTTTTGTACCCGGGCGCTTCGAAATCGACGTCCCAGGGCCCGCCCGCCAGCCCGAAGATCGCCCACTTGCCCTTCGCGTCCGTCTTCTGGTCGGGCCCGCCGTGCTCGCTCTTGCCCCAGCGCAGCCTCACGACGCAGCCGTCGACCGGTTCGCCCTTGTCGTTCTTGACCTGGCCGTCGACGCGCGCCCGGCCGCGCCACTCCTGGGCGGCGAGCGGCGGGGCGAGAATGAGAGCGAGCGCGGCCACCAGAAACATCGAGCGATGACGCATGCGAGGGCCTCCTGCGGGGGGAAAGTATATGGGGAGAACGAGACGCAGACCGCGAACCGAGACCGCCGCCGCCGTCTGCCGCTACCGTCCGCCGTCAGCGTCTGCCGCCCGACGATGCCTTCGCGGCACCGTCCCCCGCCGATCCGCCGTAGAAGTCGATGAGCGCGTCGACGAGCGCCTCGGCCACCTTTTCGCGGTAGGCCCGGGTGCGCAACAGCTTGCGGTCGTCAGGATTGTTGAGATTGCAGATCTCGACGAGGATTCGGGCCGGGATGCGGTTGTACCGAAGGATCGCCGGCACCCACTCGCGCCCCCCGCGGATGACGTTGCGCCGCACGGGCTGGAAGGCGTGGAGCGGCAGGCCCGCCTCGCGGAAAGCGGCCACGACGCGGTCGGCGAGGTCCTGCGAGACGCCTTCGGCGGCGACCCTCTCGCGGCGCGAAAACGACACCTTCGGGGACTCGCGGACCTCGCGCCGCGACGTGTACGGCTCACCCGTCTTTTGGAAGGAGCCGTCGAGGAATTTCTCGCCGGGAACGTAGATCATCGTGCCGCGCACGGCGGGGTGGAGCGAGTCCGCGTGAAGCGACAGGAAGACCGTGCGGTCCTCCTGGCCTCCGTTCTTCTCGACGTTGCGGAAGACCGAGTTGGCGAGGTACCACCGGAAGTTCACTCCGGCAACCGAGTCCTCGATCGGATACGGCGGCGTCGTCAGCACGCGCGCGCTGCGGAACTCGGCCACCCCGTCCGACCGGGCGGCGGCGCAGGGGGCGTCGCGCCCGACGGTGGGCACGACGCGGGCCTTCGTTCGGTCGCGGACCCGCCGTTCGACCCGGCACGCAATGTCGTAGACGTAGGCCGCCTCCTGCATCCCGTCGACGATGGCGCCGGTGTCGCGGCCCCCGTGGCCCGCGTCGAGGACGACCGTCACGCCCGAGAGATCGGCCGTCCGAACGGTATTGGCAAACTGGGCGGCCTCGAGCCGGGCTTTCTCTTCCTCGATCCGCGCGGGATCGTTCGGCGGCCGGAACTCCGGCGCGAGGTCGGCGATCGGAATCTTGATCGCGAACCCGACGGGGATCGAGCGCACGTCGTCGATCCCGCTGCGGGCTGCGATCTCGGCCGCTTTCGCGTTGACGTCCTCGGCGTGGACGCGGCCCGTAAACCGCACGACGACCGCCGAGTACAGGGCTTCGCCCTTCTGCAGGCGGTACAGGGCGTAACGGCCCGCGGCGTCGGAGGCGAACTCGAGCGGTGGAGGCGTCTCGGCGGCCGGCGCGGCGGCGTCGACGGCCTCCCGGAAGGCGTGGGTCAGGAGCCTGCCGGGGACCACCACGACCTGGCCGTCCCGGGTTTCGAGCGACGCGATCGCGCCCTCCTTCCGAAGGAGGCGGTAGTTCGTGCCGTCCCCCGTGAACCACTCGGCGATCCGCCAGAGGCTCTCGGGCGATCCCGTCAGGCCCGTCACGCGATGCTCCCAGCCCGACGTCGTTGCCCGGTCCTCGGGGTACAGCGCTTCGATCGCGATCTTCCGGAAGCTTTGCGAGAGCAGGCGGTAAGGGACGCGGACGTAGCGGTCGGTGCGGAGACGCCGGAGCCCGCCGTTGCCCTGGAGGATCTCCTTCTTGGTCTTCGGGTCCTCGGTCAGGCGCTTGACGAAGGCGTCGACGCCCTCGCCGGGAAGCGGCCGGGCGGCGAGCGAGATTTCGTCGCCCGAAGCGATCGTGACGCGGATCTCGGGCGACACGACGACGGTCTTCTCCCGCGCCGACACCGGAGTCGCGACGACGACGGCTCCGAGGAGCGCCGCCGCGAGACGAGCCCTAGCCCGAGGCGGGGGCAAGCGCATCCGGAAAGCCGGCGCCCGCCTCGAACGCCCGCGCCGCGGCGAACATCGTCTCTTCTCCGAAGCGCGGCCCGAGAACCTGGACTCCGAGGGGGAGGCCTCCTCGCGTCAGGCCGGACGGAATCGAGATCGCCGGCAGGCCCGCGAGCGACGCCGGGACGGTGAAAACGTCCGAGAGGTACATCGTCAGCGGGTCGTCGGTCTTCTCGCCGATCTTGAAGGCCGGCCCCGGGATCGAGGGGCACACGATGACGTCGACGGCGGCGAAGGCGCGGGTAAAGTCGTCCGAGAGGAGCTGGCGGGCCCGCGTCGCGAGCCCGTAGTACGCCTCGTAGTAGCCGGAGGCGAGCGCGAAGGTCCCGAGCAGGATCCGGCGCTTGACTTCGGCCCCGAAGCCCGACGTGCGACTCGTGACGTAGACCGACAGCAGATCGGTGTCGGAGGGCCGCGGCCCGTAGCGGACGCCGTCGAAGCGCGCCAGGTTGGAGGACGCTTCGGCGCTCGCAATGACGTAGTAGATCGCGATCGCAGCCGGGGCCCGCGGCACCGAGACGGGCAGGACCTCGGCGCCGGCCTCGCGGAAGATCCGCCGCGCCTCTTCCAGGTTCGCCGCGACTTCCGGGTCGAGACCTCCGTCCTCGGCCTCCTCGAGGAAGCCGACCCGCAGGCCCTCGACGCCCCGTCCGAGCGCGGCCTCGGGCGACCCGACCGGCACGTCCGCCGTGGTCGAGTCGAGCGGGTCCGCTCCCGCGACGACCCCGTACAGGCGCGCGGCGTCGGCGACGCTCCGCGTCAGCGGACCGATCTGGTCGAGGGACGAGGCGAACGCCACGAGGCCGTATCGCGACACGCGGCCGTAGGTCGGCTTGAACCCGACGACGCCGCAGCACGCCGCGGGCTGCCGGATCGACCCCCCGGTGTCGGAGCCGAAGCCGGCCGGAACGAAACGCGCCGCGACGGCCGCCGCGCTGCCCCCGGACGACCCGCCCGGGATTCGGGTGGTGTCCCAGGGGTTGCGGGTCACGTGAAACGAGCTGTTCTCGGTCGAGGAGCCCATGGCGAACTCGTCCATGTTGGCGCGGCCGATGAATACGGCGCCCGCCTGGCGCAGGCGCGCCGCGACCGTCGAGTCGCACGGCGGCCGGAACCCGTCCAGGATCCGCGAAGCGCAGGTCGTGCGCCGGCCCGCGACCCAGATGTTGTCCTTCATGGCGAGCGGCACCCCCGCGAGCGGGAGCGACTCTCCGGCGGAGACCCGGCGGTCGACCGCCTCGGCCTCCTGCAGGGCCAGGTCGCCGGTCACCTCCAGGAAGGCCCGGAGGCGGGCGTCCCCCTCCCCGATCGACTCGAGCGACTCGCGGACGACCTCCACGGCCGACCGGCGCCGCGCGCCCACGTCGACCGCGGTTTCGATGACGCCGGCCATGCTCAGCTTCCCGAGCCGACGACGCGGGGCACGACCCCGTAGCCGTGGACCTGCCGGGGAGCGTTCGCGGCGAGAGCCTCGGCGCCGTGGCCGTCCCGCGGCGCGTCGTCGCGGACGGGAGTGGCGGGGGCGCCGGCCGGGACCGCGAAGGCCTCCTCCGGAATCTGCCGAAGCTGCTCGATGTGCCCGATGACGCGCGAGATCTGGCCCGTCCAGAGGGGCAGGTCCGACTCGGGCAAGCGCAGGCGCGCGAGCTCGGCCACTTTGCGCACGACCTCGGGAGTGACAACCGCGGAGGAGGATGACATCCTGAAAATTGTACCAGCCCGTATGTCCGAGCACCCCCGGCACCGCCGCTCCCCCGGCCTCGCGCGCCTTCTCCGGCGCCGCGAGGTGCGGGCCTTCGCACGCGTCGCGCGGCGGCAGGGCGCCGACGCGTGGCTCGTCGGCGGCGCGGTGCGCGATGCGTGGCTCGGACTTCCGGTCCCGGAGGTCGACGCCGCGATCGCGCGCGACGCCGAAGCCGCAGCCCGCGCCCTCGAGGCGGAAGGCGCCGGCCGCGCCGTCTTTCTGTCCCGGGATCGACCCGGGCCCCGCGTCTATCGCGTGGCGGGCCGCCGGCCCCTCGACATCGCCGAGGTCGAGGGAGCTTCGATCGAAGCGGACCTCGCGCGGCGCGACTTCACCGTCAACGCCCTCGCCCTCCCGGTCGACGGGGGACCGGGCGACGTCCTCGATCCGTTCGGAGGGCTCGGCGACCTCGCGAAGAAGCGTCTGCGTCCGGTGCGCCGGGAGAACATCCTCGACGATCCGCTCCGGGCTCTGCGCGCGGCCCGCTTTCTCGCGACCCACGGCCTCGACCCCGACCGCGCGACACTCGCCGCCGCGCGGGCCGCCGCCCCCGGCCTCGAGCGCGTCGCCGCCGAACGGATCGCGGGCGAGCTCGCGCGGATCCTCGGCAGCCCGCGCGCGGCACCGGCCGTGGGCTGGGCGGCGAAAGCCGGTCTCCTGCCGGCGACCCTCGGACTTCCTCTGTCCCCCGGGGGCGCCCGGGCCCTCGCCCGCGCCCTCGCCGCGCTCGACGACGCCGGGACGCGCCGCCTTTCGGAGCCTCGCCGGCGGCGCCTGCGACTGGCCGCCCTGGCTCTCGCGCTCGGCCTTTCGGGGCGCGGAGCCTCCGGCTGGCTTTCCCGGCGAAGGCTGCCGCGGCGGGAGGCGGACGACGCGGCCCGGATGGCGTCTCTGGTCGAAGGGGCCGCGTCGATCCGGCCGGGCGACCGAAAGGGGGCCTGGCGCTGGGTGCTCGAGGCGGGGCCGCTCGCCCTCGACGCCGCGCGTCTGCTGTCGCGCCGGGGCGAGACCCGGCTCGCCGCGCGGCTCGCCCTCCTCGCGCGTCGGAAGCCCCGCCGCGTCGACGTCGGCGGCGACGACCTGCTGCGGTGGCTCGGGATCCCCGCGGGCCCGGCGGTCGGCTTGCTGCTCCGGGAGCTCGCCGTGGCGGCCGCGTGCGGCCAGGTCCAGACGCGGCGTGAGGCCCGGAACTGGCTGTCCGTACAGGTTCGGGAAGCGCCCGCACCGGCTATAATCTCGGAACATTGACCCTCGCTGAATTGCTCAAGTTCATGGCCAAGAAGGAGGCTTCCGACCTCCACTTGAAGCCGATGCGGCCCCCCTTGCTCCGGATCAAGGGACGACTGATCCCCTTGAATGCAGACGCCTTGCAGCCCAAGGACCTCGAGGAGATGCTGCTGGGCATCCTGACCCCCGCCCAGAAGGAGCGCCTGGAACGCACGCAGTCGGTCGACGTCGGCTACGGCCTGACCGGGGTCGCCCGCTTCCGGTGCAACATCTTCGTCCAGCGAGGCTCCTTCGCGGCCGTCTTCCGGCGGATCCCCTTCAAGCTGCCCTCGATCGCGGAGCTGAACCTTCCCGAGGTCCTCGAGAGCTTCGTCCACCTGCCCAAGGGGCTCGTGCTCGTCACCGGGCCGACGGGGTCGGGCAAGTCCACGACCCTCGCCGGCATCATGCGCTCGATCATCGAGAAGCGGCCGGTCCACATCGTCACGATCGAGGACCCGATCGAGTTCCTGTTCGCCGACGGCAAGGCCGCCGTCTCCCAGCGCGAGGTCTCCACCGACTCGCCGAGCTTCAACGAGGCCCTGAAGAACATGTTCCGGCAGGACCCGGACGTGATCATGGTCGGCGAGATGCGCGACTGGAACACGATGCAGACGGCGATCACGGCGGCCGAGACCGGCCACCTCGTGTTCTCGACCCTCCACACCAACAGCGCGGCGCAGTCGATCGACCGCATCATCGATTCCTGTCCCCAGGAACAGCAGGCCCAGGTCCGTTCCCAGCTCTCGATCGTCCTGCGCGCGATCGTCTCCATGAATCTGATCGAGACCTCGGACGGCTCCGGCCGCTGCGCCGTCGTCGAGGTCATGATCAACTCGCCGAAGATCGAAAAGCACATCCTGAACGGCGAGGTCAAGGAGATCCACGAGGAGATCGAGAACTCCGTCAACTACTACAAGATGCAGTCGATGAACCAGTGCCTCATCGCGCTGCTCGTGAACAAGCGGATCACGTACGCGAAGGCGATGGAGCTCTCGACCGATCCCGAGGACCTGTCCCTCAAGCTCCGCAAGCTCTTCCCCCAGATCGAGGAAAACCAGCGAGGTGGCCTGATGGCGTCCGACAACGACTTTTCCCAGATCACCCAGTTGATCGAGATCAAGCGTCTCTACGAGGAGCAGGAGGAGAAGTGGAAGCTCCGGCTCACCGAGAAGGACGAGGAGCTCAACAAGTACATGGTCGAGCTGCGCGACCAGCGCCGCGTCATCGAGGGGCGCGACTCCGTCCTGAACGACGCCGAGACCGAGAACGCCCGCCTGAAGTCCGACGCCGAGCGCATCTCCCGCGAATTTCAGCAGAAGATCGCGCAGCTCAACGAACGCATCAAGGAGCTCAACCAGCGCCTCGTCCTCGCCGAAGGCGGTCCGAAGGCCGCGGCGGGCCAGGGCGGCTTCTTCAAGAAGTAGTCCGGCCGCCCCTTCCCGCAAAGTGCGAGGCGGCCAGGGCGCCCAGGAAGCCCGCCAGGGCGTCCACGAGGGCGTCTCCCGCCTCCATCGACCTCCCCGGGATGAACGCCTGGTGGATCTCGTCGAGCGTCCCCCAGGCGGCGAGCACGCCCCCGACGGCGAGCGCCCGGCGCCACGCGAAGTGCCCCGCCGGTCCCCGCCAGACGATGGCGAAATACAGCAGGAAGCCCTCGACGCCGTAGAGGAACCCGTGCACGAGTTTGTCGAAGTTCGGGATCCACGAGACGACAGGCACCTCGGGCGGGGACGGCCAGGAGGTCAGGGCGAGGAGGAAGACTCCCCAGACGATCGCCGCGGTGCGGGCCCGCCGGACCGTCATCAGCCAAAGGAAAAGGGCGCCGCGCAGGCGCGACGCCCTCGAAGTGAAAGGTCCTCGAATCGCTAGGCCCCGCGCTTGGACGGACCCGTCCGCGACGGGCCTTTCTTCGGCGCGGGCTTGGCGGCCGGCTTGACCCGCTCGGCCTTGGGCGCCGCCGCCTTGCGGGACGGCTTCTGGCCCTGGGCCTCCTCCCCGCCCTCGCCTTCGGTCTTCTGCTTGCGGACCGTCTCGACGCGCCCGCCGGCGGCCCGGCGCGCCCGGTCCGAGAGGGACTCCTTCTTCGGGCCCCGCTCCTTCGGCTCGAACTTGAAGTCGACGAACTCGAGGATGGCGGCCTCGGCGGCGTCGCCCTTGCGCGACCCGAGCCGGAGGATGCGCGTGTAGCCGCCCGGGCGATCGACGAAGCGCGGTGCGATCGCCTCGAAGAGCTTCTTGACCGTCGTGCGGTCCGGAATCCAGCGGGCGACGTGGCGGCGCGCCGCCACCCCGTCGTTTTTGGCCCGGGTCACGAGGCGCTCGGCGATCGGCCGGAGCTCCTTGGCCTTGGTCAGCGTGGTCTCGATCCGCTCGTACGTCACGAGGGACGCGAGCTGATTCGAGAACATCGCCAGCCGGTGGGGCGTCGTGCGGCGGAGCTTTCGCCCCGCGCGGTTGTGCTGCATGTCTTACTCGCTCTTGGCTTCGACCGGCTCGAGCTCCATCCCGAGGGACAGGCCCATGGGCCGGAGGATGTCTTTGATTTCGTTCAGGGACTTGCGCCCGAAGTTCTTGGTCTCGAGCATGTCCTTCTCGGTCCGCTGGACGAGGTCGCGGATCGTCCGGATGCCCGCGTTCTTGAGGCAGTTCGCGCTCCGGACCGAAAGCTCCAGCTCGTCGACCGACTTGTTGAGGTACTCGGCCAGGTTCTCCGGCAGCTCGCCCTCGCCCGCGCCCTCGAGCGCCGTCTCGTGGTCGGCGTTGACGAAGATCGTCAGGTGGTCCCGGAGCAGCGTCGACGCCAGGCCGACCGCGTCCGTCGGGGAAATCGTTCCGTTGGTCCAGACCTCGAGGACGAGGCGGTCATAGTCGGTGGCCTGCCCGATGCGGGCCGCCTCGACGTGATAGTTCACGCGGCGGACCGGCGAGTGCACCGAGTCGATCGGGATGTAGCCGATGCCCATGTCGTCGTCGAAGTTCTTGTCGGCCGAGACGTAGCCGCGGCCCGTCGAGACCCGGAGCTCCGCCCGCAGGCGGCCGTTCTCCGACAGCGTCGCGATCGGCGCATCCGGCTCGAGGATCTCGATCGCCGAATCGCCCTGGAGGTCGGCGGCCGTGACCTTGCCCTTGCGCTCGACGTCGATCGTGAGGATCTTCTCCTCGGTGGTGTGCATCTTGATGGGGATCTGCTTGAGATTCAGGATGATGTCGGTGACGTCCTCGACGACCCCCGGCAGCGACGAGAACTCGTGCAGCACGCCCTCGATCTTGACGGCCGTGATCGCCGCCCCCTCGATCGAGGACAGCAGCACGCGGCGCAGGGCGTTGCCGATCGTCGTTCCGAAGCCCCGCTCGAACGGCTGGGCGTAGAACTTTCCGTAGGTCGACGTCAGCGTCTCGGTGTCGATCTCGAGCCGCTTGGGCTTCTGAAAACCTTTCCAAAGCGTCATGGAACTCTCCTCTGAGGAACTTACTTCGAGTACAGCTCGACGATCAGCTGCTCCTGAATCGGCAGCTTGATGTCTTCGCGCTTCGGCAACTCCACGACCCGTCCGGAGAACGCCTCCGGCGTCAGGTCGAGCCACGACGGGACGCCGCGGGCGCGGGCCGTCTCGACCGAGGACTTGATCTGCTCGTTGGCGCGGCTCCTCTCCTTGATGGCGATGACCTGACCCTTGCCCACGCGGAAGGACGGGATCGAGACCTTCCGTCCGTCGACCGTGACGTGCCCGTGGCGGACGAGCTGCCGCGCCTGGGCGCGCGAGGCCGCGAAGCCCAGCGCGAACGTCACGTTGTCCAGACGGCGTTCGAGCTCCTCGAGCAGGTTGGCGCCGGTGATTCCCTTGCGCCGCTCGGCGCGCACGAACGCCAGGCGGAACTGGCTCTCGAGGAGACCGTAGATCCGCTTGACCTTCTGCTTTTCCCGGAGCTGGATGCCGTAGCCCAGGAGCTTCGAACGCCTCCGGCCGTGCTGGCCGGGGGGATAGTTGCGCCGCTCGATGGCGCACTTGTCCTTGAAACAGCGGTCCCCCTTGAGGAACAGCTTCATGCCTTCTCGCCGGCACAGCCGGCAGACCGACTCGCTATAACGGGCCAAACCCTTTACCTCCTCGACCCCATTCTTCGCTTTACGTCCTTCTTCCCGACCGGGACCGAAGCGTCGGTTTACGGACGAGCCGTCGGCGAAGGGCCGGCGGCTATGTCAACAAGCCCCTATTCCCTACGAGCTAGACCCGCCGCCGCTTGCGCGGCCGGCAGCCGTTGTGGGGAATCGGGGTCGTGTCCTTGATGGACTTGATGTCGATGCCGTTGGCCTGGAGCGCCCGGATGGCGGACTCGCGGCCGGCGCCGGGCCCCGTCACGCGGACGTCGACCGAGCGCACGCCGTGCTCCTTGGCGTGCTCGGCACAGTTGGCCGCCGCGAGCTGGGCGGCGAAGGGCGTGCCCTTGCGCGAGCCCTTGAACCCGATCCGCCCGGCCGACGACCACCCGAGCACGTTGCCCTCGGCGTCCGCGATCGAGACGATCGTGTTGTTGAACGACGCGTTGACCGTCGCCATCCCGTGCGGGATGTTCTTCTTTTCCTTCTTCCCGGTGCGGGCGCGCTTGCCCTTGGCGGGCTTGGCGCCCTTCTCGGGGACGGCGGATGCGGGTGTCGGTTCAGCCATGTCTTCCTCTTACTTCCTACTTCTTCGTCGCCTTCTTCTTGCCGGCGATCGTCTGCTTGCGCGGTCCCTTCCGGGTCCGGGCGTTCGTGTGGGTCCGCTGCCCGCGAACGGGGAGGTTGCGCCGGTGGCGCGTGCCCCGGTAGCAGCCGATGTCCATCAGGCGCTTGATGTCGACCGAGATGTCCCGGCGCAGGTCGCCCTCCACCTTGACGTCGTCGGTGATGACCTTGCGGATCCGGACGACCTCTTCCTCCGACAGGTCCTTGACCCGCGTGTCGGGCCGCACGTCGGCCTTCTCGAGGATGAAGTTCGCCTTCGGCCGGCCGATGCCGTAGATGTAGGTCAGCCCGATCTCGACCCGCTTGTTGAGCGGAAGATCGACTCCAGCAATGCGTGCCATGTCCTACCCCTGCCTCTGCTTGTGCTTGGGCGTCGTGCAGATGACCCGGACGACTCCCTTGCGATGCACGATCTTGCACTTGGCGCAAATTTTCTTGACCGACGCTCGTACTTTCACGATGACTCCCTGCTCACTTGTACCGATAGATGATCCGGCCCCGCGCCAGGTCGTAGGGCGAAAGCTCCACGAGCACCTTGTCTCCCGGGAGGATGCGAATGAAGTTCTTCCGCATCTTGCCCGAGATGTGCGCGAGGACCTGGTGTTTGTTCTCCAGCTCCACCCGAAACATCGCGTTCGGCAGCGGCTCGACGACCGTCGCCATGACCTCGATCGCGTCTTCTTTGGCCATCGTCCTTACGCCGAAACCGCCGCCGTCCGCAACGCGGACAGGGCGCCCGTTCCCAGAATCACCGCTCCCCGGGGGTCGAGGGCGATCGTGTACTCGAAGTGCGCCGACGTCGACTTGTCGCGCGTGCGCACCGTCCACCCGTCGGAGTCGACGGCCACCTCGGCCCGGCCGAGATTGAACATGGGCTCGATCGCCAGCACCATCCCGGCCTTCAGCACGCTGCCCCGCCCCGCCGGACCGTAGTTGGGGATCTGGGGCTCCTCGTGCAGCGCGGTCCCGACCCCGTGGCCCACGAAGTCGCGCACGACGCCGTAGCCGTGGACCAGGGCGACCGCCTCGACGGCGGCCCCGATGTCCGAGACCCGGCCGCCCGGGCGGGCCGCGGCGATTCCGGCCTGCAGCGCCTCTTTCGTGACCTCGAGCAGCTTCGCCGTCTCCTTCCGGATGCGGCCGACCGGCAGCGTCCGCGCCGCGTCGCCGTAGTAGCCTCCGAAGACCGCGCCGCAGTCGATCCCGACGACGTCGCCTTCCGCCAGGACCCGCTTTCCGGGGATGCCGTGCACGACCTCGTCGTTGATCGAAGTGCAGAGGGTCTTGGGATATCCCCGGTAGCCGACGAAGGCGGGACGGCCGCCACGCCGGCGGATCTCCGCCTCCGCGATCGCGTCGAGCTCGTCGGTCGTGACGCCCGGGGCCACGGCCTCCTCGACGACGTCGAGCGTCTCGAGGACGATGCGCGAGGCCTCCTCGAGCTTGACGAGCTCCTCGTGGCTCCGGATCGTGATCACGCCGATCTCCCCGAACCCGAACCGGCCTGCCGCACCGGCGAGAGGGCCTCGTCGATCCGGTGGGCGATCTCGGACACCGGTCCGACCCCGTCGACCGAGACGAGGAGGTCGCGGTCGCGGTAGAAGCCGACGAGGGGCTCGGTCTTTTCGCGGTAGATTCGCAGGCGCTCCCGGATCGTCTCCGGGCGGTCGTCGGCGCGGCCCTCGGCCTTTGCGCGGGCGAGCATGCGCTCGGTCAACTGCGCCTCGGGCACGCTGAAGTTGAGGGCCGCCGAGAGGCCTTCCCCCGTCTTCGCGAGCATCGACTCGAAGGCCTTGGCCTGTTCGAGCGTGCGCGGGAAGCCGTCCAGGATGAAACCGCCGCGGGCGTCGCGCTCCCCGATTCGCTCGGCGATCAGGGCCAGGATAAGGTCGTCCGAGACGAGCTCGCCCTTTTCCATGACGGCCTGCGCCTGGAGACCGAGGGAGGTCTTCTGGCGGACGGCCTCGCGGAGGATCTCGCCGGTCGAAATGGGGGGGACCCCCAGCCGCTCCGCGAGGAGCTTGGCCTGGGTGCCCTTGCCGCTGCCCGGGGGTCCGAGGAAAACGATGCGCATCAGCCTCGCCGTCCCCGGATCCGGCTCTTCTTGAGGAAGCCCGTGTAATGGTGCTCGACGAGCTTGGACTCGACCTGCTGCACCGTGTCCATGGCGACGCCCACGACGATCAAGAGCGAGGTGCCGCCGAAGTAGAAGTTGAACCCGAAGCCCTGCGTCAGGAACTTCGGCAGGACGCCGTCGAGCCAGGGCCCGATGCCCGGGACGCCCTGGATCTTCAAACCGTTGTTGAGAATGTCGGGCAGCAGGGCCACGAACGCGAGGTACGCGGCGCCGACGACCGTGATGCGCGAGAGCACCGCGTCGATGTAGTCGGCGGTCTTCTTGCCCGGGCGGATGCCGGGGATGAAGCCGCCGTACTTGCGCATGTTGTCGGCCGTGTCGGTCGGGTTGAAGACGATCGACGTGTAGAAGTAGCAGAAGAACAGGATGCCCGCGGCGTAGAGCAGCAGGTAGAGGGGATGCCCCATCGAGAGCGACTCGGCGATGCGCTTCATCCAGTCCGCGCCGGAGATCTGGGCGAGGTACGCCGGCAGCTGGAGGATCGAGATCGCGAAGATGATCGGGATGACGCCGCCTGTGTTGACGCGCAGCGGCAGGTACGTGTTCTGGCCGCCGTAGACCCGGCGCCCGACGACGCGCTTGGCGTACTGGACGGGAATCCGCCGCTGCGCCCGCTCGACGAACACGACGAGGGCGACGATCGCGATCATGAAGACGAGGACGAGCAGGAGCACCAGGACGCTGATCGTCTGGTTGCGGATTTGCTGGAAGAGCCCGAAGATGGCCCGCGGCAGGTTCGCCACGATGCCGGCGAAGATGATGAGCGAGATGCCGTTGCCGATGCCCCGCTCGGTGATCTGTTCGCCCAGCCACATGATGAAGATCGTGCCGGTCGTCAGCGTCAGCACGGTCATCAGGCGGAAACCCCAGCCGGCATGCGGCACGAGCGGGGCCCCGCCCGGCGCCGACTGCTTCTCGAGCCACAGGGCGATGCCGGCCGCCTGGATGAACGACAGCGCCACGGTGCCATAGCGGGTGTACTGCGTGATCTTCTTGCGGCCCATCTCGCCCTCCTTCGAGAGCTTCTCGAGGTAGGGCCAGACGACCGTCAGCAGCTGCAGGATGATCGAGCTCGAGATGTACGGCATGATGCCGAGCGCGAAGACGGAGAGCCTCCGCAGCGCGCCGCCCGAGAACATATCGAGGAAGCCGAACATCGACCCGGCCGACGCCTTGAAGAAGGCGTTGATCGCCTCGGGATCGACGCCCGGCGTGGGGATGTGCGCCCCCAGCCGATAGACGGCGAGCACGAGAAACGTGAACAGGATCCGCTTGCGCAGATCCGGCACGCTGAAGATGTTGGCGAAGCTCTGGAGAGCGCTCAACGGGACAGCACCTCGCAGCGGCCGCCGGCGGCCTCGATCGAAGCCCTGGCGGACGCCGAGAATTTGTGGGCGGAGACGGTCAGGGCCTTCTTGATCTCCCCGTCACCGAGGATCTTGATGAGCCGGTTCTTCCGGGTCAGGCGCGAAGCGGCGAGCATCTCGGGGTTCACGGCCGCTCCGGCGTCGAAGCGATCGAGGTCCGAGATGTTCACGATGTCGTACTCGACGCGGAAGATGTTCGTGAACCCGCGCTTGGGGAGCCGCCGGTGGAGCGGCATCTGGCCGCCCTCGAAGCCCCGCTGGTGCCGGTAGCCGGTCCTCGACTTCTGGCCCTTGCTTCCGCGGCCGGCGGTCTTGCCGTGCCCGGACCCGGGGCCGCGGCCGACCCGTTTGCGGTAGTGGGTCGAGCCCGGAGCCGGACCGAGGCTGTGCACGCCGAGCGCCGGCGGACGAGAGGGGGCCGGGGCCGCCTTCTTCGCGACCTTCGGGGGACGGGCGGCCGCCGGGGGGGCGGGCTTGCCCGCGGGCTTCGCGGCCGCCGCCTTCGCGTGGGCCTTCGGCGCCGCCTTCGCGGGCTTCTTCGCGGCCGGAGCCGCCTTCGTCGTCTTCTTCTTCTCGACCATGAGTTAGCCCTTCGCCACTTCGACGAGGTGGCGGACCTTGCGGATCATTCCGCGCACCGCCGGCGAGTCCTCGCGAACCACCTTCTGTCCCATGCGGCTGAACCCGAGGCCGACCAACGTCGCCTTCTGGTCCTTCGGCGTGCAGATCCCGCTCTTGACCTGCGTGATCGTCAGCCGTCCGCCGTCCTTCCTGCCCCGCTTCTCGGAGGCCTTCGCCGCCTCGGTCACGCCTTCTCCTCCACCGCGACCTCGGGCGCCGCCGCCGCGCGGCCGCGCCGGCGCGCGAACTCGTCCTCGTTGCGCAGCCGCAGGAGCCCGTCGAACGTGGCCTTGATCACGTTGTGCGGGTTGGTCGTCCGGAGCGACTTCGTCAGGATGTCCTGGATGCCGACCGACTCGAGCACGGCCCGGACCGGCCCGCCCGCGATGACTCCCGTGCCGGCCGCGGCCGGCTTCAGGAGGACGCGTCCCGCGCCGTACGCGCCGATGATGGCGTGCGGGATGGTCGTGCCCTTGAGCGACACCTTCTGCATGTTCTTCTTGGCCATCTCGATGCCCTTCTTGATGGCCATCGGGACTTCCTTCGCCTTGCCCGAGCCGTAGCCCACCCGACCCTGGCCGTCGCCCACGACGACGAGCGCGGAGAACGAGAAGTTCTTGCCGCCCTTGACGACCTTGGTGACGCGGTTGATGTGGACGACGCGGTCGATCAGTTCGCGACCCTGCGCGTCGCGCTCTTTTTCGCGCTCGCGCGGCGCCCGCGGGCCCCGGTTGCTGCTCATCGTTCCGTTCTCCTCGTGATCCCGACCATCCTAGAACTCCAGGCCGCCCGAACGGGCGCCCTCGGCCAGCGCCTTGACGCGGCCGTGATACCGGTATCCGCCGCGGTCGAAGACGACCTTGGTGACGCCGGCCTTCTTCGCGCGCTCGGCCACGAGCGTTCCCACCCGGGTCGCCGCCTCGCGCGAGCCGCCCTTGGGCCCGTCCTTGCGCAGGCCCGCGTCGAGCGACGACGCGTGGGCGAGGGTCGAGCCCTGCCCGTCGTCGATGACCTGGGCGTAGATGTGGCGGCCGCTCTTGAAGACCGCCAGGCGCGGACGCTCCGCGGCCCCGCTGACCCTGGCGCGGACCCGGAGGCGAACCCGCGACCGGGCTTCCGTTCGTGCTTGCGACGTGTTCATGATTACTTCCCGCCCGCCTTGCCGACCTTGCGCTTGATCACTTCGTTGGCGTACTTGATTCCCTTGGCCTTGTACGGATCGGGCACGCGGAGCTTCCGGATCTCCGCCGCCGTCTGCCCGACGCGCTGCTTGTCGGCGCCCGTGACCGTCATCTTCCCGGCCTTGGCGTCGATCGCGATCGCGATCCCCTCGGGAATCGGGAAGTCGACGGGGTGCGAGTACCCGAGGGAGAAGACGACCGACTTGCCCTTGACCTCGGCCTTGTAGCCCACGCCCGAGATCTCGAGCTCGCGGGTGAAGCCCTTCGTGACGCCCTCGACATTGTTGGCCACGAGGCTGCGGAGCAGCCCGTGGACCGCACGCGCCTTCGGCTCGTCGGAGCCGCGGGCGATCCGGACCTGACCATCGGCGACGGCCACGGTCAGGCCGGCCGGGATGGCGCTCGAAAGCTCACCCTTGGGCCCCTTGACCCGGACCGTTCCACCGTCCGCCTTGACCTCGACCCCCTTGGGGATCGAAACCGGCATTTTCCCTATACGCGACACAGGTTTGCTCCTCTTCGCCTCACCAGACGTTGCAGAGAACTTCGCCGCCCAGGCGCGACTCCCGCGCCGTCCGGTCGGTCACGATGCCCTTCGAGGTCGACACGATCGACACGCCGAGGCCGCCGAGGACCTTGGGGATGGCTTCGGCCTTCGCGTAGACGCGGCGGCCGGGCCGGGAGACGCGCTCGATCCCCGAGACGATCGGCTCGCCCTCGTGGTCGTACTTGAGCCCGACGCGCAGGACCGGCCGCCCGGCCTCCTGGACCTTCCGGAAGGAGGCCACGAAGCCTTCCTCCTCGAGGACCTTCAGGACGGCCTCCTTGACCCGCGAGGCGGGCACGTCCACGCGCTCGTGTCCGGCGCGCATTCCGTTCTTGAGGCGGGTCAGGAGATCGCTCAGGGGATCGCTGGTTTTCATCGCGTCACCACGAAGCCTTCAGAACGCCCGGGATGTACCCCTGGTTGGCATTCTGACGGAAGCAGATCCGGCAGAGGCCGAACTTGCGGAAGACCGCGCGCGGCCGGCCGCACACGCGGCACCGCCGGATCGTCCGGGTCATGAACTTCGGCTTCCTCGCCGCCTTGATTCGCATTGCACGTGTGGCCATCGTCTCTTTCCTGTCTGTCCTACTTGGCGAAGGGCATGCCGAGCTCGGCGAGCAGCGCCTTCGCCCGGTCGTCCCGCCCCGCCGTCGTCACGATCGTCACGTTCAGTCCCTTGGACTTGTCCGTCTTCGCGTAGTCGATTTCCGGGAAGATGAAGTGGTCGCGGACGCCGAGCGTGTAGTTGCCCCGCCCGTCGAACGCCTTGCCCGAGACGCCGCGGAAGTCGCGGACGCGCGGCAGGGCGATGTTGATCAACCGGTCGAGGAACTCCCACATCCGGTCGCCGCGCAGGGTCACCCGCGCGCCGATCGGCATCCCCGTCCGGAGCTTGTAGGTCGCGATCGACTTCTTGGCCTTCGTCACGTTGGCGCGCTGGCCGGCGATCGACGACAGCTCCTCCGCGGCGCCCTCGAGCATCTTGGGGTTGGCGACCGCCTCCCCCAGGCCCATGTTGAGGACGATCTTCTCGAGCCGCGGAATCGCCATGACGTTGTCGATCCCGAACTCCTTCTGGAGCGCGGGGGCGACTTCCTTGGCGTACCGTTCCTTGAGTCTCGCTGCCATGGCGTTCCTTTACGCGAGCACCGCGCCGCTCTTCTTGGCGACGCGCTCGGGTTTGCCCTCCGCGTCGCGGCGGCGGCCGATCCGCGTTCCGACGTTGCGGTCCGGGTCGACGAGCATCACGTTGGAGATGTGGATCGTGGCTTCCTTCTCCGAGATGCCGCCGGCGATGTTCTTGCCCGGGTTCGGGCGCGTGTGCCGCTTGATCATGTTGACGCGCTCGACGATGAGGCGGCCCTTCTCGGGCATCACCCGCAGGATCCGGCCCTGCCGGCCGCGGTCGCGTCCCGCGATCACGACGACCATGTCGTTCTTCTTCAACTTGGGCTTGGGCATCACAGCACTTCCGGTGCGAGGGAAATGATCTTCATGAACTTCTTCTCGCGCAGCTCGCGCGCGACCGGCCCGAACACGCGCGTCCCGATCGGCTCCCCCTCGTTGGAGATCAGGACCGCGGCGTTGTCGTCGAACCGGATGTACGACCCGTCCTTGCGCCGGTGGTTGCGCCGGGTCCGGACGATGACGGCCCGGACGACGCGCTTCCCGTGCTTCTCGACGAAGGGCGAGTCGGGAGCGGCCTCCTTGACCGAGGCCGTGATGATGTCGCCGAGACCCGCGTACTGGCCGGCCGAGCCGCCGCGCATGCGGATGCAGGCGATCTTGCGCGCCCCGGAATTGTCGGCCACCTCGAGGATGGTCCCCATCTGAATCATCGGCTTCTCCCTACGCCTGCGCCTTCACGAGGATTTCCTGCAGACGCCACCGCTTCAGCTTCGAGAGCGGGCGGGTCTCTTCGATCCGGACGCGGTCGCCGACGTGCGCGGCGTTCGCCTCGTCGTGCGCGTGGAAGCGGCTCGTCCGCTTGATCGTGCGGGTGTACTCGGCGTGCTGCACCCGGCGCTCCACCTCGACGACGATCGTCTTCTGCATCTTGTCGGAGACGACGCGCCCGACCTTCGTCGCCCTCTCCTTCGGCTTGACCGTTTCGTTCACTGACCTGCCTCCGCCTTTCGGGCCCGCTGGTACGTCTTGATGCGCGCGATGTCGCGCCGGATCGTCTTCAGGCGGCTCGGGTCCTCGAGCTGCCCGGTCGCCTTCTGCAGCCGGAGCTTCCAGGACGCCTCCTTGAGCTGCTTCTCCTTCTCGGCGAGATCCGCCTCGCTCTGCTGCGACAACGTCTCGCGCTCCTTCTTCTTCATCGGATCTCCATTTCGGAGGCACGGGTCACCAGGCGCGTCTTCAAGCCGAGCTTGTCGGCCGCGAGCTTGAGGGCCTCCGTTGCCGGTGGCGTGGTCGACGCCTTCCATCTCGTAGAGGATGCGTCCGGGCTTGACCACGGCGACCCACCCCTCCGGCGCGCCCTTGCCCTTGCCCATGCGCGTTTCGGCGGGCTTCTTGGTGTACGGCTTGTCCGGGAAGATCCGGATCCAGATCTTGCCGCCGCGCTTGACGGCGCGGGTCATGGCGACGCGGCCGGCCTCGATCTGCCGGGCGGTGATCCAGCCGGGCTCGAGGACCTGGAGGCCCATGTCGCCGAACGCCAGCTCGCCGCCGCGGAAGGCCTTGCCCCGCATGCGCCCGCGCTGCTGTTTCCGGAACTTGACTTTCGAAGGCATCAACATGACGGAACTCGCTTACGCCGCGCTCTTGCGGCGGTTCTTGGCCTTGTGCTGCTCGCCCCGGTAGATCCACACCTTGACGCCGATCTTTCCGTACGTCGTGTTCGCCTCGGCGAACCCGTAGTCGATGTCGGCCTTCAGCGTGTGGAGCGGGAGCCGCCCCTCCTGATACCACTCGGACCGCGCGATCTCGGCGCCGTTCAGCCGCCCGGCGCACCGGATCTTGATCCCCTGCGCGCCGAACCGGAATGCCGACTCGATCCCCTTCTTCATCGCGCGGCGGAACGCCACGCGGCGCTCGAGCTGCAGCGCGATCGACTCGGCGACGAGCTGGGCGTCGGTCTCGGGGCGCTGGATCTCGATGATGTTGATGTGGACCTCGGTCCCGGTCCGCTTCTGGAGCTCGTCCCGGAGACGGTCCACCTCGGCGCCGCGCTTGCCGATGATGATGCCCGGCCGCGACGTCTGGATGTTGACCTTGAGCTTCCCGGAGAAGCGCTCGATGTCGACCTCGGAGACCCCGGCGTGCGACAGGCGGCCCTTGAGCTCCTTGCGGAGCTTGAGGTCGTCGTGAAGGAACTTGAGGTAGTCCTTCTCCGAGAACCAGCGCGAGTGCCAGGTCCGGTTGAAACCGAGCCGGAATCCGTAGGGATGGACTTTCTGCCCCATGGTGCTCCTTAAGCCTCGTCCGAGAGTTCGATCGTCAGGTGGCTCTTGCGATGCAGGACGCGGAACGCGCGCCCCATCGGCGCCGGACGCACGCGCTTCTCCTGCGGTCCCTTGTCGACGGTGATCTTGCGGACCACGAGCTGGTCCACGTCGAGCTGGGCTTCCTTCTGCTCCGCATTGGCGACGGCCGAGCGGAGGGTCTTGAGGATGTCCCGGGCCGCGACCTTCCGCGCGTGGCGCAGGATCGCCACGGCGTCGTTGACCTTCTTGCCGCGCACGAGGTCCGCCACCAGGCGCACCTTCTGCGCGGAACCCTTCATGTACCGGAGTCTGGCCGTTGCTTTCATGGCTTCCCTCAGGCCTTCGGCGCCGCCGCGGCCGGGGCCGCGCCCGGAGCCGAGACCGGCTTGCCGGCGCCGGCGGCCGCGACGGCCGCTCCGGCCTCCGCCGCCTTCTTGCCGCCGTGGCCCTTGAAGATCCGCGTGGGAGCGAACTCGCCGAGCTTGTGGCCGACCATGTTCTCCGCGACGTAGACCGGGATGAACTTGCGCCCGTTGTGCACGGCGATCGTGTGCCCGACCATGTCGGGAATGACCGTCGAGCGGCGGGACCAGGTCTTCACGACCTTCTTGTCGCGGGTCGCGTTCAGGGCCGCCACCTTCTTGAGCAGGTGGTCGTCCACGAACGGGCCCTTCTTGATTGAGCGTGCCATCGGTTAGACCTTCGACTTGCGCCGGCGGACGATGAATCCGTCGGTGCGCTTGTTGTTGCGAGTCTTCATGCCCTTCGTCTTCCAGCCCCACGGCGAGGTCGGGTGGCGTCCACCGGAGGTCTTGCCCTCGCCGCCGCCCATCGGGTGGTCGACGGGGTTCATGGCGACGCCGCGGTTGTGCGGACGCCAGCCCAGCCAGCGGTTGCGGCCGGCCTTGCCGATCGACACGTTCTCGTGCTCGAGGTTGCCGACCTGCCCGATCGTCGCGTAGTTCTCGCTGTGGACCTCGCGCACTTCGCCCGAGGGCAGGCGCACCTGCGCGTAGGTGCCCTCCTTGGCCATGAGCTGCGCGGCGGCCCCGGCGGAGCGGACGAGCTGGCCGCCCTTGCCGCGGGTCAGCTCGATGTTGTGGATCGTCGTCCCGAGCGGGATCGCCTTGAGCGGCAGGGCGTTGCCCGGCAGGATGTCGGCCGAGGGGCCCGAGACCACGGTGGCGCCGATCGCCAGGCCGTTGGGCGCGAGGATGTAGCGCTTCTCGCCGTCGGCGTAGTGGAGCAGCGCGATCCGCGCCGAGCGGTTCGGGTCGTACTCGATCGTCGCGACCTTCGCCGGGATGTCCTGCTTGTCCCGCCGGAAGTCGATCATCCGGTACAGGCGCTTGTGGCCGCCGCCCATGAACCGGGACGTCGTCCGGCCCTGGTTGTTGCGGCCGCCGGTCGCGCGCAGGCCGACCGTCAGGCGCTTCTCCGGACGGACCGGAGAAATCTCCTGGAAGTCGAGCTTGGTCTGGAACCGGACTCCGGGGGAGGTCGGTTTGAACTTTTTGACTGCCATTACACGCCCTCGAAGAACTCGATCTTCTGATCCGGCGCGAGCCGGACGTAGGCCTTTTTCCAGGCCTTGCGCTGGCCGACGAACCGGCCCATGCGCTTCCACTTTCCCTCACGGTTGGCGACCCGGACGTCGAGCACCTTGACGCCGAAGAGCTTCTCGATCGCGCGCCGGACCTCGATCTTGTTGGCCGTCTTGTCGACCTCGAAACAGATCGTGTTCGACGCCTCCTTCATCAGCGCCGCCTTCTCCGTGATCAGGGGCTTCCGGATGATCCGCTGGGCATCCATCACTCGCCTCCCAGGTTCTTGACGACGCGCGAGAACGCCTGCCTCGACAGAACGAGCGTCCCGTGGGCGAGCACGTCGTACGTATTGACCGCGAGCGGATCGACGAGCTTCCAGGCCTTCACGTTGCGCGAGGCGCGGATGAAGTTCTCGTTGCCACGGGCGTCCACGAAGAGCGTCTTGCCCTCGATGCCGAGCCCGCCGACCGCCGTGACGAGATCCCTGGTCTTGGTGCTCGCCACGTCGAGCTTGTCGACGACGACGATGCGCGCCTCCGCGGCGCGGCGCGAGAGCACCGCCCTCAAGGCGTTCTTCTTCTCGCCGACCGAGACTCCCTGCGCGTACGAGCGCGGCACGGGCCCGTGCGCCGTTCCGCCGTGGCGGTGGATCGGCGGGCGGCCGCCGCCCTGACGGGCCCGGCCGGTCCCCTTCTGCTTGAAGGGCTTCTTGCCGGAGCCCGAGACCTCGGAGCGGACCTTCGTCTTGTGCGTGCCGGCGCGCTGACCCGCGAGGTAGGCCTTGACGACCTCCCACACGAGGTGCCGGCGGTACGGGTACGCGAAGACGTCCTCGGGCAGGGCGACTTCGCCGACCTGCTCGTTCTTCCAGTTCAAAACGGGGATCTTGGCCATGCTCTTACGCCTTCCTCCGGCCGAAGCTCGAGCGCACGATCTTGACGATCGCGTTCCGGGCCCCCGGGACGGCGCCGGAGATGTAGAGGAGGTTCTTCTCGGCGTCGACGCGCACGACCACGAGGTTCTTGGACGTCGACTGGCGTCCGCCGAGCCGGCCCGAGGAGCGCGTGCCCGGATAGACGCGCGACGGGAAGGCCGACGGGCCGATCGAGCCGGGCGCCCGGTGGAACATCGAGCCGTGGGTCGCCGCGCCGCCGCGGAAGCCGTGGCGCGCGACGACGCCCATGAACCCCTTGCCCTTGGACGTGCCGATGACGTCGACGTGGTCCTGCTCGGCGAACGAGTCGCAGAGGACCTTGTCGCCGGGCTTCAGCTCGTCGCCCTTGTCGGCCTTGACTTCCATCAGGGTCCGCATGGGCGCCACGCCGGCCTTCTCGAACCGGCCCTTGGACGCCTTGTTCGCCCGGCGGTCCGGACGCGGGCCGACCAGGCCGATCTGGAGCGCGTCGTAGCCGTCCTTGTCGGCGGTCTTCTTCTGGACGACGAGGCACGGCCCGGCCTGCACGACGGTGACCGGCACGACCGTGCCGTCCGCCGCGAAGAGCTGGGTCATCCCCACCTTCTTGCCGATGATTCCGTGTACGGCCATGGCTCTACTTTCCGAACGCCTTGATCTCGACGTCGACGCCGACCGGCAGCTCCAGCTTCATGAGGGCGTCCACGGTCTGCGACGTCGGCTCGAGAATGTCGAGCAGGCGCTTGTGCGTCCGCATCTCGAACTGCTCGCGCGACTTCTTGTCGACGTGCGGCGAGCGGTTCACGGTGTACCGCGAGACCGCCGTCGGCAGAGGAATCGGGCCCGCGACCTTCGCGCCGGTGCGCCTCGCCGTGTCGACGATTTCGCTCGCCGACTGGTCGAGGATCCGGTAGTCGAAGGCCTTGAGGCGGATGCGGATCTTGTCGTTCTTGGGCATCGTCTTAGCGCCCGCTCGACGCGGCGACGGGGGCAGACAGCCGCGACAGCCCATGGCGAATCCGCGCACTGCAGCTCGGTGAGAATTCAATAGCTCCACGCTACTCCAGGATTTCCACGATCGTTCCGGCCCCACCGTGCGGCCGCCCTCGCGGATGGCGAAGCGCAGGCCCTTCTCCATGGCGATCGGCGTGATCAGGTTGATCTCCAGGTTCACGTTGTCACCCGGCATCACCATCTCCACGCCCTTGGGCAGCTGCGCCGTCCCCGTCACGTCGGTCGTCCGGAAGAAAAACTGCGGCCGGTACCCGTTGAAAAACGGCGTGTGCCGCCCGCCCTCTTCCTTCGTCAGGATGTACGCCTGCGCCGTAAACTTCAGGTGCGGCGTGATCGAACCCGGCTTCGCGCACACCTGACCACGCTCGACGTCTTTGCGCTCGGTCCCGCGCAGCAGAAGTCCCACGTTGTCTCCCGCCTGCCCCTGGTCTAGAGCTTGCGGAACATCTCCACTCCCGTCACGACCTTCTTCTGCGTCGGACGGATCCCCACGATCTCCACTTCCTCGCCGACCTTCACCACCCCGCGCTCGACTCGCCCGGTCACCACCGTCCCGCGGCCCGAAATCGAGAACACGTCCTCGATCGGCATCAGGAAATCCTTGTCGATCGCACGCTCCGGCACCGGAATGTACGCGTCCACCGCATCCATCAGCTCCAGGATGCACTTGGCGTCCGGCGAGTTCGGGTCCGCCGACTCCCCCGCCTTCAACGCCGACCCCTTGATGATCGGCGTCTTGTCCCCGGGAAACCCGTACGACGTCAACAGCTCCCGAACCTCCAGCTCCACCAGCTCCAAAAGCTCCGGGTCGTCGACCATGTCCGTCTTGTTCAAAAACACCACCACGTACGGCACCCCGACCTGCCGCGCCAGCAGAATGTGCTCCCGCGTCTGCGGCATCGGCCCGTCCGCCGCCGACACCACCAGAATCGCCCCGTCCATCTGCGCCGCGCCCGTGATCATGTTCTTCACGTAGTCCGCGTGCCCCGGACAGTCCACGTGCGCGTAGTGCCGCTTGTCCGTCGCGTACTCCACGTGCGCCGTGTTGATCGTGATCCCGCGCGCCTTCTCCTCCGGCGCGTTGTCGATCTGGTCGTACGCCTTCGCCGTCGCCAGACCCTTCTTCGACAAAATCAACGTGATCGCCGCCGTCAACGTCGTCTTCCCGTGATCCACGTGACCAATCGTCCCGATGTTCACGTGCGGCTTGCTGCGATCGAATTTCTCTTTGGCCATCTCTCCTCACCAATTTCGCTAAACGCAAAACGGAAGACCGAATCGTTCCTGCTACTTGCTGCCCACCTTGGCGATGATCTCCTCGCTGACGGACCGGGGAACCTCGTCGTACGCCGCGAACTGCATCGTGTAGTTGCCGCGGCCCTGCGTCATGGAACGCAGGTTCGTCGAATATCCGAACATCTCCGAAAGGGGCACCCGCGCCGTGATGACCTGGACGCCGGCCCGCGGCTCCATGTGCTTGATGTGCCCGCGCCGGGACGACAGGTCGCCGATGACGTCGCCCATGTAGTCCTCGGGCACGACGACCTCGACGTCCATGATGGGTTCCTTGATGATCGGCTTGGCTTTCTTGGCCGCGTCCTGGTAGGCCATCGAGCCCGCGATCTTGAAGGCCATCTCGGAGGAGTCGACGTCGTGGAACGAGCCGTCGTAGAGCTCGACGTGCACGCCCGTCGTCGGGTAGCCGGCGAGGATCCCGGTCTCGAGGGCTTCCTTGATCCCCTGCTCGATCGGCTTGATGAACTCCTTGGGGATCGCGCCGCCCTTGATCTCGTTGTCGAACACGAAATCGTGGCCTTCCTCGGCCGGCTTGATGCGGATCTTGCACTCCCCGTACTGGCCGCGGCCGCCCGACTGGCGGATGAACCGGCCGTGGCCCTGGGCTTCCTTCGTGATCGCTTCGCGGTAGGCGACCTGGGGCTTGCCGATGTTGGCGCCGACGTTGAACTCGCGGACCATGCGGTCCGTGATGATCTCGAGGTGCAGCTCGCCCATGCCGCGGATGATGGTCTGGCCGGTCTCCTTGTCGGTGTGCACCTTGAAGGTCGGGTCTTCCTGCATGAGCTTCGCCAGCGCCATGCCCATCTTTTCCTGGTCGGCCTTGGTCTTGGGCTCGATCGCGACCGCGATGACGGGCTCCGGGAAGTTCATCGCCTCGAGGATGACCGGGTTGTTCTCGTCGCAGATCGTGTCGCCGGTCTGGACGTTCTTGAGGCCCACGGCCGCGGCGATGTCGCCGGCGTAGACCTCCTTGATCTCCTCGCGCTTGTTGGCGTGCATCTTGAGGAGGCGGCCGATCCGCTCGCGCCCGTCCTTGGTCGAGTTGAAGACACCCGACCCGGCATCGAGGTGGCCCGAGTAGACGCGGAAGAAGGCGAGCTGGCCGACGAACGGGTCGGTCATGATCTTGAAGATGAGGGCCGAGAACGGCGCGTCGTCGGAGGCCGGGCGCTCGAGCTCCGCCCCGACGTCGTCGTGGCCCTTGATCGCGGGCACGTCGAGGGGCGACGGGAGGTAGTCGACGACGGCGTCGAGCAGCTGCTGGACGCCCTTGTTCTTGAAGGCCGAGCCGCAGATGACCGGCTGCACGTGTCCGGAGATCGTGGCGCGCCGCAGGGCCGCCTTGATCTCGTCGGCCTCGACCTTGCCGCCGTGGAGGTACTTCTCGAGGAGCGCGTCGTCCGTCTCGGCGACGGTCTCGATCAGCATCTCGCGGTACTTCTCGGCCTCGGCCTGCAGGTCCGCCGGAATGTCGAGGATGTCGAACTTGGAGCCGTGCTCGTCGTCGTGGAACTCGATCCCCTTCATCGCGACGAGGTCGACGATGCCCTTGTGGTTCGCCTCGGTCCCCCACGGGATCTGGATCGGGGCCGGCTTGGCGTTGAGCTTCGTCTTCATCATCTCGACGCAGCGCGGGAAGTTCGCGCCGACGCGGTCCATCTTGTTGACGAAGGCGATGCGCGGCACGCCGTAACGGTTGGCCTGGCGCCACACCGTCTCGGACTGGGGCTCGACGCCCGCGACCGCGTCGAACACCGCGACCGCGCCGTCGAGGACGCGGAGCGACCGCTCGACCTCGGCCGTGAAGTCGACGTGCCCCGGCGTGTCGATGATGTTGATGCGGACCAACTCGTCGGATCCGGTCGCCTTCCAGAAGCAGGTCGTCGCGGCCGACGTGATCGTGATGCCGCGCTCCTGCTCCTGGACCATCCAGTCCATCGTGGCCGTGCCCTCGTGGACCTCGCCCAGCTTGTAGTTGACGCCCGTGTAGAAAAGGATGCGCTCGGTCGTCGTCGTCTTGCCGGCGTCGATGTGCGCCATGATCCCGATGTTGCGGGTGTCTTTGAGAGAGTGTGAGCGCGGCATGGTCTTGGGTGAAGTGGTGTTTCGGTTCGTTCGGTTTCGGCGTTACCAGCGATAGTGGGCGAAGGCCTTGTTCGCCTCGGCCATCTTGTGCGTGTCGTCCTTCTTCTTCACGGCCCCGCCGCGCAGGTTCGCGGCGTCCAGGAACTCGGCCGCGAGCTTCTCCTTCATCGTCTTCTCGCCGCGGGCGGTGGCGTACTCGATGATCCAGCGGATCGCGAGCGACGTGCGGCGGTTGGGCCGCACCTCGACGGGGACCTGATAGGTCGAGCCGCCGACGCGGCGCGACTTGACCTCGAGCGCCGGCTTGACGTTCTCGATCGCCTTCTTGAAGGCCTTCATCGGATCGTCCTGGGTCTTCTCGGCGACCTTGTTCAGGGCGCCGTAGAGGATCCCTTCGGCGGTCGACTTCTTGCCCTGCGACATCACGGAGTTGATGAACTTCGTGACGAGCTGGGAGTTGTACAGCGGGTCCGGGAGGATCTCGCGCTTGGCAACGACTCGGCGTCTCGGCATCGTGTCTTCCTCTTACCCTAGGCCTTGGGGCGCTTGGCGCCGTACTTGGAACGGCCCTGCTTGCGGTTGGCGACGCCGACCGCATCGAGCGTTCCGCGAATGACGTGGTACCGGACGCCGGGCAGGTCCTTCACGCGGCCGCCCCGGATCATCACGATCGAGTGCTCCTGCAGGTTGTGGCCGACGCCCGGGATGTACGTCGTGACTTCGATCCCGTTCGTCAGGCGCACGCGCGCGACCTTGCGCAGCGCCGAGTTCGGCTTCTTGGGCGTCGTCGTGTAGACGCGCGTGCAGACGCCGCGACGCTGCGGCGAGCGCTGGAGCGCGGGCGAAGCGGTCTTCACCGCGAGCCGTTCGCGGCCTTTTCGGACGAGCTGAGAAATTGTCGGCATCGACTCTCCTGATCTCCCCGAGTCCCCCGGAGCCGTGGAAGGACCCGAGATCGACCGTAAAACGCTTTACTTCGGATCGGGAAGACAGGCCCACCGGCCCTCCCGAGTCCAGAGGAAAAACCCGCGAATCGTACGCGCCGGAGGGGGGTGTGTCAAGCGAAAACCCCTGCCCCTGAGCGACTTCCCCGAATCCGGACCCGCGCTGGCCACACCCGTGACGGAGAACTCGGGACCGGGGAGGCGGAGTATATGCGAACGCGGCCCGAAACGGCGTTCTATTTCGCTCGTGCGGCGCCACTTACCCTGCGCGGGCGCCCGCGGGGCCGGCGGCACGGCCGGAAAAACGAAACGGGGCCCGCGAGGGCCCCGTCCGATCGAATCCAGGGACTGCTCGTCTACTCTTCGTCGCTCGCGTCGACCTCGGCATCCGCCTCGGCCAGCGCCAGCTCCTCGGCCGGGTCGACGAGGAAGTCCTCGAGCGCCGGCTCCTCGACCTGCGGGATCTCCTCCCGCTCGAGGACCACGTTGCGGTAGTACTCCATGCCCGTGCCGGCGGGGATCAACCGGCCGACGATGACGTTCTCCTTGAGGCCGCGCAGCACGTCGACCTTGCCCGAGATCGAGGCCTCGGTCAGCACGCGGGTCGTCTCCTGGAACGACGCCGCCGAGATGAACGAGTCCGTCGAGAGGGAGGCCTTCGTGATGCCGAGCAGCATCGGGCGGGCGTTGGCCGGCTGGCCCTCGGCCGCGAGCACTCGCTCGTTCTCGTCCTCGAACCGGAACCGGTCGACCTGCTCGTCGATCAGGAAGTCCGTGTCGCCGACGTCCTCGACCTTCACGCTGCGCATCATCTGCCGGACGATGACCTCGATGTGCTTGTCGTTGATGGCCACGTTCTGGGAGCGGTAGACCTCCTGGATCTTGTCGACCAGGTAGCGCTGCAGCTCCTTCTCGCCCAGGATCGCCAGCACGTCGTGCGGGTTGATCGGCCCGTCGATGAGCGGATCGCCCGCCCGGACGCGCTCGCCTTCCTGCACGTTGACGTGCGTGTACCGCGGGATGAGGTACTCGCGGGCGTCCCCGTCGTCGCCGGTGACGATGACCTTCCGCATGCCCTTGGCGATCGGGCCGTGCGACACCGTGCCGTCGATCTCGGTGATGACCGCCGCATCCTTGGGCCGGCGCGCCTCGAAGAGCTCGACGATGCGCGGCAGACCGCCGGTGATGTCCTTGGTCTTGGTCGTCTCGCGCGGGATCTTCGCCAGGACGTCGCCCGGGTGGACCTCCTGCTTGTCGGTGACCATGAGGTGCGAGCCGATCGGGAGCAGGTACTTCCTCTCGCCGGACTTGCCCTTGATGATGACCTGCGGCGAGCGCTTCTCGGCGCCCACCGTCTCGACGATGATGTTCTGGGCGAGGCCGGTGACGCGGTCGGTCTCCTCGCGGAGGTTCTCGTTCTCCACGATGTCCCGGAACTCCACGTTGCCGCCGACCTCCGTCAGGATCGCCGAGGTGAACGGATCCCACTCGACGAGCTCCTGGCCGGGGACGACTTCCTGCCCTTCCGTGACCTTGATCGTCGAGCCGTAGACCACCGAGTAGCGCTCCTTCTCGCGCCCCTTGTTGTCCACGATCGTGATCTTGCCGTTGCGGTTGACCGTGACGAGGTTGCCGTCCTTGCGCTCGACCGTCGCGATCGAGAGGAACCGGACCGTGCCCGGGTTCTTGGCCGCGTGCTTGGACTGCTCGGTGACGCGCGACGCGGTGCCGCCGTAGTGGAACGTCCGCATCGTCAGCTGCGTGCCCGGCTCGCCGATCGACTGCGCCGCGATGACGCCGACGGCCTCGCCGATCTCGACCATCTTGCCCGTGGCCAGCATGCGCCCGTAGCAGAGGCGGCAGACGCCGCGCTTGGTCTCGCAGGTCAGCACCGAGCGGATCTTGACGCGCTCGATGCCGGCTTCCTGCACGCGGGAGGCGAGGTCTTCCGTGATCTCGTCGCCGATCCCGATGATCTTCTCCTCGGAGAGCGGATCGAGGATGTCCTCCTGGCAGACGCGGCCGACGATGCGGTCGCGGAGCGGCTCGAGCGTGTCGCCGCCCTCCATGATGGCCGACACCGTGATGCCGTCGGAGGTGCCGCAGTCCTCGAGCAGGACGATGACGTCCTGGGCGACGTCGACGAGCCGGCGCGTCAGGTAGCCGGAGTCGGCCGTCTTGAGCGCCGTGTCGGCGAGGCCCTTGCGGGCGCCGTGCGTCGAGATGAAGTACTGGAGGACCGAGAGGCCCTCGCGGAAGTTGGCCGTGATCGGCGTCTCGATGACCTCGCCCGAGGGCTTGGACATCAGTCCGCGCATGCCGGCGAGCTGCCGGACCTGCTCCTTGGAGCCGCGGGCGCCGGAGTCCGCCATGATGTAGATCGGGTTGAACTCCGAGCCGACCTGGTCGGACTTCTTCATCTCGCGGAACATCTCGTCCGAGATCGATTCCGTCGTCCGGTGCCAGATGTCGATGATCTTGTTGTGGCGCTCACCCGCGGTGATGACGCCCGAGTTGCGCTGGCCCTCGACCTCGACGACCTCCTTGCGGGCCGCCGCCAGGAAGTCCTCCTTCTTGGCCGGGATGACCATGTCGTCGACGCCGATCGAGATGCCCGCCCGGGTCGCGGCCGCGAAGCCGAGGTCCTTGAGGTCGTCGAGCATCTTGACGGTCATGACGTCGCCGAAGGTCAGGTACACGTAGCTGACGAAGTCGGTGAGTCCCCGCTTCTTCAGGTTGCCGTTGATGAACGGCACGACCTCCGGCAGGGACTGGTTGAAGAGGACCCGGCCGACCGTCGTGTCGATCAGGGTCCGCTCGATGTCCTGGACCTCGGCGTGGGAGATGTCCTGATCGTTGTACTGGGTCGTCAGGTCCATGTACTTGCCGGAGTAGCGGACGCGGATCGGCGTGTGGGTCGTCGACGTCGCCCTGCTCGAAGGCCAGGACGACCTCGTCGAAGTCGGAGAAGATGCGGCCCTCGCCCTTGGTGTTCGCCCGGGACTTCGTCAGGTAGTAGATCCCGAGGACGAGGTCCTGCGACGGCACCGCGAGCGGCCGGCCCGAGGCCGGCGACAGGATGTTGTTCGAGGAGAGCATCAGCAGCTCCGCCTCGACCTGGGCCTTCGGCGACAGCGGCACGTGGACGGCCATCTGGTCGCCGTCGAAGTCGGCGTTGAACGCCGGGCAGACGAGCGGGTGGATCTTGATGGCCTTGCCCTCGACGAGCACGGGCTGGAAGGCCTGGATGCCGAGCCGGTGCAGGGTCGGCGCGCGGTTCGAGAGCACCGCGTGGTCGCGGATGACTTCCTCGAGCGCGTCCCACACCTCGGTCACTCCGGACTCGACGAGCTCCTTGGCGGCCTTGATCGTCGACGCGAGGCCCTTCTTCTCGAGCCGGTTGTAGATGAACGGCTTGAAGAGCTCGACGGCCATCTTCTTGGGAAGTCCCGCCTGGTGGAGCTTCAACTCCGGCCCGACGACGACGACCGAGCGGCCCGAGTAGTCGACGCGCTTGCCGAGGAGGTTCTGGCGGAACCGGCCCTGCTTGCCCTTGAGCGTGTCGGAGAGCGACTTCAGCGGGCGGTTATTCGAGCCCTTGAGGACGCGGCCGCGGCGGCCGTTGTCGAAGAGGGCGTCGACCGCCTCCTGGAGCATGCGCTTCTCGTTGCGGACGATGACTTCCGGCGCGCGCAGCTCGAGCAGCTTCTTCAGCCGGTTGTTCCGGTTGATGACGCGGCGGTAGAGGTCGTTGAGGTCGGACGTGGCGAAGCGGCCGCCGTCGAGCGGCACGAGGGGCCGCAGCTCCGGCGGGATGACCGGGATCACGTCGAGGATCATCCAGTTGGGCCGGTGGCCCGAGCGGCGGAACGCGTCGCACACCTTGAGCCGCTTGGCGGCCTTCTGGCGCTTGATCTGCGACGTTTCCGTCTTCATGATCATCCGCAGCTCTTCGGCGAGCATGTCGACGTCGACCCGCTCGAGGAGCTCCTTGATCGCGCCGGCGCCCATGCGGGCGACGAACACGTCGCCGAGCTCGGTCCGGAGCTGCCGGTAGCGCTCCTCCGAGAGGAGCTCCTTCTCCTTCAGGTCCGTCTCGCCCGGATCGATGACGACGTAGGACTCGAAGTAGAGGATCCGCTCGAGGTCCCGGAGCGAGATGTCGAGCAGGTGTCCGATCCGCGACGGCAGGCCCTTGAAGAACCAGACGTGCGAGACCGGCGAGGCCAGCTCGATGTGGCCCATCCGCTCGCGGCGGACCTTGGACTTGGTGACCTCGACGCCGCACTTGTCGCAGACGACGCCGCGGTGCTTCATCCGCTTGTACTTGCCGCAGAGGCACTCCCAGTCGGTGATCGGGCCGAAGATCTTCGCGCAGAAGAGCCCGTCCCGCTCCGGCTTGAAGGTGCGGTAGTTGATGGTCTCGGGCTTGGTGACCTCGCCGAAGGACCACGACCGGATCTTCTCGGGCGACGCCAGAGAGATCTTGATCGCGTTGAAGTCCTTCAAGGTCGTCGGCCGATTGGCGAAAGCGAGCGTTTCCAAGTTAGTTGCTCCTTCCCATGAGTCGTTCATCGCGACCTAGCGAGAGCAGACGATTTGCGCTCGCTCGACTGCGGCGGACGCTGAGTGCTCGCCCTGGGATGGCGATCCGCGGCCGCTTGCTCCCTTCGGTCGCGTCGAGCGACCGCTCAAAATGCCTCATCGCTTGATCAGCTCCACGTCGAGGCACAGGGACTGCAGCTCGCGGACGAGCACGTTGAAGGACTCGGGAAGGCCCGGCTCGGCCGGCACCTCGCCCTTCACGATCGCCTCGTAGGCCTGCGAACGTCCCTCGACGTCGTCGGACTTGACCGTCAGGAGCTCCTGCAGCGTGTACGAGGCGCCGTAGGCCTCGAGCGCCCAGACTTCCATCTCGCCGAACCGCTGGCCGCCGAACTGGGCCTTGCCGCCCAGCGGCTGCTGCGTGATCAGCGAGTACGGCCCGATCGAACGCGCGTGGATCTTGTCGTCGACCAGGTGCGAGAGCTTCAGCATGTAGATGTAACCGACCGTGACCTGCTGCTCGAACGGCTCGCCGGTCATGCCGTCGTAGAGCATCGTCTTGCCGGAGTTCGGAAGGTTGGCGTCCTTGAGGAGCTTCTTGATCTCCCCTTCGGTCGCTCCGTCGAAGACCGGCGTCGCGACGGTCAGGTTGAGCACGTGCGCGGCCCAGCCCAGGTGCGTCTCGAGGATCTGGCCGACGTTCATGCGCGAGGGCACGCCCAGCGGGTTCAGGACGATCTCGATCGGCGTCCCGTCCGGCAGGTACGGCATGTCGGCCTCGGCCAGGATCCGGGAGATGACGCCCTTGTTGCCGTGCCGTCCGGCCATCTTGTCGCCGACCGACAGCTTGCGCTTCATGGCGACGTAGACCTTGACCATCTTGATGACGCCCGGCGGCAGCTCGTCGCCCTTCTGGAGGAGCTCGATCCGCTCCGCGTTGACGCGGTTCAGGACCTCGATCTGCGAGTCCTGGCGGCGGAGGATGATCGTGATCTCGTCGGCGATCTCCTCGTCCTTCAGCTTCAGGCGCTTCAACTGCTGCGGGGTCAGGCGGGCGACCGACTCGGCCGTGAACTTCCCGCCCTTCTTGACGATCTCGCTGCCGTCGCGGTCGAGGACGTCCTCGGCCGCCGCCCGGTTGACGAGAAGGTCGCGGATCTTCTTGTTGGCTTCCTCGCGGATGATCCGGATCTCGTCCTTCGAGTTCTTCTCGATCTTGGCGATCTGGTCCTGCTCGATCGAGAGGGCCCGGAGGTCCTTGTCGATGCCCTTGCGGGAGAAGATCTTGACGTCGACGATCGTGCCCTCGATGCCCGGCGGGCACTTGAGCGAGGCGTCCCGGACGTCGCCGGCCTTCTCGCCGAAGATCGCCCGGAGCAGCTTCTCTTCCGGCGTCAGCTGCGTCTCGCCCTTCGGCGTGACCTTGCCGACCAGGATGTCGCCGGGCTTGACGCTGGCGCCGATCCGGATGATGCCCGACTCGTCGAGGTCGCGCAGCGCGTTCTCCGACACGTTCGGGATGTCGCGCGTGATCTCCTCGGGGCCGAGCTTGGTGTCGCGGGCCTCGATGTCGAACTCCTGGATGTGGATCGACGTGAAGAAGTCGTCCTTGACCAGGCGCTCCGAGACCAGGATCGCGTCCTCGTAGTTGTAGCCGCGCCAGGGCATGAACGCGACGAGCACGTTGCGGCCGAGGGCGAGCTCGCCCTCCGAGGTGCACGGGCCGTCGGCGAGGACCTGGCCCCGCTCGACCCGGTCGCCCTCGTGGACGATCGGCTTCTGGTTGATGCAGGTGTTCTGGTTGGAGCGGCGGAACTTCGTCAGCGGATAGATGTCCGCGCCGAACTCCTTGGCCGCGCCGCCCGACTCGGCCGGACCGCCCTCGACGCGCACGATGATGCGCTCCGAGTCGACCTGGTCGACCACGCCCCCGCGCTTGGCGAGGACGACGGCGCCCGAGTCCCGGGCCACCGTCGACTCGAGGCCGGTGCCGACGAGCGGCGACTCGACCTTGAGGAGTGGCACGGCCTGGCGCTGCATGTTCGAGCCCATGAGGGCGCGGTTGGCGTCGTCATGCTCGAGGAACGGGATGAGCGCCGTCGCGACCGAGACGAGCTGCTTGGGCGAGATGTCCTTGTAGTCGACCTTGTCGCGGTCGGTCGTGATGAACTCGCCGTTGAAGCGGGCGATCACCCGCTCCTCCTTGATGCGGCCCGTGGCGTCGGTCTCGGCGTTGGCCTGCGCGATCGTGTAGTTCTCCTCCTCCCAGGCCGAGAGGTAGAAGGCGTACGGGTTGGCGTCGGCCGGACGCTTGTGGTTCCTGCGGACGCGCTCGTTCTCCTCCTCGAGCTCCTTCTTCTCGACGATCTGGCCGAGCTTGAAGGCGGTGTCGCCGACGGAGGTGACCTGGAAGTGGTCGATGACGCGGCCCTTCTCGACCTTCTTGTACGGGGTCTCGATGAAGCCGAAGTCGTTGATGCGCGCGTAGCACGACAGCGACGAGATCAGTCCGATGTTCGGGCCTTCCGGCGTCTCGATCGGACAGACGCGGCCGTAGTGCGTCGGGTGCACGTCGCGGACCTCGAAGCCGGCGCGCTCGCGCGAGAGGCCGCCCGGCCCGAGGGCCGAGAGACGCCGCTTGTGCGTGACCTCGGAGAGCGGGTTCGTCTGGTCCATGAACTGCGAGAGCTGCGAGGACCCGAAGAACTCCTTGATCGAAGCGATGACGGGCTTGGAGTTGATCAGGTCGTGCGGCATCGCCGAGTCGATGTCCTGGTGGACGGACATCTTCTCCTTGATGGCGCGCTCCATCCGGACCAGTCCGATGCGGAACTGGTTCTCGAGGAGCTCGCCGACCGAGCGGACCCGGCGGTTGCCCAGGTTGTCGATGTCGTCCGTCCGGCCGACGTCGCGCTTCAGGCGGAGCAGGTACCCGACGACCCGATAGATGTCGGCGGGCGTCAGCGTCCGGGTGTCCTCGGAGGAGTCGGCCTCGAGCTTGATGTTGAACTTGAAGCGGCCCACGCGCGAGAAGTCGTACTTCTTGGCGTCGAAGAACATGCCCTCGAAGAGGTTCTTGGCCGACTCGTAGGTCGGCGGGTCGCCGGGGCGCAGCCGCCGGTAGATCTCGAGGATCGCCTCGTTCTTGGTCTTGTGCGTGTCCTTGCGGATCGTGTTGACGAGGACGTCGGACGAGAGGTCCCAGTCCGGGAAGAAGATCTCGACTTCCTTGATCCCCCGCTCCTTGAGGGCCTCGACCGCCCCGGCGCCGAGCTCCTGGCCGGCCTCGAAGAGGACCTCGCCGGTCGACAGGTCGACGACGTCGGCGAGGAAGCAGGCCTTCTCGACGGCCGACTCGTCGACCGAGCGCTCGAGCGAGCCCTTTTTCGCGATCTCCTTCTGGTCGTCGAGCGAGAGCTTGATGCCCGCGTACACAAGCTTGGTCTCGCGCTTGACGCGGGCGTACCGGTCGCGCATCTCCTCCTGCCGGAGGACGTCCTTGCCGATCGTCAGGTGCGCGCGGCCGCGCTCGAAGCGCGCCGGCACCGGGACGTAGAACTGGCGCAGGATGGCCTCGTCGGTCTCGAGCCCGAGCGCCCGGAGGAAGATCGTCGCCGGGAACTTGCGCTTCCGGTCGATCCGGACGAAGAGCACACCCTTCTGGTCGTACTCGAACTCCACCCAGGAGCCGCGGTACGGGATGATCTTGGCGAGGTACCCGTGGGCCGACTCCTTCGTGAAGAAGACGCCCGGGGACCGGTGGAGCTGCGACACGATGACGCGCTCGGTGCCGTTGATCACGAACGTGCCGTGCTCGGTCATCAGGGGAATGTCGCCGAAGAAGACTTCCTCTTCCTTGGCGTCCCGCATCGTCTTGACCCCCGTCTCCGGGTCCTTGTCGTAGACGAAGAGGCGGAAGGTCACCTTGAGGGGGACCGAGTAGGTCATCCCCCGCTCCTGGCACTCGGCCACGGAGTACTTCATCTGCAGGTCGACGGGGTTGCCGCAGACGTCGCAGAGGGTCACCTTGTTGGGGTTCTGGGCGCCGCATTTGTCGCACGAGACGACCTCTTCGTGCGGGTGCGCCGTCACGATCCGGGCGCCGCAGGAGCGGCAGTCCATGCGCAGGTGCTCGAGGCCCTTGAGCCGGCCGCACTTGCACTCCCAGTTGCCGATCGCGTACTTGACGAACTGCAGCTCGCAGGCGCCCCGGAAGTCCGCGAACGGGAAAACGCTCGTGAACACGGCCTGGAGCCCCGACTGGTCCCGCTCCTCGGGGAGCAGGTTCATCTGCAGGAAACGCTCGTACGACCGGCGCTGGACGTCGATCAGGTTCGGAAGATCCATGAACGAGCGGATCTTCGAGAAGTTCCTTCGCTCTGCCGGCACCGCCACCACTTCACTCATTCAGACAGACTCCCCGCCGGGGAAACCGGCGCAAAAAGGGCGAGGCGGGTCGCCCCCGAAGGGGCGCCCACCAGGGTCAACAAAGGGGTATTCCAGGAAGACCGAATGACTACTTGATCTCCACCTTGGCGCCGACGACGTTCTGAGCCGCGGCTCGCAAGCGGCCGCGGACGGTTCTAAACCGGAGCCTCAGATCGTGGCGCAAGTTACTTGATCTCAACCTTCGCACCGACCTCTTCAAACTTCTTTTTGATCGCGGCGGCCTCGTCCTTGGAGACGCCTTCCTTGAGCACGCCCGGGGCGCCGTCGACGAGGTCCTTGGCCTCCTTGAGGCCCAGGCTCGTGACCTCGCGGACGACCTTGATCGTCTTGATCTTGTCGCCGGCCGCGGCCAGGGTCACCGTGAACTCGGTCTTCTCTTCCTCGGCCGGAGCCGCCGCCGCGGCCGGGCCCGCCGCCGCCGGCATCGCCATCGCCGCCGCCGAGACGCCGAACTTCTCCTCGAGCGCCTTGACGAGCGTGTTGAGCTCGAGGACGGTCATGCCCTCGATTTCCTTCACGAAGTTCTCTGCGGTCATCGCCATGATCTGTTCCTCTCCTCTTGTCTTTTAAAAAAACTAGTTGGCAGGCGCGGCGCTTTCGTTCGCCGGCCCGGATTTCGATTTCTGTTCCGCGATCTGACTGACCACGCCCGCGAGATTGCGGACCGGCCCGTTCAGCACCGTCACCAGGCGCCGCATCGGCGACTGCATGACGAAGAGCAGTTTGGAGACGAGCTCCTCGCGGCTCGGCAGCTCGGCGATCGTCTTGATCTCGGCGGCCGGGACGGCGTGCCCGTCGATGACGGCGGCCTTGAAGACGAGGTTCGGGTTCGTCTTGGCGAAGGCCGTCAGGACCTTGGCGAGCGCGACCGCGTTGCCCTGGTTGAACGCGACGGCCGTGGCGCCGGTGAAGTGCTCCGCGACGGCCTCGAGGGCCGTCCCCTTGGTCGCGCGCAGGGCGAGGGTGTTCTTGACGACGAGGTACGTCGACTGCGTGCCCCGGACCTGGCGGCGCAGCTCCGTCACCTCCGGCACCTTGAGGCCCGCGAACGCGAAGAGGATCGCGTTGGACGACTGCGCCAGGCCCTTGGCGAGCGTCTCGACCGCTTCCGATTTTTCCGTGCGATTCATCGTGTGTCCTCGCTCGCCTTACACGGCCTCGATCGACGTCGGTGTCGATCTCGACCCCGGGCCCCATCGTCGAAGAGACGGAAACGGTCCGGAAATACTTGCCCTTGGCCGCGGCGGGCTTCGCCTTGAGCACGGCCTTGATGAATGCCGAGGCGTTCTCCTCGAGCTTCTTCTCGTCGAACGAGATCTTGCCGATCGGGGCGTGGATGATCGACGTCTTGTCGACCCGGAACTCGATCTTGCCGCCCTTGATCTCCTTGACGGCCCTGGCGACGTCCATGGTGACCGTGCCGGCCTTCGGATTGGGCATCAGGCCCTTGGGCCCGAGGACCTTTCCGAGCTTGCCGACCAGGCGCATCATGTCCGGGGTCGCGACGAGTGCCTCGAAGTCGAGGAACCCGCCCTGGATCTTCTCGACCAGGTCCTCGGCCCCGATGTGGTCGGCGCCCGCCTCCTGGGCCTCCCGGGCCTTGTCGCCGCCCGCGATGACCGCGACGCGCTTCGACTTGCCCGTGCCGTGCGGCAGGACGACCGTGCCCCGCACCATCTGGTCGGCATGCTTCGGGTCGACGCCGAGCAGCATGGCGACGTCGACGGACTCGTCGAACTTCGCATAGCGCACGTCGCGCACCAGCTTGACCGCCTCCGGCAGGGGGTATGGACGCAGCTCCACCCTCGCCTTGGCCGCCAGGAACTTCTTACCGCTCTTGGGCATCGTCCTCCTTCGTCGTGCAAACGATCGAGTCGTGGCTCGATCTCCGACTTTTTGCCGTGGACCGACTCGTGTGAACCGTGACTCGGATGGCTAAACGACCTCGATTCCCATCGACCGCGCCGTCCCCTCGACGACCCGGATCGCCGCCGGCAGGTCCGCCGCGTTCAGATCGGGCATCTTGGTCTTCGCGATCTCTTCGACCTGCTTCCTGGTCACCTTGCCGACCTTTTCCTTGTTCGGCGTGCCCGACCCCTTGGGAACGCCGGCCGCCTTCAGCAGAAGGATCGAAGCCGGCGGCGTCTTCGTGATGAAGGTGTACGAGCGGTCGGCGTACACGGTGATGACGACCGGGATGATCAGGCCCTTCTGCGAGGCGGTCTTCGCGTTGAAGTTCTTGCAGAAGTCCATGATGTTGACGCCCTGCTGTCCGAGGGCGGGGCCGACCGGCGGCGCGGGAGTCGCCTCCGCGGCCGGGATCTGGAGCTTGACGTAACCGGTGATCTTCTTGGCCATTCGTCTTCCTCGCTTACAGCTTCTGGACCTGCAGGAACTCGAGCTCCACCGGAGTCGAGCGCCCGAAAATCGTGACCATCACCTTCAGCGTCGAGCGGTCGAGGTTGATCTCCTCGACGACGCCGGTGAAGTTGGTGAACGGGCCGTCCGTGATCCGGACGTGCTCGCCCTTCTCGAAGGTGTGCTTCGGCTTGGGCTTCTCCTTGGTCGACGTGACGCGGTGGAGGATCTGCTCGACCTCCTCCGCGGTCAGCGGCGTGGGCTCCTTGCCCGAGCCGACGAAGCCCGTCACCTTCGGGGTGTTCTTGACCAGGTGCCAGGCGTCGTCCGACATCTCCATCTCGACGATGATGTAGCCCGGGAAGAACTTGCGCTGGATCTCCCGGCGCTTGCCGCCCTTCATCTCGACGAGGGTCTCGGTCGGGATGCGGATGTCGCCGAACTTCTCCTGCATGCCCATCGCCTCGATGCGCTGCCGGAGGTTCTGCCGCACGCGCTCCTCGAAGCCGGAGTACGTGTGGACGATGTACCAGCTCTTGGCCTTCGTCTCGGTGATCATGCTCCGATAACTCCCGCGGCCCGGAAGACCTTGTCGACCAGCCACGAGAGGCCGCTGTCGACGAGGAACAGGTAGAACCCGAAGATGAAGCAGGCGACGATCACGACGACCGTCGTTCCCACGACCTCGCTCTGGCCGGGCCAGCTGACCTTCTTCGTTTCGGACCACACGTCGCGGAAGAAATCCCGCGTCTGCGGCCACCATTCTTTAATCGGCGTCATGGCTCATTTCGTTGTGCTTACCGCTTACTGCTTACTGCCTACTGTCTATGGCAGGGGTGGAGGGATTCGAACCCCCAACCTACGGTTTTGGAGACCGCCGCTCTACCAATTAGAGCTACACCCCTATTGGTTCCGTTCCTAGACCTTCCCCTTCCTTTGTGTGCCGTGTGCTTGCGGCAGAAAGCGGCAGTACTTGGAGAGTTCCAGCTTCTCCGTGTTGGTCTTCTTGTTCTTCGTCGTCGTGTAGTTGCGACGCTTGCACTCGGGGCACGCGAGGCTGATGTTTTCTTGCATTGGCTACTCCAGGATCTCGACGATCGTTCCGGCACCCACCGTGCGGCCGCCCTCGCGGATGGCGAAGCGCAGGCCCTTCTCCATGGCGATCGGCGTGATCAGGTTGATCTCCAGGTTCACGTTGTCACCCGGCATCACCATCTCCACGCCCTTCGGCAGCTGCGCCGTCCCCGTCACGTCGGTCGTCCGGAAGAAAAACTGCGGCCGGTACCCGTTGAAAAACGGCGTGTGCCGCCCGCCCTCTTCCTTCGTCAGGATGTACGCCTGCGCCGTAAACTTCAGGTGCGGCGTGATCGAACCCGGCTTCGCGCACACCTGACCCCGCTCGACGTCCTTGCGCTCGGTCCCGCGCAGCAGAAGTCCCACGTTGTCTCCCGCCTGCCCCTGGTCCAGAAGCTTGCGGAACATCTCCACTCCCGTCACGACCTTCTTCTGCGTCGGACGGATCCCCACGATCTCCACTTCCTCGCCGACCTTCACCACCCCGCGCTCGACTCGCCCGGTCACCACCGTCCCGCGGCCCGAAATCGAGAACACGTCCTCGATCGGCATCAGGAAATCCTTGTCGATCGCACGCTCCGGCACCGGAATGTACGCGTCCACCGCATCCATCAGCTCCAGGATGCACTTGGCGTCCGGCGAGTTCGGGTCCGCCGACTCCCCCGCCTTCAATGCCGACCCCTTGATGATCGGCGTCTTGTCCCCGGGAAACCCGTACGACGTCAACAGCTCCCGGACCTCCAGCTCCACCAGCTCCAAAAGCTCCGGGTCGTCGACCATGTCCGTCTTGTTCAAAAACACCACCACGTACGGCACCCCGACCTGCCGCGCCAGCAGAATGTGCTCCCGCGTCTGCGGCATCGGCCCGTCCGCCGCCGACACCACCAGAATCGCCCCGTCCATCTGCGCCGCGCCCGTGATCATGTTCTTCACGTAGTCCGCGTGCCCCGGGCAGTCCACGTGCGCGTAGTGCCGCTTGTCCGTCGCGTACTCCACGTGCGCCGTGTTGATCGTGATCCCGCGCGCCTTCTCCTCCGGCGCGTTGTCGATCTGGTCGTACGCCTTCGCCGTCGCCAGACCCTTCTTCGACAAAATCAACGTGATCGCCGCCGTCAACGTCGTCTTCCCGTGATCCACGTGACCAATCGTCCCGATGTTCACGTGCGGCTTGCTGCGATCGAATTTCTCTTTGGCCATCTCTCTCCCCTACGCCCTACGGCTGCGCCCTGCGACTTCTGGAGCCCACGACCAGGATTGAACTGGTGACCTCGTCCTTACCAAGGACGTGCTCTACCGACTGAGCTACGTGGGCGCTTCCGATCCGTGAATCGGAAATCGGGAATCGGTGATCGAACTGCGGCATGACTCAGTCGTCTCTCTATCTCTCGATGACCGATTTCCGCTTCCCGGCTCCGATGGAGCGGGAGACGGGATTCGAACCCGCGACCAACAGCTTGGAAGGCTGTGACTCTACCCCTGAGTTACTCCCGCGTTTTGCGATGCCTCTCTCCCGCGTAGATGGTGGGCAGTGAAGGATTCGAACCTCCGTAGCGCGAAGCGCGGCAGATTTACAGTCTGCTGCCATTAACCACTCGGCCAACTGCCCGTGCCCGAAACCGGACCGCTCGCCGGTGGGAATCTCTGGAGCCGGCGAAGGGACTCGAACCCGCAACCTTCCGATTACAAATCGGATGCTCTACCCGTTGAGCTACGCCGGCGACGCACACGTGTACGGCGAACCCGCGAAACGGAGTCCCAGCCGGCATTCAAAGAGCACACCAAGACCTACCCCCACCGGCGTGAATCGCGGAGTCTAGCAGCGGCAAACCACTCGATCAAGACCTCTTTTGGGTTTTATGAGGTCCTTTGCCGGAGGGCCTCGTACCCGGCCGCCGCGGCCGCGGTCGAGACGTTCAGGGAGGCGAGCTGCCCCGCCATCGGCAGGCGGGCGAGCCGGTCGCAGCCCTCCCGGACGAGCCGGCGGATTCCCTTGCCCTCGGTCCCGAGCACGAGCGCCAGGTCCCCCCGGAGGTCGAGCTCGTAGATCACCTGCCCGGCGGGATCGAGGCCGACGACCTGAAACCCTTCATTCTTAAGACGATCGATGAACCGGCGGAGGTTCTTGGCCCGGATCACGGGCACCCGTTCGACCGCCCCGGCGGAGCTCCGGGAGACGGTCTCCGAGAGGGGCGCCGAGCCTCGCTCCGGCACCACCACCCCGGCCCCCAGCCCTTCGGCCACCCGGATCGCGGCGCCGAGGTTGTGGGGGTCCTGGACCTCGTCGAGGACGAGAAGAAACCGGGAGCCCGGCCGGCCCGAAAGCGCCTCCTCCTCTTCGAGATAGCCACGGACGGCGATCCGGGCCACGGCGCCCTGGTGGCCCGTTGCGAGCCTGTCGAGCGCCTCCCGCTGGCCGTACCGGACCGCCACCCCCTGGCTGCGGCAGAGCTGCTTCAACTCGTTGATCCGCCGGTCCTTCCGCTCCGAATCGAACAGCACCCACTCGATCTCGCGGGGCCGGGCTCGGACGGCCTCCTCGACGGGGTGGAGGCGGGAAAGGATCACCGCGAGCCCGTCAGGAGCACCACCGCCATCGCCGCGATCCCGTCCCGCCGGCCGGTGAAGCCGAGCCCGTTCGAGCTCGTGCCGCGCACACTGACGGCTGAGGCCTCGACGCCCAGAATCTCCGCGATGCGCGCCCGGATCGCGCCCACGTGCGGCGCGAGCTTCGGCGCCTCCGCGACGACGACAGCGTCGACGTTGCCGATCTGAAAGCCGCGCCCGGCGGCGAGCTCTCGCGCCTTTCGGAGGAAGATCGCGCTGTCGGCGCCCTTCCACGCGGGATCGCCCGGCGGGAAGTGATCGCCGATCGAGCCGAGGCCCGCCGCGCCGAGGACGGCGTCGGTCAGGGCATGAAGCAGCGCGTCGCCGTCGGAGTGGCCCTCGAGACCGCCATCGTACGGAATCGTCACGCCGCCGAGGCGCAACGGGCGTCCGGCAGCGAAGGGATGCGCGTCGAAGCCCATTCCTACTCTAGGCGTCATGCCGTCTCCTAGCCCCGATTCCGTGCGCGCAGGATCGCCTCCGCCAGCTCCAGGTCCGCGGGTGTCGTGATCTTGAAGGCCAGCCTGGAAACCGGCACCACCGCGACCGGAATCCCGAGATCCTCGCACAGCGCCGCCTCGTCGGTCGCGTCACGGCCCGAGTCGAGGGCCCGGCGCAGGATCGCGCCGCGAAAAGCCTGGGGTGTCGCAGCCGCGACCAGGTGGGACCGGTCGAGCGTGCGCAGGACGCGTCCATCCTTCGCCAGCTTGATGGTATCGACGACGGGAATCGCCGCGATGGCCGCGCCGGATTCTTCGGCGGCAGTCACCACCGCGGCCGCCTCGGCGGCTGTCACGAGCGGCCGCGCCGCATCATGGACCGCGACGACGTCCGCATCCGCCGCGGAAAGCGCCGCAAATCCCTTCCGAACCGAGCCTGAACGCGTTTCCCCTCCGGCAACGACCTCGACACCGCTCCCGGCGACGCGCCGAAAGTCGTCGAGCCGGTCGGCCGGGGCCGTCACGACGGTCCGTGAGAAGCCGGCGGGCGCAAGCGCCTCGAGCGTCCAGGCCAGGAGTGGCCGACCGGCGAACGACACGAGGCCCTTGGGCTCGTTTCGGCCCAGACGCGTCCCACTTCCGGCCGCGACGACGAGCATCAAGCGGTCCACTCAGCCCTCGACGAGCGCCGCCACGTGCTCCGCGATCGCCGGTGCCGCGGTCAGTCCGGGCGATTCGATGCCGACGAGATCGTAGAAACCGGCGAGGCCGCGCGGGGCCTCGTCCGCAATCACGAAGTCCCGAAACGGCTCCCCCTTGGCCTGCAGCTTGGGGCGGATTCCGCTGATATCGGGTTCGAGGTCCGCGTCCTGGATGTCCGGCAGCAGGCGCCGGGCCGCCGCGCCGAAGGCGGCCTGGCGCGACGGATCGACGCGATAGTCGGCCTGTCGTCCCGGCAGGTACTCCGCGTCGGGCCCGAAGCGCAGGCGGCCGCCGATGTCGAGAACGACGTGGACACCGAGGCTCTCCTTCGCCGGAACCGGGTAGACGAGGTGCGACACGTTGCGAGCCGCCCGAGGTGCCGCCGAGAAGTAGCTTCCCTTGCAGTAATGCAGCCGGTAGCCGGCCTCGTCCACGTCGATCCCCGCCATTGCCGCCACCGTGTCCGCGTCGAGCCCGGCCGAGTTCACGACGCGCTCGGCCGTGAAGGACTCGAGCTCGCCGGCCCTCCGCACCGTCAGGCGATAGCCGCCCGGGGTTGGATCGATCCCCACCAGCGTCGCGTCGGAGTACAGGATGGCGCCCGACGCAAGGGCCGTCCGCGCGAAGTGATCCATGAGGCCGTGGGCGTCGATGATTCCGGAGGTCGCCGACCAGAGGGCGCCGGCGGAACGAACCCGAGGCTCGAGGGCCCGCGCCTCCTCTTCCGAGAGCCACTCGAGCGTCACTCCGTTGGCTCGCGCGTTCGCGACGATCGTCTCGAGTGCGGGGAGCTCCTCGGGGGCGACCGCGGTGATGATCTTGCCGATGCGGCGGTGCGGAACTCCGCGGGCGGAGCAAAGGGCATACAGCTGGACGTTTCCTTCCACGCAGAGCCGAGCCTTCAGGGAGCCCGGCGGATAGTAGATCCCGGCGTGGATGACCTGGCTGTTCCGGCTCGACGACTCCGTCCCGTATCGAGGGTGGCGGTCGAGAATGATGAGATCGGGAAAGTCGGGAGCGAGCCGGGCCGCGATCGCCAGCCCGACGACTCCGGCCCCGACGACCGCGATGGCTGAATCCGGCACTAGACTGCCAGGATCTCCTGCTCCTTGGTCTTCAGAAGATCGTCGACCTCCTTGATCTTCCGGTCCGTGATCTTCTGGGACTCCTCGAGACCGCGGCGCTCGTCGTCCTCCGAGATCTTCTTGTCCTTGAACATCTTCTTGAGGCGATCGTTGCCTTCGTGGCGGTACCGGCGGATCTCGACGCGCGCCTCTTCGGCCATGTGGTGGGCGTTCTTCGCGAGGTCCTTGCGACGCTCCTCGGTCAGCGCCGGGATCGGCACGCGGACGACCTTGCCGTCGTTCTGGGGATTGAGACCCAGATCCGACTTGCGGATCGCGCGCTCGATCTCGACCGCCATCTTGGGGTCCCAGGGCGCGGCGAGGATCATCGTCGGCTCGGGCACCGAGAGATTCGCGACCTGGTTGAGCGGGACGTCGGCGCCGTAGGCCGGCACCAGGATCCCGTCGAGCATCCCCAGGTTCGCGCGGCCCGTGCGCAGCGTTTTGAAGCGCTCCTTCAACGCCCCGACGGCGTCGGTCATGTGTTTCTCGACGTCCTTCAGTTCCTGCCTCATGCCTCGGCTCCCCCTGCGGAAACCAGCGAACCGATGTCCTCGCCGACGACGACGCGCTGGATGTTGCCCTTGACCTTGAGGTTGAAGACCTTGATGGGAATTCCGTTGTCCATGCAGAGGGCGACCGCCGCGGCGTCCATGACCTGCAGCCCCGCCTCGAGGGCCTGGCGGTAGGTCAGCGTACGGAGGAACTTCGCGGCCGTGTCGCGATTCGGGTCGGCGTCGTAGACGCCGTCCACCTTGGTCGCCTTCAGCAGGACGTCGGCGTGGATTTCGTTGGCGCGCAGGGCCGCCGCCGAATCGGTCGTGAAGAACGGGTTGCCCGTTCCGCCGACGAAGACGACGACGCGGCCCTTCTCGAGATGCCGCATCGCCCGGCGCCGGATGAAGGGCTCCGCGATCTGCCGGACCTCGACCGCCGACATCAGTCGCGTCGTCACGCCCCGCTTCTCGAGGGCGTCCTGGAGGGCGAGCCCGTTGATCACCGTCGCGAGCAGCCCCATGTGATCGCCGGCGACGCGGTCGATGCCCTGGGCGGCCGCGGAGACGCCCCGGATGATGTTGCCGCCGCCGATGACGATCGCCGTCTCGACGCCCAGGGAGTGGACTTCCTTGATCTCGTCGGCGAGCCTCGCGACGACGTCCGGCGCGATCCCGAACCTCTGGTCCCCCATCAGCGCCTCCCCCGAAAGCTTCAGGAGGATCCGGCGGTAGACAGGGGTCTCGGGCATGCGGACGCGATTATCTGTGAATCTTGCTCCCATCACCTAACGGCCGGAAACCGTCAGTCTGTCGGGCTTTTCCGCGGCACTGCCCCATCTGTTCGCGGCGCGGATAGTCTCCCGACCGAAGGAAGGGAGGAGGTTCGCGCCGCGGGAGCCGGAGCGCGGCGAGGGATCAGGCTCGCGGTCGAGCCCACAGGCGAGCCGCGAGCCGGTGCGCCGCAGGCGCAGATCCTTCGCAAGCGGAGGCGACGGTTAAGCAGCTTCTTCCGCCCGACCCAGCCCTTCGCCCAGCTTGAACCGGACGAACCGCAGGTCCAGAGCGCCCTTGCCGGCCTTCTCGATGATGACCTGGCCGACCGTCTTCTCGGGGTCCTTCACGAAGGCCTGCTCGACGAGCACGGCTTCCTGGTAGAACTTCTCGACCTTGCCGTCGGCGATGCGCTCGACGACGTTGGCGGGCTTGCCGGCCGCCGTCGCCTGGGCGCGCGCGATCTCGCGCTCGGTCGCGAGGATCTCGGGCGACACCTCGCCGCGGGAGGCGAAGCGCGGGTCCGAAGCCGCGATGTGCATCGCGAGGTCCTTTCCGAGCGCCTCGTCGGCGCCGGGAAGCCCGACGATCACGCCGATCCGACCGTTGCCGTGGATGTAGCTCGAGAAGATTTCGCCCGGGCGCGGCAGGAGGCGTGCGAACCGGCGAACCTGGACGTTCTCCTTCAGCACCGCCACCATCTGCGTGACCGCGTCACCGACGGTTTCGCCGCCCGGCCAGGAGAGCTTCGCGAGCTCGGCGACGTCGCCCGAGCGCGTATCCCCGAATGCCTCGTGCGCGGCGATGCGGTCGGCGAGCTTCTCGGCGAAGACGCGGAAGTCCTCCGTCCGCGCGACGAAGTCCGTCTCGCAGTTGACCTCGACGAGGACGGCGCCTTTGATAGTGACGTGGGCGACGACGAGGCCCTCGGAGGCCGCTCGGCCGGCCTTGGAGGCGGCCGCGGCCAGGCCCTTCTTGCGAAGGATCTTCTTGGCCTCTTCGAAGTTGCCGGCGGCTTCGACCAGCGCCTTCTTGCAGTCCATCATCCCGGCACCGGTCTCGGTGCGCAGGTCGGCGACGAGCTTGGAGTTGATTTCCATGATTTCCCCAGTTCCTTGCGGATTGCGCGGTCGGTCAGGCTGCAGACGCGGCAGGCCGGGCTTCCCCTGCCTCCAGCCGCCTGCCTCCTGCCTCCCGCTCCTACGATGCGTCGGCGACGACGGCGGTCTGCGAGAGCTCCGGCGTGCGCGGCCGGTCTTCGGAGGCGGCGTCTTCGGCTCCGCGCTCCCCGTGGGCATGGAGCCCCTCGAGGATTGCGTCGGCGACCTTCGCCGTGAAGAGCCGGATGGCGCGAATGGCGTCGTCGTTGCCCGGGATCACGTGGTCGACGAGGTCCGGGTCGCAGTTCGTGTCGACCACCGCCACCACCGGGATGCCGAGGATGTTGGCTTCCTTGACCGCGATGTATTCCTGCTTGGGATCGATCACGAAGAGCGCGTCGGGAAGCTCGTCCATCTCCTTGATGCCCGTCAGGTTCTTCTCGAGCTTCTCCTTCTCCCGTTCCAGCCGCAGGCGCTCCTTCTTCGTCAGGTTCTCGTTGTCATCCTGCGCGAGGATGCCCTCGATCTCCTTGAGACGATGAATCGACTTGCGGATCGTGGAGAAGTTGGTCAGCGTGCCGCCGAGCCAGCGCGTGTTCACGTAGAACATGCCGCAGCGGTTGGCCTCTTCGTAAATCGCATCCTGGGCCTGGCGTTTCGTGCCGACGAAAAGCAGGTTCTTGCCCGCGGCGGCAAGGTCGGTCACGAACTTCGAGGCTTCCTTGAACTGCTTGAGCGTCTTCTGCAGGTCGATGATGTAGATCCCATTGCGCTTGCCGAAGATGAACTTCTTCATCTTCGGGTTCCAGCGCTTGGTCTGGTGACCGAAGTGGACGCCAGCCTCGAGCAGTTCCTTCATCGAAATAGATGCCAGATCACACCTCCTTGCCCGTCGCGCGAGGCGACGGCCGTTTTTACCGCTTGCTGAACTGGAACCGGGCGCGCGCTCCGCGCTGTCCGTACTTCTTGCGTTCCTTCATCCGGGGGTCGCGCGTCAGGAAGCCTTCCTTCTTGAGCTTCTTGCGGAGCTCGAGGTTGTACTCCGTCAGCGCGCGGGAGATGCCGTGGCGGATCGCGCCGGCCTGGCCGGTCGGGCCGCCGCCCGCCACCGTGACGTGGATGTCGAACTTCTCGACCGTCTCCGTCGACTGGAGCGGCTGCTTGATGACCATCTTGAGAACGTTGTTGGGGAAGTAGTCGTCGATGGAGCGCTTGTTCACGGTGATCGCGCCGGTGCCGGGAACGAGCCGGACGCGCGCCATCGAGGTCTTCCGACGTCCGGTCGCTTTGTGCTGGATTTCGACTGCCAAGACTCCTCCGAGCTTCCTTCCGGCCTAGGCGGCCGAGACCTTCAGCGGGCGAGGCTGCTGCGCCTCGTGCGGGTGCTTCGCCCCGCGGTAAACCTTGAGCTTCTTCAACTGCTTGCGGCCCATCTTCGACTTCGGGAGCATCCCGCGCACGGCGTCTTCGATCAGCCGCTCGGGGTACTTCGCCTGCTGGTCGCGCGCCGCGACCGTCTTCAGCCCGCCCGGGTAACCGGTGTGGTGGCGGTAGACCTTCACGTCGAGCTTGGTGCCGGTCAGCTTGATCTTCTCGGCGTTGGTGACGACCACGAAGTCGCCCATGTCGAGGTAGGGCACGTAGTTCGCCCGGTGCTTCCCGGACAAGATCTTCGCGACGCGGCTCGCGAGCCGGCCGAGGACCAGGCCGGTGGCGTCGACCACGAACCAGTCGTGGCGGACGTCGGCCAACTTCACCGTCGATGTGCCAGAAGCCATCTGCAAACCCCTAGTTTCAAGACTCTCAAGGCAGGCCGCGCCGAGGCTGGCCCGGGCGGAACCCCCGTTTTCGAGGGCGCGTAAGAATACGTAAGCGAAGCTGCCCTGTCAACATCCGGCCAGCCGGCCACCCCCCGTCGCCAGCGGGCTCAGGCGGTGGGCCGGTCGAGCTGCGTGTAGGTCAGCAGAATCAGGTCCGCCCGCCGCCGGACTCCGTACTTGGCGAGCAGGTTGGAGACATGGAACTTGGCGGTCCTCTCGCTCATGCTGAGCTTGCTCGCGATCTCCTTGTTGGACAGATTCTCGAGCAACGCGTCCAGGACCTCGCGTTCCCGGCGGGAGAGGCGGGCCGGGCCGACGGGACCCCGAGGCCGGCGCACCGAGCTGATCGTCTCGTCCACGAATCGCGAAAGCAGGGACCGCGGGACCCAGAAACCGCCCGAGGCGACCTCCTGAACCGCGCGTCCGAGCTGCTCGTTCGCATCGCCGAAGGTGATCAGTCCCTTGGAGCCAAGCCGGAGAAGGGCAAAGGCCGCCGCCTGGTCGAAGGTCTCGGCCGCTACGATCACGCGACCGGTCGGGTGGCGGCCCAGGACGCCCACGACCAGGGCCTCCGTCGTGGGACGATGGGCGTGGCCTTCGAGGACGAAGACGGAGGCCTTGGGCACCACGAGCTTCGCCGGGTCGGCGATCAAGTCGGGTTCGAGCCGCCGCGCGTGCACCGAGGACGGAAGATCCGCAAGGAGCCGCTCGAACTCCGAGAGGACGAGCGGATGAAAAGCGAGAAGGCACACCGACGTCCCGCGAGTCGACCGGACCCTGCGCATCGATCTGAGGGTAAGGGATTTCTCCTGCGGCGACAAGGGAGAAACGGGCGGCAGGACTGCTCCGCGCCGTGGTCCAACGTCGCCGTTTGCCCCGCGTTGGGCAACACTTCCGCCCGAGGTCGCCGCGCATGGAGTCGCGGCGCGACTGCCCGGGCTCGGTCTCGCGGGCCCATCGATCAGGTGTAAGACGTTGTCGCCCCGGCCTTCTTGTCGACCCCCTCGGTCCTCGGGATCCCATCCCGGGTACCCCGCCGCACGCCGAGATTCGCCTCCGGCAGCAGCGAGTTGAGAAACTTGCGTACGGCCGTCCCGTCGCCCTCCCGAGCGAGGTCCTCCATGAACCGAAGCGCCCGCTCGATCTCGTCGGTCGGATACGCGTTCAACTTGCCGATGTAGATCTTCGGGTGGCGAGTCTTGGTGATCTGCTCGCCCGAAAGCTCCAGCTCTTCGAAGAGCTTCTCTCCCGGACGAAGACCCGTGAAGACGATGTCCATGTCCACGTAGGGCCGCAGCCCGGTCAACGTGATCATCTCCTCGGCGAGATCCAGGATTCGGACCGGCTCCCCCATGTCGAGGATGAAAATCTCTCCGCCTTCGCCGATCGCGCCCGCCTGCAGGACGAGCTGCGCCGCTTCCGGGATCGTCATGAAGTAGCGCCGCATCTCGGGGTGCGTTACGGTGACCGGGCCGCCCCGGCGAATCTGCTCCCGGAAAATCGGGACCACGGAACCGGCCGAGCCGACGACGTTGCCGAAGCGGACTGCGAGGTAGCGGGTCGAATGGCGCTTGGCCAGATCCTGCACCGCGAGCTCCGCGACGCGCTTGGTCGCTCCCATGATGGACGTCGGCCGTACCGCCTTGTCCGTCGAGATCATGACGAACGACTCGACACCGTGCTCTCCGGCGATCTCGCCCAGCATGCGCGTCGCAAGGACGTTGTTCTTGATCGCTTCGCCCGCATTCGCCTCCATCATCGGAACGTGCTTGTGAGCGGCCGCGTGGAACACGATCTGGGGCGCATGCTCCCCGAAGAGCGCCCGCATGCGGGGCTCGTCGCAGACGTCGGCCACGAGTGGCAGCGCCTCGACCTGGGGGCACGTGCGCCGCAGCTCGCCGTCGACTTCGAAGAGTGCGAACTCGGCGCGCTCGACGAGCAGGATCTTCGCGGGCCCGAAACGAGCAATCTGCCGGACGAGCTCGGAGCCGATGGAGCCCCCGGCCCCGGTCACCATCACGCGTTTTCCCCCGAGAAACTGGCCGAGCTGCGCTTCGTCGAGGTACACCGGCTCGCGCCCGAGCAGGTCCTCGATCTGGACGCTTCGAATGCGGGTGACGTGCACTTTCCCCTGGAGCACCTCGTAGAGGCCGGGGATGATTCGCACCGCGACACGGATCCTGCGACAGAGGCCGATCAAGCGGAGGATCTCCTGGCGCGAGATCTGCGCAATCGTGATGACGACCTGGGTAATGCCGAGGTCCCGGACCAGGCGCGGAAGATCCTCCGTCGTCCCCAGCACCCGGACCCCGTGGATGACCGCGTTCTTCTTTTCGACGTCGTCGTCCACGAACCCCTTCACGTCGAGGTTCATGTCCCCGCGCCCAACGATTTCGCGCACGGCCAGCACTCCGGCGCGCCCCGCGCCGACAAGAATGGTCGGCTCATGCTGCCTGTCGGTCGCGAGCGTCGCCCGATGCAGGCGCTGAGAGTGCTCGTAGAGATAGCGGCGCAACACGCGCAGCCCGAGGACTCCCCCGAACGACAGGACCGTCCCCATGAGGATGACCGAGAGGGGGACTTTCCAGCCCCCAAGACGGTCCGGAAGCGTCAGACGCACGGCGGCGAGCGCCAGGCCGGACCACAGGGCCGCGTAGACGAAGGCCTTGATCTCTCCCAGCCCGACATAGCGCCAGATGAAGCTGTAGACACCCGCCAGCGCGAGAGCGGCGAACTGAATGACGACAACGTAAGGGAGTTGCTGGAGAGCCCTGCCCAGCTCCTTCTCGGGCACCGAGAACTCGAAACGCAGCAGGTACGCGAGGGCAAATGCGGAAACGAGCGCGCACAGATCCAGCGCGAACTGGATGCCCCTCGTCAAGTGCGGCGGGATCGGCTTTCTGCTCACGAGAACAGGATTCCCCCGGGCCGGCGCCTTGCGGCCTCATCAACGTCTGCTGTCATGGTGAGGATGAAGGAAGGTCGCCCTTCGACGGCACTCCTTCTTCCCCGCCTTCCGACGGCACGGGGCGTCATTGTGACCTCTGAGGTGTACAGGTTACTTCACAACACAGCCCTTTTCAACAGGTTCAAGACGTTGGCTGTCCGGAAGTACAGGGTCGAGGGACCATAGCGACTTGGCCTTCTTCGACCCTCGTGGCCAGTAGTTTGGCAGCGTACGACGGCGTACCGTCTTTCCATATCTCAGCGAGAGGTCAGGGAAAGGAAGTCCTGATGTTCAAGGAAATCTCCAGGTGGACCAGGGAGTTGCTCGCAGTGCTCGTCGGTGTGGCTATTCCCACGCTGGCCGCGGCGGCTGAATTCTATGTTTCGCCCACCAGCGGCTCCGGCGCAGACGGGAGCCTCGGCCGGCCCTGGAGTCTTGCCGCTGCGCTGGCTGGACCTGCGGCGGTTCATCCCGGGGACACGATCTGGCTGCGAGGCGGGACGTACACGATTCCTTCGGGAGGGCGCATCCTCTGCGGCTTGAGGGGCACAGCTGCCGCGCCCATCACCGTCGCTCAGTACCCTGGCGAACGAGCCACGATCGACATCAAGGGCGCCGCCCAGGGCTTCTTCTTCACCAACAGCCCCAACCCCTCCGGGGCCGCCTACGTCAACTTCAAGGACTTCGAGGTCACCAACTCCGACCCCAACCGTTCCACCCGATCCCCAGTCGTCGCTTTCTACGTCCGGCTCTCCGACCACCTCAAATTCATCGACCTGATCGTCCATGACGTGTCAATGGCCTTCAATTTGAACACGGAGGCCACCAACACCGAAGTCTATGGCTCGCTCGTTTACTACGGCGATGCCAACACCACCTCAGGTATCGCGCACGGCATTTACATCCAAAATGTCTCCGGCTACAAGAAAGCCACCGACAACATCGTCTTCGAGAACTCCGGCTTCGGAATCCATGCCTTCCCTCACGCGAGCGATTCCTCCCTGCTTGATGTTAGCGTCGTCGGCAACATCCTGTTCAGCAACGGCCTGCTCGGAGGCCGCCCTCAGCAGCCTGACCTTCTGGTCGGCGGCGACGCCGTCGCGATCTCCCCTGTCATCAAGAGCAATGCCACATACAAAGCGGCCCCTGGTAACCTGTGGAACAACCGGTTCGGGATGGCGTATGGCTGCACCAACCCGACCATGACCGACAACTACTTTGTCGGAACGACTTCCTGGATCGGGTGCACGTCAGGGCTCACCCTCACTGGTAACACCTTCTATGGATTGACAAAAATCCAAACGACCTACGGTGGCCCCGTGACCGCCCTGGACGTTCATGCTTTTCCTAACAATACGTCCACAACGACCCGTCCTACCGGAACACGCGTTTTCGTTCGGCCGAATCAATACGAGTCGGGCCGCGCCAACATCGCCGTTTACAACTGGGATCGGAAGAGCTTCGTTGACGTCGATCTCGGAAGCATCGTCCCGCGCGGCGCCGTGTACGAAGTCCGTAACGCCCAGGACTACTTCGGCGCTCCCGTCGTGGCAGCAATCTACGACGGAGACCTCGTTCGCATTCCCATGTCCGGGCTCAGTGTCGCGAGCCCCGTCGGTCTCCTTGCACCCCTTCCCACCGGACCGGACTTCAACGCCTTCGTCGTAGTCACCGTCGACGGGCAGTCAACTCCACCCACGGCGACTCCGAAACCGGTTTCTTCTACCCCTACGCGGACCCCGACCACAGCCGCCACGGCCAAGACGCCGACTCCCACTCCTACGCGGACGCCGACCAAGCCCCCGGCCACGGCTACCCGGACTCCGACCAAGCCCGCGGCCACGGCTACCAGGACTCCGACCAAGCCTGCGGCGACCGCGACCCGGACTCCGACCAAGCCCCCGGCGACCGCGACCCGGACTCCGACCAAGCCCCCGGCGACCGCGACGCGGACTCCGACCAAGCCCCCGGCGACCGCGACGCGGACTCCGACCAGGACGTCGCCCGCAGCGACCCCGACACGAACCCCGACCAAGGCCGCCACTCCGAAGCCGGGTGCACCAACGCCAACGCCTACTCCGACCGTATCTCGGCGCAATCGGCCCCTCCGACCACCGGGACCAACCGCGACCCCGAAGCCGCCGACTCAGGGTAACCCGACGAAGACCCCGGTGTGGTCGGGGTCCAAGCCGACGCCGACGCCCTCGGGGACCTGGCCAACGCCTCAAGTGGTAAGGCGCTACCGCTACTGGTAAGGCGCTACTCGCCAGGCTAGGGGACCAGGGGCCGGCGCCGCAGCCTGTGGCTGCGGCTCAAGCCCTACGAGCGTCCGGCATCAACTCCGCGAGCGGCCTGCGGAACTGGATGAGCAGGTGCGTCCCTCGGCGGCGGCAGCCAGCGTTTTCGTCGGAACGTTCGAATCCAGGTCCCGCCCTCCGCTTCTCGAGGCAGCGAGGTTTACGACGTACGACGACGCGACCGCGACGTGCTAACGTTCGTTCGAGAGCAGAGAGGTTGGATGCGCGCAGGCACGTCGGGTCGACGACGTTCAGACCTCGCCTCGCGAGGAATGTGAGCGAACCTTGTCCGCTCCACGGCTCCACCCCGGCTGTCGGTGGATACGTCCGGTAGGATTGCTGGAAGCCGCAAAGTGGCGACCGTCTTGGTCGGGATCTACGAGGGAAGGCCGTTACGGCTCCCTATGACAGGTATTACAGCCACCAGCCCTGTCGGGTTTGCCTCCCCGCCCCACACAGATCCTGACTTCAGTGCGTTCGTTCTTCTCACGGTTGGCACGGAGCGGCCCCATCGGGTCGCTGAGGCTCGGTCAGGTGCAGGGGCTAACTAAACCACCCACGGAGCGTCGCGGTACGCCCATTCTGGGCGCTTGGCGAGCGGCGCACTGATGGCAACCGCGCACACAACAGCTTCGGCTTCCTTATACTCTCCCTCTCGGCGAAACGACCCGTGGCCGGCGTAAAGAGGCGGGTAAGGTATAGACCAGTGAAGACTCTCGCAGTCTTGGCAGTTTTCCTCGTCGCGGTCGCTTGCGCAGGTTCCCCGCAGGCGTTCGGCACCGACTTTTACGTGTCGCCCGGCGGGCGTCCGGGCGGGGACGGGAGCATCGGCCGGCCCTGGGATCTGGCCACCGCGCTGGCTGGACGAGCAGGGGTCCAACCCGGAGACACCATATGGCTGCGCGGTGGGACGTACACGATTCCTCCGGGAGGGAACATCCTCTGCGGCTTGAGAGGCACCGCCGCCGCCCCCATCACCGTCGCCCAGTACCCCGGCGAACGAGCCACGATCGACATCAAGGGCGCCGCCCAGGGCTTCTTCTTCACCAACAGCCCAAACCCCTCCGGGGCCGCCTACGTCAACTTCAAGGACTTCGAGGTCACCAACTCCGACACCAATCGCTCCACCCGATTCCCAGTCGTCGCTTTCTACGTCCGCACCTCCGACCACCTCAAGTTCATCAACCTGATCGTCCACGACGTGGGAATAGGCTTCGATTTGAACACGGAGGCCACCAACACCGAAGTCTATGGCTCGCTCATTTACTACGGCGATGCCAACGCCACTTCCGGCCTCGCGCACGGCATCTATATCCAAAATGTCTCCGGCTACAAGACAGCCATGGACAACGTCGTCTTCAGCAACTCCGGCTACGGAGTCCATGCCTTCCCGCACGCCGGCGATTCCTCCCTGCTTGATGTTAGCGTCGTCGGCAACATCCTGTTCAACAACGGCCTGCTCGGAGGCCGCCCTCAGCAGCCTGACCTCCTGGTTGGAGGCGATGCCGTCGCGATCTCCCCCGTCGTCGACGGTAACATGACCTACAAGACCGTGCCCGGAACCCTGTGGAACCAGCAGATCGGCCTCAATGCCGGTTGTAAAATCCCCGGCAGTGACCAATAACTACTTTTCTGGAGCGACCGCATTCACCGGGTGCACCTCCGGCCTCGGCATGACCGGAAACACCTTCC